>NZ_NFUR01000003.1 GCF_002127225.1 Sphingomonas sp. IBVSS2
CCAGCGGCCGGGCGTCTCGGCGACGATGGAGAATGGCGAGATCCGGTCCAATGTCCGCCCGACGGAGCGGATGTTCTACGACATATCGGGCCGGCTGATCGGGACGCAGGACGCCAACAGCGTGGAGACGGGCTCGGGGGTGAAGACCACGCGCCAGCTGCTGGCGGGCACCGGCTATGGCGATAGCGAAGCGCTGGTGCTGCGCGAATGGCATCCGGACGGCGGCATCGTCAACAACAGCTATGACGTGTTCGGCGACCGCACGGGCGCATGGGACGAGCTCAGCCGCTATACCGCCATGGCCTATGACAAGCTCGGCCGCCTCACCCAGGTGACGCGGCCGGGGACCTGGGCCGGCCAGCTCGTCGAAGAATATGCCTATGACGTGCTGGGCCAGCGCATCGGCCGCTGGAACAACATGACCGGCTATACCTATGCCGATCGCGAACGGACGCAATATGACGCGCTCGGCCGCATCACCCTGCAGGTCGCGTTCGGCAACGAATACACCACGACCAGCTATGCGTGGCAGGATGGTGCGCAGGGCGGTCCCACCGGCTGGCTGGCGACCACCACCTATTCCAATGGGCGCGATACCCGGCAGCGCACCGATCTGTTCGGGCGGGCGGTCTGGGCGCGCGACCTGGGCGCGCACGAGACGTCGATCAGCTATGATCGCGCCGGGCGGATGACGCAGCGCGTGTCGGGCAGCGAAGTCGCGACCTATAGCTGGCTCAACAACGGCAAGATCGGCGAGGTGGCGATCGGTGTCGACCGCTCCGCCGCACAGGCGAACTTCAAGCTGGATCGCACCGGCTACGCCTATGATCTCCTCGGCAACCAGACCCAGGAGGTCCTCACGCGCAGCTGGGGCGAATGGGTCGACGAGGGCTTCTGGGTCGACGACGATCGATATTCCTACTGGGTGCCCTCCTGGCAGTACCAGACCGGGGTAGCGACAATCTCGAGCCAGTCGGCCAGCTATGACGCGCTCGGCCGGCTGACCTATTGGTCGGCGCTGGCCACCGCGAAGATGCCGGCGGCCTCGACCAGCTATGCCTATGACGCGAATTCCAACATCCGGCGCAGTGTCGCGAGTTTCCAGACGCTCGACCAATATGGCGCGCCGGGCGCGGCCGGGACGCAGGATTATTGGTATCGCTACGACGCGATGAACCGCGTGGTGACGGCGAAGGGCATCCAGTCCGGCGGCACGATCGTGCGCGGCGGCCAGGGCGTCGACATCTATTACGATGCCGCCGGCCAGCGGACCCAGACGGTGACCCAGATCACCTCGGCGATCACCGTCCAGTACGAGGTCTATGACCCGGGCATGCATGGCGGCTGGGGCGGCTACCAGACGATCCAGCAGAATGTCGAGTTCGAAGCGGAGAGCCGGGAGAGCTATAGCTATTGGGGCGACGGCACGCTCTACAATGTGTTCGTCGCGGCGAGCGGCGCCAGCGACAATGGCGACGGCACGATCACCGTCACCGCGCCGGGGGCGGCATCGCGCCGGGCGACCTATTGGTACGATCTCCAGGGGCGGCTGACCCGGCAGATCGACTGGGGCAGCGATCCGGATTATGATCCGAATGCGCTGAACACGGCGATCTACGACCGGTTGGTGCAATACAACACCAAGGGCCAGGTGACGTTCGAGGAGGTGCACCAGCGCCAGGGCGGCATCGCGCAGACCACCCAGACCACGAACACCTATTATGACGGTGCCTCGAACTATTATCTGGGCGCGGTGGTCAGCAGCCAGACCAATGTCTGGCGCACCAACGTTGCCTTCTCGACCACGTCGGTGACCAACAATTACGGCTGGTATGACGGCGCCACGCTGCTGAGCTCGACGGTGGCCGGCACGACCACCGGCACCACGACCTATAATTACAACGGCTTCGGCCAGCTCGTCAGCGCGGGGATCGCGGACGGCCGGCCGCGCACGATCACCTACACCAATGACACGAGCGGCCAGGTCATCCGCCGCGAGGAAACGGGCATCGGCCCGCAAGAGGTCTGGTATCGTTTCGGCGGCAAACAGATGGGCTATGTCGGCAACAACGGCACGCTCGATACCGACTATCAGGCTTCGGTGGCGAGCCGGCAGCTCACCACCGGCACCGGCGGGTTCCGGGGCGGCTCCAGCTATGCGCAGCCCCATGCGGATTTCGACCAGTTCTACAATCCGATCACCAGCTACAAGCAGGGCGGGGCGGGCGGCAGCTACACGGTGCAGGGCGGGGAGACGCTGGCCTCGATCGCCGCGGCGCTATGGGGCGATTCGAGCCTGTGGTTCCGCATTGCCGAGGCGAACGGCCTGTCTTCGGGTTCGGCGCTGGTCGCCGGCCAGCGGCTGACGATCCCCACCGGCGTGGCGCGCTCGACGTACAACGCGTCGACTTTCCAGCCCTACGACCCCGCCGCCACCCTGGGCGACACCAGCCCCACCACCCCGACCCCGCAGGCACAGCCCAGGGCCAAGCAGGGCTGCGGGGTGCTGGGGGCGATCCTCATCGCCGTGGTGGCGGTGGCGATCACATTGCTGATCAAGGCGCCGGTTTCTAACTTCTTCAATGGGTTGTTCGGTGTGACCGCCAGCACGGCGGCTGGTGCAACGAGCGCAATCGCAGCAGGCATTGCTACGGGTGCGACGGTGGGCGCCGCAGCGAGCGCCGGGAGCCAAATTTTCGGGCTGGCGACCGGCATCCAGGACAAGTTCAGCTGGAAGAGCGTGGCGCTGGCGGGGATATCCGGCGGCGTCGGCGGGGCTGCCGGCGCGAAGGGCTTCATCAATATCGGCGACAAGCTCGGAAGCGCCGCGATCAACGGCGTGCTCTCCGAGACGCTGAGCCAAGGCATCGCCCTGGCGACGGGGCTGCAATCGAAGTTCGACTTCGCGGGCATCGCCGCGGCGGGCATGGGCGCCGTGGCGGGCGCGCAGTTCGGGGGCGCCGGGCTGGGCCGTGAGATCCGCGGCATCGGCGCCGACGCGCTGGCCAGCGCCGCCACCCGCTCCGTCCTAACCGGCACCAGCTTTGGCGATAACATTCTCGCCACGCTGCCCGGCGTCATCGCGCGCGTGATCGGTGCCGTCGCGGCGGATGTCGTCCAGCGTAGCTCGTATCAGGCTGTGGAAAATAGTGTGACTGCAGTGATGGCGGCTGCCACAGGTGTCTTGTCCGCTGGCGCAGCCTTAGGCGACATCGCGGCAGGCGCGATGGAGGGCCTCACCGCGCCGAGCGGCAGCTACCTGCGTGATGGAGCGGGCAACATCACTTCCCTTCACGGCGTAGCCCATACCTCGGCAGATGGCAGCTATAGCGGCTATATCGACGTCCCCGTCGTATCCCAAGGACACGCATTCCTTAATACTGTGATTGATCAATATCAGCGGGCTCGTGGCGGAAGCTATCTTCCTGGCGGCTATAATATTGATTTCTATGGGGCCTCGGGCGAAAATCTGCGCTTTGGCTGGGCGGGCGATGGAAAGGGCGCGGTAAGTTACTCGGCGACACTTGATGGTGCTGAGTACAAGGTAGGTCCGGATTTCGCGGGAGAATTGGGCGATAGTGGAATATTCATCCGCTTCGGCCGAAATATCCCGCATGTCTATGCAGCCGCGGCGAGCGCTCCTCTGCCGGATCGGACCTTCGTTGGCGGATTTGTCGGACAGATTCGCGATGACTACGGAGCCCTGTTCAGCCGTGAGGGACTAAGGATCATCGCGAATGGCATGATCGACTGGGGTCGTGACATCCTTATCGGAAATACGTCCCTTGGAATGCTGACCGGCGGGCAGACGGACGCGATGGCCCGAAACGGTCAAAGGGTCATCGCCATGGCGAAGGGGATAGTGAGGGCGCCGGTCCTAGGCACGGCTTATGTCATCGACGCCGGCCTCACTGGCAACAAGGCTTCGCTCGGGCGTGGGACTGCGCTCTTTGCCGAAACCGCGGGTGAGATTCTACTGACAAAGGGTGCCGGCAGGGTCTTGCGTGGCGTTCGCGTGGGTGCTGCCGCAGAGACGGCAACAGGTGCTTTTAATCCTGCCACCAGGCTCGAAGGCGGATTGGGAATTTTCGCGGAGCGTGAGCTAACCGTGACACCCAAGGGGTTGGACCTTGTGCGGGGTCACCTCGCGCAATTCGGCGATGTTCCGGTGAATACGGCGATGTTGGAGAGGCTGGAAGGCGCGATGGCGTCCGGGCAGCGAGTGACCGGCGCGGACGCCATATTCTATACTCATGAAGCGGCCGAGGCGACGATGATGGGACGGGGTTTATCGTATGATGTTGCCCATGCGGCGGCATTGGAAAAATATGGTGTCTCGCCCTACAGCGTGTATCATCAGGACGTAATTCGAGCGATGCCGGACCACTTCAACTCGAACTGGTCTAAATTCTGGGGGATCAAGTGATGCCGCGCCTTGAGTTCAGTAATAACCTTGGCAGGCGGGCCAGGGTCTGGCTTGACGATCTACCTGGTGACGCACTTCTATCTAATGAAGCGATGCGCGAGGCGCATGTATTCGAGGGAGGTCCCGCCATTGCTCGACGGCGGCGCGTTGCGATCGAAGTTTTTCGGCCTTTCGGACCTTCATTCCATTATGGCCTGCTGGGCGGGGAGTATCAGGCGACAGATGGACACGAATTAGAGGTCGTCGTTCCGATCGACACTCCCTTCGCGGAGCGCCTGTATGGAGATGCTCTTGCCGGTTCATTGGATGTGGTGACGATCGGCGGTCTGCCGGAATATACTGGCGCGATCTGCGCCGGCGTGGAGCAGGTGAACATCGGCGCGCGGCCAAGTGGCGTTCTTAATATTACTTGCATGGCGCATGGTGAGATCGGCTCGGCGCCGATTATGTTTAGCTCGCTTGCTCGCGCGCTGATTGTAGCGCTGTGCCGCTCGGATCAGCCTTCCTCGCTGGATGAAGCGATGGCGCTCTTAGCTGCTTGATCGGTAGATAAACCCTTCGCGGGGCGCGCTGTTGCCGCAGAAAGGGGGGGATACACTACGTTCTTCCACGGGACGACTTCTGAGAACGCGGCGCTGATACGATCCAACGGTATCGATCTGTCGGCAGGCCGAACGGGTACGGATTTCGGACAGGGTTTCTACATGACAACGTCGCGAAACGAGGCGTTGTTGTCGGGCGGTCAGGCTGCCGGCGGTAGGTCCCTGGAGGTCGTCGAATTCCGAGTGCCAAACGCCGAGCTGGGGAAACTGGATAGCATCCATTTCGGCTCTGCTGGGCCGGAGTGGGGGGATTTTGTCGCGTTCAATCGTAAGCTCGACGTTCCCTATTTGCCGCCATCGGAATGGATGCCTAATCCGGATATGGTGACCGGTCCGCTTTTCCGACGTATGGGAAGCAGCGGTCCGGTTGCGTGGCCAAACAGGGTCCCTCAGACCAGCATACATAGCCCTAACGCGGTGACTATTTTTGATAGGTACATGGTGCGATAATGATGACACCCCCGCTCAGTGATGATGAATATGTCAACCGACTCTATGATGATATTAGAGAGGAGTTGGTCGGTATATTTTCTCATTCTCCGGCCCGCGCATCCGAAATTCTTGCGAGTTTTTACACAAAGCATCCGGAATGCGATGAAGATTTTTATTTTCATCAAGGGCCATTTAATATGGCGCTCCGCGTTCACTACGAACAAGTTCTAGGCGGTGAAGCGTCTAGTGCGGACTTTGTGGCATGGCGCAAGAATTACGACTCCATATGGAATGAGAGAATGAAATAATATGGCTGTTTTGATCGAAGGAATCTCCATCGTGGTTCGCTGTAAAGCGATACTCGAATCGTATCGAGGTGGTCAGTCTGCCTTCGTGCGGGACGTTCCTAATGGCACGTTGTGCGCCGATGGCGAGCTGGCAGCCGTGTCGTTCATGACGCCCGCTGATGCCAAGGAATATGTTGGCTCACTTGAGAAAAATGGCCTTCGACATAATTATGAAGATAGGTCAGTTGATATCGTCGTTATTGATCAGAACTCTGGTGCCTTGGGGCAATGTAGCTGGGTCAGTGTGGGCGCGGCCGAATGGAATAATCAGGCGGGGCAAACGGTAACCGTCTGCCAGCTTGTTCCATCCGTCATTGATCAGATCGTTGCTCCGGCCGGATGGGTTTATGAAAGATCGCTCACGGCGCAGGGGCGCTATGTACCTGGAAATAACGTTCCGGAATCGCTCAAGTTCGTGGGCACCGAGGACGGGATGGACGTCTTTGTCGATGATGATACGGCAGAGCGATTTTATGTGAGACGATCGTGAAAGCCAGATAAAGGCAGCGCCTCGTAGGCGCCGTAGAGAGTGCTGCCACGAAAATCGTGTCTTCTGGTTTGCCAGGGCGATTCTCCACGGCGGAGTTCGGTGAAGCGAATGCTGGCAATAGCTTCGCCACAAAGGCATACGGCAGACTCCAGGATGCGCCGATGCCCGGGCCATCCAGCGCGAGAAGCCACCATTTCGGGAAGGCGCCATGGCAGCCCCGCTGCAGGCGCTATATACAGCTTCGATGGATCACGCCCAAGCACTCCCCCGGGATTCCCATGAAATCGAGGAAGCCCCGGCAAGCGATGGGCCGGAGCCCCGTTACCGCGAAATCAAGCGGTCGATCATGGGATTGGTCCGCTCCGGCAAGCTGAAACCGGGCGACCGGGTGGCCTCCGAAGCAGAGATCGTCGAGCAGTTCGGCGTGTCGCGGATGACGGCGAACCGTGCGCTGCGCGAACTGACCGGCGCGGGGTTCCTGACGCGCCGCGCCGGTGCGGGCACCTTCGTTGCCGATCCCAAGCCGATCGGCCACATGATCGAGATTCGCAACATCGCCGATGAGGTGCGTGCACGCGGGCATAGCTACAGGGCGCGCGTGCTGCGTAACGAGTCGATCAAGGCCGATGCCGAGCATGCGGCGCTGCTCGACGTTCGGGTAGGAACGCGGCTGTTCCACAGCCTGATCGTCCATCACGAGGCCGATTTCCCGCTGCAGCTCGAGGATCGGCTGGTGCTGGCGTCCGTGGTGCCTGGCTATGGCGATATGGATTTCCGCCTGCAGACACCCAACGAATATCTGACCCGAGTCGCGCCGATCGCCCGGGTGGAGCATCGGGTGACCGCCGAGATGCCCGATCCCCGGGTGCGTGCGCTGCTCGGAATGCAGGCGGATGATCCCGTGCTCGTGATGCACCGCCGGACCTGGAGCGGGACGCGGCTGGTTTCGCATGCGATGCTCACGCATCCGGCGAGCCGCTACGCGCTGACCGCCACCTTCGAGGTCAAGCTCGACTGAACGGGGTCAGCGCGCGGCGGGCTTGCGGCGGCGCAGCCAGCGGAAGTCGGATTTCCGGAAGCTCTTGAACAGCAGATAGAAGCCGGTGCCCGACAGCCAGAGCACGCCGAAGGCGGCGAGAATGATCAGCGGGTGATTGAAGCTGGTCCGGCTGACATAGTCCATGTTGTGGAGCATCCAGAAGAAGTCCCAGGTGCGCCAGGTGTCGCCACGCGTGACGAGGTGCCGGCCGGTCGTCGCCGAGACATAGACGCTGGAATGCTCCGCGTCGCCAAGGTCGACACGCCACATCGGCGCGGCATGCTCGCGCGCTTCCAGATTCGGCCGGTGGAGCAGCGTGGTGCGCAGGACCGGCGCGGTGGCGCCGTTGCTCGCGATCGCTGCGGCACGGGGGGCGTCGATATGCACCGGCGCACCCGACCAGGCATCGACGAGCTGGACGCCCGAGCCCGTGGTCAGCTCGTAGACGGGCGTACCGGCCAGGTCGCGCAGTGCCATGCCGCTGACCGCTTGCGCCCCGGCGATTCGAGTGGGGGCGATCAGCCCCCTGGTCGCGACGGGCATGACATGTGCCGCCGGGCCGTCATGGCCGCCGACGGCGTCCGCGTCGAGCAACGCCATCATCGAGCCGCTGAGCGCCCAGAGAATGAACTGGATGCCGAGCACCAGGCCGACCCATTTGTGGATACGGCGGAACAGCAATTGGGAAAGGCGCAGGCGCATCAGATCGACTTTCGCTTCTTGCGGCGGGGAAAGGCCCAGACCAGCAGCCAGGCGCCGGTCAGCGCCATGGCGAGCGCGGTCCAGGTGGCGACGCGCAGCAGCGGGTTGTTGACGTCCGTGCGGTCGCGATAGTCCATGATGTGCATCATCCAGGCGAAGTCGAAGACTCGCCACAACAGGTGCCGCCGGGCGAGCAGTTCGCCGGTCTGGGGCGCGATATAGAGGGTAGGGCGGTTCCAGCCGGCGAACTCGACCTGCCAATAGGGCGGAGCGCGCTTGCCCATTTCCTGGACCGGCACCGTGAGGCGCGTCGCGCGGACGATCTCCGCATCGCCGGCGAAGCGTGCCTTCGCGGCGGCGCGGACCTCGCCCTCGCTCAGTTCGCCCAGGCGCGTGCCGGACCGCGCGTCGAACACCGCCACACCCGCTGTGCCCTGCACCCGCCAGGCCGGGCGGCCGAGGCGGGAGATCAGCCGCACCTCGCTTGCTCCGGGTACCGCGGCGGCGGCTGCTCCCGGTGGGGACAGCCCGGCAAGCGCGACGGCGGGCGCCGGCGCGGGGCGGACGAGATGATCGCCATGGATGGTGTCGATATGGACGACCACCATGTAGAAGCCCGTTACCGTCCAGAAGACGACCTGGACCCCGATCAGCAGCGCCAGCCATTTATGTGTCCGCCGCACCAGTTGCGGCCATCGGATCGCGCGCATCGCTTCAGAACGCCGTGCGGAAGCCGACATAGAAACGGCGCCCGAGCAGGTCGTACGTCATCGTGTCGGTGTTTCCGTCGGTGAAGCTGGCGATATAGGGCGCCCTGGTGTCGAACAGATTGTCGACGCCCAGCTGGAAGCGGGTCTTCGCGTCGATTTCGAAGGCGAGCTGGGCATTGTGGTAGAAGATGTCCGGCGTGCGATAGCCGATCGCGGTCGGCGCCGCGTTGAAGTCCTGCGCCTTGCCGATCCACTGCGTCGACCAGGTGAGGGCCACGCCGTCCTGCCGGGCGGTTGCCACGCCATAGCCGCGCCATTTCGGATAGCCGCCATTGCCGCCGCCGATACGGCCGTCGAAGACGATCGGCGCGCCGCCCGGGAAGGGCTCGACGACATAGCGGTTCAGATAGGTGGCGTTGAGATCGACCTGCAGCTCGAGCCGGTTGAGCTTGCGCGCATAGACGAGCCCGAGATCCAGCCCGCTCATCCGCTCGCGGCCGGTGTTGATCGGCTGGGCGGAGAGATAGGTGACTTCGCCGGTCAGCGCGCTGCGGGTGAAGTCGCGGCAAAAGGGATGCGACAAATTGGCGCTGGCATAACAGACCGCGAGCTTGGTCGAGCCGGGAATGGCGCGGATCGCGCCGGCGATGTCGATGTCGAACCAGTCGGCGGTGAGCGACAGCCCGGGCACGATCCCCTTGGGCTGGAGCACGGTGCCGATGGTCCAGCTCTTCGAGGTCTCGGGCTTGAGGTTCTGGTTGCCGCCGACCGTGGTCAGGATGGTGGTGCCGAGCTGGACATAGCCGGCCGGCACGCCCGAGGCGCGGCAATTGGCGACCAGGGTCGTGTTGCTGCTGCTCGAATAGCGGCTGCACGGATCGGTGGTGGTGAGATTGCCTTCGGAGACGCCGCCGAACAGTTCGGGGACGTTGGGGACGCGGAAGCCGGTGCCATAGGTGCCGCGCAGGCGCACGCCGTCGATGATCATCCAGTCGGCGCTGAGCTTGTAGTTCCAGTCGTCGCCGAACAGGTCGTAGCTCGAATAGCGGACGGCGCCGTCAAGGGTCAGCGCGCGGAACAAGGGTATGTTGGCGAGGACGGGGACCGACAGCTCGAGATAGGCTTCCTTGGCGCGGACCCGGCCCGAGATGGGCGATTGCTGGTTGGTGTTGGCGACGCCGGCGACGGTGAGCGGATCGGGATTTCGCCAGCCCTTCTCCTCGCGATAGGAAACGCCCGTCGCGAAGGAGACCGCGCCCGCCGGCAGGCGGAACAGCGAACCGTTGAGGTCGCCGGTCAGCGACAGGAGCGAGTTGCCGCCGGTGTCGCGCGAGGTGAACAGGATATAGTCGAGCACCTTCGGCGTCAGGTCGCCAAAGCCGAGATAGTCGGCGCAGGGAATGGCGGCGCCGGCTGCGAAGCTGCATTTGGCAGTGTCGAGCGAGTTGCGGACATGGTCGAGATTGGCGACGTTGGTCGAACCCTCGACACCGGTGTTGCGGCCATAGGCGCCGGAAATTTCCCAGGCCCAGTCGTTGGCGAGCTTGCCGCGCAGGCCCAGCGTGCCCTGCCAGGTATCGGTCCGCTGATAGAATTCGCGGGGCCCGGGCTCGGCGAGGCGCCGCTGGATCAGCACGAGGTTCTGGCCGGTCGGGTTCGTCGGATTGGTCGCCGCGATGTTGAGGTTGCGCAGCGTCCCCGGCGTCGCGATCTGGTTCGACCTGCGGTGCGTGTAGAGGAACTCGCCGAACAGCTCGATTCGGTCGGTCAGGTCGTAATCGCCGAATATCGCGGTCGAGATGCGCTCGATCGGGCTCACCGCATAGAGGAACGGGTTCGAATTGAAATTGTGCTTCGCGGCGCTGTAGGGCTCGTAGAAATTGCCGTTGCCGCCGAGCACCTGGTTGAAGTTGATCTGCTGGCCGTTCGGCAGCGCGGCGCGGCCGCCGATGGTCGAGGCGCTGTTGACGCAGCTGAGCGACCCTGGCGTGGTTTCCGCCAGGGAGCAGGGCGCACGGGTCGCCATGTTGACCGGTTCGGTCTTCTGATAGGTTGCGGCAAGCAGGATGCCGCCGCGGCTGCCGCGCTTCCCGGCGAGCAGGTCGACCGTATAGTCGCCGCCATCGCCGCGCCCGGTGACGCCGCTGCGGCCACTGATGCCGATTCCATTGAAATCCGTGCGGGTCACCAGATTGACGACGCCCGCCATCGCGTCGGCGCCGTAGATCGCCGAGGCGCCGTCCTTGAGCACATCGGCACGGGCCAGGGCGACGGTGGGGATCATGTTGAGATCGGGCGAGGAGTTCGCGCCGGTCCCACCGGCGACGAGGCGGCGATTGTTGAGCAGCACCAGCGTGCGCTTGATGCCGAGGCCGCGCAGGTTGACCTGTGCGGTACCATAGCCGTTGCCGGTCCAATAGGCCGAGGTCTGGTTGCCGGCGAAGCCCGCATTGGCAGGCAGGCGCTGGAGCAGGGTCTCGACATTGACGATGCCGGTACTCTCGATCTGCTCGGCGGAGACCACCGTGGCCGGCCCCACGCCGGCAATATCCTGTCGGCGGATGCGACTGCCGGTCACCAGGATTTCGTTTCCATTCTCATCCTGCGCACCGGCCTGGCCGGCAGGTGGCGGCGTATCCGCCGTCTGTCCGCGCGCGGGTGCGGTGGTGGAAAGGAAAGTGGCGGCGAGAAGTACGGTCGAGAGTTTCATCGCGTCCCCCGGCAATTTTGGCCCTGGGGAGGAAACAAGCATTATTTGTATATACAGGTCAACAAATTTTATGAAATAATTTCAATATATTACGGCGAGATATGAAGGATATAACCCCATCCCAATACGCAGCCCAGGCTCTTACCCCTCACGAAAAATACGAAGCCTGGACCGGCCGGAAATATCCTGGTTCCGCGGTGATCGCCGCTGCAGGGGGTCGCCAACCCCGTTTCGCTTATCCTGTCAGCGGCGATGCTGCTGGAGTGGCGCGGGCGCCGTTGCTGGAACGCGCGCCTGGCCGCTGCCGGCAAGGCGATTTCCGCCGCGACCGACCGGGTGTTGGCCGACTCCGCTGCACGCAGCGCCATCACGTTGTTCGCGACCTCCGCGCACCGTGTCACACCGGAGATTTACCGGGGATATTTGCTGCTCCTGGCCTATGCCGCCGATGGACATCGCGGAATGCGCGTTGCCGTCACGAGCCTCGACGAGAATAGCTTGCTCGGCAGCCTGGAAACACCGGAGGCGGCTCCCCTGGCGTCGCGCATCCTAGAAAGCGCAAGGGCGCTCGCCGACGGCCGCGCCGATCCTCGGAGGGTCGCAAGGGCCGATACGAGCGTGCGCGACGGCCTCTGTCGGCGCGTGGCGGCCGCAAGACAGATGCCGCCGCCGCTCATCGCTCGGCGGATGGCGCTTGCTCCGTCGGCGAGACTGGAGGACGAGTTGGCGAGGATGCAATGCAGCGGGAGCCAGTCGCCCGGCGATGCGGAGCAGGTCGCCAAAGCCGGCGCGACGCATTTCCTGAACTATGCGTTGTTGCGTGGCGGCCTGTCCGCGGCGTCGCCCACGAGCCCGTCTCCGCCATATGTCGTCCGCACCGTTCGCCTGTGCCCATCGGCGGACGCTGGCATGGCGGCCGCGGCGATCGGGCCCGCCGCGCTGATCGTGCAGCGGCAACTTGGATATGCGTTGCGCTTCAACTACGGGAGCGTCAGGCGGCTGACGGTCGCTCCGCAGCCTGAGGCCGGCAGGGCGTGCCTTGGGCTGACCCTCGAAGGAGAGACTCTGGCGCCAGCTCTCACCGATGCCGCAGTGGAGCAATGGGTTCGCGAGACCGGGAGGAAGGATTTCAGCACGCAGTTTTGCTTCGACGTGCGGAGCGGTGCCGGCGGCGATCGCCCGACGCAATTGGAGAGTTTCGCTCAAATGAGGTTGTCCGAGTGCATTGACGCGATCAAGCGGATGAATCCGGAGCGCATGCTCGCTGCCATGAAGCTGGAGAAATAGCAGGTGTTCCGCCGCCCTCGCTGCCCGAACTGTCGCCGCCCGCTTTCGCTCCTGGAGAGCTACCGGGCGCGCGTATCCCGATTTCCCTGCCCCGGCTGCGGAGCCTCGATAAAGATCCCCGCTGCAAGGCAGTTCGTGCTCGCCGTACCGCTTTTCCTGGTCTTTCGAACGATCTCGAATGCCGATTGGGATCTGTTCGCCAGGGTGGGCGTCATCCTTGCCCTGGCGGCGCTCGTCATCGTCATCGAATATCTTACGGTTTCGATGATCACCTATCGACGCGGAGACCTGGGATCGTGATCAGCTCCCTCGGGCAGGGGCCTCGACATGATCGCGAGAAGGTGCACCGGCCGTTGCAGGGGAAGGAAGCTTAGTCGCGCCCGTGCCTCATGCAGCCGATATAATGCCTGGGAAGTGCATCAGGAGGGGCCGCCGTTCGTCAAAGGGTGGCTGATCCAGTGCGGGGAGTCGAGGATTCAGCATCTCGTCAAGCTCCATGCCAGAGCCGTCACCCAGCCCAGGCCGGTCCAGCCGCCCAGGCCGTTGAGTATGCTGATTGGCAATAGCTGCGGGTGCTTTCTGCGGACGGCAATGAGCGTTGGCATGATGTATATCGTCACGACAGCCGCCAGCATTGCGATCCCGCCGGAAATTTCTAACGCCCTGCTCATGCATGAATCCTGATATACATATCCACTTCTCTATTGTGAGCGCTCATCGATCCATTTTTTGAGAATCTCATCGGCCATGGGGTGGAGCAGCGCCAACTTGTGCGTCGCCTTTATGATCCGGCGCTGGCTATTCGGTCGTAGCGGCAGCGGAATGTCATCGGGGATGGACGACCTGTCCCAGCTCCCGAAAATGAACAGAGCCGGTCTTCTGGAATTCCGCGGCTCGGCCAGGGTCGCGATTGCTCGATTGAACTAGTTCCGGTTGGCATCGGTCACGCCGATAGTCGCCGCCTCCCATTGGCGCTGATAGGCAATGTTCACGGTGTCGAAGGGCGAATCATTGCCCACCCATTGTTCGGGTGGCCGCGATCGCAGATATGGAACGCCGGCCAGGAAGCCGCCGCGTCGCGCTCCGACTACAGCCTCGAGCGCCATTGCCGGCAAGGCTCCGAAGCTTTCGCCATGGACGATCAGGGGGCGACCGGGGAAGGCTCGATCAAGATAGCGGCGGAGCGCAGCGGCGTCGCGCGCAAAGGCGTGGACACCGTCGCGGTGTAGCCGTGTCGCGGTATCGACGCCGGATCCGGCGGAGCCGCTATAGTTGGGAAGGATAACGGACCAGCCGTGCGTCAGATAGCTCCGGGTGGCGGAGAGGCGGATCGCGTCCGTGGCGATGTTCGATGGGCCGCCCTGGAAGACGACCGCAACGCCCCGGGGCTTCGGGGGATCAATGCGCACGAACGCAAGGGGGCGATCGGCGGCGCCGATCGTTCCAACGGCAAGGCGCGTGGGGGAAGGCTGCGCGCGATCGCACCGATACTCGATCGGACGGCCGCCGATGCGGCCGGTGAGCCGAAACCTCCGGAATGCCGTGCGGAGCAGCGCGACATGGTCTCCGGCAGGATCCGCTGCGGCGGCCACGAGTTCCAGGCCCGGATCCTCCGAGCGTGCCCGAGAGACAGCGGCCGCGAGGGGAGCGAGGTCATGCCCGTTGGCCGATGTGACCCGGGTTGGAGAAAAATAGCCGAGGAGCCGATCGTCCCGAGCGCTCACCACCGGTTGCGCGAACGGGTGGGGCCGCCTTTCTCGCCATCCTTTTGGGGCTTCGGCCGCAGTCCACCCGATATCCGATAGAACCGCTGCGCCCGATTGCGTGCGGGATAGCGTGGCGCGCTTCAGGAAGGCACGCGACAAGGGGATGGAGCGCCGTCCGCGGGCACTGAACGCGCTAGCGTCGAGCGTGTCCGGATCAAAGCTGACAGCCGTGGCGGTCCCATCGGCCCCAAGGGCTGTCTTGAGTATCAGGGATCGAGGTGCATCCTGTGCGTTGGCGCTGAAATAGGCGCTGGCCAGCCGGATCGCCTCGATATCGGCGGTGCGCGAATTGGTCGTGCCGGATGCCGTCAGCGTGATTGCCGCGCCGCGCGCGAGTTCGGCGCGTCCGGCGAAGCGTGCCGTCGTGCCATCGTTCCCGAAATCAAGCGCGACCAGTGCCTTGCGGTTCTCGACGACGAACAGCGTCGCATCGCGCTCACCCCAGGAGACGGGGCGAGCGCCATCGAAACCTTCGCCCGAGAAAAAGCAGCGGTCCGCCAGGCCATGGTCGCGCACGCACCTGGTGTCCAGCGTGAGAAAGCTCCGTGATCTGGGCACGAGCGAGTAGGGCAGAAGCTCGCTATCGGTAAAAACCAGAAAGCGGCCGGTCGGGGAGAATGCTACCGCATCCCTACCACATAACTGCTCGACTCCCCCTGAATAGGTGCCGATGGTTGTGGCGCTCAACTTCATGAAGGGGGCAGCATCCACACGGGTTTGCGAACCGGCGTGGTCACCGACAAATGTCCCGCCGAACATGCAGCCGATGGCAATGGCTCGGAAGAGCCTGGCTCGTAAGTACATCGGATAGGACCGCTGTTCGTCAAGGGGTGGCTGATACAGTGCAGGGAGCGGAGGATTCAGAATCTCGTTAAGCTTCATGCCGGGGCTGCAACTCAGTCCAGGCCGGTCCAGCCGCTCAGACCGTTGAGTATGCTGATGGGCAATGCTCACGGTGTCGAAGGGCGGTTCATTGTCCACCCATTGTTCGGGTGGCCGCGATCGCAGATATGGAAAGCTGGCCAGGAAGCCGCCGCGCCGCGCTCTGTCGACAGCCTCGAGCGCCTTTCGCCATGAACGACCAGCGAGTGACATGTTATGTGTCGGTGATCAATGTAATAGCATGTGGAGGTCATGGTGAAAAAATTAATGATCAATATATTGATGATAGTCGTAGGAGTTTCGATGTTTGTCGGAATAGATATTGCTAGAAATAATCTTCATTTTCCAGATTTAAGATATATTTTTATATGCATTATTATTGTGTCAATAATAGTAATAGTTAGTGGTCGCGCAAAGTGAGATTTTTTGTAGTAAATTTATATTCAAACTACTGAATTTGTGTATGTTTAATTCCGGGATTTTTAAGTATGTAGGATGATATTATTCTCGGTATTTCGTCGGGAATATCTTTTGCTCTGTCGAGGCTGGCGGCTATGTTTTCTAGCCTGTCATCGGCCTTCACCGATCGTAATTGGTGGCCGATGTTGGGGAGTATGACCAATGTTGATGCGCGATTTGCCTTGTGTAGGGCCACGGCGTCGCTGCTAAAGACTTGGAGGTCTTGCTTGCCCTGCAGAATCATCACCGGCCGCTGGATGCCCGCGAGGAGCGTGCGTGGATCGGAGTGGGACTCCTCAATTAGATAGCGCTGACGTGCGTGCGAGAATGCTGTCCGGATGGCGGGAGGAGCTGTTCCAACATCCACCAGTTGCCCTTTGGCATTGCGTGTCAACAGGCTGTCGACGAATGCCTTGCTAGGCGTATCGAGCCAGGATTTCTTAATCTGCTCGCGAAGCAAGGCGAGCATGGGCCGACCCGGGCTCGCCAATAATATCAAGCCGCAAACATCTTTGCGCCGTGTGGCGACTAAAAGAGACACTAGGCCGCCTTCACTGTGTCCGATGAGCCATAGGCATTGTGCGCCTGTCTTGGCCCGAACGAGGTTGATCTCTCGCTCGGCATCGTCAACCAGCATTGAGAATGGGCAGGTTTGGCTCGCGCAATGGTCGCCGGGGCGGGGGTCGAGTAACCGGCGTTTGTCGAATCGGGCTACGGAAACTCCCTTTCGGACGAGTGCTTCTGCCAGAAACCTGTAGGTGCTCGCGCCAATATGGGGGCCTCGATTGCCGTCTCGATCGAGGTCTCCCATGCCGCCAACGATCAAGGCCACCGGCGCGGAAGCGGCGGCGGCGGTGTTGAGTATGCCACTGATCTGTTGATCCGGGACCGCAAGGAGTGTCCCCGGAGCGGATTGCTCGGCATTCGGGAGAGCTGCCATGAGAAGCAGAGGAAGCGTGAACTTCATCGGAGCCCCTAATCAGTAGAAATGGGCGCGCGGTTTGGATGGGCGCGCCCACAATATACGAGTTTAGTCGTGGTTACGCATTTCCTCGGGTGTCGGCCACTTCGAGGGATGGCTGACGAACGAATGGCCGTTCTCGATATATTGCTTGGCGATGGATTCGAAGACTGCCTCCTCGATTGCATTTTCATACGCGTCGGTTAGTGACTTCCCCGCCACCCCGGCGACGAGTCCGGCCACTCGGGGGTCCGTTATGACGCGAGCAATAAGCGCATCAGCTGCTGCCAGTTCGGGCGCAAGCAGGCCGGCGCCAATAGTGATCGCCCACTTGATCGCCTCGGTCGTTTGGCCGGCTACGTGACGTAGAACTTTGAGCTCGCTGTGGGTTAGCTTCGAGGTTACGACGATCTCATTTGGATCTTGGGTAGCTGCGCCTGCGCCTGCGCCTGCGCCTGCGCCCGCTGCTAGGTCTGCCGGGTCGCCGGGATAGTAGTTGTTCCCTTGGCCGAAATCGGGGAATGCATGCCCCAAGGAGATAGGCGCGGTAACGACAATAGCGTTCCCGCGATCGCTGGAACCGTTTTCCTTGTAGAACCCGAATATGTCTTGGGATGAGCCCCATCCTCCGGCGATAAGCTCGATCTCATGGCTAGTGAGCATCCGCATCTGCAATTGTCCTATGAAATATGTACGAAACGATTCGTACTATTGATATAGTCATCAGGAATGTTTCATGAGCATGACTCGGGTAGAATCATTATTCAATGCCTCAGACTATTCAGTATAATTGTGGTTTGAATCGCCATTTTTATGCGATTTATCGCGGTATATTCTTCCATAAGGGTTTAGTCATTGGATTTTTGCTTCAGCGTCACTCGCCCGCTACGGCCTGCAGCGCAGGTTGCTCGTCATCGCCGGTCATGAGCAGAACCCGGCCATCGGCCACCATGTAGACGCGGTTCGCGGCCGCTATCGATTGGGTCCGGTGTGCGATCATCACGCGGGTGATGTTGAGCGCGGAAAGCGAGGCGAGCACTTTCGCCTCCGTCTCGGGATCAAGATGCGCGGTGCCTTCGTCGATGAACAGGATCTTCGGCTGGCCGTAGAGCGCGCGCGCCAGCAGGACCCGTTGCTTCTGCCCGCCCGACAGCACCGATCCCATGTCGCCCACCAGCGTGTCGTAGCCGAGCGGCATTCGCTTGATGTCGTCATGGATGCAGGCGCGCCGCGCGGCGTCCTCCACCCGCTCCATGTCGATATCGGTATCGAAGAAGGCGATGTTCTGCGCGAGCGAGCCGGCATAGAGCGCGTCTTCCTGCGCGACGGAGCCGATGCTCTGGCGATAGGCCTGCTTGCCGAACGTCGTGATGGAGCGCCCGCCGACCTGGATGCTGCCATGATTGGGCTCGAACAGACCCATCAGGATCTTCATCAAGGTCGTCTTGCCGCCGCCCGACGGCCCGACGATGGCGATCATCTCGCCCGGATCGATCTGGATCGAGGCGCCTTTCAGCACGTCCGCCTCGCCCATGCCGTACCGGTACCAGAGGTTGTGCGTCGTGATAGGCTGCGAGAAATCGGGGGCGTCGCCGATCCGATCATCTTCCTTCGGCGTCAGGGCGATGTCGGCGATGCGGGCAAGGTGGACCTGGACGATCTTGAGGTTCAGCCCCTGCTCGACCAGGCGCATGCCGGCGCCGAGGAACTGCTGCTTGTAGGCGCTGAACGCGAAGATCATGCCGAGCGTCAGCTTCGCGTCGAGCGCGAGCGTGATTGCGACGAGGACGAAGAGCACCCCCTCGAGGTCGAGAACGAGCTTGCCGATCGCGTCGAACCCGGCGGTCAGGCGGCCGAGCCGGATCTGCGCATTGACTGCGTCCGCCTTGCTCTGTTGCCAGAGGCGCTGGCGCTCGCCTTCGCGGCCGAATGCCTTGATCGCCGCGATGCCGCGCACGGACTCGATGAAGACGCTGTTCTCGCGCGCGGCAGTCGAGATGGCGTCGATGTTGCGCAGCTGCATCGCTTTCAGGAACAGCAGCCGGACCACGACATAGAGGCCGAGCGCCACGATCGCGATGGCGCCAAGGACGGGCGAGTACACGAACATCAGGATCAGCGTGAACAGGTCCATCACGCCGTCGACCAGGCCCGCGATCAGGCCCTGGCTCAGCAGGCTGGTGATCGGCATGGTCGAGCTGAAGCGCTGGATGATATCGCCGACATGGCGCTTCTCGAACCAGGGCAGCGGCAGCCGCATCAGGTGGCGGAAGAGATTGATCACCACCTGATAGGAGAGGGCGTTGCCGAGATTGACCAGAATGACCGAGCGGAGCCAGCTCGCGAGGAAGCTGACGATGGCGACCCCCGCGAAGCCGACCGCGAGCACGCCGAGCAGATCGCGATCGGAGGCGGGAAAGACCGTGTCAATCGCGACCTGCAGGAAGAACGGGCTGGCGAGCACGGCAAGCTGAAGCACGAGCGACAACAGGATCACGTTGCGCATTGCCTGCCAGAAGCCGGTCATCGAGGACCAGAGGTGCCCTATCCGCAGCGGCGGGGCGCTCTGCTTCGGCTTGAAGGACTCGGCCTGGAGCAGTTCGACGGCCACGCCGGTAAAGCTGCGCGACATCTCTTCGCGACCAAGCGTCAATGCGCCGCGGGCCGGGTCATGGACATGGTATCGCCGCCCGCCGCCGCCGTCGCTGATGCGCGTGAGGACCACGAAATGGTTGAGGTTCCAGTGGAGAATCGCCGGGAGCTTCAGATGCCCCAGCTCCTCGATCTCGCCGCGGAGTGGCCGGGCGTTGAAGCCGATGGCCTCGGCGACGAGCATGAGCTGCTTGAGGGTCGCGCCCTTCAGCGACAGCGCAAAGCGCTGCCGGAGCTCGATGAGGTCGGTCTTGAAGCCATGATGGCCGGCGACCATCGCCAGACAGGCGAGCGCACACTCGCTGGCCTCGCTTTGCGTGATCATGGGTGTGCGCCGCGCACCGCCCAGCTGCAGCAGCTCGACGCTCATGCGGTCCTGCGCGAAATGGCGTGGAGCGGCTTCAGCAGCCAGTCGAGGAAGCTCTGACGCTCGAGGATGATGGTCGCCTCCAGGGCCATGCCTGGCTGGAGGGGGATGTTCTCGCCAAAGGCATGGATAGCCTGGCGATCCAATCCGACGGTGATGCGATAGACGGGTTCCTCGAGCTTTACCGGCAGGTCGACTTCCCGGGGATCGATGACGATCCGCGAGATCGCCTTGATCTTGCCGGCAAAGGATCCGAACCGCTGATAGGGAAAGGCGTCGTAGAGGATGCGTGTTTCCTGGCCGGCGTGCACGAAGCCGATTGCGCGCGTCGGCGCGAAGAGTTCCGCCTTGAGCATCGTGTCGGTGGGCACGATGGTCAGCAGCGGCGCCTGGGCGGGGGCCAGTTTCCCGACCCCGGCCTGCACGGCCGTCACCCGGCCGCTGATCGGCGCCGTGATCACATAAGCGCGCTCGCCTTCCATCTGGGCGCGCTGCTGCAACAGGGACTGAAGGGCACCGCGGATTTCCAACTCTCCCCGTGCGGAATCCGCGGAGATCGCGGCGAGCTGCGCGCGCGCCGCATTCGCGTCGGCCCGTTTCTGGGTCAGTTGTTGTCGAAGACTGGCGAGGCTCTGCTGCGAGGTGATGAGATTCTGGCGGCGGCGTTCCATCTCCACCTTGCTGACGAACCCGCGCTCGACGACCTTGGCGATCTGGTCGAACATCGACTGGTTCGATCGAACTACTTCCTCTTGTAGCTGGATTTGGCCCTCGATGTCGCGCGCCTGTAGCGACGCCGTGGACATCGCCGCCGCGAGCCGCTCGCGGTCCGCGGTTCCGCGGCGGGCGTTGAGGGCGATCTGCTCGCGTGCAAGGGACTGGCGGATGTCCAGACTGGCTATGCCATCCGCCATGACGGCGCCGCCCGCGGCTGCATGGCGGTCCAGGGCGATCACCGCCAGTCGGTCGCCCTTGCGAACCACGGTGCCTTCGCGCGCCGCGAGCTCGACGACAATGCCCGAGGCCGGCGCGGCAACCTTGGTGGAGGGGCGCTCGGTGACCAATATCCCGCGCACGGTTTCGGTGCGGGCATAGGAGCCGAGTGTCACCCAGGAAATTGCCGCGGCCGTGATCGCAACGATAGCGGCCACAAGGAGCGAGGCTGAAACCGATTGGTTGAGGATGACTTCGCCTTGCAGCCCCTGGCGGCGATGCTCGGAAACCTCCTGTCTGAATAGGGGATCCTCTGTCGGCATGATCTACTCGCGTAACTCAAGAGCCTGCAGCTGGTGCCAGGTGCGTGGCGCATAAAGATTTCAAGGATAAAAATAGTTTTTCCCTGTGCCGGCGGATAGGGTAGGGCGAGGTCGAATGTCAACATGAAGGCAATATGTTCGGAACATTTGATTGGAAATAATTGCCGGGGAGCTTCGGGTGGAATTGTCACAAGAAGTTCACAAAATTTGTTGTCATGATGTTGAAATGCACATGTCCGGCGGGAGTTTTCTCGCGGACCAAGCGGATATGCTCGCAATTGGCCGGGCTTTCCTTCCTAGGGGAGGCATATCGGCTCGATATTTACTTATGGAAGCTTCGATCAATGATAGGCGTAGCTCACTCGCGGTGCCGGCATAGGCCGCGCTGAACGCCACCGACCTGCTGCTGACGATCGAGGCATTTCAACCGCTTTGCGCGGCGAAGTGTTCGATGAGCCATTCGCCTGCCGGGCCGGGGCGGGCGTCGCTGCGATAGATGGCCTGCAGCGGATAGTGCCCGACCGTCACCTCCGGGAGGTCGAGGCGCACCAGGCATCCTGCTTCAATATCATCATGCACCATGGGTTCGGGCATGAAGCCCCAGCCCGAACCCGCACGGAGCAGCGCATGCTTGGCGCCAAGATCGGCGATCCGCCATTCCTTGGGACTCATCACGCCGGCGTCCGCTCCTTCGGCGAAGGGCGCACGGACGGTCAGAACGAGCTGGCGATGGTGCCGGATTTCGCCGGGTGTCCGCCGACCGGGACGCGCCAGCGAATGGCCCGGCGCCGCCACCGGGATCATCTCGACCACGCCGACACTCATCTGGTCGAGCCCCGGCCGATTGGAATGGAAGATGCCGGCGATGCCGATCCGCGCGGTGCGATCGAGGACCAGCTCCGCGACGGCACCGAGCGTCTCGACATGCAGCCGCAGCGTCACCGTGGGAAAGCGCATTTCGAACGCGCGGATCGCATCGGTCAGACGGCAGGCGGGGAGCATCACGTCCACCGCGAGAGAAACCTCCGCCTCCAGCCCCTGCTGGAGCCCGGCGACGGCGGCGCGCAGGTCATCGATCTCGCCGGCAATGGCGGCGGCTCGCGCCAATACCGACTTGCCGGCGCCGGTCAGGATGGGTCTGCGCGCCTGCGCACGGTCGAAGAGTTGGATGCCAAGATTGGCCTCGAGCGTCGCGACCGTATAGCTGATCGCGGACGTGGCGCGTCCAAGCCGACGCCCCGCCGCTGCGAAACTGCCGGTCTCGGCAATGGTGATCAGCACCCGCATCTGATCCAAGGTCGGCAAGCCGACGTCCGGCATTTCAAATTCCTTGAACGTTCATGCCAGCATTATGTGACTTATTTTGAATATGCGCGGCGCCCTATCTGACCGTCAAGGCCGCGGCAAAGGAATGCGGCTCTCGTGAAAGGAACCGCCGTCATGTCCTCGCAAAATGCTTCGATCGCCGCCTTTGGCCGGCTTCTCATCGCCACCATTTTCCTGATCAGCGGCCTCGGCAAGATCGCCGACCCCGTCGCAACCCAGGGCTATATCGCCGCCACCGGCCTGCCCGCGCCGATGCTCGGTTATGCGCTTGCCGTCGCAGTGGAGGCGATCGGCGGCGTGCTGCTGGTGATCGGCTATCGCACCCGGCTGGTCGCCCTGGGTCTCGCCCTGTTCTCGATCGCGACCGCCATCTTCTTCCACGGCAATTTCGCCGACCAGAACCAGATGATCCACTTCCTCAAGAACTTCGCGATCGCCGGCGGCTTGCTTCAGATCATCGCCTTTGGCGGCGGTGCCTGGAGCATGGATGCCAGGCTCGGCGCGCGGCGCGTGTCCCTCGCTGTCTGACCCGCTTGAGGGACCGCCGGCTCAGCCCCCGGCCTGCGGTCCCTCATCCCATCGTCCTCCCTATGATTGAAAGGATTTGTCCGATGACCGACCTCCTTCTCGGCACCCGCCCGATTACGCACACGACGCGCGGACACACCCACGGCCCGATCACCCGCCTGATGAGCCCGAGCGATTTCGGCAAGCTGCTCAAGCCCTTCGTGTTCCTCGACCGGTTCGCCTTTTCCGCGGACATGGGGCCGTTCCCGCCCATGGCGATGCACCCGCATTCGGGCATCGCGACCCTCACCTATGTGGCCGAGGGCGGCCTTCGCGCCGAGGACTCGACGGGTGCCGACGACATGGTGAGCGCCGGCGGCATGGAGTATATGCAGGCGGGCTCGGGCATCTGGCACGGTGGCGCCGATGGTGCGGACGCGTTCCGGCTGCCGGTCCGCGGCTTCCAGCTCTGGATCGCGCTACCGGCCGACCTGGAGCTTGGCGCTTCGTTCAGCCGCAATCTCGAACCCGGCGAAGTGCCGGTGGACGGCCCCGCGCGAATATTGCTGGGCGCGTACGGATCGGCGCAGAGCCAGGTCGAGGCGCCAGCGCCGATCAACTATCTCGCGGTCACGCTCAAGGCTGGCGAGCGGTGGCGTTACCAGCCGCCCGCGGGGCATGAGGTGCTGTGGGCCGCGGTCGGCAAGGGCCTGGTCGCAACGCCGCAGCCGCTGCGTGAGGGCGATCTTGCGGCTTTCGCTCCAGGCGAAGGCGCCGTCGAGTTCGAGGCGATCGCCGACAGCGAATTGGTGCTCGGCTCGGCCGTGCCGCACCCCCACGACCTCGCGCTCGGCTATTATTCGGTCCACACCAGCGCCGATGCGCTGCGTCGCGGCGAGGCTCGCATCCGCGAGATCGAGAAAGAATTGGTCTCGGCCGGGCGGCTCTGAATCCGGAGGGTCCGATCAACCCGGCCCGTCGATGTCCTCTTTGGGCGGGTGGGCTGGCATCCGGCGATTGAAGCAGCCTTGCAATAGCGGCCATGCTTGTGCGCTGGACTTGCGGAAGGGTCGCTGCGCTGGTTTCAAGATGACGATTGCGTCAGTGAAACGTTCGAATCCTCCCTGCCTTTCGACGCTTTGGTGCGGGAGCCACCCCTACGGCCAGGCGATCGAGAACGGGGCAGGGGCCGGCGCAGGGCCTTTCCTTTCGGATGAGCGATCGATTGCCGCTGCCCTTTGCGGGCGATCTGTGACCAACATGTCTGGCGAGGCCCTGATCTGGGTCGCGAGCGCCAGTGGGCGGCCTTCATTGTCCCTGAAGAAGGCCATCCATTCCTCGGTACCGTCATCGTGCCGGTGGATCATGTGTGGCGCGTCCACAAATTCCACACCTGCGGATTGGAGTGCGACGTGCGTCAAGCGGATATCCTCGACCTGAAAATAGAGGACCGATTCCCCGCCGCCGTCGTCGCCCTCTTCGGTCAGGAACAATCTGACACCGCCGCAATCGAAAAAGGCCAGGTCGCCGAACGAGAAAAGATGTTCCAGCCCCAGGACCTCACCGTACCAATGCCGGGCCGCGGCGATATCCTTGACCCGGCGCGAAATCTGGCCGATCGGCCCGATGACCAACTGCGTTTCCATTTTGATGCCCTTTGCATCGAGTGAGCCATTGCCGCGCATGCCAGCCCAGTGGCCGAGTTCGGCGCGGCTGCGGAGGTCGAGCGTCGAGAGGATGTTGGCGACGCGACATTTGACTCTGTCGACACAGACCCTGCAGCGTCCGGCGGTTTCTGGTCTGCGCTCCCGTGCCGAATGGCATCGGCATTCGCCGCTCGGTATGAGCCGGAACATCCGGATGGGGCGATCGCCCGTTCTGGTTTTCCCGCCTCATTTGGCCAGGATATCGCGTACCAACCCGATTTTCCCTCCCCTCGCACGGGATACCGGCGTCGACGCCATTCCGCCGGCGCTGACCCTGTCCCGCGGCGACATGGAAGATGGGTGCTGCGCAATTGCCCGTGGCGGCGCGTCACGGCCATATCCTGCGGCACCTGCAGGATCGGGATGGGTTGCGTGCGCAGGACGGAAGGGGAAGCCGTGAAATCGGGTGTCCGGAACAAGACACGGTTGGTGCCTTGGGCGAATCCGCGTCGCCGTCATCGAATATGTCCGGTCTCAGATGCGGGGAGTGAAATTCCCATCTCCCGTCGATAAGATGCCCGCATGAACGGCAACCGGAAAAGAGGACGGCCCGCCCATCCCGATATTCTGACGCCGGGGGAGTGGCGCGTCGCGAAGGCGGTGCGGTTCGGCATGACGAACCGGCAGATCGCCGAACGGTTCGAAATCGGCGTGGAAGCCGTCAAGTTTCATCTTGCGAACATTCTGCTCAAGCTGAGCATGTCGCGCCGGCAGGATTTGGCGAACTGGCCGGGCATGCCGGCAACCGATCAGAATTCCCGGGAGGCTGGAATGCAGCAATCGACTGGCGGAGAATCGAAGCCGCTCATCCCGCCCGGTTTCACGCGGGTCTTCCCCTATATCTTCGTCAACAACGCTCGCGACTATCTGGGATTCCTTGACGAGGGCCTCGGCGGCGAAATCATCGACATTCATGCGGCGCCCGACGGGGTCGTCCTGAATGCGCATGTTCGCTTCGACGACACGACCATCATGATAAGTGAGGCGCAGGGTAGCCAAGCCGCGTCGCGGGCGACGATCTATCTCTATGTCGTCGACGCAGCCGGCGCCATGGCACGCGCTGTCGCGGCTGGCGGGCGCGAAATCAGTCCGGTGGGCTTTCGACCTTACGGAGAACAGCAAGGCGGCCTGGCCGATCCCTCCGGCAATATCTGGTGGCTCTCCCAGAGGCTTGCTCCGGGCGGCTACTAGGACCGCTCGGCCAAGGGCTCGTGCCAAGTCGCGTACCGTGCCCCTTGCGGCTCGCCGAGCGTCTCACGTACATCGACGAAGCTTTCGGCTGAGGCGAAATCATTCGAGCAAAGTTCGTTCCTCGAATTTTGTTGCACAGTAGCTTGGGACATCTCCCCTGATCGATAGGAAAACCTTCTATCGCTCATGATATCGGCATTTCATGGATTGTCCCTCGATGCGGCCGGCGCGAGAGTTGCGGCATGAACGCACCTTTCGAGTCGCTTCGGACCGGTCGCTATCCGGCCCATTCCGCGATGGCGGAGCATGTGCACGACGAAGCCAGCCTCTGCATCCTTGTCGCCGGGGAGTATCAGGAAAATGTGCGCGGGCGGCATGAGCGCTACCGGGCCGGGAGCCTGTCCTTCTGCCCGGCGGGCGAACCCCATTCCCAGCGCATCGGTCGCTCCGGCGCTTCCAAGCTGGTGTTGAATCCCACGCGCTTCGGCCTGGAATATCTTTCCGCGAATGTCCGGCTCGACGATGCGCCTGCGATCCACTCCGAAGCCATCGCGTCGATCGGTCGCCGGATCGTGGCGGAACTGTCGATCGACGATATGTTCTCGCGCTTCGCGATCGAGGGCCTGGGCTATGAATTGCTGGCGCTCTTCGGAAGATCGGCGACCCGGCAGCAGGACACCCCGGCCCGCTGGTTGCGCGACGCCCGTGCCTATATCGACGCACATGCCTGCGAGCCGCGCAGCCTGGGGGAGATCGCGGCGGCGATCGGCTGCGATCCCGTCCGCCTGTCGCGCGGATTTCAGCGCGCGTTCGGGCACAGTATCGGCGAATATCAGCGCAAGCTTCGCGTCGCGGCCGCGTCCGACTTGCTCAGGTCCGGACATATGCCGCTCGCCGAGATCGCCCAATCCTGCGGCTTCTATGACCAGTCGCATCTGACGCGGAGCTTCAAGGCCGAGGTCGGCTGCACGCCGGCGGTTTTCCGAAAGGGCGCCTAGCGTACAATCGTCCGCTGCGTCCAATACGGAAGGGCGGGGGCACGATAGTCGGCGGCGTATCCGATGGAGAATGTGCCGATGACGACCCCCAAAAGGTACCGAAACGCACCGATGATGGCGATGGCGTGCCTCGCCGGCCTTGCCCTGCAACCCGCCGCTGCACAGGAGGCCCGATCGGCGTTTCATCGCGCCGAATGGCTGGAGGACTTCCAGGAGCTGAAGGCTGCGCTCGAGCGCACCTATGTCAATCTCGCCTGGATGGGATCGCCACAAAGCGGCATCGATGTTCCGCGCCTGGAGCGCCGTACCCGGGATGCGCTGGCCCAGGCCGCTACCGATAGCGAGGCCGAAAAGGCGCTGCTCGATTTCGTCGCCGGTTTCCATGACGGGCATCTGTCGCCCTTGCCCCGGCTCGCTGTCCCAACCGTCGCGCAGGCACCGGAACCCGAGGAGTCGGCACTGCTCCACGGACAATCGCCCACCGGCTGCGCCGCGCTGGGCTATGCTGTGACCGGCCCGGTGGTCTTTACGCTGCCGTTCGAAAGCCTGCCGGGATTCGCGATGCTCGGTGACGGGCTCGGCGATCCGTTTCGCAGCGGCCTGGTGCCCGGCCCCGATGGCCGCAGAATCGGGATCGTGCGTATCCAGGAATTCGAGCCGACCGCATTCCCCGCGCTATGTACGCGCGCCTGGACTGCGCTCGAAGCTGCGGGCACCGCAGTCACGCGGCGTGCGATCGAGGACGCGGCGAGCGACCTGTGGTTCGCCGCGCTTGCCGAGACCCTGGCGACGCTTCGCGAGCAGGGCGCGGTCGCGATACTCGTCGATGTCGGCCGCAACAGCGGCGGCGGGGACAGCGGCGACTGGATGCCGCGGATGTTCACCGATCGCGCCGTCGCATCGGCGCCGATGTCGATGGTCGATGCGCCGGTATCCGCCCAATATTTCGACGAGCAGATCCGCTCGATGAATCGGGGGCTTGCCGCCAAGCCCAAGGCCGACGGCGCCAGGGCATTGGCGCAGGCGCTGCGGTTCTTCGAAAGCGCGAGGGCGCGGATCGGCACGCAGCACTGCGATCTCTCCTGGGTCTGGACCGAACAGCGACCTTGGAGAAAGGATGCTTGCAACAATCTTCTCGCGGCCGGCTCTGCGGGCGGTTTCAGCAGCGGCCTGCCCAAAGGTGCCTATGGCGATCGTGATTTGGCGAGCCGGCTTTCCTGGTCCGCGACGATCGAATCGCATTTCGGCGCCTGGACAGGCCCGGTCTATGTGTTGACCGACAACCGCAGCTTCTCGGCCGCGGAGATGTTTGTGGCGACGATGCGGGACAATGGCATCGCCAAGACGCTCGGCGCGCGGACTGGAGGGGATGGATGCGGGTTCATGGCAAAGGGCGATCCGCTGGTGCTGGCCCATTCGCAGCTGCGCTTTCGGATCCCGAACTGCATGCGGCTGCGCGCGAACGGCGCGGATGAGGTCGCGGGCATTGCGCCCGATTTCCCGATCGCGCCGACGCAAGGTGAGAGCGCTCGCGGTCGCGCCGCACGCGCGCTCGCCGTGATCGCACGGGATATGCCACGCGCTAGATAGCAATGCTGGCGCGCTTTCTGGGATCGCCGCTGATATGCCTACGCACTCGATCCGCCCGATTCATCAATGACCAAGCCGGGCGGGCGCCATCCGCAAGGCCGCCGTGCCATGGGATTGCTTTGTGTCGCCGGGCGAGCAGCAGCCGCTCATCGAATATCTCTACGAGGCTGCCCAGGTGGCGCGCGACGTCGAGGGGTGGATATCCGCCAGCCTTCATCGCAGCCTCGACGGCACGCGTGTCGTCAATTACGCGCAGAGTGTCGATCGCGAAGCGGCGGAACGGGCGTTCGATCACCTCCTTCAGAAGGGAATGATCGAAGGAAACAGACGCTACGGGGATGCCCATCCCGGGCTCTACGAGGTGGCCCTTGCGATTGAAAAATGAGGGCGCGCTGCCGTCTCCTGGCAAGGGCCGGCGGCACTCCCGATTGGGCGAACGCCGGGGTCGCCGAAATGGCCGAATTCTATCAGATGATCGGCGAAGCTCGCACGCCGGAACGCGCGCGGCGCAGGTCTACGCTGGTCCGGCAGATATTTCGTGCGTCGGTCAACCTAGCGCAGTCACGAGCCAAGCTCGGAATTGGCTGCGTCGTTTGGCGTCGAACGATTCATCCGCCGCGGCCGCGTTCATCTCGGCGATCGTCACGCCGGCCAGCGCTTCGCGCCACAGGGCTTCGGCTGCATGAAACGCGCGCGAAATGGGGCACGCGGCTCGACAGGCGGATGGTGGCGCCGGGCACGGACCGCGCTGCCGGATTTCCGTGCAGCGAAAGGCTGGCTGCGGACCTTCGATCGCGATCACGATATCGAGCAGCGAGATAGCGGAAGGCGCGCGCGCGAGGCGATAGCCGCCCTTCGCGCCGCGCCCCCCCGTCACGATACCGGCGCGCGACAGCGCCTGCAGGTGCTTGGCCAGATAGGCCGGCGGCAGCTCATGGAATTCGGCGAGCTTGGCACCGGGCAGGCCGCGTCCTTCCGGCACCGCCGCCAGTACGCCACACACATGGACCGCCCATTCGACGCCGTCGCTGATTCTCATTGCGGACATCCTATATCCACATTAAAGCGGATACAAATTGTCCGAAATGGAGGGCCCGATGTCCGAGTTCGACGTCATTGTCGTTGGGGGAGGCATCGCCGGCCTGGTGGCCGCGGCCTTCGCCTCCAGAAACGGAAGCCGCGTCGTTCTTCTGGAAGCGTCGGCAACGTTCGGAGGGCGCGCCAGAACGCGGATCGTCTCGGGATATCATTTCAACCAGGGCGCACACGCTTTGTATCGCGACGGCTTGCTGGATGAGATACTGCAGGACCTCGGTATTGCTGCGGCGGGCGGAGTGCCGCCCCTGGTCGCCGGTTTCTTCGTCGCGGGCGACACGCTGCACGCAGCCCCCTTCAGCGCGAGCGGGCTCGCTTCGACCTCGCTGCTTACCGATACCGAAAAGAGTGAAATGGGTAAGTTGCTTCGCGGTCTGCTCGATGGCTCGATAGAGACGCCGCCTGGCGGCAGCTTGCGTGATGCGCTGGCGGCACTCTCGCCGTCGCCCAGGGTTCGCTCGACGCTCGCCGCGATGGTTCGGCTGACAAGCATCGTCCATGCACCGGACCTGGCCGACGCATCGGCGCTGCTCGGCCAGCTCGCTGGCGGATTGGCGCGAAACGCTCGCTACGTCGATGGCGGCTGGGAGACGATAGTCGACGGTCTCCGCTCCGCCTGCGTTGAATTTGGCGCCAGTCTTCGGTCGGGCTGTCCGGTTGCATCGATCGATCGCGGAGCGTCCTGGCGCGCGACACTCAGGGACGGGAGCTCTCTGACGGCTCGCGCGGTCATACTTGCGGTGAATCCGGCGCAAGCCATGGCGCTGTCCCCGCGAATCGAGGGCCTCGAGGAAGCGACGAATGTAGTGCCGGCGAAGGTGGCATGCCTCGATATCGGTCTCGCGCACCTGCCGCGTCCCGACATCCTGTTCGCGCTCGACATCGATCGACCGCTCTATTTCTCGGTTCATAGCGCAGCGGCCCGGCTCGCGCCGCAAGGCGCGGCGCTGTTGCACGCCATGCGGTACATCGAGCCGGACGAGAAGCCGAGCCGCGGCCAGCTCATCGCCGAGCTCGAAGGATTCATCGATCTGACGCAACCAGGATGGCGGGAGCAGGAGCGGGCGCGCCAATTCCTGGGGGCCATGCCGGTGAACTCGTCGATCCCGCTTGCCGCGAGGCGTGGCCTGCACGGGCGTCCGGGGGTCGCGGTTCCGAATGGCGAAGGCCTGTTCATCGCCGGCGACTGGGTGGGGCCGGTTGGCATGCTCGCCGACGCGGCGTCCGCAAGCGGCCGTTCGGCGGGCGAGGCCGCAGCGGCATTCGCGCGATGACGCTGGTCACCTATGCGCAATAGGGAACCGGGGTCGGCCTATACGGGATCGCCCGCATCTTGCTCGTCATGGAGCCGACGCGTGAACTCCGAGGAAATCGTCAGCGCCTGCTCCGTGAAGGTTGCGATCATGTGCAGCTCGTCTTCCGAATGCCCCTCGTAGAGCCGTTCCATCGCGGCCTGCAGCGGCGCGTAGATCTGCCAGAGCGCTCGCATATTGTCGGCGCGGGTCGTCACGAGAACCCGGCGCCGGTCGTTCGGATCGGCCTGCCGCTCCGCATAGCCGGCACGCACGAGGCGGTCGATCGCCGTCGTCATTGCGCCGGTCGTGAGGCCGGTCCTGCGCGCGAGCTCGCCGGCGGTGACGCTGCCACCCATCTGGATGATGTCGAGGCACTCGAGGTCGGTCATGTTCAGGCCGACTTTCGCCGCGACGCCGTGGCTCACCATCAGCGCTTGGGCGCTGGAAGCCCGAAGCGCGTCCGTGAGCCGCATGATGGCCGCAACTCGTTCTCTTGACATTCGTGTATCTCGAAAATTAAGATATTTGATCGTTAGCCGATATCGGATGACCGGGCCAGTGAGTTTCCACGTCGCGATCCTGCAGACAACCATCGTTTTCGGAGCCATCGGGCTCGGCGGCGGCCTTTACGAAATTCTCCTGATCGATCGCGTCTGGCCGAAGCAACCGCAACTGATCCAGCCCGAAAGGGGCGGTATCGACCGCAAGCTCTTCTGGATTCCGGCGCATACGATCTATGAACTTGCCCTGGCGGGTTCCTTGTGGGCGAACTGGCAGAATCCGTTCGCAAGATATTGCATCCTTGCCGCGCTCGCGGCGCATGCGATGACGCGAGTCTGGTCCATATTTCATTTCATCCCGGCGGCGCTCGGCTTCGAACGGGCGGGTGACCTCAACCGGTCGCAGACCGAGGCGGCATGGGCCTGGACCCGGCGCAGCCGCTGGCGGGTCGCGATAGAAGCGGTCGCCGTCGCCGCGCTCGCCATCGCCGTGATGGGAGCGGCGCCCCGATAGGCGTGACCGGCATGACCGTCGAGCGCGCGTGCCTCGATACCGACGGCACGCTGCGGCGCAATTCCCGTCGTGCCGGTTCAGAACAGGCCGCCATTCGCGTCGATGACGGCCCCGGCAAGATAGCTGGACCTGCTCGACAGCAGGAACGATACCACGCCGGCGATTTCGGCCGGTTCGGCAAAGCGCTTCATCGGGGTCCGCTGCATATAGGCCGAGCGGCCCGGTTCGGGAATCCGATCCGCCATCTGACCCTCGATGACGCCCGGGGCCACCGCATTCACGCGGATGCCGTCGCCTGCGAGCTGTCGCCCCAGACCGCGCGTGAGCTGGATGAGGGCGGCCTTGGAGGCCGCGTAGACGATATCATGACCTGGCTCGCGCCCAGCAACGGACGCCACGTTGACGATCGCCCCCGGTGTCGCCTGCGCGATCGCTCGCCTGGCGAACAAGGTCGACAGCAGCAGCGGAGCACGCAGGTTCACGTCGAGCGTCCGGCTCACCTCGTTATCCGCGATCTCCTCCCATCCCTTGCCGAGAAAGACGCCGGCATTGTTCACGAGACCGTCGAGACGGGAGAATTCGCGCGCGATGGCGTCGAAGCCTGCCCGGATGGCGTTCGGATCCGAGAGATCGATTAGAATCGTTTCGCAGGCTGGGCTGCGTTTCAGGTCGATGCCGATGACGTTCCATCCGTCGCTTTTCAGATCTTCGGCGATGGCTATGCCTAGCGATCCTGCCGCGCCGGTCACGATGACATTCTTCGGCTCAGTCAAAACTTGCTCCCGATCCTGGAAGATGGCTGGTTTACCGGTCATTTGAGAGGCAAGCTTCTCGACCAGATCGACCGGCTGATCGACAAGCATATCCAGCGCTCGGATCGCATCAAGGATCTCTATGAGGCGCTTATCCGCGCCATCTTCCGGCGGGTGATGCGGGAATGGGAATGGACCGATCGGGTACCGGCGTTCAAGAACTACAGCCGCGGCGGCAAGGTCCGGGTTCGATGGATCACCGAGGAGCAGGCCGAACGGCTGCTCAAGGAATTGCCCGAGCATCAGCGTGACGTGGTCGTGTTTGCGCTCGCGACAGGGCTTCGGCAGAGCGACGTGCCCACCTGGGTGCTACAGGAGCTGGGCGGCTGGATGTCGGAGTCGATGGTGCGCCGCTATGCGCATATGTCGGTGAAGCACCTTCAGCCCTATGCCGACCAGCTGACTTTTGTGCCGAAAATCCGCGACGACGGAGAGGCGCAGAAAACTGCGGAAGCCGATGGTGCAAAATCACCCACAGCCCCGCGCAGGGACGTGCTGATTTTGGCGTCACAAGACGGTGCAAGATGTTGAGATGTAAGGAGAAGAAATGGTGGACGCACTAGGGCTCGAACCTAGGACCCGCTGATTAAGAGTCAGCTGCTCTACCAACTGAGCTATGCGTCCATTCCGGGTTGTTTCGGCGCCCTTGGTGGGTGCGCCTCCGCAGTGGAGGAGCGCCTTTAGCGGCGCGGTTTGCGGCTTGTAAACCCCCAATCACAAAAAAATCACCAGCGCTGCACGCGGCGGCTCTGGCGGTCGATCGAGAGCAGGATTCCGAAGCAGATCATGAAGGTCATCACGGCCGTGCCGCCAAAGCTGATCAGCGGCAGCGGCACGCCCACCACCGGCGCCAGGCCCATCACCATCGCCATGTTGATCGCGCAGTAATAGAAGATGGTGGCGGAAAGGCCCGCCGCCGTCAGCCGCGCGAAGCGGCTCTGCGCGCGCATGCTCACGCCGATCCCCCAGCGGATCAGGATGCCGAAGCCTACGATCAGGAAGAAGCCGCCCATCAGCCCCCATTCCTCCATCATCGTCGCCAGCGCGAAGTCGGTATGGCCCTCGGGCAGATAGTCGAGATGGCTCTGGGTACCCTGCAGGAAGCCCTTGCCGAACACGCCGCCCGATCCGATCGCCACCTTGGACTGGCTGATGTGATAGCCGGTGCCCAGCGGATCGCTCTCGGGATCGAGGAAGATCAGCACGCGGTTGCGCTGATAGTCGTGCAGGACGAAATTCACCGCCAGCGGCGCCGCCACCGCCAGCGCCAGCGCGCCGCCGATGAACAGGCGCAGCGGGATGCCGGCCAGGAACATCACCGTCACGCCGCCCGCGGTGATCATCAGCGCCGTGCCGAGATCGGGCTGGAGCATGACGAGGCCGGCCGGGATGCCGATCAGCACGCAGGCAGGCCAGATCGCGCCGAACTTCCGGATCTCGCCTGCCGGCAATATCTCGTAGAATCGGGCCATCGCCATCACGATCACCGGCTTCATCAGCTCGGAGGGCTGCAGCCGGATGAAGCCGAGGTCGAGCCATCGCTGGCTGCCGCCCGCCACCGCGCCGAGCAGCTCCACGCCGACCAGCATCACCACGATGACGATGTACATGGGGAAGGCGCCCAGCGCCCAGAAGCTCTCCGGCACGCGCGACAGGCCGATGGCCATGGCGAGGAAGACGAAGAAGCGCAGGCCCTGGTTGAACGCCCAGGGCGTCATGCTGCCGCTCGCGGCCGAATAGAGCACGACCAGCCCGAACATGCCGATCGCCACCACCAGCCCGATGATCCGCCAGGGCAGCTGCGCCAGCGGTCCGGGCACGATGCCGGAGGGGCCGAGGCCCGAGGATTGGAGCGTGGCCATCAGTCTGCCTCCACGCTGCCGCGTTCGGCCGCGCTGCTGTCGATCGTGTTGCTGGTCGTGGCGTTGGCGGCCTCGGAAGCGACGGTGCTCGCCGCCTCGGCCGCGTCCTCGGGCGCTTCGGGCGGCGGCGCGCTCTGGGCCGCCTTGAAGGCCTTGGCCTGCTCGGCCATCCGGGTGCGATAGTCGCCGCCCCAGGTCGGCTCCTCGCGATGCAGCGATTCCATCGCGCGCTTCCGGTCGAATAGGAAAGTCATGATGTCGCGGCCGATCATCGGCGTGTCGAGGTTGCGGACGGTGTGGCCGTTATGCTCGAGCACGATGCCGGCGGCATATTTCGGGTTCTCCGCCGGGGCGAAGCAGACGAGCAGCGCGTGGTCGCGCAGCTTGAACGGCAGCGAGGCGTTCTTGAGCACGCCCGATGCACGCTCCGCCATGGTGATGCGGCGGACCTGGGCGGTGCCGGTCTTGCCGGCGAGCGTGATGCCGGGAACCTGGATCCGCGCCGCGCCGCCGGTGCCGCCCGAATTGATCACGCCGAACATCGCGTCGCGGATGATGGCCAGCTGCTCGGGCGTGGAGGCGAGGGGCGGGGCATCCTGGTGCGGCGCGTCCGCCAGCAGCCGCGGGACGAGTTGGCGCCCCGATGCCAGCCGGCTCGCCATCACCGCCAGCTGCAGCGGATTGGCGAGCACATAGCCCTGGCCGATCGAGGCGTTGAGCGAATCGGCGACGGTCCATTGCTGCTTGTAGCGCTTCAGCTTCCAGGCGCTGTCGGGCACGGTGCCGAAGCGCTGGGTGCTGAAGGGCAGGTCGAACTTCTGCCCCAGGCCGAGCGCGCGCGCCATCGGGGCCACCGCATCATAGCCGACGCGGCGCACCATCTCGTAGAAATAGATGTCGCAGCTCTGCATGATCGCATGCTTGAGATCGAGCGCGCCGTGCCCGCCGCGCTTGTGGCAGTGGAACACGCCATTGCCCACGCGCAGCGCGCCCGAGCACACCACCCGGGCATTGGGGTCGACACCCGCGTGCAACAGCGCCAGCCCGTTCATCGGCTTCACCGTGGAGCCCGGCGGATAGAGGCCCTGCAGCACCTTGTTCATCAAGGGCACATGGTCGTCCTCGCTCAGCATCTTCCATTCGTTGCGGCTGATGCCGTCGGAGAAGCTGTTGGGGTCATAGGCAGGCATCGAGACCATGGCGAGGATGTCGCCATTGCTCACGTCGATCACCACCGCCGAGCCGGAATTGGTGCCCAGGCGCCGCGCGACATATTCCTGGAGCAGCGCGTCGATGGTGAGCTTCACCGTCTCGCCCGGCTGGTCGGGCCGGGTGGCGAGTTCCTTGACCAGCCGGCCATGCGCCGTCACCTCGACGCGCTTGGCGCCCGGCGTGCCGCGCAGGCGGTCCTCCAGCGTCTTCTCCAGCCCGTCCTTGCCCAGCTTGAAGCCGGGGGCGACCAGCAGCGGGTCCTTTTCCTTCTGATATTGCTCGGCCGAAGCGGTGCCGACATAGCCGACGAGGTGCGCGACGCCCGCGGCCAGCGGATAGTTGCGCGAGAAGCCGCGGGTAGGCTGCACGCCGGGCATCTCCGGCACGCGCACGCTCACCGCGGCGAAGCGCTCCCAATCGAGATTGTCGGAGACCTGGACGGGCTGGAAACCCGCCGCCCGCTTCAGGTCGGTGCGGATGCGCGACATTTCCTCTTCGGAGAGGCTCAGGATCTGCTGGAGCATGCCCAGCGTCTTCTCCTTGTCCTCCATCCGGTCGGGGATCATGTCGACGCGGAACGCGGTGCGGTTGTTGGCGATGGGGATGCCGCTGCGGTCGACGATCCAGCCCCGCCGCGGCGGCGTGAGCGTCAGGCGGACGCGGTTGCTCTCGGCGGTCAGCCGGTAGCGCTCGTTCTCGAACACGGCGAGCCAGGTCATCCGCCCGGCCAGCACCAGCGCGGCCGCGCCCTGGATCCCGCCGAGCACCAGCGCGCGGCGGGAGAAACTGTAAGCCTGCGCTGCTTCGGTGATCCGGGCCATTATTGTCGCTTCTTATCCCGATCGAGCCACGCACAGAACCGGGCAACCACGGGGAACAGCGCCGCGGAGATGAGAATCTGGATGAGCAGCGCCGTATCGACATGGGCGGTGAAGGGGGCGGCCACCAGCCGCCCGCCGATCAGCACGAAGGCGATCGCGCCGCCGGCGATCAGCCAGTCCTGCCAGAAATCTCGCCACACCAGCCGGGTATCGAGCACGTCCACCATCAGCACCGCGGCCGACCAGAGCAGCATCGCGCTGCCCAGGGGCTGGCCGCTCAGCATGTCGTCGAAAAAGCCCAGCGGGACGGGCATCCACACTTTCATCGAATCGCCGCGCATCAGCCGCCAGGCGAGCAGCATCATCAGCCCGAACGGCGGCAGGAAGGGCACGGTGGCCACCACCGGCAGCAATGTCGTCATCGACCCCAGCACCACCGAGAGCGGCGCCAGCCAGATGCTGCGCGGCATCTTCTCGCTGCGGCCGAGGGGGATATAGTCGGTCACCGCTATTTCTTCCCGGCCTTGGGCTTTGCGCTGGGCGAGGGAGTGGGGGACGGGGTAGGCGTCGGGTCAGGCAGGAACGTCGCCTGGACGAGCGCGAAATCGAGCGCGTCGGGATTGGCCGAAGGCTGGGCCACCGCGATGTCGCGTGAGGTGCGGATCACCCGCGCGACGGGGATGTTCGGCGAGAAGATGCCCCCGGTGCCCGAAGTGACGAAGGTGTCGCCCGGCTGGAAGATCATCGTCGCCACGCTTGCCGAGCGGATGTCGAGCAGCCCGTCGCCGCGCCCGGTGGCGATCGCGGGCAGGCCGTCGCGGGTGCGCCGCACGGGGACGATGCTCTCCGGATCGACGATCAGGAGCACGCGCGCGGTATTGGGGCTGGTCTCCACCACCTGGCCGATCAGCCCGTCGGGCTGGCGCACTGGCTGCCCCGCCTTCACGCCCTGCCAGCCGCCCGCGTTGAGCGTGGCATAGCGCCGGGTGCTGCCCATCGAACTGGCCACCAGCCGCGCCACCACCACGGCATCGGTGGAGACGTCGTGCAGCTTGAGCATCTCGCGCAGGTGCCGGTTTTCCTGGTTGAGCGTGCGCGCGCGCTCGACGAGCAATGCATTGTCGGCGATCTGCTTCTTGAGCCGGGCATTCTCGCCGCGCACGTTCACATAGCTGGAGACGCCTTCGGGCACCCCGGCGACGCTGGTGCGCACCCAGGTGAAGGCGGAGGCGACGGGCGTGGTGATCTCCGAGAAGAAACCACGCACCGCGCCGAAGGCCGGCGGATTGAATATCGAAAGCAGCAGGAGGCCGGCCGCGACCAGCATTCCGCCGACCAGCCCCACATAGCCGAGGAAGAGCCCGTACTGCGCCCGCCGCGAAAACCCCGGGCGCCGGTTGCGTGGCGGCGCCATACCCCTTTGCTCCGATCAGACCGAGATGAGGACGCCGCGGAACACCGGATCTTCCAGCGCGCGCCCGGTGCCGAGCGCCACGCAGGTCAGCGGGTCCTCGGCGATCGTGACGGGCAGGCCGGTCTCGTCGCGCAGCACTTCGTCGATCCCCTGGAGCAGCGCGCCGCCACCGGTGAGGACGATGCCCTGGTCGACGATGTCCGCGGCCAGTTCCGGCGCGGTGTTCTCGAGCGCGATGCGCACGCCCTCGACGATGGTGCCCACCGGCTCCGACAGCGCTTCCGCGATCTGGCCCTGGTTGATCTGGATTTCCTTGGGCACGCCATTGACCAGGTCGCGGCCCTTGATGTGGATCGTCTGGCCGATGCCGTCCGCCGGCGGCTTGGCGACGCCGACTTCCTGCTTGATGCGCTCCGCCGTGGCTTCGCCGATCAGCAGATTGTGGTTGCGGCGCACATAGGAGACGATCGACTCGTCCATCTTGTCGCCGCCCACGCGGACCGAAGTGGAATAAGCGAGGCCGCGCAGCGAGAGCACCGCGACTTCGGTGGTGCCGCCGCCGATATCGACGACCATCGAGCCGATCGGCTCGGTCACCGGCATGTCGGCGCCGATCGCGGCCGCCATCGGCTCCTCGATCAGCCACACCTGCGACGCGCCGGCGTTCGACGCGGCGTCACGGATCGCGCGGCGCTCGACCGAGGTGGAGCCCGAGGGCACGCAGATCACGATCTGCGGCCAGCGCATGAAGCGCCGCTGGCCGTGCACCTTGCGGATGAAGTGCTTGATCATCTCTTCGGCGATGTCGATGTCGGCGATCACGCCGTCGCGCAGCGGGCGGATCGCCTCGATGCTGCCGGGGGTCTTGCCCATCATCAGCTTGGCGTCGTCGCCGACCGCCTTGACGCGCTTGACGCCGTTGAGCGTCTCGACCGCCACCACCGACGGTTCGTTGAGGACGACGCCGCGGCCGCGGAGGTAAACCACCGTGTTCGCGGTGCCGAGATCGATCGCCATGTCGTGGGACATGAAATTGAACAAGCGGGGAAATGCCATCTATGTTTCCGTCCTGCCGGGCGGGCGCCCGCCGCCGGCTAATCGCACAAAATATCTAGTCCGGGACCTTTCCGGGACGGACTGAAGAATCCGGCCTGGTTGCCATGCGGTTGGGGTCGCGGGATGCCGCCGCTTGGGCTAGAGCAACGACCATGTCAATACGCCGTCTGCCCGAACACCTTGTCAACCGAATTGCAGCGGGAGAAGTGGTCGAACGCCCCGCCAGCGCGCTGAAAGAACTGGTCGAAAACGCAATCGACGCCGGAGCCACCCGGATCGCCGTCAAACTGGCCGGCGGCGGCACCGACCTGATCGAAGTCACCGATGATGGTTGCGGGATGTCGCCGCCCGAAATGGCGCTCGCGCTGGAGCGCCACGCCACCTCCAAGCTGCCCGACGACGAGATCGACCAGGTCACCACCCTGGGCTTTCGCGGCGAGGCCTTGCCCTCGATCGCCAGCGTGGCACGGATGACGCTGGAGAGCCGGGTGCGCGGCACCGAGGGCTGGAGCCGGGTGGTCGACAACGGCACGCTCGTCTCCGAAGGCCCGGCCGCCTTGCCGCCGGGCACCCGCGTGCGAGTCGAGGCGCTGTTCGGCCGCGTGCCGGCGCGCCGCAAGTTCCTGCGCTCGCCCCGCGCCGAATATGCCGCCAGCCTCGACGTGATGAAACGCCTCGCCATGGCGCGGCCCGACATCGCCTTCTCGGTCGAGCATGACGGGCGCAGGGCGCTGCAGGTGCAGGGCGGCGAGACCGGGCCGGAGCGCGTGGCCGGACTTACCGATCGCGCGCTGGCCGAGAACAGCGTCGCGGTGGATTTCGAGCGCGAGGGGATCACCCTTGGCGGCGTCGCCGGCCTGCCGACCTTCAATCGCGGCGTGGCCGATCACCAATATCTGTTCGTCAACGGCCGCCCGGTGAAGGATCGCCTCCTCATCGGTGCCCTGCGCGGCGCCTATGCCGAGATGCTGGCGCGCGACCGCCATCCGGTGGTCGCGCTGTTCCTCGACGTGCCGCCCGACCAGGTCGATGTGAACGTCCACCCGGCCAAGACCGAGGTCCGCTTCCGCGATCCGGCCCTGGTGCGCGGGATGATTGTCTCGGGCCTGCGCCGCGCGCTCGACGAGGCGGGCCATCGCAGCGCCCAGCGCCCGAGCGAGGCGGCCCTGGGGATGTGGACGAGCGAGGCCAGCGCCCCGGTGGCGCCTGCGCCGCAGCTCTGGGACGCCGGACCCGCCTTCACGCCTGCGCCGCAGTACGATCCGGCGCCGACCTATCGCTATGCGGGCGTCCAGGATCGCCGCCCGGGCTTCTCGGCTCCGCCGCCGCTCGCCCGGGCCGAGCCGGCGATCGCGCCCGTCCCGCAAGGCATCCAGCATCCGCTCGGCGTGGCGCGCGGCCAGGTCGCCAAGACCTATATCGTCGCCGAGGCCGAGGACGGCCTGGTCCTGGTCGACCAGCATGCCGCGCACGAGCGGCTCGTGCTCGAGCGGATGCGGCGCGCCATGTCCGAAGGCGGCGTGGCGTCGCAGGGGCTGCTCGTTCCGGAGGTCGTGGAGCTGGACGAGCCCGGTTGCGACCGGCTGGAGGCCCGTGTCGGAGAGCTTTCCGAATTCGGCCTGGATCTCGAGCGCTTCGGTCCCCGAGCGATGCTGGTCCGCGCGGTGCCCGCCGCGCTCGGCAAGGGCGATGTGCACGCGCTCGTCACCGATCTCGCCGACGAGCTCGCCAGCTTCGACGAGGCGCTCAGCCTCAAGGAGAAGCTCGACCATGTAGCCGCGACCATGGCCTGCCATGGCTCGGTGCGGGCGGGGCGCGTGCTGTCGGTGGCCGAGATGAACGCGTTGCTCCGCGAGATGGAAGTTACGCCGCATTCGGGCCAGTGCAACCATGGCCGCCCGACCTGGGTGAAGCTGGCGCATGGCGATATCGAGAAGCTGTTCGGGCGGAAGTGAGGAGTCGCGTGTTCGCTAGGGTGTCATTGGCCAGGGCAGCGGATCTTCTATCGCCGGCGGATCGTAAAGTTCGGTCTCCCATTCCTCGAAAGGCGGGGTCGGCTCCTCACCGGTCACATATTGCAGAATGAACTGTGCAGCGCGCCGTTCGGCCCATTTTGCATTGAGAACCTCGCCTTGCTCGTCGAGTTTTATGACATTCGCGAAGATCGCAAAGACCTGTTCAAGCGCGCTGGGTTCTTCGAAAATGCACGAGTAGTCGATGCCATCGAGTAGAGGCTGGCCCACTGAGCGATTTGCTACCCAGAAGGCGAAGAGCCGTAGCGCCCCGCTGAACGACTTACTAAGCTTGACCGGGCGGTTTACCGCCGCACTTTTCCAAAATGCCATGCGCAATAGCTCCCCAGTACCAGCCAGCCGGCAATCACCGGCCATATGCCATAGGTCCGCAGCGAATAGCTGAGCAGTGCCGAGATCCCGATCAGCAGGTTCGCCGAGCCCCAGTAGAAGTTCATCAGCGGGGTCGAGAGCCCGACGCCGCGCGGGCGGGAGAAGGGCGTGGGGAAGGGCTCCCCGCGCAGGCCCGCGGCGAGGTGGGGGATCGCGTTGCAAAGCAACGCCCCGGCGAGGAACAGCACCAGATAAGCCATCGAGGCACGATCCTTCACCGATAAGAGAGCGGCTGGCAATGCGCCTCAGCGCCTGGTCGTCGCCGGCATCCGGAAAACCTGGCCGCCGCGCGCCCTGGCCCAATCCGGCACCACCGGCGAGCCGTCGGCGGTGCCGCTGAAGTCGACCACGCAGATGCTGCCGAAGCGGCGATGCGCGCCGCAGCCGACACCGGCGAAGCGGAAATCCGACTGGAACAGCAGCGCGCGATGCCCCCGGCCGCGCACGCCGTCGTCGACGATCAGGCTGCGGACGACCGCACCCGCGTCGCCGCTGCCATACCAGATGCCTTCGCCGACATAGATGTCGCCGCCATGTTGCCGTACGCGCTCGCCGGGCGTGCGCCCGTCGCGTGAGACATGGCCGCTGCCGCCGGTGGCGCCCTGCTCGTCGGCATGGTCCTGCGCCGCCAGCGCCAGCAGTTCGGCGCGGCCGAGCGGCGGCAGGGGTTGCTGGCGTTCGAGGAAGTCGATCGCCTCGTCGACCGCGGCGATCCCCTCATTGGTGATCACGCCGTTGCTGTCGCCGGGCAGGAACAGCACCCGGCCGTCGAAGAATTCGCGATATTCCCGCAGCATCTCGGCATATTCGCGCGGATTCTCGCGCGCGCGGTTGATCTCGGCGAGCACGTCACGCTCGAGGCGCGAGACATTGGCGGCGCGTTCGCCGGCAGAGGCGGCGGCGCTGGCCAGCAACAGGGCGCACGCGCCGAGCGCGGCGGTCCAACGGCTCTTGGCAATCACGATCGGGCTCCCCCCGGAGCCGGCCGGGCCCCGCGCCCGTCCGTTGTGTCACGGATAGTGACATCCGCTTAACCGCCTGAGAAGGCAAGCGGATATTCGGGAGTTAACCTTAGGGGCGGCCATCGGGCCGCCGGCCCAGATCGGCGACGCACATCACGCGATAGCCCTTGTGCGGCCCACAGGCGATGCCGGCATGGCGCATCTCGGCGGCGAACAGCGTCCTGCGATGCCCGCGACCGGGCACCGCATCGTCGACGATCAGCTGGCGCACCACCTCGACTGCGCTGGGCGGACCATAGGTGATCACTTCGGCCACATAGTCGCCGCCGCCGCGGCGCTGCACGCGGACGCGCGGATTGCCGCCATCGGCCGAGATATGCCCCGTGCGCCCGCTCGGCCCCTGTTCGCGGACATGGTCGCGCGCCGCGCGGGCGAGCAGGGTGGACGGCTCGATCGGCTCCAGCGGAGGCTGCCGCTCGAGGAAGCGAATCGCTTCGTCCACCGCGCGCGTGCCCTCGGTGGTGCGCAGCCCGTCCGGATTGCCGGGATAGCGGACGATCCTGCCCTTGAAGAATTTGCGATATTCTCGGAGCCGCTCGGCATAGTCGCGCGGCCGGGTGCGGGCGAAATTGATCTCGGCCAGTACGGCGGTCTCCAGGCTGGCCTGGGGAGGCACCGCGATCGCCAGGGCGAGGGGCAGGAAGGGGAGCATCGCGCCTCTATAGGCCAGATCCAGGCGAATGCCTTCCGAACAAAAGATTAACGCACGCTGCAACCTTGCCCGGCGAGGCTCGTTCTATGCGGTGAACAACAGGCAAGGTTCGAATCGAAATGAACAAGGTTTTGCCCGTAGTGTTGGCCTTGATTCCGCTGGCTGCAATAATTGGTGCCTGCGTTTCTTGCCCATGAAGCAATAGATTCATCCGAGAATGCGGAGATGTATTCCCACTATGCTTAAAGGCCTTCTCGAATATTGAGATTCCCCGACGGGTCGCACAAGAAAAGGGCCGCCCCGGTATTCCGGAGCGGCCCTTTCATTTTCCCGTGACGGGGGCGATCAGCCCTCGGCGGTCTCGCCTTCGTCGGCGGCCGGAGCCTCCTCGCGAACTTCGGCGGTCGCGCCCGGCTCGGCGTTGGGATCATAATCCTCGACGAAGCCGGTGGTGTCGCGGCCTTCCTCGAACATCTGAGCCATCACGTCGACGCCCTGCGCCTGCATGTCGGCCTCTTCCGGCGACCGGGCGACGTTGACCTTGACGGTCACCGACACCTCGGGGTGCAGCGCGACGCGCACTTCGTACACACCGATCGCCTTGATCGGCTTGTCGAGCACGACCTGCGCCTTGGTGACCTTGTGGCCGTCGGCGACAAGCGCCTCGACCAGGTCGCGCACCGCGACCGAGCCATAGAGCTGGCCGGTGTTCGAAGCCTGACGGATCAGAGTGACGGACACGTCGTTGAACGAGCCGGCTTCCTTCTCGGCATCCGTGCGGCGCGAAGCATTTTCGGCTTCGATGCGGGCGCGGTTGGCCTCGAAGACCTTGCGGTTCGCGGCGTTCGAGCGGAGCGCCTTCTTGTTCGGGAGCAGGTAGTTGCGGGCGAACCCGTCCTTGACCTTCACCACGTCGCCGATAGCGCCGAGCTTCTCGACGCGCTCAAGCAGAATGACTTCCATGGGTCGAGCCTCCCTTACTTAACGATGTAGGGCAGCAGGCCCAGGTGACGGGCGCGCTTGATGGCCTGGGCCAGCTCGCGCTGCTTCTTGGCGCTCACCGAAGTGATGCGCGACGGGACGATCTTGCCGCGCTCAGAGACGAAGCCCTGGAGCAGACGGACGTCCTTGTAATCGATCCGGGGAGCGTCCTTCGCGGAGAAGGGGCAGCTCTTGCGGCGGCGGAAAAACGGGCGTGCCATGATCTATGTCTCCTTATTCGCCGCCGAAACCGGTGTTGCCGGCCTCGTCACGATCGCGACGGCCACGGCCGCGCTCACGGTCGCCCTTGCGCATCATCACCGAGGGACCCTGCTCCAGCTCGTCGACCTTGACGGTCATGTAGCGGATCACGTCTTCGTTGATCTGCGTCTGGCGCTCCAGCTCGGCGACCACGCCGGCCGGCGCGTCGATCTCGAGCATCACGTAATGCGCCTTGCGGTTCTTGGCGATGCGATAGGCGAGCGAACGAAGACCCCAGGTCTCGGTCTTCACGACCTTGCCGTTATTGTCCTCGACGATCTTGGTGGCGGCTTCCGCCAGAGCGTCCACTTGCGCCTGCGCCAGATCCTGGCGCGCAAGGAACACGTGCTCGTAAAGAGCCATGTATTCTCTTCCATGTTGGCCGATCGCTGACGCCACCCCGTGCGGCGCCCCTCCGGCTGTCGTCTCGTATTCAATGGTCGCGCGAGCGGGAATCGCGTCCCCACTCGAACGAAGGCGCGTCCTTAGCGGAGGCGGGCAGGAGAGGCAAGCTCTAAACCCCCCAGGACGGCAGCGGGAGGAACGGGACGGTCTAGCGCCCCGAGCCATCCGGCGCGAGCCGGTCGATCAGCCAGTGCGCGATGAGAGTCTCGGGGAACAGCCAGCGGCCACCGGGCGGGGTGACATTGGGTGGCGCATCGGCGGGGCGATAGATGAAGAGGTGCCCGGCGCCGGGTACCTGGACCACCAGTGCTTCGGGATTCTCCGCCAGCGCCGCCATCGCCGCGGCGGCATTGGCGTCGGGCGACTGGTCGCGGCCGGCCAGCACGGCGAGAACCGGGATGCGCAGGCGTGCCAGTGCCGGGCCGGGTGCGGCTTCGTACATCGACAGGATCTGCGGGGTGTCGAGCGTCCTGATCGCGCCTTCCGCGGCATTCGGGGCAAAGCCCGCCTGCACGAATGCCGCGACCAGATCGCGTCGCCCTTGCGCGACTGCCTCGCTCGCCCCCGCCCGGCGGCGGGCCTCCATCCAGGCACGGGTCGCTCCGGTGACTCGATTGGTGGCGTCGACGGAGTGGCCGCTCTCGATCAACTGGTCGCGCATGCTGTCGAGGAACATGCTCCCGCTTTCCCCGATCGGTCCCGCGAGGAAGACGATGGCCGCCAGGCCGCCATCACGGTCGGCGACGATCGGTGCGGCCACGGCGGCCTGGCTATGGCCGAGGAGCGCGATCCGCTTGCCATCGATGTCGCCGCGCAGGCGAAGCCATTTGATCGTGGCGGCAAGGTCGGCTTCCATCTCCTGCATCGTGTCGGTGAAGGTGCCGGTCGACTGGCCGGTGCCGCGCTTGTCGAAGTCGATCGTCGCGATCCCCGCGGCGTTCAGCCGCTCCTGCAGCGAGAAATAGGCGCCGCGCTTCTGCACGCCCGAGCCGCCTCGGAGGATGACGACGGGGAGAGGGCCTTTCCGCGCCGGCAGGCGCAGTGTCCCCGCCAATGTCACTCCCGGCTCGGAAGGGATGCGCACCTCGGTGGTGGTCACCGACGTCCTGGCCGTCGCGGGCATGGCGTGCCTCGCCGGGCCGGGCGCCAGAAGCAGCGCCGCAAATGCGGCCAGGACCATGGGGGTAGCCATGCTATCGGTTCTCCATCAGGTGCGGCCGGACGTCATTTCGGAAATCTGACCGCGTCCGAGCGAGGCCACAAGCGCCGCACCCCCGAGGTCCCGCTCAATATCGCTCGCCATTCCCCCGCGGCCGCGGCATCGGCCGGGTGTCGCTCGCCACGATCGGCGCCGGGCTGCGCGAGAGCCAGCCCCCGTCATCGTCGAGCCGCGGCTTGGGGAAGTCCGCCGGCGGGTGGATCGGGCCGCATGCCTCCTCGTCCCATTGGAGGCAGCGCAGCCGGTCGTTGTAGATCACGCCGCGGACGTTGCCGGTGCTGCCGTCCTGCCGGGTGTAGCTGCTGTCGAGATACCATTCGCGGTTCTTGCGGGGCTTGCCCGAGCGTACCGGTTCGGAGACCCGCCCCATGTCGATGCCGCGAAAGTGGCGCGAGAAGCTGTCGAGTTCGATCGCGGCGCGGAAACGGCTCTCGGGCGCGCCCGGGCCGTCGATCTTCTGGCTTAGCCAGTTGATCCGGCGGTCGCGCCGCGCCTCTTCCTCGCCCAGCTTGGTGATCCAGCCGGTGTCGCGCACGAACATGCCGACGGTGGAGAAGCTCACTTCCGATTGCTTGGGAATGCCGCGCACCGAGACGATCTGGCCCTGGAAGCCCTTGGAGCCGCAGGTCGTCGCCTGCCACATCGTGCCGTCCGCCTCGTAGAGTTCGCAGCCCGTCGCGGTGCGCCGGCCGATGAGCGTGCCTTCGCGCAGCCCGTTCGGCCCCTCGAACCCGCCGACCGAATAATAGAAGCCGGTGACGTGCTCGCCGTCGAAGCTCAGCACCACCTTCACGCCGCCGCCCACGATCTGCTGGTAGCAGCCCTGGTCCTGATAGGGGCAGGGGGCCTGTTCGCGCCGGCGCAGGTCGGCGGTGACCGAGGTCTTGCCGGTGTAATTGCCGAAATAGGCGACCTGGCCCTCGAAATCGGGCGCAAGGCCGCCATCGTCGCGGTCGGCCGCCAGCGCCGCCAGCGGCATGAGCATGGCGGCGGCAAGGGCCGTAACGGCTGCCCTGAACATCCTGCATTCCTCCCAGTCGACGCGCGTTAACCATAACACTAACGCAACCGAAACGAGGAGTCGGATTCTTTCGCGCAAACGTAAAACGGCAGGGCGGGGCCCTGCCGTTTCGCATGCCCGTCAGGCATTCCGCTTCAGCGGATCGCGCCCGCGAACACCGCCGCGATGATACCCGAAGTGATGCCGACCAGCACCGCGTCATTGCCCGACTGGACATAGCGATAGCCGCGCGGCGGCGCCTTCAGGCCGCGATAGTGGCGATAGTCGATCTGGCGATAGTTGCGGGCATAGCGGCTGTCGAAACGCTCGCCCTTGCGCCAGTTGCGATAGCCCGGCTTGGTGACGACGACCTTCTTCTTGACGACCACCTGCTGCTGCACCGGCGGGCGGCCGTGCTGCGGGGCGGCGGCGAGCACCGGGGTAGCGACCAGCGACGCGGCGACGGCGGCGAGAATGAACTTCTTCATGACTGCACTCCTCTTGTCGGTGACGCCGGATCGCGCCGGCGTCGAGGGCAATCTGGGCGGGGCGTGTCGCAGGTATTTCCCGTTCGATGCGCGAAATGGTCGCAATGTTTCGCAAGTGCGGTACGTTCGTTCAGCTTCCGCGCGGCGTGCCCCGGGGTTGCGTCGGGCGGGGTGCGGTTCTAACGCGCGGCCCCATTGCAGCGCCGCCGACAGGAGAGAGACATGCGCGCCTTCATCTTCCCCGGCCAGGGCAGCCAGGCCGTCGGCATGGGCAAGGCCCTTGCCGAAGCGAGCGCCACCGCCCGCGAAGTCTTCCAGGAAGTCGACGAAGCGCTGGGCCAGAAGCTGTTCCAGCTGATGGCCGAGGGCCCCGAGGATCAGCTGACTCTCACCGCCAATGCCCAGCCGGCGATCATGGCGAATGCCATCGCGGTGCTGCGCGTGCTCGAGAAGGAAGGCGGCATCCGCCTTGCCGACAAGGCCGATTACGTCGCGGGCCATTCGCTCGGCGAATATACCGCGCTTTGCGCCGCCGGGGCGCTGGATCTCGCGACCACCGCGAAGCTGCTGCGGATTCGCGGCGATGCGATGCAGGCCGCGGTGCCCGTGGGCATCGGCGCGATGGCGGCGATCCTCGGTGCCGACCGCGAAAAGGCCCAGGCGATCGCGGATGCTGCGGCCGAGGGCCAGGTCTGCACCGTCGCCAACGACAATGATCCGGCGCAGGTGGTGATCTCGGGGCATCGCGAGGCGATCGAGCGGGCGCTTCCGATCGCCAAGGAGATGGGCGCCAAGCGCGCGCTGCTCCTGCCGGTCTCGGCGCCCTTCCACTGCCCGCTGATGCAGCCGGCCGCCGATGCGATGGCCGAGGCGCTGGCGGCGGTCTCGATCCGCGCGCCGCTGGTGCCGGTATATGCCAATGTCACGGCGGCCCCGGTCGCCGATCCCGACACGATCCGCGCGCTGCTGGTCGCGCAGGTGACCGGCATGGTCCGCTGGCGCGAATCGGTGCTGGCGATGTTCGCGGCGGGCGTGGGCGACTATGTCGAGTTCGGCGGCAAGGTGCTGGGGGGCATGGTCAAGCGCATCGCCCCCGACGCCGCGCCGGTGAGCGTGGTGACGATGGACGACATCGAGGCGCTGGCGAAGACCTTGTAAGGAGATTTTGTTCGCGCAGCGGCGCGACGACGCGACGAGGGGGGTGCTTGAGGGATATCGAGCGGATCGCAACGGACGTGCTGGACATCTCGGTGCGATTGCATCGGGATTTGGGGCCCGGTTTGCTGGAATCGGTATATGAAACCATTTTGGCCGCGAAGCTCTCTGGGCTCGGCTACAATGTCGCACGACAAAGGGCGATCGACATCGAGTTCGAAGGGTTGCGGTTCGACGCCGCGTTTCGCATCGATCTGCTTGTCGATGACTTGTTGCTGATAGAAATCAAATCCGTGGAGCGTCTCAACCCAGCGCACGCGAAGCAGTTGCTCACCTATCTCCGTTTGACGAAGCAGCCTCTTGGGCTGCTTATCAATTTTGGTGGCGCGACGCTGATGGAAGGGGTCCGTCGGCTCGCCAACAACTACAACCCCGTTGCGTCGTCGCGTCGTTGCGCGAACCAAAATCAAGGAATCCAATGATGTTCGACCTCACAGGCATGACCGCACTCGTCACCGGCGCTTCCGGCGGCATCGGCTCGGCGATCGCCAGGGCGCTGGCCGCGCAGGGAGCCCGGCTCGCCGTGTCCGGCAGCAATGCCGACAAGCTCGAGGCCTTCCGCGCCAGCCTGGGCGGCGACCATGTCGCGCTTCCCTGCAACCTCTCCGACAAGGCCCAGGTCGATGCCCTGGTGCCCCAGGCGGTCGAGGCGCTCGGCCAGCTCGACATCCTCGTCAACAATGCCGGCGTCACGCGCGACAATCTGGCGATGCGGATGAAGGACGAGGAGTGGGAACAGGTCATCACCGTGAACCTCGAGGCCGCCTTCCGCCTGATCCGCGCCGCCGCCAAGCCGATGATGAAGGCGCGATTCGGCCGCGTCGTCTCGATCACCTCGGTCGTGGGCGCGACCGGGAATCCGGGTCAGGCCAACTACGCCGCCTCGAAGGCCGGCCTGGTCGGCATGTCCAAGGCGCTGGCCCAGGAGCTGGCCAGCCGCAACATCACGGTGAACTGCGTCGCCCCGGGCTTCATCCGCTCGGCGATGACCGACGTGCTGCCCGATGCGCAGAAGGAAGCGCTGCTCGGCCGCATTCCCGCGGGCAAGCTGGGCGAGGGCGAGGATATCGGCGCCGCCGTCGTCTATCTCGCTAGCAAGGAAGCGAGCTACGTCACCGGCCAGACCTTGCATGTGAACGGCGGTATGGCGATGCTGTGAGCCTGGCGGGGGCCTGGAGTGTGATGTCTATGCGTCTTTTCGGAATCGCGGCCCTCATGGCCGCAGCCCTCGCGGTCCCGGCCCGGGCCGCCGATCTCGCGACGATCGATTGCGTGATCGGCAAGCTCAAGCCGGCCCTGACCGAGCAGATCGGCAAGGACGTCACGCGCAACATGGGGGAGGGCGCCGCGGTGCGCCCCACCTATGATCCGGCGGTCGGCAGCGGCATCTCGATCGCGGCCAAGGAATGCGCGGACGCGCACAAATGGTCCGAAGCGGCACTGGAGGCCGCGCGAGTCTACACGCTCGCCAAGCTCGGCCAGCCGATCGCCGAAAAGGCCGTCGTCGTCCAGGGATTCGATCCGAACGAGCTCGAGACCAAGTTCGACGCGCTGCCCGAGGACACGCGCAACCGCCCGCTCACCACCGAGGAAATGCAGCAGCTGGTGATCGCCTCGGTCACCGACGAAGCGAAGCAGACGCGCGCCAATGCGGCGCTGCTCAACAAATATTTCCTCTTCCTCAGCACCGTCCGCTACGCGGCCTGGCAGTTTTCGCAGGCCTGACCGCATCGGCACCGGCGCGCACCCTCTTGCAACGGCATCATGTGCGATCTAGGTGCGTTCCAACGATATTTGAGCCCCTAGCTACAAAGGAAAACAGGGACCATGGCCACTCAGGAAGAGATCACCACCCGCGTGACTGCGCTCGTCGTCGATCACCTCGGTGTCGATGCCGGCGACGTTTCGCCGACGGCGAGCTTCATTGATGACCTGGGCGCCGACAGCCTCGACATCGTCGAGCTGGTGATGGCGTTCGAAGAGGAATTCGGCGTCGAGATCCCCGACGACGCGGCTGAGAAGATCAGCACCGTCGGCGACGCGGTCTCCTACATCTCCGAGCACCAGGCGGGCTGATCGTCCCCGGACGATCGCGCCCTTATGGGCCGAGCTTGAGAATCCAGCGGCTCCCCGTCCCGGGCTCGAAGAGAGTTGGGCGGGGAGCCGTTTTGTTTTGGCCATGAAATCAGGTATTTCGCCGGCTTTCATGCGCGAATTTCGAGAAGTTTTGACGGAGAAAGCGGATGCGCCGTGTAGTTGTCACCGGCCTTGGCCTCGTCACCCCGCTGGGCGCGGATGTCGAGACCGCCTGGAAGAACATCATCGCCGCCAAGTCCGGCGCGGGCACGATCACGCGCTTCGACGCGACCGATTTCCAGAGCAACTATGCCTGTGAAGTTAAGCCGGCGGGCCATGAATATGGCTTCGATCCGAGCCTGCGCGTCGACCACAAGGTCCAGCGCCAGGTCGATCCGTTCATCGTCTACGGCATCGATGCCGCCGGCCAGGCGATCGAGGATGCCGGCCTCACCGACATGGACGAAGCAACCCGTTTCCGCGCCGGCTGCTCGATCGGCTCGGGCATCGGCGGCCTGCCGGGCATCGAGAGCGAATCGCTCGTCCTGGCCGAGAAGGGCCCGAAGCGGGTCAGCCCGCACTTCGTCCATGGCCGCCTGATCAACCTGATCTCGGGCCAGGTCTCGATCAAATACGGGCTGATGGGCCCCAACCATGCGGTCGTCACCGCCTGCTCGACCGGGGCGCACTCGATCGGCGACGCCGCGCGCATGATCGCGATGGACGATGCCGACATCATGCTTGCCGGCGGCGCCGAGAGCACGATCTGCCCGATAGGCATCGCCGGCTTCGGCCAGGCGCGCGCGCTGTCGACCGGCTTCCGCGACGAGCCGTGGCGCGCCAGCCGCCCCTGGGACCAGGACCGCGATGGTTTCGTCATGGGCGAGGGCGCCGGCATCGTCGTGCTCGAGGAATATGAGCATGCCAAGGCGCGCGGCGCGAAGATCTATGCCGAAGTCGTCGGCTATGGCCTGTCGGGCGACGCCTATCACGTGACGGCGCCGCACCCCGAGGGTTCGGGTGCCTTCCGCTCGATGCAGATGGCGATGAAGAAGTCGGGCCTCGACCTCGGCGATATCGACTATATCAACGCGCACGGCACCTCGACGCCGCTGGGCGACGAGCTGGAGCTGGGCGCGGTGCGTCGTTTGTTCGGCGATGCGATCGGCGGTCTCTCGATGAGCTCGACCAAGTCGGCGATCGGCCACCTGCTGGGCGGTGCGGGCGCGGTGGAGAGCATCTTCTGCATCCTGGCGCTGCGCGACCAGGTCGTGCCGCCGACGCTCAATCTCGACAATCCGAGCGAGAATTGCGCGGGCGTCGACCTCGTCCCGCACGTTGCCAAGCAGCGCAAGGTCCGCGCGGTGCTGAACAACTCGTTCGGTTTCGGCGGCACCAATGCCAGCCTGGTGATGAAGTCTGTTTGAGGAGACGCCAACGCCGGCGGAACCGCCCGCCAAGCCTCGCAAGCGGCTTGGCGGCTGTGCCGTGCTGGTCGCGATCCTGGTGCTGGTCGCGCTCGGCATGGGCGTGCTCCAGCTCTGGGGCGGGGCCGGGCCGGCAAAGCAGAATCTGACGGTGATGATCCCGGAAGGGGCAAGCCTGTCGCGTGCCGCCACCGAATTGGAAAAGGCGGGCGCGATCGGCTCGGCCCGCCAGTTCCTGGTGCTCGCCAAGCTGCTGGGCAGCAAGGATGCGATCAAGGCGGGCGAGTATCGCGTGCCGGCGCATCTCAGCCAGTCCGACATCCTCAAGATGATGCAGGGCGGCCGCACGCTCCAGCGCTTCGTCACCATCCCCGAGGGCACGCCGTCGATCCTGGTCTACGAGACGCTGATGAAGGCGCCGCAGCTGACCGGCGAGATCCAGGTGCCGGTCGAAGGCACGGTGCTGCCGGACAGCTATGCCTATAATCGCGGCGATACCCGCCAGTCGGTGCTCGATCGCATGCAGAAGGCGATGGCGAATTATCTGGCCAAGGCCTGGGAGGCGCGCAAGCCGGGCATCGCGGTGAACGATCCGCGCGACGCGCTCACACTCGCCTCGATCGTCGAGAAGGAGACCGGCAAGCCCGAGGAGCGCCGCACGGTGGCCGCGGTCTATTCGAACCGCCTGCGCCAGAACATGATGCTCCAGGCCGACCCGACCTTCATCTACCCGATCACCAAGGGCAAGCCGCTCGGTCGCCGTCCGCTCCTCTCCGAGGTGCACGCGAAGAACGCCTACAACACCTACGAGAAGACCGGCCTGCCGATCGGCCCGATCACCAATCCGGGCCGGGCGAGCATCGATGCCGTGCTCGATCCCGCCTCTTCGTCGGCGCTGTATTTCGTGGCGGACGGCACGGGAGGCCATGTGTTCGCCGACACGCTCGAACAGCACAATGCCAACGTGCAGAAATGGTATGCCATCCGCCGGGCGCGGGGGGAGATGTGATCCGAGCCGCCAGCGAACTGCGCGGCGAGCTAAGGGTCATTGGCGATAGTGCGGCGCTTCTGCTTGAGAATGGCGAGCAGATCGCCATCGCCGCGCCCGGCTTTCTTGAGCGGCTGCGGGAACGGGTGCCCTGCTATGTCGGCGGCCCCTGTCTCTATCGGGACCGGGTGCTGGTTCTCGGCATGGTAGATGCTCGAGCCCGGCTGTTGGTGGGTTTCCAGTCGGGAACGCTATTTCGCGAAGGCGAAGTCGACTATCCCTTTTGATGCCTTTGCCTTGAGGGGCGTGGCCGTCGAACGCCTCGCAACGCCTCGCCGGCGGCTTCGGGAGCCTCGCCTGACCTTCGATCCATCCGCCGTGATGGAGGGTCGCGATCCGCTTGGGGAGCTGACGATCAGAGGACGCCCCATCTGCTTGTCTCCCAAATTGCGGCGTGTAACATTGTTTCACCATCGCTACGAAACCGGGGAATCGCCTTATGCATCGCCTTGTTCTGACCAGCCTTTTGCTCGCCGCCTCCGCACCGGCCTGGGCGCAGGAAAAGGCCGAGCAGCCGGCCGCCAAGGGGCAGGGCTATCGCGAGCAGATGAAGGCGGAGGTCGAGGCGGCATGGGCGCGCCCGCCGGTGGACGAAACCAGCGCGGTCAGCCACGGCGCCGTGACGGTGGCGGGGCAGAGCATCGCCTATACCGCCACTGCCGGCACGCTCACCATCCGCGATGACGAAGGCAAGCCGATCGCATCCTATTTCTACACCGCCTATACCCGGGACGGGGTGGGGAAGGGGCCGCGCCCGGTCACCTTCTTCTACAATGGCGGCCCGGGCTCGCCGACGATCTGGCTGCACATGGGCAGCTTCGCGCCGGTGCGCGTGACGACGGCCAATCCCGAATATATCCGCCCCGCACCCTATGGTTTCGGCCCCAATCCCCATTCGCTGATCGACAAGACGGATATGGTGTTCGTCGACGCGATCGGTGCCGGCTGGTCCCGGCCGCTCGGCGACAAGGCCGGCAAGGATTTCTGGGGTGTCGACCAGGACGCCGATGGCTTTGCGCGCGCGATCCTGCGCTACACCAGCAAGTTCAACCGCTGGGCCTCGCCGAAATTCCTGTTCGGCGAAAGCTATGGCACGCTGCGCAATCCGGTGGTCGCCGCCAAGCTGGAGGCCGCCGGCCTCAGCCTGAACGGCATCGTCCAGTTCTCGACGATCATGAACTATGGCGTGCGCCAGCCGGGCTACGACCAGAATTATCTCACCCTGTTCCCGACGATGGCGGCGACCGCCTGGTATCACAACCGGCTGCCGAACCGGCCGGGCGATCTACAGGCCTTTCTCGACGAGGTACGGGCCTTCACCAGCGGCCCCTATGCCGCGGCGCTGGCCAAGGGATCGACGATCTCGCCCGAGGAAAAGGCTGCGGTGGCGGCGAAGATGGCCGCTTATACCGGCATCGGCGAGGCCTATATCCTGCGCGCCGACCTGCGCCTCACCCTGCCGCGTTTCCAGACCGAGCTGCTGCGCGATCGCCGTCTGGCCGTGGGCCGGCTGGATTCGCGCTATTTGCTGAACGTGACCGATGCGAACGCCGACAGTCCCGAGGACGATCCCGCCTCGACTGCGGTGTCGGGCGCCTTTGTCGCGACGTTTCAGGACTATGCGACCCGGGTGCTCGGCTACAAGACCGACATGCCCTATCGCATGAGCGCGCGCGGTCCGGGTTTCGAATGGGACTGGAAGCATCGCGCGCCGGGCGACGGCACGCATCTGGCCCCCGACAGCGCCATCGACCTTGCCTATGCGATGCGCACCAATCCCTATCTCAAGGTGCTGTTCATCAACGGCTATTTCGATTTTGCCACGCCGTTCTACGGGGCGGAATTCGACGTCAACCACATGCTGCTGGACCAGCAGCTCCAGAAGAACATCCGCTTCACTTACTATCATGCCGGGCACATGGTGTATCTGAACCCGGACACGCTTCCCGAGATGCACCGCGATCTGTCGACCTGGTATGACGATGCACTGCGTGCCGCGGCCTCGAGCAACCCGCCGGCCCGTCCGGAGGCGAAGGCCGGCAGGAACTGATCCGCCGGCGGAGCGCTTTCAGGCGAATCCTTCGCCTGGCCCCAGCCCCAGCTTCCCGTGATGGTGGATAGCGATCCCGTTCAGGAAGCTGTTGGCGATCATCCGGGCGCGTTCATGGACGTGCCCGGCCGCATCCCCGCCGCCGATCTCTGCCAGCGTGGCGGCGAACAAGTCGAGCCAGCGCGCGAACATCGGCTTGTCGAGCCCCGGGATAGCGAGGTGCAGCGGCATCGGCCGGCCAAGATACTCGCCGCTGCTGAACAGGATCGAGCGCCAGAAACGCTTCATCTGGGCGAGATGCGGCGCCCAGTCCTTGATCCGCTCGGCAAAGACGGGTCCCAGCACCGGATCGGCCTGGATCCGCGCATAGAATCGGTCGACCAGCTCGGAGACGAAGCCATCGTCAATCCCCATCTCGGCGGCCTGGCGCCGTTTCTCCTCGCGCATCGCAAGGGCATGGGGGGAGGGCGTGCCGGTCTTTTCCATGGCCGGGATGTGGGGTGGAGGGAGCGGGATGGGAATGGGACATTCGGTCCCAGACGCGCGGTCCAAGCTACGATATCGTCATCCCGGCGAAAGCCGGGATCTCAGGCGATGGAGGGGCGCTGAGGCCGGTTGGACCAACAAGCCACGCGGTGTGCTCTACATAGGCGTGGCGGCGTTGCTCGCGCAGCGCGTGCAGCAGCATCGCGAAGGCAAAGGCTCGAAATTCTGCACCAGATACAATTTCAAGCTTCTCGTCCTCACGGAGCATCACGACACGATCGATGATGCGATCCGCCGCGAGAAGATGCTCAAGGAATGGAAGCGCGAGTGGAAGATCGAGTTGATCGAGCGCTTCGATCCCGAATGGCGCGATCTGTTCGACGACATTCGGGAATAGGGCCGCCTGAGATCCCGGCTTTCGCCGGGATGACGATATTTTTGAAGGCCGTCACCCCGGCGAAAGCCGGGGCCTCAGGCGCTCAGCCCTTCAGCGAAGCCGCCTCGCGCGCCAGCGCCTCGACCTGTTCATAGCTCGCGCCCTTGGGCGTGACCCAGGACCCGCCCACGCACAGGATCGGATCGAACGCCAGCCATTCCGGCGCGGTCGCGGCGGAGATCCCGCCGGTCGGGCAGAATTTGCACTGGTAGAAGGGCGCGGCGAGTGCCTTCAGCGCCTTGAGCCCGCCCGAAGTCTCGGCCGGGAAGAATTTGAAATGTTCCAGCCCCAGGTCGAGGCCGCGCATGATGTCGCCGGCATTGGCGACGCCGGGCAGATAGGGCACGCCGCTGCGGGTGATTGCATCGCCCAGCCGGTCCGTCAGGCCCGGCGAGACGATGAACTCGGCATCCGCCTTCATCACCTGCTCGAACTGCTCGGTATTCACGACCGTGCCCGCGCCGACGATCGCGCCCTCGACCTTCTTCATCTCGGCGATCGCTTCCAGCGCCGCCTCGGTGCGCAGCGTCACTTCGAGCACGCGCAGGCCACCCTTCACCAGCGCCTCCGCCAGCGGGTGGGCGGTGGCGGCGTCTTCGATCACGAGCACCGGGATCACCGGCGCGGTCTTCATGATGGCTTCGATATTCAAAGGGCATGCTCCTGCGCGAACGCCGCGGCGGCGCCGTACAGGCCCGGTTGCGGGTGCGTGATGAGCTTCACCGGAATGGAAGACATCAGCCCCTGGAACCGGCCCTTGGCGACGAACCGCTGGCCGAAGCCCGACTGCAACAGATGGTCCTTCAAGCGCAAGCCCAGACCGCCGGCGATCACGACGCCGCTGGGGCCATGGCACAGCGCCAGGTCACCCGCGACCGCGCCCAGGCTCAGGCAGAAGCGATCCAGCGCCGCTGCCGCCAGCTCGTCCTTGCCCTCCAGCGCCAGGCTCCAGATCGCCTTGTCGTCGAGCCGGTGGACCGGCTTGCCCTCGAGCTCGGCCAGTGTTTCGTAGAGCGAGACGATCGCGGGGCCGGCCGCCACGCGCTCCTTGGAGACGCGGGTATAGGTCTTGCGCAGCCGCTTCACGAGCGCGTCCTCGATCGGGTCGAGCGGCGCGAAGTCGCTGTGCCCGCCTTCGGTGGCGATCACGTCATATCCGGCGCGGTGGCGGAAGACCTGCGCTACGCCCAGTCCGGTGCCCGGGCCGCATACGGTGATCGAACCCTTGGCGGGCAGCGCTTCGTCGGGCCCGCACAGATGGAGGAAATGCTCCTCGCCCATCTGCGCGACGGCATGGCCGATTGCTTCGAAATCATTGACCACCGTCCAGGTATCGGCGCCCAACCGCTCGGGAATGAGGGCGGGGCGGATCACCCAGGGATTGTTGGTCAGCTTGATGATGTCGCCGCCCACCGGCGATGCCACCGCCAGCGCCGCCGCCTTGGGCAATTCACGGCCCAGCGCCTCGCCATAGGCCTGCCAGGCGAGCTGCAGGCTGGGATGCTCGGCCACTTTCTGCGTGATCGGCTCGCTGATCGAGGCCACCCGACCCTCTGCCACTTCGGCAATGGCAAAGCGGGCGTGCGTGCCCCCGATATCGACCGCGACGACTTCCATTCGGGCTCCTGATCCTCTCTCGCGCCGTGGCCTGTCAACGTTGCCAGACCCGGCTGCGCCCTTCTTCCCCCGTGCGGCGCAGAAGTAAAGGGCGGCGTCAAAACTCCCCTCCCTGCAAGGGAGGGGTTGGGGTGGGCGGCGTCTGGGCGATACTGCTCAATCGAGTACGGACGTCACCGTATCGCCACGCCTCGACCCACCCCTCATTCCCCTCCCTTGCAGGGAGGGGAGGCAGTCACAGCCCCGCTTCGGCCAGCATCGCCGAGGCGCCCTTTTCGGCCTCGTCGCAATGGTGGCGCAGCATCGCGAACAGTTCGCGGCCGGTGCCGATCGCCGGAGGAGGCGTGGCGACATGCGCGCGCGCGCCCCATTCGGCGGCATCGACCAGGGCGTTCAACTCGCCCGTCTCGGCGCAGAGCCGCACCACATCGCCATCGCGCAGCTTGGCGATCGGCCCCCCGCCCAGCGCCTCGGGGCTGAGATGGATCGCACACGGCACCTTGCCGCTCGCGCCCGACATGCGCCCGTCGGTCACCAGCGCGACCTTGAACCCGCGATTCTGGAGGACGCCCAGCGGTGGCGTGAGCTTGTGCAGCTCCGGCATGCCATTGGCCTTGGGCCCCTGGAAGCGCACGACCACCACCACGTCGCGGTCGAGCTCGCCGGCCTTGAACGCAGCCTGTACTTCGGCCTGGTCCTGGAACACGCGGCACGGCGCCTCGATCGTCCAGCGCTCGCGCTCGACTGCGGAGACCTTGATGCAGGCGCGGCCCAGATTGCCCTTGAGGATGCGGAAGCCGCCTTCGGGCGAGAAGGGCGCTTCGGCGGTGCGCAGGATCGTGTCGTCGCCGCTCTCTGCGCCATGGTCGACCCACACGAGTTCGTCGCCCGCCATTTCCGGCTTGCGGCCATAATCGGCCATGCCGCCCTTGCCGACGGTCAGCGTGTCGCCGTGCATCAGCCCGGCATCCAGCAGCTCGCGGATCACGAAGCTCGGCCCGCCGGCATCCTCGAAGCCGTTCACGTCCGCCGAGCCATTGGGATAGACCCGCGCCAAAAGCGGCACCACGCGTGAAAGCCGGTCGAAATCGTCCCAGTCGATCGTGATCCCGGCCGCCCGCGCGAATGCCGGCACATGGATCAGGTGGTTGGTCGAGCCGCCGGTGGCGAGCAGCACGATCGCCGCGTTCACGATTGCCTTCTCGTCGACGACATGGCCGATCGGGCGATAGTCGTCGCCGTTCCAGCCGATCTCGGCGAGCCGGTGGACGGCGGCACGGGTCAGCTCCTGGCGCAGCTTGGTGCCGGGATTGGCGAACGCCGCGCCCGGCATGTGCAGGCCCATCGCCTCCATCATCATCTGGTTGGAATTGGCGGTGCCGTAGAAAGTGCAGGTGCCCTTGGAGTGATAGGCCGCGATCTCGGCGTCGAGCAGTTCGTCGCGCCCGATCTTCCCTTCCGCGTAAAGCTCGCGGATCTTGGCCTTTTCCTTGTTGGCCAGGCCCGATCGCATCGGCCCGCCGGGCACCAGCACCATCGGCAGATGACCGAAGCGCAGCGCGCCCATCACCAGGCCGGGGACGATCTTGTCGCAGATGCCGAGCAGCGCCGCGCCCTCGAACGTGCGGTGGGAAAGGGCGACCGCGGTGCTCAGCGCGATCGTGTCGCGGCTGAACAGCGAGAGCTCCATGCCTTGATAGCCCTGGGTCACCCCGTCGCACATCGCCGGCACGCCGCCCGCCACCTGCGCGGTGGCCCCGGCCTCGTGCGCCCAGACCTTCATCTGCTCGGGATAGCGGTAATAGACCGCGTGCGCCGATAGCATGTCGTTATAGGCGGTGACGATGCCGATGTTCATCGAATGCCCGGCCTTCAGCTGGTCGCGCTGCTCGTCGGTGCCCGCATAGGCATGGGCGAGGTTGGCGCAGCCGAGCTTGGGCCGGTCGTTGCCCGATTCGCGCTCGGCATCGACCAGCGCGAGATAGGCGCGGCGGCGCGCCTTGGAGCGTTCGACGACGCGATCGGTGACGGCGGCGATTTCGGGATGCAGGGTCATGTCAAAACTCCGTTCGCCCTGAGCTTGTCGAAGGGCGGTTCTTCTTCCCACCCGCCGAGCCACGGTGCTTCGACAAGCTCAGCACGAACGGGTGTTATTGATTCAAGCCGCCCAGTGGATGTCCACCGGCAGCTCGACATCGGCGAGCACGCGGCCGACCGGATAGCTCGAAGAGGCGCCCTGTTCGATCGCCGCTTCCAGAACCGCCTTCTTGGCCTCGCCGGTGATCGCGATCATCAGCGCGCGGGCGGACACGATGGCGGCGCGCGACAGCGTCACGCGGGCGACGGGGGCTTCCGGGGGGAGGGGATCGGGCATCACGCCCAGCGCGCGGCGCTCCTTCGGGCCGTTCAGCGCCTCGTCGAAATCGGGGCCGGGGAAGATCGAGGCGCAATGCCCGTCGCCGCCCACGCCGAGCAGGCACAGGTCGAGCGGCCAGTGCACGTCCTGGAGCAGCGCATCGGCCGAGCGGCCCGCCGCCTTGTAGTCCGGCGCCTTGTCGCTCACCAGAGGGATGACCCGCGCGCCCTTGGGGATGAAGATCTTGCCGATCGCGGTGACGTTCGACAGCGGATCGCCCAGCGGCACGATGCGATCGTCGCCCGGGATGATCGTCACGCGCTTCCAGTCGATCTTGGCCCTGGCCAGCTTCTCGTAGATCGGCAGCGGGGTCTTGCCGCCCGCCAGCGCGATCACCGCGGCGCCGCGGGCATCGATCGCGCTCTCGATGATGAAGCCGATATCGCCCGCGACGGCCTCGGCCATCTCGTCGGCATCGTCATAGTCCCACCATTCGATTTCGGTCGTCATGTTCGTTCCTTGCGTTTCAGGTGGGTGTTCCCGGCTCAAAAATCATCGTCATGCCGAACTTGTTTCAGCATCCAACGTGCCGGCAGCGCCATCGCCCGAGGAGAGTTGGACCCTGAAACGCGTTCAGGGTGACGGTTATCCTCAAATTGCTATTCGTTCCACGTCACCCCGTCGCGCTCGGTCAGCGCGATCGCGGCGCTCGGCCCCCAGCTGCCCGAGGCATAGGGCTTGGGCTTCACGCCGCCCGCCTTCCAGCCCTCGCGGATCGCGTCGATCCATTCCCACTGCGCCTCCACTTCGTCGCGGCGGACGAACAGCGTGGGATCGCCCTCGATCAGGTCGAGGAACAGCCGCTCATAGGCGATGCGGCGGCGCGTGCCGGCGAACTCATGCTCCAGGCTCAGGTTCAGCGGCACTTCCTTCAGGCGGATGCCCTCGCGGTCGAGCCCGGGCTGCTTCGCCATCACGCGCAGCTGGATATATTCCTCGGGCTGCAGGCGGATCACCAGGATGTTGGGCTGGAGCGCGCCCCCGCGATCCGCGAAGATCGAGTGCGGCACGGGCTTGAACTGGATCACGATCTCGCTGCGCCGTTCCGCCAGCCTCTTGCCGGTGCGCAGGTAGAAGGGAACGCCGTGCCAGCGCCAATTGTCGACATGGGCCTTGATCGCGACGAAGGTCTCGGTGTCCGAGGGCTTTTCCAGGTCGGTGTCGTAGGAACGGACGATCTCGCCCTTTACCGCGCCGCCGCCATATTGGCCGGTCACGGTCAGGTTCGGCACATCGCCGCCCGCAATCGGGCGAAGCGAGCGCAGCACCTTCACCTTCTCGTCGCGGATCGAAGTGCCGTCGAAGCGGGCCGGGGGCTCCATCGCGATCAGCGCGAGCAGCTGGAGCATGTGGTTCTGCACCATGTCGCGCAGCGCGCCGACATCGTCATAATAGCCCGCGCGCCCCTCGAGGCCGACCGTCTCGGAGACGGTGATCTGGACGTGATCGATCCCCTGCGCGTTCCACACCGGCTCGAACAGCGAATTGCCGAAGCGCAGCGCCAGGATGTTCTGCACCGTCTCCTTGCCGAGATAATGGTCGATCCGGAAGGTGCGATCCTCCGGAAAGGCCTCGGCGACGATGTCGTTGACGATGCGGCTGGAGGCGAGGTCGACCCCCAGCGGCTTTTCCAGCCCGATGCGGACATTGGCGCCGGTCAGCCCCGCCGATTCGAGCCCCTTGATCGTCGGGCCGAACAGCGAGGGCGCGGTCGACAGGAAGATGGCGAGCCCGTTCGAGATGTCGCCCAGCTTCTCGGCCAGCGCAGCGAAGCCTTCGGTCTTCGAGGCATCGAGCCGCTGGTAGAAGAGCCGTTCGAGAAAGCTCCCGACAGCGCTGTCATCCTTCCGGTCGGCCGGCACGAAATGGTCGAGCGCCTCGCGGGCGAATGCACGGAAGCCGGTATCGTCGTAATCCGAACGTGCGGTGCCGGTGATGGTCAGCCCTTCGGGCAGCAATCCGTCGGCGTGAAGACCATAAAGGGAGGGGAGCAGCATCCGCTGGGAAAGGTCGCCGGTGGCACCGAACAAAAGCAATTTGCCCGCGGGCTGTCGCATGGATCGCCTCTCTGTGGTCGTTTCGAGCCCGCGAGACACCAATGGGGCGCAAAGATCAAGGGCAGGTGGCCGGTCCCAGATAAGGTAACCGGTGGCAACGACAAGCCTGAGAGGAGGTTTGTTCGAGCGACGACGCTACGGAAAGACAGATTTGTCCGCGCAGAGGCATCGCATGCCTGGTCGATGCCGGCCCATTCGTCATCCCGGCGAAAGCCGGGATCTCATGCTGTGGCGCGATACTGCCCCGGATCCCGGCTTTCGCCGGGGTGACGGCTTCGGCGAGAATATCTCCGCGCTCTGTTTCTTCGTCGCGTCGTAGCGCGACCAAAAGAAAGGGCCGGGCATCACGCCCGGCCTTCCCAGCCTCCTCACGCCTCAGCGTGCGAGAATCAGAACACCAGCCCCGCGGTCTGGTCGAACCCCGCCATGATGTTGAGATTCTGCACCGCGGCGCCGGCTGCGCCCTTGCCCAGATTGTCGAGCGTCGCCACCAGCCGGGCCTGGCCGGTTTCGGGATTGCCGAAGACCCGCAGCGAAAGCCGGTCGGTCCCCGCGTCTTCCTCGATCCGCACCGTCGCCACGTCGCCGGGCAGCACGCGCACGATCGGCGAATCCTTGTACGCCTCGCGCAGCGCGTTCTCGATGGCGTCCAGCGACGGCCGGCGCGTGAATGCCTGCAGGGGCAGGGGGACTTCGACGAGCATGCCGCGATAGGTCCGCGCCACCGCCGGCTGGAAGATCGGCGGGTGCACGATGCGGGCGTGCTTGGTCATCTCCGGCACATGCTTGTGCGCGAGGTTGAGGCCATAATTGCGGAACGCGGTGTCGGTATGGCCCGGCGCGCCCGCATCCTCGAATTCGGCGATCATCGACTTGCCGCCGCCCGAATAGCCCGAGACCGCGTTGACGGTCAGCGGATGGTCGTGCGGCACCAGGCCGGCACGGATCAACGGGCGAACCAGCGCGAGGAAGCCGGTTGGGTAGCAGCCGGGATTGGAGACGCGCGCCGCCTCGGCGATCTGGGCGGCCTGGCCGGGCTCAAGCTCGGGAAAGCCATAGGACCAGCCATCGGCGACGCGGTGCGCGCTCGAGGCGTCGATCACGCGGACCTTGGCGGCCCGGATCATCTCGACCGCATCGCGCGCGGCATCGTCGGGCAGACAGAGGATCACGAAGTCCGCCGAATTGAGCGCGTCCTCGCGCTTCGCGGCGTCCTTGCGGTCCTTGTCGCTCAGGATGATCTGCTCGATCCCGTCGCGGCCGTCCAGCCGCTCGCGGATCTCCAGGCCCGTGGTGCCCACGGCGCCGTCGATGAAGACGCGAATCGTCATGCTGCCGGGCGCTCCAGCATCGCGGCGGGCACATAGCCGACCAGCTTGTGCCCGGGCGCGACGCCCCAGGCATGATCGCCGGCGAATTCGAGCACTTCGAACGAATCCCCTGCCGAAAGCTGGGCGAGGGTCTCCGAATCGGGCTTGGGGCCGGCATGGAGCGATATGGACGTGGTGATGATGCGGGGCATAGGCGCCGCATAATGGGGTGCGAACACCCGATCCGCCAGACGTACGTCTGCCAGGTCACGACGAACGGCATCGACCCTGGGATCGATGGGAACCGAACGGCCCTTCAGCGAGAAACGCTTACGCGCTGGCCCTGCGGGCGACTGGCTCGATGTGCTGGCCAGTGAGGAAATGCCCGAATTCTGCAAGAAACTCTGCCCCTTCCGCGGTCTTTGCGACGAAGATGTTCCGCTTGTCGGTATCGTCGCGTTGACGGCGCAGATAGCCGAGCGTGCCCAGACGATTCAAGGCACGCGTGACAACGGGCTTCGAGACGTTCAAAGCCCGGGCCAATCCGCGCACGGTATGGGGGCCGGGATCGAGATAGACGAGCATCAGCAGCGCCATTTGCCGATTGGTCAGATCCGGTTCGCCCGATCGCACATAGTCGACAAGCGTGTTCTTCCACGAAGAAAGCGAGCTGTCGGTCATTGCGTTCACGGCATCTACTCTGTTGTTACGCCCCCGGGTACGCCGGGGCCGAAGCTCATAACGCGCGTGAACCGATCCGGTTTCAGTCCGGATGCGAAATGTTACAGCTTTGTTGAGCCCCTGCGGCGAGTAGGGGCCTGCCAACGGTTGATCGGAGCGGGCGGCTCCCCTATGTGCCGCCTTTCTTCAAGAGGTCCGCGCATTTCATGTTCACCTTCCTGCTCATCGTCCAGGCCTTCATCGCCGCGGGTCTCGTCGGCGTGATCCTCCTGCAGAAGTCGGAGGGCGGCGGCCTCACCTCGAGCGGCAGCCCCTCGGGCCTGATGTCGGCGCGCAGCGCGGCGGACTTCCTGACGCGCACCACCGCGATCCTCGCCACCGCGTTCATCGCCATGTCGATCCTGCTCGCCTTCCTGGCCGCGAATCGCCACGGCGCGACGATCGACGCCTCGCTCCAGCGTGCCGCACCGGCCGCGGCGCCGCAGGCGGTGCCGACCACGGCCCCTCCGGGCGGCGCGGCGCCCTTCGCTCCGGGCAACTCGACCGCGCCGGCGGCGCCGGCCGGGCAGGGCAACAGCGCGGTCCCGCTGGCCCAATAAGCTTCGCCGGCCCCGGCGCGTCCGGGGCCTGTCCACAAAAAATCTGCGCACCGGCGTGAGTCGCACGCTTGCCGGTGCGCGCCCATTCACGTTAGGCGTTTTCTCCCATGGCGCGGTATATCTTCATCACCGGCGGCGTGGTCTCCTCGCTAGGCAAGGGTCTCATGGCGGCGAGCCTCGCGGCGCTGCTGCAGGCGCGTGGCTATCGGGTCCGCATCCGCAAGTTCGATCCCTATCTCAACGTCGATCCCGGCACGATGTCGCCCCACCAGCATGGTGAGGTGTACGTGACCGACGACGGGGCGGAGACCGATCTCGACCTGGGGCATTACGAGCGCTTCACCGGCGTCGCCTCGCGCCAGTCGGACAACATCACCTCGGGCCGGATCTACAAGACGATCATCGAGCGCGAGCGCCGCGGCGACTATCTGGGCGCCACCGTCCAGGTGATCCCGCACGTCACCGACGCGATCAAGGCCTTCGCTCAGGAGGATACCGAGGATCTCGATTTCGTGCTGTGCGAGATCGGCGGCACGGTGGGCGACATCGAGTCGCTGCCCTTTGTCGAGGCGATCCGCCAGCTGCGCAACGATCTCGGCCGCAACCAGTCGGTCAGCGTCCACCTGACGCTGGTGCCCTATATCGCCGCCGCCGGCGAGCTGAAGACCAAGCCGACCCAGCACAGCGTGCGCGAGCTCGCCTCGCTCGGCGTCCATGCCGACGTCATCGTCTGCCGCAGCGAGAAGCCGCTGCCGGCGAGCGACCGCGCCAAGATCGCGCTGTTCTGCAACGTGCCTGCCTCGTCGGTCATTCCCGCGCTCGATGCGAAGACGATCTACGGCGTGCCGCTTCAATATCATGCCGAGGGGCTCGACGTCGAAGTGCTCAAGGCCTTCGGCATCGACGTCGCCGGCTCGCCGGATCTCGGCCGCTGGGAAGAGATCGTCGACCGCGTGCTCAATCCCGAGGGAGAAGTCACGATCGGCGTGGTGGGCAAGTATATGGGCGTGCCCGACGCCTACAAGTCGCTCACCGAGGCGCTCACCCATGGCGGCATCGCCAACCGGGTGAAGGTCAACATCCGCTGGCTGGACGCCGAATTGTTCGAGCATGACAATGAGGAAGAGATCACCGCGGCGCTCGAGCCGCTGCACGGCATCCTCGTCCCCGGCGGCTTCGGCGAGCGCGGCAGCGAGGGCAAGATCGCCGGCGTCCGCTTCGCGCGCGAGCGCAACGTGCCGTTCTTCGGCATCTGCCTGGGCATGCAGATGGCCTGTATCGAGGGTGCCCGTGCCGGCGGCGTCGCCGACGCCTCCACCACCGAGTTCGGCCCGACCGAGCAGCCTGTGGTCGGCATGATCACCGAGTGGATGACCACGGAAGGCCTGCAGAAGCGCGAGGAGGGCGGCGATCTGGGCGGCACGATGCGCCTGGGCGCCTATCCCGCGAAGCTCGGTGGCAATTCGGTGGTCGCCTCGATCTACGGAGCGGAGGAGATCAGCGAGCGCCACCGACACCGCTACGAAGTCAACACCGCCTACAAGCCGGTGCTCGAGCGCGGCGGGCTCGTCTTCTCGGGCATGTCGCCGGACGGCTCGCTGCCCGAGATCGTCGAGCGGCCGGACCATCCCTGGTTCGTCGGCGTGCAGTTCCACCCGGAACTCAAGTCCAAGCCCTTCGATCCGCATCCCCTGTTCGCCAGCTTCATCCAGGCGGCCGTGCGGCAGAGCCGGCTGGTCTGATCCCGATTTCCTCGTGATGCGAAAGGCCGGGCCGGGTGCCCGGCCTTTTTTGTTCGTGCATGGCGCTGCGACGCGATGAAGAAGACCTTGTTCACGCGGAGGCGCGAAGATGCGGCAGGAATCACCCGGGCTCCGATGTGAAGGGCGCCGTTGGCGCCGCGCGAGGCATCTTCGCGCCTCCGCGTCTCCGCGTGAACCACTTTGCCCCTTCGTCGTAGCGCGAACCCACATTGCCCATCGCCAACCCCACAGGCTAACAGCCCCATAGGGGGCACGCCGCATGTCGGATTTCGAGTTCATCTTCGCGCTGTTCGGCCTGTTGCTCGGGCTTTCGCTTGCCGAGGTGCTGGGCGGCCTGGCCCGGGCGATCGAGGCGCGTCTTCGCCCCGGCTCGGCCATCCGCATCGGCTGGCTGACTCCGCTGCTCGGCGCCTTTGTGATGCTCGACCTGCTGTCCTTCTGGCAGGCGGCCTGGACGGTGCGCGACGTCGTCGGCGTCTCGGGCAAGTCGCTGATGGCGATCACCGTCTTCGCCAGCGCCTATTATCTGGCGGCCCATCTCGTCTTCCCGCGCGACATCGAGGGCCAGCCCGATTTCGACGCGCATTTCTTCCGCGTCCGCCGCATCGTCATCGGCGTGATGTTCGGCCTGCTGCTCTGCCAGCTCGCCTGGTACGCCAGCCTTCCGACGCTCGCGCCGCACTTGCTGCGGCCATTGTCGCTCGGCCTCACCGCGATCCTGGCGCTGCTGATGGCCGCCGCGATGTTCGTCCGCGGCGCGCGCTGGGCGCGGCTGGTCATGCTGGCCCTCGTCGCGCGGTACATCCTGGTCTACCTGCTCTAGCTTCCCGCTGTCGGGACCATGGCGGCGCGGATGCTCCGCGCCCCGAAATCGGCATCCCGCGCCGAAACCCCCTCCAAATCCGAGCCCGCATCGACTAGCGAGCGGCGCATGCGTATCCTGTTCGCCGTCCTCGCCCCGTTCCTCGTCGCCGCCGCCGCGCCGCAAGCGCCCGCCACCGTCCGCGTCCGCATCGTCACTTCGGCGGGCAACATCACGCTCGCGCTCGATGCGAAGCGCGCGCCGAAGACCGTCGCCAACTTCATGGCCTATGTCGACGACGGCCGGCTCGACGGCACGCAATTCTATCGCTCGGCCCGGCGCAAGGGCGCACCTGGCCAGGGCTTCGTCCAGGGCGGCATCGGCACCGATGCGCGCCGCATGCTGCCCTCCGTCCTGCTCGAGCCGACCAGCCAGACCGGCATTCGCCACCTCGATGCCACTGTCTCGATGGCGCATGGGCCCAATCCCGATGGCGCCAATTGCAACTTCTCGATCATGGTCGGGCCGAATCCCGGCCTCGATGCGCGCGGCGCCTATCGCGGCTTCGCGGCGTTCGGAAAGGTGATCTCCGGCATGGACGTGGTGAAGCGCATCCTCGCGCTCCCAACCGGCGGCGGCCGCGATGCGATGAAGGACCAGATGATCCTCCAGCCGGTCAGGATCCTGCGCGTCGAGCGGATAGACGGTGCCGCCCGGCCGACCGGCTATGTCAAACCCTGGCTGATCGGGCCCGCATCGCGGTAATTTCCCGTACCGGGGAAGTCCGGGCTCGCGCCTGGACACAAACCGGCAAAATATATTCCCCCGATTTGGTTCGATTGGTCCGGCCCTCTCCTATGACGAGGATTGGGATTAGATCGAAAACGCCCTCCGCTCGCAGGCTTCTCGCGTCTGGCCCGAAAAATAGTTTCGGATGCCGGCCCCCCGGTCCGGCAGGGAGGGAATTGATGAATATTCAGGATATGCCGATACCGCGGAAGCTCGCGGCGGCCTTCGTCACGCTGGTCTGCATCTTCGCCGGTATCGGCTGGCTGCTCTTCTCGAGCCTGCAGACCGTCGGCACCGCCTCCGAGGACAAGGAGCGCGCGTTCGACGTCACTGCCAGCGCCGACCAGATCATGACGCAGGTCCTAGAGGAGCAGAGCGCCGTCCGCGCCTATGTCATCCTGCGGAACCCGGATTTCCTGGCCACCTACAAGGACGCCCGCAAGAAGATCGACGAGGCCGCCGACGCTTTCCGGCGCGACACCAAGCTGCCCGAGCAGCGGGCGCGGCTCGATAAGCTGATGAACGCGGTCCGCGAGCTCGACGGCAGGCTCGACAACATGATCGCGCTCGCCCGCAACCCGGCGACCCAGGCCGAGGCGCAGCAGCTCGCCGGCGTCAAGCAGCTCGGCGCGATCCGCGAAGTGATGGGCGAGATCAGCCAGATCCAGGCGGAGCGCGTGGCCTCGACCAAGAAGGTGGAAGCCGAGGCCCGCGCCGGCGCGGTCGCCGCGCTCACCTTCGGCGGCGCGTTCGGCATCGCCATTGCGGTGCTGCTCGGCTGGCTGCTCACCCGGATGATCGCGCGGCCGATCAAGGGGATGACCACGCTGATGGGCCGGCTGGCCGGCGGCGAGAACACGATCGAGGTGCCGGGCACCGAGCGCAAGGACGAAGTGGGCGGCATGGCCAAGGCGGTGCTGGTCTTCCGCGACGCCGCGGTCGCCAAGGAAAAGGCCGATGCGGCGAAGCTGGTCGCCGAGGCCGAGCAGAAGCACGTCGTCACCGAGCTCACCACGGGGCTGGACAATCTGGCGAAGGGCGACCTCACGACGGAGATCTCGAGCAATTTCGCGCCCGAATACGGCGCGCTCAAGACCAATTTCAACTCGGCGCTCAATGCGCTGCGCACCTTGATCGGTGCGGTCGTCGAGGGAGCGGCGAGCATCCGCACGGGCTCGGGCGAGATCGCCCAGGCCTCCGAGGACCTGGCCCGCCGCACCGAGAGCAATGCCGCGTCGCTCGAAGAGACTTCGGCCGCGATCAGCCAGATGGACGATCGGCTCAAGGCGACGGCCAAGGCGGCGGGCAGCACGCTCTCGCGCGCCAATCAGGCGATCGCGACGGTTGGCGACGGCCGTTCGGTCGCGGACGACGCCGTCCAGGCGATGACGCGCGTGTCGGAAAGCGCCAAGGGCATCGATTCGGTGATCGAGGGGCTCGACAAGATCGCTTTCCAGACGCGGGTGCTCGCGATGAACGCAGCGGTGGAAGCGGGCCGCGCGGGAGAGGCGGGCCGCGGCTTCGCGGTGGTCGCCGATCTCGTCTCCGCGCTCGCGATGCGCGCCGAGGAGGAGGCCGGCCGCGCCCGCGACCAGCTGACCGCGACGCAGGCGGACATCGTCGATGCCGTGGCGATGGTCCAGAAGGTGGACGGCGCGCTGGTCGCCATTTCGGGCGACGTCGACGAAGTGCACGACCTGCTTGCCAACATCGCCGCCGACAACGAGGCACAGTCCTCGGCGGTCACCCAGATCGCCGTGGCGATCGGCACGATGGACCAGGCGACCCAGCAGAACGCCGCGATGGTCGAGGAGACTTCGGCCGCCTCGCGTAACCTGAGTTCGGAGGTCCAGCTGCTCTCGGAACAGGCTTCGGCATTCAACATCGGCGCGGGGCAGGCGCCGGCACGTCGGCCGGCACCCGCCGCGAGCGACATTCGCGAGAAGGTCGCGCCCGGCTATGTGTCGCCGGTCAAGCCGCTGCCGGCTGCCGCCGTCTCCGCGCTCACCCGCGCCGACGACTGGGCGTCGTTCTGAAAATTCATATAAGAAAAGTGATTTGAAATTTGAAAAACAGGGTGCGACGCGCTATATTGCAAGTGCGAGCATTGGAGAGGGGAGGGCGAAAGCTCTCCCCTCTTTTTTGACGATCGTATCGCCTGCGGGCTTGGGCGATGCCCATCCGGCATCAATTCAGCGATGCGGACTTTCGCGGCCGCAACCGTGGCGACCGAGGCGCCCCCAACTGTCCGGAAGGACCGTTTCCCGCACCCATGACAAAGGGCGCCCGAACCATGGTCCGGGCGCCCCCCGCTGCGACGTCCAAAGGGAGGAAGACGTCGCGAGCCATGGTCGGTCCGTCAGGCCGCGTCGGCCTCGCGGTGCGCGATCGGGCGCGGCTGGCTGCCGGCATTCACCGCGATCTTCTTGGGCTTCATCGCCTCGGGCACTTCGCGTACCAGCTCGATCACCAGCAGGCCGTCGGCAAGGTCGGCGCTCTCGACGCGGACGAAGTCGGCCAGTTCGAAGCGGCGCTCGAAGCTGCGGGTGGCGATGCCCAGGTGCAGATAGGCGCCCTGGTTGTTCTCGTTCTCCTCGCGCCGCTTGCCGGCCACGAGCAGCAGGTTCTGCTGCGCGGTGATGTCGACCTCGTCGGCCTTGAATCCGGCGACGGCGATCGTGATCCGGTAGCGGTCCTCGGCGACGCGCTCGAGGTTGAACGGGGGATAATTCTCGGAAGCCTGCGCGCGGGCGCTGGCCTCGAGCAGATCGAACAGCCGGTCGAACCCGATGGTCGATCGGCGGAAGGGAGTAAAATCGAACTGACGCATATCAAGACCTCCATGCGAAGCGAATTGATCGATGTGCCTGGCGCCCGGTGACCCGCGACGCCGGGCCGGCGGCCCCTGCTGGGCACCGCCTGAAGTTGAGATCGTGTTGGATCGCACGGCTTTCAAGATGCGCCGGAACGAGGGCCGCAGGCGCCGGTCAACCCAGGCTAGGGATCGCTAAACATCTCCTTGCTCGCTAATATCCATCAAATGAGTGGAGATTAAATGCGACACGGCCAAAGGGGATGATGATGAGCCTTGCTTCGCTTTCACTGCTGCTTCTGGCGAGTACTGCGCCGGCGCCTGCCGGGGCGCTGCGCGACGATCCGGTCGCCACGAGTGCCAAGGACGAGCAGCAGGCCAGGCCGGCGCAGGAGAGCGGCAGCGGCGAGATCGTCGTCACCGCGCGCCGCCGCGAGGAAAAGGCCCAGGACGTGCCGATCGCGATGTCGGTGATCGGCGGCTCGACGATCGAGCAGACCGGCGCCACCAACCTCAACCGGCTGCAGACCGCGCTGCCGGCGGTGCAATTCTATTCGAGCAACCCGCGCAACTCGGCGATCAACATCCGCGGCCTGGGCGCGCCCTTCGGCCTCACCAATGACGGCATCGAGCAGGGCGTCGGCTTCTATCTCGACCAGGTCTATATCGGCCGCATCGGCGCCTCGACCTTCGATTTCGTCGATGTCGAGCGCGTGGAAGTGCTGCGCGGGCCGCAGGGCACGCTCTATGGCAAGAACACCACCGCCGGCGCGATCAATATCACCACCCGGGCGCCCAGCTTCACGCCGGAGGCCAAGGTCGAGCTGAGCCTGGGCAATTACGACCTGATCTCGGCCAAGGCCTCGGTCTCGGGCCCGCTCAGCGACAAGCTCGCGATCCGCATCTCCAGCGCGATCACCAGCCGCGAGGGGACGATCGAGAATGTCCGCACCGGCGAGGATCTCCACAAGCAGCGCACCAGCAGCTTCCGGGGCCAGCTGCTCTGGAAGGTGAACGACGATCTCGACTTCACGCTGGCGGGCGACTGGAACCTCCAGAACCCGCTGTGCTGCGTGCAATATTATGCCCGGGTCGGCGCCACCCAGCGGCCGCTATCCCGCCAATATGCGGCACTGGCGGCGGCGTTCGGCTATGCGCCGCCCAGCACCGACCCGTTCGATCGCAAGACCGATCTCGATGCCCAGATCAAGTCGCAGCAGGAGATCGGCGGCGCCTCGCTGGTGGCCAACTGGAATCTCGGCCCCGCGACGCTGACGTCGGTGACGGCGTGGCGCTATTGGGACTGGCAGCCGAAGAACGACCGCGACTTCACCGGCCTGCCGATCACCACCGTCTCCCAGAACCCGTCGCAGCAGCGGCAGGTCAGCCAGGAGCTGCGGCTCAGCTCGAACGGCGATGGCCGGCTGAACTATACGCTCGGTGCCTTCTTCTTCCACCAGACGATCAACACCCAAGGCTCGCAGGTCCAGGGTTCGGCGGCCAGCCGCTGGCTGCTCAATCCGGGCAATGTTCCGGTTGGGGCCACCGGGTGCGCGACGGCGACGGCGGCGGCCTGCAACCCGCTGGTGCTGAACGGCCTGACCTCGACCAACACGATCAACTTCGACAACACCAGCTTCGCGCTGTTCGGCAAGCTCAACTGGCAGCCGGTGGACGGCCTCCACATCCAGCCGGGCCTGCGCCTCAACTATGACAAGAAGTCCGGTTTCTACGAGGCCGTCGTCAGCATTCACAATGCGCGCTACAATTATGTCGCGACGGCGGACAATGTCGCGGCGCTGCTGGCCAATGGTACCGCGACCGCCGATCAGCTGAACACGCTGGCGCCGCAGCGCTACAGCCCGCGCTTCAGCGACTGGAACGTCTCGGGCGACATCACCGTCTCGTACGACCTGTCGCGCGACGTCCATGCCTATGCGACCTATGCGCGCAGCTTCAAGTCGGGCGGCATCAACCTCTCGGGCCTGCCGCTCAATTCGACCAGCACCGGCGTCGACCTTTCCACCCAGACGGTGAAGCCCGAAAAGGTCGATCACTTCGAGATCGGCCTCAAGACCCAGTTCCTCGATCGTCGGGTGACCTTCAACACCGCCGCCTTCTGGACCGAGATCAAGGATTACCAGGCGACGGTGAACAACAACGCGATCAACGTGATCCGCGGCTATCTCGCCAATGCCGGCAAGGTGCGGGTGCGCGGGTTCGAATGGGACCTGGCGGCGCGCCCCAGCCAGCGGCTCAACCTCTATTTCAACGGCGCCTATACCGACGCCAAATATACCGACTTCAAGAATGCGCCGTGCCCGCCCGAGCTTTCCGGCGGCACCGCGGCCGCGCCCGGCGGGGCCACCGATCCAGCGGGAACACCCGGCGGCCGCAGCCCCGCCTTCTGCGACATTTCGGGCCAGGTGCTGCCGGGCATCTCCAAATGGTCGCTCAGCTGGGGTGGCGAAGTGCGCCAGCCGGTAGGCGACGGCAATGTCTATCTGGGCTATGACGGCAGCTGGCGCTCGCGCTTCTCGTCCAACCCGTCGCCCTCCGCCTATACCTGGATCGACGCCTATTCGCTGTCCAACGTCCGCCTCGGCTGGCGGCGTTCGGATCTCAACATCTATGGCTGGGTGCGCAACGTCTTCGACAAGCAATATTTCGAGCTGCTTTCGGTCCAGTCGGGCAGCACCGGCCTGATCGTCGGCCAGCCCGGTGATCCGAGGACCTATGGCCTGACGATCAGCAAGAGCTTCTGAACCATGCGAGACTGACCTCCTGCCATGGCCGGGGGAGGTTGGGGAAGGGAGGCGGCGCCCGCACCGCCTCCCTTCTTTTCTTGTCGATTTGCACCGGACAATTTGAGCGAAGCTTAACCAACATCAAGTATCCCGATCTCCTATATTGGGAAGATCATGCGTGTAGCCACGGGATCCTTGCCGAGTTTCAGCAATGCGGGCCTGCTCGCCACGCTGGTCTCTGCCTGCCAGATCTGCGGCGGGCTGATCTGGGTGAACTCCTCCGCCTTCGCGCCCTCGGGCTATGCCAATGTCGCATTGATCGCGTCGCTCTGCATCTCGGTGCTGGTGCTCTCGCGGCTCACCATTCCCAATGGCGTCCGCGTGTCGCTGGTCCTCGGCGTGATCACGGTGCTGCTCGGCGTGGCGGTGCGTGGCGACATCACCGGGGTGAAGCAGGTGAGCGAGCTCGTCTCCGCTGCGGTGAACGGGCACCCCGGCGGCGTCGCGATGCCCGAGGAGCAGGTCGTCGGCCGGGCGAGGCGCAGTTCCGCTTCGCCGGCGCGCATCGATCTGCGGCCCGGCGAAGGCGGGGACGGGGGCTGGGCCGCCCGGCTCAACGACGCAGCCCGCGTCCAGATCGACGGCGGCGCCCCGGCGGAAATCCATGGCAATGTCACGCTCGAGGGCGGCAATATCGGCAACCCGCGCATCGGCTGGGCAGTGACCTGGGCGGGCGTCACGCTCTCCTGCGGCCGCCTGAGCGCGGAAGCCAACCGTACCGACGCGCTCACCAACCAGGTGGTCGGAACGTTCAAGCGTTCGATATCGCGGACCGCGGCGCTGCAGCGGCCTTCCTGCTACTGAACCGTTTCCGTGTTCGGATCGAGCGTGACGATCACGATCGCCCCGCCTACGGCATAGCCGCTGGCGAGCGGCGCAATCGAGACGCGCGCGCCGATCTCCTCGGCGCCGCCGCACAGCAGCCGTGCGTCGAAGGCCTCTGCTTCGGAGCGGCCGCTCAGCACCCGTTCGATCGCATCGCGCGCGACGGTGCGGTCGCGCACCGCGAGCAGGTCGACGAAGCGAAGTCCCAGGATGCGTTCCCGCGCCAGCCCGACCATCCGGGCGAACTCGGCCTCGACCATGGTGACCGTGCCGCGCACCGTCAGGCGGATCACTTCGATCCGGCCATGCGCCGCACGAGCCTTTTCCAGCGCCGTCTGCTCCGCCAGCCGGGCTTCCTCGTCGCCCTCATAGCTGACCCGCACCAGCAGCGCGACGCCCTCCACCCAGGGAAAGGCGCGGATGCGCAGCCGCGTGCCGCTATCCTCGTCGAGCGCAAGATCGAACTGGGACTGCTCGCCACTGCGCAGCACGTGGCGCAAGCTGGAAAGCATGGTGGCGTGGGTGGATGCAGGCAGGGCATCGGTGATCGGCGAGCCGATCAGCGCAGGGGGCGTGCGCCCCAGGATCAGCGCGGCGGCGCTCGACGCATCGGTGATCTTCAGCTCGGGATCGATCACCAGCAGCCCGCCGTCCATATGCTCGACGAGGAACTGATATTCGAGTTCGCGATGCGTGCCGTCCCGTTCGGCGATACCATGCTCGGCATCCCAGCTCTCGGCTGCCAGCAGCACGTAGCGTGGGCGTCCGTGATAGGTGATCGTGACGGGGCCGTGCATGGCGCGGTCCTGCCAATATGCGAAATTGCGCGTAAGTTCAGCTGATGAAACAGTCTGCACTGATGAGCGTTGCATAGTTATGTGCTCTCGAACGTTTTCGGGACGACGGCAGTTTTTTACGTTGCGACCGCAGTAGATTCGAGAATTGCGTAATTTGCTCAATTTCAGTTTGACATGTAGAATACAACAAAGTTAACGTAAATCAAGACCGCCTAGGTCGAAAATGGTGTGAAAAATCAAGGGGATCGCCCCGATCCGGGCGGCTCTCGGTTCGCGCCCTCGCGGCCAAGGTTTACTGAAAATCCGGATATCGTGCCGGCAGGCGTGCGAGCGATTTGGAAGCTCTCCTGTGCGAAGAATCGCGCATGTGTTCGCGTTCGCCTTCCCTGGCCGAGAAGCCGCTCCGCGCCGGCCTCAGGCTGTGGCGCGAACGGCGCGGCGCGGCGGCGATCGAGATGGCCTTCTCGCTGCCGATCCTTCTGATGCTGATCTGCGGGATCGTCACCTATGGCGGCTGGTTCCTCTGCGCCAACAGCGTGCAGCAGGCGGCGAACGAGGCGGCGCGGGCGGCGGTCGGCGGGCTCGACCCCAATGAACGCGCCGCGCTGGCGCGCACCGCGCTGGACGCCAATCTGCGCAAGACCGGCACCCTCAAGCCGGAGCGCATGGACACCCTCATCGACGATGACGGGCGCACCCTGACGGTTCACCTCTCCTATGACGCGTCGAACGATCCGCTGCTTTCGATCAAGCTGGTGCCGCTGCCCAGCAAGGTGATCGAGCGCAGCTCGACCGTGACGCTCACCGCCCCATGAGGTGCACCATGGCCCTCCCGTCCTTCTTTCGCCGCTTCGGGATCGATCGTGGCGGCAACGTCACCATGCTCTTCGCCGGCGGGTTCGTGATGCTGGCGGGATCGGCGGCCTTCGCAGTCGATACCGGCTCGCTCTATCTGGAGAAGCGGCGGCTGCAGGGCGTTGCGGATGCGGCGGCGCTGAGCGCGGCGAACAGCCAGTCGGCGGATGCCGCGGCACGCCAGGCAATGGCGGCGAACCAGGCGAGCGACGCGAGCATCGAGAGATTGGAACGCGGCACCTATTCCGCCGACAGCACCGTGGCACCGGCCGCGCGTTTCGTCGCTTCCGGCGACGGCAACGCCGTCCGCCTCGTCATGGGCCGGGACGTGCCGCTGTTCTTCGGCAAGTTCCTCACCGGGCGCCCCACCGCGCGCGTGTCCGTGACGGCTACGGCGGCGCGGGTGGACCTCGCTTCCTTCTCGATCGGCTCGCGCCTGGCATCGGTGAGCGGCGGGCTGCCCGGCCAATTGCTTTCGGGGCTGGCCGGGACCGAGCTGAACCTCAACGTGATGGACGCGCAGGGGCTGGTTACCGCGGACGTGGACCTCCTCGCCTTCATCGATGCGCTGCGCACCCAGGCCAGCCTTCAGGGCCTGACCTTTGGCGAGACGCTTGCGACCAATGTCAGCCTGCCCAAGGCGCTCAATGCCCTGGCGGCCGCGTCGGGAAGCTCGAGCGCCCAATCGGCGCTGCGCGGAATCGCCGCGCGCGTGCCGCCGGTCACCATGCAGCTCTCCAAGATCATCGACCTCGGTCCGCTCTCCGGCGAGACCAAGACCGATCCCTCGCGCCCGATCGAGGCCGACAGCTATGCGCTGGTTCGCGAGATGCTCCAGATCGCCACGGGCAAGCGCCAGGTCGATCTGGATCTGGCGGCGGGCGTTCCGGGGCTTCTCTCCACCAAGGTATCGCTGGCGATCGGCGAACGGCCGGCGCAATCGCCCTGGCTCGCGGTGGCCAAGGACCGCAGCGTGAAGGTGCGGACCGCGCAGACTCGCCTTTACGTCGACACCAGGGTGGGCGGTGCGGGTCTGCTGGGTGCGGCTTCGATCCATCTGCCGCTCTTCGTCGAGCTGGCAAAGGCCGAGGCGTCGCTGCGAAGCATCTCATGCCCGACGCCGGCGACTGCCACGGTCGGCCTCGACGTCACCACGTCGGCGGGGCAGGTGGCGATCGGCGACGTGGATACCGCGTCGCTGGGCAATTTCGGCACGGCGATCACGCCCCGTCGGACGACGCTGGTGAAAGTGCTGCTGCTCGCCGAAGTGACCGGCCAGTCGAACGTCAACCTGGGCGGTGCGGGCGCGCAGCAAGTGACGTTCACCGCCCAGGAGATCGCGGCCGGCAAGACGCATACCGTGTCGACCAACGACATCGCCGCCGGCGTAGCGGCATCGCTGGTCCGCGACATGGACCTGCAGGTCAACACTCTGGGGATCGGGATCAATCTGTCGCTGGTCACGGCGGCGGTGGGGACGGTGCTTCAAGGGGCGGCGGCGCCGCTCGATTCGCTGCTCGGCGACCTCACCGGGCTCCTCGGAGTCAGTGTCGGGCAGGCCGATGTCCGCGTGAACGGGCTGCGTTGCGGCAAGCCGATTTTGGTTGGGTAGGGGATTAGGAGTCGGGGTTGGGGAATGCGTGGTGATCGAAGAGGACTGAAGATTACGCAGGGCGTGGACCGGCGTGAGGCGATGCGCTGGCCGGTATCGATCGCGGTTGCGGTGAAGGAATCCCGTTTCTGCTTCCAGGACGTGCGCCTGGTCGAGATTTCGCGCCTGGGCTGCCGGCTCGAGACCGGGTTCCTGCTCGAACTGGGGATGGAAACGGTATTGCGGTTGCCCGGCTTCAAACCGCTGCCCGCCAAAGTGGTGTGGAGCAACCGCGCCGCGGCCGGTCTGCAATTCCTGGCGCCGCTGCATCCCGGCGTGGTCACGCACATCATCAGCCTGCCTACGCCCGAACAGCAGGCAAGCTATCGCCCGCTTTCGGAACCGGGCTGAAAAGGCTGGGTTTCCAATGGGCTGAAAACGGCAAACGCCCGGACCGTTTCCGATCCGGGCGCCTGCGTGACGAATGCTCGTCAGCCCCCTTTGTCAGGCCCAGCCCGCACACTCGTACTTGCCTACGAGCGGGGCTTGGAGCCTCCCCGAACCACGGCCTTTCGCCTGCGCTTCGACAGGAGTTTTGCTAGGCGCCCGCACCCGTTTTGTCACTGGCATTACAAGGGGTAGGCGCAGATTGGTCTCACCCTGTGTTGAATCGGCAACATAGCGGTTCGCAGTAGGAATTCGCCGCCATCTGCCCTAGATCGGCGGGAGACCTGTTTTCCCGGCGAGTTACAAGGCCCGCATGCTGTTGATTTCACGCTATGAGCGGATGATCGCCCGCCGCTATCTGCTGCCCGGGCGGAGCGAGGCGTTCATCGCCGTCGTCGCGGGGTTCAGCCTTGTCGCCGTGATGCTCGGCGTCGCCGCGCTGATCGTGGTGATGAGCGTGATGAACGGCTTCCGCGCCGAATTGTTCGACAAGATCACCGGATTGAACGGCCATGCCGTGGTCCAGGGCTATGGCGGCCAGTTGCGCAACTGGCGCGGCGTATTGGAAGAGGCGCGGAAAACGCCGGGCGTCACCAGCGCCACGCCGCTGATCGAGCAGCCGCTCTTCGCCACCTATAATGGCCGGGCCGAGTTCATCCAGCTGCGCGGCATGCGGATGGAGGACATCCTCAGCAACCCCACGCTCAAGGGCAAGGAGGTCGTCGGATCGCTCAAGAGCCTGAAGCCGGGCGGAGAGCAGGTCGCGATCGGCTCGCGCCTGGCGGAATCGCTGGGGGCCACGGTGGGCAGCGAGATATCGATCCTCAATCCTGCCGGGGCGGCGACGCCCTTCGGCACGATGCCGCGCATCGTGAAGTACAAGGTCGCCGCCATATTCGAGGTGGGCGTCTACGATTACGACAAGGTCTTCGCCGTCATGCCGATCGAGGATGCGCAGACGCTGCTGCTGCTCGGCGACGGCGTTTCGATGATCGAGCTGGAGACGGTCGACCCGGACCGGGTGGCGCAGATACTCCAGCCGCTGAACGACAAGGTGAGCGGCGTCGGCCAGATCACCGACTGGCGGATGATGAACTCCGAGCTGTTCGAGGCGCTGGCGGTGGACCGCACGGTGTCGTTCACCATCCTATCCATCATCCTCGTGGTCGCGGCGTTCAACATCGTCTCGTCGCTGATCATGCTGGTGCGCGCCAAGACGCGGGACATCGCGGTGTTGCGTACGATGGGCGCCACCCGGGGCGGGCTGATGCGGATCTTCGTGACCGTGGGCACCACGATCGGCGCGCTCGGCGTGGCCGCGGGCGGCGTGCTGGGTTTCCTCTTCATCACGTTCCGCGAGGGAGTGGTGAAGTTCATCGGGCTGGTGACCGGCCAGAACATCTGGGATCCGCAGATGCGCTTCCTCACCGAGTTGCCGGCCAAGACCGATCCGTTCCAGACGATAGGCATTTGCGTGATGGCGCTGATCTTCTGTTTCCTGGCCACGCTCTATCCGGCCTGGAAGGCCGCGAGCACCGATCCGGTGCAGGTGCTGCGCTATGAGTGACGTCGAAGGGCGCGCCGTGCCGGTTCTCCAGACGCGCGGCCTGAAGCGTAGCTTCAGCCAGGGCGGCGAGACGATCGAAGTGCTGCGCGGCATCGACCTCGCGGTGCAGCCGGGCGAGATCGTCGCGCTGCTCGGCCCTTCGGGCTCGGGCAAGTCGACCTTGCTCCAGGCCGTCGGCCTGCTCGAGGGCGGTTTCCAAGGATCCATCCAGATTGTCGGCAAGGAGGCCGCCCAGCTCGACAGCCCGAGCCGCACCGCGGTGCGCCGCGATCATCTGGGCTTCGTCTACCAGTTCCATCACCTGCTGCCGGATTTCAACGCGCTCGAGAATGTCGTGCTGCCGCAGATGATCCATGGGGCGTTGCGCGCCGATGCGGACCGGCGCGCGGAGGAACTGCTCACCGCACTCGGCCTCGCACACCGGCTGACGCACCGGCCGAGCCAGCTTTCGGGCGGCGAGCAGCAGCGCGTCGCCGTTGCCCGGGCGCTCGCCAACAAGCCGGCGCTGGTGCTGGCCGACGAGCCTACCGGCAATCTGGACGAGGCGACTTCCGACAAGGTGCTCGCCGAATTCCTCGGCCTGGTCCGCACCCAGGGCTCGGCGGCGCTGATCGCCACGCACAACGAGCGCCTCGCCGCGCGGATGGACCGCGTGGTGCGGCTGCACGAGGGGCATCTGGAGTGAAGCATCGCGAGCGCTGGATCCCGGTCACCCTCGGGCTCGGAGCGCTCGTGCTGGCAACGGGTACCTGGTTTGCCTGGCCGGTGGCGCGTCATGCCTTCGACCCCGGGCGCCAGTTCCGCCCGCTCTACATTCCCTCCCAATCGATGCGGCCCACGCTCGAGGTGGGGGATCGATTCTATCCGCGCGATCTCGGCCCGGAGGGACCGGCGCGCGGCGAGGTCATCCTCTATCGGCTGGGTAAGGACATGCGGGTCGGGCGCGTCGTCGGACGTGCCGGCGACCGTGTCGCGCTGGCAGGCGGCGTCGTCTCGATCAACGGCAAGCCGGTGCCGCAGAAGCAGGTCGGCACGGAAATCGCCGACGAGGCGGGCGTGCCCGCCCGGAAACTGCTGGAGCAATTCCCGGGGGAGGCGCAGCCACATGCCATTCTGGATCAGCGTGCGACACCCCAGGACGATTTCGCCGCCGTCGTCGTTCCCGCCGGGCACCTTTTCGTGATGGGGGACAATCGCGACAACAGCTCGGACAGCCGGTTCCCGCGCGACAGCTTCGGTGTCGGCATGCTGCCGGCGGAGGATGCGCTTGGGCGTGTCGATTTCATCGCCTGGTCGATGGAGCGCCCGGGGCGCTTCGATCGTCCGATCACCAGGGTCGACAAATGACCGGGTGGCGGGAGATCCCGACGCTCGCCGGCCGTTACGTCACGCTCCGTCCGATGGTCCGCACGGATCGATCGGGCCTGCTCGACGCATTCGCGGGCCTTCGCCACCTGTTCCATACGACCGTGCCCGACGATGCCAGCATCGACGCCTGGATGGACCGGGTCGAGAATGACGTGGCGGCGGGGCGCAGCTTGCCGTTCACCGTGCTCGACGCCGAGGGGCGAATCGCTGGCGCCACCCGTTTCCTGCGGATGAGCGAAGGGCATCGCCGCGTCGAGATCGGCGGTACGCTCTATGCGCCGCGGGTCCAGCGTACGGGGCTCAACACCGAGGCCAAATATCTGCTGCTCCGCCACGCCTTTGACGCGCTTCAGGTTAATTGCGTGCAGATCCGCACCGATTTCCTCAACCAGGCCTCGCGCCGCGCGATCGAGCGGCTGGGCGCGCGGATGGACGGCGTGCTGCGCGGCCATCTGATCCTGAAGGGCCATATGCGCGACAGTGTGGTCTATTCGATCCTGGCGCATGAATGGCCCGGCGTCCGCCGCAATATCGAACTGCTGATGGCCCGCTACGAAGGAGAGGCCGCATGACTGCGATCACCGACATTCCCGTCCGCCAGCCCGGCGGCGGGGAAACCACGCTCGCCGATCACGCCGGCGAGGTTCTGCTCATCGTCAATACCGCGTCGAAATGCGGCTTCACGCCGCAATATGCCGGGCTCGAGGCGCTGCACCGCAAGTACAGGGATCGCGGCTTCTCGGTGCTGGCCTTTCCCTGCAATCAGTTCGGCGCACAGGAGCCGGGCGATGCGGCGGAGATCGCGAGCTTCTGCTCGCTCACCTATGACGTGACCTTTCCGGTCTATGCCAAGATCGACGTCAATGGCCCCGATGCGGCGCCGCTGTTCGATGCGCTGAAGGCCGCGGCGCCGGGTGTGCTCGGCTCGAAAGGGATCAAGTGGAACTTCACCAAGTTCCTGGTCGACCGGACGGGCACGAAGGTGGAGCGGTTCGCGCCGACTACCAGCCCCGACGCGATTGGCCCCGAGATCGAGAAGCTGCTGTAATCCGGCCCGGTGCCGGCAGCAGGCGCATCTGCGGTGGCACCGGCCGGGCCGGGCGGCGCAGGCGATCGAAGAGGCCGGCCATAACATAGCGGCCGGTGAGCCCCAGCAGCATCACGGCGCCGCCCCGGCGCGGACGCGCGCGGCGCTGGCCGCGAGCCTCGGCCGGTGGCTCGTTGCGCGGGCGATGGCGGCGCGGGGCGGGGGGCAGGGTCATCCGTTCGGCCACTGCCGCGGCGCTGCCGCCCCGGTCACGCCGCCGCCAGACCACTTTCTGCCCCGCGGGAACCTCTTGCCATTCCTCCGCGCCGACGGTGCGGAGCAGGTCGTCGCCGCAGCGGATGCACAGCGAGAATTCCGTTTCGCCGCTGCGATAATGCGTCGGCATCGCGGCATGGCCGAGCAGCCGGCAGCGCAGCGCGCCCATCAGCGGCGGACCGGGCGGAGGCGGCGCGAGCCGGCGCGGGGCGTGCGGCGATGCATGACCTGCCAGCTGGCGAGCTCGCGGAACCGGCCGTCGACATGCGTCACCGCGATTCGCGGATTCCAGATTTCGAACCGGTCGCCGGTGCCGACGATCAGCGCCATGCTCTCGATCCGGCCGAGATGGCGCATCACCGCCGGGAGCATCAGCCCCTGCGCGCTGCGGGGGGCGACTTCGACGATGCCGAACAGCCGGCGCATGCGCTCATGATGCCGTTGCGCATCGCGCCCGGCATCCTCGTCGGCCAGGCGCCAGCGCTCGGTACGCGTGCGAATCTCTTGGAGATGCGATCTGGCATAGCCGACGAGGCACTGATCGCGCTCGTGCGTGGAGAGAAACAAGGGCTCCTCCGGAGCGGGAAGCCCCAGCGTCCGGGCCATGGTGTCGGCAAGCAGGACATTGCCTTCCGCATCGACTTCGCAAAGCGCACACCCGAGATACAGGGAACTCATTTTACCCCTCCAACGCAACGAGTTACTCGTGCTGTCCACAAACTTATCCACAGGGTTAACGCACATCAACCAAAATATGCGGACGAGCCGTTCGAATTGTGGGGCGGGCCGTTGGATTCCCGAGCCGGGACGGGTGGGCGGGAGCCTCCGGCGCCTCAGGCAGAGCTCGGCCGTTAAAATGACGTTCATCGCAGAACCGGCATCGGCGATGGGGATCGGCTTGAACGGCGCGTGTGGGGCAACTAGAGGTGCGCCGAAAGCCCCCGCCCTTTCCCCGTTTAGGAGAGTTTCGCATGAACTTCGCTTCCAAGCTCGCGCTGGCCGCCGTGCTGTCGCTGGGCGCCACTGCGCTGACGGTGGCCCCTGCTGCCGCGCAGAAGAAGAAGGACGACAAGAACGCCCCGGCTGCGAACCAGCTTCAGGTCAGCGACGAATTCCGCAAGCCCGCCGCTGCCGCCGAAGCCGCGGTGAAGGCCAAGGACTGGGCGACCGCCGAACCGCAGATCACGGCTGCCGAAGCCGCGGCGAAGAACGACGACGAGAAGTTCTTCGCGGCCTCGATGCGCCTTCAGCTCGAGCTGGGGCGCGGCAACGAGGCGGGCCAGATCGCGCCGCTGCAGGTGCTGGTGGCCAGCCCGCGCAGCGCGCCGGACGCAGTCGGCCCCTATAATGCCCGGCTGAACTTCCTGCTCGGTAAGGCCGCAGCGTCGCAGAAGAAGCATGCCGACGTCATCAACTACATGACCAAGGCCCGCCAGCTGGGCGAGAAGAATGTCGACATTCCGCTGATGCTGGCGAATTCCTATGCCGCCACCGGCAAGAATGCCGAGGCTGCCGCGGAAGCGCGCAACGCGATCGAATTCGCCAAGTCGACGGGGCAGAAGGCGCCGGAGGCTTGGTATCAGTTCGCCATTCCGAAGGTGACTGCCAGCGGCAATCGCGAGTCGACCTATGACTGGCTCGCTTATTATCTGAAGGACTATCCGGCGGTGAAGAACTGGCGCTGGGCGATCGAAGTGCTCGGCCAGGGTGCCAAGGGCTCGGATCGTGCCGCCAAGACCGAGCGCATCGACCTTTATCGCCTTCGCCGCATCACGAATTCGCTGGCCGATCGCGGCGACTATGCCGACTATGCCTATGCTGCACAGTCCTCGGGCCTGCCCTGGGAAGCGATCTCGGTGATCGAAGAGGGGCGCAAGAACGGCAAGCTGCCGACGACCGATCCCGATGGCAACCGCACCTACACTGCCGCCCAGGCAGGAGTGAAGAGCAGCCCGCCGCTCGATGCATTGGCCAAGCAGGGCGGCGCCGGCAATGCCGACGCGCTGCTCGCCGCCGGCGACAATGCCCGCGCGCTCGCACTCTACGACGCCGCGCTCGCCAAGGGCGGTGCGGATGCCAATGAGATCAACCTGCACCGCGGCATCGCGCTGCAGCGTCTCGGCCGCAAGGAAGAAGCGAAGGCGGCGTTCCAGGCGGTGAAGACCGGCCCGTACGTCAATGTCGCGCTGCTCTGGCAGGTCTCGCTCGATACGCCGCCGCTCAGCTGAGCGCGGCTTCGCGCCGAACAGGGAAGGGGCGGCAGCGATGCCGCCCCTTTTTCGTATCAGGCGACCGGCACGCCGGGCAGCGCCTTGGAGGTTCGGATGGTGAGCGAGGTTTTCACATGCTCGACGTTCGGCGCCGGGGTGAGGCGCGTGGTCAGGATGTGCTGGAAGCTCTGCAGGTCGGGCGCGACGATCTTCAGGATGAAATCGATCTCGCCGTTGAGCATGTGGCATTCGCGGACTTCGGGAATGTCGGCCATCATCTGCTCGAAGGCGCGCAGGTCTGCTTCCGCCTGGCTTTTCAGGCTCACCATGGCGAACACGGTGAGGTTGTAGCCCAGCGCGGCCGGATCGAGCGCGGCATGATAGCCGGTGATCGCCCCCTGCTGCTCCAGCGCCCGCACGCGCCTGAGGCAGGGCGGAGCCGTCAGCCCAACGCGTTCGGCAAGCTCGACATTGGTCATGCGGCCATTATCCTGCAACAGGCCGAGGATCCGTACGTCGATATCGTCGAATCGCATTTATGTTCCTTCTGTCTTTTGATTCGTTTCCGTGTGTTGCGTTTAGACATAATATTATTACGCCGCAACGCAATTGTCCCACAATGCGACGTGCCGAAATCGACAGTTCCGAACCGAGGTTTCACGGGTTAAGGATTCCTTACGGCGCGTGTTGTTGCGCCGGGTAAAGGTGGGCACGCGTTGCGCTTCGACGATACATTGGAGACGGTGCTCGCCTCGGATCTGGGCACGCCTTATGGCGTCCAGTCCGCCTGGCGCCAGCTCGTCGACCTGATCGGTCGTCGCCGCGCCGTTGCGGGCAATCGCGCGATGGGCGTGCTCCGCACGATTCGCGAATCCGTGCCGCTGCCGGTTCGCGCCGCCAGCGCCCGCACTCTCGAACACGCCGATCCGCCGCCGCCGCTCGTGCGCCTGTTCGCGCTCGACGAACTGCAGGTGGCGCTGCCCGTGCTGTGCAGTGCGCGGATGAATTCGGCCGAGTGGATCCAGCTGCTGCCCGAACTCGCGCCGGCCGCGCGCGCGATATTGCGCAATCGGCGCGACCTCAGCCCGGCGGTGCGTCGCGCGCTGGAGAGTTTCGGCCCGATCGATTTCGTGCTGCCCGACGAGACCGTGAAGCAAGCCCCGGCCGAAACCGTGATCGCCGAGCCGGAAGTGGTGGCCGAGGTGACGGCAATCGACTGGTCCGAGGTCGTCGATGCGCGTCCGGCCGAGCCGGTTCCGGTGCCAGTGCCAGTGCCAGTGCCAGCCGAGGTAGAGGTGGCCGAGCATCTCGATGCAGCCCAGGCGGACTCACCCGAATCCCTGGCGGCAGTCGAGCCGGAGGCCAAGGGCAAGCCTCTGGTCTATTGGAGTTCCACCACGCCCCAGCGCTTGCCGGCGCACGAGGCGACCCTTGCTGCTTTGCTGGGCCGGTTGCCCGTGGCCGATCCGGTCGCCGAAGCGGGGGAGGATTTGCCGGCCGAAGACCTCGATCCGGTCGACTCCGGGTTCGAGGCGCCGCGGGCCGTTGTCGAGCCCGAGCCCGAGCCCGAAGTCGCAGCCGAGGTCCCTCCGCTGGTGGAAGACCTTTCCTTCGTCGCACTTGCCGGCCTGGCGCCGTCGATCACCGCTTCGACAGCGCAAGTGGCTGAAGGGGCCGAAATTCCGATCCGCTCGGTCCAATCCGGGACAGACGAGTCAGCCGATTCCACCGAAGCGATTGCGCTGCCGGGGGCTGGGGCGCAGGGTCCGGCCATGGAGTATAGCGATAGCCTGGCCGCAGAAGTGCGGCAGATTGCGGCAGAAGCCGCGGGCGACGACGGCACCTTCGAGATTGCCGACGTCGTGGCGCGGATCGACGCGTTCTGGCGCCATCGCGAGGAAGCCGGTCCGCAGGATCCGCCCACGCCGCGCCCGGCCGACGACTTTCGTTTCGAGACCGATGCCAAGGGCATGATCCGCTGGGTCGACGGCGTCAGCCGTGCGCCGCTGATCGGCGTGTCGCTCGATAGCCAGGCTGCGCCCGGCGTATCGGAAGCCTCGCGCGTGGACGGCGTCGCCGCGGGAGCTTTCCGGCGCCGCGCCGGCTTCTCCAATGCCCGGCTTTCGGTGGAGGGCGAATCCGATGCAGCGGGGGACTGGCTGATTTCGGCGATTCCGGTCTTCGATCCCGGCAATGGCCGCTTCACCGGCTATCGCGGGACCGCGCGCCGGCCGCGAGTCGACGAACGCGCCGAGCCGGTGCGCACCGCGCCGGCGCCGGCGATGCCGGCCGATTCGCTTCGCCAGCTCGTGCATGAACTGCGTACGCCGACCAATGCGATCGCCGGCTTTGCCGAGATGATCGAAGCACAGATGCTCGGCCCCGTGGGCGATGCCTATCGCGACCGGGCCCAGGTGATCCGCTCCCAGGCGCGCGAGCTGCTTGGCGCGATCGACGATCTCGATCTCGCCGCGCGGATCGACAGCGCGGCGCTTTCGCTCGTGCCCGGCCAGATCGCGTTGCGGCCGGTGCTCGCGACGATCGTCGACGACCTCGCGCCGCTTGCCGAACTGCGCGGCTCGGTGATTGCGCTCCCGATCGCCGATCTGTCGGTCACCGGCGATCGCCGCGCGGTCGAGCGATTGCTGGCGCGTCTTCTTGCAACGCTCGTCTCGGCCAGCGGGCAGAGCGAGCGGATCGGTGTCCATATGGCGCTGGAGACCGCGGAGACGGTGTCGATCACCATCGATCGCCCCCAGGCGCTTGCCGACTATCCCGGCGATTCGGTGCTCGACATCGATGATGAGCGCGAGGATGCGACGTTGCTCGGCACCGGATTCGCGCTGCGGCTGGCGCGGAACCTCTCCCGCGAACTGGGCGGTACGCTCGTCATTGGCCGCGAGAGCTTGACTTTGCGGCTTCCGGCCGCCGTAAACGAGCAGGTGGGCCAGGCACATCTGAGCTGAAGTGGGGGGCGACGCTCCAGATCGCGGCGGTTATCGCGTGCCCGCGCCCGATCCGCGCGCGCGCCTGCACTGGCCGGACGATTTCGGTACGCGCTTCACCATCTTCGTCGACACCGAGGAGGAGTTCGACTGGGGCGCGCCGCTCAGTTCCGATGCGGACGGGACCCGCCATATGGCCGCGCTGCCTCCGGTCCATGCCCGCTTCGCCGCCGCGGGCGTGCCGCTCACCTATCTGGTCGACTATCCGATCGCGACTTCGCCGCTCGCCATCGACGTGCTGCGCGAGGTCTTGCAGGATGGGCGCTCGGCGATCGGCACGCAGCTCCATCCCTGGGTAAATCCTCCGCACCGGGAGGAAGTGAACGGGTTCAACAGCTTCACGGGCAATCTCCCGATCGACCTGCAGCGCGCCAAGCTGACGGCGCTCACCGACGCGGTGGAACGCGCCTTCGGGCACCGTCCGCTCGTCTATCGTGCCGGCCGCTACGGGATCGGGCCGGAGACGCCGGCGCTGCTTGCCGAGCTCGGCTATCGGATCGATAGCTCGATGCGATCGGCCTATGACTATTCCGCGGAGGGCGGGCCCGATTTCCTGGCGGTGCCCAATCACGCGTTCCATTTGGGCGGGCTGATCGAGCTGCCCTTCACCACGGTTTTCACCGGCCGCTTGCGGCGGGGCGGGGCGGGGCTGCATCGCGGCCTGGGCCGTTTTCCGCACGGGATCGGCATCGCGTCGCGCCTGGGCCTGCTCTCGCGCGTGTCGCTCACACCCGAGGACATGCCGCTGGGCGAGGCCAGGGAGGCGATTCGCGTCGCGGTGGGCGAAGGGCTGCGGCTGCTCAACTTCGCCTTTCATTCGCCTTCGGTGGAGCCCGGCCATACGCCCTATGTGCGCACCGAGGCGGATCTGGCGGCATTCCTGCGCTGGTGGGACGAGGTGCTTGCCCTGCTCGATCGGCTGGGCGTGCGTGCGGCTTCGGTGGATCAGATCGTCGCGGCGACTTGCGGCCCGGCCTGAGGTTCCGCTAGGGCCGGTTCTGCTGGGGGCCTGTAGCTCAATTGGTTAGAGCTGGCCGCTCATAACGGCTAGGTTGCGGGTTCAAGTCCTGCCGGGCCCACCAGCGGCGCATCGACGGGCAATGGGAAGCTATTGCCTTGTGTAGTTCGCAATCACGGCCTAGGGCCGCAATCCGCGTCGGGGAGTGGCGCAGCCCGGTAGCGCGCTTGCTTTGGGAGCAAGATGTCGCAGGTTCGAATCCTGTCTCCCCGACCATTTCTTCCGGCCTTCACCCCATATCGGCTTCGATGGCGGCGCGTGCGGGCGGCGCATCGGCCGCGCCGTCGAGCGCGCGTCGCAGGGCTTCGCGGTCGAGCCGGCCTTCCCAGCGCGCCACCACGATCGTCGCCACGGCGTTGCCGATGAAATTGGTGAGGCTGCGGCACTCGCTCATGAAGCGGTCGACGCCGAGGATCAGCGCCATGCCCGCCACCGGGATCGAGGGAACCACCATCAGCGTCGCCGCCAGCGTCGCGAAGCCCGCGCCGGTGACGCCCGCCGCGCCCTTGGAAGTGAGCATGGCGGTGCCGAGCAGGATGAGCTGCTCGCCGAGCGAGAGGTGCACGCCGGTCGCCTGGGCGATGAACAGCGCGGCGAGCGTCATATAGATGTTGGTGCCGTCGAGATTGAACGAATAGCCGGCCGGCACCACCACGCCGACCACTTCCTTGTCGCAACCGGCGCGTTCCAGCTTGTCGATCAGCGCCGGGAGGGCGGCTTCGGAGGAGGAGGCGCCAAGGACGAGCAGCAGCTCGGCCTTTATGTAGCGGAGCAGCTTGAAGATCGAGAAGCCGGCCAGCCAGCCCACGATCCCGAGCACCCCGAGCACGAACAGTGCCGAGGTGAAATAGAAGGTGCCGACGAGCCAGGCGAGATCCCGCAGCGATTCCACGCCATATTTGCCGATGGTGAAGGCCATCGCGCCGAACGCCCCCACGGGCGCGGCGCGCATCAGGATGGCGACGATGCGGAACACCATTTCCGATGCTTGCTCGAGCAGATCGACCAGCGGGCGGACGCGCTCGCCGATGCTCGCAAGCGCGATGCCGCACAGGATGGCGACGAACAGCACCTGGAGGATCGACCCCGCTGTGAGCGCCGAGACCAAAGTGGTCGGGATGATCGCCATCACGAAGCCCGTGATGCTGGTCTCATGCGCCTGCTTCTCGAAGCCGGCGACCTTGGCTTCGCTCAAGCCGTGCGGATCGACGTGCATGCCCGCCCCGGGCTGGACGACATGCGCGACGATCAGGCCCAGAATCAGCGCCAGGGTGGAGAAGAACAGGAAATAGGCGAACGCCTTCACTACCACCCGGCCGAGCGAGCCCAGCTCGCGGGCGCCGGCAATGCCCGTCACCAGGGTGAGGAAGATCACCGGTGCGATGATCATCTTGACCAGGTTGACGAAGGCGAGGCCCAGCCATTCGAGCGATGCGCCCCAGGCAGGCCAGATCGCGCCGACCAGCATGCCCGCCGCGATGCCGATCAGCACCTGCACATAGAGCATCTGCCACCAGCGTTGCGGCTTGCCGGCCTGGCCCGTTGCGACTGCGCCCATTCTTGCTTCCCCTCGATCCGACCGGGCATAGCGGAGCGCGCGATGGCGCCCAACAGGAAAGGGCGCCCCCTTTCGGGAGCGCCCTTCCTATTCCTCGGTCCGGCCGGATGGCCGGTGCCGAACGGAGATCAGTGCGCGTTCGCCGTGGCGGCGTCGGCCTTGTTCTCTTCCACGTTCGCGGCGTTCTCGAGGGTCGCCTCGGCAGCGGCGTTGGTGGTGTTGTCGGCAGCAGCTTCGTACGCAGCGGCGTTCGCCTCGTGCGAGTCGGCAACGTTCTCGGCGGTGGTGTTGGTGGTGCCGCCGTTGCAAGCCGCGAGCGACATCAGGCCGGCGGTCGCAGCAACAATGAGGATCTTCTTCATGTGGTGCTCCTAAAGGAACTCAAACGTTTCGCAGCCGGCCCGATTGCCGTCGCGAACCGCTGGCATAGCGGTCGTTGCGTATGCGTCAATCGCAAATTCACCCGATGGCAAAATTTAGGACATTTTTTTGCCTAAATCTTGCCCATCGGCGGCCATCAATGGGCGAGGTCGTCCTGGGGTTCCCTCACTCGCCGCCGCCCTTGGCGATCGGCCCGATATCCTCGGGCGCGTTCGCGGTCACCGCCAGCATCGCCGTCCAGGCTGCCACATTCTGGCGGAGCTGCTCCGGATCGATCTTGTCCAGCGTATCGTCGGGCGTGTGGTGATAGTCGAAATAGCGCAGGCCGGACTGGCTGAGGTCGATCACGCCCACGCCGGTGTTGATGATCGGCCCGACATCGGTGCCGCCATGCGCCGTGCCGCGGCCGCGCGAGATGCCGAGCGGGGCGAGGACGGTCGCCAGGCGATCGGCGATCGGCTTGGCGCCTTCGGGCAGGTTCACTTCGAACTTCCAGACGCGGTCGGCGCCGAAATCCGATTCCTGGGCGAGCACGTGGCGCTCGTTCGCATGCGCCTTGGCATAGGCTGCGCCGCCAAAGCCGCCGACTTCCTCCGCGCCGAACCACACGACGCGGATCGTGCGCTTCGGCTGGCCCGCATCCATGATCCGCTTGGCGGCGGCGGTGGTGATCGCCACGCCCGCGGCGTCGTCGATCGCGCCGGTGCCGAGATCCCAGCTGTCGAGATGGCCGCCGACCACGATGATCCCCGCCGAGGGGTCGCTCCCCGGCACTTCGGCGATGACATTGCCCGATTCCGCCTCGCCCTTGAACTCGGGGGTGACCAGCAGCCTGAGCCGCACGGGGCCGCGCTTGAGCAGCCGCTCGAGCTGGTCGGCATCGGGCAGCGACAGCGCCGCGGCGGCGATCGGCTTCACGTCCTTGGCCCAGTTGGTCACGCCGGTGTGCGGATTGCGGTGATGATCGGTGCCGATCGAGCGGATCAGCACGGCGACTGCGCCCTTGCTGGCGGCAAGGTTCGGGCCGGCCCGGCGGGCGCCGCCGAAATAGCCATATTGCGAACCGTCCTGCGTGGGCGTCATCGTATTGCTGATGAAGACGATCTTGCCCTTCACCGCCTCGGCCGGCGCGGCCTGCAGGTCGGCCAGCGTGGGAAAGAAGGCGATCTCGGCCTCGACGCCCTTGGCGCCGGTCGAGCCCGAATTGCCGAGCGCGGCGATGGCCAGCTTCTGGGCCGATCCGCCGAGCACCTCGGCAGTTTCCGCGCCGCGCACCCATACCGGCATCCGGTAGGTCTCGACGCGCACGTTCCGGAAGCCGAGCGCGGTGAGCTTCTTCACTGCCCAGGCGCGGGCACGCGCTTCCGCTTCGGTCGCCGCGAGGCGCTGGCCGATCTCGGTGGTGAGGCCTTCGGTGATCTCCCAGGCGAAATCGTCCTTGAGCGCGGCATCGCGCAGCGCCGCCGGATCGTGCGCGGTGCCCTGGGCCAGGGCGGGAAGGGGCAGGGCGAGGGCGGCGACGGCCGCGAGCAGGATGCGCTTGGTCATGGCGGCGGACGCTAGCCGCAGCCGAAACGTTCGGCAATGCGGGCGCGGGTTTCCGCCGCGTTTCCGGGCGCGCGCCGCCGCGACCGCGCCAGGCCGCTCCGCGAAGACCACGGCAGGGGATCCGACATCGCAAGCGCATGCCCCCTGCGTTGCCATTTCCCCGTCCCGTCGCTACATCGCGCCCGAACTTCCTGCATATCCAGACCTGCGAACGGAGACCGCCACGTGGCCGCCCAATACGCCTTCGTCATGAAGGACATGACCAAGACCTTCCCCGGCGCTCCCAAGCCGGTGCTGAACAACATCAACCTGCAATTCTACCAGGGTGCCAAGATCGGCATCGTCGGCCCGAACGGCGCCGGCAAGTCGACGCTCATGAAGATCATGGCGGGCATCGACAAGGATTTCTCGGGCGAGGCCTGGCCGGGCGAGTACATCACCGTCGGCTATCTGCCGCAGGAGCCGCAGCTCGATCCGACCAAGAACGTGCTGGAGAACGTCAAGGACGGCGCGCGCGAGGTGGCCGACATGGTCGACCGCTTCAACGCGATCTCGGCCGAGATGGGCGATCCCAAGGACGACACCGATTTCGACGCGCTGATGGAAGAGATGGGCGAGCTCCAGACCAAGATCGACGCGGTCGATGGCTGGACGCTGGACAACCAGCTCGAGATTGCGATGGAAGCGCTGCGCTGCCCGCCGTCGGACTGGGAAGTCGCCAACCTCTCGGGCGGTGAGAAGCGCCGCATCGCGCTTACCCGCCTGCTGATCCAGAAGCCGGACATCCTGCTGCTCGACGAACCGACCAACCATCTCGACGCCGAGAGCGTCGAGTGGCTGGAGAATCACCTCAAGGAATATGCCGGCGCGGTGCTGATGATCACCCACGACCGCTACTTCCTCGACAATGTCGTCGGCTGGATCCTCGAGATCGATCGCGGCAAGTATTTCCCGTACGAGGGCAACTACTCGACCTATCTGGAAAAGAAGGCCAAGCGCCTCGAGCAGGAGGATCGCGAGGAATCCGGCCGCCAGAAGGCGATCAAGGACGAGCTCGAATGGATCCGCCAGGGTCCGAAGGGCCGCCAGACCAAGTCGAAGGCGCGTATCGCCAAGTTCGACCAGCTCGTCGCGAGCCAGGAGAACCGCAAGCCGAGCGGCGCCCAGATCGTCATCCAGGTGCCGGAGCGCCTGGGCGGCAAGGTGATCGAAGTGGAGAACATCTCCAAGGCTTATGGCGACAAGCTGCTGTTCGAGGATCTCTCGTTCACGCTGCCGGCCGGCGGCATCGTCGGCGTCATCGGGCCGAACGGCGCCGGCAAGTCGACCCTGTTCAAGCTGATCACCGGCCAGGAGGCGCCGGACACCGGCTCGATCGAGATCGGGACCACGGTGCGCCTCGGCTATGTCGACCAGAGCCGCGACCACCTGGACGACAAGAAGAACGTCTGGGAGGAAATCTCGGACGGGCTCGACTATATGAAGATCAACGGGCACGACCAGTCGACCCGTGCCTATGTGGGCGCCTTCAACTTCAAGGGTGCCGACCAGCAGAAGAATGTCGGCAAGCTCTCCGGCGGCGAGCGCAATCGCGTGAACATCGCCAAGATGCTGAAGCGCGGCGGCAACGTGCTGCTGCTCGACGAGCCGACCAACGACCTCGACGTGGAAACGCTGGGCGCGCTGGAAGAGGCGATCGAGAATTTCGCGGGCTGCGCCGTGGTGATCAGCCACGATCGCTTCTTCCTCGATCGTCTCGCCACCCACATCCTCGCCTTCGAAGGCAACAGCCATGTCGAATGGTTCGAGGGCAATTTCGAAGCCTATGAGGAAGACAAGCGCCGCCGTCTGGGCGACGCTGCCGACCGTCCGACCGCGCTGGCCTATAAGAAGCTGACGCGCTGATCTGAACGGGCTTCTCCGGCAAATTGCTGGAGAAACCTCCTAACTGGAATTGCATATGCCCGGGTGGAAACGCCCGGGCATATTTCATTGCCTGTCCGCGCTTCCCTCCGAATCGGCTCTATAATCTCGTAATTTACGATGCCCGGAGTTGGATGATGACCCTGAAGCAGAAGCTGCTCTCCGCACTGGCGATGCTGGGGCTCGTCCTCTGCGCCGTCATCGCGGGCTTTTCCTGGTCGGCTGCCGCCAGCCGTTCCGCGCTCCACACGGTGCTCGCCGATCGCGTGATACCGCTCAAGGACCTGAAGCTGGTCGCGGACAGCTATGCCGTGGGCATCGTCGATTCCGCGCACAAGGCCAGGAACGGCAATATCAGCTTTGCCCAGGCCACACAGAATGTCGAAAGGAGCAAGGCCGAGCTCGATGCGGCCTGGAAGCGCTATGCCGCCACCGACGCGACCGAGGATGAGGAAAGGCTGGCGAAGCAGGCGGAGGCCGCGATGGCCAAGGCCAATGAGGGCGTTGGCCGGCTGGAAACGATATTGCGCGCCGGCGATCGCGCCGGCCTGGACCGGTTCGTGACCGTTGAGCTCTATGCCGATGTCGATCCCGTCTCGGATACCGTGGGCAAGCTCGTCGCGCTGCAGATCAGTGTGGCCAGCGACGTGACCACCCAGGCACTGGCCAGCGCCAACACTGCGATGACCGTGGTGATCGTGCTTGGGCTGATCGCGCTCGGCGTGCTGGGCGGTGCCTTCTTCATCGTCACCCGCAAGGTCGTGGCACCGATCAGGGGCTTGGCCGAAGTGATCCTCGGCATGGCGCGTTCCAGCGAAACGATCAAGGTGCCGCACACCGACCAGCGTGACGAGATCGGCGACATCGCTCGTTCGGTCGATGCCTATCTCGAATCGGTGATCGCCAAGGAGCGCGATGCTGCGGCTGCCGCCGCAGAGACGCAGCGCATCGTCACCATCGCGCTTAGCCAGGGCCTGTCGGCGCTGGCCGAGGGCGACCTGACCAAGGAGATCTCCGTGGCCTTCCCGGAGAGCTATGTGGCGCTAAAGACCAATTTCAACAGCGCGCTGATTGCGCTGCGCACGTTGATCGCCACCGTGAATGAGGGCGCGGCCGCGATCCAGACGGGCTCGCGGGAGATCGCCCAGGCGTCGGAGGACCTGGCACGCCGTACCGAGGGCAATGCCGCGAGCATCGAGGAGACTTCGGCCGCGCTTGCCCAGATGGACGAGCGGCTGCGGGGCACCGCCGAGGCGGCGAACCAGACGGTGCGCAGTGCCGACGACGCGATCCGGGTGGTCGGCGACGGCCGGGCGCTTGCCGAGCAGGCCGTCACGGCGATGGGCCGGGTCAGCGAGAGTGCGCGCGGCATCGACGACGTGATCGAGGGCCTCGACAAGATCGCGTTTCAGACCCGCGTGCTCGCGATGAACGCGGCGGTGGAGGCGGGCCGTGCCGGCGAAGCGGGGCGGGGCTTCGCGGTGGTCGCCGATCTGGTCTCGGCGCTCGCGATGCGGGCCGAGGAAGAGGCGAAGCGGGCCCGCGAACAGCTTACGCTCACCCAGGATGAAGTGGGCACCGCCGTGGAAGCCGTGCAGCGCATGGACAGCGCGCTGGAGGCGATCTCAGGCGGTGTCGGCGCGGTGCACAGGCTGCTCGACGCGATGGCGGCGGACAACCAGGCCCAGTCGAGCGCGATCACCCAGATCGTGACCGCCGTGAACGAGATGGACCAGTCGACTCAGCAGAATGCCGCGATGGTGGAGGAAACTTCGGCCGCATCGCGCAACCTCGCCGAGGAAGTGGGCAATCTCGCCGATCAGGCGGGCCGCTTCCGCACCGGCGGCGCGGCCGGCACGGTGGGCCGCAGCCGGATGGTCGAACTCCGCGGGGTCGCGGCCTGAAGCTCCGCCGGGGATCGCGCGCGGCTCAGAAGCGGCGCGCGATCCCCAGATAGAGTTCCAGATCCGGGCTGGCGGCATTGAGCCCGGCGACGGCGCCGATGTCGAGCTGGAGATTGCGCCGCGGCTGCCATGCGAAGGACAGGCTGGCGAGCGCCTGGGTGGCGTGCCCGGCGGGATCCTGGTCGCGCACCGCCTGCAGCTCGATCGCGCTGCTCAAGGAGGCGGTGAGGACGGTGTTCAGGCCGATCGCGCTGCCATAGGCAAGGTGGCGCCGGCGCCGGTCGCCGTCCACCGCGGCGTCGATCTCCGGAGTGAACGACAGGCCGAGCTTGTCGGTAAGGCTGTAGCTGAGCGGCACGATCAGGCCGGCACCCCAGTCACCGGCTCCGATCGTCGCGCCGCCCATGGGCAGGGTGGCATAGGGCATCACCGCCACGGCGAAGCCCGAGCCATCGGGGTGGGAGAGGTTGCGGCGCACGGCCAGGGTGAGATCGCCGGCGCCGCTGGCATGCGTGACCGTGCCGCTCGCCCGGTCGCGCGTGCGCACCGCGCCCAGGGCGGTCCAGCCGAGCTGCACTTCCATGTCCTGGGTCATGCCGTAGCGGATCAGCAGGTCGCCAAAGGTCCAGCTGTCGCTGCGCTGGGCGGAATCGCGTGCGAGCGACCAGTCGATCGCGCCGCTCTCGATCACGAGATGTCCCCGGTCCACCGTGCAGGCGGGGGTGTCGAGCCCGGGGCGATCGGGGCAGAGCGGGCGCAGGTCCTGCGCCCGGGCGGTGCCGATCCCGGCGAGCGTCGCGGCGGCCAGAATGAACGCGTGCTTCATGAGACGGATACATAGACGCTCCCCGAACCGCGCGGTAGCGTTCGCGGCGAAGGGGGAGAGGCGATGCGCACGTGGATCCGCGAGAACGGCATCCGGCTGAGCGCGCTGGCGCTCGTGGCGCTGCTCTTCGCCTTGCCGGTGGCGGCGCTGATGTGGATGACCGCGGTGCCCGGCACATCGTGGCGGGGCGCGCTGCCCCCGCCGACGCCGGAGGAACGCGACCTGGCGGGGCGGCTGCGCGGCCATGTCGTCGCGATCGCCGGCGCGCCGCGCAATATCGGCCATCCGGAGGCCTTCGCCGCCGCCGCCGCCTATATCGAGCGGACGCTTGCCGGGCAGGGCCATGCCGTTCTGCGCCAGCCCTTTGATGACGGGCATGCGGTCAATCTGGAAGCGGTGATCGAGCCGGCTTGCCCCAAGGCGCCGACTTTGGTGGTCGGCGCGCACTATGACAGTGCGTTCACTGCGCCGGGCGCCAACGACAATGGCAGCGGCACCGCGGCGCTGCTCGAACTGGCGCGACTGCTCGCCGATCTGCGCGGCCGGGCGAATGTCCGCATCCGGCTGGCCTTCTTCGCCAACGAGGAGCCGGCCTTCTTCAAGACCGACCGGATGGGCAGCCTGGTCTATGCGCTGGCGCTGGTGGAGCAGGGGCAGAAGCCCGATGCGATGTTCTCGCTGTTCTATCGCGACGAACATGGCAGCCAGTACTACCCGTTTCCGCTCGCGCAGCTTTATCCGGACAGTCGGCACCGTTTCGGCGCGGCCGCTGGTGCGGCGGGCGATGGGGGCGTTCCGCGCCGTTGCGCGCTTCCCGAGCGTCGGGGGCACCGCGCCGGCCTTCGTGCAGGGGATCGACTGGTCGGATCACTGGGCGTTCGGCGAGATCGGCGTGCCCGCGCTGATGATCACCGACACCGCGCCGTTCCGCTATCCGCACTATCACACGCCCGAGGATACGCCCGACAAGATCGATTATGGGCGGCTCGCCCGGGTCACCGCGGGGCTGGCCCGGATGCTGCGCGACTGGCGCTGAGGCTTGCTTCGCCGGATGCCACGTGGTGCATTGCGTTTGTGATGCGGATGGAAAAGGGGCACCGGTGACGAGATCGATCCTTCTGGCGGCCGCGTTGTTCGCGGCGGCACCGGCCGCGGCGCAGGCGCCGGCCTTCCAGTCCCAGGTCGAAGCTTTCGACGATTTCGCGACGGCGAGCCTGGCCATGCCCCCCGCCGAGCGCGTGAAGGCGTTCCGGGCGAAGTTCGATGCGCTGCTCCCGGGCTTCTACGAACCGCGCTTCGGCGCCACCGAGGCGCAGTATGACGCGCGCGTCCAGAAGGCGCTGGAGGCCTATCCGGCGACGCGCGACAAGCTGCTGGCCGCGGCGCGCGATTTCACCGGGGCCTATGCGACGGCCAATGCGCGTTTTCGCAGCGTCTTTCCCGACTATGCACCCACCATGCCGATCTATCTGATCCACTCGCTGGGCGAGATGGACGGCGGCACGCGCGAACTCCGCGGAAAGACGGTGGCGATCTTCGGCGCGGACATGATCGCCAAGATCCATGACGCCGGCACGATCGGGCCGTTCCTCGACCATGAGCTGTTCCATTTCCACCACGCGAAATATTTCCCGGATTGCCCGGCGCTATGGTGCTCGCTCTGGCAGGAGGGGCTGGCCGTCTATGTCGCGGCACGGATGAACCCGGGCGCGGACGACCGGACATTGCTGCTCACCTTCCCGCGCCCGATCCGCCCCGAGGTGGAACCGAAGCTCGCCCAGGCGATGTGCTTCGTGCGCACCAAGCTCGGGTCGACCGATCAGGACGACTATGCCACTTTCTTCTTCGGCAAGGGCGGGAAGGTGCAGGGCAGCTGGCCGCCGCGCTTCGGCTATTATCTGGGCTATGTGCTGGCCAGGCAGCTGGGCGAGACGATGACGCTCGATACGCTGGCCAGGTTGCCGCCGGAGCAGGTGAAGGCGAAGCTGGAAACGGCGCTCGCCACCTATCGCTGCTGACCGCGCCGGGTTGCCGGCACGGTCAGCATTCGATCTCAGGCCTTTTTGGTCGCCGCGTCGGCGCTCCATGCGCCGCCGCCGGCGGCCGCGAGATAGAGGAAGATGAAGCAGTAGAGCAGGATCGCCTCGCCGCCATTCTCGGCGGGGAAGAAGCCCTTGGGGAAGTGCGCCATGAAATAGCCGACCGCGCACATGCCCGAGGCGATGAACGCCACCGGCCGCGTGAACAGGCCGATCACCAGCAGGGCGCCGCCGACCAGTTCGATCGTGCCCGCCGCATAGAGCATCGGGTTGAGCGGATAGGGAAAGGGCGGAAACCCGAAGAACTTCGAGGTGCCGTGCTGCAGGAACGCAAGGCCGGCGACGATGCGCAGGACGCTCAGCAGCTTGCCGGACCAGCTTGCAGGAATGGGCATGGGTGTTTCTCCTCGCCGGACACGCCCCTGCGCGCCGTTTCGAGGCTGAAATGTTTCATCTCATGCCCATCCGGTCAACCGAAGCCCCGGAAACCGATCGTTTCCAGGCTAGCGCTGCCCCGGCTCTCAGGCGGTGAAGCGCTTGGTGAAGCCCTTGGCGTGCTTGTCGCCCGTCGTCTGGAAGGCTTCTACATGATCCACCACGGCCATGGGCGGGCCTTCCCGCAAGGCTTCGGTAAGCGAGGTCAGCGCCTCGTCATCGCCCTCGGCAAGCAATTCCACGCGTCCGTCGTTCAGGTTGCGAACCCAACCCCGCACGCCCAGCTGCTTGGCAAGGCGCACCGCCCAGTCGCGATAGCCGACGCGCTGCACGCGCCCCGACACATAGATACGCTGTGCCGTCATATGTCCCCACGCTCATTTTTTACCCGGCCGCATCCCTTCGGCCTGGGCGCAACTCTATCAATTTGAAGATGCGAGGGAATCGGGCGAAGGCGCGGCTCGTCGCGCGCTAGGGGTAAGTGATCGCAATCACTTCATATTCGCGCTCGCCGCCGGGTAGCATCACTCGACGGAGGTCGCCGATCCCGGCGCCGCGCAGGGCGCGCGCGATCGGCGCGTTCCAGCCGACCAGGCCCTTGCCGGCATCGGCCTCGTCGTCGCCGACCAGCGTGAGGGTGCGGTGATTGTCGTCCTCGTCGGCAATGGTGACGGTGGCGCCGAAATAGGCGCGGCTCTTGTCCGCCTGCTGCGCCGGATCGACGACCTTGGCCGCCTTCATCCGCTTCGACAGCCAGCCCAGCCGCCGGTCGATCTCGCGCAGGCGCTTGCGGCCATAGATATAGTCGCCATTCTCCGAGCGATCGCCATTGCCGGCGGCCCAGGAAATGGTCTCGACCAGGGCGGGGCGCTCGGTGGCGAAGAGCGCGTCATATTCGGCCCGGAGCGCGGCATAGCCGGCGGGGGTGATGTAGTTGGGGCGGTCCATTTCTACTTTCGTCATCCCGGCGAAAGCCGGGATCTCGTGCCTCGTGCCGTTCGCTTGCCTCCTGAGATCCCGGCTTTCGCCGGGATGACGGATCGCTAGCCCGGCTTGTTCTTGCCCAGATACCAGCTCGTGTTCGCCGGCCCCTTCGAGCGCGAGCGCTCGGGGTTGAGCAGATCATAGACCACGGCGTTCTCGATCACCCGCTGGACATAGTTCTTGGTCTCGAAGATCGGAATCTTCTCGATCCACTGGACGATGTCGCCGCCCGGCAGGCGCGGGTCGCCATTGGCGGCGATCCATTTGTTCACATTGCCGGGGCCGGCATTATAGGCCGCGATCGCCAGCGGATAGCTGCCGTAGAGATTGTACATCCGCTGGAAATAGGTCGAGCCGAGCTGGATGTTGTAATCGGTATCGGAATTCAGCGAGCCCGGGCTGTAGCTCATGCCGAGCTTGGTCGAGACTTCGCGCGCGGTGCCGGGCATCAGCTGCATCAGTCCGCGCGCACCGGCATGGCTCACCGCATCGCGATCGAACTGGCTCTCCTGGCGGGCGATGGCGTGGACGATCGTCCAGTAATCCTGTTGCGACGCCGGCACCGCCACCGTCGGATAGCCCGCGGCGGTATAGTCGGACAGGCCGTTCTGGAGCGCGCTCTTGCCGACCAGCACGCCGAGATCCGGGCGGCCGATCGCCCGGCTCAGCTCGGCGGCGAGGATGTGATCGGTATCGCTGGTCGCGTCGTTGGCGATCTGGCGGATGAACAGGCCCTGGTCCTGGCGATTGCCCATCGTGCCGAGCAGTTGCGCGGCGCGGACCGTTTCCTTCTTGAAGAAGGCATCGCGGACCGCCGGGTCGGCGACCTTCGCATTGAAATCGGGCGGGCGCTTCAGCGGCTGGCCCAGCCGTTCGGTGGCGAGCTGGCCGTAATAGACGTCGGGGAAACCCGCCGCCTTGCCATAGAAGCGCGTCGCCGCCGTCTGATCGCCCGAGGCCTCGGCGGCGCGGCCGGCCCAGTAGAAGCCCTTGGACTGGGTGGTCGGCGTCTTGGAGCCATGGCCGTAGCGATCGAACATCCCGATCGCATCGCGCGCGCGGCCGAGATTGTTGAGCGCCACCGATCCGGCCAGCCAGGTAAGGCTGGTATAGTCGTCGCGCTCGCCCAGAGGCTGTTCGCTGATGTCGGTGCCCGGCGGGAAAGCGTCATCGACCTGGCTGGCGATCTGATAGGCCAGGCTGAACTGGCCGTCCGACTGGGCGCCGCGCGCGCCGGTGAGCAGCGCCTCGTACCATTTCTCGGCATCGCCGGGATAGGAGGCCAGCTGGCGCGGCTGGGCGAGATAGGATCGCATCGCCGGGCTCTGGCCGGTGTCGCGCAGCCACAGGGCGCGATCGGCGATGAAGCCCGGATTGGCGCGGCCGAGGGCGAGCGCGGCGGCGCCCCTGGCATCGGCGTCCGGCGCCTTGGTGCGGAAGGCGATGCGGGCATCGAACACCGGGCGCATGCCGGGGGAGACATAGGCGAGCTGGCGCTGCGCCGCGGTGAGCGCGCCGGCCCAGAGCAGCATGTCCATCCGCGCGTCGTGATCCGCGGGCGTGAACGCGGAGGAGAAGCCGGCGAGCAGCGCCGTCTCGTCGCGCGGGCGCAGGACGCCGTGGCGCCAGGCGCGGCGGGCCTGCTCCTCGGCCTCGCCCCGGCGGCCCGATGCGGCGAGCGCCTCCGCATAGCGGATGCGCCCGGCGGCGGTCAGCGGCGGGAAACGCTCGAAATACCGGATGACCAGGCCGGGCGCCCAGGTGCCGCTTTCCAGGACGGTCTCGGCGGCGGCGCGGCGGCTCTTCTCGCCGGGCCAGCCGGGATGGAGCAGCAGGAAATTGGCATAGTCGGAAAAGGGATAATTGTCCGACTGCTGGAGTCGTTTCCATTCCACCAGCGCATCGGCGAGCTGGTTGGCCTGGATATAAGGCGGCGGCACGCGCGGGACGCCGGCTTCCAGCGCCACCTTGTACCACTGGATCTGTTCCTGCGTGAGCTGCGAAGAGACGGCGAGCCCCGAAACGCCGGCAAACAGCAACGCACTTTTGAGTAGCGGAGCAAGCATACTGGACATGATACGCGTGTCGCCCCTATCTGCCAGCCCCGAATTGGGGAATTAAGGAAGATTCTGGGACCATGTTTTCGGGCTCCATTCCCGCGCTGGTGACGCCGTTCCGCAACGGCAGCTTCGCGGAGGAAGATTATCGCGCGCTAGTTGAATGGCAGATTGCCGAAGGCTCTGCCGCGCTGGTGCCGTGCGGCACCACCGGTGAAGCGGCGACGATGCCGAAAGACGAGCATTTCGAAGTCGTCCGCGTCTGTGCCGACCAGGCGAGGGGCCGCGTGCCCGTGCTCGCCGGTGCAGGCTCGAACGACACGCTGGTCGCGATCGAGAATGTGAGGGCCGCGCAGGATGCGGGCGCCGATGCGGCGCTGATGGTCCCGCCCTATTACAATCGCCCCAGCCAGGAAGGCATTTTCCGCCATTTCGAGGCAGTGGCGGAGAAGACCGACCTGCCGATCGTGCTCTACAACGTGCCGGGCCGCACGGTGACCGACATCCAGCCCGCGACGATGGCGCGGATCGTCAAGGCGTTCCCGGGCAAGTTCCTGGGCGTCAAGGACGCGACGGGTGCGCTGGCCCGCGTGACCGAGCAGCGCGCCGGGTGCGGGCATGATTTCATCCAGCTTTCCGGCAATGACGAGACCGCGCTCGCCTTCAACGCGATGGGCGGCACGGGCTGCATCTCGGTGACGGCGAACGTCGCGCCGCGGCTCTGCGCGGAATTCCAGGCGGCCTGGGCGGCGGGGGACAATGCACGGGCGCTCGCATTGCACGACCAGCTCTATCCCCTCCACATCGCGATGTTCACCGATGCCTCGCCGGGTCCGGTGAAATATGCGCTGACGCGGGTCCGCCCGGGGTTCCCGGAGGAGCTGCGCCTGCCGATGACTCCGGCGGGCGAGGCGAGCCGCGCCGCGGTCGACGCGGCGCTGGCGCATGCGGGGCTGATCTAGGCTTCCCGCCTTTTCCGGGAACTAGGTCCGCTGCTCGCCGCCGGCATAATAGGTCGGCACATGGCCGCGGATCCAGGCATTCTCGCGGAACCATTTGGTGACGATATATTTCGTCCCCTCGAGCACGCGCATGCCTTCGTGCAGCGTGTCGTAGTTCGGCGTGCCGTCCTCCATCATGTTGTTCCAGATCAGCATCAGCCCCTTTCTGGGCTTGAACCGCACGCCGGCGCGCGGGAACCAGGTCGCGCCGCCTTCCTCGACTTCGTTGAGATAGATCATCGCGGTCCAGGTGCGCTGGCCGCCATATTCGACCATCTTGTCCCAATATTCCGCGCCCTCGTGGAAATAGTCGCAATGCGCGCGGAACTGCTGGCCGGGGGTGTAGCGCTGGCCCTGCATCGTCTCGGCATTCGCCGGCGGCAGGCCGAGCACATCGGCGATGCGGTCGTCGATCGGCCAGATTTCCTCGGACCAGCGGTCGAGATCGGTCGAGCTGCTGGTGCGGAACTCGGGATCCTCGTGCATCGCCAGCAGCGTGGAGGGGCGTGCCGCCGCCTCGATCAGCGCGACGAGCATGTCGCATTCGGTTTCGCTCAGGAAATCGGGATAGGTGAACATCTGCGCATTTTCCACCTTGGCGCGCCGGATGTACGGGTTGTTCTCCAGCTTCGCCACCACCTCGCGGCCGATGCGCGCGCGATTGGGGGAGGGCGTTCCCGATACTCTGCCGATATTCTTGCTCACAACGGCCAATTTGCGCCTGCGGGGCTCGCGGTCAATAGGTTCGGGCGCCGGTGGGCATCCAGGGGCGTTCGCGGAACCATTTGGTGATGATGTACTTGGTGCCGCCGAGCACCGGCCGCGCCTCGTGCAGCGTCGCGTCGTTCGGGCTGCCGTCGGCCGCCAGGTTGTTCCAGGCGATCAGCAGGCCGCGGGTGGGCGTGAGGCGGATGCCGGCGCGGGGGAACCAGGTCTCGCCGCCTTCCTCGACGTCGTTGAGGTAGATCATCGCGGTCCAGATGCGCTGGCCGCCCTGTGCCCTCATATCCGGCCAATAGTCCACATCGTCGCGGAACCAGTCGCAATGGGCACGGAACTGCTGGCCCATGGCATAGCGCTGCCCCTGGATGGGCTCGCCATGATCGAGGGGAATGCCCAGCAGGTCGGCGAGGCGCGCGTCGAGCCGGCGGATCTCCGGATCCTGCCGTTCGAGATCGCAGGTATAGCTCGTGCGCAGGCCGGGCTCCTGATATTGCGCGAGCACCACGGAGGGCTTCGCATCTGCGTCGATCATCCGGATCAGCGCCTTGCACTCGGTGCGGCTGAGGAAATTGGGCAAGTGGTAGAGCTGGAGCGCATCGCGCCCGGCGCGGCGGACCAGCGGATTTGCCTCGAGCCGGGCGGTGGCGCGGCGGCCGGTTTCGGCGCGGACGGGATCGGGGGCCATGGGGCTCGTCATCGCCGCCAGCATGCGGGGGCGGGAGCCAAAAGCAAGAGGCCCGGTCCTGATGGGCCGGGCCTCCCGTTTCTGGCAAGATGCGGGCTTGCTTACCAGAAGATGTCGTAGATGGTGTCGACCACCTCGCCGGTTTCGACGTCCACCAGCAGCGCATCGTTGTAGTAGCGCACCCAGCGATACGGGCCGTAGACTTCCGGCAGGCGATAATAATACGGATCGTTGATCCAATATTGCGACGAGAACAGGATCGAGTTCAGCGTGTAACCGATCGTGAAGCGGCGATAGCCATAGCCCCAGCCCGACGGCGCATAATAGCGCGGCAGGCGGTAGATGCCGCGGTTGCTGTTGCGATAGTCGCGCCAGTCGTAGCGGCGGTCGTTGCGCCAGCCATTGTTCCAGCGGCCGCGATCGTTGCCGCGCCAGCCGCGATTATTGTCCCAGCCACGGTTGCGGTCGTTCCAGCCGCGATCGTGGTTGCGGTTCCAGTCGTTGCCGCGGCGATCGTTGTTCCAGTTGCGGTCGCGGTTCCAGTTCGGATTGCCGCGGTCCCACTGGCCGCCGCGATTGCCGTCGCGGTTCCAGTCGCGACGGTCGTTGCCGCCGCGATTGCCGTCCCAGCGCGGCTGCGGGCGATCCTGGGGCGGGGAAACCTGTCCGCCGCCGGGCTGCTGCGGGCGGTCGCCGCCACGGTTCCAGCCGCCACGGCCCCAGCCGTTGGGAGGGGTGTTGCCGCCGCCGCCGTTCCATTCGGGACGGGGCTGCGTGGGCTGTGCGGGCTGCTGCGGCTGGCCCGGGGACTGGCGCCAGCCGCCGCGGTCACCGCCGCGATCTCCGCGATCTCCACGATCACCGCGGTCGCCGCGATCCTGGGCCGGCTGCGCGGCGCCCGCATTGCCGCCGGAACGGTCGCCGCCGCCCCAGCGATGCCCGCGGTCCTGCGCCAGTGCCGGCGGGACCAGGGCTGTTGCGGCGATGATCGCCGCGAGCAAGGTCTTCTTCATCTGAATGTCTCCGCTGGGACCGGCAACGCGCCGGGCTTTCGGGGGTATCCCTTCTTTAAGCCCCGCCAACTGACACGACTCTGAATTCGCCTGTCAGCATATTGAAAGCATCTGAAACAATTCAGGGTTCCGTCTGCGATGCTGCCGGTGCGTCGTGCCCGGCCTCGGGCGCGGCGACGTCGCCACGGGCGATGCGAGCGGCGTTCTGGATCGCCTCCGTCAGCCGCGGATAGATGCCGCAGCGGCAGATATTGGGGATGGCGTCCTTGATGTCCTGCTCGCTGGGGTTCCTGTTTCCGCGCAGCAGCACCGCCGCCGCCATCACAACGCCCGGGATGCAATAGCCGCATTGCGGAACGTTCGCCGCGATGAAGGCCTGTTGCACCGGGTGGCTGCGATCCTTGGAGAGCCCCTCGATCGTGGTGACGAACGTGCCCTCCAGCGCGCCGATGGTTTCCTGGCAGGCGAGGCGGGCGGTGCCGTCGACATCCACCGTGCAAGCCCCGCAATCGCCGGTGCCGCAGCCATATTTGGTGCCGGTGAGGTTCGAGGCATCGCGCAATGCCCAGAGCAGGGGCGTGCGCGGATCCATCTTGTAGGCGACCGGCTGGTTGTTGACGGTGAAGCGAGTCATGCCAGGGGTGTAGCGGGAAACGCGCCGTTTCCGAAACCGCCATTGCGCCGGGATGCCCCGGGGCCGACATCGGCGGCATGACACTTCCCGCACTCTTCATTCCGCATGGCGGCGGCCCCTGCTTCTTCATGGATCCGAATGGCGGCCCGCCCGATCCGATGTGGCGGCCGATGCAGGCCTATCTCGCCGGGCTGATCGGTTCGCTGCCTGAGCGGCCCGGGTCGATCCTGCTGGTCTCGGGGCATTGGGAGGAGGAAGTCGCCACCGTCCATGCCGGCAACGGCCAGCCCTTGCTGTTCGACTATCATGGCTTCCCCGAGCACACCTATCGCCTGCGCTGGGACGCACCGGGCTCGCCCGAGGTCGCGGCGCGGGTGAAGGCGCTGCTCGAGGGCGCCGGCTTTCCCGTCGGGGAGGAGCGCGAGCGCGGCTGGGATCATGGCGTGTTCATCCCCATGATGGTGGCGGTGCCCGGAGCGGACATCCCGCTGGTCCAGCTGTCGTTGCGAAAGGACCTCGACCCGGCCGACCATATCGCATTGGGCCGGGCGCTTGCCCCGCTGCGCGACGAGGGCGTGCTGATCGTCGGCTCGGGGATGAGCTTCCACAATCTGCGCGCCCGCGGGCCGCAGGTGACGCCGATAGCCGACGAATGGGACGACGCGCTAACCGAGGCGGTGACCGACCCCGATCCTGCAGCGCGCGCGGCGCGGGTGACGGCCTGGTATGACCTGCCCCATGCCCGTTTCGCCCATCCACGCGAGGAGCATCTCCTGCCGCTGATGGTCGCGCTCGGCGCGGGCGGGGAGGGGCCGGCGGTGCGCGATTATCGCGACCATGTGCTGGGCTGGACGGTGAGCGGCTATCGGTTCGGGTAAGCCAGGTCCGCCCTGCATATATCTCCGTCACCCCGGCCTTGTGCCAGGGTGACATTTGGGTTGTGGAGGTGGAGAGGGCGGGGCCTTCTGCCAAAAGGCGGTGTCACTCGATGGAACAGGCCTTGAATGTGGCGCACGCTTCCTGTTCGCTGATTGTGTGTGCCTCTCGCTCGCCTTCTTCCCAGAAAGCGCCGCAATGCTGGCAGCGTCGAAGATGCGCATGGACCTCGATACTTGTGCAGACGAATTCCGGTACGTCTCTTCGGCCCGACAGAGTCCCCCGCCGGCATTGCGCGCAGCCCTGAGTCGGCCAGCCTCCGGTCACTCCCGCCAGCTCTTGTCCGTCCGGTCCACCAGCCGCACCATCGCCGCGAAGTCGGCCGCGCCGGGGCCGCCGGGGACCTGGGCCATGTGGAGGTCGCGCTGATGGACGGCGACGACCTCGTCCGGAACCGTGATCGGCGCGCCCATGCTGGCGGTGGCGATCTGGATCTCGCAGGCGCGCTGGAGCGACCAGTGCTTGATGAACGCCTCGGGCACCGTCCTGCCCATCACCAGGATGCCATGGTTGCGGAGCAGCATCACGCGCTTGTCGCCGAGATGCGCGAGCAGTCGCTCGCCTTCCTCGTCGCGCACCGTCACCCCCTCGAAATCATGATAGGCGATCTGGCCGGCGAAGTTGCAGGCATAGAAATTGGTGGGGCGCAAACCCCCTTCGACGCTGGCGACCGCCATGCCCGCCGTGGTGTGGGTATGTGCGATGCAGTGCGCATCGGGCAAATGGCGGTGGAACAGCGCGTGCTGGACGAAGCCGGCGCGGTTCACCGGATAGGGCGAGTCGTCGAGCTTGTTGCCGTCGATGTCGATCTTGACGAGGTTCGACGCCTTCACTTCGCTGAAATGCAGCCCGAACGGGTTGATGAGGAAGGCGCCTTCCTCGCCCGGCACCTTCAGCGTGATATGGTTGTAGATCATCTCGGACCAGCCGAGCATGTCGAACACGCGGTAGCAGGCGGCGAGCTGCTGGCGAGCCTCCCACTCGGCTTCGGTCATCTGCGAATTCCTGAGCGCGGTGGCCATGGCGTCTCTCCTCGACTCTCTTTTTCGTGGATCGGGTATGCCACGCGCGAACGGGGCTGTCGAACTGTCACGCGGATGCGCTATGCTGCGCCGCACCCGAGCCGGAGAAAGCCGATGCGCCTGCCCCTGATCCCGCCCGCCGAGCTCAGCCCGGAACAGAAGCCGCTCTACGACGAAATGCGCAAGGGCATTGCGAGCAACTTCAACGCCTTCAAGGTCGAGCGCGAGGACGGGGCGTTGATGGGGCCGTGGAATCCTTGGCTGCACGAGCCGCGCATCGGCAGGGCGATTTGGGACCTGACCCTGGCGATGACCGCTGAGGCGAGCCTGCCCGACAATATCCGCCAGGTGGTGATCCTGGTGGTCGGTGCGCGCTTCGACGCGGCGTACGAGATCTATGCGCACATCGCCGTCGCCGAGAAGGAAGGCATGTCGCCCGAGCGGCTCGCCACGCTGACGGCGGATCTCAAGCCCGTCGACCTGTCGCCCGAGGAAAGCGTTGCCTTCGACCTGGCCTATGTGCTGGTGCGCGGCGGCACCCTGCCTGAGCCGGTCTACCGGTTGGCGGTCGATACGTTCGGGCAGCACGGGACCAACGAGATGATCTACCTGGTTGGGCTCTATGCGCTGGTCTCGACCACGCTCAACGGGTTCAACGTGCCGGTGCCCGAGCGGGAATAACTGCTCCTTGCCGCCGGTTGACGGGTCAGCGAAAACCGTAGGGCACCACCGAACGCCGATCCGGATCGATCGCGATCGCCGAGGCGGCGGGGGGGAAGGCGCGCTGGTCGCAGTCCCCGCGCGGGCAGATTCGGCAGCTGGTGCCGATCGGCGTGGCCGCGCCGCCGGGTCTGAGATCGTCGGCATAGACGAAGTCCGCCGCGTGCAGCTCCTCGCAACCCAGCGCCACGGCATAGCGGCGCGGGGGGCGGGCATAGCTGCCGGAGGGCTTCACCAGGCCCTTGGCCATCGAGACGTAGCGCGTGCCGTCGGGCATCTCGGCATGCTGGACGAGGATGCGGTCCGGAATCGCTACCGCCTCGTGCACCACCCAGAGCGGGCAGGCGCCGCCGAGTGCCGCGAACTGGAGGCGGGTAGCGGAGTGGCGCTTGGTGACGTTGCCGGCCATGTCGACCCGGCAGAAGAAGAAGGGCAGCCCCTGTGCGCCCGGGCGCTGGAGCGTCGAGAGCCGGTGGCAGGCCTGTTCGAAGCTTGCGCCGAAGCGCTGGCGCAGGCGATCGATATCGTGGCGGACCTCGCGCGCGGTGTCCCTGAATGCGCCGTACGGCATCAGCAGCGCTCCTGCAGCATAGTTGGCGAGGCCGATGCTCAGCAGCTCGCGCGAAGCCGGGGAGGCGAGGCGGGAATCCTCCACCACCTGCCGCATCTCGTTCTCGAACTCATAGCGGACCAGCCGGTGGGCGAGCAGGAAGGCTCGGCTTTCCGGCGGGAGCGCGCTGTTGACCGCAAGGCGGCGTGCCCGGGGGTCGAAACGGCTCAGCTCGCTGCCGTCGCCATCCTCCGCCACGGCCTGCACGCCGTGCCAGCGCAGGCGATCCTCGAGGCCCCGGGTCGGGCGGTGGGGATCGAGATCGGCGGCGAGCGCCTCTGCCGACCGGTCGATCGCATCGATATAGTTGCCCTCGGCCTGGAACCAGTCGCGGACCTCTTCCCAGGGGAGCGGGGCGGCATCGGTCGAGCCGCTGTCATAGCGGTCGTCGAGCACGCGAAGCTGCTCCTGGCTGCGCCGCCAGGCTTCGTGCAGCGCGACCATGCGTTTCGCGAGCAGGGGCTGCTGTTCGATGCCGCGGCGCACATCGGCCTCGCCCATTCGCTCCGCCGGGACGCCGGCATCGGTGGCGGCATCGATCGTGCGGAGCAGCGAAGCGCTCTCGTCGATATCGCCGAACGCCTCGAGCGGGAATTCCCGGCTGAGCGCGACCAGGACGATGTCGGTGATCGGGCGGTCGTTATTCTCGATCTGCGAGAGATAGGAGACGGAGATGCCGAGCCGCGCTGCCATCGTCGCCTGGCTCAGCCCCGTGCGCCGACGCAGCTCGCGCAGGCGGAATCCCTCGAACAGGCGGCGGCGGGGAGCGTTGCTCACTTGCTTCCCCTCCCTTCCAGGAGGGGGGCATCGAAGGCGAGGCGGCTTGGTCGGCCCATGTCCGCAGTATATATGCAAACCAGCTGCCCGCAACTTCGCAACATTGCATTTGCGGTCGCCGCATGTCCGGATGCAGAAGCCGCCGCTATCCAATGGGGAACCGCATGTCGTCGACGATCGAGGAACTGGAACGCCGCCGCGCCGCCGCCCGCCTGGGCGGAGGGCAGAAGCGGATCGACGCGCAGCACGCCAAGGGCAAGCTCACCGCGCGCGAGCGGATCGAAGTGCTGCTCGACCAGGGCTCGTTCGAAGAGCTCGACATGTATGTCGAGCATAATTGCGTCGACTTCGGCATGCAGGACCAGATCGTCCCCGGTGACGGCGTCGTCACCGGATCGGGTACGGTCAACGGCCGCCTCGTCTTCGTGTTCAGCCAGGACTTCACCGTGTTCGGCGGCTCGCTCAGCGAGCGCCATGCCCAGAAGATCTGCAAGATCATGGACATGGCGATGAAAGTCGGCGCCCCCGTGATCGGGCTGAACGACAGCGGCGGCGCGCGCATCCAGGAGGGTGTCGCCTCGCTCGGCGGCTATGCCGAGGTGTTCCAGCGCAACGTGCTGGCATCGGGCGTGGTGCCGCAGCTCTCGCTGATCATGGGCCCGTGCGCAGGCGGCGCGGTCTATTCCCCCGCGATGACCGACTTCATCTTCATGGTGAAGGACTCGTCGTACATGTTCGTCACCGGCCCGGATGTAGTGAAGACCGTTACCAACGAGATCGTCACGCAGGAGGAACTGGGTGGTGCGGTGACGCATACCACGAAGTCGGGGGTCGCTGATGTGGCCTTCGACAACGATATCGAGGCGCTGCTAGCGGCCCGCGACTTCGTGGACTTCCTTCCCGCCTCGAACCGCGAGGAAGTGCCCGAGCGGCCGTGCGACGATCCCTGGGATCGCATGGAGCCGAGCCTCGACACCCTGATCCCGCCGAGCGCGAACCAGCCGTACGACATGCACGAGCTGATCCGGAAGACGCTCGACGAGGGCGAGTTCTTCGAGCTGCAGCCGAGCCATGCCGGCAACATCCTGATCGGCTTCGGCCGGATCGAGGGGCGCACGGTGGGCGTGGTGGCGAACCAGCCGATGGTGCTGGCGGGGTGCCTGGACATCAACTCGTCGAAGAAGGGCGCGCGCTTCGTGCGCTTCTGCGATGCGTTCGAGATCCCGATCGTGACCTTTGTCGACGTGCCGGGCTTCCTGCCGGGCGTCGGCCAGGAGCATTCGGGGATCATCAAGCACGGCGCCAAGCTGCTCTTCGCCTATGCCGAGGCGACGGTGCCGAAGATCACGGTGATCACGCGCAAGGCCTATGGCGGGGCGTACGACGTGATGGCGTCGAAGCATCTGCGGGGCGACTTGAACTATGCCTGGCCGACCGCCGAGATCGCGGTGATGGGCGCAAAGGGCGCAGTGGAGATCATCTTCCGAGGCAAGACGCCCGAGGAGATCGCCGAGCGCACCGCCGAATATGAGGCACGTTTCGCCAATCCGTTCGTTGCGGCTTCCAAGGGGTTCGTGGACGAGGTGATCATGCCGCATTCCACGCGCCGGCGCGTGGCGCTGGGGCTGCGCAAGCTGCGGAACAAGCAGCTCGAGAACCCGTGGAAGAAGCATGACAACATTCCGCTGTGAACCTTTCCGTCATCCCGGCGAAAGCCGGGATCTCGGACAGCTGGCGAGCGGTATGTGGCACGAGATCCCGGCTTTCGCCGGGATGACGGAGGTACAATGAAACTCGGCCGCCTCAACCATGTCGGCATCGCGACGCCCTCGATCGAAGCGTCGATCGCCTTTTACCGCGAGGTGATGGGCGCACAGGTGATCCGCGAACCCTTCGACCTGCCGGCGCAGGGGGTGAAGGTCTGCTTCGTCGACACGCCGAACAGCCAGATCGAGTTGATCGAGCCGCTGGGCGAAAGCTCGCCGATCCACGGCTTCCTGGCGAAGAACCCGGCGGGCGGGCAGCATCACCTGTGCTACGAAGTGCCCGACATCCACGAAGCCAGGGCCTGGTTCGAGGCCAAGGGCGCCAAGGTGCTCGGCGAGCCGCGCATCGGCGCGCACGGCACGCCGATCTTCTTCGTCCATCCGAAGGACATGGGCGGGGTGCTGACCGAGATCATGGAGACGCCCCGTGGCGAGCGCTAAGGACTGGGAAGCCCTTGCTTCGAAGGAAGTGAAGGGGCGCGACCTGACTTGGCACACGCCCGAGGGGATCGAGGTCAAGCCGCTCTACACGGCGGAAGACACCGCGCATCTCGATCCCGGCCTGCCCGGTTTCGCGCCGTTCACCCGCGGCGTGCGTGCTTCGATGTATGCCGGGCGGCCCTGGACGATCCGCCAATATGCCGGTTTCTCCACCGCGGAGGAATCCAATGCCTTCTACCGCCGCAACCTGGCAGCCGGGCAGAAGGGGCTGAGCGTCGCCTTCGATCTCGCCACCCACCGCGGCTATGACAGCGACCATCCGCGCGTCACCGGCGATGTCGGCAAGGCCGGCGTGGCGATCGACAGCGTCGAAGACATGAAGATCCTGTTCGACGGCATTCCGCTCGACAAGATGTCGGTCAGCATGACGATGAACGGCGCGGTGATCCCGGTGCTCGCCTTCTTCATCGTCGCGGGCGAGGAGCAGGGCGTCGACAAGAGCCTGCTCGACGGGACCATCCAGAACGACATCCTCAAGGAGTTCATGGTCCGCAACACCTATATCTACCCGCCTGAACCGAGCATGCGGATCATTTCGGATATCTTCGCATATACCAGCGCGAACATGCCGAAATTCAACAGCATTTCCATTTCCGGCTATCATATGCAGGAAGCCGGGGCGACGCAGGTGCAGGAGCTGGCCTTCACCATCGCCGACGGCATGGAATATGTGAAATACGGAGTCGCCAGCGGCCTGGACATCGACAAGTTCGCGGGGCGCCTGAGCTTCTTCTTCGCAATCGGCATGAACTTCTTCATGGAAGTGTCGAAATTGCGGGCCGCCCGCGTGCTCTGGCATCGAGTGATGACGAAGCTGGGCGCGCAGGACGAGCGCTCGAAGATGCTGCGTACGCACTGCCAGACCAGCGGCGTGTCGCTGACCGAGCAGGACCCGTACAACAATGTCATCCGCACGACGATCGAGGCGATGGCGGCCATGCTGGGCGGCACGCAGAGCCTGCACACCAACGCGCTCGACGAAGCGATCGCGCTGCCGACCGACTTCTCCGCCCGCATCGCGCGCAACACCCAGCTGGTCATCCAGGAGGAGACCGGCATGTGCAACGTCGTCGATCCGCTGGGCGGCAGCTATTATATCGAGAGCCTGACGCAGGAGTTGGTCGACAAGGCCTGGGAGATCATCGAGCGGGTGGAGGCCGAGGGCGGCATGGCCAAGGCCGTGGCGGCGGGCTGGCCCAAGGCGATGATCGAGGAGGCGGCGGCGGCCACCGCAGCGCGGATCGATCGCGGCGAGCAGGTGATCGTCGGCGTCAACAAATATCGCAAGGCCGAGGAAGAGCCGATCGACATCCTCGATGTCGACAATCATGCCGTGCGCGAGGCGCAGATCGCGCGGATCAAGCGGGTGAAGGCGTCGCGTGACGAAGCGGCCTGCCAGAAGGCGCTGTTCGCGCTGCAACAGGGCGCCCGGACCAGCGGGAACCTGCTCGAGCTTGCCGTCGAAGCGGCGCGGGCGCGTGGCACGCTGGGCGAGATCAGCGCGGCGATGGAAGCGGGCTTCGGCCGCTACGCCACCCAGCCCAACCCGGTGCAGGGCGTCTATGGCGGCGCCTATGCCGACGACGCGGTCTGGGCGCGGCTCAAGGACGGCGTGGATGCCACCGGGCGCCGCCTGGGCCGCAAGCCGCGCATGCTGGTCGCCAAGATGGGGCAGGACGGGCATGATCGCGGCGCCAATCTCGTTTCGTCGGCATTCGGCGACCTGGGCTTCGAAGTGGTTCCGGGCCCGCTGTTCCAGACCCCGCGGGAAGCCGCCGCGCTGGCGATCGAAAGCGATGTCGACGTGGTCGGCGCCTCCAGCCTCGCCGCCGGGCACAAGACGCTGATCCCCGAACTGATCCGCGAACTCCAGGATGCGGGCAGGGCGGATATCAAGGTGGTCGCCGGCGGGGTGATCCCGGCGCAGGATTATGAATTCCTCCGCGAGGCGGGCGTGCAGGCGATCTTCGGGCCGGGCACCAACCTTGTCAAAGCCGCCGAAGAGGTGCTGAGGCTCCTCGGCCACAACATGCCCCCGATAGAGGAAGCCGCTGAATGACCATCGTGCGTACCGACTGGACCCGCGAAGAGATCGCGGCGCTGTTCGACTTGCCCTTTACGGAACTGGTGTTCCAGGCGCAGACCGTTCACCGTCGGCACCACGAGCCGAACGAGGTCCAGCTCTCCACGCTGCTCAGCATCAAGACCGGCGGCTGCCCGGAGGATTGCGGCTATTGCAGCCAGTCGGTCTCGGCCGAGACCGGGCTGAAGGCGACCAAGCTGATGGACGTGCGCCAGGTGCTCCAGGCCGCGGCCCAGGCCAGGGACCATGGCTCGTCACGCTTCTGCATGGGGGCCGCCTGGCGCAATCCCAAGGATCGCGACATGCCCGCCATCGTCGAGATGGTGCAGGGCGTGCGTGCCATGGGCATGGAGACCTGCATGACGCTGGGCATGCTGAGCGAGAAGCAGGCGCGGATGCTCGCCGATGCGGGGCTCGATTACTACAACCACAATATCGACACTTCGCCCGAGCGCTATGCCGAGGTGATCACCACGCGCAGCTTCGAGGACCGGCTCGACACGCTCGAGCATGTCCGCGAGGCGGGGATCAACGTCTGCTGCGGCGGCATCGTCGGCATGGGCGAGACGCGGCCGGACCGCGTCGGCTTCATCCATGCGCTGGCGACATTGCCGGTGCACCCGGGCAGCGTGCCGGTCAACGCGCTGGTGCCGATCAAGGGCACGGTGCTGGGCAACATGCTGGCGGATACGCCGCTGGCGCAGATCGACGACATCGAGTTCGTCCGGACCATCGCGGTGGCGCGGATCACCATGCCGGAGAGCATGGTGCGGCTGAGCGCGGGCCGCGAGAGCATGAGCGACGCGACCCAGGCATTGTGTTTCCTGGCCGGCGCCAACTCGATCTTCACCGGCGACAAGCTGCTGACTGCGGGCAATGCCGGCGACGACAAGGATGCGGCGCTGTTCGCCCGGCTGGGCGTGAAGCCGATGCAGGCCGAGGTGAAGGTGGAGCTGGAGGCGGCGGAGTGAAGTCTGGCCGTGCGCTCCTGCTGGTGATCGGCCTGGCCGCCGCGTGGGCAGTGCTCACCGTGGCGATATGGTTCGGGGCCGGCGTTGTCAGCACGGCCTTTTTCGCGCGCGCGGGTCACCCGGTTCACCTGTGGTTCGATACGTTCACGATGGTCCTGGGATGGGTGAGCTTCGGTTTGTACCTGCTCGTCACTGCCCTCACTCTTCGGAAGATGCTACGCTGATGTTCAAGAAGATCCTGGTCGCCAATCGCGGCGAGATCGCGTGCCGCGTGATGCGCACCGCCAAGAAGATGGGGATCGCCACCGTGGCGGTCTATTCGGATGCCGATGCCCGTGCGCCGCACGTGCTGATGGCGGACGAGGCGGTGCGGCTCGGGCCGGCGCCGGCGGCGGAGTCCTATCTCAAGGCCGAGTTGATCCTGCTCGCCGCCAGGGAGACCGGGGCCGACTGCATCCATCCGGGCTATGGGTTCCTCTCGGAGCGCGAGAGCTTCGCCAAGGCCTGCGCCGAGGCGGGGATCGCCTTTGTCGGGCCTCCTCCCAAGGCCATTGCGGCGATGGGAGACAAGATCGAATCCAAGAAGCTCGCCAAGGCGGCGGGCGTGAACGTCGTGCCGGGCTTTGTCGGGGTGATCGAGGATACCGAGCATGCCGTGCGCATCTCGAACGAGATCGGCTATCCGGTGATGATGAAGGCCTCGGCCGGGGGCGGCGGCAAGGGCATGCGGCTGGCCTGGAGCGAGACCGATGTGCGCGAAGGCTTCGAGGCGACCAAGCGCGAGGGCCTGGCGAGCTTCGGCGACGATCGGGTGTTCATCGAGAAATTCATCGAGAGCCCGCGCCACATCGAGATCCAGGTGCTGGGCGATCAGCATGGCAATATCGTCTATCTGGGCGAGCGCGAATGCTCGATCCAGCGCCGCCACCAGAAAGTGGTCGAGGAAGCGCCGTCGCCCTTCGTCTCCCCCGAGATGCGCAAGGCGATGGGCGAACAGGCAGTCGCGCTGGCGCGTGCCGTGGGCTATTTCAGCGCCGGTACGGTCGAGCTGATCGTCTCGGGCGCCGACAAGAGCGGTGCGGGCTTCTACTTCCTCGAGATGAACACGCGCCTCCAGGTGGAGCATCCGGTGACCGAGGCGGTGACCGGTATCGACCTGGTCGAGCAGATGATCCGCGTCGCGGCCGGCGAGAAGCTGGCCTTCGCCCAGGAAGACGTGAAGCTCACCGGCTGGGCGATCGAGAATCGCGTCTATGCCGAGGACCCCTATCGCGGCTTCCTGCCCTCCACCGGCCGGCTGGTGCGCTATCGCCCGCCGGCGAGCGCGGAGACGCCCTATGGCGCTCCGGGCACCCATGGCGACCATGGCTATGTCCGGGTCGATGACGGCGTGACCGAGGGCAGCGAGATCTCGATGTTCTATGATCCGATGATCGCCAAGCTGATCACCTGGGGCGAGACGCGCGACGAGGCGGCGGATCTGCAGGTGGCGGCGCTCGATCGGTTCCGGATCGACGGGATCGGCCACAATATCGATTTCCTCTCGGCGCTGATGCAGCATCCGCGCTTCCGCTCGGGAGCGATCACCACCGGGTTCATCGCGGAGGAATATCCCGAGGGCTTCCATGGTGCGCCCGCGTCGGACGTGCTGAAGCGCAGGCTGGCGGTGATCGCCGCGGCGATCGACTTGCAGCGCGCCGAGCGGGCGGCCTGCATCTCCGGCCAGCTCGCGGCGCACCAGCCGATCCCGGGCGAGCGGGTGGTGACGATCGACGGCGAGCGTTTCGCGATCTCGGCCGATGCCGGCCGGCTTTTCCTCGACGGCGTGGAAGTGGCGTTCGACAGCGACTGGCGGCTCGGCGATATCCAGCTGGATGCCGAAATCGACGGCGCGGCGCTCAGCGTCGCGGTCGATCGCAGGGGCGCGGCCTGGAAGCTGACGGCGCATGGCGCTTCGCATCTCGTCGAGGTCCATCCCCCGCATATCGCGCAATATCGGCACCATATGATCGAGAAGATCCCGCCGGACATGAGCAGGTTCCTGCTAGCGCCGATGCCCGGCCTGCTCACGCGGCTCCATGTCGCACCCGGCGACAAGGTGGAGGCCGGCCAGCCGCTTGCCGTGGTGGAGGCGATGAAGATGGAGAACATCCTGCGCGCCGAGCGGGCGGGAGTGGTGAAGGCGGCGAATTTCGGACCTGGCGACAGCCTGGCCGTGGATGCCGCGATCCTCGAGTTCGAATGACGGGACGGCCGGGTCGGGCGGCGCCGCGGAACCAAACGCAGCGCCGCCCTTGTCCGGGTTGGGCACAAAGACTCCTCCGGATGGCGGGGTCTTAGCCCCCGAAGGGTTGCAGCAGCCTTTGCTAAGGCCCGGACGGCGAACGACATGCTGCCGGGGCAGGTATGCGGCAATCTGGCTGCGACGAACCCGTCGCGGCGCGCGACCGAAGGTCTTGCGAAGTGCCGCTAGATCGCCGCGCGCACGGCGCGCGCGATCGCCTCGGCCATGATCGCGGAAGTCTCCGCGCCTTCGCGCGCGGTTGCGCGGGCCGGATAGCCGAAATAGGCTTGGGCCCCGCCGGCTTCGGTGAAGGTGGTGGCGCCCGCGGCGAAGGCGGTGACCAGGCTGGCCGGATTGTCGGCGAGCGCCGCGCGTGCCGGCTCGTCCACCAGGTCGGGCCGATCGGCGAGGACCAGGCTGGTCTCGAACTGGCCGGCATGGCAGGCACCCGACACGAACTCCTCGGTCAGCTCCGCCGCCAGCGCGCGCCGGGTGAAATCGGGATAGGCCAGGGGAAGCCCTAGCGCCGCGACTTCGGCGGCCAGCCCCCGCAGCATCGCGACATTGGCCGGGTCGAAATGGCTGTTCGCCAGCGCCAGACAGGCGAAACCCTGTGCCTTCAGGCTCGCGGCGATATCGAGGATCGCCGCCCGCGCCGTGGCCTCGCCGATCGAGATGGTGCCGGGGAATTCGGCGGCATAATGGGCGGGGGCATAAGCGAGGGCGGGCAGCACGAAGGCGTGCATGGCTTGCCCTTCGAGCAGCGCGGCCGCGCGCCGCGCCATGCCTTCGGAGATGATCACGTCGGTGCACAGCGGCAGATGCGGTCCATGGGCCTCCACCGCGCCGAGCGGCAGGATCGCCACCACCGGCACGCCGCTTTGCAGCGCGGCCCGCACCCGGGTCCAGGGCTGGTCGCCGAGCATCATCGCCAAGTCTCCCGCAGCTTCTTGCGGTCCATCTTGTCGCGATCGTTCCGGGGGAGGGGATCGGGCGAGAAGAAGACGCGGTGCGGCACCTTGTAATGCGCAAGGCGCGCCCGCGCAAAGCCGAGCAGATCGGCCTGCAGCGCCTCGCTCGCCGGGGCATCTTCCCGCGGCACGACCACCACCACCGGTTTCTCCAGGCCATTGGCATCGGCACGGCCGAACACGCAGCATTCGAGCACGGCGGGATGCTCGCTCAGGCATCCCTCCACTTCGAGCGGGCTGACATAGATGCCGCCGCTCTTGATCATGTCGTCGCCGCGGCCCTCATAATACCAATAGCCTTCGGGATCGCGCCGGAAGAGATCGCCGCTGACGATCGCGCCGCCGCCCAGGTGGCGCTTCGACTTGGCATAGTCGCCATGATAATAGAGTGCCGCGGAATCGCCGCGGATGCGCAGCACGCCGATCTCGCCGCCGGCGATCGGCATGCCGCTGTCGTCGAGCAGATCGGCCTCATAGCCCGGCACCAGCTTGCCGAGGCTGCCCGGGCGGATGTCGCCGGGGTGGTTGCTGATATAGATGTGGAAGCTCTCGGCGCTGCCGATCCCGTCGATGATCGGCACGCCGAAACGGGCGTTCCAGCGCTCGTGGAGCTCGCGCGGCAATGCCTCGCCGGCGCTCCACATCATCCGGATGCTCGACAGGTCCGGCGCGCGGCCCTCCGCCTCGAGCATCTTGTTGATCAGCGTGGGCACGTTGGTGAGCACGGTGGGGCGGTGGCGCTCGACCAGTGCGAAGAGGTTGTCCGGGGTCGGCTGCTCGCGGAACAGGATCGCGGTCGCGCCCATGGCGAAGGGGAACATCAGGTTGGTGCCCGTCGCATAGCCGAAATAGAGCCGCGGACCCGACAGGGTGATGTCGTCCTTCGTCATGCCGATGAAGCGCCGGGCATAGACTTCGGTGTTGTAGGCGAAGTGGAAATGGCAATGGACGGCGCCCTTGCTCTGCCCGGTGGTGCCGCTGGTGAAGAGCCATACCGCCGGATCGTCCTTGCGCGTCGGCCAGGGCGGCGGGGCGGCCGGCACGGGTGCGGCGATCCAGGCATCGAAGCCGGGGAGGCCGGGCGCCTCGCCGACCAGGATCACCGCGTTCGGATCCCGGCAGTGGCGGGCCTGCGCGCGTGCCGCCTGGAACGCCTCCAGGCTGGTCTCGTCGATAAAGGCGAATTGCGGCTTCACATAGCCGAGATAATAGGAATAGTCGGCGGTCGGCAGCATGGGGTTGATCTGCGTGACCACCGCGCCGGCCTTGAGCGCGCCGAACCAGGCATAGACGAATTCGGGGCAGTCGCGCATGCAGAGCAGCACGCGCTGCTCGGGCAGCAGGCCCGATGCGAGGAGCCGATCGGCGACCTGCGTCACCCTGGCGGCCACTTCGTCATAGGTGATCGCCTGGTCCTCGAACAGCAGGGCGGTCTTCGATCCGCGCCCGGCGGCTATGTTCGCGAACACGAAATAGTCGGCCATGTTGAAGCTGTCGGGAAAGACCGGTGTCTCGTCCGTCGTCACGCCTGCCATCATCCTCTCCGCGCGCCGGCATTGCCGGAACCGCGCCCATCCTGCGGCCATCGTCGATCGATGTGTCCGAACCATTCCGATCATTGGGAAGCCGGGGGCTCTCGTCAATCGTGCTGGCCCGGCATAGGATCGCGCCGTCACGCCCCGCCGGCGCGGCCTGCCTTTCTGGCCGGCAACGGCGGGGACACGTCTCGTTCATTCCGCCGCGTTCACAGGCGCCGCCAGTATCAACGGGAGTTTGAAATGATTTTCTCGCATCGGGCCGCGATTGGCCTCCTTGCCCTGGTCTCGGCAGGCGCCACCGCCGCAACGGCGGCGCCCGCGCCGCAACGGGCGGACACCGCCGCCCTGGCCGCGCATCACTGGGATCTGGTGGAGTGGAGCGGCCGGAGGCTTCCGGAGGGCAAGCCGCTCCGGCTCGATTTCGACGCCGGCCGCCACAGCTTCTCCGCGGACACTGGATGCAATCGCGCCGGCGGCGCCTATCGGGTGAAGGGCCGGACGATCCGGCTCGGCGACGGCAAGGGCCAGTTCGCGAGCACGCTCATGGCCTGCCCCGAGCAGGCAATGGCGACCGAGCGCGCCTATGTCGCCAGTCTCGCGGCGGTGCGCTCCTACCGGATCGACGGCGATCGCCTGGTCCTGCGAACCGCGCGGGGCGCCACCCTGACCTATCGCGCCGCGCACAAGCCGGCCGCGAACGCGCTGCGCAAGTTCATCTACGTCTCGGCCGAGACCAGGCCCTGCACCGGCGTCGCGCCGATGACCTGCCTCCAGGTGCGCACGAAGGAAAGCGATCCCTGGCAGCTCCATTATGGCGGCATCGTCGGCTTCGAGCCGCAGCCCGGGATCGAATATCGTATCCGGATCATCGAGGAGAAGATCGCCAATCCGCCGGCGGATGCGTCTTCGATCCGCTGGACGCTCGATCAGGTGGTCGAGCAGCGCGTGGTCAAGCGCCGATAGGTCGTGGCCCGCACCCTTGCCCCGCCGGCGAGGGTGCGGTCATCGCGGCAGCGGCACGCCCGGGTCGGGCGCATGCCAGCCGCCGCCGATCGCTTGGACCAGCGAAATGGCGGCGACCTGCCGGTTGACCACGGCCAGGATATCCGTGTTGCGTGCCGCCAGCGCAGTGTTCTGCGCAACGATCACGCTCGAATAGGCGACCGTGCCCGCGCCATATTGGTTGCGCGCGATCCGCTCGGCCGCATTGGCGGCAGTGGCGGCGGCCGCGCGTTCGGTCGCGACGATGTCCAGCACGCGAACGGCAGCGAGCTGGTCCTCCACCTGCTGGAAGGCAGTGAGCACGGCCTGGCGATAGCTCGCCACCGTCTGGGCATATTGCGCGCGCGCCTGGTCCACTTTGGCCGTGCGCGCGCCGAAATCGAGCAAGGTCAGCGCACCGGTGAGCCCCAGCGACCACGCACTGCTCGCCACTCCGAACAACGCTCCCAGCGCCGAGGATTGCTGCCCGATCTGGCCGGTGAGCCCGATCGTGGGAAAGAAGGCGGCGCGCTGGACGCCGATATTGGCATTGGCCGCGGCCACGCCGCGCTCGGCCGAGGCGATGTCGGGCCGGCGCTCGAGCAGCGCGGCGGGCAGGATGGCGGGGACTTCGGGCACCGCGCGGTTCCAGGCCGCGGCCGGCGCGATCGAGAAGCTCGACGGGTTTTCCCCCACCAGCACCGCGATCGCATGCTCGAGCAGCGCGCGTTGGCGCACCAGGTCGGCGGCATCGCCGCGTGCGTTGCGCAGGGCGGTCTCCGCCTGCAGCACGTCGGCGCGCGCCGATACCCCGGCATTGTAGAGATTGGTGGTGATGGTCAGCGCGCGCTCATAATCCACCACCGTGGCGTCGAGCGCCGCCTTCTGCGCCTCGATGCCCCGCAGCTGGACATAGTCGAGCGCCAGCTCGGCCTGGGCCGAGAGCGTGGCATTGGCGAGGTCGGCCGCGCTCGCCTGCGCCTGTGCCCGCGCCTGCGACACGGTGTTGCCGATCTTGCCCCAGAGGTCCGGCTCCCAGCTGGCCTGCAGCCCGAGCTGGATCGAGCCGGCGGGCTTGATGCTGCTGTTCGCCGCCAGCGGTCCGCTGGCGTTCGCGTTGGTCTGCAGGCTGACCGTGGGGAGCGCGGCTGCGCGCTGCTCGCGCACCAGTGCCCGAGCCGCGTCATAGGTGGCCTTGGCCGCCGCGAGATTCTGGTTGGAGACGATCACCCGGCGCTCGAGATCGTCGAGCACGGGATCGCCGAACATCGTCCACCATTCGCCCTTGGCCATGGCATCCGCAGGGGTGGCGGGGCGCCACCCCGGCGCTTCCTTGAAGCTGGCCGGGACGGTGGCGATGCTCGGCCGTGCATAGGGCGGTGCCAGGTTGCACCCGGAGAGCAGCGCCGCGGCAAGCGCGGGCATGGCGAGCAGGGGGCGGGTTCGGGTCATGCGGGCTCCAGTCCGGGTTCGTCCGGGCCATGGCGCGCGAGCAGCCGCTCGTGCGGGCTGCGCCGGCGGAACCGGTCGAGGGCGAGGAACACCACCGGCGTGGTGAACAGGGTCAGGAATTGCGCGGCGACCAGCCCGCCCACGATCGCGACGCCCAGCGGCTGGCGCAGCTCCGCGCCTTCGCCGAAGCCGATTGCCAGCGGCAGCGCGCCGAGCGCCGCCGCGAGCGTGGTCATCACGATCGGGCGGAAGCGCTGCAGCGCCGCCTCGCGGATCGCGTCGACGGGCGCGAGGCCGCGGCCGCGCTCGGCGTCGAGCGCGAAGTCGATGATCAGGATCGCGTTCTTCTTGACGATGCCGATCAGCAGGATGATCGCGATCAGCCCGATCACGTCGAGCTGCATCCCCGCCAGCATCAGCGCCACGACCGCGCCGACGCCCGCCGAGGGAATGGTCGAGAGGATGGTGATCGGGTGGATCGCGCTCTCGTAGAGGATGCCGAGCACCAGATAGATGGCGACCAGCGCGGCGAGGATCAGCAGCGGCATCGATCCCATCGACTGCTGGAGCAGCTGGGCATTGCCCGCGAAGCCGCCATGCACGGTGGCGGGCAGCCCGGCGCCGCGCTGGATGGCGATGAGCCGCTCCGCCGCCTGGCCGAGCGTGACGCCGTTGGGCAGGTTGAACGACACGGTGGCCGAAGGCTCGCCGCCCTGATGGTTCACCACTGCCGGCGTCGAATTATTCTGCCAATGCGCGATCGTGGAGATCGGCACGATGGTTGCGGGGGTGGTGTTCACTGCATTGCCGGTCGAGGCGTCGCGGCCGGCGCCGGTGGTGGATACCGGCGCGGAGCCGGCCGCCGCCGTGCTGCCTGTTCCGGCAGGTACATAGGTGCCGTTCAATGCCTCGGGCGAGGTGCTGAACTCGGGCGCGACGCCCAGCACGACATGATATTGGTTGAGCCCCGAATAGAGCGTCACCGCCTGGCGCTGGCCAAAGGCATCGTACAGGGCGTTGTCGATCGCCTGGTTGGTGATCCCCAGCCGTGCCGCGGCGACGCGGTCGACCGTGAGATAGGTCTCGGAGCCGCCGTCCTGCTGGTCGATATCGACATCGGTGAAGGTCTGGGGCTCGCGCTTCATCAGTTCCACCAGCTTGGTGCCGGCCGCCCGCAGCGTGACGGGGTCGTTCGCCTGCAGCGTATATTGGTAGCTGCTGTTGGCGCTGCGCCCGCCGGTCTGCAGGTCCTGCACCGGGTTGAGGAAGGCGGTGACGCCGGTGATGCGACCCAGCTCGGGACGCAGCCGGTTGATCACGGTGCGGGCGGGATCGCGCTTGCCCTGCTTCAACATGATGAACAGGAACGCGCCGCCCGTGCGCGATCCGCCGGTAAAGGCCACGACATCGGCCACCGCCGGATCGCGCTTCACCATGCCGACGATCTGGACGAGCCGGGACTGCACGGCGGAGAAGGACATGCTCTGGTCGACATGCACGCCGCCCATCAGCGAGCCCGTGTCCTGTTCGGGGAACAGGCCCTTGGGCGCCTGGACGATCAGCGCCACGTTGAGCGCCACCGTCGCGGCGAGCAGCGCCAGCGTGATGCCGCGATGCGCCAGGGCGCGCTCAAGCCCGTGGGCGTAGCGCGTGCGCACCTGCTCGAAGCCCCGCTCGAACCATTGCGCGAAGCGCGGCGTGCGCTCCTCGCCGCGCAGCAGCAAGGCGGCGAGCATCGGCGTGGCGGTGAGCGAGATCACCAGGCTGATCGCGACCGCCACGGACATGGTCACCGCGAACTCGCGGAACAGCCGCCCGACCACGCCGCCCATGAACAGCAGCGGGATGAACACCGCGATCAGGCTCGCCGAGATCGAGAGCACGGTGAAGCCGACTTCGCGCGCGCCGGTGAGCGCGGCCTGTACCGGCTTCATCCCGCGTTCGATATGGCGGGCGATGTTCTCCACGACGACGATGGCGTCGTCGACGACGAAGCCGGTCGCCACGGTGAGTGCCATCAGCGAGAGGTTGTTCAGGGAGAAGCCCAGCATGTAGATCACCGCCACCGTGCCGAGCAGCGAGGTGAGCACCGCCATGGCGGGCACCAGCGTGGCGCGCAGCGAGCGCAGGAACAGGCTCACCACGCCCACCACCAGCAGCGTGGCGATCAGCAAGGTGATCTCCACTTCGCGCAGCGAGGCGCGGATCGTGGTGGTGCGATCGCTGGCCAGATGCAGCTTCACATCGGCGGGGATCGACGCCTGGAGCCGGGGCAGGGCCGCCTTCACGGCGTTCACCGTCGCGACGATGTTGGCGCCCGGCTGGCGTGTGATCACCACCATCACCGCGCGCTGGCCGTTGAACAGGCCCATGGTGCGCACGTCCTCGGGCCCGTCATGGACATTGGCGATGTCCTGGAGGCGCACCAGCGTCCCGTTGCGGCTGGCGATGGGCAGGTCGCGGAAATCCTCGGCGCGCACGCCCGGCGTGTCGGCATAGATCTGCCAGGCCAGGCCCGATCCCTCGATCAGGCCGCGCGGGCGGTTGGCGGCGCTGGCCGACAGGGCGGCGCGCACGTCCTCGAGCGGGATGCCGTAGCGCGCCACCGCGAGTGGATTGACGTCGACCCGCACAGAGGGGAGCGCCGCGCCGCCCAGCTCGACATCGCCCACGCCCTCCACCTGGAGCAGGCGCTGCTGCACGATCGCCGAGACCGTGTCGAAGATCTCGGCCGGGCTGCGCCGGTCGGAAGTGAGCGCCAGGATCATGATCGGCGCGTCGGCGGGATTGACCTTGCGATAGGTGGGGTTGGTGCGCAGCGTCGCGGGCAGGTCGGCACGCGCTGCGTTGATCGCCGCCTGCACGTCGCGCGCCGCGCCGTCGATGTCGCGGCCGAGGTCGAACTGGAGCGTGATCCGCGTCGATCCGGTGGACGAGGCGGAGGTCATCTGCGTCACGCCGGCGATCGTGCCCAGCCGCTTCTCCAGCGGAGCGGCGACGCTGGAGGCCATGTTCGACGGGCTGGCGCCGTTCAGCGTGGCGGTGACGCTGATCGTCGGCAGGTCGATCTGCGGCAGGGGGGATACCGGGATCGAGAGCGTGGCCGCCACGCCGGCCAGCATCAGCCCCAGCGTCAGCAGCAGCGTGCCGACCGGCCGGCGGATGAAGGGGGCGGAGAGGTTCATGCCGCCGCCGGTGCCTCCGGGGACGGCGCGGCCCGGCCGAAGCGGGTGCCCAGCCGCTCGAATGCCAGGAAGATCACCGGCGTGGTGAACAGGGTGAGCAACTGGCTGACGATCAGCCCGCCCGCGATGGCGAGGCCGAGCGGCTGGCGCAGCTCGGAGCCCATGCCCGATCCGAAGATCATCGGCAGCGCGGCGAACAGGGCGGCGAAAGTGGTCATCAGGATCGGGCGGAAGCGCAGCCGGGCCGCCTGGCGGATCGCGGCATCGGCCTCCATCCCTTCCTCGCGCTGGGCGCGGATCGCGAAGTCGATCATCATGATCGCGTTCTTCTTGACGATGCCGATCAGCAGCACGATGCCGATGATCCCGATCACGCCCAGCCCTTCGCCCGACAGGATCAGCGCGAGCAGCGCCCCCACCGCGGCGGCGGGCAGGGTGGAGAGGATGGTGAGCGGGTGGATGAAGCTCTCATAGAGCACGCCCAGCACGATATAGACGATCACCACCGCGGCGAGGATCAGCCAGAACTCGTTGCCGAGCGAGCTGCGGAACGCCTCGGCCGCGCCCTGGAAATGGGTGTCGAGCGAGGCGGGCACGCCGATCCTGGCCTCCACCCGCGCGACGGCGTCCACTGCGGCGCCCAGCGAGACGCCCGGCGCCGGATCGAAGCCGATCGTCGCGGCGGGGAACTGGCCGACGCGGGTGATGAGCAGCGGCGCGGTTCCCTTGTCGAAGCGCGCCACCGTGCCGAGCGGGACCGAGGTGCCGCTCGAGGTGGGGACATAGAGGCTGTTCAGCGCGTCCGGCGAGGTGAGCATGCCCGGCTGGCTCTCCAGGATCACGCGATACTGGCTGGCAGCGGTGAAGATCGTTGAGACGATGCGCTGGCCGAACGCGTCGTAGAGCGCGCTGTCGATCGTCGCGGCGCTGATGCCCAGCCGCCCGGCGCTCTCGCGGTCGATCGTCACCGTCACGGCCCGGCCCTGGTCGAGCACGTCGGACGTGACATTGGCGAGCGCCGGCTCGCGGCGCAGCGCGGCGGTCAGCCGCTGTGCCCATTGGTTCACCTGCGCCTGGTTCGCGCCCTGGAGCGCGAAGCGGTAGCGCGTCGGCCCGCCCTCCGAATCGATGGTGAGGTCCTGGACCGGGCGGAAATAGACCTGGACGCCGGGAATGCCGTGGGCGCGCTCCGCCAGCCGGTCCAGCAGCGCGGCCTGGCTGCCGCGCTCGGACTGCGGCTTGAGATTGATCAGCATCCGCCCCTGGTTGAGCGAGGGGTTGACGCCGTCCACGCCGACATTGCCGCTCAGGCTGTCCACATCCGGATCGCGCAGCACCGCGTCGGCCACCTGGGTCTGGATCGCCTGCATCCGCGCGAACGAGGCTTCCTGCGGGCCCACCACTACTGCCTGGAGCTGCCCGGTATCCTGTTCGGGGAACAGTCCCTTGGGAATGGCGAAGGCGAGCAGCGCGGTGAGCGCCAGCGTGCCGGCGAACAGCAGCAGCACCAGCCGCTGGCGCTCGAGCACCCAGGCCAGGCCCTGGGCATAGCCGTGCGCCACCCGGTCGAACGCGTCGAGCGACCAGCGGACCGGGGCGATCAGGTGTTCCTCCGATTCGCGTCGCAGCCAGCGGCCCGAGAGCATCGGCACCAGCGTGAGCGCGACGCCGGCCGATATCACGATCGTGACCGACAGCGTCACCGCGAATTCTCGGAAGAGCCGGCCGACCACGTCCCCCATGAACAGCAGCGGCACCAGCGCCGCGATCAGGCTGACGGTGAGCGATACGATGGTGAAGCCGATCTCGCCCGATCCCTTGAGCGCGGCCTGGAGCGGCGTGTCGCCTTCCTCGATATGGCGCTGGATGTTCTCGATGACGACGATCGCGTCGTCGACGACGAAGCCCGCGGCGATCGTCATCGCCATCAGCGTCAGGTTGTTGATCGAATAGCCGAGCTGGTACATCGCGGCAAAGGCGCCGACGAGCGAGAGCGGCACGGCGAGGCTGGCGACGAAGGTGGCGCGCGGGCTGCCCAGGAACAGGAACATCGCCAGCGTGACGAGCACGACCGCGAAGGCGAGTTCCATCTGCACGTCCGCCACCGAGGCGCGGATGCCGGCGGTGCGATCGGTGAGCAGGGTCACGTGCACGTCGGGCGGAAGTTGCGCCTCGAGCGCGGGGAGCGTCGCCTTGATCGCATCCACCGTGGCGATCACATTGGCGCCGGGCTGGCGCTGGACGTCGACGATCACGGCCGGCGTGCGGTTCATCCAGGCGGCCAGGCGCACATTCTCGGTCGAATCGACTACGTTCGCCACGTCGCTCAGCCTGACCGGGGCATTGTTGCGCCAGGCGACGATCAGGTCGCGATATTCCTGCGCGGTGCCGAGCTGGTCGTTTCCGTCGATCGACCAGGAGCGGGTGGGGCCGTCGAAGCTGCCCTTGGCGGCATTGGCGTTCGCGGCGGTGATCGCGGCGCGCAGCGTCTCCGTCGAGAGCCCGAACGACGCCAGCGCCTGCACATTGGCCTGGATGCGCACCGCCGGCCGCTGGCCGCCCGAAAGCGTGACCAGGCCGACACCGCTCATCTGGGCGATCTTGGCGGCCAGGCGCTGGTCGGCCAGGTCCTCGATCTGGGCCAGGGTGCGCGTGCGCGAGGTGAGGCCCAACGTCACGATCGGCGCGTCGGCGGGATTGACCTTGGCATAGATGGGCGGGGCGGGGAGGTCCGACGGAAGCAGCGTGCCCGCCGCGTTGATCGCCGCCTGCACTTCCTGCTCGGCCACGTCGAGCGACAGGTCGAGCTTGAACTGGAGCGTGATCACCGAGGCGCCGGCGGAGGATTGCGACGACATCCGCGCGAGCCCCGCCATCTGGCCGAACTGGCGCTCGAGCGGACTGGTGACGGTGAGCGCCATCACGTCCGGACTGGCGCCGGGATAGAGGGTGCGCACCTCGATCGTCGGATAGTCGACTTCGGGCAGCGCCGACAGCGGCAGCACGCGATAGGCGACCAGCCCGGCGAGCAGCACGGCCACTGCCAAAAGGGTGGTCGCCACCGGCCGCAGGATGAAGACGTGCCAGGGGCCCGCCCGCTCGACTGGGCCGGGCTGTTCGTCCGCGCTCACTGGTCCGCGCCGTGCTGCCGGTGCTTGTGCGCGCCATGGGGCTGGCCGTTGCCGCCCCCGCCGCCCTGCTTGCCCGGCAGCGAGACGCGGGCGCCGTCATCCAGGGTATCGGCGCCGTCCGTCACCACCGCCGCGCCCTGCGGGAGCCCGCTTGCCACGATGATGTTGGTGCCGTCGCTCGGCCCCAGCTTGACCAGCGTCAGCTTCACGGTGCGATCCGGCTGGATGACGAAGACGAAATCGCCGTTCGCGCCGTGCCGTACCGAGTTGACGGGCACGGCCAACCCCTGGCGCACGGTGCCGATCTCGGCGGAGACGTTGACGAACTGGCTGGGGAAGAGCGCGCCGCCCCCGTTGCCGAAGCGTGCCTTGGCCTTCACCGTGCCGCTGGTCGGGTCGATCTGGTTGTCCAGCGTCAGGAAGCGGCCCTGGGCGAGCGTGGAGGCACCCGTGGAATCGGTGGCGCTGACCGGCATGTCGCCGCCGCTCGCCAGCCGCGCCTGCAGCGTCGCGATCTGGTTCTGCGGCAGGGAGAAGGTCACGTCGATCGGATCGATCTGGGTGATCACCGCGAGCCCGGTGGTGTCCGACGGCGTCACGTAGTTGCCGATATCCACCTGGCGCAGGCCGATCCGCCCGCTCACCGGCGCGCGGATCGAAGTATAGGCGAGGTTGAGTGCGGCCGTGCCGATCGCCGCGCGGTCGGCGCCGATGGTGCCGTCGAGCTGCTTGAGCGTCGCCGCCTGGGTCTCGACTTGCTGGCGCGCGATCGAATCCTGGGCAAGCAGCCCCTGGTAGCGCTTGAGATCGGTAGCCGCCATGTCGCGCTGGGCAAGGTCGCGGGCAAGGTTGGCGCGCGCCTGGGCGAGCGCGAGCTTGTAGGGGCGCGGGTCGATCTGGGCGATCAGCTGCCCTTTCGCCACCATCTGCCCCTCGGTGAAGTGCAGGCTGAACAGCGTGCCGGCGATCTGGGTGCGCACCGTGGCGGTGGTCAGCGGCTGGACGGTGCCGATCGCCGCCAGCCGGATCGGCATGTCGATCCGCCCGACATGGGCGACGCCGACGGTGATCGGCTGGCCCGCGCCGCGGTGCCGCCCGCCCGCGCCGCCTTCGCGGGAGGCGCTCCATCGCCAGGCAGCGAAAATGACCAGGAGAAGGACAAGGACGATGCCGATGGCGCGCCAGCGGGGCGAGGTCAGCTTGAAGCCTGTCACCAGCGCACCTTTCGTGCTGTCAGGTTGTTCCGGCGATATTAGACGCGCAATGAAGGAACGGGTCTAGGTGCAAATATGTATCAAAATTGGGAAGGTCGGAAGCCTGTCCAGCAGTTGATTTCCGGGTAATTTCTTCCGGATCCGTACTATTGCGGCGACGAATATGTCGCAATTTTGCACGCGATGCAGGCTGGCCCGCGGCGTCTCCGTTCCCGCACGCTGGCAACGCATCCGCACGGAGCGCGACATCCTGTGCGGGCCATGACGCGCAGGACGTAAATTACGCTATTCCCGGCGACCGGTGGCCGGCAGGGGAATCCGTGGATTTATGAACGTCGCGACGGCGCGCCGATGCGAAGGACCGCCATTTGAGCGCTATGGTCACCAGGAGATAAGTATTCTGATAATACGGATTTTACCGAAGTCATGGGGCGACGATAGCTTAATCCGGATTCTATAGTTTGGCGCCGAACGAATGAAGTTTTGTAGCACCTCAGGAACGAGGTAGAGTATGATGGCGACCAATATCGGCAAGATTTCCATCACCGTCCGCCGGACCGCATATCTGTGCGCGGCGGCAGGGGCATTGACGGCTGGCCCGCCGGCATTTTCCTCCACGCAGGGAACGCTCGGCGCGACTTCGACGGGGTCGGTCAGCATCACCGCGAGCGTCGCGAACCGCGCCCAGATCACCGGCCTGACGGACATTTCCTTTACGGCCGTCGATCCAGCCACCGCGGCGACCAGCGCGCAGAGCGACTGCGTGTGGAGCAACACCGCGACCAAGGGATACAGCATCACCGCGACCGGCAGCGGCACCAGCGGGGCGTTCACGCTCGCCAACGGCTCGCTGACCGTGCCGTACTCGGTGCAATGGGCGGCGAGCACCGGGCAGACCAGCGGCAGCGCGCTGACCGCGGGAACCGCGCTCGGGGGGCTGACCACGACCGCCGCCAACCCGACCTGCAGCACCGGCGCAGCGACGACCTCGAGCCTCATCGTCTCGATTTCCGCGCCGAACCTGCAGGGAATGGAGGCGGGAGTCAGCTATACGGGCACGCTGACCCTGCTGGTGACGCCGCAATAGCCCCTGGGTGATCAGGAAGGGTTCGGCCATGCAGGGTCGCTCCCATTCCCGGTCCATAGCGGCGGGGTTGCTCGCAACTGTCCTCCTGGCGGCGATGCCCGTGCCGGCTTGCGCCCAGAACGTGCAGATAACGCAGTTGAGTGACGTGTCGTTCGGCACGATCACGAATGTCGGCACCGACCAGATTCGGAGCCAGTCGGTGTGCGCCTATAGCGGACTGCTGGGAGGGCGCTATTCGCTGACCGCGACGGGATCCGGTGCCGGTGGCGCATTCACGCTTGCCAATGGTGCGAGCGTGATGCCCTATGAAGTCCAGTGGAACGGTTCCGCCGCCGGGCAGAGCTCGGGCACCAATGTCGTGTCGGGTGCGGCACTGACTGGGCAGACGGCGCTGCTGAGCTGCCCGCTTCTTCAGGTCACCAATTCGAGCCTCATCATCATCCTGCGCGGCGCCGCGCTGACCACGGCCACCGCCGGGAACTATAGCGGCACGCTCACGATCATGCTCGCGGCGAACTGATGCGGATGCGCCGCGCGATCGGCGTTGCGCTGCTCCCGCTGCTGGCCGCGGCGGGCATCGGTGCCATTCCCTCGGCGGCGGCACAGGGCAACCGGCAGGTCGATGGCGTCGAGCGGGGCAGGTCCGCGCCGGCCGGCCCGGCCAGGCCCGTGATGGTGACCGCCGCGATGCCGAGCGACTTCGCCGATCTCGCCCAGACCCAAAGGATCGTCGCGGACGTCTTCTTCGGCGGCGTCCGGATCGGGCAGTTCGACATCGAGGCGAAGCCCGGCGAGGTTCGGTTCGCCCGCCCCGAAAGCGTGGTCGCGGCGATACCGAATGTCGCCGATGCCGGGGCCGTCGCGCATGCGCTGACCGGCGCGCTGGATGCGAACGCCCGGTTCCTCTGCGCCGACATGGCCGGTCCCTGCGAGACTCCGCGCCCCGAGGCGGCCGCGATCGTGTTCGATCCGCGGCGCTTCCGCATCGATCTCTATCTGAGCCCGCATCTGCTGGCGGTCCGCGCGGCGAGCGCCGATCGCTTCCTCCAGCCCTACAGCAAGGGCCTTACGTTCGTCGACGTCGTGGGCGGCGCCATCGCGGGCGGCGACGGGCAGGCGGTCAATTACAACATCTACAACCGCGCGATCGTCGGTGCTGGAAATACCCGCCTGATCTCAGAGGCTTCGGTCTCGTCGGGGCGTGGTCTCGATGTCGATACGCTCGCGGTCCAGCGCGACGGCCCCGGCACACGGTACAGCGGGGGGCTGTTCTACGCGCCCGGCGCCGACCTGGTCGGGCGCAGGCGCATTCTCGGCATCGGCATCGCTTCCCAGTTCGACACGCGTGCCGATCGGATGCAGCTGTTCGGCAGCCCGCTCGTCGTCTTCCTCGGCCAGCGATCGCGTGTGGATATCTATGTCGAGGGCCGCCTGGTGAGTTCCCAGAGCTTCGAGGCCGGCAACCAGACGCTCGACACCGCCGCGCTTCCGGATGGCTCCTATCCGGTCGAGATCCGCGTCCAGGAAGCGAGCGGGGCGACGCGTACCGAGCGGCGCTTCTTCACCAAGAGCACCGCCATCGCCCCGGTCGGGCATCGTGCCTTCTTCGCCAGTGCGGGCCTGCTGGCCGTGGATCGGAAGGACAAGTGGCTGTCGGTCTCGCACGTGCCCCTGCTGACGGCGGGGCTGGCGGGGCGTGCCGGCCCCACCATCGCCTGGGACGCGACCGTGATGCTGACCGACCGCAAGGCGCTGAGCGAAGTCGGCGTGACCTATCTCGCGCCCAATTTCCAGACGCGCCTCGCGGTGCTGGGCTCGAGCGCGGGCGACTATGGCATTGTCGGGCAGGCGGGTTCGACGACGGGCGGCGCGTTCGGCTATAGTTTCGACCTGCGCTATGTGCACAGCCGCGATCGCGCGCCGTTGATCCCGCTTGCCGACTATGTCTATGACAATTTCTCGTCGCCTAATCCTATTGTTCAAGGTTTTCAGGGGGCTAGTGCCAGCTTTGCGCAGGCGATCGGAAATGTCTCCTACTTTGTCGGCGGCGGGCAGATCGGCGTCAGCGCCTATCTGCGGCATGACGAAGGGCGTCCCACATCCTATGCCATCGGCCCATCGGTGCGATGGACGGTACTGCGCCGGCGGCAGTTCCAGCTGACCTTCAACGGCACCTACGCCGCGACGAACCACGGTAAATCCGTGGCATTTGGCATTCAGTTACAAGTATTTCGTCCACGATCCTCATTCAGTGTGCAAACTGGTTTCCAAACCGGCCTCGGCGAGCGGCAGCAGCGGCTGGACGATGTCGAGGAAGTATCGGCCTCGATCCATCGCAGCGGCGTTCTGGGCGGTGAATTCGATGCATCCGGCACCGTCCAGCACAGCGGCGCCGGCACGGTGCTCCAGGCTTCGGCCAGCGAACGCAATGCCACGGGCTTCGCCTCGGCGAGCGTGGTTCACCGGATCGGCGGCACGGGCAGCGCCAGCCAATATGCCCTGACCGCACAGACCTCGCTGGCCGCGGGCGGGGGGATCTTCCACATCGGGGCGCGTGACCAGAATGACAGCGTCATCAGCGTGCGGGTGCGCGGCACCGCCCGCAATGCGCGTTTCGTGGTGCTGGTCGATGATGCGGCACGCGGCGAACTCGCCAGCGGCGAGCACCTGAACCTGGCGGTCACGCCCTATCGGCGGTACAAGGTCAGGATCCGTCCGGTCGGCAGCGAGCTGGTCAGTTTCGACGCGCAGACCCGATCGGTCGACGTCTATCCGGGCACCGTCGCGGTGCTGGACTGGAAGGCGAATGCGGTCCTGGCGATGTTCGGGCGGCTGACCTGGCCCGATGGCAGCCCGATCACCAACGCCGATATCGTCACGGACGGCGCCATCGCCGCGACCGACATGCGGGGCTATTTCCAGTTGCAGGCGCCGGGCGATGCGCAAATCGTCGTGCACGCAACCGACGGCCGGACATGCCGGGCGAAGCTCAACGCGAAACCATCGCAGAACGAATATTCCGCAATCGGAGACGTCCCATGCAGACCCTGACGCGTTTTCTCACCAGCACCTGCATTCTCGCGGCCGTGGCGGTCATGGGGCCCGCCGCCCCGCCCGCCAGGGCGGGGATCGTGCTGAGCCAGGCCGTGGTCGATATCCTGCCCTCGGGCGCGATCGCGCAGGACATCGACATATGGAACGACGGGACCGAAGTCTCCTATGTGACGATCGAGCCGGCCGAGATCGTCTCTCCGGGCCATCCGGGCGAAACCAGGACGCCGATCACCGATCCGGGCGTGGGCGGGTTGCTCGTCACCCCGCAGCGGCTGATCCTCCAGCCGGGCGAGCACAAGCTCATCCGCATCGCGGCGATCGTGCCGCGCGGGGCGACGGACCGGATCTACCGCGTCGCGGTCAAGCCGGTCGCGGGCCCGGTAAGTGCGCCCGTCACCGCGCTGAAGCTGCTCATCGGCTATGACGTGCTCGTCATCTATCGTCCCGCGCAGCCGACGGTGAAGGTCGTCGGGGAGCGCAACGGCAATGTGCTGACGCTCCGCAATGCCGGCAACAGCAATGTCGAGGTCTATGAGGGAAAGCAGTGCGATCCCGCGCGTCCCACGGTGTGCGTGACGCTGCCTGCGAAGCGGCTCTATGCGGGGCAGGTCTGGCAGCAGACGCTGACCATGGCCGGTCCGGTCGACTATCGGATCGCACAGGGACCGCAAAGCATGCAGCAGCGGTTCTGAACGGGAACCGGCGGGCACGGGACGGCAGGAGCGGCATGTTCCAGCCGCTGGTGACCCCTACGAGAATCGAACTCGTGTTTTCGCCGTGAGAGGGCGACGTCCTGACCGCTAGACGAAGGGGCCGTTAGCGCTGCGGAAGCGGGCAATTACGGGGCGGCTGCATGCCCGTCAAGCGCCTTCCGGGGGCATCGGCAATTTTATTTCGCGATCGGCGGCCTCAGCCCGCGACCGGCAGGCGCAGCGCGCCATCCGGCTCGTAATGCACTTCGCCGTACGCCGTCGCCGCGACCAGCGGCAGCGGGGCATAGAGGTGCGGGAACAGCTGGCCGCCCCGCGAGGGCTCCCAGCGCACCGCATCGCCCATGGCCTCCAGATCGACGGCAACGAGCCACAGGCCGGCCTGGCCGGCGAAATGCTTGTCCAGCGTCTCCTGCACCTGCGCGGCGGTGGAGAGGTGGATATAGCCGTCCTGGAGGTCGATCGGCGCACCCTTGAACACGCCCTCATGCTCGAGGACGTGCATCTGCTCGGCGGTGAGGATCTTGTAGGCGGTGTTGTCGGGCATCGTGGTTCGCCTCATCCAAAACACGTCATCCCCGCACAGGCGGGGACCCAGAGCCAAGCAACGTCACGCCCGTAACTCTGGATCCCCGCCTGCGCGGGGATGACGATCAAATCAGAGCCTATTGCCCATCTTCCGGCCCCCGGGCGAGATCCTCGCCGGTAGTGCCGTCGGGGGTCGCCTCGCCGGCGACGGGGCCGTCACCCAGCTCCGTCTCGGCATCGCCTTCGCTTTCTTCGATCCGCGCGGCGGAGACGACATGCTCGTTGTCGGCCACGTTGAACAGGCGCACGCCGGCCGAGCCGCGGCCGATCACGCGCAGGTCGCCCAGCGACATGCGGATCATCTTGGCCTGATCGGTGACCAGCATCAGCTGGTGCCCCTTGCTCGCCGGGAAGCTCGCCACCACCGGGCCGTTGCGGCCGATATTGTCGATATTGGTGATGCCTTGGCCACCGCGGCCGGTGCGCCGATATTCATAGGCCGAGCTCAGCTTGCCATAGCCATTGGCGCAGACGGTGAGGATGAACTGCTCGCGGCTCTTGAGTTCCTCGAAGCGATCCGCCGCCAGGTCGGGCTCGCCTTCCTTCTCGGCCTTCCACGGCGCGAAGCGGAGATAGGCCTCGCGCTCCTCGCTGGTGGTGCCGACGCGGTGGAGGATCGAGAGCGAGATCACCTCGTCGCCTTCGGCCAGCTTCATGCCGCGCACGCCGGTGGAGTTGCGGCTCTGGAACTCGCGAACGTCGTCGGCGGCGAAGCGGATGGCCTTGCCCTGGCGGGTGGCGAGCAGCACGTCGTCGCCTTCGTCGAGCAGCGCCACGCCGATCAGCCGGTCGTCGGCGTCGTCGCCTTCGAACTTCATCGCGATCTTGCCGTTCGAGGGCACGTTGTTGAACGCGTCCATCGAGTTGCGGCGTGCCGAGCCCCTGGCGGTGGCGAACATCACATGGAGCTTGCCCCACTCGCCCTCGTCCTCGGGCAGCGGCAGCACGGTGGAGATCGTCTCGCCGGCGGCGAGCGGCAGGATGTTGATCATCGGCCGCCCGCGCGTGGCCGGGCCGCCCTCGGGCAGCTTCCAGACCTTCATGCGATAGACCTTGCCGAGGGTCGAGAAGAACAGCACCGGCGTGTGCGTCGAGGTGACGAACAGCTCGGTGACGGCATCCTCGTCCTTGGTCGCCATGCCGGCGCGGCCCTTGCCGCCGCGATTCTGGGCGCGGAAGGTGTCGAGGCTGGTGCGCTTGATATAGCCCTGCACGGTCACGGTGACGACCATGTCCTCGCGCTCGATCAGGTCCTCGTCCTCGATGCCGTCGGCGGCGGGGGCGATCTCGGTGCGGCGCGGGGTGGCGTAGAGCGCGCGGACCGTGGCCAGCTCCTCCACCATCACTTCGTAGAGCTTGGCGCGGTTGCCGAGGATCTCGAGCAGCTCGGCGATCGAATCGGCCAGCTCCTTCAGCTCGTCGCCGATCTCGTCGCGGCCGAGCGCGGTGAGGCGGTGGAGGCGCAGGTCGAGGATCGCGCGGACCTGGGCGTCGCTCAGGCGATAGGTGTCGCCGGTGATCTCGGTTTCGACCGCTTCGACCAGCTTGATGTACTGGGCGATCTCAGCGATCGGCCATTCGCGCGCGAGCAGCTTGTCGCGGGCATCGGCCGGGCTCGACGAACCGCGGATGATGCGGACGACTTCGTCGAGATTGGTGACCGCAATCACCAGGCCGAGCAAGATGTGCGCGCGCTCGCGGGCCTTGGCCAGCTCGAACTTCGAGCGGCGGGTGATGACCTCCTCGCGGAACTTGACGAAGGCCTGGATGATGTCCTGCAGGTTGAGCAGTTCCGGGCGGCCGCCGCGGATCGCGAGCATGTTGGCCGGGAAGCTCGACTGGGCAGGGGTGTTGCGCCAGACTTGGTTGAGCACGACCTCGGGCGTCGCATCGCGCTTCAGATCGATGACGATGCGGACGCCCTCGCGCGACGATTCGTCGCGAATGTCGCTTACACCCTCGATGCGCTTGTCCTTCGCGGCCTCGGCGATCTTCTCGACCAGCGCGTTCTTGCCCTGCTGGTAGGGGATCTCGGTGAGCACGATCGAACGGCGATCGCCGCGCTGCTCGAACTCGTGGCGCGAGCGGACGATGATCGAGCCGCGGCCGGTCTGATACGCATTGCGGCAGCCGGTGCGGCCGAGGATCAGCGCGCCGGTCGGGAAGTCCGGACCGGGGACGATCTCCATCAGCTCCTCGAGCGTCAGCGGCTCGCGCTTGCCGAGCATGCCGTCGATATGCGCCAGGCAGGCATCGACCACTTCGCCCAGATTGTGCGGCGGGATGTTGGTCGCCATGCCGACCGCGATGCCGCCGGCGCCGTTGACCAGCAGGTTGGGGAAGCGGGCGGGGAGGACCGCCGGCTCGCTCTCCGAACCGTCATAGTTCGGGACGAAGTCGACCGTGTCCTTCTCGATGTCGTCGAGCAGGGCCGAGGCGACCTTGGCGAGGCGCGCTTCGGTATAGCGCATCGCGGCGGGCGGATCGGGATCCATCGAGCCGAAATTGCCCTGGCCGTCGATCAGCGGCACGCGCATCGCCCAGTCCTGGGCCATGCGCGCCATCGCGTCGTAGATCGAGCTGTCGCCGTGCGGGTGGTACTTACCCATCACGTCGCCGACCAGGCGGGCCGACTTGCGATAGGCGCGGCCGGCGACATAGCCGCCTTCCTGCGCGGCGTAGAGAATGCGGCGGTGAACCGGCTTCAGACCGTCGCGAACGTCTGGGAGCGCGCGCGCCACGATCACGCTCATCGCGTAATCGAGGTAGCTCGTCTTCATCTCGTCGACGATCGAGATCGGCGTAATGTCGGAGGGGTCGTCGGCGAGGATGGTCTCGTCGGTCAAAGTGTTCACCGCTTTCGGGTTCTTGAGTGTGTCTTACGGCTCTAACGATGCCGATGCATCCTGCCAACCCCGCCCGCGCGTGCGCGCGTACGCGAGGAAAGCTGGGGATAACTTCGTCCGACGCCACTTGACTATAACTCTACCTAGGTAGATTTAAGCGGCATGGCTCGAAACAGATCGCTTTCCCCGACCGCGCGCAACGTGCTCGCCATCCTCCTCGAAGCCGGGGAGGACTGGTCGCATGGCTATGCGTTGGGCCGGGCGGCGGGAATCCCGTCGGGCACGCTCTATCCGCTGCTGATCCGCCTCGAGGAGCAGGAACATCTGGAAGCGCAGTGGCAGCCCCCCAGCGAGCCGGGCAGGCCGGCGCGCCATGCTTATAGGCTGAGCGCGGCGGGGCGGGTCTTTGCGGCCGAGCTGCTGCGCGGCGAGGCGCCCGGTCTGGTGGGGAAGCCCGCGTGATCCGGCTGATGGCGACGGCGCTGGTCGATCTCGCGGCGGTGCTGATGCCGGCGCGGTTGCGGCACTGGGGCGAGCGGATGCGCTGCGAAGTGGCGGCGATCGAGGCGCCCGGCGAAGCGCTGCGCTTCGCCGCCGGCTGCCTATGGGGTGCGATCTGCGAGATGATCCGAGTGCAATCGGGAGGCGGGAAAATGGCGATGTGGCGGAGCAGGCGGCTGGTGGGACTCTGCGCGATCGGCGCAACAGGACTGGGCATCGGATATATGACGATCGGCGGCGCGCCGCTGAGCTATCCGTTGCGCAATGTCGCGGCGCTGCTGATCGGTTTTCTCGCGCTCGGGATCGTCATGCACCTGCCGCGTAGCCGCTGGCTTGCGCCGGGGCCGGTGTTGATCGCCCTCGGGCTGGCGCTGCTGGCAACCAGCCTGTTCGGTATCACGCATGACGGCGCGACTCGCTGGGTGTCGATCGGCGGGCTGGGCATCCAGCCGAGCCTGATCCTGATGCCGGTGCTGGCCATCGGCTATGCGGGCGTGCGGGATCGGCTCTCCACCTTGGGCGTGATCGCCGCCGCGGCGGCGCTGGCGCTGCAGCCGGACCGCGCGATGGCCGGCGGGCTTGCCGCGGGGCTCGCCGCGCTGGCGCTGCTCCGTCCGGAGCGCAACGTGCTGGCGGCGCTGATCGCGGCGCTGGCCGGGTTCGTCGCGGCATTGCTCCAGCCGGACGTGCAGCCCGCGATGCCCTATGTCGACCAGATCCTGTTCACGGCCTTCGGCGTGCATCCGCTTGCCGGGCTGATGGTGGTCGCCGGATCGGTGCTGCTGCTGGTGCCAGCGCTCGCCGGATGGCGCCGCGACCCCGCCTATGCGGTGTTCGGCGCGCTGTGGCTGGCGATCGTGCTGGCGGCGGCGCTGGGCAACTATCCGACGCCGCTGGTCGGCTATGGGGGCAGCGCGATCGTCGGCTATCTGCTCAGCCTGCTCGGCTTGCCTGGCGCGCTTGGCGCGGCGGGCACCGTGGCGGACAAGGCCGAGCCGGGGGCCGAGCACGGGATGCTGCGGGTCGGCATCGCCTAGGAAAATCGCCGGTGACGGAGCGGGAGGAGGACGCCCCGCCACCGGTGCTTCGGAAACCGGGCTGTGCCGGCGCGGTGCCGGAACTCAGCGGGTCGTGCCCGTGTACGGCAGGCGGATGACGTACTGGCGGCCGGGCTCGATGCCGCCGGTGTCGTCCTCCGTCTCGTCGTTCACCAGCCTGCCCAGGCTGGCCAGCGCGTCGACCACGCCGAAGCCGGCGCTGAACGGGCGGCCGCGCGGATCGCGATGCGGCACCGGGCGGGCGCCTCGGGGCGCGCGGCGGCGGGGGGGAGGCGCCATCCGCGCCATCCGCTCCGCGACCGACGCCGCGTCGCTCGCGCGGCCGAATTCGCGCCACACCACCTGGAAACCTTCGGGCACTTCGCGCCACTCGCCGCCTTGGGGGCGGACCAGGTCGCGGCCGCAATGGTGGCAGACCGCGAAGTCCAGGCCCTGGTTGTGATGATGGGTGGTGCCGGCGGCATGGCCCATCACGCTGCAACGCATACGCATCTCACTGCACTCCCTTGGATCTGCTGCCGCGCATCCGCAGGCGAAATTCGGCCAGGGCGCGGAAATGCTCGTCCTCGCTTTCGAGGGCGAGCGCCGGGTTCCAGATCTCGAAGCTGTCACCGGCGCCGACGAACAGGGCGAGGTCGTCGATGCGGCCGAGATGGCGCATCGCGGCCGGGATGCGCAGGCCCGTGCCCGCGCGCGGCATCCGCTCGCAGAGGCCGAAAGTGTCGCGCATGCGGCGATAATGGCCGCGGGCCTCCTCACCGCGATCTTCCTCCGTCAGGCGGCGGCGCTCGGCGCGCGCGGCAAGGGTGGCGAGATGGCTGCGGCCATAGCCGATCAGGCAGCTGTCGGCGCGATGCTTGGCGACGACGATCTCGGGATCGGTCCCGGGAGAAAGCGCGGCTTCGAGAAAGGCCGGCGCCGCGACGTTCCCGTCCGCATCGACCTCGCAGAGCTCGCTACCATGGTAAAGGGCGTTCATGGGCATCGACTCGTCAGAAAGGGGTGATTCTGTTCTGGTAAGTCACTGAAACCGAATATGGTTTCCTTGCTTGCCTTATGTTTGCCATAATAACGCCTAATTCTGATCCGCCGATGAACCGTTCCGTTCCGTCGGCGAAATGTTTACTGTCGTTAACCATGATGTGAACGATCGGTAACGAAGCCGCCATTCAGGAGAGCACCCGTCCGAGTCCGCGCGTAGGGAAGAATCCTGAGCCCAACGGCTTGAAAATTGTGGACAACGCTCTCCACGGGTGGCGCTGCCGAGAGCGGCTCCCTACACTCGGGCCATGCATTCCGGCTTCGTTCCGCTTCGGGTCTTCTCGTCCTTCACCATGCTGGAGGGCGCGATCGAGCCGAAGGCGATCGCCAAGCGCGCGAAGGAACTGGGTTTCCCGGCGGTCGCGGTAGCGGATCGCAACGGCCTCTATGCCTCGATGAGCTTCGGCGATGCCTGCATCAAATCGGGCATCCAGCCGGTCATCGGCACGCTGCTGGCGGTCAAGCGGCCCGACATGCCGGACGCTGTCACGGCGCCGATCGACTGGCTCGCGCTCTATGCGCAGGACGAGGCCGGCTATCTGAACCTGTGCGACCTCGTCTCGATGGCGCATCTCGATCGCCCGGTCGAGGAGGATGCGCACATACCCTTCGACGCGCTGACAGGGCGGACCGAGGGGCTGCTCTGCCTCACCGCCGGTCGCGAGGGCGCGCTGGCGCGGCTCTATGCCGAGCAGCAGGACAGCGCGGCGGATTCCTATGCCCGCCGGCTCGAGGCGCTGTTCCCCGAGCGGCTCTATGTCGAGATCGTCCGCCGGCTCGACGAAGTGGAGGGCCGGGCCGAGCCCAGGCTGCTCGACCTCGCCTATGAGCGGAACCTGCCGCTGGTGGCGACCAACCCGAGCTGCTTCGCGGAGCCGACCTTCCACGAGGCGCATGACGCGATGCTGTGCATCGCCAACAGCTCCTATGTGGCTTCCGACGATCGCCCGCGCTCCTCGCCCGATGCGTGGATGAAGCCCGCGAACGAGATGAAGAGCCTGTTCGCGGACCTGCCCGAGGCCATCGCGAACACGCTCGTCGTCGCCCAGCGCTGTGCCTATGCCGCGCCCAAGCGCAAGCCGATCCTGCCCAGCCTGGCCGGCGACCGCGAGGGCGAGGCGGCGATGCTGCGCGAGCGCTCGTGGCAGGGACTGGCGAAGCGGCTGGAAAAGGCCGGCATCACCGACCCGGCCGAGCGCGAAGTCTATGACAAGCGGCTCCAGTTCGAGCTCGACGTCATCATCCAGATGGGCTTTCCGGGCTATTTCCTGATCGTCGCCGACTTCATCCAATGGGCGAAGGCGCACGACATTCCGGTGGGGCCGGGCCGCGGCTCGGGTGCGGGCTCGGCGGTCGCCTGGGCGCTGACCATCACCGATCTCGATCCGCTGAAGCTCGGCCTGCTCTTCGAGCGCTTCCTCAATCCGGAACGCGTCTCGATGCCCGACTTCGACATCGATTTCTGCGAAACCCGGCGTGGCGAGGTGATCCGCTACGTGCAGCAGAAATACGGCGCCGACCACGTCGCGCAGATCATCACCTTCGGTACGATGAAGGCGCGTGCCGTGGTCAAGAACGTCGGCCGCGTGCTGCAGATGAGCTACGGCCAGATCGACCGGCTGGCCAAGCAGATCCCGAACCACCCGACCGATCCCTGGACGCTGGAGCGCACGCTGAACGGCGTCGGCGAGTTCCTTGCCGAATATAATGCGCACAAGGACATCAAGTATCTCGTCGACCTCTCGATGCGGCTCGAGGGGCTGCCGAGCCACTCGTCGACGCACGCCGCCGGCGTGGTGATCGGCGACCGGCCGCTGTCGCAGCTGGTGCCGCTCTATCGCGACCCGCGCTCGGACATGCCGGTCACGCAGTTCGACATGAAATATGTCGAAGGCGCCGGGCTGGTGAAGTTCGACTTTCTCGGCCTCAAGACGCTGTCGGTGCTGAAAAAGGCAGTCGAGCTGCTTTCCGACCGGGGCATCGACGTCGATCTCGACGCGCTCGCCTGGGACGATACCGAAGTCTACGACCTGCTCCAGCGCGGCGACACGGTGGGCGTGTTCCAGCTGGAATCGGAAGGCATGCGGCGCACGCTGACGGCGGTGCGCCCGACCAATTTCGGCGACATCATCGCGCTCGTCTCGCTCTATCGCCCCGGCCCGATGGACAACATCCCCAGCTTCGGCCACCGCAAGGGCGGGCGCGAGGAGATCGTCTATCCGCACGACCTGCTCGAGCCGATCCTGAACGAGACCTATGGGATCTTCGTCTATCAGGAGCAGGTGATGCAGGCCGCCCAGATCCTGGCGGGCTATTCGCTCGGCGGCGCGGACATGCTCCGCCGCGCGATGGGCAAGAAGATCAAGGCCGAGATGGATGCCCAGCGCGAGACCTTCGTGAAGGGCTGCGCCGAGCACAACAACATCAAGCCGGCCAAGGCCAACGAGCTGTTCGACCTGATCGACAAGTTCGCCGGCTATGGCTTCAACAAGTCGCACGCCGCCGCCTATGCGCTGCTCGCCTATCAGACGGCCTGGCTCAAGGCGCACCATCCGCACGAATTCTTCGCCGCCTCGATGGCGTACGACATCCACCAGACCGACAAGCTGGCGATCTTCGCCGATGACATGAAGCGGCTGGGCGTCGCCTGTCTGGGGCCCGAGATCAATTGCAGCCAGGCGGACTTCTTCGTCGAGAAGACCGAGGACGGCCTGGCGGTGCGCTACGCGCTGGGCGCGCTGAAGGGCGTGGGCGAGCGCGCGATGGAGCTGCTCGTCGAGGAGCGCGAGGAGCGCGGCAGCTTCAAGTCGCTCGACGATTTCGCCAAGCGCGTGGATCCCCGGCTGCTCAACAAGCGCCAGGTCGAGACACTGGCCGGGGCCGGGGCATTCGATGCGCTCGACGACAATCGCGCCGGGGTGTTCGCTGCGGCGGAGACGATCCTGGCGGTCGCGCAGCGCACCTGGTCGAACAAGACCAGCGGCCAGGGCGGCCTGTTCGGCGAATCCGAGCCGAGCGGCGGCGCGATCCAGCTGCCGCAGAGCGCGCACTGGTCGCTGGCCGATCGGATCGGGGCCGAGCGCGACGCCTTCGGCTATTATTTCTCCGCGCACCCGCTCGACCGGTTCCAGCATCTCGCCAAGAGCTTCGGCGCGCGCGAGATCGCGACCCTGGGCGAGCTCGACATCCCCGCCGGCGCGCGCGTGGGCGCGACGATCGCGGCGCTGGTCGAGGATTGCCGTCCGCGCACCTCGGCGCGGGGCAACCGCTATCTGATGGCGACGATCTCGGACAAATCGGCCCAGGCGCTGGCGACCTGCTTCGAGGACAGCGCCGCCAAGGACCTGGAGGATTGCGCCCGCGCCGGCGGTTGCGCGGTGCTGACCGTCGAGCTCGACAAGCGCCCGGGCGAGGATACGCCGCGCGTCTCGATCAAGCGGGTCCAGCCCTTCGAGGGACTGGCCAATACGGCGCGGCTGGTGCTCGACGTCGCGATCGACGACGTCCGCGCGGTACCCATCCTCGCCGGCATCATCGGCGACCAGCGCGGCGGACGCGGCGAGGTGCTGGTGCGCGTGGGCATTCCGGGCGGCGAGGCCGAACTGGTGCTGGGCCGCGACTTCCGGCTGGACGGGGAACTGGCCCAGAAGATCGAGAACGTCCCCGGCATCCGCTGGGCGTCGCTCAAGAGCGCGGCGGCGAAGCTGGCCGAGGCGGCATAGGCCCAGCCTATATCCCGTCATGCTGAACTCGTTTCAGCATCCAACGCGCGGCAGGCGATAAGGTTTGCGCCTCATGGCCTTCGCGTGCGGAGCGTTGGACCCTGAAACAAGTTCAGGGTGACGGTTGGGTCCGCCGCCGCCGACATCCTTCCTTACATTCCCCGCTCTCGACACTCGCGCGCTTCGCGGGTTACGCTCTCGAAAAATCGGTATGGAGAGCCGGATGCTTGGAGGAATGCAGGATTTCGAGCTGCGGGTCACGACGCTGCTCGATCACGCCGCACGCGAGCATTGGGGGCGCGAGATCGTCACCCGCTGGGCGGACGGCAGCGAGACGCGCACCACCTGGGCCGGCATTGCCCGCGATGCCCGCAAGCTGGCCCAGGCGCTCGAACGGCTCGGCGTGCGCAAGGGCGACCGGGTCGCCACGCTGGCGATGAACCATGGCCGCCACCTCGTCACCTGGTACGGCGCCGCCGGCATGGGCGGGGTGGTCCATACGATCAACCCGCGCCTGTTCGAGGACCAGCTCGTCTTCATCGGCAACCATGCCGAGGACAAGGTGCTGTTCTACGATCGCGCCTTCGCGCCGCTGGTCGAGCGATTGAAGCCGCACTGGACGTCGATCGAACATTATTACTGCTTCGACAGCGACGGGCCGGACGGGTTCGAGGCGCTGCTGGCCGCCGAGGACGGCAATTACGGCTGGGTGACCGGCAGCGAGCGCGAACCCTGCATGATCTGCTACACCAGCGGCACCACCGGCAATCCCAAAGGCGTGACCTACACGCACCGATCGAGCGTGATCCATGCCCTTGCCGAGATGCAGCCCGACGTGTTCGACCTTTCGGCCCGGGCGGTGGCGATGCCGATCGTGCCGATGTTCCATGCGGTCGGCTGGGGCCTGCCCTGGGCGGGCGCGGCGGCGGGGATCAAGTTCGTCTTCTCGGCGGTCAACGATCCGCTGGTCCTGTGCGAACTGATGAATCGCGAGAAAGTGACGCACACCGCCGGAGTGCCCACCGTCTGGTTCGCCATGTTCCAGCACATGGACGCCACCGGCGAGGAGCCGGAGTTCCTCAGGATCGTCACCATCGGCGGTTCGGCCGCGCCGCGCGCGATGATCGAGCGGCTGATGAAGATGGGCATCCGGGTGAACCATGCCTGGGGCATGACCGAGACGAGCCCGATCGGCACGATGGGCGCCCCTTCGTGGAACTGGGACGAACTCAGCTTCGAGCAGCAGGTCGACCAGGTCTGCAAGCAGGGCAAGGTTCCCTATGGCGTCGAACTGCGCGTGGTCGACGACGAGGGCCGGGTGCAGCCGCGCGACGGCAAGAGCTCGGGCCGGCTGCAGGTGCGCGGGCCATGGATCGTCGAACGCTATTTCAAGGCGGACGCGCCCGCGGTCGATGCCGAGAACTGGTTCGACACGGGTGACGTATCGGTCCTCTATCCGGACGGCACGATGCAGATCACCGATCGCGCCAAGGACGTGATCAAGTCGGGCGGCGAGTGGATCAGCTCGGTCGATCTGGAAAATGCCGCGATCGGCTGCGCGGGCGTGGCCGAAGCGGCGGCGATCGGCGTGCATCACCCCAAATGGGAGGAGCGGCCGATCCTGCTCGTGGTCCGCAAGCCGGGCAGCGACGTGACGGCGGAGGCGGTGCAGGCGCATCTCGCGCAGCATGTCGCCAAATGGTGGCTGCCCGACGAGGTGCTGTTCGTGGAGAGCCTGCCGCACACCGCCACGGGCAAGCTGCTCAAGACCGCGATCCGCGAACAGTACAAGGATTTCAAGCTGGCCGCGGCCTAGGCGGAGCCGTCACCCCGGCGAACGCCGGGGTCTCGTGCCGCAAGCCGCTTGCCTGCTGCCTGAGACCCCGGCGTTCGCCGGGATGACGCAGGGCGTCACATCCCCGCGAACGCCGCCGTGACTTCGCCTGCCTTGGCGTCCTTGAAGCGGGCGCAGTTGCGGATGCCCTCCACCGCGCGATCGAGCCCGAGCGTGCTTCCGCCCTCGGCCCGCAGCTTGGCGTCGACGGTGTCGGCCGCCGCGAGCGAGCATTGCGCCTTGAACATCTCCGCCGAACGGCCAGAGAAGATGCCGCCGCCGCCGGTCAGCTTCGAGAACTCGTCGAAATGGGCGAGCATATATTCGAGCGCCGCGTCGCGGGTATCGGCGTCCTTCAGGAAGAGCGACGCCCCGAACAGCCGCTGGCGCGGCGTGTAGCGGGGATCGTTGAACGCGGTGAAATACCATTTCGCGACATCGGCATTGCCCGAAGAGGCGATGGCACGGAACGCCGCCTTGCGCAGGTCGGGGCCCTTGTCCGCCAGCGCCGTTTCGGCGAGCGTCTTGGCGAAGGGCACGCCGCGATCCTGGACCGCGACGGTCAATGCCAGCGGCAGGAACGCATCGTCGAGCGCATGGGCGTCGCCGGCGAGCCGGGCGTCGGCCGCGGCGGCCAGCCTGGCGCGCAACGTGGCGTCACGGCCATTGTCCGCCACGAAGCCGACCAGCTGCTCGCGCAGCTCCACGGTATCCGCATTGTCGTTTGCGTGCGCGCCGGCCTTGGGATCGAAGCCGATCTTCGCCAGCATCGGGCCATAGATGTCGACGAACAGCTTGCGATAGGCGGGCAGCGCCGCGGCGCCGATCAGCCCGCGATCGCGCAGCCCGGCGAGCCGGGTGCCGTTGTCGAGCTGCATCTTGGTCTTGGGATGGCGGGCCATCGCGCGGGCGAGCGCGACGAGCTGCGCGGTGTTCGCCTTGCCGGCATAGAAGCTCGCCCACAGGCTGTCGTCCACCGCCAGCGCCTCGCCGGTCGGCAGGGTGGGAGCGGCGGCGATCAGCGAATCCCAGTCGGCGGGATCGAGGTCGAAGCGATAATAGCCCCAGCCGCCCGCATTGGGGACGATCGCGCCCGTGCCATTGGCGACGACCGGCGCGCTCGGCTTGTCGAGCAGCATGCAGTTCCTGGCATCGCCCTGGCGGATGCAGAGCGGGATGATCCACTGCTCGGCGGGCGCATTGGTGCCGAAATAGGCGAAGCGCTGCTGACTGGCGGTGAGCACGCCGTTGGCACGGTGGAAGGTCACCACCGGCACGCCCTGCTGGTCGACGAAGCTGCGCAGCGATTCGAGCACGCGCGGATCGTGCGCGGCGTCGGCCAGCGAAGCGAAGAACTGGTCGGTGCTCGCATTGCCATATTTGTGGCGCGACATGTGCAGGCGCACGCCGTCGCGGAACTTCTCGTCGCCCATATAGCCGGCGATCATGCCGACGACCTGGCCGCCCTTGCCATAGGTGATCTGATCGAACGCCGCGTCGATATCCGCGTCGTTGCTGATCTTCTGGTGGATCGGGCGGCCGGCGACCAGCGCGTCGAGGTCCATCGCCTCGAAGCCCTCGGAGATGGCGTCGACGCCGATGTCGAGGTCCGGGCGCCATTCGTTGCCGATGCGATAGCCCATCCAGTTGGCGAAGCTCTCGTTCAGCCAGATATCGTCCCACCAGGCCGGCGTGACGAGATCGCCGAACCATTGGTGCGAAAGCTCGTGCGCCACGACCATGCCGAAGGTCTGCTTGCTCGACGTGGCGTCGGCCTCGTCGACGAACAGGATGCCGTCGCCATAGATGTCGGCACCGGCATTCTCCATCGCGCCCGGCATCACCGGCGAGCCGATCTGGTCGAGCTTGGGGAAGGGGAAGGCCTGGCCGAAATATTTCTCGAGCAGCGCGACGATCGGGCCCGAATTGTCGAGCGCGAACTGCATCCGGTCCTTGTAGGGCCGGGTGCCGACGATGCGCAGCGGCAGCGGCGTCTTGCGCTCGGGCGTGGACGGCACCTTGGCGCTGACGGTCGAGAACGGGCCGACGACGAAGGCGACCAGGTAGGTCGGCAACGGCTTGGTGGCGATGAAGCGATGCCTGACCAGTTCGCCGACCTTGACCGGCTTGCCCGTCTCCGGCGCATTGCTCAGCGCGACGAAGCCCGGCTTGGTGGTCAGCGACACGGTGAAGGGAGTCTTGAAGCCCGGCTCGTCGAAGCCCGGAAAGGCCGCGCGTGCATCGATCGACTCGAACTGGGTCCAGCTATACCAGCTGCCCGCCACGTTGATGCGATAGGGGCCCGAAGCGCCGGTGCCGAAGGCGGCGTCATAGTCGAACTTCAGGGTCAGCTTCCCCGGCTGCACCGTCTTGCCGAAATCGATCTGGGCGAGGCCATGGGGGCTCTTCTGGGTGAAGCCGAGCGGGATCTCCTTGCCCGCGACCACTGCCACCGCCTTGGTGACGTTGAGGTTGCGGCCGTGCATCCACACCGTCTGCGCGGCCCGGTTGAGCTGCACGTCGATCTCGGCGTGGCCGCTGAACCGCGGCTTTTCCGGAACGATCGTCAGGTCGAGCCGATAGGCGAGGGGAGTCGCCGTGTCCGGCAGCTTGCCGGTGGGCTGGACGTCCTGGGCATTTGCGACGGCGGGGAGCGTGAGGGCGAAAGCGAAGGCAAGCGCGCGCATGAAGGGTCCTTATGATCTGGCACCTGGCCTAGGCCCGCCGCCTGGCAGGTGCAATCGGCCACATGTTTCTATTCGACTACTGTATGTTTCCATATTGTGTCTGCATTGCGGACGGCTATGGTGCGGGCAGGTCGCAGACCGCCGGGCGGCGTTTGGATCCCTCTTTCCGCCGCCCGGTCCCACCTCAGGGGCCACCTGCTTTCGCGCGGTGGCCACCATTTTCCTCATCGACAAGCGGCACCAGCCCATTGCGCAGCGGCGCGGCTTCGATATGGTAGCGCTATCATAGCGCATGGCCGCAAGAGGGAGAGGGGATATGGGACTGATCGTGCGCCTGGCGGCGCTGGTCCTGTTGCTGGGCGCCGCGGCGGCGCCGGGCGAGCGCTGGGTGACGGCCTGGGCGACGTCGCAGATGATCCCGGGCAACAATGCGCTGCCGACCGAGGACCTGAGGGACGCCACGCTGCGCCAGGTGGTGCGCATCCAGATCGCCGGCACCCGGCTGCGCGTGCGCTTCACCAACGCCTATGGCACCCAGCCGCTGCGCCTCGGCGCGGCGACGATCGCGCGGGCGGCCGACCCCGCCTCGCCGCGGATCGACGCCGCGAGCCTGGTGGCGCTGCGCTTCGGCGGGGCGAAGAGCGTCACCATTCCGGCGGGCGCGGACTATTGGTCCGATCCGGTCACGCTGCCGGTGCAGGCGGGCGCGGACCTGGCGATCACGCTCTATCTGCCCGATGCCCCGGCGCAACAGACTGGCCATCCCGGCGCGCGCGCGACCAGCTATCATCTCCATGGCGACCATGTGGGCGATCCGGACCTGCCGGGCGCCGGCAAGGTCGATCGCTGGGTGCAGATCGGTGCGATCGAGACGGTGTCGGCCAAGGCGTCGGCGGTGGTGGTCCTCGGCGATTCGATCACCGATGGCTATGGCGTGCCCGCCAACAGCAACCAGCGCTGGACCGACGCGCTCCGACTGCGCCTGCGCGCCACGCCGGCGCTTGCCGACATGGCGGTGCTCAACGCCGGCATCGGCGGCAACCGGCTGCTCAACGACGGGCTCGGCCCCAATGCGCTCGCCCGGTTCGACCGCGAGGTGCTCGGCTATCCGGGCGTCACCCATCTCGTGATCCTGGAAGGGGTCAACGATCTCGGCACGCTCACCCGCGATGCGCCGGCGACCCCCGATGCGCACGCCGCGCTCGTTGAGGGGATGATCGGTGCCTATCGCCAGATGGTCGCCCGTGCCCGTGCCCGCGGGATCAAGGCGATCGGCGCGACGATCACGCCCTATGGCGGCTCGGCCTATTACCACCCGGATGCGCAGAACGAGGCCGATCGCGCTGCGGTGAACGCCTGGATCCGCACGCCCGGCAATTTCGACGGCGTGATCGACCTCGACGCCGCGCTGCGCGATCCCGCCGCGCCGACCCGGCTGCGCAAGGAATATGACAATGACGGCCTCCATCCCTCGCTTGCCGGCTATCGGGCGATGGCCGATGCGGTGCCGCTGTCGCTGCTCTCGGGCCGGGTGAAGGACGCGGGCAGGGTGGCCCCCGCACCGGCCGCCCCCGCGCCGACGATCGCCTTCACCTTCGACGACCTGCCTGCCCACGCGTCCCTGCCCGAAGGACAGAGCCGGGTCGGCATCGCCGAGCAGGTCATCGCCGCGCTGAAGGCCGGCGGGGTGCCGGCGATCGGCTTCCTCAACGGCGTGCAGCTCGAGCGCGAGCCGGCCTCGGCGCCGGTGCTCGGCAAATGGCGCGCGGCGGGGCTGGCGCTGGGCAATCATGGCTGGAGCCATGCCAATCTCGACCAGCTGAGCGATGCGCAGTTCCTGCGCGAGCTGGAGAAGAACGAACCGATCCTCGCGGCGAGCATGGGCGCGGCCGACTGGCGCTGGTTCCGCTATCCCTTCCTCTCCGAGGCCGCGGCAGACCCCGCGCGCCGCGCGCGCATCCGCCAGCTGCTGGCGGAGCGGGGCTACAAGGTCGCCACGGTGACGATGGATTTCTCGGACTGGGCCTATAACGACGCCTATGCCCGCTGCGTGGCCAGGGGCGACGACGACGCGATCCTGAAGATGGAGCGCGCCTGGCTCGGCACTGCTTCGGTCCAGGCCGATCGTGCGCGCACGATGAGCCATGCGCTCTACGGCCGCGACATTCCCTATGTCCTGCTGCTGCACCTGGGGGCCTTCGATGCGCGCATGATGCCGCAGCTCATCGCCCTCTATCGCGAAAAGGGCTATCGGTTCGCCTCGATCGAGGCCGCGAGCAGCGACCCCTATTATGCGCCCGAGCTGAACCCGGCGCTGCCGCCGCAGCCCCAGGGCCTCAACGGCGCGATGGCGGCGAAGGGTCTCGCGGAACCGCAGGCGCCGGCACTGCTGCCGCTCGAGACGATGTGCCGGTAGGAAGACGCTAGAACAACTCCCCCTGCGCGCCCGCCGGCGGGCGGAACAGGTCGGTCCGCAGCCGCAGCACTTCCCGGTCGAGCCCATGGCGTTTCGCCGCCATCCGGAACCGGGTGCGCAGCAGGTCGGCCCATGGCCCCTGGCCCCGGAAGCGCGTGTGCCAGTTGGGATCATTGTCCCTGCCGCCGCGGATCGACTGGATCGTCGCCATCACCTTGCCGGCGCGATCGGGGAAATGCGCATCGAGCCAGGCACGGAACAGCGGCGCGACTTCGTGCGGCAGCCGCACCGGCAGGAAGAAGGCGGTGCGCGCCCCGGCCTCGGCGGCGCGCTCCAGGATGTGCTCGATCTCGTGATCGGTCACCTGCGGGATCACCGGCGCCAGCGAGACGAACACCGGCACCCCCGCATCGGCCAGCTGCCGCATCGCCGCCAGCCGTTTCTCGGGATGCGGGGCGCGCGGCTCCACCGTCATAGCGATCTTCGGGTCGAGCGACGTGACCGAGATCATCACCGCCGCCAGGCCCTTCCTGGCCATCGGCGCGAGCAGGTCGAGGTCGCGCGTCACCCGGTTGGACTTGGTGGTGATCGTCAGCGGATGATCATGCTCGGCCAGCACTTCGATGCAGCCGCGGGTGATCCGCCACTCGGCCTCGATCGGCTGATAGGGATCGGTGTTGGTGCCGAAGGCGATCGGGCGGCAGACATAGCCGCGCTTGCCCAGTTCCGCGCGCAGCAGCGCGGGCGCATCGGGCTTGGCGAACAGCCTGCTCTCGAAATCGAGCCCGGGCGACAGGTCGAGATAGGCGTGGGTCGGCCGGGCGAAGCAGTAGATGCAGCCATGCTCGCAGCCGCGATAGGGGTTGATCGAGCGATCGAAGGCGATGTCGGGCGACTGGTTGCGGGTGATGATCGTCCGCGCCCGCTCCACCGTCACGGTGGTGCGCAGCGGCGGCGGGGCGTCGTCCAGCGCCGCGCGCGCATCCAGCCAGTCGCCGTCCGCTTCGCGCGCGGGCAGGTTGAAGCGGCTGCTCTCCTGGTTGAGGGTGGCGCCGCGCACCGGACGATTCTTCGCCATTGCCAAAGCCTAGGCGCAGGACTAGAACATAGCAAGAACATTGGAGGATTTATGGCACGGATCAGCTATCTCGAACTGCCCGCGAAGGATGTTGCCGGCACCCGCGATTTCTACGCCAGGGCGTTTGCCTGGCAGTTCACCGACTTTGCCCCGCATTATGCGGCGACCACCACCGGCGACACCGATCTGGGCATCAACGGTTCGGACGAGCAGGCGATCCCGCTGCTGCTGCCGATCGTCGAGGTGCAGGACCTCGAGGCGGCGTTCGAGAGCGTGCGGGGCGCCGGCGGCGAGATCACCGTGCCGATCTTCGCGTTTCCGGGCGGCCGCCGCTTTCATTTTCGCGATCCGGCGGGGAATGAACTCGGCGTGTTCGTCAACGAGCCGGAATGATTGCCGCGCCGCGGCGCCGTGATAGGATATGGGCCCTGGGGAAGTTCCTCCCGGCGGCGGCCGTGGATTTCCCGCCTGGGAACCGAAGAAAAGGGGGAGTGATGGGCAAGGCTTTGATCGCGGTCGCGTTGGCGGCCGGCCTGTGGGCGATGCCGGCGGCGGCGCAGAAGGGCGATCCGGCGCGGATGGTCGACATCGCGCACCCCGAGGAAGTGGTGAAGCTGCTCCAGAGCGAAGGCTATAAGGCCGAGCTGAAGAAGCACGAGGACAGCGGCGACCCCTATATCAGCAGCGCGGCCAACGGATCGCCCTTCACCATCGAATTCTATGATTGCGGCACCGCCAAGGGCTGCACGTCGATGCAGTTCTTCTCCTGGTACAAGAAGAAGTCCTGGTACGATGCCGGGCTGGCCAATCGCTGGAACGCCAAGAAGCGCTTCCTGCGCATCGTGATCGACAAGGACGGCGACCTTTCCACCTGGATGGACGTCACCACCATCGGCAAGGTGAGCTATGCGAATTTCGCCGACACGATCGACTGGTGGTCGTCGATGACCGGCGACCTGTTCACTTTCCTCGACGAGGAGGAGAAGGCGGCCGGGGGGAAGAAATAGGTCTGGCTAACCCCCATATATCTTCGTCATGCTGAACTTGTTTCAGCATCCAACGCGCCTCGGCCGATATCGCTGGTGGAGAGTTGGACCCTGAAACAAGTTCAGGGTGACGAAGAAAGTCGGGGGAGAGGGGGATGTGATCATCCGAGGTGGCTATCCTCACCGCTCCCCCAGCCGCGGCAGCAGCTCGACGAAGTTGCAGGGCTTGTGGCGGATGTCGAGCTGGGTCGCCAGGATGCCGTCCCAGGCATCGGTGACCGCGCCGGTCGAGCCGGGCAGGGCGAAGATATAGGTGCCGCGCGCCACGCAAGCGGTGGCGCGCGACTGGATCGTGGACGTGCCGATCGACTGGTAGCTGAGCCAGCGGAACAGCTCGCCGAAACCCGGTATCTCCTTGTCCTGGACGCGGGCGAGCGCCTCGGGCGTCAGGTCGCGGCCGGTCACGCCGGTGCCGCCGGTGGTGAGCACCACCTCGACCGCCGGATCGTCGATCCAGGCATGCAGCCGGGCGACGATCCCGTCCGCATCGTCGCGCACGATCGCCCGGTCCGCCAGTACATGCCCGGCAGACGTCAGCCGCTCGACCAGCCGGTCGCCGGAGCGATCGTCCGCCAGGGTCCGCGTGTCGGAGACCGTGAGCACCGCGATCCGCACCGGGCGGAACGCGACGGCTTCATCGATTGGCATTGCCGTCCTGGTGGAAGGCGAGCTTGCGCATGCTGAGCTTGACCGCGGCCGGGCCCTGCATGCCGGGGAATTTCGGCCACATGCCCTGCGCCAGCGCCTCGCGGCTGCTCGACTTGCGGCCTTCCTGGTTCTCGTACATCCAATAGTTGCGCAGCACGGTCATCACATAGCCGCGCGTCTCCCAATAGGGGATGCTCTCGATGTAGAGCAGCGGATCGCCGCCGTCCTTGATCATCGCGTTCCAGTTGGCGACCGGGGTGGGGCCGGCATTGTAGGAGGCGATCACCTTGGGCAGCAGCCCGCCGGTAAAGGGCTGGTCGCGCAGCTGCTCGAGATAGGACTGGCCGATCTCCATGTTGACCGACGGCTTGGTCAGGTCGCTGGCGGCATAGTTCCTGCCGTTGCGCCGGCCGATATCGATCGCCGCGCCGGTCTTCACCTGCATCAGGCCCATCGCGCCGGCCGCGCTGCGGATCTCCGAGTTGAAGCGCGATTCCTGGAGCGTGTGGGCGAACACCAGCGCCTTGTCGACGCGCCAGCCGCCGGCCGGGGTCCAGTTCGGCGCCGGATAGCGCGCGGCGGTGAGCGGCTGGGTGCCCTGCGGGCAGTTGTGGGTGAGCCAGAGCTGGGTGGAGGGCAGGCTCAGCCGGCCGGCCAGGCGGGTGAGGGCGAGATGCTCGGAAGGGTTGCCGATCTTGGCCTGGTAGCGCAGCACCTCGTCGGCCAGGCCGTCCTCGTCGATCTCGACCAGCGCGGCGGCGACGCGGACGTTCGGGCGGCGCTCCAGCGCGCGCCAGTCCTCGGCGACGAACTTCTCGCCCTTGCCCGGCTTGTCCTCGATGCCGAGCGCCGATCTGGCGAGCAGGCCATAGAAGGTCTCGCCATATTGCGTGGCGGCGCGCAGCTTCGTCGCCACCTTGTCCGGGCGGCCGCACGCCATTTCGGCGCGCGAGCCCCAATAAAGGCCGGCGGAGCGGAGCTCGGTGTCGGCGGCGCGGGTGGCGACGCGCTCGAAGGCGGCGGTGGCGCCGGCGCAGTCCTGCTCGCGCCAGGCGGCGAGCCCGGCGACCCAATCGGCCTGGGGCGCCCAGTCGCCCGCGCCGTCCTGTGCCTTGGCGGCGACGCGGCGGGCATTGTCGTCGTCCCCGGCGACATAATAGATCCAGGCGACCTTCTGCTGCCACTCGGTCCTGGCCTCGGGCGTCAGGTCCGCTTCGAACCTGGCGACCACGCCTTCGGCCTCGGCGCCCTGATCGGCCTTCACATAGGGCTGGATGGCGAGCGCGATCTCCGTGGCGGCGGTGTCGCTCTTGATCGAGCGGGCGCGCTGGCGAACCGGCGCGCCGTCATACCAGATCAGCCGCGCCGCCGCCGGGATGGCGGGCGTGGTCATCGCGCCGCGCGTCCTGGCCATGCGGCTGAGCTGGTCGGCCTGGGGCAGCTCGGGCGCATCGCCGATCAGCTGGAGCAGCGGGGCGAGCTCGACCTTGGGGGAGTTCTTCGCAGTGTAGAGCTCGGCGCGCGCGATCGCATGGAGCGGGCCCGGCTTCATCGAATCGAGCTGGAGCTGCGCGTCCTGCCAGCGCTGGGCGTGGAGCGCGGCGAACACCTTGCGATATCCGGCCTTCTGGTCCGAATCGAGCTGGTCGGGAATGCCGTCGCCTTCGCGCGGGGCCGGGGCGGCGACGCCGTCGTCGGCGGCGGTGGCGGAACCGTCCGCGCCGGCCGGAAGGTCGGCGGCATGGGCGAGCGCCGGGGTCGCGAGCAGGGCGGCGGCAAACAGGATACGCATGGTCACAGGCTCCCCCGGGTCAACAGCAACAGGTGCTTCCAGGCTTCGCTTTTGGCGGCGGGGCGCTCCAGCAGGAAGCGCGGGTGCAGGCTCGCCACCGCCTGTGTTTTTCCGCCGAAATGGTTAACATCGACTAAACCATTGGCTGAGGCGCCGTCGTTCGCCTCGGCCACGACACGGCTCGCCGCCTGCCCCAGGATCAGCAGCCGGGCGGGCTGGAGCAGCTTCAGATGATGCTTGGCGATCTCGATCAGCCGGCCCTCCTGGTCGGGCGGGATCCGGCCGGCCAGCGGACGGGCGACGGCGAGCGACAGGAAATAGACCGAATCGCGGGCGATTCCCGCGGCGGTGAGCATGCGCGAGAACAGCTTGCCGGCCGCGCCATCGGCCAGGAGCGCGTCCTGGTCGTCGCTTTCGGGCATGTCGGTGAGCACCACCAGCGCGGCATCCGCGGGGCCGCCGGGGCCGATCCGCGGGGTCAGCCAGGCGGCTTCGGGAACCGTCTCGCCGGTGCGCCAGGCCGTGAAGGCGGCAAGCGTGTCGGGCAGGGTTTCGGGCTGGGGCGACGTTACGGCAGCCTGTGCCGGCTGCACCGGGGCGGGCCGCGCGAGCCAGTCGCGAGCCTCCTCTTCCTGAAGGGTTTCGACCCCCGCGTCGCGCCACCATTCGAGCGCGCTCGCCAGGGTACGCCCCCAATCCGCTGTGTACTCGCCTCCCACGCTGCCTAAGAGTCATGCCTTGACGGGCGGGTCAATCTGCCTTCATCGACCAAGGGACAGGACGTTGCCAGCATGCGACGACAAGCGATGCGGCAGGTGCCAGGCCAAGATTATGAAGGATGCGATGATGAGCGAACGGGAGTCGATGCCCTATGACGTCGTGATCGTCGGCGCGGGCCCCGCGGGCCTTTCGGCGGCGATCCGGCTGAAGCAGCTGGCCGGGGAGGCGGGCAGCGAGCTTTCGGTGTGCATCCTCGAAAAGGGCTCGGAGGTGGGCGCGCACATCCTCTCCGGCGCGGTGATCGACCCCAGGGCGCTCGACGAGCTGCTGCCGACATGGCGCGACGATGGCTGCCCGCTTGCCCGCACCCCGGTGACCGAGAATCATCACTGGGTGCTCAGCGCGAAGGGCAAGTCGGGCTTTCCCGAGTTCATCACGCCGCCGTTCCTGCACAACAAGGGCACCTATACCGGCTCGCTCGGCAATCTGTGCCGCTGGCTGGCCGACAAGGCCCAGGAAATGGGCGTCGAGATCTTCCCGGGCTTCGCCGCGGCCGAGATCCTCTATCACGACGATGGCAGCGTGAAGGGCGTCGCCACCGGCGACATGGGCGTGGCGCGTGACGGCGAGCACAAGCCCGACTATCAGCCGGGCCTCGAGCTGCATGCGAAATATACCTTCTTCGCCGAGGGTTGCCGCGGACACCTGACCAAGCAGCTGATCCGCAACTTCGCGCTCGACGCGGACAGCCAGCCGCAGATCTACGGCATCGGCATCAAGGAGCTGTGGGACATCGATCCCGCCAATCACGTGCCGGGCCGGGTGATCCACACCCAGGGCTGGCCGCTGACCGACGGCGCCAATGGCGGCGGCTTCCTCTATCACCAGGCGGACGGGCAGGTCGCGCTCGGCTTCGTCACCTGGCTCAGCTACAAGAACCCCTATCTCTCGCCCTTCCAGGAGATGCAGCGCTGGAAGACCCATCCGGAGATCGCCGCGATCCTGAAGGGCGGCAAGCGCGTCTCCTATGGTGCGCGCGCCATTTCGGACGGCGGCTTCCAGTCGGTGCCGAAGCTGGTCGCGCCCGGCGCCGCGCTGATCGGCGACGCTGCGGGCTTCCTCAACGTGCCGCGCATCAAGGGCACGCACACGTCGATGAAGAGCGGCATGATGGCGGCGGAGGCGGCCTTCGCCGCGGTGACCGCCGGCCGCGAGGCGGACGCGCTGGCCGCCTATCCCGAGGCGTATGAGAAGAGCTGGGTCTACAAGGAGCTGCGCGGCGTCCGCAATGTGGCGCCCCTGGTCAAGAAGTTCGGCGACACCTGGGGCACGCTGCTCGCCGGCGCGGCGATGTGGATGGAGCTGCTCGGCCTGCGCTGGCCCTTCACCATGAAGCACAAGCCCGACAATGAGGGCCTGTGGCACGCATCGATGGCGCCGAAGATCGACTATCCCAAGCCCGACGGCGTGCTCACCTTCGATCGCCTCACCTCGGTGTTCATCTCGAACACCAACCACGAGGAGGACCAGCCCGTCCATCTGACGCTGAAGGATCCGGAAATCCCGATCGGCTACAATCTTCCGGTGTACGCCGAGCCGGCCCAGCGCTACTGTCCGGCGGGTGTGTACGAAGTTGTCGGCGAAGGCGACGATCTGCGCTTCCAGATCAACGCGCAGAATTGCGTCCACTGCAAGACGTGCGACATCAAGGATCCCACGCAGAACATCAACTGGGTGGTCCCCGAAGGTGGGGGCGGGCCCAATTATCCGAACATGTAGCCTCGCGCTCGTGCTGCTGGCAGCGCTGCCCGCCACGGCGCAGCGGGCCGTGCCGCAGACTGAGCTGCGCGACTATGCCCGGGCGCGTGCCGCCGATGCGGCGGGCGAGCCGGTGCTCGCCGCCGCCGGCTATGCCCGCACGCTCGCCGCCGTGCCCGACGATCCGGTGCTGGCGATGCGCGCCTATCGCCAGGGGCTGGCGGCCGGCGACTTCGCCCTCGCCACCCGCGCCGCCGCCGTGCTGGTCAAGGCGGGCACCGCGCCGCCCGATACCGACCTGCTCGCCTTCGCCGTCGCGCTGCATGGCAAGGACCGGCTCGGCGCCGAAAAGGCACTGGAGCGGCTCGCGCGCGCGCAGCTCGACTTCATGGTGCCCGTGCTCGGCGCCTGGCTCGCGGTCGATCGCGGCCAGGACCCGTTGCCGCTGCTCGACACCGCGCGGGGCAATGCGCTCGCGTCGCGCTTCGCCGGCCGCAATCGCGCGCTGCTGCTGATCGCCTCGGGCAAGCCCGATCAGGGCCTGTTCGCGCTCGCCGCCGCGCGCGGCACCGAAGACGCGTCGGACCGGCGGATCGATGCCGGTATCGCGCTGCTCCGCACCGGCAAGGGCGACCAGGCGCAATTCGTCCTCGGCGAGCTTGCCGGCGCTTCCCCGGCGTGGCGCAAGCGCGAGGCGAAGGCCGGCAGGCCCGATGCCGCCTTCGGTGCCGCGCATGTCTTCCTCAGCCTCGCCAGCGACCTGGGCAGCGAAGACATCGCCCCGCTCTCGATCCTGCTCGCCCGCGCGGCGCTGCTGCTCGATCCCCAGGAGGAGCGGGCGCGGCTGCGGCTCGCCGATGCCCTGTCGCGCAGCGACGCGACCGACCTGGCGCTGGCGACGCTGGCCGCGATCCGCGCCGACAGTCCGTTCGCGCGCGGTGCCGCCGCCGGCAGGGTCGCCGCGCTCCGCCGCGCCGGCCGCCTGCCCGAAGCGCTCGCGGATGCAGGGGCGCTCGCCGCACCGGCGGGGGCGAGCGCCCAGGAGATCCGCGACTATGGCGAGCTGCTGTTCCAGGTGGAGCGCTATGGCGATGCGGCCGACGCCTTCGCCCGGGCGCTTGCGCGGGCGGGCGGCGATGGCGGCTGGGAGCTCCATTATCTGCGCGGCGCCGCGCTCGATCGTGCCGGCCGCTGGGACGCGGCGCTGCCCGAGCTCCAGCGCGCCGTCCAGCTTGCGCCCGAGGAGCCCGAAGCGCTGACCTGGCTCGGCAATGCCCAGGTCGAGCGCGGCGTCGACCTGCCCGCGGCCCAGGCGCTGCTCGAGCGCGCCAGCAAGCTGAAGCCCGACGATCCCGAAATCACCGACTCGCTCGGCCGCGCCTATTATGCCGATGGCCAGCTGGCCAAGGCGGTGCCGCTGCTCGAAGCGGCGGTGCGCGCCGATCCGGGCGGCGCCCGCGCCAACGAGCATCTGGGCGATGCCTATTGGAAGCTCGGCCGCCGGGTGGAGGCGCGCTATGCCTGGCGCGCCGCCCAGGTGACTGCCGACGAGGGCGATGTCGCCCGGCTCAAGGCCAAGCTCGCCGACGGCCTGGCGCAATGATCGTCGAGACCGCGAAGGCCAAGCTCAACCTGGCGCTGCACGTGCGCGCGCGGCGGGCCGATGGCTATCACGAACTGGAGACGCTGTTCGCCTTTGTCGAGCATGGCGACATCGTCAGCGTCGCGCGTGCCCGGGCCGACAGCTTCACGCTCGCCGGCCCCTTCGCAGCGGCGCTGGACGGGGAGGGCGACAATCTCGTCACCCGCGCGGCCGAGGAATTCGCCCGCGAATTCGGCCATGGCGCGCACGCGATCACGCTCGACAAGCGCCTGCCCGTCGCCTCGGGCATCGGCGGCGGCTCGGCCGACGCGGCGGCGACGTTGCGGGCGCTGGGGCGGCTGCACGGCGTCGCGGTGGCGGACATGTTCCCCATCGCCGTCGCGCTGGGCTCGGACGTTCCGGCCTGCCTTCATGGCGTCACTGCGATCGGGCGGGGCAGGGGCGAGCGGCTGGAACCGGTTGCCGGCCTGCCGGGCACGCCCGTGCTGCTGGTCAATCCGGGCGTCGCCGTCTCCACCGGCGAGGTGTTCCGCCGCTGGGACGGCGTCGATCGCGGGCCGCTCCCGGCCGATCCGCGTGCGGGCCGCAACGATCTCGAGCCCCCGGCCCGGGCGATCGCGCCGGTGATCGACGATGTGCTGGACGCATTGGCGGGTATGCCGGGGGCGGAACTGGTGCGGATGTCCGGCTCCGGCGCGACCTGTTTCGCGCTGTTCGACGGCGAGGCGAGCCGCGATGCGGCGGCGGCGGCGCTGTCCGGCCGGGGCTGGTGGCTGCTTCCCACACGACTGACCTGATCCTCGGCCGTCAAGCCGGGTTTGCCTGGCGTGAGACAAGGGCCCTCAATAGCCGTCATCCCGACGAAAGCCGGGATCTCAGGCGATGGCGGGGAAAGCGCCGCACGAGATCCCGGCTTTCGCCGGGATGACGGTTGAAGGAAGCGGGAAGGAATATGAGTCCCCCAGCCATCGCTGCGCCCCGCCATTAACCACGCTCGCATACCCGGTCTTTTCCCTTTCCGGCCTATGCCGTCGTCAGCGGATCGACTGCCGGGAGCAGAACGTCTGTCGGTGGCGCGGGCGAAAGCCCGCCCCATCCCGGCGCGCCTGGCCCTTGACAGCGGCGCCCCATTCGGGCCGATCCGCGCCATGATCCATCTCACCCGCAACGGCCATGTCGCCACCATCGCGCTCGCCAGGCCCGAGGCGAAGAACGCGCTCCCCACCGCCGCCTGGCAGGCGCTGGCGGCCGCGGCGCGCGACGTGGGCGATGCCCGCGCCGTGATCCTCAGGTCCGACGTGCCGGGCATCTTCTCCGCCGGCGCCGATGTCCGCGAGTTCGAGCAGCTCCAGGCCGATCCGGCGCTGCGCACCCGTTTCCGTGAAGCCATGCGCGAGGGGATCGAGGCGATCGCCGCGCTGCCCATGCCGGTGATCGCCGCGGTCGACGGCGGCTGCTTCGGTGCGGCGGTGGCCCTGATCCTCGCCGCCGATATCCGCATCGCCGGCGCCCAGGCCGAATTCGCGATCACGCCCGCCAGGCTGGGGATCGGCTATCCGCGCGCGGACGTCGCCCGGCTGGAGGCGCAGGTGGGGCGGGGCATGGCAGCGCTGCTGCTCTTCACCGGCGACAAGCTGCGGCCCGACGAGGTCCACAAGATCGGCCTGGTCGAGCTCAAGACCCGCAAGGCGATCGACACCGCCACCGCCATGGCGGATGCGATCGCCGGCAACGCCCCCCAGGCGGTCAGGCTGCTCAAGCGCACCCTGGGCGGCGAGCAGACCGACCGGGACTTCGAGGACGCGTTCGGCGGCCCCGAATTCGCCGAGGGCCTTGCCGCCTTCCGCGCGCGCCGGAGCCCCAGCTGGTGAGCGCCGCCGAGATCCTGGAGGGCGATGCCCGGGACGTCCTCCTGCTGTGCGACCACGCCTCCAATGCCGTGCCGGCGGACATCGATCTCGGCATCGATCCCGCGCTGCTCGACAAGCATATCGCGATCGACATCGGCGCCGCCGCCGTCACGCGCGTGCTGGCGGCGCGGCTCGGCTGCCCGGCGATCCTGGCCACCGTCTCACGGCTGGTGATCGATCTGCACCGCGAGCCCGACCATATCGGCCTGATCCCGCACCGGAGCGACGGTCATCTCGTCCCCGGCAACGAGACGGTCGACAAGGCCGCGCGCATCGCCCGTTTCCATGCGCCCTATCACCGCGCCCTGCGCGATCGCATCCGTGCCCAGCGGCCCAGGTTGATCCTCTCGATCCACAGCTTCACGCCGTGCCTGGAGCATGGTGGCACCGACCGGCCCTGGCAGGTGGGTGTGCTCTACAATCGCGATGTCCGCGCCGCGCATCCGACGGTGGCCTTCTTCCGGGAACGCGGCTTCGTCACCGGGGACAACGAGCCCTATTCGGGCCGGCTGCTGAACGCGACGCTCAACCGCCATGCCGAGGGGCAGGGCATCCCCTCGGTCGCGATCGAGATCCGCAACGACCTGATCCGCGACGGTGCCGGGGCGGAGGAATGGGCGGGCGTGCTGGCGGACCTGGCGGGGCATTTGCTCGCATAGCCGTCATCCCCGCCTCAAGTCCTCGTCCCGGCCTCGCGCCACCAAGCTGCTTCAAGCCGGCTCCCGGGCTCAAACCGTCATCCCGGCGAAAGCCGGGATCTCGTGCGGCGCTTTCCCCGCGCCATCGCCTGAGATCCCGACTTCCGTCGGGATGACGGGGAAGCTGGGCAATCCGCCTCCCTTCCAGGGATGGAGCGTAAGGGCGCTTCGCCACCCGCGATAATTTCTTTACGCAATAGTCTTGCGCAAAACTGCCTTCTCGCGACATAGGCTTGCGCATCATGACCAACCGATTCGACAAGTCCAAGCTCCCCAGCCGCTATGTTTCCGTCGGCGTGGAGAGTGCCCCGCACCGCAGCTATTATTACGCCATGGGCCTCACCGAGGAGGAGATCGCCCGGCCGTTCGTCGGCATCGCCTCGGCGGGCAATGACAGCGCGCCGTGCAACACCACGCTCGATCAGCAGGCGGACTGGTGTCGCCAGGGCGTGAACGAGGGCGGCGGCATGCCGCGCCGCTTCAACACCATCACCGTGACCGACGGCATCGCCATGGGGCATCAGGGGATGAAATCCTCGCTGGTCAGCCGCGAAGTCATCGCCGACTCGGTCGAGCTGTCGGTTCGCGGCCATTGCTACGACGCGCTCGTCACCTTTGCGGGGTGCGACAAGTCGCTTCCCGGCATGATGATGGCGATGCTCCGCCTCAACGTGCCGTCGATCTTCGTTTATGGCGGTTCGATCCTGCCGGGTCGCTGGCACGACCGCGACCTGACGGTGATCGACGTGTTCGAAGTCGTCGGCCGCTATGCCGCCGGCAAATGCCCGCTCTCGGAAGTCACCGAGATCGAGAAGGCGGCCTGTCCGGGGCATGGCGCCTGTGGCGGCCAATATACCGCCAACACCATGGCCTGCGTTGCCGAGGCGATCGGTTTGTCCTTGCCGAACAGCAATATGGCACCAGCTCCTTACAAGTCGCGCGAGGAGATCGCGGTTGCGGCGGGCCGCCAGGTGATGGAATTGATCGCCCGCAACCTCCGCCCGCGCGACATCTGCACGCGGGAAGCGTTCGAGAATGCCGCCCGCATCGTCGCGGCGACCGGTGGTTCCACCAACGGCGCGCTGCACCTGCCGGCGATGGCCAATGAGGCGGGCATCGATTTCGACCTGTTCGACGTCGCCGAGATCTTCAGGACCACGCCCTATATCGCCGACCTGAAGCCCGGCGGCCGCTATGTCGCCCGCGACATGCACGAGGCGGGCGGCATCTACATGCTGATGAAGACGCTGGCGGCGGAGGGCTTCCTCCATCTCGACTGCCTGACGGTGACGGGGAAGACGCTGGGCGAGAATATCGACCAGGTCACCTGGAACCCCGACCAGAAGGTCATTTACGACGCCAGGACGCCGATCACGCCCACTGGCGGCGTGGTCGGGCTGCGCGGTTCGCTTGCGCCCGAGGGGGCGATCGTGAAGGTCGCTGGGATGAAGCGGCTCCAGTTCACCGGCACGGCCAAGGTGTTCGAGCGCGAGGAGGACGCCTTTGCCGCGGTCGAGGCCAATGCGATCGAGGAGGGGACGGTGGTCGTCATCCGCTATGAAGGGCCCAAGGGTGGCCCCGGCATGCGCGAGATGCTGTCGACCACCGCGGCGCTCTATGGCCAGGGGCTGGGCGAGAAGGTGGCGCTGATCACCGACGGGCGTTTCTCGGGCGGCACGCGCGGCTTCTGCATCGGCCATGTCGGGCCCGAGGCGGCGGATGGCGGCCCGATCGCGCTGGTCGAGGATGGCGACGAGATCAGCATCGATGCCGAGGCCGGCACCGTGGATCTCAACGTGCCCGAGGACGTGCTTGCCGAACGCCGCGCCAGATGGCGGCCGCGCACGAACGATTACCAGTCCGGCGCGCTCTGGCGCTTTTCCCGGAATGTCGGCCCGGCCTATAAGGGAGCGGTAACGCACCCGGGAGCCAGCGCCGAAACCCATGTCTTCGCGGATATCTAGACCAATTCTCTCGCTCTCCTCAGAAGCGAGGGGCGGCGCGCAACGGGCATTTCCGCTGGTTGCTCTCGCCCTCCTCGCCGCCTGCGACACCCAGGTCCGCGATAAGGCGGCGGAGGCCCGCAACCAGGTTCTGGCGGAGAAGCGCGAGAAGGCGGAGGGCCGCATCGAATGCGCGCCGCCCGGTGCCCAGGCCTTTTCCCTCGCCTGCACGATCGATCGGGTCCAGTCGCAGGACGGGCTGTTCCTCACCCTGCGCCATCCCGATGGCGGGTTCCGCCGCCTGCTCGTCACGACCGACGGGCGCGGGGTGGTCGCCGCCGATGGTGCCGAGCAGGCCGTGGTGACGCCGCTTGCCCCGGATCTGATCGAAGTCGCGATCGGCGGCGCGCGCTATCGCTTGCCCGCGACGGTGCGCGGAGCGAGGGCAGGGCAATGATCCCGCCCGGCGCACCGATCGTCACCGCCGCCCGGATGCGCGCCGCCGAGGAGGCGCTGTTCCGGCGCGAACCCCAGCTGGACGTGATGGAGCGGGCCGGCGCCGCCGTGGCGCGCACGGTGGCGCGCTTCGCCCGGGGCAGCCCGATTCTCGTCCTGGCCGGGCCCGGCAACAATGGCGGCGACGCCTATGCCGCCGCGCGCCTGCTGAAGGCAGCCGGCCATGACGTCGCGGTCGCTGCCTGTGGCGAGCCCGGCACGCCCGCCGCGCGGGCGATGCTGGAGCGCTGGGGCGGGGACGTGGGCGCGCTCTACCAGGCCCGGCCGCGCCCGGTGCTGGTCGATGGACTGTTCGGCACCGGCCTCACCCGCCCGCTCGAGCGTGGCATCGCGCCGGTCCTGGCCGAGTTGGTCGCCGCTGCCCGTTTCTCGCTTGCGATCGACTTGCCCTCGGGCCTGGCCACCGACAGCGGCGCCGATCTCGGTGCGCCGCGCGGGATCGGCGCGACGCTGGCGCTGGGGGCGCTCAAGCCTGCGCACCTGCTCGATGCCGGGCTGGAGCGCTGCGGCCAGGTCCTGCTCGCCGATATCGGCATCCCGGTGGAGAGCGACTGGCGCACTGTTGCCCGGCCGAAGCTCGCGGCGCCGGGGCCGCACGCCCATAAATACAGCCGCGGCCTGGTCGTGGTGGTCGAGGGCGACATGCCCGGCGCCGCCCGGCTCGCCGCCCATGCCGCCATGGCAGGCGGCGCCGGCTACACGATTCTCGCCTGCCGCGACGAGAGCGGGGGCGGTCCCGATGCTCTGGTGCGCCACAGGATCGCGAATGGCGACGACCTGGCCGATTTCCTCACCGAGAAACGTATCGGGGGAATCCTGATCGGCCCCGGATTGGGCCGCGATCGCCGCGCCGAAGGGCTGCTGAAGGCGGCGTTGAACGCCGATCTTCCCCTGATCCTCGACGGCGACGCGCTGACCTTGCTCGGCAAATCCGCCGCCGCCTGGCTGCAGCGCCGCACTGCCGCGACCTGGCTCACGCCCCATGAAGGCGAGTTCGGCCGGATGTTCGAAAGCGATGGCGATAAGATTGCACAAACTATTGCAGCATCGTCGGAATCTCGTACGACCATAGTCCACAAGGGTGCCGATACGGTGATCGCCACGCCCCGCGGGGAGGTTCGCGTGCTCGCCCGGGCTTCGTCCTGGCTCTCCACCGCCGGCACCGGCGACGTGCTTGCCGGCACGCTTGCCGCGCAGGTTGCTGCGGGCAATAAAAATGCTGCGGAAACAGCGGTTTGGCTCCATGCGCGCGCGGCGGCTCTTGCAGGGCCGGCCTTCATCGCCGATGCGCTGCCGATGCATCTTCCCCAAGCGATCTCCGAATGTCTCTGAGCGAAGTCCTCCGCGTCGCAGGGCGCGGCGAGGGCGTCACCGCCGATGGCCGCTACGTGCCCCTTGCCGCACCCGGCGACCAGATCGGCGCCGACGGCGCGATCCTTCCCGGCCCGCATCATCGCGAGCCGCCCTGCCGCCATTTTCCGGAATGCGGCGGCTGCCAGCTACAGCATCTCGACGATACGGCGTGGAGCGGCTTCATCGTCGACCGGATCGCCGCCGCGCTCGCCCAGCACAAGCTCGAGACCGAGATCCGTGCGCCCCGGCTGTCGCCGCCGCGCACCCGCCGCCGCGCGACGCTCCACGCCGAGCGTCGCGGCCGCCAGGTCCATATCGGCTTCACCGCGCAGGGCAGCCACGCGCTGATCGACCTGCAGGAATGCCATGTCCTTGCCCCCGAACTGTTCGCGCTGCTCGTGCCGCTCCGGGGCCTGCTCGCCGCGCTGCTGCCGGGTTCGCGGCGGATCAACGTCCACCTCGCCAGGGCCGACCAGGGCGTGGACGTGCTGCTCGACGGGCTGGAGGCGGAGGGGCTGGCCGCCGCCGAGGCGATCACTGCCTTCGCCCAGCGCCACCAGCTCGCCCGCTTCGCGATGGACGAGGGACTAGGCCCCACCGCGCGCTGGGAGCCGGATCCCGTCACCATCACGCTCGGCGGCGTCCCCGTGCTGTTCCCGCCGGCCAATTTCCTCCAGGCGACGGCCGAGGGCGAGGCGGCGCTGGTCTCCGCGGTCCGCGAGATCGCCGGCAATGCCGGCACCGTCGCGGATCTGTTCGCCGGGCTCGGGACCTTCACCTTCGCCTTCCCCAAGGCCAAGGTCTATGCGGCCGAAGCGGCGCGTGACTCGATCCTGTCGCTCAAGGCCGCGGCGGCGCAGGCCCGGCGGCTGGTCTTCGCCGACCATCGCGACCTGTTCCGCCGCCCGGTGACCGGCGCCGATCTCGACAAGTTCGATGCTCTGGTCCTCGATCCGCCACGCGCCGGCGCGCGCGAGCAGGTGGCCGAGATCGCCAAGGCGCGAGCGCCTGTCATCGCCTATGTTTCCTGTAATCCCAGCACGTTTGCACGGGATGCGCAGATATTGTGCGAGGGCGGCTACACCCTCGACTGGATCCAGCCGGTCGGGCAGTTCCGCTGGTCGACCCATGTCGAGCTGGCGGCGCGGTTCAGCCGCTAGGGCCACCCTCCCGCTTGCGGGAGGGATCTCAGGGCCGCCCTCCCGCTTGCGGGAGGGATCTCAGGGATAATCGGCCCTGAGGAAGAACAGCCCGTCCGACGGTGCGTTGAGGCCCAGCGCGGCGCGATCCCGGGCTTCCAGCGCCGCGCCCATGTCGTCGGGGGTCCAGCGCCCCTGACCCACCAGCACCAGGCACCCCACCATCGAGCGCACCTGGTGATGGAGGAACGAGCGGGCCGAAGCGAACACGCTGATCCGCTCGCCGTCCTGCACCACGTCGAGCCGGTCGAGCGTGCGCAAGGGGCTGTCGGCCTGGCAATGGGCCGAACGGAAGGTGGTGAAGTCGTGCCGGCCCACCAGCCGGGCCGCGCCCTCGGCCATCAGCCCGGCATCGAGCGGCGGGATCACCCGCCAGGCGAGGCCCTTCTCCCAGGTAAGCGGCGCCCGTCTTGTTGAGATTCGATATTCATAATGGCGGGCAACACACGAAAAACGCGCGTGCCAATCATCCGAAACCTCGACACAATCGAGGATCGCCACCGGATTGGGCCGCACCCGCGCATTGAGCGCTTCCATCAGCCGGAAGGCGGCAATCGGCTTGTCGATATCGATGTGCGCCCGCATGCCGAGCGCATGGACGCCTGCATCGGTGCGCCCCGCCGCCTGTACCGAGGCGCGTTCGCCGGTGACTGCGAAGGCGGCCTCCTCGATCGCCTGCTGCACGCTCGGGCCATGGTCCTGCCGCTGCCAGCCCATGAAGGGCCGCCCGTCGAACTCCACCGTGAGCGCGAACCGCGTCAAAGCCGGGTACCCGGGGGGATGGGAAAGCCGCGCAGCAGCTCGGTTACCGTCATGACGCCACGTCCCGCGCGTTGCACGGTATCGGGCCGGACGGCGCCGTCTCCGCAGCCGATCGCGAGTTGCGCGTCCAGGACGAGGCCCGGGGTGGTGCGATAATGGATATCGCCCGGATTGTCGGAGCTGCTCTGGATATGGGCGGTCAGTATCTTGATGCGTTCGCCGGCATGCTCGAACCATGCCCCCGGCGCGGGATTGAACGCCCGGACGTGGCGATCGACCTGCCGGGCGCCGGTGCTCCAGTCGATCCGCGCTTCGGACTTGTCGATCTTGGCCGCATAGGTCACGCCTTCCTCCGCCTGCGGTTGCGGCGGATAGCCTGCGATGTCGGCCAGCACCTCCACCATCAGCTTCGCTCCCAGCAGCGAAAGCCGGCGGGAGAGCATGCCGCTGGTATCGTAGGGGCCGATGGGAAGCCGCTCTTCCCGTCGCACCGGACCGGTATCGAGTCCCGCTTCCATCTGCATGATGCCGACGCCGGTCTCGTCGTCGCCGGCCAGGATCGCCCGCTGGATCGGCGCGGCGCCACGCCATCTCGGCAGCAGCGAGCCATGGACGTTCAGGCAGCCATGCCTGGGCGCATCGAGCAGCGCCTGGGGCAGGATCAGGCCATAGGCGGCGACCACCGCCACGTCCGCCTCCAGCGCCGCGAAGGCCGCGATCGCTTCCGGCTCCTTGCGGAAGGAGAGCGGCGTGCGCACTTCGATCCCCAGTTCCTCGGCCCGGGCATGGACCGGTGAAGGCGTCAGCGCCTTGCCCCGCCGTCCGCCGGCGCGCGGCGGCTGGCTGTAAGCCGCCACGACGTCGTGCCCGGCCTCGACCAGCGCATCGAGCACCGGCACGGCGAAATCCGGGGTTCCCATGAATATCACTCGCATGCCCAGCCCTTAGCCCCAACCGTCATCCCGGCGAAAGCCGGGATCTCATGCGGCCCGGCGGGCAGGCGGCTGGGCGGTTTCCTTTCTGTTCCTGCATGGCTACATCTCCATCCATGGCATCCCCCGAGATCGAAGCGCTCACCCAGGCCCTGTCGCGACTTCCCGGCCTCGGCCCCCGTTCGGCACGCCGCGCGGTGCTTCACTTGCTCAAGAAGCGCGAGACGGCGCTCGACCCGCTGCTCTCGGCGCTGGGCGCGGTGAGCCGCAACCTGGCCACCTGCGGGATCTGCGGCAATGTCGACACGTCGGATCCCTGCCAGATCTGCGCCGATCCGCGCCGCGACACGCGCGCGCTTTGCGTGGTCGAGGAAGTGGCGGACTTGTGGGCGCTCGATCGCTCGCGGCTCTTCCCCGGCCGCTTCCATGTGCTCGGCGGGCGCCTCTCGGCGCTGGAAGGCGTGCGGCCCGAGGATCTGCGCATCGACAGGCTGGTCGCGCGCATCGCGGCGGGCGGGATCGACGAAGTGGTGCTCGCGATGAACGCCACGCTCGAAGGCCAGACCACCGCCCACTATATCGCGGAGCGGATCGAGACCTATCCGGTGCGCGTCACCCAGCTCGCCCACGGCCTGCCGGTGGGCGGTGAGCTCGATTATCTCGACGAAGGCACGCTGGCCCAGGCGTTGCGCGCGCGGCGGCCGGTGGCTTAGAAATTCCTCCCCCAGCTTGTCTGGGGGAGGGGGACCGCTCGCGAAGCGAGTGGTGGAGGGGCGAGGCGGACCCACCACGTTCGAGCCCGCCCCTCCACCATGCTGCGCATGGTCCCCCTTTCCGAGACGAGCTCGGGGAGGAATTATTGATTCGAGCGCCCCGCTCGCCTAAATTGGACCGATGGCCATTCTACCCATTGTCGAAGTACCCGATCCGCGCCTGCGCCTCATCTCCGAACCCGTCGCGGAGGTGACCGACGAGTTGCGCGACCTGATCGCGGACATGTTCGACACCATGTACGACGCGCCCGGCATCGGCCTTGCCGCCATCCAGGTGGGCGTGCCCAAGCGCGTGATCGTGATGGATCTGCAGGAGCGCGAGGACGAGGAAGGCAAGCCGATCCGCGAACCGCGCGTCTTCATCAACCCCGAGATCCTCGATCCGGCCGAGGAACAGTCCGTCTATACCGAGGGCTGCCTGTCGATTCCCGAGCAGTTCGCCGATGTCGAACGCCCCGCGCGTTGCCGGGTGAAGTGGCTGGACGAGAAGGGCGCCGCGCATGACGAGGTGTTCGAGGGGCTGCTGGCCACCTGCATCCAGCACGAGATGGATCACCTCCAGGGCATCGTCTTCATCGATCATCTCTCGCGCCTGAAGCGCGACATGATCCTCAAGAAGCTCAACAAGGCCCGCCGCGCGGCCGCCTGAACCCGGCGCATTCCCGTGAAATCGCGAGCCGCGGGCGGAAACGTCCGCGGCTTTTGCGTGGGCGGCGGAAATTCGCGCTGTCCTACACGGATTGTTCGAGTTATGTTCCTTGTCGGGTCGCTTCTTTGCCGGCGCTCCCGATCGCGCGACCCTTTGCCTTGTGTGCGCGATGTTGGTGACGTTTGGGAGGATTGGGTTGGACGTTCTGGCTCTGGTGATCGCAGTGGCGGCGCTGTTCGTCGGGCTTGGCCTGGGCATGTTCCTGGGCGGCCGCCCGGCGGCGCAGATGCGTTCGGAACGCGATGCCCGCGCGGCGGAGTTCAAGGCCGCCGCCGCCGATCTCGGTCGCGCCCAGATCGAGCTGGCCAGCCTCAAGGCGGAGACCGGCGGCATGGAGAGCCGCTTCGCCGAACTGGCCCACCGCATCCTCGGCGAATCGCAGAAGAGCTTCCTCGAGCGGGCCGACCAGCGCTTCGCCCAGGCAGGGGAGAGCAACGAAGCGAAGATGAAGGCGCTGCTCGCCCCGGTGCAGGAGACGCTCACCCGCTACCAGCAGGGCCTGAGCGAAGTCGAGAAGGAGCGGGTGGGCAGCTATCAGGCGCTGCGCGAGGCGGTGCAGCAGCTCCATGCCGGCCACACCCAGGTGCGCGACGAGACCGCCAAGCTGGTCAATGCGCTGCGCACCAGCCCCAAGGCGCGCGGCCGCTGGGGCGAGCAGAGCCTGCGCAACGTGCTCGAACAGGCCGGCCTGTCGCAGCACGCCGATTTCCAGACCGAGGTTTCGGTGAACACCGAGGACGGGCGGCTGCGCCCCGACGTGATCGTGCGCCTGCCCGGCGGCAAGAAGCTGATCATCGACGCGAAATGCTCGCTCAACGCCTTTCTCGACGCCAGCGAAGCGCATGACGAGGGCAGCCGCGCCGCCCATCTCGCCGCGCATGCCGCCGCGATCCGCCGGCATGCCGAGCAGCTCGGCTCGAAGAACTATTGGGCGCAGTTCGGCGATGCGGCCGATTATGTGATCCTCTACATTCCCGGCGAGCATTTCCTCACCGCGGCGCTGGAGCAGGACGATGCGCTGTGGGAATGGGCGTTCGAGCGCCGCGTGCTGCTCGCCACGCCCACCAACCTCGTCGCGATCGCCCGCACCGTCGCCAGCGTCTGGCGCCAGGAGAAGCTGGCCGAGGAAGCCGCCGAGATCGCCCGGCTCGGCAAGGAGCTGCATTCGCGGCTCGCGACGATGGGCGGCCATGTCGCCCGGATGGGCCGCAACCTCGAACAGGCGACGGGCGCCTATAATGCGATGGTCGGCAGCCTGGAGAGCCAGGTGATGACCCAGGCCAAGCGGTTCGAGGCGCTGGAAGTGTCGAGCGGCACCAAGGAGATCGAGCCGCTGCCGATGGTCGAGAACGCACCGCGCCCGCTCACCAAACTGGTGGCGGGCCCGGCGGACGAGGCGGCGGCGGCGGAATAGTTCAGGGCCGGGCGCGAACCAGGGTCATGGTGCGGCCGCGGGCACCGGTCAGCACCAGCTTGCCGGCGCGGTTGCCCGACACGGTCAGGCGCTCGCCGAGCAGGCCGAGAATGGCCTGTTCCTGCAGGTTCCGGCCGCGATCGATACAGGCCATCTTCGTGCTGGCCACGCCGCCGGTGCTGAGCCGGCCGCGGGCGAAATCATAGCTGCCGAAGAAGCGGTTGCAGCCGGCATTGCCCGAGATGCGGCCCTTTTCGAACGCGACCACGGGGCTGGTGCCGCGCAGCACCGGCCGGCCGTCCAGCGCCTCGATCCGCCAATTGCCGTCGATCGCGCTGGTAGCGGCCTGGGCACGCGGCTCGCCGCCACAGCCCTTGAAGGTCCGGCCGTCCACCGTGACCGTCACCGTGTCGGGATAGATGCGGTCGCTCATCCCGTCGCTGCACTGGCGATGGTTGGTGTTCACGTCGATCCGGCGGGTCTGCCAGATCTCGCCGGCAAAGCCGTGGATCACCCGGGGCGTGGGCACGCTGACGGTGGGACGGCCTGGCGCCTCGAAGCGCATGGTCCGCGCGCCGATGGTCAGGCTCCAGAACGGCTCGGTGCCCGAAGCGCGATACGCGTCCTGGGCCTGGGCGGTGGCGGGCAGGGCGGTCAGCGCGATCAGGCTGGCGGCGGCGATCGTCGAAATGCGCATGGTCTCACTCCTCTTCGCCGCGGGAAATGCGCGGACCGGGCTGAACGATCGATGGCCGTAACGATTATCGAAGGTTCAGCTTCGTTGCTGGCCCAGCACTTCATAGGCCATCACCGCGGTGGCCATGGCGGCGTTCAGGCTGTCCGCCTTGCCGAGCATCGGGATCTTCACCAGCAGGTCGCAGGCCTCGGCCATGAAGCCGGGCATGCCCTGCGCCTCGTTGCCGGTGAGCAGGAAGGTCGGCGCCTCATAGCGGGGTGCGCGATAATCATGCTCGGTGTCGAGGCTGAGGCCCACGAGCTGGCCGGGGCCCTTGCGTAGCCAGACGAGGAAATCGCCCCAGCTCGCCCGCGCCACCGGCACGGTGAACAGCGCGCCCATGCTGGCCCGCACCGCCTCCACCGAGAAGGGGTCGACACAGTCGTCGATCAGGATCAGGCCGCCGGCGCCCACTGCATCGGCAGTGCGCAGGATGGTGCCCATGTTGCCCGGATCGCGCAGTCGCTCGGCGACCAGCCAGATACCCGCCTTGCTCCGGTCGAGATCGGCGAGCGTGACCGCGAACTCGGGATAGACGCCCACCACTGCGCCGGGATTGTCCTTGCCCGAAAGCTTGGAGAGGATGTCGTTGTTGGTCTCGACTGCCCAGCCGCCCTTGCCCTCGGTGGCGTCGATCAGCGAACGGACCAGCGCATGGCCCGCCATGTCCTTCGAGAAGAACAGATATTCGGGAACCCACCCGGCCTCGTGCGCTTCGGTGAGGATGCGCAGACCCTCGGCCAGGAACAGGCCTTCCTCGCGGCGGTGCTTCTTGTCGCGCAGGTTGCGGACGCGCTTGATGAGGGGATTAGAAAAGGCAGTTATCTCGCGAGGCATCGGCGATGCCCTAATGCCAATTTCCGCCCGAGGCTATTCCTCGTTGAACCGCGCCTCGACCAGCGCGACCAGCGCCTGGACCGCGCCGTCGGCGCCATCCCCCTCGGCGCTGATCGAGATGGTGTCGCCCTTGGCGGCGCCCAGCATCATCAGGTCGAGGATCGAAGTGCCCGAAGCGGTGTTGCCGTCCTTCTCGACGGTGAGTTCGACCGGCTGGGCGGTGGCGAGCGTCACGAAGGCCATGCTGGCGCGCGCGTGCAGGCCGCGCTTGTTCTCGATCGTGACCATACGGATGCAGCGGTTCAAGCGGCGGCCTCTCCCAGCACTTCGGATGCGATGGTGATGTATTTCCGGCCTGCGTCGCGCGCTGCGGCCACCGCTTCGGTGACCTTCATGGTCTTGCGCGCACTGCCCAGGCGAATCAGCATCGGCAGGTTGATCCCGGCGATCACCTCGACCCGGCCCGCTTCCATCAGCGAAATGGCGAGGTTCGACGGGGTGCCGCCGAACAGGTCGCTGAGCACGATCACGCCCCGGCCCGAATCGACGCTCTTGATCGCCGCGGCGATATCCGCGCGGCGACCTTCCATATCGTCCTCGGGCCCGATGCAGATCGAGGCGACCTGCTCCTGCTTGCCCACTACATGCTCCATCGCGACTACGAACTCCTCCGCGAGTCGTCCGTGCGTCACGAGCACCAAACCGATCATCTCAAACTCCGCCCCCTGCCGTGGTCACCGGGGCCCCCTCCAGCGAGTCCTGCGGCGCGGTCTTCGTGTCACGATGCGTCACCGTGGGCGAAAAACCCGCGCCGCGCAACCGCGCGGCCATCCGTTCGGCGACATGTACCGAACGGTGACGGCCTCCGGTGCATCCGAACGCTATCGTAACATACGCCTTTCCCTCGGCCTGGTAACGCGGGAGCAGCAGGAGCAGCAGCGACTCGATCTGCGCCATCGCCGCCGGATAGGCCGGGTCGGCCGCGATATAGGCGGCGACCTTGGGATCCTTGCCGGTGCCGGGGCGCAACGCCGGGTCCCAGTGCGGATTGCGCAGGAAGCGCATGTCGAACACCAGGTCGGCATCGCGCGGGAGTCCGCGGGCGAAACCGAACGAGACGACCGAGATAACGGTGTCGCTCAGCCCCGCGCCCGAGAAAGTGGTCCGGATCTGCTGGGCCAGCTCGTTGGCGCTGAGATCCGTCGTGTCGATCAGCCGGTTCGCCCAGCTGCGAAGCGGGGTGAGCAGTTCGCGCTCGTGCGCGATGCCGTCCTGCGCCGGGCGGTCCTGGGCCATGGGATGGCGGCGGCGCGTCTCCGAATAGCGCCGTTCCAGCTCGGCGCCCGAACATTCGAGGAACAGCGTGCCGACGTCATGGCCATGTTCCTCGCGCAGCTTCTTGATGCGGCGGACGATGTTCTCCGGATCGAAGCCGCGCGTCTGCGTGCCGATGCCGATGGCCAGCGGCCGATCGTCGTCGGCATCGCCCGGCGCAGTGTCGAGCAGGCGGTTGAGCAGCAGCAGGGGCAGGTTGTCGACGGTCTCCCAGCCCAGATCCTCGAGCGTGCGCAATACCGTCGACTTGCCGGCGCCGGAGATGCCGGTGACGAGCAGGATCTGCTTCGGGCGCTTGCTCGTCACGCGAATGCCTTCAGCGCATATTCGACCTTGATCGGTGCCGCCGGCTCGTTGGGGGCAAGCGCGATCACGGGCACGTCCACGCCGGCGATGCGCTGGTTGCGGCGGTCCTCGGGCACGCGCGGCGCCGTGTCGAGCACCACCGCGATCAGCGCGACGGGCACTTCGGCGAGGCTGGGCAATTCCACCGAACCGATGCCGCGAATCTCCACGCGGCCGGCAGTGCCCGTCGGTGCCGTGCCGAGCAGTTCGGCGCCGCGGCGCACGCAGACGGTGCGCGTATCGGCCACCAGGGTGGCGCCGCGATCCAGAAGGCGGAGCAGCAGGTCGGTGCGCTGCGCCTCGTCGCGTGCCTCGATCAGCACGCCGCGGCCGTCGATCGCCACGCAGGCGCCCAGAATCGCTTCCGACGACAGCTCCGCCATCAATTGCGTCCCGTCAGTGGCAGTCGCACCACGAATCGCGCCCCGCTCAATCGATCCTCCCGCGATTCGACTGAAATGCTCCCCTGATGGCCCTCGACGATCGTGCGGGCGATGGCAAGCCCCAGGCCGGAATGCTGGCCGAATGCCTCGTCCTGCGGACGCACCGAATGAAAGCGGCGGAAGATGTTCTCGCGCGCTTCCTCGGGCACGCCGGACCCCTCGTCCTCCACCCGGATGGTGAGATAATCCGCGTCGCTCGAAGCCGAGATCGCGATCAGGCTCCTGGGCGGCGAGAAGGAGATGGCGTTCTCGATCAGGTTCTCGAACACGCGTTCCAGTCGCGCGCCTTCGCCGAGCACCGTGAGCTCGACGCCCGGCCCGCGATCGAAGGCGATGCGGATGCCGTTCGGGATGCCGCGCGCTTCGCGCTGGTCGAGCAGCGCCTGGATCATCGCGCCGATATCGACCGGCTCGAAGGTGGCGCGGCTGAGCTGGGCGTCGAGCCGGGAAGCCTCCGAGATGTCGGTGATCAGCCGGTCCAGGCGCAGCACGTCGTCCCGCACGATTTCGAGCAGCTGGTCGCGATGCTCCTTCTTCTTCACCGCCGCCATGCCGTCCACCGCGGAGCGCAGCGAGGCGAGGGGGTTCTTCAGCTCATGGGTGACGTCCGCCGCAAAGGCCTCGGTCGCGTCGATCCGGGCGCGCAGCGCCTGGGTCATGTCGGACAGCGCACGGGCGAGCAGGCCGATCTCGTCGCTCCGGTCGGGCAGGCGGGGCACCACCACTTCGCGCGCGCGCCCCAGCCGTACCCGGATCGCGGCGCGCGCGAGCAGGCGCAGCGGCCGCACGATCGTGCGCGCCAGGAACAGCGAGAGCAGGATCGAGAAGACCGAGACGAAGAGCAGGACCATGCCCAGGCGGAAGCGCTCGGCCCGCACCGTCTGGGTGATGTCGCGCGCGTTCACCGTGGTCATCACCACGCCCAGTTCGGTGATCGGCGCGGCGGCGGTGATCACCGGTGTGCGATCGGGCGCGCGCCAGACGGTTGCCGGGGTGCCATGCGCGGAGAGGGCCGTGCGCACGTCCGGCCAGTCGAGCCCCTGGTCCGCCGGGCGCTCGCGATAGAGGGGCGCGCGATCGGCCCCCGCCACCGTATCGATCACCGCGTCGAGGAAGCGTGCCGCCTCCAGCCCCCAGGGATCCTTGTCCGGATCGCGCAGCACCACATTGCGCAGGCCGAGCGCCTTGCTGTCCGAGAGCAGTTTCCCCTTTTCGTCGAACAGGCGGATGCGCGTGCCGGTGTCGCGCGCCAGGCTGAGCACCAGCAGGTCGCGGCGTTTCGCGTCCTTGGCGGAGGCGAGGGCCTGGGCGATCAGCCGCACCTCCCGGCCGGCCTGTTCCACCCGGCTGTCGACGATCCGGCTGCGATAGGAATCCAGGTACGAGAAGCCGCCGCCCAGCAGCGCCAGCGCGAAGATGTTCACCGCGAGGATGCGCGGCGTCAGGCTGACCCGGTTGGACCATTTGAGCGCGAGGTCGCGCTCGTCCCTATTCGTCCGAGAACCGGTAGCCCGCGCCATACAATGTCTCGATGGCGTCGAACTGCGAGTCGACCTGCCGGAACTTGCGGCGCACGCGCTTGATGTGGCTGTCGATGGTGCGGTCATCGACATAGATGTCGTCCTGATAGGCGGCATCCATCAGCTGGTTGCGCGTCTTCACGATGCCCGGGCGCTGCGCCAGCGTCTCCAGGATCAGGAACTCGGTGACGGTCAGCGTCACGTTGATGCCGTTCCAGGTCACGCGGTGGCGCGCCGGGTCCATGGTGAGCCGCCCGCGCTCCAGCGCCTCGGCGGTCACTTCCTCGCCCCCTTCCGCGCTGGGCTGCGTGGCCTCGGTGCGGCGCAGGATCGCGCGGATCCGCGCGATCAGCAGCCGCTGGCTGAACGGCTTGGCGATATAGTCGTCCGCGCCCATCGCCAGGCCCAGCGCCTCGTCCAGCTCGTCATCCTTGCTGGTGAGGAAGATCACCGGGATCGTGCTCTTCTCGCGCAGCCGGCGGAGAAGCTCGAGCCCGTCCATCTTCGGCATCTTGATGTCGAGCACCGCCAGATCGGGCGGATTGTCGATCAGTGCCTTCAGGGCACTCTCACCGTCCGAATAGACGCGCGTGAGGAAACCCTCGGTCTGCAACGCGATCGAGACGGAGGTGAGGATGTTGCGGTCGTCATCGACCAACGCGATCGTTGCGGTCATGCTTGTGCGGCACTCGGGTCCATTGAATCCGTGGCGTAACCGAAAGTTCTTTGCCGCTCAATCGGCTGACAACGTTTACTCGGGTTGACCCCCGTCCGGCCGAGGTTCAAGGCCGCGCAATATTATTGCACCGGAGGGCAACACTCCGGGCAAGCACTTGGAGACGGAGGCCAATTTGACCGAGCGCACCCCGCGCCATGGTCTCGATGCGATGGGCATCGGGACGGACGCCGATATCATCTGGAACCTGGAGACCGCCCAGCTCGTCGAGCATGCCGTGCGCCGCGGCGAGGGCAAGCTGGCCAAGGACGGCCCGCTGGTCGTCACCACGGGCAAGCACACCGGCCGTTCGGCCAAGGACAAGTTCATCGTCCGCGACGCCGCCACCGAGGACAGCGTCTGGTGGGGCAAGGTCAACAAGGAGATGAGCCCGGCGCATTTCGCCGCGCTCAAGGCCGATTTCCTTGCCGCGCTGGCGGATCGCGACACGCTCTTCGTGCAGGATCTCCATGGCGGCTCGCAGGCCGAGCACCGCGTCAACGTGCGCGTGATCAACGAGCTGGCCTGGCACAATCTGTTCATCCGCACGATGCTGGTCCGTCCGCCGGCCGGAGACCTTGCCGGCTTCGTGCCCGAGTACACGATCGTCGACCTGCCCAGCTTCCGCGCCGATCCGGAGCGCCATGGCTGCCGCAGCGAGACGGTGATCGCGGTGAGCTTCACCGAGAAGCTGATCCTGATCGGCGGCACCGCCTATGCCGGCGAGATGAAGAAGAGCGTCTTCGGGCTGCTCAACTATCTGCTGCCCCAGGACGGTATCATGCCGATGCATTGTTCGGCGAACATCGGCGCGGACGGCGACACCGCGGTGTTCTTCGGCCTGTCCGGCACCGGCAAGACCACGCTTTCCGCCGATGCCTCGCGCACGCTGATCGGCGACGACGAGCATGGCTGGTCGGACACCGCCGTGTTCAATTTCGAGGGCGGCTGCTACGCCAAGATGATCAACCTCTCGGCCGAGGCCGAGCCGGAGATCTTCGCCACGACGAAGCGCTTCGGCACGGTGCTCGAGAATGTCGTGATGGACGAGGAGAGCCGCGCGCTCGATCTCGCCGACAACAGCCTCGCCGAAAACAGCCGCGGCGCCTATCCGATCGACTTCATTCCCAACACCTCCGAGCGGAACCTCGGCCCGGTGCCGCGCAACATCATCTTCCTGACCGCGGATGCCTTCGGCGTGATGCCGCCGATCGCCAAGCTCACGCCCGATCAGGCGATGTATCACTTCCTCTCGGGCTACACCGCCAAGGTGGCCGGCACCGAGATCGGCGTGACCGAGCCCGAGGCGACCTTCTCCACCTGCTTCGGCGCTGCCTTCATGCCGCGCCACCCGGCGGTCTATGGCAATCTGCTCAAGGAGCGGATCGCGAAGGGCGGTGTGGATTGCTGGCTGGTCAACACCGGCTGGAGCGGCGGCCGCGCCACCGATCCGGGCATCAAGCGCATGCCGATCCGCGTGACGCGGGCGCTGCTCAACGCCGCGCTCGACGGCAGCCTTGCCCAGGCCGAGTTCCGCAGGGATCCCAATTTCGGCTTCATGGTGCCCATCGCGGTGCCGGGCGTGGACGGCGCGATCCTCGATCCGCGGGCCGCCTGGGCGAACAAGGCGGATTACGACGCGACCGCCGGCAGGCTGGTCGACCAGTTCGTCGAGAATTTCGCCCAGTTCGCCGACCATGTCGATGCGGGCGTGCGCGAGGCTGCGCCTAAAGTGACTGCCTGACCCGCCGCGCTTTCCCGGCCGGATGCCGGGGAAACTGTGGGCGCCGGTGCCAAGCTGTGCTAAGCCTGCTCCCGTTCCGATCACTCGTAACGGGAGCAAGCATATGAGCATCCTCGACGGCATTCTCGGCCAGGTTTCGCAGAACGTGGACGTGGCCAATCTCGCGTCCAAGGTCGGGCTTTCGCCCGAGCATGTCGAGCAGGCGGTGCAGGCGCTCGCCAAGTTCCACCCGATGGACACCGATACCGCCGAAGGCGCCGCCTCGGCGACCGGCCTGCCGGTGGAAAAGCTCCAGGAGATCATCGGCCATATCGGTGGCGAGGGTTCGCTCGGCCGCTTCTCGCAGCTGATGCAGGAAGGCGGCGAGGGCGTGCTCGGCCAGCTCGGCGGCCTGGCCTCGGGCCTGTTCGGCACCAAGAGCTGAGATTTGCGCGGGGCTCGCCCGGCGCAATCGGCCGGGCGAGCCCCGCGTTTCAGCGCACTGCCGGCAGGATATGGTCCGGCGTGTATTTCTCCTGGGGTACGTACATCACCTTGTCCCCATAGTTGCCGCCGAAGATCGCGACGACCAGGTCGAGTTTCGGCACCACGATCACCACCTGGCCGCCATTGCCTGCCGCATAGAAGGCCGGCAGCTTCTCGCCCTGCCAGGGCAGGTCGATCCCCCACCAGAGATAGCCATAGTGCAGCCCGCGCAGCTCGCCGCGCGGCGCGGTGGAGCGGCGCACCCAGTCGGCGCTCAGGATGCGCTTGCCCTGCCAGTTGCCGCCGTCGAGCATCAGCTGGCCGAGCTTCATGAAATCGCGCGGCCGGAACTGCGCGCCGCCGCCCATATAGGGCTCGCCGGTCGGCTGCAGGTTGAGGGCATAGGGCCCGAACTGCATCGGCCGGGCGATCAGCCGGTCGAAGCTCTGCTCCAGCGGCTCGCCGGTAACCTTCGCCAGCACGCCGCCCGCCAGGTTGGGGTTGGTGCTGCAATAGACGCGGCTCGCCCCCGGTGCCGCGACCATCGGCAGGTCGAGCGCATAGCGATACCAGTCGGGCTGGGCCTCCTGGTCCTGCATCACGTCCTCGTTGCCCGGCGCCTTGGGATCGCGATCGTCGCAGTGGAAGCCCGATGCCATGCCGAGCAGGTCGCCCAGCGTCATCGCCCGCTTGCGCGGATCGAGATCGGCGGGGAGCGTCTTCTCCATCGTCGCATAGACCGGCGTTTCCGGCCCGATCCGCGTGCCCTGCTGCATCGCCGCGCCGACCAGCACCGAGGTGAGGCTCTTCGCCGCCGAGCGCGTGTCGTGCAGGGCGTCGCCATCGATGCCGTGCAGATATTCCTCGAGCACCAGCTTGCCATGGCGCGCGATCAGCACCGCATGGATGTCCTGCGCATGGACCGAGTCGATCGGCTGCTCGATCAGCATCTGGACGAAGCGTTCGATCGCGGCGCGGTCTATCGCTTCCGCCGTCAGCGTGGACACCGGCCAGCCGTCCAGCTTCGGCAGCGGCGCGCGATAGGCATAGGGCGCCGTGAGGCCGGGGCGGGGATAGAAATCGCTCAACGCGCCCGCCGGCTCGAAATCATAGCTGTTGCCGCGCCCGGGAATGGCGATCGAGAGCAGGCGGTTGCCGGCATCGAAGCTGCCGGCGGCGATCTCCACCTCCTCGGTCGCGCCGCCGGGCTTGCCGAGCAGCCGCACATGGCCGTCCTTCAATTCGATGTGCCTGAGGTCGACATTGCGCCCGATGTTACGGTCCGGATTGCGCAGGAACACGCCGAGCCGCCCGTCCGCCTCGCGGTCGATCTTCAGGTAGAGCGTGAAGGTCTCGTCGAGCGGCCGCACCTCGCCGCGCCACAGCGACGGGCCCGCGGCGGCGAGCACCACCGGAGTCGCATAGCGCATCCCGCCGGTGACGCTGCGGGGCTGGATCCAGTGACCGCGGATGCGGTTGCCCTCGATTCGCCCGCGAAAGCCGCCCAGTTCGCCCGCCAGGGTGAAACGCAGCGTGTCGCCCGCCCGGGTCACCGCCGCCTCGCGTCCGGCGATCTCGGCGCGCCAGCCCGACGCTTCCCGGACCAGGGTGAGCGTGCCGCGCACATCCGGGCCGAAGCGCTTCTTCGCCGCCCAGAGCCCGGTGATATCCTGTTTCGCATCCTGTGCGGCGAGAGGAACCGGGAGGGTCATTGCCGAGGCCAACAGGGCGGAGAGGAGGACGGAACGCATCGAAACCCTTTCATCGGTTGCGTCAGCCGCTTTGCGCCGCCGGCACGCCATCGTCTTGTATCCGCGCAACCTCCCGCCGCCAGCGCGCCGGCGTTGCGCGAAAGGCTTCGCGAAAGGCGCGGCTCAGATGCGCCTGGTCGACGAAGCCGACGGCACAGGCCACTTCGGCCAGCGAGGCGGTGCCGCCTCCCAGCATGGCCGCCGCCCGTTCCAGCCGCCGCCCGCGCAGCAGCTCGCCCGGCGTGCAGTGGAGATAGCGCCGGAAGACGCGGGCGAGGTGCACCGGATGCACGCCCGCCTCGCGCGCGAGATCGGCGACGCACAGTGCCGGGTCGTCGGCGGTGAAACTCATTTCGAACACGCGGCGCAGCCAGGAAGGCGGCCTGGCGGCGCGCCGCGCTTCGTCGGAGGAAAGCGGCTGCACGCTGGCGACCAGCTGGTGCGCCCGCCCGTCAAAGGCGAGGGGGGAGGATGCCGCCCGGTCGAACTGCGCCGCGACGGCGTGCGCCGTCCAGATCGCATAGGGATCGAGCACCCGCACCGCAGGGCCTTCGCCGCGCGCATATCCGCCTGAAATGGCGAGGAAGCTGCCCCGGCCTTCGTGGAATCGGTCGCGATGCGTGGTGCCGGGCGGGTTGAACACCAGCAGCGGCGTGCGCGAGACCGGCGGCGCATCCCTGGCCGAGGACTTGTACCCGCCCGAGAGGACGAGCACGAAATGCGCCTCGTCATGCGTATGCGTCTCGACCTCGTGCTCGGGCGCCGTGGCAGCAAGCCGGTGATAGGTGAAGCCGCCGATCGCGCGATAGGCGGGGCCGTCGCCCCAGAATTCATGCCGCGCCCGCCGCAACGCCACCGTTCCCGACCCCTTGTGGTTCGCCAGCTGTACTAGTTGTCTAACACTCTTCGATCAACTGCCAGCGCGATCCCCGCGCCGGCGGCATAGGCGAGGAAATCGAGCCATTCGAAGCTTCCGCCGAGCACCACCGCGACGACCCGGATGCCGCGCAGCCCGAGCAGGTCGAGGATGTGGATCGCCTGGCCGAGCTCGATCAGCGCGCCGATCCCGAACGCCGTGGCCGCGGCGGGCAGGGCCCGGATCGGCAGCACCGCGCGCAGGGCGCAATGGACCAGGATCACCGCCAGCACGTCGCCCAGATAGGGCCGGATGAAGCGATCGCGGACACGGAGTGCGATCAGCACTTCCACCACCAGCAGCAGCGCCGCGACGATCGCATGGCGCGGGCGCCAGACCATCAGCCCTTGCGTTCGGCGATATGCCGATCGATCACATGCCCCAGCACGGTCATCGGCACATTGCCGCCCAGCACCACGGCATCGTTGAACGCGCGGAAGTCGTAGCGCTCGCCCAGCGCGGTCCTGGCATGGTCGCGCAGGCGATTGATCTCGCTGTGCCCCACCTTGTAGCCGCATGCCTGGCCCGGCCAGGAGCAATAGCGATCGACCTCGCCCGAGACTTCCTCCACCGAGGAACCGTTGGCGGTGACGAACCAGTCGATCGCCTGTTGCCGCGTCCAGCGCTTGGCGTGGAGGCCGGTATCGACGACCAGCCGGCAGGCCCGGAAGCCGAGCGACTGGAGATAGCCGAGCTTCTCCGCCGGATTCTCGGCATAGACGCCCAGCTCGTCGGCCAGTTGCTCGGCATAGAGCGCCCAGCCTTCCGAATAGGCGTTGAAGGCCAGGATCGAGCGGATCAGCGGCATCCTGTTGGCATATTCGCCCTGCCAGACATGGCCCGGGATCGCCTCGTGATAGGCGAGGTCGGGCAGGCTGAAGCGCGTATGCAGGCTGGTGGTGCGCAGGTTGATCCAGAACTTGCCCGGAATCGTCCCGTCGATCGATCCCGCGCCGCCATAGGCGCCGGGCGCGCCGGGCTCCTCCTCGGGCGGCAGCCGCTTCACTTCGACATTTCCCTTCACCAGCGTGTGGAAGGCCTGGGGCATGCGGCTGCGGATATCCGCGACACGCTCGTTGAGGAATTTGAGGATCTCGGCGCGGCCCGGATCGCCCTCGGGGAAGGCGAAGCGCCGATCCCTGGCCAGCGCCTCCATCCGCGCGCCGACCGAACCCTGCGAATAACCCTGTTTCTTCAGGATGGCGTCCATCTCGGACTGGATCTTCGCCAGCTGGTCGATGCCCATCTGGTGGACTTCGTCCGGCGTCATCGTCGTCGTGGTGCCCGCGCTCAGGGCCCAGGCATAATAGGCATCCCCGTCCTTGAACTTCCACACGCCGGCATCGCTGGTCGCCCGGGCGCGGTGCTTCTGAAGCTCGGCGATCTGCCGGTCGAGCGCGGGCGCGAGCTTGTCCCTGGCGAGTAGCCAGGCCCGCTCGCCGAAATCGCCGTCCATGCCGGCCGTGCGATTGGCGACCGAGGTGACCACGCCCCAGCCGGCGGGGTCGCCGCTGCGCGCCAGCCTGATCTGCTTCAGGCACTTGTCGAGCAGGAAGTCGGGCGCGATCACGCCCCTGGCGGCGGCGCGCTTCAGCCGCTCGGTTTCGCCGTCCACCTGCTCGGCATAGCTTTCCAGCCGATCGAGATAGGCCTCGCCGTCTTCGGGGGTCGCGATCTGGTGGTCGCTGTCCAGCATGCGCGGCAGGTCGAGGAACGCGCCGACATTCTGCACCACCACATAGGGCGAGTTGCGCCAGCTGCCCGTGGCCACGTCGCCATAGCCGAAGGCGAAGCCCTTGAGCGCATTGGAGAAGCTCGCCTGGATCACATCGACATGGGTGCGCATCGCCGGGCTCAGCACGTTCATGTCGAGCTTGGCCAGGTCGGCCAGCCCCTTTCGCAGGTTCGCCGCGATCTTCGCCTGGCCCTTGACCGAGCGGTCCGTGAGCTGGTGCTTCAGGTTCGCGCGCTTGTCCTTGTCGACGCCCAGGGTGGTTGCCGTCTCGGGATAGTCGCGCAGCATCTGCTCGGCGATCCGGTCGATCAGCGCCTGGGCCGGCGCGTCATTGTCGGCCAGCAGGGCGCGGGCCCCGGCGGGCGAGCCGGCGATCGCGAGCGTCGAGCCGGCGCCCAGCAGCAACTGGCGGCGAGTGGTGTGCATTTGGAATTCCTCGAAACGAAAGTCTTCAGGCCGGCTCGACGTCGAGCGAGCCGCTCCGCGCGCCGGTGATGCGGACATGCGCGCCGGCGGGGGCATCCGGGCCGTTGGCCAGCCACTCGCCGTCGCCCACCTTCACGCGGCCCTGGCCGGCGACGATGGGTTCGACCACGGTGACCACCTGGCCGATCAGCCGGGCGACGCGGTCGTTGAGCAGCGGATCCTCGCTCGGCACCGGATTGGCGCGATACCAGCGCCGCCCGACCGCCACTGCCGCCGCCGAGGCCCCCGCGAACAGGAACACCTCGAACACCAGGTCGAACGCGGGCACGAGCAGCGTGACGATACCGGTCACCGCGGCACCCGCAGCGATGAAGACCAGGAAGACACCCGGTACGAGCAGCTCGGCGATGGCGAGCAGCGCGGCGAGGATCAGCCAGGCCAGGCCCGGCACGGCGAGCAGTTGGTCGAAGTTCATCTCAACTCTCCTGGGGTCCGAACGGCCGCGGGCGCGACGGTGCCGGCGGCGCGGGCGGACGCGGCGCGCCGCCATTGCCGCTGCCGCCCAGCGCGTCGCGCGCCAGCTCGCCGATGCCGCCCAGCGTGCCGATCAGCTGCGTCGCCTCGACCGGGAACAGGATGGTCTTGGCATTCGGCGAAGTGGCGAACTTGCCCACGGCTTCCACATATTTCTGCGCGATGAAGTAGTTGAGCGACTGGCTCGAGCCCTGCTCGATCGCATCCGAGACGAGCTGGGTCGCCTTGGCCTCGGCCTCGGCCGAGCGTTCGCGCGCCTCGGCGTCGCGGAAGGCCGCCTCGCGCCGGCCCTCGGCCTCGAGGATCTTGGACTGTTTCTGGCCCTCGGCGCGCAGGATCTCCGAGGCGCGGGTGCCCTCGGCCTCCAGGATGTTGGCGCGCTTCTCGCGCTCGGCCTTCATCTGGCGGCCCATCGCGTTGACGATGTCGGCGGGCGGGCGGATGTCCTTGATCTCGACGCGCGTGATCTTCACGCCCCAGGGCGTCGTCGCATGGTCCACCACCGAAAGCAGCCGCGCGTTGATCTCGTCACGCTTCGACAGCGTCTCGTCCAGGTCCATCGAGCCCATCACGGTGCGCAGGTTGGTGGTGGTGAGCTGGAGCAGCGCGATATAGAGGTCCGACACCTCATAGGCCGCCTTGGCCGCGTCGAGGACCTGGAAGAACACCACGCCGTCGGTGGAGATCATCGCATTGTCCTTGGTGATGATCTCCTGGCCGGGAATGTCGATCACCTGCTCCATCATGTTCACGCGCCGGCCCACCCGGTAGAAGAAGGCCGGATAGAAGTTGAAGCCCGGCGTCGCGACCGTGGTGAAGCGGCCGAAATGCTCGATCGTGTACTGATAGCCCTGGCGGACGATCGTGACGCTCGAGAAGAGATAGAGCACGACCACCGCGGCCACCGCGCCCAGGAAGACATTGAGTACGAGCATTCCGACTCCCCCGAAGAATGTGGCCACAAAAGAATGTGGTCCTCGCCAATCCGCTCCTTGCTAGCATAGAGAAGGGGCATGATCACAGCCCGTCTCGCACCGCGCACCGCCTTGTTCCTTCCCGCCTCGAACCCGCGGGCGATCGAGAAGGCGCGGGGGCTCGCGGCGGATCTGGTGATCCTCGACCTGGAAGACGCGGTGAAGGATGCGGACAAGGCGCAAGCGCGCCTCGCCGCGGTGGCGGCGGTTGCCGAGGGGTTCGGCCCGCGTCTCGCCGCGATCCGCCTGAACGGCATCGGATCGAGCGAGCATCCGGATGACGTCGCCGCCGTGGCGTCGTCCGCCGCCGATTTCGCGGTGCTGCCCAAGGCCGAGGAGGCCGGCGAGGTCGCCCGGCTGGCGCATGCGCTCGGCAAGCCGCTGCTGGCGATGATCGAGACCCCGCTCGGCGTGCTCGCCGCCGCCGCGATCGCCGCGGTACCGGGCGTGGCCGGCCTGATCGCCGGCACCAACGACCTTGCCGCCACGCTCCGCCTGCCGCCGTCGAGCGGCCGCGCGCAGATGTCGGTCGCGTTGCAGACGATCGTCCTCGCGGCCCGCGCCGGCGGGGTCTGGGCGCTGGACGGGGTCTTCAATCGGCTCGACGATGCCGAGGGCCTGGCGGCGGAGTGCCGCGAGGGGAGGGCGCTGGGCTTCGACGGCAAGTCGCTGATCCATCCCGGCCAGCTTGCCATCGCCACCCGCGCTTTCGGCCCGAGCGAGGCCGAGATCGCCGACGCCCGTGCGCTGATCGCGGCGGCGACCGGAGGGGCCGAGCGGTATGAGGGGCGGATGATCGAGGCGATGCATGTCGACCAGGCACGAGCTCTGCTCGAGCGCGCCGCCGATCGGACCAGTACGGAACATTTCGAAGCCTGAAGCCGGCCGGGTTGGGCGGACAGCCTCTATGATGACTTTATGCCCGGCCTGCCCATATTGCATCGTGACCTGCTCGCCGCGCTCGACGAGATCGAGTCGCTCCTCGCCCAGCCCGAGCTCGACCAGCTGCGGCTGTCGCGCGTCCGCCTCTACATCTCCAGGGTCAATGGCGAGCGCCGCAACACGGTCGACGCGCTCTGCCTGGCGCGCGAGCGCCAGGCCGGCGGCGTCATCGCCCAGCAGTTCGCGGCATTGCGTCAGTCGAACATCGACACGAGCATCGAATATACGATGCACGTCGGCGCCTGGGGCCTGCGCGAGATCGCGGAGGACTGGCCGGCCTATTGCCGCGCCTCCACAGCCCTTGTCCGCAGCCTCCGCCAGCAGATCGCGATCGAGCAGGCGCTGCTGTGCATGACGCCCGAAGGCGCCGACCCCCTAGCGCTTTCCGACCCTCGCGGTTACATGGGCCGCCAACTTCCGAATCAGGACATTGGCGCACCCCATGGACATCCCCCTCGGCCTCACCTTCGATGACGTTCTCCTCTATCCGGGAGAATCCGAAGTTCTGCCGAGCATGGCCGATACCCGCACGCGGGTGACCCGCGGCCTTTCGCTCAACATTCCGATCCTCTCCTCGGCGATGGATACCGTCACCGAAGCCGATATGGCGATCGTGATGGCGCAGCTGGGCGGCATCGGCGTGCTCCACCGCAATCTCGACATCGAGGAGCAGGTGGAGGCGGTTCGCGCGGTGAAGCGTTTCGAGAGCGGCATGGTCGTCAATCCGATCACCATCGCCCCCGACGGCACGCTTGCCGAGGCCCGTGCGCTGATGGCGCAGCACAAGATCAGCGGCGTGCCGGTGGTCGAGGCCAGCGGCAGGCTCGCCGGCATCCTCACCAATCGCGACGTCCGCTTCGCCGAGCGCCCCGACCAGCTCGTTTCCGAGCTGATGACGCATGAGAACCTCGTCACCGTCCGAGCCGGGGTCGCGCAGGAAGAGGCGCGCCGCCTGCTCCATTCCCGCCGGATCGAGAAGCTGCTGGTGGTGGACGACGCCTATCGCTGCGTCGGCCTGATCACGGTGAAGGACATCGAGAAGGCGGTGAACTATCCCGCCGCGACCAAGGATGCCGCCGGCCGCCTGTGCGTCGCCGCCGCCACCACCGTGGGCGACAAGGGCTTCGCGCGCACCGAGGCGCTGGTCGATGCCGAGGTCGACCTGATCGTGATCGACACCGCGCACGGCCACAACAAGGACGTTTCGCGCGCCGTCGAGCGCGTGAAGAAGCTGTCCAACCGGGTCCAGGTGATCGCGGGCAATATCGCCACCGCCGAAGCCGCCAAGGCGCTGATCGACGCGGGCGCGGACGGCGTGAAGGTCGGCATCGGGCCGGGCTCGATCTGCACGACCCGCGTGGTCGCCGGCGTCGGCGTGCCGCAGCTCACCGCGGTGATGGATGCCGCCAACGAAGCTGCGAAGCACGACGTGCCGGTGGTTGCCGATGGCGGCATCCGCACCTCGGGCGATGTCGCAAAGGCGATTGCCGCCGGCGCCTCGAGCGCGATGATCGGCTCGCTGCTGGCGGGCACCGAGGAAGCGCCGGGCGAGACCTTCCTGTATCAGGGCCGCGCCTACAAGTCGTACCGGGGCATGGGCTCTGTCGGCGCGATGGCGCGCGGTTCGGCCGATCGCTATTTCCAGCAGGACGTGAAGGACCAGCTCAAGCTCGTTCCCGAAGGTATCGAGGGCCAGGTGCCGTACAAGGGCCCGGCGCGCGACGTGATCCATCAGCTGGTCGGCGGCGTGAAGGCCTCGATGGGCTATGTCGGCGCGGGCACGATCCCCGAGTTCCAGCGCAAGGCGCGCTTCGTGCGCATCACCAATGCCGGCCTGCGCGAGAGTCATGTCCATGACGTGACGATCACGCGGGAAGCGCCGAACTACCCGACGCGCTGAGCGAGCGGTCCCGATTGAAGACGGGCGGGTGGGCCGGCCCGGCCGAAGTGATTGCGTGCGCTTGGTAATTCGCTATCCATCGGGATAGTGCCAAGTTTCGATCGCGCCCGGCTGCTGCCGGGCTACGCCCTTTTTCGCCCGCTCAGCGCAGCGCCCGAGATACCCGCCAACCCCGTTTCGGAGCATCGTCTACCCCCCTCGGCCGGCTTCTCGACGATGCAGTTGTGGGGCGCGCTCGGGCTGAGCATGGCGATCTGCGCCGTGCTGCTGTGGAAGGCGGAACTCCGGGTGGATCTGCTGCGGCCGGGCAATGCGCCCTATCTCGTCGGGCTGGCGCTCGCCTTCGCGGTTCGACCCGCGCTTGCCAGAACCGGTTTCCGCTGGGCGAAGCCGGCATCCGATGGCGCGGACTATTTCGGCCTGTTCACGGCGATGGCGCTGACCGGCGCGGTGAGCACCTATCCGCTGGCCGCGTTGTCGCAGGGCTTTGCCGATGCCCCGCTCCAGCGGATCGACGAGGCGCTGCACTTCCACTGGCTTGCCTGGTACGAGACGGTGGCCGCGCATCCCAGCCTCCAGCGGCTCGGCGTGGCTGCCTATCAGAGCATCTACCTGATTCCGGCCGCGCTCCTCGCCGCCTTCGCGATCCGGGGCGAGCGGCGCGAGGCGCACCGGTTCCTTGCCGGCTTCTGGCTGGCCGCGCTGATCACGCTGAGCCTCTACCTGCTGATGCCCGCGCTGGGCCCTTTGACATATCTCTGGAAGGGCCCGATCCCCTATATGCCGACCAGCGCGATCTGGCAGGAGCAGCTGATCCCGGCATTGCGTGCCCGCCAGGTCGGGCTGGTCAACCTCGACGAGTTGCGCGGGCTGGTCTCGGCGCCGAGCTTCCACACCGCTTCCGGCGTTCTCTACATCGCCGCTGCCTGGCGCTGCGGTCGTCTGCGCTGGCCGCTGATCTTCCTCACCCTCGCGATGCTGCTGGCGACTCCGATCGAGGGGACTCACTATCTGTCGGACATGATCATCGGGGCCGCGGTGGCGCTGGTGGCGCTGATGGCGGCGGGGAGGTTGGTGGAGCGGTTCGGCGCGGCGCACTGAGCGGGCATGGTCTCAGCGCCTGCGATAGGCGTACATGCTCGTCTCGTAGGGAAAGGCGATCTCGCCCCCGCCGGCCAGCTCGGGCGTTCGGGCGATGAACGCCCGCACATCGCGCTCGACCTGGTCGCGCTGTTCCGCGGGAAGCCCCGCGATGAAGCTCACCGAGAGCGTGCGCTTGAGCACCACCTGCTCGGCGGTGCCGATATGGGCGTTGCGGACATGGCGTTCGTCGACCAGCTCGAAGCCGGGCGCGGGGAAGACGCTGCGCCACGCGCCGGTGCGATAGCGCGGGGTGTCGCCTTCATGGCGGTTGGTGATTTCGGAAAGCGCCGCGACCCAGGGCACCGCCTCGTCGCGGCCGTTCCAGATCAGGCCGAGCATCCCGCCCGGCCTCAGCACCCGGTGCATCTCCGCCAGCGCCGCATGCGTGGCGAACCAGTGGAAGGCCTGCGCGCAGACCACGACATCGACCGAGGCATCGGGCAGCGGGATCGCCTCGGCGGTTCCGGCCAGCGCCTCCACGTCGGGATGGGTGCGGATCAACTGTTCCCGCATCTCGGCGATCGGCTCGACGGCGGCGATGTCCCCGCCGGCTTCCCGCAGCACCGGGATGAACTTGCCGGTGCCCGCACCAAGCTCGAGCACCCGGCGGCCCGGGCCGATGTGCAGGACCTCGCGGAGCCAGGCGAGCGCTTCGGGCGGGTAGCCCGGCCGGCCTGCGACATAGTCCCGCGCGCCCCGGTGATATCCCTTCGACTGTTCATGGATCCGCATCGTGCCAGCTCCCTGTGCTGCATCGTCACCGCCAACGCGCAGGCTGGCCCGCCGGGCCCGTGCCGATCGAGAAGGAAGACCGGCACGGGCCCAGGTTCAGCGCGCCTGCGCGAGCGCCACGGCGTCGGGCCCCGCGGGAAAGCGGAGCTGGCCGGTATCGTCCCGCACCGCGTTCCACACCGCTTCGGCCACGTCGTTTTCCGTGGTCGTCATCGCGGGCGCGGCAAGGGCTTCCAGGATCGGTCGTGCGAAATCGGCATATTCGCCCGGCAGCAATTCCTCGACCGGGACGATGGCATTCGCGCCGAACCGCGTGGTCGGAGCATAGCCTGGCTCGACCAGCTTCGCCCGGATGCCGAAATGGGCGAGCTCATGCGCGAGCGAGCCGGTGAAGCCCTCGATCGCCTGTTTCGATCCGGTATAGGCCGCGGCGAGCGGGAAGGCGCCCAGCGTTACGCTCGAGGTCACGTTGACGAGGATTCCCGAACGGCGCCGGCGCATCTGGGGGATGACTGCCTGGCACATCGCCATCACGCCGATCGTGTTGGTTTCGAAGAGCTGGCGGACCAGCGACATCGGCATCGCCTCGAAGGCACCCACGCCGCCGATGCCCGCATTGTTGACGAGCACGTCGATCGGGCCCGCGGCTTCGAGCAGCGCGTCGATGCTCCCCTGATCGGTCACATCGAGCGGCAGCACCCGCAGCCGCGCCGAGGCGCCGCCGAACCGCGCGGCTTCGGGCCGTCGCATCGTCGCCACGACGTTCCAGCCGCGCGAAAGGAACAGCTCCACGGTGGCCTTGCCATAGCCCGACGAGGTGCCGGTGATGAGGATCGTCTTGGTCATTGCCTGTCTCCTTGGCTTCGATGCCGATGAGATAGACAGGCTCTTCGGGACGATATATAATGAGAAATCCGTAATAGATTATAGATCGTCCAAAATAGATGGATCCTCTAAGCGACATCATCGCGCTGCTCCGGCCCAGCGCCGCCGTCTCCAAGCCGATATCCGGGCGCGGGCGATGGGGCGTCCGCTATCGTCCGCACGACGCGCCCGGATTCACGATCATTCTTTCGGGCGAGGCCTGGATCACCTTCGATGGCGAGGCGCCGTTGCGGCTTGCCGAAGGGGATTTCCTGCTGCTGCCGACAACGCCGGCCTTCACGCTCGCCAGCGAACCCGGCACGGCCGGGACGGCGGTGGAGCCGCGCAACGAGGCGGTCCGGCATGGCGAGCAGGAGGGGGAGCCGGATTTCACGGCATTGGGCGGGAGCTTCGCGTTCGAGCGCGTGAATGCGTCGCTCCTGCTCGCCTTGTTGCCGGGCCGCATCCATATCCCGGCCTCGGAAGGCCGGACGACGCGGTTCGGCCGGCTGATCGAGCTGCTCGCCGAGGAATGCGTCACCAATTATCCGGGCAAGGAGCTGATCGTCCAGCGGATGCTCGAGGCGCTGCTGGTCGAGGCGCTGCGCTGGCGCGGCATCGGAAACCAGAGGATGCCGGCCGGCCTGCTCAGCGGCATGCGCGACCCGGCGCTTGCCCGCGCCCTGCACGCGATCCACGCCGATGTTCGTGCGGGCTGGACGGTCGCCGAGCTGGCCGGTGTCGCCGGCATGTCGCGATCGGCCTTCGCGGCCCGGTTCGGCGAGGTGCTTGGGTGCGCCCCGATCGAATATCTGGCGCGCTGGCGCATGGCGATCGCCAAGGACGCCCTGAGCCGGGGCACGAAGTCGCTGGACCGGATCGCCGACGAGATCGGCTATGAGTCGGCGAGCGCGTTCAGCACCGCTTTCCGCAAGCGGCTCGGTTGTTCGCCGGGCAGGTTCGCGCGCGGCGATGTGACCGGCAGGTAGCGGCGGGCCGCCTGCTCAGTCCCCATAGCCGATCCGCACCGCGCGCGCAGCCTCGGCCGCCAATCGCCGTGCGGTATCGGTATCCCCTGCCAGGGCCAGCGCCACGCCCATCCGTCGATACGGTCGCGAATTCGGCTTGCCGAAGATGCGCACGTCCACTTCGCCGCCCGGCACGGCCAGCGCCTCGGCCAGTCCCGCATAGGAAAGCGCCTCCGAAGCCCGGTCCGCCAGGATCACTGCGCTCGCCGAAGGTCCGCGAAGCGCGATCGACGGGATCGGCAGGCCCATCACCGCCCGCGCATGCAGGTCGAACTCGCTGAGGTTCTGCGAGATCAAGGTCACCATGCCGGTGTCATGGGGGCGGGGAGACAGTTCGGAGAAGATCACCTCCTCGCCCTTCACGAAGAATTCCACGCCGAAAATGCCATAGCCGCCCAGGTCGTCGACGACCTTGCGGGCCATGTCCTGCGCATCTGCGATGGCGGAGGCCGACATGGCGGCGGGCTGCCAGCTCTCCTGATAGTCGCCGCGTTCCTGGCGGTGGCCGATCGGCGGACAGAAGAGCACGCCGGTGCGCGTGCGGATCGTCAGCAGCGTGATCTCATAGTCGAAGTCGACGAACTCCTCGACGATCACCCGCTTGCGGTCGCCGCGCATATTGGCCACGGCATAGTCCCAGGCAGCCTCCAGCGCACCCGCCTCGCGGACCGTGCTCTGGCCCTTGCCCGAAGAGGACATGACCGGCTTGATCACGCAGGGCAGGCCGGTGTGCCCGGCCCCGGCCAGCACTTCCTCCAGGCTCTCGGCATATCGGTATCGCGACGTGCGCAGGCCGAGCTCGACGGCGGCGACCTCGCGGATGCCGTCGCGGTTCATCGTCATCATCGTCGCACGGGCGGAGGGGACGATGGTGAAGCCCTCGGCCTCCAGTTCGGCGAGCACTTCGGTGCGGATCGCTTCCACTTCGGGCACGACATAGTCCGGCCGGTGCTTCTCCACCGCCGCGCGCAGCAGCGTGCCGTCGAGCATCGAGAATACTTCGAAGCCGTCCGCCACCTGCATCGCCGGTGCGCCCGCATAGGCATCGCACGCGATCACCTGGGCGCCCAGCCGCTTGGCGGAGATCACGAACTCGCGGCCGAGCTCGCCCGAGCCGAGGAGCAGGATCTTCGCCGTGAATGCCATGTGCTTGCCTTCCTGTTGGGTTGGCGCGTCAGTGGCGGGATCGGGCGGGCTTGTCGAGATTTCGCTGTCAAAACCGCATTCGTTCTGCTTGTGACGAAGCCATGAACCCCGCGGCGCGGCTCCAGGCTGCCATCGACCTGCTCGACAAGATCATCGCCGCCGCCCGCGATCAGGGCGGATCGGCCGATACGATCATCGCCCGCTGGTTCGCCGAGCGCCGCTATGCCGGCTCCAAGGACCGCCGGGCCATCCGCGCGCTGGTCTATGACGCGATCCGCATGCTCGGCGAGCGCCCGGAGAGCGGCCGCGCCGCGATGCTGGCGCTGGTCCGCCGCCAGCCCGAGCTGGCTGCGCTGTTCGACGGATCGCCCTATGGCCCCGCAGCGATCGCGCCGGATGAGCCCGCGGCCGCGGCGGGCGTGCTGCCGGCCTGGCTGGCCGAGGCTTTCACCTCGTCCGGCCTGGATGCCGATGAGCAGGCGGCGCTGCTCGAGCGCGCGCCGCTCGATATCCGCGTCAACACGCTCAAGGCCGATCCGGCGGCGATCCAGGCCGGGATCCCCGGCGCCGTGCCGCTGCCGTGCCTGTCCGCTGGCCTGAGGGTGCCGTCGGATGCGGCTGTCGAGCAACTGCCCGCCTACAAGGAAGGCCGGCTCGAAGTGCAGGACGCCGGCAGCCAGTTCGTCAGCCTGGCGGCGGGCGTGGAGCGGGGGCAGCACGTCATCGATCTGTGTGCCGGTGGCGGCGGCAAGACCCTCGCACTGGCCGCGGCGATGGCGAACCATGGTTCGATCCTCGCCTGCGATGTCGATCGCCCGCGGCTTTCCCGGCTGATGCCCCGTGCCGAGCGGGCGGGGGTGTCGATCGCCGAGACTCGCCTCCTCAACCCGAACCAGGAGGCGGCGATGCTCGCCGACCAGAGCGGCCGCGCGGATGTGGTGCTGATCGACGCGCCTTGCTCGGGCACCGGCACCTGGCGCCGCAATCCCGAGGCGCGCTGGCGGCTTACTCCGCAGCGGCTGGACCGTTATGTCGCGACCCAGGCCGCGCTGCTCGATATCGCCGCCGATCTCGTGCGCCCCGGCGGCATGCTCGTGCACGTCGTCTGCTCGCTGCTCGATGCGGAAGGGGCAGGCCAGGCCCAGGCGTTCCTCGACCGGCATCCGGGCTGGAGCGCCCAGCCGCTGTCGCTCGGTGCCGGCACGCCGCGTGGACCGGGGCTGCGCTTCACCCCGCTTGCGGACTCGACCGATGGCTTTTTTGTCGCGAGGATGCGCCGGCCATGATAGCGACGGGGCAGATTTCGGAGAATGTGATGCGTTTCACTGCGATTGGGGCGGCCGGTGCGTTGCTGCTGCTGTCGGTTTCCACCTCGCTGATGGCGCAGCGTGCCGACAACCAGATCGATCCGCGTTCGATGGAACTCGTCCGGCAGGGCCGCGCGGCGCTGGCCGCCGGCAATGTCGAGGGCGCGGGCGATGTGCTGGAGAGCGCCCTGGCGGTGGACCCGCGCAATCGCGAGGCCTATCTCGTCCTCGCCGAGATCGCGCGCAGGAACAATTTGCCGGGCAAGGCGATCCGCCTCTATCGCGAGGCGCTGAGCCTTGAGCCGAACGACACCGCGGCGCTGCGTGGCCAGGGCGAGGCGATGGTCGCCAAGGGCGCGATGGAGCGGGCCAAGGAGAATCTGGCCAAGATCGAGAAGCTCTGCGCCAAGGCATGTGCCGATGCGACTCAGCTCTCGGCGGCGATCGCCAAGGGGCCGCCGGTCACCACCGCCCAGGCCGAACCCGTGCCGGTGCCAAGCGCCACGCCGACGGCCAAGCCCTGATCCCGTCTGCAAACTAGGATCTCGCCTGCCGGGCATTCCGGCAGAGCGGTACGGCCCCGACGGCTTCAGCCGAGGGCGCGGGCGAGGGCGACGAATTCCTCGACGGTCACCGTCTCCGCGCGGCGGCTGGAATCGATGCCCAGCCTTTCCATCGCCTCCAGCGCGCCGGGCATGCCCTTCAGGCTCTGGCGCAGCATCTTGCGGCGCTGGCCGAACGCGGCGGCAGTGAGCGTCTCCAGCGTCTTCAGCCGCACACCCTCCGGCGCGGTGCCGGGGACGATATGGACGACGGCCGACATCACCTTGGGCGGCGGGGTGAAGGCCGAGCGGTGGACGTTCATCGCGATCTTCGGAGTCGAGCGCCATTGGGCGAGCACCGCCAGCCGGCCATAATGCTCGGTGCCGGGCGCGGCGACGATCCGCTCGGCGACTTCCTTCTGGAACATCAGCGTCAGGCTGGCCCACCAGGGCTCCCATGCCGCCGAGAGCCAGCCCACGAGCAGTGCCGTGCCGACATTATAGGGCAGGTTGGCGACGACATGGGGCTTGCCCTGGAACAGCGCAGGCGCGTCCACTTCCAGCGCATCGCCTTCAATGACGCGGAGCTTGCCCGGAAAATAGGTGCCGAGTTCCTCCAGCGCGGGAATGCAGCGCCGGTCGCGCTCCACCGCGGTGACGCCGGCCCCGCCCTGGAGCAGCGCGCGGGTGAGGCCGCCGGGGCCCGGGCCGACCTCGAACACTTCGGCGCCCTCGAGCTTGCCCGGCACCTTGGCGATGCGGGCGAGCAGCTGGTGGTCGAACAGGAAATTCTGGCCCAGCGCCTTGCTCGCGCTGAGACCATATTTGCCGATGACTTCCCTGAGAGGCGGAAGCTCGGTCACGCCGCGGCTTCGGCCCGGCGCTGCGCGGCGCTGGCGGCCATCTTGATCGCGGCGATCATCGCCCCCGGATTGGCGGCGTCCTTGCCGGCGATGCCGAAGGCGGTGCCATGGTCGGGCGAGGTGCGGACGATCGGCAGGCCGAGCGTGATGTTCACGCCCTCGTCGAAGTGCAGCGTCTTGATCGGGATCAGCGCCTGGTCGTGCGTCGGGCAGAGCGCGGCATCATAGCCGGCACGGGCACGGGCATGGAACATCGCGTCGGCAGCGAAGGGGCCGATCGCGTCGATCCCTTCCTCGCGCAGGCGGGCGATGGCGGGCTGGAGCACGTCGATCTCCTCGCGCCCGATTTCCCCGCTTTCGCCGGCATGGGGGTTGAGGCCGGCAAAGGCGAGCCGGGGGCGCTCGATGCCGAAATTGCGCAGCAGGCCGCGTGCGGTGACGCGCGCCTTGGTGAGCACCAGGTCGATGGTGAGCAGTTCGGGCACCCGGGCCAGCGGCTCGTGCACCGTCATCGGCACCACGCGCAGCGTGGGGCCGGCGAGCATCATCACCGCGTTCTCGGGCGCGATGCCGCAGCGTTCGGCGACGAATTCGGTCTGGCCGGGATGCGTGAAGCCGATCTTGTAGAGCTGGACCTTCGACACCGGGCCGGTCACCACGCCGCCGGCCGCGCCGGCATTGGCGAGGCCCACCGCCAGCTCGAGCGACTGGAGCGCCGCTTTCGCGCTGGCCTCGTCGGGGTTGCCCGGGGTGACTTCGCAGGTGTCGCTGACGGCGAGCACCGGCAGCGCGTCGCCGAAGACGCCGGCCGCTTCGTCCGGATTGTTGATCCGGGCGACCGGGCCGTCCCACACGCGCTCGACGGCGGCGGGACAGCCGATGGCAAAGAAGGGCGCGAGCGAGTGGAGTTCGCGCGCCTTCCATGCCTTGGCAGTGATCTCGGGGCCGATTCCGGCCGAATCGCCCATCGATATGGCGAGCGGCCGGATCACTTCAGCGATATTCGATGAGCGCGTCGCGCCGCAGGTCGCGGAGCATGCGCTGCGCACGCAGATTGGTACGCTTGTCGGCCTCGCCGTCCTGGATCTGCTCGATCGAGGGAAGGCCGGGGGACGGCGGATCGTCGCGGCCGCACACGACGAGAACGCGCACGCCGTCCTCGATCGTGCCGAAGGGCTGGGTCACCTGGCCCACCTGCAACGGCAGGATGATCTGCTGGAGCGCGGGCGGCAGGTCGCCGATCACCACGCCGTCCTTCTCCACCACTTCGGCATTCTGCGCGGCGGCGACGTTGGACGCATCGCCGCAGCCCTTGATCGCCTGGGTCGCCGCGGCGAACTGGCCGGCACGCGCCGTGGCCTGCGCCTCGTTGGTGCCCTTGGGGAAGTTGATCGTGATCTGGCGCAGCGAGAGCTTGGCACCGCGCGGATCGGCCATGCCGACCTTGCGCTTGTCGGCGAGATAGACGACCGAGAAGCCCGTGCTGAGCGGGATCGGGCCGGCGACCTGGCCGGGCTGCATCTCCTCGACGGCCTTGGCCATCTCCTCCGGCAGGATGCCGGGCGCCATGCGGACCCAGCCGAGATCGCCGCCCTGGCCCTTGGTCGAGCTTTCCGAATAAGTCTTCGCCAGATAGTCGAACGGCGCGCCTTCCTTCATCTGCTGGATGATGCGCTGCATGCCCGCATAGACTTCCTGCTTACGGTCGTCGGTCGCGTTCATGTAGATTTCGTAGACGTGATATTCCTCGCTGCCCTGCGCGGCCTTGAGGCGGTCGAGAATGGCCTTGGCCTCCTCGTCGCTCACGTTGATGTCCACCTTGCGGCGCAGCAGGCGGCTCCAGGCGACCTCGCCCTCGACCTGCTTGCGCATCGTGCGCTCGGACGCGCCGGCCTCGCGCAGGAAGGCGCGCATCTGCTCCGGCGTCTTCTGGAGGCGGCGCGCGACCGAGGCGAAGCTCTGGTCGATCTCCTTGGGGTCGACCTTGATCTCGTTGGCCTTGGCCTCCTGGATCTGCAGCGTCTCGTCGATCAGCTGGCGCAGGATCATCATGCGATACTGATCGCGCTCTTCCGGCTTCAGGTTGAGCTTGTTGAGCGCGATGATCAGGTTGAGCCGCTGATCGACGTCGGTGCCGGTCAGCACCGTGTCGTTCACGATCGCCGTGGGCTTGCGGACGTTCGGATCGGCCTTGCCGAACAGCTTGAGATCGCGGGGGAGATCGAGCTGGGCGGCGAGCGCCGCCTCCTGATCTTCCTGCGTCGGCGGTGCCGGTGCGTGCGGGGCGGTCTGCGCCATGGCGGCGGATGCCAGGCTGGAGATCGCGAGCGCCAGAACGGACGAGCGGCCTGCGCGGATCGCCTTGGTAACACCAATGTTCACGTGAATCCGTACCCTCAAATCTGCCGGAAGCGTGGCGCTTACTGGCCAATTGTGCCTGAACTTAGGCTTACCGGCGGTTCCCCTCTGTCGCGGAGCCTAGCGTCCGAGATTCTTGAACGCCAGCGTGAACAGATAGGAATTGCCGCGCGACGCATCGCCGGTGGTGGCATAGTCGCGCTTCCAGGTGAAGCCCAGCCTCAGGCAATCGTCCTCATAGGTGATGCCGACGCGGTGGCGCACCGGCTCGAATCCGTCGGAGAGCGAGGCGGGATCTTCCTTGCGATCGGTGAGATCGACCAGGGTGGAGCCCGAGATCGACCAGAAGCGCGCGATCTGCACACGGGCGCCGAGCCGCAGCTCCTCGCGATCCTGCAGGTCCTCGAGCGACGCGCTGATGTTGCGGTTGAGGCGCAGATAGCCGAGCTGGATATACGTCGCCCGCGAGCCGAGCGTCATGTCGACTTCGTTGCGGCGGAAGGCGAGGTTGTCCTTGTCGAGCCGGTAGCGGTGCGTGAAGCTGATGAAGTCGCGGAAGCGGATCACCGTGCGGCCGACGATGTCGGACACCCGGTCGGTCAGCCCCGTCCCGTCTGGGAACAGCGTGGGGCGCGACGAGATGCGGTAGCTCTGGCCGATATTCGCGTCGATGGAGAATCCCGGCAGGTACAGCGCGTAATCCATGCCCCAGGTGAACCGGGTCGAATCCTCGAACCGGTCATAGCCCGGGAAACGGTTGAGCGCGAAGAGGTTCGAATCCTCCAGGTCCACCGCGCGGGCGTCTTCGTTGGGGACTTCCAGATTGGCGATCTTGGGCGAGGCGACGACCTGGAAGCGAGGCGTGATCCGCTGGGTGCCGCCGAACAGGCTGCCGATCAGCGGCCATTTCACGTCCACCGCCGCGGCGGCGATGCCGCGCGTGTGGAAGCCATCCTCGCCGCGATAGCTGACGACGCTGGTCAGGTTCGTGTCCGAGGCGTTGTAGAGATCGCCCCGGGCATAGGCGGTCAGGGTCACTTCCTGGCCCCAGTTGGTCAGGCGGCGCAGGTCCCAGCGGGCGCTGGCGAAGGCGCGCTGCGAATCCTGCCCGTCGGACCGCCCGATCGCCAGCGTGTTGAGCTGGAATTCGAAACGTCCGCCGACCAGCCCGTCGTCCATCCGGCGGCGATAGTCGATCTCGGGCAGGGCATAGGGCTGCAGGCCCTGGCGGTCGCCGACCCGCAGCGTCTGCACCACCCAGGCGTTTATCGAGAAATAGCTATCCGCATCAATGCGTTCCACGCGAATATTGTTACGCAACCTGTCATCGCGCGAAATATCGTAGCGACGCAGGAAGGTGCGGTCGGTGGTCAAGCGCAGCGAGGCGCTGGCGCTCCAGGCCGGATCGAGCTGGAAATTGCCGACCGCGTCGAGATAGCCGCGGAAATCGTTCTTCGAGGTGGCCGGAGTGACGGGAACCGTCAGATCGTCCGCCCGGCGGCTATAGGTGCCATAGGCGCTGAGGCGGAAGGCGCCGAGCGAATTCAGCTCGCGATAATCGGCCTGCAGCACCGGCAGCACGTTGGTGTAGATGCGCGGCGTGATCGTCAGGTCGCGATTGGGCGCGAAGCTGAGATAGTAAGGCAGCGCGAACTGGAAGCCGTTGGTGCGGTTGTAGCGCAGGTCCGGCGACAGGATGCCGCTGGCGCTCTGGCCGCCCACCGGATGCGAGAAGACCGGCAGCGGGATCGTCGCGAAACCGAACACCGAGACACGGGCGCCGGTATAGCGCAGCCGCTTCTTGTCGGGCTCATAGACCACGCGGTCGGCAGTGACCTTCCAGGTGGGCTCCTTGGGGCATCCTTCCGAATCGCTCACCGCACAGGGCGTGTAGGCGGCGTTGTGGACGGTGAAGCTGCCGTCCGCATGGCGTTCGCCGCGCTGCGCGGCGACGCGACCGCCCGCGTCGAGCACCACCAGCATGTTCTGGACGACGCCGTCCTTCAGGGTATCGGTCAGCTCGATCTTGTCGCCATAGGCGCTGTCGCCCTGCGGATTGACCAGAACGACATTGCCCTCGGCCACCACCTGGCCGGACTTGCGGTTCCATACCACCTTGTCGGCGCGCAGCCGCTCGCTGCGGCGATAGAGGCGCACGTCGCCGGTGGCGGTCACAACGTCCTGCTCGTTGTCGTAATCGAGCTGATCGGCAGTGAACTGGATCTGGTCCTCGCCCTCGGGCAGCGCCGTCGGCGAAGGCGGCGGCGGCTCGACCGCGGGAGTCTGCAGGTCGGGCGCCGCAGCCGGGGTCGGCGCCGGGGTGGGAGCGCCCCGAGTCGGCTCGGTCTGCGTCTGGGCGCGCGCCTCGGCCGCCAGGCACAGGCCGAGCGCGGCCGACAGCAGCAAGGCCTTGCGCGTCACTTCGATTCCCACCTTTGCTTCAACTCCCGTGCACGCGGCTTCCACCGCCCTATCGCAGCGGTTGCGCCACCGCAACGTCACGTGCGTTGGCCCGAACGCACGGAAGCGCTAACAGGAGCCATGCAGGTCGACTTCTACCATCTGACGCAGCTTCCCCTGGAACGCGCGCTGCCCCGCATCGCCGAACGCGTGATCGAGAGCGGCGGACGGCTGCTGATCGTGGCGGGCGAGGCGAGCCAGCGCGCGCGGCTTGACCAGCTGCTCTGGACCTATGCGCCCGAAAGCTTCCTGCCCCATGGCCAGGCCGGTGGCCCCGATGACGACCGCCAGCCGGTACTGATCGCGGCCGAGGCCGGTACTCCGGCCAATGGCGCGCGCAACGTGGCGCTGGCCGACGGCGTGTGGCGCGAGGAGGCGCTGGGCTTCGACCGGGCCTTCCACTTCTTCGACGAGGACCGCATCGCCGAGGCGCGTATCGCCTGGAAGGCGCTGGCCGACCGTGAGGGCGTGGAGCGCAACTACTGGAAGCAGAACGCGCAGGGGCGCTGGGAAAAGGCGGCCTGAGTTTAGGGCGCTCCGGGTGCCTGGAAGCGCTCTGGAAGGAACAATGGCGGAACATCGTGCTGCAGGACGGGACCGGCCCGGCAGGAGCGCTTGCATCGCGCGCCGCCGGGGACTAGGGAGCCGCGACTTTTCCACAACCTCAAAAGCAGGAGCCGCACGGCCATGGCCGCGAACCGGACCTTTTCGATCATCAAGCCCGATGCCACCCGCCGCAACCTCACCGGCGCGGTCACCAAGATGCTGGAGGAGGCCGGCCTGCGCGTCGTCGCCTCGAAGCGCATCCAGATGAGCCGCGAGCAGGCCGAGGGCTTCTATGGCGTCCATCGCGAGCGCCCCTTCTTCAACGATCTGGTCGAGTTCATGATCTCGGGTCCGGTCGTCGTGCAGGTGCTCGAGGGCGAGAACGCCGTGCAGCGCAACCGCGACATCATGGGCGCCACCAACCCGGCCAATGCCGATGCCGGCACCATCCGCAAGGAACTGGCCGAATCGATCGAGGCGAACTCGGTGCACGGTTCGGATTCGGACGAGAATGCCGCGATCGAGATCGATTTCTTCTTCAAGCCGGAAGAGATCGTCGGCTGATCGCCGGGTTTCTACACCGATCTGGATGCGAAAGGCCGGGGTGGAAGCCCCGGCCTTTTTCGTTTCCGGACGCGTATGGACTTCGGCGTCCCATGTGACGGTTTCGCCCCTGGGTTTGGAACCACGACCCGCACCCTAGCGCATGGCGAGGTGGCCGCAGCCGCGCATCTGGCTGGTGCCCGGCACCACGCCTTCGGCGGTCACCGACACGCTGTGCATGAAGCTCGCGCCCGCATCGTCCCTGCAGGGCTCGCGCTTGATCTCGACGATCACCGGCCGGAGCGCGCCGCCCGCCCGCATCTCGCCGCTCAGGACGATCAGCGTGCTCGGTGCGTCCGCCGGCTGGCCGCGATAGAACAGCTTGAAGTCGTTGTGCTGCGAACCGCTGGCCCAGACGAGGCTGGCGTCATGGGCGCCCCCGCCGGTGGACGTGATGTCGATGCTCCAGCCCTCGCCGCCACCGTTGAAGGCGGGGACCGGGCTCATCTGGCCTCCGCGGAGCTCCGGCGGCGGCCCGGATGTCGAAGTCGATTGGGTGCAGCCGGCCAGTGCCAGCATCGTCATGGCGATCATCGCGCGCATTTTCGCAGATCCTCCCTCTGTTGTGTCCCGAAGCTGCAAACGCGAAACGGGGGCCGCGGTTGCCCCAGGGCCATCGATTGCAAAGCCGGCCCCCGCTATCAGGATCGGGTGACGGGCAGGCGAGAAGGGATGCGACGGGGGATGCGGAAGCTTGGAATGGCGGCGGCGCTGATATCGGCCGCCCTGTCTTCGAACGCCGGGGCGGCGGTGCTGCACCCCAAGGTGGTGATCCTGGGATATTTCGAGACGAGCAAGGCCTATGGCGAGAAGGGCTATTGGGGCGATGCCGACAAGCCGGGCGAACTGCATCACTGGATCGAGGGCCTGAACCTCAAGCGGCGGCTGCCGGTGAAGGGGGCGTTCAACCCCGTCTGGGCCAATGCCGACGGATCGATCATCGCAATGAAGATCGGGCCCAACAGCCTGCATCCCGCCGTGAACCTGATGGCGCTCGGCCTGGATGCGAATTTCGACCTTTCGCACTCCTACTGGCTGATCAACGGCATTGCGGGCACGTCGCCGGAGACGGGAACCATCGGGGACCTGATCTGGACGGATTTCGTCGTCAACGGCGACGTCGCCCATGAGATCGACGCCCGCGAGATCCCCGCCGACTGGCCGGAGGGATATTTCCCCGCCGGCAGGACCAGGCCCTATCCCGAACCGCGGGTGGCGGCCGGCTCGCCGGAGGACGTCCGCGGCTGGACCGGCCCGTTCCGCACGAACCGTGCGCGGACGGTCACCATGCTCAACGCGTCGCTTGCCCGCTGGGCCTATCGGCTGACCGTTCGCGTCGCGCTTCCCGACAATGCCGAGATGCGGGCGGTTCGGGCGGAATATGACCAGCCTCGGGCGCGGTCGGTGCCGGAAGTCGCGATCGGATCGACGCTTTCGTCTGAGACCTTCTGGCTGGGCGGCCGGCTGGACGCATGGGCGCGCCGCTGGGTCGCCTATATGACCGACGGCCGCGGAACGTTCCGCACCACCGAGACCAATGATGCCGGGGCGATGGTGGCGCTGGCGGCGCTGGGCCGGGCAGGGCGGGTCGACCCCGACCGGGTGCTGCTGCTCCGCGCGGCGAGCAATTTCGACATGCCGCCCCGGGGCGTGCCCGCGTCGGAGCAGCTCGTCCGGGAGGGGCCGCAATCCTTTGCCGGCTATCTGCCGGCGCTGGACGGGCTCTACCGGGTGGGCGCGCCGGTGGTGCACGAGATCGTCCGCGGCTGGCCGACCTATTCCAAGGCGCCTCCGAAGTGAGGATATGACGCGGTTCCGGCGGCGATCAGCTGCGTGGCAGGGTGATCGTCGCCACCAGGCCGCCGCCGTCGCGATTGGCCAGGCTGATCTCGCCGCTCGCGTCGCGGACGATGGCGCGGGCCAGTGCCAGGCCCAGGCCGGCACCGCCGGTCTCGCGGTTGCGCGATTCCTCCAGGCGCGTGAAGGGATCGAAGACCTTTTCCAGCTTCTCGGGCGGAATGCCCGGACCGCGATCGCAGACTTCGATCGCGACGCGCTGCTCGCCCGGGCGCAGATGGACTTCGGCGCCGCCGCCATATTTGACGGCATTCTCGATCAGGTTGCGCACCGCGCGGCGCATTAGCGCGGGGCGCAGGTGCATGCGCAGCCGCGGCGCTTCCTCGAACGTCACGTCCCGGCCGAGATCGCGGAAATCCTCGACCACCGCGTCGATCAGCGCCGAGAGGTCGACATCGGTGGGCGGCTCGCTGGGGCGGCCGAGCCTGGCGAGGCTGAGGATGTCGTCGAGCGTGCGGTTCATCTCGTCGATCGTGTCGGCCATGCGGGCGCGATCATCCTCGTCCTCGACCGATTCGATGCGGACGCGCAGCGCGGCGAGCGGCGTGCGCAGGTCGTGCCCGATCGCGCCCAACATGCGGTCCTTCTCGTCCAGCATGCCCGTCACGCGGGTGCTGAGCGCGTTATAGGCGGCGATCACCGCACGCACGTCGCTGGGGCCGCTTTCCTCGACCGGGCGGGCGCCGTCGCCGGGGTGGAAATCGCGCGCGGCGGTGGCAAGCTTGCGCAGCGGGCTGGCGATGCGGTGGCCGGCCCAGAGCACGGGCAGCAGCACGACGACATAGAGGATGAGCGTCTGGGCGAGCAGCTGCCAGATCAGGGCACGCTCGGAGCGCGGCCAGGCCGAACTGAGCGAGAGCCAGCCCCGCCCGGGAAGCTCGACCGCGACCATCAGCTCGGCCCCCATGCGGCGGAGGCGTTCGGCGCGGGCGGGATCCATGCGCTTCAGGAGCGGGCGGCTGCCGTCGATCGGGCGGACCACGGCGATGACCTGGCCGACGGCGACGCCGCCATCGGTGAGCCCGCGGCGAAAGTCGCGTTCGATGTCGGCGCGGCGGACGAGCTCGGCGGGGATCGGATTGGCCGGGCCGAAATCGACGCGTCCGCGCAGCTGGCGGCGGCCGTCTCGCCCCTCGCGCCCCTCGTGCCCACCGCGGCGCTCGGCCATGCCCGGTGCGTCCGGGCGCGGGTTCACCGGCGCGCCGAGCCGCTCGGCGGCGTCGATCAGCCGGGTGACGGTGGGGACGATCACCTGAGCGAAGCGGGCGCTCTGGCGCTCGCGGACGAGAAAGCCGAAATTGATCGCCTGGGCGACGAACAGCGCCACCGCGACGAGCAGCGCGATCTGGCCGGGAAGCGAGCGGGGGAAGAGGCGAGTCATCAAGAAGCCGTCATCCCGGCGAACACCGGGATCTCGTGCCCCAAGCCAATCGCCTGCCGCCTGCGGTCCCGGCTTCCGCCGGGATGACGAATGGAAATCACAGCCGCGTCACTTCGGCCGCCAGCGTATAGCCGCCGCCCCAGACGGTCTTGATGATCGCCGGGTTGCGGGGATCGGGCTCGATCTTCTTGCGCAGCCGGCTGACCTGGTTGTCGATCGCACGGTCGAAGGCGGCGGCCTCGCGGCCCTGGGTCAGGTCGAGCAGCTGGTCGCGGGTGAGCACCGCGCGGGGGCGGGTGACCAGCGCGTGGAGCAGGCTGTATTCGCCGGTGGAGAGCGGCACCGACACGCCCTCGCGGTCGACCAGGGCGCGCTCGCCGGTCTTGAGCACCCAGCCGGCAAAGGCGAAGCTGCCCGCGTCGGGCGCGTGCTGGCGGATGCCGCCGGCCTGGAGCCGACGCAGCACCACCTTGATGCGGGCCGCGAGCTCGCGCGGGGAGAAGGGCTTCACGACATAGTCGTCGGCACCCATTTCGAGCCCGACGATCCGGTCGGTCTCCTCGCCCCGGGCGGTGAGCAGGATCACCGGAGTATCGCTGTTCTCGCGGATATGGCGGCAGAGCGACAGGCCGTCTTCGCCGGGCATCATGATGTCGAGCACCACCAGGTCGATGGCATAGGCGGCCATGCGGGCGCGCGCGCCCTCGGCATCGCCGGCCTGGGTGATCCGGAACCCCTGCCTGGTCAGATACTGGGCGAGCGGCTCTCGGATCGAGCGTTCGTCCTCGACGAGCAGGAGGTGCGGCGTGTCCGGCATGTCGGGTTCGTAAGTCATGGGCATGCCGCAAGACAAGGGGTGCCCGGGCGGGTGAGGAGGCAAACCCGCCCGGGCCAGATCGGGCGGGCTCAGTTGCTCTCCGAGCCGCCCGGCGGGGGACCGCGACGTTCCATTCGCGCGCGCATCGCCGCGAACTCGGCCTGATCGATCTTGCCGTCGTGATTGGCGTCGAGCCGGTCGAAGCGGCGCTCGGCCTGGGCCTGCATGTCGGCAAGGGTCATGTCGCCGGCCATGCCGCGGCCACCGCCACCGGGGCGCGCGGCGGCGCGCTCTTCCGCGCTCACCTTGCCGTCATGGTTGGTGTCGAGCCGCGCGAAGCGGGCGGCGACATCGGCCTGGAACTCGTCCTTGGTGATCACGCCGTCGTGATTGGTGTCGAGCCGGTCGAACATGCCGCCGCCGGGCGGGGGCGGGGCCGGCGGGGCGTCCTGCGCGAAGGCAGACGCACCCAGCAGCGTCGCGCCGAAAGCGGCGGCGAGGAGGAACTTCTTCATCGGGGTCGAACTCCTGTGTTCCGGGGGTGTCGCCCCGACAGGGTCCGATTTCTGGACGGCAGCTGTCGCATGGGTTTGTCATGCGCCCGGGAAACTGTCGCAAATTGTCTCAGCCGAAGATGGCGACTCCCTGCATCGCTTCGGCGACGGGCTCGCCCGCCGCGTTCCAGATCGCCATGCGCTGGGTGGAATAGCCGTGATGCGCGGTGTCGGCGGCGGCGTGAAGCAGCCACCAGCCATCGGTGGTGCGCGGCTCGGCGGTCTGGAAGTTGATCTGCCAGTTCAGCGAACTGAGCGGCGTGCGGCGCTCTTCGATCAGCTTGAATGCGGCGGGCGGCAGCGCATCGCCGATCGCCATCAGCTCGACGAACGGATGGATGCCGGCAGACGCGCGCAGCCGGGCCCAGCGCAGCCATTCGGCCGGGCCGGTGCCTTCCCGGTGATCGCGGAAGTTGAAGTTGCCGGTGAAGAAGTCCTCGGGACCCGTATAGAGTTCGGCGTCCGGCGCTGGCGGCGGCACGGGCGCGCGCGGCGCCATGTCATGGGCGAGGGCCGAAGCGAGCGGCGCCATGAACACGAAGGTGGCGCGCAGGCCGAGTCCCGCTTCCGAGACGACGTCGGACTGGAGGAAGGCGGCGTTGCGGCCGCGGCGGAGCTTCGTGGCGGTGACGGTCACCGCGCCGGCGAGCGGGCCGATAAAGGCGATCTGGGCCGAGCGGAGCGGCGGCAGGTCGGCCTCGGCCTCGAGCGCCGCCTGGAGCGCGAGCGCGGCGGAAAGGCCGCCATAGGCGGTGCGGCCCTGCATCCAGTCGGCGGGCACGGCCGTGGTGAAGCCGCCGCCGGTGCGCGCGGCCCCGGCCAATATGTCCGCGAGCGGCGTCATCCGGCGGCGTACCGGTCGCGCAGCTCGCGCTTGAGGACCTTGCCGATCGCGTTGCGGGGCAGCTCGCCGAGCTTGACGAGGTCGGCCAGGCGCTGGGTCTTGCCGACCCGGGCATTGAACCAGGCAAGGATCTCGGCCGGGTCGCCGGGGCCGGTGAAGAAGCCGACCGGCGTCTCGCCCCATTGCTCGGAGGGGATGCCGACCACCGCGCAATCCGCCACGCCGGGATGCGCGACCAGCTCCGCCTCGAGGTCGGAGGGGTAGATGTTGAACCCGCCCGAGATGATCAGATCCTTCTTGCGGTCCATCAGGATCAGGAAGCCGTCCTCGTCGAAGCGGCCGACATCGCCGTGGCGGATGTAGCGATTGCCCTCGGCGTCGTGCCAGGTGGCATCGCGCGTTGCCTCGGCGCGGCCGTGATAGCCGCTCATCATCGCGCCCGAGCGGCCGACCACTTCGCCCATCTCGCCCTGCGGGACTTCATTGCCCGCCTCGTCGATCAGGCGGATGTCCTGCCCGGGCAGGGGCGTGCCGACGGTGTGGAGCTTGGTGGGATGCATGTTGCAGAGCAGGGCAGTGGTGCCGCCGCCCTCGGTCATCCCGTAATATTCGACGAGCAGGCCCGGCCAGCGCGCGAGCACATCCGCCTTCAGCGCCGCGGAAAAGGGCGCGCTGGTGCAGGTCTTGAGGACGAAGGCGGAGAGGTCGAAGCTGTCGAAATCGGGCAGCGCCATGATCCGCTGATACTGGACCGGCACGAGCATCGCATGGGTGGCGCGATGCTTTGCCGCCTGCGACACGAAGGTGTGCGCGTCGAACTTGCCGAGCAGCACCGCGGTGCCGCCCCAGGCGATGGTGGGGATGAAGCTGACCAGCGTGGTGTTCGAATAGAGCGGGGTGGCGATCATCGTCACTGCGTTGGCGAAGCCGCCGGGCGCGCGGGCGATGTGGATCCACCGCATCGCCTGGGGCTGGACGATGCCCTTGGGCACGCCGGTGGTGCCCGAGCTGTAGATGATGTTGAACGGATCGTCCGGGCCGATCTCGACCGGTGCGGGCCGGCTGCCCTCGGGCGCCAGGAACGCGTGGAAAGCGATGCCCGCCTCGCCGTCGTCGAGCGCCACGCGCTGCGCCGCAACCGTCGCGTCGCCCAGCGCCTTTGCCCCGGTGGCATCGAGGAACAGGATCTTCGCGCCGCAATCGGCGATCATCGCGGCGAGCTGCGCCGGCGTGGCCGAGGGCTGGAGCGGCGTGGGGACGCAGCCGGCCCGCAGCGCACCGAAAAAGGCGCAGGCATATTCGATCGAGGGCGCGCCGAGGATCGCGACCGCTTCGTTCCTGGCCAGGCCCTCGCGCTGGAGCGCCGCGGCGACGCGGTCGAGCGTCGCGTCGAGCGCGGCATAGCTGATCGCCCGGTCCTCGCAGATCATCGCCGGCTTGTCCGGCCGCTCCTCCGCATGGCCGCGGATCAGATCGGACAATGTGGCGAATTCGCCGGCGAGCATCGCTTCGGTACGCATAGCTTCTCCCCCGTTCCCGGCACGCCTAGAAGAGCGCCGGGACGAAGGCCATACGCATTTTTCGAAAAAATGCTCAATCGCTCGGTTGCGGTTCCGCGGCGGGGGCGGGGCGCATATGGACGAACAGCGCGATGATCAGGGCGGCACAGGCCATCAGCGTACCGGCAACGAGGAAGGCGGCACCGTCGAAGCCGCGGTGCGAGCCTGCCGCCAGCGCCTGGGTGGCGATCAGCGGGCCAAGGATCGCCGCGACGTTGTTCATGCTCGAGATGCCGCCCTGCAGCGCGCCCTGGTGCGAGGCGCCGACCATGCCCGACAAGGTGCCGTTAAGCGCCGGATAGGCGAAGGCCCCGAAGGCGCCGACCAGGAAGAAGGCATAGACCTGCCAGCCCTGCTGGATGAAGGCATAGGAGAAGAGCGTGAACGAGGCGGCGCAGAGCGCGATCAGCGCCGCTCCGCGCTCGCCGAAGCGCTTGATCACCCGCCCGGTGAGCAGCGCCTGCACCAGCACGGTGAGGAAGCCGACATAGGCGAGCGACCAGCCGATCGCCGTCGCGTCCCAGCCGAAGCGGATCGCGGCCCAGAACGACCAGGTGGAGGGGTAGACGGTGCCGGCGAGCTGCCAGAAGAACCAGGCGAGCAGCAGCGGCCCGGCATTGCCGGCATGGAAGAGCGGGCGGAAGGCGCCGATGATGTGCGCGTCGGACCAGCGGAAGGGCCGGCGATTCTCCTTGGCCAGCGTCTCGGGCAGGAAGAAGAACATCACCACTGCGTTCAGCGCCGCGCAGATCGCGGCGATGAGGAAGGGCGCGCGCAGGCCGAGCACCGAGCTGATCCCGCCCAGCGCCGGGCCGAGGATGAAGCCGACGCCGAACGCCGCGCCGACCAGCCCGAACACCGCGCTGCGCTTCTCGGGTGGCGTCACGTCGGCGATCACCGCGCTCGCCGGGCCGAAGGTGGCGCCCGCGATGCCGGCGATGACCCGGCCGACGAACAGCCAGGCCAGGCTGGGCGCGGCGGCCATCAGCGCATAGTCGATCGCAAAGGCCACCATCGACAGGATCAGCACCGGGCGGCGGCCATAGCGGTCGCCCAGATTGCCGAGCACCGGGCCGGCGAAGAAGCCGGCGATGGCGAAGGCGGCGAGCATCCAGCCGGCGATGCGGGTCGCGGCGTCGAGCTCGACATGCCCCAGCTCGGTGACGAGCGCGGGAAGCACCGGCATGACGATGCCGAAGCCGATCACGTCGATGAGCACGGCGATCAGCACGATCGGCACCGCGCGATGTTCGAATTTCATGATTATCCCCTTTGCGGGCGCGTCTTAGCCTTCCCGACATCCCGACGAAAGCCGGGATCTCGGGCGAGGGCGGGAGCGGAGCCGCAGGAGATCCCGGCTTTCACCCGGATGACGGACATGGGGCGGAGCCGGAGATCGGCGGGACGACGGATGCGGCAATGGAATGGCTTGACGCCCGCGCTGCCGTACCGCAAATTCGAAACAACAAGAGCACCGGAGAGAGTGATGGCCACGGCCCCCGATATCGACGCCCCGGCGAATCCCCAGGATATGTTCCGCGCCGAGGCCCGCGCATGGATCGCGGCGAATTTCCCGCCCGGCCTGAAGGGCAAGGACAATGCGATGTCCGCGATCGAGGGGCCGCACGAGAATTCGCCCGAGGAAGCCGCCTGGCAGCAGGCGATGGGCGACAAGGGCTGGGGCGTGCCGACCTGGCCCAGGGAATATGGCGGCGGCGGCCTGAGCCGGGCCGAGGCGCGCGTGCTCCAGGAGGAGATGCAGCGCGCCGGCGCCTGGAACCCGATCGGCGGCATGGGCGTGATGATGTTCGGCCCGACGCTGCTCGAATATGGTTCGGAAGAGCAGAAGCGCGAGCACATCCCGGCGATCGCCAAGGGGCTGGTGCGCTGGTGCCAGGGCTATTCGGAGCCGGGCGCGGGATCGGACCTCGCCTCGCTTCAGACCTTTGCCGAGGATCATGGCGACCATTATGTCGTCAACGGCCAGAAGACCTGGACCAGCGGCGGGCAATGGGCGGACAAATGCTTCATGCTCGTCCGCACGGACAAGACGAAGAAGCATGAAGGCATCACCTTCCTGCTGGTCGACATGGACACGCCGGGCGTGGAAGTGAAGCCGATCCGGCTGATCTCGGGCTCGTCGCCCTTCTGCGAGACCTTCTTCACCGACGTGAAGGTGCCCAAGAGCAACCGGGTGGGCCAGGAAGGCGAGGGCTGGACGATCGGCAAGCGGCTGCTCCAGCACGAGCGCTCCAGCCTGTCGGGCGGCGGATCGGCGGCGGGGCGGATGTTCGCCGGCGCCTCGCTGGGGCAGCTCGCCAAGAAATATGTCGGCGTCGACGGCGAGGGCCGGATCGCCGATGCCGATCTGCGGTCGCGCATCGCCCGGCACGAGATGGACCTGCGCAGCTTCATGCTCACGCTCCGGCGCACCGCGCTGGAGGCCAAGTCCAACCAGGGGCCGAGCGCCGCCACTTCGATCATGAAGAATGTCGGCGCGCGGATCATGCAGGAGCGCTCCGAGCTGCTGATCGAGATCCGCGGACTGGCCGGCCTCGGCTGGGACGGCGACGGGTTCGAGGAGGACGCGCTGAAGGACGTGCGCAGCTGGCTCTTCGGCAAGGCGGTGTCGATCTATGGCGGCTCGACCGAGATCCAGAACAACGTGATCGCCAAGCGCATCCTGGGGATGCTGGATCATCAATAGTGCCTTACCCCGGCGAAAGCCGGGGTCTCAGGCCGCCAGCGTGCGGCTCGTGGCACGAGATCCCGGCTTTCGCCGGGATGACGAGGATAACAAGATGGCAGTCCTGACCGAAGAACAGACGATGCTGCGCGACATGGCGCGCGAATGGGCGGACAACGAGGCCCCCGTCACTGCCTTTCGCAAGATGCGCGATGCCGCTCCGGCCGCCGGCTATGACGCCGAGATGTGGCGGGCCCAGGCCGAGATGGGCTGGGCCGGCATCCTGGTGCCCGAGGCGCAGGGCGGGGCCGGGATGGGCTATGTCTCGCTGGGCCTGGTGCTCGAGCAGCTCGGCCGCAACCTGGTCGCGACGCCGCTCGCCAGCACCGCGGCGGCCACCAGCGCCATCCTGATGGGTGGATCGGATGCGCAAAAGGCCGCATGGCTGCCGCGGATCGCGGCGGGCGAGCTGGTCGCCACGCTGGCGATCGACGAAGGCCCGCGCTTCGATCCTTCGAGGATCGCGACGAAGGTGGAAGGCGGCAAGCTCAGCGGCGTGAAGGCCTTCGTGCCCGAGGGCGACGGCGCGCAGCTCTTCGTCGTCGCGGCGACGGATGGGCTCTATCTCGTCTCGGGCGATGCGGGCGTGACGCGCGCGCCGCGCCACCTGGCCGATGCGCGCAGCCATGCGCAGGTGACGTTCGACAATGCTCCGGCCGAGGCGCTGGGCGGCGGTGTGGAGCTGATCGGGCAGGTCGCGGACCGCGCGGCGGCGGCGGCGAGCGCGGAGATGCTCGGCATGGCCGAAAGCGCCTTTGCCCAGACCAACGACTATCTGAAGACGCGCGTCCAGTTCGGGCAGGTGCTGGCGAGCTTCCAGGCGCTGCAGCATCGCATGGCGAAGATGTTCACCGAGCTCGAGCTGTGCCGCTCGGCAGTGGAGGGCGCGCTGGAGGCGATCGACAGCGGCCGCGCGAACGTGGCGCAGGAAGCGAGCCTGGCCAAGGCGGTGGCGAACGAGACGCTCCACCTCGTCAGCCGCGAGATGATCCAGCTCCATGGCGGCATCGGCATGACCGACGAGCATGACGCGGGCTTCTACCTGAAGCGTGCGCGGGTGCTGGAGGCGCAATGGGGCAATGCCGCCTGGCACCGCGACCGGTTCGCCCGGCTGAACGGGTATTGAAGGGGCGACCGGTACCGACTTTCAACCAATCCTCTCGCCTTGGGAGAGGATTGGTTGCGTATCGTCGCGTCCGATCGTCTCCCAGCGACACGCGTCCCAATTTTTCGAAGATCGATTCGGCTGGGCTTGGGAGACATAACCCAGCAATATATGACATTTGCGCAACACTGCTGAGTTAGTCCCCTTTTGCAACCTTTGTTCTGCTTGACGTCCCTCCGGGACCTGTCAGTATTCGAGGATAGGGTATGGAGCCGCCAAAGTGCTCTGGCCCGTGGTGGGAGAGATGATGATGATGCGGTTACGCCTTTTGTCGTGCGTTGCTGTTCCTGCGCTCAGCGTTGCTCTGGCGGCCCCTGCCTTCGCGCAGGACACCCAGACGCAGGCCGACGCGACTGCCCAGAACCAGACCGAGCAGAACACGGGAACCCGCGATCCCAACGAGATCGTCGTCACCGCCCAGGGCCGCGCCCAGGTGCTCGCCGACGTGCCGCTCGCCGTCTCGGCGGTGACCGCGACCCAGCTCGAGCGCACCGGCGCCAACGACATTCGCGCGCTCAACCAGGTCGCCCCCTCGCTGCTCGTCTCCTCGACCGGCAGCGATGCCAACACCTCCGCCCGCATCCGCGGCGTCGGCACGGTGGGCGACAATCCGGGCCTCGAAAGCTCGGTCGCGACCTTCATCGACGGCGTCTATCGCTCGCGCACCGGCCTGGGGCTGAACGACCTGGGCGAGATCGAGCGCATCGAAGTGCTGCGCGGGCCGCAGGGCACGCTGGGCGGGCGCAACGCCTCGGCTGGCATGCTCAGCGTCACCACCAAGGGGCCGGAGTTCACCTTTGGCGGCATGGCCGAGGCGACCTATGGCAATTACGACGCGTGGCGCCTCCAGGGCGCGGTGACGGGGCCGCTCTCCGAGCAGGTCGCGTTCCGCCTCGACGGGCTCTATTCGAAGCGCGACGGCTTCTATCACGACGTGAATACCGGGCGGGACATCAACAATCGCGACCGCTATCTCGTCCGCGGCCAGCTGCTGTTCCAGCCGAGCTCGGATCTCTCGGTCCGGCTGATCGGCGACTATAGCTATCGCAAGGAGGATTGCTGCGCCGCCGTCTATGCGACGGCCGACGTGTCCCAGGCCAATGCCTATGTCTCGCCGACCAATCCCGGGCTGATCGCGCCAGGCACGCCGGTGGCGACGGTGCTGACCGGGATCACCGGCACGACCTTCGCGCAATATTTCCCGGGCTATAACAACGCCTATTCGCGCCGCATCGCGACCAGCGCCAACCGCTCCTATACCGGCAAGACCAAGGACTGGGGCTTTTCGGGCGAGATCAACTGGAACCTGGGCGGCGTCGAGCTGACGTCGATCACCGCCTATCGCAACTATGACAACACCCAGGCGGCGGATGCCGATTACGGCCTGGCCGACATCCTCTATTTCGGCCCGAAGAGCGGCCGCCAGTTCAAGACCTTCACGCAGGAGCTGCGCTTCCATGGCGAGGCGTTCGGCGGCAAGCTCGACTGGCTGGTGGGCGGCTATTACGCGCACGAGGACCTGGACACGAAGAGCGAGCTGAAGTTCGGCAACGATTATGGCCGGTTCGCCGCCTGTCGCATCGTCTATGGCTCGTTCAGCGCCTTCTACAATCCGAACAATGTCGGCTGCCTCACGCCCACCGGCGTGGCGGTGCTGAGCAACACGCTCGGGCCGCTCGGCGCGGCGGGATCGGCGATGGTGCAGGGGCTCCAGCGGCTCGACACGGTCCGCAACGTCGGCGACGACACGGCGAATTTCGACCAGACCAGCTCGAATTTCGCCTTCTTCACGCACAATATCTTCCACGTCACCAGCAACGTGGATCTGACGGTGGGCCTGCGCTACACCAACGAGACCAAGAAGCTGAACGCGAACTTCAACAACACCAACACGATATGCCCGGTGCAGCAGGCGAACCTGCTGCCCTATATGGGGGTGGCCGCGCTGGCGCCGCTCGCCGGCGGCATCATCACGCTGAGCTGCCAGGGCGGTTCGTCCTCGGCGCTCAACGGGCTGACGCTGAACGACCAGCGCAAGGAGAACAAGTTCACCGGCACCGCGATCCTTTCGTGGAAGCCGGTCGACAACATCCTGCTCTATGCAAGCTATTCGCGCGGCTACAAGGCGGGCGGCTTCAACCTCGATCGCTCGGCCTTCAAGAATCCGAACCCGGCCCAGCCGCTGCCGATCTTCCCGATCAGCCTGGCCAATGCCGGCTATTATGCCGATGTCCTCCAGTTCGAGGAGGAGACGGTCACCGCCTATGAAGCTGGCATGAAGCTCTCGACCCGGGGCTTCAACCTGAACGTCGCCGGCTTCCGCCAGGAGTTCAGCAACTTCCAGCTGAACACGTTCAACGGCACGGTGTACCTGGTCCAGAACATCAATGGCTGCAAGGTCGACCTGGGCGGCGGCGATCGCGACCTGAGCGCCACTACCGGAGCCTGCCCGTCGAACCAGATCAAGCCGGGCGTGGTCTCGACCGGTTTCGAAGTCGAAATGGGCATGTCGCCGGTGCGCGACCTGAATTTCAACTTCGGCGTGACCTATGCCAAGACCAAATATGCCAACAACCTGGTCGGCTCGGGGAGCGGCGCGCCGCTCGATCCGGCGCTGCGGCTGCTGCCGGGCCAGCTGCTCTCGAACGCACCCGAATGGGTGGTGACGAGCTCGGCGGGCTGGACGCCGTCGCTGGGCGGATCGCTGCGCGGCCTGCTCTATGTCGATGCCCGCCTGGCGGACCGCTACAACACCGGCTCGGACCTGTTCCCGCAGAAGGAGCAGCAGAGCTTCGTGGTGGTCAACGGCCGTATCGGCATCAGCGGCAACGACCAGCTCTGGGCGCTGGAGTTCTGGGTCCAGAACGCGACCAAGGCCAATTACATGCAGGTCGGCTTCAGCTCGCCCTTCCAGGCGGTGAGCACCACGCCGACGCCGGGCTATCCGGGCGGGTCGCAGATCTTCTCGGCCTATCTCGCCGAGCCGCGGACCTATGGCATCACGCTGCGCTCGCGCTTCTGACGCCTGAGGCAAGGATCGGGATGGGCCCGCGGAGCGATCCGCGGGCCCGTTTCGCTGTTTCAGACGCGGTTCAGCCGGGCAGGCGGAAGGAGAGGGGGAGATGATCGTGGAGAGATGCCGCATGCGTGTGTTCCTGTTGTCCCTGTCCGTCTTGCTGGCATCGGCCGCGCCCGCATCGGCCTTCGCCCAGGCGGCGCCGGCGCCGGAATGCGCGGTAAGTATCCAGTTCGGCAGCTATGCGATGGGGATCGACGGGCCCGCCTTCGAACGGGTGCGGGCGCTGCTCGCGCGCGATCGCGGCGTGCGGGCAGTGGACCAGCGGCATTGGGGGCGCGAAGGCGAAACGACGCTCTGCGTGCGGACGCGCCGGCCGGGCGATGCGCGGCGGCTGTTCGGGCGCGTGAAGGCGGCGCTGCCCGCCACACCGCGCGGGCCGATAACGGTGGAGGCGCGCGGCGGCCTGCGCTTCGAGGTGCCACGACAGCCAAAGAACTGAATCGTGCACGATTGTGCGAATTGACTCGCGTGATTATGCACGATAATGCCGATTCATGATTGTTGATCTCCCCAATGCGCGGCGCGATGCGATTGCCGCGCGCCTTGCCGACGGGCAGCCGGTCTCGGCCGGGGCCCTGGCTGCCGAGTTCGAGGTTTCGGAAGACGCGATCCGGCGCGATCTGCGCGCGCTGGCCGCCGAGGGCAAGTGCCGGCGCGTCTATGGCGGAGCGCTGCCGGTCACTCCGGTCTCGGCCCCGATGGCGGCGCGGATCGAGGGTGACCAGGGGCACAAGCGCGCGCTGGCCCGCGCCGCCGCGACGACGATCCGGCCGGGCGAGTTCCTGTTTCTCGACTGCGGCAGCACCAACCTCGCGCTGGTCGAGTTCCTGCCCGAGGACAAGGATCTGACCATCGCGACCAATGCGATCGACATCGCCGCTGCGGTGCTGCGGCGACAGGACCTGAAGCTGATCGTGCTGGGCGGCGAGGCCGATCCGATCGTCGGCGGCTGTGTCGATGCGGTGGCGCTGCAGGCGCTGGTGCAGATGCGGTTCGACCGGGCATTTCTCGGCGCCTGCTCGGTGTCGGAGGAAGGCGTGGGGGCGGCGCAGCTTGCCGATGCCACCTTCAAGCGCGCGGTCCTTGCCCGGGCCGGGCGCGCGGTGGCGCTGATCGCCAACGACAAGCTCGGTCGTGCCGCGCCGCACCAGGTCGCTGTGCTGGGCCAGATCGATATGCTGGTGGTCGAAGCGAGCGCCTCCGCCGCGCAGCGCGCCGCGCTCGATGCGGCGGGGTGCCGCGCCATCCTCGTCGCCGATCCCGCCTGAACCAGCCGGAGCATTCCATGATTTCCGCCGATCGCCCGGCCACCCGGCTGGCCACCCGTCTTTCCTTCCTGGTCGCCGGGTTCGGGATCTCCTGCTGGGCGCCGCTGGTGCCCTTTGCCAAGGCGCGCCTCCACATCGACGCCGCGATGCTGGGAGTGCTGCTGCTCTGCATCGGCATCGGCTCGATCGCGGCGATGCTGGCGACCGGGCCGCTCAGCGCGCGCTATGGCGGAAAGCCGGTGATCGTGACCAGCGGCATCGCGCTCGCGGTGATCCTGCCGCTGCTGACGATCGCGGCGACGCCCCTGGCGCTCGGCGGCGCGCTGCTGCTGTTCGGCGCCGCGCTGGGCTCGCTCGACGTGGCGATGAACGTGCACGCGGTGGAAGTGGAGCGCGCGGCGGACCGGCCGCTGATGTCCGGTTTCCATGCGCTGTTCAGCATCGGCGGCTTTGCCGGTGCCGCGCTGATGACGATTTTCCTGTCGCTCGAGGTGAGCGCGCTCGCCGGCAGCCTGGTGTGCGCGGGGATCATGCTGGCGGCGATGCTGTTCGCCTGGCCGCGATTGCTGCCGGCCATGAAGGGCGAGGACGGGCCGCTGTTCGTGCGGCCGCACGGCGTGGTGCTGCTGCTGGCGGTGCTCGCCATGGCGACCTTCCTCGCCGAGGGCGCGATGCTCGACTGGAGCGCGCTGCTGATCACCCAAATGGGGCTGGTCGGCGCTACGCAGGGCGGGCTGGGTTATATCCTGTTCGCGATCGCGATGACGGGCGGACGGCTGTCGGGGGACTGGCTCACGGCGCGGCTGGGCGACTATCACACCTTGCTCGGTGGCGGCCTGGTGGCGGTTACGGGCTTCGGGGTGCTGCTGAGCGTGCCGTTCGCGCCGATCGCCCTGGCGGGGTTCCTGCTGATCGGGCTGGGGGCGTCGAACATCGTGCCCGTGCTGTTCCGTCTGGCCGGGGCGCAGACCCAGATGCCGCCGGCCCTGGCGATCGGCGCGATCACCACGCTCGGCTATGCCGGCATTCTCGCCGGGCCGGCGGGGATCGGCGTGGTGGCGGAGGCGGTGGGGCTGCGCGCCGCCTTCTGGATGCTGGCGGTACTGCTGCTGCTGGTGCCCTTCACTGCCCGGCGGACGGCGAGGGCGGCGCGTTCGGCCTGAAGCGGAGCCGGCACTGCCCAGGAGCTATTGCAAGCCAGTTGCAATAGCATCTCGCCACTGCTAGCGGCTCCCGCGAACAGGCCGGCCCATGGTGGCACGGCGACAATCTCCGGGGGTTCATTCATGGCCGTGCGTGCGCGACTTTCGCTGCTTTCCCTGCCGTTGCCGGTGCTCGTCGCGGTGATGCCGCAGGTCGCGCAGGCCCAGCAGGCCGAGCCGCGGAAGGATGCGGACGCTTCCGAGGAAATCGTCGTCACCGCGGCGCGCACAATGCTGCCGCCCAACGCGCTGCCGCTCACCATCGACGTGATCGACAAGCAGCGGCTCGACCAGCAGATCGCGATCTCGGGATCGGTGACCGACGCAGTGGCCAACTTGACCCCGTCCTTCTCGCCGACGCGCCAGAAGCTGTCCGGTGCGGGCGAGACGCTGCGCGGCCGCTCGCCGCTCTATGCGATCAACGGCATCCCGCAATCGACGCCGATGCGCGACGGCAGCCGCGACGGCTTCACCATCGACGGCTTCTTCGTCGACCGGGTCGAGCTGATCTACGGCTCGAACGCACTGCAGGGGATCGGCGGCACCGGCGGCATCGTCAACCAGGTGACGGTGGGGGCGCCGAAGACCGACGGGATCAGCGGGCGGGTGCTGTTGCAGGGCACGGCGGACAATGATTTCCGGAGCGACGGCATCGGCGGCAAGGCCGCGGGGCTGGTGCAGTGGAAGTCGGGCCGCTTCGATGCGAGCTTCGGCGCGGCCTATGAGAAGCGTGGCGTCTTCTACGATGGCGACGGGCGCCGCGTCGGCCTGAACCTAACCCAGGGCGAGACGCAGGATTCGGCCACGGTCTCGCTGTTCTCGCGCATCGGCTACCAGCTGGGCGATACCGGCCGGATCGACCTGATCGCCAGCCGTTTCGAGCTGAAGGGCGGCGGCAACTATGTCGCGGTGCCGGGCAACCGCGCCACCGGCCTGCCGACCAGCGCGGTCCGCGGCGATGCCCCGGGCAAGCCGGCGGCGAGCCGGACGGAGAGCGTGGCGCTCACCTATACCGACACGGGGCTCGGCGGCGGCAACTTCGTCGGCCAGATCTTCTTCAACCGCACGCACGACAGGTTCGGCGGCGAGATCGCCCCGATCGCGACGTTCCAGGATCCGAAGCTCGACCCGACCGAGAAGCTGTTCGACCAGTCCGAGAACCGCTCGCGCAAGCTGGGCGCCAAGCTGAGCTACGAGCGCGCGGTGCCCGGCTTCGAGGCGCTGACCGCCACGCTCGGCTTCGACGCGCTGATCGACAAGACCGAGCAGCGGCTGATCGCCACCGGCCGCATATGGGTGCCGCCCAGCGACTTCCGCAGCCTGGCGCCGTTCGCCCAGGCGAACCTCAAGCTGTTCGGCGGCAAGCTGCGCCTGGCCGGCGGCGCGCGCTACGAGAATGTCGAGATCAGGATCGACGACTACCACACGCTCGCCTCGACCACCTATGTCGCGCCGAACAAGGCGACTTATGGCGGCGTCGCGGTGGCCGGCGGCAAGCCGAAATTCGAAGATCTGCTTTTCAACGGTGGCGTGATCGTGGAGCCGGTGGCCGGCATCCGCGCCTATGCAAGCTATGCCGAAGGCTTCACCGTGCCCGACATCGGCCGCATCACCCGCGCGATCAAGGTGCCCGGCGTCGACCTGGACAATTATCTCGATATCTCGCCGATCGTCTCGAACAACCGCGAGATCGGGGTGGAAGTGAAGCGCGGGCCGCTCGACGGCTCGGTCACGTATTTCTGGTCGTCGAGCGACAAGGGGCAGCTGCTGATCGCGCGCGCGGGCGGGATCTTCGACGTGCAGCGCCAGCGCGTGGAGATCCAGGGGCTCGAGATCAATCTTGGCGTGAAGCTGCCGGTGCCGGGCCTGAAGGCGAGCATCGGCTATGCGCATCTGAACGGCCGCTACGACGCGGACGCAGTGCCGGACGGCAAGGTCGACACCGATCTCGACGGGACCAACATCTCGCCCGATCGCATCAACCTGGCCGCGGACTATGCCAGCGGGCCGTTCAGCGCCCGCGTGCAGACGCAATTCTACCTGTCGCGCCGCTTCGACGGCAAGGCGCGCACGATCGACGATGCCAATCCGCTGCATCCGCAGAAGCTGTTCATGAACGATTTCGGCGGCTATGTGCTGACCGACGCCTATGTCCGCTACCAGACTAGGCTGGGCGGGCTGAGCCTCAGCGTCACCAACCTGTTCGACAAGATGTACATCGACTATAGCTCCGACACGCGCCTGCCGAACGACAACACGGTGTTCTACGCCGGGCGCGGGCGCACCTTCACGCTGAGCTGGGACTATCGCTTCTGATGCGGCGCGGCGCGATGCACTGGCTGGACCTGGTCCATCGCTGGACGGGCGGCGTGCTCGGCCTGGTGCTGGCGATCATGGGGCTGACCGGGGCGATCCTGGTCCATGAGGAGAGCTGGCTGGCGCTCACCCTGCCGCACGCGGTGGATGTGCGCGTGGCGGACGAAGGCGCGATCGCCGCGACCACGGCGAAGCTGATGGCGGCCGAGCCGGCTGTGCAGGGCATCGTCTATGCCGACGACCGGTTCGGGCTGCACCAGCTGCGCCTGGCCAAGGGCGCGGGAGCCTATGCCGACCAGGCCGGCAATGTGGTGATGCGCTGGGACAGTCAGTGGAGCCGGCCCGAATTGTGGCTGTTCGACCTGCACCACCATCTCTTCGCCGGCGATACCGGCGAGACGGTGATCGGCATCGCCGGGCTGGCGGCGATCCTGTTCGTGATCACCGGCACGATCCTGTGGTGGCGGACGCGCAGGACCTTCAGGTTCCGGCTCTGGCCCAAGCGGCTGAGCCGGCCGATGATCGTGATGCAGCACCGCGACCTGGGGATCGTGGTGGCGCCGCTGCTGCTGCTGTCGGCGGTGACCGGCACGATGATGATCTTCAAGCCTTTCGCGGCGCTCGTCACCATGCCCTTCTCCTCGCCGGCGGCCGATGCCGCGGCGATGAAGCCGCCCCGGGCGAAGAGCGGTCCGCTGGCGGCGCATCCCGACTGGCGGGCGATCGTGGCGGCGGCGCATGCGCGCTTCCCCGACGCGCAGATCCGCATCCTCTCGCTGCCGCGCAAGGCCGGCGACCCGATCCTGGTGCGGATGCGCCGGGCGGGCGAGTGGCTGCCCAATGGCCGCTCGAACATCTGGTTCGACGCTGCCGACGGGCACGTGCTGGGATCGATCGATGCGCTGGCGCTGCCGAGGGGGGCGCAGATCTTCAACGGCGCCTATCCGGTGCACGCCGCCAAGGTGGGCGGGCTGTTCTATCGGCTGCTGCTCACCGTATCGGGGCTGGCGATGCTGCTGCTCGGCAGCCTGGCGGTGTGGAGCTTCTGGTTCAAGCGGCCGAAGATGGGGAAGGTGCGGGCGGGGTGAACCTTCGGGCGGCATGCGCCCGAAGGTTCGATGGTCGCCCTACATGTTGGCGGCGGTGGGGCGGACGATCACTTCATTGACATCCACGCCATCGGGCTGCTCGATTGCATAGCGGATGGCGCGGGCGATGGCGTCCGGGGTCAGCGACTTCCGGCGCCAGTCCTTTAGCGCGGCGGCGACTTGAGGATCGCTGATGTCGTCGCCCAGCTCGGTCGCGGTGACACCGGGCGAAATGATCGTCGCGCGGATGTCGTCATGTTCCTGGCGCAGGCCTTCGGTGATTGCCCAGACCGCGTATTTGGTGCCGCAATAGACTGCGGCAGTCGGCAGCACGAGGTGCGCGCCCACCGATGCGACGTTGACGATATGGCCATTCCGGCGGGCCACGAAGCGGGGCAGCACCGCTGCGATGCCGTTGAGCACGCCGTGGATGTTGACGTCGATCATCCGCTTCCACTCGTCGATCTTGAGCGCGGCGAGGGGGGAGAGCGGCATCACACCGGCATTGTTGATCAACACGTCGATCCGGCCGAACTTCGCCTCGGCGGCGTCGGCAAAGGCGTTGAAGCTCGCGGTATCGGTGACGTCGAGCTCTCGCCAGGCGATGTTGGCGCCGAGTTCGTCGGCGAGCGCCTGGAGCCGGTCGCCGCGCCGGGCGCCGATGAACAGCCGGGCACCGGTCGCGGCCAACTCGCGGACCGTGGCTTCGCCGATGCCACTGGAGGCACCGGTGATGAGGATGGTCTTGTCGCTCAGTCCCGTCATGAGGGGGCTCCTTCTCGTTTGGAATGACGAGCGGGGATGTGGGGCACGGGCGGGCCCGGGCGGTAGAGCAATTGCCCGGAGGCTTTGTACGATCCTCCAGAGTTGTGCGAAAGCAATTGCGGACTGCTTTCGTATGCGGGAAGCAGGGGAATGCACCATATCACCGATCTTGCCGCCGCGATCCTGCGGCACGTGCCTGAAGGCGGAATGGTGGGAACAGCCGTTCAGCGGTTGACGCTCATCCGGGCGGACCAGCCGAGCATGCCGGTGCCGTCGGTCTATGAGGCTTCGCTTTGCTTGATTGCCCAGGGATCGAAGCAGGTGTCGCTGGGCGATCATAGCGTGATCTATGATGCGTCGCGCTATCTGCTGGTCTCGGTGGACCTGCCGCTGGTCGGACATGTGCTCGAGGCGAGCGCGGATGCGCCTTATCTTTGCTGCAAGATCGATCTCGACCTGCCAGCGCTTGCCGATCTGATGATTGCGGAGGGCCAGGCCATTTCGGGCGCAGACCTACCGGCCATGGCGGTGTATCCGGGCGATGCCGACTTGATCGATGCCGCGTGCCGGCTGGTCAAGCTGCTCGACCGGCCTGCGAGCATCGGCGCGCTGGCGCCCTTGATCGAGCGGGAAATCGTCTACCGGCTGCTTACCGGTCCGCATGGCGCGACGCTGCGGCGCATGGCGAAGGGGGATAGCCATCTTGGCCAGATCCGCAGGGCGATCGCGCGCATCCGGGCCGGGTTCGACCAACGGCTGCGGATCGAGGAGATCGCCGCCGCCGCCGGGATGAGCGCCTCTTCGCTGCACGCGCATTTCAAGGCAGCGACGCGGATGACCCCGCTCGAATATCAGAAACAGCTCCGCCTGCAGGAAGCGCGGCGGCTGATGATGGCCGAAGGCGCGAGCGCGGGATCGGCGGGGTTCGCGGTGGGTTATGACAGTCCGTCGCAGTTCAGCCGGGAATATCGCCGATTGTTCGGGGCGCCGCCAAGACAGGATATGGAGCGGTTGCAGGCCGAAGGGGAACTGGTGGAGGCGCTCTACCCCGCCAGTACCCGATCGTCGAACAGGCCGAACGCCAGCGTGGAGGCATAGAAGGCCACCGCGCGCTCGCGCGGCATGGTGCTGGCCCATTTGCGCATGTCGAACGCGGCATTCTGGAGCGCCATCAGCGTCTGCGAGGCGACCAGCGGGTCGATCGCGCGGATCGAGCCCTGGGCGATGCCGTCCGACAGCATGCCGGCGAAGCGGCGGGCGATGCGGTTCGAGCGGTCGATCATCGTCGAGCGGACCTGGGGCGGCAGGCCGGAGAGCGCGGTGGTGCGCAGCAGCGGCCCGCGCTCGCTGAACTGATAGTCGAGCAGCGTGGCGATCGTGCTCTCCAGCTGCTCCCAATGCGTGCCGCCGGCATTCTCGGCCAGGCGCTGGGCGTCGGCGATGATGTCGAAGCTGCGCTTGTAGCAGGCGATGACCAGCTCGTCCTTGGCGTCGAGATGGTGGTAGAAGCTGCCCTTGGTGACGTTGAGCTCGCTGGCGATCTTCTGGACCGAGGCGCCGCGATAGCCGAGTTCGTTGATCAGCCGGGTGGCGGCGAGCAGGAAGGCCTCGCGGCCAGGCTCGGGCTCGTCATGCTCGATGTCGAGCATCGCCGGCGTCCAGGCTTCGCCTGGGGCGGCGATGCCGGTGCGGAACACGTCCATCAGGCGCGCCTCGACGCGCGGATATTCGTCCACCTCGTAGCGCGGCAGCCAGGCGGTGAGCCAGAAGGTGTTCTCGAGCAGCACGTGCGCGCGGGCGCCGTGGAGGTCGGTCTCGGCCCGGCTGGCGGCGGGGCCCCAGAGCGCGCGCGTCTTGCGGAACACGTCGCGCCAGCGGTCGAGCAACTCGCGCTTGATCGGGTCTTCCATGGCGCGCAGGTCGGACAGGATGGCGAAGTCGCGCTCGGCGCCGCGGCGGATGCGGGCGAGCCGCTCCATGTTGATGTTCAGATAGCGCGCGACCCGGGCCTCGGGCGTGGGCTCGCGCGCCGCATCCTCGAGCATCGCCTCCAGCCGGTCGAGCGTCTGCTCGAAGGCGGCGGCGGCAAGGTCTTCCTTGCGCTTGAAATAATAGGTTACGGACGTGGTGTTGAGGCCGACGCGGCGGGCCACGTCGGCGAAGGTCATGCCCTTGGCGCTCTGCTCGTTGATCGCGTCCGCGGCCGCGGCGAGGATCGCATCCCGCTTGGCCTGGAAGCGTTTCGTCGCGCTTGCGATTTCGACTTTCCCCGGTGCATTCATTGCAACCAGTCTAACGGATTTGGTGTGAAGCCAAAGCGTTTTTTCGAATCGCGGTTGTGCCGATTTTCGCGCTGGCCCGACTTTACCGAATATCCGGTATGCTCTACTCCGGTCGGCGAAACTCAGATCGGAGAGGATGCGCCATGGATTTCACGCTGAGCGAGCGCGAGACCTATTTCCGCGACCGGGTGAAGGCGTTCATAGACGCGCGCATCCGCCCCCGCGACGGCGAATATCGCGCCCAGCAGAAGGAGGGCGATCGCTGGAAGGTGCTGCCGGTGATCGAGGAAGTGAAGGCCGAGGCCAAGGCCGCGGGCCTGTGGAACTTCTTCATGCCGCCGCATTCGGGCCAGGCCCCTGTCGACGACAGCTTCGCGTTCCAGGGCACGCAGCTGACCAACCTGGAATATGCGCTGTGCGCCGAGGAGATGGGGCGGCTGGGCTGGGCGTCCGAATGCTTCAACTGCTCGGCACCGGACACGGGCAACATGGAAGTGCTCCACCGCTATGGCACGCGGGCGCAGAAGGACCGGTGGCTCGCGCCGCTGATGGAGGGGGAGATCCGCTCGGCCTTCCTGATGACCGAACCGGCGGTGGCGAGCTCGGATGCGACCAACATCCAGACCAGCATGGTGCGCGACGGCGATCATTATGTGATCAACGGGCGGAAATGGTGGAGTTCCGGCGTGGGCGACCCGCGCTGCGCGGTCTCGATCGTGATGGGCAAGACCGATGCGGGCGCCGCCAAGCATGCCCAGCAGAGCATGATCCTGGTGCCGATGGATGCCCCGGGCGTGAAGATCGAACGGATGCTTTCGGTTTTCGGGTATGATCATGCGCCGCACGGGCACGGCGAAGTGGTGCTCGAGAATGTCCGCGTGCCGGCGGAGAATGTGCTGCTGGGCGAAGGGCGCGGCTTCGAGATCGCCCAGGGGCGGCTCGGGCCGGGGCGGATCCATCATTGTATGCGGACGATCGGCGTGGCGGAGGAAGCGATCGAGGCGATGGCCAGGCGGCTCGTCAGCCGCGTGGCGTTCGGCAAGCGCATCTCGGACCATTCGATCTGGGAGCAGCGCATCGCCCGCGCCCGCATCGACATCGAGATGACGCGGCTGCTCTGCCTGAAGGCGGCGGACATGATGGACAAGGCCGGCAACAAGGCCGCGCAGCTCGAGATCGCGATGATCAAGGTGCAGGCGCCGCAAATGGCGCTGCAGATCATCGACGACGCGATCCAGGCGCATGGCGGGGCCGGGGTCTCGGGCGATTTCGCGCTGGCGCACGACTGGGCGGGCATCCGCACGCTGCGCCTGGCGGACGGGCCGGACGAAGTGCATTGCCGGGCGATCGCGCGTAACGAGTTCGGCAAATATGCCGAGTTCAAGGCGGACCGGACCTCGTCCGGCGAGATCGGCGTGAGCCGCTGAGCGTCACCCTGGCGAAAGCCCGGGTCTCAGGCGAAGGCGCGGGAAAGAGCCGCACGAGGTCCCGGCTTTCGCCGGGATGACGGATTGAGTGGAGGTAGTGTGAAAGCAGCCGTTCTCTACGAAGCGGGCAAGCCGCTTGAGATCACCGATATCCGCGTATCCAAGCCCGGGCCGCGCGAAGTGCTGATCCGTACCAAGGCGGTGGGCGTGTGCCGATCGGACCTGCACTTCGTCGACGGCGCCTTTCCACATCCGGTGCCGACGGTGCCGGGGCATGAGGCTGCGGGGGTGATCGAGGCGGTCGGCAGCGACGTCGCGCATCTGAAGGTGGGCGACCACGTCATCACCTTCTTCACTGCATTCTGCGGCAGCTGCGAGATGTGCGTGACCGGGCGGCCCTCGCTCTGCGTCGATCCCTCCACGCGGCGCCCGGCGGATGCCGAGCCCCGGTTGAGCCTGGGCGACGGGACCGCGTTGGCGCCGTTCCTAAACCTCTCCGCCTTTGCCGAGCAGATGCTGGTGCACGAAAATGCCTGTGTCGCGATCTCGAAGGAGATGCCGCTCGATCGGGCCGCCTTGCTCGGCTGCGCGGTGATCACCGGCGCGGGCTCGGTGTTCAACGACAGCCGGGTCCGCCCTGGCGAGAGCGTCGCCGTGATCGGCGCGGGCGGCATCGGGCTGGCGGCGATCAATGCCGCGAAGATCGCGGGCGCGGGCATGATCCTGGCGATCGACCCGGTGGCGGAGAAGCGCGAACTGGCGCTGAAGCTGGGCGCGACGCATGCGCTGGACGCGATGGCCGACGGGTTGGCCAAGGACGTGCTCAAGCTGACCGGCGGCGGCGTCCATTACGCGATCGAGGCGGTCGGCCGGCCGAACACCGCCGAGCTGGCCTGGAACATCCTGCGCCGCGGCGGCACCGCGACGATCCTGGGGATGATCGCGCCGGGGAACAGCGTGAGCCTGCCCGGGCCGACCTTCCTGACCGGCAAGAAGATCCAGGGCTCGCTGCTGGGCAGCACGCGTTTCCCGATCGACATGCCGCGGCTGGTGCAGATGTATCTCGACGGGCTGCTCGACCTCGATACCATGGTGGCCGAGCGGATCCGGCTGGAGGAGGTCAACGAAGCGCTCGACAAGCTGCGCAAGGGCGACAGCGTGCGCTCGGTGATCGAATTCGCATGAGCGATCTGGACGAGGCCCGGCTGGCAGACTGGCTGGCCGCGAACGTCGCCGGGTTCGCCGGGCCGATCGCGGTGACCAAGTTCCCGGGCGGGCAGAGCAACCCGACCTATCGGATCGATGCCGGCGCGGGCGCCTATGTGCTGCGGCGCAAGCCGTTCGGGCCGATCCTCCCTTCCGCGCATGCGGTGGAGCGCGAATATGCGCTGATCGCGGCGCTGCACCCGACGGGCTTCCCGGTCGCCCGGCCTTATGGGCTGTGCGAGGATCCCGGAGTGATCGGCGCGCCCTTCTACATCATGGAGATGGTGGAGGGGCGGACCTTGTGGGACGGCGCGCTGCCGGGCATGGCACCGGCGGAGCGGACCGCGCACTATGATGCGATCGTCGACACGCTCGCCGCGCTGCATGCAGTGGACTATGAGGCGGTGGGCCTGGGCAGCTATGGCAAGCCGGGCAATTATTTCGCGCGGCAGGTCGAGCGCTGGTCGAAACAATATCGGATGAGCCAGACCGACGACCTGCTCGAAGTGGAGCGGCTGATCGAATGGCTGCCGCGCACCGTGCCCGAGCAGACGCGCACCAGCATCGTCCATGGCGACTTCCGCATCGACAACATGATCTTCGCGCCCGAGGGACCTCGGATATCGGCCGTGCTCGACTGGGAGCTGTCGACGCTGGGGGATCCGCTGGCGGACTTCTCCTATTTCCTGATGAGCTGGGTGACCGAGCCGGAAGGGCGATCGGGCGTGAAGGGGCTGACGGGTCCGCAGACCGGCATCCCGACGATCGAACAGGTGGTCGCGCGCTATTGCGCGGCGACCGGGCGCGACGGGGTGCCCGATCTCAACTGGTATTTCGCCTATAACCTCTTCCGGCTGACCGGCATCGTGCAGGGGATCAAGAAGCGGATGATCGACGGCAACGCCTCCAGCGCCCAGGCGGCGGCGACGGTGGAGCGGCTTCCCGGACTGGTGGCGGCGGCCTGGCATTTCGCGCGGGAGGCGGGGGCCTGATCGTCATCCCGGCGAAAGCCGGGGTCTCGTGCGGCTCTTTTCCCGCCATCGCCTGAGATCCCGGCTTTCGCCGGGATGACGGACAGAGTTGGAGGAAGGATGAGCACATTGTTCGACCTGGCCGGCAAGGTGGCGATCGTCACCGGATCCTCGCGCGGGATCGGCAGGGCATCGGCGGAGGCGCTGGCCGGGCACGGCGCGAAGGTGGTGATCTCCAGCCGCAAGCAGGACGCGTGCGACGCGGTGGCGGCCGACCTCGACGCAAGGCACGGCGCGGGAACCGCGCTGGCGGTGGCGGCGAGCATCTCGGACAAGACGGCGCTCCGGCATCTCGTCGACGAGACCCGGCGGGTGTTCGGCCGGATCGACGTGCTGGTCTGCAATGCGGCGTCCAACCCCTATTACGGGCCGCTCGAGGGGATCGCGGATGACCAGTTCCGCAAGATCCTCGACAACAACATCCTCTCCAACCACTGGCTGATCCAGATGGTGGCGCCGGAGATGCGGGCCCGGCGCGAGGGATCGATCGTCATCGTCTCGTCGATCGGCGGCCTGCGCGGATCGCCGGTGATCGGCGCGTACAATGTCTCCAAAGCGGCGGACCTGCAGCTGGCGCGCAACTATGCGGTGGAGTTCGGGCCGGACAATGTGCGGGTGAACTGCATCGCGCCGGGCCTGATCCGGACCGACTTCGCCCGGGCGCTGTGGGAGGATCCCGAGCGGGCCAGGGCGACCAACGCGACCACGCCGCTGCGCCGCATCGGCGAGCCGGAGGAGATTGCCGGCGCGGTGGTGTATCTGGCGAGCCGGGCCAGTGCGTTCATGACCGGGCAGGCGATGGTGATCGACGGGGGCGTGACGATCTGATGCCCGCGACGTCCGATGACGGAGAGTTGAATATGCAGTTCGAAGGCAGGGTTGCGATCGTCACCGGCGCCGGCTCGGGGATCGGGCGGGCGACGGCACGGGCGTTCGCCGAGGCAGGCGCCAGGGTGGTTGCGGCGGATCTGAGCGCCTCGGTCGACGAGACGGTGGCGGGCCGCGAGGGGATGATCGCGGTGCGCATGGATGCGGGCGACGAGGCCGATGTCGAGCAACTGGTCGCCACCGCGGTCGACAGGTTCGGGGGGCTCGACATCTTCTATGCCAATGCCGGAATCTCGGGTGGCGCCACGGGCATCTTCGATACTCCGGTGGAACTATGGACCGAAGTGCTGCGCGTGAACCTGATCGGCCCGGCGCTGGCGATCAAGCATGCCGGGCCGCGGATCGTGGAGCGGGGCGGCGGCGCGATCCTCTGCACCGCCAGCGTGGCCGGACTGCGATCGGGCGCCGGCGGCCCGGCCTATTCGGCGAGCAAGGCCGGCGTGATCAACCTGGTCCAGACCGCGGCCCAGCAATTCGCGGGATCGGGCGTGCGGGTGAACGCGATCTGTCCGGGGCTGATCGAGACGGGGATGACGCAGCGCGCGTTCGACTATGCGCGCGAGAACGGCAAGGAAGACAAGCTGGGGCGCCTGAACCCGTTGCGCCGTGCCGGCGTGCCGGAAGAGATCGCCCGCGTGGCGCTGTTCCTGGCGAGCGACGCGGCGAGCTATGTCAACGGCCAGGCCTGGGTAGTGGATGGCGGGCTTTCGTCGAGCCACCCGGTGACGCGACAGGAATTCGGCAAGCCGGCCTTCTGATTGACTTGGGGCGGGCCGCTTCGCACTCTTCCGATCAACAGAGGGAGAGCGGGCATGAAATGGCTGTTGGCGGCATTTTCACTGATATCGGTCACGCCGGCCTTCGCGCAGCAAGGGGCTCCGGTCACGAGCGCGCAGGAGATCGTGGTGACCGGCTCGCGGCGCGAGGCGGATGATTATTCCGATACCATGCCGATCATCACCCTGCGCCGCACCGCGGACTTCGCGGTGCAGGAAGTCAGGGTGGCCGGCGATACGCGCGAGGCGGGCAAGCGGCGCGACGAGATCTATGCGATGATCCGCGGCGCGATCGACCTGGCCGGCAGATATGACGTGGAGCTGGCGACGGGCGAGTATGTCGTCGAGCCGCTGACGGCGGCCAACTACCGGAACCTCCCTTTGTCGAACGACGGGCGGCCGGACACCGACAAGACGGTGTTCCTGGTCAAGACGCGCCTCGCGCCCGGTGTCGACGCCAAGACCGCGCTCGACCGGATCACGCGCTTCCTGAAGGCGGTGCCGAGCGTCGGCCGGGCGGAGATGACCGAGAAGGGGGATCTCACCTTGTCGGTGGTCAATCCCGACCAGTATCGCCCGCAGATCATCGGGCTGATCGCAGCGGATGCAGAGGCGACGGCGGCGAAGTTCGGCACGGGCTATGGCGTGGAAGTGCGGGGCCTGGACCGGCCGGTCGAATGGGCGCGGGCCAGCCTGACCGAGGTATTCCTGTATCTGCCCAGCGCCTATGTGGTGCGGCCGAGGAACTAGAGCGCGACGCTGCCGCTGAACACCGGCACGCAGCGGCCGGCCACGCTGGCGCGGATGCCCCCGGGCGCACGCCAGGCGCGGACGGCAAGGTTGCTCGGCCGACCCATCTCCACGCCCTGGCGGATGTCGAAACGGGCGGCCTCCTCGCCGCCGAGCGACAGCAGCAGCGCGCCGAGCGTGGCGTTGGCGCTGCCGGTCGCAGGGTCTTCCCAGGTGCCGGTGAGCGGGGAGAACATACGGGCACGGACGCGATTGCCCTCACGGGCATAGAGGAAGATCGAGAGGCGCGCGGCGCTGTCGCGCTCGGCATCGGCGAGGCGCTGATAGGCGGCGATGTCGGGCCGGGCGAGGCCGAGCGCCTCCTCGGTCACTTCGACGAAGACGAAATCCACGCCCAGGCTGGCGCGCGTCGGAACATGGGTGGTGGTGACCAGGTCCGCCATGTCGAGGCCGATACAAGCGGCGATATCGGCCAGCGGGAGCGTGCCGAGCAGCTGGAGCGGCTGGGGCGCGTCGATCTCGGCACCGAGCGGACGGCCCGCATCGTCGCGCGCGATGCGGACTTCGACCAGCCCGGCGATCTCCTCGAAGCGGAGCGTGTCGCCCGCATCGGGGCGCAGGCCTGCGAGGACGAAGCCGGTGCCGACATTGGGGTGGCCGGCAAAGGGCATCTCGGCGGTGCGGTGGAAGATGCGGACGCGGGCGGTGTTGGCCGGATCGACGGGGGGCAGGACGAAGGTCGTCTCGCTATAGTTCATTTCGGCGGCGAGGGCCTGCATCTCGGCATCGGTCATGCCCCGGGCATCGGTGAACACGGCGAGCGGATTGCCGCCGAAGCGCGTGTCGGTGAACACGTCGAGCGTGACATAGGCGAAGTGGCGCGGGGCGGTTTCCATGCTCCGCGATCTAATGCTTCCCGGCTCAGGCGCAATTGGGATCGGCGACGGAATTTCCGGTGGCGCGGAACAGGCCGTCCTTGCCCTGGGCCACTTCGATCGGCTTCACGCTGAAATAGCTGCCGCCGTTCAGCGCGCGATCGAGGATGCAGAGCTTCATCGTCCTGTCGCTGCGATCGAGGATACTGACCCGGAAGGTCCAGCTCTTGTCGGCGGCGTCGAGCACGGCGGCGTTGCCGTCACGCACCACGCTGGTGAAGTCATAGTCGGCGAACGTCCGCAGGCCCTCCTTGCGGCGCGGGCCGATCGAATTGGGGAAGGACGTGATGTCGAGCCTGGTGGCAACGGCCACGGGATCGGCGGCATCGGCGGTGACCACCGCCAGATCCTGCGCGAGCAGCGCCGCCAGCAACATGCCGATCGCCATTTTGCAGAGCTCCCTGCCGTAACGCCTTTGTTGCCAACGTCCGGATCGAACGAGACGTTCCGGAGGCGTCGCCCTGTCGTCCGAGCACCTATCCGGCGCCCGTTCTTGATATGTTCGTGTGAGCCGGCTAGTCCGGTGCGCGAAGAGAGGGATCGGCATGGTATTCGAGGCGGGCGGCATGGCGCAGGGCGAGGATCTGTCCGCAGGCGATTTCGGCGATGCCGATCTGGCCGGGACGCGGTTCGAGAACTGCGTGCTGCGCGACGTACGGCTCACCGGGACCTGCCTGCAGGACGCACGGTTCCGCGATTGCCGGATCATCCGGTGCCGCTTTGCCAATGCCGATCTGCGCGACGCCATGTTCGAGAATTGCAGCTTCGCCGACGATGCAGGGCATGTCGGCGTGCAGTTCGCCTTCTCGCAGCTCGACCAGGTACGGTTCGAGCATTGCGACCTTTCCTTCGCCCGGATCGAGCGATCGAGCCTCCATGCCGCCCAGATCCGGGGCTGCAACCTGCGGGGCGCGGTCTTCCAGAAAGTGGATTTCGGCCATGCGCTGGGGCGCCGGCTGGTGAAATGGGCCGGGGTGATCGCCGATTGCAATCTGGAGCTCGCCGACCTGAGCGAGTTGCGCATGCCCGATTGCACGCTGACCGGCTCGCGGCTCCGCGAAGCGCTGCTGTTCGACGCCGAACTGGAGGGCGCGGACCTGCGCGGCTGCGATTTCACCAACGCCCAGCTCGCCGGCGCGAAGCTTGCGCGAGCCGATCTGCGCGGGGGGGACCTGGCCGGGATGGTGCTGCGGGAGCTCGGCAGCGTCGATGGAATGATGGTCTCGGCCGATCAGCAGTTCGCGCTGTTGACGGCGCTGGGCGTGGACGTCCACCCGGACTAGACCCGGGGGAAGGGCTTAGTCCTTGACGCGGACCAGCCCCTCCTGCGCCACGCTGGCGACGAGCCGGCCGTCGCGCGCATAGATGCGGCCGCGGTTGAAGCCGCGCGAGTGACCGGCCCAGGGGCTGTCGGTGGTATAGAGCAGCCATTCGTCGAAACGGAACGGCTCGTGCAGCCAGACGGCATGATCGAGGCTGGCGGTCTGCACCCCGCCGTTCATCCAGCTGACGCCGTGCGGCAGCATGCACGTGCCGAGCAGCGTCATGTCGGTGGCGTAGGTGAGCATCGCGCGGTGGAGCGCGGGATCGTCGGGCAAGGGCGCCACGACGCGGAACCAGCTGTGCTGGACGGGCTCGCTCTTCACCGGCTTGAACCAGTTGCGCGGGTTGACCGGGCGGATCTCGATCGGCCGTGCGCGCAGGAAGAAGCGACGGAATTTCTCGGGCACCTCGTCGCGGATCGCCTCGCGCAGGTCGCGTTCGGAGACGAGGCTGTCCGGATCGGGCACGTCGGGCATGTCGAACTGATGGTGCAGGCCGTCGGCGGGCAGCTGGAAGCTCGCTGTCATGTTGAGGATCGGCTGGCCGCCCTGCATCGCAATGATCCGGCGATTGGCGAAGCTGCGCCCGTCGAAATCGCGCACGACGCGGTAGATGATCGGATGGTTCTCGTCGCCCGGGCGCATGAAATAGGCGTGGAGCGAATGGGCGAGCTTGTCGTCCTCGACCGAGCGCTGTGCGGCCTGGAGCGCCTGGGCGACCACCTGGCCGCCGAACACGCGGCCGACGCCGCCGGGCTGGCGGGGCCCGCGATAGAGATCGGTGTCGATGCGCTCGACGTCGAGCAGCCGGGTGAGCTGATCGACCAGGGCCTGAGGCTCGGTGGCGCGTTCCGGGGTGTCTTCGGACATTCGATCAAAACCGTTCGTGCTGAGCCTGTCGAAGCACCGTTCTTCTTTCCCGCTCAGAAGAAAGACGGCCCTTCGACAAGCTCAGGGCGAACGGTGAAGGGTTAGTAGCCGGATGCTTCCGCCAGCGCATCGGCGTGGAAGTTGCTGTCGCCGAACATCTCGGCGAGGACGCGGGCGCGCTTCATGAAGAAGCCGATGTCGAACTCGTCGGTCATGCCGATGCCCCCGTGCATCTGGACACCCTCCTGCACGGCGAGCGTGGTGGCAAGCCCCGTCATCGCCTTGGCGACGGCGACGGCCTCCGCGGCGGCGGCGTATTCCGGGCCGGCATCGAGCAGCTGCTGCGCCTTGAGCACGGCGGCGTGGGCGACTTCCATTTCGCTGTAGAGATGCGCGGCGCGATGCTGGAGCGCCTGGAAGCTGCCGATGGCGACGCCGAACTGCTTGCGCTCGCGCAGATACGACACGGTCATGTCCATCGCACCGCCGCCGACGCCGATCATCTCGGCCGAGGCGCCGGTACGGCCCGCGGCGAGCAGGCGGGCGAGCGGGCCGTTGCCCTGGTCGACTTCGCCGATCACCGCATCGGCATCGACTTCCACGCCGTCGAACCGAAGGCGGGCGGCGATGCTCGAATCCGCCAACCGCTCGGGCGTGACGGTGAGGTGGGCCGCGTCATTGGGGACGGCGAACAGCGTGGTGCCGTTCTCGGTTTTCGCCGCGACGAGCAGCAGGTCGGCGACATGGCCATGCGTGACGAACTGCTTGGCGCCGGTGAGGCGGAAGCCGTTGCCCGAGCGCTCGGCCTGCATCGCGATCCTGCCGTTGTGCTTGGCGCCTTCGTCGATCGCGAGCGCGGCGACGGTCTCGCCAGAGAGGATGCCGGGATACCATTGGGCTGCCGCAGCAGTGCCCCTCAGTGCCTCGACCGCCGCCACGGCGGTGGCGAGGAAGGGGGAAGGCGAGAGGTTGCGGCCGATCTCCTCGAGCACCACGCCCGCCTCGACATGGCCGAGGCCGAGGCCGCCATCCGCTTCGGGAATCAGGATTCCGGTGAAGCCCATCTCGGCGAACTGCTTCCACAGCGTGCGCGAGAAGCCGGTGGCGTCATCGGCATCGCGCAGCGCGCGCATATGCGCGATCGGGGCTTCCGAGGCGACGAAATCCTTTGCGGTGTCGCGGAGCATCGTCTGGTCGTCGTTGAGGTAGAGGGGCATTTCTCACTCCGTCATCCCGGCGAAAGCCGGGATCTCGTGCCGAATGTCGTTCGCTTGCCGCCTGGGATCCCGGCCTTCGCCGGGATGACGGCTATGCTGGCAGATCCAGGATCCGCTTGGCGATGATGTTGAGCTGGATCTCGCTGGTGCCGCCTTCGATCGAATTGGCCTTGGTGCGCAGCCAGGTGCGCGCCGCGGCGCCCTGATGACTGGCGTCGCTTTCCCATTCCAGCGCATCCGATCCACCGGCGGCCATCTGCAACTCGTGCCGGGCCTTGTTCAGCTCGGTGCCGTAATATTTCATCATCGAAGGCTGGGCCGGATGCGCTTGGCCGGCCTTCAGCTCGTCGATGAACTTCTCCGACATCGCGGTGAATGCCTTGGAGCGCACCTCGAACAGCGCGATCTGGGCGCGCAGGATCGGATCGACGCCCTTGCGCGCCGCCTCGACCAGCGGGTCCTTGCCAGCGCCGCCCAGGCCGAAGCCCGAGATCATCTCGCGCTCATGGCCGAGCAGATACTTTGCGACGTCCCAGCCCTTGTTGAGCGTGCCGAGCAGGTTGCCCTTGGGCACTTCGACATTGTCGAAGAAGGTCTCGCAGAAGGGCGAATTGCCGCTGATCAACAGGATCGGCTTGGTGCTGACGCCAGGCGAAGCCATGTCGAACAGCAGGAAGCTGATCCCGGCCTGCTTGACGCTCTTGTCGGTGCGGACGAGGCAGAAGATCCAGTCGGCCTTGTCGGCATAGCTGGTCCACACCTTCTGGCCGTTGACGACGAAGTGATCGCCGGCATCGTCCGCGGAGGTTTGCAGTCCGGCCAGATCCGAGCCGGCATTGGGCTCGCTATAGCCCTGGCACCAGCGGATTTCGCCGCGTGCAATCTTCGGGAGATGCTCGAGCTTCTGCTCCTCGGTGCCGTATTTGAGCAGCGCCGGGCCGAGCATCGAGATGCCGAACGAGTTGAGCGGGTTGCGGGCCTTGATTGCCTTCAGCTCCTCGCGGAGGATCTTGGTCTCCGCCGGCGAGAGCCCGCCGCCGCCATAGGCCTTGGGCCAATCGGGCACGGTCCAGCCGCGCGACGCCATGCGATCGAGCCAGACCTTCTGGTCCGGATGCGCATATTCGGGATTGCGGCCGCCCCAGGTGGTTTCCTTTTCCGACTTGGGCGGGGTGCGCATTTCCGCCGGGCAGTTTTCCTCCAGCCAGGCGCGGGTTTCGGCGCGGAAGGTGTCCAGATCCTCTGCCATTCATCCTCTCCTCGTCACCCCGGCAGACGCCGGGATCTCGTGCCGCTCGCTGTGCGCTTGGGCCCCGAGACCCCGGCTTTCGCCGGGGTGACGGTTCCTCTTACTTGTTGAACTTCTCGCCCTTTTCCGCCTTTTCGCGGAGCAAGGGAGCGACTTCGAAGCCGTATTTCTCCAGGCCCTCGACGATCTTCTTGAGACCCTCGGTATCGGCCCAGAACATCGGGCCGCCGCGATACGGGGGCCAGCCATAGCCATAGACCCACACCACATCGATGTCCGACGCGCGCTGGGCCATCTTCTCGGCGAGGATCAGCGCGCCTTCGTTGACCATGGTGTAGAGCGTGCGGACGACGATCTCCTCCTCGGTTACTTCGTGCTGCGGCACGCCCAGCTTCTCGCGCCACTCGGCGATCAGCTCGGCGACGCGCGGCGAGTTCGAGGGGGTGCGCTTCTCGTCATAATCGTAGAAGCCGGCGCTCTTCTTCTGGCCCCAGCGGCCCTCGGCGGCGAGCGCATCGCGGATATTCTCGATCCGGTTCGGATCGCGGTGCCAGCCGATGTCGACACCGGCGAGATCGGCCATCTGGAACGGGCCCATCGGCATGCCGAAGGCGACATGGACCTTGTCGATCTGCTCGGGCGTGGCGCCTTCGAGCAGCATCTTGTTCGCCTCGACCTGGCGCGGCATCAGCATGCGGTTGCCGATGAAGCCGTAGCAGACGCCGGCGATGACGGCGACCTTCTTGATCTTCTTCGACACGGCCATGGCGGTGGCGAGCACGTCGTCGGCGGTCTTGGCGCCGCGGACGATCTCGAGCAGCTTCATCACGTTGGCCGGCGAGAAGAAGTGCAGGCCGAGCACGTCCTGCGGACGCGAGGTGGCCGCGGCGATCTCGTCGATGTTCAGATAGCTGGTGTTCGAGGCGAGGATGGCGCCCGGCTTGGCGATCTTGTCGAGCTTGCCGAAGATGTCCTTCTTGACGTCCATATTCTCATAGACGGCCTCGATGATCAGGTCGCACGCGCCGAGCGCATCGAAATCGAGCGTCGGGTTGAGCAGGCCCATCGCGCCTTCCACCTGCTCGGCAGTCATGCGGCCCTTGGCGGCGGTCGCCTCGTAATTCTTGCGGATCACGCCGGTGCCGCGATCGAGCGCTTCCTGCGCCATCTCGACGATGGTCACCGGCACGCCGGCCGACAGGAAGTTCATCGAGATACCGCCGCCCATCGTGCCGGCGCCGATCACGCCGACGCGCTTGATGTCACGCAGCGCGATGTCCTCGGCGATGCCGTCGATCTTCGCCGCCTTGCGCTCGGCGAAGAAGATGTGGCGGAGCGCCGCGGACTGGGTGCCCATGATCAGTTTCATGAAGCCCATGCGCTCGGCCTGGACGCCTTCGGCATAGGGCTTGCCGGCGGTCTGCTCGATCAGGTCGACGATCGTGTTCGGTGCGTCCATGCCGCGGAAGCGCTTGGCGTTCTTGGCGCGGAATGCCTCGAACACCGCCGGATCGACGGTGATCGGACGCTCGGACGAACGCGAGACCGGCTTGCCGATCACTTCCTGCGCGAAGGCGACGGCGTCGGCAACGAGATTGCCCTCGGCCGCGAGGCGATCGACCAGGCCGGCGGCCTTGGCCTGCTCGGCCGAGATCGGGTCGCCCTTGCTCGCCATTTCGAGCGCGACTTCGACGCCCGCCACGCGCGGCATGCGCTGGGTGCCGCCGGCGCCGGGCAGGATGCCGAGCTTCACCTCGGGCAGGCCGAACTTCGCGCTAGGGACGGCGATGCGATAGTGCGAGGCGAGGGCGACTTCGCAGCCGCCGCCGAGCGCAGTGCCGTGGACGGCGGCGATCACCGGCTTGTCGAGCGCTTCGATCTCGTCGACCAGCACCGGGAGCGACGGCTCCTGCATCGGCTTGCCGAACTCGGTGATGTCGGCGCCCGCGAAGAAGGTCTTGCCGGCGCAGGTGATCACGACCGCCTTGATGCCGTCGTCGCCCTTGGCTTCCTGAATGCCGGCCTGGATGCCCTGGCGGACCGCCGCGCCGAGTGCGTTCACCGGCGGATTGTCCGAAGTGATGATCAGGACGTCGCCCTGGCGAGTGGTGGTGATGGGGGAGGTCATGTTCGTCTCCAGTTAATGGTTCACGCGACGGCGTGGAGAGTGTGAGTTTGATTCACGCGAAGGCGCGAAGACGCGAAGAAGAAAGTGAGATTGTTCGCGCAGAGGTGATGGGCTCACGGCGGCGGCATTCCGCCGCGTCGGCGGCCGATCAGGCTGGGAGGCCGAGACGAAGGTTGTCGCTTGCGCGGCAAGACTTCCTCTCTGCATCCTCCGCGCCTCTGCGCGAGCCAGGATCTTCGCGCCATCGCGCCTTCGCGTGAGAAACATCATCAGTCCGCCAGTGCCGAATAGATCAGCGTCTTCAGCTCGCGCCGGATCGGGTAGAGCATCGACGGGGAAAGTTGCGTCATGAAGACCATCGAGAGCTGTTCGACGGGATCGATGAAGAAGGACGTGGAGAACATCCCGCCCCAGTAATATTCGCCGGCCGAGCCGGGGATCATCGCCTTGGCCGGGTCCATGGTGATCGCGAAGCCCAGGCCGAAGCCGGTGCCGGCATTGGTCGTCTCGCTGAACAGCGACTGCGACATGGCATGAAGGTCCGAGCCGCCGGGCAGGTGGTTGACCGTCATCAGGTCCACCGTCTTGCGGCTGACCAGGCGGATGCCGTCGAGCTGCCCCTTGTTCAGGAAGAAGGTGCAGAAGCGGTGATAGTCGAGCGCGGTCGAGAGGAGGCCGCCGCCGCCCGAGACCAGGCGTGGGGCGTGCGCCCAGGCGCTTTCCGCGCCGCGATCGTACATCACCCGGCCCTTGCCCTGCACCATGGCCCAGCAATCGGCGAGGCGATCGGCCTTGCCGGCGGGGATGGTGAAGCCGGTATCGTGCATGCCGAGCGGCGCGAAGATGCGCTCCTGGAAGAAGTCGGCGAGCGCCATGCCCGATGCGCGCTCGACCACGGCGCCGAGCACGTCGGTGGAGACCGAATAGTTCCATTCGGCGCCCGGCGAGAATTCGAGCGGGATCTGGCCCAGGGCCGCGATGAAGCCGTCGAGATCGAGATTGCCGTGCCAGTCCTCGATCCGGCCCGCCCGATAGGCGGCGTCTACATTGGTGCGGTTCTGGAAGCTGTAGGTGAAGCCCGAAGTGTGGCGGAGCAGGTCCACCATCCGCATCGGCTCCTCGGTGGGGGTGACCTGGAACGGCGCCTTGTCGCCACCGGCCTTGAACACGCCGAGATTCTTCAGCTCCGGCAGCACGTGGTGGACGGGGGTGTCAAGGCCGACCAGCCCCTGCTCGACCAGCATCATGAAGGCGAGGCTGGTGACCGGCTTGGTCATGGAGGCGATGCGGAAGATGGTGCCCTCGTCCACCGGCGCGCCGCCTTCGCGGGCAGCACCCTGGCTGGAGAAGTGCACGATCTCGCCCTTCCGCGCGATCAGCAGCTGGGCGTGCGGAAGCTTGCCCGAGTCGAGATAGCGGGCCTTCAGATACGGATCGATCCGCGCCAGCCGGCCAGCATCGAAACCCTGGTTTTCGGGCTTGGCAAGTTTCATGCGGCTGGCATACCTCTCATTCGAAACCAGTGACTCGCATCTTCGCGCGGATGCGGTTCCCCTATTGCCTTGAGCGCGCGATGAATCAACACTAACGTTGTTTACGGTACGGCATCCGGTGCCAAACCCAACATTCTAGAAACATGACGCATATAGATTGGAGAGAATCGCCTTGGCCCCCGAACCGATCGTCCCGCTCGACCCCAATTGGCCGGCGATGTCGCTGGCGCAGGTGAAGGCCGCGCTCACCGCGCCGGGCGCGCGCTTCGAGATGGACGAGGTGGACATTCGCGGCGTGCCGACGCGGATCTGGAAGAACGCGCCGCCCACGCTCGGCGTGCTCCAGCAGCTGGTGCGGCTCTATGGCGACCGCGTCTTCACCATCTATGAGGACGAGCGGGTCACCTATGACGCGAACTACCGCGCGGTCTGCCACCTCGCGCAATGGTTGAGCGAGATGGGGGTGGGGAAGGGAGACCGCGTCGCGCTGGCGATGCGCAACCTGCCGGAATGGCCGACGATCTTCTTCGCGGTGACCAGCCTGGGCGCGATCATCGTGCCGCTCAATGCATGGTGGACGGGCGGCGAGCTCGAATATGGGCTGAAGGACTCGGGCGCGAAGATCCTCTTCGTCGATGCCGAGCGGCATGCGCGGCTGAAGGATTGCTACGCGCATCTGCCCGAGCTGGAGCGCGTGGTGGTGAGCCGCTGCGACGAGGAGCTGGGCGGCAACGCCAGCCGCCTGGAGGTGCTGATCGGTACGCGGAAGGACTGGGCCGGCCTGCCCGACATTCCCTTTCCGCAGGTGGCGGTCTCGCCCGAGGACGATGCGACGATCTTCTACACCAGCGGCACCACGGGAAACCCCAAGGGTGCACTCGGCACGCACCGCAACATCTGCACCAACATCCTGTCGAGCGGGTACAGCGCGGCCCGCGCGATGCTGCGGCGGGGCGAGGTGCCGCCGGCGGTGATCCCGCACAAGGTGGGCCTGCTGGTGATCCCGCTGTTCCACGTCACGGCGTGCAGCGCCGCCCTGATGACCGGTATCGCGACCGGACAGACGATATTGTTCATGCGCCGCTGGGACGCCGAGCAGGCGATGGGACTGATCGAGCGCGAGAAGGTGACGTTCACCGGCGGCGTGCCGACGATCGCCTGGCAGCTGCTCGAGCATCCGGCGCGCGAGAAATACGACCTCTCCAGTCTGGAGGCGATCTCCTATGGCGGCGCGCCCTCGGCTCCGGAGCTGGTGAAGCGCATCTATGAGGAATTCGGCGCGCTGCCCGGCAATGGCTGGGGCATGACCGAGACGATGGCGACGGTAACCCAGCACAGCGGCGAGGATTATCTCACCCGGCCGACCAGCGCGGGCCAGCCGGTAGCGACCGCGGACCTCAAGATCATGACCGTCGAGGGCGATCGCGAGCTCCCCGTCGGGGAAGTGGGCGAGCTCTGGGCCAAGGGGCCGATGATCGTGAAGGGCTATTGGGGCAAGCCCGAGGCGACCGCCGAGACCTTTGTCGACGGCTGGGTGCGCACCGGCGACCTGGCCAGGCTCGACGAGGAAGGTTTCCTCTTCATCGTCGACCGGGCCAAGGACATCGTGATCCGCGGCGGCGAGAACATCTATTCGAGCGAAGTGGAGGATGTGCTCTACGCCTTTCCCGGGGTGATGGACGCGGCGCTGATCGGCGTGCCGCACAAGATCCTGGGCGAGGAGCCGGTGGCGGTGGTCCATATGGCGCCGGGCGCCAGCGCGACCGAGGCGGAGCTCCAAGGCTTCGTCCGCGAGCGGCTGGCGGCGTTCAAGGTGCCGGTGCAGGTGCGCTTCGCGGCCGACACGCTGCCCCGCAACGCCAATGGCAAGATCCTGAAGAAGGACCTGCGGGCGTTGTTCGTCGGAGAGACCGCGGCCTGAGGCGCAATGGCGCTGGCGGAAGCAGCGGCGCGCGCTAGGATCGGCATCCGAAGGGAGACACCCGATGCATTCCGATCGCCGCGCGTTCCTGGGGCTCGCCGCTGCCGCCATGGCCATGCCGCCACTGGCCCGGGCGGCAGGCTGGCAGTCGGCACCGGCCTTTCCTCCCGTCGATGCGCGCAGCGTCTGGCTGGTCGGCGATTCCGCGCCTCCGGACCCTGTCGCCATGTCGGCGCGACTGGCGGCGCTGGCCGGCAGCGGATCGGTGCGCGACGGCTATCTGAACGGCGGCGCGGTCGAGGCGCTGGAAAAGGCCTTTGCGGACTATCTCGGCAAGGAGGCCTGTGCCTTTTTCCCGACGGGCACGCTCGCCAACAACGTCGCGCTGCGGGTGCTGTGCGGTGACGCGCCGCATGCGCTCTGCCAATATGACAGCCATCTCTACCGCGACGAGAGCAACATGGCGCAGCGCCTGGCGGGCATCAACCTGGTGCCGCTGGCGGCGGGGCGGGTGGCCCCGACGCAGGACGAACTGGTGGCGGCGTTCGATGCCGCCGAAAAGGGGCCCTATGCGCTGAAGGTCGGCGCGATCTCGCTGGAGAGTCCCGTGCGGCGGCTGGATGGGCAGCTGATCCCGCCGAAGCGCATCGCCGAGATCGCGGCGCTGGCGGCGGCGCACGGCACGCGGATGCACCTCGACGCCGCGCGGCTGCTGCTTGCGCCGCCCGCGCTCGACCGCAAGGCGTATGTGGCGCCGTTCGAGACGGTCTATGTCTCGCTCTACAAATATCTGGGGGCCCCGTTCGGCGCGGTATTGGCCGGGCCGGCGGCGACGATCGCCCGGGCGCGCGAATGGCGGCACCTCTATGGCGGGCTGATCTATCAGGGCTGGGCACCGGCCCTGCTTGCGCTCGACGGGCTGCAACGCTTTCCCGAGAGCATCGCCAAGGCGCATGGCGCCGCCGAAGCACTGTTCGCGGCGCTGGAGCACAGCGGCAAGGTGAAGCGCGCGCCGAACCCGGATGCGTCGAACATCTACCGGCTGGAGATGCCGCAGGCGCTGGCCGAAGCGGCGCTCGAGCGCGGGCGCGCTGCCGGCGTGCGGATCGGGCGATGGGAGAAGGGGTCGATCCCGTTCTTCGTCAACGAGACGCTGCTGCGGCGCCCGGTCGAGGAATATGTACGGATGTTCCTGGGGTAGGGGCGGCATCCCGCCAACCCCTTCGTCGCCCCCGCGGTCAGTCCGGGAGATGGGCCCCCGCTTTGGCGGGGGTGACGACGGAGAGGACGGCTTGGCGCCAGCCCTCAAGGCGGGATCGCCGGGCGTCGCCACCCAGCCTCGGCTCGAACGTCACGCCGGCCCCCCGCATCGCCGCCGCGTCCTCCAGCCCGCGGAACATCCCGCAGCCGACGCCCGCCAGCATCGCCGCTCCCAGCGCGGTGGTCTCGGCGAAGTCGGGGCGGTCCACGGGAATCGCGAGGATGTCGGCCAGGTCCTGGGCGATCCAGTCGTTGGTGACCATGCCGCCATCGATCCGCAGGCGCGACCAGTCGGTGCCGTCGGCGGCGAAGGCGGCCTTCAGGTCATGGCTCTGGTGCGCCGTCGCCTCCAGCGCGGCGCGGACGACATGGGCACGGGTGGCGGCGAAACTGAGGCCCGAGATCGCGGCGCGGGCCTCCGGTTCCCACCAGGGCGCGCCAAGGCCGCTAAGGGCGGGGACGAGATATACACCGCCATTGTCCTTGACCGAGCGGGCCAGCGCCTCGGTCTCCTGCGCGGTCTCGATCAGCTTCACCGAATCGCGCAGCCACTGGACCAGGCTGCCGGCGACGAACACGGAACCCTCGATCGCATAGGTGCGCCGCCCGCCCAGTTGCCAGAGCACGGTGGCGAGCAGGCGGTTCCTGGAGGAGGGCGGGGCGCTGCCGGCATTGGTCAGCACGAAGGCGCCGGTGCCATAGGTCGCCTTGGTGTCGCCGCGCTCGAGACAGGCCTGGCCGATCGTCGCGGCCTGCTGATCGCCGGCCAGGCCGCAGATCGGGATCTCGCCGCCGAACAATCTGGTGGTGCCGAACCTGCCGGCGCAATCGACGATCTCCGGCAGCGCGTCGCGCGGGGCGGAGAACATGTCGAGCAGCCCGTCGCTCCATCCGCCGGAGCCGAGCCCCATCAGCAGGGTGCGCGAAGCGTTGGTGGCATCGGTGACGTGCAGGCCGCCGGTGAGCTTCCACACCAGCCAGCTCTCGATCGTGCCGATGGCGAGGCGATCGCCGACGCCCTTCAGTTGCGGCCAGTTGCGCATCGCCCAGGCGATCTTGGTGCCGGAGAAATAGGGATCGAGCAGCAGCCCGGTGCGCGCCTGGACGCCCGGTTCCTCGCCCGCCTCGCGCCAGGCGCGGCACATCGCGGCCGAGCGGCGGTCCTGCCAGACGATGGCCGGCGCCAGCGGCTCGCCGGTGGTCTTGTCCCAGAAGACGATGGTCTCGCGCTGGTTGGTGATGCCGATCGCGGCGATCGCCTGGGCGCCGCCGGCCTGCTGGACCATGGCCATCGCGCATTCGAGCGAGCGGCGCCAGATCTCGTTGGCATCATGCTCGACCAGGCCCGGGCCGGGATAATGCTGGGTAAGGTCGGCGCTGTGGCTGCCCAGGCACTTGCCCGACGGCGCGAACAGCATCGCGCGGGTGGAGGTGGTGCCCTCGTCGATGACCAGTATGTTTTCGCCCATCCCCACCAGACTAGCCGGGATTACATCCGTTGCAATCCGCGCTAGGGTCGGCCGCGAAAGGGAAGGGCAGAAGTGAGCGATCGATCCGGCAGCATCGGCGGCGAACCCCTGGACGACGGCACGTCGTCCGGACCGGCAAGGGTGCCCCTGCTGGGGCCCTCGAGCCAGGAGAGCATGGGGGACGGCCAGAAGCGCGACCGGCTGATGGCGGCGCTGGCGCTGATGGCGGGGATCGGCCTGCTGCTGGCATTGCCCTTCGCGCTGCAGGCGGGCGCGGTGTTCTTCCTGCCGCTCACCACCGCGCTGGTGATCGCGATCGCGCTGGTGCCCCTGCTCGAATGGCTGGAGCGCCACCGCGTGCCCGCGCCGATCGCGGCGTTCATCTGCGTGCTGCTGTTCCTGATCGCGGCGAACGTGGCGCTGGCCTCGATCGTGGTGCCGGCCTGGCAGTGGATCCGCGATCTTCCCGCCAAGATCCCGCAGATCCAGGAGAATCTGAAGCCGCTGATCGAGTTCTATGCGAATCTCGACAGTTTCGTGAACAAGACGGTGATGAACTTCGCCTCGGCGCCGATGAAGCAGCCCGAAGTGATGGCGGCGACCCCGCCGCGCTCGCTGATCGACCTGTTCGCCACCTCGGCTCCCTCGGCGCTGGTGGAGATGTTCTTCGCCATCCTCGTCATCTATTTCTTCCTCTCGGGCTGGACCCGCCTGCGGCGCAACGCAATCACCAGCCGGGCGAGCTTCGGCGGCGCGATGGCGACGGCGCGCGTGATCCAGGACGTGGTGGACGACACTTCGGCCTATCTGGGTACGATCACGCTGATCAACCTGACGCTGGGGCTGATCGTGGCGGGCGTGCTGTGGGCGATCGGCATGCCGACACCGCTGATGTGGGGCGGCATCGTCGCGCTGCTCAACTATATCCCCTATTTCGGGCCGGTCTTCGCCGCGCTGCTGCTGGCGATGGGCGGGCTGATGACCTTTCCGGACCTGGGCTGGGCGTTCGTGCCGCCGATCGTGATGATCGCCTGCCACCTGATCGAGGCGAATGTGGTGACGCCGCTGATCGTGGGGCACCGGCTGACGATCAGCCCGATCATGATCCTGATCTCGCTGAGCTTCTGGGGCTGGGTATGGGGCACTACCGGGGCGCTGCTCGCGGTGCCGCTGCTGATCATCATCCAGACGGTGGTGAATGCGGCGGGCAAGCCGGACATTGCCGGTTTTCTCTTCGAGCACGGGACCTTGGTGAACGATCCTGTGGATAATCGGCCGCTGCGGCGAAAAAGTCGCGACCAATCCGGTTGACACCCCCGAATCTCGCGTCTAGTGCCCGCCTCCTCGCTTCGAGAGAGCGGGTGTAGCTCAGTTGGTTAGAGCGCCGGCCTGTCACGCCGGAGGTCGCGGGTTCGAGCCCCGTCACTCGCGCCATTCCCCATTGCCGGACCGGAAAGGCGCCGCTCGTGCGGAGCCCGGCGGACCGATGCCGTGGCAGGGATGGTCCCTTCTCGTGCGCAGATGCGGGTGTAGCTCAGTTGGTTAGAGCGCCGGCCTGTCACGCCGGAGGTCGCGGGTTCGAGCCCCGTCACTCGCGCCATGCGCTTGCGCTTGATGCGAGCGGCGCATAGACTTGCCCAAACATTCTCAGATCAACGAACGGTCGCGTGTTTCCCCTGTGCCTATGGAGGAAGCCATGCGCCGTCTCATGTTCCCGATCGTATTTGCGCTGCTCGCCGTCTCTGGCTGCGCGGGTGGAACGTCGAATGTCGCCAGCGAGAATGTCATCGACGTGACGGCTACGGAGGGCAATGCTGCCGTAGATTCCACGCCAATCGCCTGTAAGGCGATTGGCGGCAGGATGGCCTCCCCGGCGCAGTGCGACGAATATACCCGGCAGGCGAATGCGCTGACCGACGGCATCGCCGCGTTCGATCCGCCCAGCACGATGCGGATGGGGGCTCCGGAGACCATCACGCTGGTGGTCGGGAAGGCGGCCGAAGCGGAGGCGGTGCGCAATGCCATGGTCGACGTTGTCGACGCTGCGGGCGGCGGGGACAGTATCCGGACCGAAAAGGTATCGATCGGCGAAAATGTCTCGGCCGAGCTGACGTCTCCCAGCAGCATGTTCAAGATCGCCCCCGAAGGGCGCGTGGTGAAGGCGATGCCGGGCCGGGGTCGGCAGGTCTGGCAATGGAGCGTGGAGGCGCTCGTCCCCGGTAAGCACAAGCTGACCCTGACCGTGGGCGTGCCGATTCTGGGGAGTGCCGGGGAAGTCTGGCAGCCGGTGCTCGAGCCCAAGACGTTCGAGATCGACGTGCAGGCGCGTCCGCGGACCTGGCCCGAATTCTTCGACGACATGGCGAAATTCCTCACCAGCCTGAAAGGCATGCTCGTCGCGCTGGCGGCCGTGATCGGCGCTGCCGGTGCCGTCTGGCTGGGGATCAGGAAATTCGGCGGTCGCGGCGACCAGGGCGCTGGGAAAGATGAAGCGAAGGACGGCGGGAAAGGCTAGGCGCGGCGCCAGCGCCCCGTCTCCATCCAGCGCAGCACTCCGCCGAGCGGCAGGATCCAGACGATGCCGGTCACGACGTAGATCGGCAGCTGGGCGAGCACGTGCAACTGCCCGATCCAGTGCGAAAAGCTCGCCACCAGTATGATCCACGCCAGGATCCAGGCGACGATGCCCAGCGCCCCCGCCGGCTTGCGCCAGCTCGGCGCTACCTCCCGGCGTGCCATGTCATGCCTTTCTCGGTGATCACGGCGTGGAGCGGCACGTCCCAGATGTCGGACGGGATGGCCGGCACCTCCTGCATCGCCCAGGCGACGCCGACGCGCCAGGCATCGGGATAGCGGGCAAAGGCGCGGTCGTAATGCGCGGCGCCCTGGCCGAGGCGGTTGAGGCGGGCGTCGAAACCGACAAGGGGCGTGAGGATCACGTCGGGCGCCATTTCCGGGCTCTCGGCGCGTGGCTGGCGCAGGCCGAACGGGCCATCGACCAGCGGCTCGCCCATCCGCCAAGCCAGGAACCGGATCGGCGCCGCGCGATCGACGACGAAGGGGAGGGCGAGCGCGCAACCCTTCTCCGCGGCGGCAGCGGCGAGCTGGGTGGGATCGGCTTCGCTGCCGATGGCGACATAGGTGGCGACGGTCGCCCCGGCGGCCAGGCGATCGACGAACGCCTCGGGCGCGAGGATCGCTTCGCTCGCTTCGATGGCGAAGGCGTCGCGCTCGGCGCGGAGCTGGGCCCGCAAGGCTAGCTTGTCGATCATGCCACGCTTCTAGGGGAGCGGTGGCGGGACCGCCATGGCCGTTTGCCAGAATATCCACTGACGCCCGTTACGTCAGGTGGGGACCATGTGCCGCGGACCAGGATCCGCACAGGGACAGCCCCCATGGATGATGAATAGCCTCAGGGATAATTGCTATGGCTCGTACCGGGCAGTGCCCGCCATGGACGGATGTAGGAGTTTCGCGGGGCCTTCGCAACGGCTTCGCCCAAAATCGTCATCCCGCTTTCTTCTCCGTGGCCTGGGATGACGGAGGGGAAGCCTATGCTTCGCCTGCATCCTCTTCGAGCGCCGCTGCAACCGCTTCCAGCCGATCGGCGATGCGTTCCAGCAGCAGCGGCGAGACGCCCTCGGGCGGATTGCGTTCGGTCTCGTCGAGCAGGTCGGCGAGGATCAGCGCGAGATAGACGAGCGTGCGCTCGGCATTCAGCCCGCCCGACGCGCGCAGGGCGGTGTCGGCATGGCGTTGCAGGATCGATTCGAGGTGGCGGATATGCCCTTCGTCGCCCTCGCGCGTGGCGACCGAATAGCTGCGGCCCGCGACGGAGATGTCGATGTCCGCCATCAGTCCTGCTCCGCCCCGGCTTCGCGCGCGATCAGCGCGTCGAGCGAGCTCACCGCATCCTCGATGCGGGCGCGCAGCTTGGCGTGGCGCTGGGTGATCCGTTCGCAGGCATAGGCCCGCGCTGCGGCGGCTTTCTCGATGCGGACGAGGGCCTGTTCGATACGATCGGCGGGCGTACTTGCCATGCCGCAAGCGTTACGCACCCCATCGGAACCTAGCAACCCCTGAATGGCAATGGCTGCCGGGCGGGTTCGACGAGGTGGACCGGAGCAGCGCCGGCCCGAGTCCGCCCGGTGTTCGGCCCGGGGGTCGAGGTGTCGAGGCGGTTGACGTGGCGGTCCAAGGTGACCAAAGGCGTCCGCGCCAGCATCAGGGGACTCCAAGTGACCGCAAGCTTCGCCGATTGCGCCAATGCCATCCGGGCATTGTCGATGGACGCCGTGGAGGCGGCCAATTCGGGGCATCCCGGCATGCCGATGGGCATGGCCGACGTGGCCACGGTGCTGTTCCAGGAGTATCTGAAGTTCGATCCGGCCGATCCGAAATGGGCGGACCGCGATCGCTTCGTGCTCTCGGCCGGGCATGGCTCGATGCTGCTCTATTCCACGCTCTATCTTACCGGCTATGCGCAGCCAACCCTGCGGGACATCCGCGATTTCCGCCAGATCGGCAGCCCCTGCGCCGGCCATCCCGAGAATTTCGAGCTGCCGGGCGTCGAATGCACCACCGGCCCGCTCGGCCAGGGCTTCGCGATGGCGGTCGGCATGGCCGCTGCCGAGCGGCATTTGAACGCCGTTTACGGCGATGGCCTGGTCGACCACCGCACCTGGGTGATCGCCGGCGACGGCTGCCTGATGGAAGGCATCAACCATGAGGCGGTCGGCCTGGCCGGGCACCTGAAGCTCGGCAAGCTGATCGTGCTGTGGGACGACAACAAGATCACGATCGACGGCGCCGTCTCGCTCTCGTCGAGCGAGGACATTCCGGCGCGTTACCGTGCGTCCGGCTGGCAGGTCGTCGAATGCGACGGCCATGACCGGGCCGATATCGCCCGTGCGATCGACGAAGCGCTTGCCAGCGACCTGCCGTCGCTGGTGAAGTGCCGCACGATCATCGGCTTCGGCGCCCCGAACAAGCAGGGCTCGTCCAAGGTGCACGGCTCGCCGCTGGGGGCGGACGAAGTCGCCGCCGCACGGGCCGCGCTGGGCTGGGACCACCCGGCGTTCGAGATTCCGGCCGATATCCGCGAGACCTGGCTGGAAGCCGGCAAGCGCGGCGCCGTGCCGCACGCTGCGTGGAAGCAGCGCCTCGCGGAGCATGAGGATCGCGCCGAGTTCGAGCGCCGGATGCGCGGCGAGCTGCCGGCCTGGTTCTCGATGGCCGACCATGTCCAGGGCCTGCTGGCCGCGCCGCAAAAGGTCGCGACCCGCAAGGCGAGCGAAATGGCGCTCGAGGCGATCAACGCGCAGATCCCCGACACCGTCGGCGGCTCGGCCGACCTGACCGGCTCGAACAACACGCTGACCAAGGGCCTGGGCACGTTCAGCGCCGGCAACTATGCCAGCCGCTATGTCTATTACGGCATCCGCGAGTTCGGCATGTCGGCGGCGATGAACGGCATGGCGCTGCATGGCGGCGTGATCCCCTATGGCGGCACGTTCCTGGTCTTTGCCGACTATGCCCGTGCGGCGATTCGCCTCTCGGCCCTCCAGCAGGCGCGTGTCGTCTATGTGATGACCCACGATTCGATCGGCCTGGGCGAGGACGGCCCGACCCACCAGCCGGTCGAGCACCTGACCAGCCTGCGCCTGATCCCCAATCTCGACGTCTATCGCCCGTGCGACGTGGTCGAGACCGCCGAATGCTGGGAACTCGCGCTCCAGCGCCAGGATGGCCCGGGCCTGCTCGCACTCAGCCGCCAGAACCTGCCGCAGCTGCGCACCGAGGCCGCCGAGAACCGCTCGGCGCGCGGCGCCTATGCCATTCGCGAGGCCGAGGCGCCCCGCCAGGTGGTGCTGATCGCCAGCGGCTCCGAAGTCGAGATCGCCGTTGCGGTTCGGGATGAACTGGAAGCCCAGGGCATCGGCGCCGATGTCGTCTCGATGCCGTGCTGGGAGCGCTTCGACGCACAGGATGCGCAGTACAAGCGCGACCTGTTGCCGGCGCATGCGCTCAAGGTCTCGATCGAGGCCGGCGCGACGCTGGGCTGGGAGCGATATACGGGCTTGGACGGGCTGAACTTCGGCGTGGATGGATTCGGCGCCTCGGGCCCTTATCTGAAGCTCTACGAGCATTTCGGGCTCACCGCGGGAGCCATCGTGCCGCGGATCGTCGAAAAGTTGAACGGAGAACAGGCATGACGAAGGTTGCGATCAACGGGTTCGGGCGCATCGGTCGGCTGGTGGCGCGCGCGATCCTCGAGCGCCCCGACAGCGGGCTCGAGCTGGTCACGATCAATGACCTGGCCGATGCCAAGTCGAACGCGTGGCTGTTCTCGCGCGACAGCGTGCACGGCAAATATCCGGGCACCGTCACCGCCGAGGGCGACGACCTGGTCATCGACGGCAAGCACATCAAGGTGACCAAGGAGCGCGACCCCGCCAACCTGCCGCATGCCGAGAATGGCGTGGAGCTGGTGCTGGAGTGCACGGGCTTCTTCACCGACCGTGCCTCGGCGCAGAAGCACATCGATGCCGGCGCCAGGAAGGTGCTGATCTCGGCCCCGGGCAAGAATGTCGACCTCACCGTCGTGTTCGGCGTGAACCATGACAAGCTCGAGGCTGGCCACGCGATCGTCTCGAACGCGTCGTGCACCACCAACTGCCTAGCGCCGGTCGCCAAGGTGCTGAACGACACGATCGGCATCGAGCGCGGCCTGATGACCACGGTCCATGCCTATACCAACGACCAGAAGATCCTCGACCAGATCCATCCGGACCTGCGCCGCGCCCGTGCCGCCGCCATGAGCATCATCCCGACCACCACCGGCGCCGCCCGCGCGGTGTCCGAGGTGCTGCCCGAGCTGAAGGGCAAGCTGGACGGCTCGGCGATCCGCGTGCCGGTTCCGGACGGCTCGCTGGTGGACCTGACCTTCACGCCGAAGCGCGACACCACCGTCGAGGAAGTCAACGCGGTGCTGAAGGCGGCGTCCGAGAGCGGCCCGCTCAAGGGCATCCTCTGGTATTCGGACGAGCCCCTGGTCTCGATCGACATCGTCCACACCTCGGCCTCGTCGACCGTCGACAGCCTCGAGACCGCGGTGATCGACGGCAAGCTGGTGCGCGTCGTCAGCTGGTACGACAATGAATGGGGCTTCTCGAACCGCATGGTGGACACCGCCAGCGCGATGGCGAAGCTGGGTTAACCGCCACCTTCAGTACCTGCCGTCATGCTGAACTTGTTTCAGCATCCAACGCGCCTCAAGCGGTATCGTCCGTGGAGAGTTGGACCCTGAAACAAGTTCAGGGTGACGGTGGGAGGGGAGGCCATGTCGCCCCCCGCATCAACGACCAATTGCGAGGAAGCACATGACCCGCCCCTTCAAGACGCTCGACGACATGGGCGAGATCGCCGGCAAGCGCGTGCTGGTCCGCGAGGACCTGAACGTGCCGATGGCCGACGGCCAGGTGACCGACGATACCCGGTTGCGTGCCGCGGTGCAGACCGTCGCCGAGCTGGCGGACAAGGGCGCCAAGGTCGTGGTCCTCGCGCATTTCGGGCGCCCCAAGGGCCAGCGCAACCCGGAGATGAGCCTGTCGCTCGTCACCCGGCCGTTCAGCCATGTGCTCGGCCGCGAAGTCCGCTTCATCGACACCGATGGCGCGGCGGAAGCGATCGATGCGATGGGTGAGGGCGATATCGCGCTGCTCGAGAACACCCGTTTCGACGCCGGCGAGGAGAAGAACGCACCCGGGACCGTCGCCGCGCTTGCCGCGCTGGGCGACTTCTACGTCAACGACGCCTTCTCCGCCGCGCACCGCGCCCATGCCTCGACCGAGGGGCTGGCCCACAGGCTGCCCGCATTCGCCGGCCGCCAGATGGAAGCCGAGCTCGACGCGCTCGACAAGGCGCTCGGCAATCCCGAGCATCCCGTGGCGGCAGTGGTGGGCGGCGCCAAGGTCTCGTCCAAGCTCGACGTGCTCAAGCACCTGGTCGACAAGGTCGATCACCTGATCATCGGCGGCGGCATGGCCAATACCTTCCTCGCCGCGCGCGGTGTCGATGTGGGCAAGAGCCTGTGCGAGCACGACCTGGCCGGCACCGCCGAGGAGATCCTCGACGCGGCCGATCGTGCCAATTGCACCGTGCACCTGCCCTATGACGTGGTGGTGGCGAAGGAGTTCGCGGCCAATCCGCCCAGCCTGCGCACGGTCAACGTCCATGAAGTCGCGCCCGACGAGATGATCCTCGATATCGGCCCGGCCGCGACCGAGGCGCTGGCGGACGTGCTCAAGACCTGCCGCACCCTGGTGTGGAACGGCCCGCTCGGCGCCTTCGAGACGCCGCCGTTCGACGCGGCGACCATCAGCCTCGCCAAGACCGCGGCGGCGCTCACCAAGGAGGGCCAGCTCGTCTCGGTCGCCGGCGGCGGCGACACGGTGGCGGCACTCAACCAGGCCGGCGTGGCGGGCGACTTCACCTTCGTGTCCACGGCGGGCGGCGCTTTCCTCGAATGGATGGAAGGCAAGGAACTGCCGGGCGTCGCCGCGCTGCATCGGACGGGCGACTGAACGGGGAGGGGCGCTATTTCGCCTTCTCGTTGAGCAGCGGGACCAGCAGGCTGTTGAGGCTCTCCAGCGTGAAGGCGCCGGCCTTGGCATAGCGGACCACGCCGTTGCGATCGATCACGATGTTGGTGGGCACCGCGCCTCCGAGCACGTCATAGGGCCCCTTGATCGAGCGGACCGGCTCGATGTGCATCACGTCGAACAGCTTCTTGAGTTGATAGGGCTTGAGCGAATCCTCGGTGGTGACCGCGTAGACGCGAAGGCCGGCGTCCTTGCGCAGCTCGTAATAGCGATCGAGCGTCGGCAGTTCCGTGCGGCAGGGGACGCACCAGGTCGCCCAGAAATTGAGCACGACCACATTGCCGCGCAATTCGTCGAACGAGATCTTGCCGCCATTGATCAGCCGCAGGGTGAAAGGCGGCGCCGCCTGACCTTCCTTGACTGTCGCGAACATCGGCCGCGGGGCCGGCGCCGCACCGAGCAGCGCCAGTGGCAGCGCGGCGAGTGCCAGTCGCCTGGAAAGCGAAGAGATCCCCATGTTCCGTCCCCTGTTGCCCGGCTTCATGCTGTAGCGGGCAGGGGGAGGCGTCAAGCACGGGCCAGGGGCCCCTGTTCGTGGTGCTTCCCCTAAAAGCCCGTGCGGTGGCAGCGTTGTCAGGCTTTTCGCTTGCGAAACCGGGCGATAGGGGCTCGTTCAGCACTACACGAACAAGGGAAAATCCATGTCGATCACGCCCGCTGTCAAAGCCATCCTCGCCAATTACGAGTCCGACAATCCCGGCGTGAAGGCCAATCTCGCCCGCATCCTGATGCAGGGCAAGCTGGGTGGCACCGGCAAGCTGATCATCCTGCCGGTGGATCAGGGCTTCGAGCACGGCCCGGCACGCAGCTTCGCGGTGAACCCCGCGGCCTATGATCCGCACTACCACTATCAGCTGGCGATCGACGCGGGCCTCAGCGCCTATGCAGCGCCGCTCGGCATGATCGAGGCCGGGGCCGACACGTTCGCCGGCCAGATTCCCACCATCCTCAAGGTCAACAGCTCGAACAGCTGGGCGACCTCGATCGACCAGGCCGTCACCGGCGGCGTCGACGATGCGCTGCGGCTCGGCTGCTCGGCGATCGGCTTCACCATCTATCCGGGCGCCGACGACGTGTTCGGCATGATGGAGGAGATCAAGGAGCTGCGGGCGGAGGCCGCCTCGGTCGGCATCGCCACGGTGATCTGGTCCTACCCGCGCGGCGGCAAGCTCTCGAAGGACGGCGAGCTGGCGCTCGACGTCGGTGCCTATGCCGCGCACATGGCGGCGCTGCTCGGCGCGCACATCATCAAGGTGAAGCTGCCGAGCGCGCATATCGAGCAGAAGGACGCGCAGAAGGCCTATGAGGGCACCGATTGGTCGGCGCAGTCGGACCGCGTGAAGCATGTGGCGCAGAGCTGCTTCGCCGGCCGCCGCATCGTCGTCTTCTCGGGTGGCGCGGCGAAGGGTGCCGACGCCGTCTACCAGGATGCGCGCGATATCCGCGACGGCGGCGGCAACGGTTCGATCATCGGCCGCAACACCTTCCAGCGCCCCCGCGACGAGGCGCTGGCGATGCTCGACAAGCTCGTGCGCATCTACAAGAACGAGGAATGATCGGTCGTCGACCCGTGCTGGCAGGGCTCGCCATGGCGATGCTGGGCGGGCCCGCGCTGGCACGGGGAAAGCGGATGGAAGAAGTCGAACCCTATGGCCTGATCGGCAAGATCAAGGCCAAGCCGGGCACGCGGGCCGAGCTGGTCGCGCTGCTCTCCGGCGGCACCGGCGACATGCCGGGCTGCCTGGCCTATCTGATCGCCGAGGATCTGAAAGATGCCGACGGCATCTGGATAACCGAGATCTGGAAGACCAGGCAGTTCCACGCCGACTCGCTCAAGCTGCCCGCGGTGCAGGCGGCGATTGCCAAGGGGCGGCCGCTGATCGCGGGGTTCGAAACCCATGTCGAGACGCGGCCCGTGACGGGAATCCGGATCAAGGGCTAGGCGCTAGTGGCATCCGGTCGCCATGGTCTTGGCATCGATCGGATCGAGGACTGCCGGGCGCAATGCGTTGCCGGGATAGGCGTGGAGGAGGGTGCCCTTCGGATCCCGGGCGAAGCGGATCCGAAATCGATCCCGCTGACCGCCAAAAATGCCGTCGAGCTCTACCCCTCCATCGACGACGCGATAGGTTCCGGACGCGTTGCCGAAGCCATTGTACGCGAGGAACTTGCCCGGCGCGGGAAAGCTGAGCGGTCCCGTATCGCAGGGGGCCATGGGTTCGATGCGGATGAGATGCCCGGGCAGCAGCTTGGCCAGTTCCGCCGCGGGCACCGGCGCGGGGTATCTCTCGGGCGTGGGAGCGCCACAGGCGGCAAGCGCGAGCGACCCCGCCAGGGCACCCCGTCGACCAAATCCGCGCAAGCCTCTCCCCATCGGGGCAACTTTGGGTCATCCTGGGCCAAGTGGCAATCGGCGCGACGGAGACGGGCATGACGCAGGACTGGACCGCAGTGGACGGCTATATCGCCGGCAAGCTGATCGGCGCGGACCCGGTGCTCGACGCTGCGCTCGCCGCCAATGCCGCGGGCGGGCTGCCGGCGATCGACGTATCGGCGGCGCAGGGCCGGATGCTCGAATTGCTCGCACGGATGACCGGGGCGCGCCGCATCCTCGAAGTGGGAACCCTGGGCGGCTATTCGACGATCTGCCTCGCCCGCGCCCTGCCCGGGGACGGGCAGCTGGTGACGCTCGAGCTTGATCCGCATCATGCCGAGGTGGCGCGGGCCAATCTGGAGCGGGCCAGGCTCGGCGGTCGCTGCGAGGTGCGGGTCGGGCCGGCGGCGGAAACGCTCGCGGCGATGATCGCGGCGGGCGAGGGGCCGTTCGACCTGGTATTCATCGATGCCGACAAGCCGGGCAACGTCGCCTATCTGGAAGCCGCGCTGGAGCTGGCCCGGCCGGGTAGCGTGATCGTCGTCGACAATGTGGTCCGGGGCGGCCGGGTGCTGGAGGCGGACAGCACCGATCGCAGCGTGGTCGGCACGCGGGCGCTGTTCGACGCGGTCGCAGCCGAGCCGCGCCTCGATGCCACCGCGATCCAGACCGTGGGGGACAAGGGCTGGGATGGCTTCCTGCTGGCAGTGGTGAAGCGCTGAAAGCTGGGCTAAGGCTCCCGCGATGATCGACCTGGATGAAGACGGCCTGCCGCCGCTCGACCCGAATTTCGCCGCGCAGTTCCAACGGGACGTGCGCCGCCCGCCCTGCCAGCTCTACCTGATCTCGCCGCTCGAGGTGGGGGGCTCCTTCCCGGAGCGATTGAAGCGCGCGCTCGGTGCCGGCGCGGTGGCGGCGTTCCAGTTTCGGGTGAAGGGGGTCGACCAGCACGAGGCCGCCCGCCTTGCCGAGCCTCTCCGGAAGATCTGCGCCGATGCCGATGTCGCCTTCATCGTCAACGACAGCGTGAGCCTGGCCAAGCGACTGGGCGCCGACGGCGTGCATCTGGGCCAGGAAGACGGCGATCCGCGTGAGGCGCGCTCGGTGCTCGGCCCGCAGGTGCAGATCGGCGTGACGTGTCACGATAGCCGCCACCTGGCGATGGAAGCCGGCGAGGCGGGGGCGGACTATGTCGCCTTCGGCGCCTTCTACCCCACCACGACCAAGGAGACCCGGCATCGCCCCGAGCCGGTGATTCTCAGCTGGTGGTCGGCGCTGTTCGAGCTGCCTTGCGTCGCGATCGGCGGGATCACGCCGGAGAACGCCCCGCCGCTGGTGAAGGCGGGCGCGGACTTCCTCGCGGTGTCCAACGCCGTGTGGGGCGGGGACGAGGAAGCTGCGGTGAAGGCGTTCGCCCAAGTCCTGGGCTGACGGAAACACTCCGGGTTCCAGCCGTTGTTCTTGCGGAACGTCATCTGCAGGAGCTTGATTCGGTGCGGAAATTTCTCGGACTAGCAGCTTGCCTCGCCTCTGCCCCGGTCGGTCCCGCCGCGGCGGGGCAGGCGGGAACCTCCGGCAGGCCGCCGCTCGATCATTCTATTCTGCATGCCCAGGTGATCCTCGATCATCTCGGCTTCTCGCCCGGCATCCTCGACGGGCGCGAAGGCCAGTCGCTCACCGCGGCCCTGAAGGGGTTCCAGACCGCGCGCGGGCTGCCGGCCACCGGCAAGCTCGATCCGGCGACGGTGCGCGCGCTTGCGCCCTATGCCTCGCTGCGTCCGGTCCGCCGGCTGACGCTCGACGCCGGCACGCTCCAGGGGCCGTATGTCAATCCGATTCCGAGGGACCCCGAGAAGCAGGCAAAGCTGCCCTCGCTCGCCTATACGCGCCCGCTCGAGAAGCTGGCGGAGATGTTCCACACCACGCCCGAGGTGCTGGTGGAACTGAATCCGGGCGGCGGTCGGATCGCGCCGGGTGCCGAATTCGTCTTCCCCAACGCGCTCCCGGCCTCGCGCGACTATCCGGCGGACCTGAAGCCGGAATGGCGGCGGACGCTCGGCATGCTCAACGTCGAGGCCAGGGTGCCCGAGGCCGATCACATCGTGGTCGACAAGAGCGAGAAGGTGCTCAAGGTGTACGACAGGCAGGAACGCCTGGTCGCCCAGTTCAGCGCGACCATGGGCAGCGCGCACGATCCGCTGCCGATCGGCACCTGGAAGATCAACGGGGCGGACACCAATCCGAAATTCCATTACAACCCCAAGCTGTTCTGGGACGCGAAAAAGGGCAGTGACCCGGCGATGCTGCCGCCGGGACCGAACGGCCCGGTGGGGGTGGTGTGGCTGGACCTTTCCAAGGAGCATTACGGCATCCATGGCACGCCCGAGCCGCAGCTGATCGGCCGCACCGAGAGTCACGGCTGCATCCGCCTGACCAACTGGGATGCGGCCCGGCTCGCGCTGATGGTCAAGCCGGGCACCCGGGCAGTGTTCCGGGAGTAGGGGCCGTGCGGCCCTGGGCGAAGCGGGCCGGTTGGGGTCTGGGTGCGTTGCTGGCGCTGCTGGCGATGGGGTTCCTGTCGCTGGTGCGGGTCACGGTGCAGCCCGCCGCGCCGATCGCCCTGCCGGAGCTTGCCGCCCCCCAGGACGCGGCCGGTGCCGGCCCGGACGATTCGACCGCGCTGATCATTCCGGTGGAAGGCGTGGCCGCGAGCGAGCTGCGCGACAGCTGGGGCCAGAGCCGCGGCAATGGTTCGCGCGCGCATCATGCGATCGACATCATGGCTCCCAGGGGCACGCCTGTGCTCGCCGCGGCATCCGGCACGGTCGAGAAGGTCTTCGACAGCGTGAACGGCGGGCATACCCTCTATGTCCGCACCCGGGACGGCGCAACGATCCACTATTATGCGCATCTGGACAGTTGGCAGGTGGAAGAGAGGCAGGCGGTGCGCCAGGGCGAGCGGATCGCGGCGGTGGGCGATAGCGGCAGTGCCGCGGGCGGCGCGCCGCACCTCCATTTCGAGATCAAGCGCATGCGGCCGGGCGAGGGCTGGTGGCAGGGGCAGAACGTCAACCCCTATCCGCTGCTGCGGAATGCCGGGCCGTGATCCGTCCTCTCGTCGGAAGCCGGGATCTCGTGCGGCAAATCGGACAGCATGCGGCACGAGACCCCGGCTTCCTCCGGCGCGGCCGGAGAAGGGCCGGGGTGGCTTGCCCAAGTCCTCGCGCACGGCTAAAGGCGCCGGCTCAGCTCTTTCTCAGTTCCAGTAGGTCTCGACCATGAAGATCAGCGGCGTGGACATCCGTCCCGGCAACATCATCGAATATGAAGGCGGCATCTGGCGTGCCGTGAAGATCCAGCACACGCAGCCCGGCAAGGGCGGTGCGTACATGCAGGTCGAGCTCAAGAACCTGCGCGACGGCCGCAAGAACAACGTCCGCTTCCGCTCGGCGGAGACGGTGGAGCGCGTGCGCCTCGACACCAAGGATTTCCAGTTCCTGTACCCCGAGGGCGACAGCCTGGTGTTCATGGACAAGGAAACCTACGACCAGACCACGCTGCCGCGCGACCTGCTCGGCGATGCCGCCGCCTTCCTGCAGGACGGCATGGACGTGATCATGGAACTCTATGACGAAGAAGCGATCAGCGTGCAGCTGCCCGACACGATCGAAGCGACGATCGTCGAGGCGGACGCGGTGGTGAAGGGGCAGACGGCCTCGTCGTCGTACAAGCCGGCCGTGCTGGACAATGGCGTGCGCATCATGGTGCCGCCGCACATCGCCTCGGGCACGCGCATCGTCGTCGACGTGTACGAGCAGACTTACGTCCGCCGCGCGGACTGATGCCCAGCGTGATCAGAGATGCGCGCAGCTTCCGGGCCGACCGGCCCTGGGGCGCGCGCGATCTGGTCGAGATCGAGGGTGCGACGGCGCGCCTGCATTGGACGGACCAGCCCTATCGCTGGCACGTGAATGACGGCGCCGAGCTGTTCTGCGTCCTCGATGGCGAAGTCGACATGCACTATCGTCTGCACGGTACCGAGCATGTGGCGCGCCTGACTGCCGGTGACATGTTCGTGGCCGAGATCGGCGACGAGCATGTCGCGCACCCCGTGGGCGAAGCCCGCATCCTGGTTTTCGAGCGTAAGGGCTCCGTCTAATGGTTTCGCATTCCGGCCTCATCACCGTCATGGAGCGCGCCTGCCGCAAGGCCGGTCCGCGCCTGCGTCGCGACTTCAACGAAGTCCAGCACCTTCAGGTCAGCCGCAAGGGCCCGGCGGACTTCGTCAGCCTCGCCGACAAGCGCGCCGAGGACACGCTGATCGAGGAACTCCAGAAGGCGCGGCCGGACTGGGGATTCCTGGTCGAGGAGCGGGGCGAGATCGCGGGCGATCCGAACAAGCCCCGCTGGATCATCGATCCGCTCGACGGGACCAGCAACTTCCTGCACGGCATCCCGCATTTCTGCATTTCGATCGCGGTCGAGGATCCGCACGGCGCCCAGGGCAAGCCCGAGGTGACGCACGGCTATATCTACCAGCCGCTCACCGACGAGAGCTTCTGGTCGGAAAAGGGCCGTGGCGCCTGGCTTCAGGACCAGCGCCTGCGCGTTTCGGCGCGCCGTCATCTCGACGAAGCGCTGATCGCGACGGGCATCCCGTTCCTCGGCCATGGCGACTTTGCCGAATGGAGCCGCATCTTCGGCGCGGTGGCGCCCGAGGTGGCCGGTATCCGCCGGCTGGGCTCGGCGGCGCTCGACCTTGCCTGGGTCGCCGCGGGCCGGTTCGACGGTTTCTGGGAATCGAACCTCAAGCCCTGGGACGTGGCGGCGGGCATGCTGCTGATCCGCGAGGCCGGCGGCTTCGTGACCGATTATCGCGGACAGGACCTGTCGCGCGAGCGCAACCAGTATCTCGCGGCCAATGACGTGCTGCATTCCAAGCTGCACAAGCTGGTGGCGAACGCGCTGCGCTGAGCGGCGGGTCTATGTTCGTCGCCGTCATCCCCGCCTTGACGGGGATGACGGAGGCAGTTTCAAAGACTTGCCCGGATTCCCAGTCTAAGGGCGAAGCGTCGCCGCCAGGAAAGCCAGCATCCTGGGCCAGGCATCGGCGCGTGCCTTGGCATTCGCCTCGGGCGTGCCGCCGCCGCGCGGGTCCGCACGCGGTTCCGCCGATCCGCCGCCTAGGTCGTGCCCGGCCTCCGGATAGATCAGCGCCTGGGTTTCCAGCCCCTTCGCCTTGCGCGCCGCAACGATGTTGCGCGCCATTCGGCCCGAATTCCACAGGCGATCCGCGTCGCCGGTGATCAGCATCAGGGCGCCGCGATACGCCTCGACCGGGATGCGGGCGGCGGCCTCGCGATCGGGGTGATCGGCGCGGCCATTCTCGTGGATCGCGCGCAGATCGGCGGCGGGCCCGGCCTGCAATCCCGCGACGAACCCGCGATAGGGCATGAAGGCGAGCGGCTTCCCGCCAAGGGAGAAGGAGGAGCGGGTGCCTTCCGCTTCCAGCATTTCCAGGCCCCAGCCTTCCCACACCAGGTCCGACGGGGTGTAGGCGACCACTGCGTCGATCCAGGGATAATGGCTGGCCGCGATCAGCGCGAACTCAGACCCCTTCGATCCGGCGAACAGGCCGAATCGCTCGACGTCGACGCCGGGGAACTTGGCCAGCGCGGCGCGGAGATCGGCCAACTGGTCCACGCGGATGTCGATGAAGCTGCCCGGCAGGTCCGGGAATGCCGGCGCCGGGGCGAACTTGCCCCAGTTGGGCGAATAATAGGGCAGGCTCACCGCGGCATAGCCGAGCCTTGCGAGGACGGGCCCGAAGCGGCGGCCGGCTTCGTCGCCGCCCTCGGCGCCGGGCAGGATCACCACCACCGGGCGGCGCGCCTCGCCGGCGATCCGATAGAGCCGCGCATGCGGGAAGCCCGCGATCTCGCGTTCGTCGAGCGCCGCCGCCTGTTTCGTCGCCGCGCCCGGCTGGGCGATGGCCGGGCAGGCCGCCATTGCCAGCCCGATCCCGAGCAGCAGATTCCGTGCGATCATGTGAAGAAACCCCCGTTCACAATATTTCACAATAGCCAGTGTATTGTGCACATAAGTCACCTGCTGGCAACCGGTGATTGTGCCGCTGCGGTGCGGTTTGCACGATACCGGAGCCGTCCGGAGCGCCGTTTCGAAAGGCTTCGGGGGCAAGGCATCCACAACCGGTTCTTCTTGCGAGTCATTCTCACCCGTCGAGGCGTTGCGTCCCGGGGAAGTGAGTCCTAGAAGCCCCCTCAGATTCCGCATCCGCGAGAAGAGAAGGCCCTTGGTCGACCTGTCACAATATCTGCCGATCCTGTTGTTCCTCGGGGTCGCTCTCGCGCTTTCCAGCGCCTTCGTGTTCCTGCCCATGCTGGTCAGCCGGCTGACGGGTTCGCACAAGCCGACCGAGGCCAAGCTCAGCGAGTATGAGTGCGGCTTCCCGGCCTTCGAGGATTCGCGCAGCCAGTTCGACGTGCGCTTCTACCTCGTCGCCATCTTGTTCATCATCTTCGATCTCGAAGCCGCGTTCCTCTACCCCTGGGCCGTCTCGGTCTTCTCGCTGGGCTGGACCGCCTGGATCTCGATGATGATCTTCATCGCCGAGCTCACGCTCGGCCTCGTCTACGCCTGGAAGAAGGGAGCGCTCGAATGGGAGTAGAACTCGCCCCGTCGTCGTCGCCTCTGCCGGGCAGCGGCCTGATCGGCGCGCCGCCGCCGGGAACGCTCCCGGACGTCGGCTTCCTGAACGACATCAACGCCGAGATCGGCGACAAGGGCTTCCTGGTCACCTCCACCGAGGAGCTGTTCCAATGGGCCCGTACCGGCTCGCTGTGGTGGATGACCTTCGGTCTCGCCTGCTGCGCGGTCGAGATGATCCACGTCAACATGCCGCGCTACGACATGGAGCGCTTCGGCGCCGCGCCGCGCGCGTCTCCGCGCCAGTCGGACGTGATGATCGTGGCCGGCACGCTCTGCAACAAGATGGCCCCGGCGCTCCGCCGCGTCTATGACCAGATGTCGGAGCCGAAATACGTCATCTCAATGGGCAGCTGCGCCAATGGCGGCGGCTATTACCACTATAGCTACAGCGTCGTGCGCGGTTGCGACCGGATCGTGCCGGTGGACATCTATGTCCCGGGCTGCCCGCCGACTGCCGAGGCGCTGCTCTATGGCGTGATGCAGCTCCAGCGCAAGATCCGCCGCGTCGGGACGATCGAGCGATGAGCGTAGTGAAGACCTCCGCGCCGCGCTTCGCCTCGAACGAGGGCGTGATCGACAGGGCCAGGGCCGCGCTCGGCGGCATCCTGCTGTTCGCCGAGGACAGCGTCGGCGAAGTGAACCTGGTCCTCGACCGGGTTCGCCTGGTCGAGGGGTTGACGCTGCTGCGCGACACGCCGGGGCTGGAATATCAGCAGCTCATGGAGATCGCCGGCGTCGACTATCCGGACCGCGAGGAGCGGTTCGAAGTGGTCTATTGCCTGCTCAGCCTGACGCGGAACCACCGCATCAAGGTGAAGACCAGCACCGACGAGGAAAAGCCGGTTCCGTCCGTGACGGGGATCTGGCCGGTCGCGGGCTGGCTCGAGCGCGAAGTCTACGACATGTACGGCGTGCTCTTCTCGGGCAACACCGACCTGCGCCGCATCCTGACCGACTATGGTTTCGTCGGCCATCCGCAGCGCAAGGACTTCCCGCTGACGGGCTATGTCGAGCTGCGCTACTCGGAAGAGGCGAAGCGCGTGGTCTATGAGCCGGTCACGCTGGCCCAGGATTTCCGCAACTTCGACTTCATGAGCCCCTGGGAAGGCGCGAAATACGTGCTGCCGGGCGACGAGAAGGCGGCCGCCCCCGCGGCGCCGGCTCCCGCGCCTGCACCCGCTCCGGCTCCCAAGCCGCAGCCCGAGGCCAAGGGCGCGTCTGCTCCTGCGGTCGCGGAAGAAGCTCCCAAGCCGGCACCCGCCGCCAAGGCGACCAAGGCAAAGGCTGCCAAGACCGAGAGCAGCGACGGCGCCGCCGATGCGGAGCCGGTCAAGAAACCCCGCAAGCCGCGCGCCAAGAAGGCGCCGGAGGGTGAAGCGTAATGGCTGATTATCTGGACGAGATCGAAGGCGTCACCGACGGCGGCAAGCCGGAGAAGGGCGACACCGAGATCGCGAACTACACGATCAACTTCGGCCCGCAGCACCCGGCGGCGCATGGCGTGCTGCGTCTCGTGACCGAGCTGGACGGCGAGATCATCGAGCGCATCGATCCGCATGTGGGCCTGCTCCACCGCGGCACCGAGAAGCTGATCGAGTACAAGACCTACACCCAGGCGCTGCCTTATTTCGACCGGCTCGACTATTGCTCGCCGCTGGGCATGGAATACAGCTTCGTGCTGGCGGTGGAGAAGCTGCTCGACCTCGAAGTGCCGCTGCGTGGCCAGTATCTGCGCGTGTTCTTCGCCGAGCTGACCCGCATCTGCAATCACATGCTGAACCTCGGCTCGCACGTGATGGACGTCGGCGCGATGACGCCGAACCTGTGGATGTTCGAGATCCGCGAGGACTGCCTGAACTTCCTGGAGCGCGCGTCGGGCGCGCGCATGCACTCGAACTGGTTCCGCGTCGGCGGCGTCCGCCAGGACGTGCCGCTCAAGCTGCTCACGGACATCGCGGAATGGCTCGACACGCGCCTGCCGCGCCTGTTCGGCGACGCGATCAGCCTGGTCGCCGAGAACCGCATCTTCAAGCAGCGCAATGTCGACATCGCGGTGGTGAGCCGCGAGGACGCCGTGGCCTGGGGCTTTTCGGGCCCGATGATCCGCGGCGCGGGCATCCCCTGGGACATCCGCAAGTCGCAGCCCTATGACGTGTACGACCGGGTCGAGTTCGACATTCCCGTCGGCACGCGCGGCGACTGCTATGACCGGTTCATGGTCCGCGTCGAGGAAGTCTACCAGTCCGCGCGCATCATGAAGCAGTGCCTCCAGCAGATGCCGGAGGGCCCGGTGCTCACGCTCGACCGCAAGATCGCGCCGCCGCGCCGCGGCGAGATGAAGCAGTCGATGGAAGCGCTGATCCACCACTTCAAGCTGTTCAGCGAAGGCTATCACGTGCCCGCGGGCGACGTGTATGTCGCGACGGAGAGCCCGAAGGGCGAGTTCGGCGTCTATCTGGTGTCGGACGGCAGCAACAAGCCGTATCGCTGCAAGATCCGCCCGACCGCGTTCAGCCACCTCCAGGCGATGGACTTCATGTCGAAGGGCCATATGCTCGCCGACATCACCGCCATCCTGGGCGCGCTCGACATCGTGTTCGGGGAGTGCGACCGGTGATCGCTGACCGCATCGCGATCGCGCATGAAATGATCGCGCACTACAACGCGCAGGACGCCGACGCCTATGTCGCGCTGATGACCGATAGCGCCTGCGAGGCGGGCTATCGCGGCGCGGTGCTGCGCGAGGGCCGGGAAGGCGTCCGCTCCGGGCTGAAGGCGATGTTCGCCGAATTCCCGCAGAACCGCGCCGACATCCTGGGCAGCTATGCGCTGGGCGACACCGTGGTGCTCCACGAGAAGGTCGCCCGCTCGCCCGAGAGCGAGCCTTTCGAAGTCATGTCCATCTATTCTTTCGCCGACGACCTGGTCGATCGCGTGGAGTTCATCCGTTAATGGCCGACGCACCCGAACTTCCCAACGAAGCGGAAACCCGCGCGCGCTGGGGCAATTTCGCCTGGACGGCGGAGAATGCCGTCAAGGCGCAGGAAATCATGGGCCGCTATCCGGCGGGCCGGCAGCTCTCGTGCAGCATCCCCTATCTCGACCTGGCCCAGCGCCAGGTGGGGGCGGAGACCAACACCCAGGGCTGGCTGCCGATCCCGGTGATCGAGTTCGTCGCGCGCGAGCTCGGCGTGCCCTATATCCGCATCTTCGAGGTCGCGACCTTCTACACCATGTTCAACCTGGTGCCGGTCGGCCGCTATCACGTGCAGGTCTGCGGCACGACGCCGTGCATGCTGCGCGGCTCGGACGACGTGATGGCCGCCTGCAAGGCGCGGGGGCTGAAGAAGGGCCACACCACCGAGGACGGGCTGTTCACGCTCACCGAAGTCGAGTGCATGGGCAATTGCTCCTCGGCGCCGATGGTGCAGATCAACGACGATAACTATGAGGATCTGGATTACGACCGGACCCTGGTGATCCTCGACGCGCTGGCGCGGGGCGAGAGCCCCAAGACCGGCACGCAGGAGCCCGGCCGCCATACCGTGGAACCGCTCGGCGAGCCGACCAACCTGGCCGCGATGGAGACCGGGAACCACGATTACCGGGGGGAATGGTGATGAAGCCCGAGACCAAGAACCTCGTCTTCGTCATTCTCGCGATCATCGGCGGCATCGTCGTGCTCGGCTGGGCGCTGAAGATCGCCTTCAAGCTGGTCGGCATCGCAATCGTGCTCGGGCTTGCAGTGCTCGCGTATATTTTCATTCAGAACATGGTGGGGAAGGGCCGATAAATGCTCGCGGATAAGGACCGCATCTTCACCAATGTCTACGGCTTCCAGCCGTGGAACCTGCCGGCTGCCCAGAAGCGCGGCGATTGGGACAAGACCAAGGATCTGATGGCGATCGGACAGGACGCCATCATCGACAAGATCAAGGCGTCGGGCCTGCGCGGCCGTGGCGGCGCCGGCTTCCCGACCGGCATGAAGTGGAGCTTCATGCCCAAGGAGCCGCGCCCGGACCGGCCGAACTTCCTGGTGATCAACGCCGACGAATCCGAGCCGGGCTCGTGCAAGGACCGCGAGATCATCCGCCACGATCCGCACAAGCTGATCGAAGGCGCGCTGGTCGCCGGCTTCGCGATGCGCGCGCGTGCGGCGTACATCTACATCCGCGGCGAATATATCCGCGAGGCCGAGACGCTCTTCGCGGCCGTGAAGGAAGCGTATGACGCCGGCCTGCTCGGCAAGAACGCGTGCAAGTCGGGCTATGACTTCGACGTGTTCGTCCATCGCGGCGCCGGCGCGTACATCTGCGGCGAAGAGACCGCGATGCTCGAGAGCCTCGAGGGCAAGAAGGGCCAGCCCCGCCTGAAGCCGCCGTTCCCGGCGGGCGCGGGCCTTTATGGCTGCCCGACCACGGTGAACAACGTCGAGTCGATCGCGGTCGTCCCGACGATCCTGCGGCGCGGCCCGGAATGGTTCGCGAGCTTCGGCAACGAGAACAACAAGGGCACCAAGCTCTTCCAGATCTCGGGCCATGTGAACAAGCCGTGCGTGGTCGAGGAGGCCATGTCGATCCCGTTCCGCGAGCTGATCGAGAAGCATTGCGGCGGCATCCGCGGCGGGTGGGACAACCTCCTCGCGGTGATCCCGGGCGGCTCATCGGTTCCGCTGGTGCCGGCGGCGCAGATCATGGACTGCCCGATGGATTTCGACGGCCTGCGTGCGCTCGGCTCGGGCCTCGGCACCGCCGCCGTGATCGTCATGGACAAGTCGACCGACGTCGTCCGCGCGATCTCGCGTCTCAGCTACTTCTACAAGCATGAGAGCTGCGGCCAGTGCACGCCGTGCCGTGAAGGCACCGGCTGGATGTGGCGCGTGATGGAGCGGCTGCGCACCGGCGACGCCGATATCAGCGAGATCGACACGCTCCAGCAGGTCACCAAGCAGGTGGAGGGCCACACGATCTGCGCGCTCGGCGACGCCGCGGCGTGGCCGATCCAGGGCCTGATCCGTCATTTCCGTCCGGAGCTGGAGCGCCGGATCAACGAACGCCAGGCAGGTGCCGGCATGCAGGAGGCAGCGGAATGACCAAGGCCATGATGATGCTCGCCGTCCCGGCGCTGCTGGCGATCCTGCCGGCGGCGCATGCGCAGAACGCCGAGGGCCCCGCGGCCTTTGGCAAATGCGCGGTCGATGGCGATCGCGCCGCCGCCACCGCGCTGCTCGCCACCAGGATCGGCAGCGGAGAATCGAAGAACGCGGCGAAGAAGCTGGCGGACAAGAAGACCGCCTGTGGCGCGATCATCGGCCGCGATCGTGGCGAGGAAGTCGTTCGCGGCGCGATCGCCGGACAGCTCTACACCGAAACCTATGCGGCTGCTCCGGCGGCGCTGACCGGCGATCCGGCGCCCTTCCAGGGCAGCGGCGATCCGAACCTGGTCCAATATGATCTCGCCAGCTGCGCCGTGACCCGCGACCCGGTCGCGGCCGATGCGCTGGTCCGCACCGCCGAGGGCTCGGCCGAGGAGCGTGCGGCGCTCCCGGCCGTCGTCAACGCGGTCGGCCGCTGCACGCCGGGCAGCGCCAAGATCGGCTTCAGCAAGGCGCAGCTTCGCGCCGGGGTCGCCGAGGGACTGTGGACCTATCGCAAGGGCATGGCCGCACGATGAGGCGGCTTCTCGGCCTGGCTGCGGCCCTTTGCGTCCTTGCGGGCGCGAGCGCGCACGCCCAGACGCCCTGGGGCGTCGACATGGGCCAGATGTCCGCCCAGGGCAATGCGCGCCTCGACCGGCCTGAAGAGGATGCCGCCTGGGCCGTCAGCACTGCCGGCGAGGCGCGACTGCACGCGCTTGCCGTCTGTGCGGTGGCGAAGGAACCGCGCGACGCGGGCAGGGTGGTCGCGCTGGGCTTTCCGGGCGAACATCCTTCCGCGGCGGTGCTGGGCCTGTTCGCCGAAGCGAATTGCGGGGCGCGGGCGGAAGAGATCAGTGCCGGCGGGCGCTTCGTGCGCTGGGCATTGATCGAGCAGCTCTATCTGGCCAGCCCGGCCGTGCCTGCGCCGGCCAATGCCGTGACGGACGGCGCGGCCAGCAGCAGCGCGCTCGGCGCCTGCGTGGCGGGGCGCGATCCGGTGGCCAGCGACGCGTTTGTGCGTAGCGCGCGGCGCTCGCCCGCCGAGGCGACGGCTTTCAAGCGGATCGTGCCGGCGATCAACGCCTGCGCGGGCAGGAAGAAGCTGAACCTGAGCGGCGCCGAGATCCACGGCGTGCTCGCCGAGGGACTCTACAAGATGCGCGGTTCGGCCGCGCGGGGAACGAACTAGAATGCCGAAGCTAACCGTCGACGGAATCGAAGTGGAGGTGCCCGCGGGCGCCACCGTGCTCCAGGCCTGCGAGGCCGCGGGCAAGGAGATCCCGCGCTTCTGCTATCATGAGCGGCTGTCGATCGCCGGCAATTGCCGCATGTGCCTGGTCGAAGTGAAGCCCGGGCCGCCCAAGCCGCAGGCTTCGTGCGCGCTGCCCGCCGCCGACAACCAGGAGATCCGCACGGACTCGCCGATGGTGAAGGCCGCGCGCGAGGGCGTGATGGAATTCCTGCTGATCAACCACCCGCTCGATTGCCCGATCTGCGATCAGGGCGGCGAGTGCGACCTGCAGGACCAGTCGGTCGCCTATGGCCGTGGCCACTCGCGCTACACCGAGAACAAGCGTGCGGTGACCGAGAAGTACATGGGTCCGATCATCAAGACGATCATGACCCGCTGCATCCAGTGCACCCGCTGCGTCCGCTTCGGCGAGGAAGTGGCCGGCGTGGAGGATATCGGCGCGATCTATCGCGGCGAGAACATGCAGATCACCACCTATCTGGAAAAGGCGTTCAAGAGCGAGCTTTCGGGCAACGCCGTCGACCTTTGCCCGGTGGGTGCGCTTACCCACAAGCCGGTGGCCTTCGAATATCGGTCGTGGGAGCTCAAGAAGAACCTGTCGATCGACGTGATGGACGCGGTCGGCACCAATATCCGCCTCGACAGCCGCGGCCGCCAGGTGATGCGCGTGCTTCCGCGGATCAACGAAGACGTGAATGAAGAGTGGGCGCACGACAAGACCCGCTACCATGTCGACGCGCTGGTCCGCCGCCGCCTCGACAAGCCTTATGTCCGCAAGGACGGCAAGCTGGTCGAAGCGAGCTGGGACGAAGCGTTCGACGCGATTGCCGCCGCTGCCAAGGCTGCCGGCTCGAGCGTTGCCGCGATCGCCGGAGACCTGGTCGATTGCGAGACGATGTATGCCGCCAAGGCGCTGGTGAAGGCGCTTGGCTCCGACCTGCTCGAGGGGCGCCAGACCGGCCTCGCCTATGACGTGTCGAACCTCGGCTCCGTGGCGTTCAACACCACGATCGCCGGCATCGAGGACGCGGACGCGATCCTGCTGGTCGGTTCGAACCTCCGCTTCGAGGCGCCGCTGATCAACACCCGCGTGCGCAAGGCGATCAAGCGGGGCGCCAAGGTGTTCGCGATCGGGCCGGAGACCGACCTGACCTACAAGGTCGAGTGGCTGGGCAACGACCTGTCGATCCTCGGCAAGCTGCCGGACCGTGCGGCCGAGGCGATCGACGCCGCGAAGAAGCCTGTGCTGATCGTCGGCCCTGGCGCGCTCAAGGAAGGGCAGGGCGCCACGCTCGCCATGGCCCAGGCTTTCCAGCGGCCCGCTACCGAAACCGAAAGCGCCTGGAACGGCTTCAACGTCGTCCACACCGCCGCGGCGCGCATGGGCGGGCTGATGCTCGGCTATGCCCAGAAGGGCGGCATTGCGGACATCGTCGCCGCTGCGCCGAAGCTTACTTTCTTCCTGGGCGCCGACGAAGTCGATTTCGACGCGTTCAAGACCAGCTTCAAGGTCTATATCGGCCATCACGGCGATAACGGCGCGCACCATGCCGACGTGATCCTGCCCGGCGCCACCTATGCCGAGAAGCCGGGCACCTATGTGAACCTGGAAGGCCGGGTGCAGCGCGCCGATCGCGCGGTGTTCGCTCCCGGCGACGCCCGCGAGGATTGGACGATCCTGCGCGCGCTTTCCGATCGCCTCGGCCATACGCTGCCGTTCGACAGTTTCGAGCAGCTGCGTGCGGAAATGGCGGGCGAGGTGCCGGCGCTGGGCCGCGAGGGCCTGGCCGGCTACGACTTCTCGCCGCCCAAGCTGGCCGCCAAGGCCAAGGGCGCGCTCGGCTATCCGATCGCCGACTTCTATCTCACCAACGCCATCTGCCGTGCGTCGCCGACGATGCAGCGCTGCTCGGCCGAACTGATCCACGGCGAAGACTTCGCAGAGGCCGCAGAATGACCTGGTTTTTTGAATGGCTCGGCCTGCCCTTCGAATGGGCGTGGTTCGTGGCGACGATCGTCGGCATCCTGGTCATCGCGCTGCCGCTGATGCTCGCCGTGGCGATGATCATCTATGTCGACCGCAAGATCTGGGCGGCGATGGCGCTGCGCCGCGGCCCGAACGTGGTCGGGCCGCTCGGCCTGCTCCAGTCCTTCGCCGACGGCCTGAAGGTCTTCCTGCAGGAAACGATCATTCCGTCGGGCGCCAACAAGACGCTGTTCCTGCTCGCGCCGATCATCACCTTCACCGTGGCGCTGATCGTTTGGGCGGTGGTGCCGTTCCAGGCCGGGGTAGTGCTGTCGAACATCAATGTCGGCCTGCTCTACGTGCTCGCGGCCTCGTCGCTCGGCGTCTATGGCATCATCCTGGCGGGCTGGGCGTCCAACTCGAAATATCCCTTCTATTCGGCGATCCGCGCCGCGGCGCAGATGGTGAGCTATGAGGTGTCGATCGGCTTCGTGCTGATCTCGGTCGTGCTGTGGGCCGGCACCTTCAATGTCGGCGGGATCGTCGAGGCGCAGAAGGGCTCGGCGATCTTTGGCTGGGTCAACGGCTATTTCGCCAACCCGCTGCTCTTCCCGATGGCGGTGGTGTTCTTCATCTCGTCGCTGGCCGAGACGCAGCGCGCGCCGTTCGACCTGACCGAGGCCGAGAGCGAGCTCGTCGCGGGCTATCAGACCGAATATTCGTCGATGGCCTTCGCGCTCTACTGGCTGGGCGAATATGCCAACGTCATCCTGATGTGCGCGCTGAATGCGACGCTGTTCTGGGGCGGTTACCTGCCGCCGTTCGACTGGGCGCCGCTCTATTATGTGCCGGGGATCATCTGGCTGCTCGCCAAGATGTGCTTCTTCTTCTTTTGCTTCAGCTGGGTGAAGGCCACGGTGCCCAGGTACCGCTACGACCAGCTGATGCGCCTGGGCTGGAAGATCTTCCTGCCGCTGTCGCTGCTGTTCGTGTTCCTGGTCTCTGGCTGGCTGATGATCCAGCGGGTGGGGCTGCCATGGTGAGATCGCTTCGCAAACGCATGGAAGACGGGCGTCGGCCGATGCGAATGTCCTTCAAGATCAAGATGTTGTGCTTGACTGCCTGCTTGGCTGCGGTGCTGATCGCGGCAAACTTCGAACGCCTAATTTTGATGGTGATAATACCATGAACGTCGCCCATTTCATCCGCACCTGGACCCTCTGGGAGTTCGTCAAGGCGCACGCGCTGACCTTGAAGTATTTCTTCAAGCCCAAGGCGACGATCAACTATCCGTACGAGAAGAACCCGATCTCGCCCCGCTTCCGCGGCGAGCATGCGCTGCGCCGTTATCCGAACGGCGAAGAGCGCTGCATCGCGTGCAAGCTGTGCGAGGCGGTGTGCCCGGCGCTGGCGATCACGATCGAGGCCGAGCCGCGCGAGGACGGCAGCCGTCGCACCACGCGCTACGATATCGACATGACCAAGTGCATCTATTGCGGCCTGTGCCAGGAGGCCTGCCCGGTCGATGCCATCGTCGAGGGCCCGAACTTCGAGTTCGCCACCGAAAGCCGCGAGGAGCTGATCTACCAGAAGGAGAAGCTGCTCGAGAACGGCGACCGCTGGGAGCGCGCCATCGCCGCGAACCTTGCCGCCGATGCACCGTACCGTTAAGCGCACGCCAATCTACAGGGGCCATCCGATTCCGTGATCCAGCTTCTCGCCTTTTACCTGTTCGCGGCAGTCGTCATCGCCTCCGGCGCCATGACGATCCTGTCGCGCAACCCGGTTCATTCCGTCCTTTGGCTCATCCTGGCGTTCTTCAACGCCGCCGGCCTGATGGTGCTCGCCCATGCCGAGTTCATCGCGATGCTGCTCGTCATCGTCTATGTCGGCGCGGTCGCGGTGCTGTTCCTCTTCGTGGTCATGATGCTCAACATCGATTTCGCGGAGCTGCGCGCCGGGGTGATGCGCTATGCCGCGGTGGGCGTGGCGCTCGCCGTCGCCCTGGTCGCCGAGATCCTGATCGCGGTGGGCGCCTATAGCGCCGGCGCGCTTCAGCTCGGGCGCCGGGTCGCTCCGGTCGACGCCAAGCTGCCCAACATCGAGGCGATCGGCCAGCTTCTCTATTCCCGCTACCTGTTCGTGTTCGAAGGCGCCGGCCTGGTGCTGCTCGTCGCGATGATCGGCGCGATCGTGCTGACGCTGCGTCCGCGCACCGACGTCAAGCCGCAGAAGATCAGCCGTCAGGTCCAACGCCGCGCCAAGGACGCGACCCGCAACGTGAACCATCCCGTGGGGCAGGGGGTCGAGCTGTGATCACCCTTACGCACTATCTCGTCGTCAGCGCGATCCTGTTCACGCTGGGCGTGCTCGGCATCTTCATGAACCGCAAGAACCTCATCGTCATCCTGATGGCGATCGAGCTGATCCTGCTGTCCGTGAACCTGAACCTCGTGGCGTTCTCGAATGCGCTCGGCGACCTGGTCGGCCAGGTCTTCGCGATGTTCGTGCTCACCGTCGCTGCCGGCGAGGCCGCGATCGGCCTCGCCATTCTCGTTATCTACTTCCGCGGCCGCGGCACGATCTCGGTCGAAGACGTCAATCGGATGAAGGGCTGATGTCGGCGATCCATTTCATCGTATTCCTGCCGCTGCTCGCGGCAGCCGTGGCCGGGCTTTCCAACAAGTCCTTCGGCAGCACGTTCCCCAAGGTGATCACCACGGGTTCGCTCTTCGTGGCGTGCGCCCTGTCGTGGCCGATCTTCCTCCAGTATCTCGGCGGCAATGCCGAGCCGACGATTTCGCCGGTGTTCACCTGGATGCTGAGCGGCTCGATGCAGGTCGACTGGGCGCTGCGCGTCGACAGCCTGACGGCGGTGATGCTCGTGGTGGTGACCAGCGTCTCGGCGCTCGTCCACCTCTATAGCTGGGGCTATATGAGCGAGGAGCCGGACCAGCCGCGCTTCTTCGCCTATCTCTCGCTCTTCACCTTCGCGATGCTGATGCTCGTGACGGCCAACAACCTGGTCCAGATGTTCTTCGGCTGGGAAGGCGTGGGCCTCGCGTCCTACCTGCTGATCGGCTTCTGGTTCCGCAAGCCGTCGGCCAACGCCGCCGCGATCAAGGCCTTTGTGGTCAACCGCGTGGGCGACCTGGGCTTCATGCTCGGCATCTTCGGCACCTTCCTGGTGTTCGGCACGATCGACATCCCGACGATCCTCGCCGCCGCGCCGAACATGCACGGCTCGACCATCGGCTTCCTCGGTCACCGCTTCGACACGATGACGGTGCTCTGCCTGCTGCTGTTCGTCGGCGCGATGGGCAAGTCGGCGCAGCTCGGCCTGCACACCTGGCTTCCGGACGCGATGGAAGGCCCGACCCCGGTGTCGGCGCTGATCCACGCCGCGACCATGGTGACCGCCGGCGTGTTCATGGTGTGCCGCATGTCGCCGATGTTCGAGCAGAGCGCCGTCGCGCTCGGCGTGGTGACCTTCGTCGGCGCCGCGACCTGCTTCTTCGCCGCCACCGTCGGCACGACGCAGACCGACATCAAGCGCGTCATCGCCTATTCGACCTGCTCGCAGCTCGGCTACATGTTCTTCGCCGCCGGCGTCGGCGCCTATGGCGCGGCGATGTTCCACCTGTTCACGCACGCCTTCTTCAAGGCGCTGCTGTTCCTGGGTGCCGGCTCGGTGATCCATGCGATGCACCATGAGCAGGACATGCGCTTCTATGGCGGCCTCAGGAAGCACATCCCGGTCACCTTCTGGACGATGCTGTTCGGCACGCTGGCGATCACCGGCGTGGGCATCCCGGCGCTGTTCGGCAATCCGGTCGCCTTCGGCTTCGCCGGCTTCCATTCGAAGGATGCGATCATCGAGGCGAGCTATGCCGCCGGGCAGACCAGCGCCTTCTGGGTCGGCGTGCTCGTGGCACTGCTCACCAGCTTCTACAGCTGGCGCCTGGTGTTCCTGACCTTCTACGGCAAGCCGCGCTGGGCAGGCTCGGAGCATATCCAGCATGCCGTCCATGACCATCACGGCCATGGCCATGATGATCATCACGACAGCGAGGCGGAGATCAGCGATCACGCGCCGAGCGCGGACGAGATCCTGCACGGCCATCATGCCGAGGGCACGGCGGGCTATCACCCGCACGAGAGCCCGATCGTGATGCTGATCCCGCTGGTGCTGCTCACGCTGGGTGCGATCTTCGCCGGCTTCGTCTTCCACGGCGCGTTCATCGAGCCGAGCGCGGGCGAGAGCTATTGGCGCGGCGCCATCGCCTTCAACGAGCATCTGATGCACGCGATGCACGAGGTGCCGGTGTGGGTGAAGCTCAGCGCGACGATCGCGATGCTGAGCGGCCTGGCCATCGCCTATGGCGCGTATATCGTGTCGCCGGGCTTCCCCGCGAAGTTCGCCGAGGCGTTCCGCCCGCTATACCTCTTCTCGCTCAACAAATGGTATTTCGACGAGCTCTACAACTTCCTGTTCGTGCGCCCCGCCTTCGCGATCGGCCGCCTGTTCTGGAAGAAGGGTGACGAAGCCACGATCGACCGGTTCGGCCCCAACGGTGCCGCCAGGGTCGTCCAGCTCGGCAGCTTCGGCGCTGCCCGGCTGCAATCCGGATATGTCTACGCCTATGCCTTCATCATGCTGATCGGCCTCACTGCCGCGCTGACCTGGGTGATCGCGCGATGAGCGGCTTCCCGATCCTCACCGTCATGCTGGCGGTGCCCGCGTTCGCCGCAGTCGCCTGCCTGTTCCTCAACGCGCAATCGGCCCGCTGGCTGGCGCTTGCCGCCACCTTTGTCGACCTGGCTCTCGGCATCCTGCTCTGGTCCGGGTTCCAGACCGGCGACGGTGCTGCCCAATGGCAGTTCGTCGAGCATGTCCGCCTGTTCGGCATCGGCGGTGCCGAGTTCGCCTGGGCGCTGGGCATCGACGGCTTCGCGTTGCTGCTGATCGTGCTGTCGGTCTTCCTGATGCCGATCTGCATCGGGGCGAGCTGGCTCTCGATCGAGAAGCGCGTGCCCGAATATATGGCGGCCTTCCTCGCCACCGAAGTGCTGATGATCGGCACCTTTGCGGCGCAGGACCTGATGCTGTTCTACGTCTTCTTCGAAGGCGGCCTGATCCCGATGTTCCTGATCATCGGCATCTGGGGCGGCGCCAACCGCATCTACGCGTCGTACAAGTTCTTCCTGTACACGCTGCTCGGCTCGCTGCTGATGCTGATCGCGATCCTCTACATGATCCTGACCACCGGCACGACTTCGATCCCGGCGCTGATGGCGCATGATTTCCCGCCGCATGTGCAGACATGGCTATGGCTGGCCTTCTTCGCCTCGTTCGCGGTGAAGATGCCGATGTGGCCGGTGCACACCTGGCTTCCCGACGCGCACGTGCAGGCGCCGACCGCCGGTTCGGTGATCCTGGCGGGCGTGCTGCTGAAGCTCGGCGGATACGGCTTCCTGCGCTTCTCGCTGCCGATGTTCCCCGAGGCTTCGGCCCAGTTCATCTGGCTGGTCTTCGCCCTGTCGGCCGTCGCCGTGATCTACACCTCGCTCGTCGCCCTGGTGCAGAGCGACATGAAGAAGCTCATCGCCTATTCGTCGGTCGCGCACATGGCGATCGTCACCTTCGGCTTGTTCGCGTTCAATGCGCAGGGCATCGAGGGCGCGATGATGGTGATGCTCGGCCACGGCGTGGTCTCGGGCGCGCTCTTCCTCTGCGTCGGCGTGATCTATGACCGGCTGCATACCCGCGAGATCGATCGCTATGGCGGCCTCGCGATCAACATGCCGCGCTACGCCGTGCTGTTCCTGCTGTTCACCATGGCCTCGGTCGGCCTGCCGGGCACCAGCAACTTCATCGGCGAGTTCCTGAGCCTTGCCGGCCTGTACCAGGTCTCGACGCTCTATGCGCTGCTCGGCACCACCGGCATCATCCTGGGCGCGGCCTATATGCTGTACCTCTATCGCCGCGTGGCGTTCGGCGACCTGACCAAGGACGATGTGAAGGCGATGCCGGACCTCGACCTGCGCGAGTTCGCGATGCTCGGCGCGCTGGCGGCGGTGACGCTCTGGATGGGCGTCTATCCGGAGAGCTTCATGAAGCCGATGCGCGGCGACGTGCAGAAGCTGGTCGCCCGTCTCGAGCGCGCCGCGCCCGCCGGTGACTCGGCTCCGACCGTCGGCAGGCCTGCGCCCGCCGCTGCTGAACATGGCGGATCCCACGCCGCTGCCCCTGCCGCGCACGCGCCCGAAGGCGCTCCGGCAGAAGCCTCCGCGCACAAGGGGGCGCACTAATGAACTATTCGCTGCAACTGATGATGGCGCTGCCCGAGCTGGTGCTCGCCTTGGGCGCCATCCTCCTCCTGCTCGTTGCCGCATGGGGCGGTGCCCAGTCGACCAGGCTGGTCAGCTGGACCGCGATCACGGTGCTGGCCGGCGCGGGCATCGCGCTGGCAGGCCCGGCTTCGGCGGGCGGAGAGGCCTTTGGCGGGCTTTACCGTCCGGACATGTTCGCCGCCTTCGCCAAGGCGCTGATCTTCCTGGCCGCCGGCGTCTCGATCCTGATCGCGCCGCGCTTCTTCCAGCAGACCTCGGGTGACGATCTGCGCCCGGAATATCCGGTGCTGATCCTGCTCGCGGTGACGGGCATGGGCATGATGGTCTCGGCGGGCGACCTGATGAGCCTCTATGTCGGCCTCGAGCTGCAGAGCCTCTCGGCCTATATCCTCGCCAGCTTCATGCGCCGCGACACGCGTTCGGCGGAAGCGGGGCTGAAATATTTCGTCCTCGGCGCGCTGGCCTCGGGCATCCTGCTCTACGGCATCTCGCTGGTCTATGGCTTCTCGGGCACGACGCTCTTCTCGGGCATCGCCGACGCCTATGCCTCGGGCGACCAGAAGATCGGGTTGCTGTTCGGCCTGGTGTTCGTCTTCTCCGGTCTCGCCTTCAAGATGTCGGCCGTGCCGTTCCACATGTGGACGCCCGACGTCTATGAAGGCGCGCCCACGCCGGTGACTGCCTTCTTCGCCTCGGCGCCGAAGGTCGCCGCGATCGCGCTTGCCGTGCGCGTGGCGATCGATGCGATGGGCCCGGCGATCGCCGACTGGCGCCAGATCGTGATCTTCGCGTCGCTGGCCTCCATCATCTTCGGTTCGGTCGCGGCGATCCGCCAGGAGAACATCAAGCGGCTGCTCGCCTATTCGTCGATCGCCAATGTCGGCTTCGCGCTGGTCGGCCTTGCCGCCGGCGGCGAGGCGGGCGTGTCGAGCGTGCTCTACTACGTCGCGATCTATGTGGTGATGACGCTGGGCAGCTTCCTGGTGGTGCTGCAGATGCGCGATCACGAGGGCCGCCCGGTGGAAACGATCTCGAGCCTGGCGGGCATGTCGCGCACGCGGCCCGGCCTCGCCGTGGCGCTGGCGATCTTCATGTTCAGCCTGGCCGGTATCCCGCCGCTGCTCGGCTTCTTCTCGAAGCTGCAGGTGTTCCTGGCGGCAGTACATGCGGGCCTGTACGTCTTCGCTGCGGTGGCCGCGGCAGCCTCGACGATCGGTGCCTATTATTATCTGCGCATCGTCAAGGTGATGTATTTCGACGAGCCGGCGCCGGCCTTTGGCGGCCGCACCGACCCGGTCGAGGGCGCGTTGCTGGCGCTTGCCGCCGTGGTGATCTCGCCGCTGGGCTGGCCGCTGCTCGGCTATCTCGAGATCTGGACCGGCGCCGCCGCGAAGGCGCTGTTCTGACCGCGACCGTTCGGACCGTCGCCGAGACGGGGTCGACCAATGCGGACATGGCCGAGCTCGCCCGGAACGGGGCGAGCGAGGGCCTGTGGCTGCGGGCCGAGCGGCAGAGCGCGGGCAAGGGCCGCCAGGGCCGTGCCTGGCAGTCGCCGCCCGGCAACCTCTATGTGTCCACGCTGGTGCGCACGCGGGCGGGCGAGCCTTCGCCCGCCACGCTGGCGCTGGTCGCGGCCGTTGCCCTGGACGAGACGGCACGGGTATTCGGGCTCGCGCCGATGCTCAAATGGCCCAACGACCTGCTGGTCGACGGCGCGAAGCTCTCCGGCATCCTGCTCGAGCGGGTGGGGGACGCCGTGATCCTCGGCTTCGGGGTGAACCTGGCGCATCATCCGGGGGATCTCGACCGCGCGACCACCAGTTTCGCCGCGCACGGCCCGGCGCCCGATCCGCAACTCTTTGCGGAGACGCTGGCGGAGAGCTTCGCCCGCTGGGTGTCGCGCTGGCGGGAGGGGATCGCGCCGGTGCGTGAGCGCTGGCTCGCCCGCGCCCATCCGCCCGGCACCGCGCTGACCGCCCGCCTTGCCGACGGCACCAGCCTTGACGGGCTGTTCGGCGGGCTCGACGGCGAGGGCGCGCTCATCCTGCGCTTGGCCGACGGGACCAGCCATGTCATTCACGCCGCAGACGTGTTCCTGCTCTGAGAGGCCCCGCCATGCTGCTCGCGATCGATGCCGGCAACACCAATGTCGTCTTCGCCCTGCTCGAAGGCGGCGAGGTCCGCGCCCGCTGGCGGATCGCCACCGATCCGCGGCGCACGGCGGACGAATATGCGGTGTGGCTCAGCCAGCTGCTCAGCCTCGAAGGCTATGACCGCGCGGACGTCACCGGCGTGATCATCGGCACGGTGGTGCCCCGCGCGCTGCACAATCTGCAGGTGCTCAGCAGCAAATATTTCAAGACCGAGGCGGTGATCGCCGGGCAGGGCAAGGCCGAATGGGGCTTCCCGCTCGACGTGGAGGAGCCGCAGGGCCTGGGCGCGGACCGCGCGCTGAACATGATCGCTGGCCATGCCCGCCATCCCGGCGACCTGATCATCATCGATTTCGGCACCGCGACCACGTTCGAGCTGGTCGATTATCGCGGGGCCTATAAGGGCGGGATCATCGCGCCGGGCATCAACCTGTCGCTGGATGCGCTGGTCACCGCCGCGGCCAAGCTGCCGCGCATCGCGATCACCGCGCCGCAGAGCGCCAGCGTGATCGGCCGCAACACGGTGGACCAGATGCATATCGGCATCTATTGGGGCTATGTCGCGATGATCGAAGGGCTGGTCGCGCGGATGAAGGCCGAGATCGGCCGTCCCGTGAAGGTGATCGCCACCGGCGGCCTCGCGGTGCTGTTCGAGAAGCATACGGATGTATTCGATGCGCTCGAGGCGGATCTCACCATCCAGGGGCTGGCGATGCTGTGGGAACGCGCCAGCAAGTAGCCGTCGCTCCGGCACGGGCCCGGAGTATCGCACCGTCGGCAGCGCCTGCGCCGCCCGAGATACCGGCTTCCGCCGGGGCGACGAACAGAGCATAGGACTAGCGTGACTCCAGAAAACGAACTCCTCTTCCTCGCGCTGGGCGGTTCCGGCGAGATCGGCATGAACGTCAATCTCTATGGTTGCCAGGGCAAATGGCTGATGGTCGATTGCGGCATCACCTTCGGCAGCCCCGATTATCCGGGCATCGACGTGATCCTGCCGGACCTGCAGTTCATCGAGGAGCGGATAGACGATCTGCTCGGCATCGTCCTCACCCATGGGCATGAAGATCATATCGGCGCGCTGCCGTATCTCGCAGCCGATCTGGGCGTGCCGCTCTATGCCACGCCGTTCACTGCCGGCCTGATCCGCGGCAAGCTCGAGGAAGAGGGCATCGAGGAGAAGGTCGAGCTCAACGTCGTCGACGAGGAGGGGCCGTTCAACCTCGGGCCGTTCCGCATCACCTACACGCCGCTCGCCCATTCGATCCCCGAGGGCAATGCCGTCCTCATCGAGACGCCGCATGGCCGCGTCTTCCATACCGGCGACTGGAAGCTGGACGAGGCCCCTGCGCTGGGCGGCGCCTCGACCGCGGCGGAGCTGACCGCGATCGGCGACAAGGGCGTGCTCGCGCTGGTCTGCGACAGCACCAACGTGTTCAATCCCGAGGCCTCGGGTTCGGAAGCGGACGTCCGCACCGGGCTGGACGAAGTGATCGGCGCCGCGAAGGGCCGCGTGCTGGTCACCACCTTCGCCTCCAACGCCGCACGCCTGCAGACGCTGGGCGAAGTGGCGCAGGACACCGGCCGCGCGCTCTGCGTCGCCGGGCGGTCGCTCGATCGCATCCTGCGCGTCGCCAGGCAGACCGGTTACCTGCGGGATTTCCCCGAAACCGTCGATTTCGACACGGCGATGACGATGCCGCGCGACAAGGTGCTGATCGTCGCCACGGGCGGGCAGGGCGAGCCGCGCGCCGCGCTCAACCGCATCGCCGAGGGCACGCATCCGCTCAAGCTCACCGAGGGCGACCTGGTCGTCTTCTCCTCGCGCCAGATTCCCGGCAACGAGATCGCGATCGGCCGCATCATGAACACGCTGGCCGCTGCCGGCGTCGACATCATCACCGATCGCCAGGCGTTCATCCACGTCTCCGGCCATCCCGGGCGCCCCGAACTGGCCGAGATGTACAAGTGGATCCGCCCCGAGATCATCCTGCCCGTGCATGGCGAGGTGCGTCACATGCACGAGCAGTCGCGCTTCGCGCTGTCGCTCGGTGTGCCCAGGGCGATCAACCAGGTGAACGGCGAGATCTGGCGCCTCGCCCCGGACGGCCCCGAGCGGGTCGGCCAGGCGCCCGCGGGCCGGCTCGTGCTCGACGGCGACATCATCCTGCCGGCGGACGGCACCACGATCAACGAGCGCCGCCGCATTTCCTTCCACGGCCAGATCAGCGCCGCGGTGGCGATCCGCCAGGGCCGGCTGCTCGGCGAACCCCAGATCCGCCTCCAGGGCGTGCCGGTGGAGGAAGACCGCGAGGACTTCATCGCGGAAGCTTGCGAGGCCGCCGCGGAAGCGGTGAAGAAGGACGGGCGGGGCGACATCGAGAAGCTGCGCGAGGCAGTGCGCCTTGCCGTGCGCCGCGCTGCCTTCCGCTACACGGGCAAGAAGCCGATCGTGGACGTGCTGATCGTCGAGGCGTGATCGTCGCCCGGCAAAGGCCGGGCTGACGATGATGGCTTTCGTTTGCCCCCGTGGAGCCCTATTACCGCCCTATGCCCTGGAAATCCGCGCTCGCCATCTATTTCCTGTTCTGGGCCTTCTCGGTGTTCCTCGTCCTGCCGTTCGGCGTGAAGACGAGCGAGGAGGCGGGCGTGGCCCTGGTCCCCGGCCAGGCGCCGAGCGCGCCGCATGAGTTCAACGCCAGGCGGATCGCGCTTCGCACGACGATCGTGGCGACGATCCTCTTCGCGATCTTCTACCTCAACTACATCAATGGCTGGGTCACCACCGACATGCTCGACTGGTGGGCGCATATGCAGCCGGGGAATGCGGGCTGAACCGGCTGGCCGCCTTCGGCTTGGCGCTGGCGACCCTCGGGCTGGCAATGCCCTGCAGTGCGTCCGCCGGCCCGCAGCGCCGGCTGCCGCCGGGCGCAAAATGGGGGCGATGCCTGCTGGTGGTGGACGGCCAGACCCGCATCTCGGGAAAATGCAGCTATACCATCTACAAGAGCGGCGAATTTCACATTGATGGCCCGCGCCAGGTGTTCGACGGGATCGACTATCCCAAGGCAGGCAACATGGCCGCGATGATTTCCAAGGACTATTGGGCCGATGTCTTCCTCGAGGACGGCCATTGGGCGGGTTATGGCAACGACCTTGTCGCCAGCGTCCATGGCGAAGGCGATTGGGGCGTGCTGCAGCGCAAGGGCGCATGCTTCGTCGGAAGGAGCGTCCGCATCTGCCTGTGGCGCGCATAGCGCCGATCGGGATCTGACCGCGGCTCGCTCGCTGCGCCGCCTCCTGGCCAGCCAGTCACCACGCCGCCGGTGTCGTCCCGCGAATCAGGTCCGCAGCCGCTCGATCGCCTGGGCCAGCGCGACATAGAGCTTGCCCATGTCCGACGAGAGCAGGGTCACGCCCATTGGCGATCCGTCGCGCAGCGCCAGGATCTGGCGGAGCATCGCCTCGAAATCATGGATGTAGCGATTGACGTTGTCGCGGAAATCCTCGTCTTCCTCGTAGAGCCGGTGGATGTCGCGCGTTTCGGAAGGGTCGAGCAGGCGCACGGCGCGGCGGGTGAAGACGCCGCGATCGCCTTTCAGATAGGCCGACCAGGCGCTGTCGGTCACATCGGCCGAGAAGGCCTTGGTGATGTCGATCGAGGCCGAGTTGAGTGCTTCGATCAGCAGCGAGACGCGGCGCGCGAAATTGTCGCTGTCCGAATCCTCGCGCTCCTTGCGGCCCTCGGCGATCCGTGCCTCGACCTGGGCAGTGGTATCGGCCAGCGCCACCATCTGGTGCGTGAGCCGCTCGGAGGCGCGGGTGGCCGCGAGCACGGCCGCCTCGGTGGTCTCGGCGAGATCGGCGAGCTGGCGGCGGATCGAGGCGTCGATCGCGCGGCGCAACGCATCGCCCGCGGCTTCCTCGATCGCGCGCTCGGCATGGGGCACGATGCCCGACAGCGTCTCGCGGGCATGGCTGGCGGCGGCGCTGGAGGTCTCGCGGACGCTCACCAGCGCCTCGACCAGCTGCGGCGCGGCGCTCTCGGCGAAGCGGCGCGTAGTGGCGATGGTCTCGTCGACCATGGCGCCCAACTGTTCGGCCTGCTCGCCCCCGGTGGCCAGCGTCTCGAGCAGGGATGCCTGGGTCTTGGCGAGCGTGTCGCGCTGCTGGCCGACGACGTCGGCAATGGCTTCGATCGCATCGTGCGTGCTCTCGGCGGCGGTGACCAGGGCGAGCAGCTCGGGCTTGGAGGCGGCGACCACCTGGCGGCTCGCATTGATCCGGGCGTCGAGCCGGGCGAGCGCCTCGGGCAGGGTCTCGTCGATCTCCCGGGCCGAGGCGTCGAGCGCGGTGAGCAGGTCCTCGGACGTGCCGATCACGCGGCGCGCGGTCTGGTCGCCGGTGTCGAGCGCCACCGTCATCGCCGAAACCGAGCCGTGCAGCGCGCTCATCGATGCGGCCAGGTTCCCGGTGCGCTCGGTGCCCGCGGCATGCAGGTCCTCCATTGCGCGGTCGAGCCGATCGACGCCGGAGGCCAGCCCCTCGAACAGCATGTCACCGCGCCCCTGCTCCTCGGCGAGGCGGTTGCCGATGCGGCCGATCGCTTCCTCGATCGCGGCCATGCGCGCGCCCATCGCCTCGGCGCTGTCACGGCCCGCGCGGTCGAGCGCCGCCTGGTTGGCGGAGAGCATGGCGAGGATCGCCTCGCCCTGGGTGGCAATGCCCTTGCGTGCCTCGTCCACGGCATTGGCGGCGCGGTCGAGCACGGCATCGACCTGGGTCGACATCTCGCCGGTGACCCTTTCGAGCCGCGCGCTGGCGGTCTGGCTGGTCGCTTCCATCCGGGCGATGTGGGCGGCGAGCCGGTCGGCCGCGCCGCCGGCGATCTGGTCGGCTTCCCGCCCGCGCTCGGCAAGCGCGGAGAGCTGGGTGTCGAGGGCGGCCGCCCGCTCGCCGGCGAGCAGGCCGGCGGCGTCGACTCGGTCGGACAGGCCGCGCATCTCCTCATGCGCCTTGGGCAGCGACGCGAGCACGACTGCAACGCGATGCTCGGCATCGGCGGCCGATTCGCCGAGATGGCGGGTGCTGGCGTCGATCGAGCGGGCGTGCTGCGCGGCGCTGCCGGCGGCGCTCTCGAGCTTCTCGGAGGCGCGTTCGCCCATGGCGATCAGGATGTTGGTCTGCTCGGCAAGCGCCGCGCGATTCTCCTCGATCTTGCGCGAGAGCGTGGCGACGACGCGTTCGAGGCTGGCGGCCTCCGCGCGCATGGCGCGGGCGCTGGCGCCGAAGCGCTGGGCCTCGGCGCGGCTCGTGCGCAGGGCAAGGAGATAGAGGATGCCGATCAGGGCGGGCGGAACGCACAGCGCGCCGATCAGCTGGACGAGCCCGGCAGGCGCCATCGGCGCGGCGAGGGTGCCGCGCAGCAGCCAGCCCATCGTGCCGAACCAGCCCGACACCGCGACAATCGCGAGAGCAGGCAGGATCCAGCCGGCGCGGCGCGGTGCCTCCTCGTCCTCTTCCTCGATCGCGTCTTCGGCAGCCAGCGCCGGCGCGATCCGCGTGGACGCCACGGTTTCGGACAGCACCAGCTCTTCCGCGTCTTCGTTCGCGGGCAGCGGCTCGGCAGGTTTTCCCCCAATCATGACGCGCATTTACCACATTTCGGCGTCGTACCAACAGCGGCATGGAAACGCGCTATTAACGGTATCCGGCTAGGGACGGATCATGGCGTACGATCCGGGTGCAATCGATGCGACGCTGGCGGCGGCGGTGGGCGACGAGCCCGCGCTGATCGCCGAGCTGCGCGAGGCCTTTCACGACGGGGTGCAAAGGTGCCTCGAGACCATGAAGACCGCCGAGAGTCCCGATGGCTGGGCGGCGGCGGCGCTGCGCCTCAAGGGCCTTTCGGCCAGCTTCGGCGCGATCCGGCTGATGGCGCTCGCCACCGAAGCGGCCAATGGACAGGCGCATGACGGCGCGATACTCCGGCGTCTCCATCGGGCGGTCGACCGACTCTGAATTCCAAGGCGCGGTGCGCCGTGAATTTGCGTCATGCGGCCCCGTAAAACTTTGGTCTGATGCTGGGGAAACGCATGCGCAAGCTGGCCATCGGTCTCGCCTTTGTTCTCGCCACGATTTCCGGCGGCGTCGCGCAGGGACAGCAGGCGCCGGGCGCCGGCCAGGATAGCGGCATCCTTGTCGAGGGCCGCAAGCAGGGGCCCCGGAAAGAGGCGCGGCGCTTCGTCGAGCGGATCGTCACGACCACCAAGGATCAGATTTCGCGCTTCAACGATCCGGTGTGCCCGGTGGTGCTGGGGCTGACGCCGCCCTATGCCAAGGCGATCGTCAAGCGGTTCCGCGAGGTCTCGGTGGAGGTCGGCGCCGAGGTCGATCGGGACGAGAAATGCTATCCGAACGTCTTCGTGATCGTCGCAGCGGATGCCGGCGCGATCATCAATCAGCTGCGCGAGAAATATCACGGCTTCTTCCGCGACCTTGCCTATGACGACAAGCGCACCGCTCTTGACGAGGGGCCGGTGCGTGCCTGGCGGGTGTCCGAGGAACTCGACCAGACCGGCAGGCCTGGGGCGCAAGATGCGGATGGCGTGCGCAGTTTCCGCGGTATCGATCCCGGCTCGCGTATCTCGCTCTCGACGCAGCAGGCAACCTATGCCGCGGTGTTGGTAATCGACGTCAAGGCGATCGACGAGAAGTCGGTGGGGCAGATCGCCGACTATGTCGCCATGCGCGTGCTCGCCGGGGCGCGTCCGCCCAAGGAAGGCGGACGGCTCGATACGATCCTGACCCTGTTCGACGAGGATGCCGTCGCCCCGGAGGGGCTGACCCAGGTCGACCGCAGCTTCCTCACGGGCATCTATCAGATGCAGGCCAATGCCCGGCTCGGCAGCCAGGCCGGCACGATCGCCGATCGGATCGTGCGGGACACCCGGGAAGCCGGAACGGCGAAGAAGCCCCGTTAGCATCGGGGTCCGGCGCTGCCGGATGGACAGGCCCGGCTGCGCGCGATACTCCCATCGGGCGAGAGATCGGTTCAGCCGGCGCATTCGACGCGGAGAGGCCTGGGAAGGATCGACTCTATGCGCATGCCGTTTTGCGTGACCTCGCTTTTGCTGCTCTGCGTGGCCGGCGTGCCCCCAGTCCATGCCCAGGATGCCAAGCCGGCGCAGGACGGCGGCATCGTCGTAACCGGCAAGGGCCCCGAGCCGATCGGAAAGGCCCGGCGCTATCTCCGTCAGGTCCTGGAGAGCGACAGCGGCCAGCTTGCGCGTTTCATCGATCCGGTCTGTCCGCTCGTCCTCGGCCTGCCCGAGCGCTTCCGGGCACCGATCGACGAGCGTTTCCGCATCGTCGCCGCGGCGAGTTCAGTTCGCTTCGCCAAGGGGAAATGCCGGCCGAACCTGATGATCGTGTTCGCCGACAATGCCGACGCGTTGATCGAGACGATGCGCAAGCGCCGCAATGCCGCCTTCGCCAATCTGGACGAGGGCGCGCTGCGCGACGCGTTCAAGGCAGGGCCGATCCATGCCTGGCGCCTGGTCGTGACGCGGGACGACATGGGCAATATGTCCGCCGGGGACGAGGATCCCGATTCCCCGGTCGTCTTCGAGAGCGAGACCCAGACGGTCGCGATCAACTCGGTGATCGTGATGGACAAGCGGGCCGCCCAGGGCAAATCGGTACGCCAGATCGCCGACTACGCCGTGATGCGTACGCTGGCGGGCGCGCGGCCGCCCGACAAGGGATCGATCGCCGCCGCTTCGATCCTGTCGCTCTTCGACCCCGCGGTGGTGCCGCCGCCGGTGGAGATCACCGATATGGACCTGGGCCTGCTCACCGGGCTCTATCGGTTGCGGGATCCCTATGCGCAGGGCGGGGACCAAGCCTATCGGATCTCGCGCGCGATGGGGACGGGCAGGCCGCGCTAGCGGGCTTCACCGGCAGAGCAGGGGGATGCTATATCGATGGCAGGCCCGATTTCACGGGAATGCGATGGGAGTGAATGGCGTGCGCATGGTCCTGATCGGTTTCGCTCTGGCGATCGTCGCCACCGGCACGGCGCAGGCGCAGGACAAGCCCGCCGACGATCCCAGCATCGTGGTTCGCGGGCAGAAGGGCGTTCCGCCGCGCGAAGCCCGCAAGTTCGTCCGCCAGGTGGTGACCAGCACCGAGGGGCAGCTCGCGCGCTTCGTCGACCCGGTCTGCCCGTTCGTGCTCGGCCTGCCGCGGCAATATGCGATGGTGGTCGAGGATCGCATTCGCGACGATGCCCGGCAGGCCGGGATCAGGACCGGAGCGGAGGGCAAGTGCCAACCCAATCTGGTGATAATGGTCGCCGACAATGCCGATGCGGTGGTCAGGAAGCTCCGCCAGAAGTTCAGCGGCCTGTTCCTGGGCGTGAGCGCCAAGGAAATGAGCCGGGCGATGCGCGAGGGGCCGGTGCATGTGTGGAGCGCGGTGCAGGTGCGCAACGAGAACGGCCAGGCGCCCCGCCAGACCGAGTCGGACGGCCCGCCGACGCTGCGGGTCTATGGCGCGTCGCTCGTCGATCTCCAGACCCAGCAGGCCGTGCTCCAGTCGATCATGGTCCTCGACGCGGATGCCCTGCTCGGCAAGACGCTGACCCAGATTTCGGACTATGTCGCGATGCGCACCCTGGCCGGGGCTCGCCCGCCGCGCGAAGGGGTGGAGGCGAACACGATCCTCACGCTGTTCGATCCCCAGGGCGCGCCGCCGCCCGCGATGACGGGAATCGACCGCGGTTTCCTCACCGGGCTCTACAAGGTGCGCCCGAACGGCACCTCGGTCACGCAGATGAGCACCATTTCGCGCCAGATCGTGAAAGATTCGAAGCCGCGCACGGAAAGGGAATGAACCCGGTGCTCAGCGCTTGCGGCTGAGCTCGCGCATCGCCTCGTCAAGGCCGGCCAGGGTGAGGGGGTACATGCGGTCGCCCAGCAACTCGCGCAGGATCTTCACCGACTGGGTATAGCCCCATTGCTCGCGCGGGATCGGGTTGAGCCATATCGCGGCGGGATAGGTGTTCAGCGCGCGCTGCATCCAGACGGCGCCGGCCTCCTCGTTGAAATGCTCGACCGAGCCGCCCGGATGCGTGATCTCGTATGCGCTCATCGAGGCATCGCCGACAAAGACCAGCTTATAGTCGTGCCCATATTTGTGGAGGATGTCCCAGGTGGGCGTGCGCTCCTGGAAGCGGCGGCGATTGTCCTTCCACACGCCTTCGTACAGGCAGTTGTGGAAATAGAAGAACTCCAGGTTCTTGAACTCGCTGGTCGCCGCCGAGAACAGCTCCTCGCACAGCTTGATGAACGGATCCATCGATCCGCCGACGTCGAGGAAGAGCAGCAGCTTCACGGCATTGTGCCGCTCGGGCCGCATGTGCACGTCGAGCCAGCCCTGTTTCGCGGTGCCCTCGATCGTCGCGTCGATGTCGAGCTCGTCGGCCGCGCCCTCGCGCGCGAAGCGGCGCAGGCGGCGCAGCGCCACCTTGATGTTGCGAGTGCCGAGTTCGCGGGTGCTGTCGAGGTTGCGGAACTCGCGGCCCTCCCACACCTTGAGCGCGCGCTTGTGCTTGCTCTCGCCGCCGATGCGCACGCCTTCGGGATTGTAGCCGCCATTGCCGTAGGGGGAGGTGCCCCCCGTGCCGATCCACTTGTTGCCGCCCTCGTGCCGGCCCTGCTGCTCCTCGAGCCGCTGCTTCAGCGTCTCCATGATCTCTTCCCAGGAGCCGAGCGACTGGATCTTCGCCATTTCTTCCGGCGACAGGAACTTCTCGGCGATCGCGCGCAGCCATTCCTCGGGGATCGCGGCGGGGGCAACGCCATAGCTGGTGGCGATGCCCCTGAAGACCTTGGCGAAGACCTGGTCGAACCGGTCGAGCAGCCCCTCGTCCTTCACGAAGGTGGCGCGGGCGAGATAGTAGAAGGCCTCGGGCGTGCGCTCGATCACATCGCGGTCGAGCGCCTCCAGGAGCACCAGATGCTCCTTCAGGCTGGCCGGTATGCCCGCGGCGCGCAGCTCGTCGAGGAAGGAGAAGAACATCCGCTTTCCCTAGGGTTGGCGCCGCCGTTCGTACAGGTTCCAGTTGGTGCCCGAAAGGCTGCGCATGCGATGCTGGGCGATCAGCGCGAAATGGCCGCCGCAGCGGTCGGCATCCGCCGGGAACGCCTCGCCCAGGAAACGGTCGACCAGCAGGAAGCGTGCCTGCGGATCGCAGCGGCCCAAGATCACCTTGAGCTTGTACTTCCGGCGCGCGGCGGCGACATCGGTGGCCGCCTGGCCGGTGTCGCGGTCGAGCAGCATCGTCGTGCCTTCGGGCGCGCGGGCCATCATCTCGCGCACGGGACCGCCCGGATCGCCGCGCTGGTCCACCGCCAGCACATAGTCGCACCACAGGCTGCCGCCCAGCATCCCGGCCAGGCCGATCCCCGCCGCGATCCGCCGCCAGTCGCCCTTCTCCAGCCCGAAGCCGATCATCTCGCCCAGCATCAGCAGCAGCGGCAGCAGGGCGGGCATATAGTAGCGGGCATGGCCGACATTGCCGGCGTGCAGCACCGCGAGCAGGAAGGGGAAGGCGAAGATCGCCAGCCGGTACAGCGCCATGCGCGACGCCCCCCAGCGCGGCGCCAGGACGAGCAGCACCAGCACCAGCACGATCGGCCAGATGTCCTTCCAGGGCAGGCCGATCGTATAGCCGATCGCGGTGGTGGTGCCGTTGAGGTACATCATGAAGTCGAACGGATCGTAGCGCCCGAAACGGAAGCCGGTGCCGGCGAAATGGCCGGCGGCGAGCACGAAGCCGAGCACGCCCGCCAGCACCAGCACCGGCAGCCAGAAGGTCCGGAAGATCTCGATCGCCGCCGCCCGGAAGCCGTTGCGCTTCCACAGTACGAAGGACGGCCAGCCGACCAGGGCGACGGCCGCGAAGATCATGGTGAGCTGCGAGAAGGCGCCGAGGAAGAAGCAGAGCGCGAAGGTGGTCGGGCGGCGATAGCCGAGGTCGCCCGCCAGCCAGCGATCGATGAACAGGATCGCGATCAGCATCGCCAGCGACATGCCGGCATAGCCGCGCGCTTCCGATCCCATCGTCACCAGCATCGGCGAGAAGGCGAAGAGCAGCGCAGTCACCACCATGGTGGCGCGGCCGCGCGGCTCGGCGATCTTGGCCGCGACCAGGATCGCCGCGCTGCTGCTCAGGATCGAGAGCAGGCGGACGAGCGGCGGCCAGGCGCCGAAGCCCACCATCTGCATCCAGAGCGAGTTGATATGGTGGTTATTGTCGTGATTGATGCCGATGAACACGCCGATCGGCGTAAGCGCATCGCGCGCCTGCGACGCCGACCAGGCCTCGTCGAACCACAGGTCGCCCAGCGAGCAGACGAAGCGCAGCGCCAGGCCCGCAAGCGCGATCGCGTAGATCGCCCACCACCAGCGCCGATTCGCGCGCAGATCCCCCCCGGTCATGCCCCGCTAGATGCCTTGCCGCTCAGCTCGCGGCAAGCTCAACGCGACGCATAGGCGTCGATCAGCGAGCCGACATAGTCCGGCTGCCTGGCGGTCAGCTCGGCCGAGGGGCGGGCCTTGCGCACCGTGGCGGGCGCGTTGCGGTCGGGCGTGCCGTAGATGAAGCCGTGCGCCGGATAGATCGAGCTGCCCAGCCCGTCGCGATCCCGATACCAGACCTTGACCAGGCTCCAGTCGCCGCGCTCCGATACGTCGAACAGCGTCACGTCCTGCTCGGCATGGCCGCGCTCGCCCTCGAAGCGGGACCAGTTCGCATGGGTGATCATCAGCACGCGCTTCTCGACGATCCTGCTCACCACCGCGACATGGCCGAGCGGCAGGCGCGCGCTCTTCGAAAAGGCAAGGACGGCGCCGACCCTGGGCACGCGGCCGCGCTGGTAGCGGCCCTCGGCCTGGTCCCACCAGGTCCAGGCGTCGCCATAGATCTGGATACCGGAAGCGGCACGCGCGAACGGCACGCATTCGCCGACATAGTCGAGAAGGGATTGCGCGCCGGCCGGCGCCGCGGCGGACAGCGCGGCGGCGAGCAACACGGGAAACGCGATACGCGGACACATACTCGGGACCCATACAAGGTCCCCCCCAAGCGGTCCGTAACCCAGGCTGGTTTAGAAGCGGTTAACCGCGTCTTTCCGGTTAGTGCGAAGAGTCACGTACCGGATACCATGTCGCGTCGCGCCAAATGGAGCATCATGGCGACGAGCATGGCGAGACCGCCGACGCCGCCGAGCAGCAGCGCCGCCGCCTGCCGCGCGGGATAGGGTGTGAGCACGTTTACCGCCATCAGCCAGGGAAACACCACGCCCTGGCGGGCGCTGGTCGCGACGATCGCCGCAAAGGTGCCGGCGATGCCGAAGACCAAGGGCGGCACGAAGCTGCGGAAGCGCAGTGCTACCCAGAGCTGGAGCATCGCCACGAGCAGCGAAGCGACGGCCATCTGGGCAAGGATCCACGCGACATAGCCCGAATCCAGCGTGCCGGGCAGCTTGCCCGGCGCGACCGCAGCCACGGCATAACCGGCGAGATGCAGGAACAGGAAGAGAAGCACGCTCATGCCGACGAGCAGCCCGGCCATCACGAATGCCTTGGCGAAATAGATGCGGCCGCGCGCGCCGGGCAGGGCGAGGACATGATCCCAGGCGCGCGCGCCATGTTCCATCTGGGCGAGGAGCACGCTGAGCGCGGTGAGCGCAAGCGGCAGCATCGCGAACGCCCACAAGGCGCAATTGGCGAGCATGAAGGTGCGCCAGTCGCTCCCGCGATCGAGAACGATCAGCCCCCCCAGGATGGCGATGCAGGCGGGCGCGGCGACGCAAAGGAGCAATGCCAGCGAACGGCGCAGCTTGAGGATCTCGACCTGGATGTAACGGAGCAGCATGGAGATTCCTCTAGGCAGCTTGCTCGAGCAGGTCCTGATAGACCTGCTCGAGTGGACGACGATGGCGGACAAGATGCGAGAGGCGCTCGCCGCGTTCGTGGAGCAAATGGGCGATCGTGGCGGGATCCGAGCCCGAGACGATCAGCCGGTCTTCCGATCCGGGAAGCGCACGGACCGCGAGTCCCGCCTCGCTGAGCAGGATCGCCGCGCGGGCGCGGTCCGCGGTGGCTATTTCGACGCCGTGGTCGCCACCGGTAAAGGTGGCGAGGGGCCCTTCGGCGAGCAGGCGTCCGCCATGGAGCAGTCCGACATGGCTGGCGATCGCCTCGATTTCGTTGAGCAGATGGCTCGATATCACCAATGTAACGTCGCCCGCCTCGGGAAGCCGGCGCAGCAGTACCCGCATATCGTGGATGCCATTGGGATCGAGGCCGTTGGTTGGCTCGTCGAGGATGAGCAGGCGCGGACTGCCGAGCAGGGCGCGGGCGATACCAAGCCGCTGGCGCATACCGAGCGAGAACGTGCCGGCACGTCGGTTGGCGGCATGTTCGAGGTCGACCAGCGCGAGCACCCGGCCGATCTCGCGCCCGGGCAGGCCGAGGATGCGGCGGGTCAAGTCCAGATTCTCTGCCCCCGTCAGGTGATCGTAGAGCGCTGGCGATTCGACCAGCGCGCCGATTTCTCGCGCATGGCCGCGGCGAAGCGGCGCGCCGAACAGGGCGATCGCTCCCGCGTCGGCGCGCAGCACGCCCAGGATCATCCGGATCGTCGTCGTCTTTCCCGCGCCGTTGGCTCCGAGAAAGCCATAAATGGCGCGACGCGGCACGGACATGGTCAGCCCGTTGATCACATGCCGCCCGCCGAGCTTCTTGACCAGCCCGTTCGTCTCCAGTGCCGTTTCCATGGGCTCCTCGACTCGATTTAACTTGCACTTAAATTCGACGCGCGATAATTTAAGTCAAGGTTAAATTATGGAGTGTGATGATGCAGGGTCGCCTCCGCAGCCGCGCCCGGCTGCTTCGCAATTTGGTGACATTGGTGTTCGCCGCACTGGTGTTCGTCCTCGTGATCGAGGTCATCGCGGGGGCATCGGGCCGTTACTCGCTCCACATGCTGATCGCGCGACTGCCGATGCTGTTCTACCTCGCGGCGATCTGGATGGTGCGTCAGGCCCTTGCCGCGCTGGCGCGCGGCGTGCTGTTCGATCGGGTGATGCCTCGGCTGATCTTGTTGGTCGGGATCGCGCTCGCGGCGGGGGCGTTGGTCAATGTATTCGTCGTGCCGTGGATCTGGTTCGCCGTGCTCGGGCGTGGATCCTATGCCTATTACGATGTGGCGGCGATCACGCTGGGCGTGGTCGGTTTCGCGCTGGTGCTCGTCGCGCGACTGCTCGCCCAGGCAGCGGAGATGCGCGAAGAGCTGGACGCGATGTTCTGATGCCGGTTCGCGTTACGCTCGATGCGGTGCTCGCCAGGCGCGGCATCACCGGCAAGGAGCTGGCCCGCCGGGTGGGCGTGAGCGAGACCCAGCTTTCCTTGTTCCGCTCGGGCAAGGTGCGTGGAATTCGCTTCGCTACACTGGCGAGAATCTGCGCGGCGCTGAGATGCGTGCCTGGGGATTTGCTGGATTATTCCCATGATCCCGGTGACCTCGCGATGGGCGAGGAACCAGGCGAGGACTAGGCGACCGGCACGGGCGCCGGGGGCTGGCGCGGGAAGGTTTCCAGCGCCGGATCGATCCTCGCCCAGCCGGGCGCCTCGTCGGTCCAGATCGCGACGCTCGGCGCAAGCCCCTGCGCATCGTCGAGAAAGCCCAGGCGCAGGGTGCGGAACTGCGGGCGGGCCGAGGACTGGCCCATCACCGGCGTGCCGCACGCGCCGCAGAAGCTCTGGGTCAGCGTGTTGCCGCTCTCGGCGATGTAGCTGGTGCTGGAGAGCGCGCCGCGGATGTCCAGGTCGTCGGTCGCGAACATCGCATTGGTGGTGGCCGAGCCGGCGGCGAGGCGCTGGCACTGGCGGCACCAGCATTGGCGCACCGCCACCGGCTCGCCGCCGATCGTGGCGGTCACGGCGCCACAGGCGCAGCTTCCGGTATAGGGCATCAGGCCTTGCCCTGCTGGCGCCGGGCCATGAAGGCGAGCCGCTCGAACAGCATCACGTCCTGCTCGTTCTTGAGCAGCGCGCCGTGGAGGGGCGGGATCGCCTTGGTCGGGTCCTTGTTCTGCAGCACGTCGAGCGGCATTTCCTCGTGGAGGAGCAGCTTGAGCCAGTCGAGCAGCTCGCTGGTGCTCGGTTTCTTCTTCAGGCCCGGGACCTCGCGGATCTCGTAGAAGATATCCATCGCCTTCGAGACCAGGATCTTCTGGATTCCCGGGAAATGGACGTCGACGATGGCCTGCATCGTCTCGCGGTCCGGGAACTTGATATAGTGGAAGAAGCAGCGGCGCAGGAACGCGTCGGGCAGGTCCTTCTCGTTGTTCGAAGTGATCACCACGATCGGGCGCTCCGCGGCGCGGACGGTTTCCTGCGTCTCGTAGACGTGGAACTCCATCCGGTCGAGCTCCTGGAGCAGGTCGTTCGGGAACTCGATATCCGCCTTGTCGATCTCGTCGATCAGCAGCACCGGCAGCCTGGGCGCGGTGAACGCCTCCCACAGCTTGCCCTTGCGGATATAGTTGGCGATCTCGTGGACACGCGGATCGCCGAGCTGGCCGTCGCGCAGGCGGGCGACCGCGTCATATTCGTACAGGCCCTGCTGCGCCTTGGTGGTCGACTTGACGTTCCACTCGATCAGCGGAGCGTTCACCGCCTTGGCGATCTCATAGGCGAGCACGGTCTTGCCGGTGCCGGGTTCGCCCTTGACGAGCAGGGGACGCCGCAGCGTGACGGCGGCATTGACCGCGACCTTCAGGTCCTCGGTCGCGACATAGCTTTGGGTACCTTCGAAGCGCATGGCCATGGCTTAGAGGGCCGAAGCCGTCTCGCGCAAGATCGGTGTCGGGAAGTTACTGCTTGTTGCGGGCCGAGGCGCGGGCCTCGAGCAGATCCCACAGGCCGCGATGCTGGGCGAAGAGCTGCTGCGCGCCGAACAGCATGGCCCGCTCGAGCATACCTTCGCGCACCAATGTGTCGACCACGGTCACCGTCTCCTCGGCAAGCGGCAGCTGCGAGGGGGGAGGGGTGAGGCCCAGGCGCTCGCCGGCGGCATCCAGCGTCTCGCGGATCACCGCCCAGTCCATCGCCAGCGCGATCGCCGCGCCGGTTGCGCAACCTGCGCGATCCGACTGGGCGAGCATGTCGATCGCATGGCGCTGTGCGGCGGTGGCGGCTTCGGTCTCGGCATGGCCCGGCGTGCTGGGCATCGGGCCCGCCGCCGCGACGATGCGGACGAGAAAGGCGCGCTCGATCACGAAGGCATCGGCGGCTGCCTCCAGCCAGTCGCGTTCGATGCCGAGGCGGGCATGGCCCAGCGCATGATCGATCACGCCGGGGTGGCGGCCATGGAGCAGGCAGATATGATGCACCGCGTCCGACAGGTCGCGCAGCGGCTCCTCGTTGCGGGCGAGGCGCTGCAGGTAAGGGTGATGGGCGCTGCCGTCGGAGGCGATAAGCGCCCCCATCGAGCCCCAGGCCCCGCCCAATCGCGCAACTTGTACGGAATCAAACGGCATAAGCCCCCGCATCTCCTGACGGCTCCATGCCGACGGGTTAGGTCTTGCAACTCCGGGGTATACCGAAGCACGTAAAGACGCGGTGAATCCGGAATTTACTGTGGATAAACCACGCGTCCCGGCGCCGTTCCGGCCAAAATGCGAATGCGCCCCGGAAGCTAGTTCCGAGGCGCATGCACAGTATCCGCAAAGATGCGGCCAGTTACTGGTCCAGGAACGAGCGCATCTTCCGCGAGCGGCTGGGGTGCTTGAGCTTGCGCAGCGCCTTGGCTTCGATCTGGCGGATTCGCTCGCGGGTGACCGAGAACTGCTGGCCGACTTCCTCGAGCGTGTGATCGGTGTTCATGCCGATGCCGAAGCGCATGCGCAGCACGCGCTCCTCGCGCGGGGTGAGCGAGGCCAGGACGCGGGTTACCGTTTCCTTGAGGTTCGCCTGGATCGCGGCATCCACCGGGATGACGGCGTTCTTGTCCTCGATGAAATCGCCCAGATGGCTGTCTTCCTCGTCGCCGATCGGCGTTTCGAGGGAGATCGGCTCCTTGGCGATCTTCATCACCTTGCGCACCTTCTCGAGCGGCATGCTCAGGCGCTCGGCCATTTCCTCGGGCGTGGGTTCGCGGCCCTGCTCGTGGAGGAACTGGCGGCTGGTGCGGACCAGCTTGTTGATCGTCTCGATCATGTGGACCGGGATGCGGATCGTGCGCGCCTGGTCCGCGATCGAGCGGGTGATCGCCTGGCGGATCCACCAGGTCGCATAGGTGCTGAACTTGTAGCCGCGGCGATACTCGAACTTGTCGACCGCCTTCATCAGGCCGATATTGCCTTCCTGGATCAGGTCGAGGAACTGCAGGCCGCGGTTCGTGTACTTCTTGGCGATCGAGATCACGAGGCGGAGATTGGCCTCGACCATCTCCTTCTTCGCGATGCGCGCCTCGCGCTCGCCCTTCTGCACCATGTTGACGATGCGGCGGAACTCGCCGAGCGCCATGCCCGTCGACTGGGCGATCTCGGCGATCTCGATGCGGATGCGGTCGACCGCGCCGCCCTCGTTCGCGGCAAAGGCCGCCCACTTCTTGTCGAGGCCCTGGACCGACTGCAGCCACTGCTCGTCCAGCTCATGGTCGACATAGCGATCGAGGAAGTCCTTGCGGCTGACCTTGTGGCGCTCGGCAAGGCGCAGCATCTGGCCGCCGAGCGCGGTGAGGCGCCGGTTGAAGCTGTAGAGCTGGTCGACGAGATACTCGATCTTCTGCTGGTGGAACTGGACCGATTCGACCTCGGCCGTCAGCTCCTCGCGCAGCTTCTGATACTTCTTCTCGTCCGAGGCGATGAGTTCGCCGCCCGCAGCCATCGCGTCGAGGCGCTGGAGCTGCATCTTCGAGAATTTCTTGTAGATCGACGTGATGTTGGCGAACTTCTCCAGCGCCTGCGGCTTGAGCGTCTCCTCCATCTGGGCGAGGCTGAGGGTGTTGTCCTCCTCTTCGTCGTCCGAAGGCCGCGGCGTGCGGCGCTCGGTCATCGAATCCTCGTCCTCCTCCTCGGCGACTTCCTCGACCTCTTCCTCTTCCTTGTAGGAGGGGCCGGCGGCGGCTTCGCTGATCTCGCCATTGTCGTCCTCGGCACCCTCGACCTGCTCGGCCGAGGGACCCTTGGAGAGCATCGCGTCGAGATCGAGGATCTCGCGCAGCTGCATCGTGCCTTCGTTGAGCGCGTTGGACCAGCCGATGATCGCGTTGAAGGTGATCGGCGACTCGCACAGCCCCAGGATCATCGTGTCGCGACCGGCCTCGATGCGCTTCGCGATCGCGATCTCGCCCTCGCGGCTGAGCAGCTCCACGGCGCCCATCTCGCGCAGGTACATGCGCACCGGATCGTCGGTGCGATCGACGGTTTCCTTCTTCTTGGTCTCGAAGGCAGGGGCCGAATCGTCGTTGCCGTCGTTCGAATCGGCGTCGTCGGCGCTGTCGTCCTCGGGCTCGGCGTCCTCGCCGGCTTCCTCGTTCTCGACCACGTTGACGCCCATGTCGTTGAGCGCCGCCATCACGTCCTCGATCTGCTCCGAGGACATCTGGTCCTGCGGCAGCATCTCGTTGAGCTGATCGACGGTGATGTAGCCGCGCTTCTTCGCCCGCGCGACTAGCTTCTTGATCGAGCCTTCGTTGAGATCGATCAGCGGCGCGTCACCCGCCTCGCCGGTGTCGGTGACGTCCGCCATGTTCGCCTTGGCCATTCAAATCCTCGAAACTTGGATGGCGGCAATTATACGCCGCCCTAATCCTCGAAATTCTCGTCGTCCGCAAGCATCAGATTCGCGAGACGTGTTTCCAGCTCCTGTCTCTGCCGGAGCAGAGCCGTTTGCCGGGCGAACGCCGCATCGTCGAAACGCTCGAGCATCGCGGCCGTTGCCTCTGCCAGCGCCGCGTCCACCGCGGGGCGCGCCACCATCACCGCGATCGCCTCGTTCAGGTCTTCGCGCGCTTTCCTTTCCTCGGCCTCGGGCCGGGTGAAGGAGAAAGGCAGGGTATCGGCCCGGAGCAGCTCGCTCGCCATCTGATCGAAACCGGACTTCGCCAATATGGTGAGCACCTTGGCGCGATCAAGCTGCCGGTCCTCGAGTGCGACGTCGACCACCGCCTCGAACAGCTTGCCGAGCGCGCCGGATGCGCCGCGCAGGGAGCCGAGCACCTCCATGTGGCGTGCGATTTCGGCGGGGTGGCGGATCAGCCCGGCGAGCACCGCCTTGGCGAGGATGGGATCGAGCCCGCCGGCCTGCACCGAGCGGGTCCGCTGGGTGAGCGGCGGCTCCGGAGGGAGCCAGTTGCCGCGCTTGTCGCGCTTTCCGCGAGCCGGCGGCGCGCTCGGCCCGCGCCGGGGGCCGCTCTCGAAGGCACGGGGGCCCCGGCCGAAATGCGCATCGGTGCGTGCGCGGAACTCGGCGAGATATTCGTGCTTCACATTCGGATCGCCGATCCCGCCGGCAAGTTCGCCAAGCCGGCGCTTCAGGCCCGCACGCTGCTCGGGCGTGTCGAGCGGTTCGGCGGCGACTTCGCTGTCCCAGAGAAGATCGACCAACGGCCGCGCCTTGCCGAGCAGCGCCTCGAAGGCGACGGCCCCCTGGGCACGGACGAGATCGTCGGGATCGAGCCCGTCGGGCAGGGCGACGAAGGCGAGGCTGCGCCCCGGCTCGAGCATCGGCATGGCGCGATGCGCGGCGCGGAGGGCCGCCTTCTGCCCGGCGGAATCGCCATCGAAGCAGAGGAGGGGGACGTCGGCGATCCGCCACAGCCGCTCGAGCTGATGCTCGGTCATCGCGGTGCCGAGCGGCGCCACCGCCTCGCCGAAGCCGGCCTGGGCAAGGGCGATCACGTCCATATAGCCCTCGACCGCGATGATCCGCCCGGACTTGCGTGCCGCGGCCTGGGCACGATCGAGATTGTAGAGCGTGCGCCCCTTGTCGAAGAGCGGCGTCTCGGGGGAATTGAGATATTTGGGCTCGCCATCGCCGATGATGCGCCCCCCGAACGCGATCGCCCGGCCGCGCACGTCGCGGATCGGGATCATCAGCCGGCCGCGGAACCGATCATACGGCTCCTTCTTCTCCACCGAGATCAGCAGGCCGGCCTCGACCAGCATTGGGTCGCCATAGCCCTTGAGCGCTTCCTTCAGCTTGCCGCGCGAATCAGGGGCGAAGCCGATGCCGAAGGCCCTGGCGGTTTCGTCGCTGATCCCGCGCTTCCTGAGCACCGCCCGCGCCTCGGCGCCCTCGATGCCGTGGAGGCGCTCGACGAAGAACCTGGCTGCGTCCTCCATCGCCTCGTGCAGCCCCTTGGCGCGCTCGGCCTTCTCGGCGCTGCGACGATCCTGCTCGGGCATTTCCATGCCGGCCGCCTGGACCAGCTCCTTCACCGCATCGATGAAGGGCAGGCCGCGCTGATCGGTCATCCAGCGGATCGCATCGCCGTGCGCGCCGCAGCCGAAGCAATGGTAGAAGCCCTTGTCGTCGTTGACGTAGAAAGACGGCGTCTTCTCGTTGTGGAACGGGCAGCAGGCGCGGAATTCCCGCCCCGCCTTCTGGAGCTTCACCGTCTTGGCGATGAGGCCGGAGAGCAGGGTCCGGGCGCGGAGCTCGTCCAGAAAGGCGGGGGTGAGGGACACCTGGTTTCCATGCGCCCCGTTTCGGAGGGGAGCAAGCCCCGCGAACCGCACTCTGGCTCAAGCCCTCCCCCGACCCCTCCCGTAAACGGAAGGGGAGCGTTAGCTACTCCGTCTTGGACCCATCTTCCCCTTCCGCTTGCGGGAGGGGTTAGGGGAGGGGCTAACCCAACGCCTACGAAAGTGCCGCCTTCACCAGGCCGCTGGCCTTGCTCATGTCCAGCGTCGTCGCATGGCGCGCCTTCAGCTCCGCCATCACGCGGCCCATGTCCTTCATGCCCGATGCGCCCAGCTCGGCCTTGATCGCCTCGATCGCGGCGCTCGTCTCCGCATCGCTCATCTGCGCCGGCAGGAAGCGCTCGATCACCGCGACTTCGGCCTTCTCCGTGTCGGCAAGGTCCTGGCGGCCGCCCCGTTCGAACATCTCGATCGATTCGCGGCGCTGCTTCACCATCTTCTGGAGCACTTCGATCACCATCGCGTCATCGTCCATCTGGACGGACCTGGTGCGCTCCTCGATGTCGCGGTTCTTGATCGCGCTCAGGATCAGGTTGATCGCCTGGCGGGTCCCCTTGTCGCCGGCCTTCATGGCGGTGATCTGGGCTGCCTTGATGTCGTCTCGGATCATTTCGTCTCTCGTGAATCGGGAATTGCCCGCAATAGACCCGCGAACCGGTTGACGCGAGGGGGGTAGGGGTCTAGCGGGCGGCACTTAGCGACATTGCTGCACCTCAAATGGAGAGCCACCCCTAAATGGCCGACGCCACGCCTACGCCCATGCCTGCCGGAGCTACCGGTGTTCTGGTTTTGGCGTCGGGGGACGTGATCTGGGGCCGTGGCTTCGGTGCCGAGGGGCAGGCGGTCGGCGAAGTGTGCTTCCACACTGCGATGACCGGCTATCAGGAAATCATGACCGACCCGTCGTTCGCGGGCCAGATCATCAACTTCACCTTCCCGCATATCGGCAATGTCGGCGCCAATCCCGACGATGTCGAGGCGGACGATCCCCATGCGCTGGGCATGATCGTGCGCGAGGACGTGACCGAGCCGAGCAACTTCCGCGCGACCGAGCATCTCGATGCCTGGATGAAGAAGCATGCGCGGATCGGCCTGTCGGGCATCGACACCCGCGCGCTCACGCGCCGCATCCGCCTCGCAGGCGCGCCCAACGGCGTGATCGCGCATTCGGCCGAGGGCAAGTTCGACTTGCCCCTGCTGCTCGAGATGGCGCGGGCCTGGCCAGGCCTGGAGGGCATGGACCTGGCGATCACGGTGACCGCCGAGACCCATTATGGCTGGGAAGGCGGCGTGTGGCGCCTGGGCTTCGGCTATGGCCCGGAAGGCGCCGAGGACGGCCGCCCGCATGTCGTCGCGCTCGACTATGGCTCGAAGCGCAACATCTTCCGCAACCTGGTGCAGGCCGGCGCCAAGGTGACCGTGCTGCCGGCGGCGGCGACCTATGAGCAGATCATGTCGTTCAACCCGGACGGCTTCTTCCTGTCGAACGGCCCGGGCGATCCCGCCGCGACCGGCGAATATGCCGTGCCGGTGATCCGTCAGCTGCTCGAGACCGGCAAGCCGCTGTTCGGCATCTGCCTGGGCCACCAGCTGCTGGGCCTCGCGGTGGGCGCCGAGACCACCAAGATGTTCCAGGGCCACCGCGGCGCCAATCACCCGGTCAAGCGGCTGGAAGACGGCGCGGTGGAGATCACCAGCATGAACCACGGCTTCGCGGTGGAGCGCGAGACGCTGCCGGAGAATGCCCGCGAGACGCATGTGTCGCTGTTCGACGGCTCGAACGCGGGCATCGAGCTGACGGATCGGCCGGCTTTCAGCGTGCAATATCACCCCGAGGCGAGCCCGGGGCCGCAGGACAGCCTGTATCTGTTCGAGCGGTTCGTGGGGATGATGCGGTGAGCGGTTCATCCGGTACCGCCGCATCCGGATGCGCGGACACGGATAAGCCGTGACGTCCAGCAAGCGGAAACGCCGTGCAGCGGCTGCAATCGCGGCGGCTCAGCGCGCCGCACCCGAACCTCGCCGCCGCTGGACTGGCTTCAGCGCCACATCGGGCTGGGTCGCCGCCATTTTCTTCATGATCGCTCTGATCTATCATCTCCTTCTCGGGGAATAAGCAGTTGCCCAAACGCACCGACATCTCCTCCATCCTCGTCATCGGCGCGGGCCCGATCGTGATCGGCCAGGCGTGCGAGTTCGACTATTCGGGCACGCAGGCGATCAAGGCGCTCAAGGAAGAGGGCTATCGCATCGTCCTGGTCAATTCGAACCCGGCGACGATCATGACCGATCCCGAGCTGGCCGACGCCACCTATGTCGAGCCGATCACCCCGGCGATCGTCGCCAGGATCATCGAGAAGGAGCGCCCCGATGCGGTGCTCCCCACGATGGGTGGCCAAACGGCACTGAATACCGCGCTCGCATTGGCCAATGACGGCACGCTGGAGAAGTTCGGCTGCATCATGATCGGCGCCGATGCCGAGGCGATCGACAAGGCCGAGGACCGGCTGAAGTTCAAGGACGCGATGACCAGGATCGGGCTCGAAAGCGCCCGCTCGGCGATCGCGCATAGCGAGGCCGAGGCGCTGGCCGCGCTCGAGCATGTCGGCCTGCCGGCGATCATCCGCCCCAGCTTCACCATGGGCGGCTCGGGTGGCGGCATCGCCTATAATCGCGAGGAATTCATCGCGATCGTGCGGACGGGCCTCGACCTGTCGCCGACGACCGAGGTCCTGATCGAGGAGTCGCTCCTCGGCTGGAAGGAATATGAGATGGAGGTTGTCCGCGATCGCAAGGACAACGCCATCATCGTGTGCTCGATCGAGAATGTCGATGCGATGGGCACGCACACCGGCGATTCGATCACCGTCGCCCCGGCGCTGACGCTCACCGACAAGGAATACCAGATCATGCGCAATGCATCGATCGCGGTGCTCCGGGAAATCGGCGTGGAAACCGGCGGTTCGAACGTGCAGTTCGCAGTGAATCCGAAGGACGGCCGCCTGATCGTCATCGAGATGAACCCGCGCGTGTCGCGTTCGTCGGCGCTCGCTTCGAAGGCGACCGGCTTCCCGATCGCCAAGGTCGCCGCCAAACTGGCGGTGGGCTACACGCTCGACGAGATCGACAACGACATCACCGGCGCGACCCCGGCCAGCTTCGAACCGACGATCGATTATGTCGTCACCAAGATCCCGCGCTTCGCCTTCGAGAAGTTCAAGGGCGCCGAGGCCACGCTGGGCACCGCGATGAAGTCGGTCGGCGAGGTGATGGCGATCGGCCGCAACATCCATGAATCGATGCAGAAGGCGCTGCGTGGCCTGGAGACCGGCCTGAGCGGCTTCAACAATGTCGAGAAGCTCGCCGGCGCCCGCCGCGACGAGATCGAGGCGGCGCTGGCCGTGCGTTCGCCCGACCGGCTGCTGATCGCCGCCCAGGCGCTGCGCGAGGGCTTCACCGTTGCCGAAGTCTGTGCGGTCGCGCAGTACGACCCCTGGTTCATGGAGCGCCTTGCGGAGATCATCGCGGCCGAGGCCGAAGTGATGGACAAGGGGCTTCCCCAGGATGCCGCCGGCATGCGCCGCCTCAAGGCGATGGGCTTCAGCGACAAGCGCCTGGCGTTCCTCGCGCTCAAATCGGCGAACCTGCGCGAAGGCGCCGACGCGATGGCCAAGTCGTCCGGCCTGATCGGCGAAGTCGTCAAGGCGATGACCGGCGGCGTGACCGAGAATGACGTGCGCGCGCACCGCCACAAGCTGGGCGTGCGCCCGGTGTTCAAGCGGATCGACACTTGCGCCGCCGAGTTCGAGGCGAAGACGCCGTACATGTACTCGTCCTATGAGGCGCCGAGCTTCGGCGAGCCCGAGAACGAGGCCGCGCCGAGCGATCGCAGGAAAATCGTAATCCTGGGCGGCGGCCCGAACCGCATCGGCCAGGGCATCGAGTTCGACTATTGCTGCTGCCACGCCTGCTTCGCGCTGGCCGACGCCGGCTATGAGACGATCATGGTCAACTGCAACCCGGAGACGGTGAGCACCGACTATGACACGTCGGACCGCCTATATTTCGAGCCGCTGACCGCCGAGGACGTGCTGGAGATCCTGCACGTCGAGCAGTCGAAGGGCGAGCTGGTGGGCGTGATCGTCCAGTTCGGCGGCCAGACCCCGCTCAACCTCGCCAAGGCGCTGGAGGAGGCGGGGATCCCGATCCTCGGCACTTCGCCCGACGCGATCGACCTGGCCGAAGACCGCGAGCGTTTTGCGGATCTCGTCGAGAAGCTGGGCCTGAAGCAGCCGGCGAACGGCCTGGCCCGCACCCGCGACGAGGCGGTGAAGATCGCCGAGCGGATCGGCTATCCGGTGCTGATGCGCCCCAGCTATGTGCTGGGCGGCCGCGCGATGGAGATCGTCGATTCCACCCAGCAGCTCGACGATTACATCCAGACCGCGGTGCAGGTTTCGGGCGACTCGCCGGTGCTGATCGACCAGTATCTGCGCGATGCCGTGGAAGTGGACGTGGACGCGATCGCCGACGGCACCGATGTCGTCGTCGCGGGCGTGCTCCAGCATATCGAGGAGGCCGGCGTCCATTCGGGCGACAGCGCCTGCTCGATCCCGCCCTACAGCCTGCCGGCGGAGATCGTCGCCGAGATCGAGCGCCAGACCGACGCGCTGGCCCGCGCGCTCAAGGTCAAGGGCCTGATGAACATCCAGTTCGCGGTGAAGGACGGCGAAGTCTATCTGATCGAGGTGAACCCGCGCGCCAGCCGCACGGTGCCCTTCGTCGCAAAGGCGATCGGCATCCCCGTCGCCAAGATCGCCAGCCGGGTGATGGCGGGCGAGATGCTGGCCGACCTGCCGAAGATCGACCGGGACATCGATTATATCGCGGTGAAGGAGGCCGTCTTCCCGTTCAACAAGTTCCCCGGCGTCGATCCGGTGCTTTCGCCCGAGATGAAGTCGACCGGCGAAGTCATGGGCATCGACATGGATTTCGCGACCAGCTTCGCCAAGGCGCAGCTGGGCGCGGGGACGGTGCTGCCGGGCACGGGCCGGCTGTTCGTCAGCGTCAAGGACACCGACAAGCCGGTGGTGCTGCCGGGCGTGCGCCTGCTCGCCGAACTGGGCTTCTCCATCGTCGCCACCGGCGGCACCGCGGACTATCTGGCCAACGAAGGCATCAGGGTGGAGCGCGTCAACAAGGTGGCGCAGGGCCGTCCGCACATCGTCGACCGTATCCTGGACGGCGATATCGCCCTGATCTTCAACACGACGGAAGGCTGGCAGTCGCTGAAGGATTCGTCGGACATCCGGCGTTCGGCGCTCAATCTCAAGATCCCGTACTTCACCACGGCGCAGGCAAGCGTCGCGGCGGCACGGGCGATCGAGGCGCTGTCCCGGCACAGCCTGGACGTGCGGCCGCTCCAGGATTTCTACGCCTCGCGCGGTTGATCCGACCCCTCCGGCTTCCCCGCGCTTCGGCGGGGAGCCGGACCGATTATTCCAGCTTCGGCTCGAAGATAACTTTCCTAGCCTTGCAGTGCGGCATTGGCAGGCTTATTATTCGCGTTCGCACAATTGATCTTCCCCCATCAGTATCCATGTGCGGGCGTTCCCCCGGGGGCGCTTGTGGGACGGGGCGTTTTGAAGGACTTGGTGGATGGCGACGGTCGACAAGATGCCGATGCTTCAGGAAGGCTATGACAAGCTTACCGCGGAGCTGAAGCGCCTGAAAATCGAACGCCCCCTGATCGTGGATGCGATCGAGGAGGCGCGCGCGCATGGCGATCTGTCGGAAAATGCCGAATATCACGCCGCCAAGGAGCAGCAGGGCCAGAACGAAGCCACGATCGCGGATATCGAGGGCAAGCTCAGCCGCGCCCAGATCATCGACCCGCGCGAGCTTTCGGGCGACAAGGTCGTGTTCGGCGCGACGGTGACGCTGCTCGACGAGGACGACAAGCCGATCAAGTATCAGATCGTCGGCGAGACCGAGGCCGATGTCAGCAAGGGCCGCATCTCGTACAACTCGCCGATCGGCCGCGCGCTGATCGGGCGCAAGGTGGACGAGGAGGTCGAAGTCTCCGTTCCCGCCGGCGACCGCTATTATCTGGTGTCGCAGATCGAATTCATCTGACGATGGATTTGCGCCGGATTACGGCGACGTCCTGGATCGTGCTGGTCACGGTCCTGGTCAGTCTGTTCGTGCTGTTCACACATCGCGAAATCGAAGCCGCCGTGCTCGGCGGCTTCATTCCCGCGCGCCTGACCGGGACGGTCGATACGCAAGGACTCGCCATGGTCCCGGCGCTGCTGACTCCGCTCAGCGCGACGCTGCTCCATGCCGGCCTGTTCCATCTCGGCATGAATATCCTGATGCTCGCCTATACGGGCCGGGAGACGGAGAAGGCGATCGGGCCCTGGGGGGTGCTGATCCTCTATCTGGTCGGCGCCTATGCTGCGGCAGGCGCGCAGTGGCTGGCCGATCCGCAGTCGGTACGCCCGATGATCGGCGCGAGCGGCGCGGCTTCCGCGATCGTCGGCGCCTATTCGCTGCTCTATGGCCGCTCGCGCGCCAAGGCGATCGGGCCCATTCCGGCACGCGCCGTGCACGTCGCATGGCTTGCCGCCGCCTGGGTGGCGATCAACCTGATGACCGGGCTGGCATTCCAGGCCGCGAATGTGGGGATTGCCGCCGCCGCGCATATCGGCGGATTCGCGGCCGGACTCATATTGGCCCGGCCGCTTTTCCAGTGGAACTGGCGCAAGGCCTGAATTCCACCAGGCCTGTGGTTCAGGCCTTGAGATCGGGCTCGAGCAGGCGGTGCAGGTGCACCACCACATAGCGCATCTCGGCATCGTCCACCGTGCGCTGGGCGGCGCTGCGCCAGGCATTTTCCGCGCTGGCATAGTCGGGATAGATGCCGACGACGTCCAGCTTGGACGGATCGACGAAATCGAGCGTCTGCGGATCGGTCACGCGACCGCCGAAGACGAGATGCAGCTTGCTCATTGGGCCTCCGAAAGCATTTTCTGGTTTATAGAGGCCTCTAGGAAGGGGGGGCGCCGGCCTCAAGCCTTTTGCGCTGCACCCTTCGCCGCATCGACGAGATTGCCGAACAGGGAAGTGACGCGTTCCTTCGCATCGTCGCGGCTCGGCAGCAGCGCGTCGAACTCCGCCTTGCCGGCTTCCTTCACCGCCTGGACGGTGCCGGTGACCTTGCCGGCGATCTGGCGGCCCGTGCCTTCGAGCAGTTCGCGCTCCTTCCGGCTGCGCGGAACCAGCATGCCGATCAGCACGCCCAGCGCGACACCGCCGGCGACCAGCACATAGGGGTTCTCGGCCAGGCTATCGCCCGGTTCGTTCGCGGGATTGGTGCTCATCACGAGGATCCTTTCTTGCCTTTGTGCTTCAAACCCGTGGCCGGGTCGCGAGTTTCATGCCGTTTGGAGAGGATGTCGCCGATCCAGCCCCGTGCCATGACCAGCCCGACGGTGGCGGCGATGCCGGCGGCGGCGAGGGGGCGGCTGCGCACCGCCTCCGCACCCTTGCGGGCCACGGTGGCGACGCCCTGCGCGGCGGTCTCCACTGCGTCCTGCGCCAGATTGGCGGGGCTCAGCCGCGCCTGCACCTGGCCGAGCGTGCCGAACAGCCGCGCTCTGGCCGCCGCGATGCGCGCCCTTGCGGCGTCGACGTCGTGCGGATTCTCGCTCACGGCTTTTCCTTGAAGATGCGCTTCACATGCGTCCAGGCGAGCCAGCCCATCAGCCCGGCGATCGCAAGGAACGCCAGGACGACGATCAGCGTCGCCAGGCCCGGGCCGACCAGCGGGGCGAGGGTGAGGACCAGCCCGACCACCAGCGCCACCGCCGCGGCCTGGGCGAGGACGAGCGCCACCGCGCCCATCCACAGCATCTCGCGCGCGTCACGCAGCTTCGCGCGCAGCAGCGTGCGATAATAGCCGAGCTCCGCATCGGCATAGGCCCTGCCGTCCTCGACCAGCTGCTGCAGCAGCTCGCCGATGCCCTTCTCGTCAGGCTGTGGCGCGTCCACCCCCCGTTTCGCCGCTTACGACTTGTCGGCGTCGCCAGCGTCGGACGCGGCATCCACGCCCGACTTGATCAGGCGCGCGAGCACGAAGCCCAGGCCCGCCGCGACGCCCACCGCCACCGCCGGGCTCTTGCGGACAAAGGCCGTGACGTCGGCGACGAGGTCGTCGACTTCCTTGCCGCGCAGGCTTTCCGCGAAGTTCGCGATGCCGTCCGCGGCGGAGCGGGCATATTTGCCGTAATTCTCGCCGAGCCGCGCATCGACGTCGTTGGCGGCCGACTTCATCATGCTCGCGACCTCGTCGAGCGCGCCCGTCGCTTTTTCCTTGCCTTCGCCGGCCAGCGCGCGGGCGCGCTCGGCGGCCTGGCTGCCGAGCTTGCTCGCCTCTTCGCGCAGCTTGTTGGTCGCGGAGCCACCCTCGGCCGCAGCCGGAGCATTCAGCGTATCACCCGTCGTTTCGTCAGCCATGCCAAAAAACCTCCATGCCCATTGCGAAACAACCACGGCCACGTTTGCGAGTTCCATCGGTTGCCGTTAGAGGCCGCGTCGCGCCCTCACTGCCATACCTAGGGAGACCGTTCCGTGACCGCAATCATCGACATCCACGCCCGCCAGATTCTCGACAGCCGGGGCAACCCGACGGTGGAGGTCGACGTGATGCTCGAGGACGGCAGCTTCGGCCGCGCCGCAGTGCCCTCTGGCGCCTCGACCGGCGCGCACGAGGCGGTGGAAAAGCGCGACGGCGACAAGTCGCGCTGGCTCGGCAAGGGCGTCGACGCCGCGGTCGAGGCGGTGAACAGCGAGATCTTCGAGGAAGTCGTCGGCATGGAAGCCGAGGACCAGGCCGATCTCGACGCCGCGATGATCGAGCTCGACGGCACCGAGAACAAGGGCCGCCTGGGCGCCAACGCCATCCTGGGCGTGAGCCTGGCCGCCGCAAAGGCCGCGGCCGACGCGCGCGGGCTGCCGCTCTATCGCTATGTCGGCGGCGTCAACGCCCATGTCCTGCCGGTGCCGATGATGAACATCATCAACGGCGGCGAGCATGCCGACAATCCGATCGACTTCCAGGAATTCATGATCGTGCCCGTCGGCGCCGAGAACATCGTCGAGGCGGTGCGCTGCGGCTCGGAGATCTTCCACACGCTGAAGAAGAAGCTGCACGAGAAGGGCCTGGCCACCGGCGTGGGCGACGAGGGCGGCTTCGCCCCGAACATCGCCAGCACCACCGAGGCGCTGGACTTCATCATGTCGTCGATCGAGGCCGCCGGCTACACGCCCGGCGACGACGTGATGCTCGCGCTCGATTGCGCCGCCACCGAATATTACAAGGACGGCGCCTATCGGATGGTGGGCGAGGGCAAGACCCTGTCGTCGACCGAAAACGCAGCGTTCCTGGCCGAGCTGGCGGCCAAATATCCGATCTTCTCGATCGAGGACGGCATGGCCGAGGACGATTGGGAAGGCTGGAAGGCGCTGACCGACCTGCTCGGCGGCAAGGTCCAGCTGGTCGGCGACGACCTGTTCGTGACCAACCCGAAGCGCCTGCTGCGCGGCATCGAGGGCGGCTATGCCAATTCGCTGCTGGTGAAGGTCAACCAGATCGGCACGCTGACCGAGACGCTGGAGGCGGTGAGCCTGGCCCAGCGCTCCTCCTACACCGCCGTGATGTCGCACCGCTCGGGCGAGACCGAGGACGCGACGATCGCCGACCTGGCGGTCGCCACCAACTGCGGCCAGATCAAGACCGGCTCGCTGGCCCGTTCGGACCGGCTTGCGAAGTACAACCAGCTGATCCGCATCGAGGAAGAACTGGGCGACGCCGCGGTCTATGCCGGGCGTTCGGTGCTGAAGAAGTAAGATTGGGTCTTGCCCCTCCCGCCGGCGCGGGAGGGGTGGGGCGTCTCCATCGCTATCGCGATTGGCCGATCGCGATCGCCGAATGATCTTCGGTGCGTGCCAGGATGCCCGCTGCCCGGCGCTCGGAATATCGGTCGACCAGCTGAACGGCGTGCGGGCGCATCAGCACCGTCATGCGGACGAGCTCCTCCATCACATCGACGATGCGGTCATAATAGCTCGAGGGCCGCATCCGGTCGTCGTCGCCGAACTCCTTATAGGCCATCGCGACCGACGACTGGTTGGGGATGGTGAACATCCGCATCCACCGGCCCAGGATACGCAGCGTGTTGACGCTGTTGAACGACTGCGAACCGGCGGAGACCTGCATGACGGCCAGGGTTCGGCCCTGGGTCGGGCGCATTCCGCCCATGGATAATGGCAGGTGATCGATCTGCGCCTTCATCACGCCGGTGATCTGGCCATGCCGTTCGGGGCTGCACCAGACCTGTCCTTCCGACCATATCGACAGCGCGCGAAGCTCGTGGACGGCCGGATGATCGTCGCCGCCGACCTGATCGGGCAGGGGCAGGTCGGAGGGATCGAAGATGCGCGTCTCCGCGCCGAACCGCCGGAGGAGGCGCGCCGCCTCCTCGATGCACAGGCGCGAGAAGGAGCGCTGCCGCAACGAGCCGTAGAGGAGCAGGATGCGCGGCGGCGGCTGATCGTCGCCAAGGCCGAGCGCCGGGCGATCGATGGCGAACGCGGGGTCGAGCGCCGGAAGATGGTCGGGATCGGGGAGGATGCGGATACGGCTCATGTGGATGCCTTGGGGGTTTCGGTGAAAAGCAGGTTGGCCGCGAAATGCGCCGCGCCCGCGCCCGCCAGCTGGGCGGCGATGAAGCCGGGCACGCAGGCCGTGGCGATGCCGGCAAAGCTGTCGCTCAGGGAGCGGGCGATCGTGATCGCCGGGTTGGCGAAGCTGGTCGATGCCGTGAACCAATAGGCAGCGGTGATATAGAGCGCCACGCTGGCCGGAATGCTGGCGGGCCGCATCTTCGCCGTTCCGAGGATCGTGAACAAAAGCCCGAAAGTGGCGACCGCCTCGCTGGTCCATTGGCCGCCGCCACTGCGGATCCTGGTCGACAGCTGGAAGACCGGCACGTCGAACATCAGATGCGCGAGCCAGACGCCGAGAATCCCGCCGACCAACTGCGCCGTGACATAGGCGATTGCCGTGCCGGTGCGGGTTTGCCCGCGCAGGTGCATCACCAGCGTGACGGCGGGGTTCAGGTGTGCGCCCGAGACCGGAGCCAGCATCGTGATGAGCACGAACAGGATCGCGCCGGTGGCCAGCGTGTTGCCGAGCAGCGCGACGGCGATGTTCCCGCCGGACAGCCGCTCCGCCATCATGCCGGAGCCGATCACGGTGGCGAACAGCATCGCGCTGCCCAACGCCTCCGCAAGGATCGCGCGCCCGGTCACGCCGAAGGAATGCGGCGCCCCGCCGCATCGACGACCCGCTCGCCATCTTCCTTGGCAAAGGCGCCCCGCTGGGGATCGGGCAGCAGGTCGAGCACGGTTTCCGACGGTCGGCACAGCCGCACCCCCATCGGCGTCACCACCAGCGGCCGATTGATGAGGATCGGATGCGCCATCATCGCGTCGATCAGCGCATCGTCGGAGAGCGCGGCATCACCCAGCCCGAGATCGGCATAGGGCGTGCCCTTCTCGCGCAGGAGTTCCCGCGGAGTCATGCCGGCGCGGCCGATCAGCTCGACCAACAGCGCCCTGGCCGGCGGCGACTTCAGATACTCCACGACATGCGGTTCGACGCCGGAGTTCCGGATCAGCGCCAGCACGTTGCGCGAGGTGCCGCATTCCGGATTGTGATAGATGACTATGTCGGTCACGGGCGATGCTTCCCTCAGCAGCAGGCAAGGTCCGCGAGCAGCGGCTCGCACAGTTCCGGGCGCCCCTCGCAGCAGTCCTTCGCAAGGAAGGTCATCAATGCGCGCAGGGTGTCGATGCTTGCGCGCTGGATCTGCTGGCGGCCGCGCTTCTCGGCGGTCACGAGGCCGGCCTTGGCCAGGACGGCGAGATGGGTGGAGAAGGTGCTCTGCGTAAGTCCGCTCGCCTCGACCAGATCGCCGGTGGACAGCCCCGCCGGCTCGTGCCGGACCAGGAGCCGGAAGGCATCGAGACGGGTGGGGTGGGCAAGCGCCGCGAGCGCGGCCAGGGCCGAGTCCATTTCCATGCAACGGGAATTGCCGATGTGTTGAGCTTAGTCAAGATACATCGGAGATAACCGATGGATTATGTGCCTGTGTCGGCCGGGGCGATCTGAAGACCGTCTCCCCGATCCCCCATATTGTGAGGAAATGTTTCCTTCGGGACCCTGTGGTTGCGCGGCGGTGCGCGCTTGTCCATCCGCCGGGAGAGACCGGTCGGCAGGAACCGGTGTGCCGCAAGGAGATGATCCATGAGCATTGTTCTCGCGCTCGGGCTGGCGTTTGCAGTACCGGAACCGGTCCATTCCACGCTGGAGCATCGCACGAGCTTCGACCATGCCGGCGAAAGGATCGACGCGCATTACCGTGCGCGCGTCGTCCTGCTTCGGCGACAGATCGGCTCGGTCACCAAGGCGGGCATGCCGTCCACGCTGCGCTGCACCTGGCGCGCGCACCTGCGCATCGAGCGCGAGGCACGGTCGGGCCAGAAGCTGCGGTCGAGCCGCAGGATCGATCGCAGGGCGATCCTGGAGGGAAGCCGCCCCGGCTGGTGTGGCGCAAGCGATAATGCGGTAACGGGGGAAATCGCCCGGCGCGCCGAGGACATCCGCGCGCACCTGCTGACCGTGGCGGGTGAGGACCAGGCGGTGCTGAAGGCAGAGATCGAGCCGAAGGGAGTGAATCGCGGGATATGAACGTGGCGCGTGCAATTCTGCTGCCGGCGGCGGCGCTGGCAATATTCTCGAGCGCGGCGGCCCAGGCGCAGGACATCTCCGGTGGCGTGGAGCTGGCAACCGACGAGAGCCGGCGCGGCCTGAGCTGGAGCGGCGGGCGGGCAGTGGCCTCTGCCGATGCGCTGGTGGCGATCGGCGCGGCGGACGCGTCCGTCCGGATCGTGAGCATGCGCAATGCGCCGAGGCACGCCGATGCCGATGCCGTGGCGGACCTGGAACTGGGAGCGGCGACCGATGCCGGGCCGTTCCGGCTACGCGGGCATGTGACCGCCCATCTGTTCACCGGCGCGCGCGAGCGCATGGACTATGTCGAACTGGGTGCCCGGGGCAGCTATACGCTGGGGCCGTTGCGGCTGGGCGTCGGCGCGGTCTATGCGCCGGGCCAGCGCGCCATTGGCGGGGACAATCTCTATCTGTTCGCGTCCGCCGATGCCGGCATCCCGGCGACGCCGCTGTCCGTATCCGCGACGCTGGGGCGCAGCACGGGAAGCACGGACGATCCGGTGCGCGCCGCCCGGCTCAGGCCCCTGGGCGATTATACCGACTGGCGGCTGGGGCTGGAGTATAGCCAGTTTCCCTTCACGATCGGGCTCGATTATGTCGGCACCGACTTCGCCCGCCGGACGAACGCCTCGCCATTCGCCGACCTGGGCCATAGCGGAGATCGCGTGGTCGGGCGCGTTCGCCTGGCATTCTGACGCGCCCGCCCGCGGCAACGCGTCCGCAAGGGGGCAGGGCGGCGACTCACGTCTCCGCACCAATACGGGCCTTGCGCGCGGCGCGTGGTTAAGCGAAAAACACCAGATGCGCTCGCGTACCGCTTCTCCGTTCCAGACCTTGCTTCGCCGGGCCGGGCTGCCCGCGCTGACGCTGATCGCCATCGGCTTCTTCGGCTACAACGCCGTGCTCGGGCCGACCGGCATCATGCAGACCAAGCAGACCAAGGCGGAGTATGAGCAGAAGAAGGCGGAATATGGCGCGCTCGACAAGCAGCGCGCCGCGCTCAAGAATCGAGTCGATCTGCTCGACAAGAAGCGCGGGGTCGATCCCGACCTGGCCGACGAACTGGCGCGCAAGCAGCTGAACGTCGTCCGCCCGGACGAGGTCGTGATCCCCCTCCAGAAGCATGCGCCGGCACCCGCCGGGCGCTGATCTCTGGACGCTGCATTGCAGCGTACGCAATCTGCACCCCTGGTTGCGCAGACTGCAATTGCCGTGGCGTCAACTGAACGGCACGCGCATTCCCGCGTTAGTTGCGCGGCGGGCGAAAACGCGCTTATAGGCACCCGCCTTCCCCCTCCCCGGACGAGGATTTCCTGATCGTGGCCAAAGCACCGGCTCGCAAATCGACTGAACCCGCAAAGACCAATCGCGAGCGGCCCGACGAGCCGCAGCGCTACCAGGCTTCGAAGGAGGAACTGCTCGAGTTCTACAAGCAGATGCTCCTGATCCGCCGCTTCGAGGAGAAGGCGGGCCAGCTCTACGGCCTCGGCTTCATCGGCGGTTTCTGCCACCTCTATATCGGCCAGGAAGCGGTTGCGGTCGGCCTGCAGTCGGCACTCGACGGCGACAAGGATTCGGTGATCACGGGCTATCGCGATCACGGCCATATGCTTGCCTATGGCATCGACCCCAAGGTGATCATGGCCGAGCTCACGGGCCGCGCCGCCGGCATCTCGAAGGGCAAGGGCGGCTCGATGCACATGTTCTCGACCGAGAAGAAATTCTACGGCGGGCACGGCATCGTCGGCGCGCAGGTCGCGCTCGGCACCGGCCTGGCGTTCGCGCACAAGTATAACGAGGATGGCGGCGTCGCCATGGCCTATTTCGGCGACGGCGCCGCGAACCAGGGCCAGGTCTATGAATCGTTCAACATGGCCGAGCTGTGGAAGCTCCCGATCATCTATGTGATCGAGAACAACCAGTACGCCATGGGCACTTCGGTCAACCGCTCCTCGGCGGAAGACCAGCTCTACAAGCGCGGCGAGAGCTTCCGCATCCCCGGCATCCAGGTGGACGGCATGGACGTGCTCGCCTGCCGCGGTGCCGCCGAGGAGGCGCTGGAATGGGTCCGTTCGGGCAAGGGCCCGATCATCCTCGAGATGAAGACCTATCGCTACCGCGGCCACTCCATGTCCGATCCGGCCAAGTATCGCAGCCGCGAGGAAGTCCAGTCGGTCCGCGACAAGTCGGACCCGATCGAGCAGGTGAAGCACGAGCTGGAGGACATGAAGGTCACCGAGGCGGAGCTGAAGGCGATCGAGGCGGAGATCCGCAAGATCGTGAACGAGGCGGCGGACTTCTCCGAGCAGACCCCCGAACCCGATCCTTCCGAACTGTATACCGACGTGCTGGTGGAGTCCTACTGAGATGGCGATCGAACTGAAGATGCCGGCGCTGTCGCCCACGATGGAAGAGGGCACGCTCGCCAAGTGGCTCGTCAAGGAAGGCGACACGGTGAAGTCGGGCGACATCCTCGCCGAGATCGAGACCGACAAGGCGACGATGGAGTTCGAGGCCGTCGACGAGGGCACGATCGCCAGGATCCTGGTCGCCGAGGGCACCGACAATGTGAAGGTCGGCACCGTGATCGCCACGATCGCGGGCGAGGGCGAGGATGCCTCCGCGCCGACGCCCGCCGCTGCCCCGGCCCCGGCGCCCGCGCCGGCGGAGCCCGCCGCCGGCGAGGATGGCGGCCCCAAAAAGGCCGATAGCGGCACCAAGCAGCTCGCCAGCGAAAAGGCCGCCACCGTCAAGGATCCCGCGATCCCGGAGGGCACCGAGATGGTCAAGACGACTGTCCGCGAGGCGCTGCGCGACGCGATGGCCGAGGAGATGCGCAAGGATCCGCGCGTCTTCGTGATGGGCGAGGAAGTCGCCGAATATCAGGGCGCCTACAAGGTGACCCAGGGCCTGCTCGAGGAGTTCGGTGCCAAGCGCGTGATCGACACGCCGATCACCGAATATGGCTTTGCCGGTCTCGGCTCGGGCGCGGCGATGGGCGGCCTCAAGCCGATCGTCGAGTTCATGACCTTCAACTTCGCGATGCAGGCGATCGACCACATCGTGAACTCGGCGGCCAAGACCAACTATATGTCCGGCGGCCAGATGCGCTGCCCGATCGTGTTCCGCGGCCCCAACGGCGCCGCTTCGCGCGTCGCCGCGCAGCACTCGCAGAACTATGGGCCCTGGTATGCCAGCGTGCCCGGCCTGATCGTGATCGCGCCCTATGACGCGCAGGACGCCAAGGGCCTGCTCAAGGCGGCGATCCGCTCGGAAGACCCGGTCGTCTTCCTCGAGAACGAGCTGATGTACGGCCGCACCTTCGAAGTGCCGAAGCTCGACGATTACGTGCTGCCGATCGGCAAGGCGCGCATCGTCCGTGCCGGCAAGGACGTGACGATCGTCAGCTATTCGATCGGCGTCGGCGTCGCGCTCGAAGCCGCCGAGAAGCTCGCGGCCGAGGGCGTCGACGCGGAAGTCATCGACCTGCGCACCCTGCGTCCGCTGGACACGGCGACCGTGCTCGAAAGCCTGAAGAAGACCAACCGCATGGTGGTGGTGGAAGAAGGCTGGCCGGTCTGCTCGATCTCGTCGGAGATCGTCGCCGTGGCGATGGAGCAGGGCTTTGACGACCTCGACGCGCCGGTGCTGCGCGTGACCAACGAGGACGTGCCGCTGCCCTATGCCGCGAACCTCGAGAAGCTGGCGCTGATCACCGCGGACAAGGTGGTCGCGGCAGTGAAGAAGGTCACCTACAAGGGCTGATGCCGGGGCCGAGCCCCGCGAGGCCGCATCGGATATGGGAAGGGCCGGGGGAGACCCCGGCCTTTTTCATGCGATCAGCACGTTGCCTTGGCGACGTTCTCGGCATTGTAGATCTGGCTGAGGTCGCGCCGGTCGCGAACCATCATCGATGCGATCTCGGAAATGGCGCCGCCGGGGGTGAGCGAGGTCCTGATCAGCGGCTTGTAGTTGTAATAGACCTCGACATACATCGTCGCGCCGCCATCGGGTGCCATCACCTGCCGATTCTGCGGGCCCATGCCGTCCATGTTGGACGTCGTGGTGCTCGGATCCCTCAGATTGCCATATTGCGGCGAGAAGCCGGTGACCGCGCCCTTGCAGCGCTGCCAGACGATCTTGTACTTCCCGCTGGTATTGGGATTGGCCATCGGCTCCAGGTCCGAGATGATCACCCGGCCGTTGGTGAACAGGTCGAGTTCCCCGGATTGCAGCTGGGCACCGGTCAGCAGGTCGTTGATGTCGATCTCGCTGATCGTCTTGGCCTGAAGCTGGCTGCCGGTGCCGATGCGCGACGCGTTGTCGGCCAGATGCAGGGCGATCTGGCTGATGCGCATCTTGGTGATGATGTAGTTGGTCATCTCCGCGCCGGCCAGGCTCAGGGTCAGCACGATCGGCAGGATGAAGGCGAACTCGAGCAGCGCCAGCCCGCTGGTATCGCCACCCAGGCGGCGCAGGCGCGCGAGGCGGGGAAGGGCGCGGGTCATGAGCAGTACCGCACCGTCGGCGTGCCATAGCTGCCCTGGTCGCCAAAGGGCTGGTTCTTGAGCACCGTCGATGCCGTCACGGTCGTCGTCCTCGATCCGCCGATGAAATTGTAGATCGGGAAGAAGCGCGGATAGGACACCTTCACCGTGTAGAGCACGGCGTCCTTGGCGCCGCCCTGGCCGGCATTGCCGCCGTCCTTGTCCCAGGTGCCGTTCTGGTTGGCGTCCTCATAGGGCTCGCCATTGTTGCAGGTGCCGTTGCGGTCGGTATCGGTCCATGCTTCCGCGCGGGCCGCCGATGCATCGGAGAAGGTCCGGTAGTTGCGGCGCGTGATCGCCACCACGGCATTGTTCGCCAGTGCCTTGGCCTGGGCGATCACGGCGCCGTCGAGCCGGGACTGGACCTCGGGGTCTCCCGCGTCCTCCAGCGTGGAATCGCGCGCCGTCTTCTGCACGATGCCCTGCAGCACGGCGCGCATGTAGAGCGTGTGCGCGATGTCGAACCCGCCGAGGAGGAACAGGCCCATCACCGGCGCCACGATCGCGAACTCCACCACCGTCACGCCGCGCGCGTCCCGCGCCAGGGGCCGGGCGCGCCGGAGGAAGGAGCGGAAACGCGTCATTTGGTAAGCCTGAGCTGCGAGATCTGGTCGGCGATCGACTTGAAGGTCTGCTGCAGGGTGCTGGCGTCGGTCGCCTTGAAGTAGCGGCCGCTGGAAGCGCAGTTCTTCAGGCGGGTCTCGGTCGTGGTCGCGAGATTGCCGAAGGCGATCACCCAAAGCGTGATGTTCTTGTTCTTCACTGCCTCGCACAACGCCGAATAGCGCGCGTTGACCTGCGTGGTCAGGGTGCCGGTATCGGTGCAACCGTCTGTCGGCGCGGCCGAGGGATCGGTCGTGCGTCGGTCGAACCAGAGGACGCCATATGCGGTGTAGTTGTTGGTTCCGGTGCAGGTGTCGCCGTCGGTCATGAAGATCAGGTGCCGCTCGATCTCGCCGCCTTGCGGCGTATATTCGTTCTCCGATTTGAAGATGCCCGAGGGCGATAGCAGGCGCGCACCCCATAGCAGGCCGATATCGTGATAGGTGTTTCCGTTCGGCGTCAGGCTGTCGACATAGTTGTCGAAATCCGTCGCCGACGCCCAGACTTGCATCTTTTTCGCCGGGACGGGGCAAGCGTAATAGTCACCGTTCGTGTATATCGCGTTGGTGCCGTTATCGGCAGGCAGGCTGAAGCTGCCGGCCTGGCGGACGCCCGTCTTTCGCGTGTAGATCACGTCGTTCAGCACCGGGCCCCAGCGCGTCTCGTCCGAATTCGGCACCAGGTCGATGTCGAGATCCTTCGCCCCCGCCGGGATCGGCGAATAGCTGTTCTGCCAGACCGTCTTGCGCTCTTCGATGCAACCGTCCCAATTGATCGTCTTCTGGGCGCCGCCCGGGCCGATCGGCAACGTGAAGCTGTTGTTCCAGCCGGTCCCGTTCTTCAGAGTCGATATCGGCTGGCTCAACGGCCCGTAGTTCCACTTGGTCGCCGTGCCGACCCAATCGCGGAGCATGTAGGTGCAATTGCCGCGACGGCTCGAGGTTATCGTATACTGACGTGCCTCGGTGTCGTCAGGGATGTCGCTGCAATACCCGGAATATTCCTTCGACCACGCTCCCCAGTTCCCGGATGGCGTGTTGGCGAGCTTGCGCGTCTGGTATGTCCAGTTGTCCGGCATCCATTCGGGCTTGAGCAACCTGCCCACATTGACGTTGGTGGCATAGGGGACAAAGCCGAAGCGGAGCTGAACCTGGCTGCCCGTGCCGCCGCTGGGCGTGCCGGTGGTGCAGTCCGCGTCGGTATCCAGTCGGGCCACGATCTCGTAGAAGCATTTGACCGCGACCTTCAGGCCAGTGATCTTCCTCGTGCCCCGCCCGTCATCGTCGTTCATGGAGCCCGTGGTATCCAGCACGAACATCACATCGGTGTTGGGCAGGCGCATTTCGGCGTCGCAGTTCACCGACAGCGTCTCGCTGGTCTTGCCGAAGATGCGCATCAGCGTCATCGGCAGGTCCGCGGATGCCGTGCCGCTCACCTTGCCGGCATTTTCGGAAAAGGCACGCGCGCGCGCGGTCACACCATAGGCGGACGCGTTGTAGTTCGCGTCGAAGAACTTCTCGGCCTGGGTGCGGGCGTAGTAATTGTTGAAGTTCCACACGCCGCCGCCCATCGCCTTGCGGCCGGCGAGCGCGCCCGCGTCGCAAGCATGTTGCAGGCGCGTCTTGACGATGTACATGCGGCTGATGTCCACGCCGCCGCCCACCATGCCCGCCAGCGGGATCAGTGCCATGGTCATGATGGCCAGCGTGTTGGCGCGCACGTCGCGCGCAAACCTGCCCATGAAGGCGCGCGCGGTCGCCAAATTCAGCCGTCCTTCGTGCATGGAAGGGCCCCCCGTCCCCGATCAACGAGGCACCTTGGATCAATTGTCGCTAATTACGTATAAATCCGGATGGTTAACGGTACCCTTATGCAACGGAGGGCCGGCATGACGGGGATCGTGGAGGATCCGGAACGCGATCTGATCCTCACCTATGCCCCGGTCGCGCGCCGGGCAGGGTTGCTGGCACTGCTCGCGCTCGACGACGCGCTCGCCCGGCTGTTGCGCACCACGCGTGAGCCTGCGCTCGGGCAGATGCGGCTCGCCTGGTGGCGCGAGGCGCTGGAGAAGCTCGACCACGCGCCCGCGCCCGCGGAGCCGGTGCTCAAGGCGCTTCAGGCCGAGGTGCTGCGCCATGGCATCCCCGGCGCGTCGCTGGTGCCGATCGTCCATGGCTGGGAAGTGCTGATCGAGGAGGAGACTCTCGACGCCGATGCGATGCGCCGCTTCGGCGAGGGGCGAGGGCAGTTGTTCGTCGCCGCGGGCATGGTGCTCGGCAGCAAGGGCGACCCCTTGGCGGCGGCGGGGCAGGGCTGGGCGCTGGCCGATCTCGCGCACAACCTCCAGGCCGGGGAGGAGCGCGCCATCGCGCGCAACCTCGCCCGCCCGCTGCTCGATGCCGCCGGCCGGGCACATTGGAGCCGCCCGGCACGCGCGCTCGGCGCGCTTGCGCACCGGGCGCGGCTGGATCTCGCCGATGCGCCGAAACCGGCGGGCGCGCCGGCCCGGGTGGGCCGGCTGCTCTGGCACCGCCTCACTGGACGCTGACCGGGCTCCCGGCTAGCCTCTCCCCCGCCTCAGAGGGGGAGAGCGAAGTGATGTGGCGCTATCTGGTGGGCGCGGGCGGCGCATTGCTGCTGGTCGTGGCCGGGCTGTTCCTGTTCCGGGGCTCCGCGAGCACCGAAACCAGGGTCCCGCCGCCCCTCGTGGCGGCAATCACCTCCGAAACGGAGCAGAATCTCCCCGCCGAGCCGCCCAGCGCCACTGCCAGGACGCGCGAGCAGAAGCGCTTCGACCGGATCGACAAGGACAAGAACGACACGATCGCCAAGGACGAATATTTCGCCCTGCGCCGCAAGCTATTCGCCAAGCTCGACACCGATCGCGACGGCAAGCTGAGCTTCGAGGAATGGTCGGTGAAGGCAGTCGAGCGCTTCCAGGGCGCCGACAAGGACAAGTCCGGCACGCTCACCCGCGCCGAGTTCGCCACTACCGCGGTGAAGCGCAACGCCAGGCCGCGCTGCGCCTGCGCCCCGGCCAAGGCGCAGGCGCCGGAAGCGCCGCGTCAGGAAGCGGGCGACAACGAGGACTGAGCCATCCAGCCCTGCATCGCCTCGCGGGCACGGCCGGTGTACATCTGTTTGCGGTCCGCCTTCTTGGTCTTGCCCGGGATCGGCGGGAACAGCCCGAAATTGACGTTCATCGGCTGGTAGGTTTCGGCTTCCGCCTCTCCGGTGATGTGCGAGAGCAGGGCGCCCAGCGCCATTTCGCGCGGCGGCGGCGCCAGAGTCTCGCCCGCCAGCTCCGCGGCCGCGAAGCGCCCCGCCAGCAGCCCGATCGCCGAACTCTCGACATAGCCTTCGCAGCCGGTGATCTGCCCGGCGAAGCGGATATGCGGGGCGCTTCTCAGGCGCAGCTCGCCGTCGAGCAGTTCGGGCGACTTGATGAACGTGTTGCGGTGCAGCCCGCCCAGGCGCGCGAACTCGGCCTTCTCGAGACCAGGAATGGTCCTGAAAAGAGCAACTTGATCAGCATATTTAAGTTTCGTCTGGAATCCGACCATGTTCCATAGCGTGCCGGAGGCATTGTCCTGTCGCAGCTGGACCACCGCATAGGGCCAGCGCCCGGTTCGGGGATCGTCGAGCCCCACGCCCTTCATCGGCCCGAAGCGCAGGGTATCGACTCCCCGCTCGGCCATTACCTCGACCGGCATGCAGCCTTCGAAATAGGGGACATTCTCCCATTCGCGGAACTCGGTCTTCTCCCCCGCGAGCAGGGCCGCGTGGAAAGCGAGATACTGCTCCTTGGTCATCGGGCAGTTGATATAGTCCTTGCCGGTGCCGCCAGGCCCCACCTTGTTCCAGCGCGACTGGAACCAGGCGGTTTCCATGTCGATGCTCTCGCGGTGGACGATCGGGGCGATCGCATCGAAGAAGGCGAGCTGGTCCTTGCCGGTCGCGATGCCGATGCTCTCGGCGAGGCCCGGCGCGGTGAGCGGGCCGGTGGCGATGATCGTCAGCCCCGCCTCGGGCAGCCTGTCCACGCGCTCGCGGACGATCTCGATGTTCGGATGGGCCGTCAGCGCCGCGGTCACGCCGTCGGAGAAGCCGTCGCGGTCCACCGCCAGGGCCGAGCCGGCGGGCACCTTGTGCCGGTCGCCTTCGGCCATGATCAGCGAGCCCAGGTCGCGCATCTCCTGGTGGAGCAGGCCGACGGCGTTGTTCTGCGCATCGTCCGAACGGAAGCTGTTGGAGCAGACCAGCTCCGCGAGCCCTTCGGTCTGGTGCGCCGGGGTCATGGTGCCGCTGCCGCGCATTTCGGAGAGGCGGACCCTGAAACCCTTGTTCGCGAGCTGCCAGGCGGCTTCCGAGCCGGCCAGGCCGCCGCCGATGATATGAATGTCGTGCATCGGTTTCCGATAGAGCCATGCTTGGCAGAGCGCCAGTGACACGGCATCAAGGGCGGATGGACCGTTCCCGCATCGAACCGCTCTTCGCCGCCGCCCTGATCGCCGGCGCCAGCTATTATGCCAATTACTGGCTGGAAGCCGGCGGAGTCGCCGCCATCGTCTGGAAGGGGGCCGGTGTCGGCCTGCTCGCCTTCTGGGCGCGCGGCAAGGCGGTCAACCAGGACGGGCGGATGATCGGCGCGGTGCTGGCGCTCGGCGCGCTGGGCGACGTGCTGCTGGAGCTGCACGGGCTCACCACCGGCGCGGTGGCCTTCATGGCCGGCCACTTGCTGGCGAGCTATCTGTACCTGCGTCACCCCCGCATTCCCGCGGCCAACTGGATCGCCCCGCCCGTTGCCGCCGCGGTGGCGGTGTTCGCCTGGTACGTGTTCGGAACGCTGCCCAATCCGGAACTGCTCGCGGTCTATGTGTTCGGCCTCGCGCTGATGACCGCTTCGGCGATGCTCAGCCGGCTCGGCACGCTGGTCGCGGCGGGCGCGCTGCTGTTCTTCGTCTCCGACTGGCTGATCTTCCTGCGCATGGGCCCGCTGGCGGGCTCGCCGATCCCGCAGCTGCTGGTCTGGCCGACCTATTTCGTCGGCCAGGCGTTGATCGCCTGGGGCGCGGTCCATGCGCTCCGGGGAGAGAAGGCGGCCGCATGAGGATCTTCACCATCGGCTATGAGGCGACGACGATGGACGAATTCATCGCCGCGCTGCGCAAGGCCGGGGTGGAGCGGGTGATCGACGTGCGCGCCGTGCCGCTCTCGCGGCGGCCGGGTTTTTCCAAGAACATCCTTGCCGCGAGCCTGAAGGCAGCGGGAATCGACTATGTGCTGCTCAAGAATCTGGGCACCCCCAAGCCCGGCCGCGATGCCGCCAAGAAGGGCGATGTGCAGACGCTGCGCCAAGTCTATGCCGGGCAGCTCCATCTGCCCGAGGCGCAGGCAGAGGCGGCGATGATGCGGGCGCTGGCCGCGGAGAAGCCGAGCGCGCTGCTCTGCTTCGAGCGCAATCCCGAACATTGCCACCGTACGCTGCTGCTCGCCGCGGAAGGCGAGGGCGCGGAGATCGTCGATCTCTATCCCTGAGGCAGGCCGGGCCCTGAGAAGGGCCGGGCCCCGAGAAAGACCGGGCCCCGAGAAAGGCCAGGGCGGCCGGAGGTTGCAGTCCGGCCGCCCCGTAGTTTGGGGAGCCGGCGGCACAGAGGGGCAAGGCGCCGGCTGGGTTCGCTCCTGGAAGGCCGGTCTTGCAGGGGTGTTTCAGTATGTTTCGTCATGGAGCCGGGCGGTTTCGCGCGTCTCCGCGATCGGCAGCGCGAAGCTGAAGATCGCCCCGCCGCCCGGGCCGTTCTCCGCCCAGAGCCGGCCGCCATGCGCCTCGACGATCGTGCGGCAGATCGGCAGGCCGAGCCCGGTGCCGCTCTCCTTCGTGGTGCGGAAGGGCTCGAAGAGATTGTCGAGCATCGCTTCGCTGAGGCCGGCGCCGCTATCGGCGATCTGCACCACGACTTCCTCCGGTCCGACCCGGGTCGTCACGCTCACTTCGCGCCGGGCGCGATCCGTCGTCGCCTCCACGCCGTTGCGGATCAGATTGCTCAGCACTTGTTCGATCTGGAGGGCGTCGCCGATCAGATTGGCGGGCGCGGGATCGAAATCGCAATCGATCCGCGCTCCCTGCGATATCTTGAGCTGCCGCACCGCCGCGCTGGCCGAATAGATCACCGCGTTCAGGTCGAAGCTTGCCTGGACGATCTCGCCGCTCACCGTGAAGGAGCGGATCTTGCGGATGATGTCGCCGGCGCGCAGCGCCTGTACCCGCGCATGGTCGAGCGCGTCGAGGATGTCGTGGTCCGGCTCGCCGCGCGAGCGCGTGAGATAGCGGCAAGCCTCGATATAGTTGGTGATCGCGGCGAGCGGCTGGTTGAGTTCGTGCGCCAGCGTCGAGGCCATTGCCCCCATGGCGTTCAGCCGGGCAAGACGGAGCAGCTTCTCGTGCACTTCGCGCAATTGGGCATCGGCTTCCATGTCGTGCGTGATGTCGATCACCAGGCCGAGCAGTCGCGGTTGGCCGTCATGCGGGTCGTAACGGCCCTGCAGCGTCACCCAGCGCGCTTCCCCATCAGGCATTGCCAGCCGCAAGGTCATGTCGAGCGGGCCCTTGATCCGCCTGGCGCTGCCGATCGCCCGGCGCAGCTCGGCGACCTGTTCCGGGCCGAGCCGATCGGCGACATCGGCCATGCGATACTCGCCCTCGTGCCATTCGAGACCGAACAGGCGCGCGCTCTGCGGGGAGTGGCGCGAGCCGCCGCGCACCAGGTCGATCTCCCACACACCCACGCCGGCAGCTTCCTGGGCAAGCCGGAGCAGCCTCTCGCTTTCCTCCAGCGCGCGCTGCGTGGCGATGCGCGGCGAGATGTCCTGGAGCACGATGGCGATATAGTCTTCGGTGCCGTCGCCCGAGCGGACGAGGTTGGCGGTGCAGTGCACGGGGCACAGCGCGCCTTCATGCGTCACCACCATGCGATCGTCCGAATAATAGGCAACCTCGCCGCGCGCGAGCGCCCGGATCCCGTCCATTGTCGCCGGCCACTCCTCGGCGGTGCTGGTCTTGCGGCAGCTCTCGCCGATCAGCGCTTCGCGAGGATGGCCGGTGAGCTCGCAGATCCGATCATTGACTTCGAGGAACACGCCCTGAAGCGAGAGCCGGCCCACGCCGACCCCGGCCTGCTCGAACACGGCGCGATAGCGGCGCTCGGCCTCTTCCAGCTTGCGGCGCGCCTCCATCTCGGCGGTAACGATCTCGCTCGCCAGCACGATGCCCGCGATGCGATCATCCTCGTCATACCAGGGGCGGTGGCTCCAGCGCACATAGTCGACGCTGCCATCGGGATGCCGCAGCGGATCGCCGTCGCCCGAAAGCTGCTCGCCGTCGAGCACCCGCGCGAACATGGCGCGGCGCTCGGGCGAGCTATCGGGGAAGACCTCGAAGTGGCTGCGCCCCTCGAGCGCCACGCCCTCGGGCAGGCGATGATCGGCGACATAACGCTGCGAGGTGGCGACATAGCGCATGTCCCGGTCGAGAATCGCCACCGCGGTGGCGGCGTCGCGCGCCATGTTGGTGAGGTTGCGCCGCGACACCTCGATCCGCTTGGCGGCGATGCGGAGCTTTTCCTCGGCGTGGCGCTCGTCCGCATGGGCAGCGAGCAGGACGATGGTCGCGCAGGTGACCGCCACGAACATCTGGGCCAGCAGCACGCGATCCTCGGGCGCGGCGAGCGCGAACGGCCCGGTGGCGATCTCGGTGCTCCACAGCACGATCACCGCGCAGATGGCCATGGCGGTAGTCGCGCCCCGCAGGTGCCAGCCCAGCGCCGCGAGCACGAGCGGCGGGAAGATCGCCCAGGCGACGGGATCCTCGCGCGGAAGCAGGAAGACGACCGTCGTCACGATCGCGCAGAGGAGCATGGCGGCGACGAAGCCGGCCCATCGAAGGGCCGACCAGCGCTCGCGCAACGGCGTCGCCCAGACGAGCACGAGCGGCGCCGCCAGGATCATGCCGAGCCCTTGTTGCGCGAACTTCTCGACGAAAATGGTCGGCCGCCCCGCCGCAATGGTGCCGAGCGCGACGATTCCCGCCGCCAGCAGCGATCCGGCCAGCGCCGCGACGAATACCCACAGGATCGAGCGCGGATCGAGCAACTCGGTGGGCCGGACGCCGCGCCGCCGGATGATCGACGCCGTCAGCAGTGCGCCGAATGCCAGGCCCATCGCCGCGGCGAGCTTGGCCACCAGCGGATATTGGGGTTCGAATATCTCATAGGTGGCGAGCACGGCGATCGCGAGCAGCGGCCAGAGCCGGGTGCTGCTCAGGATCAGCCCGCTGACCGAAACTCCGATGGCGATGCCGATCGGAGGATTCCTGCCGGTGAAGCGATGCCACAGGGCCCAGCTAATGCAGCCGATCAATGCGCCCGCAAACAGCATTAGCGCCGGACGCACCGACGCAGCCCAGTTCTCTGGCAGACGCTCCCTCACCGTTGCCAACTAAAACTCCGCGTAAAGCGCAGTCCATCCAAGATGCTGACAGCGATGTAAATCCGCTAAATTACGGATGTGCTCCGCAACAATTGATCAAGCGGCGGCCTTACGGCGTTCCGCCATTTCCTCGTTGAGCATTTCGGCCAGCAGGAAGGCAAGTTCCAGGCTCTGTCCCGCATTGAGACGTGGGTCGCAATGGGTGTGGTAGCGATCGGCGAGGCCCTGTTCGGTGATGTCGATCGCGCCGCCGGTGCATTCGGTGACGTTCTGCCCCGTCATCTCCGCATGGATGCCGCCCGCGAACGTGCCTTCGGCGCGATGCACCGCGAAGAAACCGCGCACTTCGGCCAGGATCCGCTCGAACGGGCGGGTCTTGTAGCCATTGGCCGCCTTGATCACGTTGCCGTGCATCGGATCGCAGCTCCACACCACCGGATGCCCCTCGCGCTTCACCGCGCGAACCAGCTTGGGCAGGCCGGCCTCGACCTTGTCATGGCCATAGCGCGTGATCAGCGTCATCCGTCCCGGCGTGCGGCCGGGGTTGAGCGCGTCGAGCAGGCGCAGCAGCGCGTCGGGCTCGAGGCTGGGGCCGCACTTCATGCCGATCGGATTGCCGATGCCGCGCAGGAACTCGACATGTGCCGAGCCCTCGAAGCGGGTGCGGTCGCCGATCCAGAGGAAGTGCGCGCTGGTGTCGTACCAGTCGCCGGTCAGGCTGTCCTGGCGGGTGAGCGCTTCCTCATAGGGCAGGAGCAGCGCTTCGTGGCTGGTGTAGAAATTGGTCGCCTTGAGCTGCGGCACGCTGTCCGCATCGATGCCGCAGGCGGCCATGAAGTCGAGCGCTTCCCCGATCCGGTCGGCCAGGTCGGCATATTTCTTCGCCCAGGGGCTGCGGCCCATGAAGTCGTGGGTCCATTTGTGGACCTGGTGCAGATTGGCATAGCCGCCCTGCGCGAAGGCGCGCAGCAGGTTGAGCGTCGCCGCCGACTGCGAATAGCCCTGCAGCATCCGCTGCGGATCGGGTGTGCGGCCCTCGGGCGTGAAGGCGATGTCGTTGACGTTGTCGCCGCGATAGCTGGGCAGCTCCACCCCGCCGATCGTCTCGGTATCGGCGGAGCGCGGCTTGGCGAACTGGCCGGCCATGCGCCCGAGCTTCACCGTCGGCAGCTTCGAGGCGAAGGTGAGCACCACCGCCATCTGGAGGATGACGCGGAAGGTGTCGCGGATGTTGTTCGGGTGGAACTCGGCGAAGCTCTCGGCGCAGTCGCCGCCCTGGAGAAGGAACGCCTCGCCGCGCGAGACCTTGGCCAGCTCGCTGGTCAGCTCGCGCGCCTCGCCGGCGAAGACCAGCGGCGGGAAGGAAGTGAGCTGCGTCGTTGCCGCATCGAGCGCGCCCTGATCGGGGTAATTGGGCAGCTGGCGCGCCTCCGCCGCCTTCCAGCTCGACGGGCTCCAGCTTGCATGCATGTCGTTCTCCGCATCGCGCACGGTGACGTTCCAGTCGGCGGCGCCGGCGATGCCGTGCGCGGCGATCAGGTTCATCACCTTGGCGTTCGCGCGCTTGCCGTCCTTCTCCCAGCCCTGGACCGTGGAGCCCGGAATGTCGAACCACGCGCCGAACGCGGCGCGGGTGAGGGAGCGTTCCTCGCGGAAGCGGCGAATCTTGGTGCCTGCAAGTGTCGTCATAGCCCGAGCGACTTACCCTGCCGGGGTAAAATTGCGCAAGCAGAAAATTTCCCCAGCGGGGTAAATCTTTCAGCTGCGGCGGAACGCCCAGTTCACGCCGCCCGGGCCGGTCAGCCGCAGCCCGCCGCCCGTATTGCTGTAGCTGTATGTCTCGCTGCGTGGCGAGATCGTGCCCGAGCCGCCCTTGCCGCAGCCGCTCCAGCTCTCGTTGCCGCCCTGGATCGCGAAGGTCATCTTGCCGCCCGACGTCTGGATGCGGCCCAGCTTCTCCTGATTGATCGTCTTGGTGCAGCTCTTGCCTTCCGGCTGGATCTTGGTGATCCGCCAGGTGAAGGTGCCGTCCCGGCGGATGGCGAGGTTCATCTGGCGCCGCACGGTCACCGGCATGGACTCGGTCACGATCGTGGTGTTGGTCGCCGATCCGGGGCCGAAGGTGCCGCCCAGATTGGTGCCATAGCCGGTCGCCATGCTCGGCTGGAACTTGATCTTGGAGCCGATCACCAGCTCCGTGGCCGTCGAGGATTGCGACCAGTTTCCCGCCAGTCCGGGAATGTCGCCGTTCGAAGCCTTGGCCGCGCTCTGATCGCCCGCGACCAGCTTCACCGCGATGCGCACCGCACTGGCCGGGGCCGCGATCTCGGCGCCGTCGCGGGCAATGCCCAGATAATCGCCCGGCGAAGCTTCGTCGTCGCCGTCCACATCCTTCCACGCGATGAGCTGCCATGGCCCGCGATCGGGCAGCTTGAGTTCGTAAGCCCAGCTCGAACCGCCGATCTGGCGCAGCGGCGCCTCGATCTTGGTCTTGCAGCTCTGATAGGGCGAGGCGCAGGCGACGACCTTGCCGCCGTCCATCCGCGCACCTGCCGGCACCTGGACCTCACCGCTGATGGCAGCGCCTTGCTGTCCCAGCTCGGTGGCTGCCTCGGCGGCATTGGCGGTGGCCTTGTCGGAGGCGCCGGCGAAACAGGCGGTCGCGGCGAGCAGCAAGGCGGGCGCGAAGACGATGGGGCGAGCGGCAACGGGCATGGCGGTCCTCCTGAACCCGGGGAAGGGACGGAGGCGGTGCTGGACCGCGAAGAGCGGCGGACATAGCGTTGCGCGACGAATGCCTGCCCTGATGCAACCAAGCCGTCAGTCCGGCAGTGTCTCGGCCAGCTTGTCGTACTGAAGGCCGATCCCGTGGAAGCGGGACCCATTGTCTTCATAGCCGTCCAGATAGATGCCGTGCTCGGTGTGGAGCAGGCGGGTGCCGTCGCCGTCGGGAAGCAGCTCGATCGAGCAGAGGTTCACCGAGATCGGCTTGCCGTTCAGCTTCATGCGATAGGCATAGACGATGCGGCCGTCCGGCACGATGTCATGATAGGAACAGTCGAAGCGCGTGATCGTGCCGCTCTTCCAGCGGCCTTCCAGATGCTCGGTGCCGCCCACCCGGAAATCGAAGTGGCGATCGACCATCTCCCAACTCTCGTTCGGCCCCGAGAACCAGCGCGCCTTGCCCTCCTCGGTGGCGAATGCCGCGAACACCCTTGCCGGGGCCTGCTTGAAACGGCGCTCGATGACGAACTTGTCGTGGACGGCTTCAGCCATGGTCGTTCTCCTTGTCCTGCGCGTCGAGGAAGCGGGCGAGGCGGTCGTAACGCGCTTCGGTCGCGCGGCGGCGCTCGATGATCCATTGCTCCACCGCGGCGAGGGCAAGCGGCTCGAGCGTGCAGGTGCGCACCCGGCCCTGCTTCGCGGTGCGCACCAGGCCGGCACCCTCGAGCAGGCGGATATGCTGCAGGAAGCTCGGCATCGCCATGGTGAAGCCGGCGGCGAGCGCGCTCACGCTGGCCGGACCGTCGCCCAGCCGCTCGATCACCGCGCGGCGGGTGGGATCGGCCAGGGCAGCGAACGCGGCATCGATTTGGTTAGGCATGAAACTAACTAATCGCCGCACGGCGTCCGATGCAAGCGAAACTCGGGCGGGCGGGGGAGTTTCAATATCCTGCGGCGAGATCGACTTCGTTCCGGAGCGGGCGCCCTTCCACGAACGCCCGGGCGTTCTCGACGAACAGCGCGGCGGCGCGCAGGAACATCCGCGTCTGGCTGCGGCCGGATAGGTGCATCGAGTGGATAACGTTCGCCGTGTTCCACAAGGGATGCTCGGGCGGCAGCGGCTCGGGCGTCACCGTGTCGAGAAAGGCGCCGCCGATCCGTCGCCTGGCGCAGGCCTCGATCAGCGCATCCTGGTCGATCAGCTCCCCGCGACCGACATTCACGATCCAGGCGGAGGGTTTCATCGCGGCCAGCTCCCCGGCGCCGATCATCGCGCGGCTCTCGGTGGTGGCGGGCGCGGCAAGGAACACCCAGTCGGTCTCGGGCAGCAGCGCGCGCCAGGCATCCGGGCCTACCGTGCCCGCGGCGCCGGACCGGGTGACGCCGGTCACCTCGACGCCAAAGGCGGCGAGGCGTTCGCCGATCAGTCGCCCGATCGTGCCATAGCCGATCACGAGTGCCTTGCTTTCGAACAGTTCGAGCTTGCCGGGCGCATCGGTCGGCCATTCGTGGCGATCCGCGGCGCGCACCACCTGGTCGAAGCGCTTGGCCGCAACCAGCGCGCCCATCACCGCATATTCGGCCACGGTATGCGCATTGACGCCGCTGCCGTTGGTCACCCGCGTGCCGCGCGTCCGCAACAGGTTCGTATCGAGCGCATCGAGCCCGGCATAGATGGTCGACAGCCATTGCAGCCTGTCCGCCGCCGCCACGGCGCGCGCCCATTCGCGCGGATTGTTGTTGTCGAGCCAGCCGATGTCCGCATCCGCGACGAGCGCGACCGCTTCGTCGGTACTCGTGAACCAGTGGACGTCGAGCCCGGCGGGGAGCTGCGGCTCCACCAGCGGGCGGGCGAGGGCGGGGAGTACGGCCTTCATGCATCGGAGGCTAGCGCGTGGCCGGCCCGGGTTCAAAGGCCTTAGTTGCGCCCGCCGTCCGGACCCCGACGCATGCTCACGCCTCTTCGCCGAACATCGGTTTCCAGTCCCAGCCCAGCGTGTCGCCGTCCATCACTTCCACGCCCGTGGCGGCGAGTTCGTCGCGGATCGTGTCGGAACGCTGGAAGTCCTTCACCAGCCGCGCTTCCTTGCGCTCGACCAGCCGGTCCTCGATTTCCTGCACGGTGATCGTGGCGCTCACGGGGCGCATACGGAGCTCCTCGCGAGTCAGTTCGAGCAGTCGCAGGCCCAGCACCGCGTCGAATGCCGCGAGGCCGGCCAGGCGATCGGCGGGCGACAGCTTCTTCTCGGCGAGCAGGTCGTCGAGCGCGGGCAGCGCCCTGGGCGTGTTGAGATCGTCCGATACCGCCTCGTCGAGCCGAGCGAGCCAGGCCTCCGGCGCAATGCCTTCGCCTTCGGCCCGGGCCTTGAGGGCAGTCACGGTCATCACGAGCCGCTTCAGCCGAGTGAGTGCCGCTGCCAGGTTCTCGGCCGAGAATTCCAGCTCGCTGCGATATTGGGCGGAAAGGCACATGAGGCGATAGGCGAGGGGATGCACGCCGGCGTCGATCAACGACTGGAGCGTGGTGAAGCCGCCCTTGGACTTGCTCATCTTCCCCTGGCGATCCACCAGGAAGTTGTTGTGCATCCAGAAATGCGCACCCGAATCGCCGCACCCGCAAAAGGCCTGGTTCTGCGCGATCTCGTTGGGATGATGGATTTCGCGGTGATCGATGCCGCCGGTATGGATGTCGAACGGCGCCCCCAGATACTTGATGCTCATCACCGAGCATTCGAGGTGCCAGCCCGGCGCACCCTTGCCCCAGGGGCTGTCCCATTCCATCTGGCGCTGCTCGCCCGGCGGCGACTTGCGCCAGATGGCGAAGTCCTGCGGGTGACGCTTGCCGGCCACCGGATCGATCCGCCCTTCCGCCGCATCGTCCTGATTGCCAGCGAGGCGGCCATAGTCGGGCACGGTGGTCACGTCGAAATACAGGCCGGAATCGAGCGCGTAGCAATGTTCGGGCGCGATCTTCTCGGCAAAGTCGATCATCTCGGCGATGTGATCGGTCGCGACCGACCAGCGCGAGGGCTGGCGGATGTTGAGGTCGGCGATGTTCTGCTTGAAGGCAGCCGTATAGTGCGCCGCGATGTCCCAGATGCTCTTCGCCTGGGCGCGGGCCGCCGCCTCCATCTTGTCGTCGCCGGCATCGGCGTCCGACGTCAGATGCCCGACATCGGTGATGTTGATCACATGGGTGAGGGCATATCCCTTCCAGGTCAGCACGCGGCTCAGCGTATCGGTGAACACATAGGCGCGCAGGTTGCCGAGATGGGCGTAGTTGTAGACCGTCGGCCCGCAGGAATAGACGCGCACGCCGCGTTCGGGATCGAGCGGCTGGAAGGCTTCCAGCCCGCGGGTCAGCGAATTGTAGAGCGTGAGTTGAGCGCCGGTCATAGCGGCGGCATAGCGGCTCGTCGCCGTGCTGCAAGCCCAAGGCGCGTCGCCCGCGACTGCGGCGGCAATAGCCCCCCGATCCGCCCGACGGGGAAAGTCGCGAAGCCCCGGCTCGCGAGAGCGCGCGCCGGTAGCCGGGTTCAGGCGGCGAGCGCGGTCACGCCCCGCTGGCGGATCAGCCCGGTGCCGGTGCTCCCGCCCACCATCAGCGGCAGGGCAGTGGCGCAGAAGGCGCATTCCGCCGTGAGCCGGCCGATCACCCAATGCGATCTGCCGCAGCCCGGACAATAATTCTCCTGCTCCGGACGGTACGCGACGCGATAGCCGGTAAGGGCGTGTCGGATGCCGAAATCATACATGCCTCGTCTCCCGATAATCGGGGGACCAACGGCAGTGAATCGCGATTTGTTCCGCATCCGGGCCGGTGCAGCGTCGATGGCCCGTGCGATTCGATCGATGAGTTGCGGGAAAGACACACATGCGGCGACAATGCCGGCGCCGGGACGCGGACAATGAAGTGGTGATGCTGTAAGAAGAAGTGGAGGCCCGAGCCGGAATCGAACCGGCGTGCAAGGATTTGCAGTCCTCTGCGTCACCACTCCGCCATCGGGCCTCGGAGCGAGCGGCGGCAATGCGCAGGTGCTTTGCCTGCTGTCAACATTGCAGTGCAAAAATAGCTGCGTGCATTGCTTGGCGAAGCGTTGCGAAGGGGATACAAGCCGCCCTACATAATCAGTGTATTGCACAGCTAACACGGTTGTGCCAGATAGCCGGGGTAATGATGGCTCTTACGGTAGATTCCGCGCCTGCCGAGGCGAACCGCTTCGATGTGATGCGCCATGCGATGGTCGCCAGCCAGCTGCGCACCAACGCGGTGAACGACGCGCGCGTGGTCGAGGCGATGGCGCGCCTGCCGCGCGAGGACTTCCTTCCCGAGGCGCATCGCGCGATCGCCTATCGCGACACGCTGCTGCCGCTCGCCGGGGGGCGCAGCCACAACCTGCCGCTCGCCACGGGGCGGCTGCTCACCGCCGCCGAGATCCGCCCGGCCGACAAGGTGCTGCTGATCGGCGCCGCGGGCGGCTATGCGGCGGCCTTGCTCGCCGGTCTCGCCAATTCGGTGGTCGCGGTGGAGGAGGAGCCCGGCCTTTCGGCGCTCGCCCGCAACGCGCTCGCCGCCTATGCCAATGTCGAGCTGGTCGAGGGGCCGCTCGCCGCCGGCCATGCCGCGCAAGGCCCTTATGACCTGCTCGTCGTCGACGGCGCGGTCGAGGCGCTTCCCGCGGCGTTGCTCGACCAGCTCGCGCCCGACGGGCGGGTGGTGACCGGTCTCCTGGATCGCGGCGTGACGCGCCTTGCGGCGGGCCGTCGCACCGAAGGGGGCTTCGGCCTCGTCGATTTCGCCGATATCGAATGTGCAGTTCTTCCTGGTTTCGAGCGCCTACGAACCTTTCAATTCTGATCTGAAAGAGGCTCATGCGAATTTCCTCTCTGTTTCTGGGCGCCAGTCTTGTCGCGATCGCCGTGCCTGCCGCCGCGCAGACCACGACGACGCGCGCCGGCACCGACACTCCCGTGCAGGTGGTGGGCACCGGCGCACCGGCCCAGGCCGCGCAGCCGACCACCACGCTGCGCGACGCGCTGGTGCTCGCCTACAACACCAATCCGGGCCTCCAGTCGCAGCGCGCCAACCAGCGCGCCAATGACGAGAATGTGCCGATCGCCAGGTCCGCCGGCCGCCCCGGCGTGAACGGCACGGGCTCGCTCAGCGACAGCGTCTACGACAGCGACGCCTTGTCCGGTCCGCTCGCGGGCCCGACCCGCACGGCGCGCCTGGGCGTCAATCTGTCGATGCCGATCTATTCGGGCGGCGCGGTGCGCAATTCGGTCCGTGCGGCCGAGACTCGCGTCGATGCCGGCCAGGCCAGCCTGCGCGGTGCCGAGGCCCAGCTCTTCACCGATTCGGTGACCGCCTATGTCGACGTGCTGCGCTTCGAGGCGATCGTGCGCCTCAACCAGCAGAACGTCCATGTCCTCGAGGTCAACCTCCAGGCGACCCGCGACCGGTTCGAGGTGGGCGACCTCACGCGTACCGACGTCGCCCAGTCCGAAGCGCGTCTGGCGCTTGCCCAGAGCCAGTTGCGGACCGCGGAAGCCGGGCTGATCGGCTCGCGGGAAAACTATATCCGCGTGATCGGTGCGCCGCCGGGCGTCCTCGCCCAGCCGCCGGCGCTGCCGAACCTGCCCAACGATGTGCAGGATGCGGAGCAGGCTGCGATCGGCAACAATCCCGATCTCGAGGCCGCGCAGAAGCAGCGCGACGCGAGCGCGTTCGACGTGAAGGCGGCCAAGGCCGGCCGCTCGCCAAGGCTCTCGCTGACCGCCGGCAGCAGCTATTACAACTATCTGGGTTCGCTCAGCGCCCAGGCGCATACGCTCGGCGGCCAGAACCCCGACGGCATCTCCAACACCATCGGCGCGCAGCTCACCCTGCCGGTCTTCCAGGGCGGCCTTCCGGCGGCGCAGGTGCGCCAGGCCCAGGCGCGCCGGGCCTCGGCGCTGGAAACGGTGACGCTCACCGAGCGCGGCGTGATCGCCCAGGTGCGCTCCGCCTATGCCAACTACCAATCGGCGCTGCGCGTGATCGAATCGTCGCGGGTCGCCGTGGATGCCAACAAGCTGAGCCTGGAGGGCGTCCGCGCCGAGAACAGCGTCGGCACCCGCACGATCCTCGACATTCTGAATGCCGAGCAGGAACTGCTCACCAGCCAGGTCAATTACGTCACCGCCGAGCGCGATGCCTATGTCGCCGGCTTCACGCTGCTGGCGGCGATGGGCCGGGCCGAGGCGCGCGATCTTAACCTTGACGGCGGGCCGCTCTACGATCCCGACGTCAACTACAAGCGCGTGAAGAATCGCTGGTCGGATCGCAACGACGATCCCGAACCGCAGCCGGTGGGCACCCGCACCAACCAGACGCCCGCGCAGACGCCGGCCGTCACCACCACCTCGCTCGATCCCGTGCTTCAGCGCGGCGATGCGACACGGCCTGTTGACATTAACCGTAAAAATCCCTGATGACGCGCCTCCGGGGCTTTCAGGAGTAGCCGGTTGATGGGGGACATCAGTAGCGAGCCGTCGATGGAGGAGATTCTTTCCTCCATCAAGCGCATCATCGCCGAGGAAGGCGATGCTGCGATCGCGACGCGTGCGCGCCGCGGCGGACGTGCGGCGACGGTGGCGGAGAAATCCGCCGCCATCGACGAAGTGCTCGAGCTGAGTCAGCCGGTCGACGAGGACAGAGTGGAGACGCCGACCCCGATGTCGATGGGTTCCCCAACGCCGCCCGAAGCCGCCCCGAAGGCTGTTGCCGAGCCGCCCGCCGACCCGATCCTGTCCGATCGTGCCGCCGAAGCGACTCGCGGCCCGCTCGAGGCGCTGTCGCGGATGGTGGTGAAGCCGGAGGTGACCGGCACCGACACGCTCGAGGGCATGGTGCGCGAGATGCTGAAGCCGATGCTGCGCGACTGGCTCGACGCCAATCTGCCCCGGCTGGTGGAAGAGATGGTCGCCCGCGAGATTTCGCGGATCACCGGGCGGCAATAGGCCGCCTCATATTCCCTTCTGGTCATCCCGGCGAAAGCCGGGATCTCAGGCGAAGGCGGGAAGGGGGCCGCACGAGACCCCGGCTTTCGTCGGGGTGGCGAATTATGGCCGGTTTGGCGGCGCTGACCGATTGTAACAGCCGCAACCTTCCGGCTATCCTCGCGGCATGAAATATATCCTGCTCGCGGGCGTCGCGCTCGCTTCCGCCGCTACGCCCGCGCTGGCGCGTGATCTCACCATCCAGGACGTCGCCACCTTGTCGCGGGTCGGCGCTCCCGCGGTTTCGCCCGACGGCAAATGGCTGGTCTGGCAGCAGCGCGAGACCGATCTTGCCGCCAACCGGGGCCGCTACGATCTGTGGCGCCTCGACCTCACCGTGAAAGGTGCCAGGCCCGAGAAGCTCGTCGCCGAGGCCGATGTCAACGAGACCAGTCCGCAATTCTCCGCCGACGGCAAGACGGTGTGGTTCCAGTCGGACAAGGGCGGCGAGGATGCCGTGTGGGGCATCGCGGTCACCGGCGGCACCCCGGTTCAGCTCACGCACATCCCGGGCGGGTTCAACGGCTTCAAGGTCTCGCCCGACGGCAGCAAGCTGCTCGTCTGGGCCGATCGCAAGCCCGGCGCGCCCAGCCTGGAGCCGGCGATGGTCAAGAAGGATCCGAATGCCGGTTCCGGGCGCACTTATGGCCAGCTGTTCGTCCGTCACTGGGATACATGGTCGAACGGCGAGCGCTCGCAGCTGTTCGTGCTGCCCTTCGGCCCGAACGGCGCGACGGGCAACGGGGTCGCCATCGAAGGCGGCCTGATCGGCGACAGCCCCTCCAAGCCCTTTGGCGGCGGCGAGGAAGTCGCCTGGAGCGCCGATGGCAAGACCGTCTATTTCGCCCTGCGCGAGGCGGGCCGGATCGAGGCCAAGTCGACCAATCTCGACATTTTCGCCGCCCCGGCGGACGGCAGCTCGGCGCCGGTGAACCTCACCAAGGCGAATGAGGGGATGGACAATCTCCCCACCGTCTCGCCCGACGGCAAATGGCTCGCCTATTTCTCGATGGCCCGCGCCACCTATGAGGCCGATCGCCAGGTGCTCCAGCTGCGCAACCTCGCCACCGGCGAGACCAGGGCGCTGACCCAGGCCTGGGATCGGTCGGTCGGCTCGATCGCCTGGGCGCCGGATTCCAGGACCATCTACGTCACGGCCGAGGATACGCAGGAGAACCCGATCTGGTCGGTCGACCCGCTGACCGGCAAGGTCGCGCGGCTCACCCAGCTTGGCAATGTTACCGCGGTGGTGCCTACCAAGGGGGGCATCGTCTATTCGATGAACAGCCTCACCGCGCCGGACGATTTCTACCAGCTCAAGGGCAAGGCGAGCACCCGGCTGACCTCGGTCAACGCCGAGAAGCTCGCCGGCATCGACCTGCCGAAGGTCGAGCGCTTCAGCTTCGCCGGTGCCAACAACGACACCGTCTGGGGCTATTCGGTGCGCCCGGCCAGCCTGGCCGAGGGCAGGAAGGCGCCGATCGCCTTCATCGTCCATGGCGGCCCGCAGGGGAGCAGCAACAACAGCTGGTCCTATCGCTGGAACCCGGCGGTGTTCGCCGGCGCCGGCTATGCGGTGGTCGCGGTCGATTTCCACGGCTCCACCGGCTATGGCCAGGCCTTTACCGACGCGATCCGCAACAATTGGGGCGGCTGGCCGCTCGAGGACCTGCAAAAGGGCCTGAAGGCCGCGACCGACAAGTTCTCGTACCTCGACGCCGACAATGCCTGCGCGCTCGGTGCTTCCTATGGCGGCTATATGATGAACTGGATCGAGGGGCAGTGGCCCGATCGATTCAAGTGCATCGTCCAGCATGACGGCGTGTTCGACGCTCGCGCCATGGCCTATGAGACCGAGGAGCTGTGGTTCGACGAATGGGAACATGGCGGCAAGGCCTATTTCGAGGATCCCGCGGCGTTCGAGAAGTGGAACCCGGTCAATCATGTCGACAAATGGGAGACCCCGCAGCTGGTGATCACCAGCGAGAAGGACTTCCGCATTCCCTATACCCAGGGCCTGGCCGCTTTCACCGCGCTCCAGCGTCGCGAGATCCCGTCCAAGCTGCTGGTGTTCCCGGACGAGAACCATTGGGTGCTCAAGCCGAAGAACTCGATGCAATGGTATGGCACCGTGCTCGGCTGGCTGGGCCGGTATACCGGCAAGCCGCAGGACGCCGGCACCGCGGCGGCGAAATGAGGCTGTAGACCTTCCCCTTCCGCTTGCGGGAGGGGCTAGGGGAGGGCGTGACCGGCAACGGCACGCCCTTCGCATTTTTGACAAGCCCTCCCCCCGCCCCTCCCGCAAGCGGAAGGGGAGTTTGCACCACGCAAACACCTCGCTAAGGGCAGGGGCATGACCACCGAACTGCCCAAGACCTTCGACCCCGCCGAGCTCGAATCCCGCTGGTACCGGCATTGGGAAGCCAACGGCCTGTTCCGCCCCGAGCGTGACGGCGCCGATCCCTGGACGCTGGTGAACCCGCCGCCCAACGTGACCGGCAGCCTGCATATCGGCCACGCGCTCGACAACACGCTGCAGGACATCCTCGTCCGCCACGCCCGGCTGAAGGGCAAGGATGCGCGCTGGGTGGTGGGCACCGACCATGCCGGCATCGCGACCCAGATGGTCGTCGAGCGCCAGATGAACCTCAGGCAGCAGAAGCGCACCGACTTCACGCGCGAGGAGTTCGTCGCCAAGGTCTGGGAGTGGAAGGAGGAGAGCGGCGGCGAGATCACCCAGCAGCTCCGCCGCCTCGGCTGCTCGATGGACTGGGCGAACGAACGCTTCACCATGGACGAGGGCTTTTCCAAGGCCGTCCTCAAGGTGTTCGTCGAACTGCACAGGCAGGGCCTGCTCTATCGCGACAAGCGCCTGGTGAACTGGGACCCGGGCCTGGGCACCGCGATCAGCGACCTCGAAGTCGAGACCAAGGACGTCAAGGGCAGCTTCTGGCACCTTAAATACCCGCTCGCCGACGGATCGGGCTTCATCGAGGTGGCGACCACGCGCCCCGAGACGATGCTGGCCGACATGGCCGTGGCGGTGAACGCCGAGGACACGCGCTACACCGATATGGTCGGCAAGATGGTCAGGCTGCCGATCACCGGCCGCCTGGTCCCGATCGTTACCGACGAGCATGCCGATCCCGAGCTGGGCTCGGGCGCGGTGAAGATCACGCCGGGGCATGACTTCAACGACTTCGAGGTCGGCAGGCGGGCCGGGATCGAGGCGCGCGACATGCTCAACATGCTCGATGCCAAGGCCCGCATCACCCAGACATCGGACGGGCTGATCCCCGCCGAACTGCTCGGCATCGACCGGTTCGAGGCGCGCAAGCTGGTGGTCGCGCGGCTGAAGGAAGAAGGCTTCCTGATCCCGCATGTCGACAAGGACGGCGTGGAGCACGACGCCGAGCCGCGCACGATCGCGACGCCGTTCGGCGATCGCTCGGGCGACGTGATCGAGCCCTGGCTGACCGACCAATGGTATGTCGATGCCGCGACGCTCGCCAGGCCGGCGATCGAGGCCGTGCGCTCGGGCGCGACCAAGATCGTGCCGAAGAGCTGGGAGAAGACCTATTTCAACTGGATGGAGAACATCCAGCCCTGGTGCGTGAGCCGCCAGCTCTGGTGGGGGCACCGCATTCCGGCCTGGTTCGCGGAGGATGGCAGCATCTTCGTCGCCGAGACCGAGGCGGAAGCCCAGGCACAGGCCGGGGAGGGCGTGAAGCTCGTCCAGGACAATGACGTGCTCGACACCTGGTTCTCCTCCGCGTTGTGGCCCTTCGCCACGATGGGCTGGCCGGAGAATCCCGACCCGACGCTCGGCGGGCGCTATCCCAACGACGTGTTGATCTCGGGCTTCGACATCCTGTTCTTCTGGGATGCCCGCATGATGATGCAGGGCTTGCACTTCATGAAAGCAGTGCCCTTCAAGACCCTGTATCTCCACGGTCTTGTTCGTGCGGCGGACGGGCAGAAAATGTCCAAGTCCAAGGGCAATGTCGTCAATCCGCTCGGGCTGATCGACAGCTATGGCGCCGATGCGCTGCGCTTCTTCATGGCGGCGATGGAAAGCCAGGGCCGCGACATCAAGATGGATGAGCGCCGGATCGAGGGCTATCGCAACTTCGCGACCAAGCTGTGGAACGCGGCGCGCTTCGCCCAGTCGAACGGCATCTCGGCCTCGACCACGCTCGAGGCGCCCGAGGCGGCGCTCGCGGTCAATCGCTGGATCATCGCCGAGACGGTCGCCACCGTGCAGGCGATCGACCTCGCGCTGGCGGACCTGCGCTTCGACGAGGCGGCGAACGCGATCTACCAGTTCGTCTGGAGCCGCTTCTGCGACTGGTATCTCGAGCTGATCAAGCCGGTGCTCCAGGGCGAAGGCGCGGAGGGCGCCGAGGAGACCCGCGCGGTGGCGGGCTGGGTGCTCGACCAGATCCTGGTGATGCTCCACCCGTTCATGCCCTTCATCACCGAGGAGCTGTGGTCGAAGATGGGGCCGCGCGATCACGAGCTGATCGTGGCGAAATGGCCGATGGCCGATGCCCGTGCGCTCGATCCGGCGGCGGCAAAGGAGATCGACTGGCTGATCCGGCTGGTGAGCGAGATCCGGGCCGCCCGCACCGAGCTGAACGTGCCGCCGGGTGCCCGCCTGCCGGTGTTCGTGCATGACGCCTCGGCCGAGACCGGCGCGCGCCTGGGCCGCCAGGCAGCCGCGCTGGCGCGCCTCGCCCGTGTCGACCAGGCTGCGGGCGAAGTGCCTGCCGGCGGCTCGCTGCAGATCATCATCGACGAGGCGACCTTCGTGGTGCCGCTCGGCGATGTGGTCGACATCGAAGCCGAGAAGGCGCGCCTCGCCAAGGCGATCGCCGCGGCCGAGAAGGAGCGCGATGGCCTGGCAGGCCGGCTGAGCAATGCCAGCTTCGTCGAGAAGGCGAAGCCCGAGGCCGTCGAGAAGGCCCGGGCCGACCATGCCGAAAAGGCGGCCGAGGCCGAACGGCTGTCGGCGGCGCTGGCGCGGCTGGGCTGATCCATGGACCGTCATCCCGGCGAAAGCCGGGGTGACGGAATGGGGCGGCAATACCCATTTCGGCGAACCTCCCGATACGGGACGCCGTTAACCATAGTTCTCAATATCCCCGGGCGCCTCCAGCCCCTTTAACCGCCTCCGAGTCGTTAACCCCTCGGAGTCGCCATGAACCGCTTCCTGCTTCCCGCCGGCATTGCCGCGGCGGCGTTGTTTGCCGCCGTGCCTGCGTCCGCCCAGTCCATCGCCGGGCTCGATGCGCTGCGCACCTGGAACCTGGTCGTGCTCGGCGACCTGACCTCGTCGTCGGAAGTGGAGGGGCGCACCTTCGTGGGCGGCAACCTCAACGGCAATTCGTCCAACTATCAGATCGCCAATCCCGCCCCGAGCCCGCTCGGCGTCCCCGGCCTCACCGTGGTGGGCGACGTCAACGGCTCGACCAAGAACCTCAACAACGGCTCGGGCGCGGTGATCGGCGGCAACGTCAACAGCGGCTTCAACCTCAATGGCCCCGCCCAGACGGTGAAGGTGGGCGGTACGATCGCCAACACCAACGTCAACCAGAACACGGTGCGGTCGGGCCTGTCGGCGAGCGACCCGGCCTTCTCGGTCAATCTGAAGCAGCAGGGCAGCCTGCTCACCAGCAGCCTGACCGACCTGTCGCGCACGCTGGGCGGGCTCGATGCGAACAGCAACCTGGCGATCGCCGGCAATCGCGGCACCTTCAACGCCGTGCCCAATGCGGACGGCGTGGCGGTGTTCAACATCAGTGCCGCCGATCTCGACAGGATCGGCGAGATCCAGTTCAACCTGAACGGCGCCGACACCGCGATCGTCAACGTCAGCGGCGCGAACGTGACGCTCAACGACAATTTCCTGGGCGGCACCCAGGGGCTGGGCCAGCATGTGATCTGGAACTTCCCCGACGCGAAGACGCTGAACGCCACCACCGCCTGGGGCGGATCGGTGCTCGCACCGAACGCGGCGGCGACCACCGGCAACTATATCCAGGGTTCGGCGGTGTTCGGCAGCCTCGTCCAGAACGGCGAGTTCCACCTCGGCACCTATATCGGCACCTATACGCCGCCGGGCACCACCAATCCGGGCGGCGGCGATCCCAGCCCGATCCCGGAGGAAGCCCTGGGCCTGTTCGCGCTGGGCACCATCGCGCTCTGGGTCATGCGCCGCCGGAGCGTCCGCACGGCTTGACCTGATCGTCGCCCGGTGCTGGTGAGGGGGGAGGCGGGAGGTCCCTTTCCGCCGACTCCAACCAGAGCGAGCGCCATGGCCGGTCCTCTCCAACGCCACGACCTGACGCAGGGCCCGATCAGCCGGACGCTGCTGCTGTTCGCGCTGCCCACGCTCGGCTCGAACATCCTCCAGTCGCTGAACGGCTCGATCAACTCGATCTGGGTCGGCCGCTTCCTGGGCGAGCAGGCGCTGGCGGCGACCGCCAATGCCAACATCATCATGTTCCTGATGTTCTCGGCGGTGTTCGGCTTCGGCATGGCGGCGACGATCCTGATCGGCCAGTCGATGGGCCGGCGCGACGTCGAGGCGGCGCGGCGCGCCTTCGGCTCGGCGATCGGGCTGGTGATGGGCGGCGCGGTGGTGATCGCGGTGCTCGGCTGGCTGTTCGCGCCGCAGATCCTCCGCCTGCTCGCCACCCCCGGCGAGGCGCAGGACATGGCGCGCGACTATCTGCGCGTCATCTTCCTCGGCCTGCCGTTCAGCATGCTCGGCGTGCTCATCCAGATGAGCCTGCGCGGCACCGGCGATTCGATCACCCCGCTCTGGTTCATGGTGCTGAGCGTCACGATCGACGCCGGGCTCAACCCGCTGCTGATCCAGGGCATCGGCCCGTTCCCCCGCATGGGCATCGCCGGCTCGGCCACCGCGACGCTGCTCGCCGGACTGGTCTCGTCCTTCGGCCTGCTCCTCTATGTCTATTGGCGCGACCTGCCGGTGCGGCTGCGGGGCCATGAGCTGCATTACCTGATCCCGGAAAGGGCGCTGGTCCGCACCATCGTCGCCAAGGGGCTGCCGATGGGCGCGCAGATGCTCGTCATGTCCACCGCCGGCCTCACCATGATCGGGCTGGTGAACCGGCTGGGCGTCGACACCGCCGCGGCCTATGCCGTCTCGCAGCAGCTCTGGACCTATATCCAGATGCCGGCGATGGCGATCGGCGTCGCCGTGTCGAGCATGGCCGCGCAGAATATCGGCGCGGGCAAATGGAGCCGGGTGAACGCGATCACCCGCGCGGGACTGGTCTACAACACGGTGATCACCCTGGTGGTGATCGTCGCGATCCTTTTGTTCGATCGCCCGGTGATGGCGCTGTTCGTCGGCGGCGACAGCCCGGCGATCCCGATCGCCCGCCACATCCAGCTGCTCGCCAGCTGGACCTTCGTGATGTTCGGCGCCACCATGGTGCTGTTCTCCACCGTCCGGGCCAATGGCGCCACCGTGCCGCCCCTGGTCATCCTGGCGATCACGCTCTTCCCGATCCGCTTCGGCTTCGCCGTCCTCGGCCAGCGCTGGTTCGGCAGCGATGCGCTGTGGCTGGCCTTCCCGATCGGGTCCGCCTGTTCGCTGGCGCTCGCGGCGCTTTATTATCGCTATGGCCGCTGGCGCAGCGAAGTGCTCGAAGTGCCGCCCGAGCCGGCCACGGTCGAGGAGGAGACGCTTGCCGCCACCGAGCCCGCGGGACGCTTGCAACCCAATTGCTGAGGGCGCATCAGCGCGGCCATGAGTCAGTATCCCGCGCTCCGCCTCCGCCGCACCCGCGCCTCCGAATGGAGCCGCCGGCTGCATGCGGAAACCGTGCTCACTCCGGCGAATCTGATCTGGCCGCTCTTCGTAACCGAAGGCACGGCGGAAGAGCCGATCGCCTCGCTCCCCGGCGTCTCGCGCTGGGGGCTGAAGGACATCGTAGCGCGTGCGCGCGAGGCCCGCGACCTCGGCATTCCCTGCCTGGCGCTCTTCCCCAACACGCCCCGGGAACTGCGCACCGATGACGGGCGCGAGGCGCTCAACCCGGACAATCTGATGTGCCGGGCGATCCGCGCGATCAAGGACGCGGTGCCCGATATCGGCGTGCTCACCGACGTAGCGCTCGATCCCTATACCGCGCACGGCCATGACGGCATCGTCGACGCCCAGGGCTATGTCCTGAACGACGAGACCAGCGCCGTGCTGGTCGACCAGGCACTGCTCCAGGCCGAGGCGGGGGCGGACATCGTCGCCCCGTCGGACATGATGGACGGCCGGGTGGGCGCCATCCGCGGCGCGCTGGAGGCCAATGGCCATGTCAACGTCCAGATCATGGCCTATGCCGCCAAATATGCCTCGGCCTTTTACGGCCCGTTCCGCGACGCGGTCGGCAGCCGCGGGCTGCTCAAGGGCGACAAGAAGACCTATCAGATGGATCCGGCCAATGCCGAGGAAGCGCTGCGGGAAGTCGCGCTCGACCTGGCCGAGGGCGCGGACAGCGTGATGGTGAAGCCCGGGCTGCCCTATCTCGACATCATCCTGCGCGTGAAGGACGCGTTCCAGGTGCCCGTGTTCGCCTATCAGGTCTCCGGCGAGTATGCGATGATCGAGGCCGCCGCGGCGGCCGGGGCAGGGGAGCGCGAGGCGCTGGTGCTCGAGACGTTGATGGCCTTTCGCCGCGCCGGCTGCTCGGGCGTGCTCACCTATCACGCGCCGCTGGCGGCAAGGCTGCTCGCCGGGTGATCGCCACCGAACGCCTTCTCCTCCGCCCCTGGCGCGAGGCGGACAAGCCCGTCTTCCATGCCCTCGCCAATACGCCGGCGATGATGGCGCATTTCGGCGGCCCCGTGCCCCGGGCGAAGCATGATGCGATCATCGACAAGATGATGGCGCAGCAGGAATGCCATGGCCATTGCATGTGGGTGGTCGAGCTCCGCGAGACCGGCGAGATGGCCGGCGTCTGCGGCGTGCGCATCGGTGGCCATCCCGACACGCCGGTGCCCGAGGAACTGGAGATCGGCTGGCGCATCGGCGAGAGATTCTGGGGGCAGGGCATTGCCCGCGAAGCGGCCGAGGCAAGCATCGCCTGGAGCTGGGCCAACACCGCCCGCCCGCGCATCGCCGCCTGGACGGTGATCGGCAACACGCGCAGCTGGGGCCTGATGGAGCGGCTCGGCATGCACCGTCGCGCCGATCTCGATTTCCGGCACCCCGATTATGCGCCCGGCGATCCCTTCGGCGCGATGATCGTCTATACGATCGACCGTCCGGCATGATCGAGACCGCCCGCCTTCGCCTGCGGCCCTGGGCGCCTGAGGATCGTCCGGCGTTCGAGGCGCTGGTCAACACACCGGCGATGATGGCCAGGCTCGGCGGGCTGAAGGCGCCCGTGGACATCGATGCGATGTTCGCGCGGCGGCTCGAGGATCAGGCCCGTTATGGCTTCTGCTATTGGGCCACGATGCTGCGCGAGACCGGCGAACTGGTCGGCAGTTGCGGCATCCGTATCGCCAGCAACTATGGTGCCGAAGCGCCCGTTGCCGGGATGCCGGAGATCGGCTGGCGCGTTGCCGAGGCGCATTGGGGCAAGGGCTATGCCCGCGAGGCCGCCGAGGCGAGCATCGCCTGGGGCTGGGCCAATCTCGATGCGACGGCGATCGGCGCCTGGACGACGATCGGGAACGACCGCAGCTGGGGGCTGATGGAGCGGCTCGGCATGCGTCGTCGCCCCGATCTCGACTTCCGCCTGCGCGGGCATCGGCCTGACGACCCCGTCGGCGCGATGATCGTCTACCTGTTGGAGCGCGCCCGATGATCGAGACCCAGCGCCTGATCCTGCGCCGTTGGCGGGACGGCGATCGCCCGGCCTGGCATGCCATGGGCCGGGATCCCGCAGTGATGGAGTTCCTCGGCCCGCCGATGGGCCCGGAGGCCGCCGACGCCGCGATGGCGCGGCAGAACGCCCTGCTCGACGCGCACGGCCATTGCTTCTGGGCAGTCGAGCGTAAGGAAGACGGCGCGTTCCTTGGCTTTTGCGGCCTCAAGCCCGGCCCGGAAGGCACGCCGCTTTTCGGCGAAGTCGAGATCGGCTGGCGCTTCGCTCCGGCCTATTGGGGCAAGGGCTATGCCCGCGAGGCCGCGCAGGCCAGCCTCGACTGGGCCTGGGCCCATCTCGACGTGCCGACGGTCGCCGCGATGACGGTGCTCGGCAACAGCCGAAGCTGGGGGCTGATGGAGCGCCTGGGAATGGCGCGCGCGCCCGCCGACGACTTCATCCATCCACAGGCTCCCGACTGGCTGAACCCGCATATCACCTATCGGATCGCACGCCCCCTCGGGTGAGGCACCGGGGCCTGTCGGCGCTTTCCTCTTTACGATCCGGAGATCCCCCGGCGAGGCCGTATCGGGAACCGCCTGCATTCCTCTCCCGGAGGGAGAGGGGGACCGCCGGCACATCCAGACCCTTTACTAGCGGGATTTCCTCTGCTTGCGTCCATGGCATGATCGTGTCGCACATCCCGCAGCCCGCCATATCGGGGCAGGGCCGAGATTCCGGGGAGGGAAATCGGGGCCCCCACAGCCCGAACTTCGTGAAGTTCCGCGCGCGGTTCATCCATCTGCAAGGCGAATCGCTGCACAGCGGCGCGGGGGCCTGAAACGATGGAGAATGCAATCGACGACGTGACGCCGCGGGCCGGCACGCGCACCACGCGCTGGCTGTTCGTCGCCGCGATCCTCGCCGGCTCCTTTCTGCTCTTCCTCGTCCAGCCCATGGTCGCGCGCATGGCGCTGCCCCAATTGGGCGGCGCGCCCGCGGTGTGGAACAGCGCGATGCTGGTCTATCAGGCGCTGCTGCTCGGCGGCTATTCCTATGCGCATTGGCTCGGCCGGGTGCCGCCCCGGGCCCAGGCGACGATCCATCTCGCAGTGCTCCTGGCAGCGGCGCTCTGGTTGCCGATCGGCGTGATCGCGATGGAATTGCCCGGCGAGGCGGAGCCGGCGCTCTGGGTGCCCTGGCTGCTCGTCGCCTCGATCGGCCCGCTGTTCTTCGCGATCTCGGCCCAGGCGCCGCTTCTCCAGCGCTGGTACAGCATCGCCAGCCATGGGCGGGATCCCTATGCGCTTTACGCCGCCTCCAATATCGGCAGCTTCGGCGGGCTGATCGCCTATCCATTGATCGTCGAGCCCAATCTGGCGCTCAAGGGGCAGAGCTGGCTGTGGACCGGCGGTTACGTGCTGGTGCTGCTCCTCGTCGCCGGCTGTGCCGCGCGCCTGCCGCGCCGGGCGGAAGACGAGCCGCATGTCGCGCACCATACGCCCGCGCCGCCCTGGCGCCGGGTGTTCCACTGGATCGCGCTAGCACTGGTCCCCTCGGGACTGATGCTGGCGACCACCACCTTCCTCACCACGGACATCGTCGCGGTGCCGATGCTGTGGGTGCTGCCGCTCGGCCTCTATCTGCTGAGCTTCTCGGTCGCTTTCCGCGACAATGCGGTGCTGCCCGAGATTCTCACCAAGTTCGCGCCGGTGATCATCCTGATGTTCGGCGCGACACTGATCGCCGGCCATCAGCAGCTCGCCTATCTCAACGCCGTCATCGGGCTGCTGCTGCTCTTCACCGTCTCGGTGACGCTGCATGCCCGCATGTATGCCCTGCGGCCGGCGCCGGACCGGCTCACCGGCTTCTATCTCGCCATGTCGGTGGGCGGGGTGCTCGGCGGCGTGTTCGCCGGCCTGATCGCGCCGATCCTGTTCGACTGGACCTATGAATATCCCCTCCTCGTCCTGGCGGCGGGAGCTCTCTGCCCGCAGATGTTCCTTCTGTCGGCGATCGGGGATTTCTGGCGGCACGGCGCCCGCGGCAAGACGATCACGCTGGTCGCGCTGGTCGCGCTGCTGGTCTGGCTCGGCGCGGCCAATCCCGGCAATCTGCTCGGCATCATGCACGAGCAGATCGCCTTCGTGCTCGTCGCGCTGCTCGGGCTGTTCGCGGTGGGACGCCGGCCGGCCTATCTCGCGGCGCTGGCCGGCGGGCTCATCCTGTTCGGCGGCTATCGCTCGATCCAGCTCTCGCTCACCGACGCCCGCACCCGCAGCTATTTCGGCGTCTACACCGTCACCGACTATGACAATGAGCGCCAGCTCGCGCACGGCACCACGCTGCACGGTATCCAGCTGAAGGGCGCGCTCTCGACCCGGCCGACCACCTATTACGTGCCGGGATCGGGCGTGGGGCAGGCGATGCAGGCGCTGCCCGATCTCTATGGCCCGGCCGCGCGCGTCGGCGTGGTCGGCCTCGGCACCGGCACGCTCGCTTGCTATGCCAAGCCCGGCCAGAGTTGGCGCTTCTTCGAGATCGATCCGGCGATCGTCCATCTCGCCCGCGATTCGGGCAAGTTCACCTTCCTGCGGCAATGCGCGCCCCAGACGCGCATCTCGATCGGTGACGCGCGCGTCCGGCTCACCGAGACGCAGAGCGCCAGCCTGGACCTGCTCGCGCTCGACGCCTTCTCGTCGGACACGGTGCCGATGCACCTGCTCACGCGCCAGGCCTTCGTCACCTATGGCCGGGTGCTCGCGCCCAACGGGCTGCTGCTCGTCCACATCTCCAACCGGTTCATGGCGCTGGCGCCGGTGGTGTCCGCCGCGGCGCGCGACGGTGGCTGGAAGGCGGTGCGGCTGTCCTATGAGCCGGAACCGCATTTCGTCGCCATGCCGCAGCCGGGCGGCGGCACGAAGGTGGAGCAGGTCGAGCCCGAGGCCGAATCGGCTTCGGAATGGATCGCGCTCAGCCATGACCAGACGATGCTCGACCGGCTGGTGGCGCGCGGCGGCGGCTGGCGACGGCTTCAGTCCTGGCCCGGTTTCGAGCCCTGGACCGATGATTATGCTTCGGTGATGCCGGTGCTCCGGGTGCTGCACCCGGAACTGGCGGGGAACTGACTAGCGGCCCGTGCCGCCCAGCGCGGCTTCGAGCGAATCGATCCTTGCCTGTTGCGAGGAGGCGGCCCGATCGGCATCGGCCAGGGCGGCATCGAGCGTGGGATAGGGCGGCAGGCCGTCGACGCCGCGCTGGGCGGCCAGCTCGTCCAGCTCGGACAGGGCAGTCACGGCCGGGCGGCGCAGCTCGGCGAGCTGGCCCATCGCAACCTGCGCCTGCAGCCAAGCCTCGGAGCCCTGGGGCAGGCCCCGCGAGACGGCGATCCTGGCCTCGGCATCCTGGGCGCCGGCAGTGAAGGCCTTGGTGCCTGCATCCAGCGCCGCACGGATCTCGGCGATTCGCTTGTCGAGCGCGGCATCGGGCGTCGCGACCGGCACCGGCCGCTCAGGCTCGGCGAGGCTCGTCGATTCGATCGGGCGGGGCAGCAGCGAGGGATATCGGCCCGTCGCCTGGGTGCAGCCGGCGAGCCCGGCGAAGCTGAGCAGCAGAATAAATCGCATGTCAGCGCCTTATGCTTGTGGAAAACTGCACGCAACGGCTTGCGCGATCCGAAAACCGCTTCTAAAGGCACCCCTCCACAGCGCGCCCGTAGCTCAGCTGGATAGAGCATCAGACTACGAATCTGAGGGTCGGACGTTCGAATCGTTCCGGGCGCGCCATTTCGGTTCAAAGGCGCGAACGCCTAGCACCGCCGCCTCTACGCCAGAGGCGGCGGTTAGGGTTCGGAGCAACTCACTGCGCAGGCCGCGAATCCGAACCTCCGTCTTGCTGACCACCTCGACGCGCTGCGCGACCGCCCGGATATGATCGCGGGCAAATGAGCCATCGCCCTGACGCAGCTTCTTGCGCGCCGCCATCGCAAAGGCACGCAGGCTCTCTGGCGTGATCGCAGGACCGATCTTCTCGATATGCGCCACCGCCCGCTCGGCATCGCCCCTGGCTTGATCGCGGGTTGCCGTCAGTTCGGCGATCCGATCCTTGAGCGACGAATCGCTCACGTCGATCACACCATTCTCGATCGCGTCATAGAGTCGCTTGAGCTTCGCTTCGGCCTCGGTCGCGCGGCGCTCCAGATCGGCGACATGGAGCCGCCGCTGATCCACCCATTCGTCGCGGCGTTCGAGAATCTGATCCATCATCTCTTCAAGCCGCTTCGGATCGAGCAGTCGCCACTCTAGATGCCCGACTACGGCTTCGTTCAGCCGATCCATCGGGACCGTGATGCCAGGGCAGCCCTTCGCGCCCTGCCGCGCCTTCGTGGAGCAAGTGTAATAGCGATACTCGCGGCCGACGCTGCTGGTGCCGGTGCGCAGCGTCATTGCGCCGCCGCAGCACGCGCAGAAGCAGATACCCGTGAGCAGCGTTGGGCCGCCCACGGCCATCGGCGGCATCATCTTCGGGCTGCGTGCCTTGAGCGACCGCTGCACGGCCTCGAACTCCGCCTCCGAGACGATGGCGGGCACTTCCATGATCGCGTGCTCGCTCTCGGGCTTGGGGGCTTTGGTGCGATAATCCCGATAGTTGAACTTGTGCTGGCCGATATAGGTCGTGCGGGTGAGCACCTGATGCACGGCTCCAAGCCCCCAGCGCCCGCCGTCGCGGGTGCGGATATTGTTGTCGTTGAGCCAGGTCGCGATTGCCTTGAGGCCCATCGGCCCGTTGTCATCAACGCCGTTCAGCGCCATCCGGTAGATGCGCCGCACCGTCTCGGCCTGGATCGGGTCGATCTCCAGCTTCTTCTTGATCTTCGCGCCGCGGTGGCCAGCCTCGACGATCCGATAGCCGATGGGTGGCCGCGCGCCGTTCCAGAAGCCTTGCCGCGCATTCTCCTTCATCGATCGCAGCGTGTGCTTGCCGTTCTCTTTCGACTGATATTCGTCGAACAGCGTCATGATCTGGCGCATCATCACGCTCATCGGATCGTCGCCCAAATCTTGCGTAATCGAGATCAGCCGCACGCCATTCTTCGCCAGCTTGCGGACGTAGAACTCGAACTGAAACTGGTCGCGGAAGAAGCGCGAGAAGCTGTGGACCAGGATCACGTTGAACGGCGACGGCTTCTGCATCGCTGCGTCGATCATCGCCTGAAATGCCGGCCGACGATCATCGGTCGCGGTGTTGCCCGGTTCGACGAACTCGGCCGCGACCTCCCAGCCGCGCGACAGGCAATAGCCTTCGATCTGGCGGCGCTGGTCGGGGATCGACAGGTCGCTCTCGGCCTGGCGGCCGGTGGAAACGCGCAGATAGAGCGCGGCGCGAGCTATTGCCATGACCGGCGGGGTGTCCTCGACGCGAAGGGCGGCGTCGGTCATGGCCTTATCCTCCTTAGTTCACGGCAGGGGGCCGAACAGGTCGTCCAGCTCCTTGCGCAAATGGCCTTCGATGACGCGCAACTCGGCGTCGCCGATCGGCACCCGCTCGGGCCAATCGTCCGTGACCGCGAATGGCCCGCAATCTTTGATGGCGCGAGCGCGGGACGGCGCGCGCTTCGCTGGCGCCTGCATATAGTCGTGCAGGTCGTCGAGACCGTCCGACCAGCCGCGCGGCGCGCGACGACGACGTTTGCGAGACAGGGCCATGCGCCGATGCTGATGCCCGGCTGGGCTGGGTGCAAACGGTCCGGCCCGGCGTAGCGCAGATAAGTGTTCAGGGCGGCTTTGCCGCCGAACGCCGCGTCGCGGCCCGTGGTCGCCAGCGCCATCGCCGTTACTCCTCCGACTCGAAGCTGCGGTTTTCGCGGCAATGCCAGAGGCGCAGAATGAAGATGGTCGCCGCTACGAGCTCGTAGCGCATCTCGTAATTGCCCACGATGATCCGGCGGACCTCGCGCGGCTCATAGGCTTCCAGCTTCTCGCCGATCCTCGGATAATCGAGCAGCCGATCCGGTGCGTGGGCGAGCTGCTGGACCACGCGCGCTGCCGCTTCGGGCGCGACCGGGCTCAGATGCTCGTGCAGACGCACAAGGTCCGACGACGCCTTGCTGGTCCACTGGATCTTCATTTGATCGGTGAGGGCAGCGGTTTGTCCGTCCCAAGGCTGTCGGCCCATGCCGTGATCGCCTGGTGGTCGATCACCCGTCCGGCATCGACGTCATCAAGGGCTTCGAGCGTCATCCGGTGACGTTCCTCCTCCTGATCGACCCATGCGGCGAGCGCTTGTTTCATCACCCAGCCGCGCGAGCGTTCGAGCCGCGAGGCCATCGCTTCAACCTTTTCCGCGAGCCCCAAGGGGACGTGCGCGGTCAATACCTTCGTCTCAGTCGCCATGTTTATCACCTGCCATCAATCTGATTAAAATATAATCGAAATGACGAGAAAGGCAAGTTGGGCGGGGGGGGCGCCTCCCTGCGGGACCGCCGCTCTATCTCCGCTGCACTCCGACCGAGCCCCTGACGGGTCTCGTCCCTGCCGGGTGACGATCAGCATGGCGGGTTGGCGCTGACGCGCTGGTTGGCAATCCGCATCGCGGATTGTCGCTATTCAATGCTGCGGAGATCGGGCCAGGGCTGCGCCGGCCCGATCGCGCTGCTGTGTCGTTTCACTCCCGCGATGGGGTGGGCGTCGCTTCCCTTTAGGCCCGCCGCGCCGGGCCGCAACGCGCGTGGCCGCGCTTACTTCCTCTTCGTTCCAGCCCTTCGGGTGCGTCCCGGCTCCGTCGGCGGGCCTGCCGGTCGCTTCTTCGCCGCCCACCCCATTCCGGGGTGAGTGCGGTTTTTAGGAGAAGTGTGATGAACGCTGTTACCGAAACCGTTGCTGCCGAGCCTGTATCGGGCGTCGAGATTTTCGTGCCGCTCGCCAAGCTCAAGAAGTCCCCGCGCAACGCCCGTAAGGTGCCGCATGGGGAGGCCGCTATCGAGGCGCTGGCCGCGTCGATCCAGCATAAGGGGCTGATCCAGAACCTTGTCGTGGAGCCGGAAACCAAGGAGGACGGGACGCCGACCGGCTATTATCTCGTTACCGCTGGCGAGGGCCGCAGGCTGGCGATGCTGCTGCGCGCCAAGCGCAAGCAGATCAGGAAATCCGAGCCGGTGCGCTGCTGGCTGGATACCGCCAACGATCCGTCCGAGATCAGTCTGGACGAGAACGTGACCCGGACCCCGATGCACCCCGCCGACCAGTTCGAGCGGTTTGCGGAGCTTTCCAATGATAAAGGCTGGGGCGCGCAGGAGATCGGCGCGCGGTTCGGCGTGTCGGCGGGCGTGGTGAAGCAGCGGCTTCGCCTTGGCGCTGTCAGCCCCAAGCTGTTGCAGGTCTATCGTGAGGATGGGCTGACCTTGGATCAGCTTATGGCCTTCGCCATCACCGAGGACCATGCCCGGCAGGAGCAAGTGTTTGAGGGCCTGCATCACAATCGCGAACCTTGGATCATCCGGCGCGACATGACCGCCGCCAACGTGCCCGCCGATGATCGCCGTGCGGTATTCATCGGGGCCGACGCCTATGTTGAGGCCGGCGGCAATATCATCCGCGACCTGTTCAGCGAGGACCGTGGCGGGTTCTTCGAGGATGTGGGCTTGCTCGATATGCTCGCCGCCGAAAAGCTGCGCGACATTGCGAGCGAGGTGCAGGCCGAGGGCTGGAAATGGGCCGAGGCGCATATCGACTATCCTCATGCCCACGGGATGCGGCGTTTCTATCCGCAGCCCATCGCCCTGTCCGACGAGGACGAGGCGCGGCTGGACGCGCTGTCCGCCGAGTATGATACGCTTGCCGATGGCTATTCGTCCTATGACGAAATGCCCGAGGACGTTGCGGCGAAGCTGGAGGCGGTGTCCGACGAGATCGACACGATTTCGGCCAAGCGTTCGGCCTACGACGCCAATGTGATCGCGCATGGTGGGGCGTTCGTCGTGTTGCACCATGATGGCAGCGTTCGAGTCGAACGTGGTTTCGTGCGGCTCGAGGATGAGGCGCTGGCCGACCCACAGCCCGAGCCGGAAGAAGGCGATGCGACCGTCCCGGAGACCGGGAAGGACGAGCGGCCGGAGGATGGCGATGAGGACGTGCAGGACGTTGAGGAGGAAGAGGAGCCGGGCAAGCCGATTTCCGACAGCCTCACCCGCGACCTGTCCGCGCATCGGACGCTGGCGCTTCGCGTGGCGCTGGCCGATCAGCCCGATACGGCGTTGATCGCGCTGACCCATACCCTGACCGCGCAACTGTTCTACAGCTATGCCGAGGCCGGTTGCCTTGAGGTTCGTCCGACCGTGACCCCCCTGGGAAGCCATGCGGACGGGATCGAAGACACGCCCTTGGCGGCGCGGGCGAGCGCGCAGCATGAGGCATGGGCCGAGCGCATGCCGCGTGACGTGGCTGACCTGTGGGACTTCATCGTCGGACTGGCGGACGAAAAGCGCATTGCGTTGCTGGCGCATTGCGCGGCGCGCACCGTCAACGCACTGCGTCTGCCGTGGGACCGCAAACCCCGCTCGCTGCAAACGGCGAACAGGCTGGCGACCGAGCTGGCACTGGACGTGGCGAGGGACTGGACACCTACCGTGGACAGCTACCTTGGCCGTGTCACCAAGGCGCATATCGTGGAGGCCGTCGCCGAAGGCGTGTCGGAGGATGCCGCCCGCCGTATCGCGGACATGAAGAAGCTGGACATGGCGCAAGCCGCCGAGCAGCTTCTGGCCGGGACCGGCTGGCTGCCCGCGATCCTGCGGACGCCCGAGCCGGAGGCGGAGCAGCCCGCGACCGTCGAGGCCGAGGACGCCGGGACCGTCGGGGAGGACGGCGAAGCGTCCTTTGCCGTCGCCGCCGAATAGCGGCATTGGGCCGGGGCCGCGCGAGCGGCTCCGGCCTTATCCTTCGACCGGAAAAATCGCGGCGGCGCGCTTGTCGCGCGCCGCCGCTGTTCGATCAAGGTGCGTCCTGAAGGCCCAGCAAGGTGCGGTGAGCCTTCTCCAGGCGGTCGGGTTGCCGGCCTTCCTTCATCATGACTTCGAAATAGCGGGTACAGCGAAGCATCGCGTCGAGCGCGAAGGACAGCGCTTTCGGGATCTCCGTTTCGAACGGACCCAGAATATTGGTCACGCCGCCTTTGCCATTTCTCTTCTTCAAGCCATCGAGACTGCTGCTGGACAGATGGCCGTAAAAAGCGCTGACCAAACGATATTCGAGATAACCCGACCGTTTCGGCATGGTCTGGGCGATCTTTTTAACACTGAGGCTCTTTCGTTTGGCTAGCTTCGCAACGTGATGCGCCTCGCGCTTCAGCGACGCCGCGACAACGGCGGCATCCGAGGGATGCTCTTCGCGAAGTAATATCTCCCGTTGGATCGCATTGTCGTGCTCGTCGATCTCCAGCGCTTCGAGCGCCTTGAGTGGATCGGTGGCGAGCAGGCTCAGCCAGAATCCCACTTCGTAGATCGCGCGCACGGCGCCCGCCGCTTCGATGGCCATGGCGCGTTCGGCCAGCATGACAGATGCCGCGAACGCGTTCATCGCGCGCCCATACATGCGCACCGCTGTCGGGGCTTGCGCATCAGCCGGCCCACCATTGCCGGCGTCCTGATGTTCCTGGAAGAGCCAGGTGGCGTAACGATTAACGTCGCGCGCCAGGTCGAATCATGGCGCATAATTCTCGATGTAGATCGCCCGCCAGTCCTCGATCAGGGGCGAGAGCAATCCTTCCTCCGCCAGTCCCTCGCGAGGGTCTTGGTCTTCCCGCTGGTAGTCGTGATTCGTCATCGCACCGGCGTAGCATCTTCGCGGGAATGATGGGCGCTACTGACCTCCTCGTTTCGCGCGTGTGCGCCACGATCGCTTTGTCCCTCTGCTATTCCTAGCCCGGCGCTGCCCAAACAGCCTCCCCAATGGCTGGTCTGCCCGAGGCCGTTCGCCTTCCCGCAATGGCGGATCGCCACTTTTTTCCGCCGCCTGCGGCTTTGCATCGCGAGGCAAAAAAGCGGCGCTCCGCCATCCTCCGCTGCGCTGCGGCCCTTCGGGTGCGCGGTCGATCGTCCCCAGCCGACGAAACGCCATCGAGGCCGCGATGGGCGCGGTCCGAGCAAGCAGGAGAATACGACATGGCTACGATCGGTACCTTCACCGCCAACAGCAAGGGCGAGTTCGCCGGCGTCATCAAGACGCTTACCCTCAACACCAAGGCGACCCTCCGCCCGGTCGACAAGGACGGCGAGAAATCCCCCGACTTCCGCATCAGCACCGCTGACATGGACATCGGCGCGGCCTGGAAGAAGACCAGCCGCGAAGGCCGCGACTACATCTCAGCCAAGCTGGACGACCCGAGCTTCCCGGCTCCGGTCTACGCCACGCTCTCCGAGAGCGACACCGCCGGCGAATACGTCCTCATCTGGTCGCGCTGACCAGCCAATGACGCCCCGCTCCTCGGAGCGGGGCGTCATTCTCGTCGAAACAGCACGCCGTCTTGACGACAAATGCAAAGCCGTCCCAATCGACGATTACGTTCTGCCGAGCTTCTGTTACTGCGGGTCGAGGGGGGATCGTGGCTCATCTATCAGTAACCGCGTTAGCGTCCGAGACGATGGCTGCACTCACACATGCTGCGGTCCAGGCATCGTCGACGCCGTTACCTGTCGCAGCGCCGCCTGCTTCCAGTATGGTCGTGTGGGCGGCGATCATCGGCGCAACCAGCGCGCTACTCGTCTCGATATTAAAGGACTATCTCTTCGAGCGTTTGAAAGAACGGCGCGTCAGGGAGCAATCGGAGGCTACTGTATATCGTCAGTATCTGGCGCCGCTAAGCGAGTCCTGCGAGAAGATCGTCTGGCGATCGAAAGAAATATTTATCGACAAGCGGCATGCGTTTTTGAAGACTTCCACGCTTCCGTTAGATTTCAACGCCTACAAGCGGATCAGCACACTCTACAGGATCGCGACGCTGATCGGGTGGATTCGGGGGATGAACCTTGAGTTGCGTGCCCTGCCGCGTGGAAAAACAAACGTCGCCACGCCGATTTCAAAGCAGATCGCAGCTTTTCAAAAGGCGCTCGCGGACGGACCACACGTTGAACTCCATCGCCTGACGCGACTTAGCGCCCTTTGGGGTATCGATCTCACAAGGCTCGATCAGACCTGCCAAGCAGCCCTAGCCATGCGCTTCGAAGTGGAGGCTCACACAGCCACTGAGGGTAAACTGAAATCAGACCCCGATCACCTTCGGAGTCTTCCCGTCGATAAAAAGTTGGAAATTTGCCGACGTCTTGCCGCGTATCTCGCCAAGGAAACGGGGGGCAAGGCGCCGGATGACGATGTTGTAAGAGAAACCGTAGAGCGCGCCGTCGGCGGATTGTCCTACCGTGAAGCGCTGCTCTATCGCGATTGGCAGGACGCGCTGGGCGACGCGATGATTGAACGAGACCCGGATTCTGTCCGGCGGTTCCGTATCATCGGATATGAGAAATTCACGCGGCTCCTGGAAACCGATGCTCCTTGGTTCGCGGTGCTCTCCAGAAGCATCGACGACATAGACTTTGACGAAATCGACCCCAGTGATTTTCGGTCGCAGCAACTGCGGGATTTGTCGGCTGCCGTCGCTTCCATCCTCATCGGCATCGCCGGAACCAAGGATGCATCTCTAGTCGACGCGACGACCCTTGAAGCCGCGGCCGGATTACAAAAGGCAATTGCGGAAGCCACTCAGACCGCAGGAGCATGATGTAACAATGGAGATGATCAGCGTCCCGATTTCCATAGCGTCGCTCGCCGTTTCGGTCGGTACCTTCTGGTTGGTCCTTCTTCGCCGAGGGCGCTTGGCAATGACGATGCCGACGATCGTGTTTTTCGGCCATGACATCGTGCCAAAACCCACACCTAAGATCTTCCTTCGGACGCTGCTCTACAGCACCGCTGCTCAGGGACAGGTTGTCGAAGGCATGTATGTTAAGGCGCTCAGGAACGGCACCGAACGGACGTTCAGCTTCTGGGGTTATGGCGAAACCGAGAAGCTGTCCGCCGGCAGCGGTCTATATATCAGCCGTGCGGGGCTGGCCGCCAATCATCATTTCGTTCTTTCCGTCCATGAGGACGAATATCGGTTCGAGCCCGGCGATTATGCGATCACTGTCTATGCCCGCGTCGTCGGGCGACGGAAGCCCCTCAAACTTTCCAGCATTTCCATCACGCTCAATGATGAGCTGGCGGCAGAGCTTCGACTACAAAGGGGTGTACTCTTCGAGCGGAATCTGGACGGCCGCTACGAGGGGCACGCCCGCGACAGATGACCTGCCGACCGCGTCTATGATTCCCCACGGCTAAGCGATCGGGCCGAGATCGTTGGGGAACAGAGAAGGATGCGGTTCGAGCCGACTGACATTTTCGGGATATGTGATGTCGAAGCGCTAGCGCCGGGAAGCGCTTGCTTTGACAACAACAAGGGGCTTGGGGCGCTGCCCCTGGCGCCCTTCGGAGCGGCTTCCGCCCAGCTTCCTCCACGCTTCGCGTTCCGTGCAGCCGGTTCCCCGCGAAGCAGCCCACTCCGGTTGCACCCCCGGTCTCGCCGACGGGCAGGGTTTCAGCGCGGCGCTCCGCTGCGCGGAAACCCAAGCCCAAGGAGTCCAGCCATGTATCATCAGCTTGCCACCCGGTTCGGCCGCAATGCCCACCAGATCAGCGGCAGGGAGCCGCTCGACAATGAGGCACTGTATCGGCACGTCCCGTCCATCTTCGCCCGCGAGGCACACGACAGCCGGTCGGATCGCTACGTCTATGTTCCGACCATCGACATCGTGGAGGGGGTGCGCCGGGAAGGATGGTTCCCGTTCTTCGCCGTGCAGTCCGTTCCCCGCGACGGCAGCCGCCACGGCCACGCCAAACATATGCTGCGCCTGCGCCGTGCTGACGGCATCGGCAAGCCCGAGGCCGCCGAGGTCATCATCGTCAACAGCCATGACGGGACCAGCGCCTATCAGATGTTTGCCGGGATGCTGCGGTTCGTCTGCACGAACAGCATGATTGCGGGCGAGCGGTTTGAGGAGGTCCGCGTTCCGCACAAGGGCAATATAGAGCATGACATTATCGAGGGCGTTTATACCGTGGCCGAGGATTTCCCCCGGCTGATCGACGCCAGCGAAACCATGAAGGGGATTCAGCTTTCCGAGGACGAAAGGCGCTTGCTCGGCGAGGTTAGCCTTGTCGCGCGCTATGGCGAGGACGAAAGCCCGTTGCGGCCTGAGCAGATCATCGAGCCGCGCCGCCGCGAGGACACCGACCGCAGCCTGTGGACCACGTTCAACGTGATACAGGAGAATGTCATTCGGGGCGGGTTGCAGGGCCGCAGGCGCAACGCAGAAGGCCGCATCCGCCGCGCCCAGACCCGTGCGATCAACGGTATCGACCAGAATGTGACGCTCAATCGCGCTCTCTGGACCTTGGCCGAGGGAATGCAGCGCCTCAAAGCGGCCTGACCCCCATTACCGCAGGGCCGAAATGTCGGCCCTGCGGTTCCGCCAATTCGCGCCGATCCGCCATGGCGGACCGGCGGCGACCGCGCGTCCCAAGATCCGCGCGGTCGCAATCGCGCTCGCCGGGCAGACGCCCGGCTCGCAAATTCAGATGAAGGTTAGTCGGTCTCGGAGAGATCGGTCGCAGCGACAAGTTCGGCCGGCGTTACGCCGAGTGCCGAGGCCAGGTGAAACAACGTAACGACCGTCGGATTACGTCGACCGCGTTCCAGATCGCTGACATATTGTTGGGTAAAGCCGGACGTCTCGGCAAAGCGCTCCTGGGTAAAGCCCTTCTCCTTCCTCAATCTGGCAAAGTTCAATCCCACGAGGCGCCGCATGTCCATGCGCGGCAAACTGGACGATACAACTTATTCGGTTTATCCCATATAAGGTGTATTCACTGATTGGTGCGCGCTATCTCTGCCATTAGTGCATTCAACGATGCAGGACTTGCGCATAGCCCGGCGGTGTATTTCGGCTAGATTGGCTAACGGGGCGGGACCAACGCCATGAGCAGATGCCAGTTCAAGGATCAGGCGCCGGAGGCTGCAAAGGTGACGGCGTATGACGAAAGCCATGCGCAGGACTATCTGCGCCTGCTCGATGCCGAGGATGGGGGCGCAGACTGGCGCACCGTCGCTGCCGAGATTTTCGGTATCGATGCCGCAATCGAACCCGAACGGGCGAAGGCGGTGCACGCGAGCCACCTCGCGCGCGCAAGGTGGATGACAGAGGTCGGATATGCACATCTGCTAGGTGCGGAACCGCCGTTAAATCGTTAATATTTCGTCCGATTTGGTGCGATTAAGTCGTCAGTCCCGCCGCGCGACAGGCATGGCTGAGCGCAACCTTTGCGCTATCTGGGGGCGATCACGACGCCATCATGACACCCCTGAAGTATGTGCGATACGCACATGGGAGGATGCCATGCCGACGCCGCCACGGCGTCGCCAGCGGCGCGCCGATGGTCTATCCGGCGCGCTCGGGCGCGCCGATCTAGCTGCCGAATTCCTGCGAAGGAACCACACCTACCGCGCCGAACATGCGCAGATGCAGCAAAGCATCGCGAGCGGCGCCGTCGCGAGGAACACCGCCGAGGCGGCATTCGCGCGGCGCTGGGGGTTGTCCTTTCGCGACGGCGCCGGATGACCTGTCGGAGCCGGTCGCCTGGCGCCCCGAACTGACCGCCGTCACGGTCATTCTGGACGCCGCACCGGAGGGATTTGAGGCAGCAGCCCCGGTCGATCCGCGCGCGCTGGGTGCGCTGCTTGCCGACCTCGCCGGGATCGACGGACGCCATGTCATCGTCGCCGACGCTGCGGGCGAGCATCGGCTTTGGTTCCGCGCGCCGACGCCCGGTCAGCCGCTCGCCGCCGTCATCCCGCTCGACAAGGATTTCATCACCCGCATCGCGAGCCTGCTGCGTTTCCACCGCCGGCTGCTCGGGCGAGCGCCAGGGCCACTGCCGCGCGGTTGGCCGCTCACCGCCTATCGGCTTGTCCGGCTCGACCTGATGCTCTGCGCGCTCGACCTACGCGACTCCGGCGCGACCTACCGCGAGATCGCTGCCGAACTGGGCCGCGACGATGCGATCCGGCTATCGGCGAGCGACTGGAAGATGTCGGCCTCACGTTCGTTCGTCGTGCGCCTGGTCCGCGACGGCATCGCAATGATGAACGGCGACTATCGCAAGCTGCTCCGTATCCGCTGACAGATCTTTGCGGGCCTGCCCTGGCGGGGGTGGTCGCATCCGTGCAGCCGCACATCTTCATACCCCACCTGGCCGCCTCCCTTCTGACAATTACGCCTCCTGCCGCCACCGCCCGCAGGAGCCATCATTTGTCCGATACGCCCACCAATTTGCCGCCCCGCTTCCTGCGAACGCCCGAAGCCGCGCGCTTTCTCGGCCTCTCGGGCCGGACCCTTGAGAAGCACCGCTATTTCGGCACCGGCCCGGCCTACCGCCGGATCGGCGGCCGCGTCGTCTATTCGGTCGATGACCTGCGCGCCTGGGCCGACATCGGCATCAAGCATTCGACCTCCGATCCGGGGCAGGACGATCTCATGCCGCGCGCGGACTCCGCCATCGCCCGGAGCCGGCGATGAACGTCCCTCCGTCACCCATGCGCCACCGCCAGCCGTCCGATGACGACATGACCTGCGTCGAGCTGACGTGGATCGAAAAGCGGATCGAGCACTGGATCAGGTTCGGCCGCGTCGCGGCGGACGAGATTGTCGACCGCCGACGCCGCATCGTCCGCTTTCGCCCCGGCGCGATCTTCGCTTTCGTCCGCTGGGCGGCGAACGACTACGGCACGGTCAGCTCGCGCATCGATATCGTGCGCGCGGTCGGCGCGGGCGAGGCGTTCACGACGCTGCCCTTCGTGCGGCCGGGCGGCGACATCCTGCTCAAGATCGAGGGTTGGCCGAAGGTCAGCCAAGTGCTCGCGGCGATCGACGCGACCGAGGCCGCGGGCGTCGATCCCTGCGACGCCGCGCCCGACCATTGGCGGCACGTCGCCAACCGCATCGCCGCCGGACAAGCGCCGCGTCTCTACACGCTTGAGCGCCATCACGCCTGGCTGAAGCGCCGGGAGATCGAGGGATGACGCGCCGCTTCTATGTCCGCGCCACTGTCGCTGCCGCAACCGGGTTCACGGCTGCTTTCGCTGCGATCGCCGCCATTCATCCCGTGCCGCGCGTGCTGTGGAACGCCAGCGCCAGCGCGCCGCTCGGGCTCTACCGGATCGAGCCCGAGCGCGACCCGCCGCCCGGCGCGCTGGTCGCCGTCACGCCGCCCCAGCGTCTCGCGCGCTGGATGGCCGAGCGCCATTACCTGGGCGAAGGCGTGCCGCTGCTGAAGCATGTCGCCGGCAAGGCAGGACAGCGCATCTGCCGGCTGGGCGACAGCGTGAGCGTCGATCGGCGGCCCGTCGCTGTTGCGCGCAAGCGCGACCGGCTCGGCCGTCCACTGCCCGTCTGGCAGGGCTGTCGCACACTGGCGACCGGCGAACTGCTGCTGCTCAATCCTGCCGTCCCCGACAGCCTGGACGGCCGGTATTTCGGCTCGCTGCCGGCCTCAACCGTGATCGGCCGCGCAATCCCGATCCTCACCCGCGATGCCCCCGGCGCGCCGCTGACGTGGCGCGGCTGGAGCCGTGAACCCCGCACCTAGCCGCCAACTGAAAGGACCATCCCATGCAAATCGGCATGTTCACCCGCACCCCCAAAGGTTTTCAGGGCCGGATCGAGACGATGACGCTCGACGTGGCGCTCCGCATCGTTCCGGCAGAGCCGCAGGACGGCGAGAACGCGCCCGACTGGCGTGTCCATCTTGGCAAGACCGACAATGGCCCGGAGGTGGGCGCAGGCTGGAACGAGACCGGCGAGCGCGCTGGCGACTACGTCTCGCTGCGCCTCGACGATCCCGGCTTCTCGCAGCCGATCCGCGCCGCGCTGTTTCGCATCGGCGATGAGGATAGCGCCTGGGCGCTGCGCTGGAACCGGCCGCAAAAGCGCCGCGAGGAGGATTGAAGCGGTGCGCGTCTCGATCATCCCCTGGTTCGCGGGAAAACCGTCTCATCCCTTCGTCCCGCTCGGTCGCGGGTCGGCCGGCGCGCGCAGCGAAGGTCAAGGGCGGTCAACGGCCGGCGCTCTGCGCGCACCCTTTACCGCAGCGAGCACGCTGGCAGGTTGGCGTAGAAGCGGAGTCGGATCGGCTCTGGCGCTGACGATCCTGCTGTTTTTGCCCGGCGTCGGGCCGGTCGCGGCATCGGCGCAGGATGTCTCCGCCGATCGCGCGCCGGCCCATCATCCCTATGCCGGATATGTCGCCGACGCCGCGCGGCGGTTCGGCATTCCCGAGGCGTGGATTTGGGCCGTGATGCGCGTCGAGAGCAACGGCGACGCGCGCGCGGTTTCGACGGCCGGCGCGATGGGGCTGATGCAGATCATGCCCGCGACTTGGGGCCGTCTGCGCGCACGCTACGGGTTCGGCGCCGACCCCTTCGACGTGCGCGACAACATCATGGCGGGGACGGCTTATCTGCGCGAGATGCACGACCGCTACGGCGATGCCACCGCGATGCTCGCAGCCTATAACGCCGGGACCGGACGCACCGACGATTACCTGTCGCGCGGCCGTCCACTGCCCGCTGAAACCCGCGCCTATCTCGGAAGGCTGGCGTCGATCACGGGCGGGGGCGGCGATACTCGGCTTGCCGCCGCGTCGCTTCCCGATCCGTTGGCCTGGCGTCGCGCCGCGCTGTTCGTGCGCGTGGCGAGTGCGCAGGATGCGATGTCCGGCGTCCAGTCCGGTGGCGGGTTCACGGCGTCCGCATCGGCGCCTGAGCCGCCGTCTGTCAGCCCCGCGACCGACAGCTCGCAGGCCGTTCCGCAGCGTGAAGCTGCTCCGGCCGACACGCTGTTCGTTCCCCGCGCCCGCGCGGGCCGACCGCAATGACCGGCGGCCTCCTTCGATCGTTTGCCCCCCTCGGTTTGAAGGGCGAAGGGGCAGGAAGAAGTCGGAGGGGACGAGGGCAAGATACAAGCCGCACCCCGTTTCGCCGAAAAGCCGAGGCTTTTCATGTGGCTAACGTGGGGGCGTCGGTCGGCGAGCGTGCCGCTCGGAAGGAAAAAGCTAGGCATTTCAACGCGCCGAACGGCACCACGGCCGGTTTTCGGCGGAAAGCGGCCCGACCATGAGCGACGAGCGCGAGTTTCGCGTTCGGCCGGGCAAGGCCAAGCGCAGCAAGGCGCAGGGCCGCAATGCCCGCGGGCTGGTCGCCGAGGTGCTGCGCGTCGCGGCAACGAGCGGCGGCAGCCAGCGCGGGGGCTGGGGCGGACCCAGCCGGCGCGGCCAATCGAGCTTCGGGAAGGGACGCACGGCGTTTGCGCGCAGTCGCCTGTTCGGCTCCGGCCGCCGCGTGCTGGTGAAGGCGCTGCCGGTGCGCCACCGCATCGGCGGCCGGCGCATGGCGCCGCTGTCCGCGCACATCGCCTATCTCAAGCGCGAAGGCGTGACCCGCGATGGCTCGCCGACGCGCATGTTCGACGCCGAGTCCGACCGCGCCGATGATCGCGCGTTTGCGGATCGGTGCAGGGACGACCGACATCATTTCCGCATCATCGTATCGCCCGAAGATGCGAGCGAGCTGACCGACCTTCGCGAATACACCCGCGACCTTGTGCGCCAGATGGAGGCGGACCTGGGAACGCGGCTCGATTGGGTCGCGGTCGATCACTGGAACACCGACAACCCGCACGTCCATCTGCTGGTGCGCGGGCAGACCGACCAGGGTGCCGATCTCGTCATGGCCCGCGACTATATCAGCCACGGCCTGCGCTCGCGCGCCGAGGAGCTGGCCTTCGCCGAGTTGGGGCCGAAGCCCGAGCATGAAATCAGCCAAGCGCTCGACCGCGAGGTAACGGCGGAGCGCTGGACCCGGCTCGACACCGAGATCGGCCGCGTTGCCGACGAGCTGGGCGTCATCGACCTGCGCCCGGAGCGACCAGGCCCGGACGATCCGTGGCTCCGCCGCCTGATGGTCGGGCGCTTGCAGCACCTTGAGACGATGGGGCTCGCCGCCGAGGGCGAGCCGGGCCAATGGGCGGTCGCCGAAGGCGCGCAGGCGAAGTTGCGCGAGCTAGCCGCGCGCGGCGACATCATCCGCACCATCGGCCACGCGCTCAAGGATCACGGACAAGACCGATCGCTCGACAGCTATGCGGTTCTGAGCGACACGCCCGAGAAGCCGATCGTGGGTCGGTTGATCGGCAAGGGGCTGCACGATGAACTGACCGGCGCCGCCTATGCCGTGATCGACGGCACGGACGGCCGCGCGCATCATGTCCGCTTGCCCGGCATCGAGGGGCTGGAGCACAGCCCCAAGCTCGGCGGCATCGTCGAGCTGCGCGCGGTCGGCAAGCCCGGCGAGCCGAAGCCGAGCCTGATCCTCGCAACGCGATCGGACCTCGACCTGTCGGCGCAGGTCAAGGCGCCCGGTGCGACCTGGCTGGACCATCGCCTGATCGAGCGCGGCGTGGGCGTCGCGGACGGCGGGTTCGGCGCCGAGGTGCGCCGCGCGATGGACGCGCGCACCGACCATCTGGTCAAGGAAGGGCTGGCGCGCCGGTTCGGCGAGCGAACGGTGTTCGAGCGCGGTCTGATCGACACGCTGCGGCGGCACGAGCTGGACTCGGTTGGCGCGAAGATCGCGGGCGAGACGGGCCTTGCCTATCGGCCGACGCAAGCGGGCGAGAAGATCGCCGGCGTCGTTCGCCAGCGGCTCGCGCTCGCGTCCGGCCGCTTCGCCCTGATCGACGATGGCCTCGGCTTCCGCCTCGTACCCTGGGCAAGCGCCCTCGAACAGCAGCTCGGCCGTCAGGTGTCCGGCGTGATCCGCGACGGCGGCGGGCTCGACCTGATGATGGGCCGCAAGCGCGGCCTCGGCCTCTAGCCAGCGCAAGGAGACAAGCATGTCCGCGACCAAGATATTGTGGGGCCAGGTCATCACCGTGTTCCTGATCGTGCTCGCCGGTGTGTGGGGCGCGACGCAGTGGACTGCGGCCGCGCTCGCCTATCAGCCCGAGCTTGGGCCGCCCTGGTTCATGGCTTTCGGCTGGCGGGTCTATCCGCCGCCGGCCTTCTTCTGGTGGTGGTTCTCGTTCGATGCCTATGCGCCAGCCATATTCCAGACCGGGGCATTCATCGCCGCGTCGGGCGGGTTCGTGTCGATCGCTGTCGCAATCGGCATGTCCGTGTGGCGCGCGCGCGAGCTGAAGAACGCGGAGACATACGGCTCGGCGCGCTGGGCCAGCGAGAAGGAAATTCGCGGCGCAGGGTTGCTGGGGCCGAACGGCGTCGTGCTCGGCAAGCTCGCGCGCGATTATCTGCGTCACGATGGCCCCGAGCATGTGCTGTGCTTCGCGCCGACGCGGAGCGGCAAAGGCGTCGGTCTGGTCGTGCCGTCGCTGCTGACCTGGCCGGGATCTGCGATCGTCCATGACATCAAGGGTGAGAACTGGCAGCTCACCGCCGGCTTCCGGTCGCGGCATGGGCGCGTGCTGCTGTTCGATCCGACCAACGCTGCATCAGCCGCCTACAATCCGTTGCTCGAAGTGCGGCGCGGCCAGTGGGAGGTGCGCGACGTGCAGAATGTCGCCGACGTGCTGGTCGATCCAGAAGGCAGTCTCGAGCGTCGAAACCACTGGGAAAAAACTTCGCACTCGCTGCTAGTCGGCGCGATCCTCCACGTCCTCTATGCCGAAGCCGACAAGACGCTGGCCGGCGTGGCGTCGATTCTCTCCGATCCGTCACGCACAATCGAGCAGACGCTAGCCGCGATGATGGCGACGCCGCACCTGGGTGAAGCGGGCGTGCATCCTGTCGTCGCCTCGGCCGCGCGCGAACTGCTGAACAAATCCGACAACGAGCGGTCAGGCGTGCTCTCGACCGCCATGTCGTTCCTCGGGCTCTATCGCGATCCTGTCGTGGCGCAGGTCACGCGGGCGTGCCATTGGCGCATATCGGATCTGGTCGAAGGCGAGACGCCGGCGACGCTCTATCTGGTCGTGCCGCCCAGCGACATCTCGCGGACCAAGCCGCTAATCCGCCTGATCCTCAACCAGATCGGACGCCGGCTGACCGAGGAGCTGACACCAAAGGGCAACCGCCAGCGCGTGCTCCTGATGCTTGACGAGTTCCCGGCTCTCGGCCGGCTCGACTTCTTCGAGTCCGCGCTGGCGTTCATGGCGGGCTATGGCTTGAAAGCGTTCCTGATCGCACAGTCGCTCAACCAGATCGAGAAGGCATACGGGCCGAACAACGCGATCCTCGACAACTGTCATGTCCGGGTGAGCTTCGCCACCAACGACGAGCGCACCGCCAAGCGCGTGTCGGACGCGCTCGGCACCGCGACCGAGATGCGGGCGATGAAGAACTACGCCGGGCATCGCCTGTCGCCGTGGCTGGGGCATTTGATGGTGTCGCGCTCCGAGACCGCTCGCCAGCTCCTCACGCCCGGCGAGGTGATGCAACTTCCGCCCGGCGACGAGATCGTGATGGTAGCGGGTGTCCATCCGATCCGCGCGAAGAAGGCGCGCTACTTTCAGGATCGCCGCCTGTCCGAGCGGATCATGGACGCGCCCAAACCGAGTGCGGGCGCGGCGCGGGCCGACGACTGGACCGGCCGTGCCGCCGCCGCCGATCCGGCCGACGTGGCGCGGATCGTGCGGGCGCAGGAGGACGCCGCCAATGGCGGGCTCCGCCGTGAACCCGAGCTGCCCGAGCATGTCGCCATCGCGCCGGAGGCATCACCACCGCCCGCGCAGGAGTTTGCAATCGTCGATGACGAGCAGGACGATGTGGCGCGGCAGGCGGCCGTCCGTCGCCGGATGCAGGGGCTCGCACGTCAAGCGTCGCTCGCCCCCGGCGACGGCATCGAGTTGTAGGCAGCGGTCATGCGCGTTCGGCTCAACGTCTATTTTCCGCCCATGCTCGCCAAGCAGATCGACGAGTTGGCGATCCGGCGACGCATCTCGCGATCGGCGATCGTGGAGGCGGCGGTCACGTCCTATCTGTCGCCGGACGGCGCAGATCGGATGGAGGCGGCATTTGCCCGGCGGCTCGACCGCCTATCGCGCCAGGTCCAGCGGCTTGAACGCAATACGGGCCTTTCGACAGAGGCGTTGGCACTGTTTGTTCGCTTCTGGCTGTCGGTGACGCCGCCGCTGCCGGACGAGGATCAAGCCGCCGCCCAAGTGAAGGGTCGCAAGCGCTATGAGGGCTTCGTCGAAACGCTCGGCCGGCGCTATGCGAGCGGCAAGAGCCTGCTCGACGAGATCCCCGAAGATGTGCGGCCCAAATCCGCGACCGATTCGGAGTAAACGCGGGCCGATTGCAGGAACGGCCAGCGGGCCGATCCGCCATCGGTAAGTTTCTGCCGCCGCCTCTACTACGCCTTCAGCTATCTGTTGCTTAGGCCCCGTTTCTGCCTCTCTTGATGTGCCCCGACAGCCGGGCGGCGGTTCGCCCGGCCCTTATGAGGGGCCAGTTCCTTGACCGTTCACCCGATCCGATCCGAGGCGAAGTCACGCGGCGCGAGAATGCTGCGGACGGCTCTCGGATCGTCGATTGCAGCCTGGCTCGACGATCCGGCTGTGATCGAGGTCATGTTGAACCCAGACGGGCGGCTGTGGGTCGATCGCCTCGGCGACGGGATCAGCGACACCGGCGAGCTGCTGTGCGCCGCCGATGGCGAACGCATCGTCCGCCTAGTTGCGCATCATGTCGGCGTCGAAGTTCACGCCAAGTCCCCGCGCGTTTCGGCCGAATTGCCCGAAGGTGGTGAACGGTTCGAGGGACTGCTTCCGCCTGTCGTCGCAGCCCCGGCTTTCGCGATCCGTAAGCCCGCCGTCGCGGTGTTCACGCTCGACGATTATGGGGCGGCCGGGATCATGTCGGCGGCCGAGGCGGCGGCGCTGCGCGATGGTGTTGCGGCCCGCGCCAACATCCTGGTCGCGGGCGGCACCGGCAGCGGCAAGACCACCCTGGTCAACGCGCTCTTGGCCGAGGTCGCCAAGACCGCCGACCGTATCGTCTTGATCGAAGATACGCGCGAGCTGCAATGCGCCGCGCCCAACCTCGTCGCCATGCGGACCAAGGATGGCGTCGTTTCGCTTTCCGATCTCGTCCGGTCCTCGCTCCGCCTGCGGCCCGATCGCATCCCGATCGGCGAGGTGCGCGGCGCTGAAGCGCTCGACCTGCTTAAAGCCTGGGGGACCGGGCACCCCGGCGGCATTGGCACCATCCACGCTGGAACCGCGCTCGGCGCGCTGCGCCGTATGGAACAGCTCATTCAGGAAGCCGTCGTCACGGTCCCCCGCGCGCTGCTCGCCGAGACCATCGACCTGATCGCCGTCCTGGTCCGCGATGGGCATGGCCGCCGTCTCGCCGAGCTGGCGCGTGTCGAGGGGCTGGACCCCATCACCGGCGACTACCGCATCGCTTCGCTTTCCCAACCCCAGCCAGGAGACGTCAAATGATCCATGCCCTTCGGCATGGCGCACACCGCGCCATGCTCGCCGCCACCGCCAGCGTGATCGCGCTGACTGCTGCTGTTCCCGCTTATGCGTCGGGATCATCGATGCCGTGGGAAGCGCCCCTTCAATCCATCCTCCAATCGATCGAGGGGCCGGTCGCAAAGATTATCGCGGTCATCATCATCATCGTGACCGGCCTGACCCTCGCGTTCGGCGACACATCGGGCGGCTTCCGGCGGCTGATCCAGATCGTGTTCGGCCTGTCGATCGCCTTCGCCGCGTCGAGCTTCTTCCTGTCGTTCTTCAGCTTCGGCGGCGGGGCGCTCGTCTGATGGAAGCGAGCGAGCCGATCGCGGGCTTCTCCGCTCCCGTCCACCGGGCGCTGACCGAGCCGATATTGCTCGGCGGCGCACCGCGGGCGCTCGCCATCGTCAACGGGACGCTGGCGGGCGCGATCGGTCTCGGCCTGCGTCTCTGGATCGCGGGCCTCGTCATCTGGGCGATCGGCCATGCGCTCTCGGTCTGGGCTGCGCGCCGCGACCCGCAGTTCGTGGACGTCGCCCGCCGCCACCTCCGTTACCCGACATGGATGCAGCCATGATGAGCCTTCGCGAATACCGTGGGCATGCGGCCCATCTCGCCGACTTCCTGCCTTGGGCCGCACTGGTCGGCGCGGGCGTTGTTCTGAACAAGGACGGCAGCTTTCAGCGCACAGCCCGTTTCCGCGGCCCCGATCTCGACAGCGCCACGCCGGCCGAGCTGGTCGCCACGACCGCACGACTGAACAGCGCGCTGCGCCGGCTCGGATCAGGCTGGGCGATCTTCGTCGAAGCCCAGCGCACACCCGCGCTCGACTACCCGGAGTCGGAATTTCCCGATCCCGTCTCAGCGCTGGTCGATCTGGAGCGGCGCGAACAGTTCAGCGAGGAGGGCGCACACTTCGAGAGCCTCTATTTCCTGACGTTGCTGTGGATGCCGCCGGCCGAGGAAAGGGCACGCGCCGAAGGCTGGCTCTATGAAGGGAAGTCCACCAACGGCGTCGATCCGTGGGAGCTGCTCAAGGGCTTCACCGATCGCAGCGACCGTGTGCTGAATCTGGTCGAGGGCTTCGTGCCCGAAGTCCGCTGGCTCGATGACGCCGAGACGCTGACCTACCTGCACAGCACCATTTCTACCCGACGCCAGCGTGTGCGTGTTCCCGAAACGCCCATGCACCTCGACGCGCTGCTCGCCGACGAGCCGCTGACGGGCGGGCTGGAGCCGCGCCTGGGCGACCATCACCTCCGCACACTCACCATCGTCGGATTCCCGAGCGTCACATTCCCCGGTCTGCTCGACGAACTGAACCGGCTCGCCTTCGAGTATCGCTGGTCCACCCGCGCGGTCATGCTCGACAAGACCGATGCGACCAGGCTGCTGACCAAGATCCGGCGGCAATGGTTCGCCAAGCGCAAGTCGGTCGCCGCCATATTGAAAGAGGTGATGACCAACGAGGCATCGACGCTGCTCGACAGCGACGCCTCTAACAAGGCGGCCGATGCCGACATCGCTCTGCAGGAGCTGGGCGCCGACTATGCCGGCATGGCTTATGTCACCGCGACGGTGACGGTGTGGGACCGCGATCCCGCCATTGCCGCCGAAAAGCTGCGGCTCGCCGAGAAGGTCATCCAGGGCCGCGACTTCACGGTCATCCCCGAGGGCATGAACGCGATCGAGGCGTGGCTGGGAAGCCTCCCCGGTCACACTTACGCCAACGTCCGCCAGCCCCCGATCTCCACTATCAATCTCGCCCACCTGATCCCCCTGTCAGCAGTATGGGCGGGGCCGGAACGGGACGAGCATTTTGGTGCTCCCCCCTTGCTCTATGGCAAGACCGAAGGCTCGACCCCGTTCCGGTTTTCCCTTCACGTCGGCGACGTCGGCCACATGCTGATCGTCGGTCCGACCGGCGCGGGCAAATCCGTGCTGCTTGCGCTGATGGCGATGCAGTTCCGCCGCTATGGGCGTGCGCAGGTCTTCGCCTTCGACTTCGGCGGTTCGATCCGCGCCGCCGCGCTCGGCATGGGCGGCGACTGGCAGGATTTGGGCGGGACGCTCGCCGACGAGGCCGGCGACGGCGTGCAGCTCCAGCCGCTCGCCCATATCGACGCGCCTGCCGAGCGGGCATGGGCGGCCGAATGGCTGGCGGCGATCTTCGCGTCCGAGGGCGTCGCGGTCGATCCGCAGGCCAAGGAGCATATCTGGTCGGCGCTTGGTTCGCTGGCGTCGGCGCCGATCGGCGAACGCACGCTCACGGGTCTTGCTGTCCTGCTACAATCGCAGCAGCTCAAGCAAGCGCTCGCCTCCTACTGCATCGGCGGGCCGTGGGGCCGGCTGCTCGACGCCGAAGCTGAACGGCTCGGCGAAGCCTCGGTGCAGGCGTTCGAGACCGAGGGCCTGGTCGGCGCCGGCTCGGCCGCAGCCGTCCTGTCCTACCTGTTCCACCGGATCGAAGGCCGGCTCGACGGCTCGCCAACGCTCATCATCATCGACGAAGGCTGGCTGGTACTCGACAGCCCGGACTTCGCCGCCCAGCTCCGCGAATGGCTGAAGACGCTCAGGAAGAAGAACGCCAGCGTCATCTTCGCCACCCAGAGCCTCGCTGACATCGAAACGTCGAGCATCGCCCCGGCCATCATCGAAAGCTGCCCGACGCGTATCTTCCTGCCCAACGAACGCGCGGCCGAGCCGCAGATCGCGGCCATCTATGAGCGCTTCGGCCTCAATGTCCGCCAGATCGAAATCCTCAGTCGGGCGACGCCGAAGCGCGACTATTACTGCCAGTCACGGCGGGGAAATCGCCTGTTCGAGCTGGGCTTGGGCGAGGTCGCGCTGGCCTTCGCCGCCGCGTCCTCGAAAACCGACCAGCTCCGCATCGCCGAATTGATCGAAACCCACGGGCAATCCGCTTTCGCGGCCGAATGGCTGCGCCATCGCGGCTCTGCCTGGGCCGTCGAGCTTCTTCCCCCCGATCCTCGGCATCAACCTCAGCAGGAGTTACCGCTATGACCAGAATGAATCTTCGCCCCGCCGTCCTGGCCGGCGTGCTCGCTGCCACGGCCATCGCGCCGGTGGCCGCTCCGATGCCGGCTTACGCGCAGTTCGGTTTTGGTGGGATCGTCTATGACCCGACCAATTATGCGCAGAACGTGCTGACGGCGGCTCGCTCGCTCCAACAGATCAACAACCAGATCCAGCAAATCCAGCAGCAGGCGACGAGCCTCATCAACGAGGCGAAGAACCTTGCCTCGCTGCCGTTCAGCCAGCTCCAGCAGTTGCAGCAGCAGGTTCAGCGTACCCAGCAGTTTCTCGGCCAGGCGCAGCGCATCGCCTATGATGTGCAGAACATCCAGCAGGCGTTCACCAGCCGCTACACCGGCTCGGCGCTGACCGGCACGCAGGCGCAGATGGTCGCCAACGCGAATGCGCGTTGGCAGGATAGTGTCGGCGCGTTCGAGGACTCGCTGAAGGTACAGGCGGGTGTCGTCGGCAACATCGACGGCGCGCGCACGACGATGACCGGCCTGGTCTCGGCCAGTCAGTCGGCGACCGGCGCGCTTCAGGCCGCGCAGGCTGGCAATCAGCTTCTCGCGCTGCAATCGCAGCAGCTCGCCGACCTGACCGCCGCCGTCGCGGCGCAGGGCCGCGCGCAAGCGCTCGAATCCGCGCGGCATACGGCCGAGGAGGCGGAGGGCCGCGAACGGTTCCGCCGCTTCATGGGCAACTGAGGATCGCGTCCGATGCTGCACGCATCCTCGCGCACGGCCAAGATCGCGGGCGTCGCCGCGCTGGCGGGCTTGATGATGGCGGTGGCGATCGTCGCCGCCGTCCACAAGCCTGAACCCGCACAAGCCCCGCCCGTCGCCGTGCGCGGGGAGGCGCGCCAGGACCGGCTCGCCCGCGAACTCGAACGCTGCGCGACGCTCACCATGCCAGACTCGGGCTGCGAAGCGGCCTGGGCCGAGAACCGCCGCCGCTTCTTCCGTCAAGATGCTCCCACGCCCGCGGTGGATGCCAGCAAACCCGCAGCTCCCGCAACCGAGACCCCCGCGCCATGAACGACACCAGCGTCATCGACACGTTCCTCAATGTCTTCACCCGCTACATCGACAGCGGGTTCGGCCTGCTCGGCGGCGAGGTCAGCTTCCTCTCGACCACATTGATCGCCATCGACGTGACGCTCGCCGGGCTGTTCTGGGCCTGGGGCGCCGACGAGGACGTGCTTCAGCGCCTCGTCAAGAAGACGCTCTACATCGGCGTCTTCGCGTTCATCATCGGCAATTTCTCCAACCTCGCCAACATCGTGTTCCAGTCCTTCGCCGGCCTCGGCCTCAAGGCGAGCGGCGGGGCGATGTCGCTGGGCGATTTCATGAAACCCGGCACGATCGCGGCGACAGGGTTGCAAGCCGCCAAGCCGCTGATGGATGCGGCAGGGCAATTCTCGAACCTGTGGGCGGTGTTCTCGAACCTCGCTTTGATCCTCGTGCTGTTGCTCGCCTGGGTCATTGTGGTGCTCGCCTTCTTCATCATCGCGGTGCAGGTCTTCATCACGCTGATCGAGTTCAAGCTGGTGACGCTGGCCGGCTTCGTGCTGCTGCCCTTCGCCTTCTTCAACAAGACCGCCTTCATGGCCGAACGTGTGCTCGGCCATATCGTCTCCACGGGCATCAAGGTGCTGGTGCTCGCGGTCATCACCGGCATCGGCACGACGCTGTTCAGCCAGTTCACTAGCGCAAACCTCGGCACGGCGCCCGACATCAATCAGGTCATGGCGATCGCGCTCGCTGCCCTGTCGCTGTTCGGCCTCGCCATCTTCGGCCCCGGTATCGCCAACGGCATCGTCTCGGGTGGTCCCGCACTTGGCGCGGGCGCCGCGGCCGGAACCGCGCTTGCCGCCGGCGGGGCGCTCGTCGGTGGCGCAGCCGCCGCCCGTCTTGGGGTCGGGGCGGCTGCCGGCGTGATCGGCGGCGCTGCCAGAGGTGGTGCGTTCGCATCGGGTGCGGCGAGCAGCGCCTATGCGCTCGGCTCAGCTGGCAAGACCGGCGGAGCGGCGGTTGCGGGCGGTGCGGCGGGCGTTGGCCGAGCGACCGCAGGCGCGGCCATGTCGCCGCTTCGCAAGGCCGCAGCATCCCTAAAAGATAGCTATCGCTCGGGCGGCCGCGCGGCCGTGACCGCAACGGGCGGCACGATCTCGGGGGGCACGTCGTCGCCCGCGCCGTCGGCTGATGGGCCGCCCACCTGGGCAGCGAACATGAAACGCCGCCAGACCATGACCCACGGCGCCACCGTCGCCGCCCACACGCTGCGCTCCGGCGACGGTGGCGGCAGCGGTGCGTCCGTCGACCTCAGCCAGAAGGACTAACCGCCCATGTTCCGACGCCCAACCATCCGCTATGGCCAGACCCCCGAGCCGATCACACCCTATCAGCGCGCCGCCCAAGCCTGGGACGACAGGATCGGCTCGGCCCGCGTGCAGGCGAAGAACTGGCGGCTCGCCTTCTTCGGCGCGTTGGCGCTCTCGGGCGGACTTGCAGGGGGCCTCGTCTGGCAATCCGCGCGAGGCCATATCGTGCCGTGGGTCGTGCAGGTCGACAAGCTCGGCGAGGCACAAGCCGTCGCGCCTGCAGAGGCCGACTATCGTCCGACCGATCCGCAGATCGCGTTTCATCTCGCGCGCTTCATCGAGCAGGTGCGCAGCATCCCTGCCGATCCGATCATCGTCCGCCAGAATTGGCTTCGCGCCTACGACTTCACCACCGACAAAGGCGCGCTGTTCCTCAACGACTATGCACGGGCGAACGACCCCTTCGCTCAGATCGGCAAGGTCCAGGTCGCGGTGGACGTGTCGAGCGTGATCCGTGCTTCGCCCGACAGCTTCCGGGTGGCCTGGACCGAACGGCGCTATCAGGACGGCAGCCTTGCCGCCACCGAGCGCTGGTCGGCCATCCTCACCGTTGTTTTCGTGGCCCCGCGCACGCCCGACGCCCTGCGCAAGAACCCGCTCGGGGTCTTCGTCAACGCCCTCAACTGGTCAAAGGAGCTGTCGCAATGAGACGCCCAATGCTTCGTCGCGCCGCCTCGGCGGTCCTGCTCGCCACAACCTCCGTGCTCGCCGCTTGCGCCACCACGTCAGCCAAGCCGCCGGCCATAGCCTATGACAATCCGCCGCCGGCCGAGATCGCGGCCACTCCGGCGCCCGAGCCGCCCAAGCCGGTCGAGGTGGTGGCGATCCCCGAGCCGCTGCCGCTTCCCGGCCAGTTGAAGCCAGTCGGCGAAAGCCCGCGTCCGCCGGAATCCGCCGATCCGCGCAACCGTGTCGGCGCGGCTAACGCGGCTGCCCGCATGCAGCCGGTGCGCGACGGCTTCCTCAATGCGATCCAGCAATATCCGTGGACGGACGGTGCGCTCTATCAGGTCTATGCCGCGCCCGGCCAGGTGACGGACATCGCGCTTCAGGAAGGCGAGCAGCTCGTCGGGGCCGGGCCGGTTGCGGCGGGCGATACCGTGCGCTGGATCATCGGCGATACGACCAGCGGCGCGGGCGCGACAGCTCGGGTGCATATCCTCGTTAAACCAACCCGGCCCGACCTTTCGACCAACCTCGTCATCAACACCGACCGGCGCACCTATCATTTGGAACTGCGCGCGGGTGCAGCAACCTACATGGCGTCGGTGAGCTGGACCTATCCGCGAGATGCGCTGATCGCCTTGCAGGGCCGCAACGCTGCTGCCGCAGCCACCGTGCCGGTCGCGGCTGGCGTGGACCTGACAGCGCTCAATTTCCACTATCGGATCGATGGCGATCGTGCGCCGTGGCGGCCGGCCCGTGCGTTCGATGATGGTCGGCAGGTGTTTATCGAATTTCCGGCGGGGATCTCGCAGGGCGAGATGCCGCCGCTGTTCGTGACCGGTGCGGCCGGCGACGCCGAACTGGTCAATTACCGCGTGCAGGGCCGTTACATGGTTGTCGATCGCCTGTTCGCCGCCGCCGAGCTGCGCCTGGGCGACAAGCGCAGCGAGCAGCGCGTGCGGATCGTGCGCGACGATGGCCGGGAGCGGCGCTGATGAGCGATCCTTCCGACATTCCCGCCGCCGAAGCGGTCGCGGCTCCGGCCGACCGCCAGGCCTTCCAGCTCCGGGGCGATCCGCCGCGCGTCATGCGGCTTTCGCGAAAGGCGCTGGCTATGGTGGGCATCGCCGCCGGTCTCGGCATCGGCGGCTCGCTGATCTATGCCTTGCGGTCAGTCGGTCCGCACGAAGCGAAGGAACTCTACAACACCGACAGTCGCGCGGGCGAGGCGATCACATCCGGTCCCAAGGATTACGGCCAGGCTCCAAAGCTCGGGCCGCCGCTCCCGGGTGATCTCGGTCGTCCGATTGTGTCCGCGCAGCAGCGCGGGGAGGCTGTTCCCGTGCCGCCGATCGGCGCGCAAGCCGGTCAGCCCGATGCCGCCGCCCGAGCCGAGGAAGCAGCGCGCCAGCGCATCAGCCAAGAGCGTGACGCAGCGCGGACCAGTTCGGTCTTCCTGGGCGGCCGCACGGCCACCGTAGCCGGAGCGGCAGCGCAGCCCATCGCCGCCGTGCCATCGGACGCGCCGGCCCCCGCACAGCAGGCCGCCAGCCAGGGCGACCAGGCCGCAAAGCGGGCCTTCATGGCGCAGGCGTCCAACCAGCGCACGGTCAGCGTCGAGCGGCTGACCGCTCCGGCATCACCCAACATCGTCCAGGCTGGCAGTATCATCCCGGCCGCGCTCATCACCGGCATCCGGTCGGACCTTCCCGGCCAGATCACCGCTCAGGTGACGCAGAACGTCTATGACAGCATCACCGGCCGAATCCTGCTCATCCCGCAAGGCGCACGGCTGATCGGCGAATATGATAGTCAGATCACCGCCGGGCAGACCCGCGTGCTGCTCGCCTGGGATCGGCTGATCCTGCCGGATGGCCGCTCGATCGTTCTCGAACGCCAGCCAAGCGCTGATGCCGCCGGATATGCAGGCTTGCAGGATCGCGTCGACCAGCATTGGGGCAACATGCTCAAGGCCGCCGCGATCTCCACCCTGCTCGGCATCGGGGCCGAGATGACGACGAACAACAACAACTCGCTGGTGCAGGCGCTTCGCTACGGGACGCAGGATACCGTCAATCAGACAGGGCAGCAGATCGTGCGCCGCCAACTCGGCGTGCCGCCGACGCTCACCATCCGGCCGGGCTATCCCCTTCGCATTGTCATCACCCGCGATCTTGTCCTCGAACCCATCGGAGGAACGCGATGACCAAGTTGAAGCTGGGGCCGCTGGCCGACGACAGGCCGATCAAGCTCACGATAGAGTTGCCGGCTGCCGTGCATCGTGACTTGCAAGCCTATGCCGCGGCGCTGGCGGCCGAGACAGGCGGCTCGCCTGCCGCACCCGAAAAGCTGATCGGGCCGATGGTCACGCGGTTCATGGACACAGATCGCGGTTTTCGGCGGCGGCGCGCAAAAAGCGATTGAAGCTTGCGGGCCTCAGTGGCCCATGAATTTCTTGAAGCGATCCCGACCCTCGGCTTCCGTCACCGCCTGCTGGGCGTTGGCGCATTCGTCGCCGCGCACCGAGCCGTCTCGGCATCCGGCGACCACGCGCCGCGCTTCATCGAGGTTGGCGGTGAAATACTGCATCCCACGCGCCGCCCCTGGTTCGGCGATCACGGGGGCAGGACTGACGGCCATCGCCGACGTGGCAGGCGGCATGATGATCGGACGCAGCACGAATCCCGCGCCAAATCCGATGGCGAGCATGGCGAGAGCGACGATGAATATCTTTCCTTGCATCATGATGTTTAGCTCCCAAGCGAATATTATTCCGCCGGATTCTCCGAGATGTTGAAGGATAGCGCGTAGCGGGTCTTTATGAAATGGAGGAAGCGCCGAAGTGCGGGATTACTATTGTCGTCGTGCCAGTATCCCGAATATCCGATCAGCATCGGCCCTTGCTCGGCATGAACGGGCCGATAAACCACGTCGGGATAGCGCGCCCCGGTGCTACCTTCGCAGACAATGGTGAGGCCAAGTCCATCGCCTAGCAGGTTCAAGATTGTCTCGCGGCTGCATTGGTGCATTCTGACGTTTGCTTGCATTCCTAAGACGGACAAGCGGCCGAGTAGCATGTGGCGGATTTCCGGGCCGGGGTCCGTTGCGGGGAGAAGAAAACGCTCACCGCGCAGATCGGTCCAATGCACTGTCTCGCGTTCGGCCAAGGGATGGCTGGCAGGTAATGCGACCAGTACGCGCTCGCTCCAGAACGGCTCACGTCGATAGCCGTCGTGGTCCGCTTCCCCCGCCAGAATGGCGATATCTATCTCCCCAATATCAAGGCCAGCAAGCAGGACGGCTCGTTCTGCTTCTACTCCATCCAAGTCGACGTCTGGATGAGCACCGCGCCAGCCAATCACAGTGGCCCGCAGATTACCGGCCGACAATGAACAATAATGTCCGATCATCAACCCGCCAGCGCGACCCTGACCAGCGGCGCGCGTCACGGCGATCAGTTTATCTGCACCAGCGACCATCGGCCTGGCGCCCCGAATAAAGTCTTTTCCTGCGATGGTTGCGCTAACTCCCGAGCGAGACCGCTCAAAAATCTGGACTCCGATTACTCGCTCTAACCTGGCGACGTTTCGACTCAGCGTGGATTGTTCCACGCCCAATGCCCGCGCTGCTTTGTAGAAGCTACCATGATCGGCGGCGGCGATGGCATGGCGGAGCAGGCGGATATCGAAGGGCATTCATTTGCTGCCAGATTCGATAATATTGGGGCGAGGACATATCTCCAGATATCTCCCCGCCCCGCTCGCCAGCGGTTTGTTCTTATTGCTAGCGAGCCCTGACCGTCCAGCTTTCCTCTGGGGGCGAGGAGATGGCAATAGGCGGTCGGTCAATGTTTCGATGTGGTTTAGACGATCAGCGCGCATTTCAGTGCTTTCGTAGCTCATCAATGCTTTTATGAGTGTCCGGCGTGGGGGCAGCCATTTTGCGTTTCCCGCGCAGCACATCGATTTCATCCTGCCGGCGTCGCAGATAATATTCGCGCGCTGTGACATAGGGTTGTGCCTGTGCTCGTTGCTCGCGAAGATCTGCGTCAAACCGGATGCGCCGGTCGAGCGCCCGCGGCACACCGGTCCCTGCGCTGTAGGCCAATCGGTTAAACGGAACGCCGATGGCGGTGGGCAGCACCATGCGATCCATCAGGCCGCCAATCAGGTCCCGGACTGTCGTCGGCCCAACCACTGGCAAAAACAGAAATGCTCCGGGCTTCACGCCATAGAATCCGAAGCTATCGGCGAACCCATTGGGACGATGCGGGAGGCGGAACGGTTTTCGCTTGGCAATATCGAATAGGCCCGCCGCGCCAAGCGTCGTGTTGACCGCGAAGCGGCCGACGGTCTCGGCGGCCTTGCCGACCTTGTGCTGGATCAGGAAATTCAAAAAAACGACAGGTTCGTCGAGATTGGCGAACGCGTTGTGCAGGCCATCACGTATTGGTCCAGGGACGATATGCCGATAGCCCATGGCCACTGGCGCCACCACGGCATGATCGACAGACTGCGTGATTTCAAACGACTTGAGGTTGGCTGGTTCCAGCGGGTCGACGTGGGCTGAGCGCGACGAGGCTGTGACGACAATTGTGTCTTTTGCGTCCGCTGTACCATTCTGGCTTGATGCGTCCTGGCTTGCTGGGCCTTCTTGCTCAACGGGAGACTGTGGGGCCGATGGCGCCAGTTCGAACGCCGGTGGCGTGATGGCGGGCCGTGTCGCGTCTGATGCGGGGCGCGCTACGGCCGAATTTGGCTGCGCCGGCACCGACGCGACTTGATCTGGTCCGAGAAATGGCGGCGGTGAAGAAACTTCGCTCGCGACCGAGGCAAGGAGCAAGCACAGCATCTTATCTTTTCTCCTCGTCCGGCGCCCAGATGCTGTGTGAATCGATCTGAAGCTTCAGGAGCGCCCGGTCGGCTTCCGACCGGGCATCAATTTCCAGGCGGTGCGCCTCCTGCGCCTGCCGCCGGACATAAAGAAGATCGGTCAGATCGATCTGGCCGAGTTGATATCCTCGCGCCATCTTGGCGGCCGCGTCGGCGGCGCTGTGCATCGATAGATCGGCGTTGCGCCAGGCATCGTAGCGGGTGCGGGCGTTGGAAAGGTCCGCATTGGCGATGGCCTGGATATTGCGTTGTATCGCCGCCAATTCCATGCGCGCGGCGTTGGCCTCGGCTGAGGCTTGATCGGCCGCCGCCCGGCGATAGCCACCGCCGAGGGGGATCGAGGCGACGATACCCGCGCCCTTTTCCATTCCGCCGCGCTCGCTGAACAAACGGACTCCGAACGATGGATCAGCGATACGATCCGCCCGAACCCGCTGAGCCGTGACGCCGAGGCGCTGCGCTTCCTTGTCCGCTGCACGAATCTCGTGGCTGCGCTCGATCACGAGATCGCGCATCGTCTCCAGCCCCACATCGGGAAGCGTCGGGGACGCAAGTTCCGGGGGCTCGGATGGCAAGGGAATGTCGGGGAAGGCCGCGGCGAGGGTGACACGCGCCTGCTCGCGGATAGAGAGGGACGATGCCGCCTGTGCGCGGGCCTGAGCGAGCGCTGCTTGCGCCTGGTCAAGATCGAGCTGGGCGGCGTCACGCAGCGCGACTCGCCGTTTCACCGCCGCGATCGATTCTTCCAGCCCCCTGACCGTGTCCATATCGTTTCGATAATGAGTCCCGGCAGTCAGCCAGTCGTGCCAGAGGCTCGACAGGATCAGCGCCGTCTGGTGACGGACATTCTCCATCTGGTTCTCGGCCACCTCGATCCCCAGGGCGCCAGCCTTGCGGTCCAGCGCGGCCTTGCCCGGCAGGCGGAAAGGGCGGCTGATCGTCGTGTCGAACTCGTCGAAACCGCCCTCGCGATCCACCGTGCGGCGGATGTAGCTACCGCTCACCGTCACTTCATGCGGGCCTTTGCGAAGCATGTCGCCGCGCGCTCGCGCAGCCTCGATACGGGCAAGCGCGGCGGCAACGCTGGGATGACTGTCCAGCGCCTCGTTGACCTTCTCTGCCGGCGGCAGGTCGGCGCGCTGGGCGAGCGCAGGCGTTGCGCCAAATGCAAGGCAACAGGCAAAGGCGACGACCCGCATCAGGCGATCCTTCCCTGATCGACGAGCGGAACGGTTCGCCAACGCACTGGCAGATCGTGCCGTGCTTCTTTCACTGCGCGAAGCAAATCCGGCACCATGTCCTCACCGACGATCAGTTCGATAGTCGTGCGCTTGAGTTCGCCGGAGACCCGCTCTGCTGTCCCGGCATCGTCGAAGTCACGACCACGCACATTCTCCGCCCGGATATGAATCGGCGCCCGGGAGATCGCGCGGATGGAGTCGATTAGCCCTTCGGCGTCCGGGACAGCGCAATGCAGGGTGAACAGGAGATCAGGCATTTTCGGGTTCTCCCGCGCTTTCGCCGAAGCGCTCGAACAGGATCGGCAGCAGGATCAGCGTCAGCAGGGTGGAAGTGATGAGGCCGCCGATGACGACGATGGCGAGCGGACGCTGGATCTCCGATCCAGGCCCGCTGGCGAACAAGAGCGGCACCAGGCCGAAGGCGGTGATGCTGGCGGTCATCAGCACGGGCCGCAGTCGCCGCTGCGCGCCGAGCCGTACCGCCTCGGCCATGCCTAGCCCTTCCGTGCGGAGCTGCCGGAAATAGGCGACGAGCACCAGCCCGTTGAGCACCGCGATGCCGAGTAGGGCGATGAATCCGACCGAAGCAGGCACGGAGAGATATTCGCCCGACACCCAGAGCGAGACCAGACCACCGACCATGGCGAAGGGGATATTGGCGAGGATCAGCAGCGACGCGCGGAGCGAGCGCAGTGTCGCCAACAGCACGAGGAAGATCAGTCCCAGCGCGATCGGGATCACCGTCATCAGCCGTGCCGAGGCGCGCTGCTGATTTTCGAACTGGCCGCCCCAGACGATGCTGTACCCTGCCGGAAGCCGTACCTTCGTCGCCACCGCAGCCTTCGCCTCATCGACATAGCCGACCAGATCGCGCCCGGAGACGAATGCCTGCACCAAGGCGAAGCGTGAACCATTCTCATGGTCGAGCTTGACCGGCCCCTGCGTGCGCGCGACCCGCGCCATGTCGCTGACGCGCGCGAGCGTGCCATCAGGCGTGCGCAATTGCAGATCGGCGAAGCGCGCGGCGTCTTTCCGAAGGCTCTCATCGCCTCGGATGACGATCGGCGTCCGCTTCTGCCCTTCCGCCACGACACCCGCGCGCATCCCCTCGACCTGAGCGCGCAAGGCATCCTGCATTTGGTCGACCGGCATTCCGAACCGCCCGGCCGCTGCGCGGTCGATGTCGAGTTGAAGATAGTCCACGCTGTCGTTGGCGACCGTCAGCACTTCCGAGGCACCGCGAACGCCCGACAGCGTGTGCTGGATCTGGCCGGCGAGATCGGCAAGCGTATTGAGGTCGGGGCCGAAGATCTTGACCGCGAGATCGCCGCGCGCACCGGTCAGCATCTCTGAGACGCGCATCTCGATCGGCTGGGTGTAGCTGGGAGTGATGCCGGGAAGCCCCTCCAGCGCCTTGCGGATTTCCTCGATCACAAAATCCTTGTTGCCGCGCCATTCGGAGCGTGGCTTCAATCGGACGAAGCTGTCGGTCTCGTTGAGGCCCATCGGATCGAGGCCGATTTCGTCCGAACCGACGCGGGCGATCACGTCCTCGACCTCGGGCACGGCCCGGAGCGCGCGTTGCACGGCCAGATCACCGGCAACCGACTGGTCGAGGTTGATCGAAGGCAGCTTGGTGAGTTGGACGATGACCGAGCCCTCGTCCATCGTCGGCATGAAGGTCTTGCCAACCGCGCCATAGGCTATGCCAGCCAGCACCAGTCCCAGAGCAGAGAGGCCATAGACCAGCCTTTTGCGCGCGAACGCGCCGTCCAGCAGCACGCGGTAGCGCGGGCCAAGCTGGCGCATGATCCACGGCTCGCCATGGTGGCCGCTTTTGAGGCCGAAGGAGGACAGTACCGGCACCAGCGTCAGCGCCAGCAGGAGAGAGCCTGCGAGCGCGAAGACGATGGTGAGCGCGACAGGGGCGAACAATTTGCCCTCCAACCCTTGCAATGAGAGCAACGGCAGGAACACCAGCGCGATGATGAGGATGCCGGCCGAGACCGGGACGATCACTTCGCTGGTCGCACGAAACACATGGTTGAGCCGGGGCGTATCTCCATCGTGATCGCGGCCGAGCCGTTCGACCACATTCTCGACCACCACCACCGCGCCATCGACCAGCATCCCGATCGCGATCGCAAGCCCGCCAAGGCTCATCAGATTGGCGGAGAGGCCCATGCCGCGCATGAAGAGGAAGGTGATGAGCGCCGCCATCGGCAAGGTCGCGGCGACGATCGCAGCAGCGCGCCAGTCGCCCAGGAACAGGATCAGCAGCACGACGACGAGGACGGTCGCCTCGATCAGCGCTTCTTCGACCGTGCCCACCGCCCGTTCGATCAGGTCGGAGCGATCGTAGAACACATTGATACGCGTGCCAGCGGGCAAGCCGCGCTCGACCTCGGCGAGGCGCGTGCGAACGCCGTCCACCACCTGCCGGGCGTCCGCCCCGCGCAGCGCGATCACCAGCCCTTCGACCGCTTCGGCGTTGCCGTTCTTCGTCACCGCGCCATAGCGAGTGAGGCTGCCGCTGCCGACCGAGGCGACATCGCCCAGCCGTACGATGCGCCCATCACGGCTGGCGATGACGAGCGATTGCAGGTCTTCGGCATTGCGGATCGCGCCAACCGCGCGGACGATCAGCGCTTCCTCGCCATTGGCGAGGCGTCCCGCGCCATCGTTGCGATTGCCGCTTTCGATTGCCGCACGCAGATCGGCAATCGAAAGCTTCGCGGAGGCCAACGCCACCGGATCGGGCCTCACTTCGAAGGTGCGGACATAGCCGCCGAGCGCGTTGACGTCCGCGACGCCGGGCACGGTGCGCAGCGCCGGGCGGATCGTCCAGTCGAGTAGCTCACGCTTCTGCTGGAGCGATAGCGGCCCTTCGATCGTAAACATGTAAACGTCGGAAAGCGGCGTGGAGATCGGCGCCAGACCGCCCGTCACCGATGCGGGTAGATCGCCCATTACGCCCGACAACCGCTCGGCGACCTGTTGGCGCGCCCAATAGATGTCGGTGCCATCGGTGAAATCGATGGTGATGTCGGCGATGGCGTATTTGGCCGCTGAGCGCAGGATCGCCTGATTGGGGATGCCCAGCATCTCCTGTTCGATCGGCGTGATAACGCGGCTTTCTACCTCCTCCGGCGTCATGCCGGGGGCTTTCAGGATTAGCTTCACCTGTGTCTGGGCGATGTTTGGATAGGCGTCGACCGGCAAGTTGACGAAGGCCCATATCCCTAGCCCTGCCGTCACAGCGGCGAGCAGCAGGACGAGCAGGCGATAGGAGAGCGCTGTGGCGACGAGCGAACGCAGCATCGGCCGGGCCTAGCGCGCCGCGGCGAGCGCCTTGAGCGCGCTCGTGCCGGAGGTCACCACCTGTTCACCGGGCTTTACGCCTGAGAGCAGAACGATCCGGCCGTTGCTGGCCGTTCCGCTCGTCACGGGGCGAACCGCGTAACCGCCCTGCGCTGCCACGAACACGGCCGACCTGCCGTCGATCATTGTGACGGCGGTCTCCGGCACGCTGACCGCGCCCGCCGGTGCGGGACCGGAAATCACGATGCTGGTCGCCCGGCCCGCGACGACGCCTGGCCCTGCCGGGATTTCCGCCTTGAGGCTGGCCGAGCGCGTTGCGGGATCGATCGTCGAACCGACGGCGATAATCCGGCCGGAAATGTCAGGTGGCAGATGCACGGTCATACCAAGCCGCACCTGACCGACCAGCCGTTCGGGCAGTTGCCCGATGACTTCATAGCGGTTTGCGGCATCGATCACATAAGGCGCGGTGGTGCCGTCGACCGGATTGCCTGTCTGGATGGCCGCGCTGGTCACGCGGCCCGCGATCGGCGCGGTCAGCGTATAGGAGCCGCTGCCGCCATGGCCGCCCACCATGCGCAGGATACGCGCCTTTTCCGATACGTCCGCATTGCTCTCGGCGGCGATGGCGCGCGCCTCGTCCGCGCGGGCTGGAGCGATGATGCCCTCCCGGCTGAGCTGCGACAGGCGCGCCGCATTGGACTGCGCAACGCCCGCACGCGCATGGGCGCGGGTGAGGTCCGAGCCGAGCGTCAGCACTTCGCGACTGGCGACGGTTGCAAGCGCCTGTCCCTGCCGCACGCTGTCGCCTTCCACCACATACGTCCGGGTGACGACACCGGGGAAGGTCGCGGCCACCGCCACGCGGGCGTTGGCTGGAGGCTGGATCACCGCTGGAATAGTGACGAGCGGGGCTTCCTCGGCAACGGTCGCGGCGGTTAGACGAATGCCCATTTGCGCCGCGCGCTTTGCATCAACGACCAACACCCCCGCGGCAGTCTGCGCTTTATCGGCAGGCGCTTTCGCGGCGGTGGGTTCGGAATGCGGCGCAAGCCACCAAAAGGCCGCCAAAGCGAGCGGAACGGCCACGCCTGCAATCGGATAATATCGTCTGGACATGCCATCCGGCTAGGCGGCGAGTCTGACGGAACCCTGACGAGACAGGCGACAGGTCAATCGGCAGTCAGGGTTCGGGGAAGCGCAGTATCAAATCATGGCGATCGGGATCGGTCTCGAGCGTGCCTTCGTGCGCGGCCATGATCCGCTCGACGATGGCGAGGCCAAGCCCAGCGCCGTCCTTGCTGGCATGATCGGCGCGGCGATGGCGTTGCACGAGATTGCGTAGCCGGTCTGGCGGCAGGCCAGGCCCTTCGTCACGCACGCTGATGCTTGCACCCGGACCAACAAGCACCTGGATGGCGCCGCCGGCCGGAGTCACCCGCACGGCGTTCTCGATGAGGTTGCGCAGCGCCGCCGAAATCGCCTCGCGCCGACCCCGCGTGACGGGCGCGTGAATGCCAGTCACGAGTTCAATGGTCTTGCCTCCGGCAATGATGGCCGGCGCGGCCGCCCCGACGACATCGCTTGCCACATCGCTCAGCGATATCTGCGCCAGCGGGATCTGGGCGACTGCATCGGCATCGATCTGCGCCAGCAGCATGAGCTGATCGATCAGCCGACGCATTGCCGCGACATCCTTTTTGAGCCGCTCCGCATCGTCATGCTCCAACCGATCGAGTTCGAGGGACAGCAAGGCGAGCGGTGTGCGCAGTTCGTGCGCGACATCGGCGGCGAAGGCTTCCTGGCGCTTCGCCGCTTCGTCGAGGCGCGCGAGCAGGTCGTTGACGGCGCTAGTGAAAGGCAGCGCTTCGGTAGGCATCTGCGAATTGTCGATACGGAAGCCGCGCTCATGGCCTTGCACCGCCTCGATCTCCGCCGCTACCTCTTCGAGCGGTCGGAATGCCTGGCGGATCACGCGAAGCACAAGCACGGTAACGGGGATCATCAGAATCGCCACCGGCAGCGCAACATGCTCAAGCATTTCGCGGCTGGCGCGCGCCATCGCCGCTTGCGCATCGAGATGGGCGAAGGTGAAACTGTAGAAGAAGACGACAGCAGCCAGCAGCAGGAAGGTGCCGACCAGACCGATCAGGCCCAGGCCGCGTTTGAGGCGTCGCGATACGGATCGGCGATCGGTCACGCGCCATTGTCCTTCAGCATATAGCCAACGCCTCGAACGGTATGGAGCGCGCCGGTGACGTGAGCATCCTCCAGCTTGCGCCGCACCCGCGAGATCGTGGCCTCGATAGCATTGGGCGTCACAGGATCGCTGAAACTATAAAGGGCATTCTCAATCACGGCGCGATGCACGACCGTTCCCGCGTGCCGCATCAACAATTCCAGCAGATCGGCTTCGCGGCGCGACAGATCGATCTCCTGATCGCCAGCGCGGGCGGTGCGGTTGGCGACGTCGAAATATAGTCGTCCTACCTCGATCACCGGCTGTATCCGCACGCCGGGGCGACGTAGCAGCGCGCGGATGCGCGCTGCAAGTTCATCGATCTCGACCGGCTTCACGAGATAGTCATCCGCTCCGGCATCGAGGCCCGTGATGCGATCCTCCAATGCCCCGCGCGCGGTCAGCATGATCGCGGGCGGCATCTCGTGATATTTTCGGCGGCTCGTAAGCCAGTCGGTTCCGTCGCCATCGGGTAGCCCAAGGTCGAGCACGATCGCGTCATAGGTTGCGCCGCCCATCGCATCCTCGGCCGCTGCAAGGCTATGGGCGACATCACACACGAAGTTCCGGCGCTGGAGGCCGTCTGCGACCAGCGCTGCCATTCGCGCATTATCTTCGATGACGAGAAGACGCATGAATCACTGGAACCTTCGAGGGAGATGATGATCGCTGGCCATGATCCGTTCTAGCAGGGGGCCGTCAGAAGTCTTCAATCCTTGTCCTCGTGATGTTCATGGGCGCCATCGCGCATATGCGGTGTGAACGCGGTCGGCTCGCTCCGAAGGATCAGGATCACCGCCAGGATGATGGTGGCGCTGCCGACCAGCAGCGCAAGTGCTCCGGGCGCCCGCGCGTCACGAGTATCAGGATGAAGACCGGCTCTCTTGCGGCCGGTGACCATCGCGCGAACCAGATTTTCACGAGTGAGAAACGACATCAGGACAACGGCGCCGACATGGAGGGCGACGAGCGCCAGCAAGCCATAGGCAAGCGTTTCGTGGAAATCCTTGTCGAGCTTGTGCGCCGCGACGCTAACACCGCTCCAAAGGACGATTCCGGTCAGGCCAAGCAGGGCGAGGACGGCGATCGCTCCGAGCGGATTGTGTCCGACGGAGCGTTCCGGACGGCCGGCGAACAGCTCGCGCACATGCGAGCCGATCGCCGTCGGTTTGATGAAACGCGCAAAGCGGGCATGTTCGCCGCCGACCAGGCCCCAGACCAAGCGAAACGCCAGCAGCACAGCGGCGCACCATCCTGCCACCATATGCCAACTGGCGATCGGGCTGTCGTCTTCGGACGATAGAAAAGCCACCAGAATGGCCAGAACGAGCAGCCAATGGAACAATCGCAGCGGCGCGTCCCAGACCTTCAACGTGTCCGCCTGAGCGAGATTTGTCATACAATTCTTCCTTCCCGAAGGAAGGGCTAGGCAGATTGTCTGACCGAATCCTGACGAGAACGAGGGGCTATACGACCGTCCCGAACAGCCGCCCGATCCCTGCTGTTGCCGCCATGGCGAGCGCCCCCCAGAATGTCACCCGCAAGACCGAGCGCACCGGCTGCGCGCCACCGGCCCATGCGCCGAGCGTACCGAGCAGTATGAGGAACAGCAATGTCGCGGCGATCTCGATCGGCACGAGACTGGCGCGCGGCGCGACAGCGACCAGTGCCAGCGGCATGAGCGCGCCTGTACTGAAGGTCGCCGCGGAGGTGAGCGCCGCCTGGAGTGGACGGGCGGTCACGACTTCGGAAATGCCAAGTTCATCGCGCGCATGGGCGCCCAGCGCGTCGCTGGCCATAAGCTGATCAGCGACGCGAAGCGCCAAGTCCTTGTCGAGCCCGCGCGCCACGTAAATCTCGGCCAGTTCATTGCGCTCAAGGTCTGGTTGACCGGCCAACTCGCCGCCTTCTCGGGCGAGATCGGCTTTCTCCGTATCGGCCTGCGAACTCACCGACACATATTCCCCGGCGGCCATGGACATCGCGCCTGCGACCAGCGCTGCTGCGCCAGCCACCAATATCCCCGACTTTTCGGCGCCTGAAGCGGCAACGCCGACGATCAGGCTGGCCGTCGACACGATCCCGTCGTTGGCGCCGAGTACAGCGGCACGCAACCAACCGATGCGTGACACCGCATGACGCTCAGGATGGGTTCGCAATCTGCTCATAATGTCCTCGCAAAGCATAGGGTGGTTGTCAGCCTTTTCTGACGAAACCCTGACGGCCGGCATCGCGCACTGGCATGGATGATATAGACCGCCGGCGCGGCAGCCCTGGCCGCCATCTCACCGGGGCCGCGGCTCTCGTTTGACTGGCGCTGGGAAGTGCGCGCGCATGGACCAACCCCTCCGACGTGGTGCATTGTGTCAGCCAACAAAGACCGTCAGCCATGCCGCGCCGATGATCAGTAACTGGGCTGGAATGACACGGGCGGCAAAGGCGCGCGTTCCCACCGTTGCGGAAAAGAAAATCTTGGCGAGGGTACTGGTGGTGCAGGCGGTCAGGATAGGAAGGATGGCTTGCGGCGCGGCCATCGTGCCGTCGGCGACCTGTGCCGCTAATGAAATCACCGCGGCATGAACGTCCAGCACCCCGCCGATCGCGGCTACGGCGATAAGCCCAGCATCCCCGAACCAGGCTCTGAGGGCCGCTGCGGACATCAGCATGATCGCCACCGTGGCGGCAAAGGTCAGTGCCATCAGCAGATTGAAGGACCTGCTCATTCTCGGCGGTTCAGCCGTAACCTCGCGCCAGGCCGCGAGGGTCAACCATCCGCCCGACAAAAGTGCGGCCAGTCCGGCTGCGCCCACCGGCAGGATGGTAGCAAGAAAGGTACGATGGTCCGTTGCCTCGATCACCACGGCCATCTGCGCATAATTGGCGACGGTCGATAGAACCGCCGCTGCCGCACCCGCCGCGGCGGAGGCGGGATTGGCGCGAACCCAGGCACCCATGGCCCCGATAGTTGCCGAGCTGGAAACGAGCCCCGAGATGAGGCCTAGTGCGGGCACCCCCAGGCGCGCACCCAATAGCCGCGTCGCCACCTGGCCCAGCGCGTTGATCCCGAGGATCATGACAACGACCATCCAGATCGAATGCGGATTGAGCGCGTCGAATGGCCCCATCTGCCGGTCCGGCAACATCGGCAGCACGATCAGGGTGGCGCCGGCGATCAGCAGGATATCCGCAATCTCGTCCGCGCTGATCGTCTGTCCGACGAAGCGATGGAGCGGATCGCGGGCTGCCAGCACGATCGCGATCAGCACCGCAAGAGCCCCCGCCAGCAACGGCGCAGTTACGGCAAGCGCCCCAAGCAGCGTAGTGGCGACGAGGCTAACTTCCGTGGTGATGCCGGGGTCGGTTGTATTGCGCCTGCGCCAACTGCTCAGCAGGGCCAGCGCGGTCATGCACAGCATCACGATCGCGATCATCCACTGCTGCGGCATCAGAGCTGCACCACAGCCCAGTAAGGCAGCGATCGTGAAGGTGCGCAGCCCCGCTGCGGCCGGACGGTGGACCTTGCGCCGCTCGCGCTCCGCTCCGATCAACAGGCCGATGCCCAGCGCAACCGGGAGGTGGTGAATGAGGCCGACGTCGTCCATGGACAGGGTTCTGTGCTCCTACGCGCCGAGCTAGAGGCAAGCACTTCAAAACCCCTCGCCACGATGCACTGACAATCAACTCGGACCACTCGGTGGCGGCTGGCCACGGGAGGATCGGGAGCGGCGGCGCCAGGGGGCAACGCCGCCGCTCCACGTCCAACCAATAGCTAGAAGGTCGCCTAACTACGGTCGGCGTTCATGACCTTGGTCCAGGCCCGCACGAAGTCGTCCACAAACTTCTGCTTCGCATCGTCCGAGGCATAGACTTCGGACACCGCGCGCAGCTCTGAATTGGAGCCGAACACGAGATCCACCGGGGTGGCCGTCCACTTCGCGGCGCCGGACGCGCGGTCCTTGCCTTCGTAGAGCCCCGGCGAGCCGACCGACTTCACCCAGACCGTGTTCATCGACAGCAGGTTGACAAAGAAGTCGTTGGACAGGTTGCCGGGGCGAGCGGTGAAGACACCATGTCGAGTGTTTCCGGCATTGGCGCCGAGCGAGCGCATACCACCGACGAGCACCGTCATTTCGGCGACCGTCAGGCCAAGGCTATCGGCCTTGTCGACCAGCGATTCAGCCGGGCCGAGATCGGCCCTAGCCGAATAGTAGTTGCGGAATCCATCGGCCTTCGGTTCGAGGAAGGCGAAGGAGGCAACGTCGGTCTGTGTCTGCAATGCATCGACCCGGCCCGGCGTGAAGGGGACCGAAACCCGCTGTCCTGCCCGATCCGCCGCCTGCTCGACAGCGGTGTTCCCGCCCAGCACGATGAGATCAGCCAGCGACACTTGCTTACCGTCCTTGCGGCCCTTGATGAAGTCCGCCTGGATGCGCGTGTAAGCCGCCAGCACCTTCTTCAGCTCTGCCGGATCGTTGACCACCCAATTGCGTTGCGGGTCGAGGCCGACGCGAGCGCCATTGGCGCCACCGCGGCCATCTGTGTCCCGGTAGGTCGAGGCCGAGGCCCAAGCCGCACGCACCAGTTCGCCGGTGGAGAGGCCGGAAGCGACGATCTTGGCCTTGAGCTGCGCGACGTCGTTGTTGTCGATCATCGCATAGTCAGCCTTGGGCAGCGGGTCTTGCCAGACGAAGGTCTGGTTCGGGACGTCCTTTCCGAGATAGCGGGTCTGCGGCCCGACGTCGCGGTGGGTCAGCTTGAACCAGGCGCGAGCGAAGGCGACGGCGAATTCTTCCGGATGCTCGCGCCAGCGCGAGGTGATCTTCCGGAAGCCCGGATCTTCCCGCATCGCGATGTCGGTGGTGAACATGATCGGCGCGTGCGTTTTGCCCGCGACATGGGCGTCGGGCACCAGGGCCGTCGCTGCCGGGTCGCTGGGCACCCACTGCACCGCGCCGGCGGGGCTCTTGGTCTTCACCCAGGTGAAGCCGTAGAGGTTGTCGAGATACTGCGTGGTGAAGGTGATCGGATTGGCCGACCATGCGCCTTCCAGGCCGCTGGAGACCGTATCTTCCGCATTGCCCTTACCGCATTTGTTGGCCCAGCCGAGGCCCTGCTGTTCGATCGGCGCGACGCCGGGATCGCCGCCGACGCAATCATCGGGTTTATGCGCGCCATGCGCTTTGCCGAAGGTATGGCCACCAGCGATCAGCGCGGCGGTTTCCTCGTCGCTCATTGCCATGGCTCCGAAGGCACGGCGAATATCAGCCGCCGCCGCCAACGGATCGGGATTACCGCTCGGACCTTCGGGATTGACGTAGATAAGACCCATCTGTGTCGCTGCCAGCGGTCCGCGAAGATTACCCTTCTCGTCCCGCCGTTCGTCCATCATCATCTTGGTTTCCGGTCCCCAGAAGACGAGGTCCGGCTGCCAGGCATCGACGCGGCCGCCCGCGAAGCCGATGGTCTTGAAGCCCATATCCTCTAGGGCGACGTTGCCGGTCAGAACCATCAGGTCGCCCCAGGAGAGCTTGCGGCCATATTTCTGCTTGATCGGCCAGATTAGCCGGCGCGCCTTGTCGAGGCTCACATTGTCGGGCCAGCTATTCAGCGGCTCGAAACGCTGCTCGCCACCACCGGCGCCGCCGCGGCCGTCCCCGGTGCGATAGGTGCCCGCACCATGCCAGGCCATGCGGATGAAGAAGGGGCCATAATGCCCATAATCCGCAGGCCACCACGGCTGCGAAGTGGTCAAAACCTTGCGGATGTCGGCTTTGACCGCATCGAGATCAAGCGAGGCGAATTCCTTCGCATAGTCATAGTCCGCACCATAGGGATTGGATTGCGCTTCGTGCTGACGCAACGACCTCAGATCGAGGCTTTTGGGATACCATTCCTTGGCCGTCGGTGCCGCGCTTTGGGCGAAGGCGGCCGGCGAGATCGCCATGACGGCTATCGCCAATAAAGATATTGTTGTCCTACGCATTATGTCCTCCTGTTGTGGTTGAAGAAGTGGGAGTCCCGTGGACGGTTGGGCCGCCCGTGCCGCCCGTGCCGCCCGTGCCGCACGACAGCAGGCGCCGCCATACAAAATCGGAATTAGGGGAGGGGATGACGCGACCGTTCATTGGGCCGGGGATTTCAGGTAGGCGGTCAGCGCCGCGCGATCGGCGGGTTTCGACGGACCTATGATGGGATCGCAGTTTGCTCATCATGTCCTCACAAGGCGGCATGGGGATTCCAAACTTTCCTGACGGAACCCTGACGAGCCGTATCGTTCAATCATGTGGGCAACATTCGGGATGTAAGCCGACTTCTTGTCGGTCAGCATCGGAGCTTGAATTGGCGGGGATTGCCAATTCTAGCCGGATCATGACTTCCTTCCTCCTCTTGTTCCTGATCGTTTTGGGCATCAACCTCCTGCCTGCCTTCGGACCACCCACCTGGTCGATCATCGTCTTCTATGGTCTAAACAGTGATCTGCCGATCGCATCGATCGTCATCGTTAGCGCGCTTGCCGCCGCCTTGGGGCGGCTGTTGCTCGCCCATAGCTTCCGGTTTCTCGGCGGCCGCCTACCGGAAAAACAGAAGCGCAATCTCGGCGCTGCGCGCGAAGCGCTAGAAGCGCGGCCGCGCAATATGATCCTCGGGCTTGGTTTGTTTGCTCTGTCGCCCTTGCCATCAGCGCAATTGTTTGCCGCGGCGGGACTGGCAAAGGTACGCCTTCTTCACTTCACTGCCGCGTTTTTCGCAGGCCGCCTCGTCTCCTATTCGATCTACGCGGCGACCGCTAAGGGGCGCGTGCCATCGGACTAGCCGACAACGGCGCGCCGCGTGGAATCGCGACCGCGTTCATCCTCGGCCTGCCGCTCGGCGCGCTGATCGTTTCGCTGCGGGGGGCTATCGACGCCAGCTTTCCCGGACCCAGCCTGCTCGTGGTCGCTGGTCTTCTGGTCGGCTTCGGCACGCGTCTCGGTTCGGGTTGCACCAGCGGTCACGGCGTCTGCGGGGTCTCGCGCCTGTCGCTGCGCTCTGTGCTTGCGACTGCTCTTTTCATGGCCAGCGGCTTTGCCACGGTCGCCATCATGCGTTTGGCCGGTTGGGTCGCATGAAGGCGATCCTGGCCTTGATCTCGGGCATGCTGTTCGGTGCCGGGCTTGCCATCTCAGGTATGGCCGATCCGGCGCGCGTTCATAGCTTCCTAGACCTGTTCGGACGCTGGGACCCGACGCTGGCATTCGTCATGGGTGGCGCGATCATTCCGATGGCGATCGCATGGATAATCCAGCGACGTCTGGAACGCCCTTTGGCCGACGCTGCCTTCAATCTGCCCGAGACGCGCGAGTTGAACGGAAAGCTTGCGCTTGGAGCGATCCTGTTCGGCATGGGCTGGGGCGTGGGCGGGCTATGTCCTGGCCCCGCATCCTTAAGCGCCGCCGCGGCATCCACCTTGCCATCGTGGAGCCGAGCGCGGACCACTACTATCAGCCGGGCTGGACGATGGTGGGCGCAAGGGGAGCGGTGATCCCGCTCTATCCCAAGGGTAGCATTCCGGCGCTGGGCGTGCCCGAAGCTCGGGACACGCAACCGGACGGCGAAACGCTGATCTATGATGTCAGCGAACCAGCATTGGAACTGTTCCGGCCAGCGCCGGGGCAGGCGAACGGCACTGCCGTCATCGTCGCGCCAGGGGGCGGATTCGTGGCGCTGGGCTATACGCGCGGCGGAACGGAAATAGCGCAAGCGCTGGCCCGTCACGGCTTCACCGCGTTCGTTCTCAAATACCGGACGATCCGGAGCGGCGACGGCCCGATGCGGATGCCCGATGCCCATATGCGCGAGATGGACATGGTCATGGCGCGGGCGAAAGGCGGCGAGCCCGTCGAGATGCCGGCGTTCGCAGGCGAACCCCATGCGATCGAAGACGGCGCGCGCGGGGTAGCCATCGTGCGCCAACGCGCCGCCGAATGGGGCATCGATCCGCACAAGGTCGGCGTGATCGGTTTCTCGGCGGGGGCCTATCTCGCGGCCGATCTAGCGATCGGCGCGAAGCCGTCGCGCCCTGACTTCGTCGGGCTGATCTATGGCGGTTTGCGCACCCCTGTCCCAGCAGATGCGCCCCCGGCGTTCATCGCCGGCGCTGCCGACGATGAGTATCAGCCGAACGATCCCATATTGCTCTATTCGGCTTGGCGACGAGCCGGAGCAGCCGCAGAGCTGCATCTGTACGAGCGCGGCGGGCACGGGTTCGATCTGCGTCCTCAGGGCACGACAAGCGACCACTGGTTCGATGAACTGATCTGGTGGTTGCAGGCACGCGGCCTCGTGACGCCGACGGGTAGCCCGGCTGACGCTCTTCGCACTACTATCGGCGGCGCACGGCGACACGCTGCATCAGCTGACGTGGAGTGACGGCGCTATAGTAGGGCAAACGGCGAGATATATTCGTTATGTTTATCCGGTGCGGGGCGCCATTAAAAACCCCGCTAGGCCAATGGCTTAGCGGGGTTTTTATGTTTTGGTGCTCGGGGGCGCTTGGTGCTCCGGCCGGGCCCTGCGATGTAGGCATCATGCGGACCATCCACATCGATTGCACGGGGGTGACGTCGCCGGGAGCGTTCTGGCAACGTTATCTCGACGCCATCGCCCCCGCGCAGACGGAATCGTTCGGACGCAATCTGGACGCCTTCTGGGACGCCGTGGAAGCCGGAGGGCCGGGATGGCCCGGCGAGGCAAGGCTGGTCTTCACGCATTCGGACGCGCTGCGGCCGCTGCAATGCGAGGACGGCACGTCCTTCCTGGATGCGCTGCGCCGAATCGCGGACGAGGCGACCGCGACGCGGATCGAACTCACCTGAGCGAATCAGGCCGTGGGCGGATTGCCCGGCAGGATCACCGTCACGCGCAGGCCGCCGATCGGCGACCGGCTCGCCTCGATCCGCCCGTGATGCGCCTCCACGATCGCCCGCGCGGTCGCCAGGCCCAGGCCCGAGGCCGCCGATTCGTCGGCGCGGTCCGAACTGCGGTAGAAAGGCTCGAACAGGCGCTGGGCGAGCATCACGTCGACGCCGGGGGCATTGTCGTCGATGATCAGTCGCCAGGCGTCGCGCGAACTCTCCAGGCCCAGCACGATGCGGCCGTTGCGCGGCGTGTAGCGCAGCGAATTGTCGATCAGCGCGCCGAACAGCTGCTCGATGCGCGCGCCGTCCCATTTCACGATCACCGTATATTCGGGGAGCGTGCTGGTCTCCAGCCGCACGCCCTGCGCCTCGGCGCGCTTGCGATCGGCATAGATGGCGTTGTGGATCAGCGCGCGCGGGTCGACCGAGGCGAAGGTGACGGGGAGCCGGCCGAGATCGGCGAGCGCCACCGCGTTCAGATCCTCGGCCATGTGGATCAGCCGGCGGGTATCTTCCTCGATCGCGCCGATCAGCGCGGGCGGAAGCGGCGGCTGCACTTCGCACAGCTTGATGAAATGCTCGCCCATATTCTCGGTCGGGCCCTTGAGCTCGCCCGAGATCGAGACCAGCCAGGTGCGGCGCGCGGTTTCAAGACGGCTGAACTGGCTGGCGATGCGGCGCAGGTTGCGCATCGTCGCCACCACTTCGGCCGGTCCTTCCTCGTCGAAATAAAGGTCGAGGTCGCCGTTCACCACGTCGCGGCTCATCCGGTAGAGCTGGAGCTGCGGCCGCGACCAGCGCCGCGCGAAGACATAGGCCATCACCAGCAGCAGCACGAACAGCACCACCACGATGGCGGCCACGCCGATATACTGGGTGGCGAGCACGCGCCGGTCCTGGTCGGAAAGCTCGGGCGGGCGGACCACCCGCGCCGTCGCCACCGTACGGCCATCGACCTGCACGGGGCGCTCGGCGCGCGCGGCCAGCGAGGTGGTGGGGCCGGCGATCGCATGGCCCTGCGGATCCACGAGCAGGACGCGGCCGGCAAGCGGCCCGGGCAGGTTCGCGACCTGATCGAGCGGGCGCCCGGCGCGGGCCGCTTCGGCAACCGTCTGGACAAAGGCGTCGAGCCGCTCGCGATCGCGCTGGGCCAGCTCGGCCTGCTGGCTCTCGTGCATCACGAATACCATGAGGCCGCCCGGCACGATCGCCGCGAGCAGCGCCTGTGCCGCCAAAGAGGAAAAAATGCCTCGAAACAAACGCACGCGCTCAGAACCTCCCCACAGGCCAGCTCGCCGGCCCTAGCCCCCGACTATTACAGACGCAATTCCCCGCTCAATCCGGAACATCGAAGCTGTCCAGTATCTTGGCGCCCGCCATGAATACAGCAATCGGGCACAACGCGAAGAGCATCCAGCCACCCCAGCCCGGAAACTTCCCCAGATAATGGACGCCGCGTTCGGTCGCCCCACAAGCAAGACCATAGATGACCAGAAAGGCCTCGAACTTGGTCTTGATCGTGAACAGGCGACGGATGCGATAGAGCATGGGAAAGGTTAAGCAAGCGCCGGGCCAAGCGCCAAAATACGTAGTTTCGCGTTAAATTAGATAGTTAACTGTCAATTATCCCGACAGTTCGGCCGCTGGTGGCGTTAGAGAAGCTCGGGGATCTCCAAGGCCTCCAGCAGCGCCCGGCGCGCGACCTCGATCCGGGCTATCAGTGCGGGATCGGCAATCGAATCGAACGGGATCGCCTCGGGCCAATGCGCCTCGATCACCCTGGCGATACGATCGAGCTTGCCGTCATCGACCAGGAAGCGCGGGTCGACCGTCGCGGGATCGCAGGCCACGCGCAGGCGCAGGCAGGCAGGCCCGCCGCCATTGGCCATGGACTGGCGAACATCGACCACCTCGAGCCGCCGGATCGGGCCGTTGCCCGCGACATGCTCCTGCAGCCAGCGCCATACCGAGGGCGTGTCGCGTGCCTCGCCGGGCAGCACCAGCGCCATTTCGCCCGAGGGCAGGGTGACCAGCTGGGCATTGAACAGATAGGATTTGATCGCATCGGCGAGGCTCACCTGCGCCGCGGGCACCTCGACGATCTCGACCTGAGGCAGCATCGCGCGCAGATCGGCGTAGAAGCGATCCTTTCCGGCAAAGGCCAGCTCGTGCGCGAACAGCACGGGGCCGTTCGCCACCGCGACCACGTCGTTGTGAAAGGCGCCCGCCGCGATCGCTTCCTCGGATTGCTGGACGAACAGCACGCGCTCGAGCCGATGCTTCCGCGCCACCGCCGCGCTCGCATCGGGGTGCTGGCGCGCGGGGAAGGGGCCGCCCGAGATGCCGTAGACGAATATCTCCACGCCCGGCGCTTCATGGCTGGCGGCGAGCCGCATGTGATTGGCCGCGCCCTCGTCGCCGAACGGCGCCGGCACGGGAGCGTGCACCGCAAAGGCGGGATCGGCGAAGGCGAGGCGGAGCTGCGCCAGCGTCTCGGGCCATTCATGGCTGCGATGGGGCATCGTCACCAGATTGGCGACGCTGAGATGGCATTTCCCGTCCGCGGTGTCGGGCGCAGGCGAGACGGTGGCGGCATTGGCCGCCCACATCGGCGAGGCGGACAGCGCCTGGGCCTGGGTGTGCGGCGGCGCATCCTCGAAACGCGTGCCGAGGCTGGCGAGCCAGCGATGGTCGGGCCGGGCATGGGGGAGGAGAATGCCCTGGGTGAGCCCGAGCGCGAGATTGGCGCGCATTTTGGCGACCCCCTGCAGCGCCGCGGCGCGCGGAAAGGAAGTCTCGCCCCGATTTCGCGTCGCGGCGAGGTTGCCGTGGCTGAGCCCGGCATAATTGTGGCTCGGGCCGATGATCCCGTCGAAGTTGATCTCGATCAGCATCACCGCCCCACATGCATGACTTCGCCGCCCGTGCCGACGCCGAGCAGCTCGGCGGTACGCGAGTCGATCGCCACGCCCCCTTCGCGCTCGGCCACGCGGCCCTGGGTCACGCGGAACTGCTGGAGCCTGCCCGTGGCGACCAGCGCCGCCTCGCCGCCGGCTTCGATCGCCACCACCTTCGCCGTTTTCGCGTCACGCACCGTCTTCACCTGATCGGTGCGCGCGGTCATCGTTGGGCCGCCGTCGAAGATGTCGACATAGCGTTCCCAGGCGAAGCCTTCGCTCTCCAGCATGCGCATCGCGGCGCGGCCGGAGGGGTGGGGCAGGCCGATCACGCTGCGTGCGCTCTCCTGCAGCATCGCGGTATAGATCGGGTGCTTGGGCATCAGATCGGCGATGAACTGGTTGCCATGGATGGCGTTGAAGCTGTCCGCCTCCTGGAAGTTCATCCCGAAGAACCGCCCCGCGACGCCGTCCCAGAAGGGCGACCCGCCGGCTTCGTCGATCACGCCGCGCAGCTCGGCCAGGATCCGCTCGGCGAAACGCTGGCGGTGGCGGGCGATGAAGAGGTAGCGGCTGCGCGCCAGCAGCATGCCGAGGCCGCCGGCCCGCTCGCCCGGGTGCAGGAACAGCCCGCCGACCTCGCTGGCCCCTTCCAGGTCGTTGACCAGGCTGAGCGTCTCGGCGCGGAAGGTGCGGCCCAGTTCCTCGCTGTGCTTGGTCTCGGTGGCGAGGCGATAGGAATAGAAGGGCCAGCGCTGCCCCACCGCGGTGAAGATCTGGCAGGTGCCGCGCACTTCGCCCGTATCCATGTTCTCGAGCACGAGCACGAACACGTCGTCGCCGCTCTCGTCCTCGCCGCGCTCGAAGGCGGCATGGCTGCGCGCGAGCTTGGCGCGGAGCACTTCCTTCTCGGGCTGGAGATTGGTGAAGCCGCCGCCGGTCAGCTTCGCCATCTCGTAGAGCGCCTGCAGATCCTCGTCGCGGGCGGCACGGATCACGAAACTCATATTTTCCCCTTCTCGGCGATACGCAACATGGTGACGGCGGAGAGGGCGGCGCGCTCGGCCAGGCTCTCCGGGATCAGGAATTCTTCGGCGCTGTGGATGAAGCCGCCGCGCGCGCCCATGGTGTCGACCACCGGCACGCCCGCCGCGGCGATGTTGTTGCCGTCGCACACGCCGCCGGAGAATTTCCATGCGACGGGGATGCCGAGATCGACACCGGAGGCTTTCACCAGTTCGAACAGCTTCTCCGCGCCGGAGTCGAGCGGCTTGGGCGGGCGGTTGAAGCTGCCATGGACATGGATGCGCACGTCATGCTTGACCGACACGATCGCGACGGCCTGGTCGATCGCGATCCGCGCCAAGGTGATCGCCTCGCTGTCCCTGGGGCGGAAATTGACTCGCAGGATCGCGAGATCGGGGACGACATTATTGGGTCCGCCGCCGTCGATCTTCGCGGGGTTGACGGCCAGGCCGGGAGCCTTGGCGTCATTCAGCCGCATCGCCAGGTCGGCCGCGGCGACGAGCGCGTTGCGTCCCTCGTCCGGATTGCGCCCGGCATGGGCCGACTTGCCATGGACGAGGATCGAGAAATTGCCGGTGCCGCCGCGCGCGCCGGCCAGCGTGCCGTCGGGCAAGGCAGGCTCATAGGTGAGTGCCGCGATCTTGCCCTTCGCGGCGCCGGCGATCAGCCCGGCGGAAGAGAAGGAGCCGGTCTCCTCGTCCGAATTGATCAGCACCTCATACCCAAGCCGCACCGCGAGCGGGCTGTCCTCAATCGCCTCCAGCGCGGCGAGCATCAGCGCGAGCCCACCCTTCATGTCGGCGGCGCCCGGCGCGTTGAGGTTGCCGTCCGGCAGCCAGCGGTTCGCCTGGAAGGGATGATCGGCGCCGTAGACGGTGTCCATATGGCCGGTGAGCAGGATCTGCACCGGCGCTTCCGGCCGCACGGCGAGATGGAGGTGGCGGCCATGCCCCAGCGCCTCCACCCGTCCGTCGGCGGTCACGCTTTCGGCGGGCTCGGGGTCCAGCAGCGCCAGATGGCCGGGCAGAGCCGAAAAGGCATCGGCCAGCACGTCGGCCATGCGGCCCAGCCCCGCCAGGTTGCGGGTGCCGCTGTTGATCGCAGTCCAGGCCTCGGTGCGCGCCAGCATGGGCGACGCCGCGGCTCTCTCCACTGCCGCGCATTCTGTCTTGGAAAGCTCGGTCATCCCGAGCACCTAGCGCGTAAAACCATCTTCGTCATCCCGCCGAACGCTGGGATCTCATGCAATCAGGGCATGATCTTCGGAGTTCGGGTCGGCGCCTTTGCCGAAAGGACGGCCGCCCGGTCAGAAATCGACGACAAGGGCCGCGCGGCTGGTCGTGTCGGTGGTCTTGCGCCCGAGCGGCGGCGTGCTTTCATATTGGAGCGAGTAGCTGAACTGCGCCGACAGCGGCCCGATCAGCCGCGTCAGCAGCGCGGATTTGGACGACACGGTGCTGTTCGCATCCTGCATATAGGCCGAGGCGACCTGCGTCACCGAGATGCCCTTGGTGATCTTCCAGCCGAAATCGATGCTGCCGCGCGCCGCGGCGTTCTTTTCGGCGGTATCGTTGATAAAGCGCGTGTAGCGGAAGGCGGGACCGACCTCGAGATCGAGCTTCACCGCCGGTGACTTGATCGCGCTGTAGCCGATGCCGCTCGACAGCGAGACGCGATCGGTGAAGCCCGAGAAGCGATCGCTCTCATATTGCGCGGCGCCATAGAGATAGGCGCGATCGTCGAACTTCCAGTTGGGCTCGTAGGCGACGAGATAGCGTTCCCGCGTCGTGATGCCCAGGCTTTCCTGGTAATCGGCCTGCACTCGCAGCTTGTGGCGCCATTGCAGCGCCTCGCGCTTGAGCTCCAGCGCCGCGGTGATGCCGATATTCTCGGTATTGCCGGTGGTCACATAGCCGCCCAGTTCGGCGTGCCCCTTCACCAGGGCGAAGAAATCGGCGCTGCGGATCTTGGCCTGCGCCTTCTTGGTCCGCTCGTTGCGCCAGTCCGCGGCGATCTTCACCACCTGGTCGGCCGTCGCGGGCGAGGCGGTGCGGGCATATTTGACGATGACGGCGACATCGCTCTCGCTGCCGGATTCCATTGCGGCGTCGAGCATGGCCCGGATCGTCGCCGGGATGGCCGTGGGATCGGCCGCGGCGGCAGGATCATCGTCCGGCGCGTTGGCAAGCAGCAGCGGCAGGGCAAGGAGCAGGGCGCGCATGAACGGGTCCGTATCTCCGTTATGGGAGCGAAACTAGGGCAGGATCAGACGAGATGTTGTCCAAAGACGGTCAACAGTTCCTTATAGAGCACACGCTTGAACGGTACGATGATGTCGGGAAGGTCCTGCGGGGCGGCCCAGCGCCAGGCCCGGAATTCGGGTTCGGCGGTCCGGATGTTGACGTCGGCGTCCTCGCCCAGGAAGCGAAACAGGAACCAGCGCTGGCGCTGCCCGCGCCATTTGCCCTTCCACACCTTGCCGACCAGATCCTCGGGCAGGTCGTAATAGAGTTCCTCGGGCGCCTCGGCGATCAGCTCGGCCAGGTCGCGGCGCACCCCGGTCTCCTCCCACAGCTCGCGCCAGGCGGCCTCGATCGGCGCCTCGCCGGGATCGATCCCGCCCTGCGGCATCTGCCACGCCTCGAGCACCGAATCGAGCCGCTGGCCCACGAACACCTGGCCGGCACGGTTGAGGAGCATCACGCCCGCGCAGGGGCGATAGGGAAGGGAAGCGATGTCGGTCATGCTCTTCTCACTCCCCTCCCTGGAAGGAAGGGGCCAGGGGTGGGTCGGGACCTGGCGGTACGGCCCAGCCGGGGTCGGCGGCGCAGTATCGCGGTCATCGATCCACCCCTAGCCCCTCCCTTCCACGGAGGGGAATAGCTAAATGGGATCGGTGATCCACCTCGTCCATCATCCCGACTATGTCGCGCCCGCCCCGGCCCGCAGCCAGTATCAGTGGAACAAGAACGGCCTGGTCCGCGACCTGCTGCGCGCGGAAGGGCCCGTCTTCGTGTGGCACGAGCCCGAGCCGATGCCGCGCGCCTGGCTCGAGGCGGTGCACGATCCGGACTATGTCGAGGAAGTGCTGCGCGCCGCCGTCCCGCCCGAGAAGGAGCGCCGCATCGGCTTCCCGGTCACTCCCGAAGTCGCGCGCCGGTCCCAGGCCGTACCCGGCGGCACCTATCTGGCGGCCCGGCTCGCGCTGGAACACGGTTTCGCGGCCAACACCGCGGGCGGCAGCCACCATGCGCTGGCCAATACCGGCGCGGGCTTCTGCGTGTTCAACGATCTCGCCGTCGCCGCCGTCCGGCTGGTGGAGGAGGGGCACCGCGTCCTGATCGTGGACTGCGACGTGCACCAGGGCGACGGCACCGCCGCGCTGACCGCGGGCCGGCCCGAGATCGCCACCTATTCGATCCATGCGGAGAAGAACTTCCCCGTCCGCAAGGCGCGCTCGACGCTCGACGTGCCGTTGCCCGACGGGGTGGGCGATACTGAGTATCTCGAAACGCTGGAGCGCACGCTTCTGCCGCTGCTCCATGGCTTCGCTCCCGATCTCGTCCTCTACCAGGCCGGAGTCGACCCGCTCGCCGGCGACCGGCTCGGCCGCCTGTCGCTGAGCTACCGAGGGCTGATCGCCCGCGACCGCTGGATCGCCGGCCTCATGACGTCACGCGGCATCCCCTTCGCCAGCGCGCTGGGCGGTGGCTATGGCGAGGATGCGCTCGAGGTCTCGCGGCGCCATGTCGCCTCCGTCCTCGCCCTGGGAGGCATGGCCGCAAAGGAGCCTTTGCAGGGCTGAGGGCATTTTCTACTTTGGGTTGGGAGAAATTGGGGCGTACACACCCTTGTAACGATAAAGAACCGCAGGATACCGGCCATGGCGACTGCCGCGCACACGCTCACGCCCCAGGAGGCGTCGGCGCATCCCGCACCCGAAGCGATCGTGGTTCGCTTCGCCGGCGATTCCGGCGACGGCATGCAGCTCACCGGCGGCCAGTTCACGCTGTCCACGGCACTGGCCGGCAACGATCTCGCCACCTTCCCGGATTTCCCCGCCGAGATCCGCGCGCCGCAGGGCACCTTGTTCGGCGTCTCCGCCTTCCAGATCAATTTCGGCTCGGCGCAGATCGACACCGCGGGCGATCAGCCCGACGTGCTCGTCGCGATGAACCCGGCGGCGCTCAAGACCAATGTCGATGCGCTCAAGCCCGGCGGGCTGATCATCGCCGACGAGGGCGAGTTCGGCCAGCGCAACCTCGACAAGGCGAAATATGCCGCCAATCCGCTCGAGGACGGCAGCCTGGCTAAGTGGCAGCTGCTCAAGCTCAACATCTCGCAGCTCACGCTCGACGCCGTGAAGCCCTTCGGCCTTGGCAACAAGGAGGCGCTGCGCTGCAAGAACATGTGGACGCTGGGCCTGGCGCTCTGGATGTTCGACCGCGATCGCCAGCCCCTGGTCGACTGGCTGAAGGCCAAGTTCGCCAAGGCGCCCGAGCTGGCCGAGGCGAACATCGCCGCCCTCAACGCCGGCCATGCCTATGGCGAGACGGCGGAACTGGGCGCCATGGGCATCAGCCAGCGCCAGGTCGCCGCCGCGCCCGCCGAGCCGGGGCTCTACCGCACCGTCACCGGCGCCGAGGCGATCTCGCTCGGCCTGGTCGCGGGCGCGCAGCTGGCGAGCCTGCCGATGTTCTTCGGCGGCTATCCGATCACTCCGGCCAGCGCCATCCTGCACACGCTGTCGCGCTACAAGGAATATGACGTCACCACCTTCCAGGCGGAGGACGAGATCGCCGCGGTCGCCTCGGCGCTCGGCAGCGCCTATGCCGGCAGCCTTGGCGTCACTTGCTCCTCCGGGCCGGGCATCGCGCTGAAGACCGAGGCGATCGGCCTGGCGATCATGACCGAGCTGCCGCTGGTAATAGTCAACGCCCAGCGCGGCGGCCCCTCCACCGGGCTTCCCACGAAAACTGAGCAATCGGATCTATATCAAGCGGTTTATGGCAGGAATGGAGATGCGCCGGTGCCGGTGATCGCCGCGCGCTCGGCCGCCGACTGTTTCGATGTCGCGATCGAGGCGGTGCGCATCGCCACGCAATATATGACCCCGGTGATGCTGCTGACCGACGGCTATCTCCAGAATGCCGCCGAGCCCTGGAAGGTGCCGGACATGTCGGCCTACCAACCCTTTCCGGTGCGCTTCCACACCGAAATTCCGCCCGAGGGCGAGAAGTTCGAGCCCTATGGCCGCGACGAGAAGCTCAAGCGCCCCTGGGTGAAGCCGGGCACGCCGGGCCTGCTCCACCGCATCGGCGGCATCGAGAAGGCGCAGGGCAGCGGCAATATCGACTATTCCCCCGCCAATCACCAGGCGATGACCAACATCCGGCGCGACAAGGTGATGGGCATCCAGGTGCCCGACCAGGTCGTCGAGCAGGGCCAGGCGGGCGGCAAGCTCGTGGTGGTCGGCTGGGGCTCCACCTATGGCCCGATCGCCCAGGCGGTGCGAAGGGCGCGGGGCAGGGGGCATGACGTCAGCCATGTCCATATCCGCCACATCTGGCCGCTCCCGAGGAATCTTGGCGATCTTCTAAAGAGTTACGAGCATGTTCTCGTACCGGAAATGAACACGGGCCAGCTCAAGACCTTGCTGCGCGACCAGTATCTCGTCGATGCCCGGTCGCTCACCAAGGTCTCGGGCCAGCCCTTCCGCATCGCCGAGATCGAAGCCGCGATCGCCCAGCATATCGGCGCGGACTTCGACCAGGAAGTGCCGCCCGACGACCGCCAGCTTCCCAGCCCGGAGGCGGTGAATCCGTGATCCGCGGTTCCGCAATGCTGCTCGCGCTTCTGCCGGCGGCGCCAGCCGCGATGGCGCAGAGGGCCGAGATGTCGCCCGCGGTTGCCGCCAGGCTTACGGCGTTGCCAAACATGCTCGCCGGGCTGACCCGCGATGACGGCGACACCAGCGGCTATCGCGGCCCGATGGTCGCCTATCGCGGTCGGGACGCCGCGGGGCCGGTGATCGCCGTCGTCCTCGCCGATGCGCGCTTGCGGATGAACTGGCCCGACATGGCCGAGAATGGTCGCGCCGGCGCCCGCCGGGCCGGGCTGGTCGACACGCTGTTCGAGGGCAAGTTCAGCCTCGACGGGCATCCGCTCGGTCGCCACTTCTTCGGCGACTATTTGACGCTGCGGGGCATCAAGCAGAGCTGGATCGCCGAGATCGACGGCGTCCGCATCACCATATTCGCCACCATCTACCGTGCCGAGGACCGCCGCCGCGTCTTCGACGCCATCCGCCGGGACCTGCTCGGCGGCATCACCATGGAGAGAGTCTCCACCGCGGAAGCGAATTGAGAGAGATCGCATGAACGAGATCACCACCATCCGCCCGAGCACCCCCAAGGACTGGGAGACCGACCAGGAGGTCCGCTGGTGCCCCGGCTGCGGCGATTATGCGATCCTCAAGGCCGTGCAGCGCACGATGCCCGAGCTGGGCGTCGCGCCGGAGAATACCGTGTTCGTCAGCGGCATCGGCTGCTCGTCGCGCTTTCCCTATTACATGGAGACCTATGGCTTCCACACCATCCACGGCCGCGCGCCGGCGGTGGCGACGGGAGTGAAGCTCGCCAATCCGGAGCTCGACGTGTGGATCATCACCGGCGACGGCGACGCGCTGTCTATCGGCGGCAACCACACCATGCACCTGCTCCGGCGGAACCTGGACTGCCAGTTCCTGCTGTTCAACAACGAGATCTACGGCCTCACCAAGGGCCAATATTCGCCGACCAGCCGTGAAGGCACGCGCTCGCCTTCCACGCCCTTCGGCTCGGTCGACCATCCCGCCAAGCCCTGCGCCTTCGCGCTGGGCGCAGGCGCCCGCTTCGTCGCGCGCGGGATCGACGTGCACAAGAACCTGCCGAGCGTCCTCAAGGCCGCCCATGCCCATCGGGGCGCCGCGTTCGTCGAGATCTTCCAGAACTGCATCGTCTATAACGACGAGGTCTTCGAGCCCTTCACCGCCAAGCCCAATGCGGCGCTGGGCCAGCTCTGGGTCGAGCACGGCCAGCCGATGCTGTTCGCCGGCGGGGCCAAGGGCATCGCGCTCGACCGGGAACGGCTCACTCTCAAGGTCGTCGACGTGGCCGATGGCGATTGGCAGGGGGCGGGGGTGATCGTCCACAACGTCACCAACCGCGCCATCGCGCACATGCTGGTCGAAATGCCCTTCGGCCCGTTCCCGATGGCGCTGGGCGTACTTTACGACGACCCCGCGCCCACGTTCGAAAGCGCGGTTGCCGACCAGAACCGGGCCGCGAGCGAGGGCAAGACCGCCGATCTCCAGAAGCTCGTTTCCAAGGGCCAGACCTGGATGGTCGACAAGGAGCCGCACAAGCTCTGAGAACCGCATAAACACGGACTGTTATCGCTATCGGCTTGCATTGAGCGCAGGCGAGCCTATCGCACCGTTCATGTTGATCCGTGCCAGCGCCGGCCTCATCCCGCATGCATTTGCGCCGCTCCGGCGCGTCCTGCGGCGATGACTCTCGGCAACGGCGCCTCCAGCGTGTTCCGCGCGCCCGAGGAGCGGGCCCGGCGCCATGATCTCGATGCCTTGCGGGCAGTGTTCCTGCTGTTCGGCATCCCCTACCACGCCGCGCTCACCGTCCGCCCCGGGCCGTGGATCGCCAATATGCACGAGCGGTCGCGCGACTTCATCCAGCTCGCCGACTATCTCCACCTGTTCCGGATGCCGGGCTTCTACATGATCGCCGGCTATTTCGCCGCGATGCTGCTCCAGCGCCGTCCGGTGGCGAGCTATCTGCCGTCACGCCTCCACCGGCTCGTCCCGCCCTTCCTCGCGGGGACGCTGCTGCTGGTGCCCGCGATGCATTTCCTGCTCCTGCTCGAAACCGGCCATCCACGGCCCCTGGCGCGCTGGTGGGAGATCATGACCTGGGCCGAGCGCAATCCCTTCGAACATCTCTGGTTCGTGCAGGTGCTGCTTTACTACACTACCGGGCTTGCCGGCCTGGTCTGGCTGTTCCCCCGGCTCGCCCATGCCGGGCTCGAAGGAGAGCGGCCAGGGCTCGTCCGCTGGTTCGTCCCGCTCACCCTCGCTACCGGCATCGTCCTCGGCCTGTGCGGCCTTGGCGCGCTGCAGCTCGAGCGCTACCGCTATCTGGGCAATTTCGCGATCAACTTCCTCTCCGCCCGCTACGCGCTCGACTATCTGCCCTGGTTCGCCCTTGGTGCGATACTCCAGCGCATCCCGGCGCTCGACCGGCGCTTCGCCCGCTTCTCCTGGATCCTGTTCCTCGCCGGCCTCGCCGCGAGCATCGTCCTGGTCTTCGCCGCGCGGTCGATCCCGCTGGTCTGGCGCCCCGTGTTGACCGGCGTCGCCGCGATCTGCCTCACCCAGGCCTCGCTCGGCGCGCTTGCCTATTTCATCGATGGCGAGCGCCGCTGGGTGAAGGCGCTCGTCTCGGCTTCCTTCGTCATCTATCTGTTCCACGAGCCGCTGATCGTGCTGGCGACGCCCTGGATCGACCTGGCCCCGCTTCCGATCTGGCCCAAATTCATTCTGCTCTGCCTGACGGCCTTTCTCGGCTCCTACGGGATCTGGAAGCTGATCAGGCTGAGCCCGACACTGCGCTACCTGTTCAATGGCGAGCGCATGAAACGCCGCATCGAACATTAGCGCCGAGCTTGGGCTTGCCCGACTCGGTGGCGCGTGCATTGTGCGCTCCGCAATGCACGCGCCGCTGAGCCAGCCCACATCGAACGCCCCCGCGCCGCGAAGGGGAGGCTGGCTCTCGCGGGCATTCGCCCCCTTCTTCCGCCGACAGCTCGACAGGATCGACGCCGGCATCGCCCGGGGCAGCCTGTCGCTCAACCTGCCCGGCGGAACCGCGCGATTGCTCGGTGGCCGGGAGGAGGGGCCCGACGCGATCGTCGACCTGCGCAGCTGGCGCGCGTTGCTCCGGCTCGCGCTGGACGGCTCGATCGGCTGGTACCGGGCCTGGACCCTTGGCGAATGGGCGAGCCCGGATCCGGTGGCGCTCTTTGCGCTGTTCGGCTGCAATCGCGCGGAACTCGCCCGCCAGGCCCGTGCCACCGGCCCATCGCTTCGCATCAAGCGCCTGATCCATGCGATGCGGCGCAACGATCGCCACGGCTCGCGGCGGAACATCCATTTCCACTATGATCTGGGCAACGACTTCTATCGGCTCTGGCTCGATCCCGGCATGACCTATTCGAGCGCTCTGTTCACTGCGCCCGGCCAGTCGCTCGAGCAAGCCCAGCGGGAGAAGCTCGCCGCGATCCTCGCCCGGACGGGCACGCGGCCAGGCGACGAGATCCTCGAGATCGGTTGCGGCTGGGGCAGCTTCGCCGAACTGGCGGTGCGGGAGGGGCGCAGGGTCCACGGCATCACGCTCTCGACCGAGCAAAAGGCCTGGGCCGAAGCCCGCGTCCCACATGGCGCGCGCTTCACCCTCACCGATTATCGCGATGTCCGCGGAAGCTATGACGCGGTCGCCAGCATCGAGATGGCCGAAGCGGTGGGGCGGGAATATTGGCCGGCCTATCTGGACGCGATCGCCGGAGCGCTGAAGCCGGGCGGGCGCGCGGCGCTGCAGATCATCACCTTCGACGATGCGTTCTTCGAGGATTATGCTGCAAACGTCGATTTCATCCAGGCCTATGTCTTCCCCGGCGGGATGCTGCTCTCGGAAGCCCGCCTGCGTGCGCTTGCCGAGGCGCGGGGCCTGTCCTGGCGCGATCGCACCAGCTTCGGCGCCGACTATGCCGAGACGCTGCGGCGCTGGCGCGAAACATTCGATGCGGCGGCTGAAGCGGGCGAGCTACCTAGAAAATTCGATAACAAGTTCATTAACTTGTGGCGCTATTATCTCATGTATTGCGAAGGTGGGTTCAGAGGCGGCGGGATCGATGTCGTCCAGCTCACCTTGGTGAAGGAGGAGGGGATATGAAGAACTGGCTTCTGGTGGGCGCGTTGGCGCTCGGGGCGTTCGCGGGGCAGGGGGCAATGGCGCAGGCGGTCGCGTCGCCCGAGGTGCGGATGCAGCCGGGCGACAATTCCGGGCTGCGCAAGGTCGGCGCCGAAGTGCTGTTCTGGAGCCAGGCCCAGCGCGACCAGAATTTCCCGCACATGGAGAAGCTCTTCCCCGGTCATGTCGTCCGGGCCGGCGGCAAGGTCCATCCGCTGCCCGCCGGCAAGCCGCTGGCCTTTCCCGATGCGGATCTCGACGCCTTCATCGCCCAGCAGAACATCGCCGGGCTGATCGTCCTCAAGGACGGCAAGATCGTGCTCGAACGCTATGCCCGCGGCTATTCGCAACGGGGGCGCTGGACCAGCTTCTCGGTCGCCAAGTCCTTCACTTCGTCGCTGGTCGGCGCTGCGATCAGGGACGGCTTCATCAAGTCGGTCGGCGAGCCGGTGACCAGATATATCCCCGAGCTGGCTGGCAGCGGCTATGACGGGGTTACGATCGCCCAGCTCCTCACCATGACCTCCGGCGTCAAGTGGAACGAGGACTATACGGACGCGAAGTCCGATGTGGCCCGCATGTTCCTCGAGCCGGTGCCGGCGGGGGAGGATCCCACCGTCTACTATATGAAAAAGCTCCCGCGCGAGTTCGCCCCGGGCAGCAAATGGGTCTACAAGACCGGTGAGACCAACCTGATCGGCGTGCTGGTGATGCGCGCCACCGGGAAGCCGCTCGCCACCTATCTCAGCGAGAAGATCTGGAAGCCCTACGGCATGGAGCAGGACGCGTTCTGGATGGTCGACCCGTCCGGCCACGAGGTCAGCGGCTGCTGCCTTTCGGTGTCGTTGCGCGACTATGCCCGGATGGGCCAGTTCGTGCTCGAAGGCGGGAAGGGCGCCGTGCCTGTCGACTGGTATCGCCAGTCGACCACGGCCCATGCCGATATCGGCGTGCCGGGCCGTGGCTATGGCTATCAATGGTGGACCTATCCGGAGGGCCGCTTCGGCGCCCAGGGCATTTTCGGCCAGACGATCCGCATCGATCCGAAGTCGAAGGTGGTGATCGCGGTCTCGGCCGCCGCGCCCAAGGCCTCGGACGACGCCTATGGCCAGGCGCGCACGGCGTTCCTCAATCGCCTGTTCGAGGCGGCGGCGAAATAGGCGTTGCGGGCGGCCTCGGGCAGGATCATATTCGGATCGAATTTAGTCGAGGTCATGCCATGCGCCTGGAACGGATCAAGCCGATCAGCTATTTCAAGGCCAATGCCGCGGAGGTCATCAACGATCTGCGCGAGACCGGCGAGCCGATGGTGATCACCCAGAATGGCGAAGCCACCGCAGTGATCCAGGACGTCGCATCGTACGAGAAGGATCAGGAGACGCTCGCGCTGCTCAAGATCCTGGCGCTCGGGCGGCGCGATATCGAGGCCGGCCGGACAAAGCCCTTTGACGAGGTGATCGCACGGCTGCGGAACAAGGCGAAACCGGATTGAGCGACGAACGCCGCTACCGCATCGAGTTTACCGATGCCTCGGAGGCCGATCTCGAAGCGATTCATGACTATCTGGTGGCGCACGATCCCCATGCTGCCGATTTGCTGCTGGACCGGCTCGTGGAAAAGGCCGTCAGCCTGGCAAGCTTTCCCGATCGCGGCAGCATTCCCGATGATCTCGCCGCCATGGGAGTCCACGACCATCGCCAGCTGCTGCTGTCACCGTACAGGATGATCTACCATGTCGGGCCGGAAATAGTGGCGATCGTGCTCATCGCCGACGGACGCCGGGACATGCGCGCGCTGCTCCGCTACCGCCTGCTTACCGCGCGCTAGCCCGCGACCCGCTCGAAATGCCCGGTCTCGAAGCCGGCCACCGCCAGCGCCGCGATCCGCGCGGCCACGACCTCCGGTGCCTTCACCGTCGCCGGATCCTCGCCGGGGAAGGCGCGGGCGCGCATCTTGGTGCGGGTGGCCCCCGGATCGATGATGCCGACGCGCACCTTGCTGATATGCGCGACTTCCTCGCCATAGGTGAGCAGCAGGTTCTCGAACGCCGCCTTGGACGCGCCATAGACGCCCCAATAGGCCCGTGCCGCGCGGCCCACGCCGGAAGTCACGCCGATCACCCGCGCGCCGTCCGATGCCTTGAGCATCGGGTCGAACGCCGCGAGCATCGCCGCCTGGGCGGTGACGTTGAGCGTCAGCACCTTGGCGAATTCCTTGAAGTCGATCGCCGGCACCGCGCTCAGCGTGCCGAGCGTCGCGGCGTTGAGCACGAGTATGTCCAACGCCGCCCAGCGCCCGGAGATCGCCTCGGCGAGGCGGGAGATCCCGTCATTCTCGGCCAGGTCCAGCGGCGCGATCGTCGCCGATCCGCCCGCCGCGAAGATCGCCTCCTCGACTTCCTCAAGCCCGCCCGCGGTGCGCGCGGTGAGGATCACATGCGCGCCTTGCCTGGCCAGCTCCAGTGCCGTTGCCGCACCGATGCCGCGGCTCGCGCCGGTGACGAGCGCCGTGCGCCCGGAAAGCAGTCCCTCGCTCATGCCTGGATCAGCCCACCCGCTCGTGGAGCAGCGCGAACTGGTCGTCCGGCGGGCCGTTCTCGTCCTGGTCGGTCAGCGTGGTCGGATATTCGCCGGTGAAGCAGGCGTCGCAATATTTCGGATGGATGTCCGCCCGGTGCGCCTCGCCCAGTGCCTTGTACAGGCCGTCGATCGAGATGAAGGCCAGGCTGTCGGCGTGGATGAAGTCGGTCATCCCGCCCACGTCGAGCTTGGCCGCCAGCAGCTTGGCGCGCTCGGGGGTGTCGACGCCGTAGAAGCAGGAGTGCCGGGTCGGCGGCGAGGCGATGCGCATGTGCACCTCGGCCGCGCCAGCCTCGCGCATCATCTGCACGATCTTCAACGACGTGGTGCCGCGCACGATCGAGTCGTCGATCAGCACCACGCGCTTGCCCTTGATCAGCTCGCGATTGGCATTGTGCTTCAGCTTCACGCCCAAGTGGCGGACCTTGTCGCCCGGCTGGATGAAGGTGCGGCCCACATAGTGCGAGCGGATGATGCCCAGCTCGAACGGGATGCCGCTCTGCTGGGCATAGCCGATCGCCGCCGGCACGCCCGAATCGGGCACCGGCACGACCAGGTCGGCCTCGACCGGCATCTCGATCGCCAGCTGCGCGCCGATCGCCTTGCGCACCGAATAGACCGAGCGATCGTTGCTGATCGAATCCGGGCGCGAGAAATAGACATATTCGAAGATGCAGGGCCGCGGCCCCACCGGCGCGAAGGGCTTGTGCGAGCTGATCTCGCCGCCCTTCACGATCACCAGCTCGCCCGGCTCCACGTCGCGGACATAGTCGGCGCCGACCACGTCGAGCGCCACCGTCTCCGATGCGAACACGATCGTGTCGTCGAGCTTGCCCATAACCAGCGGGCGGATGCCCAGCGGATCGCGGCAGGCGATCATGCCCTCGGGCGTCATCACGATCAGCGAATAGGCGCCCTCGACCTGCTTCAGCGCATCGATGAACCGGTCGATCAGCGTGCGGAACTGCGAAGTGGCGACGAGGTGGATGATCACCTCGGTGTCCGACGTCGACTGGAAGATCGCGCCGCGGCGGATCAGGTCGCGGCGCAGGCGCATCGCGTTCGAGATGTTGCCGTTATGGGCGATCGCGAAGCCGCCGCTCGCCAGCTCGGCATAAAGCGGCTGCACGTTGCGCAGCGCCGTCTCGCCCGTGGTCGAGTAGCGCACATGGCCGCAGGCGACATTGCCGTGCAGTGCGCGGATCACTTCGTCGCGATCGAAATTGCCCGCCACATGCCCCATCGCGCGGTGCGTGTGGAACTGGTGGCCATCGAAGCTGGTGATGCCCGCTGCCTCCTGGCCGCGGTGCTGCAGCGCGTGCAGGCCGAGCGCGACCGCGGCGGCGGCGCCGTCCATGCCGGATACGCCGAAAATGCCGCACTCTTCGCGCAGCTTGTCGTCATCGAACGGGTTCGTGGTAAGCATCAGCCCTCGAGGGGGTTGGGAACTGTCGAGCGGGCATATAGGCGCTTCGGCGCGGTTTGTCGCCGGTCTGTCACAAAGAAATGAACTTGCTGGCTTTTTCGGTGGTTTTTCAGGGCAGAAGGAGACGATCCATGCCCGGGCACGACCACGGACCGCAGATAAAGAACGGCGAACTCTACGAGAAACTCCGCGACGAAGGCGCCTCGAAGGAAAAGGCGGCGCGAATCGCCAACGCCCAGGCGGCGGGCACGCTCGACCATCCCGGCGGCACGCTGGAAAGTCGCTCGAGAGAGCAACTCTACGACGAGGCGAGGAAGATCGGCATCGCAGGCCGCTCGGGGATGGACAAGGAAGCGCTGGCAAAGGCGATCCGGGATCATTGAACCTCCAGGCGACACATCGCCCATGATCGGCACCCCGGCCTTGCGCCGGGGTCCACCGGGCGGCTTGGTGTCGCCTTTGAGGCTCTTGCTTCCCGCTCCCGGCGCAGGGGCCCCCGGGCACAAGGCCGGGGTGACGGGAAGAGGGTTGGGCGTTAACATCCCCCAATGGGAAGTGAACGCGAAACGGGCAGCTTGCTCGACCCGAAATATGACGCTGCCGGCCTGATCACCGCCGTCTGCACCGCGCCCGACGGCATGGTGCTGATGGTCGCGCACATGAACGCCGAGGCGCTCCAGGCGACGCTCGACACCGGCGAGGCGACCTTCTGGTCGCGCAGCCGGGGCAAGCTCTGGAAGAAGGGCGAGACCTCGGGCCATGTCCTCAAGGTCGTCGAGGCCCGCATCGATTGCGACCAGGATTGCGTCTGGCTCAAGGTCGAGCCGCACGGCCCCGCCTGCCACACCGGTGCGCCCAGCTGCTTCTACCGCGTGATCGAAGGCGGAAGGCTGGTCCGGGAGTGAAGCGGACCGGGCTGTTCCTCGCGCTGCTCCTGGCGGCCTGCTCGGGCGGCACCAAGCAGGCCGACAAGCCCCAGCCTCCCCAGGACCTGGAAAAGGCCGCGATCGAGCGCGGCCTGATCCGCAACCCCGCCGATAGCGATATCGCCGGCCTCTATGCCCGCGACACCGATCGCATCTGCATCGTGCCCGACGAGCAGCTCGGCTACCGGATCGGTGCGTTCGTCGACTATGGTGATCGCATCACCTGCAGTGGCTCCGGCCGGGCAAGCCGGGTAGGGGAGTCGCTCCATGTCGAGCTCGGCGAGGACGGCAGCTGCTCGTTCGACGCGAAATATGATGGCGACAAGATCGCCTTTCCAGGCGCGCTGCCCGACGGCTGCAACCGCTATTGCGCCAGGCGCGCCTCCTATGCCGGCCTCGAGGTCGTGCGGCTCAGCGAATCGGCCGCCGAGGCTTCGGCGATGCGCGACGCCAATGGGCGCAGGCTCTGCGGGGGCGGCTAGAGCAGGGACTCGCACCCGGTGCCGGCGGCGTTTCCCCACCGCTTCCAATGTTGGGTTTCCCCTGAAACACTCGCGTCATGTCGATGCGCGAACATGAGCCATGCCACGTCCCCTGCGGGCGCCGCACCCTCGCATGCGCCGAACGGGGAGCGGAGGGAGCCGCGCGCGATGGGGTCGGGCCTTTCGCGACTTTTCGGCACCCAAATAGTTGACGTTCACGTAAAGGGAAGGTAGTTTCCATGCCCATGAACGCACCAGCCTTTCCGCTCGAGGCCCTGGCGCCGATCGAATCGCGTCCGGATCGCGACGCCTTCACCATTTCCGACCTGTGCGCCGAATTTTCGGTCACGCCGCGGGCGCTGCGCTTCTACGAGGACGAGGGCCTGATCGCGCCCGAGCGCCGCGGCACCACCCGGATCTATTCGCACCGTGACCGCGCCCGGCTCGCCTGGATCCTGCGCGGCAAGCGCGTCGGCTTCAGCCTGGCCGAGATCCGCGAGATGATCGATCTCTACGATGTCGGCGACGGGCGCAGCACCCAGAAGCAAGTCACGCTCGAGCGCTGCCTCGAGCGGATCGGCCTGCTCGAGAACCAGAAGCGCGACATCGACGCGCACATCGCCGAGCTCCAGCAATTCGTCGAGCTGCTCAAAAGCAGCGACTAGCCCCGAGGAACCTGAAATGCCCCAATATACTCCGCCGGTGCGCGACACGCGCTTCATCCTCGAGCAGGTGATCGGCCTCGATCGCTACGCCAATCTTCCGGGCTTCGAGAATGCGACGCCGGAGACGGTCGACGCAGTGCTCGAGCAGGGCGGCCAGTTCGTCGCCGAAGTGCTGTTCCCGCTCAACCATTCGGGCGACCAGCAGGGCTGCACCCGCCATGACGACGGCAGCGTCACCACGCCGGACGGCTACAAGCAGGCCTATGCCCAGTTTGTCGAGAGCGGCTGGGGCACGCTCAGCTTTCCCGAGGCGGTCGGCGGGCAGGGGATGCCGCACGTCATCTCCACGGCCTTCCAGGAGTTCATGATTTCCTCGAACATGGCGTTCGCCATGTATCCGGGCCTCACCCACGGTGCCGTCGCGGCGCTGCTGGTCAAGGGTTCGCCCGAGCAGCAGGAGAAATACGTCCCCAGGATGGTTGCGGGCGAGTGGGGCGGCACGATGAACCTCACCGAGCCGCAGTGCGGCACCGATCTCGGCCTGATCAAGACCAAGGCCGAGCCCCAGGCCGACGGCTCGTTCAGCATCACCGGCACCAAGATCTTCATCTCGTCGGGCGAGCACGACCTGACCGAGAACATCATCCACCTCGTCCTCGCCAAGACGCCCGGCGCACCGGAGAGCAGCAAGGGCATCTCGCTGTTCGTGGTGCCCAAGTTCCTGGTCAACGACGACGGCTCGCTCGGCGCGCGCAACGCCGTTTCGTGCGGCTCGATCGAGCACAAGATGGGCATCCACGCCAATTCGACCTGCGTGATGAACTATGACGGCGCCACGGGCTGGCTGGTCGGCGAGGAGATGAAGGGCCTCGCCGCCATGTTCATCATGATGAACGCGGCGCGCCTGGGCGTCGGCCTCCAGGGCCTGGGCGTGGGCGAGGTCGCCCTCCAGAACGCCGTCCAGTACGCGCATGACCGCCGCCAGGGCCGCGCACTCACCGGCCCGCAGGAACCGAACGAGAAGGCCGACACGCTGTTCGTCCACCCGGACGTGCGCCGCATGCTGATGGAGGCCAAGGCGCAGACCGAGGCGCTGCGCGCGCTCTGCCTGTGGGGCGCGCTCCAGGTCGATCTGGAACATGCCGCCGGCACCGAGGAGGAGCGCCAGCTCGCCGCCGATCTGGTCGGCCTGCTCACGCCGGTGATCAAGGGCGTCGGCACCGATATCGGCTACAAGGTCGCGACCGACAGCCAGCAGGTCTATGGCGGCCATGGCTACATCGCCGAATGGGGCATGGAGCAATATGTCCGCGATGCCCGCATCTCGATGATCTATGAGGGCACCAACGGCGTGCAGGCGATGGACCTGGTCGGCCGCAAGCTCGCCATGAACGGCGGCCGCGCGGTCCAGGCCTTCTTCAAGCTGGTCGCCGAGGAAGCCGCCGCCGCCAAGGGCGACGCCCGGTTCGCCGCGCTGGCGGAGGGCCTGGAAAAGGCGCTGGGCCATCTCCAGGGCGCGACGATGTGGCTCGCCCAGAACGGCTTCAAGAATCCCAACGACGTCGGTGCCGGCGCTTATCCGTACATGCAGCTCACCGGCACGGTGGCGCTGGGCCTGATGTGGCTGCGCATGGCCCGGGCCGCCGCGGCAGCGCTGGCCGCCGGTGGTGGTGACACCGGCTTCTACGAGGCCAAGCTGGTTACCGCGCGCTTCTACGCGGAGCGCTTCCTTCCGGATGCGAGCGGCCTGCGCCGCAAGATCGAGGCGGGCAGCGAAACGGTGATGGCGCTCGATCCGGAACTGTTCCGCGCCGCGTGACCGCACTTCGCCACGGTCCCCGGCTTTGGCCGGGGACCGGACGGCCGAGGGAAGATGTGCGAGGGGACATGGCATCGCATCCCCGAAGCTGCTTCGATTTTACATAATGTATATTATCGATCTTGGCAGGTTCTCAAACCCGGCCGCGTTCGGGACCAGGCCGGCCCTCCCTTCCGCATGATGCCCGATGGCATCGCAGCCGGGATTGAGGCAGATAGCGCAACATGTCGGGGGAAAAGGCGCCGCACAGTTCCGGGAATCGATGCGACCCCGCTGTTCCGCCGCGGTTCGGCCCGTTCGGCCCATGAAGATGCACCCTGCCGATCCGGATGCGGACCTCCTGGCGGGCGCCGTCGCCGGCGAACGCGAGGCGTTCCGGCTGCTCGTCGAGCGCCACTATGACCGGATACATGGCCTGGCCTGGCAGTTGACCGGGTCGCGGGCCGATGCCGAAGACGTCGCCCAGGACGTGTGCTGCACGTTGGTCGAACGGATCGGCAGCTTTCGCGGCGAAGCGAAATTCTCCACCTGGCTGTGCGGAATCGTGTTCAATGCCTGCCGCGACGTGCACCGCCGCCGCCGGTCGTTCGGAGGCGTCGCCCAGCGGCTTGCGGTGCTGGCCGGGCTGGCGCAAGGACCGGACGGGCGTGACCTGCACGACGCGCTCTGGGTGAAGAGCGCGATCGCCCGCCTGCCCCCGGCCTATCGCGACACCGCGATCCTCGTCGCCGGGCAGCAACTGACTCATGCCGAGGCCGGCGCGATCCTCGGCGTGGCGGAGGCGACGGTCTCGTGGCGCATGCACGAGGTCCGGCGGATGGTCGCCGGGAAGCCGGGCGCGGACGACTGACCCGTCCGGGCGAAAGAATTTCGATCTCTGCCCAAGGATCCCCCGGAACCGCGCGTCCAAGGGGAATGCGGACGATCTCGCCCGCTGTAACCAAGGGAGAAAGACATGCCCCGTTTGTCCCAGGCGCTCGCCACCGGGTTCATGCTGGCGCTGGTCGCAGGCTGCACCGATTCCGACAGGCACGTCGCCGCGATTCCCGATCCGGCCGCCGCCGCGCCGGCCCCCGAGGCGAAGGCCGCGCAGGAAGCGCAAGACATCGTCGTGACCAGCTCGCGGGTGGCGGGCAGACGGGACTCCGCGACGCCGGTCACCGCCCAGGCGTCCACTGCGTTCGCCTTCGCGCCTGCAGCCCGCACTCGCGGCCCTGTCGGACGGTCCGAACCGGTGCCGCCCTATTATCGCGACATCGGTCGCGACAAGTTCACCGCCACGCAGCAGAACGCCTTCAAGATCGTCCGCGAAGAGCCCGTCTCCACCTTCTCGCTCGACGTCGATACCGCCTCCTATTCGTTCGTACGCGCGTCGCTGAACCAGAATGTCCTGCCGCAGCCGGTAGCGGTGCGGACCGAGGAGATGGTCAACTACTTCCCCTATGACTATGCGCCCGCGCGCACCGCGGACCAGCCGTTCAGCACCAATGTCGCCGTGTTCCCCAGCCCCTGGTCACCCGGGCGCAAGCTCGTCAGGATCGGGGTGAAGGGATACGAGATCCAGCGGGCGTCCCGTCCGCGTGCCAATCTCGTCTTCCTGATCGACACTTCGGGCTCGATGAACGCGCCCAACAAGCTTCCCCTGGTCAAACAGTCGCTGGCGATGCTGCTCGACCAGCTGGACGGCAAGGACAGCGTGGCGATCGTCACCTATGCCGGCAGCGCGGGCAGGGCGCTCGAGCCGACTCCGGCGAGCAACAAGGCCAAGATACTGGCCGTGATCGACGGGCTGGGCGCGGGCGGCAGCACCGCGGGCGCCGAAGGCATCCGCCAGGCCTATGCGCTCGCCGAGCAGAACCTGGATCCCAAGGGCGTCAACCGCGTGATCCTGGCGACCGACGGCGACTTCAATGTCGGCATCACCAACGACAATGAGCTGAAGGGCTATGTCGAGCGCGAGCGCGGCAAGGGCGTGTTCCTCTCGGTGCTGGGCTTCGGCATGGGCAATTACAATGATGCGCTGATGCAGACGCTCGCCCAGAACGGCAATGGCGCGGCCGCCTATATCGACACGATCGGCGAGGCCCGGAAGACGCTCGTCGACGAAGCGACCTCGACGCTGTTCCCGATCGCGAAGGACGTGAAGATCCAGGTCGAGTTCAACCCCCGGGCCGTCTCCGAATATCGGCTGATCGGCTATGAGACGCGGATGCTGAACCGCGACGACTTCGACAATGACAAGGTCGATGCCGGCGATGTCGGATCCGGCCAGACCGTAACGGCCATCTATGAAGTGACTCCCGTCGGCGGCCCGCGCGCCATCGGCGACCTGCGCTACGCGGAGCAGGCGCCTGCCGCGGCGAGTGCCCGGAGCGACGAGCTGGGCTTCGTCAAGATCCGCTACAAGCTGCCCAAGTCCGACACCAGCCGCCTCCTCACCACGCCGATCGACCGCGGCGCCACCTTCGCCCGGTTCGAGGACGCGCCCCGGGACGCGCGCTTCGCCGCCGCGGTGGCGGGATTCGCCGAGCTGTTGCGCGGCGGGCGCTACAATGGCCAGCTCGGCTTCGATGAGGTCCTGGGCATGGCGAGCGCGGCGCGGGGAGAAGATGGTTTCGGCTATCGCTCGGAATTCATCCAGCTCGTCCGCGCGGCCAAGACCGCCCACGCGATGGCCGCACTCCAATGACGCCCCGATGGGTGCCGCCGCAGGGCGGCGGCACCTTCACGAGGCCAGGGCCGTGCGCGATCATGCCTTCGACCTGGCCGATATTGCCGCTATAGATCGCCCAATGCCCGTACCCAGCCTCCACTCCACTCCCGGCTTCGGCGATTGCCGCCCCGGCGGCATGGAGGCCTGAATGGATCGCGACGACGATATCGCCCGGCTGCTGCCCGAGCCGCCACCGCCACGCCCTGCCGGGCGCAGTGCGGCAATCGCACGTGCCATGCGCAGGTTCGATGGCGATGAGGAACCGGCTGCAGCCGCCCCGCCCGGCCTGGCGGCGGCACCTGTCCGCCGATGGCGCCAGCGGACGCAGATCGGCGCCTTCGCATCCATCCTGCTCGTCGCGGTGATTGCAATTCCCCTCGCCCTGCAACGACAGGCAGAGACGCCGCCAGCTCCCAGCCGGCCTGTGCCGGCAGTCGAACGGACGGTGGCGACCGAGCCGGCACCGCCCCAGGCCCAGGCACCCGATCGCTCCGCCCCGATCCGGCAGGCCCCTCCGCACTTGTCTCCCACGCCTCCTCCAGCAGCCGCAAAGCCGGCGCCGGCGCCCCAGGCTGAAGCGCAAGCCGAACCTCGACAAGCCGCTCCCACGACGGCTTCCACCGCATTTGCGAGCCAGGACCTGGCCGCATCCTCCCAGCGGAGTGCGCTGGCCGCCCCGGCGCCACAGGCCAGGATGGCCGAGGCCCGGCCTGCACCGCCATCGAGCGCGCCGATCGTCGTCACCGGCGGAAGGCTCGCCGCGCCCTCCAAGGCCGCAGCCACGCCCGTTACGGTGGCCGATGAAGCCGAAGCCGGTGCGAGCGAGATCATCGTAACCACCGCACGCAAGTCGCGCGCCCGCAAGGCAGCCCGGCGCGGCGATTGGAATGCCTGCACGGTCCGTGATCCCGAGCAGAGCCTGCGCGGTTGCAAGCGGCTGGTCGATCCCGGCGCCAAGGGAGATGCCGGCGTCGCGGCGGCACGGGTGGCGGACGGGCTGACGCGGGCATGGCAAGGCGATTGGGAGGGCGCGATCGGCGCGCTGGACCAGGCCATCGCGGTGCGGCCCGAACTCGCCTTCGCCTATCTCAACCGGGGCCTGGCCCATAGCCAGGAAGGCGATCTCGCCCGCGCGGAGGCGGATCTCGATCTCGCCGTGCGCTATGCGCCACATGCAGCGCGCAGCTATTACAATCGGGGTCTGATCCGCCGCATGCGCGGTGACGAACGCGGCGCGGACGCCGATATGGCGCGCGCCCGGGAACTCGATTCACGGTATGAGGCGCTGGGGGATTGAACCGGCGCGGTGGCCGGGGCGCGGAATTGGCGCGCCCCGGAGCCGTGCCGGCCGGCCCTCAGCCTCTCGTCGGGTCGATCAGGAACTTCTCGCCCGTCGCCTTGCGCTCATAGCTCCGTAGAACCTCCGGATCGAGCGCCTCGGCGAGGCCGATGACCCGCGTGTAATGGCTGGCGAAAGTCGTCGTCAGCTCGTCCGCCACGCGCCTGCGCATCCGGTCCGCCACTTCCGCACCCGCCTTGCGCAGGAACGGGAAGAGCAGCCAGCCGGAAACGCTCCACTGGAAGCCGAAGGCCAGACGGTTGAGCGTGGTCGGCGACAGGTCGAGCGCGCCATAGATGTAGAGTTGCTTGAAGACCTCCGATCCATAGCGATTATATTCGCTCATGCGCCGGATGGCCGCACGCTCCATGGCCTGGACGATCTCGCTGCCGAGCGTGCCGCCGCCGATCGCGTCAAAGGCGATGGTGGCGCCGGTTTCGGCCACCGCATCGGTGAGCCGGGCCGGGAAATCGGCATCCTTGCTGTTGAGGACATAGGTCGCCCCGATCGCCCGCAATATGTCGGCCTGCGCGTCGGATCGGACGATGTTGATGAGCGGAACGCCATCGGCGAGGCAGATCTTCTGGAGCATCTGGCCGAGATTCGAGGCGGCGGCGGTATGGACGATCGCCGCATGCCCCTCGCGCCGCGCGGTCTCGACGAAGCCCAGGGCAGTCAGCGGGTTCACGAACATCGAGGCGCCGTCGGCGGAAGTCGCGCCTTCCGGCAGCGGCATCACGTCCCGCGCCTTGATCCGGCGATAGTCGGCATACATCGCGCCACCGACCATCCCGACGCGCTTGCCTTCGAGCGCCACCGCGTTCTTGCCGGCGGCGACGACGATGCCGGCGCCTTCATTGCCGACCGGCATCGACTGCCCCACCCTTCCCCGCACGCTCCCCAGCCGCGCGCCGGGCACGGTGAGGGTGAGGCCGGGGCGATCGCCGCCGGTTTCCCGCAACGTCGCCAGATCGGCGGGGCCGAGCAGCAGCCCCAGGTCGCTGGGGTTGATCGGCGTCGCCTCGATGCGGACGATGATCTCGTCGTCGGCCGGCTCGCCGATCTCGACGTCGAGCAGCGACAGGGAGAGCGTGCCGTCCTCGGCGATTTTCGAATGCAGCTCGCGCCCGGCAAATGTCATGTCTCTCTCCGCCTGGATTGGTGAAGCGAAAGAGATGGTGCGGAGCCCGGCGACTGCAAGAAGGATGGAAACAGCGCCACGCGCCGCTCGGCAAGGCGTGAATGTCCTTTTGCGTCCAGCCGCCCCCAAACGGCACGGATCGGCCGCGACTAGGGGTTTCTACGGAATGGGACATGCCCCCCGATCGCTTACTTCCGAACAGGTTGGAGCCGGAGAGGTTATGACCGACAGCAAATATTTCGCGCAGCGCGCCGATGAGGAGCGTGATGCAGCGATGAAAGCCAAGGGAATGGCCAGCTTTCGCGCGCATATGGGCATGGCGCAGGAATATGAGCGCCGCGCGCGTGGCTTCAAACCCCGCCACGCCGACAAGGTCGTGCTCGACTGAGCGTTCTCGGCAGCCGCATCGCGCGGCTTCCCCCTTCCAGGATCGGGCCGATGCCCCTTCCCGCCCCCCCGGGCCTTCGCCGATCCGCGCCTTTGTTCGATCGGCGAAGACCCGCCCCGGCGCGTGCCGGGGCGGAGGTTCTCGCCCGTCAGAACTCGGCGCTGACGCCAAGGGTGAAGGTGCGGCCGCTGGTGGTGTAGACCACCCGGCGCGCGATCGGGCCGCCGGCAAACTGCTCGATCGGCTCGTTGGTGAGGTTGATCCCCTCGGCGATCAGGCGGACGCCCTTCATCAGGTTCACATGCGCCTGGAAATCGATGTTGTGCGTGGCGGCGATATAGTCGCCGACATTCCCCACCGTGCCCAGGCCGGTATAGTATTTGCTGCGATAGGCGTCCGACACGCGCACGCCCCAGTCCTTGTCTTCATAATAGAGCGTCGCGTTCGCCGCCCATTTCGACAGGCTGAACAGCGGCAGGCGGACGAAGCTGTTGCCCACCTTGCCCTGCTGGTGCCCGTCGAACCAGGTGCCGTTGACGACCATGCCGAGATGCTTGAGCGGCCCCGGCAGGAAAGTGAAGTCGTGCTGGAACGCGACTTCGACGCCCTTGATGTCCGCGCCCGGGCCGTTGATGGGCTGGCTCACGTCATAGGGGGTGCTGGCATCCTGGCCCTGGATCAGCAGCGACAGCGGCAGGCCGGTCTGGCCATAGGGGATGGTTACCGTGGACGGCGAGATGAAGCTGTCCATGTTCTTGTAGAAGAAGCCGACCGAGGCGAAGCCGGTGCGGTCCATATACCATTCGATCGAGCCCTCGACCGAGGTGGCCTTGTAGGGCTTGAGGAACGGGTTGCCGAGGCTGAGGCTGCCGCCGTTCGGGCGCGTGGTGATCGAGCCGGCCGCAGCCAGGTCGCCCAGGCCCGGACGGTTGACGTTGCGGCTGGCGCTGACGCGCATCACCAGGTTCCTGGTCACGTCGAGCGCGACATTCGCGGCGGGCAGCCAGCCATTGCTGTTGTTCTCGATCGAGACCGGCACGAAGCCGCCGCTGGAGGCAAGATGCCCCGACGAGGTCAGATCGGTGGAGAAGTAACGCAGGCCCGCATTGGCGCGCAGGCGCATGTCGCCGATATGGGTATCCAGGTCGAACTGGGCGAACCCGTTCCAGGTCTTCTCGTCGACCCGGTAGTCGCTGCCCGCCTGCAGATTGGCGGCGCTCAGGTCGCGCTTGTCGCCGACATAGGCATAGACCGCATCGACATTGCCGACGATGTACTGAAGCAGCGTGTCGGGCCCGACGAGCTGTTTCATGCCGTTCGGCACCGGGATGTTCGCCGGCACGTTGTGGAACACCTTGTTGGCCCAGGTATAGCCCGTGTTGGTGAACTTCTTGTAGGCGCCGCCGGCCTTGAAGGTCAGGCCGCCGCCCAGGTCATAGGCGGCATCGAGCTTGCCGTTGAGATAGCGGTTGGTGATCGCATTCTCCTGCACGTCCAGGCGCTGGACGGTCCAGAGATCGGGGTTCCTCAGGTCGATGCCATAGGTGTTGGCCGGGATGCGCGGACGGGTGTCGTAGCTGAACGGCGTCTGCTTCGCCTCCATGAACACCTTGTCGAACACCGGCTGGGCGAAGTCCGACTGCTCATAGCCGCCCAGCGCGTGGATGGTCAGCCGATCGCCGATCTTCCAGCTCAGATTCGCGACGCCCTGATAGAAATCGGTGTGGTTCTTGACGATGTGGTGCTCGGAACGCAGGTCGATGCCCGTATAGCTCGCCGCGCGCAGCGTGTTGGTATCATCGATCACGGCGCTGCGGATCACCTGCGTGCCGCCGACGCTGGAGCCGGTCAGCGGGTTGCTGCCCGCGGTGGCCAGCGCATAATCGTCGCGATAGTCCCACAGGCGGCCATAGAGGAAATCGACGTCGAGCTTGAAATCGTCGCCCGGATGATACTGGACCGACGAGGTGATGCCGAGCCGGCGGCGATCGGTATACCAGGTCGAGGGCGACTGGGCAGTCGGCTGGTACACGCCGGCGAGCAGCTTGGCACGGGTCGCCGCGTCGATCTCGGGGCCGATATTGGCGGCACCATATTTGGTCAGGCCCCAGCCCCAGTTGCGATAGCCATATTCGTTGCTCTTGATCTGGCTGTAGGCGACCGAGACCAGCGCACCGAAATCGCCGGAACGAGTCGAAGCCAGGCCGACGACGCGCGGAGTGACGCCGCTGGTGTTGGTGTTGGTCTGGCCCTTGGCCGAGACGACGAACTTCGAACCGTCATAATCGAACGGCTTGGCGCTGTAGAGCTGCACGGTGCCGGCAATGCCGCCCTCGTCCTGCTCCGCCGCGAACGACTTCTGCACCGCGACACGGTTGAACAGCTCGGACGCGAACAGGCTGTAGTCGAACGAGCGCGAACGGCTGACCGCGCCGCGATTGTCCATGCCCGAGGCGGTGTTGCCCATCACTTCCATGCCGTTCAGCTGGGTGCGGGTGAAATCCGCGCCCAGGCCGCGCAGCGCGATCTGCCGGCCCTCGCCGGTGTCGCGGGTGATGGTGATGCCGGGGATGCGCTGCAGCGCCTCGGCGAGGTTCAGGTCGGGAAAGGCGGCGATATCGGAAGCGACGATATTGTCCTCGGCGCCGACTGCCTTGCGCTTCAGCTGCTGCGCCGCGGTAAGACTCTCGCGATAGCCGGAAACGACGATCTCGGACTCTTCCTGGACGCGTGGCGCCTCGGGCTCGGCCTGCGCAGCGGCTTGCGCGACCGGCTTGGCGGCACCGGCATGAACGGCGCGGCGCGGCGCGGCCACGGCCCGCGCGGACGTAAGCACCACGACGCCGCCGCGCATCGAGGCGGTCAGATTGGTGCCGCGCAGCAGCTGGTCGAGCGCCGCACGCACGGTGAGCGCCCCCCGCACCCCGCCGGTGCGGCGGCCGGCGACCAGGTTCGGCGCGACCACCACCTGCACGCCGGTGGCCTGCGAGAACTGCGAAATGGCGCTGCGCAGGTCCGATGCGCCGATGTCGAAGCGCATCTGCACATGCATCGAGACTTCGGCACCGCGCGCCTGGGCCATGGCCGGCATGGCGAGCATGATTGCCACTGCCATGAGTGAAATTCCCCTAGTGCGATCCATTATGTTCCTCCGCTCGGGCGCGAGGTGCGCCTCCGGGGAGGAAGACGGGGGTCGATCAGCTTCCGGACAAAAGAATTTTATTGCAGCGCAATGTCATCGATCTGACGGCTGGGTGACACCTTCCCGGGTCGGGATCAGATGCAGCTCGTCTCCCTTGCGAACGACCTGGAAATCATAGGCAGCGCCCATCGCGCCAAGCAATTGCCGCGGATTATCAAGGCGGAACCGCCCTGCAACCGCGATCGCTGCCAGCGGCTTGGGCGGCGGAGCGATGAACGAGCCACCGCGGCGATTGAGCGCATCGACCAGGTCGCCGAGCCGCATATTGTCGATGTCGAGCCAGCCCTGGCGCCAATCCTGTTGCGTCGCATCGAAGCGCGTCGGCGCGCGCGCCTGGCCGCCGGCGAAGCGGCTGCGCCACCCGGCTTCGACGATCACCGCTTGTTTGTCGGCTCCGTCCCCACCGAAGCGCACCTTGCCGCGATAGACTGCGATGCGAACACCGCTGCTCGCGATATCGATGTCGAACGCAGTGCCGAGCACCCGTGTCGCCGATCCCTCGGCATGCACGGTGAAGGGCCGGTCGGGCCGATGGGCGATGTCGAAATAGGCCTCGCCGCGCTGCATCGTCACCGTCCGACGATCCGTACCCAATGTCACGTCGAGACTGGTCGCGCCGTTGAGGTGGAGTTTCGAGCCATCGGCAAGCGCAACGTCGAGCTGCTGGCCCCGCGCGGTCTCGTAATGGATCGGCGCGGGCGCGGCGGCGCGGTACCAGCCTGCCTGCCAGCTGCCGATGCCGATCGCGGCGACCAGCGCCAGCGCGCCGCCGGTACCGATCGCGCGGCGGCGATTGGCGCGCATAGCCTGGACGTCTCCGTCCGACAGGCGTGGAAGCTGGCCCATCGCATCGGCGAGCGCCGGATCGTCGAGCATCGCCTGGATATCGGCCGCCCCGGCGGGTGGCGCCTCGCCGAGCACTGCCTCGTCCTCGCGCATCGCCCAGTGGGCGGCATCCCGCAGCACCGCGCGCCGGCTCATCGGGCCGCCCCCGCCGGCAAGCCGCGCCGTTCGAGCGCCGCGCGCAGATCGGCGGCCGCGCGGGTGCAATGCTTCTCCACCGCGGCGAGGCTCATCTCGAGGTCGGCGGCGATGATGGCGCAGGCCACGCCGTCGAGCCGGCGGCGCAGGAACACTTCGCGGCGCAGCGGCGGCATCACCTTGAGTGCCGCGACCAGGATGTCCACGCGCTGGCGATAATCCAGGATTTCCTCGGCCCGCGGCAGGGGGCAGGCGATGTCCTCCGCCAGCTCGGCGGCCTCCGGCATCGCGCTGCGGCGCCGGAAATGATCGAAGACCAGGTTGCGTGCCACCGCGAAGCAGAAGGCGCCGACATCGGCGACTCCGCGCGTGCGGCGATAGTCATAGAGGCGGACATAGGTTTCCTGGACGATGTCCTCGCCCTCGTCCCGATCGCGCAGCCGGCCCTCGACGAAGCGCTGGAGCGCGGCACGCAGCGCCACTTCCTCGGCCGCCGCATGGCGGCGCGCGACGATGGCGGTCAGTTCGTTCATCGCGCCACCTCCTCGCCAGGCCCTGCCTGCCCCGTCATGCCGCTCCTCCCCCGGGGAATCACCCTGCCCCTGCGAGGGCTAGGCCCGCTCCATGAAGCGCGCATGACAGCCGGGCCCGCTCCGGCTGCTTAAAACTGCAACCTGGCGCGCCTAAGCCACCGCGAATCGAGCTGGAGGGAAGGAAGCGATGCGGTGGACGGTCATGCTGGCGCTGGCGGCACTTGGCGCAGCGCCCGCGCCACAAGCGGAGAAGCCGGCCTTCAGCATCGGTGCGATCGCGGACGCGCAATATGCCGATGCTCCCGACAATGGCCAGCGCATGTACCATACGACGCCGGGCAAGCTCGCGGCCGCGGTGGAGGATTTCAATCGCCAGCGGCTCGCCTTCGTCGTCCATCTCGGCGATTTCATCGACAAGGACTGGGCCAGCTATGATGCGATGCTGCCGATCACGCGGCGGCTGCGGCATCCGGTGCATTTCGTGCTGGGCAATCACGAGTTCTCGATCGACGATGCCCACAAGCCCCAGGTGCCGGCCAAGCTCGGCATGCCCCGGCGCTATTACAGCTTCGAACGGCAGGGCTGGCTGTTCCTGGTGACCGACGGCAACGACCTGAGCAGCTATGCCTGGCCGGCCGGCAGTCCCGAGCACAAGAGGAGCATGGCCGCGCATGCCGCCCTCTATCCCGACAAGCCGCTATGGGACGGCGGCATCGGCGGCGAGCAGCTGGCCTGGATCGACAGCGAGCTGACGCGGGCGGACAGGCGCAAGCTCAAGGTCATGCTGTTCAGCCACTTCCCCGTCTGGCCGGAAAATCCCCATAATCTGTGGAACGCTCCGGCGGTGACGGCCCTGCTCGAGCGCCACCCCTCCGCCAAGATCTGGCTCGACGGGCACAACCATGACGGCAATTATGGCGAACGGGGCGGCATCCATTATGTGAACATGAAGGCGATGCTCGACACGACCGAGACGAGCTATGCCCGGCTCGACTTCTTCGCCGATCGCGTCGAACTGCGCGGCACCGGGCGGCAAGGCGACCTGGTGCTCAGGCTTCGTCCCGACTGACCTTGCGGCATCCGGCGCGTATCGGCAGGTGCACAAGGCTTTCCTTCATATGGACGGCTTCCTAGGGTCGCCGCCGCATCCTCCGGAGTCCCAGCCTTGACCGTACCCGCCACTGCCATCGACCGTCTCGTCGCCATCATGGCACGGCTGCGCGACCCCGTAAGCGGTTGCGAATGGGATACCGTGCAGACCTTTGCGACGATCGCCCCCTATACGATCGAAGAAGCCTATGAAGTTGCCGACGCGATCGAGCGCCGCGACATGGCCGACCTCAAGGACGAGCTCGGCGACTTGCTGCTCCAGGTGATCTTCCACAGCCGCATGGCCGAGGAAGCCGGCGATTTCGCGCTGGTCGACGTCGCCAATGCGATCAGCGACAAGATGGAGCGCCGCCACCCGCACATCTTCCTGGGCGCCGCCGAGGGGGGCCATCACCTCTGGGAGCAGATCAAGGCGTCGGAGCGCGATGCGAAGGGGCATGCGAGCGCACTCGACGGCGTGGCGATCGGCCTCCCCGCTTTGCTGCGGGCGGAGAAGCTGCAGAAACGCGCCGCCCGCACCGGGTTCGACTGGCCCGATCCCAGCGGCGCCCGCGCCAAGATCGACGAGGAACTGGCCGAGGTCGAGGCTGCGGAAACGCCGGCCGAAATCGAGGAGGAAATCGGCGACCTGCTGTTCGCGATGGTGAACTGGGCGCGCAAGCTGGGTGTGGACCCCGAGGCCGCGCTGCGCGGCGCGAATGGAAAATTCGAAAAGCGTTTCAAGGCGATGGAAGCGGAAGCTGGCGATGCCTTCGAGGATCTCGACCTCGATGCCAAGGAAGAACTCTGGGTAAAGGCCAAGCGCGAGGAAGCCTGATGCGCGACTATATCCTGCTCATGCACAATGACGTTTGCGAGGCGCCGACGCCCGAAATGTGGCAGTCCTATCTCGAGCAACTCAGGATCGGCGGCCGCTTCGATGGGGGGAGCGCGATCGCGGCTGGCGAAAGCCTCCGCAAGGACGGCACGCCGGCACCGCTTTCCGAACGCCTCGGCGGCTATCTTCGCGTTCGGGCAGAAGATCTCGAAGAGGCCAAGGCCTTCCTCGCCGGCAATCCTGTCTATGAGTGCGGCGGCACTATCGAGGTGCGCGAACTGCCGCGGGAGCGTTGATCGCTCAACCCCGCGTCAAGAACCGCTCATAGTCCCGCGGCGCCATCCGCACCTCATAGACCGCCCGTTCCCCGTCCATGCCCTGCTCGAGCACTTCGCCATGCTGGTGGAGCCAGGCAGCAGCCGCGCCATCGGCGGGATCCAGGTGGATGGTGTAGCGGCGATGCCCTTCGGTGAGGCGCGCAGCGACGGCGGTGATGAGGGCTTCCACCCCCTCCCCGCTCACGGCCGAAACCGGCATCACATCCTCGCGCTTCGCCGCCTCGGCGAGCAAGTCGTCACGGGCTTCGCCGTCGAGCAGGTCGATCTTGTTCCAGGCCTCGAAGCGTGGCGTGGTCTCGGCAACGCCGATATCCGCCAGCACCTGCTCGACATCGTCCTTCTGCGCCTCGCTGTCCGGATGCGCGATGTCGCGGACATGGATCAGCAGGTCGGCGGAGACGACCTCTTCCAGCGTCGCCTTGAACGCCGCGACGAGTTGGGTCGGCAGCTCGGATACGAAACCGACCGTGTCCGATAGGATCGCCTTGTCGATGCCCGGCAGCGAGATCTGGCGGAGCGTGGGATCGAGCGTGGCGAAGAGCAAATTCTCCGCCATGACGTCACTTCCGGTCAACCGGTTGAAAAGCGTCGACTTTCCAGCATTGGTATATCCCACCAGCGCGATGATCGGCCAGGGCGCGCGCTGGCGGCGATCGCGGTGGAGCGTGCGGGTACGGCTGACCGAATCCAGCTCGCGGCGCAGGCGCGCCATGCGGTCGCGGATCAGCCGGCGGTCCGCCTCGATCTGCGTTTCGCCCGGGCCGCCGAGAAAGCCGAAGCCGCCGCGCTGCCGCTCGAGGTGCGTCCAGCTGCGCACCAGGCGGCCGGCCTGATAGTCCAGATGCGCCAACTCGACCTGAAGCCGGCCCTCGGCGGTGCGCGCGCGCTCGCCGAAGATCTCAAGGATGAGGCCGGTGCGGTCGATCACCTTGCAGCCCAGCCCCGTCTCGAGGTTGCGCTGCTGCACCGGCGTGAGGCTGGCATCGAACACGGCCAGCGTGAGCTCCCTGTCGCGCACGGTCTCGGCCAGCGCCTCGACCTGGCCCGAGCCGATCAGCGTGCCCGGCTTGGGCGCGCGGATGCGCAGGGGCACGCGCTCGATCACGTCGACGCCGATCGCCGCGGCCAGGCCGGCGGTCTCCTCCAGGCGCGCCTCCGCATCGCGCGAGCTGCCGCCAAGGTCCGGATAGACCACGACCGCCCGCGCGCCCCGGGTGAATTCGTCGGGGTCGCGCTCGAAACCGGTAGTCATGCTGGGCGCGCCTCAGTCGTCGCTATTCTGTTCCTCGGCGAGGTTCAGCGGGTGCGCCGGCTGGATCGTCGAGACGGCATGCTTGTAGACCAGCTGGGCCATGCCCTCGCGCTGGAGCAGCATGCAGAACAGGTCAAAGGCCGCGATCTGGCCCTGGAGCATCACGCCATTGACCAGGAACATCGTGACATTTTCCTGCTGGCGGCGAACCGCGTTGAGGAAAATCTCCTGCAATACCGGGTTCTTGGACTGAAATTCTCCCACCGCTTCGAGAAGCGGGGCAAGGTCCACCGGGCCCGACGGCATGATCGTGGAGATCGCGTGCTTGTAGATGAGCTGCGACTGGCCGTCGCGGCGGAGCAGCACCGAAAAATTGTCGAACCAGGTGACGATCCCCTGGAGCTTGACGCCCTTGACGAGGAACATCGTGACCGGCGTCTTCGACCGGCGCAGCGAGTTGAGGAAGAGATCCTGAAGCGAGGTCTGCTTTTCGGCCATCGGTCGTGACTCTCATTCTTGGCGGGAGTTTCCCGCATGGCGCCGTTCTCTGGCGTCGGAGCGCGCGCCCGTCCGGCGCGCAGCGGCGCCCTTTTATGCTCTGAGGGCCGGATCGTCCAGCGAAGTTGCGGGCATCCCTCGCCGAAGTCGACCGAGGCCGATCCTGGAGCGGCGGCGCGATATCCCGCATTGCAAGCGGCCCGCCGCGTCCCTAGATGTCCGGCGCGAGGCAACGTCCTCCCCCTCCCTTGCGAGGGCAGAAGTCCGGGACGGCCCGGCCCTTTTCCGAAAGGAGGGGCCGTATGCCCTGGATATTGTTGCTCTTCGCCGGCCTGCTCGAAATCGTCTGGGCCTTCGCCATGAAACAGTCGCAGGGCTTCACGCGCCTGGTCCCCACGCTGACCATGACCGGCGCGATGCTGGGCAGCTTCGGCCTGCTCGCGATCGCGATGCGCAGCCTGCCGCTGGGCACTGCCTATATGGTGTGGACCGGCATCGGCGCGGTCGGCGCCTTCGCGGTCGGCGTGCTGGTGCTCGGCGAGAGTGCGGGCGCGCTGCGGCTCGCGGCCGCGGCGATGATCCTGGGCGGGCTGGTGCTGATGAAGCTCGCCTCGTCCTGAGCCGTTATTCCTCCCGGCTGTCGGTGATCCCCAGCAGCTTCAGCTTGCGGTGGAGCGCCGAGCGCTCCATGCCGATGAAGCTGGCGGTGCGCGAGATGTTGCCCGAGAAGCGACGGATCTGGACGCGGAGATATTCGCGCTCGAAGCTCTCGCGCGCCTCCTTGAGCGGAGCGCCCATGATCGCGTTGGTGCCCATCGCGCCGCCATTGTCGGCCGGGCGGCCCAGCACTTCCGGAGGCAGCAGGTCGAGGTCGATCCGGCCGATCCGGTCCCCCGGCGCCAGGATCACCGTGCGCTCCACCACGTTGCGCAGCTGGCGGACATTGCCGGGCCATTCATAGCTCTGCAGCGCCACCATCGCATCGGGCGCGATCTCCGGCGTCGGCACGCGGCGCTCATTGGCATAATGCGCGACGAAATGCTCGACCAGGACGGGAATGTCCTCGCGCCGCTCGGTAAGCGGCGGGATCGACACCGGCACCACATTGAGGCGGTAATAGAGGTCCTCGCGGAAGCGGCCCTCCGCGATCTCGTTCATCAGGTCGCGCGCCGTGGCCGAGACGACGCGGACATCGACCTTGACCACACGGGTGCCGCCGACGCGCGTGAAGCTCTGGTCGGTCAGCACGCGCAGGATCCGCGCCTGGGTGGCCACCGGCATGTCGGCGATCTCGTCGAGGAACAGCGTGCCGCCATGCGCCTGTTCGAGCAGGCCGGTGCGAACCAGGTCTCCGCCCTCCTCCACGCCGAACAGCTCCTCCTCCACGCGCTCGGGCTGCATGCGCGCGGCGCTGACGATGACGAACGGAGCGGAAGCGCGCTGGCTCCAGCCATGGAGCAGCCGGGCGGCGACTTCCTTGCCGGTGCCGGCACTGCCCGTGATCAGCACGCGGCTGCCGGTGGACGCGACCCGCTTGAGGGTGGCGCGGACGGTGTTGATCGCGCCCGACTGGCCGGTCAGATCCTCCTCGCGGCCGATCGAGGCGCGCAGCGAGGCGACTTCGCGCTTGAGCCGCTCGGTCTCGGTGGCCCGCTCGACCAGGAACAGCAGGCGCTCGGCCTCGAACGGCTTCTCGATAAAGTCCGAGGCGCCGCGGCGGATCGCGGCCACGGCGGTATCCAGATTGCCGTGACCGGAGATCACCAGCACCGGGATCGAGGGATCGCGGCGTTTGATCTCGTCGAGAATCTCGAGCCCGTCGAGCCGCGAGCCGTGCAGCCAGACGTCGAGCAGCACCAGGCTGGGGCGGCGCTCCGCGATCGCCTCCAGCGCCGCATCGCTGTCCGCCGCGCCGCGCGTCGAATAGCCTTCGTCCTCCAGGACACCGGCCACCAGTTCACGGATGTCGCGCTCATCGTCGACGACCAGGATATCGAGGCTCATGATTTGGCACTTCCACTACGCGTAAGCACGGCGGGGCGCGGCTCCTCGCCGCCCTCGCCCTCGGAGGTGCTCGCCATCTCGGCGAGCTGATCGGTGTCGAAGCAGATCGTCACCAGCGTGCCGCCGCCCGGGCGGTCGGAAAAGGCGATGGTGCCGAAATGCTCCTCGACGATCTTCTTCACGATCGCGAGGCCAAGGCCGGTGCCGCGGCTGCGCGTCGTCATATAGGGTTCGACGATCCGATCGCGCTCGACCGGCAGGCCGATGCCATTGTCGGCCAGCGTGAGCGCGATCCTGCCCTTCGCCTCCGGGCCGATCGTCATGACGATCTCGCCGCGAGGCAGCGCCTCCCCCTCCCCACGCGCCTCGATCGCCTCGACCGCATTCTTGACGATGTTGGTGAAGGCCTGGCCGATCTGGCGGCGATCGCAGATCAGGCCGGGCGCGGGATCGGGCGCGTCCATCTCGAAGCGGATCGTGGGATGCGCGACTTCGTGGAGGAACATCGCCTGGCGCGCGATGTCGAGCAGCGACTCCTGGCGGAACACCGGCTTGGGCATGCGCGCGAACGAGGAGAATTCGTCGACCATGCGGCGCAAATCCCCCACCTGGCGGACGATCGTGTCGGTCAGTTGGGCGAAGGTGCCGTCCTCGGGCTCGATCTTCTTGCCGTAGCGGCGCTTGAGGCGCTCGGCGGCGAGTTGGATCGGGGTGAGCGGGTTCTTGATCTCGTGCGCGATGCGCCGCGCGACGTCGGACCAGGCAGCGCGGCGCTGGTCGTTCAATTGCTGGGTGATGTCGTCGAAGGTGAGCACCCGGCCTGCCTCGTCGCTGGTGACCTTCACGGCGAGCGTGCGCGCATCACCGCCAGTGCCGAGCTGGATCACCGCCTCGCGGTCGCCGCTGTCGAGCAGGGTGTCGAGCTCGGGCGCCAGCTCGCGGAGCGGATGGCCGACAAGCTCCTGCTCGCCTGGGTGGAGCAGCTCGATGGCCGATTCGTTGATAAGGCGCACGTTGCGCTGGGCATCGATCGAGACGACGCCGGCCGAAACGCCCGACATCACCGCTTCGATCAGCTTGCGGCGGCTCTCGAGCTGGGCATTGGCGGTTCGCAGCTCGCCCGTCTGATGCTCGAGCCGCTCGGTCATGCCGTTGAACGCGTTGCCGAGCGTGCTGATCTCGTCGCCGGTCTGCGGAATGTCGACACGCGCGGCAAGGTCGCCGCCGGCGACGCGCCGCGCGGCGATGACCAGCTGCTCGACCGGCTGAACCAGGCGATCGGCGACGGCGAGCGCGATCCAGGTCGCGATGCTGACGATCAGCAGCGCCACGCCGAACAGGACCGCATTGAACTGGAGCTGGAGCGAGCGGGAACGCGCCTGGAGCGCGTTGAACTCGGCGACGATCCGGTCGGCGCCCGAATTCTGGCGGTTCATGAAGCCCACGTTCACGCTGTTGGCGACGTAGAGGAAGATGTTCCGCGACCGATCCAGCGGCGTCACCACCCATTGTTTCTCGGCATCGAAATTCGTGTAGCTCTGCTCGTCGCGCAGGAGGTTCAGCACCTGGCCGGAAACGCGCGCGGCAAAGATCTTCGCCGGGGGAGCCTCCCAGGTGTACATCGCCTCTACCTGCTTGCCGTCGACCACGCGGAACACCACCGCCTGGTCGAAGGAGCGATAGTAGAGCTGCTCCAGCAGCTTGCGCTGGAAGGCCGAGGAATTCGCCGGGATCTTCGGGAAGAGCTCGGTCAGGTCGTCGACCATGGTCCGCGCCTCGGTGGCCCAGCGCTGGGCCACCAGGCCCCTGCCTTCCTTGGCAAGGTCGGTCGTCGCGTCGAATGCGCCCCGCGCCCGCTCCGAGCCCCAAAGCTGCACGCCGGACTGGAACATCACCGAAGCCGCGATCACGGTGAGCACGATCGGGATGCTCGCCATCAGGGTGAACACCGCGACGAGGCGCACATGGAGCCGCCCGCCGCCGGCCAGCGCCGACTTGGTGGCGCGGTGGATGGCGATCCGCCGGCCGATCAGCACGATCAGCGCGACATAGGGCAGCAGGTTCGCCAGCAGCAGCGATGCCGCGACGCCGGGATTGAACACCTGGTGCGCGAAATTGCGGACGAACAGGAAAGTCGCCACCGGCGTGGCGATGGCCAGCGCCACCACCACCATCTCCAGCATCCGGATAGGCGCCAGCCGCCGCGGCTGCGGCGTTGCCTGGATCAGGGGCTCGGCGGTGAGGGCATCCATTCCCGGCAAGCTAGAGCGAGATTGTGGCAAAAAGAACACATAATATCGCTCAGCCTGTCGCTATTCGGCACCATCCGGGCGATTGGGGCCGAGATCGATGCCCAGCGTGTCGAGGCGCTTGCGCAAAGTGTTGCGATTGATCCCCAAGGCGCGGGCGGCACGCAGCTGGTTGCCGCCGTGACGGGCCAGCATCGCCTCGATCAGCGGACGCTCCACCTCGCCGATGATCCGGTCGTAGAGCGTGCCGTCGTCGAGCGTGCGGGGCTCCTCGATCGCGATGCGTTCGAGCCGCGCGCGCACCGCCGCCTCGATGCCTTCGTCGCGAGTCGACTGGACCGGCATCGAGCCCGTCTCGCCCAGCGCCCGGCGCAGCCCCTCGCCATCGATCACTTCGTCGCGGCTGAGCGCGGCGATGCGGCGCATCAGATTCTCGAGCTGGCGGACATTGCCGGGCCAGTCATAGCCTTCGAGCACCCGCACCGCATCGGCCGCAAGGCTCTTGCGCGGCAGGCCGTCCTCGGCGGCGCGGTCGAGGAAATGGCGGGCGAGCAGCGGCACGTCGTCGCGGCGCTCGCGCAGGGAGGGCAGCGCGACGGGGACGACGTTGAGCCGGTAGAAAAGATCTTCCCGGAACTGCCCCGCCTGGACCAGCGCGGCCAGGTCCTTGTTGGTGGCGGCGAGGATGCGCACGTCCGCCTTGATCGCGCGGGCGCCGCCGACGGTGGTGAACTCGCCCTGCTGGAGCACGCGGAGCAGGCGCGTCTGTGCGTCCATCGGCATGTCGCCGATCTCGTCGAGGAACAGCGTGCCGCCCGCCGCCTGCTCGAACCTGCCGGCAACCCGCGCCTGGGCGCCGGTGAAGGCGCCGCGCTCATGGCCGAACAGCTCGGCCTCGATCAGTTCGCGCGGGATCGCGGCCATGTTGAGCGCGACGAACGGCGCGCGGCGGCGGGGCCCGAGATCGTGGATAGCCTTGGCGACCAGTTCCTTGCCGGTGCCCGATTCGCCCGAGATCAGCACGGTGAGATCGTTGGCGACCACGCGGGCGATGACGCGATAGACTTCCTGCATCGCCGGCGAGCGGCCGATCAGCGCGGAGCCGCCGCTCAGCTCCTCGTCGGGCAGCACCGCGGGGGCGTGGCGGCCGCGCGCAATGGCGCTGCGCACCGCCTGGCCTAGCACTTCGAGGTCGAACGGCTTGGGAAGATAGTCGAAGGCGCCGACTTCGGTGGCCCGCACCGCTGTCGCCAGGGTGTTGCGTGCCGAGAAGACGATCACGGGGAGCGCGGGATGCTCGGCGGTGAGCCTCACCACTTCGTCGAGGCCGTTGCCATCGGGCAGCACCACGTCGGTGACCAGCACATCGGGCAAGGCCGCGTCGATCGCGCGGCGCAGCTCGGCCAGGCTGGCTGCCGTCGTGACGGCATGGCCTTCGCGGCGCAGCGCCGCTGCCACCACTGTGCGGATCGCGCTGTCGTCGTCGACGACCAGGACCGAGCCGGTCATGCCCGGGCCCTTGGCAGGAGGATGCGGAAGACGGTCATCTCGGGCGTGCGCTCGCGGGCATATTGGACGATGCCGCCCTGATCGCGGACCAGCTTCTCGACCAGCGGCAGGCCGAGCCCCTTCCCCTCGGGCTTGCCGGAGACGAAGGGCTCGAAGAGATGCTCGGCGATATCGTCGGGCGCGCCGGGGCCGTTGTCCATGACGAGGATCTCGATCGGCAACGGCTGGCGCGGGCGGCCGCTGCCGGTGCTCACCGACATGCCGTGGCGATAGGCAGTGGAGAGGATGATCCGCGGCTGGGCGAGCCCGGCCAGCGCCTCGGCGGCGTTCTTGAGCAGGTTCATCATCACCTGCTGGAACGCATCGGGATCGATCAGCACCGGCGGCAGCGAGGGATCGAAGCGCTCCTCGATCACCATCCCCCGCGCGAACCCGGCCAGCGCGACGCGGCGGGCATGGTCGAGCAGCGGATAGATGTTGGTCGGCTCGAGCTTGAGCGGCCGGGTGTCGGTGAAATCCTGCATCCGGTCGATCAGCGCGGCGATGCGGTCGACCTCGGTGGTGATCAGGCCGGTGAGCTCGCGATCCTCGCCCGAGCTGGCGAGCAGCTGGGCGGCGCCGCGGATGCCCGAAAGCGGGTTCTTGATCTCATGCGCCAGCATCGCCGCCGCCCCCACCGCGGCGCGCGCCCCGGCGGTGCGGTCCGCCCCTTGCGCCACCCGGCGCGACTGGGGAGCGTGGTGGAGCGTGACGATCCGCCAGCCCGGATGATCAGCGACATGGCTCTCGACGAAGTCCACCCGGACGCGCGGGCCGCGCACCGCCTCAATCTCGGTGTCGAAGGCAGCGAAACCGTGCCCGTCGCGGCGCTCGACATAGCCGTCGGGCGGGCTCAGCACCGCGTCATAGGGCTGGCCGATCATCGTCGTCTCGGCATGGTTGAGCAGCGCCTCGCACGCCGCATTGGCATGGGCGATGCGGCCGTCGGGATCGATGACGAGGACGGCGACCGGCAGGGCGGCGAACGTCTCGGCGAAGTTCGGCCCGAGAGCCGGTGCCGGACGCCGCCTCAGGCCGCCGCGCGGGAACGCCACGGCGCGTAGAATTCGTCGAGCATCGCCAGCACCGTGTTGGCGTCGGCTATCTGGTTGACCTTGTTGCGGAACTCCGCCGAGCCGGTGAGGCCCTTGGTGTACCAGCCCAGATGCTTGCGCATCATGTTGACGCCGGTCATCTCACCATAATGTTCGAGAGACTCAACGTAATGCTCTATGATAACACGATATTGTTCGTCGATACTCGGATCGGCGCGCTCGCCCTTGCCGGTCAGCGCATCCATCACCTGGCGCAGGATCCACGGCTTGCCATAGGCGCCGCGCCCGATCATCAGCCCGTCCGCGCCGGACTGCCGGAGCGCCTCGCGGGCGTCCTCGACCGAGCAGATATCGCCATTGACGATCACCGGGATCGACACCGCGTCCTTCACCGTGCGGACGAAGCTCCAGTCGGCCGAGCCGCGATACATCTGGTTGCGCGTGCGGCCATGGACGGTGACCATCTTCACGCCCAGGTCCTCGGCGATGCGCGCCAGCTCGGGCGCGTTGAGGCTGTCATGACACCAGCCCATTCGCATCTTGAGCGTGACCGGCACCTTCACGGCCTTGACACAGGCATCGACGATCGCAGCGGCATGCTTCAGGTCGCGCATCAGCGCCGAGCCGGCATCGCCATTGGTGACCTTGCGGACCGGGCAGCCCATGTTGATGTCGATGATCGCGGCGCCGCGATCCTCGTTGAGCTTGGCGGCCTCGGCCATTTCGGGCGGCGAGCAACCCACGAGCTGCATCGACACCGGCTCCTCGATCGGATCCCAGGCGGCCTTCTGGATCGACTGGCGCGTATCCCGAATGGCCGCCGCGCTGGCGATCATCTCCGTGACGTTCAGCCCCGAGCCGTAGCGGCGCACCGCGCGGCGGAACGGCAGGTCGGTCACGCCCGTCATCGGCGCGAGCAGCACCGGCGCTTCGACCGTTACCGGGCCGATCTGGATGGGGGCGAGTTCACTCATGATGCTGCCTGAAAAATAGGCAGAGGCGCCTACAGGTACAAGCGGCGATTGGCAAGTGGGGCTTCGGACGGGGAAGTCGCACCGTCTCGCCCTGATTTGCGACCGACGCGCCGATCCCGCATGCAAAGGCACGCGCGAATTTCGATGGCCGGACAACGCAAGGGGAGGCCGAGCCCTGAGGCTCGTGGAGGATTTCCTGCATTGGGGAAAGCCACACGCCAACGGGCGGCCCGCCGGACCGGGATGCACGACCGCGGCACCGAGCACGGCATGCCCCCTTCCCCCGGAGTCCCTGGCTAGCGGCGTGCCCGCGGCGGCCAATGGATGGTGGTTTGGTACTCGGCCGTGAAACTGCCCGCAGGACCGATGGCGGGCGTGAACCGTGCGCGCTTCGACACAAGCCGGCAGGTCTCGTGATCGAGCAGCCTCGTGCCGCCGGATCGGATGATCCTGCAGCCCGTCACTTCCCCCTCTTCTCCCACCTGCAGTGCAATCCTGACGGTCGTCCGAACGCGATTGCGGCCCGCTTCCGGCGGATAGTCGCGATCCGTGATCCAGGGCTCGCCATGGATCGGCCGCGGTGCGGTGGTGACCGTCTGATCGGGCTCTTCCTGGGCGAGAAACGCGAGCGCGGTAAGGACGAGCATCCATGCCTCCGATTCGCGTCGATACTAGGCCAGCGCTCGATCAAATCAAATGGTGGCAGCCCCCCGGGCCATGCGCTAGGCGGCAGACGATGAGGACCGCCGCCATCATCGTCGCCGCAGGAAACGGCACCCGCGCCGGGGGCAGCATGCCCAAGCAGTTCGCGCTGCTGGCCGGCAAGCCGATGCTGGCGCATAGCCACGCCGCCATGACGTCCCATCCGGACATCGACACGGTGCTGGTGGTAATAGGCCAGGGCCAGGAGGAAGTCCTGCGCGCGGCTCTGGGCGATGCGCCCTTCACCGTCGGCGGCGCGAGCCGTCGCGAGAGCGTGGCCAGCGGGCTGGCGGCGCTGGAGGAAGCCGATCGGGTGCTGATCCACGACGCCGCCCGCCCCTTCCTGCCCCATGCGGTGATCGACCGGTTGCTGGTGGCGCTGGAGACGCATGACGGCGCGATTCCTGGGCTGCCGGTGGCGGACACGCTCGTCTCCGCCTCCGGAGCGTCCGTTCCGCGCGACGGGCTGGTGCGCGTGCAGACGCCCCAGGCCTTCCGCTATGCCGCCATAGCGCAGGCCCATGCCGCCTGGCCCGGAGACGAGGAAGCGACCGACGATGCGCAGATGCTGCGCGCGCTGGGAATGGAAGTCGCAATCGTGGAAGGCAGCGCGATGCTCGAGAAGATCACCCACCCCGCCGATTTCGCCGCGGCCGAGGCACGGCACGGCGCCGCGATGCGCGTGCGGACCGCAACCGGATATGACGTGCACCGCTTCGCCGAGGGCGAGGAACTCTGGCTGGGCGGGGTGCTGGTGCCGCATGCGCGCGGGCTTTCCGGGCACAGCGACGCCGATGTCGCGCTGCATGCGATCACCGACGCGCTGCTCGGCACGATCGGCGCGGGCGATATCGGCATGCACTTCCCGCCCAGCGACCCGAAATGGCGCGGAGCGGCTTCGGCACGGTTCCTGGAACAGGCCGCCACGCTGGTTGCGGCCGAGGGCGGCGTGATCGACTTCATCGACCTGACGATCATCTGCGAGGCCCCCAAGATCGGGCCGCACCGGGAGACGATCCGGGCAAGCATCGCGGGGATATTGGGGCTGTCGGTATCGGCGGTGAGCGTGAAGGCGACCACGACCGAACGGCTGGGCTTCACCGGGCGCGGCGAAGGCATGGCGGCCCAGGCGATCGCCACGGTGCGGGTGCCGGCCGCCTGAAGCCCTCCCGCCCTTGGGGGGCTCAACCGCTCGTCCTGGACATTTTCGATTTCGTGCGAAGGCGCGGAGATTCTTGTTCGCGCAGAGGCGCAGAGGTGTCTCGCGCCGCGCTAGCGGCGCACGCCATTGCAGCGCTTCCGGAACCACCTGCCGCTGCCGCGGCGCTGGAACCAGCCGGGAGCAAAGCCTCTCTGCGCCTCTGCGCGAACCATCCTCTTCTTCTCCGCGCCTTCGCGTGAACGAACAGCTTTTCCGTGCGCCATTGCCCGAGATCCCCGTTTTCGCCGGGATGACGATCGGGAAAGGCTCGCTGCCACATACTCCCCCTCTCCCCGGCCTTCTCCCGGAACGGGGAGAAGGCAAAGGCGTCCGGCCCCTTCCGGGAACGAACTGACTCGCGTCGGCAACAATAGGGTGGCAAAGGCCCGCCCCTATGGACACGATTCTCCCGCCGGAGCTGGTCGCCGCCGCGCGCAAGGTGCTCGACGCCAATCGCGCCGCCGGCCGCCGCGTCGCCGTTGCCGAGAGCTGCACCGGCGGCCTCGTCTCGGCCGCGCTCACCGAGATTCCCGGCTCGTCGGACGTCTTCGACGCCGGCTTCGTCACTTATTCCAACGAAGCCAAGCACGACGTGCTGAAGGTGGGCAGCGACGTGCTGGAGACGTTCGGCTCGGTCTCCATCGCCGTCGCGTGGAGCATGGCGCGGGGCGCGCTGGAACGCACCCATGCCGATGTCGCCGTGGCGATCACCGGCATCGCCGGTCCCGATGGCGGCAGCGAGAAGAAGCCGGTGGGCACGGTGGTGTTCGCCCAGGCCATGCGCGGCGCCGATCCCGATCACATCGTGGCGGACGCCCGCCACTTCGAGAATAACGGCCGCGCCGGCGTGCGGCTTCAGGCGGCGCTGTGCGCGCTCGAGCTGCTGATGCCCGGCGCCTCGGCGCCCGAGGCCGACGTCGAATCGCCATAGAGGCGCGCCGCGCGCTCCTCGAACGCATTGATCATCTTGCGGAGTGCCCGGTCGAACATCTGGCCGGCCAGCATCTCGAACACCCGGTTCTTGAAGGCGAAGTCGACCGAGAAGTCGACCAGGGAGCCGCCCTGCCCGTCCGGACGGAAGCCCCAGTCGTTGCTCAGGTGCTTGAGCGGGCCATCGACATATTCGATGTGCAGCCCGCCGGGACGCTGCTTCTCGACCTTGGAAGTAAAGGTCTCGCGCAGCCCCTTGAAGCCGACGATCATGTCCGCAACCATCTGGGTATCGCTGTTCGAGCGCACGCGGATCGCGCTGACCCAGGGCAGGAACTCGGGATAGCGCGCGACGTCCGCCACCAGGTCGAACATCTGCTCCGGCGTATAGGGAAGCGGGCGCGTTTCGGAATGCTTGGGCATCGAACTCAGTTCGTCAACCGGGCGAAAGCCGGGATGACGCTCATTTTACAGCCTTCGCCAGCTTCGCCTCGCGCGCGGCCTTCATCTCGGCGAAATCCTCGCCGGCATGATAGCTGGAGCGCGTGAGCGGCGACGAGGCGACCTGGAGGAAGCCCTTGGCCCGGCCGATCGCGCCATAGGCCTGGAAGGCCTGGGGCGTGACGAACTCCTCGACCTTGGCATGGCGCGGCGTCGGCTGGAGATATTGGCCCATGGTGAGGAAATCGATGTCGGCCGAGCGCATGTCGTCCATCACCTGGTGCACTTCCAGGCGCTGCTCGCCCAGGCCGAGCATGATGCCCGACTTGGTGAAGATCGTCGGATCGAGCCGCTTCACCGTCTCCAGCAGGCGCAGCGATGCATAATAGCGCGCGCCGGGGCGGATGTTCGGGTAGAGCCTCGGCACCGTCTCGAGATTGTGGTTGTAGACGTCCGGCCGGGCGGCGACGATCGCTTCGACCGCGGCTTCGTGCTTGTTGCGGAAATCGGGCGTGAGGATCTCGATCGTCGTGGTCGGGTTGGCCTTGCGGATTTCCTGGATCACCTTGACGAACTGCGACGCGCCGCCGTCCGGCAGGTCGTCGCGGTCGACCGAGGTAATGACGATATGTTCCAGGCCCATCTGCGCGGCGGCCTCGGCCACATGCTGCGGCTCCAGCGGATCGACCTTGCGCGGCATGCCCGTCTTGACGTTGCAGAAGCGGCAGGCGCGGGTGCAGACGTCGCCCAGGATCATCACCGTGGCATGCTTCTTGGTCCAGCACTCGCCGATGTTCGGACAAGCCGCTTCCTCGCACACGGTGACGAGGTTCTTCGCGCGCATCAGCGCCCGCGTCTTGGCGAAGCCTTCCGAAGTGGGCGCTTTCACCCGGATCCAGTCCGGCTTGCGCTGGCGTTCGGGGCGAGGCTGCGGCGAAAGATCGTTCATGCTGGCCAGATAGAGCGGGTCGGCCGGCGATTCCAGCCCCGGTTGCACTTTCGTCAATCGAAGGCCCGAGCAACAGTTCGATACAAATCTTGGCAGCCGCACGCGCGGGCGTTAGGGCATCGGCCATGACCGATTTCACCGACCTGCTCGACGGCTATCAGCGTTTCCGGACCAGCGAGTATCGCCGCCATCGCGACCGGTGGTCGGGCCTGAGCGAGGGGCAGAGCCCGCGGGTGATGGTGATCGCCTGTTCGGACAGCCGAGTCGACCCCGCCCAGATCTTCGACACCGTGCCGGGCGAGATCTTCGTGGTGCGCAACGTCGCCAACCTGGTGCCGCCCTTCGAGGACGATGCCAGCCGCCACGGCGTCTCCGCCGCGCTGGAGTTCGCGGTGAACCAGCTCGAAGTGCCCGAGATACTGGTGCTGGGGCATGGCGCGTGCGGCGGCGTGGCGGCGGCCCTGTCGCAACGCTTCAAGGGCGCGCCGAACGGCCAGGGCGGCTTCATCGCCCATTGGGTCGACATGCTCGACCCAGCGCGCGAGCGAATCGTCGCGGAGCACGGCACCGGGCCCGAGGCGGTGCGCGCGCTGGAACTGGAGACAGTGCGGGTGTCGCTGGTCAACCTGATGACCTTCCCGTTCGTCGCCGAGCGGGTGGCGGCAGGCAGGCTGAAGCTCCACGGTGCCTATTTCGCCATCGCCGATGGCGTATTGCACGTGATGGACGCGGACGGGGCGTTCGCGCCGGCCTGACGCGGCGATTCAGTCCGGCGCGACCGGATGGCCGATCAGATTGACCTGCATCGGCCTATGATCCGGGTGGATGCGGTGCGGGCCGAAACAAAGCAGGCGGAGGATGTCCGACGAGCGATTGGCCCAGCTCGCCCAGCTCAAGGGCGAGTCGCCCCGGGCATCGGCCTGGTCCAAGCGCGCACCCGCGGCGAGCAGCGCTTCGATCGATCCGCGCGTACCGAAGGCGGCGGCGCGGTGGAGCGGCGCTTCGCCATAGGTCCGGCAGTCGCGCATGAAGCAGCCTGTCTCCGCTCCATCGATCGTCGTCCGGTTCGGATCGGCGCCATGGGCCAGCAATACCCGAACGACCTGCTCGTGCTCGATGCTCTCGAAGCGGTTGAGCGCGGCATGCAGCGGCACCTCGCCGCAATCCTCGAGCGTACGGTTTGGGTCGGCGCCCTGCTCGAGCAGGAATTCGCAGAGTCGCCAATGGCCGTGAAAGGCCGCGCCGTTCAAGCCCAGCCCTTCACCGAGCCCGGCCAGCGCCGCGCCCCGGCCAAGCAGGAACCGGATCGCGCTGACATCGCCATAATAGGCGCACCATTGAAGGAGGCTGGCGCCCTCGACCCGGGCATCGAAGGCGCCTCCCCCCTCGATCCAGTCGAGGACCAGATCGGTACGCCCGGCTGCTATGCGTTCGAGCATCGGCTGTCTCCGTGCGACGCGCCGTCCCTGTGCCGGCGTCGAGGTCTTCTAGTCCTAGAGCCCCAGCGCCTTCCTCGCGACCTTCTCCACTTCGGGATCGAGCTTGGGCGGCTCCATCGGCACATGCGCCTCCAGCACGTCGGCGATGGCGGTGAGCGCGGCGATGCGCGCCGCCTTCTTGTCGTTGCCGTCGATCACGATCCAGCGCGCATGCTCGGTGCTGGTGCGCGCGAACATCTCGTGCATCGCTTCGAGATACTGGGGACGCTTGGCGCGATTGCGATAGTCCTCGAGCCCGGTCTTCCAGCGCTTCCAGGGGTGCTCCAGCCGATCCCTAAGGCGCTTGTCCTGGGTCTTCTGCGTCACATGGACGAAGACCTTGACCAGCGTGGTGCCCGCCGTGACCTGCTGCGCTTCGAAATCGTTGATCTCGTCATAGCCGCGCTCCCATTCGGCACGGTTGGCGAAGCCCTCGACCCGCTCGACGAGGACGCGGCCGTACCAGCTGCGGTCGAAGATCGCGATGTTGTGCTGGGCGGGCAACCGCCGCCAGAAGCGCCAGAGGAAGTGATGGGCCAATTCCTCCTGGGTGGGGGCGGAGATCGGCCAGACCTCGTAATAGCGCGGGTCCCATTCGGCGGTAAGGCGCTGGATGATGCCGCCCTTCCCCGCCGCGTCCCAGCCCTCGAACGCGATTATCGCGCGGCGCCGATGGACGATGTGCGCATAGTGGATATGGCTCAGCCGCTTCTGGATTTTGGCAAGCGCCTTGTCATAATCGCCGTCGAAATCCTTGCCCGCTTCATAGTCGCCCAGATCAATCTTCATGCCGCCTCCATGCGCGCCGAACGCACGATCCGCCTTGTCGCTCCCGCTGGCAAGCAGGAACGCGTGGCGCTATCCTGGCCGGCGAGAAAAGGGGGAAGCACGATGTTCAAGCCGATCACGCACAATCTTGCGGGACTGGCGCGCTTTTCGGGGCGCGACACGCGCGAGACCTTCTGGCCCTATGCCCTGACGCTGTTCGTGCTGGCGATGGCCGCCTCCGCCCTGGTCGCGATGCCGGCGATACTCGGGACGATGGCGAAGATGCAGCGCTTCGCGGCCGAGCATCCCGACCAGGCCACCGTCCGGCAGGGCCCCGGCTCCTATTCGATCCAGATCCACGGCTCCCATCCCGAGCTGATGCCCGACATGGGGGGCATCCTGCCCGGATTGGCGATCGTGCTGCTCGTCTTCGTGGTGCTGGTGGCCGCCGCGGTGGTGCGGCGGCTGCACGATCGCGGGAAGAGCGGCGCCTGGGCGCTGCCGCCCCTGATCTTCCTTGCGATCGGCATGATGCTGATGCCACGGCTGTTCGACGCCGCGCAAGGCGCGCCGAACCTGTCGCTGCTGCCCCTGCTGTTCGCCAACAACCTGCTCTATCTTGCCTCGCTCGGCTGGCTCCTGGTCCTGCTCGCGGGCGACGGGACGGCGGGCCCCAATCGCCATGGCGAGGACCCGACGCCTGCGGAAGTGCGCCAGCGCCGGCGATCGCCGCCGCGCCCGCGCGACTGAGCGGCCTGCCGGATCAGTTCGGCGCGTCGGCCGCCATCTCCGCCTGCATCGCCTTGATCTCCGCGGGCGACATCGGCGGGCCATAGGTATCCTCGCCGCATTTGTCGTGCAGCGCCTGGGAAGCGGCGACCATGCGTTCGCTCAGGGCGATCTGGCGATCCATCGACGCCTGCATGTCCTTGGGCATGCCGCGCATCCCGGCGCCCGCCGCCCGCGACACCAGCGAGCCGACCATGCCGCCCCCCGGTATCATCGACAGCAGCCCGGCTGCGCGCATCGTGTCCTGGCGCGCCCGCAGCTTCTTCTGCATGTCGTTGGCCTGTTTCGACATCGCCACGCCCTCACGCTGGATGTCGATCTCGATCTGGGAGACCTCGGCGCGCAGCGCGGTGCAGGCGGGGTCCCTCGCGGGGGCGCGCGGCTGGGCGGGGGCGGCGACCGGTGGCGCCTGGGCCGCTGGAGCCTCCTGCGCCACAGCCGGGCCGGGAAGCAGCGCCGCGACGGCGAAGATCGACATGCACGGGTTTCGAACCATGATCAGTCGTCCATTGGAGGATGGAGATCGGTGATCTTGCCCGCGGCATCGACCGCGAAGCGCCAGAGCATCGTCTGGTTCTGGAAAGTGATCGCGTAGCGGCGGACATGCTCGTCCTTGCCCGGCGCATCCTCGATCAGACTCACCTGCTGGACCGGCCCGAGCGCGGCGAGCAGCGCTTGGCCGAAATCCTCGAGAAACGGCACCGGCCCCTGCAGCGCGCTGGCGGCATAGCGGCCGCGATCGAGCTTGCCGGCCGCCGCCTCGGCCAGCGCGGCGCGCATCAGCGCGGTGAGCGCGGGCGCGCCGTCGGGCAGCGCCGCGGGCGGCGGCGGCGCGGGCAGATAGAAATCGGCGACGCGGCGCGCCAGCAGCGGATAGTAACGCTGCTGGTTGGTGAGCACGATAACCGTCAGCCCCTCCCCCTCGGCATGGAGGATGTCGGCCAGCGCCGGGCCGCCGCTATGCCCCACCACCTTGACGCCATGCCAGGTGCCGGCGGTCCACCCCACGCCGAACCCCGCCGGCTTGCCGGTCTTCAGCAGGGGCGGCGTCTGGAGCAGCGCCCGGCTCTCGGGCTTGAGCAATTCGCCCCGATCGAGCGCCGCGAACAGTGCCGCGAGATCGCGGGCCGAGCTGAACAGGCCGCCTGCCGCATAGCCGGTCTCGCCATAGAGGAAGCCGCTGATCCGCTGCTCGCCATCCTTCCAGGCATGGACGGTCGCGCGCCGCGCCAGGGGCAGCGCCGAGCGGAACGGCCCCCATTGACGCTCGTCGTTGAAGCCGGTGTCCATCAGGCCGAGCGGCGCGCAGATCTCGTCGCGGAAGATCGCGGCGATGCCCTTGCCCGCCGCCTTCTCCATCACCGCGCGCAGCACGACGAAATCGGTGAAGCCGTAGCGCGTCTCGGTGCCGGGCGCATAGGCGAGCGGCGCCTTCTGTGCGGCGGCAACGGTCGCCGCCACACTGTCCTCATGCTCGCCAAGCTGCTCGGACAGGCCGGAGCTGTGGCTGGCGAGCTGGAGGATCGTGATCCCGCGCCAGGCGGCGGGGGCATCGGGAAAGAAGCGGTCCAGCGTGTCGTCGAGGCGCAGCTTGCCGGCCTCGACCAGCCGCATCAATGCGATACCGGTGAAGATCTTGGTCGCCGAAGCGGTCTGGAAGCGCGTCTCGGGGGTAACCGGCGCCTCCCATTCGAGATTGGCGAGGCCGTAGCTGCGCACCGTCTCGACCTTGCCCTTGCGCACCACCGCGACGGCGACGCCCGGGATATGCCCCACTTCCATCTGGCGGCGGACATAGTCGTCGATCCCGTCGGCCCGCACGGGCACCGCCGCGACCATGGCCAAGGCGGCCGCCATTCCCAACATGCGCATGAAAACCCTCCCGACACGAGCGGGGCGGGACTATCCGGCGCGCCGCCACCTCGGGAACGGCGCTGCGACCAAAGCCGACATTCTCACTTCGAAGACGCTATCCGCACCGCATCGACCCGGTTTTCGAGCGGCCTGCCCGCTTCCGCGTCGGCGGCGCTGCGCAGCGTGGTCTCGGCGATGGCGGCCAGCGCTTCCTCGGTCAGGAACGCCTGGTGGCCGGTGATCAGCACGTTGGGGAAAGTGAGCAGCCGCTGGAACATGTCGTCCGAGACGATCTCGTTCGACAGGTCCTCGAAGAACAGGTCGGCTTCCTGCTCGTAGACGTCGAGCGCGACCGCGCCGACCTTGCGGCACTTCAGGCCCTCGATCAGCGCGGCGGTGTCGATCAGCGCGCCGCGGCTGGTGTTGACGATCATCAGCCCCGGCCGGGCAGCGTCGATCGCCGCCCCGTCGATCAGGTGGCGCGTCTCCGGCGTGAGAGGACAATGGAGCGTGACGATCTCCGCCGCGCGCAGCAGCCGGTCGCGTGGCAGGTAGCGCACCCCGATCGCCTCCAGCGCCGGATCGGGATAGAGATCGCTCGCCAGCACTTCGCAGCCGAAACCGGCGCGCAGACTGCGGGCGACCAGCGCGCCGATCTTGCCGGTGCCGATCACCCCGACGGTGCGGCCATGGAGGTTGCGGCCGATCAGCCCGTCCAGCGCGAAGTTGTTCTCGCGCACCCGGGCCCAGGCGCGAGGGATCTTGCGGTCGACCGCGAGCATCATGCCGATGGTGAACTCGGCGACCGCATGCGGCGAATAGGCCGGCACGCGGACGACGCCGATGCCCAGCCGCCGGGCGGCGGCAAGATCGACATTGTTGAAGCCGGCGCAACGCAGGGCGACCAGCCTGGTGCCGCCGGCGGCGAGTGTCTCCAGCACCTCGGCATCGACGGTATCGTTGACGAAGATGCACACCGCCTGGTGGCCGGCGGCCAGCCCGGCGGTGGCGGGCTCCAGCCGGGGTTCGAGGAAATGCAGGTCGTGCCCATAGGGGGCGTTCGCCTCGGCAAGGAAGCGGCGGTCATAGGGCTTGGTGTTGAAGACGGCGATGCGCATGGAGGCACGATCCCCTGAGCGTGCGCCGGTGGCAAGGGCCTCGCTCTGTTGCCCTGCCCCCCGCCTTGGCGGGGATGGCGGCAGGAAAGGCTCAGCAGGCCACCACGTTCACCGCAAGGCCGCCCTGGGCGGTCTCCTTGTACTTGGAGCGCATGTCCTCGCCGGTCTGGCGCATCGTCTCGATCACGGCATCCAGGCTGACGACGTGGCTGCCGTCACCGTGCATCGCCAGATAGGCGGCGTTGATCGCCTTGATCGCGCCCATGGTGTTGCGCTCGATACAGGGAATCTGGACCAGGCCGCCAATGGGATCGCAGGTGAGGCCCAGATTATGCTCCATGCCGATCTCGGCGGCATTCTCGATCTGGGCGTTGGTGGCGCCGAGCGCGGCGGCGAGGCCCGCCGCGGCCATCGAGCAGGCGACGCCCACCTCGCCCTGGCAGCCCATTTCGGCGGCGGAGATCGAGGCGCGCTTCTTGTAGAGAAAGCCGATCGCCGCGGTGGTGAGCAGGAAGGTGCGCGATCCCGCCGGCGTGGGATTGGCGCAGAAGGTCTCGTAATAGCGCAGCACCGCCGGGATCACGCCAGCGGCGCCGTTGGTCGGCGCGGTGACGACGCGGCCACCCGCGGCATTCTCCTCGTTCACCGCGAGCGCCCATAGGCTCACCCAGTCGAACACCAGCGAGGGGTCGCTGCGCGGCCCGCGCGCCAGCAGGCGATTGTGCAGATCGCGGGCGCGGCGCTTGACCTTGAGGCCGCCGGGCAATTCCCCTTCCCCGCGACAGCCGCGATCGATGCATGCGGACATGGCGGCACGCAGGCTGTCGAGGAATGCATCGGTCTCGGCATCGTCGCGCCAGGCGGCTTCGTTCGCGCGGACGATGTCGGCGATCGAGGCGCCCTGGGCTTCGGCGACCGCGAGCAGTTCGGCCGCCGAAGTGAAGGCGAACGGAAGCTTCACATTGCTCTGCGGCGGTTCGCATCCGCCTTCGACGATCGCGCCGCCGCCGATCGAATAATAGAAAGTCTCCCAGGGCTCTCCCTCGGGATAGTGCGCGACGAAGCGCATGCCGTTCGGATGGGCGGGCAGGAACTTGTCGTCGCGGAAGATCAGGTGGCGCCCCTCGACGAAGGGCACGACGACATGGCCGCCCAGCGCGAGCTGCTGCTCGGCCCGGATCGTGGCGACCAGCGTGTTCACCGCGTCGGGGTCGACACTCTCGGGCTGGTAGCCGGCAAGGCCGAGGATGGTGGCGATGTCGGTGGCGTGCCCCCGCCCGGTGAGCGCGAGCGAGCCGTACAGTTCGCAGGAGACCGCGGTCGGCGCGCCACGATCCAGCGCCGCTTCGGCAAAGGCCGCGGCGGCACGCATCGGGCCCACGGTATGCGAGCTCGACGGGCCGATGCCGATGGTGAACAGATCGGCCAGCCCGATGGTTGCCTCCGCCCGGGCACGCGCCCTGGCGTTACTGTCGTCCAACATCTCCACTCCTGCCTCCGGCTCTGGCGGCCGGGTTCGCTCAACTTGATTGTAGTTTTATGTCTGTAGGTTGTATTTTTCTATCTTCAACCTGCGCCTTCGCCGCGGAGGAAGGGCGGGATGACAAATCCCTCCTCATCCCGCCGCGGGATCGACGATGCCGTCGGTGCCCTTCTTGGCGAGGTCCGCCGCCACCTGGGGGGCGAGGCGGATGTTGAGCTCCTTGAGCTGCTTCTCGCTGACGAACGAAGGTGCCTGCATCATCAGGTCCTCCGCCTTCTGCGTCATCGGGAAGACGATCACCTCACGGATGTTCGGCTCGTCGGCGAGCAGCATGACGATGCGGTCGACGCCCGGGGCCGAGCCGCCATGCGGCGGCGCGCCGAACTTGAACGCGTTGATCATGCCCGCGAAATTGGTGTCGACGTCCGCCTGGGTGTAGCCGGCGATCTCGAACGCCTTGTACATGATCTCCGGACGGTGGTTCCGGATCGCTCCCGACGACAGCTCGATGCCGTTGCAGACGATGTCGTACTGATAGGCGAGGATGTCGAGCGGGTCCTTGGTCTCCAGCGCCTCCAGCTCGCCCTGCGGCATGCTGAACGGGTTGTGGCTGAAGTCGACCTTCTTGGCGTCCTCGTCATATTCGAACATCGGGAAGTCGACGATCCAGCAGAATTCGAAGCGCTTCTTGTCGATCAGTTCGAGCTGCTCGGCGGCACGGGTGCGCGCCAGGCCGGCGAGCTTGGCGGCCTGAGCTTCCTTGCCGGCGGCGAAGAAGATGCCGTCGTTCGGGCCGAGACCCATGGCCTTTGCGATGGCTTGCATGCCTTCCTGGCCGTGGTTGTTGGCGATCGGGCCGCCGAACACGCCGTCCTTCTGGGTGGCATAGCCGAGGCCCGGAAAGCCTTCGCTCTGGGCCCAGCTGTTCATGTCGTCGAAGAACTTGCGGCTCTTCTCATGGGTGTTCGGTGCCGGGACCGCGCGGACCACGTCGCCGCCCTCGACGATCGAGGCGAAGCGGCCGAAGCCCGAGCCCTTGAAGAACTCGCTCACGTCGGTGATCAGCAACGGGTTGCGCAGGTCGGGCTTGTCGTTGCCATATTTGAGCATCGATTCGCGATAGGGGATGCGCTTGAACGGCAGCGCCGAGACCGAGCGGCCCATGCCTTCCCAGTCGGCGAATTCCTCGAACACGCCGTGCAGCACTGGCTCGATCGCGGCGAACACATCGTCCTGCGTCACGTAGCTCATCTCGAAGTCGAGCTGGTAGAATTCGCCCGGCGAGCGATCGGCGCGGGCGTCCTCGTCGCGGAAGCAGGGAGCGATCTGGAAATATTTGTCGAAGCCGGCGACCATCAGCAGCTGCTTGAACATCTGCGGCGCCTGCGGGAGCGCGTAGAATTTGCCCGGATGGACGCGGCTGGGAACGAGATAGTCGCGGGCGCCCTCGGGCGAGGACGCGGTGAGGATCGGCGTCTGGAACTCGGTGAAGCCCTGGTCGATCATCCGGCGGCGCAGCGATGCGATCACGCTCGAGCGCAACATGATGTTCTTGTGGACCTTCTCGCGGCGCAGATCGAGGAAGCGGTTCCGCAGGCGGATTTCCTCGGGATATTCGGCATCGCCGAACACGGGGAGCGGCAGTTCCTGCGCCTGGCTCTGGATCTTCGCCTCGGTGACGCGCAGCTCGACTTCGCCGGTCGGCAGGTTGGGGTTCACCGCTTCGGCCGCGCGGGCGACCACCTTGCCGGTCATCGTCACCACCGATTCGCTACGCAGCGACTCGATCACCTGAAAGGCCGGCCCGTCGACCTCGGTGACGATCTGGGTGATGCCATAATGATCGCGCAAGTCGATGAAGACCAGGTCGCCATGGTCGCGCTTGCGGTGCACCCAGCCGGACAGGCGGACTTCCTGGCCGACATCGGCGGCGCGGAGCTGGGCGCAGGTGTGCGTGCGGTAAGCGTGCATGATTTCCGGGTCCTGAAAAGAAGGTCGCCGCCACACCGGATCAGAACTTCATTGTCAAGCCGCGTGCATCGTGTTCTGTCTCCCCAGGGAGGCCAACCAGGGGGAAAGGGTCATGGAAGACACGCCTGAAACCGCGGGGGACAAGAAGGAAAAGCCGGCACCTGCGCCGTCGTCGCCGCCGGATTCATCCCCCCTGCCCCCGCCGCAACAGCCCCTGCGGCCGAAATTCGTGCCGGACGATCCGGGCTATTCGGATTTCGAATGGAAAAGTGAAGGGATTACAAATCTTTAGGCGATGGCGGATTTCGACTCTTCCGCGCTGAACGCAAGTGCGACCGCGCGGTTGCGCGATACCGCCAAATGGCTGGTCGGTGGAGTCACCGCCACTGCCGTGGGGATATTGGCGGGAAGCTCGCTCACGAGGCTTGGCAGCCTCGATTTCGTCGAGACTCCCGGCAGACTGTCCCTGGTGATCGCGGGCGCTGCCCTGGGGTTTGGCGGGCTCGCATGGATATTGGACCGCGCGCTCGCGGTGGTCACGGTCGAGAGCTTCAGCTTCGAGACATTCGTCAGATCGGGCGACCCGCAGCATGAAGAAGTGCGCGACGCCGTCGCCAAGCGGCTCGGCCGGTTGCCGGGCGGCGTGGCGGACCTCGACGCGCTGCTGGCGAAGGTAGAGGCTGCGCGGAAGAGCGAAAGCGATCCGGAATCGAACGCGTTCCTGGAGGACTATCGCACCTATCGCGCGGTTTTCCTGCCCGAAGTGGCATTCGCCAACGTGAAGGCGAAGTTCGACAGGCTGATAGGCGCGATCCGCTTCGGAACGCCAGTGGCGATCCTCGGCCTCGGCCTCTACGCTTGGGCGGCCAATCCGCCCGAGCCCAAGCCGGCGGCCGCCGGGCCGGGCCCGCTCGTGGTGATCGGCCCGCAGGAAGTGACTGCGACTCAAACGGTGCGGGCCTGCCCGCCGGCCAGGCTGCGCCATTGCCCCACGCCGACGCCCGAGCCGAGCCCGCTCATCGACAAATAGCGCCATGCGCACAGAATCTTTGTTCTTGCCGGATGATCGGTTATGGGCCTTGGATGCATATCCATGGTCTGATTGAAGACAGCGCGACTCTCGCCAACCTCTGCGCCCGCCTCGCCAACAAGCCCTATATCTGCGTGGACACCGAGTTCATGCGGGAAAACAGCTATTGGCCGGAGCTGTGCCTGATCCAGATCGCCGACGACGAAGAGGCCGCCGCGATCGATCCGATGGCGCCGGGAATCGACCTCACGCCCCTGCTCGACCTGATGGTCGACAATGAGGAAGTTTTGAAGGTCTTCCACGCAGGCGGCCAGGACATCGAGATCGTCTACAACCTCACCGGCAAGACCCCGCACCCGCTGTTCGATACCCAGGTGGCCGCGATGGCGCTCGGCCTGGGCGAACAGATCGGCTATTCGAACCTGGTCGATACCTATCTCGGCTTCCAGATCGACAAGGGCGCCCGCTTCACCGACTGGAGCCGCCGCCCGCTCGACAAGCGCCAGATCGATTATGCGATCGCCGACGTCACCCATCTCTCCAAGATCTTCCCGCGCATGCTGGAGAAGCTCAAGAAGACCGGGCGCGGCGCCTGGCTCGACCAGGAGATGGAGCGGCTCGCCGATCCCGAGAACTACCACAATGATCCCGACGAAGCCTGGCAGCGCGTGCGCGTCTCCAGCCGCAAGCCCGAAGTGCTGGGGCGGCTCAAGGCGCTCGGCCGCTGGCGCGAGCTCGAGGCACAGGGCAAGGACCTGCCGCGCGGCCGCATCGTCAAGGACGAGACGCTGGCCGACCTCGCCGGCAACCCGCCGCGCAAGCAGGGCGACCTGGGCAAGGTGCGTGGTCTCTCGGCCGCCTGGGCCGGCAACGACATCGGCGGACGGCTGATGGCCGCGCTCGAGGGCGCGACGCCGATGTCTTCGGACGAGCTGCCCCCGCGCGACGATCGCAAGCCCTCGCTCGGCAAGGACGGCGCGCTGGTCGCGGACCTGCTCAAGCTGCTGCTCAAGATCCGCGCCAAGGAGATCAACGTCGCGCCGCGCCTGCTCGCCCGTTCCGACGATCTCGAGTCGCTGGCGGCAGGCGTGCGCGAAGGGCTCGCGATCCTCGACGGCTGGCGCTACGAGCAGTTCGGGCGCGACGCGCTCGCGCTCGTCGAGGGGCAGCTGGGATTCACCGTGAAGAACGGCAAGCTCAAGATGACCCGAACCGAGGAACCCGGGGAATGATCCGTCTCGCCCTTCCGCTCGCCGCTACCCTGCTCGCGCTGGGCGCCTGCGCGCCGAAGACGCCGCCCAGGGCGGTGCCCGGCGTGGAATGCAATGCCGAGCGGCTGGGCGGGCTGACCGGCAAGCCGCGCGGCCCCGAGGTGGAGGCCGAGGCGCTGCGGCTCTCGGGCGCGAGGACCGTGCGCTGGCTCGAGCCCGATGCGGCCGCGACGATGGACTTCCGGCCCGACCGGCTGAACCTGCACCTCGGCACCGATGGGAAGATCGACTCCACCCATTGCGGCTGAAACGCCTCTCCCCTTCGTTTCGCTGCCGGGATATAAGCGGCACGGCCGGGGGGCGATCGAGGAGAGACTTGATGCGCGCTATCGGCATGATCGCGACGGCCCTGCTGGTCGCTGGCTGCATGGACGGCCATCCCGGCCCGATGCCGGGACCCCGAATCTGCAATGCGGGCGCGGTCCAGGGATTTGTCGGTGCGCAGATATCGCCGCGGCTCCAGTCGCGGCTGCGCGCGCGCAGCGGGGCATCGTCGGTCCGCGTGGTGGGCCCGGGCGACGCGGTGACGATGGACTATCGACGCGACCGGTTGACCGTGGACGTCAATCAGCGCGGCCGGATCACCGGGATGCGCTGCGTATAGCGTCCGGCGGAGCGCCCGGGATCGCCATCCCCGCGGCGGCGAGGGTGGCGAAGCGCTCCGGGCGACGCGGTCACACCTCCAGGATCGGTTCCCTGCCGAACGCGGCGGCGAGCGCCTTGTGGCGCTTCTCCACTGCCTCGCCATAGAGCGCTTCATCCTCGGGATCGAGGCAGAGGGCGAGCGTTTCCTCATCCATGTGCAGCTCCGAGCGCTTGATCGGCGCGGCGACGCCGCCCGACAGGCGCTGGCCGAGGCGGATGGCGAGGCCCCATAGCTTGGCGCGCCACAGCGTGTCGTCATCGGCGAGCTGCGGCAGCGGCGCCGGCGTGTCGAGCCCGCCGCCCAGCGCAGTATAGAGCGCCTGCCCCAGCGCCGCACGGCCCATCGAATCGATCGCCACCCAATTACCGTGCAGCGCCGCGTCCAGGCCGCGCTCCGCCCGGAACTCCGGATTGGCGTGCCAGCCGACATCCACCAGCTGGCAGGCGGCGTGGCGCAGGCGGGCCAGTTCATGCGGCTCGCCGGCAAAGAGCGGCGCGATCCACCGGTCGAGCAAGTCGCCATGTTCCGGGAAACGGCCGAGCCGCTCGCCTTCGTCGCGAGTCGCCGCGATCAGCGGATCCTCCTGGCGCTGCTCGGAGGAAAGGCGCTGGAAGAGCAGCCCTTCGCGCAGGCCATAGGCCGAGACGATCGTCCCCTTGCTGCCGAGCTGCCGGAGCACAACGGCGAGCAGCAGCGCCGCGTCCTCCAGCGAGCCGATACGGGCGCTGGAGATGTTCGGGATCGCCTTCAGATCGGCGCGCGGCATCGCCGCGATCGAACTGGCCAGCTCGCCGATCCGCGCGACCGCCATCGGATATTGATGCGCGATCGGCAGCGGATAATGCTTCAGGTGCATGTCGAGCCGGGCAAGGCTGCGCCAGGAGCCGCCGACCAGGTAGAAGGGCAGCCCCTTCCCCCGCCCCTTCCACCCGGCGTCGCCGAGCAACCGGGCGACCCGGCGATCGAGCGCGGTCTTGCTCTCCGCGCGGATCGCCCCGAGCCGGAGCACGCCCAGCGGGAAGGACACGCGATCGGTCACCGTGCCGGCAACGACCCGCACCAGCTCCAGCGAGCCGCCGCCGAGATCGCCGACGATGCCGTCGGCCTCCGGGATGCCCGAGAGCACGCCCAGGCCCGACGCCATCGCCTCTTCCTCGCCCGACAGGGTTTCGACCTCGAGGCCCAGGCCGCGCGCCGCCTCGATCAGTTCGCGCCCGTTGGAGGCATCGCGCACCGCCGCCGTCGCCACGGTGCGCAGCTCGCCCACCTGCATCTCGCGGGCGAGCGTGGCGAAGCGGGCGAGCGCGCCGCGCGCGGTGGCCAGGCTGGCGGCGTCGATCGCTCCCGTCTCGGCCAGGCCACGACCCAGGCCCGCCATCACCTTCTCGTTGAACAGGGTCGCCGGCAGCCGCGCCGAACCCTGATACACCACCAGGCGCACCGAATTGGAGCCGATATCGATGATCGCGGTGCGGCCTTCGATCCCCTCCGGCTTCGCGCGCGCCCTGCGGAACGGCACGGTGTTCATGCCTTGGCCTTGGCCTTTGCCGGATCGCGGCGGCGCTTGAGCTGGAGCTTGGGAACCGGCTTGCGCGATTCGAGCGCCGCGCCGCGCCCGGAAAGCGACGGGTTGGTCATGAAATAGCGGTGCAGGTTGAAGCTGCCGTCCTCGCCCGGCACGATGCGGGTATAGTGTCCGTCGGGCTGGAGCACCCAACTCTGCTCATTGTCGAGCAGGTTCGCCACCATCACCTGGTCCAGCACCTGATCATGCACCGTCTTGTTGAGGATCGGCAGCATGAACTCGACACGGCGATCGAAGTTGCGCTGCATCCAGTCGGCCGAGGAAATGAACAGCCTGGCGCCGTCGTTCGGAAGGGCCTTGCCGTTGCCGAACGCCCAGATGCGGCTGTGCTCGAGAAAACGGCCGACGATCGACTTGACCTTGATGTTCTCGCTCATCCCGGGAACGCCGGGGCGCAGGCAGCAGATGCCGCGGATGATCAGCTCGATCTCCACGCCGGCGTTGCTCGCCTCATAGAGCTTCTCGATCACCGCGGGGTCGACCAGCGAGTTCATCTTGGCCCAGATCGCGCCGGGACGGCCGGCACGGACATGGGCGATCTCCTCGTCGATCATCGCGACCAGCCGGTTGCGCAGGTCGCGCGGGGAGATGCCGAGCAGTTCCAGCCCGTGCGGCTCCACATAGCCGGTGACGTAGTTGAAGATCTGCGCGGCATCGCGCCCCACCCGCGGATCGGCGGTGAAGAAGCTGATATCGGTATAGATGCGGGCGGTGACCGGATGGTAGTTGCCGGTGCCGAAGTGGCAATAGGTGCGATAGCCATTGCCCTCGCGCCGCACGACCATCGAGACCTTGGCGTGCGTCTTCCAGTCGATGAAGCCATAGACGACCTGGACGCCGGCGCGCTCCAGCGCGGTCGCCCAATAGAGGTTCTGTTCCTCGTCGAAGCGCGCCTTCAGCTCCACCACCGCAGTGACCGACTTGCCGGCCTCGGCGGCGGCGATCAGCGCGTTGATGACTGCGGGCTGCTTGCCTGCGCGGTAGAGCGTCTGCTTGATCGCCACCACGTCCGGATCGGCAGCGGCCTGGCCCAGGAACGAGAGCACCACGTCGAAGCTCTCATAGGGGTGGTGGACGACGATGTCCTTGGCCTTGATCGCCGCGAAGCAATCGCCGCCATATTCGCGGATGCGCTCGGGAAAGCGCGCCGAATAGGGCGTGAACTTCAGGTCGGGCCGATCCTCGTCGACCAGCATGGCGAGATCGCCGATACCCAGGAAGCCGCCGGTCTCGGTGAGCAGCGCCTCGCTGCCGCCCAGCTCTTCCTTGAGCACCGCCTCCAGCTCGGGGGAGATGCTCTCCTCCATCTCCAGGCGGATCACCCGGCCGCGCCGCCGGCGCTTGATCGCCGAGCGGAAGGTCATGACCAGGTCCTCGGCCTCTTCCTCGATCTCGATGTCGCTGTCGCGCAGCACGCGGAAGGCCGCGGCGCCGAGCGACGTGTAGCCGGGGAAGAGCAGGTGCGAGAAATGCTTGAGCACCGCCTCGACCGCGACATAGCGCGCCGGATTGCCGGGCAGCCGGACGAAACGCTTGATCGCGGTGGGCAGCAGCACCAGCTCGCGCACCGGCTCGCGGTCCGACTTGCGGACCAGGTCGAAGATCACGCTCGATCCCTGGTTGGGGATGAACGGGAACGGGTGGGCGGGATCCAGCGCCTGGGGCGTGAGGATCGGGAAGATCTGGTCGCGGAAATGCCCTTCCAGCCAGGCCTCGGTATCCCCTTCGATGGCATCGGCATCGAGGACGTGGATGCCGGTCTCGGCCAGGTCGGCGCGGATCGCGGTCCACACCGCCTGCTGGTTGTCGGCCAGCATCTCGGCCTCGGCGGAGATGGCGGCGAGCTGCTGGCCCGGCGTGAGCCCGTCAGCCGAGCGTGCCTCGACCTTCTGGAGCTGCTGGCCCATCAGGCCCGCCACGCGGACCATGAAGAACTCGTCGAAGTTCGAGCCCGAGATCGACAGGAAGCGCAGCCGCTCGAGCAGGGGGTGGGCGGGGTTGGTCGCCTCTTCCATCACGCGGCGGTTGAAGGCGAGCCAGCTGAGCTCGCGGTTGAAGTAACGCGTGGAATTCTCCGGCAATTCGGTCATCTGGATCCCTTCGACGGCCTGCCTGTTCGCTGCCTTGGCCATCGCCGTTAATCACCGTCCGTTTCGGTTATGAGACCAGCCGCGGCCAATGTGGCGCGAACCGCCGGGATCGACAAGCGCCGCCCCGCCTCGAGCTCCAATGCATCGGCAACGCGCAGGATCGCGATATGGCTGCGCTCGATCCTCCGGGCGATCCAGGCGATGACGTCCGGCTTGGCGTGGAGCAGGTGGCGCTCGAAGGTGCGCTCCAGCAGCTGGGGGATCAGCGCGTCGTCGGGCGGGCCGATCTCCAGCAGCGGCGAGGCGGCGAGACGCGACTTGAGATCGGGCAGCTTCACTGCCCAGGCGGGCGGCGCGGCCTGGGCCACGATCAGCAGCGGGCGATGCTCGGCCTGGGCCTGGTTCCAGGCATGGAAGACCTCGGCCTCCTTGCCGAGATCGGCATCGTCGAAGATGCGCGCGCCGGTCTTCGCCGCGAAGATGCGCGCCAGCAGGCTGCGGCCGGACTTGCGCGGGCCGGTGAGCAGCGCCGACATGACGGGCCAGGTGCCCCAATGTTCGAGCTGGTGGACGGCGCGGGCGTTGGAGTCGCTGACCAGGAATTCCGTCTCGCGCGCTTCGGGCAGTCCCAGCGGCAGGCGAAGCTGCGTCATCCGCCGTTCGGCGCTTCCGTCGCCTGCGGCGTGGGTGCCGGCTGGGCGCCACCGCCGCCGCCGGCGCGCCGGATGCGGAGCACCCCCGGCCCTTCCTGCACGCTCCAGCCCCGCGCCTCCAGCTGCGCGTGCAGCGAGGCGATCTGGCCGTCATAGGAAACGCGCATCACCGAGATGCCGCCCAGCGCCAGGCTGGAGGTGACCGCGGAGCGCACGCCCGGAATGCCGCGCAACGCCGCCTCGCCGGCATTGACCGAGCCGACATTGGGCGTGTCGAACTGGACGCTGATCGCGGTGCCGGCGGCCACGCTGGGCTCGGGCGTAGGCGTCGCCGCCTCGGTCGCCTCGTCGCTGGGCTTTTCCTCGGCCTTCGCGCCCGGCGGACGGGTGGCGAGCAGCCGGTCGGTGCCGAGCTGGCCGAGCGCGAGCGCCTGCTGATAGGCCTTGTCGAGCCGCTGGACGCCCGCATCCATCAGCGTATCGAGCGAATCGCCATTGTCGACGCGCAGCGCGAAATCGGCGATCTTCCGGCGATCGGGGCCGTGCGTGGCCGAGAAGATGCCAATGATCGGCCCACCCGGATATTCGCGGCGCAGCTGCACCTCGGCGATCAGCACGTCGGCCGCGCCATATTGATCGAGCACCGAGCGCCACCAGTTGCGGCCGCGGCGGAGCACCTGGCCCGCGTTGAGCAGCATGGAATCGGGGCCGTTGCCCTGCACGCGGACATAGTCGACCGTGCTGCCGCCGCTCTTGAAGCGGTTCCAGGCGCGCGCCCAGGCCGTCTCGCGCTCGAACACCAGGCCCGCGCCGCCCGAATATTCCAGCGGCACGATCAGCATCGGCGGCGACTGGTTGACCGCCACCGAGACGCCCAGGATCCCACCCGCCTTGTTGCGATCGAACAGCACGCTGAGACGCGCGATGTAGCGCGTCGGGCCGATCTGCTCCTTCTCGACGACGATGCCGGTGACGAGCGAATCGAGCGCCGAATCGGACATGGTGGAAGGCTTGCCGGTCAGCTTGCGCGACAGCATCTCCCAGCCCTTCCGCTGGGCGAGCCGCCAGCCGCCATAGCGCGCGGCATCGGCATCCTTGCCCTTCACGTCGACATCGACGCCCGACACCTCGAAGCTGCCCGAGGCATCGATCGGCACGGCGCTGCCGCCGCCGCTCTTCCCATCGCCCTCGGCCAACACGGCGCCCAGCCCCGCAAGCGCGAGCGCGGAGGCGATGCCGATGGTGAGGGATTTGCGGGCAAGGGTCATGCAGCGGCCCTTTTGGCGAAGCGAGCGGGGAAATCCAAGCGTAGATGTAACGCACGGTGTTACTTCCCGTATCGGGAAGATGGCGCTAAGCGCCCGGCATGAGCGACCAGAACAACTATACCTATGCCCAGGCGGGCGTCTCGATCGCGGCCGGCAACGCGCTGGTCCGCGCGATCGGCCCGCTCGCCAAGTCCACGCGCCGCGCCGGCGCCGATGCCGATCTGGGCGGGTTCGGCGGGGTCTTCGACCTGAAGGCGGCGGGATTCACCGATCCGCTGCTGGTCGCCGCGAACGACGGCGTGGGCACCAAGCTCAAGCTCGCGATCGATCACGACGCGCATGACGGCGTCGGCGTCGACCTGGTCGCGATGTGCGCCAACGACCTGATCGTCCAGGGCGCCGAGCCGCTCTTCTTCCTCGACTATTATGCCAGCGGCAAGCTGGTGCCCGAGACGGCCGAGCGCGTGATCGCTTCGATCGCCGAGGGCTGCCGCCAGGCCGGCTGCGCGCTGATCGGCGGCGAGACCGCCGAGATGCCGGGCATGTATGCCGAGGGCGACTACGACCTGGCCGGCTTCTGCGTCGGCGCGGTGGAACGCGACCGGCTGCTCGACGGCAGCGCGATCCGGCCCGGCGACGTGCTGCTCGGCCTGGGATCCACCGGCGTCCATTCCAACGGCTTTTCGCTGGTCCGCCGCCTCGCCGCCGACAAGGGCTGGAAGATGGGCCGCCCCGCCCTGTTCGACCAGGACGTGATCCTGCTCGACGCGCTGATGGCCCCCACGCGCATCTATGTGCAAAGCCTGCTTCCGCAACTTCGCAAGGGCAATATCCGCGGCCTTGCGCACATCACCGGCGGCGGCCTGCTCGAAAATGTCCCCCGCGTGCTGCCCGAGGGCTGCCATGCGAAGATCGACGCCGGCTCCTGGCCCCTGCCGCGGCTGATGGCCTTCCTGCAGGCACAGGGCAATATCGAGCCCGAGGAAATGGCGCGCACCTTCAACTGCGGCATCGGCATGGTCGCGGTGGTGGCGCCCGAACTGGCGGACGCGGTGAAGGAAGCGCTCTACGCGGCGGGCGAAGAGGTGTTCGCGATCGGCGAAGTCGTCGAGGGCGAACGTGGTTGCACGGTGTTCGGTGACGGAGAGACCTGGAGCGCGCGTTCGGACTGGAGCGCCACGCACAATGCCTGATCTCCCCTCCCGCTTGCGGGAGGGGTCGGGGGAGGGCTCGTCCTCCCTTGCCTGGTACAGGCCCTCCCCTAACCCCTCCCGCAAGCGGAAGGGGGACAAGTGAAGAAGAAGCTCGGCATCCTGATTTCCGGGCGCGGCTCGAACATGGCTGCGCTCGTCGAGGCCGCGAAGGCGCCCGACTGCCCCTACGAAGTCGCCCTCGTCGCCAGTGACAGGCCGGCGGCGGAAGGGCTCGCCTGGGCGGCCGGACAGGGCATCGCCACCTTCGCGCAGAGCCCCAAGGGCATGGCCAAGGCCGAGTATGAGGCGAAGATCGACGCGGCCCTGCGCGAAGCGGGCGTCGAGGCGATCGCGCTGGCCGGCTATATGCGCCTGCTCACCGACGCGTTCGTCCGGGCCTGGCGTGGCAGGATCGTCAACATCCACCCCTCGCTGCTGCCCAGATACAAGGGGCTCGACACCCATGCCCGGGCGATCGCGGCGGGCGACAGCCATGGCGGCGCATCGGTGCACATCGTCACCGAGGAACTGGACGGCGGCGAAGTGCTCGGCCGGGCCGAAGTGGCGATCCTTCCCGGCGATACGCCGGAAAGCCTTGCGGAACGCGTGCTCAAGGAGGAACATCGGCTCTATCCACGGATAGTCGCCGAGTTCCTATGCCGCTGAGCCCCGATCCGGAAACCGCCCTCGCCCAGGTCCGCGCGATCGCGCTGGAGCTTCCCGAGGCCGAGGAACGGCCGAGCCACGGCCAGCCGACCTTCTTCGTCGCCGGCAAGCAGTTCGCCCAGTTCCGCCACGACCATCATGGCGACGGCCGCACCATCGTCGCGGTGAAGACCGCCGATGACGAGGAAGGTCCCAACCTGATCGACATCGCGCCCGAAACCTATTCCAGGGTCGCCTATTTCGGCGTCGGCTGGGTGGGCATCTCGCTCGCCGGGCCGGACATCGACTGGGATTTCACCGGCGACCGGATCGCGCGCAGCTGGGAACTCGCCGCCCCGCGCCGCCTGCTGGAAGCCGGCGGTCGCTGATATACGCGATCTTCCTTTCAGCCCCTGGATATTTTCCCGTTCACCCGAGTTTGTCCTCAGTTCCCCGCCTTGCTGTGGCGGGAAATGGCGAACGGAGAAAATATGGGACAGAAGATCTCGCCCGCCGAGCCCGCGGAGGATCCGGGAGTCGCGACTGCCGAGCAGGGCGTGGTATTGCTCGACGGCCCCGACGGCGTCGCCATCGCGATGACGCCGGGCGCCGCGGCGGAGACCGGCCGCCGGCTCGTGGCGGCCGCCCATGAAGCGGCCAGCCAGGGCAGCGCCGAGGCACATCCGAGCTGAGGCCTTGCACATGTTCCGCAAGCCCCGCGATAAGGGGCGCCGATGATCAAGGTCGCCAGCTACAATATGCGCAAGTCGATCGGCACCGACCGCCGGCGGCGTCCCGAGCGCACGCTGCAGGTGCTGTGCGAGATCGATGCCGATATCGTCGCGCTCCAGGAGGCCGATCGCCGCTTCGGCGAGCGTTCGGCGGTGCTCACCCAGCATCTCCTCGCCGAGCATAGCGACTACAAGCCCGTCCCCCTCGGCACCAAGGCGCGCTCGATGGGCTGGCATGGCAACGCGCTGCTCGTGCGCAAGGATGCGCAGATCCTCGATTGCGAGGCGATCCACCTGCCGGCACTGGAGCCGCGCGGCGCAGTGATGGCAGATCTGCGCCTGGCCGGCGGGCCGGTGGTGCGCGTGGTCGGCATGCATCTCGACCTGTCCGGCCTGTGGCGACGGCGCCAGGCGCACGCGATCATCACGCATCTCCAGGCGAGCACGCACCAATATCCGACGATCCTGATGGGCGACCTCAACGAGTGGAGCGCCCAGTCCGGGTGCCTGCGCGACTTTGCCGGCCACTTCGCCTTCGCCGCCACCGGCAAGAGCTTCCATGCCCGCCGCCCGGTGGCCCGGCTCGACCGGATCATGGCGAGCCCGGAACTGACCATCACCGATGCCGGCGTGCACGATAGCCTCCAAGCGCGTACCGCCTCCGATCACCTGCCCATCTGGGCGACACTGCAAAAGGCCTGATGACCGAAACCCGCGACAAGGAACTGCGCCTCGCGCTCGTCTGCTACGGCGGCATCAGCCTGGCCGTGTACATGCACGGCATCACCAAGGAGGTCTGGCGCCTCGCCCGCGCCAGCTGTGCCGAGCGCGACGGGGCGGACGGCCGGCCCGACGTGTATCGCGAGCTGATCGAGGAGATCCGCGAGACGTCGGGCGTCAACCTGCGGGTGCTCGTCGATATCCTCGCCGGCGCCAGCGCGGGCGGCATCAACACGGTGTTCCTGGCCCAGGCCATCGCCACCGGCCAGTCGCTCGATCCGCTCACCGACCTGTGGATGGACAATGCGGACGTCGAGGCGCTGCTCGAGCCGCGCCAGCGCCCGTCGCACCGCTTCGCCAAGATCTGGGCGGTGCCGATCGCCTGGCTGGTCGCCAACCGTTCCAAGACCGTGGACGAGACGGTGGAGGCCGAGGCGCGCGACGAAGTGCGCCTGAAGCTCGAGCATTTCGTCCGCTCGCGCTGGTTCGAGCCGCCCTTTGGCGGCAAGCGGCTGGCCAACACCATCCTCGATGCCTTCGCCGCCATGGCCAAGGGCCCCAGGGACAAGCGCCTGCTGCCCGACGGGCAGCCGCTCGACCTGTTCGTCACCGTCACCGATTTTCGCGGCCATCCCGAGGCGTTGCGGCTCAATTCGCCCGCTTCCGTGATCGAGAACGAGCACCGGCTGGTCTTCTCCTTCACCGATCACGGCCTGCCGGGCGAGCGTTTCGCCGATGCCGCCAGCCTCACTTTCGCGGCGCGGGCCACTTCCAGCTTCCCCGGCGCCTTCCCGCCGATGACGGTGGGCGAGATGGACGATCTGCTCGCCGAACGGAAACAGGCCTGGCCGCAGCGCGATGCCTTTCTCGAGCGCGTCCTGCCGCGCCAATGGGCGGACAGCCGCGCCGAGAAGGCGATCCTGATCGACGGATCTGTGCTCGCCAACGCGCCGTTCCGCCCGGCCATGGAAGCACTCAAGGAGCGGCCGGCCCGGCGCCAGGTCGACCGGCGCTTCATCTTCGTCGATCCCTTCCCCAATTTCCGTTTCGACTTCTACGGCGCCGAGGCGGACAAGAAGCCCGGCTTCTTCGCGACGATCATCGGCGCGCTCTCCGAGCTGCCGCGCGAGCAGCCGATCCGCGACAATCTCGACGAGATCGCCCGGCGCTCGCACCGGATCGAGCGGATGCTCGCCATCGTCGCCGAGATCCGCGCCGAAGTGGAAACCCAGGTCGAGGCGCTGTTCGGCTATACGCTGTGGCTCGACTATCCCACGCCCAAGCGGCTCGCGACCTGGCGCCGCCGCGCACAGGTCGCCGCGGCGGCCAAGGCCGGCTATGGCCACACCGCCTATGGCCTGCTGAAGGTGGAGGGCGCGATCGATCGCACCGCGCGGCTGCTCTACACGGTGGGCGAGCGGCACGGGCCCGAGCGGCTGCACGAGATCCGCGAGGCGCTGGCCGCCACGGTCCAGTCGCGCGGGGCGGACCGGTTCGGCGCCACGCTTTCCCATGGCGCTTCCCCCGAGACGCTGGAATTCCTGCGCGCCCACGACCTGGGCTTCCGCATCCGCCGCCTGCGCCTGCTCGCCCGCCGGCTCGCCGAAGTCGACTTGCCGACCAGCCATGGCGTGCTCCGCCCGATGCGCGAGGCGATCTATGATTCGCTCGCGGCCTATCTCGAGCTCAAGCGCGCCGACACCTATGCGGACCTGCGCGACGAGGTTCGGATGATGACCGACGATGCCGGGCCGATCCTCGACCGGCTGGCCGAGCGGATGCAGCTGAAGAAGCTCGACGGCGAGACCGATGCGCGGCTGGCGGAGGGGCTGAGCACGCTCGCCAAGGACCTGCGCCGCCCGCTCCTCCTCGCGCATCTGGGCTTTCCCTTCTACGACATCGCCACGCTGCCCCTGTTGCAGGGCGAGGGCGTGGACGAGTTCGATCCGATCCGGGTCGACCGCATCGCCCCGGACGACGCCACCGCGATCCGGGCCGGCGGCGCCGAGGCGACGCTGAAGGGGATCCAGTTCAACAGTTTCGGCGCCTTCTTCAGCCGGGCCTATCGCGAGAACGACTATCTCTGGGGGCGCCTGCACGGCGCGGACCGGCTGATCGACATCGTGCTGTCGACGCTCGATCCCGCCACCCGGCCGCCCGAGGAGCGTGCCGTGGCGATCAAGCGCCGGGCGTTCCACGCGATCCTCGACGAAGAGGAGAAGCGGCTGACGAAGATTCCGGGTTTGTTCGCGGAACTGCGCGCGGAGATCGGGTAGTCCGGCATCTCGCTTTGGGATGGGGAGCGAGAGTCTGGCCAAAATGGCCCACCCGCCCTAAAGTCCGCTCCGCCTCACGCAGGAAGGGAGAGGAATGCGGTTTCTGAAGGTGCTGTTCTGGCTGTTGCTGGGCGGCCTTGTCGCTGGCTTCGTGATCTATAATGGCGACGAGCGCGTGAACGTGCACCTGTGGAGCGGCCTCATTGCCGATTTCAGCCTGCCGCTGCTGCTGATCCTCGTCTTCCTCGCCGGGCTGCTGCCCGTGCTGCTCGCCTATCATGCGCTGCGCTGGCGGATGCGCCAGCGGATCACCGGGCTGGAGCGCGCGCTGAACGATCTGCGCGCGATCAACGCGATGCCCGAGCCGCCGGCCGGACCCATGCCCGTGCCGATCCCGCCTCAGACGGCCCTGCCGCTGGGAGATCCGCTATGAGCCCGGTCTATGTCGCAATCGACACGCCGGACCTGGAACGCGCCAGGGCCATCGCCACGCGGGTGAAGGCGCATGTCGGCGGGATCAAGCTCGGCCTCGAATTCTTCATGGCGAACGGCCGTGCCGGCGTGCACGAGATGCACGAGATCGGCCTGCCGATCTTCCTCGACCTCAAGTTCCACGACATTCCCAATACCGTCGCCAAGGCGATCCAGGCGCTGCGCCCGCTCGAGCCCGCGATCCTGACCGTTCACGCCGCGGGTGGCCGCGCCATGCTCGAGGACGCCAAGGCAGCCGCGCCCGCGGGCACCAAGGTGGTCGCGGTGACGATGCTCACCAGCCTGGACGACAGCGACCTGGTCTCGATCGGCCTCAAGCCGGATCCGCACGAGCAGGTGATGCGCCTGACCGAGCTCGCCAGGTCGGCGGGCGTCGACGGCATCGTCTGCTCGGGCAACGAAGTTGCTGCCGCCAAGGCGCTTTGGCGCGATGGCTTCTTCGTCATTCCCGGCGTCCGCCCGGCGAACGGCACGGTGGGCGACCAGAAGCGCGTGGTCACGCCGCGCGCCGCGCTCGATGCCGGCGCCTCGATCCTGGTGGTCGGCCGCCCCATTACCCAGGCCCAGGATCCCGACCTGGCCGCACGCGAGATCGAGGCGACGCTATAGCAGGAGGCAGTGATGATACGGATCGCGGGTTTCGGACTCTTCGCCCTTTTCCTCGCATGTTTCGGTCTTCATGCCGCCTCTCCGCCGCAATCGGCCAGTTTCGACTGCGCCAGGGCCAGCCACCCGCTGGAAAAGACGATCTGCGCCAGCCCGAAGCTGCGCGCGCTCGATGGCGAAGTCGCCGCGCTCTACAAGGCGAAGCTCGGGCTCCTGTTCGACAAGCAGGGCTTTCGCGGGCAGCAGCGCGACTGGCAGCAGATCCTGCGCACCCGCTGCGCCAAGGCCTGCGATCCCGCCTCGGTGGAGCGCGACTATGCCGTGCAGCGCGATTCCCTGCGCAGCTTCAGCGAGGAGCTGTGGGAAGCCAGCTACAAGACCGCCGACGTTGCCCAGCTGACGATCAACCATATCGACGCGAGACAGTTCGATTTCGGGCTAAGCCGCGATCTCGAGGGCAAGCCGCTCTGCAAGCTGCCGGCCAGCGACGGCGAGGCCGGCGCGATCGCCACGCTCGCCACACCAGCCAAGGCGAGCTGGGCCGCCGGCGCGTGCAGGATCGACTTCACCCTGACGCGCGACGCCAGCGGCCATGTCACTCGGATCGACACGACCGCGTCAGCGGGCTGCAAGCGCTATTGCAAGGGCAATTACGGCCTGAGCGACGCCTTCCTGCCCGCCAACAGCTGGGTCGCCAGCAATCAGTGAGTGCCGTCGTTGAGCAGCGCGAACACCTGCTCATAGTCGCCGCGCGCCTCGGCGAAGCGCAGGAACTTCACGCGCTCGGTCAGGTTCTCGGCCGCCCCCGCCTCCAGCTGGGCCAGGGTCTCGGCGATATAGTCGGCGAGCGGCATCGAATTGGGGTTCTCGGCATGGCCGGGCATCAGGTCGGTCGCCACGGCCGGCGGGGCGATCTCGATCACTTCGACATTGGTGCCCTTCAGCTGGTGGCGCAGCGACTGGGTCCAGCTGTGGATCGCCGCCTTGGTCGCCGAATAGGTGGGCGTGGCCGTGAGCGGGACGAAGGCGAGGCCCGAACTGACGGTCAGCACCGCCGCCCTGGGACGGGCCAGCAGGTGCGGGAGCAGCGCGGCATTGAGGCGCAGCGGCCCGAGCAAATTGGTGGCGATCGTCGCCTCGCCGATGGCCAGGTCCGATCCCGGCGCGACGAGCTTCTCCGCCTGCATGATCCCGGCATTGTGGAGCACCACGTTCAGCGCCGGATGCGCCGCAACGATCTCGCGGGCGAAGCGGGCGATGTCGTCGGCATCGGCCACGTCCAGCGTCGCGGTGGCGATGCCCGGATTGGCAGCGGCGACGTCCTCGAGCGCGCTCGCGCGACGGCCCGAGACGATCACCTTGTTGCCCCGCGCATGCAGCGCCTCGGCGAGCGCGCGGCCGATGCCCGAGCCGCCGCCGGTGATCAGGATGGTGTTGCCGGTCATGTCCATGTTCGGATCCTTTCCGTGAATGTCTGGACGCTGGATATCGTATCATGGTACCTAATAGGGAGTAGGCACCCAAAATATTCATACACACCTTCTGGAAACCATGGCCGATTACGACCCCCATCACTATCCCGACCTCGACCCTCGGGTGGAAGCGCTCGTCACCGAGATCATCGGCCGCGTCGCCGACAAATGGACGATGATCGTGCTCGAGGCGCTCGCCGAGCATGGCGAGCTGCGCTTCTCGAAGCTGCGCGCCGAATGCGGCGGGATCAGCCAGAAGATGCTCACCCAGACGGTGCGCCAGATGGAGCGCGACGGGCTGCTGATCCGCACCGTTCATCCGGTGATCCCGCCACGGGTGGAGTACCGGCTCACCGACCTTGGCGGCAGCCTGGCCGAGGCATTCTGCGGCGTATGGGTGTGGGCGGCACGCAATCTGGCGCGGATCGAGGCGTCCCGCGCCGCCTTCGATGCGCGGGCGGCGGAGTAGGCGCTTGCCAAAGCCGCCCCGGCATCCGACAGAGCCCGCCATGTCCGACGCGCCGACGATCCGCCTTGCCACCCCCGACGACCTGCCGGCGCTCCACCCCGTGATCGAACGCGCCTATCGCGGGGACGCGGCGCGCGGGGGCTGGACGCATGAGGCCGACCTGATCCCCGAGGGCAGTCGCACCGAGCTGGCGACGCTGGAGGCGATCCTGGCCGATCCCGCCCAGCGGCTGCTGGTGGCGCTGGGCGACAATGGCCCGATCGGCTGCGTCCAGATCACCGACAAGGGCGGCCGCCTCGCCTATCTCGGGTTGCTCTGCGTCGATCCGCTGCTTCAGGCCGGCGGGCTCGGCAAGCGGCTGGTCGCGGCGGCGGAGGACTGCGCGCGCGAGGCGTTCGGCACCGTGCGGATGGAGATGACGGTGATCGACGCCCGCACCGAGCTGATCGCCTATTATACGCGCCGCGGCTATGCGAACTCGGGCGAGAAGCGCGATTTCGTGATCCCGCTCGATCCGCCGCTGTTCATGGACGTGCTGGTCAAGGACCTCTGAAGTCCTTCAGGAAATCGGCGATCTCGCGACGATTGCCGAGCCAGACGAATTCGCCGGAATAGCCTTCCAGCATCGCCTCGACGCGCGGCAGGGTCCGGAGGCGGAACAACAGGACATAACCGAGAAAGCCAAGGTCGAAGCGCTCGGGACAGCCCTCGGCCATGTCCGGGCGCACCTTGCCGAACTGGCCGATGATCCTGCGGATCACGCGCCAGAAACAGCGCAGCGGCGACAGGTCAAGCAGCACCACCTTGTCCGCGGCGGCAAGGCGGGCGGGCAGCGTGCCGGCATAGGTTCCGTCGATGATCCAGCGCGGGCCGGCGGCCAGCGCGCTTACCTGTTCCCGCCATGTCTCCGCATCCGGCTCGACCCAGCCCGGTCGCCAGTAGAGCTGGTCGAGATGATGGACGGGCAGCCCGGTCCGCGCGCCGAGCTGGCGCGCGAGCGTCGATTTGCCGCTGCCGGGCGATCCGATGACGAGAATGCGTTCGGCCATAGAATTTCTTAGCGGCCCTGGCTGGTGACGTCGCGGCCTTATCGCCCTAAGGCTCGCGCATGCCCGTTACCGCCAAGATCTGCGGCCTGTCCACGCCCGAGACGCTCGATGCCGCCATTGCCGGCGGCGCGAGCCATGTCGGCTTCGTGTTCTTCCCGCCCTCGCCGCGCAATCTGGACTTCGACCAGGCGCGGGCGCTGATCCGGCGCGTCCCGGGGCATGTCGGCACGGTCGGCGTGTTCGTCGATCCCGACGAGGCGCTGCTCTCCGCGGCGCTAGCCACCGGCATCCAGGCGGTGCAACTCCACAAGACTGCCCCCGATCGCGCCGCCGCTATCCGCATGCGCGTGCCGGTCTGGGCCGCAGTGGCGGTGAAGACCCGCGCCGATATGGACCAGGCGGCAGCCTATCGCGGCGCGGCCGACCGCATCCTCTATGACGCCAAGACTCCCGACGGCGCCGCGCTGCCGGGCGGCATGGGCCTGCGCTTCGACTGGAAGCTGCTCGAGTACATTCCCCAGCCGCTGCCCTGGGCGCTTTCCGGCGGGCTCGATGCCGGCAATGTCCGCGAGGCGGCGGGCATCACCGGCGCCAGGTTGGTCGATGTCTCCTCCGGGGTAGAGAGCGCGCCAGGCGTCAAGGATGTTGCCAAGATCGCCGCATTCCTCCAAGCGGTGGCGCAATGTTGAGGCCGTTCGCACCTGTCCGCATCGGATTTCGATGGCGCTGATCGCTAGCTCCCGAGCCAGCCTCCGCCATCCGAACCCATGAGAGACGCAATGACCGACACCACCACGCTGCCCAACAGCCTGCGCAATCTTCCCGACGAGCACGGGCATTTCGGCCAGTTCGGCGGCCGCTTCGTCGCCGAGACGCTGATGCCGCTGATCCTCGACCTCGAGCGCGAATATCGCGCGGCCAAGGCCGATCCCGCCTTCCAGGCCGAGTTCGACGACCTGCTGGAGCATTATGTCGGCCGGCCGAGCCCGCTCTATTTCGCCGAGCGGCTGACCGAGCATTATCGCGAAGGCGCCGCGCCGGGCATGGGTGCGAAGATCTATTTCAAGCGCGAGGAACTGAACCACACCGGCGCGCACAAGATCAACAACTGCATCGGCCAGATCCTGCTCGCCCGGCGGATGGGCAAGACGCGGATCATCGCCGAGACCGGCGCGGGCCAGCACGGCGTCGCCACCGCCACCGTCGCGGCGCGGTTCGGCCTGCCCTGCGTGATCTTCATGGGCGCCAAGGACGTCGAACGGCAAAAGCCCAACGTCTTCCGCATGAAACTGCTCGGTGCCGAGGTGCATCCGGTGACGAGCGGGGCCGAGACGCTCAAGGACGCGATGAACGAGGCGCTTCGGGACTGGGTCGCGAACGTCCACGACACCTTCTACATCATCGGCACGGCGGCGGGCCCCCACCCCTATCCCGAACTGGTCCGCGACTTCCAGAGCGTGATCGGCACCGAGGCACGCGAACAGATCCAGAAGGCCGAGGGGCGCCTGCCCGACCTGCTGATCGCCGCGGTGGGCGGCGGATCGAACGCGATCGGGCTGTTCCATCCGTTCCTCGACGATGCCGATGTGGCGATGATCGGCGTCGAGGCCGCCGGGCACGGCATCGAGACCGGCCAGCATGCTGCCAGCCTGACCGGCGGCGCGCCCGGCATCCTGCACGGCAACCGCACCTATCTGCTCCAGGACGAGGACGGCCAGATCACCGAGGCGCATTCGATCTCGGCGGGGCTGGACTATCCGGGCATCGGCCCCGAGCATAGCTGGCTGCACGAGAGCGGCCGGGTCGCGTATTTGCCCGTTACCGACCAGCAGGCGCTCGACGCCTTCCAGCTCTGCTGCAAGCTGGAGGGGATCATCCCGGCGCTGGAAAGCGCGCACGCGCTGGCAGCTCTGGAAGCCAAGGCGCGGGAAATGCGCGAGGATCAGATCATCGTGGTCAACGTCTCGGGCCGGGGCGACAAGGACATCTTCACGGTGGCCGATGCGCTGGGGTTCGAGCTGTGAGCGCGTCATTGCGACGTGAGCTCGTCACTACGCCGATCCTATTTGTTGTCCTCGTCGTGTTGCGACTGTTTCCCTATTCGCTAATCGCGACCCTGTGGAACGGCCAGACGTTCGACTCGGCGTTAACCGGCTACCGAACGATGTTTCAGGAAAAACTGCTCGAAGCCATTATCTGGTCGACGATCTTCGTCGTGCTCATGCGCATCGTGACCTGGTTCGAGCGCCGCCCGAAGGTGCCGCACTATGGCGACCGCGACGACGGGTATAAGGTAAATCGACATGGCTGATCGCCTCGCCAACGCCTTTCCGGCCGACCGTGCCGCGCTGGTTACCTTCATCACCGCGGGCGACGGCGACACGGCCGCCAACCTGGACGCGCTCGTCGCGGGCGGTGCGGACGTGATCGAGCTGGGCATGCCCTTCACCGATCCGATGGCCGACGGCCCGGCGATCCAGGCGGCGAACCTGCGCGCGCTCGCCAAGGGCACGCGCACCGTCGACGTGCTGGCGATCGTCGAAGGCTTCCGCGCGCGGCATCCGAACGTGCCGCTGGTGCTGATGGGCTATGCCAACACGATGACGCGCCCCACCCCCACGGCCTTTGCCGAAGCGGCGGCCCGGGCCGGCGCGGACGGCGTGATCATCGTCGACATCCCGCCCGAGGAAGCCGGCGAGGTCGCGCCCTTCGCGGCGAACGGGATCGACGTGATCCGCCTCGCCACGCCCACCACCGATGCCGCGCGCCTGCCGGCGGTCCTCGAAGGTGCGAGCGGGTTCCTCTATTATGTCTCGGTCGCCGGGATCACCGGGCTGCAACAGGCCGCCCAGGCCTCGATCGAGGATGCCGTCGCGCGGCTCAAGGCCGCGACCGACCTGCCCGTGGCGGTCGGCTTCGGCGTCCGCACGCCGGAGCAGGCCGAGGCGATCGCCCGGGTGGCCGACGGCGTCGTCGTCGGTTCCGCGATCGTGGACCTGGTTGGAAAACATGGAGTAGATGCGCCGGAGCACGTCCGAGCCTATATCCGCTCCCTCAAGACGGCCGTGGAAGCCGCAAGGAAAGAAGTCGCATGAGCTGGATCGATCGCGTCCGCAACGTCCTGGCCTTCACCCCGAAGAAGGAAACCCCCGACAATCTCTGGCACAAGTGCAAGGGATGCGGGCAGATGACCTTCATGAAAGAGCTGGAGGCCAACCAGCATGTCTGCCCGCATTGCGATCACCACGATCGCATCGGCCCGGCCGAGCGCTTCCAGTATCTGTTCGACGAGGGCAGCTACACCGTGCTGCCCAGTCCCAGGGTGGCCGAGGATCCGCTCAAGTTCCGCGACCAGAAGCCCTATCCGGCGCGCCTCAAGGCGGCGCGGACCAGCACCGGCGAGCAGGACGCGTTCCTCAACGCCTCGGGCACGATCCTCGGCCGCAAGGCGGTGATCGGCGTGCAGGATTTCGCCTTCATGGGCGGCTCGATGGGCCAGGCCGTGGGCGAGGCGTTCATCCAGGGCGTCGAGGCGGCGATCGCGGCGCGGGCGCCCTATATCGCCTTCACTGCCTCGGGCGGCGCGCGCATGCAGGAAGGCATCCTCTCGCTGATGCAGATGCCGCGCACCACCGTGGCGATCGAGATGCTCCACGATGCGGGCCTGCCCTATATCGTCGTGCTGACCGACCCGACCTCGGGCGGGGTGATGGCAGCCTATGCGATGCTGGGCGACGTCCAGATCGCCGAGCCGCGCGCCACGCTCGCCTTCACCGGCCGCCGCGTGATCGAGAACACGATCCGCGAGAAGCTGCCCGACGACTTCCAGACCTCGGAATATTATCGCGAGCACGGGCTGATCGACATGGTCACCCATCGCAAGGAACTGCGCGCGACGCTCGGCCAGCTGATCGGGCTGCTGTGCGAGGGGAAGAAGGCGGCGTGATGCATTTTCCCTCTCCCCGTCGGCGGGGAGAGGGCTAGGGAGAGGGGCATGAATCGCCAGCTCTTCGCATTCCCTCTCTCTCCGGCCCTCTTCCCGAACAGGGAGAGGAAGTGATGGCCGACCACGCGACTTCCTCAGACCCGCAGGTCCAGCGCCAGCTCGACCGGCTGGGCGCGCTCTCGCCCGGTGCCGATATCCTCGGGCTCGAGCGCATCACGCGGCTGCTCGAGCGCATCGGCAACCCGCAACTGGCGCTGCCGCCGGTGCTCCATGTCGCAGGCACCAACGGCAAGGGCTCCACCTGCGCCTTTCTGCGCGCCGCGATCGAGGCCGCCGGCATGCGCGCGCATGTCTATTCGAGCCCGCATCTCGTGCGCTTCAACGAACGGATCCGGCTCGCCGGCGCGCTGATCGAAGACGCCATGCTCGCGCCGCTGCTCGAGGAAGTGCTCGATGCTGGTGGCGATATCGGCGCGAGCTTCTTCGAAGTGACAACCGCCGCCGCCTTCCTCGCCTTTGCGCGCGTGCCGGCAGATGCGCTGATCCTCGAGGTCGGCCTGGGCGGGCGGCTCGATGCCACCAATGTCGTGGCGCGGCCGGCAGTGACCGGCATCGCCCAGCTCGGCATCGACCATCAGGCGTTCCTGGGCGACACGCTGGAACAGATCGCCGCGGAGAAGGCGGGCATCGCCAAGCCGGGCGTGCCGCTGGTGACGATGCGCTACGCCCCGCATATCGCCGAGATCGTCGCGGCCGCCGGCGCACCGGTGTTCGCACAGGGGGCCGCGTGGGACTTCGAGGTCCATGGCGACCGGCTCCACTATCGCGATGCCCGCGGCGCGGTGGAGACCCCCCTCCCGGCCCTTGCCGGGCCGCACCAGCCCGCCAACCTCTCGCTCGCCATCGCGATGCTGCGGCACCAGCAGGCCTTGGCCGTGCCTGACGAGGCGCTTGGCGCAGCCCCTCGCAACGCCCGCTGGCCCGCGCGCATGCAGAAGCTGGGTGACGGGCCGCTGCTTCACCTCCTGCCCCGGGGCAGCGAATTGTGGCTCGACGGCGGGCACAATGAAGCCGCCGCCATGGCGGTGAGCGCCGCGCTGGCCCAGCTCGCGCGGGGCCGCCCGGTGCAGCTCGTGCTGGGCATGCTCGCCAACAAGGACGCCCAGGGCCTGCTCGCGCCCTTTGCGCAGCTTGCCGCCGGGTTGCATGCGGTGCCGGTCCCGGGACATGAACACCATGTGCCGGCACGACTTGCCGAAGCGGCGCGGATGCTCGGCATCCCGCACGCGTCGGTGGCGCCCGACGTACCGGGCGCACTCGCCGCCATCGCCCGCGAAGGCGGCGCGCCGGTGGTGCTGGTGCTGGGCTCGCTATACCTGGCCGGCACCGTGCTCGAGGCGAACGGGGAATTGCCCGACTAATCCCCTTCCCGCCCTCCCCGCGAGAGCAGCCCCTTCCCACTAGATGTCGATTGGCCATCGGCCTCTTCCGGAGACGGCCCTGTGCTTTCACGAGGTAACGAATATGGACGGGTCCTTCGGGCAGCCGTGCCCCGCCTGCGGCAAACCGTCCGCCACAAACGGCTCTATTGCGATTGACTATCAATAGCGAATGCGCAAGATTTCCGATCACAGCGATCGGAGTCCCCATGACCGTCAGTGCCACGCTCACCGCCCTGCCCGAACTCCAGCCCGAAGACCCCGGCGCGCGGCTGCTCCTGTTCGGCGTGCGCCAGATGGGCGCGCACGGCATCCATGACGCCTGCACCGCGCACGCCTTCGTCACGGCGTTCGGCAAGAGCTTCCGGCGCCCGCTGGTGCTGCTGCGCGCGCTGATGCAGGAGATGTCGGCGATGTCGGCCGGGCCGATCCAGATCGCGCCCTGGTGCTGCGCGCGGATGACCGGGGCGGAGTCCGCGCTGCTCCAGGTGCTCGGCCGGGTGCGCACCCAGCCCCAGGTCTCGGCGGTGCTGCTCGCCGACATGCTGGGCGTGCGCGATGCGACGGGCGTGCTGATCACTGCCCATGCCCTTGCCAACAGCTTCGCCGATATGGGGCTGGCGCTCGATCAGTGAAACGCGTCGGGCGGCAGCCTGAGGTCGGTCAGCACCCAGTTCGCGCCGTGCAGCCGGAACTCCAGCGCCGCTCCGTCCTTGCGGGTCAGCAGGAACCGGCCGAAGGCGACGCGGCGATAGCGCATTTCGTTCGCCTTGAGCTTGATCGTGTCCGGGCGCGGCGTCTCGGCCAATGGCGCCGCCGCGAAGATGAAGCGCATCCCTTCGGGCGAGACCGCCGCATCGACCACCGTATCGGCGATCCCGGCACGAACCAGCGCCCCCAGCACGCCGCCGCCCTCGGCGCCCGTCCGCGCCGAAAGCTGGGCCTTCACGCTTTCCCGCACCATCGGGAAATCGATATGGCGCGCCAGCGCGTCGATGTCGCGTGCCTCGGCCGCGTGCTTCATCTGCCACAGCGTGTAATAGGGCGACCCCCACACCCAGCCGCCGGCGGCGAACAGGACCAGGGCCAGCAGCGCGATCTGCCAGCGCTTCTTCATGCCGTCACGCCCTTCGAACGCAGCCCCGCCAGCGCCTCCGTCGCCCAGCGATACATGTCCGCCTCCGCCGCGCGCTGCTGGCGATCCATGCGCTTCATGCGTTTCTCCACTTCCTCGAGCACCACCAGCGCCTTGCGATCCCAGCCCTGCGCGATCAGCAGCGCGGCATAGCGGCAGCGCGCCTCCTCGCCCGGCATGCGGGTGACGACATCGGCATAGAGTTCCAGCGCTTCCTCCGCACGGCCGAGATGCTCGAGCAGCTTGGCACGCAACAGGATCCGGCGATCCCGATCGCTCTGGCTGAGCGGCTCGGGCGCCGCGTCGATCAGCGCCAGCGCCTCCTTGCCCTGGCCGGTCTCGTAGAGCGCGTCGGCGAGCTTGCCCTGGGTCCGCACATCGGGCTCGCCCGCGGTCATCCGGATCGATTCGCGGTAGAGCGCCACCGCCTCGCCGTGGCGGCCGAGCGCGGCCAGCGCGTCGGCGACGCGCAGCCGGTTGGCGGCGGTGTCGGCGAGGTCGAGCGCATCGCGGGCGGCGCGCAGCTCGCGCTCGGGATCGAGGGCCGACACCGCCTTGGCGCGGACGGTGCGCACATGGCGGTTCTGGCCCAGGCCGGGCAGGATCTCGACGAAGAAATAGGCGATGGCGCTGACCACGGGCAGGAAGATCAGCGCGGTTACCCACATCGGATTGCCGCCGCGCCGCATCAGATGGACGATGCACGCCACCTGCAAGCCGATGATCAGCAGATAGGGCATCAGGCGCCCGCGCCTTCCGGCGTGGAGGCGATCGGCTCGCCCTTGGGCAGCGGCGCCGGGCGCCACCATTCGATCAGCACCAGCACCACCGCGATCATGCCGAGCCCGGCGGTCACGTAGAAGATGTTGGCATAGCCGTGCTTCTCGATCGCCTCGCCCACCGCGGCACGGCCCAGCGCGCCGACGAGGAAGGTCATCGAGGAGAGCAGCGCATATTGCACCGCGCTGTACTCGCGCGAAGTGATCGAGGAGATATAGGCGATGAAGGCGGTGCCCGCGAGCCCGCCCGCGATGTTCTCGCCCGAAATCGCCAGCATCAACCGGATCATCCGCGGCTCGATGCCGATATGGTCCAGCAGGAACAGATGCGCGAACCCGTCGATCCACGGCCCGCCCAGCGCGAGATCGGCATAGAGCAGGTTCGACGCCGCCGCGACGATGCCGCCCACCAACAGGGTCGGCAGCCGGCCGATCGACGCGAGCATCAGCCCGCCGACCGCCACGCCCAGGATCGTCATGATCACGCCGAAAACCTTGGACGCGAAGGCGACCTGGTCGTTCGTATAGTGGAGGAAATCGAGATAGAAGGGGAAGGCGAAGGGCGCCCAGATCGAATCGGCGATCCGATAGACCAGGATCAGCGCGAGGACGAGGATCGCGCCCCAGCGCAGCCGCTGAACGATCTCGGCGAGCGGCAGGATCAGCGCGCGATAGCTGTGGTTGGCGGCGGCGCGCAGCGCGCTCGGCGCAAGGTCGGTGCCTTCTACGTGCCGAGGCAGCCGGTTGGTCCAGCCCGCGACCAGTGCCGGCAGGATGACGGTCGCGACGATGATCCACGGCCCCCAGACCTGGGTGAACGCCCCCGCAGACGGCGCCGGCACGCCAGGCACCGGCGGGCGCAGCGCTGCGATCATGAAGCTGCCGAGCATGTAGATCGCCCAGGCCCAGCACACCGCCACGATCCCCAGCGCGACGGCACGCTGGCCCGCGGCGGGCACCGAATGGCCGGCCAGCGGCGAAGCCTCGTCGGCGGCGTTGCGCTCGGCCTCGGGCGTGAACAGCGTCATCACCAGCGCGCCGATCATCACCACGCCGAAGCCGATATAGACGGTCGGCCAGCTCACCCGCGCCGCCAGGATCAGCGCCAGGGCGCCGCCGGTGAGCGCCGCCAGCCGGTTGCCAAGCTGGTAGATCGCCGAGAGCAGGTCGACCGTCGCCGATTCGTCGGCGATCTCGATACGCCAGGCGTCGATCACGACGTCCTGGGTCGCGGAGAGGAAGGCGGCGATCACCGCCAGGCCGGCAAAGCTGCCGATCGCGGTCAGCGGATCGGTGAGCGCCAGCCCGCAGAGCAGCACCGCCAGCCCGGCCTGGCAGAGCACCAGCCAGGAGCGGCGCCGGCCCAATTGCCCGATCAACGGCAGCCGCGCCCGGTCGACCAGCGGCGACCACAGGAACTTGAAGGCATAGGCCAGGCCGATCCACGAGAGCACGCCGATCGTGGCCAGGCTCACCTTGAGCTCGCCCAGCCAGGCGTTGAGCGTGCCGATCAGCAGCACGAAGGGCAGGCCGGACGCGAATCCCAGCACCAGCATCGCCGCCGTCTTGCGGTTGCGCGTCGCCGCGCGCAGCAGCGCCCAGCCTTTCAATTTGTCGCTCACCTTGCACCCTCGCTGTGTTGGGTGGAAACTAGCCGAAAATAACGGGAAGGCCAGAGGAGAGCATGGCATGAACGCGCCGACCGAAGGACAATTGGCGTTGGCGGGAACCCTGGCCAGGGGCGGATCGCGCGGCGAGGGCGAGATCGCGCATGTCGCGGCCTCGGTCTATACCAGCGCCGAGCGTTTCGCCGCCGAGCAGGCCGGCATCTTCGCGCGCCTGCCCCTGGTGATCGCCCCCTCCGCGTTGCTCCCCGAACCCAATATGGCGATCCCGCATGACGGCTTCGGCAAGCCGTTGCTGATCACCCGCGACAAGTCGGGCGAGGCGCATGTCTTCCTCAACGTCTGCCGGCATCGCGGCACCCGCCTCGTCGAAGGCTGCGATCCGGTGAAGGGCGGGCGCCTGGTCTGCCCCTATCATGCCTGGACCTATGCGCTCGACGGCAAGCTGATCGGCCTCCCCCGCCCCGACACCTTCCCCGGTCTCGACAAGGGCGCGTACGGCCTCAAGCGCCTGCCCACGCACGAAGCGGGCGGCCTCATCTGGTTTTCCTTCGCCGAGGAAGCCGATTTCGCCGAGGCGGAGACGCTGGCGCGCGATTTCGAAGCGTTCGATCTGGCCGGCCAGCACCTGTTCCGCCGCCGCACCCATATGGTGCAGGCGAACTGGAAGCTGATCATGGATGCCTTTCTCGAAGGCTATCACATTCAGCGGCTCCATGCCGACACGATCGCGCCCTTCTTCAAGGACGGCGTATCCACCGCCGACACGATCGGCCCGCACCAGCGCTCGGCAGTGGGGCGCGAAGCCGCGCTCGCGGCGCTTTCCTCAAGCGACTGGGCAACGCTGCGCGCGGCGATCACCTACACCTACCAGATGTTCCCCGGCACGGTGCTGGTGGTGAGCCCCGACTATATCAACCTGATGGTGCTGATGCCCCAGTCCGAGGGGTGCGTGCTGGTCGAGGATTTCATGCTGATCCCGGAGCCGCCCGCCAACGAGAAGGCGCTCGCCCATTGGGAGCGCAGCTGGGAACTGCTCGACGGCGGGGTCTTCGCCTCGGAGGATTTCCGCGCCTGCGAACTCGGCCAGCAGGGCCTCGCCTCGGGCGCGATCGAGCGCGTGACGCTCGGCACGCTCGAACTCGGCATCCGCCATTTCCACGATGCGGTGAACGCCAGGATCCGGTAGAATCCGGAAAGGAATTCCTCAGGATTTCGCGTGTCCGGCCTCCCGCCTACCTATGAGGTAGTTCGAGAGGATCACCCGATGTCGCTTCGATTGCCGCCCAAGGAACTGCTCGAAACCAGCGACGAACCCCGCCTGCCGCGCGGCACCGGGCTGCTGATCGCGCTCGGCATCGGCGCGGTGAGCTGGGCGATCGTCGTCGCCGCAGCGCTGATCCTGCTGCGCTACTAGGCCGGACTCAGGAACAGGCTGAAGCTGCCCGGCAGCCGTCTGGGCGCCCGGGTTCCCTCCAGCGCTGCCTCGATCGCCGTGATCGCCGCGAGCAAGTCGCGCTGCGGATAGGGTTTGGCGAGGCATCCCGCCGCGAGCGCCCGCGCTTCCTGGGGAAAGCTTCCCGTCACGAACAGCACCGGCAGTCCACGCCCCTGCGCCGCACGCGCCACCTCCACACCGCTGCCATCGGCCAGGCTCACGTCCGCCAGCACCAGATCCAGCCCGGCATCCGCCGCGATCACGCGCAACGCCTCGGCGACCGTGTCCACCGTCGCCGCCACGGCGAAGCCTTCGCCCGTCAGGAAATGTTCCGTGTCGAAGGCGACCAGCGGCTCGTCCTCCACCACCAGCAACCGCTCGATCCGCCGCTTCTTCCGCCCGAACATCATCTCGCCTGAAAACCCGCCAAGCCACTGAACCCGAGGCGCTAACGCGCCAATCCCTTTCGAGGGCGCAATAATTTTTGAAGCGACCGCCACAATCGCTATATCGCCCGGGTGTCATCATCCAATACCAAAGAAGCGCAGCGCATCGCCAAGCTGCTGGCCCGTGCCGGAATCGCGTCGCGTCGCGACATCGAGCGCATGATCGTGGACGGGCGAATCGCGCTCGACGGCAAAGTGCTCGATACGCCCGCGACACTGCTCACCTCGCTGCGCGGCGTGACCGTCGACGGCAAGCCGGTCGCCGCGCCTGCCCCCGCCCGCCTGTTCCGCTATCACAAGCCCGCCGGCCTGCTCACCACCGAGCGCGATCCCAAGGGCCGCCCGACCATCTATGATCGCCTGCCCGACGGGCTGCCGCGCGTGATGCCCGTCGGCCGGCTCGACCTGAGCACCGAGGGCCTGTTGCTGCTCACCACCGACGGCGAGCTGAAACGCGCGCTCGAGCTGCCCGCCACCGGCGTGGAGCGCAGCTACCGGGCCCGCGCTTATGGCAACGTCACCCAGGCGCAGCTCGAATCGCTGATGCTCGGCGTCGAGATCGAGGGCGTCCGCTACGGCCCGATCAACGCCAATATCGAACGGCGTACCGGCGCGAACGTGTGGATCGAACTGACCCTGACCGAAGGCAAGAACCGCGAAGTGCGCCGCGTGCTCGAATATCTGGGGCTGGAAGTGAACCGGCTCATCCGCACCCGCTACGGCCCCTTCTGGCTGGGCGACATGCCTGCGGGCGATGTCGACGAGATCCGCCAGCACGACCTGATCACCTTCCGCACCGTGCTGTCCCGGCCCGGCGGCGGCAAGGCCGCCTCGAACCTGCAGTTCGCGGCCCGCTCCCGCGCGGTCGAGCCGGCGCCTCGGCCCAAGCCGATCCCCGCGCCGGGCGGCCGGGAGCCCGAGGGCCGCCGCAAGATCGAGAAGCCCGAGGCGAAGAAGCCGGTCTTCACTGCCCGGGTCACGCCCAGGGCGAAGGACGAGGTCGCGATCGAGCGCCCCCGTCCGTCCGGCAAGCCCGGTCCCCGCAAGCCGCGCGAGGACGGCGTCGCCAAGCCCGCCCGCGCCGCCCGCGCCCGCGCGCATCGCGAGACGCAGGAGCCGCGTCCCGGCGATTTTGTCGACCGGCCCAAGGGGCCGCGCGGGCCCGGCAGGGGTACCGGCCGTCCCGGACCCGCCGGTGGCCGCGCACGGCCCGGCGGCGGCAAGCCCGCTCGCCCGCCAAGGACCCGCAAATGAGGATCATCGCCGGGGAATGGCGCGGCCGCCCGCTCGTCGCGCCCAAGGGAGACACCACGCGCCCCACCGCGGACCGCACGCGCGAGGCGCTCTTCTCGATGCTCGCGAGCCGCCTCGGCAGCTTCGAGGAACTGGCGGTGGCCGACCTGTTCGCCGGCTCCGGCGCGCTGGGTCTGGAGGCCTTGTCGCGCGGCGCGGCCTCCTGCCTGTTCGTCGAGCAGGACCGCACGGCGCTCGATGCCCTGCGCGCCAATATCGCCAGACTGGGTGCAAAGGCCGCGGAAGTGCGCGCCGGTTCGGTGCTCTCGCTGGGCCCCGCCCGCGCGCCGCTCGACCTGATCCTGATGGATCCGCCCTATGGCACCGGCGCGGGCAGCGTCGCGCTCGACAAGCTCGGGCGGCTCGGCTGGGCGGGCCCGGGCACCTGGATCAGCATCGAGACGTCTCGCGACGAAGTGCCCGACGTAGCGGGCTTCGTCGCGGACGTCAGCCGCGTGCACGGCAAGGCGCGGCTCACACTGCTGCGGGCAGCGGCCTAGAGATAGGCCGAAAGCGTCAGCCGCACGTCACGCTTGACGCCGCCGCTCTCCACGCTGAGCGGAATTTCGCTGCCGATGGGCCGGGTGATCGCGCGCAGCAGCTCCTTGAACCTGCCGTGGAGGAGGTCGCCGCGCTTGATGCCGGCCGCCGCCGCCGGGCTGCCGGTGCCGACATCGCCTACCGTCACCTTGCCGGCCTTGTCGTCAAGCCACAGTCCGGAACCATAATAGGCCGGTTCGGGCGATGGCTTGCCGTTCCAGGCTGCCCAAAGCTTATGCTCGGACACCTGGGTCGTCAGATGCAGGCGGGAAAGCGCCTGCAGGCCGATCAGGCCGTCCGTGTCGATCCATGGCGCGCTCGGATCGCAAACGCCAACGAGCGGCCGCTCGAAATCGAATGCGCCGATGGCCAGGCGCTGGCCGCGCACCAGCCGGCTCGGCACCCCCTTGGTGCCGATGCCGCGCGACTGGGTCGGCACATAGGGCTTGCCGGCATCCCATAGCCCTGAGCGCGCGGCCATCTTTCCGCCCAGCAACAGCGTGCCAGGCGAGCCAGTGTCGACGATGAATTCACCCGGTGCGCCGTCAATGGTGGCGGAGGCCAATATCCATTGGCCGCTATCGGGCAAGTCGAAGAAGCGGGTAGGCAATTTGGTGAATCCGTCAAAGTCCGGTCGCCCGTCCTTGTAGAGGCGCCATTCACCCTTCACGAAATCGAGGTCGCTGTCATAGGTATTGAACATGCCGACCCCAAAGGTACCCATGGCCTTTGTGCCGAAGAGGTGCGTGCCGATAAAGAGCATGTGCGGAAAGTTGACGCCACTCTCCAGCGTTACTGTTCCAGCATCGTACCAGGCGGACAGGCGACTGCCGCCGACACCCCCGGTCACCCGCCGATTGATCACTTTCATGCCGATCTTGTCGGCGAACTTCTCGTTGATGATGCTGAGCGAGCCGCCGGTATCGATCACGAAGAGGTGGGGCCCGGTGTCGCGGATCTTCGCGGCGATCCAGACGCGATCGTCTTCCAGACGAATGCGGTTGACCACCGGCGCGCCCGCGGCCCGGGCACGCCCGACCAGCCCCGCCATCGTCGCCAGCGTCACGCCGCCGCCGATAAGTCCGCGCCTGTCGATCATCTTTGAAATCCCCCGGTTCGGGGGGCGCTTTATTGATCGAAGATGACGGGACGAAGTCGGTTACTTGTCCCTTACGAGAAACAGGCCGATCAGGCTGAGCAATCCCGCCCCGGCGAGATAGCAACCGACCCAGGTCAACCCGCCCTGCTTCACCAGCGCCTCGGCGATCAGCGGGGTGAGCCCGCCGCCCAGGATACCGCCCAGGTTGAAGGTAACGGAGACGCCGGTGTAGCGCACCCGTGCCGGAAACAGGCTGGGCAGCCAGCCGCCGAGCGGGCCATAGACGAAGCCCATCACGAACAGCGCGAAGGCCAGCCAGGCCGCGACGCTCGCCAGCGATCCCGGCACCAGCATCAGCGCCATCGCCATGCCGACCGGGATGGTGAAGATACAGCCGAACATCAGCACCGCATTGGCGGTGCGCTTGTCCGCGTTGATCCCCGCCGTGACGATGCCCGCCGCCATGAACAGGATCGCGAGCAGCTCCACCGCCAGGAAGGTCTCGCGATCATAGCCCAGTGTCTTGGTGCCATAGCCGATGATGAACACGGTCGAGATGTAGAACAGCGCGAAGCAGGCGATCGTCCCGACGGTGCCGGCGAAGGTGGCAAGGGCGCTGGTGCGGAACAGCTCGCCGATCGGCACGGCGGGAGGGGCCTCCTTCTCGGTCGCGGCGACGAATTCGGGCGTCTCGGTGATCTTCAGGCGCACCCACAGGCCGAGGAACACCAGCACCGCGCTGGCGAGGAACGGCAGGCGCCAGCCCCATTCGCGGAACTGCGCGTCGTCCATCACCGCGCCCAGGATCAGGAAGAAGCCATTGGCGAAGATGAACCCCACCGGCGCGCCCATCGGCGGAAAGCTGCCATAGCGATTGGCCCAGCCCGGCGGCGCATTCTCTACCGCGAGCAGGCTCGCCCCGCCCCATTCGCCGCCCAGCCCCAGCCCCTGGCCGAAGCGAAGCAGGCAGAGCAGCAGCGGGGCAACCCAGCCGAGCATCGCATAGCCGGGCAGGAAGCCGATCAGCACGGTCGAGACGCCCATCAGCATCAGCGAGGCGACCAGCGTGGACTTGCGCCCCATCCGGTCGCCGAAATGGCCGAACACCAGCCCACCCAGCGGCCGGGCGAAAAAGGCGACCGAGAAGCTGGCATAGCTGGCGAGCTGGGCAATCCAGGGCTCGCTGGCGGGAAAGAACAGGTCCGGGAAGACGATCGCCGCCGCCGTGGCGTAGATATAGAAATCGTAGAACTCGACCGAGGTGCCGACCAGGCTGGCGAACAGGATGCGGCGGTGCGATGCGGCGGCTTTGGTCATGCCCTCTCCCCTTTTGCCTCCTCCTTGGATCGATCCGGCGCAAAGGGAAAGCCCGTTCATCGGCAGGACAGTTTCGCCCGCGTACCGGTGCGCCACCTCAGCGACCGGGCCAGGGAGACGGGCGATGCGCGAATCGGCGGGAAGACGGCTGGCCTATGCCGTATTGTTCGCTGCGCTCGCGGGCTTCATCGTGGCGTTCTGGAACCCGATCGACCATCTGAAGGCCGATCTGCGCGCCGATGGCCAGGGCTTCAAGTTCAGCATCGAGCTGGCGACGCACCTGTTCGAACTGGGCCTGAAGCGGCTCTAGGGCATCGCCATTCCCGCTTTCGCCGGGCCGCTGGTTGCGGATAGGCTCCCGGAACGAACGGGAGGCCGGCATGCATAGCACCAGATTGGCGATCCTCGCCCCGCTGCTCCTGGCCTCCGCGGCGCCCGCACCGCATTATGCCGTCGTCCATGGCTGGCCGGTACTGCCACCGGGCCGCCTGCTCGGCCCCTGCTCGGGCGTGGCGGTGAACGGCAAGGGCGAGGTATTCGTCCTCCACCGCGGCAATCGCGGCACCGATGCCAAGGGGCTCGCGACGCTGAAGGAGCCGGTGGTCGCGGTGTTCGATGCCGCAACCGGCAGGCTGCTGCGCGAATGGGGCGCCGGGCTGTTCGTGGTCCCGCACGGCATCAGCATCGGCCCGAATGGCCATGTCTGGATCACCGATACCGGGTCGAACCAGGTCTTCGAGTTCACTCCCGGCGGCGAGCTGCTGCGCACGCTTGGCGAGCGCGGCGTTGCCGGTGCGGACGCGACGCATTTCGATCGCCCCACCGATATCGCGCCGCTCGCCGACGGCAGCTTCTATGTGGCCGACGGCTATGGCAATTCGCGCGTGATGAAGTTCGCTGCCGACGGGAAGCTGCTTTTCCAATGGGGCACGCACGGTATCGGCCCGGGCCAGTTCGACATCCCGCACGCGCTCGCGATCGATGCCGGGCACCGCGTCTATGTCGCCGACCGGGCGAACGACCGGGTCCAGCTGTTCGACCGGAAGGGCCGCTATCTCGGCGAATGGAAATCATCCTCGATCGGCCGCCCATTCGGTCTGGCGCTGTTGCCCGGTCGCCGCATCGCCATCCTCGACGGGGGCGCGAACCCCGGCAAGGTGCCGGATCATGACGGCGTGACCATCGCCGGCCTGGACGGTCGCGAAATCGCGCATTTCGGCCGCATCGGCAACCAGGACGGCCAGTTCTGGATCGCACACGACATCGCCGCGGACCGCGCCGGCAATCTCTACGTCGTCGATATCGCCGGCCAGCGCGTCCAGAAGTTCGTGCGGCGATAGCGCGCCGGTCACGTCGGTCCTCATGACGGCCGCGGCCGCCGCCGTTCACCGCTCGCACACGACATTCACCGATTCGGCGTTGGCGCGTTGCCGTGATCCGGCTTGAGCGGTCGAGCGATCATCGGAGAGTTCAATGCACCCTGCCCGTCTCGTCACCGCCTTCTCCTGCCTTCTCGTCAGCCTTGCCTCTCCCGCCCGAAGCGCCGGCGTGGAGAGCAGGGACCGCCTATCCGCGATGGTCCGGCAAGATCGGTCTCCAATTGACCTCGATGCGGATTTCGCCTCGCTCGCTCCCACCGCCCCTGGATGCGCGGTGGGGGTGGCGCTCGCCGGAGCAGCCCCGCTGATACGAAGCCATGGCCTGGCCGATCTGGAACATCCGGCGCCGATCACGGCGGAAAGCGTCTTCGAGACCGGTTCGCTCGCCAAGCAATTCACCGCCACGGCGATGCTGATGCTCGCTCAGGACGGGAGGCTGACGCTCGACGACGATATCAGGCGCTACCTGCCCGAAATGCCGGACTATGGCACCCCGATCACGATCCGGCACCTGCTCCACCACACCAGCGGGCTGCGCGAGCAATGGAGCCTGCTGGCCCTGGCCGGCAGGTCTCCCGGGACTCAGGTGCACGGCCAGGGCACGATCCTCGACCTGGCCGCGCGCCAGAAGGCACTGAACTTCGTTCCCGGCACGGAATTCCTCTATACCAACACCAACTACGTCCTGGCAGCGATCATCGTCGAACGCGTCAGCGGCAAGAGCCTGCAGCGTTTCACCGACGAGCGGCTGTTCCAACCCCTCGGCATGACGCACAGCCGGTGGCGAGAGGACTTCCGCACGGTGGTTCCGGGGCGGGCAATGGCCTATGCCGCAGCCGATAACGGCTTCGTCGCCAACATGCCCTTCACCAATGTCCACGGAAATGGCGGGCTTCTCACCACGATCGGCGACCTGCTGCGCTGGAACGCGTTCCTCGACGATCCTTCGCGCCTTCCCGGCGGTCAGGCGCTGGCCGCTGCCCTGCAATCGCCGGGACGCCTGCGGGATGGCACCGCGCTGGAATACGCCCTGGGCCTCGAAGTCACCCGCTCGCATGGGCTGCGCCTCGTCTCCCATAGCGGTTCGACCGGCGGCTACCGGGCGTGGCTGGGCCGCTATCCCGAAAGGCACATCTCGGTCGCGCTGCTCTGCAACAATGGCGGCATCGATCCGGTCGGCCTGGGCGAGAGGGTGGCGGCGCGTGCGCTCCGGGCCGTCGGCCATCGCGGCGAGGATGTCGCAGACACCCCATCGCCGGCGATCCCTGCGACGGCCAGGGTTCTTCGTCGCGACCTGGCGTCATACCAGGGCCTGTTTCGCGACCTCGTCACCGGCGAGTTGGTCGAGACCAGGCTCGTCGATGCAGAACTCAGGCTGCGACAGGGCGAGTCCCAGGCCCTGATTCCCGGCGATGGCGATCAGTTTCGACGCGCCGACGGCGATCGCGTGCGCATCGCCAGGCGCGAAGGCAAGCCGACCGCGCTCACGATCGAGCGAGGGTCGGTGCTCCGGCATTTCGTCGCCGTCGCGCCGGCCAGAACCGACGACGACACGCTGGCAGCCTATGTCGGCACCTATTATTCCGCGGAGCTCGACACGCGCATCTCGGTGGTGCGGCAGGGCGACACCTTGGTCATGCGCCAGCCGTTCGGGATCGAATGGCCGCTGACGCCGAGCTTCGCCGACGGCTTCACCGCGCGGTTGCGCGGCACGACCGGTTTCGTCTTCACGCGCGGGCTCGACGGCAAGGTCGACGGCGTTGCCGCCTGGGCGAACGGAGTCCGCAACCTGCGGTTCGCGCGGCAGCCTGGCTGAAGTCGCGAGGGGTGAAACGGGCGGAGCGCGCCGCTCAGAGCCCGAACGTCTTCACCGCGGTCAGCATCAGCCAATAGAGGCCGCCCGAGAGCAGCATCGCCGCCGGCAGGGTGAGCAGCCAGGCCAGCGCCAGGTTGCGCACCGTGCGGGCCTGCAGGCCCGCGCCGCTCGCCACCGAAGCACCGGCAACGCCCGAGGAAAGGATGTGCGTGGTCGACACCGGCAGGCCGAAGCGATCTGCTGCCAGGATCGTGCCCGCCGCCACCAGTTCGGCCGAGGCGCCCATGGCATAGGTCATGTGCTGCTTGCCGATCTTCTCGCCGACGGTGACGACGATTCGCTTCCACCCGATCATCGTCCCCAGCCCAAGCGCCAGCGCGACGACGATCTTCACCCAGAGCGGGATGAAGCGCGTGCCGGCCTCAAGGCTCTTTTGATAGTCGGCCAGCGCCTTCAGCTCGGCAGGCTGGAAACCCTCCGGCTTCTTGGTGACGAGCTTGGTCGAGTCGAGCACCAGATACATGTCGTTGCGGACATTGCCGGTGGCTTCCGCCGGCACCTTGCTCAGCGAGCCGAAGCTCTGGACGCGGGCGGTGAGATCCTTCGAAAGCCCCTCGAGCGCGGCGAACACCTGCGGGCTCTCCGCCTTGCGCTGCTGCAGCGCGGCGGTGAGCACGGCACGCGCCTGGACCGGTGCCATGTCAGGCAAGCCGCGGCTATGCGCATCGAACGCGGCCGAAGCGGTATTGGCGGTCTGGACGAAGGCCGGAGTCGCGCTCGCCGGCAGCGTGCGGTTGAGCGCATAGGCCGTCGGCGCGCAGCCGATCAGGATCAGCATGATCAGGCCCATGCCCTTCTGGCCATCGTTCGAGCCATGGCTGAACGAGACCGCGGTGCAGGTGAAGATCAGCGCGCTGCGAATGCCCAGCGGCGGCGCGGTGTGCGGCATCGGCGAGGTGTAGAGCTTCGGATTGCGCAGCACCGCGCGCATCACGAGCAGCAGCAGCACCGCCGCGAAGAAGCCGATCAGCGGCGCCATCCACAGGCCGGTGAGCACTTTCTGCGCCTGGCTCCAGTCGACGCCGGCGGTGCCACCGCGCGAACCGGCCTGGATCAGCTGGTTGGCGAAGCCCACGCCCAGCACCGAGCCGATCAGCGTGTGCGACGACGAGTTGGGCAGGCCGACATACCAGGTCCCCAGGTTCCACAGGACCGCCGCGAGCAGCAGCGCGAAGATCATCGCGAAGCCGGATGCCGAGCCGACATTGAGGATCAGGTCCACCGGCAGCAGCGTGATGATCGAATAGGCGACCGCGCCGCTCGACAGCATCACGCCCAGGAAGTTCCAGAAGCCCGACCAGACCACCGCGAAATGGGCCGGCATCGAATTGGTGTAGATCACCGTCGCCACGGCATTGGCGGTATCGTGGAAGCCGTTCACGAACTCGAAACCGAGCGCGATCAGCAGCGCCAGCGCGAGGAACAGGAACACGCCGGTGGCAAGCTCCTCCCCCACGCCGTGCGTGTCGGTCAGCACGCTCCAGCCGGCAAAGGCCAGCCCGCCCACCATGATCGCCGCGAAGAGCAGCTTGGCGAGGGGATGGGTTTTGTAGTCGAATCGGGGGCCCTGCTGCGGTTGGTCAACCGGCGGGGCTTGGTCCAGAGCGAGTGATGCCATGATATGCGCGCCTCTGGCCGGAGGGTGTGACAGCCATATGACAAACGCATGACATGGCGAAGGATCACGCCGAAACGAACTGCTTCAGAAATGGACCTGCATATAGGCCTTGGGTCCGGGCTTGATGCCGCGATTGCCGCCGGGCAAGCTCATGAATCCGCGCCCGCGCAGCCGCCGCAGCCAGGCAAATCCCATCTCGACATGGTCCGACGCCTCGAAGCTCAGCCGCGCGCCGGCATAGTGCCGCGCATCGCGCACCACCCCGCGATCGGCATCGAAGCGCGGCGCCTGGGCATAAGCGCTCAGGCCCAGCCAGGCATGCCCGATCACTTCCTTCTGCAGCGAGAAGCCATAGGTGGAGCGCGTCTCGTCGGCCCGCCAGCTTTCGTTGCTGCCCCGCACGGTAGCGGAAGTGCGCAGCCACAGGCCCGATGCCCGTTCCTCGGTCTTCACGCGAATTTCCGGCTGCAGCACCAGATAGGCGGCCTGCGCCGCGGCGACGGCCTGACCCTGTGCCGGCATGGCGGCAAGGATCGTCCCCACCGCCAGTCCGATCGCGCCGGTTCGAACAACAACCCCCATGCCGAGCCCCCAGACAGGCATTACGCCGCCGAATCCTCCCGGCGACGCCGAGACATTATTGCTGAAATGTTTCCAATGCCAGCTTATATTGTTTCCAGCCTCAGCCCTGCTCGCGCAGCAGCTCCTCGATCGCCTGAATCGCCCCGGCGAAGCGCAGCTGCGTCCGCCTCTACTCGGCGATCTGCGCGTCGAGCGTCCTCAGCCGCTCCTCGAGCAACTTCCTGTCCATTCGTGCCTCCCCGATCGCTGGGGCGCGACGATCCCGGGATCACGCGCCACTGGCAATCCGCCATTGCCTCACCCGCCCGCGTTCCCTACCTGTTCGCGGATGACTCTGCCTGTCGAGACCGATGCCAACGCCCCCTATCTCCAGGGCCTGAACCCGCCCCAGCGCGAGGCGGTACTGACGGCCGAGGGGCCGGTGCTCGTGCTGGCCGGCGCGGGCACGGGCAAGACCGCGGCGCTCACCGCCCGCCTCGCCCATCTGCTCTGGACCCGCCGCGCCTATCCCAGCGAGATCCTGGCGGTCACCTTCACCAACAAGGCGGCGCGCGAGATGAAGGAGCGCGTCGGCCGTCTCGTCGGCGCGGCGGTGGAGGGCATGCCCTGGCTCGGCACCTTCCACGCGATCGGCGCCAAGATGCTGCGCCGCCATGCCGAGCTCGTCGGCCTGCAGTCCAATTTCACCATCCTCGATACCGACGACCAGCTTCGCCTGATCAAGCAACTGATCCTCGCGGCGGACCTCGACGAGAAGCGCTGGCCCGCCCGCCAGCTCGCCGGGCTGATCGACGAGTGGAAGAACAAGGGCCTGACGCCCGCCGAGATCGGCGCGGGCGAGTCCGAACGTTATGCGAATGGCCGCGGCGCCGCGCTCTACCATCTCTATCAGGAGCGGCTGAAGGCGCTCAACGCCTGCGACTTCGGCGACCTGCTCCTCCACATGCTGGTGATCCTCAAGACGCACCGCGACGTGCTGGAAAGCTATCAGCAGCGCTTCCGCTACATATTGGTCGACGAGTATCAGGACACCAACGCCGTCCAGTATCTCTGGCTTCGCCTCCTCGCCCAGGAGCGCAAGAACATCTGCTGCGTCGGCGACGACGACCAGTCGATCTATTCGTGGCGCGGCGCGCTGGTCGAGAACATCCTGAAGTTCGAGAAGGACTTCCCTGGGGCAAAGGTGATCAGGCTCGAGCAGAATTACCGCTCGACCCGGCATATCCTCGCCGCCGCATCGGGCGTGATCGCCAACAATAGCGGCCGCCTCGGCAAGACGCTGTGGACCGACAAGGACCAGGGCGAGAAGGTCAAGGTGCTTGGCGTGTGGGACGGCCCCGAAGAGGCCCGGCGCGTCGGCGAGGAGATCGAGGGCGCCCAGCGGGGCGGCAAGAGCCTCGACGACATGGCGATCCTCGTCCGCGCCCAGCACCAGACCCGCGAATTCGAGGACCGGTTCATCGCGATCGGCCTGCCCTATCGCATCATCGGCGGCTTCCGCTTCTATGAGCGCCAGGAGATCCGCGACGCCCTCGCCTATCTCCGCGTCGTGGCGCAACCGGCGGACGATCTCGCCTTCGAGCGCATCGTCAACGTTCCCAAGCGCGGCCTGGGCGACAAGGCGCTGGCAAAGGTCCACCAATATGCCCGCGCCGAGGGAATCCCGCTCACCACCGCCGCCGCGCGCATCCTCGACACCGACGAGCTGACGCCCCAGGCCCGCCGCGCGCTCGGCAACCTGGTCGGCGACATGGCGCGCTGGCGGGGCATGGGCAACGACCTCCAGCATCCGGACCTCGCCCGCATCATCCTCGACGAGAGCGGCTATACCGCGATGTGGCAGGCCGACCGCACCGCCGAGGCTGCCGGACGGCTCGAGAATTTGAGCGAGCTCGTCCGCGCGATGGAGGAATATGAGACGCTCGGCGCCTTTCTCGAGCATGTCTCCCTCGTCATGGACAATGAGGGACAGCGCGACGAGCCCAAGGTGACGATCATGACGATCCATGCCGCCAAGGGGCTGGAGTTCGACACCGTGTTCCTAGCCGGCTGGGAGGAAGGCATCTTCCCCTCGCAGCGCGCCCTCGACGAGGGGGGGCTCGCCTCGCTGGAGGAGGAGCGCCGGCTGGCCTATGTCGCGATCACCCGCGCGCGGCGCCAGGCAACCATCCTCCACGCCGCCAATCGCCGCATCTACGGCCAGTGGAATTCGAGCATCCCGAGCCGCTTCGTGGCCGAACTGCCCGAGGCGCATATCGAGAGCGAAAGCACGATGACCGGCGGCGCCTCGCTATGGCAGGCGAACTGGAGCGAGCGCAGCGATCCCTTCGCGGACGTATCACGCGGGACCGGGCGCGGCCCGGGCTGGCAGCGCGCCGCGGGGGTGGACATGAAGAACCCCGGCGGCAGCTTCACTTCGCGAACGTTCAGCCGCGAACCGGCCCGGGTGGTGGAAAGCCGCGCCTCGGCGGTGAGCTTCGGCGCCAAGCCGCGCGACGACCTGTCGCTGGGGATGCGCGTGTTCCACCAGAAGTTCGGCTATGGCGTGATCGCCGAGATCGAGGGGAACAAGCTCGAGATCGACTTCGAACAGGCCGGGCGGAAGCGGGTCATGGATTCGTTTGTGACGGTGGGGTGAACCCATAAAGGCTATTCACACGAATATCCCAGCTTATTTATGATGTCTTTGGTTATAGGTGATGATGCGCGAAAAATAGCGCCGTCATCCACCGCAAGGACAGCCTCGACAACATTCTTCCTGACATCCTCCCGGGAAATACCAGTCCTCGGGGGCTGGAACGCAAAATCGACTCTCGATTTCTGCGTTCCGATATTGACTATTCTAACGTCAGCAATTCCATCGCCCTTGGCCAGGAGAGAATATATTTTCTCGACATGATCGGAGTTCACCTCAGCCGAAAGCCCATAAATATATGGCTTACTTGCAATGCTCCTTGCCTGCGACACCCCATTATTGACAATATTTCCGATATTTCTCTTTATTTCTATGATATCACTAGCAAGTTCACTAAGATCAACTTGATGCGTTCCGAGTTGAGTAACTTCGATAGGGCCAAATTGCTGCAAATACCCCCTGTACCCCGCCTGCCGTGAAACCTCTACCGTGGACTTTATTGCCGAAGTCAATTTCAGTTTGAATTCAGATATCATGTTGAATCTGAGGGTTTTTGGATAAACTATATGCTTTATCGGCGATATATCGAATGTGAAAGGCGTCTCGTCGTCGGTGATTATTATCACCGGCTTTTCAAATGAGAGGCGCATTCCCAATTCGAAGAATACATTTGGGTTTCTGGCGCTGACATCGCATATCACGATAGGGTCGTTGTATAGATTTTCGATAATGTTTGCGACGATTATACCCGCGTTGTCACTATCACTGACAAGTCGAAGTTGATAACCGGCACGAAGGGTGGCCTCTGCCACAATCTCATGCACATCATTCCAATGCGATGCGAGATACCCTTCGACAGGCGTTATCGGACGCACAAATCCGCAGAATGACAGCTTATCCTCGGACTGCTCCGCCATGGGCTTTGTTTTGCTATTCAAGGTAACCTTGGCCATTTCTTTTCCTCTGCCCGAAGCGGATTAGACGAAACTCATACCTGAAGGTCAAGGGCCGCCCGTCAGCCAGATCTGCACGGCGGTAGCGGGGGCTGCTCGATCCGCGATTTTAGCGGCCTTCATTGCAACGATCTGCGCGCCGTTTTCTGCTTCAGGCTATTCGCCGAATTCGCTATCGATTTCGCCCGAGCCCGCCTCCGGCGCCCCTGCCCTGCGGGCAACTCCCCGCGAACGCCTCCGTGTATTACACAGGCAATACGCCCTTGACACCCGCCGCGCTACATCTGTAGCCCTGGTCGGGAAGGGATGATCTCATGCAGCGTTCGCACCAGCCCACCGATCTCAACCGCCGCAGGCTCCTCGCGCTGGTGCCCGCCACCGCCGGCGCCGCGCTGCTCCCCGGCATCGCCCGGGCCGCGGCCCCCGATCCGGTCCAGGCGCTGGTCGATGATTTCGTGCGGAGCGGCACGGCGCCCGGCGTCTCGGTCGCGGTGATCCGCGACGGCAGCCCCCGCTTCTACAATGCCGGCGTCGTCTCGCGCACGACCAACGCCCCCACAACCGAGCATACCGTCCATGAGATCGGCTCGATCTCCAAGACCTTCACCAGCCTGCTCCTCTCCCATGCGATCGGCGAGGGCCGCGCCCGCACCGACGACGATGTCCGCAAGCATCTGCCGCCGGGCTATGACAATCTCGTCCGCGACGGCCGCCCGATCCGCATCGCCGACCTGGTCACCACCACTTCGGCGCTGCAGGACAATCTGCCCGATTGGAGCGGCCTCCTCGGCAAGGTGCCGCCCGAGCAACTCCTCGCCGAAGTGTCGAAGTTGGCCAGGGGCTATGACCCGGCAAATTTCCTCACCGACCTCAAGTCGGTGAAGCTGCTCGACGTGCCCGGTCGCATGCCGCGCCATTCGAACACCGCCTCGCAGCTTCAAGGCGTGCTCGCCGAACGCCTCTACGGCCAGCCCTATGACGCACTGCTCGCGCGCTTCATCGAGAAGCCGCTCGGCATGCGCGCCGGCGGCGGCCCCGTCCCGCCCGCCCTGCTCGCCACCGGCTACAGCAGCAAGGGTGCCGAAGCACCGCCGCTCGACATGCCGGCGATCCGCGCCGCGGGCGGCCTGCGCTATTCGGCGGTGGACATGGCGCGCTACATCACAGCGCAGATCGCCGCACGCGACCCCGCCATCGCGCGCACGCACCAGCCGCTGTTCGGCACGCCCGAGACGAGCGCGATCGGCTTCCACTGGGTGATCGCCAAGACCGCCGACAGCCAGACCTATCTGCGCCATTCGGGCGGCACCTTCGGCCAGTCGAGCTATTGCGCCTTCCATCCGGCCCGGCGCTATGGCGCGGTCGTCCTCGCCAATGGCGGGGGGCTGGAGGGCACCAGCCAGGCGCTCGCCGACGCGATCCACGCGTCCCTGTTCGGCCCGCCACGCGGCCTGAAGGCGCTCGAGGCGGCGCTGGAAGCGAGCGGCTATGCCGATGTCACCGCCACGATCGCGGCGACCAAGGCGCGCTTCCCCGAGCTGCACCTGACCGAGGATCACATGATCGCCTGGGGCTATCGCCTGCTTGCCGCGTCACCCCGGGCCGCGCGCGGCATCTTCGCCTGGGCCGCGGCGCAATTCCCGGACAGCTGGAACGCGCATGACAGCCTGGCCGAGGCGCTCGCCGCCACCGGCGACAAGACCAGCGCGATCGCGGAATATCGGCGCTCGCTCACGCTCAATCCGGCCAATGACAATGGGACGCAGATGATCGGGAAGCTGGAGAAGGCGCCCTAGCGACGGGGTTCCGGCACGACCAGTCCGTGGCTCAGGCCACCGCCATCAGAGTCTCGCCCCGATATTTCTCGAGGCCGGGATCGAACAGCGCGCTCGGCACGAATGTCTGCTCCAGCACCGCCACGTCCTTCAGCCCGTCGAGCTTGAACGTGCCGATCTTCTCCTCGCGCGGCGGCAGGCCTTCCTTGGAGACGACGACGGCATCGACATGGAGCGCATCGTGGCGCGTGTACAGGATATGCGGGGCGAGGATCATCGCGGTGCGATTATAGGTCGCGGCCAGGCATTTCTGGCGCACGATCCCTTCCAGCACCATCGGCGTGATCGGCGCGGGAGCGACGGGCGGATCGACTTCGTGACTCAAGAACATGCACCCTTATGGCAATTTCTGCTGCGGCGCAGCAAGGCCCTGGCTTTCGATATGGCATTCTCGTTGCCATCGGATCGTCGCATCGCCCCTGTCCTCTCCTCCACCTGCGCTGCGGGACCGCGCGCGGCTTGCCAACCATCCAGAGCTCCACAGGTTGCATCATGCGGCATGGCCGCCATGCCGGCGCCGGCACGATCCGCCTCGGTTCCTTGCGGTTCCGGCGCATCGGCACCGTCCGTTCAGCACGGCTTCACGCGCATGTCCGGAACGTTTCAGCGTCCCTGGCCGTATGGGCCTTCGGGAAGGAGAAGACACAATGAAGCATCTGGTAACCCTCGCCGCGGTCGCTGCGGCCAGCCTGGCCGTCGCCACGCCGGCGATGGCGCAGCGCGGCCCCGTCTACGGGCAGGACGAGGAGGCCCGCTTCGACGCCGCGCAGCAGCGCTTCGAGCGGGAATATGATCAGTTCCAGCAGGCGCTCGAGCGGTATCGCGCCTACAAGTCACGCCCGATCGCACCGACGCCCCCGCCCCCGCCGCCGCGCGGCGGCTATCCGGGCTATGACCCGCGCGACGACGACTATTACGATGCTTCCCGCGACTATCGCGCGCCGCCCCCGGGCTATCAGGAGCGCGTGCTGACCCAGGACGATCGCATCTATCGCGGGCAGGACGGCAAATATTACTGCAAGCGCTCGGACGGCACGACCGGCCTGATCGTGGGCGCCGCGGCGGGCGGCCTGTTCGGCAACGTCATTGCCGGCGGACGCTCGAAGACGGTGGGCACGCTGCTCGGCGCAATCGCCGGCGGCGCGCTCGGCAGCTCGGTGGACCGCGACCAGGTCCGCTGCCGCTGACCCGGTCGGAGGCCCCGTCGCCGCGGCGGCGGGGCCTCCGTAGCTTCCCCGATGGGGACAGCTCCTGAGCCGCGACTTCACGCCCATGCAGGCATGATGCGCTCATATGGGGGATATGAGGAGTCGCGCCATGCCCGTGGACCGCGTGCTGCGGCAGCACGGCCATATTCTGGCCAATGCCGATGCGCTCGAGGCGCTCGTCTCCGGCCCGCGGCCCGCGAGCGTCGAGGGGCTGGGCTTTCGGCGCTGGCTGTTCACACGCGACCTGCTGATGCATTTCGCCAGGATGGAAGGGCAGGTCTATGCCCCCCTGATGGACGAGGTTGGCGGCGAGGTGGCGCACGTGGCGAGCCATGCGAGCGCGGAAACCGCCGCCCTGGTCGCCGCCTTCCGCGAGCACGTCACGCGCTGGCACGGTTTCCCGAGCGAGGCGCAATGGGGCATCTATGCCCGCTCGACTCACTGGCTGACGGCGCGCATCCGCGAGCGGCTCGAAGGTGAGGCGACCGATATCCTGCCGCTGCTTTCCCGGCTGCCCGTCGACGACCAGGGCGCCTGCCCCGGCAAGCCGGACCATCGCTATGTCGCCGATGCATGGGAAATTCGCGAACTGATCTTCGGCGGGGCGAAGCCGGCCGCCGGGCCGGCCCGAGTCGGATCAGTGCCAGAAGATCAGGATCAAAAGGATGATCGGAATCGGGATGCCGAGCAGCCACAACAAGATGCCTTTGCCCATATAGAGCCTCCAAGTATTTGGTTTCGATTGCGAAAATAACCATCGGCGCGCGATGCGGGTTCCACTGGAACCTAGCGGCGGGTTGAGGCACTGAGCGGATGAATGACCGACGGCCTTCCCTTGCCGCGCCGCACGCTCGCCATTACCGCCGTCTCGTTCGGCACGGCGCTGGTGGTGATCGACGGCGCGATCGCCACCGTGGCATTGCCCACCATCGCCAGGGACCTGCACGTCGACAGTTCGGCGGCGGTCTCGGTCGTCACCGTCTACCAGCTGACGCTGGTGATGCTGCTCCTGCCCTTTGCCGGGCTGGGCGAGCGGATCGGCCTCAAGCGGATGTACCAGGTCGGCCAGCTGGTCTTCACCGTGGCGACGATATTGTGCTTCTTCGCCGAGAGCCTGCCGTTCCTGCTCATCGTCCGGACGGCGCAGGCGGCGGGCGCGGCGGCGGCGCTCAGCGTCTCCTCGGCGCTGATCCGCCGGATCTATCCCGCGAAACATCTGGGCCGTGGGCTCGGCATCAATTCGGTGGTGGTGTCGAGCTCCGCCGCGCTCGCGCCCACCCTTGGCGGCCTGGTGCTGGCGGTTGGCCCCTGGCCCTGGGTGTTCGCCTCGGCGGTGCCCTTTGCCGTCGCCAGCCTGTTGTTCGGCCGCGCCCTGCCCGACACGCCCGCGCGGGACGAGCCGTTCGACGTGCTGGGGGCGCTGCTGTGCGCCGGCATGTTCGGGCTGGTGATCGGCGGCCTGGAGAGCGCCGTGCATGGCGACAGCCCCGTGGTCTCCGCGGCGGTGGTCGTCGCCGGCGCGGTGATCGGCCTGTTCTTCGTCCGCCGCGAGATGCGCGAGCCCAAGCCGATCCTGCCGGTCGACCTGCTCACCCGGCCCGTGCTCGCCCTCTCGGTGGTCGGCGCCTATACCGCCTTCATCGCCACGATGACGCTGCTCCTGTCGCTGCCCTTCCGGCTGCAGCACGGCTATGGCTTCGCCCCGTCCGAGGTCGGCGCGGTGATCGCGCCCTGGCCGCTTACCACCATGATCGTCGCGCCGCTTGCCGGCTCGCTGTCGGACCGCTATCCCGCCGGGGCGCTGGGCGGGATCGGCATGGTCGTCGCGGTGACCGGGCTGCTCTTCCTCGCCTTCCTGCCCGTGGATCCCAGCTGGTTCGACATCGCCTGGCGCATGTCGCTCACCGGGGCCGGATTCGGCATGTTCCTTTCGCCCAACGCCCGGCTGATCATCGGCTCGGCCCCGATCGATCGCGCGGCCGCGGCCGGCGGGCTCATCTCCACCACCCGCATGGTCGGGCAGACGACCGGCGCCACGCTGGTGGCCGCGCTGCTTGCGATCGGCATCGGCGGGGGCACGGTGCCGCCCCTGGTGGCGGCCGGCCTCGCCGCCATTGCGGGCCTGTGCAGCCTGGCGCGCCTGCGCCCCGCCATCCGCAACCCGCGCTTCGCCGAGACCGAGGACGTCCAGCCCGCCAAGCTGCGCTGACGGACCTGTTCTCTTGGTCCCGTTAGCAATCCTTCGTTGCGGTTACGCCGCGGAAGCGCCTAGAGGCCCTTGCATGGCCGCCGAAGCAACGCATCCGTTCGCCGTTCCCAACTTCCGCCTTTATTTCCTCGCCCGGCTCTCGACGACGCTCGGGCAGATGGCGATGGTGATCGTGATCGGCTGGCAGGTGTACGACATCGCCCGCCGGACGATGACGGTGAAGGAAGCCGCCTTCCAGCTCGGGCTGATCGGCGTCGCCCAGTTCCTGCCGCTGCTGTTCCTCTCGCTCTTCGCCGGCTGGGTGGCGGACCGGCTCGACCGGCGCTGGATCGCCCGCGCCGCGGTGGCGCTCGAGGCGTTCTGCGCGATCAGCCTGGGCGTGCTGACCTATACGGGCACGATAAGCCTGCCCGCGCTGTTCGGCATCGCCGCGCTGCTCGGCGTGGCGCGCGCCTTTGCCAGCCCGGCGCTGAGCGCGCTCTCGCCCAATCTGGTGCCCAAGGCGATCCTGCCCACCGCGATCGCGCTGAGCTCGCTTTCCTGGCAGATCGGCACAGTGATCGGCCCGGCGATGGGCGGCTATCTCTATGCGGCTGCCGACTGGCTTTCCTATGCCGTGGCAGGCGGGCTGTTCCTCGTCTCCTTCGTGCTGCTGATGCTGATCGGCGACGTGCCGCGCAGCGCGCGCAAGTTCAGCGGCAGCCCCTGGGCGCAGATGATCGACGGGCTCCACTATGTCCGTCGCAACCGCCTGGTCCTCGGCGCGATCTCGCTCGACCTGTTCGCGGTGCTGCTCGGCGGCGCGACCGCGATGCTGCCCGTCTATGCCCGCGACATCCTCCAGGTGGGCTCGGAAGGGCTCGGCCACCTGCGCGCCGCGCCCGCGATGGGCGCCGTCGCCACGGCGGTGTTCTTCTCCTGGCGGCCGCTGAAGAGCGATGTCGGCGTGAAGATGCTGCTGGCGGTCGCCCTGTTCGGCGTGGCGACGGTGATCTTCGGCCTGTCCGCGCCGCTGCTCGTGCCGGTGCTCGGCCCGGCGGCGGTGGGGCACGACACGGCGCCGGCGGTGCTGATCGCGCTCTTCGCGCTGTTCGTGCTCGGCGCGGCCGACATGGTCTCCGTCTATGTCCGCCAGTCGCTGATCCAGCTCTACACGCCGGACGAGATGCGCGGCCGCGTCGGCGCGGTCTCCACGCTGTTCATCTCGGGCTCGAACGAGCTGGGCGAGGCCGAATCGGGTTTCCTCGCCGCGCTGATCGGTCCGGTTGCCGCAGTGGTGGGCGGCGGCATCGGCGCGATCCTTGTCACACTGGCATGGGCCAAGCTATTTCCGGAGCTCAGGCGGGCTCGCACCTTCGATCCTCCGGCCAATCTCGAGATTCCTCCCAAGGAGATGATGACATGAAGGCCAATACGATCCTCGAGACGATCGGCAACACGCCCCATATCCGCGCGGGCAAGCTGTTTCCGGACGCCGAAGTCTGGATCAAGTCCGAGCGGACCAATCCCGGCGGCTCGATCAAGGACCGAATCGCGCTGGCGATGATCGAGGCGGCGGAGAAGGACGGCAGCCTGCAGCCGGGCGGCACGATCGTCGAGCCGACCAGCGGCAATACCGGCGTGGGCCTTGCGATGGTCGCCGCGGTGAAGGGCTACAAGCTCGTCCTGGTCATGCCGGAAAGCATGAGCATCGAGCGCCGCCGCCTGATGCTCGCCTATGGCGCGACCTTCGACCTCACCCCGCGCGAGAAGGGCATGAAGGGCGCGATCGAGCGCGCGATGGAGATCGTCGAGACGACGCCCGGCGCCTGGATGCCGCAGCAGTTCGAGAATCCGGCGAACATCGACGTGCACGTGCGCACCACCGCGCAGGAGATACTGAACGACTTCGCCGATTCGCCGATCGACGTCGTCATCACCGGCGTGGGCACCGGCGGCCACATCACCGGCGTGGCCGAGACGCTCAAGAAGCGCTGGCCGAACCTCAAGGTCTATGCGGTCGAGCCCGAGCTCTCGCCGGTCATCTCGGGCGGCCAGCCGGGCCCGCACCCGATCCAGGGCATCGGCGCGGGCTTCGTGCCGCGCAACCTGCACACCGACGCGATCGACGGCGTGATCAAGGTCGATGCGGGCGTCGCCAAGGACATGGCCCGCCGCGCCGCGCGCGAGGAAGGCATGCTCGTCGGCATCTCCTCGGGCGCGACCCTGGCCGCGATTCTGCAGAAATTGCCCGATCTCCCGGAGGGGGTTCGTGTCCTGGGGTTCAATTATGATACAGGCGAGCGCTATCTGAGCGTCCCGGACTTTCTTCCCGAGAGCTGAGGCACTGGAATTAACGCCGGATTAACGCTAGGTTTCCCGAGTCGGGGAAAACGTCGTTTCCGGGGGGAACTTCGTGCGCAATGCAATGATCCTGGTGAGCATCATGCTCGCCATCTATCTGGGGTGGCCGCTCGCTTTCGGGGGGAAGCAGCGCGGGCTGGAAACACCGGCCGAGGCGCGCAGTGTGGCGGTCACCCCAGTTTCCGTATCGAAACCCGTGCGAACGGCCGCGCTGGCCGCCAGGCCGTCGGCGCCCGCGCGTCCGGAGAGCTGCTACAAGCGCTATCAGCGCGAAGTGAAGCTCTGCACGGGCGCCACCGCGGCGGCGTGCAAGCTGGGCGCCGCCGATCATTGGGACATGTGCGAGGCAACCGGCTTCTGGCCGAACTGAGCACGGGCCAAACGCACTGATCCGGGCATTGCGGCGTTCCGGCGTCGCAATGGTTCCAACTTCGCGACTTCTGCGTTATGGGCGGCGACCCCATGGCGACCGTCCCTTCCTTTCCCACCGCCGGAGCATTCTCCGTCCGCGTGCCGCCCCTATTGGTGGCATTGCTCGGCCTCGTCACGCTTGCGGCGATCGCGCTGCCCTTGTGGCTGGTCACGCATACCCCGCGCGCGGTGGTGCACAAGCCCGCGCCGGTGAAGATATCGCACCGGGTGGTGCCGAAGACCGAGCTGCCGGAAGTGGAGCCGGTCGAGCTCCAGGTCGTGACACCGGACGACGCGCGCGCCTGGAATGCATCCATTCCCTTCTCGACCCTGCCCAATCCGGCGGCCCGGCCGTTCAACATCTACGGTGCCGAGGATAGCCGGGCCCGCGCCGTCGATTGCCTCGCAGCGGCAGTCTATTACGAAGCCGGCGACGATGCGGTGGGCGAGCGGGCGGTCGCGCAGGTGATCATCAACCGCGCACGCCACCCGGCCTTCCCCAAGACGATCTGCGGCGTCGTGTTCCAGGGGTCGGAGCGCTCGACCGGCTGCCAGTTCACCTTCACCTGCGATGGCGCGATGCTGCGTTATACGCCCACCGCCACCGCCTGGGAGCGCGCGCGCTACATCGCCCGCACCGCATTGACCGGCGCGGTCTACAAGCCGGTGGGCCATGCGACGCACTATCACACCGACTGGGTCGTCCCCTATTGGAGCGCCAGCCTCGAGAAGATCACCGAGGTGAACACGCACCTCTTCTTCCGCTGGACCGGCTGGTGGGGCACGCCGCCGGCGTTCAACCGCACCTATGCGGGTATCGAGCCCAATATCGCGCTGATGGCCCGGCTGTCGCCCGGCGCCTTCCAGAGCGACCCCTCGCTCGAAGCGCTGCTGCCCGGCGCGGTCGGGACCGAGGGCGCCTTTGTCGACCCCGCATCGATCCCCCAGAGCGCGGTTCCCGCTCCGATGGCGGCCGAGGGCGGCGACTCGAACAACTTCATGCTCACCTTGCCCAAGGGGATCAACCCGGACGCGTTCGCGGCGCTGGCCATCCGTACGTGCGGCGAGCGGCCCTATTGCAAGTTCATGGCCTGGGCGGATGCGAAGCAGACTCCGGCCAAGTTGCCGCTCTCCAGCGCCCAGGTCTCTACCATGTCGTTCAGCTATCTGCGCGACGAGACGCAAGGCTTTGCCAAGGCATTGTGGAATTGCGGCCAGTTCCGCCGCCCGAGCCCGGTCCAGTGCATGCGCGCGCAGATCCCGGCCGAAGCGGCGCCCGTCGCCGTCGTGCCGCCGGTCCCCGGAGCCGCGCCCCTTGCCGCGCCCGCCCCGCTCGCCGGCGTCCGTCGCAAGACCGAGGTGGCAGCACCGTCCGCCAGCATGCCCGCAGCATCGGACAAGGGCATGGTGAACCTCACCCTGCCCGCCCCCAAGCCCTCGCCGACGCCGCGGCCGACGCCCGAACCGCGCTAATCGACTCGGGCCGCGAGCGCCCGGGCCAGCGCGAGAGCGGAATCGAGAGGAACATCGCTCACATCGGGGCGGTGCCAACCGCTCGCACCCGCCGTATCCACCGTCACCGTCGCCACGCCCAGCCGGCGTTGCAGCCAGCTGCGGCGCACGGTGAGCGTCTGGATCGACTCGATGGGCACGATCCAGTCGCGCTGCGAGAGTACGCCGCGCGTCACCTGCAGGCTGGTCTCGCGCAGCGCATAGCGATGCCCGGCCCGCTGGAAGATCGCCAGGATCACCGGCGCGGGCGCCAGCACCAGCCCCCACCATAGCGGCGACAGGAAGAAGCCGGCAACGCCCGGAACCAGCAGGATCGGCACGCCGTGGTGGATCGCGAAGCGCAGGATATGGGCCGCCGCCACCGGGCGCAGCCCCGGACGCTGGAAAGGCGGAAGCGGCGTGGCGGCGATCACCCCAGCGGCCTCCTCCACCGTGGCGAAGGGCGCCATTTCCTGGCGGCCCGCCCGATCGGCGCTGCCGCCGAGCGTCTGCACCTCGACGCTGTTCCAGCCCAGCCGGCCGCTGATCGCCCCGCGGCGGATCAGGCCCAGCTGGATGCGGCGATCGGCGACGACCACTTCGGAGCGCGTGAGCAGCCCGCGGATGCGGCGGAAACGGCCCGGTTCATGGGTGAGCGTGAAGCCATAGTCCTTCAGCAGCGTGCGCACGACGCCGGCGATCACGCACAGCAACAGGGCCATTGCCAGCACCAGGAACAGCGCGAGGATGCTGAATCGGGCGAAGGCGAAGCGCTCGGCCTCGCCGAACAGCTTTTCCCAGTCGAGCTTCAACACCCGGTCCAGCGAATGGATCGCGCCAAAGATCGCCGCGATCCAGATCATCGAGAAGCCGAACACGCCGCACAGCAGCACCCGGCCGAGCGACATGGCGAAGACGATGCGGCGCTCGGCCGGGCGCTGCTGCGCAGGTGCGTCGGCATCCGCCCGTATTTCGGCGATCGGCCGTTGGCCGCGCAACAGGGCGCGCAGGCGCTCCGCCTCGGCCATGGAGACGCTGTCGAGCCTGGCTTCCTCGGCTTCCCCGCCGCCCGTCTCGAGCTTGACCACCGCCAGCCCGAAGATGCGGGCAAAAGGGCTGCGCTCGATCGACACGTCCTGGATCCGGCCGCGCGGTATCGACCGGCGGCGGCGCTGGAGGATGCCGTGCTGGATCAGCACTTCCTCCGCGCCGATCCGGTAGGTGAAGCTCCACCAGCCCAGCCAGGTGGAAAGGATCACCGCCGCGGCAATGGCCGCGAAGGCACCCAGTGCCAGCGCCGGATGGAACTCGCGCCCCGCAAAGCCGAGGATCAGCGGCGGGATGATGACCGTGGACGGCGCACGCTTCACGAAGCGCATGATCACGGTGAGGATGTGGAGCCGCCGGGGCGCGGCGCCGGGGTCAGTCATGCTGCGCGCCGCCGATGCGCTCGCGGATCGCGTCGCGAATTTCCTCCGCGGTGGCGCGGGCGATGCCGGGCAGGATAACGACATTGGCATCGGTGCCCGCCGTATGGAGGACGAGCGTGGCGACCCCGAACAGCCGCTCCAGCACGTCCTGCGCCACGTCGATATGCTGGACGCGCAGCGTCGGGACGATCGTGTGCACCCGCGTCCACAAGCCATGCTCGACATGGAGCTCGCCGCCGGTGAAGGCGTAGCCCCAGCGTCGCCAGCGCCGCCCCGGCGCGAACCCGGCGATCCACAGGGCAACCAGCAGCACGGGCGCGAGGATCGCTCCGGGCATCGGCAGCTCCGGCACAAAGAACTCCCCCGCGACCGCCGCCGCGAGCAGGATGAGCGCAGTGCGGACGGCGCGCAGGCGAATCACGTGAAGCTGCCCGCGCTCGAGCGGCGTGAGCGGAACGATGGCCAGGGTCATGAAAAGAGTATCACCGAGTGTCTTACTTCACTCAAGCACTAGCTGTGCCGGAGCGGGGCGAAGTTTCCATGATTCGCACAAGGGGCCGGACGCCCCTTCCCCGCGACACGCCGATTGCGCCCCACCGCGGAGGCATGCCGTCGTTCCGGAGTCGAATTCCGCGCGCACCCAACGCATAATTGGATGAAATCAAAGTATAGATCGACGAATCTTCACTCATATGCGCAGCAATTTGCGATGCCTTCCATGGTTTTACAACGGCCATCACAGAAAATTCCGGAATAATTTCCGCACAATGGAAAAAACCGAAACGGATATGCTCTCCATCCGATCGACTGATCGCTCGGATACCTCGCTTGGCTTTCACGGCCGAAGCGATTATCTTGCATCATCGGGATGCCGAGGGGGAGTAGTCGCGTGTCCGAGCCGCCACCAACACGCAAGCTCACGATCATCGCCAAGGATCCGGGGCTGCGCCTCGGGCCAGGGGGCCCGATGGCGTTCGTGGAAGTCAGCGTGCCCGCGGAAATCCTGGCCAAGGGGCCGACCGGCTATCGGATCAAGGTCGTCGACTATAACGCGACAGAGCGGCGCACCTATCTGGACCAGCAGGAATATCAGGCTGGCGACGGGATGTTGGTCGATCCGTTCGCGCCTCTCCCCGGCGAGACGCGAGAGGATCCGGCGTATCAGGATCGGCTGCTCGCAGACCCGAATTTCCACGCGCAGAACGCCTATGCGATCGCGATGCGCACGCTGGGCGCCTTCGAGCGCGCTTTGGGGCGGCGGGTGAGCTGGAGTTCCGGCGGCCACCAGTTGCACATCGCGCCGCACGCCTTCGCACAGGCCAACGCCTTTTATTCCGAGCCCGACCGGGCACTGATGTTCGGCTATTTCTTCCGGCAGGACGGCCGGCCGGTCTTCACCTGCCTGAGCCACGACATCGTCGCGCACGAGACGGCGCACGCGCTGCTGGACGGCCTGCGGTCCCGCTTCAGCGAGCCTTCCGGCCCCGACCAGGCGGCATTCCACGAGGGCTTTGCCGATATCGTCGCCCTGCTGTCGATCTTCTCCCTCAAGCCGGTCGTCGCCGCTGCGATCGGGGAAGACAGCCGTTTCGTCGACGCGGATCGCACCATCCGGCTCGTCGCGGTCAGCAAGCTCACCGCCGACGCGATCCGCAAGTCGATCCTGCTCGGCGTGGCCCGCGAGGTCGGCGAGGCGCTGGAAACGGACCAGCGCGGCGCGCTTCGCCGCTCGGTCGAGCTCACGCCCGAAGCGGCCCATCTGCTCCACGGCGAAGCGGAGGAACATGCGCGCGGCGAGATCCTCGTCGCGGCGATGATGAACGCCTTTGTCGAGCTTTGGAGCGAGCGGATCGCGGAGCTCGGGCGCTTCGGGGGCGACAGCTACAATCTGGACGCGGTCGTGGAAGAAGGGGCGAAGCTCGCCGGGCACCTGCTCAACATGGCGATCCGCGCGCTCGACTATTGCCCGCCGACCGATCTCGATTTCGGCCAGTATCTCAGCGCGCTGCTCACCGCCGACCGCGAGCTCGTCCCCGAGGACGAATGGGGATATCGCGCGGTGATCCGCACCATGTTCGAGCGATATGGCATCCGCCCGCAAGGCGCCGCCTGCGATGCCGAGGGATGCTGGCAGCGCTATCCCGCCGACGGCACGCTGACCTATGCCCGATCGAACTATCAGGCGATGACGCGAAGCCGCGACGAGCTGTTCCGCTTCCTCTGGGAGAATCGCGATACGCTCGGCCTCAGTCCGCGCGCCTATTCCGAAGTGATTTCGATCGACCCGGCAAGCCGGATCGGCCCCGACGGCATCGCCCTGCACGAAACGGTCTGCCAATATGTGCAGCGCGCCGATCTGTTCGGCGCCGAATTCAAGGCCGTGCTCGGCACCGAGCGCCCGGAGGGCATGCGGAGCAGCGACCGCTACACCGCCTATGGCGGCGGCGTGGTGATCCTCGATCAATATGGCCGAGTGAAATATCATATCGCCAATCGGCTGGAAGACGCCGAACGCCAGCTGGCACGCGCGCAATATATGGTCGATACCGGGCAGATCGGCGCGCCGGCAGCGCCCGACCGGCTCCGCTTCGCGGCCCTTCACCAGCAACGCATGGGGGCCTGAACATGCCAGCCGCTCCGGAAACCGCGACGATCTATGCCTATCAGGTCGGCTTTGGCGACTGCATCCTGGTGCGCTTCACCTATCCCGGCGGCGCGCTGCGCCACATGCTGATCGACTTCGGCACGACCGGCTTGCCCGAGCATGCCGAGAAGACGCAGATGCTCCAGGTCGCCCAGGACATCCAGGCGAAGGTGCGCGAGGGCGATCCCGAACGGCGCCTCGACGTGCTCGTCGCCACGCATCGCCATGCCGACCATATCAGCGGTTTCGCGACCAGGGACGGCGCGGGATCGGGCGACGTGATCCGCGCGCTCGATCCGCGCTTCATCGTGCAGCCCTGGACCGAGGCCCCCGAAGCGCCCGTCGATTGGGAAGGGCCCGACGCCAGCGTCACCGGACAGGCATTGCGGCAGCGCCGTGCGTCGCTCCAGGCGATGGAGGATGCCGCCGGCGCGCTGGTGGCCTTTGCCGACGCCCAGGCCGGGCAGCTTCCCAAGGCGCTGGCCGAGCAGCTCCGCTTCATCGGGCAGGACAATCTCTCGAACCGATCGGCGATCGACAATCTGCGGACGATGCCCGGCGAGAAGCGCTATGCCTATCATGGCTGCGACCTGGGGCTCGCCGCAGTGCTTCCGGGCATGGACGTGCATGTCCTCGGCCCACCCACGCTACGGCAGACCGACACGATCCGTAAGCAACGTTCGAGCGATCCCGACGAGTTCTGGCAACTCGCCCCGAAGCGCCTCGACGACGCGCTGGCGATCGGCGAAGAGGGCAACCTCCTCTTCCCGAACGCCCGGCATCGGCTGCGCTCGAAACCCCTGCTCGAGCATCGCTGGCTCCAGGATCGGATCGACGCCGCCAATACGGAGATGCTGGTCGGGCTGGTGCGCGCGCTCGATGCGCAGATGAACAACACCAGCGTCATCCTGCTGCTCAAGGCGGGCTCGAAGACCCTGTTGTTCCCCGGCGATGCGCAGATCGAGAACTGGGCCTATGCGCTGCAATCGGACATGGCATCGCTGCTCGACGACGTCGATCTCTACAAGGTCGGCCATCACGGCAGCCGCAACGCGACGCCACGCAGCATGTGGCGGCGCTTCACCAAAAAATCGGACCGGAGCGGGCCTGGCCGCCTGACCTCGGTGCTGTCGACCAAGCACGGCAAGCATGGCAGCGAGGACCGCAAGACCGAAGTGCCGCGCCGGACGCTGGTTACCGAGCTCGATGCGCAGTCGAATCTCTACTCGACCGAAGCGCTCGAGCCCGAGGCGCTCTATCAGGAAGTCGTGCTGGACCTGCGCTGACCGGCTCGGCAACGCCGCCTATTCGCGCGCCTGCGATCGCCGCGCAGGCTCCTCCCCTCCAGTGCTTTTGCGGGGCTCGAGGATCAGGGTGCGATCCTCGACGCGCCAGGACTTGAGGCGCGACAGAAAGTTCATGCCCAGCACGTCGAGATCGCCGAAGCTGTCGCCCACGACCAGGGGCAAGTCGCGCGTCGATAGCGGCCCGATCGCGACATTGTCGGCCCGCGCCGGCTGCGCCTGGACCGTGCCATTGGCGGTTTCGATCAGCATCGGCGGCGCCAGCGCGGGCTTCACCTCGGCCGCCTCGGCGGTGTCGCGCGAAATGGCGGTGATCGTCGCGCCGCTGTCGACCAGCATGCGCCGCTCGACGCCATTGATCTGGACGCGTGCCCAGAAATGCCCGTCCGGGCTCATCTTGATCCGTACCGTCTCGCCCTGAACCACCTGCTGCTCATAGCCGAGCTTCTCCGAGGCGCGCGCCAGCAGCCCGCCCAGTTCCTGGCGATGATACATCACGATCACCGCGGTCACGCCGATGATCGCCCAGAGCACGAGGGTCTGCAGGAGGCCGCGCAAGGTGACGCGGTGGGACGACAAGGCCTTCAGCGCCAGCATCAGCGCGCCGAGCAACAGCAGCAGCTGGATGATGCGGTCGTCACTCATATCGCAACCTCCATGCCGTCAAAGCCTGGCTCGACTCCGGCGGGCAGCGTTGCCGCGAGCGTCGCATAGTCCATCGAATTGTCCATATGCGCGAGCAGGGCGCGCCGCGGCGCCAGTTCCCGCACCCAGCCCAGCACGGCATCCAGATGCGCGTGCGTCGGGTGCGGCGCCCGGCGGAGGCAATCGACCACCCAGAGATCCAGATCCTGATACAAGTTACGCATATCTTGCGTCATCTCATTGAAATCTATGGCATATGCCAGAGACTTACCCTCACTCTCGAAGCGCAGCCCCGCGGAGCTTATCCCTCCGTGCGGCTGATCCACGACGCGGATATGGATATCGCCGATCATGATTGCATCGGGCAGCGGCGCGATCGCCACGGTCGGCCGGTAGAGCTTGCTGCCTCTAAAGGCATAGGCGAAGCGCTTCTCCAGCTGCTCCAGCGTGAAGGGCCGGGCAAGGCCGCGCACGGGCTCCCCGTGCCGCGCGTGCATGATCTGGCGGAGGTCGTCGATGCCGTGGCAATGGTCGGCATGATCGTGCGTCCAGATCACCGCATCGAGATCGGCGATTCCCGCCGCCAGCGCCTGTTCGCGAAAGTCCGGGCTGGTGTCGATCAGCACCCGCGTCGTCTCGGTCCACACCAGCGCCGAGGCGCGAGTGCGCCGGTTCCGCGGTTCGGCGGGGTCACAGGCTCCCCAGTCGTTCCCGATCCGCGGCACGCCGGACGAAGTGCCCGAGCCGAGGATGCGCAGCTTCATGCCAGCGTCTTGGCGAACAGCTTGTGGAAGTTCGCGCGGGTCGCCTCGGCCAGCGCATCAGGATCCTCGCCGCGCAGATTGGCGAGGAAGCGGCAGGTGTCGGCGACGAAGGCCGGCTCCCCCGTCTTCCCCCGGTGCGGCACCGGGGCGAGGAAGGGCGCATCGGTCTCGATCAGCACGCGGTCGAGCGGCAGCCGTGCCGCAGTCGCCTGCAGATCGTGCGCGTTCTTGAACGTTACGATGCCGGAGATCGAGATGTAGAAGCCGAGCTCGAGCGCGATCTCGGCGAATGCCCCGCTCGCGGTGAAGCAGTGGATCACGCCGGGGAATGCCCCCTTCGCCATCTCGTCGCGGAGGATCTCGGCGGTGTCCGCCTCGGCGTCGCGCGTATGGACGATCAGCGGCAGCTGGGTCTCGCGGCATGCGGCGATGTGCGCACGGAAGCTCGCCCTCTGGCGATCACGGTCGCTATGGTCGTAATAATAGTCGAGCCCAGTCTCGCCGATGCCGACGACGCGCGGGTGACGCGCCTTGTCGACCAGCCGGGCGGCATCGATGTCCGGATGCTCGTCCGCCTCGTGCGGATGGATGCCGACCGAGGCCCAGACGTCAGGCTCGCGCTCGGCGACGCCGATCACTTCGTCCCATTCGCGCTCGCGGGTCGAGATGTTGAGCATCGCGACCACGCCCGCCGCCCGGGCACGCGCCAGCACTTCGGGCTGCTGCTCGCCCAGGCCCTTGTAGATCAGGTGGCAATGGCTGTCGGCGAGGTTCACGCGTCTTCCTTCAGCTCCAGCCGCGGGAAGATGGGGGTCGGCGGCGCGATGCGGAAGTCCCGATCGCCCTCCGGACCCAGCTGCGCGAGCAGTTTCGCCGCAGAGCCCGGCACCACCGGCGCAATCGTGACGGCAAGACGCCGGATCGCGCGCAGCAGCGTGCCGAGCACGGCGTGCATCCGCTCGGGATCGGTCTTGCGCAGCCCCCAGGGCGCCTGTGCGTCGATATACTGGTTGCAGGCGAACACGCCGGCCATCCACAGTTCGACGCCCTGGCTGAGCGCGAGATCCTCGAAGGCACGGGTGAAGCCGGCACAGGCGGTATCGACCTCGGCGAGCAGCACCGCATCGGCTTCCTCGGCCCGCCCGGCCTCGACGTGCCCCTCGCAATTCTTGGCGATGAAGGCGAGCGTCCGCTGGGCGAGGTTGCCGAAGCTGTTCGACAGATCGGCATTGGCGCGGGTGACGATCGCCTCGTCGCTGAACGTGCCGTCATTGCCGAAGCTCACGTCGCGCAGCAGGAAATAGCGCAGCGCGTCGACGCCGTAATATTCGGCCAGCGCCATCGGATCGACGACATTGCCGACCGACTTGGACATCTTTTCCCCGCGATTGAGCAGGAAGCCATGCCCGAACACCTGCTTCGGGAGCGCGATCTTCGCCGACATCAGGAAAGCCGGCCAATAGACGGTGTGGAAGCGGACGATGTCCTTGCCGATCAGGTGGATGTCCGCCGGCCAGTAGCGCGCCAGCCGCTCCGCGTCGTCGGGATAGCCTGCGCCAGTGAGATAGTTGGTCAGCGCATCCACCCAGACATACATGACATGCCCAGGCGAACCCGGCACCGGCACGCCCCAGTCGAAGCTGGTGCGCGAGACCGACAGGTCCGCCAGCCCGCCCTCGACGAAGCGCAGGATCTCGTTGCGGCGCGATTCCGGGCGGATGAAGTCCGGGTTGGCGGCATAGAGATCGAGCAGCGGCTGCTGGTATCTGGACAGGCGGAAGAACCAGGTCTCCTCCGCCGTCCACTCCACCGGCGTGCCCTGGGGGGAGAGCTTCACGCCGCCTTCCCCCTCGACCAGTTCCTTCTCCTCGTAGAACGCCTCGTCGCGCACCGAATACCAGCCCTCGTAGCGATCGAGATACAGGTCGCCGGCATCGGCCATCGCCTGCCAGATCGCCTGGCTGGCCTTGTAGTGATCGGCCTCCGAAGTGCGGATGAAACGGTCGCACGAGATATCAAGTTTCTCCGCCATTTCACTGAAATAGCTGGACATCTCGTCTGCAAGATCGCGCGCGGTCATGTCGCGTTCGCGCGCCGTCTTCACCATCTTGAGGCCATGCTCGTCGGTGCCGGTCTGGAAGAAGACGTCGCGGCCATGCGCGCGCTGGAACCGGGCGATCGCGTCGGCGGCGATCATCTCATAGGCATGCCCGATATGCGGACGGCCATTGGGATAGTGGATCGCGGTGGTGATGTAGAAAGGCTCGGCCATCCGGCGCATCTAGAGGCTGGGCGCGGCACATGCTAGTCTCGGTTGCACCATGCGGCGGAGGAAACCGATGCGGATCCCGGCACTCGCGGCACTGCTGATCGCCACGCCGGCAATGGCGCAACAGGCCTCACCGGAGATCGGCGCCCAGCTCGCAAAGGGCGAAGAAGTCGAGAGCGTCACCCAAGGCGACCTGAACGGCGACGGCGAGCCCGACACGGTCCTGATCGGCCGCGGCGAGGAAACGCGGACGGCGAAGGCGATGCTGCGCACCGGCGGCAGGCTCGTCACGGTCGGAACGCTCAAGCTCGATGCCTATCCGCTCGGCGCCGCCGATGTGAGCATCGCCAAGGGCGTGCTCAAGATCACCGACCTGGTCGGCGGCACCACCGCGGTGAACACCGTCTATCGCTATCGGCTGGCGCCGGGCCCGCGCCCCCGCATGCGGCTGATCGGCCTGGATGCCACGCTCTACAGCCGTACCTATGCGCATGACGGCCATGAGATCAGCTGGAACCTGCTCACCGGCGACACCGTCACCCGCGACATGAAGCTCAGCAAGAAGGGCGGCGATGCCGCCTACGACCCGATCCTCGAGAAGAAGGGCAAGAAGCCGAGCAAGCCGCTCTACATGGAAGACACGCCCGACCCCAATGAACTGCTGGGCTGGGGCGGCGGCTAGGGCTCAGCCGAACAGCTTTTCCGTCGGCACAGGCGAGTCGCCGATCGCGACGCCGGTCTTGCGTTCGTGCACCTTGCGCACGGCCTCGGCGATCTCCTTGTCGATCGCCTCCTTCTGTCGGGCCGGCAGCTTCTTGTAATCCTCTTCGGAAAGGTCGTGCTTCTTCAGCACGGCGTCGCGGGCGCGCTGCTCGGGCGTCTCGCTCGCGGCCTTCTTGAATGCTTCCAGGATCGCGTCGAAACTGGTGCTGCTCGATCCGTTGGTGGTGGCCGCCGCCGCGGCCGTGGTGCCGCCGATGCCCGAAATGCCGGTGATCGCGCTCATGGAAGTCCCCTTCTGCTCAAGGGGCGAGATAGCCCGCCTTGCCTAAGGCAGCGTTAAATACGCCCCAGCCGCGCAAGGATGCCGCCCATCTCGAACACGGTGGCAGACGCATCGAGCGAGAGGCCGGCCGCGGCACCGCTCAGTTCGCGCGCGGCGGCATAGGCATCGAGCGCCGTGCGCAGGGCATCCCCGGAAAGGGATTTCGCCCGCTCGGCAATGAAGCTCGGCGCGCGTTCGAGAAACGCTTCGTACCGCGCCTGCGCGGCCTTGGCGCCGAGCAGCTTGGCGAGTCGCGCGCGGATGAGATTGGATGGATCCCCGGTATCGGCGAGCGCCGCCATCTCGCTCTCGATCGATGCGATGTCGAGCCCGGCAAAGCCCAGCGCCCTGCCCGGCGAGCCTTCCCCTGCCTTGACCAGCGCCGCGATCTCGCCGGTCGTGGCATCGGGCAACTGGTCGCGCAGGATCGCCGCCACGTCCCCGTCGCTCAGCGCCTCGAAGCGCAACAGCCGGCAACGCGAGCGGATCGTCGGCAGCAGCCGGCCCGGCGCATGGCTCACCAGCAGGAAGATCGTTCCCGCCGGCGGCTCCTCCAGGTTCTTGAGCAGCGCATTGGCGCCGCCGCGCTCGAGATCGTCGATCGCGTCGATCACGATCACCCGGCGCGGCGAGAAGCTGGGCTTGGTCGCGAACAGCGCCTGGAGCGAGCGGACCTGCGCGATCGTGATCGAGCGGGCCAGCGCTTCGTCGGGCTTGTCCGGATCCTTGGGCAGGCGGACGAGCTCGCGATAGTCCGGGTGCGCGCCCGCCGCGATCAGGTGGGCGGCCTGGCTCTCGGGCGGCACCGCCCAGCCGGGGGCGAGCTGGTCGCGCCCCGCAGCCTCCGCGAGCATGCGCAGCGCCGCCGCCCGTGCGAACATGCCCTTCCCCACCCCCTCCGGCCCGGCGATCAGCCAGGCATGATGAAGGTTGCCGTTCCGCATCGCGGCGGCCAGCGCCTCATGGGCGGATTCGTTGCCGATCAGGGGCATCAGAACCATTCAGACCTTATCGTCGCCCCGTCCGCCGGAGGGACGACGGAAAGGGAGGCCGGACCCGCTGCCGCGATCACATCCCGAACAGCGACCAGAACCCGCGCCAGGCGCGGCCGAAGAAGCCCGCCTCGCCCACATCCTTCTCCGCCACCAGCGGCACGGTCTGCGACGGCAGGCCGGGCGAATCGACCACCAGGTCGGCGATGTGATCGCCCGCCTTGAAGCCGGCCTGGACCGGGCCGTTATAGACGATGCGCGCCTGCATCTCGGGCGCGGTGCCGGCGGGCACCGTGGCGGTCAGGTCACGCGGGGCGACCACGCCGACGCTGCCCGAAGTGCCGCCCTGCACCTGCACCTCGCCCACCTTGCGGCCCTTCTTGACCAGCGGGCGGGCCTGCCAGGCGCGGAAGCCCCAGTTCATGAACTTCACCGATTCGTCGGCCCGGCCGTTATAGGTGGTGAGCCCGGCCACCACCATCACCAGGCGGCGGCCATTCTGCTCGGCCGAGCCGGTGAAGCCGTAACCGGCCTCGTCGGTATGGCCGGTCTTGAGGCCATCGGCGCCCTGCACCTTGCCGAGCAGCGGATCGCGGTTCGCCTGGGTGATGTCGGCGCCGGCGCCCAGAGTCTTGCCCCAGGTGAAGCTCGTGAGCGAATAGAACTGCTTGTAGAGATCCGGGTGATCCTGGATCGTCGCCTTGGCGAGATGCGCCAGGTCGCGCGCGGTGACATAGGTCACGCCATTGTCGGGCCAGCCGTTCGACGTGCCGAAATGGCTGTTGGTGAGGCCCAGGCGCTTGCCCGCCTCGTTCATCCGCTGGACAAAGGCTTCCTCGGTTCCGGAAATGCCTTCCGCGAGCACGACACAGGCATCGTTGCCCGACAGGGTGACGATGCCCTTCAGCAGGTCGGAGACGGTCGGCTTCTGGCCGACGCTCAGGAACATGGTCGAGCCCTGGCTATGCCATTTCTTCCAGGTCTCGGGCGTCACTTCGATCTGCTTGTCGAGCTTCAGTTCGCCCTTCTTGATCAGGTCGAAGGCGACATAGACGGTCATCATCTTCGCCATCGAGGCCGGCGGGATCCGCCGGTCCGCATCCTTGGCATAGAGTACCGCGCCGGAGGACATGTCCTCCATGTACGCGATCGGCGCCGGCGTATCGAACGGCGGCGGGCCTGCTGCATTCGTGGACTGGGCGGCGGCAAGCGCCAGGAACGATGCGGCAAGCAACTTCTTCATGTGATTCGTCCGGCCTTTCAGTTGGCTTGGACGCGCGCATCTCCATAGCCCGCGCCCGCGGCGCGCCGCCGTGCCGCTTCGGCCTCACCCGCCGTGGCGAAGGGACCGAGCTGGACGCGATGGAGCCCGCCACCCGGCTTTACGAAGCCTCCTAGGCTTTGGGCAAGCGCCTGTGCACGACTGGCGTTAGAAAGTGCGGCGACCTGCACGATATATTTGCCGGCGGCGGCAAGGCGCGTGGCGGGCGGAGCCGCGCGTACGGACGCCGGCCGCGGCGCAACGGTGGCGCGCGGCGGGCTATAGGCCGGTGCGGCGGCACTCGGAACGCGCGGAACCGCACCGGCAAAGCCGGAGGCACCAGGAAGCCGCTTGCGCAGCGCGGTGAGCAACACCGGAGGCGCGTCGGCACGGTCGGCGGCCGGCCGGCCGGCCTGGAGCGCGGCCTTGTCCATCGCCGGCGGGTTCACCATGCGGACCCGCACACCGATCGAGTCGCCGTTCGCGCCGAGCAGCCGCGCGGCGCCCGCCGACAGATCGATGGGGTGCTCGGTGCCGGGGTCGGTGCCGGTGACCAGCACCAGGATCGTCCTTCCGGTGTCGAGCGAAGTGACTTCGACATAGGAATTGGCCGGCAGCGAGCGATGCACCGCCACCACGGACTGGTCCATCGCGCCGCCGCCGCTCACCGGGCGGACGCCGGCATAGCCGATCTCGTCGTAGCGCGGCGTCTCGCCGGGAGCCGGCTGGGACGATCCGCTGGGGCCCGCCGCGCCGGCGGCGGGGTCGGTGAAGCCGTCGGGCATCACCGTCGCGACCTGCGGGGGTGCCTGGCGGGGCCGGGGCTGCTCCTGCCGCGGCGCGGGAGTGGCCTGCGCCTTGCGGGTCGGCGTGCTGCCGGGAACGGCATAGGAAGCGCCGGGCGCGGCCGACTGTGCCGCTACAGGCGCGGGATCTGCCCATTGCGGCCGGGGCTCGGGCTCGGGTGGCGTCGCCACCGGCTCGGGCGCCGGCGGATATTGCGGCTGCACGCGCGCCGGGCGCGTCCGGATCGTGCCGTCGGCAGCCCGCCACGTCTCGGCGGACGCGTCGTCCGGCTGGGACTGCGGCCCGCCATAGGCCTGCGCCCCGACGGAGCCCTGCCGCTGCAAGGGTTGGGCATGGCTCGGGGCTCCCCCGCAAAGGGCCAGGAGCGAGAGCGCGAAGATGCTAGCGTTCGACCTCATCGGCGAGCAGGCCTACCGACAAAGCGTAAAAATTCGAGCAATTATAGTCGAGGATCACGCGATAATTGCCGGTGAGCAGATAGCCGGTCTTGCCGGGCCCGTCGGGCTCGAGCAGCGTCGCCTGGACATTGTCGCCCGGCCAGGCGCGGGTCTGCGGCACCAGGCCGAGCGCCCGCCACTCCGCCATCGTCTTCCAGCGGCTGTGCCGCTCGAACACGCGCGGGCAGCGCGGCGACCTGGTCTTGCTGGCCAGCGCGACACGGTTCAGATTGGCGGGCACGCTCACCGCGAAGCCCCAGGGCTGGCCCTTGCGCCAGCCGGCGTTGACGAAATAATTGGCGATCGAGGCCAGCGTGTCGGGCTCGCTCGTCCAGATATCGGCCATGCCGTCGCCGTCGCCGTCCCTGGCGAGGCGGAGATAGACCGAAGGCAGGAACTGCGGCCCGCCGAACGCCCCCGCCCAGCTGCCGACCAGCTTCTCGCGCGGCACGCCGCGATCGATCATCTTGAGCGTGGCGATGAACTCGCCGGCGAACAGCTCGCGGCGGCGCCCCTCATAGGCAAGGCTGGCGAGCGCGCGGGGCAGGTCGAAATTGCCCATCACCCGGCCGTAATTGGTCTCGTGCCCCCAGATCGCGACCATGATCGATTCGGGCACGCCGGTCTCGGCCTCGATCCGCCGCAACCGCGGGCGCTGGCGCTGATAGGCGGCGCGCCCCTGGCTGATCCGCGCGGCATCGACATGCGCCCGGCGATAGGGTTCGAAATTGGAGATGGGCGCGTTGGGCGCGGTCTCCGGCTGCTGCCGGTCCAGCTGCACCACGCGCGCATTATAGGTGAGCGTCGGGATCACCGAATCGATCGTCCGCCGGCTGACCCCTTCGGCCGCCGCCTGGCGCGAAAGCTCGCCCAGATAGGTTTGGAATCCGCTCTCGTCCTGCGCGATCGCGGGAGCACCCACCGGCGCCGCCGCGATCACGGCCACGCCAAGCGCCAACAGGCTACGCATTACGCCACTCGATCCCCGCATGCGCTTTTTGTGCCACAGGGCAGCCAGATGCAGAACCCCCCGCCATCCGCTTTCGTCAACAAATTGTAGCGGATCGTCGCGGATCGCATTAGCGCAGGCATCGACGCGGAGAGGTGGCCGAGTGGTTTAAGGCAGCGGTCTTGAAAACCGCCGTGCGCGGAAGCGTACCGTGGGTTCGAATCCCACCCTCTCCGCCAGTTTTTGCTTCAGGGCCCCGCACTGGCTTGGGGCGGCCGTTCGGCCTTGCAAGCCCGGACGGGTTCGAACCGTCTCCGCTTCGCTCCGCCACTTGCCGCCGCCATGCGGTGGAGGACAGGTTTAGCGTCCCGTCTTCTTGAGGAACCTGTCGGGTGGAAGGCCAACGGCCTGCTTGAACTGGTTCGTCATATGCGCCTGGTCGCTATAGCCGAGCTGCTGGGCGATCTCGGCCCATCCACCTTCATCCTTCCCCATGCGCATCGCGGACAGGGCACGTATCTGCCGCCTGATCCAGACCAGGCTGACGCCCACCGAGTCATGGAACAATGCCTCCAACGTGCGAACGTTCAGCCCACATGCGCTGGCGATGGCGGAAATCGGGAGTTCCGGCTGCCCCCAGCACGTCTCGAGGATCCGCTCCACCAAATCAGTCCTCGGCGCGCGATGAGTCGGCAGCTTCGCGATCGCTTCGAACAACTTTGTCGCGACGATGCCGAAATCGCTCCCCGACATGCATGATCGCGCCCATGCAGGATCCAGCGACAGGTGCACGGAATCCGCCGGCATCTCCAAATTCCTTATCCTGGCGACCGGATGCAGGGAAAAGGGGTGAAATCCGCCCGGCTTGAAGCGGAGCCCCGCAATACGGCCCGAGCCGGCCAGCACATGGCGTTGGCGCGCCGTTTTCACCCCCGCCACGAAGGCGCCTTCGCCCGTCAGCACCAAGTTGACGCAAGGCATGGCGACAATGTCCAGCGGCAGCGAGGTTTCCGGCGGGACGTTCCATTCGACGATCCAGAGATGATCCAGATAGGGCCGCAACGACAATGGCGGTGAAAAGCGTTCCATCCGCAACGATCGCGGCCCGGAGGCTGGCTGCAATATCCCCTCATCCGTCGGGAACAGCGGCTCGGTTCGATCTGCGGAAATCTTCAATACGCACCCCGGTGTTCGGCTTAACGGCGAATGGGCAGCCCGATCAGGAGAAGCAGCTGATGCAATCGGTTTTCGAGATTGAAACGTCGCGGTCCATTCCCGTGTCGCCGGAAGCGGCCTGGCGCGCGCTCGTCGACCCCGAACAGATTCGGCAATACATGTTCGGAGCGCAGGTAGAAAGCTCGGGCGTCGTCGGCGGCCCCATTTCCTATCGCTACGAATGGGAAGGCAAAGTGTTCTTCGATCGCGGGACGATCACCACATTGGATCCGCCCCGCATGCTCGCCATGACCGTGGCGCGGGAGAGCGACTCCGGGGAACCCGTGCCGGGCGGCCGCAACACGCTCGCATTCGAAGTTCGGCCCACACCCGACGGATGCCGTGTTCTCGTTCGGCAAGGCAACAATCCGAACCAGGAACTGGCCGACAGATCGAAGCAGAACTGGGATATCGTCCTGGGGCAGCTCGAGCGTTTCCTGACATCTACGCCCGAATAGCGAGCCGGAGGGTTGTGGCGTGAATCAGCGGCCTCTAACGTCGATATAGTGCCCATCATCGCCGGGCACGGGCCAGGGGACATGGGCCAGGGGGATATGAGCATGTACACACGCTGGCTCGCAACGATCGCCGCCATCGCCCTGCTCGCGCCGGGCGCCGCCCTTGCCGGCCCCTGCGAGGACAAGGCCGCCTGGGCCGCCGCGGCCCAGCCCGAGATCGAGAAGGCCTTCGCGCTGATGAAGGCGCAGGACAAGCCCGGCTTCGCGGCCCTGCTCCCGACCCTGCAGAAGCGCTATGCGCCCCTCCCCGCAGCCATGCCAGCGCCCGAGCGCTGCGGCGATGAAGTGCGCGTCTATGACGAGCACCAGTATCTCGCCTATGCCGACGCCGCCAAAGCCGGCCGCGCGATCGACGGCTTCCCGGCCGGTTCCAATTTCGTGCTGACCAACCTCCATTATGCCGAGCTCGCCTATGCCGTCGGCTGGATCCAGTACGAGATGGAGGATTATGCCGCCGCCAAGGCCAGCTACGCCAAGGGGCTGGCGATCGCGCCGAACCAGCACGACCTGGCCAAGGAATATGTCGCGACGCTGCTCAGCCTCTCCGCCTATGGCGAGATGGCGCCGTTCATCGACAAATTCCTTGCCGGCGACCGCGACATGGACGGCCCGGGCCGCGCCAATCTGATCGCGGCGAAGGGCATCGGCTTCATCGCGCTGGGCGACATGCCGAGCGCCGCCAATGCCGCGAACCAGGCCAAGGCGCTCGATCCGAACAACGAATATGCCGGCCTGGTGCTCAATCTCGTCGCGCAGAAGCAGAAGGCCAACTGAGCGCCCGGCCGCTGGGCCGAGGCGCGCCGGGCGTCAGTTCCCCGGCATCACCTGCCATATGGCGGAGGCAACCCCGCCGCCGCCCACGCTGAGCGGCGCGCTGCCTTCCTCGCCATCGATGCGCAACACCAGCATCGTGCTGAACGCGGAGCGGCGGAAGCGCGGTTTCCTGTAGTCGGAAAGTATGTCGTACACCGCCCAGCTGCCGCCCCGCGCGCTGGTCGCATCTGCACCGGTATCCAATGCCGCGAGATGCCGAAGCGGCCGGGCGCGCAATTCGGCGATCGAGAAATCGGTGGTGAGCCGGATCGGCTCCTGCGGCAGAGACGTGATAGGCAGCGTGCGAATCTCGCCACCCTCCAGTCCGCGATAGGCGATCGGCATGAAGGTCGTGGGCCGCGGGCGGACCAGCTTCCGGCCGGGGACCGTGCGCGCGACGCCATCGGCAGCGAGCAAAGCCCTGAGATTGGGGACGATCGGCAGGTCCTTCTCGCCCGCCATAGCCGTCATGGGCGCGGCACACGCCGCCGCGCAAAGCAGCAGACCCTTTATCATCACCAGTTTCCCCAGCAGGTGAATTCGGGCGAGGATGTCCTATCTTGCGGTCGAACGCAATCGCACCGCGCCGCCTTTCGGCGCACGATGCCGTCGCTACGTCGTAAGTGTCTCGAAAGCTTCGGGAGTCAGCGCGGTCTGAAATTCGAGGCCGGCCTCGAAATCATTGGACCAGACGACGCGTGCCGCGACGTGCCCGATCCCCGGCAGCGCCAGCCAGATCATCGAACTGGCCTTGATCAGCGAATAGGTCTGGATGCGGGCGCCGTGCAGCGACACGTCGACCACCTTGCACAGCGCGCGATCGAGGCCGCCCCGGCCGATCTTCGCGTCGAGCGACACGGGCGCGCGCATCGAACGCCGCCGGCCAAGCTCCTCGGCCGGTTCGAATTCCGCTGCGAATGCTCGTGCTGCGCTTGCCATGACAGGCAAGCTAGCCCTGGCTGGCTAACGGCGCGTTAACGTCGTAACGCGCCGAAAGCCCAGGGAATTACTTCTTGCCGAGGTTGAGGCCGCCAAAGCGCTTGTTGAAGCGCGCGACCTGACCACCCTGATCGAGAAGACGCTGCGAACCACCGGTCCAGGCCGGATGCGCCAGCGGATCGATGTCGAGGGTCATCGTGTCGCCTTCCTTGCCCCAGGTGGAGCGGGTCTCGTACACGGTGCCGTCGGTCATCTGCACCTTGATCATGTGATAGTCGGGGTGAGTGTCTTTCTTCACGTCGAATTCCTTGGAAAGCCGCCGGTTTCCGACCGGCAGCGGAGGCGCGCGCCTAGCAGAGAGCAGCGCGGGATGCAACTTGGTGCCGAATTGCGGCCGCTTCCGCGCAAATTCGATTTTCACGCGAAGGCGCAAAGGCACGAAGAAGAAGGTTTTAGGTTCGCGCAGAGGCGCAGAGAGCGCCAAGGGGTTTCGCGCGCGATGCGCGATCACCCTCATTCTCCGGCGATTGAGGAAGGCCGCTATCGCGGCACACGCGAAATCGACTTCTCCGTGCTCTCTGCGCCTCTGCGCGAACGGAATCTTCGTGCCTTTGCGCCTTCGCGTGAAAATCAACAGGCGCGCCCATGGCTCACGCCGCGGGCGGATCCGCGATCATCGCGGTGAACTCGCATTCGGTGGCGACTTCGCCGTCGAGCAGCGCGCGGCCGGCGAACTTGCAGACCCGCGAACGCTTCTGGACGAACTCGACTTCGAGGCGAAGCAGGCAGCCGGGCTCGACCGGCTTGCGGAACTTCACCCCGTCGATCGACATGAAATAGACGAGCTTGCCCGAACCGGCGAGGCCGAGGCTCTCCACCGCCAGCACGCCCGCCGCCTGCGCCAGCGCCTCCACCTGGAGGACGCCGGGCATGATCGGCCTTCCCGGGAAATGCCCCTGGAAGAATTCCTCGTTCATGCTGACCGCCTTGATCGCGACGATTCGCTGGTCGGGGACCAGCTCCTCGACGCGATCGACGAGCAGCATCGGGTAGCGATGCGGCAGCGCCGCCATCACCCGCTGAATGTTCAGCGGGCCCCCGGACTTCTCCGGAGCGGCGGCGGCTGCCGAAACGTCCTCGCTCACCGCGGCTCGGCGGGCTTGTTGCCGGCCGGCTTGGCACCTGCGGGCGCGGCCGGCGCCGGCGCGGCACCCGCACCGCGCTGCTGCTGCTGCGCCGCTGCCTGGTAGGCGCGGATCTGCTCGATCTGGGCCAGCTGCTGCTGCATCGCCAGCGTCTCGCGCGCCGGCTGCCAATCGGCCGGCGCCTGGATGCTCACCGTCGGCACCGACTTGTCGAGCTCGGCGGTGATCGCGTCGCTGATATCGGCCGAATCGGGGGCGTACATGAAGACTTCCGGCGAGAGCACGACGCTGATCTTGCGCGCGGTGACGACGCGCAGCTGGGCGGGCTCATACTGGCGCAGGATCGATTCGATCGCGAACAGCTCGGCGCGGGCGGCCGGGTTGCTCAGCTTCTGGACGTCGGTGTTCGCCGCGTTCTGGATCGCCGCGATCTTGTCGAGCACCGGATTCTTGGCGGCCTGGGCAGCCTTGAGCTCGGCGTCGTCGACCTTCTTGTCCTTGTTGGTGTCGAGCTGCGCGAGAAGCGGCTCGGCTTCCTTCTGCGCGGCCTGACGACGGGCATTGATCTGGTCGAACGCCGCCTTGTAGGTCGTCTGGATCTGCTGCTGGGCGGCGGTGAACGCCTTGCTGGCGTCGATGACGCGAACCGGGCTGGCGGTGGCGATGCCGTTGACCTGTGCGTGCGCGGGAGCCGCGACGACAAGCGCGGCGGGCGCCGCGAGCAGCGCGGCGAGAATGCGCTTCTTGGTAATCATCAGAATTGAGTCCCTACGTTGAAGGTTACAAGCTTGGTGTCGTCGCCCTTGGCGTGGAGCAACGTCTTGGCCACATCGATACGCAGCGGGCCGAAGGGCGAATTCCAGTTCACGCCGAAGCCGATCGACAGGCGCGGCGAAGCGGTGTCGCCGACATAGCGCTCGAAGAAGGGCGCGATCGGCTGGTTGGCGATGGCGTTGATCGAGGTACCGACGCACGGCGCGGTCGCGCTCGCCGAATAACCGACCTTGCAGGTGGTATAGAAGCCCGAATTGGTCGGGTCGGACGCACTCACGATGTAGAGCTGGTTGCCCGCCGAATCCTTGATGAAATTATCCTTGGGCAGCAGCGTTGGCGAACCGTCCTTGTTGTACAGCAGGTTGCCGTTGGTGTCCTTCGCCTGGGCGAACTCGATCGTCTTGCCCGGGCGGGTGATGTTGAACAGGCTGCCCGCCATGATGAAGATCGACGGGCGCAGGCCCATCTCGGCCGCGCCGGCGCCCAGCGGGATCTCCAGCTCGGCCTTGGTGAGGTAATAGGCCTTGCCGCCGATCGCGTCGTCGACGATCTGGTCGCGGTCGGTCACCAGCAGCTGGGTCCCCATGGTCGGGTCGCCGGTATAGTTGATGCGCTGGACGCGCGGGCCGACGCCGCGGATGTCGAAGCCGCGGAACTGCGGCTCGCCCAGATAGAACCGGTCGGTGATGCGCACCGGATCGATGCCCGGGCCGCTCGCCTTCTCCAGGCTGTGGATCAGGCCGCCCTCGACCGAAACCGAGGCGATGAAGCCACTGCCGACATTCCAATATTTGTCGGCATCCAGGCGCGCGCGCAGATAGCGCACGTCGCCGGCCAGGCCGGCGAAGTCGCCGCTGAGCGACAGGCGCTGGCCGCGCGACGGGCGGATGCGGCTGTTCAGGCTGTCATAGGTCAGCGTCAGGCCGACCAGCGACGTGATGCGGTTGCCCACCGCCTCGCAATAATAGCGGCCGGCCTTGAGCGGATCGCAGACACCGTTGGTGTAGAAGCTCGCCTTGTCGAGCGTCACATTGTCCTGGGCCAGATAATAGCGGCCCGACAGCGTCCAATATTCGGTCAGCGGTACGCCGGCCACGATCTGGAAGCCGGTCGAGACCTGGCTGTAGGTCGTCGAGCGGTCCGAACCGATATAGTTGAACGCGTTATAGTCGCGGCGGAAGATCGTGCCGCCCAGCGCGATGTTCTTGTCGAACAGATAGGGCTCGGTGAACCCCAGTTCCACCGACTTGGAATAAGTCGAATAGTCGACCGAGGCGGACACCGTCTGGCCCATGCCGCGGAAGTTGCGCTGGCGGATCGAGGCCTGGAGGATGAACTGCTCGAGGCTCGAGAAGCCGGCCGACAGCGTCAGCTCGCCATTGGCACGCTCTTCCACATTGGCCTTGAGCACGATGCGATCCGGCGCCGAGCCCTCGACACGCTCGATCTCGAACTTGTCCTGGAAATAGCCGAGCGAGTTGATGCGGTCCTGCGAGCGCTTGACCAGGAAGGTATTGAAGGCGTCGCCCTCGGCCACGCGGAATTCGCGGCGGATCACCTTGTCCTGGGTCTGGCGGTTGCCGGTGATGTCGATGCGCTCGATATAGGTGCGATTGGCTTCCGCGATGTGGAAGTTCATCGCCATGGTCAGCGTGTCCTTGTCACGCTGGAACTCGGGGCGCACATCGGCAAAGGCATAGCCCGCAATGCCGGCGGTCTCGCTCAGCTGCTCAACCGTGTCTTCCACGGCCTTGGCGTTGTACCAGTCGCCTTCCTTGATGCTCAGCGCGGCGGCGAGCTTCTTGTCGTCGAAGTCGCGGATCGCGCTGTCGACGCTCACCGGGCCGAACTTGTAGCGCGGGCCTTCCTCCACCACGTAAGTGATGATGAAGTCCTTCTTGTCCGGCGTCAGCTCGGCCACGGCCGAGATCACGCGGAAATCGGCATAGCCGTTGGTCAGGTAGAATTGGCGGAGCTTCTGCTGGTCATAGGCCAGGCGATCCTGGTCGTAGCTCGTGTTCGAGCTCATCAGGTGCGTGAGGCTCGCCACCTTGGTCGCCATCTCGCCGCGCAGCTTGCCGTCGGAGAACACGGTATTGCCGATGATGTTGATCTGGCGGACCTTGGACTTGGGCCCTTCATGGACTTCGAAGATCACGTCGACGCGATTCTGGTCGAGGCTGACCATCTTCGGCTCGACCACGGCGGCGAACCGGCCCTGGCGGCGATAGAGCTCGATGATGCGCGCCACGTCGGCGCGCACGGCCGTGCGGGTGAAGATCTGGCGCGGCGCCAGCTTCACTTCCTTCTTGATCTTGTCTTCCTTGAGCCGCTTGTTGCCCTCGTAGATCACGCGGTTGATCACCGGGTTCTCCCGGATGCGGATCACCAGGTCGCCGGTCTCGACGCCTTCGATCGTCACATCGGCGAGCAGCTCGGACGCGAGCAGGTCCTTGATCGCCTGGTCGATCGTCTCGTTGGTATAGGCGTCGCCCACGCGCAGGCGGGTGTAGCTCATCACCGTCTCGGACTCGATGCGCTGCGAGCCCTGGACGCGGATCGACTTGATCGTGCGCGTCACCGGGGCGGGAACAGCGGGAGCCGGAGCGGCCTGCGCTGCCGGGGGCGTGGCGGCCGGAGCCGTCTGGGGCGCAGTCTGTGCGGCCGCCATGCCCGAGAGCATCGTGCCCGCGAGGAGGGTCGCCGTGGCGCGCGCGCCGATTTTCGTTGCCTTGATCGCAGTCACCATCCCACCCCAGTCGGAATCAAAATACCCGGCCGTCAGCCACGCGGCTTGCACCGCCCTGCACGAACCACATCAGCCGATCAACCCGGCCAGACTTCTCCACACGCCGAACGCGCCGAGATCGTTGAACGTAACGAACAGCATGAGCGCGAGAATTGCGACCAAACCGCCACGATAGGCCCATTCCATCACCTGCGGCTCCACCGGGCGGCGGCGAACGGCTTCCACTGCGTAGAACAGAAGATGGCCGCCATCCAGCACCGGGACTGGCAACAGGTTGATGAATCCCAGATTAATCGAAATCAGCGCGATCAGATACACCAGTTCGAGCGGTCCCATCGCGAGACTCTGGCCCGAAACCTGGGCGATCTTCAGCGGCCCGCCCAGTTCGCTCACGGGAATGCGGCCGAGAATGATGCGCTTCAGCCCTTCCACCGTGGTGCGCACGATGTCGATGGTCTGCGTCAGTCCCACCACCGGCGCTTCCCAGAGCGCCACCGGCTGCATCACCGGCCTGACGCCGTAGAAGCCGAGCACGCCGCGCGTGGAGATGTTGCCGAAGCGATCCTTTTCCTTGAGCGTGCCGATCGTGGCGGCGACGCTGCGCTCCTGCCCGCCCCGCTCGAAGGCGATCGTCACGGTCTCGCCGGCACGCAGCGCGGTGAAGAGCTGGAGATCACGGAAATCGTCGATCCGCCGCCCGTCGAGCGTGGTGATCCGGTCGCCCGCCTGCAGCCCCGCATGCGCCGCGGCCCCGGCCGGATCGACCTGGCCGACCACGGGCGGCGTGACATTCTGTCCGAACGCGACCGCGAAGGCGCCCAGAATCGCGATCGCGACGAGGAAGTTCATGATGGGCCCGGCGGCGACGATGATCGCGCGTTGCCAAAGCGGCTTGGCCTGGAAGGTCTGCGCGCGCTGCTGCGCCGGCAGCGAAAGCCATTCGGGCGAAGGCTGGCTGGCCGGGTTCATGTCGCCCGCGAAGCGAACATAGCCGCCCAGGGGCAGCCAGCCGAACTTCCACCGGGTTCCGCGCCGGTCGGTGAAGCCCGCCACCTCGCGGCCGAAGCCGATCGAGAACTCCTCGGCCTTCACGCCGAACCAGCGGCCGGCAAGGTAATGGCCCAGCTCGTGCAGGAACACGAGCGGCCCCAGCACCAGCATGAATGCGAATATGGTGACCAGGATGCCGGGATTTTGAATCAAGCGACGCCGTCCTTCACACGCTCGCCCGCGATCCGCCTAGCCTCGGCGTCGATTGCCCAAACGGCTTCGAGGCTTTCCGGAGCGACCGGGTCATAGCGATCAAGCGTATCGGCAGAGATTGCGGCAATTTCAAGAAAGTTGAGACGGCCCGCAAGGAAGGCCGCAACCGCCACTTCATTGGCGGCATTCAGGATCGCCGGGCGGGCGCCCCCCGCCTCCAGCGCCTCGCGCGCCAGCCGCAATGCCGGGAAGCGCACCGGATCGGGCGCCGCGAAGTCCAGCCTTGCCATTGCCACAAAGTCGAGCGGCGGCATCGGCGTTGCCATCCGGTCGGGCCAGGCGAGCGTGTGCGCGATCGGCACGCGCATGTCCGACGGACCCATCTGCGCGAGCACCGAACCATCGACATATTCCACCATCGAGTGGATAACCGACTGGCGATGCACGAGAATCTCCAGCGCCTCGTTCGCCACGGGAAAGAGCCGCGCCGCCTCGATCAGCTCGAGCCCCTTGTTCATCATCGTCGCCGAATCGACCGAGATCTTGGCGCCCATCGACCAGTTGGGATGCGCGCAGGCCTGGGCCGGTGTCACGCCGCGCATCGCCGCGACGTCCCAATCGCGGAACGGGCCGCCGCTCGCGGTCAGGATGATCCGCCTGACCCGCTCCGGCCGGGCGAAATCGAAGCATTGGTAGATGGCATTATGCTCCGAATCGGCGGGCAGGATCGTGGCGCCGTGGCGCCGTGCCGCCGCGGTCACCAGGTCGCCGGCCGAGACCAGGGGCTCCTTGTTGGCGAGCACCACCGTGCCGCCGCCCTCGATCGCCGCCATCGCGGACCCCAGGCCCGCGAGCCCGACGATCGCCGCCATCGTCCAGTCGGCGCCCATCCGGGCCGCCTCGCAGACCGCCCGCGGGCCACCCGCGGCGGCGATCCCCGTCCCTGCCAGCCGAGCGCGGAGCGCCGGCAGGCAGCTTTCGTCGGCAACCACCGCATGGCGCGCGCCGGTGCGGATCGCGGCGGCGGCAAGCTTTTCGACATCGCAATTGGCGGTGAGCGCAACCACTTCGAATCGCTCGGGTTCGCGCTCGATCAGGTCGAGCGTCGAGCCGCCCACCGATCCGGTGGCGCCCAGGATCGTGACGCTGCGCCTCATCGGACCAGCCAGAGCACCAGCAAGGCCGCCACCGGCGCAGTCGCGACCAGCCCGTCCAGCCGATCGAGCATGCCGCCATGGCCGGGCAGCAGATTGCCCGAATCCTTCACGCCTGCCACGCGCTTCAAATGGCTCTCGAACAAGTCGCCGAGCTGCGCGAGCACCGCGAGCAACGGCGTCGCCCAGGCGAGCGCGGCCGGCAAGTCGCACAGCCAGACCAGCACGAAGGCGAAAAGCGTCGCGCCCGCGATCCCGCCCAGGAACCCGGCCCAGGTCTTGTTCGGGCTGATCGCCGGGGCGAGCCTGGGCCCGCCGATGGCGCGGCCGGCGAAATAGGCGGCGCTGTCGCACGCCCAGACCAGCGCCATCGCCCAGAAGGTCAGCAGCAGGCCATGCCCGGGCTGCTCGCGGAGAAGCACCAATGCGAGGATCGGCAGACCGACATAGAAGGCGCCGAATGCCAGTTGCGCGCGCTTCGTGACGATCATGAGGAAGAAGAAAGCGCCGATGATCAGCCCCAGCGCCAGGAAACCCGGCCCGGCCGCCAGGTCCGGCGCCATCGCGGCGAGCGGCACCGACACCGCATATTGGGCGAGCCGCTTGCCCCGAAAGTTCGCGCCCGCGAGCAGCGCCCATTCGCCCATCATCAACACGCCGGCGACGCTGACCACCAGCCAGAAGCCCAGCCCGCCCGCATAGAGCGCGGCGAAGGCCAGGCCGATCAGCACGAAGGCGACGCCCAGCCGGGTGGCGAGCTCGGAACCGGTCCTGCTCACAAGCCCCCGAAACGCCGCTGGCGCCGGCCATATTGCGCGAGCGCCCCGGCCAGTGCGTCCTCGTCGAAATCCGGCCAGAGCGTGTCGACGAACAGGAACTCGGCATAGGCCGCCTGCCAGAGCAGGAAGTTCGACAGGCGCTGCTCGCCGGAGGTGCGGATCAGCAGGTCGAGCGGCGGCAGGTCGCCGGTATCGAGCGCCGCTTCGAACGCCTTCTCGTCGATGTCCGCGGGATCGATCTCGCCTGCCTTCGCCTTCTCGGCAAGCGTCCGCGCCGCTTCGGCCAGCTCGGCCTGGGCGCCATAGTTGAGCGCGATCACCAGCGTCGGCCCCGGATTGCCAGCGGTGCGCGCGATCGCCCCGTCGATCATCGCGACCAGATCGGGCGACAGCTTTCGCCACGCGCCGATCACGCGGAGTTTCACGCCCTCGGAGACCAACTCGTCCAGCTCGCTCGCCAGGAAGTGGCGAAGCAGGCCCATCAGGTCACGGACCTCCTCTTCCGGCCGCCGCCAATTCTCCGAGGAGAAGGCGTAGAGCGTCAGCACCTCGATGCCGAGCTTGCGCGCGGCGCGGCTGATGCGCCGCACGGCCTCGACACCCTGTTTGTGCCCGGCGATGCGCGGCAGCAGGCGCTTCTTCGCCCAGCGCCCGTTGCCGTCCATGATGATGGCGACATGGCGCGGCGGCGCGGTGCCTTCCGACGCGGGAACCGGCTTGGCGGCCATCGTGCGAACCACCACCGTCACCCCCGCGAAAGCGGCGGGCCATCTCTCCGGCGGGCCTGTCACACAACGGCTGTTGTGCGACGCGGCGCCGACAGGAGATGGGTCCCCGCTTTCGCGAGAGTGACGGGAAAAGACGGGGAAGAGGCGGAATCCAGGCTCACTTGCCCAGGATTTCCTTTTCCTTGGCGCTCGCCGCCGCGTCGATGTCGGCGATGGTGCTGTCGGTCAGCTTCTGCACCTCGGTCTCGTGGCGCTTGCGGTCATCCTCGCCGAACAGCCCCTTCTTCTCGTCGGCCTTCAGGCTGTCATTGCCATCGCGGCGCACGTTGCGCACCGCGATGCGGGCCTTTTCGGCATATTGGCTGGCGAGCTTGGCGAGTTCCTTGCGCCGCTCCTCGGTCAGATCCGGGATCGGCAGGCGCAGCGTCTGGCCGTCGACGATCGGGTTGAGGCCGAGGCCCGCCGAGCGGATCGCCTTGTCCACCGGGCCGACATTGGTCTTGTCCCATACCTGCACCGAGAGCAGGCGCGGCTCGGGCGCCGAGACAGTGGCCACCTGGTTGATCGGCATGTGTGCGCCATAGACCTCGACCGTCACCGGATCGAGCAGCGTCGCGCTCGCGCGGCCGGTGCGCAGGCCCGCCAGGTCATGCTTCAGCGACTCCACCGCGCCGTGCATGCGGCGCTCGAGGTCGGCCTTGTCGTATGCGGCCATTATCGGCTCCTCTTATCTATGCGAATTGGGGTTCGTTCTGAACGATCGTCGACGTGCCTTCACCGCGCAGCACGCGGGTGAGGTTGCCGGCATCGCGAATGTTGAACACGACGATCGGAATGTCGTTGTCGCGGCACAGCGCGACCGCGGAGGCGTCCATCACCTTCAGATTGTCTGCGAGGACCCGGTCGTAGCTCAGCGTATCGTAACGCTTTGCCGTCTTCACCTTCTTGGGGTCCGCGTCATAGACGCCGTCCACCGAAGTGCCCTTGAACAGCGCGTCGCACTGCATCTCGGCCGCGCGCAGCGCCGCGGTGGTATCGGTGGTGAAGAAGGGCAGTCCGGTGCCCGCGGCGAACAGGACCACGCGGCCCTTCTCCATGTGCCGCTCGGCACGGCGGCGGATATAGGGCTCGCAGACCGAAGCCATCGGGATGGCCGACTGGACGCGGGTATCCACGCCGATCTTCTCGAGCGCGTTCTGCATCGCCAGCGCATTCATCACCGTGGCGAGCATGCCCATGTAATCGGCGGAAGCGCGGTCGAAGCCCTGGGCCGCGCCGGCGAGCCCGCGAAAGATGTTGCCGCCGCCGACGACCATGCAGATCTCGAGGCCACTCTCCTTGGCATCCTTCACTTCGAGCGCCACGCGCTCGCAGGTGTCCGGATCGATGCCGAACTGTCCCTGCCCCATCAGGACCTCGCCCGAGAGTTTGAGGAGGATGCGTTTGAATCGGGGAGCGGTCATCGGAGCCTTTGGTTACGACGGATACTGGGAGCGGCGCGGACCCTAGAGGAGCGCCCCCTATATGCCAAGCCGGAGTTGCGTGGATTTAGCGTGCAGAACCGGGCCGGGGTGACGGCCATGCGAGGCCGAGGTGCCTGCTGGTCGATCGATCCTATGGCCTCGACGGATTCAACCGGTCCCGGCAGGTGATCATGCCGCCGCGCCCGTCCGCCACGCGCCGGATCCGGACGAGCGGCCCACCATCCATGCCCGGGGCGAGAAAGACCACCAGGCATATCCCCTCGCGTGCCAGCGCGCGCATCGCCACCTGCATCTCGCGCTTGCCCGCCCCTTCCGCCAGACGCACCGGCAGATACAGGCCGACATCGTCCGGGCCCCAGGGGCTCAGGTGCGGCCGCACCAGCCCGATGGCGGAAGCATGGACCTTGCCGTCGGCGATCCATTTGCCGGTCGCCGCATCGAACAACGGCAACTTCGCGAATGCCTCCGGCTCGTCCGACGAGGCCGGACGGGCCGAGGCGTTGGTGATCTCGATCTCGGCATCGGGAACCTCCGCCCCGCGCGGCGCCAGGAACCACCAGCCATAGCCGCACAGGATCAGCGCGATCCCTCCGATCAGCACGATCCGCGTCCTGGTTCCGAACCCCCGCATCCCGGCGAAGCTGCACGATGCGGGCCCCGAACGCAAACGGGCGCGGCACCCCGGGGATGCCGCGCCCGCGCATTCAGGTCCGGGAAGACCTTACTTGGTGAGGCCCGCCGTCGCGGCCACTTCGGCGGCGAAGTCGCTCTCTTCCTTCTCGATGCCCTCGCCGAGCTGGAAGCGGACATAGTCCTTGAGCACGATCGACGAACCCGCGTCCTTGCCGGCCTTGGCGATCACGTCCGCGATCGGGGTCTTGCCGTCCATGACGAACAGCTGGCTGAGCAGCGCGTTCTCCTTGGCGAACTTCTTCACCGCGCCTTCGACCATCTTGTCGATGATGTCGGCCGGCTTGCCGCTCTCGGCCGCCTTCTCCTTGGCGATCGCGCGCTCGCGCTCCAGCGTCTCCTGGTCCAGGCCGCTCTCGTCGAGCGCCAGCGGGAAGGCCGCCGCGATGTGCATCGCGACCTGCTTGCCCAGCGGCTCGAGCACGTCGACGCCGGCATCGCTCTCGAGCGCGACGAGCACGCCGATCTTGCCCAGGCCCGGGGCCGCGGCGTTGTGGACGTACGGAATCACCGCGCCCTGCGACACCTGCACCAGCTTGGCGCGGCGCAGGACCTGGTTCTCGCCGATCGTCGAGATGTTGTTGGTCAGCACTTCCTCGACGGTGCCGGCCGGCAGCGGCGCCGCCTTGATCACCTCGATATCGTCGCCCAGCTCGAGCGCGACCGACGTCACGTCGCGCACGAAGGTCTGGAAGATCTCGTTCTTGGCGACGAAATCGGTCTGCGAATTGACTTCGACGGCCACGCCCTTGGTGCCGGCGACCGCAACGCCGACCAGACCCTCGGCCGCAGTGCGGCTCGACTTCTTGGCGGCGGCGGCCAGGCCCTTGGAGCGCAGCCAGTCGCTGGCGGCCTCGAGGTCGCCATTGGTCTCGGTCAGCGCCTTCTTGCAGTCCATCATGCCGGCGCCGCTCTTCTCGCGGAGCTCCTTCACGGCAGCAGCAGTGATCTCGGCCATGTCTCTTTCCTCTTGGTTGCGGCGGGCGCTTGCCCCGCCGGTATGTCAAAACCCCGTTCGTCCCGAGCGTGTCGAAGGGCCGTCTCGCTTGCCGCTCCGGAAAGAAGGGCGGGGCTTCGACAACCCCGGACCTGATCCGGAGGCGAACGGGGGATAAGGCGTCGTTCCGAACTGACCGGGCGCCTAGTGCGCGCCTATGTCAGTTCGGAGACAATCACTTGCAAGTCAGGCGTCGATCTGGCGCTCGCCTTCGACGGCCTGCTCCGAAGCCTCGGTCAGGGCCGGCTCGACCGGCGCCTCTTCCTGGGCGCCCAGGTCGACGCCGAAGCTCGCCTGGCGGTCCTGGTTGCCGCGGGTCGCCGCGATGGCGATCGCCTCGCAGTACAGGCGGATGGCGCGCGAGGCGTCGTCGTTCGCCGGAACCGGGAACGCGATGCCGTCGGGCGAGACGTTCGAATCGAGGATCGCCACGACCGGGATGCCGAGCGTGTTGGCTTCCTTGATCGCCAGCTCTTCCTTGTTCGCGTCGATCACGAACATCACGTCGGGCAGGCCGCCCATGTCGCGGATGCCGCCGAGCGAGAGCTCGAGCTTGTCGCGCTCGCGGGTGAGCTGCAGCACTTCCTTCTTGGTCAGGCCGTGCGTGTCGCCGGAAAGCTGCTCCTCGAGCGTCTTGAGGCGCTTGATCGACTGCGAGATGGTCTTCCAGTTGGTGAGCATGCCGCCCAGCCAGCGATGGTTGACGAAGTGCTGGTTCGCGCGGCGCGCGGCCTCGGCGATCGGCTCCTGCGCCTGGCGCTTGGTGCCGACGAAGAGGACCTTGCCGCCGGCGGCGACGGTGGAGTTCACGAACTCGAGCGCGCGCGCGAAGAGCGGCACGGTCTGCGAGAGGTCGATGATGTGGACGCCGTTGCGCTCGCCGAAGATGTAGGGCTTCATCTTCGGGTTCCAGCGGTGGGTCTGGTGACCGAAGTGCGCGCCCGACTCGAGCAGCTGCTGCAGGGTGACGACGGGTGCCGCCATAGGGATAACTCCTTCCGGTTGTGCCTCTGGGAAGCGAGTGATCGCGAAGCGCGACACCGGCTTATGATGCTTCCCATGCGGGTTGAGAGCGGCGCGCTTACTCGAAAGCGAGCGGCGGCGCAAGTATCGAGATGGGCGGATTGCCTGGCGGGGCTCCGCTCCGGCGAGCCGGAACATGCGGGGAACAACCGCTTGACAACGGAACGTTAGCGGAACATAAAGGGTTCACAACGCAGACAGGGAACGTCAGCGGGCGCCAAGGGATTGGAATCGCAGGATTCTTGCCAGGTAGGGCGCGTTTTGGGAGCCAAGTGATGACTGCACTGCTTGCCGTTCTGCTGTTCGCCGCTGCCTTCGCCGTCGCCGGCTGGACGATCTTCTCGTCGATCGCGGCCGCCCTTCCCCGCATGCGGGAACTGACCGGCCGCACTCTCGCGGCGCCGCTGCCCGAACCGGCACAGGCCCGCGTTACCGTTCGCTATCCGGCTCCGGCGCGCCGCCCCGCGGCGTTCCCGCTGCGCGCAGCTGCCTGATCCGGCGATAGCTGCGCACGCTGAGCGGGATCGACACGAGGTACAGGATCGCGATCGCCGCAAGCGTCGGCCAGGGCGTGGCCACCAGTGCCGCGACCAGCACCACCAGCACGGCGATCGCCTCGAAGCGGATGCGCTGCTTCAGCCGGACGTGCGGCGCGAAGGTGGCGACGCTGGAGATCATCAGCACCGCGACGAACGCGCTCCACGGCGCGACCACGATCGGCGAGCGCAGGTGCGGCTCGTCGGTGAACAGCCACAGATAGAGCGGCAGCAGCGCGAGCACGGCGGCCGCGGGCGCGGGTACGCCGGTGAGGAAGCCGGCGGACTTGTGCGGCTGCTCCTCGGCATCGATCTGGGCGTTGAACCGGGCGAGGCGCAGCGCACAGAACAGCGCATGGACGAGTGCGATCATCCAGCCGAACCGGCCGAGCGCCTGCAACGACCACAGGTACAGGATCAGCGCCGGCGCCACGCCGAACGAGATCGCGTCCGACAGGCTGTCCAGCTCGGCGCCGAACCGGCTCTCGCCGCGCACCATCCGGGCGATCTTGCCGTCCACGCCGTCGAGCAGCCCGGCGATGAGCACCATCAGGACCGCCAATTCCCATTTCCCGTCGATCGCGAACCGTATCGCGGTCAGGCCCGAGCACAGTGCGAGCGCGGTGATGGCGTTGGGCGCGATGGCACGCAGCGGTATCCCGCGCACCGGGCGCATCCGCCGCATGCGTCGCATTCGGCGCGGACGCAACACGCGCTCCTCGCGCCGGTCGCTCACTGCGAGATGCCGCTGACGGCGGCGGCTCCCTTCCTGGCGATGATCGTCTCGCCCGCGATCGTCCGCTGGCCGAGCGTGACCTGCGCGACATAGTCCGCGGGCAGGAACACGTCGACACGGCTGCCGAAGCGGATCAGGCCGACGCGCTGGCCGGCGACGACCATGTCACCCGGCTTGGTGAAGCTCACGATCCGCCGTGCGACCAGGCCGGCGATCTGGGTGAAGCCGATGCGCAGGCCGTGCTTGTCCTCGACGATGAAGTGCTGGCGCTCATTCTCCTCGCTCGCCTTGTCGAGATCGGCGTTGAGGAAGCGGCCCGAGATATAGATCACGTGCCGGATCGTGCCGGTGATCGGCGTACGGTTCACATGGACGTCGAACACGCTCATGAAGATCGAGACGCGCACCATCGGTGCGTCGCCCAGCGCCTGGGGACCGCGCAGTTCGGGGGGCAGCTCCACCGGCTGGATCATCGTCACCAGTCCATCGGCGGGCGCCACCAGCATCCCCTCTCCCTGCGGCGTCACACGGATCGGATCGCGGAAGAACGCCGCGACGCCGAAGGCGAGGAACACCAGCGGCCAGGTGATGAAATCGAAGATGAACAGGCTCGCCAGGGCGATCGCGGCGGCGATGGCCACATATTTGCGCCCCTCGGGGTGGATGTCCGGGAAACGCCACTTCACCGTCGAGGTCCCCAGCGGGGGCTTGTCCATAGATGCCATTGGAAGCCTCTAGCCCCGTGTCGCGGCCAACACAACGCGGGCGAGCGCCTCTTTCCGGCCAGGTTTTTGGGGCGTAGGGAACGCCGCATCGTCATCGGGGGACTGCGATGCTGGCGGACGGCGCGATTCGGGACCTTGCCGAAACCGGGGGCGGCGGTGCCGCCTTGCTCCATCCGCCCCGTCCCGAGCCGTTCGCGAGCATCCTGCCCTGGCGGATCCTGCCCGCCGCCATGCGCAATCCGATCGCCGCCTGGCCGCGCGCCTTGTTCGAGGGAACGAGCTGGCGCCCGCCCTTCCCCGGCGCGCCCGTGTTCCTCACCGATCCCGCGGCGGTTCGCGCCGCGATGGTCGAGCATGCCGAGGATTTCCGCCATGGCGATCTGTGGCGCCGAGTGATGCACCCGGCCTGGGGCGAGGGGCTGGTCGCCGTCGAAGGCGCCGAGTGGCGCTGGCAGCGCCGCGCCGCGGCACCCGCGTTCCGCGCCGCGCAGATGGCCGCGCTCGCCCCGCGCATGCGCGCCGCCGCCGAGGCCGCCCTCGCACGCTGGCGCGCCGCCGCCCAGCCGCTCGACATCGCCGCCGAAACCGGCCGGATCGCCTTCGACGTGATCCTCGACACCGTCCTTTCGGGCGGCGAGGATTTCGAGCGGACCGAGACGGAAGCGCGCGTCGGCGCCTTTCTCGACCAGCTCGAATATCGGCGGCTCAGCTATCTCTTCCTCCCGGACCGCGCCCATCGCGGCAAGTTGAACAAGCCCGCGCCCGAAGCCACGCTGCTCCGCGCCGATGTCGATCGGATGATCGCCCGCCGCCGAGCCGCCCGGCCGCGCGGCGACCTGGTCGACCTGCTGCTCGATGCGACCGATCCGGAGACCGGCCGCCCGATGGACGACGGGCTGCTGCGCGACAACCTGCTCGGCTTCATCCTCGCCGGCCACGAGACCAGCGCCGTCACACTGGGCTGGGCGCTCTGGCTCGCCGCCGCACACGCGCCCACGGCCGAGCGCCTGCGCGCCGAGGTCGAGACGGTCACCGGCGGCGCCCCGGTCGAACCCCGCCATCTGGAAGGCCTGGCCTTCACGCGCCAGGTGATCCAGGAAACCCTGCGCCTCTATCCTCCCGGCTATCAGCTCACCCGCGTCTGCGCGCGCGATACCGAGATCGACGGCCGCCGGATCCGCGCCGGAACGCGCATCCTGATCGCCGTCTATGCGCTCCACCGCCACCGCCGCCATTGGCGCGACCCCGACGCCTTCGACCCCGATCGCTTCGGCCCCGGCATGCCCGTGCCCGACCGGCATCTCTACATGCCCTTCGGCGCCGGCCCGCGCGTCTGCCTGGGCGCTGCCTTTGCGATGACCGAGCTGGTGGTCACGCTCGCCACGCTCGTCCGTGCCGCGCGTTTCACGCCCTTGTCGGCGCCCTTCCCGATCGCCGGCGCCAGCATCCGGCCGGGCGGCGGACTGCCGATGCACGTAGAATTCGCCTGAGCGCCGCGGGATTTACCCACAGCGCAACTGCCCGGATGCGGCGAAATGCAACCGTGCCGCTTGCATGTTCGTTCGAATTGCCCAAATGCCGCGACTGTCCCCGAATTGTAATAAGGTCGCTCATGCCCGCTTCCACCGCTGCCAAGGCCCGTACCCGTAGCCGCCGCGCGCCCGGCACGCCGTCGCCCTGGGGCATGTTCTTCCGCGCTTTCCTGAAGCGCCCGGTGATGGTCGGCGCCGTCGCGCCCTCGTCGCGCTTCACGATCAACAAGATGCTCGCGCCCGTCGACTGGGAGAACACGAAGCTGTTCGTCGAGTACGGCCCCGGCGTCGGCACCTTCACCCGGCCGATCCTCGAGCGGCTCGCGCCGGATGCGAAGCTGATCGTGATCGACACCAACCCGGATTTCATCCGCTACCTGAAGCAGAGCATCACGGATCCGCGCCTGATCGCGGTGCTGGGCTCGGCCGCGGACGTGAAGCAGATCATCGGCGACCACGGCTTCGAGCATGCCGACTATATCGCCTCGGGCCTGCCCTTCTCCACCCTGCCGCCGGGCGTGGGCGACGCGATCGCCAGGGCCACCCGCGAAGTGATCCGCAAGGGCGGCGCCTTCCTGGTCTATCAGTACAACCCGCGCGTGAAGAACTTCCTCACCCCGCACTGGTCGCACATCGATCACGCGATGGAGTGGATCAACATCCCGCCCGCGCAGCTCTGGTGGGCCTGGAACGACTGACACCGGGAGCGGGGGCGCTTGATCCCCCCGCTCCATGCTCCTAGACGCTCGCCAAACCCCCTTAAAAGGACAAGCGAGCAATGGCGAAGATCAAGGTTGCAACGCCCGTCGTGGAGATCGACGGCGACGAAATGACGCGGATCATCTGGCAGTGGATCCGCGAGCGCCTGATCCTCCCCTATCTCGACGTCGAGCTGAAGTACTACGACCTCTCGATCGAGAATCGCGACGCGACCGACGACCAGGTCACCATCGATTCGGCCAAGGCGATCCAGCAGTACGGCGTCGGCGTGAAGTGCGCCACGATCACGCCGGACGAGGCCCGCGTCGAGGAGTTCAGCCTCAAGAAGATGTGGAAGTCGCCGAACGGCACGATCCGCAACATCCTGGGCGGCGTCGTGTTCCGCGAGCCGATCGTGATCAGGAACGTCCCCAGGCTCGTCCCGGGCTGGACCGACCCGATCGTCGTCGGCCGCCACGCTTTCGGCGACCAGTATCGCGCAACCGATTTCCGCGTGCCCGGCGCCGGCAAGCTCACGATGAAGTGGGTCGGCACCAATGGCGACGAGCTCGAATATGAAGTGTTCGACTTCCCCGCCGCCGGCGTCGCCATGGGCATGTATAATCTCGACGAGTCGATCCGCGACTTCGCCAAGGCGAGCATGAACTATGCGCTCGATCGCGGCTGGCCGCTGTACCTCTCGACCAAGAACACGATCCTCAAGGCCTATGACGGCCGCTTCAAGGACCTGTTCCAGGAAACGTTCGACGCCGAGTTCGCACAGAAGTTCAAGGATGCCGGCATCGTCTACGAGCACCGCCTGATCGACGACATGGTCGCCTCGGCGCTGAAATGGTCGGGCAAGTTCGTCTGGGCCTGCAAGAATTATGACGGCGACGTCCAGTCGGACACGGTGGCCCAGGGCTTCGGCTCGCTCGGCCTGATGACCTCGGTGCTGATGTCGCCGGACGGCAAGACGATCGAGGCGGAAGCGGCGCACGGCACCGTCACGCGCCACTATCGCATGCACCAGCAGGGCAAGGCGACCTCGACCAACCCGATCGCGTCGATCTTCGCCTGGACCCAGGGCCTGTCGTTCCGCGGCAAGTTCGACAACACGCCGGACGTCACCAAGTTCGCCGAGACGCTCGAGCAGGTCTGCATCGAGACCGTGGAGAGCGGCAAGATGACCAAGGACCTCGCCATCCTGATCGGCCCGGACCAGCCCTGGATGACCACCGAGCAGTTCTTCGAGGCGATCCGCGAAAACCTCGAAGCCAAGATGGCCGCCTGGGCCTGAGACCCGGCGCCCTTCTGGACTGAACGGAAAGGCACCCCGGCCCCTTGCCGGGGTGCCTTCTGGTTTCCGGCGCTCAGCGATGCTCGTCGAGGAAGGTCGCCGCGGTCACTCTCACGCCGGCGCCCCGCGCGGCGATATCGAAATACTGGCGGCTGGCTTCCTGTGATTTCTGCAGGTCCTTGCTGAAGCTTTCCGCACCCAGCTTCATCCCCTCGGCCATCGCATCGGCCACCTGGCGCTCATCGGCCTCGCCGCCCTTTTCGCCCAGCGTATAGGCGAATTCGAGCATCTTGCGGGTCGCGCCGCCCAGCACATAGGCTTCGAACGCCTCCCAACTCGGTGTCACCAGCTCCTGCGTGGGATCGGGAACAAGCCTGACGTCCTTCGGCAATACCTGCCGCCATTCCGGGAAGTGCGGCAGGATCCAGGAATAGAGCGTGCAGAGCGACGCGCGCCGCCCGATGGCATCCCGGGCATAGCTGCCCAGTTCCCATAGCGGCAGCTTGGGGTTCAATTGCTCGGCGAGCGGATAGCGGATGACGATGCCCCAGGTCGCGCGCTTGAACATGCAGTTCTGCTTCGCCGGCGCGGCCAGCCACTTGGCGACGTTGAGGAAATACTCCTTGATACGCCCATAGGCCTCACGCCCCTGCGGGGTATATTCGAAGCCGAACGCCTTGGGGTCGTCATCGGGCACCGGATCGATCGGATCGCCGGTGCGCGGCCGGCCGATCAGGTTGACGTCCATCCAATGATGCCAGGTCGAATCAACCACGACGCGGCCGACATTCGCCTCATGCCCGTCATAGGCGCCCACCGCGCCGAACTCCTTGGCGTTGGCCGCCCCCTTGTTGCGGTCGGTGCCCGGCTGGCCACCCAGCCCGTTGGTGTGATCGCCCTGCACCCGCGCCCAGGCGATGATCTGGGGCATTTCACGATGCCCGTTCACCTCGGGATATTCGGGCTTGTTGACGTAGCTGCCGAAGCCGAAAGTTGCGGTGGCGTTGGTTGGCTCGATCACTTCGCCTTCGTGCGGATGGTCGGGCAGCACGTCGATCACGCCCTTCTTCCCGCACAGGACCGGATGCGGCGCCCAGCGGCGCTGGAAGGCCGAAGTCGGCCAAAGCGGATAGCGGCGCACCCGCACCTTCATCGGAATATCGTCCGATTCGTCGTTGAAATTGTAGAAATTGTCGTGCCCCTTGATCAGCGTGTCATGCCGGTTGGGACCGGTGGCGTTCGGCGGGCTTTGCGCGGGTGACCATTTGCGCATCGTCGAGACACGCGGGATACGGCCACACAAGGAAGCGCCCAGATCGGCATGGTCGCCCACCGCGAACACGCCGCCCCGCTTCTCATCCATCCACCGCGCGACGATCGCCAGTTCCGCATCGCTCAGTCGCTGGCTGTCGTTCACATTCTGCCGCGCGCCGAAGAACCAGATCTGGTCATAATCATCGATGTTGAAATCGGCGTCGGTGAAACGGAAATTATTCCTGTCTGCTGCGCCCAGCGGATCTGTCTGGCGGTGCATCTTGGTCAGGTCGTAGCGCACCCACCAGTCCGGGCTGTGTTCCAGCAGGTCGCACAGCGCGGAAAGGCTGAAATAAAGCCTGCCATAGGTAACGTTGACGAACCCGCCATTCGTTCCGTCGGCCACCATCAATATCTTTATCCGGCAAGGCGCCAGGAAGGGCGATATGACCAGATCACCGCGATCGATGGCATCGAACCGCAAGCGATTGAGGCTTCGTAGATCCGCCCTATGCGCGAGAATGGATTCTATATTCATGTCGTTTCTCCTCGTCCGTAAGACAGCAAGAAAACGACCCATCGACTGCCTGTGCAGTTCTATTTACCACGCAGAAAATAGTGAATCGGATATACCTTGCACTATACACCTCAACAACTGGACAAAGTTCCAATCCGGATACAGTTCATTCGATATTTAATTTATGATTTCCCCGAATAATATTTACTGCAACGCCAGTAAGATCAGCCCCCATCTTCGCATGCCGCATCTCGCGTCGCCGTTTCCGGGCCGGTTATTTTTTCACCACCCTTGCAATGCGCGACTTCCCATGCTGCCCTTATCCGCATGGCCAGAATCCCCCAGAATCCCTGCACGCTCTCGAAATCGGAACCCTGCCCTCCCGCCTCATCCGACCTTCCGAACGCGAACTTCGTGAAGTCAGGGGGAGCGCCCGCCCTATGCTGAACCTCGGCAACAGCGGCCTCAGCGATACGCTGGTGATCCTCGGCGCCGCCGGACTGGTGATCCCGGCCTTTGCGCGCTTCAGGATCAGCCCCGTGATCGGGTTCATCCTGGTCGGCGCGCTGGTCGGCCCGTTCGGCCTGGGCAGCCTGGTGCCGACCAATCCCTGGCTCTACCACATCACCATTTCCGACGCGCATGCGATCGAGCCGTTCGCCGAGTTCGGGATCATCCTGCTGCTGTTCTCGATCGGCCTCGAGCTGTCGTTCAAGCGGCTATGGTCTATGCGCACGCTCGTCTTCGGCGTCGGCGCCACCGAGCTGCTCGGCGCCGGGCTGATCCTCGCCGCCGTCCTCTATCTCACCGGGCTCAGCACCGGCGGCGCGATCGGGCTCGGCCTGGCGCTGGCGCTGTCCTCCACCGCGATCGTGCTGCCCATCGCCGGCACCACCAGCGCGGTCGGCCGCTCCGCCTTTGCGATGCTGCTGTTCGAGGATCTCGCGCTCGTCCCGATCATCTTCCTGCTGGGCGCGCTCGCCCCCGCCGCGGGCGGTGAGGCCGGCTGGATCAAGCTCGCCGTGACGCTCGGCTTCGGCCTGGCCACGGTCGCGGTCCTGTTCGTCGGCGGGCGCATGCTGCTGCCGCGCATGTTCGCCCAGGCGGCGCGCACCAAGAGCCCCGAACTGTTCCTTGCCGCCAGCCTGCTCGTGGTGATCGTCGCCAGCCTCGCCACCAGCGCGGCCGGCCTCTCGCCGATCGTCGGTGCGCTGATCGCCGGCCTGCTGATCGCCGAGACCGAATATCATGGCGAAGTCGAAGCGATCACCGCGCCGTTCAAGGGCCTGGCGCTCGGCGTGTTCCTGATCACCGTGGGCATGCGGCTCGATCTCGACTTCATCGTCCACAACTGGGCGCCGCTGCTCGGCGCGTCGCTGCTGGTGATGCTGGTCAAGGCGGCGGTGACGACCGGCCTGCTTCGCCTCTCGGGCGCGCGCGCCGGCACCGCGGCGGAGGCCGGCGTGCTGATGGCCAGCCCTTCCGAGACCACGCTGATCGTGCTCGGCGTGGCCGGCGCGGCCGGGCTGATCAGCCCGAGCACCGCGGCCTTCTGGACCACGGTCACCGCGATCGGCCTCACCGCCACGCCGCTGCTCGCCAAGGCGGGCAGCGCCGTCGCGCAGCTGATCGAGCGCTCGAAGATGGAGGAGGCCCCCGATCCCGCGCTCGAGGAAGTGCAGAACGGCACCGTCATCATCGGCTTCGGCCGGGTCGGCCGGACGGTGGCGGACATGCTGCGCCGCCACAATCTGCCCTATATCGGCGTCGATGCCGATATCGACAACGTCAACGCGGCCCGGCGCGGCGGCTATAATGTGCTGTTCGGCGACGTCACCCGCTCCGAACTGGTCGACAAGCTCAATCTCGGCCATGCCAAGGCGCTGGTGCTCACCATGGACGATCCGGTGCTCACCGTGCGCCTCGCCAAGCGGGTGCGCGGCTGGGTGCCCAACCTGCCGATCATCGCCCGCGCCCGCGATTCCGGCCACGCCGCCGAGCTCTATCGCGCCGGCGCCAGCGAAGCGGTGCCCGAGGCGCTGGAGAGCTCGCTCCAGCTTTCCGAAGTGGTGCTGGTCGATCTCGGCCTCGCCGTGGGGCCGGTAATCGCCTCGATCCACGAGAAGCGGGACGAGATGCGCAAGAAGATCAAGGAAGTCGCCGGCATGGATCGCGAGCCGCGCTTCCGCCGGGTGCGCGTCGACAAGGGCGGCGGCGAGGAGGCGGACGCGCCGGCCTGACGCCGAATTGCGCTTGCCGCCCGCGCCGGCGCAGCGCATTTCAGGCGCCTGTTCCTGCTCGGAGAGTCTCGACGATGTTGCTCAGCCTGCTGCTTCTCGCCCATGCCGCTGCCGGCCAGACCGCCGATCCCGCCGCGCCCGCGCGCGCCGGCCAATATCAGTGCGTGCTGCCCAACCGGGAGAAGAAGACCTGCCTCGGCACCACCAGCTACAAGATCGCCGGCAGCAGCTATGAAGCGACCACCCGCCTGTTCCTTGCCCCCACGCCGCTGATCACGATGGAGCTGCACACCCGCGGCACGGTGACGGACGGCAAGTTCTGCGAGACGGTGAAACTCGCCGATTTCCAGGCGGGCACGGTGCTGGTGAACGGCACGCCGGCCGACGCCGCGACTACGACCGCGGTAAAGAGCCAGCTCACCGCCGTCGTCGCCGCGCTCGACGGCAAGACCACCTGCTCCGCGATCAAGCCCGCCGAGGATGGCCTGCTGCTCAACGAGCTCAGCGTCGATGGCGCCGTCCGCGCCGATCTCAGCCAGAAGTTCGTCTGGGTGAGCGAGAAGGACGGCTACGGCTTGGGAATGTAACGATGATCGCGACAATCTTCCTGCTCGCCGCCGCTGCGCCCATGCCCGGCGCCGACGCGCTCGACCCGGCCCGCGCCGGAAAGATCCGCTGCATCGGCCCGGACACGCGGGCACGCACCTGCGCCACCATGGTCCGCTACACGGTGCACGAGGACGATCGCTTCGAAGCGGTGGTCACCGGCGTCGTCTCCACCGAGCCGATGATCCTGATCGAGTATCAGACGTCGGGCCGGATCGAGGACGGCGCGGTCTGCTCCACCGTCCGCCCGGTCGACTTCAAGTCCGGCAAGCTCAGCAAGGACGGCGCCCCGCTCGCGCCGGCGGTGGAGACCTCGATCCGCGAACGGCTGATGCTCGCGCTCCAGCCCCTTGCCGGCAGGAAGCGCTGCTATCGCGACAAGGTCGATGGTGACGGAATCGTGTCCGACATCGTGATCGACGGGCTTGTCCGCGCCGACATGAACCAGCGTGTCCTGTGGGTCTCGCCCGAGGACGGCTGGGCGCCGGGCATGTGACCGGCACCCCGCGGCGGTTCAGGCCGCCGCGGTCGTCTCGGCCAGCGCGGCCTTGACTGCGTCGAGCGCCGCAGCGCCCTTGTCGCCGTCCGGGCCGCCGCCCTGGGCCATGTCGGGCCGGCCACCGCCGCCCTGCCCGCCCAGCACCGCCACCGCGACCTTGACCAGGTCCACGGCATTGGCCGGCACGCCCTCCGTCACGCCGACCGCGACCGAAGCCCGTCCCTCGTTGACCGCGACCAGCGCGACCACGCCGCTGCCGACGCGCTGCTTGGCCTCGTCGACCGCGCCGCGCAGTTCCTTGGGCTCCAGCCCGTCGATCACTTGGCCGATAAAGCTGATTCCCGCGACCTGCTCCGGGCCCGCCGCCTGGGCAGACCCGCCGCCGCCCAGCGCCAGCGCCTTTTTCGCATCGGCCAGCTCGCGCTCGAGCTTGCGCCGCTCCTCGACCAGCGCCGCCACCCGCGCCGGCACTTCCTCCGGGCTGGCCTTGAGCGTCGCGGCGGCCTCGCGCAGCCGCTCGTCGCGCGCGTTCAGCCACAGCCGCGCGCCTTCGCCGGTCAGCGCCTCGATGCGCCGCACGCCCGACTGGATCGCGCTCTCCGAAACGATCTTGAAGATCGCGATGTCGCCGGTCGCATTGACGTGCGTGCCGCCGCACAGCTCGACCGAATAGGACGCATCCTCGCCCAGCCCCATCGAGAGCACGCGCACTTCGTCGCCATATTTCTCGCCGAACAGCGCCATCGCGCCCGCGGCGATCGCGTCGTCGGGCGTCATGAGCCGCGTCTCGACCGCGCCATTGTGGCGGATCTGCGCGTTCACATCGGCCTCGATGTCGGCGATCTCCCCGGGCGTGAGCGCCGACGGGTGCGAGAAATCGAAGCGCAGCCGATCCGGCGCCACCAGGCTGCCCTTCTGGGTAACATGCCCGCCAAGCCGCTTGCGCAGCGCCGCGTGCAGCAGGTGCGTTGCCGAATGGTTGGCCCGTACCCGGTCGCGGCGATCGGCATCGACGGTGAGATGGACGGCATCGCCCACCGCGATCTCGCCCTTCTCGATCTTGGCATGGTGCGCATGCAGGCGGCCGAGCGGCTTGGACGTGTCGGCCACGGCGGCGCTCGCCTTGTCGTTCCAGATCACCCCGGCATCGCCCATCTGGCCGCCGCTCTCGGCGTAGAACGGCGTCTGGTTGGTCAGGATCGTCACGTTGTCGCCGGCGCCGGCCCGATCGACCCTGGCGCCGTCCTTGACGATCGCGACCACCTGGCCCTCGCCCTGGGTGCCGGCATAGCCGGTGAACTCGGTGCCGCCCAGTTCGTCGGCCAGATCGTACCACAGCTCTTCCGAAGCCTTTTCGCCCGAGCCCTTCCAGGCGGCGCGCGCGGCTTCCTTCTGGCGCTTCATCGCCGCGTCGAAGCCCGCGCGGTCCACGCCGATCGCGTTGGCGCGCAGCGCATCCTCGGTCAGGTCATAGGGGAAGCCATATGTGTCGTAGAGCTTGAACGCAGTCTCGCCCGGCAGCGTATCGCCTTCGGCCATGCCCTGCGTCGCCTCGTCGAGCAGGCGCAGGCCGTTCGCCAGCGTCTGCCGGAAGCGCGTCTCCTCCTGGAGCAGCGTCGCCTCGATCAGCGGCTGCGCGCGGACCAGCTCGGGATAGGCGGCGCCCATCTCGGCGACCAGCGCCGGCACCATGCGGTGCATCAGCGGATTCTTGGCGCCGAGCAGATGGGCGTGGCGCATGGCGCGGCGCATGATCCGGCGCAGCACATAGCCGCGCCCCTCATTGGCCGGCAGCACGCCGTCCGCCACCAGGAAGCCCGAGGAGCGCAGGTGATCGGCGATCACGCGGTGGCTCGCCTGGTTCTCGCCGGCGGTCGAAGCGCCGGTCAGCGCGCCCGATTCGGCGATCAGCGCCTTGAACGTGTCGGTATCGTAATTGTCGTGCACGCCCTGGAGGACGGCGGCGACGCGCTCCAGCCCCATGCCGGTGTCGATGCTCGGGCGCGGCAGGTCGCCGATGATCTCGTCATTCTCCTGCACGAACTGCATGAAGACGAGGTTCCAGATCTCGACGAAACGGTCGCCATCTTCCTCGGGCGATCCCGGCGGGCCGCCCCAGATATGGTCGCCATGGTCGTAGAAGATCTCCGAGCAGGGCCCGCACGGACCGTCCGAACCCATCGCCCAGAAATTGTCCTTGGTCGGGATGCGGATGATCCGCTCCTCGGGCAGGCCGGCGATCTTCTTCCACAGCTCGAAGGCCTGGTCGTCGGTATGATAGACGGTCGCGGTCAGCCTGGCCGGCGAAATGCCCCACACCTTGGTGAGCAGGGTCCAGGCATGGGTGATCGCCTGCTCCTTGAAATAATCGCCAAAGGAGAAATTCCCCAGCATTTCGAAGAAGGTATGGTGGCGCGCGGTATAGCCGACATTGTCCAGGTCGTTGTGCTTGCCGCCCGCGCGGACGCATTTCTGCGCGCTGGTCGCGGTCGAATAGGGGCGGCTCTCCAGCCCCGTGAACACGTTCTTGAACGGCACCATGCCCGCGTTCACGAACATCAGGGTCGGATCATTGTGCGGCACCAGCGGAGCGCTGGGAACGCGGGCATGACCCTGGCCCTCGAAATAGTCGAGGAAGGAACGGCGGATATCGTTGGTGGACGTCATACGCGCGACTTAGTTGCGACGCGATGTTTCCTCAAGCGAAACACTTCGATCAGCGTGAAAGCTCCCCTGTATCACCGGTTTAATGGAGGCGCCGGCCATCAGCCATTTGCGATCCCGAACAAAAGGAATATATGAATCATATACGATTCGTATATTCCTCGAGGAACCCATGGGCATTGTGAAGATTGACGACGAACTGCACGAGGAGATTCGCCGTGCCAGCACGGTGATGTGCCGCTCGATCAATGCCCAGGCCGAGTTCTGGATGAAGATCGGCATGCTTGCAGAGGCGAATCCGGCGCTTTCCTTCACCGATATCGTCCGGATGCAGCTCGAGCGCGTCCAAGCTCCGCTGCCGGAAGCCGCAGCCGCCTGACATGGTCAAGACACCCGACGAACTCGAGCTGATGCGGATCTCCGGCAAGCTGCTGGCATCGGTCTTCGAGATGCTGGACGGCCAGGACCTTGCCGGCATGTCGACCATGCAGGTCAACGACCTCGTGGAGCGGTTCATCACCGTGGACCTCGCTGCCCGCCCGGCGAGCAAGGGGCAATACGGGTTCGAATATGTCCTGAACTGCTCGATCAACCAGGTGGTGTGCCATGGCGTGCCCGACGCGCAAACGATCATCCGCGACGGCGACATCATCAATCTCGACATCACGCTGGAGAAGAACGGCTTCATCGCCGATTCGAGCAAGACCTATCTGGTCGGCAACGTGCCCCCCGCGGCGCGGCGCCTGGCAAAGGTGGCGCAGGAGGCGATGTGGCAGGGCATCCGCCAGGTCCGCCCCGGCGCGCATCTCGGCGATATCGGCTTCGCGATCGAGCGCCATGCCAAGAAGCATGGCTACACCGTGGTGCGCGAATATTGCGGACACGGCATCGGCCGCGAGATGCACGAGGAGCCCTCGGTGCTCAATTTCGGCAGGCCCGGCACCGGCATGAAGTTGCGCGAAGGCATGACCTTCACGATCGAGCCGATGGTCAACCAGGGCAGCCGCATGGTCGAGACCGAGGACGATGGCTGGACCGTGGTCACCCGCGACGGCAAGCTCTCGGCGCAGTTCGAGCACACCGTCGCGGTCACCGCTACCGGCGTCGAGGTGCTCACCCTGCGCGCCGACGGCACCTGAGCCCGCACCGGCACGGGCCGGTCGCAATCTAGGATTTCGTCGGATCTACGCTGATCGATGCAGCCGCAGCGCGCCCTGTCCCACCCGTCCACGCCCGCTTTCGTGGGCCGGGTTCGAATTTCGGGGTGCGGGAACCGGGGCGGCGTACCCTATGCTTCGTAGACTTCCGAAGCCCCCGATATGCCCCGCGCCTCACCCCATCGGCGCGTCGAGCGACCGGGGCGGCGCGCTGAACCATTTCGGCCCGGCATCGGTCATGTGGAAGCAATCCTCCAGCCGCACGCCGAAGCTGCCGGGAATGTAGATGCCCGGCTCGTTGGAGAAGCACATGCCCGGCGCCAGCTTCGTCCGCTCGCCGCGCACCAGGTTGACCGGCTCGTGCCCGTCGAGCCCGATGCCGTGCCCGGTGCGGTGCGAAAGGCCGGGGAGCCTGTAGTCCGGGCCCCAGCCCAGCGAGGCGTAGTAGCGGCGCACCGCATCGTCGACGCTGCCCGCGGCCGCGCCCAGCTTCGCCGCGGCGAAGGCCGTCTGCTGGCCCTGCGCCACCTGGTCCCATACCTTGCGCTGCTCGGCCGTGGCGGTGCCGTGCACCCAGGTGCGCGACACGTCGGACTGATAGCCCTGCACGGTGCAGCCGCAGTCCATCAGCACGATCCGCCCCTCGGCCACCGGCGAAGGCACCTTGGTGCCGTGCGGATAGGCGGCGCCCTCGCCCACCAGCACCATGCTGAACTCGGGGCTGCCGCCCAGCTTGCGCGTCGCCGCGTCCATCAATGCGGAAACGTCGCGCTGGCGCATTCCCTTCTCGACCCGCGGATGGACCCAGCGATAGGCGGCGATCGTCACATCGGTGGCGAGCTGCATCAGCGCGATCTCGGCCGGCGTCTTGATCATCCGGCAGCCGCGCACCACCGGATTGGCCGAGACCACCGCGAGCCCCGCCTTTTGCAGACCGTCGACCGCGAAATAGCGCACCGTCTCCTCGATGCCGACCGGCAGGTGCGCGAGCTTGCGGTCCTTGAGGAAGCCGGCGACGGTCTTGAGCGGGTCCTCGTCCTCGTTCCACACGCGGATCTCGGCCGGGATCGCCAGGCCTTCGCGGGTGCGCGCCTCTTCGAAGAAGGGCGTCACGATGCAGGGCGCGCCCTCCGCGGGCAGCACCATGGCGGTCAGCCGCTCGCTGCGCCCCCAGCGCAGGCCCGTGAAATAGACCAGCGACGATCCGCCCTCGATCAGCACCGCGCCGATGCGGTTCGCCTGCATCAGCTGCTGCGCGCGGGCGAGCCGCGCGGCGCGCTCGGCATTGTCGATCGGCACCGCGCCCCCGGTGATGTCCCGCAGCGCCGAAAGGTCCGGCTCGGCGGCGCGGAGCACGCCCGGAAGGGCGAGCAGCGGCGCGGCGGCGGCTGCGCGGACGGCAGCGCTGACAAGGGCACGGCGGTGAAGGCGCATCGTCATTCTCCGGAAAGGGCGATGCATGCGATAGGGCCCCTTCGCGCGCCGCCGCAATACCCGCTGTGCATAGGGCAGCGCGCATCGGCTGGCCGCGCGGGGCTTGACCCGGAGCCCGCAATCCCCTTTGCCTGCGGCCAAAGGATTTTTAGGGGGGCCTATTTTGGGCAAGCGACTTACCTGGTTCATTTTGGCGGCGCTGCTGCTCGGCGGCCTGCTGGGCTATGCGCTCAACGTCTCGCTGTCGGGCACGCCCGAAGGGGCGAAGACGATCGAGAACTGGGCCTATGGCCTCGACATCCCGACCCAGATGTTCCTCCATTTGATCAAGATGATCATCGCGCCGCTGGTGGTCTCCACGCTGGTGGTGGGCATCGCCCATATGGGCGGCGGCGGCGCGATCGGGCGCGTGGGCCTCAAGGCGTTCTTCTGGTTCGTCTGCGCGAGCCTGGTCTCGCTCACCCTCGGCCTGATCTTCGTCAACCTGCTCCAGCCCGGTGTCGGCCTCAACCTGACGATTCCCGCCGCCACAGCATCGAGCGGCGTCGATCGCTCGAGCTTCGACCTCGCCAAATTCTTCATCCACATCGTGCCGACCAGCGGCATCGATGCGATGGCGAGCAACGACATCCTCCAGCTCGTCATCTTCTCGCTCTTCTTCGGCGTCGGCCTCGCCGCCATCGGCGAGAAGGGCGCGCCGCTCGTCCGCGGGCTCGAGGCACTGGTGCAGGTGATGCTCACCGTCACCGGCTATGTGATGCTCTTCGCCCCGGTCGCGGTGTTCTGCGCGGTGGCCAAGGCGCTGGCGACCAAGGGCATCGGCGTGGTCGGCGACCTCGCCTTCTTCATGGGCAGCTTCTATCTGGGCCTGTTCGCGCTCTGGGCGACGCTGCTCGGCGCCTGCTTCCTGATCGTCGGCCCCCGCACGCGCACGCTGCTGCGCTATCTGCGCGATCCGATCCTGCTCGGCTTCTCGACCGCCTCGTCCGAGGCCGCCTATCCGCGCACGCTCGACGCGCTCGACCGGTTCGGCGTGCCCCCGCGCATCGCCAGCTTCGTGCTGCCGCTCGGCTATTCGTTCAATCTCGACGGCTCGATGATGTACATGACGTTCGCGTCCATCTTCATCGCCCAGGCCTATGGCATCCATCTCGACTGGATGACGATGATCCAGATGCTGCTGATCCTGATGGTCACCAGCAAGGGCATTGCCGGCGTGCCGCGCGCCAGCCTGGTCGTGATCACCGGCACGCTCAGCCATTTCAACATCCCCGAGGCCGGCGTGCTGCTGATCCTCGCGGTCGACCATTTCCTCGACATGGGCCGCACCGCGACCAATGTGATCGGCAATGCCGTAGCCAGCGTGGTGGTGGCGCGCTGGGAAGGCAAGCTCGACGCGCCCCAGCCGATCGAGCCGATCGTCCCGCCCATGCAAGGGCCGGCGACCGAGGCGGACAGCTTCCAGGATTATGGCCGCCACTGAGCGCGCCGGTCCGCGGCGGCACTATCGCCGTTGGACTTTCCCGCGCGAAGATGAAAGTCTCCTCCCCGGGGGAGACTTTCATGCGCGCCTTGACGGGGTTCGGACGGGATTTGCGGCGACTTGCCGCGCTGCTGATGCTCGCGGTCGCGCTGGCCGGCTGCACGCATGTCCAGCTCGCCGCTCCCTATGACGCCGCGACCGATGCCGAACTCGGATCGGTGCTGCAGGACACGACCAGCTTCGTCGCGAAGATGGTGACCAACGCCGGCCAGCCTGCCGGCGCCTATGCCCGGAACACCGATTTCTACGATAATATGGAAGGCCGAGTGGCGCTGCTCGTTGCCCGGGCGCAAGCGAACCGGGTGCTGGACAATTGCCCCTCCACCCAGGCGATGGCCAGGGTGCTGGGGGCGGCGGACCTGCCGCCCGCGCTCGGCCGGAAGATCGGCACCCCGCCCCAGGGCGATTGCGACGTCGTGCTGATGCAGCTGCTCCAGCAGCAGTTCCACGATCTGCGCGCCTTCCATCAGGCGGAGGGCGCCCTGGGCATTCCCGCCGCCGCCGTCGGCCCGCTGCTCGACGGCGGGCTCGGCGCCACTCTGCGCGCGGCGATGGCCGTGCAGCGCGCCAAGCAACTGAGCCGATAGGAGAAGCCGATGCAGGTGGACGTGAACGGGCTGGTCGACCGGATGACCGCCGCGGGGCGCGGGCTGGCGGGCGGCATCTGGGCGGAGATGGAGAGCTATGCGGTCCCCGAGCTCAAGAAGATCGCGATCCAGGTCGAGGCGATCGCCGAGAACCATGCGCAATACACGCTGCGGGGCGCCGAGATCCTGTTCGACATGCAGATCAGCGCCGCCGTCTCGGTGATCGTCGCGATGACCAGCATGACGCTGGTGCTGGTGCAGAATGCGATCAACGCGATCGTCGACGCAGTGAAGGACTTCATCAACGCCGCAACCGGCTTCGCCCTGGTCTGATCGCCCCTTGCCGGACGCTGCGGAACCAGGCCGCGCGGAGAGGTTCAGGCATAGGCATAGGGGCCGCCGGCCGCCAGCGCCGCCTTATAGGCCGGGCGGGCATGGACCTTCTCGATCCATGCCGCGATGTGCGGGCGCCCCTGGGTCGCATTGGCCCGGCTGACGGCAGCTTCGAGCGGGAAGCTCATCATCACGTCGGCGGCGGTGAATTCGGGGCCGGCGAACCAGGGCCGTGCCGCCAGCTCGCCCTCGACATAGTCGAGATGGACGTCGATCATCGGCTGGAACTTCTTCTGCGCCACCTTGCCGAACAGCGGCACCCGGCTGAGCACCAGCTTGGTGAAGAGCGGCGGCATCAGCGACCCCTCGGCATAATGCAGGAAATGGCGATAGCGCAGCGCGTCCTCGCGATGCCCCGGCATGCCGAGCCGCCCATCGGCCAGCTCGACCAGATACTCCACGATCGCCCCCGTCTCGGCGACGATATTGCCCGCATGCTCGATCACCGGCGACTTGCCGAGCGGATGGACGCGGCGAAGCTCGGGCGGGGCCAGCATCGTCGCCTTGTCGCGCCGATAGCGGCGGACCTCATAGGGCAGTCCCAGCTCCTCGAGCAGCCAGAGCACGCGCTGCGAGCGGGAATTCTCGAGATGATGGACGATGATCGTCATGCGGCGTCTCCGGCTGGACGGCGCGGGCGTTGCCGGGCCGATATCGACTTGACGATGGTCCGCCCGCCCTCCGGAGGCAAGGGGCGCCTTGCCCGGTCGAGCGCGGCCGCGATCAGTGCGATCACCGCCGGCGCGTCGAGCAGCGCCACGTCCTTCAGGCAGACATAGCGCCCCAGCCGCCCCTCGCCCTGGAGGAGCCCTTCGGGATCGGGCAACCCGACGCCGGGAAGGAAATAGAGCAACAGGTTGCGCGGATAGACCGCAAGGCTGAACACCGCCTCCGACGTCTTCTCGCCGGGACCATAGCCGATCGCCAGCGCGTTGTAATTGTCGTAGACCAGCTCGGTCGCGCCCGGCAGCCGCGCGCGCAACACCGCCCGCGCCGCGCGAACACGGTCCGCGATCTCGGGAGTGAAGCGGGCGATGAAGCCTTCGAGCTGCGCTTCGGTCGCCGTCCCATCGCCGGGGTCGGCGGGCATGGTCGTCACGATACCGCTCCGATCGCTTCGAAACGGACGGCGCGATCCGCCGGATCGGCATCGACCAGCCGCACCCGCAGCGGCGTCCCCGGTGCGGCGCCGGGTGCGTCGATGCGCGTGACGACCGGCAGGTCGGCGAGTTGCATCCGCGCGCCGCGAACATCCACGTCGGTGACGACCGCCGCGAATTCCTCGCCCTCGCGCCCGGCGAGCATCACCGCTTCGGCCAGGTCGACGACCGCGCGATCGATCTGCCCGCTCACGGCGTCGGCGCGTCCCATCACCTTGGGGAGCCGCTCAAAGGCCTGGCCGACCACCGCCGGAACCGGCTGACCCGCCATGATCGCCAGCGTCGCGCGGATGACATAGCGATCGGCCAGCCGCCGGAGCGGCGCGGTGGCATGGACATAGGGTGCCGCGACGGCGGCGTGCCAGGGCGCCGCCCCCGCGCGCCATGGGGCATAGCTGGCGCCCTGCCCCGCCCGGCGGATCGCGAGCATCAGCGCCGCCTGGTGCGGATCGGCCGGATCCAGGCCGGTACGGAACGCGACGAGCGATTGTGCCTGGGGCCAGGCGATGCCGAGCGCGCGCGCCGTGTTCCGCAGGCGCGATACGGCCGCCGCATCGGGCTCGGCCATCACCCGGAACAGGCCGGTATGATGCGCCTGCAACACCTCGGCGATGGCGAGATTGGTCGCGAGCGACAGGGCCGCGTTGCGGGCCTCCGACGCATGGCGCGCGCGAAAGGCTAGTGCATAGCCGCCATCGGCGCGGCGCGCGACTTCCTGCTCGGGCGGATCGACCCTGGCGGCGCCGCGGCGTGCTTCGGCAAGGGCGATGCGGCGGGCGAGTTCGGCGAATTGCGGGGGCAAATCCGTATCGTCCGCGCTCTCATAGGCGAGCTTGGCACGGCTCCTGACCAGCGCGCGCTCCGCCGCTTCCAGCCGGGCCTCGCCATCGGGCGCCACCCGCACGGTGAAGAGCACCGCCGGGCGCGGGCCGTCGGGCAACAGGCTGGCCGCTCCTTCGCTCAGCACCGGCGGATAGAGCCCGGCCTTTCCGTCCGGCAGATACAGCGTCGCACCGCGTCGCCACGCCTCGCGGTCGACGGGGTCGTCGTCCTCGACGAACCAGGCGACATCGGCGATCGCGTAGCGCAGCAGCAGGTCGCCGCCGCTGGCCTCGATCGCAAAGGCCTGGTCGAGGTCGGTCGAGCTTGCCGGATCGAGCGTGACCAGCGGAAGCCCGGTCCGATCGACATGTTCCGTCGGCACCCGGCGCGCCGCGGTCTCGGCGGCGGCGATCACGTCCGGAGGAAAGGCCTGGGGAACGTGGAACTGGCCGCGGATGGCGGCAAGGCCGCCAGCCAGCACGCGATCGGGATCGAATACCGCCTTCATCGCCGGCGACTATAGCGCCCGCAACGGATCGGGAAACCGGGATCGCGGGAGCCCGCGCCTATCCAGGGGTCCGGGAAAATGACGAAGGTCGCGCACGCAAGGGAACGCGCGGCTCCGCCCGAACGCGAAAGACCCGGCGCGGGGCAACGCGCCGGGTCTTCCCATGGGTCTCAGCCCGTGACCGCCGCCGCACGCATCACGCGCGGGCGCGGCCTGTAATGGATCAAAGATCGTCGTCGCCGTCATCGGCGTCGGGCCCGGTCATCAGGCCTTCGGCAACCTTCTCGGTGCGCGCCCGGATCGCGGCCTCGAGGCGCTCGCGCAATTCGCCATTCTCCTTGAGGAAATTCTTGGCGTTCTCGCGGCCCTGGCCGATCCGAACGCTGTCGTACGAGAACCAGGCGCCCGACTTCTCGACCAGCCCCGCCTTGACGCCGAGGTCGAGGATCTCGCCGATCTTGGAGATGCCCTCGCCGTACATGATGTCGAACTCGACCTGCTTGAACGGCGGCGCCACCTTGTTCTTCACCACCTTCACACGCGTGGTGTTGCCGATGATGTCCTCGCGGTCCTTGATCTGGCCGGTGCGGCGGATGTCGAGGCGGACCGAGGCATAGAATTTCAGCGCGTTGCCGCCGGTCGTGGTCTCCGGATTGCCGTACATCACGCCGATCTTCATGCGCAGCTGGTTGATGAAGATCACCATGCAGCGAGAGCGGCTGATCGAGCCGGTGAGCTTGCGCAGCGACTGCGACATCAGCCGGGCCTGAAGCCCGACATGGCTGTCGCCCATCTCGCCCTCGATCTCGGCGCGCGGCACCAGCGCGGCAACCGAATCGACCACCAGCACGTCGATCGCGTTCGAGCGGACCAGCGTATCGGTGATCTCGAGCGCCTGCTCGCCGGTATCGGGCTGCGAGACGATCAACTCGTCGATATTGACGCCCAGCTTCTTGGCATAGACCGGATCCAGCGCATGCTCCGCATCGACGAACGCAGCGACGCCGCCGCTGCGCTGCGCTTCGGCGATGACGTGCAGTGCCAGCGTGGTCTTGCCCGAACTTTCCGGCCCATAGACTTCGATCACGCGGCCACGGGGCAGCCCGCCCACGCCGAGCGCGATGTCGAGCCCGAGCGACCCGGTCGAGATCGCCTCGACCTGCATCGCCTCCTTGGAGCCGAGCTTCATCGCCGACCCCTTGCCGAATGCGCGGTCGATCTGTGCGAGGGCGGCGTCGAGCGCCTTCTGCTTGTCCGAAGAAATCGCCATGTTGCCGTCAATCACCTTGAGCGAAGCTGCCATTGGAAGTCCCCGTCGCTAGAAGGTTTGGCTTGCGCCTTCAACCTGTGTTGGAGGCCGTGTATCGCGTTTGTTCCACAAGAACAAGAGCGGAACGGAATTTTTTGTTCCATAATCGTTCCACCTCTCCGCAAGGCCGTGATTGCCCTTCCCGCTCGCACTCGCTAGCCGGGCGATATGACCCGCATCGTCGGCCATGTCCGTGCGCTCAACCGCTTTCCGGTCAAGTCGATGGCCGGCGAACGGCTCGACATGGCGGAGCTCGACTGGCAGGGAATCGAGGGCGACCGGCAATATGCGTTCGTCCGCGCAGCCAACGGCACGCGCTTTCCCTGGCTCACTGCGCGCGAGGTGCCGGCAATGGTCCTCCACCGGGCGCGCTTCGACGACCCGGCGCGGCCCAAGACCAGCGCGGTGACGGTCGAGACGCCTGACGGTGCGGCGATCCCGCTCCGCGATCCGCAGCTCAAGGCGCAGCTGGAGGCCGCCGCGGGCGAACCTGCCGCGCTGATCCAGGTGGCCCGCGGAATCTATGATTCGATGCCGGTCTCGATCCAGACCAGCGCCGGCCATGCCGCGCTGGAGGCCGCGCACGGCGCCCCGCTGGCGATCGATCGGTTCCGGATCAACGTGATCGTGGAGAGCGACGTGCCCGCCAGCGAATGGCGGGGCAAGCGGCTGGCGTTCGGCGAAGCAGAGGAGGGTGCGGTGGTGCAATGCGCCGATCCGATCGCCCGCTGCGTGATCGTGACGATCGATCCGGAGACCGGCGCGAAGGAGCCGCGCGTGCTGCGCACCGTCGCGCGGGAGTTCGGCAATGCCTATGGGATCTATGCGGGTCCGGCCCGGCCGGGACTGATACGGCTGGGCGACGCGGTGCGGCTGCTGGATTAGGTTGGTTCGCGCGACGACGCTACGCCGCGACGAAGAAGATATTGCTCGCGCGGAGACGGGAGGCGCGAAGATGAAGATGTTGCGCACGCGGTTGGGGCATGCGCCGCGTCAGCGGCCGGAAAATGGGAGCCTTGTCGTGGAGGGCGCCGCTGGAGCGGCGCTAGCCCTCCTCGCGTCTCCGCGTCTCCGCGTGAACCTCTCTGATTCTTCTTCATCGCGTCGTCGCGCGAAACAATTTCTGCCACGCATGCCCGTATCGCACCCTCGCCTGAGATCCCGGCGTTCGCCGGGAGGACGGCCATGGAATGGGGAAAGGGGAACGCCGGCGCTCAGTCCGCCGCGACGAGGCTGTCGAGCACCTTCTCGACGCTGTCCATCGTGAACGGCTTGGAAAGCACGGGACGATCCCGATAGGCTTCCGCGATCATGTCCCCCGCCCCGCCGGTCGCGAGCACGAAGGGGATGCCCCGTGCCGCCAGCGCATCGGCGATCGGCCAGCTGGTTTCGCCGCCGCGCAGGTTCACGTCCATGATGGCCGCGTCGATACCGCCGGCCTCGACCAGCTCGAGGGCCGAGGCGACGCTGTCCGCCGTGCCGGCGACGAGGCGATCGAGCGCATCGAGAAAGTCCTCGAGCATCATCGCGATGAGCGGCTCGTCTTCGACGATCAGGATTTTCTGGGACCCCGGCATGGCCGCTCCCATCGCAGGAAAATCACGACACGCCAAGTATTTATTTGGGCGAAAGCACGTCGCGCGCGGCTTCGGCAAGTTGCTGTACCGAAAAGGGCTTCGGCAGGAAGGCGACTTGCTCCAGATCAATCGACTTGCGCAGCTGTTCTTCGGCATAGCCCGACATGAACAGGATCGGCAGATCGGGATATTTGGCACGGATCCGGCGCGCCATCGTCGGGCCGTCCATCACCGGCATGACCACGTCGGAGATGAGCAGGTCGGGCCGGTCGATCGTCTCGATCAGCTCGAGCGCCGCCTCGCCATTGTCCGCGGTGACCACGGTGTAGCCCTGGCGGGCGAGCGCGCGCTCGGCGATGGCGCGGACCATGTCCTCGTCCTCGACCACCAGGATCGTGCCGGTGCCCCAAGTATCGGCGGGCTTCTCCTTCGGCCCGGGCAGCTTGGCGACGACCGGTGCCTCGGTCGCGGCATGGACCGGCAGGTAGATGGTGAACTCCGCCCCGCCGCCGGGCACGTTCTCCGCAAAGATGAATCCGCCCGATTGCTTGATGATGCCATAGACGGTGGAAAGGCCCAGGCCGGTGCCCTTGCCCACTTCCTTGGTAGTGAAGAACGGCTCCCAGATCTTGGCGAGGATCTCGGGCGGGATGCCGGTGCCGGTATCGGCGATGCGCAGCGCGGTATAGTCGCCGACCGGCAGCACGTCGTCGTCCATCCGGCGGACATCGGCGGCCGGCACCGCCATCGTCTCGATGGTGAGCATGCCGCCGCCATTGGGATTTTGCGACAGCATCGCGTCGCGCGCATTGACGGCGAGATTGACCACCACCTGCTCGAGCTGGCCCGGGTCGGCGCGTACCGGGCCCAGGTTGCGGCCATGCTTGACTTCGAGCCGGACGGTCTCGCCGAGCAGGCGCTTCAGCAGGTTGGAGACTTCGGAGATGACGTCGGGCAGCTGGAGCAATTGCGGGCGCAGCGTCTGCTGGCGCGAAAATGCGAGCAGCTGGCGGGTCAGCGAGGCGGCACGGTTCGAATTGGCGCGGATCTGCTGGATGTCGTCATAATCGCTGTCGCCGGGCGAATGGCGCATCAGCATCAAGTCGCAATGTCCGATGATCGCGGTCAGGATGTTGTTGAAATCATGCGCGACGCCGCCCGCGAGCTGTCCGACCGCCTGCATCTTGGTAGCCTGTGCGACCTGGCGCTTGAGCTTCGATTCCTCGCCCGAATCCTTGAGGCTGATGAGGACGGCGGCTTCGCCCAGCCCGCGCGCGCCGGCAATGCCGATCGAGACCGGCTCCTCGGGCGCATCGGCCATGCGCACGGTCATCTCGGCCGATTGCGGCGCCCCGCCGGCAAACCGGCGGACGGCGTCGGCGAGCGCGGCCTTGTCCTCGCGCACCACCAGGTCGCCCGGATAGAGCGGCGGCGCCGCGGCATTGACGCGGGTGGCCCGCACGAACGCATCGTTCATGCTGGCGAAGCGCCCGTCCCGATCGACCAGGGCAAGTCCGAGCGGCAGCAGCGCGATCAGCGAGCGGACATGCGCACCGGCACTGGCGCCGATCGCCGGCGTGGGCACATTGCCCTGCTCCTCGTCGAGCAGCGCCACGAGCAGCGGCGCCTCCTCGCCGTCGAGGAAGGGGATCTGCAGCACACGGAGCGGATTGCCCTCCAGCCCCTCGCGCTCGAAGCGGACCAGCCCCATGGAATCGGTGATCAGGAAGCGGGCGAAGTCGCGCCCTTCGGCGGCGGCTTCCGGGCTGCCCATGGCGCGCAGGCGGAACACGCGGTTGGCGCTGCGCACCCGGCCCTCGGGCGACACCATCGCGGCCATGATGCCGGCCGAGCCCAGCCGGTCGCCGGTATGGCCGTCGATCAGCGCCTGGACCTGGCTGGCGAGGTCGAGCGCCTGCACGCCGATGAAGCGCCAGACGAGCGATTCCTCGCCCACGCGCTGGACACGGGCGGATACGGGAGCGCTGAACACCTGAATACCGTCCTCGCGCGCCTCGCCGTCGCGCCAGGCGGTTCGCGCCGCGGTGCCGAGCGCGGCGACGGCGGCGTCGCTGATCGGGAGATTGGGCGGCGTCGGCCAGCCGGCGAACAATGCCTCGAAACGGCTGTTGGCGCAGACCAGGCGTCCGGCACGGTCGGTGACCGCCAGCGCATCGTCGCTGGCCGCCGCGAGCGCCTGGGCGACCGACCAGTCGACCGGGGCCTCGCCGGCGATATCCGCATGGAAGAGCCTGCGCGCACCCCAGAGCCCGCCCGCGGCGAGCAGCCCCGCCGCGACGAAGCCGACCGCGACCGCGCGGTCGTTCAGCGTGAGCAGGATCACCGCGCCCGCAAGGAACCCGGCCAGGATCGCCGCCGCGAAGGGCAGCCAGCGGCGGGACGTCGAAATAGGGCTATGGGCGGGCAACGTGGCCATGCGCCACCGATGTTCGGTCAAGCGACGCGGGTCAAGCAAATCTCCCCTCCCGCTTGCGGGAGGGGTCGGGGGAGGGCCTGATCTCTACATGCGAGGCTCGCGGCGCTCCCCTCCCCTAACCCCTCCCGCAAACGGGAGGGGAACTTCAGGTCACCAGATCCGGACGCGCTTGTCGGGCGTCAGGAACAGCTTGGTTGCCGGATCGGGGTTATAGGCCCCGTACCAGGGATCGAGGTTGCGCACGACCCAGGCGCGCTGCTGCGACGGCGAGTGCGGATCGGTGAGCAGGCGCTGGCGCAGATTCGCCTCGCGATAGTTGCGGCGCCATACCTGGGCCCAGCCCTGGTAGAAGCGCTGGTCGCCCGTGGTGCCGTCGAGCACCGGCGACGCCTGGCCGTTCAGCGAGGCCTTGTACGCGTCATGGGCGACGGTGAGGCCGGCCAGGTCGGCCACATTCTCGCCGAGCGTCAGCGCGCCCTTCACATGCATGCCCGGCAGCGGCTCATACTGGTCGTACTGGGCGACCAGCGCGTCGGTGCGCGCCTTGAATGCCTTGACGTCCGCCGGGGTCCACCAGTCGGTCAGGCGGCCTTCCTTGTCGTACTTGGCGCCCTGGTCGTCGAAATGGTGGCTCAGCTCATGGCCGATCACCGCGCCGATGCCGCCATAGTTCACCGCCGGATCGGCGTTCGGATCGAAGAAGGGCGGCTGCAGGATCGCGGCCGGGAAGACGATCTCGACCATGCCGAAATTGGCATAGGCGTTGATCGTCATCGGAGTCATGCCCCATTCCCAGCGGCGGATCGGCTGGCCGAGCTTGGAGACATTGTCGTCATATTGCCAGTTGTTGGCGCGCACATTGTTGCCGAATGCGTCGCCGGGCGTGATCGTCAGCGCCGCATAGTCCTGCCAATGGTCGGGATAGCCGATCTTCGGCTTGAAGGCGGCCAGCTTCTCATGCGCCTTCACCTTGGTCTCGGGCGCCATCCATTCGAGCTTGTCGATCCGGCGGTCCATCGCCGCGATCACGTTCTTCACCAGCTGGTCGGCCGCCGCCTTGGTCTCGGGCGGGAAATATTTGGCGACATAGACTTGGCTGACGTCGTCGGCGAGCGCGCCGGTGGTGAAGTCCACTGCGCGCTTCCAGCGCACCTCCTGCTCCGGCGTGCCCGACAGGGTGGTGCCGTAGAAGGCGAACTGCTCCTTGTCGAAGGCGCTCGGCAGCACATCGGCGAAATTGTCGAGCGTGCGGACCAGCAGCTGGTCCTTCAGCACCGCCAGCGGCGCCTGCTGGATCAGCCGGGCGATGCCCGCAACCGCACTGGGCTGGCCGACGATCACATTCTCCACCGGCGTCTTGCCGGCCGCGAAAAAGGCCTTGAAGTCGAAGCCCGGCGCCGACTTCTGCAGCTGGGCGACGGTCATCTTGTTATAGGTCTTGGTCGCATCGCGGCTTTCGACGCGAGTCCACTGCACTCCGGCGATCTTCGTCTCGAAATCGACGATCGCCTGGGCGCGTGCCGTGGCATTGGGCTCGCCGGCGAGCGTCAGCACGTTGGTGAGGTGCTTGAGATAGGCCGTCTTGGTCTCGACGAACTTGGCGTCCTTCGAGAGGTAATAGTCGCGGTCGGGCATGCCCAGCCCGGCCTGGTAGAGGCTCAGCGCATAGACTTCCGGTTCCTTGTCGTCCTGGCCGACATAAGTGGCGAAGGGCACGCCCACGCCGTTGCGGCGCGCGGCGGCGGCAAGCGCGGGATAGCCGGCCTTGGCGGTCAGCGCCTTGATCTGGTCGAGCCACGGCTTGGCCGGCGCCAGGCCCTTGCCGTCGATCGCCGCGGTATCGAGATAGGTGGCATAGGCGGTGCCGATCTTCGAGTTCGGATCGCCCTTCGCCGCATCGAGGATCGCGTGCGTCTGCTTCTTGGCGTTGTCGTCCAGGATGTTGAACGAGCCATAGTTCGACTTGTCGGCCGGGATCGGCGTGTTCTTCGCCCAGGCGCCATTGGCATAATTGTAGAAATCGTCGCCCGGCTTGATCGCGGGATCCATGCCGGCGGTGTCGAAGCCATAGCTGCCATAGACCGGCTTGGGCTTTTCGGGCTGCGGCGCCGGATCGGGCTCGGTGACCGGCGCGGCCTCGACCGGCGCGGCCGGCAGCGAGGCGTTGTGCGCGCAGCCGGCGAGCAGCACGGGCGCGGCGAGGAAACTGGTGGTGAGGAGCGACAGGCGCATGGGAATCCCCGATGGTTGATCGGGCTGTCTTAGACCGTCGATGGGCTCCGTCAATCGGCTGGGCGTAACATTATTACACCACGATGACGACGTTCCCGCCGCGTTCAGCCGCGCGCGGCCCGCGCGTCGGCGCGCCGCTTCCATTTGCGGGCGATCCACAGCCGCCACGCCAGCGCGGTGCCGAAATAGCCGATCAGGGCAAGCGCGCCGGTGATGGTGATCAGGCCGGTCAGCGTCGCCGGGCCGGCCTGGTGGACCAGCCAGTCGCTCCAGCTCCGCTCGATCACCTGCGCCTTCTCGATCATCGCGCCGGGGCCGAGCATCCAGCTGCCCAGCCAATAGGCCGCCACCCAGAGCGGCGGCGTGGTGAAGGGATTGGTGATGAAGGTGGTCGCGGCGGCTGCCGGGATATTGGCGCGCAGCGGGAGCGCGAGCACGGCCGAGGCGGGGATCTGCCCCATCGGCACCAGCACGCCCGTCACCACGCCCAGCGCCACGCCGCGCGGCACCGAACGCCGCGTGAAGCGCCAAAGCGAGCTGTGCATCACCCGGCTCGCCACCGGGCGGAGCCAGCGATTGCTCTCGACCGATTCGCGGCTGGGCGTCGCCTTGTCGAGCCAGCGGCGGAAACGCGACTTGCCCGAAGCGGGCGCGGGATCACCCACGGTCGCGGAGCAGTCGCCCCTGCTCCCGCTTCCAGTCCCGCTCCTTGATCGAGTCGCGCTTGTCATGCGTCTTCTTGCCCTTCGCCAGCGCCAGCTCGACCTTCGCGCGGCCTCGCCCGTTGAAATAGATGGACAGCGGCACCAGGGTCATCCCTTCGCGCGCCACCGCGCCATGGAGCTTGTTTATCTCCCGCTCATGAAGGAGCAATTTACGGGGGCGCTTCGGCTCGTGGTTGAACCGGTTGCCATGGCTGAACTCGGGGATGTTCGAATTGACCAGCCAGACGCCGCCGTCGTTCACTTCGGCATAGGCCTCGGCGATCGAGCCCTCGCCGAAGCGCAGCGACTTCACCTCGGTGCCGGTGAGCGCGATGCCGGCCTCATAGGTCTGCTCGATGAAATAATCGAACCGGGCGCGCCGGTTCTCGGCGACGGTCTTCACTTTCTCTTGGGCGGGACGCGGACGGGCCATAAGGCGATGCGATGTAGGCGCGGTTTGCCGGAAGCGCCAGCCCGGCCCTTGCAAGGGCCGGGCATGGCGGCGTGCGGGAAATGCGACGAGCCGAGCGGCCGGCGCCGTATTCGCTCGCCTTGTTCGAAAAAATCTTGTACCTACAATATATTGGCGCCCGGAACCCCGAGCATGGCGCGAACTGACAGCAACGGGAAAGCTGCCGCTTGAAGCCGGAGCCTTTCCATGTCCCAGCAGAATGATCGCGAGTATCTCGAGCGACGCCAGCGCCTGAGCGCGGAAAAGGCACGCACCGCCACCGACCCCGGCATTGCCCGCATCCATGGCGAATTCGCCGCGGCCTATGCCCGGCGCCTCGAACTGCAACAGGCGCTGCCCCAGGCCGAATAGGGCGGACCGGGAATGGACAGCCCCCTGCCCGCTGTTCCATAGCCGTCCCTATGTCCGCCGTGCTCAACATCCAGCGCTCGATCACCGGCCAGCCCTGGCATTGGCGCGGCCTAGCCAGCGATTCGCGTGGCGGGCTGGTGCCCGACGATCTGGTGACGCAATTGCTGATCGCCCGCGGCGTGGCGCGCGAGGAGCTCGACATGCACCGGGCGCCGAGCATCCGCGCCTTCATGCCCGACCCCTCGATCTTCCGCGACATGGACAAGGCGGCCGCGCGGCTCGCCGATGCGGTGGAGCAGCGCGAGCAGGTCGCAATCTTCGGGGATTACGACGTAGATGGAGCCACTTCCGCGGCACTGCTGATATTGCTTCTGAGGGACATGGGGCTGGAGGCGCGCCCCTATATCCCCGACCGGCTGATGGAGGGCTATGGCCCATCGGGCGAGGCGCTGGTACGGCTCAAGCAGGAAGGCGCCGGCCTGATCGTCACCGTCGACTGCGGCGCCCAGGCCTTTGAGGCGCTGGAGATGGCGAAGGCCGCCGGCGCCGAAGTGATCGTCGTCGACCACCATAAATGCACCACCGAGCTTCCGCAGGCGCTCGCGCTGGTGAACCCCAACCGGCTCGACGAGACCGAGGGCGCGGCGCACGGCCACCTGGCGGCGGTCGGCGTCGCCTGGCTGCTCGGCGCGGCGCTGATCCGCACGCTGCGCGGACGCGGCTATTTCGCGCGCCGGGCCGAACCCAAATTGCTCGACCTGCTCGACATCGTCGCGCTCGGCACCGTCGCCGACGTGGCTGCGCTCAAGGGCCTCAACCGCGCCTTTGTCGCCCAGGGCCTCAAGGTGATGGCGCAGCGGCGCAACATCGGGCTGAACGCGCTGATCGAGGCCTCGCGCCTCACCCGGGCGCCCACCGCCACCGATCTCGGCTTCGCGCTCGGCCCCCGGATCAACGCCGGCGGGCGCGTCGGCCGCTCGGACCTGGGCGTGCGCCTGCTCACCACCCGCGATCCCGAAGAGGCACGGACGATCGCCGAGGAGCTGAACCAGCTCAACGAGGAGCGCCGCGCGATCGAGGCCGGCGTGCAGGCCGAAGCGGAGGAACTCAGCCTGTACAAGGCGAACCACGCGGTCGCGGTGATCGCGAGCAGGGGCTGGCATGCCGGCGTGATCGGCATCGTCGCGGGGCGGCTGAAGGAGAAGCTCGGCCGGCCGGCGATCGTGATCGCGCTCGACGAGGACGGTATCGGCAAGGGTTCGGGCCGCTCGATCCCGGGCGTCGATCTCGGCGCCGCGGTGCTCGCCGCCAAGGATGCGGGACTGCTCCGGGCGGGTGGCGGCCATGCCATGGCCTGCGGCGTGACGATCGATGCCGACCGGCTCGATGCCTTTGCCGAGTTCCTCGAGGAGCGGCTTTCCGAACGCGTCACCCAGGCGATGGGCGAGCGGGCGTTGCTGCTCGACGCCGTGGTGGCCCCAGGTGGCGTCTGCCCCGATCTCGTCAACGCGATGGAGGCCGGCGGCCCCTATGGCATGGGCTGGCCGGCACCGCGCGTGGCGGCGGGGCCGGTGACGGTGATCAAGGCCGATGTGGTCGGCACGGGCGGCCATGTGCGGCTGATCGTGGCGGGGCCGGACGGGCGCAGCATCAAGGCGGTCGCCTTCCGACAGGCCGATACCGAACTGGGCCAGGCCCTGCTCTCCGCCCCGCGCCACCGCAAGCTCTGGCTCGCCGGCCGCGCCAGGATCGACGACTGGGGCTCCCGCCCCGCCGCCGAACTGCACGTCGAGGACGCGGCCTGGGCGGACTAGCGCCGGCTGCCCTGGGCGGAAAAATCCATCGATGTCGGAAACCACGCCGCGGATGGTGACCCCTACGGGCACCCGGTAACCGTGGCAAGGTACTGTTATGTTTGCCAAACTTGCGTTTGACGACGTGGAGATACCATCAGAAATGCCATCTGTCGATAGGGATTAGGTGGGCCGTTTTGGCATCCTATGCGATTTCAGCGCGGACTTCTGATCTTGACCGTGCATCGCACTGCTTGCCGCGTGGTTTGGGCAGATTTGCGGCAAGCGTCAATGGTATCGCGATTGTCGCGCTGGATGTCAGCGGCCTGCACCAGTGCATTCCATGCCTCAGGGCTGTCGCTTTGCATCAGCCGTGCGCCAGCGTCCCACCGAGAAGATGCGCCCGCCATCCGCGCGGCCATGCGCTCGGGCCAGTGCCAGCTTTCGGGCATCGTGCGGGCAATGGTGCCGGGAAGAATGGACCATAACAGGATGCCAGCCAGCAAAGCGCCGCCTACCGCCTGGTAGAGCTGCTGGCGCTGCTCGGCGGCATTGCGCGCATGGGCCGTGACGCTGCGCATTTCCTGGGCGGCGTGATTCAAGTCGTTCCGGGCCTGGCTGATCCTGTCCTGATCGCTGCGCCGCGCGGCTTCTGCTGCGGCGGCAATCCGATTGCCAATGCTGTCAGGGGTCATCTGCATCGCCGGATGGCCAGCCATGCCCTTCATGCTCTCGCTAATCGCGCCCATCCGCTTGGCTATGTCGATCAGCGTCGGGCCATAGTCGGGAATGACAATGTCGGCGCGCTCGGCGGCAAGGTGCTGAACCGCACGGCGCATCAAGGCCAGTTCGCCTTCCAGGCGGGCGAAAGCCTCGGCGGCGGGATCACCCACGGCATCCGGGGTGGGCGGGTCAGGGTCAGGGTCGGGTTCCGGCTCAAGGTCCAGGGTGAGTTCCACGTCATCATTATCAGTATCCATTGTGTTTCTCCTACAGGCCCATGCCGATTGACCGGCTCCGCTCCATCGTGATGGAGGCGGCAAGGTCGCGGGCCAGATCGCGACCGAGTTCTGCGTTGATGCCCAGCTCGCGGGTGCGACCGCGCAAAAGTGATTCAACCTGCGCGTCGCGCTCAAGCCCCTTCGCCATGTCCGTCATGCGGTTGGTGAGCCGCTGCGCACCGTTGCTATCGCCTTCGCGCTGCATGGCCTGGCGCGCCTGGCCAAGCCGTTGCCAGTCGCTGACAAAGCGGTCTGCACGCTGCGCGGGATCGACGCGGATTTCGGCTTCAAGCTGCATGGCGCGGATTGCACCCTGACTGCGACCATCGGCGGCCTCACGGGCGATCGAGGGCTGGCGCTGCAAGGCGCTGGCGAGGTCGGTTGCGCCATGAGGCCGGATCGCGTCGAGCGCCTTTCCGGCCTTCTCCAGCGCGTCGCGCTGGTGGGGCAGGACCGGCAATCCCTGTTCGCGCATCTGCCCGATGTCAGCGGCGGCGCGAGCGTAGCGTTCGACCGCCCGGCGCTGATCGGAAAGGCCAGCCTGATCGGTCGGCAGCACTTCGAGCCGATTGGCCTGCGGGCGGAAACCGGCGAAGATCGACTTAGCGCGCTCCGGCAACTGACGGGCCATTTCCACGATACGTTCGCGGAAGGTAATGCCGCGCCGCTCGGCGAACTGCTGTTCGGGTTTGTAGTCGCTCGCCATATCCTTGCCGCGCTCGCGGCTCAGAGTGCGGACAAGTTTCGACTGATCGGCGAAGTCGTCGCGCCCATAGTGCAGAGCCACGCCATCACGGTGGCGGGACATCGCGACATAGGCACCGTGGCTGTCCATGCCCGGCGTCGCCAGCACATGGGTGCGGTCCACAGTCATGCCCTGCGCCTTGTGGATCGTGGCGGCATAGCCATGATCGATGTGCGCATAATCCTTGGTGTCGAAAGCGACGTTGCGGTCATCGTCGGTGCGCACGGCCATGCGCTGCGGCGTCACCTGCTCCACGGTGCCGAGTGTGCCGTTTTTGACGCCCAGGCCCCGCTCATTGCGCAGGAACATGATACGGTCGCCGCTGGCGAACTGCCGCTCGCCGCGCTCGGCTCGGATGGTCACATCGATGCCCAGATCGCCACTGGCGCGCAGCTTTTCGCGCGCGACGTCATTGAGTTCGCGCACCTCGTCATTGGTGTGGGTGAGTATGATGCGCGTATCGTCGGGGCTTGCCTGCCGGTCGCGGTCCCAACGCTCGATCAACTCGCCGCGTGCCGCTTCTCGCGTCTCGACGGCATGCACCATGTCGCGCTCGTCATAGGCCTGAATGGCAAGTCCGGTGCGCCCGGTGGCAAGATGCCGGGTGGCATCCTGCTGCCAGCCTTCATGCTGGCGACGCACTTCGCTGATTTCTACGCCGCCGTGTCGTTCGTGGATCGACCGGAACGCAGCCCCGGCTTCGATGGCCTGGAGCTGCTGCGGGTCGCCAACCAGGACAACTTTCGCGCCTGCATCGGCGGCATGGGACAGCACGCGCTCCATCTGGCGCGTGCCGACCATGCCAGCTTCGTCGATCACCAGCACATCGCGCGAAGTTAGCTGCTCGCGCCCCTGCCCCCATTGATGTTCAAGGCTGGCAATGGTGCGCGAGGCAATGCCCGAACCCTGCTCCAGTCCCTCGGCAGCGATGCCGGACAGTGCCGCACCGCGAACGGTGTAACCCGCACCTTCCCATGCCTCACGCGCGACGCCAAGCATCGCGCTTTTGCCGGTCCCAGCATTGCCGACGACAATGCTGAGGCCGCGACTATCGGTCACATGCTCGAACGCGGCGCGCTGCTCGCCCGAGAGCACCAAGCCGCGTTCTTCGGCGCGCGCCGAAGCGCTCGCTTGCTTGTTCTCGCCAACACGGTGCCGTTCACACTCCGCCATCAACTCCGACGCGTGCTGCAACCGCTGTTCGGTTTCGATCATCTGGCGCGATGTGAACCGGTCGTTGCCGCGACCGTCCTTTCCGAGTGCGATGAAGTCTGGCGATCCGCGCACAGCGCTTAGTGCCTCATCGAACTGCTCCTTCCCGTCGCTGTGCCGATGCACGAACATGGCAAGGTCGCGGTTCGTAAAGGTGGCCTGGCTGTGCGTGATCGCATCGAGCGCGACGGCGGGGTTGGCGATGATCCGCTCGCCATTGCGCTGCGCGACAGCACGGTGTTCCTCGATCCGTTCGGCCTCAAGGCCGCGCACGCCCATGCGCGATGCGGCGGGGCCGATCTTGTCCTGCGGCTCCAGCGCAATGCCTTGCGCCTGCAAGGATCGGTGATCGATCCGCGCATCGATATCGAGTTCGGCAAGGCGCTGGTTGACATGATCGGCCCAGCGCTCGCGCCACTGCTCCACCAGCTCAGCCTTGTTCCAGTCGCGTACCTTCGGGCCAAACCCGTCTTTGCCGACTTCGCGCATGGTGAGCATGACATGGGCGTGGGGCTTGGGCTGGCCGTCCGCGCCAATATCCCAATGGACATTGAGGTCGGCGATCATGCCCTTTTCGACGAACTCGGCCTCGGCGAATTCACGCGCCAGTTCGATGCCCTGTTCCTTGGTCAGCTCGCGCGGAATGGCGAACTCGACCTCGCGGGCAAGCTGCGCGTCTTTACGTTTCTCGGCGGCCTCGACCGCGTTCCAGAGCTTTTCGCGGTCGGCGAATTCCTCCGGCGCGCCTTCCGGCAGCAGCACTTCGGAATGGACGACGCCGTCCTTGTTGGTGAAGTCATGGTCGCGGTCGAGCCGTTCGTCGTGCAAACGCTCGGCTCCGCGATAAGCTGCTGCGGCCACGGCGCTGCGCCCGCTCGACCGGCTGATGACTTTAACGGAAAGGTGGAAGATCGCCATGACGGCAATCCATCTACGCCATCAAAGCCACGTCGGCACGACGTATAAGCGCGCCCTCCCATGATAAAATCCTGCTCGGGACTATCTGGTTCCAGAACGTCCCGACGACTCTACAGCATTACGCGCGGCACACTATTATCATGGGCGCATCAACTCTCAACGGAGACTTGCGATGCGTAAACCCAGGGACTTCGATTCGGAACTGAAGGCGCTGGCCGACAAGGCACGTCAACTCAAAGAACGCCGCGTCCAGCAACTCGGCGAACTGGTGATTGCTTGCCGAGCCGATGCCACTGACGCGGAAACACTGGCGGGTGCGTTGCTGGTCATTGCCGAAACCGACGATGCCGCACGAAAGGAGAGCTGGCGCAAGCGCGGGGCTACCTTCTTTCAAGGCAACGCGCGTGGTCGAACTGCGGGAACTGATCGCGACAAAGGCAGCACTACGCCGAATGACAGCGGCGCGGTATCGGCTTGAAGCACAGAAGGCGCGAACCGACATGCGCGAATGGGCCGTGCAACGCCGCGAACGCACGCGTCAACTGATCGAACTGGGCGGCCTCGTCGTGAAAGCCGGACTGGTCGATCTCACCGATGACGATCGCGCCGCGCTCTACGGCGCGTTCCTCACCGTTGCGGCCAAGCTGCGCAGTGAGGACCGTGAACAGGCGCTCGTGTTGTGGAAACGGAAAGGGAAACGGGCATTCGAGAGCGAGAGATAACGAAAATCCTCTCGCATTTCCTGCCATCTCAAAAAATATTTTCAAATCGGTGAACCGAAATTCGCGCCGATGTCGCCTTAGCATAACAAAGACCGAAATTTGCTTCGCGTTCCTGTGCATGGAGACCGGCATGACAATTCATTCAAAGCTACGGCTGAGTGCGGCTGTGATAGCGTTGATGGTGCCGGGAACGGCATGGGCGAATTGCGATCTGACACAGCCCGACGTAATCTGCGACGGCGCGACAGGGGCGAATACGACCGCGACGATTACCGGCAAGCGCTCTGTGCGGTTCCAAAATAGCGAGACGCAGGCAGCCACTACCGGGCTGACTGTCAACGGTGATGCCACCAACGGCGCGAACGTGACGATTGATGCGGGATCGTCGATCAACGCCAGCCAAGCGGCGTCGCTGGGGCCGGGCCAGGCGCTGATTGCCTATACCGCGCTGACCTTGCGTGGCGGCGGTAACGGAGCCACTGCGCGGATCAACGGCGACCTGATCTCGGCCAGTTCTTACGGACTCGACGCATCCACTACGACATCGACCGGGCTGATTGATGTCGCACAAGGCGCGACCTCGACGATCCGGGGTACTTCCTACTCACTGGGCGGATTGAATTACGGCTTTAACGCAATCCGCACCCAAGCCATCGGTGGTGCAGACACGCGGATAACAACCAACGGGACATTGGTTGGCGGTATCAACGCATCCAGCGGCAATCCTAATACCATCGACGATACCAGTGCGGGAGCTTCCGCGTTTCAGATCACCAACAACGGATCGATCCTCGACCTTTCCAACGGACTGGGCGGCATCGCCATCACGCAGCGCGGCACCGGCGATGTCAGCGTGGTCAACAACGGCAGCATCCTGACGACCAGCTTCGGTATCAACGCGAATGTCTACACCCCGACAGGCGTCACTCGTAACGCGGCGACCACGATAACGGTCAATGGCAATATTGGGAGTGCCGCAAGTCGGCCACGCATCGCCGCGATAGTTCAGGTTTCGGGAGGAACCAACACCGGCGATATCCGGATCGGCCTGAACAGCGCCAGCATCTTCGGTGGACTGATTGCTACAGGAGACACGCGCGGGAACGTATCGATCATCGGCACCGGGACCGGCTTGATCTCCGACAATTCGTTCGGTCCGAACCTTACTGCGGCAACCGTCATTGCTGCGAACACGCTCAAGAAAGGACCAGGCAACGTCACGATCGATCTCACCCAGACCATCGGAGTTGATCTGAGGAACTATAATACTGCAACATTGGGGACAGCATCGATTGACGCTGCTACCAGCGGAAGCGGCGCGGTCTCGGTCAACCGGACATCGGGCGGCGGCAACATCACCGTCGCCAATGGCAACGCCATCGATCTGCTCATCAACAGTGGCGTGGGCATTTCCACCGCAGTAGGGTCGTTTGTCCCCCTGTCTGCTGCGGAGCAGGCAACCCGGCTTGACAACAACACCGCCACCCTTGCGGTAACAGTCGGGGCAGGCAAAACAGTCAGTGCGGCTCAGGGCACCGGTATCCGGCTGTTCAGCGGCTATTCGACCGGCGCGGCGACCGCAGACATTAATGGCACGATCAGCGCGGGTAACGCCGGAGTGTGGGGACGCGGCACGCGCAACGATTTCACGGTCACCGTTGCGACCACCGGCAGCATTGCTGGTGCCACCGGAATCGATCTCACCACCGCCGCAGACTATTCCGATCCCAATTCCGACTTCAGCACCGGCGCGATTGTCCAGCTCAATATCACCCCAACTGTGGCGGGCCTGCAACTGGCCGGTGTATTGACGGCGAACAATGCGGGCACGGTTTCGGGCACCACGACCGGAATAAGGCTGATCGCGGGTGGAACGGGAACTGCCGTCGTCACCAACACCGGCACCCTCACTGGCGGCACCAACGCCGTCGCCGGATCGACCGCAGGCACTGCATTCCGCATCACCAATGGCGCAACCGGCACGATGACCGGCGGGATCAACGTCACCGGATCGTCGGTCAGCGCCTCGCTGTTCACCAACTCAGGCCGTTGGAATGTAGGCAGTGGAAACTCGTCGTTTTCGGGCGCATTGGCCAACACCGGCATCATCAACGCGGCGGACGGGGTCGCCGGGAACAATTCCATCACAATCACCGGAAACTACACCGGCGGCGGGCAGATATTCCTTGATGCCAGCACAGCAACCGCCCGTGCCGATACGCTGACCATCACGGGCACGGCGACCGGCACCACCGCCGTCACCGTCAACCGGCTGGCGCAGGGGCGGATCGCGGGCGGATTCCTGCCGCTGATTACTGTCACCGGCGGTGCGGCGGCGGGGGCGTTCACCTCCACTTCCTTTGCCGACGCGGGCGTGTTCCGTGAGAGCTTCGGGGTGAGCAAGACCAACGCTAACCAGTTCGGTATTTTGCAGGCGTTCAATCCGCTGCTCACCGGGCTGGGCGGACTACATGTAACGGCGGCAACAGCGGCGGCGGCACTTGATGACTCCGTGCTACCCTATGTCACTGGCCGCGAGGGTGCTGCTTCAGGCAAGCCGCACCTCGGTCTATGGATACGCGGCACCTCGGGTAGTCTCGGCCAGACGCTGGCGACCGTCATCTCCGACAGCACGACGCAGCTTGCCAGCGCGACCAACCGGCTCGAACTCGATCATCGTTCGATCCAGGGTGGAGCCGATCTCGGTTGGAGCGATCTTGGCGGTAGGGGCTGGTCCGTGCATCTGGGCATCATGGGTGGCACCTATAGTGCCGACGCCACCCAGCCCGCGACACGGATCAAGGTGAATGTGCCGTTTCTGGGAGCCTATGCTGCGTTGACAGGCGACAGGCTGACCATCGAAGCCAATGTGCGGCGCGAATGGCGGCGGTTCGATGTGACCAATGCTGTGCTGTTTGGCACTGCCGCAGCGACCAGAACCAAAGGTCGTGCATGGGCGGGCGCGGTAGCGGCGTCATACCGCCTGCCGCTTGGACACGGCTTTGCACTTACCCCGCGTGCGGCGTTGAGCTGGAGCAACAGCCGCATCGATACCTTTGCCATCGATAATTTCACACGGCTGGCTCCCGGTAGCGACAATAATAGCGTCGCCCGGCTCGGCGCGCGATTGTCATGGGCGGGCAAGGTCGGCTCAGGACTGTTCGCCGAACCCTATGCCGGGGCATATTGGGTAAAGAATATGTCGAACAGCGAGACTGCTACGATCCTCTCAGCGGACGCGGCGGGCACCGTCATCGGCTACAACCTCAATGCCACCGGCTACCGTTCAACTGGCCAATATGTCGCGGGGCTGAGCTTGCGCGATGAGCGTGGCCATCTTTCGGGCTTTATTGAAGGGCGGCTTGACCGGGGGAATAGCGTGCGCGGGCACGCCATTTCGGGCGGTGTGCGGGTCCAATTCTAGTCTCAAGGGAACCAACCCATGTCTTTTGAAGATTTCATGGCCGGAACGGTCGATGCACGGGTTTCCCGAGGGAGTTTTGATCACTCCACCAAGACTTTAGCCCCACTCCCGCTCGATGCCACCGATGCAGCTAAGACGGGCCGTGAAGCGGAGCTGAAAGTGGTTCAGTCCGAAATTGCGGCAAAATTTGACGCGGACTATTTGCCCTGCGCTGCGCAAATGGGGGGCTTGTTCGCGCAGGCGCAATCCTGCCGCACGCTGGGTCAGATGCTGCCACTCAGACTTTTTCAAGCGCAAGGTTACATGATTGGCCATCTGGTTACGCTCTGCCAAGCCTACCAAGCCGATGCTGACGTTCTGGCAAAGCTCGGTTTACCAGGCTTTCAGGCTTATCTCAAACGCTTCGCGGACGACGCGGTACAGGCGCAAGCGGCAATCAAGAACACCGTCGCCGCCGGTATGCCGGGGCCAGGCTTGGAACCGGAAGCATTCTTCGCCGCCTTGAACGCGGGCCTGCCTGTAATCCCTGACCTTCCCCAGCAGGGCGGAGACGTGGGTACGCCCGGTCCTATGACGGGTTGGCCCGGCCTAGCATCACAATCGACGACGATGCCGCCTTCTGGTGGGCTGCCGTTCCTCCCAAGCCCGCCCTTTGGGGGCGATAGAGAACCGAGGCATTCAAGCAACGCGAGGCAAACAGATAATGCGTAGCGCACGATTAACCAAGAAAAAGGAGATAATCAGATGGCAAGCGTATATGTTTCATGGACTGGCGGAATTGACGGATCGGTCTATATCGATGTTGCTTCCGAGACTGTTGGGCCTTTCAACAGTAACTCATACTATACCGTCACTCTGCCCGATGCCGACGGAACCTATCCCGTGCGACCATGGTGCGGAAGCATTGAAAGCTCAAATCAAGTTTCGGTGTCAGGTGGTTATGCCTCGCCCGATCGGATCAACTGCGATCTCGGTTAAACGGGTCGGTCGAGCCGTGGCGGCGTGAACGCATTTACCAATTTGGTGTCTCTGCCGCCATCGTTCGCAGCGAGGAATCTCGAAAGGGAAAGCAATGTGGAAAGCTATGCATGAAAAGTTCGAGGACAGTCAGATGATTGCCCCGAACAGCTACAGGTTCGCTGAGGCGAGAAAAAATCAGATCCCGGAAACCGCAGGATATGGAGCCTGTACATGTTGCGGGTGCGGAAGCTTCTTCAACGACGGTACTGGCGATTGTCGATGTGGCCACTCCTTTGGCCAGCATTACAGCTGACCCATGCTATCGTCGCGGGATCAGTCGATGGCCGAAGTAGCAACCTTCCCGCCGTTCTTTGACTTCCAAGGCCCTATAGGTCGGTGACGGAACTCGTCACCACCTTGTCATCGACACCGATGTGGATCTTGGCTCTGGCCGTGCTCGCCTATGTTGGCCGGAATTGGTTTGAAAGCATGCTGAAAAGCCGGTTCGCTGTTGCCGAGCAACGCATCGCTGCCTCGCTCGCCATCAGGGCGGGACTGCGCTCGCATGAACAGAACGAACTGGTCGCGTTTCGCATCGCGGTCGAGAAGTGGGAATATTTCCTGCAAAGCGGCATCGGCGATCTGACGATGCAGGCCGAATCGAAGGACTTCGAGCCAGCCGATTTTCACAAATCCGATCTCAAACTGTTCGGCAATGTGCGGCTTGCCGCAGTCAAGGCGTCGATCTTCCTGTGCGATCCCAACCTCGAAATCGAACTGCTCAAAACCATCGCTACGATAAGAGCGCTATATTATCCGCTTCTCGAAACGACAATGCACGATCTGCTCGAAACTCAGGAACAAATGCTGCCCTATCTCAATCGTTTGCGGCTGTTCGAGGCCAGTGGTCAGAAGGACACCGTTATCGCGTTGACCGCCGATGAAGCGCAGGTCCTGATCAGCCTGCGGCATCAAATGACGGCAGTTTTGCAGGGCTTTGCCGAGAACCTGTCTAGCCAATATCGCTCCATCGCCGAACAGCTTTACGAACTCAAGGACAAGATCAACGTTCGCACCTATCGCCCTCTGACGAATTCAGAGGTTGATCCCGGGAATGGATAGTCCGGGAGCAATGACGCCGACGCAATCGGCTTTCGATGTCATTCGTGGTATTTGGTAGAAAAATCAATTCAGGATGCCTGTGTGTCAGTCGATTCATTAGCACTCAAGGTTGTTGAAGCCGCACTGGGCATTGATAACGCCGAGGCAAGGCGCGCATTTGTAATAGGTCGTTGTGGCAAGGATGCAGGCTTACGCGCGCGCGTCGAAGAACTGCTTGCACATGAGCATACAAATTTCCGACTGCTTCCCACCGAAAGCCTCATCAAGCCGTTGGGCGTGATTGAGGCGATTCCCAAACGGATCGGGCCATACAAAATCACCGCCGAGATCGCGCGCGGCGGGATGGGGGCGGTGGTCAAGGCCGAGCGTGATGACGGTGTGTTCCAGCAGCAGGTGGCGATCAAGCTGATCCGGGGCGATCTGGCAAGTGACCGCGCCAAAGCCCGATTTGCCGAGGAGCGCCGGATTCTCGCCAGGCTGCGTCATCCGGGCATCGTGCGTATCCTCGATGGCGGCGATGCCGACGGCCGTCCGTGGCTGGCGATGGACTATGTCGATGGCCTCCCAATCACCGAAGCGCTGTGCAAGGCCGGGGTGGACCGGACCGCACGGCTCGATGCGTTCGAGGCGGTGTGTGAGGCGGTGGCCTTTGCCCATCGCAGTCTGGTGATCCATGCCGACATCAAACCATCGAACGTGCTGATGAGCGCGGACGGCGCGGTGCATCTGCTTGATTTCGGTATCGCCCGTTTGATTTCGGTGATTGACACCGACGAGACAGGCGATCCCTATCCGCTGACCAAGGGCTATGCCGCACCGGAACGCGCGGTGGGTGTGGCACCGACGATTACCAGTGACGTGTTTAGCTTGGGCGTGTTGCTGCTGGGGATGCTCGGTTGCAAGGTGCCGGGAGAGGACGGTGATTTCATTCCCGGCACACGCCTGCCGGTAGGGCAGCTTGACGGCGATCTGGGCGCGATTGCCGCCCGCACACTGGCTGAAAAGCCCGAGGATCGTTACCCCGACGTTGCCGCTTTGCTCTCTGACATCCGTCGTATGCGCGCCTTTGTGCCGCTGGCGGCGCGACACGATGCGGGATGGCGTTATGTCGTGGGCCGTTTCATCCAGCGGCACCGGAAGGGTCTGACGCTGACCGGGCTGGCCGCACTTGCGCTGGTTGCGGCGACAGCAATCAGCACGGTCCAGTATGTCCGGGCCGAACGTGCCCGCGCCGAAGCGGACGCAAGGTTTGTCGAGGTACGCCACCTTGCCAAATTCATGCTCACCGAGCTCAGTGATGATCTGAGCGATGCACCGGGAACGGTTGTCGCCCGTGCGCGGCTTGCGGAGGTTTCGGGGCAGTATCTCGAACGGCTGGGCAGCGTTAGGGATGCGCCAGCCGACCTTCGGCTCGATACCGCGCAGGGCTATCGGCGACTGGCCAGTTTGCAAGGATTGTCTGGCACATCGAACCTCGGCCATCCCGATCAGGCCGCGAAATCACTCGATCAAGCTGAAGCTTTGCTAGCGGTTCTGGCAAGGGAGCAGCCGGGCAATCCAGAAGTGCTTGAGGAACTAGGGTGGGTCACTGCCGGTCGATGGGCGATGGCGGCTGACAACGGCAAATCGCGTCAACTGAATAACCGTGCGGCTGGCTATTTCCGGCAAGCCCTTGCCATCGACCCGGCCAGACAGAGCGCGCTGATCGGCTTTCTGGTCACTGAAAAGAGCCGCGCCTATGATATGATCTGGAGCGAAAATCGCCCGGCCGCCGCAGTCCCCGTGCTGTTCTCTGCGCTTTCCCGACTGCGGGCCGTTAGGTTTGAGCGTGTAAACCGGCGCGATGCCCGCCTGCTAGAAGTGAACCTGCTGGGTCGTCTCGGCGATGCTATCTACTACGCAGGCGACAAGCCTGGATCACTTGTTCCCTATCGCGAGGCGGAGGCCATCATCCGCGCCGAGCTTGCCAAGGGAACATCGCTGGTATGGACCGACAAGTTCGGCGAAGCCAAATTCAACATCAGCGGGACGCTTGGCGATATTAACGGGCAGAATGAAGCCGCCCTGCGTGAAGCACGCGAAGGGATTGTGGCCCTTCAACGCGTGCTGGCATTCGGCCCAGATGCTAACATCGAAAAGCGCTTGCTGATCCTCTACGGTCAAGAAGCAAACGTGCTTTCGGATATGGGGCGCATGGCCGAAGCGGTCGCAGCCTCCAACGCCAGTATCGCGCTGCGACGCGAACGACTAGCGCGCGTACCCCACGATCCGCAACGAAATCGCGACCTCGCAGTCGCACTGCCTAACCATGCCGAAGTGCTAGCCCGTGCAGGAAGCCATCGTGCAGCGTGCAATGCGGCCCAGGAGGCTGTTCGGCAATGGACTGCGATCCGGGCCGCTGGAAACCTCGGCGCGCGCGATGCCGCCAAGGACGTTCCCGAAGCTGCGAAAGTAGCGACCCGGCTCTGCGGTTAATTATCAGCCAATTCGTCGGCCAACCATAGCCGCGCCGTCTGCCAGCGCCGTTTGATTGTCGATTCTGAACTTTCCAGCACAACAGCGATTTCGTCAGGTTTAAGACCAACGAAAAACCGCATCTCAACGATTCTTGCAAGTTCGGGTGAGATCGTTTCCAGCTTTGAGAGTGCCGCGTCCAGCATCTCGACATCGACCCCGCTATTCCCGGGGTCGTCTTCAAAAAAGATACTCGGTGCCTGGCGTTTGGCTCGCTTGCGGCTTTTGATTGCATCCATCATGGCTTGCCGCATGATCCGTGCGCCGGTGGCGAAGAAATGCTGGCGGTCGTTCCAACTCATCTGCTCAAGCCTGATGATCCGCAGTGCAGCTTCGTTCACCAGTTCAGTGGGTTGCAAGGTAAGCATGGGTGCGTCACGGTGCAGCATACGTGAGGCCGCCGCGCGCAGTTCATCATACACTTCGCTGAGCAATTGATCGCGTTCGGCCAGCATCGGCACCCCCATTTGCCCAATAGCAAAGAAGGGGCGAGCCGGAAGCAGGATTTTCGCCTCTCAAAAGGTTTGCGGGATGCGGATGTCAAGGGGCAATAAAGTCTGCAACTGCCAGTAATATACCGAAACCGGCACTGACATGGCCTGCGGCTTGCGCCTTTGGCATGGCGCGGGGCAAACTGACATTCAGCGGGCAGACCATCGGAAGGTAGGTCTGCAATGGTGCGCGAGTCGGGCGCGCAATCTGATCAGCAGCAGCGCAACTTTGCGTCGATAGTGTCGAACAACGTGACGTGCGCGTCACAGTTGCGACGGAAATGTGAAATTGCGCTCCGCCAAGCGCTACCCGGCGTCGCCGTGCACCGCCAGCCGCATCCGTTTACAGCCGTCTGCCGCCGTCCGCCTGTATTTACTGCCGTGGCTGCGATTGGCACCGGATGTCCTCGCAAAGGCACTTGAGCGGAAAATTGTAATCACCAAAACTCGGCTCAGGGGGAGCCATTGATAGCCAAGGAATGGAAGAAAGTCCCCATGAACTGCCCTGATCGTATCATCCGCCTGAAAACTGTTCTCGCCCGCACCGGCTTGTCCCGCTCCACCATGTATCGCAAGATCAAAGAGGGCACGTTCCCCCGGCGGGTGCCGATCAGCACGCACGGAACCGGCTGGTACGAATCCGCCGTCAATCGCTGGATAGCCGATCCCCTGCGTTACCGCGAAGATCGCGCCGAATGAGGGAAAGCCGGGTTACTCCCCGGCTTTTGCCTTCTTGAAATCGCCCTTTATGACTTTCGCGCCATCACGCAGGAAGTCGAGATGGTCGGACCAGTGCTGCATCATCCGCACGCGCTCGTCCCAATATTCGCCCCGCGTGTAGGCACGGCGCACGGCGTTGTTGTCGCAATGGGCAAGTTGCCGTTCGATCGCGTCAGGATGCCATAGGCCCATTTCGTTCAGGAGCGTCGCCGCCATCGCCCGGAAGCCGTGGCCGGTCATCTCGTCCTGGGCGAAGCCCATGCGCCGCAGCGCCGCGTTGATGGTGTTCTCCGACATGGGCCGATCCACAGAACGTAACGACGGAAACAGATAGGAGCTGTAGCCCGCGTCATGCTCGATGGTCTTGAGGATGGCGAGCGCCTGGGCGGACAGTGGGATACTGTGGGCGCGGCGCATCTTAGTCTTGTGCTTCGGGATGGTCCAAAGCGCCTCGTCGAAATCGAAGTCGGCCCATTCAGCATAGCGCAGTTCGCCCGGACGCACGAACACATGCGGGAGCAAGCGCAACGCTGCTTTGGTGTTGGCAAAACCCTCGAACGCCTCGATGGCGCGCAGTAGGCCGCCCGCCTCGTTAGCGTTCGTGATCGCGGCGCGATGGACGGGCTGGGGCGCGATGAGCGCGCCGCAAAGATCGGCGGCGACATCGCGCTCGGCCCGAGCCGTGGCGATGGCGTAGCGGAATATCTGGCTGCATGTGCTGCGTAGGCGCTTGGCCGTCTCGTAGCGGCCCTTACCCTCCATCTTGCGGAGCATCACCAACAGTTCCTGCGCGGAGATGGAGGCGACGGGGCGCTTGCCGATGGATTCGTTGATGAAGTCCAGCAGCCAGCGGAGCTTCTTCATGGTGACGCCGGAGCGACCCTCACGCTCGACCTTCACAAGCCATTCGTCGGCTACCGCCTTGAAGCTGTTGGACGCCGCGACAGCCGCCGCAACCTTTTCCAGCTTGATCTGTTCGGCGGGATCATCGCCGCGCGCCAGAACCTTGCGGGCCGCGTCGCGCTGCTCGCGGGCTTCGGCAAGGCCGGTGTCGGGATAGACCCCGAACGCCAGCGTCTTCTGCTTGCCAAGGTAGCGATAGTTCATCCGCCAGTAGCGACCGCCATTGGGGGTGACATAGAGGAACAGCCCGTCACTATCGGTGAGTTTGTAGGGCTTTTCGCGGCCCTTGGCATTTTTGATCGCGACAGCGGTAAGCGCCATGATGGTATCTCCGGCAAGGGGAGGACCGCGCTACCATCAGATATACCATCAGGATGGTGGTATCCGGTGGCACGAAGCCGCTCCGCATGGGATACCTATACCACAAGAAAACCGCAGAAATCAGCCAGTTATGGCATCATCTGGAACCCTCTGGGAGAGGATTTTGGTGACCCCTACGGGAATCGAACCCGTGTTTCAGCCGTGAAAGGGCCGCGTCCTAACCGCTAGACGAAGGGGCCATGCCGAAGCGTGGAGGCGGTCCGTTAGGGAAGGTTGCGCGGCGGGTCAAGCGCATTTGCTCACCCCGGCTTGCATACGTCCACCCAGCGCCGCGAAACCAGCGCCGCCAGGCGTTCGGGGGCGATTTCCACCGATGCGGTGCGCGAGCCCGCCGCGGGAAACACCGTCGCGAAACCGCGAATCGAGACATCGCAATAGACCCGCAGCGGGGTCGCGAGCCCGAAGGGGCAGACCCCGCCCACCGGATGCCCGGTCAGCGCCTCCGCCTCCTCGGCGCCGAGCATCGAGGCGCGGCCGGCGAACTCGGCCTTGATCTTGGGATTGTCGAGCCGCGCATCGCCGCGCGCGACGACGAGCACGACGCCATCGCCCACCCGCAGCGCCAGCGTCTTGGCGATGCGACCGGGCTCGACACCGAGCGTCGCCGCCGCCTCCGCCACCGTGGCGGTGCTTGCCGCCTGCTCGATCAGGACGAGATCCGGTGCATGTTCGGCAAGCCAGGCGCGCACGCTCTCGACGGTCATTCCTCGATCTTCCGCCGGAAGGTTTCGGGGAGCAGCAACAAGCCGATGACGAGCGTCGCGGCCGCGGCCACCACCGGATACCAGAGGCCGTAATATATGTCCCCCGTCGCCGCCACCATCGCGAAGGCAGTGGCCGGCAGGAAGCCGCCGAACCAGCCATTGCCCAGATGATAGGGCAGGCTCATCGACGTATAGCGGATGCGGCTGGGGAAGAGTTCGACCAGCATGCCCGCGATCGGGCCGTAGACCATGGTCACCAGCAGCACGAGCGCGAACAGGATCGCCACCACCAGCGGCTTGTTGATCCGGGCGTCCTCGGCCTTGGCGGGATAGCCGGCGGCGGCGAGTTCGGCCTGGAGGTCCTTCTGGAAGGCAGCGATCAGGCCCTTGCGCCTCCCGGTATCGGCCAGATCCATGGTGGAAGGAGCGCCAACGAGTCTGTCGCCAATCTGGATGGCCACTTCATTCGTGTGCACCGGGTCGCCGACGGACTTCTCCACATAAGGGATGCCCGCCTTCGCCAGATAGCTCTTCGCCACATCGCACGAGACGCTGTCGAACTTGTTCTTCCCGACCGGATCGAACTGAAAGGAGCAGGGCATCGAGGAGTCCACCAGCAACACGCTGACCGGCATCCTTGCCTGCGCCTCCGCCAGCGCCGGGTTGGCGGCCTGGGTCAGCGCGTGGAACAGCGGGAAATAGCTGATCGAGGCGAGCAGGCATCCGGCCAGGATGATCGGCTTGCGGCCGATCCTGTCCGAAAGCCAGCCGAAGAACACGAAGAACGGCGTGCCCAGCGCCAGCGCGATGGCGATCAGGACGTTCGCGGTCATCCCGTCGACCTTCAGCGTCTTCTCGAGGAAGAACAGCGCATAGAACTGCCCCGTGTACCACACTACCGCCTGCCCCACGACCGCGCCGAACAGCGCGACGAGGACGATGCGCAGATTGCCCCAGCGCAGGAACGCCTCGGTGAGCGGTGCCTTAGAGGTGTTGCCGCTCGCCTTCATCCGGGCATAGACGGGGCTCTCGTTGAGCTGGAGCCGCACCCAGAGCGACACGCCGAGCAGCAGGATCGAGGCGAGGAACGGCACGCGCCAGCCCCAGTTCGCGAACGCCGCCTCGCCCAGCCACGACCGCGTGCCGATCACGACGAGCAGCGAGACGAACAGGCCGAGCGTCGCGGTGGTCTGGATCCAGCTGGTGTAGAGGCCACGCTTGTGGTTGGGCGCATGCTCGGCGACATAGGTGGCGGCGCCGCCATATTGGCCGCCCAGCGCCAGCCCCTGCAGCACCCGGAGCGTCACCAGCAGGATCGGCGCGACGACACCCGCAGTGGCGAAATTGGGGAGCAGCCCCACCGCGAAGGTCGATCCGCCCATGATGCCCATCGTCACCAGGAAGGTGTTCTTGCGCCCCACCAGGTCGCCGATCCGCCCGAAGACGAGCGCGCCGAACGGGCGCACCGCGAACCCCGCCGCAAAGGCCGCGAGCGCGAAGATGAATGCGGTGGTGTCGTTCACCCCGGCGAAGAACTGCGCCGAGATCGTCGTGGCGAGCAGGCCGTAGAGATAGAAATCATACCATTCGAACACGGTGCCCAGCGACGATGCCGCGATCACCATCTTCTCGTTGCGGGTGGCCGTATGATGTTCGCCCAAGGGCGCCGACGGGGTGTCGGACCGTGCATCCTCGCTCAAGCTGTCTTCCCCTCATATTGTTAGCGCTAACCAACCACAGTCCCGCCGCGGTTGGAACCCCCGTCGCCACGCGTGCTCTCCGGCCCGCCTCTTGCACAGGTTCGGCCATGCGCCGCCGCATTGCAAACAAAGCCAGGCTTGGGATCGCAAAAGCTGTACTTCACAGTGCGGCCCGAGGCGCGTACACCGCGCCCATGTTCGAGCGCATCTTCCTGTCCCATCCGCGCGCCGTCGGCGAAAGCTATGGCGAGCATGCCGCCACCGCCGGGCGATTCGGCTTCACCATGATCGTCGGGGGGGCCGCCTGCGTGGTCCATGCCGTCGTCCCGGCGCTGTTCGCCCGCACCGCCAGCGATGCGGTGAAGCGGCTCTACGGGCAGATGCTCGCCCGCCAGCCCGGCATGGCCGCCCGCAAGCCGGCCTATGAACAGCCCGAGTGGCAGATCGAATACGAAATCTGACGTGATCGAGCATGTCGCAATCATCGGTGCCGGTTTCTCCGGCACCTTGCAGGCGATCAACCTGCTTCGCCACGAGGGGCCCCGCGCCACGCTGATCGAGCGCGCGCCGGTGGCGGGCCTGGGCCTGGCCTATGGCGCCGCGCATCCCAGCCATGTGCTCAATGTGCGCGCCGCGAACATGAGCGCCTTCCCCGACGATCCCTCGCACTTCGTCCGCTGGCTCCAGGCGCGCGGCGTGGCGGATGCGCCGAGCGCCTTCATCCCCCGCGTCACCTATGGCGAATATCTGCGCCAGCTGCTCGATGCCGCGCTGCTCGACCATCCCGACCGGCTGAAGCTGGTCCGCGACGAAGTCGAGGACCTGGAATTCGGCGAGGGCGTGAGGGTACGGCTGAAGACCGGCACGATCGAGGCCGATGCCGCCGTGCTCGCGGTCGGCAACCTGCCTCCGCACGATCCGCCCGGCCTCGATCCCGAGAAGCTCTCCGCCGAACGTTACAAGGGCGACCCCTGGGACGCCAGCGTGCCCGAAGGGCTCGGCCCCGACGATACCGTGCTGGTGATCGGCACCGGCCTGACGATGATCGACGTGGTGCTGCTGCTCGACGCGCGCGGGTTCAAGGGCAGGATCGTTGCGCTTTCCCGCCGCGGGCTGCTGCCGCGCGCCCATGCGCCGGGCAGTGACTGGCAGAAGCTGGCCGAGCGCCCCGCCACCACCGCCTCCGGGCTGCTGCACGCCGTGCGGGCGCGCGGCGCGGAAATCGGCTGGCGCAACGCGGTCGACGAACTCCGCCCCTTCACCCAGGCGATGTGGGGCAATGCCAGCGAAGCCGAGCGTGGCCGATTCCTGCGCCATCTCCGCCCCTGGTGGGACGTGCATCGCCACCGCCTCGCCCCGGAGGTCCATGCCCGGCTGATGGCCGTTGTCGATCGCGGCCAGCTCGAGGTGATCGCGGGCAAGACGCTCGGCTTCGAGGAGAAGCCCGAGGGTATCGAAGTGACGCTGCGCCGTCGTGGCGCCGATATGGCCGAGACGATGACGGTGCAGCGCATCGTCAACTGCACCGGCCCGCTGGGCGACCTCAACCGCACCGAGGAGCCCCTGCTCCAGAAGCTCGCCGCACGCGGCATGATCCGCCCCGACGCGGCGCATCTGGGCATCGATGTCGACAATCAGGGCCAGACGATCAACGCCGGCGGCCGGCCCAACGCCAATCTCTACGCGCTGGGCCCGATGACCCGTGGCGCCTTCTGGGAGATCGTCGCGGTCCCGGACATCCGCACCCAGACCTGGAGCGTCGCCCGGCGCCTCTCCAACGCGCACTGGGTGGGGGGCGAAGGGCTATGACCGCAACTAGTATCAATTGACACTAACTGCACTTCGGACTAGCCCGCGCGTTACCTTCTTGGAGCGTGCACCCATGACCGATCCTGCCAATCCGCTCGGCCTCAACGGCTTCGAATTCGTCGAATTCACCTCGCCCGATCCCGAGGCGATGGGGAAGCAGTTCGAAATGCTCGGCTTCGTGCCGACGCACCGGCACCCGACCAAGAACGTCACGCGCTACAAGCAGGGCCGCATCAACCTGATGCTCAACCGCGACGAGGCCGGCCGCGTGGCGGCCTTCCGCGGCGAGCATGGCCCCTCGGCCAGCGCCATGGCCTTCCGCGTCGCCGATCCGGCCAAGGCGATGGCCTGGGCGCTCGAGCACGGCGCCAAGCGCACCGACGAGGACGACACCGTCATCCTCGGCATCGGCGGCTCCTATCTCTATTTCATCCAGGACGGCCTCGACCTCTACGAGAACTGGGCCGAATTCCCCGGCTGGCGCGAGGCCGAGGCGAAGAACAATGTCGGGCTCGACCTGCTCGACCACCTCACCCACAATGTCCGCCGCGGCCAGATGCGGGTGTGGAGCGAGTTCTACCGCACGCTCTTCGGCTTCGAGGAGCAGAAGTATTTCGACATCAAGGGCCAGGCGACCGGCCTGTTCAGCCAGGCGATGATCGCGCCCGACAAGGCGATCCGCATCCCCCTGAACGAGAGCCAGGACGACAAGAGCCAGATCGAGGAGTTCATCCGCGAATATAAGGGCGAGGGCATCCAGCACCTCGCGCTGACCACGCCGGACATCTTCGACACGGTCGAGCGCCTGCGCGCCCGCGGCGTCAAGCTGCAGGACACGATCGAGACCTATTACGAGCTGGTCGACAAGCGCGTGCCCGGGCATGGCGAGGATCTGGAGCGCCTGCGCAAGAACCGCATCCTGATCGACGGCAATATCGGCGACGAGGGCATCCTGCTCCAGATCTTCACCGAGAACATGTTCGGCCCGATCTTCTTCGAGATCATCCAGCGCAAGGGCAATGAAGGCTTTGGCAACGGCAATTTCCAGGCGCTGTTCGAGAGCATCGAGCTGGACCAGATCCGCCGCGGCGTGATCAAGGTCGACGCCTGATCAAGGATCGAGCCGTGCTCGATCCGCGATGCGGCGCGAATGCGCCGCCGTCGACCGGACGGCACGGCAAGCGGGCCCACAGGGCCCGGCTTTGCCGGGACCGACGGGCTCGCGGGTCATGAGGCTTGGAGAGGAGCCGGGGGAGCGACGCCAGTCGCGTAGCGCGAAGCTCACCCCGGCCGAAACCTCAGGCGAATGCCGGCTCGCCCCGAACCTCGCTCGCGCCTTCGCGGAACCGCGCCTCGTCGAGCAGCCCTTCCCGCTTCGCCACGATCACCGGCACTAGCATCTGCCCCGCCACATTGGTCGCGGTCCGGCCCATGTCCAGGATCGGGTCGATGGCGAGCAGCAGCCCCACCCCGTCCAACGGCAGCCCCAGCGTGGAAAGCGTAAGCGTGAGCATCACCGTCGCGCCGGTCAGCCCGGCGGTGGCGGCCGATCCGAGCACCGAGACGAAGGCGATCAGCGCATAATGCTCGATCCCCAGCGGGATGCCGTAGAATTGCGCGACGAAGATCGCCGAGATCGCCGGATAGATCGCCGCGCAACCGTCCATCTTGGTCGTGGCGCCCAGCGGCACGGCGAAGGCGGCATAGGCGCGCGGGACGCCGAGCGCGCGCTCGGTCACGTCCTCGGTCACCGGCAGCGTGCCGACCGAGGAACGCGAGACGAAGCCGAGCTGGATCGCCGGCCAGGCCGAGGCGAAGAAGCGCAAGGGGCTGAGGCCATGCGCCGCGAGCAGCAGCGGATAGACGACGAGCAGCACCAGGCCGAGCCCGAGATAGACCGCACCGGCATAGGTGCCGAGCGCCGCCAGCGACTCCCAGCCATAGCGCACCACCGCGTCGCCGATCAGCGCCGCGGTGCCGATCGGGGTCAGGCGGATCACCCAACGCAGCAGCAGCCGGAAGACGGCAAGCGCCGAAGCGTTGAAATCGAGGAAGCGGTGCCCCGCCTCCCCCGCCCGCACCGCCGCCGCACCGATCGCGACCGCGAGCACGATGATCTGGAGCACGTTGAACGAGAGCCCGGTCGTGGCGCCGCCATCGGCCAGCCGGGTCGACGCCGCCAGGCCCAGGAAATTCGCCGGCACCAGCCCCTTCAGGAAATCGAGCCAGCTCCCGGTGCTCGAAGGCGCCGCCGCCGCCGTGGCGGCCACGGCGCTGTGGTGCCCCGGCTGGAGCATGAGGCCGAGCGTGATGCCGATCGCCACCGCGATGGCGGCGGTGATCGCGAACCAGAGCAGCGTCCGTACCACCAATCGCGCGGCATTGTTCAGGCCCCGCAGCGCCGCGATCGAGGCGACGATCGCCGTGAACACCAGCGGCGGCACCAGCACCTTGAGCAGCTGCACGAAGATCTGCCCGATCGTCTGCAACGCCTGGGCGAGGCCGTTGGCGGTTTCGCCGTCGCTGCCGATCGCCCGCGCGGCCAGCCCCAGCGCCAGCCCCGCCGCCATGCCGATGGCGACCTGCACGCCGAAGCTAGGCAGCTGGAACCGCCGAGGTGCGGCTGCGCTGGTAATGGCCATTGGTTACGACTCCGGAATTAAACCCACTAAAGAAGTAGGAATTAGTCCGCCACCGCCCAACAAAGTTTAGGTTCGCGCCCTGATAGCCAATCCCGTACCAGATAGTATCATTTGACACTATTATGGGCAGCGCTACAGGGAGGCGAGCATAGAGAGGATGCGATGACCGACTATTTCCCCGGCTTCGGCAACCATGTCTCCACCGAAGCGGTGCCCGGCGCGCTGCCGGTGGGGCGCAACAGCCCGCAACGGCCCGCCTTCGGGCTTTATGCCGAGCAGCTCTCCGGCACGGCTTTCACCGCGCCCCGGCACGAGAACCGCCGCTCCTGGCTCTATCGCCTGCGCCCCACGGCGGAGCATCCGCCCTTCACTCGTTATCGGGGGGCGAGGCACTTCGCGCCCGGCACGGCCGGCGATCCCCTGCCCCCCAATCGCCTGCGCTGGAACCCGGTCGAGGCGCCGCCTCCCGGCACCGATCTGGTCGACGGCATGATCACCATGCTCGCCAATCGCGATCCCGCGGACCTGGAGGGCGTGGCGGTGCACGTCTATGCCGCCAACAAGGACATGGAGACCCGCGTCTTCTTCGACGCGGACGGCGAACTGCTCTTCATTCCTCAGGCCGGCCGCCTCACCCTGCTCACCGAACTGGGCCGCATCGACATCGCGCCCGGCCAGGTCGCGCTCGTGCCGCGCGGCGTGCGCTTCCGCGCGCTGCTCCCGGACGGCGAGGCACGCGGCTATGTCGCCGAGAATCACGGCGCGCTGTTCCGCCTGCCCGATCTCGGTCCGATCGGCGCCAACGGCCTGGCCAATGCACGCGACTTCGAGACGCCCGCCGCCTGGTTCGAGGATCGCGACGAGGATTTCGAGATCGTCCAGAAGCATCTCGGCACGCTGTGGACCACCATTCTTCCCCACAGCCCGCTCGACGTGGTTGCCTGGCACGGCAATCTCGCGCCCTGGCGCTACGACCTTAGCCGGTTCAACACGATGAACACGGTGAGCTTCGATCATCCCGATCCGTCGATCTTCACCGTGCTCACCTCGCCCAGCGACGTGCCGGGCCGCGCCAATGCCGATTTCGTGATCTTCCCGCCGCGCTGGATGGTCGCCGAGGACACGTTCCGCCCGCCCTGGTTCCACCGCAACGTGATGAGCGAGGCGATGGGCCTGATCACCGGCGCCTATGACGCCAAGGCGGAGGGCTTCGCCCCCGGCGGCCTGTCGCTCCACAATCTCATGGCCGGGCACGGCCCCGACGTGGCCAGCTGGCAGGGCGCGAGCAATGCAGACCTGAAGCCGCGCAAGATCGACGGGACCATGGCCTTCATGGTCGAGACCTGCTGGCCCTATCGCCCCACGCAATATGCCCTGGACCGCGCCCAGCCCGATTACGACGCGGCCTGGGCAGGTTTCCCGAAGGCGCAGCTGCCGAAGTGAGCGAACGCCTCACCGAAACGCCTCCCGACGTAACTCTCGGCCCGCTCGACCTCATCCCCGACGGCAAGGCGCGCAATTTCGTGCTCGAGATGCGCGCCGGCCGCTTCCACGGCTTCGTCGTGCGCCGGGGCGAGGCGGTCCATGGGTATCTCGACCTGTGCGCACACATGGCGCTGCCGCTCAGCAACAGGCTCGACGACTACCTCACGCCCGATGGCAGCCATATCCAGTGCAGCTGGCACGGCGCGCTCTACCGGATCGAGGATGGCGCCTGTGTCGGCGGACCCTGTGTCGGGGCGAAGCTGCGCCGCTGGCCGGTGATAGTGCGGGACGGGATGATCGTCACCGCCTGATCCGAACCAGATGGAAGATACTAACCGCTAATTTTCCTGCACTTAGTTGCGATAGTACTTATATCGGCAAATTACCCAGGAATACCTCCATTAAATCATGCAATAATATCCTCGATATTTTCATATCGAGTCGAAATGCGTTGATAGACAATGGAGGATTTCACAATGGCTGATTTACGCAAATTCATCAATCCGGCGCTGCGCCCCAATGAAAAGATCGGACTGTTCGTCTCGGGAGCTCGCCTCGGGAGTGGAAACACCCATGAGATCGAGCAACTTCGTGCCAAGCTCAGCGGAGAGATATTCTTCTCCAAGATAGATATCGACATCGTCATGCCGGACACGAGCCCGTCAGGCGTCTGCAAGATGACGCTGAACAACAAGCTCGAGGATTGTCCCTATGTCACGACGCCGGACAACAAGCTGAAGATCACGCGGAAGGACAAGACGGAAATCCTGATCCATATCGGCGACCGGGCCTATACGTTCGTCAACGTTACCGGCCGGCCGACCGTGGGGATCTGGCCCGACCGCATCCGCGGCCTCGACGAACCTGCCGAACCCGCGGAAATCACCGAAGGCGCGGGCTGAACGCTCTTCCCCCGGGGCCCCAGGGGCGCCCCCGGGGGATCCCCCCTCTCTCCCCTTGCCGCCTCGCGCGAAATCGGGGAAAAGCGCGCAGAAAAAGGTCAGCACTGCTGACGCGCATATCCCGGAGAGAGGCCCATGGATCCCACGCTCGATTTCAGCCTTGGCGAGACCGCCGACATGATCCGCGAGACGACGCAGCGCTTCGCGAAGGAGCGCATCGAGCCGCTCGCCGCGAAGATCGACGCCGAGGACTGGTTTCCCAAGGCCGAGCTCTGGCCGGCGATGGGCGAGCTCGGCCTGCACGGCATCACCGTCGAGGAGGAATGGGGCGGCCTGGGCCTGGGCTATCTCGAGCATGTCGTCGCGCAGGAGGAAGTCGCGCGCGCATCGGCCTCGATCGGCCTCAGCTACGGCGCGCACTCGAACCTGTGCGTCAACCAGATCCGCCGTTGGGCCAATCCCGAGCAGAAGGCCAAGTACCTCCCCAAGCTGATCTCGGGCGAGCATGTCGGGTCGCTCGCCATGTCGGAGGCCGGGGCCGGCTCGGATGTCGTCTCGATGAAGCTGCGCGCCGACAGGACCGATCGCGGCTATATCCTCAACGGCACCAAGTTCTGGATCACCAACGCCGCCTATGCGGATACGCTGGTCGTCTATGCCAAGACGGGCGAAGGCTCGCGCGGCATCACCACCTTCCTGATCGAGAAGGACATGCCCGGCTTCTCGATCGGCCAGAAGATCGACAAGATGGGCATGCGCGGCTCGCCGACCGCCGAACTGGTGTTCAGCGATTGCGAGGTTCCGGAAGAGAATGTCATGGGCCCGCTCAACGGCGGCGTCGGCGTGCTGATGTCGGGCCTCGACTATGAACGCACCGTGCTTGCGGGCATCCAGCTCGGCATCATGCAGGCCTGCCTGGACGTGGTGCTGCCCTATATCCGCGAGCGCAAGCAGTTCGGCCAGCCGATCGGCCATTTCCAGCTGATGCAGGCCAAGGTGGCGGACATGTATGTCGCGCTGAACAGCGCCCGTGCCTATGTCTATGCCGTGGCGAAGAGCTGCGACGCCGGCAAGACCACGCGCTTCGACGCGGCCGGCGCGATCCTGCTCGCCTCCGAAAACGCCGTGAAGGTATCGCTCGAGGCGATCCAGGCGCTCGGCGGCGCCGGCTATACCAAGGACTGGCCGGTCGAGCGCTTCGCCCGCGACGCCAAGCTGCTCGACATCGGCGCGGGGACGAACGAGATCCGCCGGATGCTGATCGGGCGCGAACTGATCGGCGCCTGATCCCCGCTCCCCTCCCGCGAGCGGGAGGGGAATTCGGCTCACTCGAACAACGACAGCGGGATCGCCTCGCCCATCCGGGTTTCGCCCGCGCCATTGGGATGGAGATTGTCCCCGCCCTGCAGCGCCGGCGCCAGGCGCTTCGGATTGGCGGGATCGGCGACTGCCTTCTCCATGTCGACGACACCGTCGAAAATGCCCGAGCCACGCATCCAGTCGTTGATCGCCACGCGCAGCGCCTCGCCGTCGGGCGTGTGATAGCTGGCGCCTTCATAGGGCAGGATCGTCGCCGCGATCACCTTGATCCCATGCGCATGCGCACGCATGACGAGCTGGCGATAGGCCGCCTTCAGGTCTTCCGGCGACACCACCGGATTTTGCACGCCGCCGCGATTCTTGCCCGAATTGCCGATGTCGTTCACTCCCTCGAGCAGCACGACATGGGAAACGCCGGGCAATGCGAGCACATCGCGATCGAACCGGGCGAGCGCGGTCGGGCCCAGCCCGCCCTGCAGGATGCGATTGCCGCCGATCGCCTGGGTCACCACCACGTGCGGCTTTCCCGCTGCGGCGATACGCCGCCCGAGCACATCGCCCCAGCGGCACGCCGGCACCGCATCGTTCGCGCAGCCGACATTGTCGGTGATCGAATCGCCATAGGCGACGATCACCGGGCGCCGCTTCGCACCGAACACATCGACCTCGGCAAGCAGCGGCCGCGCGTCCGACTGCCGGACTGCCGCGAATGCTTCGCCGCTATGGTCGCCCGGCGGCGATATGTCGGTCGGCACGCCGCGCGCCATATGGACCGTCTCGATCTCGACCTTGTCCGGCAGGTAGAGCGAGACCTCGACCTGTTCGAACGCCCTGACCGGCATCGCGATCGCGTCGCTCAGCAGCGGCGCGCCGGCGGGCAGCCTGGCGTCCCCGCGCCCGTCGAACGTCACGCGCACCGGCTTCCCCCCGGCGACGCGCACCGTTGCCGCGCCGATCCGCATCGCCTGGCCATAGTCGTTCGCCAGCCGGATGCGGACCTTGCTCCCGCCCGCGCCGACGCGCACGTTCATGCGCAGCGTCGCATTCTCCACCGCCACGCGATCGTCGGGATCCGCCGCCTGCCACATGCTGGCGGTCCAGGCGGGCGTCCAGCCGTCCTGGACCGGCCGGGCATCGGCGGACAGGGCGGCAAGCAGCAGCGGCGCGATCACCGCTCCCAGGGGCATCCAGCGCATGGCATCTCCCGTTCGGCTATTTGCCGCCAGCCTATCCGATCAGCCCGATATCACCATATCTTCACGCGCTTCTCGGGCGCCAGGTACAGCTTTTCGCCCGGCTGCACGTTGAACGCGGGATACCATGCGTCGAGGTTGCGCACGGTGAACGCGCGCCAGCGGCCCGGCGCATGCCCGTCGGTCGCCACCTCGGCGCGCAACGCTTCCTGGCGCTGCTTCTCGCGCCAGCTCTGGGCATAAGCGAGGAAGAAGCGCTGGTCGCCGGTCAGCCCGTTGATCACCGGCGCCTCCTTGCCCTTGAGCGAGGCGTGATAGGCTTCATAGGCGGCGGTCAGGCCCGCGACGTCGGCGATGTTCTCGGCCAGCACCTGCTTGCCGTTCAGGAACAGGCCGGGAAGCACTTCATAGGCGCTGTACTGCGCCGCCAGCGCCGCGCTCGCTTCCTGGAAGTGCTTCAGGTCCTCGGGCGTCCACCAGTTGCGCAGCTTGCCGGCGCTGTCGAAGCTCGAGCCGGTATTGTCGAAGCTGTGGCTGATCTCATGGCCGATCGTCGCGCCGATCGAACCGTAATTGGCCGCCGCGTCCGATTTCGGATCGTAGAAGGGTGCCTGCAGGATCGCGGCCGGGAAGTTGAGCGCGTTCTGCAGCGGCAGGTTCACGGCGTTCACCGTCTGCGGCGTCATCCACCATTCGCCCTTGTCGGCCGGCTTACCGATCTTGGCGAGCTGGTGCCGGGTCTCGGCCTTGTCGGAGCGCTGCAGATTGCCGACCGGATCGTCCGCCTTCACTTCGAGCGATGCATAGTCGCGCCAGGTCTCCGGATAGCCGACGCCCACGCGCATCGTCTCGATCTTCTTGCGCGCCTCGGCCTTGGTCGCCTCGTCCATCCAGCTGAGGCCGGCGACGCGCTTGTCGAACGCCGCCTTGATGTTCGCCACCATGTTCTGGATGTCGGCCTTGGACGAAGCCGGGAAATAGTCCTTCACATAGAGCTGGCCGACGGCGTCGCCCAGATTGTTGTTGACGCTGGCGATGGCGCGCTTCTCGCGCGGGCGCATCGCCTGCTGGCCGCGCAACTGCTTCGAGAAGAAATCGAAGCTCGCCTGGTCGAACTTCGCCGGCAGCGCCGCGGTCACCTGGTTGATCTGATGGAAGGCCAGCCAGTCCTGCCATGCCTCGATCGGCTCGCTCTCGACCAGCTTGGCGAGCTTCACCGTGGTGGCCGGATGCCAGACGATGAATTCCTGCTGCCCGCCCAGCCCGGCGGCGTTCCAGAAGCCGTCCCAGTCGATCCCCGGCGCCTTCGCCGCGAAATCGGCCTTCTTCCACCAGTTATCGGCCTTCTGCACGTCCTGGCTGGCGACGAGATCGGTATGCGCGGTCGCGATCTTGGTCTCGAGGTCGAAGACCCGCGCGGCGCGCGCCGCCGGATCGCTCATGCCGGCCAGGGTGAAGATCTTGAGCAGATACGCCTTGTAGCCCTCGCGCGCCTTGGCCATCGCCTCGGTCTTCGAGAGATAATAGTCGCGGTCCTCCATTCCCAGGCCGCCCTGCAGCACATAGGGCACGGTCTGGTCCGGCTTGTCGAGCGCCTGGCTCACCCACAGGCCGAACAGATTCTCGGTATGGAAATTGGTCGCATTGAGCGGATCGACATCGGCGCGGACATTGCCGCCCAGCATCGCGGAGAGCGCATGCTTGTCCTTGAGCGCGGCGATCGCGTCCAGCACCGGCTTGAGCGGCGTCAGCCCGCGCGCCTCGATCCCGGCAGTGTCGGTATAGGCCTTGTACCAGTCGGCGATTCGGCGCTGGTCGGTGCCGGTGGCGGCATCGGCCTTCAGTGCCGCGTCGATGATCGCCTTGTTGTTCGCCTCGGCCTTGTTGAACACGTCGAGGAACATGCCGGTGATGACGCGATCGGCCGGAATTTCGGTCTTCGCGCGCCAGCCGCCATTGGCATATTCCTCGAAGTCGTCGCCCGGCTTCACCTGCTTGTCGAGCCCGACCAGATCGACGCCGACGCCGGTGCCGGCCGCGGCAGTGGTCCCCGCGCCGGTGCCCGAGGGGGTGCAGGCGGTGGTCGCGAGCAAGGCCGCGACGAGGAGCGTGTAAGTCTTCAAGCCGACTCTCCTGTATTACTGTATGGCTGGGGTGCTACTCCTGCTCGCCGCTTTGCGCCAGCACCTTCCCATGCCCGTCCGGCCAGTGTAGGGAAGGGAAAACTAGGACAGGAAGGATGCCCTATCTATGAGCGCCCCGGTGCTCGATTCGAGGGTTGCGGCGGATAGCGCGGATTTCCGCGCCCGCGCCGCGCACAACCGCGCTCTGGCGGAGCGGCTTCGCGCCGATGTCGCCCGGGCGGCACTGGGCGGCAGCGAAGCCGCTCGCGAACGCCATGCCGGCCGCGGCAAGCTGCTCCCCCGCGCGCGCGTCGAGCAGCTGCTCGATCCCGGCTCCCCCTTTCTCGAGATCGGCCAGCTCGCCGCCTGCGACATGTACGAGGGCGAGGTGCCCGGCGCCGGGATGATCGCGGGCATCGGCCGAGTCTCCGGGCGCACCGTGATGATCGTCTGCAACGATGCGACGGTGAAGGGCGGCACCTATTATCCGATGACGGTGAAGAAGCATCTCCGCGCCCAGGAGATCGCCGAGCAGAACCGCCTGCCCTGCATCTACCTCGTCGATTCGGGCGGCGCCAACCTGCCCCACCAGGCCGAGGTCTTCCCCGATCGCGACCATTTCGGCCGCATCTTCTTCAACCAGGCCAACATGTCGGCCAAGGGCATCCCGCAGATCGCCTGCGTGATGGGCAGCTGCACCGCCGGCGGCGCCTATGTCCCCGCGATGAGCGACGAGACGGTGATCGTCCGCGCGCAGGGCACGATCTTCCTCGCCGGCCCGCCGCTGGTGAAGGCCGCCACGGGCGAAGTCATTTCGGCCGAGGATCTGGGTGGCGGCGATCTCCATGCGCGCAAGTCGGGCGTGGTCGATCACCTCGCCGAGAATGACGAGCACGCGCTGACCATCGTCCGCGACATCGTCAGCCACCTGCCCGCCGATCACACGCCCGACATCGCCCTGCTCGATCCCCGCGCGCCGAAATATGACGCGGAGGAACTGTACGGCATCGTCCCCGAGGACGTCCGCGCGCCCTATGACGTGCATGAGGTGATCGCCCGCATCACCGACGGCAGCGCGTTCCACGAGTTCAAGCCGCTCTACGGCACCTCGCTGGTCTGCGGCTTCGCGCATATCTGGGGCATGCCGGTGGGCATCATCGCCAATAACGGCGTGCTGTTCTCGGAAAGCGCGCAGAAGGGCGCGCATTTCATCGAGCTGGCCTGTCAGCGCCGCATCCCGCTGCTCTTCCTCCAGAACATCTCCGGCTTCATGGTCGGTGGGAAATATGAGGCGGAAGGCATTGCGAAACATGGTGCAAAGCTGGTCACTGCCGTCGCCACCGCCACCGTACCCAAGATCACGGTGCTGATCGGCGGCAGCTTCGGCGCCGGCAATTACGGCATGTGCGGCAGGGCCTATTCGCCCCGCTTCCTGTTCACCTGGCCCAACAGCCGCATCTCGGTGATGGGCGGCGAGCAGGCCGCCTCGGTGCTTGCCACCGTCCATCGCGACGCCGAGAAATGGACGCCGGAGGAGACCGAGGGGTTCAAAGCGCCGATCCGCCAGCGTTACGAGGACGAGGGCAATCCGTGGCACGCCACCGCGCGCCTGTGGGACGACGGCATCATCGATCCGGCGCAGACGCGCGACGTGCTGGGCATCGCGCTCGCCGCGACGCTGAACGCGCCGATCCCCGAGCGCCCGGCGTTCGGCGTGTTCCGGATGTGACCATGCGGAATGACTCTTCATTCCTCCCCGAGCTCGTCTCGGGGAGGGGGACCGCCCGGCGCAGCCGGGTGGTGGAGGGGCAATCGCGAACGCGCCTCGGCAATGATCCCGCGGAGAACTGCATCGGCATCGCGAAGAATTTCGATAGCCGGAACGCGCATAGTCCTGATGCCGCTCGCCGCGAGCCAGGCATCCCGTCGAGCGTCTCGCTCCGGCCCATCGCCAAACCCGTGCACCTCGCCATCCACTTCGATCGCGAGCCGAGCATCGCTACAGTAGAAATCAAGACTGAATTCGCCGGTGGCATGTTCATGCCGAAATTTGAGTCCTGCAGGCCGCTTGCGAAGCTCTCGCCAGAGGAGACCTTCGGGCAGGCTCATCTCGCGCCGTCGCGCTCGCGCCTGCCGCACAGCCCGTTTGCTTCCTTTCGGCGAATGATCCTTGAACATCGCGCCCGCCCCTCCACCATGCTTCGCATGGTCCCCCTCCCCGAGACTAGCTCGGGGAGGAATTGAAAGGTCCGCTATGAAGCTTGTTGTCGCAGCCGCCCTCACGCTCCTCGCCCCGCTCCCGGCGCTGGCCCAGACCACGCCCGCGCCCAAGCTGCCCCCGGCCAATCCGCTGCCCTATGAGGATGCGGAGGCCGCGGCCGTGATGTCGCCGATCAATGCGATGTTCGCCGGCCTCGCCGCGCATGACGGCACCGCGATCCTCGCCCAGACGCGACCCGAGGGCGGCGCCACCGTCGCGATCGAGAAGCCCGACGGCAACCGCGCGATCCGCCATCTGAGCTGGGCCGAATTCGCCGCCGGCATCAAGCCGGGCCCGGAGAAGCTCGAGGAGCGCATGTCGATGCCGGCGATCGAAGTCGATGGCGACATCGCCATGGTCTGGGCGCCCTATGTCTTCCTGATCGACGGCAAGGCGCACCATTGCGGGATCAACCATTTCGACCTGGTCCGCGAGAACGGGTCGTGGAAAGTGCTCAACGTCACCTGGTCGCAGCGCACCACCGGCTGCACCGCGCAATGAGCCGCGACACGCTCTTCCTGCTCGAGCATGAATTCGCCGATCCCGCCCTTGGCGGCAAGCGCGTCTTCTATTGCCGGGACTGCATGATCGTCGAAGGGCTGCTCGCCACCTTCCCCGCGCGCGCCGCCAATATCGACGTGGTCCGCGTCCCCTGGCCGCGGCCACGTGCCGCGGTGGTGGAGGCGATCGGGGAGGAGAACCAGAACCTGCCGGCCCTGGTGTGGGAAGGCGGCTTCGCCAACGAGATCGAGGCGCTGCTCGCCGCCCTGGCCGAACGGCACGGCTTCCCGGAGCGGCATCCGTGATTTCCGCCTCCAATACAGGATCTCGCATTTCCGCCGAGGCCTGTCGCCCGAACTTCGTAAACTTCCGCGAGGCCGCCGCCCGATGATCCAGTCCCTGCTCATCGCCAATCGTGGCGAGATCGCCTGCCGCATCATGCGCACCGCCCGCGCCATGGGCATCCGCACCGTCGCGGTCTATTCGGACGCCGACGCCAAGGCACTGCACGTCCGCCAGGCCGACGAGGCGGTGCATATCGGCCCCTCTCCGGCCCGCGAAAGCTATCTGGTCGGCGAGAAGATCATCGCCGCCGCGAAGCAGACCGGCGCCGAGGCGATCCATCCCGGCTATGGCTTTCTCTCGGAAAATGCCGATTTCGCCGAGGCGGTGATCGCCGCCGGCCTGATCTGGGTCGGCCCCCGGCCGGACAGCATTCGCGCCATGGGCCTGAAGGATGCCGCCAAGGCACGGATGATCGCGGCCGGCGTGCCCGTCACCCCGGGCTATCTCGGCGAAAACCAGGACTCCGCGCATCTCCAGGCCGAGGCGGACGAGATCGGCTATCCCGTGCTGATCAAGGCCGTGGCCGGCGGCGGCGGCAAGGGCATGCGCCGCGTCGATGCCGCCGGGGACTTCGCCGACGCCCTCGCCTCCTGCCAGCGCGAGGCGGCCTCCTCTTTCGGCGACGACCGGGTGCTGCTCGAGAAGTACATACTCTCGCCCCGCCACATCGAAGTGCAGGTGTTCGGCGACACGCACGGCAATGTCGTCCACCTGTTCGAACGCGACTGCTCGCTCCAGCGCCGCCACCAGAAGGTGATCGAGGAAGCGCCCGCGCCGGGCATGGACGCGGAGGCGCGCGAGGCGATCTGCGCCGCCGCCGTCCGCGCGGCCAAGGCGGTCGACTATGTCGGTGCCGGCACGATCGAGTTCATCGCCGACGCCTCGGAGGGCCTGCGCGCCGACCGCATCTGGTTCATGGAGATGAACACCCGTCTCCAGGTCGAGCATCCGGTGACCGAGGAAATCACCGGCCAGGACCTGGTCGAGTGGCAGCTGCGCGTGGCCTCGGGCGAGGAGCTGCCGCTCCGGCAGGACGAGCTGGCGATCGGCGGCTGGGCCTTCGAAGCCCGGCTCTATGCCGAAGACCCCGTCACCTTCCTTCCCTCGACCGGCACGCTCGAACGCTGCCATTTCCCCGAGGATTATGTGCGCGTCGAGACCGGGTTCGAGCAGGGCTCGGTCATCTCGCCCTTTTACGACCCGATGATCGCCAAGATCATCACCAATGGCGATACGCGCGAGCACGCGCTCGCCCTGTTGGCTCAGAAGCTCGAGGGCGTCGCGGTCTGGCCGGTCAAGTCGAACGCCGCCTTCCTCCACCGCGCGGCGACGCACCCCGTCTTCCGGGACGGCGACGTGACGACGGCGTTCCTCGCCGACCATGCCGAGGACCTCGCCCCGCCCGCCGAGCCGAGCCGCGAGATGCTGCGCCAAGCCGCGGTCCAGCTGGTCCACCAGTTCGAGGATCGCCAACGGGAGGGGCTGAACGGCTTCCGCCTCAACGCCGCGCCGAACATGACCGTGCGGATGACCGCTGCCGGCCAGGCCTATGCCGTGGCGGCACCGGCTGATTTCGACGGCGACGTCTATACGTCCACGGCAGCCCCGGGCGTCGCGCTGGTCACCGAGAACGGACTGACCTTCGGCATCGCGCTCGCGCGCCACCAGGGCGGTACGACCGGCATCGCCGGCGACGGTACGATCCTCGCCCCCATGCCGGGCCGGGTGACCGCCGTGGAGGTAGCGGCGGGCGACACGGTTACCAAGGGCCAGCGGCTCGTCACGCTCGAGGCGATGAAGATGGAGCATGGCCTCACCGCGCCGTTCGACGGCGTTGTCGGCGAATTGAACGTGACGCTGGGCAGCCAGGTGAGCGAAGGCACGCTGCTGGTGAAGGTGGAACGGGCCGAATAACCCCCAGCGGTCACCCTGAACTTGTTTCAGCATGACCAAGAAAGAGGCGGAACGAATGGCGGGCAGATATTTCGACGAATGGCAGGTCGGCGACGTCGTCGTCCACGAACTCCGCCGGACGGTGACCGAGACGGACAACCTCCTCTTCTCCACGATGACGCACAACACCCAGCCGCTGCACCTCGATGCCGAGGCGGCGCGGGCGAGCGAGTTCGGCCAGATCCTCGTCAACGGCACCTTCACCTTCAGCCTGATGGTGGGGATCACCGTGGGCGACACCACTGCGGGCACGCTGGTCGCGAACCTCGGCTATGACGCGCTGCGCATGCCGAAGCCCGTCTTCATCGGCGACACGTTGCGGGCGGAAAGCGAAGTCACCGAAGTCCGCCCCAGCAAGTCGCGCCCCGGCCAGGGCATCGTCACCTGGCAGCATCGCATGCGCAACCAGCGCGACGAGATCGTCTGCGAGTGCCTGCGCTCCGCCTTGCTCAAGAGCCGGCCGGCGACGTGAAGGATCATGCCGACATCGTCGTGATCGGCGGCGGTGCGGCGGGCATCGGCGCACTTCGCACGCTCGTCGATGCCGGCAAGGATGCGCTGCTGCTCGAGGCGCAGGACCGGCTCGGCGGCCGCGCCCATACGGTGCACGTCGCCGGGTTGCCGATCGACCTGGGCGCGGGCTGGCTCCATTCGGCGCCGAAGAACCCGTGGGTGACGATCGCTGAGGCAAGCGGCTTCGCGGTCTATCGAGCGCCGCCGCTCTGGGACGAGCAATGGCGCGAGCTCGGCCTCTCCCGGGCCGAGCAGGCCGAACTGTGGGAAGTGTTCGACGCATGCATGGCGGCGATGCGCACGCCCCCGGCGAGCGATCGCGCCTCGGACCTGTTGCCGCCGGACGGCGCGTGGAACCCGGCGCTCGATGCGCTCTCGGGCTTCATCAACGGCGCGCCGATGCGCGAGATGTCGGTCATCGACTGGCATGCCTATGACGAAGCCTCGATCGACACGGACTGGCGCATCGAGCAAGGCTATGGCGCGCTGGTCGCCGCGCATGCCGCAGGGTTGCCGGTGGCGCTGGCGACGCCGGCGCGCGGGATCGACAGATCGGGCAAGCGCCTCCGCATCGCCACGCCCCGGGGCACGATCGCCGCCGACGCCGCGATCGTCACTGTCTCCACCAATGTCCTCGCCAGCGGCGCGCTGCGCGTGCCGGGCCATGACGCGATCTTCCACGCCGCCTCCCAGCTGCCGCTCGGCCTTGCCGACAAGCTGTTCTTCGCGCTGGAGGGCGGCGAGGAGATCGAGGACAATGCCCATCTGGTCGGCAATCCCCGCAGCGCGTGCACCGGCAGCTACACGCTTCGGCCCTTTGGCCGCCCGATCGTCGAGTGCATGCTCGGCGGCGAGGGTGCGCGTGCAATGGAGAAGGAAGGGCTGAACGGCGCCGCGGAATTCGCGATCGGCGAGCTGTGCCATCTGCTCGGCAGCGACTGGCGCAGGAAGCTGCGCTTCGTCGCCGGTTCGGCCTGGGGCCGCGAGACGCACGTCCTCGGCAGCTACAGCCACGCGCTCCCCGGCGAGCACAGCGCCCGCGCGGTGCTGCGAACCCCGGTGGACCCGCGCATCCGCTTCGCCGGCGAGGCATGTTCCGACGGCGAATTCTCCACCGTCCACGGCGCCTATAACAGCGGCGTCGCAGCGGCGCGGGCGTTGTTGTCCTAGGCGGCGGCCCTGCCCGCGGGCTCGGGGTTGGAGAATTCCATCTCCTGGTCGATCCCGCCGAATTTGAGGGCCATCACGTCGCGGGCGTAATTCTGGTTGAGCCGCCACGGCTTGCGCGTGCCCTGGCGCGGCAGCTTGTCCGCCGCGCGCTGGACATAGCCGGAGGTGAAGTCGAGGAACGGCACTTCCTCGACCGGCGCGGCCAGGCGGGGCGTCACTTGCCGCACGCGGCGCTTGCGCATCGCGTTGAGCAGGCGCGTGACATAATTGGCGGTAAGGTCGCTCTTCAGTGTCCAGCTGGCATTGGTATAGCCGAAGGAGATCGCGAAATTGGGCACGTCGGAGAACATCATGCCCTTGTAGGTCATCGCCTTGGCGGGCTCGAACGCCTTGCCGTCCACGCTGATCGGCATGCCGCTGAACAGCTGGATCTCGAGGCCGGTCGCAGTGACGACCAGATCCGCCTCCAGCGCCTTCCCCGAACCAAGCGCCAGCCCGGTCTCGGTGAACCGCTCGATCGTGTCGGTCACCACTTCGGCCTTGCCCTCGCGCAGCGCCGCGAACAGGTCGGCATCGGGCACCAGGCAGACGCGCTGGTCCCAGGGATTGTAGCGGGGAGTGAAATGGGTGGCGACGTCATAGTCCGGTCCCAGCTCCTCGCGGGCCATCTGGACGATCCGCTCGCGGGTCTTTTCCGGGTTCTTACGGGCGAGGCGGAAGAAGAATTGCTGGAGCAGCACATTCTTCCAGCGCGTGAGGCCATAGGCGGTCATCGACGGCATCCAGCCGCGCATCCAGTTGGCGAGCTTGTCCTGGGAGGGTCGCGAGACGATATAGGTGGGCGAGCGCTGGAGCATGGTGACGTGCGCCGCCTGTTTGGCCAGCTCCGGCACCAGCGTCACCGCCGTCGCGCCGCTGCCGATCACCACGACCCGCTTGTCCTTGTAGTCGATATCGTCGGTCCAGAATTGCGGGTGGACGATCCGGCCCTTGAAATCGGCCGTCCCGGCGAAGTCGGGGGTATGGCCGCGCGCGTAGTTATAATAGCCGGTGCACAGGAACAGGAATGCGCAGGTGAAGGTCACCACCTCCCCGCCCCGCTCGGCCGTGACGGTCCACAGCGCTTCCTCCGTCGACCAGCTCGCGCCGGTCACCCGCGTCGAATAGCGGATATGCTCGTCGATCCCGTAATCCCGCGCCGCTTCCTCCAGATAATTGAGGATCGACGGGCCGTCGGCGATCGCCTTGCTCGCGGTCCAGGGACGGAAGGAGAAGCCGAGCGTGAACATGTCCGAGTCGGAACGGATGCCCGGATAGCGGAACAGGTCCCAGGTGCCGCCCAGCCGCTCGCGGCCTTCGAGCACCACATAGCTGCGGTCCGGGCTGTTCGCCTGGAGATGATATGCCGCGCCCACGCCGGAGATGCCGGCTCCCACGATCACCACGTCGAAATGCTCGGCCACGCGCCTCTCCCGCCGATCTGTTTACACCACTGTAAGCAGGGAAATCGACAGGCTCAATAATCCCGGGAATATTTCAGGCTGACGCTCGAGCCGCCGAAGGAGCCCGCCTGGGAAAGCAGGCTCAGCGTGCGGCTGAGCGATATTTCGAGCTGGGTCGCGGTGAAGCCCCGCGCATCGGTGATGATCTCCACATAGATGTCGTTGGTCAGATATTTGCCCGCCGCCAGCGCCGTGCCGCGACCGGTCGCATCGTCGGCGCCCAGGATGCGCAGCCGGTCGATGCCCGTGGCCGATTTGAGCTGGCCGAGCGGATTGAGCCCGCCGCCGGTGCCGCTCAGCGACTGGAGCGCGGCGGCAAGCTGGATCGCCTCGGTGGCGGAGAGGTTGGTCACGTTGGTGCCGAAGAACAGGCGGGAGAGCACTTCCTCCTGCGGCAGCGCCGGCGTCGAGCTGAACGCGATCTGCGGCTGCTGCGCGGTGCCCGAGACGGTGAGGATCGCGGTGATTCCCTCCGCGCTGGTGTTCGCCTGGATGTCCACCGAAGGGTTGGTGAGCGCCGAGCCCTGGAAGCGGATCGTGCCGCGCGAGATGTCGAAGCGGCGGCTGGCGAAGCTGTAGGTGCCGCGCACGATCTCCATCGTGCCGCGGATGTCCGGCGCCAGCGTGGTGCCGCGCACCGTCACCTGGGTGCGCCATTCCGATTCCAGGCCCATGCCGGTGACGAACAGCCGGTTGTCGGCATCGATGCGCAGGTTGAGGTCGAAATCGCCGAACGAGCGGCGGATCACGGGCGCCGGCCCCTGATCCTCGCCGGTCGCGCTCTTGCGGCGCACGCCGGTGAGTTCGGGCACTTCGGCGGCGCCCTGGCGGATGATCTGGTAATGCGCCTCCGGAATCGTCAGCCGTCCCTCGATCCGGGAGACTTCCGGGTTCTTGGTGATGCTGATCTTGCCGGTCGCGGTCGCGCCCAGCGCATCGCTGCGCGCCAGGCGGGCATTGTTGAGGTCCGCGGTGATCGCGATCGGATAGCCGTTCGCCGAGGAAAGGCTGACCCTGCCCTGCGCCGACACCGTGCCGTCCCCCGCCTTGGCGGTGAGCGAATTGAGGATGAATTCGTCGTTCGAGAAGGTGCCGTCCACTTGCACCGCGGTGAGCCGGGTACCGAAATTCTCGTTCTCGTAGTGGAGGTTGGTCGCACGAACCACGCCCGTCAGCCTCGGCTCCTCGACCTTGCCGGAGAAGTCCGCCGCGATGCCGATCGGCCCGTCGAGCTGCTGGCCGGAGAGCCCCGCCAGCGAGAAGGGCACCGCCGCCGGCCCATTGTAGCGGATGCCGCCCGAGAGCGGCGCGGCGAGCATGCGCTCGGTCCAGGGCCCCGCTTCCGGGCCGAGCGGGCTCAGCGTCGCCACCACGCGGCCGATCGTGGCGTTGCCGCGGCGGATCAGCGCACGCGCATCGCCGCCATCGGGCAGCAGCTTGCCGACGAAGCTCACGCGCACCGGCGTCGAGACGCTGGCCAGGCCGGCGCGCGTGAAATCGGCGATCTCGAGCCGCGCATCGGCACTGGGAAAGGCCTCGAACGAAGTCTGGGCGAAATCGAGGCTGCCCGTCGCGGTGCCGCCGATGCCGAGATCGGGCACGAAGGCGTTGATCACCGCCAGGTCGAGGCTGTCCAGCCGCGCCTGCAGCACCATGCCCTTGCCATAGCTGCCCGCCACTCGCGCGCTGCCCTTGTCGAAATCGACCTTGGTCGGCAGCAGGTGGTACACGCCCTCGCGGATCGCGACATGCGCCGGCTGCGCGGTGCGGAACTGCACGCCGCTGCCCTGCCCCTGCACCGCCACCAGCCACGCGTCGGGCGCGAGCCGGGCATTGGCGGCGACCTGGAAGGGCACGCCGGTGGAACCATTGGCGAAGACCTGCGCCGTGCCGTTGCCGCCGGCATAGGCGATCCTGGCTCGGGCGGTCTTGAGCACGAAACTGCCCTGGCGCAGGTTCGCGACCTGCACGTCGCCATGGATCTCGGGCGTGTCGGCAAGCACGATGCTGCCGTCGATCAACGCGCGGCCGATGGTGAGCCCCGCGGCCCCCGGTATCTTCGCATTGGCGGCGGTCGCCTTCACATCGGCCCGCTGCAGCTTGCCCTGGGCCGAGAGCGTCGCCCGCCCCGTCACGCCGGAGCCGTTGAACGCCAGTGCGCCGGCGAACGGTCCATCGGCGGTCTGCTCGACCTTGCCGGTAACGTCCATGCCGGCGAAACGGCCCGAATTGACGTCGATCGCGAGGCGGTTGCCGGTCCGCACCAGGACATCGGCGTCGAACGGCCCGTAATCGGTATTGCCGTTCGCCACCACCGCCCAGGCATCGCCGCGCCCGCGGATGCGCGCCTCGAGATCCACCAGTCCGATACCCAATCCGGGCCTTGGCGCCTTGAGCAGCACGATCGGCGCGTTCAGCGTGCCCGTCACCCGCGCGGTGAGCGGGCCATATTGGTCGGAAACCGCATCGGCGTCGATCACGATCGGCCCGGCCGGATCATAGCGCCCCGATCCGCGCAGGACGCGGAATTGCGGCGCCTTCATCTTCACGTCGCTGATGCTGACCACCCCCTTGGGATCGAGCACCAGGCGCGCCGAGGCGACGGCATTGCCCCCCAGGAACTCGCGCGCACCGTCGCTGAAGATCTTCCGCGACTGGCCGGCGATATGCCCGCGAATGCCCCAGCCGCCGCCGGGGGCGGCGTACAGCTCGGCATCGGTCTTGAGGTCGACGACGCCCACGCCGTCGATCCGATAGTCGTTCACCCGGCCCTTGAGCGCACCGGTATAGCGTCCGCGGCCGATATCGGCGGCGACGATCGCCGTTGCGTCGATCTTGTCCGAACGGATGCGGAGATTGTCGGAGAGCAGCTGCTGGCCCGAGATCGCCAGGTCGCCGTCGACGACAAGGTTGGTGACCAGCCCCCCGGCCGCGGCGTTGAGACCGGAAACGCGTGCCGCCCGGGCCCTGACCGGCACCAGGATGCGCTTCGCATCCACCCGTGCCCGGCCCTCGGCATAGAGCTTCTCGGCAACCGTCTCGCCGAAGCCGAGCGCGGCCGCGGAGAGCTTGTAATCCACCACCGGCCGATCGAACGCCCCGTCCAGCGCCAGCGAGGCGCGCACCGAGCGGCCGACCAGATTGGGTGCGACCGCCCCGGCCTTGAGCAGGATCGCATCGACCTTCAGGCCGTGGAACCGATTATGGCCGAGATCGACCTTGCCCGCCGCCTCCACCGACAGCGCGGCGGAGCGCAGCTTGACCACGCCGTCCGCGGCACGGTCCGCCCATTTCGCGTCGAGGTCGAGATCGAGCCGCGGCGCGGCCAACCGCTCCACCGGCCCCTTCATCCACAGCCCCGGGTGCAGCGGCCCGCGCAGCTGGAAGCGGCCATTGGTCGCGATCAGGTCGAGATCGGCGAGCGCGGCACCGCCCAGCGTTCCCCGGGCCTTGCCCTGCCAGCGGGCCCAATCCCCCCTGCCCGCCACCGTGAAGCCGAGCGGCGCCTCCAGCCCGGCCAGTCCGGCGACCAGCCCCTTGGCCGGCGCGTCGAGCCTCACGTCGATGTCCAGCCGGTTCCTCGCGGGCGTCGCATCGAGCCTGAGGGCCAGCCGGTCGCCCCCCGGCAGGCCCTGCGCGGCGATCGTGCCGCCGTCGAGCAGGATCTGCACGCGTCCGTCCGCGAGATGGGCGTTGCCTGCCAGCCGGCCGAGATACCGGGCGCGGCCGTCGACTTCCCTGGCGATGTCGATCCGGGCGATGTCGAGCCTGCCCACATCGATGTTGAGATCGGGCAGCAGCGGCGCATTGGGATCGCCCGAGGGCTCGAGCGCCGGCAGGCGCAGCAGCTTCACTTCGGGGCTGGCCAGGCTGCGCACGTCCACCCGGTTGCCCAGATAGGCGAGAGGCCGCCAGTCCATCCGGATCTCCCGCGAGGAGGCGAATACGCCCTTGGCGTCGCGCACCTGCACGTTGCGCAGGATCATCGCGCCGTAGAGCGAACCGTCGATGCGGCCGATGCGGAAATTGAGGCCCGAATCCAGCGTGATCGCGGCGATCTGGTCAGCGACGAAGCGGCGGCCCGGCTGGGTGTTGAGCCCCAGCACCAGCGCGGCGATCGCCAGCACCAGGCCGGCCAGCGCGATCCCCGTCCATTTCGCCACGCCCTGCCACAAGGGCCGGCGGACGGCCGCGGCCTCGGTCTCGCCAACAGGCTCGGGCGCGGACATATCTTCCGCCATCAGAACGCCTGCCCGATCGAGATGTAGAGCGAGACCTTGGATTCGCCCGGCTTGCGGTTGATCGGCGTCGCCACGTCGACGCGGATCGGGCCAAAATTGGTGTAGAGCCGGCCGCCGATGCCCGCGCCGAAGCGGATGTTCTTGCCCGTGGGATAGATGCCCTCATAGACTTGGCCGGCATCGATGAAGGGCACGATGCCGTAATTGCCGAAGCGATAGCGGGCCTCGATCGCGAATTCGTTGAAGCTGCGCCCGCCCACCGGCTTGCCGTCGGGGGAACGGGGGCCAAGCTCCTGATAGCCGAAGCCGCGCACCGATCCGCCGCCGCCCGAATAATAGCGCCGCGACGGCGGCAGGTCGTCGCGCGCGATACCCATGATCGACCCGATGCGCGCGCGCCCCGCGATCACGATGCTGCTCGATACCGGCTGATAATAGGTGCCCTCGAGCATGAAGCGCGCATAGGGCCGCGCCGCGCCGCGCACCGAGGTCTCCGGGCTGGCATTGGCCTTGATCCGGAAGCCGCGCGTCGGGTTCAGCAGATTGTCCGAGCTGTCATAGCCCAGGAACAGCGGCGCCGCCGCGATCAGCCAGGTGCCGCGATCGCGCCGGTTGCTGTTGTAGTTCCAGCGATCCTCGTTCGCGCCGACCAGTTCGGCACCATAGAAATAGGTCCAGCGCTTCTGCCAGATCGGCGTCGAATCGCGCGAGAAGCGGAACGAGAGCGTGCCGGTATAGCTCTCGTACGCGTCATAGTCCTGGTGGTTGAGCGCGGCGGCGATCTGGAAGGTCTTGTCGCGCTGCCCGGCGTTCGAGCGGCGGAACGTCGTGCTAAGCCCCTGTTCCTGCGTGCCGAGCACGCCCGCGACGATCAGCGCGCCTTCGGGCGGGAACAGGTTCCGGTGCGTCCAGCTGCCGGTGAGCCGGATGCCCTGGCCGGTGGAATAGCCCAGCTCCGCCGCCAGCGTGCGCGGGCGGCCGGGATTCTGGCGGACGAGCAGGTCGACGACCTCGGTGTCGTCCGGCCCCGCCTGGCCCGTGCGCACGGGCTCGACCGATACGGTGGAGAACAGGCTGGTCGCGATCATCGCCTCGCGCAGATCGTCGACGGCGCGGATGTCGTAGAGCGCGCCCGGCTTGTAGCGGCGCAGCACCCGGATGTGATCCGCATCGAACGCCGGCTGGCGCACGCGGCGCCGGCGCTCCTGCCGTCGCTCGCTGCGGCTCGCGCGCTCGCCCCGTCGCGCGCCGGAATCGCCCCCGACCTCGGTACGGATATCGCCGAACACCGCGCGCGGCCCCAGCTCGATCGGCAGCGTATAGTCGCCGACATGGGTTTCCGCATCGAGCAGGATGTCGCGCTGCCCGACCTTGACGAAGGGATAGCCCTGTTGCGGCAGCCGCAGCGCCACATTCGCTTCGGCGCCCTGGACGCGCTCGGCTTCGATCGGATCGCCGGGATTGAGATTGAGTTCGTCGAGCAGCAGCCCCGGCGGCACGGTGGGATCGCTCGCCACCTTCACGTCGCCCAGGCGATAGAGCGGCCCGGCCGTCGCACTGATCGTCGCGCGTACCGTGCCCGGAGTCTGGGGGTTCTGGTCGACGGTCGAGACCGCGGTGGCATCGTAATAGCCGCGCGACTGCAGCAGGCGGACCGCGAGGCGCTCGTCTTCCCGCGCGCGGGCCGCGACCATCGCGGTGTTCGCCGCGCGCCCGCCGCCATTCTTCAATGCGGAGAGATCCTCGAACAGCCCCGCGAGGCCAACGGCGGAAAGCCCTTCCTCATGCGTGGTGTAGCGGATCGTCACCGACTTCTTGTCGGCGACCTTGTCCTCCACCGGCGGCTCGACCCTGAACTCGGAAAGCGGCGGCAGCGGGCGGGCGAATTCGGGATCCTCCGCGGGCGCCGCCGCGAAACTCTCCTCGGCCTGTTCCCGCACCTGCTGCGCGGCCTGTCCCTGGGTGGCCGGGGCCGGCCTGGGCGTGGGCGAGCCGGTGGGCGACGGCATCGCCTCCAGCGGGGCGTTGATGTCGCCCTCGATCTTCGGCATCGCCGCTTCGAACTGGGCATCGGGAACGATCGGGCTCTCGTCGACCGGCGCCACGTGCACCGTACCGTCCTGTGCAGACACAGGCGCCGGCGCCGCGGAGGGCGCAGGCGCGGGACCGGAGGGCGGTGCACCCTGCCCCGGCTTGGGGTCCGAGATCTGCGCATGCGCCAACCCCGGCACGCATGCCGTGCCGGCGAGCGCCGCCAGCCAAATCCGCTTCACCCCTCTACGCAACTGGCTCCCTTTCGAGCCGCATTCCTAGACCGGCCCTCTCGCCAGCGTAACGACCCAAATGCGCTTTGGGTCCGCACTTTTACGAAAGCCCAGGGATTTCAGCGCGCTATCGTCTTCGCTTCGGCACGAAACCTGTGGAGAAGTGGTTCGGTATAGCCATTTGGCTGCGCCAGCCCCTCGAAGATCAGCGCCCGCGCCGCCTGGAAGGCAAGGCTCGTCGCTTCGTTGCCCGCCATCGGCCGGTAAAGCGGGTCGCCGGCATTCTGCGCATCGACCTTCGCCGCCATCCGCCGGAGCGCCGCGTCGATGTCGTCGGCGCGCGCCACGCCGTGGAGCAGCCAGTTGGCCATGTGCTGCGAGGAGATGCGCAAGGTGGCGCGATCCTCCATCAGGCCGATGTCATGAATGTCCGGCACCTTGGAGCAGCCGACGCCCTGGTCGATCCAGCGCACGACATAGCCGAGGATGCCCTGGGCATTGTTGTCGAGCTCGCGCGCGACTTCCTCGCTCGACCAGTTGCGCCCCGGTGCCAGCGGCACCGTTAGCAGCGGCGCCAGGCCGGGGATCGCCTCGCCGACGATCTCGCGCTGGCGGGCGAACACGTCGACCTGGTGATAGTGGAGCGCGTGCAGCGTCGCGGCGGTCGGGCTCGGCACCCAGGCGGTGTTCGCGCCGCTCATCGGATGCGCGATCTTCTGCGCGAGCATATCCGCCATCCGGTCGGGCGCTGCCCACATGCCCTTGCCGATCTGCGCCTTGCCCGAAAGACCGCAGGCCAGGCCGATGCGGACGTTGCGGTCCTCATAGGCCCTGATCCATTCGGCGCTCTTCATCTCGCCCTTGGGCACCATCGGCCCGGCACGCATGCCGGTATGGATCTCGTCGCCGGTGCGATCGAGAAAGCCGGTGTTGATGAACACGATCCGGTCGCGCACGGCATGGATGCAGGCGGCGAGATTGGCCGAGGTCCGCCGCTCCTCGTCCATCACGCCCACCTTGATCGTGTGGCGGGGCAGCACGAGCAAATCCTCGACCGCGTCGAACAGCCGGTCGGTGAAGCCGCATTCCTCGGGCCCGTGCATCTTGGGCTTCACGATGTAGATCGAGCCGGTCCGGCTGTTGCGATACTGGCCGAGGCCACGCAGGTCGTAGAGCGCGATGGTGCTGGTCAGGATCGCATCGAGCACGCCTTCGGGCGCCTCGCCGCCGTCCGGCAGGCGCACCGCCGGCGTGGTCATCAGATGCCCGACATTGCGGACGAACAGCAGCGCGCGGCCCGGCAGCGCGCCGCGATCCGGGGCGAGCCGCCGGGTAAGCGCCTGCCCCCCCTTGTCGAAACGCTCCTCCAGGTCGCCGCGCATCAGCCCCAGCCAATTGGCATAGGCTGCCACCTTGTCCTCGGCATCGACCGCCGCGATCGAATCCTCCAGGTCGACGATGGTGGTCAGCGCCGCCTCGAGCAGCACGTCGGCGATCCCCGCCGGATCGTCGCGCCCGATCGGATGCGCGTGATCCACGATCACTTCGATGTGCAGCCCGTGGTGCCGGAACAGCCAGGGCCCGACCTGTTGTGCCGGATCGGCGAGCACCGGCGCCTCCGCCAGCGTGGCCCAGCTCCCGCTCGCCAGCGGCACCGCCGCATCGAGGAACGCCTTGGCACGGGCGATCACCTGCGCCCCGCGTTCCGGATCATAGCCGCCCGGCCTGGCCGCTCCCGGCAGCGCATCGGTGCCGTAGAGCGCGTCGTACAGGCTGCCCCAGCGCGCATTGGCGGCGTTGAGCACGAAACGCGCGTTGAGCGCGGGCACCACCAGCTGCGGCCCGGCCATATGAGCGATCTCGGCGTCGACGTTGCGCGTGCCGATCTCGAACGGCGCGGGCGGGTCGACCAGATAGCCGATCTCGCGCAGGAACGCCGCGTCCCCCGCGCGCGCCGGCGCCGCGTCGATCGCCGCCTGCAGCGCGTCCCGCTTCGCCAGCAGCGCGCGATTCTCGGGCGCGAACCGCGCGAAGATCTCCGCCACGCCCGCCCACCAGCCGGCCGCCTCGATGTCGAGTCCCGGCAGCACGCGCTCCTCGACGAAGCGCGCGAGCGGCTCGGCGACGGACAGGCCGGAACGAATGACGGTCATGAAAAATCCTCCTGCGGCACGGTTCTGCGGTCGCCTGGGGAGGGCATGCCCCGCTTAGGCGATAGCCGGGCCCGGGATCAAGGCCTGTCCTCGAGCGCTTCCACCGCGGCTTCGATCCGGTCCAGCATCTGCCTGAGCTGCATGCGCTCCTCGCGGGTGAAATCGGCGAAGACCCGGCGCTCCAGCTCGATCGCCTTGGGCGCGACTTCCTCGTACAATTCCCAGCCCGCCTTGCTGAGCGTCAGCAGGTGCGAGCGCTGGTCGCCCGGATTGCTCGCGCGGCTGATCAGCCCCCGCTCGGACAGCGCGATCGCGGCGCGGCTGACCGTCACCTTGTCCATGCGCGTGCGGCCGCACAGCGCCTGCTGGCTCATCGCCCCGCCCTCGGCGAGAATGGTGACCAGGCGCCATTCCGGAATCTTCAGGCCGAACAGCGCGCGATAGGCGCTCGCCACCGCATCCGACACCGCGTTCGAGGCGATCGACAGGCGATAGGGCAGGAAATCGTCGAGCTTCAGGGCCGTCATTCCGTCACCCTGCGCAGCAATTCCGGCACACGCAACTGACAACGTTGGACAGTTGCAATTTCTGCAATGATATCGTTATCACTTCGCACTTGCGATATTTCCCGCTGCGATGCACAAAGATCGGGCCTTTCAGGCATCCTCTCCTAAGACTTTCACGGCCGTCCTTCGGGGCGGCCTTTTTTTTTGCCCGGCCGATCCGCACGCTGGCGGCGGGCATCGAGCACACTCACTTCATCTGCCGCCTGATCGTTGCCTGTGTCGCCTTGCCATAGGGTGGCTTCATGCCCGCCAGCTTGGCCACGTCGATTCGCGGCTGGCTGTACACTGCCTTGGCATGGCTGAACGTCCGGAAGCCGATCTCGCCATGATAGGCGCCCATGCCCGACGGGCCGATGCCGCCGAACGGCAGCTCTTCCTGGCTGACATGGAAGATCACGTCGTTCACCGTCACCCCGCCGGAGATCGTCCGGTCGAGCATTTGGCGTCGCTCGGTCCGGTCGCTTCCGAAATAATAGAGCGCGAGCGGCCGGTCGCGGCGGTTCACTTCGCCGATCGCGTCCTCGATGCGCGCATAGCTGCGCACGGGCAGCACCGGCCCGAAAATCTCTTCCTGCATCACCAGCATGTCGTCGGTGGGGTTGCGGATGATGTGCAGCGGCAGCTTGCGGGCATTGGCGCCGGCGAAGTCCTCGTTCGCCGGGTTCACCATGATCACCTCGGCTCCCTTGGCCCGGGCATCGTCGATCCAGCCGGTGAGGCGCTGATAGTGCCGGTCGTTGATCACCGCGGTATAGTCCGGGTTCGACAGCAGGGCGGGATACATGCGCGAGGCTGCCGCGACGAGGCCGTCCACCACCGCGGCTTCCTTCTCCTCGGGCACCAGCATGTAGTCGGGCGCAAGGCAGATCTGCCCCGCATTGAGCATCTTGCCCAGCGCCACGCGCTCGGCCGCCTGCGCGATGTCCGCCGAGCGCCCCACCACCACCGGCGACTTGCCGCCCAGCTCCAGCGTCACCGGCGTGAGATTGTCGGCGGCGGCATGCAGGATGTGCCGCGCGATGCCGGTCGCGCCGGTGAACAGCAGATGGTCGAACGGCATTTCGGCGAACGCCCTGCCCGCCTCCGGCCCGCCGGCGACGAAGGCCAGCTCGGCGGGATCGAAATAGCGCCCCGCCAGCTCCGCCATCAGTGCCGAGACCATGGGCGTATATTCGCTGGTCTTCACCATCGCGCGATTGCCCGCCGCGAAGACGCCGGCGAGCGGGCTCATCACCAGCTGCACCGGGAAATTCCACGGCGCGATGATCCCCACCACGCCCTTGGGCTGATATTCGATGCGCCCGCGCGCGCCCAGCAGCCCCAGCGGGAACAGCACCGGCCTGCGCGCGGGCCGCGACCAGCGCGCCATATGCTTCAGCGCGTGCCGCAACGGCCCTACCGAGGCGGCGATGTCGGTGATCATCGACTGGTCCCGGCTGCGATGGCCGAAATCCTCGCTCAGGGCATCGCACAGCTGCCCGGCATTGTCGGCGATCATCGCGACCGCGCGCTGCAGCCGGTCGCGGCGCGCATCGAGCGATACCGGCAGCTCGGCCATGAAGGCCGTGCGCTGGGCGTCGAGCAGGTCGCGCATGCTCATCGCTGCACCTCGAAGCTCAGCGCCAGCCGCGCGCTGGTCACCACTGCCTTGGGCGAGACTTCGATCGTCACCGGCTCCCGCAGGCGGCTGAGCCCGCCCGACATGTACTCGAAGCCGATCCCGTCCATCGACACCACCCGCGCATCATTGTCGGAAACACGAAGCAGGCGCCCGAGCCTGACGCCGGAAGCCGCGGCAATCGCCTCGGCCGCCGCCGTGCCATTCGCCACGGCGGCCGCCACCGCCCGCTTCTGGGCAGTGCGCGTATCCAGGATGCCGAAGCTTTCCAGTTTCACGCCGCTCGCGCCTTCCCGCGCCGCCAGCCCGGTCAGCGTGCCCGCCTTGTCCGCCGGCATCGCAGTCACCGTGACTTCCATGTCGGCGACATAACCCAGGATCGCGCACGGTCCGGCGGAGAGCCGCGGCGCATCATAGCGATCGTCGTTCCGGCACTCCTTCCCGCGCACCTCGGCGATGCCGAGGTCGCCGGTACGGATATCGAGCTTCACGCCCGCGAGGCCGGCCAGCGCCTTCTCGATCCCCGCCTTGCTGGCGACCAGCGCCCGGCTTGCATCGTCGGGCTTCACGCCTTCTCCGCGCACGTGATAGGTGATCGTCGCAATCTCGGGCGCCGTTTCCACCGTTCCGGTCGCGACCACCTGGATCGTGTCGGGCTCGCGGTCCTGCGCGGCCGCGCCGTGTCCGATCATCGCGCCCAGCACCACGCCCGCACCCAGCATCAAGCTCCGCATGCCGATTCCCCTGCCTGTCCGGAGCCGAGCCTAGACCGGTAGCGGCCCGATCGCCAAGCCGAGCCAAACCGCGAAGGCCGCCGCCGCGAGCATTACCCCGAAGGGCAACCGATCGGTCGCGGTCACGCGCCGCCCGCCCAGCATCAGCCCCAGCACCCCCGCCAGCCCGATCAGGCAGGCGGCGAGCAGCACCAGCGGCAGCGCCTGCCAGCCCAGCCACAGCCCAATGCCGCCGAACAATTTGGGGTCGCCCCCGCCCAGCCCCTGCCGCCCGCGCAGCCGCTTATAGCCCCAGGCGACCAGCCAGAGCACGCCGAAGCCGGCCGCCCCGCCGAGCAGGCGCGCATCGAGCGGCGGGTCGAGGCCGGCAAGCCCCGTCGCCAGCCCCGCCGCCGCCAGCAGCCCGGTCAGCGCGTTGGGCAGCCACAGCGCCGCCACGTCGAGCGCCGCCAGCGTCAGCAGCAGCCAGCCGAAGGCCGCCCCCGCCGCCCCCGCCGGATCGGGCGAGGCGATCGCCGCCGCCACGCCGATCGCGCCGCCCAGCAGCTCGGTCAGGACATGGCTCATCCGGATCGGCGCGCCGCAGCCCCGGCACCGGCCGCGCTGGAGGACATAGCTGATCACCGGCACCAGCTCGCCCGCGTGCAGCCCCCTGCCGCAGCTGTCGCATTCGGATCGGCCGCGGCTGATCGTCCGCCCTTCGGGCCAGCGGATCGCCAGCGTCGCGATGAAGCTGCCGAAGACGAGCCCCAGCACGCCGAGCAGCACCGCCCAGCCCCAGACCGGATCAATGGTCATGCGTCAGCATCCGGGAATCTCGATCAGGTCCATGGTCCATCCCGTCATGCCGGGACGCGCGGCTTTTGCAAACCGTCGCGCGCGATACTAGATGCGCCCCAACCAACGAGAGGATCCAATATGTCCGCCGACGACATCGTCATCGCTTCCTATGCCCGCACGCCGATGGGAAGCTTCCAGGGCGTGCTGAGCGAGGCAAGCGCCACCGATCTCGGCGCCGCCGCCGTCGGCGCCGCGGTGGAGCGCGCCGGCCTCAAGGGCGATGCGATCGAGCGGATCTACATGGGCTGCGTGCTTCCGGCAGGCCTGGGCCAGGCACCGGCGCGCCAGGCGGCGCTCAAGGCGGGGCTGCCCAGCCATGTCGAGGCGACCACGGTGAACAAGATGTGCGGCTCGGGCATGCAGGCGGCGATCATGGCGGCCGAAGCGCTCGCCGCCGGTTCGGTCGACCTGCTGGTCGCGGGCGGCATGGAGAGCATGACCAACGCGCCCTATCTCTCGCTGCGCCACCGCGCGGGCGCGCGCATCGGCCATGACCGGCTGATCGATCACATGTATCTCGACGGGCTCGAGGATGCCTATGAGCCCGGCAGGCTGATGGGCAGCTTCGCCGAGGAAGTGGCGCAGGAATATCAGTTCACCCGCGCCGCCCAGGACGATTTCGCCATCGCCTCGCTCGAGCGTGCCAAGGCCGCCCAGGCGAGCGGCGCCTTCGACCGCGAGATCGTCCCGGTCGAAGTGAAGACCCGCAAGGGCGCCGTTTCCGTCACGCTCGACGAACAGCCCGCCAAGGGCGATCCCGCCAAGATCCCCACGCTCAAGCCCGCCTTCGCCAAGGACGGCACGATCACCGCCGCCAACGCCTCGTCGATCTCGGACGGCGCGGCCGCGCTGGTGATGACGCGGCTGAGCGTGGCGGAGAAGCTCGGCCTGACCCCGGTCGCCCGCATCGTATCGCATGCCGCCCATGCCCATGCCCCGGCGCGCTTCACCACCGCGCCGGTCTTCGCGATGAAGAAGGCGCTCGCCAAGGCCGGCTGGGAGATCGGCGACGTCGACCTGTTCGAAGTGAACGAAGCCTTCGCCGCGGTCGCGATGATCGCGATGAAGGAACTCGGGCTCGATCATGGGGCGCTCAACGTCAATGGCGGCGCCTGTGCGCTCGGCCATCCGATCGGCGCCAGCGGCGCGCGCGTGCTCGCCACCCTGCTCTCGGCGCTCGAGGCACGCGGTGCGCGGCGCGGCCTGGCCTCGCTGTGCATCGGCGGCGGCGAGGCGACTGCGATGGCGGTCGAGCTGCTGGACTGACCGCACGACTGTCCTCCCCGCCGCGGCGGGGAGGATGAAGGAAGGAAAGATGGTCTTCGACTTGCGCGGCGCGCTGCTGAAGAAGGCGGAGGTCGAATCGGCGCGCCTCGATGATTTCGAGTTCCGCCTGCGCGCCCGCACGATGCGCCTGCTCGCGCCCCTGCTGGGCGTGGCGCCGGGAGAACTGGTCGGCCGCATCGCCGTCGAGCCCGACGAGGCGATCCTCGCCTCGCTCCCCGAAACCGCTCTCGCCTGGTTCGACCAGGCCCGCACCGAAGCGCGGCGCCAGCTCATCGAGGAACGCGGCGACCCGACGCCGCACAGGCTGGCTTAGGGTCCCGACTCCATCGGCAAGATGCCGTCGGATGACGGTAGGTGTCGCTTGCGCTCCCGCCCTAGCGCTTCGCGAGCGCCGTCGCCCGGGCCTTGGTCACCTCGACCCAGCACTGCGCCATCACGACCGGCGCCATCGTCCCACCGCGATAGGCATTGCCCCGGGCGATGCAGCCGCGATCGCGCTCGGCCAGCCATTTGCGCTGCTCGGTCAGCAGCCGTTGCCGGGCGGCCGGCCCGGATCGCGCCCGCAATGCCGCATAGCGCGCGCTCATCCGCGCATCGGCGACGCGCAGCTCGTGCGCCGCGCAATGCTGCATGTCGAAGCTGGTCTCGCACTTGGCCGGCGCGGGATCCTGAAAGGCCGGGTTCTGCAGGAAGGCTCCGGCGGTCTGCGCCGATGCGCCGGACGCGATCGGCAATGCGGCGAGCATGGTCAGGGCAAATCGAAAGATCATGCGTTCTTCTCCCGCCTCGAAACGCCCGCGCGCCATCCTGGTTCGCCGGGATGACGATCGCTCCATCGGGGCAATCTCGAACCGGCCGGAGATAGGGCAAGATATCTCCCTAGGCGCCAGGACCTTCGCAACCTCCCGCGCCCAATTCCGGTAAGAATCAATTCACGGTCTCGCCCGGATCGGTGCCCCAGATATGGCTCTGCTCGATATAGCCGCCGCGCCCGGCGACGTCGAACCAGCACCAGTTGCTCGCGCAGCGGCTCACCCGCCCGACCACGCCCGGCGCCACGCGCCAGCTCACCCGCGCATTGAAACGGGGGGCGTCGCGCATCTCGCTCACCGTGCCGATCACCATCGCGGTGCGCACATCGTCGAGCAGGTTGGCGAGCATCCAGCCCTGGGTGCCGTCAGGATCCTCGACCTTGCGCCACTCGCCATAGATGTCGACCACCTTCAGCGGCAGGCCGCGGCGCTGATAGAGCCAGTTCGACGGATAGTTGCGCCCCGGGCCGGTGCGCATGCGCGCCTTCTCGGCCTTGATCGAAACGAAATAGGGCGTCTTGCGCTGGGCCGATGCGGGAACGGCCAACCCCAGCGCGACGACGCCGAGCACGGCCCATTTCCCAAAACGCATGCGACCCTCGTGAAATTGTGTCCATGCCCGTCTACCCCGAGCAGCACGTCGCCATCAACCGTTGACTGGCGCCGCGCCACCGGCCAAGCCGCCCTTTATGGCACATGGCCCGCGCCCTTCCCGTCCCCGGGTGATCGTCACCCGCGCGCTGCCCGAGGGCATCGAGGCGCGCATGGCCGAACTGTTCGATGTCGTCACCAATGCCGGCGACACTCCGATGTCGCCCCAGGCGCTCGGCGCGGCGATGGCGGATTGCGACGTGCTCGTGCCCACCGTCACCGATCGGATCGATGCCGCCCTGCTCGCCGCCGCGCCCGACCGGCTTCGCCTGATCGCCAATTACGGCGCCGGCATCGGGCATATCGACCTTGCCGCGGCCCGTGCGCGCGGCATCACCGTCACCAACACCCCGGGCGTGCTCACCGAGGATACCGCCGACATGGCGATGGCGCTGATCCTCGCCGTGCCGCGCCGCCTGGTCGAAGGCGACGAGCTGGTCCGCGCCGGCGGCTGGACCGGCTGGGCACCCACCTCGATGCGCGGCCACCGGATCGGCGGCAAGACGCTCGGCATCCTGGGCATGGGCCGGATCGGCCAGGCGGTGGCGATGCGGGCGCGTGCCTTCGGCCTGCAGATCCATTATCACAACCGCCATCGCCTGCCGCAGGTGCTCGAGGCGCAGCTGGGCGCCACCTGGCACCCGGAACTGGATTCCATGCTCGCGGCGGCGGACATCCTCACCATCCACACGCCCCATACCGCCACGACCGGCGGCCTGATCGACGCGCGCCGGCTCGACCTGCTCGGCCCGACGGGCTGGCTGATCAACACGGCCCGCGGCGAGATCGTCGACAATGAAGCGATGATCGCCGCGCTGGCCCAGGGACGCATCGCCGGGGCCGGGCTCGACGTCTATGTCGACGAGCCCGCGGTCGATCCGCGCCTCGTCCAGCTGGGCAATGTCGTGCTGCTTCCCCATCTCGGCTCCGCCACGTTCGAAGGGCGGGAGGACATGGGCGTCAAAGTGATCGCCAATATTCGGGTCTGGTCCGACGGACATCGGCCGCCCGACCAGGTTCTCGACGGCTGGCTATAGGCTCGTCTTGCCGATACTTTGCGTATTCTGGCACGATACCTCCGATCCGGAGCATCTTCCACACGGTTAACCATGGCCGGCAAGGCGGCGGTAAGCGCGATGCTGCGTAACTCCACCCGCGCGATGCCGTCCATCGGGGTAGTCGCGCCGGGGGATCACCAGATGCAACCGAGAGAATCGCGGCGGGAAGTCGTCATTCCCGCCCAGATGCGCAGCAAAAGGGGATGGAGCGACGTCACCATCCGCAACATCTCGCCGCACGGGATGATGCTGCTGGCGCCGTTCCCGCCCAGGCCGGGAACCTATGTCGAGGTCCGCAAGGCCTCGCTGGCGCTGGTCGGCCGGGTCGTGTGGGTTAAGGGCAAGACGCTCGGCATCCAGCTGCTCGAGCGGCTGAACTTCAACGCGTTGCTGCGCGCCGCCAATGAAAGCTGGGCTGCGGGCCAGAATGGCGCGCCCCGGGCCGGCGACAGGCAGGACGATCCGGTCGCCGCCGCCCTGCCTGCCCATGAAACACGCTATCCTCTGCGCGGCTGGCTGCTCGCCGGCACCGCGATCCTCTTCGCCGGCACCTGCGCCGCGATCCTGCTCGCGCACATCTGACCGACGCTTCCCGACGCCCTCCGAGATGCGGCCCGATCCGCGCCGGAAACCCCTCAGTCGCCCGTCAGGATCCGGTCCACCAGCTGCTTCACCGTCGGCACGAAGCCGTTCGAATAGAACGGGTCGCGCTTGAAGTTGTAGGCGGCATGCCCCGCGAACATCAGGTTCTCGTCGGTCGGGCCGCCATGGGCGATGTCCTGCAGCGTCTTCTGGATGCAGAAGCTGCGCGGATCCGCCAGCCGGCCGGTCGAGTTGGTCTCGGTATCGGCCCAGGACGAGAAGGCGCACTGGCTCAGGCAGCCCATGCAGTCCGCCTGGTCCCTGCGGATGATGCCCTTCTCCTCCTCGTTGACGAACACCAGCGTGTTGTCCGGCGTCTTGAGCGCCGAGGTGAAGCCGTTGCCGAACCATTGGCGGGCTCGCAGCAGGTCGTTGCGCGTCACCCAGAAATTCTTGCCCTTCACGCCCACGTCGAGCTGGAAGGTATGGTCGCCCGCCTCTTCGGTCGAATAGGGGATCTGGCGCTCGGAGCGCGCCTCGAGGTTGCGCAGGAACGGGTTGCGCACCGCCGACGAATAGAAGCCGGTCGGCGAGAAACGGTGGAGGAGCACCTCGCCTTCCTCGATCTCCATCAGCTTGGCCTTCCAGCCATCGGGGATCGGGCTTTCCTGGGTGAGCAGCGGGCGCGTGCCGAACTGGAAGGCGATGCGGCCGAGCTCGGGATTGTCGATCCAGTCGTTCCAGTCGCGCAGATACCAGACGCCGCCGGCCATCACGATCGGCACTTCGTCCGAAATGCCGCCCTCGCGCATCACGTCGCGCAGTTCCTTCACCCGCGGATAGGGGTCCTGCGGCTTCAGCGGATCCTCGGCGTTGGACAGCCCGTTATGGCCGCCGGCCAGCCAGGGATCCTCATAGACCACCGCCGCCAGCCATTCGCTCGCCTTGGAATAGGCCCGCTTCCACAGCGCACGGAAGGCGCGGCCGGAGCTGACGATCGGCAGATAGTTGACGTTGTACGACGCCGCGATCTCGCTGAGCTTGTAGGGCATGCCCGCGCCGCAGGTGACGCCGGCGACCATGCCGCGGGTGCGCTCCAGCACGCCGTGCAGCACCCGCTGCGCGCCGCCCATCTCCCACAGCACGTTGATGTTGATCGCGCCCTTGCCGTCGCCGATCTCGAAGGCCTTCTTGACCTGCTGGACCGCGCCCTCGATCGCGTACTGGATCAGTTCCTCGTGCCGCTCGCGGCGCGTGAGCGCGCGATAGATCTGGGGGATGATCTTGCCTTCGGCGTCATAGCTGTCGGCGTTGACCGCGGAGACCGTGCCGATGCCCCCCGCAGCGGCCCAGGCGCCTGCGCTGGCATGGTTGGTGGCAGCCACACCCTTGCCCCCCTCGACGATCGGCCAGACCTCGCGGCCGTTGTACAGGATGGGCGACAGACCCTTGAACACAGAACCTCCAGATCAAAAAATTCGCGCGACGCTAGACGGATCGGACGCAACAAGCGAGCAACAATCGTTATTGCAGTGCGTCAGGCCGTCCCATCGCGGCGCCATAGAGCCGTGCGTAGGCGGCAATCATTTCACCCTCGTCGAACAACGCACGGACGCGCGCGCGGTTCTCCTCCCCCACCATGGCGCGTTCCTCGGGATGCCGGGCGAACATGTCGATCCGGTCGCGCAGCACCACTTCGGTGCGCTCGGGCGGCAGGAAATGCTGGTTGCGCTCGCCGACCATCCTGGGAATGTCGCCCACCGGGGGCGCCACCACCGGCAGGCCGGCCGCCATCGCCTCGAGCACCGAGATCGGCGCCTGCTCGCTCTTCGAGGAGAGCGCAAACACGTCGAACAATCCCATGTAGCGGTGCGGCTCGCGCAGGAACCCGGGCAGGATCACTTCGTCCTCGATCGCCATTGCCTCGGCGGCATCGAGGATGTTCTGCCGCTCCGGCCCCTCGCCTACGATCACCAGCTTGAAGCGGGTGTTGAGCCCGGCCACCGCGCGGACCAGCATCGGCAGGTCCTTCACCGGCCTGAGGCCTGCGACACAGCCCACCACCAATGTCCCGGGCTTCTTGTTCCTGAGCTGGGGGATCAGGTCGATATCGGGTTTGCCGGCATAGAGCTTGGTCGGGATGCCGTTGGCGATGCGGAACAGGCGGTCCACCGGCTGGCGCCAGTGCTTGAGCGCGATCCGCTCGAGCACTTCGGAGGGTACGACCAGCGCATTGGCCGCGGGCAGCGCGATGCGGCGATACATGTTGCGCACCGGGTTGAGCTTCTCGGCCTCGTCCTGGTTGAAGCCGTCCTCGTGATGAATCACCGGCGGCAGGCCCTTGCCGAACACGCGCGCCGCCATCACCCCGTCGATCGCACCCCAATTATAGGTGAGCACCAGGTCGAAGCGGCGCATGTAGCGCGCGATGGCCTCATAGCGCTTCACGGAAGGCCGGCCCGAGAGCGGCGGCGGATCCTGCGCGATCTCGTACTTGATCCCCTTGGCGATCATCGCCCGCGCCTCGAGCTGGTCGGGCATGGCCGAGACGATGGTGTGCCGCGCCTTGTCGCCGAAGGCATTCATCAGCCGCACGGCGCGCGCTTCCTTGCCGCCGAGGTTGAAGGTCGAGTGGAGGTGGAGGATGTGGATCGGCATCGTTGGATTGGCTCGATAGCCAATCCGTCATCCCGGCGAAAGCGGGGATCTCGTGCCACAAGAGTTCCTTGCTTTCGTCACCCTGAACTCGTTTCAGGGTCCAACGCTTCGCGAGGGACGGACTCGAAGCTCGAACGCCATCGTCCGCTGCACCTTGGATGCTGAAACGAGTTCAGCATGACGGCGGGCTACTGTGCTCCCGCCACCCGCGCCAGCAGCCGCTCGATCCCCGCCACCGCTTCCGGCTCCTCCAGCGTGGGCGCGTGGCCGACGCCGGGCACCGTCACCAGTTCGGCGCCCTGCACGCGCCGCACCATCTCGGCCGCAGTCTCCTCGCTCAGGATATCCGAGCGTTCGCCGCGCACGATCAGCAGCGGCCGCCCGGCAATGGCGTCGATCGTCGGCCACATGTCCGGCCCGGCCTCGTTGCCGGGCACGCGGAACGGCTCGGCGATCTTCATGTCGTAGTCGAGCACGATGCGGCCCGAACTGTTCACCCGGTAGAGCCGCTTGGCCATGCGCAGCCAGTCCTCGATCTCATAGCCCGGATAGACATCGGCATTGCCGCTCGCCAGCGCCCGTGCCGCATGCATCCACGTGGGATACCATACCGCCTTGCCGACATAGGTGCGGATGCGCGCCAGGCCGGCGGGGTTGATCTCCGGCCCCACGTCGTTGAGCACCACGCCGGCCAGCTTGTCGCGCTCGGTCGCGGCGAGCAGCATCGTCACCAGCCCGCCCAGCGACGTGCCGACCGCGACGAACTTCCCGATCTCCCGCTCCTCGAGCAGCGCCTCGACATCCTGGAAATAGGTGAGCGGCACATAGCTCATCGGATCCTTGGCATAGCCGCTCTCGCCGCGCCCGCGAAACTCGATGCAGAGCACGCGCCACTGGCCCGCCAGCCGCTCGGCCAGCCCCTCATAGTCGCGCGCGTTGCGCGTCAGCCCGGGGAAGCAGAGCACGGGCGGGCGGTCCGCCGGCCCTGCATATTCGCGATAGTGGAGACGGATGCCGTCCCGCGACCACCAGAAACCGTCGGAATAGTTGCGCCGATCGCCCATCCTTCCCCATATCGCCGCATGGACTTCACTCCGCAACAGGCGATCCTCGAACTTGGCGACGGCTTCTACGATCCGGTCGCGGCGGCGCCGTTCCCGAAGGCGATCCTGCGCTTCCGCAACGATCGGGCCGCCGCCGAAGTGGGGCTGGACGGCCTGTCGGATGCGGAATGGATCGCGCATTTCGGACGGTTCGAGCCGCTGCAGGGCTCGCTCGCCGCGCCGCTGGCGCTGCGCTATCACGGCCACCAGTTCCGCGTGTACAATCCCGAGATCGGCGACGGCCGCGGCTTCCTGTTCGCGCAAATGCGCGACCGGCACGGCCGGCTGATGGATCTGGGCACCAAGGGATCGGGGCAGACGCCCCATAGCCGCTTCGGCGACGGGCGCCTTACGCTGAAGGGCGGCGTGCGGGAAATTCTCGCCACCGAGATGCTGGAGGCGCTGGGCGTCGAGACTTCGCGCAGCTTCTCCCTCATCGAGACCGGCGAGGCGCTCCACCGCGGCGACGAGCCGTCACCCACCCGCTCGTCGGTGCTCGTCCGCCTCAGCCACGGCCATATCCGCATCGGCACCTTCCAGCGCCTCGCCCATCTCGACGACCGGGACGCGCTCCGCCGGCTCACCGCCTATGTGCTGCGCCACTATCATGGCGAGGAAGTTGGCGAGGACGGCCCTGCCCGCCTGCTTGCCCATGTCGTCCGGCGGACCGCCCGGATGGCGGCGCGCTACATGGCCGCCGGCTTCGTCCACGGCGTGCTCAACAGCGACAACATCAACGTCACCGGCGAAAGCTTCGATTATGGCCCATGGCGCTTCGCACCGTTCTGGGACCCGGGCTTCACCGCCGCCTATTTCGACCATGCCGGGCTCTACGCCTTCGGCCGCCAGCCCGAAGCGATCTACTGGGATGCGATGCAGCTCGCCATCTCGCTCCGCCCGATCGCCGAGGAGGAATCGCTGATCGAGGCGATGGACCTTTTCCCCGAGGCCTATCGGCGCGAAGTGACCGACGCGCTGCTCTGGCGCCTCGGCGTCGTGCCGCGCGGCACCGAGGCGGATCGCGTGCTGACGGCCACGCTCGAAAAGGCGCTCGCCGAGACGCTGACTCCGCTGGACGCGTTCTTCTTCGAGGCATTCGGCGGCGCGCTTCCTACCCATTTTGGCGAAGCGTTCGACGATCTGCGCGGCCAGCTCGAGCATTACCGCCCCCGCAAGGCGCGCGACCATGGCTATTGGTCGGGCGCTCCCTGTTCGATGCTGATCGACGAGGTGGAAACGATCTGGGCGGCGATCGCCGAAACGGACGATTGGGGACCGCTCCACGCGAAGGTCGCCACCATCCGGCGCATGGCTCAGGCACTGGCCTAGCCGCCAAAATTCGTGCAAGAGCGCCTGATCCTTCCTGAAAGTGCATCCCCGACATCGAATGCCCGGCACGGAAATCATCTCGACCGAACCCGCCACCGGCGCCGTTCTCTGGCGCCAGGCCCGCGGAGACGCCGACAGGGAAGTCGCGTCCGCGCGCCAGAGCTGGGCCGCCTGGGCCGCGCATCCGCTCGCCTATCGCATCGAGGCGCTGCGCCGCTTCGCCAATGTCGTGCGGCAGAAGGCGGACGCCTTCACCGATCTGCTCGCCCGCGAAACCGGCAAGCCGCTCTGGGAGGCGCGCAGCGAAATCGAGACGGTGATCTCCAAGGTCGACATCTCGATCACCGCCTTTTCCGAGCGCACCGGCCAACGCCGCATCGACGCGCCGATGAACACGCGCCTGGCGTTGCGCCACAAGCCGCACGGCGTGCTGGCGGTGCTGGGTCCGTATAATTTCCCCGTCCACCTGCCGAACGGCCATATCGTCCCCGCGCTGCTCGCCGGCAATGCCGTGGTGTTCAAACCTTCGGAGAAGACCCCCGCCTCGGGCGCCTTCCTGGTCGATTGCTACCGCGCCGCCGGCATTCCGGAAGGCTGCATCCGCCTGCTGGTCGGCGGCCCGGACGAAGGCAAGGCGCTGGCCGCGCATCCGGACATTGACGGGCTGCTGTTCACCGGCTCGGCCAATACCGGTATCGCCCTAAACCGCCAGTTCGCCACCAAGCCCGAGAAGATCCTCGCGCTCGAGATGGGCGGCAACAATCCGATCGTGGTGTGGGATACGCCCGATCTCTATTCGGCCGCCGTCCTCGTCGTGCAGTCGGCCTTCACCACCGCCGGCCAGCGCTGCACCGCCGCCCGCCGCCTGATCGTCGACGAGAAGCTCCACGAGCCGCTGATGGCCGAGCTGAACAAGCTGATCGGCCGGCTGATCATCGGCGAGCCGCACGCCGACCCCGCGCCCTTCATGGGCCCGGTGATCGACAATGACGCGGCCGACATGCTCACCGAGAGCTTCCTGGCGCTGCTCACCATGGGCGGCCGCCCGATCCGCCACATGGAACGTCCGATCGAAGGCCGCCCGTTCCTCACGCCCGGCGTGATCGACATGACCGGCGCCAACGAGAAGGTGGACGTCGAGCTGTTCGGCCCGATCCTCCAGGTCTTCCGGGTGAACAGCTTCGAGGAGGCGATCGCCGAGGCGAACGACACGCGCTACGGCCTCTCAGCCAGCCTGGTCGCGCAGAATCCCAAGCTCTACGACCAGTTCTGGGCGAATATCCGCGCCGGGATCGTCAACTGGAACCGGCCGACCAACGGCGCTTCCTCCGCCGCGCCCTTCGGCGGCGTCGGCTGGTCGGGCAACCACCGGCCCAGCGCCTATTACGCAGCCGATTATTGCGCCTATCCGGTGGTCTCGTCGGAAAGCGACTCCGCCCGCGCCTCGATGGGCGTGGGCCTGCGCGACGCCTGAGCAACACTTTGTTACAGCAGCGTCATTGAAGCGGACATGACCGCCGCCTAGATTGTTCCTTGCGGACCGGGCCCCTCTGGCGAGGGCTTCTACAAGCCCTCGTGATGTCGGACCGCATCGAGCGCGCTCGGTGCAGGTTTCGGACGGCCAGTCCCCCTTCCCCACCGAGACCGGACCGAGTGGCGCTCGATCGAATGCCTTGCTTCGATTGGAGTTTTCACACGTGAACCCTCTCTACCAGATCCCCCGCACCGGCGCCGCCGCCGCGCGCTTCGACGAGGGGCTGCGCCAGCACATGCTGGGCATCTACCGCAACATGGGGATCGGTCTGGCGATCACCGGCCTCGTCGCGCTCGCCGTGGCGAACACGCCGGCGCTGGTCGCGCTGATCTTCGGCACCCCGCTGAAATGGGTCGCCATGTTCGCGCCGCTCGCCTTCATCTTCTTCTTCCAGTTCCGCATCGAGCGGATGAGCGTCGCTGGCGCGCGCACCGCCTTCTTCGCCTTTGCCGGCGTGATGGGCGTGTCGATGGCGAGCATCTTCCTGGTCTTCACCGGCCAAAGCATCGCCATGGCCTTCTTCGCCGCCGCCGCGATGTTCCTGGCGCTCAGCCTGTTCGGCTATTCGACCAAGCGCGACCTGACCGGCATGGGCACCTTCCTGTTCGTCGGCCTGATCGCGGTGGTGCTGGCGAGCATCGTCAACATCTTCCTCGGCTCGTCGATGCTGCAGATGCTGCTCTCGGTCGTGGGCATCGTCGTGTTCGCCGGCCTCACCGCCTGGGACACGCAGCGCCTGAAGAGCGAATATGCCCATTACGGCCGCAGCGAGGCTGCCGACAAGCTCGCGATCATGGGCGCGCTGTCGCTCTATCTGAACCTGATCAACATGTTCCAGCTGCTGCTCGGCCTGATGGGCCAGCGAGAGGAGTAACCATGGCCAGCTTCACCTGCCCCGTCGACGGCACCGTGCTGGTGCCGGTCGAGCGCTCGGGGATCGAGATCGACCATTGCCCCAGCTGCCGCGGCGTGTGGCTGGATCGCGGCGAGCTCGACAAGATCATCGAGCGCAGCGCCGCCCCGGCCGCGGCTCCGCCACCCCAATATCGCGAGGAACGGCCCCGCCATGACGAGCGCGGCCATGGCTATGGCCATGGCGGCGGCCACTATCCGCAGAAGCGCCGCAAGTCGTTCCTCGAGGACCTGTTCGACTGATCCGTTCCCGCCCGCGTGCAGGCGCATTACACGCGGGCAGACGGCGGCGCGGCCCTTCCCCCTCTCTCACCTGCGAGGGTCGCGCCCCGTCCACCCACTTCCTCCCCGCGCCGTTGCGGCTATGATGTGACCGCTAACAGGGGAGGAAGACCATGTTCACCCGCAGGTCCCTGCTCGGAACGGGCGCCGCCGCGCTGGCCGGCACCGCGCTGCACCTCCCCGTCGCCGCCGCGCCCGGCGACTTCGTCACGCGCCAGGGCATGGGCCTGTTCCTCGGCGGCAAGCCCCATCGCTTCGTCGGCGCGAACATGTGGTACGCCGCCTGGCTGGGCGCCGATGCTCCCTGGGGCAATCGCGATCGCCTGCGCCGCGAACTCGATGCCCTGGTCGCGATGGGCGTTCGCAACCTGCGCATCGCCGCTTCCGCCGAGGATTCGCCGCTCAAGAATTCGGTGAAGCCAGCCTTCCGCACCCGGGGGAGCGCCTGGAACCCGGCACTGGTCGACGGCCTGGCCTTCGCGCTTTCCGAACTCGGCCGGCGCGATATGAAGGCAGTGCTCTACCTCACCAATTTCTGGGAATGGTCGGGCGGGATGATGACCTATCTCAGCTGGACGAATGGCGGGAAGTATCTCGACGCGAACGATCCCGCGCATCCCTGGCCGGCATTCCCGGACATGGCCGCGCAATTCTATGCCAGCGCCGAGGCGGTGGGCCTGTATCACGACTATGTCCGCGCCATGGTGGAGCGTCACGCCGGCGATCCGACGATCATGGCCTGGCAACTCGCTAACGAGCCGCGCCCCGGCGGCAGCGCCAAGGCAGCAGAACCGCTGCTTTCGGCCTATCATGGCTGGATCCAGGGCACCGCCAGGCTGATCAAGTCGCTTTCGCCGCGGCATCTCGTCTCGACGGGCAGCGAGGGCCTGATGGGCTCGATCGAGCGCGCCGATGTCTACAGAGCGGCCCATGGCTTCCCCGAGATCGACTATCTGACGGCGCATATCTGGCCGCTCAACTGGGGCTGGGTCGATGCCAGGAACATTGCCGGCACCAACGAGGCGAGCTTCGCCAGGGTGCGCGAGTATATCGCCCGCCACATCGCGCTGGCCAGGGAACTGGGCAAGCCGCTGGTGGTCGAGGAATTCGGCTATCCGCGCGACGGCGGCGGCTATGATCCCGAGTCGGCGACCAGCTTCAGGGACCTGTACTACAAACTGATCTACGCCGAGGTGGAGGCCAATCCGGGCATCCTCGCCGGTTCCAATTTCTGGGCCTGGAATGGCGAGGGCCGCCCGGCACATGGAGACCACCGCTTCCGGCCCGGCGATACCGCCTGGCTGGGCGATCCGCCGCACGAGCCGCAGGGCTGGTACGGCGTGTTCGACGGCGACGCGACGACACGGGCGGTGATCCGGGCGCATGCGCAAGCGCTCGCCGCAATGCACGGCAACTAGATCCGGCGTTATCCGGCGCATCAAAAGCCATTTCGGATACGAAAAATCTCCAATACCGAAAATACTGCTTAGTATGATTCACAGTCGCATGCCGACAACGAACGGCATTACTATGAACATTCCGCGTTGTTCGTGAAATTTATGGAGATTTCCTATGGAACTTGTTCTTGAGAAATCAGCCGACGTCAAAGACATCGCGAAAGAGTTTTCGGATGTCGTCGATTGGAGGAAATATGATGGCCAACGCGTCAGGGGATCCAGTGGGCCGAATGTCTACCTGATGCTGAACGGCATCCTTCGCTGGATTCCGGACGCCACGACTTACGCCCAGCTCTTCCGCAACTGGGACGGGATCTCGGTCAACGACTATCTGGTGGACAATGCGCCGTCCGGCGAACCGATCACCAGTGGGTCCGTTCTCATCAACGACGGGGGCACGATCTACCTCGTGACCCTGTCCCGGAAGATGTGGGTTCCGGATATGGCGACCTACAACAAGTTCAACTTCGGCATGCCGGTAACGGTACCGCACATCGTCGCGCAGTATCTCCCGACGGGACCCAATGTCGGCTGACCCCCAGGGGCCGGGATAGTTTCGCTAGCCCGGCCCCAACCAAGCCTCGGTTGTCGCGGGCGCCCGCCAGGCGCATCTGCCGCAAATGGCAACGCTCCTCGATCCCACCGCGCGCGGGCGCGTGATCCTTGTCGGCGCGGGCCCCGGCGATCCGGGCCTGCTCACCGTGCGCGCCGTCGAGGCGCTGCGCCAGGCCGATGTGCTCGTCCATGACGGACTGGTCGATCCCCGCGTGCTCGACCTCGCGCCCCAGGCACACCGCATCTCGGTGGCCAAGTCGCGCTCGAAGCACACCCTGCCCCAGGACGCGATCAACGCGCTGATCGTCGCCCATGTGAAGACCGGCGCGATCGTCGTCCGCCTGAAGGGCGGCGATCCGTTCATCTTCGGCCGCGGCGGCGAGGAAGTCGAAGCGGTGCGCGCCGCCGGTCTGCCCGTCGAAGTCATCCCCGGCATCTCCGCGGCCCTCGGTGCGGCCGCCGAGGTCAACCTGCCCCTTACCCATCGCGACTGGTCGAGCGCGGTCAGCTTCGTCGCCGGCCAGTGCAAGGGCCTCAGCGAGCAGGACTGGTCCGGCCTGGCGGGCAAGGGCCGCACGCTGGTGATCTATATGGGCGTCGCCACCTGCCCGGACATCTCCGAGAAGCTGATGAACGACGGCGTCTCGCCCGACATGCCTGTTGCCGTGCTCGAGCGCGGCACGCTGGAGGGCAGCCGCGCCCTGCGCACGCTGCTCGCCGATCTCGGCCCGATGGTCGCTCGCGAGAAGGTGCAGAGTCCCGCGATCATCATCGTCGGCGAAGTCGTCATGCTGGCCGACGCCGAGGACAAGCTCGCCAGATGGGCGAAGGCGGCGGAGAATCTGGAAGGGCTTGGGGCATGAAGCTGCTCACCGGAAACGATCTCCCCACCGGGGACGTCACTTGGTGGACCGGCACCGGCTGGTCCCGCCATGTCGAGGATGCCGTCGATGTCGGCGACCAGGGCGAGGCGATCGCGCATGCCGAGGAAGGCGCCCGCCGCGTCAACGGCCCCTATGTGATCGACGCCACCGCCACGCCCGAGGGTCCGCGCCCCGCGCACATCAAGGACCGCATCCGCGCGCTCGGCCCCACCGTCCGCCCGGACCTGACGCTGAAGCCGGCGGATCCGAATGCGGGGAGCTGGGTGATATGATGTTCGCACGCGAAGGCGCGGAGGCGCGGGGATTGTTATCGCGCAGAGGCGCAGAGAGCGCAGAGAGAAAGGCAGGCGCGTTAGCGCGCTTTTCGCCTTCGTCAGAGATTGAAAGGCTGCTGGCGCAGCCGAGCGAGACACCTCGGCGCTCTCTGCGCCCCTGCGCGAACCAATTGCTCTCTACCCTCGCGTCCGCGCGTCCCCACGCGAACGAAATCGAAGCGATCCGCTGATGTACAAATATGACGAATATGACCATGCGATCGTAGCCGCCCGCGTCGAGGAGTTCCGCGACCAGGTGCAGCGCCGTCTCGCCGGCCAGATCACCGAGGATCAGTTCAAGCCGCTGCGGCTGATGAACGGCCTCTACCTCCAGCTCCACGCCTATATGCTGCGCGTCGCGGTGCCCTATGGCACGCTCGACAGCCGCCAGATGCACATGCTGGCGCACATCGCCCGCAAATATGATCGCGGCTATGGCCATTTCACCACGCGCCAGAACCTGCAGTACAACTGGATCAAGCTCGAGGACGCGCCGGATATCCTCGCCGATCTCGCCACGGTCGAGATGCATGCCATCCAGACGAGCGGCAACTGCATCCGCAACATTTCGTCGGACCAGTTCGCCGGCGCCGCCGCGGACGAACTGACCGATCCGCGCCCCTGGGCCGAGCTGCTGCGTCAGTGGAGCAGTTTCCACCCCGAGTTCAGCTATTTGCCGCGCAAGTTCAAGATCGCGGTGATCGCGGCCGAGGAAGACCGCGCGGCGATGCGCCTGCACGATATCGGCCTGCGGATCGTCGAGCGCGACGGCCGGCTGGGCGCCGAGGTCTATGTCGGCGGCGGCATGGGGCGCACCCCGATGATCGCGCCGCTGATCAAGGATTTCGTGCCATTCGAAGACTTTGTCAGCTATCTCGAGGCATGCCTGCGCGTCTATAATCGCTATGGCCGGCGCGACAACATGTACAAGGCCCGGATCAAGATCCTGATCCATGAGCTGGGCGCGGAGAAATACGCCGCCGAGGTCGAAGAGGAGTTCAGGGCCGTGAAGGCGCTGGGCATCGATCCGCCCCGGGCCGAGTTCGACCGCATCGCCGCCCATTTCGCCCCGCCGGCCTATGATGTGCACGCCGCGGACGAACTCGACCGCAGCGACCCCGATTTCGCGGTCTGGCTCGACCAGAATGTCTCGGCACATAAACAGCCCGGCCATGCGGTGGTGACGATCAGCCTGAAGCCGATTGGCGGCATCCCGGGCGATGCCAGCGCCGACCAGATCGACCTGATGGCCGATCTGGCAGAATCATTTAGTTTCAATGAGTTACGCGTAACGCACGCACAGAATATCGTCCTTCCGCACGTCGCTGTGTGCGACCTTCGCCATATTTGGGAGCAGCTGCGCGATGCCGGGCTGGCCGAGGCCAATCTCGACCTGATCAGCGACATCATCGCCTGCCCGGGCCTGGACTATTGCTCGCTGGCCAATGCCCGCTCGATCCCGCTGGCGCAGAAGATTGCCACCCGCTTCTCGGATATCGGCCGCCAGCGCGAACTGGGCGAGCTGAAGCTCAAGATCAGCGGCTGCATCAACGCCTGCGGCCACCATCACGCCGGCCATATCGGCATCCTCGGCGTCGACCGTAAGGGCGTGGAGAACTACCAGCTGCTGCTGGGCGGTTCGGGCGCGGAGGACGTCTCGCTCGGCACGATCACCGGCCCCGGCTTCAGCGAGGACGGCATCGTCGACGCGATCGAAAGGGCCACCGACGTCTATCTGCGCGAGCGGGACGAAGGCGAGCGCTTCCTCGACACCTATCGCCGACTCGGCATGGCCCCGTTCAAGGAGGCGATCTATGGGTGACCTGCTACGTTACCGCACCGACGAGGCGCATGAGGAGCCCGCGGTCACGCTCGACAGCTTCCTCGGCCAGTCCAACGCTACCGCCGTCCGCATCGAGGCGGGCGAGGATGCGCGCGTGCTCCTGCCCCATCTCGATCGCCTCGCCCTGGTCGAAGTGAGCTTCCCCAAGTTCCGCGACGGCCGCGGCTATTCCACCGGCCGCATCCTGCGCGAGGCGGGCTATGCGGGCGAGCTGCGCGCGCAGGGTGACGTGCTGGTCGACCAGATCCCGCTGATGCGCCGCTGTGGCTTCGACAGCTTCGCGCCCGAGGCGCCGGTCGACGAAGCCGTGCTCGCCGCCAGCCTCGCCCGATACGAATATCACTACCAGGCCGCCGCGGATCCCGCGATCCCGGTATGGAAACGCCGGCATGGCTGAGGCGGCGCGCAAGCTGGACCGGGAGGTCGATCGCCTCGACATCGCCCCGCGCTGGACCGCGGCGGACGCGATCCGCCTCAACAACCTGTTCCGCGGCACCGACACGCCGGAGATGCTGCGCGAGGTGCTGGGCAACCACATGCTCGGCGATGTCGCTCTCGTCTCCTCCTTCGGCGCGGAGAGCGCAGCGCTGCTCCATCTGGTGGCACAGGCCGACGCGAATACCCCGGTGATCTTCCTCGATACCGGCAAGCATTTCCCCGAGACGCTGGCGTATCGCGATCAGCTCGCGGCCCATCTCGGCCTGAGCAATCTCCGGATCGTCGCGCCCGATGCCGAAGCGATCGAGAAGCGCGACGCCACCGGCCTGCGCTGGTCCTATGATCCGGACGGCTGCTGCGAGATCCGCAAGGTGATCCCGCTCGAAAAGGCGCTGGCGGGCTTCGACACCAGCATCACCGGCCGCAAGGCGTTCCAGGCATCGACCCGCAATGCCCTGCCCCGCTTCGAGCTCGACGGCGACCGGCTGAAGTTCAACCCGCTGGCCACCTGGACCAAGGCGGATATCGAAGCCTGGTTCGAACGGCACGACCTGCCCCGCCACCCGCTGGAGGCGCAGGGCTATCTCTCGATCGGCTGCGCGCCGTGCACCAGCGTGGTCAAGCCGGGCGAGGATCCGCGCTCGGGCCGCTGGCGCGGCTGGGACAAGACCGAATGCGGCATCCACACGCCGATCGAGGATGGCGACCCCAACCAGCCGAGCTTCTGATAGGCTCGGGCAGATGTCGATTCGCTCGCTGTTCCCGCTCCTCGCCCTGCTCGCCACCGCTGCCGCTCCCGCGTCCGGCTGGCGCCTCGAACCGGGCGAGACGGCTGCGCATTTCGCCGCCCGCGTGCTCGGCCGGTCCGAGGGTGAAGTGAACATTGTCGATACGGCATGGAATGGCCGCCGCACGATCTTCGCCGACTATCAGCGCACGGAGCGGCAGAAGGACTATGACGTCACGCATCGCGAGCTGTTCGCGCTGGTGCCGCAGCCGGACGGCAATTGGCGCCGCATCAGCGTCACCACGGGCGAGGAAGAAGGCGGCGAAGCGGAAGTCGCCGCGATCGGCTTCGCCAACGCCGATCGCGACACGGATCGCGAACTGATCGTGATCCTCAGATGGCCGCAACAGCATTACGACTATAGCGGCGCCCTCTACGAGGTCCGGCTGTTCGACGCGCCCGTGCCCGGGCAGTCCAGGCTGACCTATCTCGAAGCCGCTAGCGGGAAATTTGGCGGCGTCGGCTGCGAATGCAGCGCGCGGGACGGCGACGACAAACATTATCGCTTCAAGACTATCGCCGCGGTAAAGCAGGAACTGAAGCGACTGGGCTATTAGCGCTCGCGCATGATCCGCTCGACACGGGCAGTGAGGTCGTCGACCGCGAAGGGCTTGGTCAGCACTTCCATGCCATGCTCGATATGGCCGTGGTTGAGCACGGCATTTTCGGCATAGCCGGTGATGAACAGCACCTTGAGGTCGGGCCGCCCCGCCCGCGCCGCATCCGCCACCTGCCGCCCGTTGAGCCCGCCGGGCAAGCCGACATCGGTGATCAGCAGGTCGATCCGTTCGGTACCCTCCAGCAGCTTGAGGCCCGCCGGACCGTCCGCCGCTTCCAGGCAGGAATAACCAAGCTCGCCGAGCGCATCCACGATCAGCATCCGCACCGTCGGCTCGTCGTCGACGACGAGCACGATCTCGCCTTCATGGCTGGCCGGCGCCGCGACGCTGCCCGCCGCCGGCCCCGGCGCGTCTTCGTCGCCCGGATAGCGCGGCAGGTAGACGCACACCATCGTCCCCTGGCCCAGCTCGGAATAGATTCGGACCTGGCCATGGCTCTGCCGCGCGAAGCCATAGACCATCGACAGGCCCAGGCCGGTCCCCTCGCCCAGCGGCTTGGTGGTGAAGAAGGGATCGAATACCCGGTCGAGTATCTCCTTCGCGATGCCGGTGCCGGTGTCGCTCACGCAGACCGCGACATATTGGCCCGGCTCCAGCCCCCGTTCGCGCGCGGTGCGGTGGTCGAGCCATTTGTTGCCCGTCTCGATGGTGATCTTTCCGCCGCCCGGCATCGCGTCGCGCGCGTTGATGCAGAGGTTCAGGATCGCGTTCTCGAGCTGGTTGGCATCGACCAGGGTGGGCCAGAGCCCTCCCGCCGCGACGGTCTCCACTTCGATCGCCGGCCCCACGGTGCGCCGCACCAGCTCGACCAGATCGGAGAGCAGCCGGTTGATCACCACCGCCTTGGGCGAAAGCGTCTGACGCCGCGAAAATGCGAGCAGCCGATGCGTCAGCGCCGCGGCGCGCCGGGTCGCGCCCTGGCCCGCCGCCAGATATTTCTCCACCTCGCGCCCGCGCCCCTGCGACAGCCGCGTCCCGATCATCTCGAACGCCCCCGATATGCCGGCGAGCAGATTGTTGAAGTCGTGCGCGATCCCGCCGGTGAGCTGGCCCACCGCCTCCATCTTCTGCGCCTGGCGCAGCGCCTCCTCGGCATGGCGGAGCCGCTCCTGTTCCCGCAACCGCTCGCTCACGTCGTAGACGAAGGAGAAGGCGCCGATCTTGCGCCCCTCGGCATCGCGCAGCGAGCTGAAGCGCTGCTCGTAGAAATGGAGCGCACCGTCGGGTGCTTCATATTCGACGATGTTCGAATAGCCGTCCTCGGCCAGCGCGCGGTCCCATACGCCGCGCACCTTGTCCTGGTGCACATGGCCGTCGAGCAGATCGACCTGTCGCGCACCGATCTGTGGCTGCACCCCGAAGATCCGCTCGAACTCGACCATCGCCGCGTTGTTCACCGCAACCCAGCGCCCTTCCATGTCGACCACCTGGACAAAGGCTTCGCTGCCGTTGACGATGTCGGCAAGCACCGCGCGTTCGGCCAGCGCCTCGGCCACGCGCGCTTCCAGCGTGCGGTTGAGCGCGAGCAGGTCCTTCTCCGCCCGGCGGCGCCCGGTCACGTCCTGGAACAGCACCGCGACCTGCCTGCGGCTGGGCGGTTCGATCCGGAAGGCCGATAGCGAAAGATAGCGCCCGGTCGCCTCCAGCTCGCGCTCGAAGCGGATCGGATTGCCGGTGCGCAGCACATCGCCATAGCGCGCGACCCAATCGTCCGCCTCGTCCGACACCATTTCCCGCAGCCGCTGCCCCACCACATCGGGTATGCCCGCGTGCAAGGCATAGGCGGCGTTGGCCTCGACATGGACATAGTCGCTCATCGGCCCGTGCGGTCCGTCGAGGAACTCGATGATGCAGAAGCCCTCGCCCATGGTGTCGAACAGAGTGCGATAGCGCAGGTCCGTCTCGTCGCGCAGCTTGAGCTCGCGCCGCAGGTTGAGCTGATGCATCACTTGGTGCCCGAGCACTTCGAGCGTGCGGCGCTGGAGGTCGGTGAGGCCACGGGGTTTGGCATCGAGCACGCACAGGGTTCCGATCGGCAGCCCCTCGGCAGTGCGCAGCTGGGCCCCCGCATAGAAGCGGATGTGCGAATCGCCGGCCACCAGCGGCGTTTCGGCGAAGCGCGGATCCTGCGAGGCGTCGGGGACGAGCATCAGCTCGTCCTGGAGCAGCGCGCTTTCGCAGAACGACATGTCGCGATCCATGCCGAGCAGGTCCACGCCGTGCGCCGCCTTGAAGAACAGGCGGTCGCTGCCGACGAAACTCACCAGCGCGATCGGCGTCTCGCAAATGTCGGCCGCGAGCCGCACGACCTCGTCGAACGCCGGCTCGCGCGGCGTGTCGAGGATCTCATATACCTCCAGCGCTTGCAGCCGCAGCCGCTCGCGATCTTCTCGCTCGTCCGTCATCAGGCCGGATCGCTGCCCTTATCCCCACGCCGCCCGTCGGCTGCGCGTTGCTAAGACGCATCTTGCCCGATTTTGTTTCGTCGCGCGAACGAAAGCGTCAATAGCCGCCGGGTGCCAGGTCGCTGAACTTGGTGAACTGGCGATCGAAGCGCAGGTCGACCGTGCCGGTGGCGCCGTGACGCTGCTTGGCGATGATCACGCTCGCCTTGTTCGCCACCTGGAGCTGATGGTCGTGCCAGGCCTGGTATTTGGCGATCTCGTCGGGCGTGGAATTGCCGTCCGGCGCCTTGGGCGCCTTGAAGTCGTGATAATATTCGTCGCGATAGACGAACAGCACGATATCGGCGTCCTGCTCGATCGAGCCCGATTCGCGCAGGTCCGAAAGCTGGGGCCGCTTGTCCTCGCGGCTCTCCACCGCGCGGCTGAGCTGGGAGAGCGCGAGCACCGGCACGTGCAGCTCCTTGGCCAGCGTCTTCAGGCCGCGGCTGATCTCCGAGATTTCCTGCACGCGCCCGTCGCCCGATGCCTTGGCCGAGCCGGTGAGCAGCTGGAGATAGTCGACCACTACGAAGCCGATCTTGTGCTGGCGCTTCAGGCGCCGCGCCCGGGTCCGCAGCGCGGCGATGGTGAGGCCGGGCGTGTCGTCGATATAGAGCGGCAGCCGCTCCAGATCGCCGGCCGCCCGCGCGAACTTCATGAACTCGGGGCCCGAGATATTGCCCGTGCGCAGCTTCTCCGAACTGACTTCCGACTGTTCGGATAGGATACGCAGCGCCAGCTGATCGGCCGACATTTCGAGGCTGAAAAAGGCGACCGGCGCACCGATCGACTTCTCCTCGGGGATGCCGGCCTCCATGTCGTCGAGATAGCGCTTGGCCGCGTTGAACGCCATGTTGGTGGCGAGCGAGGTCTTGCCCATGCCCGGGCGCCCGGCGAGGATCAGCAGATCCGATCGGTTGAGGCCGCCGGTCATAGCGTTGAAGTCGGTCAGGCCCGAAGTGATGCCCGAAACGCTGCCGCCCGAATTCATCGCCCGCTCGGTATGGCGCACCGCCACCGTCGCGGCGCGGGTGAAGCTCTTGGCGCCGGTATCCTCGCCGCCCTTCTCCGCCACTTCGTAGAGCTTGAGTTCCGCCTGCTCGATCTGCTTGGCGGGATTGATTTCCTGGCTGGTGTCGAGCGCATTGTCGACAAGCGCACGGCCCACGCCCACCAGCGCGCGCAGCATGGCAAGATCGTAGACCTGGTCCGCGAACGCACGCGCGCCGATCAGGCTGGCCGGATTGCCGGTCAGCTGCGCCAGATAGGCGGGGCCGCCCAGCTCCTTCATCGCCGCGTCGGCCGTGAACAGCGGCTTGAGCGTCACCGGCGTCGCCAGCCGGTTGTCGCCCACCAGCGTCGCGATCGCATCGTAGATGCGGCCGTGCAGCGGCTCGAAGAAATGCTCGGGCCGCAGCTTCTGAAGGACGTCCTCCGCGACTCGGTTGTCGATCATCATCGCGCCGAGCAGCGCCGCCTCCGCCTCCACGTTCGCGGGCAGGCTCAGGCCCTCGGGAGAATCGGGAATCGGAAGGGGGATAGGCTGCGCCATGACTCTCCTGTGACGCGCTCGTCCGGCGGCATCAACGTTGCGTGCTTGTGGATAACGGGCATGACCGGATAGGAGCCGGTCATGGCCGATCCGCGCATCATAGACGTGACGCTCGACGAACGCACTATCCTTTGGCGCTCGGCGGACATCGAGCAGGAGCGCCGGATCGCGATCTTCGACCTGCTCGAGGAGAACAGCTTCGCTCCGCAGCGCCCGCAGGCGGACGGCTATGCCGGCCCCTACAAGCTCCACCTCGCCGTGCAGGAGGGGCGCCTGGCGCTGGAGATCAAGCGCAAGGACGGCTCCCTGCAGGAGGCGCTGATTCTCGGACTCGCCGCATTCCGTCGCCCGATCCGCGATTACTTCGCCATCTGCGACAGCTATTATGCCGCGATTCGCAACGCCACGCCCGCGCAGATCGAGACCGTCGACATGGCGCGGCGCGGCATCCACAACGACGCGGCGTCGCTGCTCAAGGAACGGCTGGAAGGCAAGATCGAAGTGGATTTCGACACTGCCCGCCGCCTGTTCACGCTGATCTGCGTGCTCCACATCAAGGGCTAGGCAATTGCACCTCCGCGTTCTCGCGCGCCGGCTGCGCTTCGTCGTGCCGGGGCTGATCCTTCTGGGCCTGCTCGGCTGGAGCGCATGGCTGTTCGCCTCGCGTTGGCGCCCCTCGCCCGGCGATTTCCCGGTGCAGGGGGTCGACGTGTCCGAAGAAGCCGGGCCGATCGAATGGTGGACCGCCAAGAAGGCCGGTATCGACTTCGCCTATATCCGTGCCACCACCGGCGCCGATGCCCGCGATCTGCGCTTCCCGGAGAACTGGCGCTGGACGTTCGAGGCGGGTATCCGCCGCGGGGCGCTTCACGTCTATTCCCTGTGCCGGCTCGCCGCCGACCAGGCGGGCAATTTCATGACGACGGTGCCGCGCTCGGACGATCAGTTGCCGCCCGCGGTGGAAATCGATTTCCAGCCCGATTGCCCGGCCCGGCCCGAGCGCCAGGTGGTGCTCGGCGAGCTGGGGCGCTTCCTCCACAATGTCGAGACCCATATCGGCAAGCCCGCGATCCTGATGGTCTCGAGCCGCTTCGAGAGCCAATATCGCCTGGGCGATGCCTTTCCGCGCCTGCTCTGGGCCCGCCAGGCCTTCTTCCCCCCCTCGTATTTCGTGCGGCCATGGTCGATATGGCAGGCATCGCGCCACCGCCGCATCGATGGCATCGGCGCACCGGTCAATTGGGACGTGATGGCGAAATGAGCGAAGTGAACCCCAAGGCGCTGATCGAGGCCGCGCGAAAGGCTTCGAAGCACGCCTATGCCCCCTATTCCAATTTCGCGGTCGGCGCCGCCGTGCTGCTCTCGGACGGGACCATGGTGACCGGCGCCAATTTCGAGAATGCGAGCTATGGCCTGTCGCTTTGCGCCGAGACGGTGGCGCTGGCCAGGACGAGCAGCGAGGGGCGCCTGGCGGACGTCGTCGCGATCGGCGTGATCGGCGGCCGGATCGGCCATGCGGACACCGCGCCGGTGAGCCCCTGTGGCCGCTGCCGCCAGATCATCAACGAAGCCGCACAGCTCGGCGGCCGCGACCTGCCGGTGTTCTGCGGAGGCGCCGCGGGCGACGAGATCGCCGCGTACACGCTCTCCCAGCTGCTCCCAGCCGCATTCGGGCCGCGTGACCTGGGGCTGGCCTGAGCCGGCCCGGCGCCGCGGGGACTTGCCCTGCCGCTCGCTTCCGGCAAAACCGGCGCCATGATCCTTTCAGACCGCTGGATTCGCGAACAGGCCCTCTCCACCGGGATGATCGAGCCCTTTGTCGAGGCACAGCGCCGCGAGGGCTGCATCAGCTACGGCCTCAGCTCCTATGGCTATGACGCGCGCGTCGCCGACGAGTTCAAGATCTTCACCAATGTCGATTCGGCGGTGGTCGATCCCAAGGATTTCGCGGCGAACAGCTTCGTCGATCGCAAGACCGACGTCTGCATCATCCCGCCCAACAGCTTCGCGCTGGCCCGCACCGTCGAATATTTCCGCATCCCGCGCGATACCTTGGTCATCTGCCTCGGCAAGTCGACCTATGCGCGCTGCGGGATCATCGTGAATGTGACGCCGCTCGAGCCCGAATGGGAGGGGCACGTCACGCTCGAATTCTCGAACACCACGCCGCTCCCCGCCAAGATCTATGCGAACGAGGGCGCGTGCCAGTTCCTGTTCCTCAAGGGCGATCAGCCCTGCGAGACCAGCTACGCCGATCGCGCGGGCAAATATATGGGCCAGCGCGGCGTCACGCTGCCGCGGCTCTAGGACTTTCCCGAAAATGAAGTCGGCGCCGCGATGGGGCGGCGCCGCTTGTTCGCCGCCGGCCGCGCATCACGCAGCCAGGCGGCAGGAAATGGGCTCAGCGCGCGCTCAGCTGGAGCGTGCGGATATATTGAAGCCCCTTGTTGGCGATCGCATGCGAAGTCGACACGCGGTCCGCCGAGAGGTCCATCTCGAAGTCGCGCTGTTCGAGCACGCGCAGATAGAGCGCCCGCGCTTCGGACGTGCGTCCGGTCTGCGCATAGACCGCGGCCAGATTGAGCAGCAGTTCGGGCTGATCGGGATCGAGGCGGAGCCGGCTGTTGAGCTGCTGCTCGGCCTTCGAGAAATTGCCGTCGAAGATCGCGGCACTGGCGACAGGATCCCCGTTGCCACGCTGGGCCTGCGCCGGAAGCGCAGCGAGCGCGAACGGGGCGGCGGCAAGGACAATGAGCGCGATGCGCATACTCCTACTCCTTCTGTTACGTCACAAAGACAATTTTGTGACTCTTTGAAGACAGTAGTGTTACACTTCCGCGTCACGCATACAAGCCACTTGTCGCCTGCGCCCTGGCTTCGGCGCAAAAAAGAAAGGCGGCCCCGAAGGACCGCCTTCCCTTGTCTCAAATCCGGCCCCGCTGGGGCGGCGGATCAGAAATCGTTGCGATACTGCTCGTTGCCGACGAAGCCGAGCTTGTTCACGTTCGCACGCTTGATGATCGCGAGAACCCGGTCGACAACTTCGTAACGCGTCTGCGGGTCGGGCTGGAAGTGCAGCTCCGGCTCCGGCGACATCTGCAGCGTCTGATCCAGATACTGGCGCAGCGTCACGTCGTCGATCGGCGCGCTGTTCCAGTAAACCTGGCCCTGCGCATCGATATAGACCTTGTTCTTCTCCGGCTCGACGATGTTCTGCGGCTTGCTGTTCGACTGCGGAAGGTCGACTTTCACCGCATGCGTCTGAATCGGGATCGTCATGATGATCATGATCAGGAGCACCAACATGACGTCGATCAGCGGCGTCGTGTTGATTTCCATCATCGGGCCGTCGTCACCGCCGCCGCCCACGCTCATACCCATAGTCTAAACTCCTTTGAGCAGGCCGTCAGAGACGGACCGTGGCCGAGCCGGCGGGCGGTTCGGAAATGAAGCCGACCTTGACGAAGCCCGCCATCTGCATGGCGAAGATCGTGCCGCCGATGCAGCGGTAGGGCGTGTTCACGTCGCCGCGGATGTGCACTTCGGGAAGCTCGAGGCCGGCAGCGTTGATGCCGCCCTGCTTGTCGATTTCCTTCTTCAGCTTCTCCACCGCCTTGTCGACCAGTTCCCTGCTCGTCACCGGGGTCATGCCCCAGAACACTTCGCACTTGCCGCCATTGGCCGTGACCGAGAGCGACACGTTCTCGGGCTTGGTGGTCGTCGGCTCGAACTGAACCTTGGGGAGCTCCAGCTTCACCGTCTGGATCACGACCGGAACCGTGATCAGGAAGATGATGAGGAGCACCAGCATCACGTCGACGAGCGGCGTGGTATTGATGTCCGACATGGGAGCGTCTTCACCGCCCCCGCCTACGCTCATCGCCATTGCGCGCTATCCTATCCTTCTAATCCAAGCTCCGGCCGAAGCCGGAGCCGGGCCGCGCATCCCGGGGGAATGCGCGGCCCCGCATATTCCAGATCGCTTAGGCGCGCGGCGCGGTGCTGGTCGTCGCGGCCGGAGCGGCCTTGGCGGGAGCAGCCTTGGCAGCGGCCGGACGCACGCGGCCGTCCGAAGCGAGATAGCCGAGCAGATCGTTCGAGAACGCGTTCAGGCTCTCCGAGATCTTCTTGTTGCGCGCCTGCAGCCAGTTGAAGGCGAGCACGGCCGGAACGGCGACGGCGAGACCGACGGCGGTCATGATCAGCGCTTCACCGACCGGACCGGCGACCGCGTCGATCGACGCCTGGCCGGCAGCACCGATCTTCACGAGCGCGCGGATGATGCCGATAACGGTACCGAACAGACCGATGAACGGCGCGGTCGAACCCACGGTGGCGAGGAACGACAGGCCGCTCTTCAGCTGCGAGTTGATCAGGTCCTCCGAGCGGGCGAGCGAGCCGTGCAGCCAGTCATGCGCCTCGACCGGATCGGTCAGCTTCGAGTGCTGCTCCTGGGCGGCCAGGCCGTCGTCGACCAGCTGGCGATAGGCCGAGTTCTTCTCGAGCTTCGCCGCGCCTTCGCGCAGGCTGTTCGCGTTCCAGAAGCCGGCGCGGACGCGCTTGGCCTGGTTGAGGATCTTCTGCTGCTCGAACAGCTTGGTGAACAGGATGTAGAGCGAGAAGAACAGCATCAGCACCAGGATGCCGAACACCGTCTGCGAGATCAGGCCGCCCTCACGGAGCGCCGGAATCAGGCCGTACGGATTTTCCTTGGGCGCCGCGGCGGCGAGAATGGTCGTGAGCATTGTCGGTTCTTTCCTCTAACTAAATAGCGCTTTTTATCCAATCGCCCGGCGCGCCCCGCGGGGAGCGCGCCGGTGAAACACACGGGCTAGCTCGGGATCTTCCAGGTGAAGCTGCCGTTATAGGGTGCAGGGATCTTGTTCCCGCTCTCGTCCTCGGCCGGATTGAACCGGGCGCGGCGCTTGAGCAGCGAGCAAGCCGTGCTGTCGAGAACGGACACGCCGCTCGAACCCGTCACGGTGCAGTTGGTCACCTTGCCCGTCGCGTCCACGTCGAGGCGGAAACGGACGGTGCCGGCCTGCTCGGCGCGCAGCGCCGCGGCAGGATAGTCGTCGTCCGTCACCCAGCCCTGCGGCGAACCACGCGGCGTGAGCTTCTTGGCGATCCGCGGCGGAGGCGGCGGCGCCGGAGCCGGAGCCGGCGGCGCGGGCGGAGCCGGCGGCGTGATCGGCGGCGGCGGCGGGATGATCGACGTGGTCGGGATCGGCGGCGCCTGGGTAGGCACCGGAACCGCGGCCGGCGGCACGACGATCTGGGTGGGCGGCGGCGGCACCGGGGTATCCGGCGGCGGCGGCGGCGGCGGCACTTCCTCGGGCGGGGGCGGCGGCTCTTCCACGTCGAACGTGTTCAGCTTCTCCGCCTGCTTCTTGATATATTGATATGCAAGGCCCGTGACGAAGGCGTACCCCATGCCAGCCACGATGATCGCGACCAGTATGATCGCGATGACGCGACTGCCACTTGTATTACGGTCAGCGTAAGACATCCGGCAACGTCACTCCTCTAATCCTGACATGCAACCCCGTGCGGCGGGATTCTGCGACCCGTGCACAAGCCTGCCCGCCGTGCGCTATATGCGTCATGATCGGCAGCGGGCGAGTCTCTATCGCGCGCACCGGGTGGACGCAAACCCTTTGTCGGACAATCAGGGCGTACGGTCGCCCAACGGCGGAATTATTTCTGTATAGCCGTGGCACAATCCGGTAACGCGAACGATATGAACCGCACCTTTCCCGCCATGTTTTCTTGCGCGATTGCGCTAGGTGCACCCTTAGGTGCAGCCGCTAAACCCCAGCAAACGCAGGCACAAACCGCCGCCGTTTTACCCAGCTATGCCACCTTGGCGCGGCACGTGACCACGGCCCCGCTGATCATCGACGCGCGCATCCGCAAGGCGGACCGGCTGAAGCCCGAAGAATCGCCCGGTCTGGCCGCCGATACGGCCCGTTTCCTGGTCGAAGCCGATGTTTCCGCCCTGATTCGGGGCAACCAGGCCATGGCCACGCGCATCACCTACACGGCCGATGTCCCGCTCAATGCCAGGGGCAAGCCGCCCAAGCTGGCCAAGCTGCGCGTGCTGCTGTTCGCCCGCCCCGTCCCCGGCCGGGCCGGCATGGTGCAGCTCACCGGATTGCAGAGCCAGATGAACTGGTTGCCCGAGCTGGATGCCCAGATTCGCGCGATCACCAAGGACGCGCTCGCGGCCGACGCGCCGCCCGCGATCACCGGCGTCGGCAATGCCTTCCATGTTCCCGGCTCCCTGCCCGGCGAGGGCGAGACCCAGGTCTTCCTGCAGACCGCGAGCGGCGCGCCCGTATCGCTCCAGATACTCCGCCGTCCGGGCGAAGCGACGCGCTGGAGTGTTTCATTGGGGGACATTGTCGACGAATCGGCGGGCGCGCCGAGCGCGAATACCTTCCTCTGGTACCGCCTCGCCTGTGGCCTGCCGCGCAGCCTGCCGGCCGAAAGCGTCGAGTCGGACGATGCCCAGAACGCCGCGAAGGCGCGCGAGGACTATCAGTTCGTCCTGCGCTCGCTGGGGCCTTGCGTCTGATTGGATAGTCATCCGGGCGGGAACCCGGATGACCGTTAGCGGCGCGCGCGCACCAGCGTGATGCCGATCGATTCGCCCTGCTCGGCAATGGCGAGCTTGACGATGCGCACCTCGACCCGCCGCACCCGCGCATCGCCGACGAACAGCGTGTCGCAGATATGCTCGGCCACGGCTTCCACCAGCGTGAAGTGCACGTCCTTGGGCAGAGCGTCGGTCGCCGCGTGCTTCACGTCCATATAGTTCTTCGAGGCCTTGAGCGGCGTGTCGGGTTCGAAGCGCTCGGGCATGGCGATGTCCACCGTTACCGAGATGCGCAGCGGCTGCGGCAGGTGCGTCTCTTCCGAATAGACGCCGGTGAGGACTTCGACTTCCAGGTCGTGCACCTGGAGCTGGAGGGAATCGGACAAGTGGCCTGGGCCTTTCAGGGAGGACAGGCCGCGCCCAATAGCAGATGCGCGCGCCCACGAAACCCCGCCCCTCCGCGCGTGCGTGCGGCGCAACAAGTGGTGCCGATATATTCAGTATTGCGAAAGCGCCGATCGGCGCTATTTCGCGCGGCCCCGAGTTCGATCCCGGGGCGTTACGAAAGGAATGTATGAAGTGATCGTATTGCTGCCGCTCGAGACCGTGGATCCTCAGGCCGTCGAGACTCTGCTCGACCGCGCTTTTGGTCCGGGCCGACGCGCGCGCACTGCGTACCAGGTCCGCCTCGGCACTTCCGAGATTCCGGAACTCAGCTTCGCCGCGGTGGCGGACGATGGCAGCCTGATCGGCGCGATCCAGTGCTGGCCGGTCGAACTCGAATGCGATGGCGGCGGCAGCGTGCCGATGGTGATGGTCGGACCCGTCGCGGTCCAGCCCGATCGCCAGCAGGGCGGTGTCGGCCGCATGCTGATGGAGCGGATGCTCGAAGCCGCGAAGGGCTCGCCGCTTCCCGGCGCCGACGCGCTGATGCTGATCGGCGACCCCGAATATTATGGCCGCTTCTTCGATTTCACTACGGAAAGGACCGGCGGCTGGCGCCTGCCCGGCCCGTTCGAGGCCCGCCGCCTGCTCGCGCGCGGTGCCGGCGTACCGGCGGGCCCGGGCATGGTCGGGGGCCGCCTTCGACGTGCTGCCTAGGCGTTGAGCGTCGCTTCCGGGGCTTCCAAAACAGGACTTTGTCTGCTTGGGTCCCCGGCATGGCAGATCGCTCGCCACGCCGCCTTCGCGCCCTTCGCTCCCCCGATCGTCGGGCATGCCGAAAACGGGGAGCCCATAGCGTGGTTCTCGTAAACTTCCGCGGCCCCGCCCGCGCTGCCGGCTGAAGCGAATCGATGCCTTCCCCGCCTCCCCCCGACTTTGCCAGCCTCTCGCTCGCCGAGATCGCGCGCCTGGCCCAGGAGAACCGGCTGCCGCCGGTCGACAGCTGGAACCCGGCGCATTGCGGGCACAGCGACATGCGCATCACCCGCGACGGCACCTGGTTCCACCAGGGTTCGCCGATCGGCCGCATGCCGATGGTGCGGCTGTTCTCGACGATCCTGCGCCGCGAGGCCGATGGGCGCTTCGTCCTCGTCACGCCGGTCGAGAAGCTCGATATCGACGTAGAGGACGCGCCCTTCGTCGCGGTCGAGATGAAGCGCGAGGGCGAAGGTGCGGGCATGAAGCTCGCCTTCCGGCTGAACACCGGCGACCTCGTCGCCGCCGGCCCCGGTCGCGGCCTGCGCTTCGAGGAGCGCGAGGACGGCCCTCGCCCCTATCTCCACGTCCGCGGCGGGCTCGAGGCGCTGGTCGCGCGCAGCGTCTATTACGAACTGGCCGAGATCGCGCTCGCCAATGGCAGCGCGCCGCCGGGCATATGGAGCAATGGCAGCTTCTTCGCGCTGGAGCCCGGCGCATGAGCCTGGCCGATCGCCTGCGGGCCGCGCTTGCGGCCGATCACTCGCCGCTGCTGTTGCCGGGCGACCATTTCGACTTCGATCCCGCGGTGCGGGGCAATCCCGCCGCGGTGCTGATCGCGGTCACCGACCGCCGCGTCCCCGGCGTGATCCTCACCCAGCGCACCGAGACGCTGCGCCGCCACGCCGGCCAGGTCGCCTTTCCGGGCGGCCGCATCGATCCGGGCGACGACGGCCCGGTCGGCGCGGCGCTGCGCGAGGCACAGGAGGAGATCGCGCTGCCGCCCGATATCGTCGACGTGGTCGGCGTCACCGACAGCTACCGCACCGTCACCAACTATGTCGTCACGCCGGTGATCGGCGTGGTCCCGCCCGACCTGCGGCTCACGCCTTCCGAGGCCGAGGTCGCCAGCGTGTTCGAGGTGCCGCTCGATTTCCTGCTCGATGCCGCCAACCAGCGCGAACAGGTGGCCGAATATCAGGGCCGCGAGCGGCATTATTACGAGATACTCTGGCAGGATCGCCGGATCTGGGGGGCAACGGCCGCGATGCTGGTCAATCTGTCGAGGCGGCTGCAATGGGCGGTATGATCCTTCCCGATGCCGAATGGCGCCATCGCGCCGGGCTCGCGCAGCTGGTCGAGACGCTCGGCGAAGTGCGGTTCGTCGGCGGATCGGTGCGCGACACCCTGCTGGGCATCCCCGTCTCGGATCTCGACGTCGCCACGCCGCTCGCGCCCGAGCGCGTGATCGAACTGCTCAAGGGCGCCGGCATCCGCGCCGTTCCCACCGGCATCGGGCACGGCACGATCACCGCGGTGCTGGAGAGCGGCCCGGTCGAAGTCACCACGTTGCGCCGCGACGTATCGACCGACGGACGCCGCGCCACCGTCGCCTTCACCGACGACTGGCGCGAGGATGCCGCCCGCCGCGACTTCACGATCAATGCGCTCTATGCCGACCCGGCGACCGGCGCGATCTTCGACTATTTCGGCGGCCTGGCCGATCTCGAGGCGCGCCATGTCCGCTTCATCGGCGATCCGCTTCAGCGCATCGCGGAGGATCATCTGCGCATCCTCCGTTTCTTCCGCTTCCTCGCCCGGTTCGGCGACGTGGCGGACCCGGCTGGGCTGGAGGCCTGCACGGCCCGTTCCAGGGACCTGATGGCGCTCAGCCGCGAGCGAATCGCCGACGAGTTGCTGAAGCTGCTGGTCGCGCGCGACGCCGTGCGGGTGGTCGAGTTGATGATCGCACGCGGCATTTTCGCGCCCGTGCTGCCCGAGATCGTGTCGGCGGCGCGCTTCGCTCATCTCGCCGCACGCGAAATCGCAGCCGATATCGCGCCCGATGCGATCCGCCGGCTCGCCGCGCTGATCCCGGCCGATCCCGTGCTGGCGGAGCAGGTCGCGGCACGGCTCAAGCTCTCCAATGCCCAGCGCAAGCGCCTCGCCGCCGCCGCGGTGGCGCCCCAAGGCACACCGCACGCCCTCGCCTATCGCGCCGGTGCCGAGACCGCGCTCGACCAGCTGCTTCTCTCGGACCGCCCGCTGGCGGACGCGCTTGCCGTCCGCGACTGGCAGCCGCCGCGCTTTCCGCTCGGCGGCGGCGCCATCGTCGCGCGCGGGATCAAGGCTGGGCCCGAAGTGGCGCGGCTGATGAAGCAGGTCGAGCAGGCCTGGATCGCCGAGGGTTTCCCGGAAGCGGACCGCGTATCGGCCCTTGCCGACGAAGCGGTGGCTCAGGCCCTGGGTTCGCCGAGCAGCGCCCAGGCCTCGTCACGCTCGAGCGCGCGCGAATAGAGGAAGCCCTGGCCATAGGTGCAGCCCAGCGCCGCCAGGGTCTGAGCGAGCTCGTTGGTCTCGATGCCCTCGGCGGTGGTCTGCATGCCCAATGCCTGGGCGAGGCTGAGGATGGCGCGGACGATCGCGATCTTGTCGCGGTCGGCCAGCATGCCGGAGACGAAGCTGCGGTCGATCTTGAGCAGGTCGATCGGCAGCTTCTGGAGATAGGCGAGATTGGAATAGCCCGTGCCGAAATCGTCCATCGCCAGCGTGGCGCCCATGTCCTTTAGGGCGTTCATCGTCTGGGCGATGCGGTCGGGATCGGTGACGATCGCGCTCTCGGTGAGTTCGAGAGTCAGGCGTTTGCCGTCCACCCCGTGCCGCTCGAGCGCGCCCCTGACCATGGCCGGGATGTGATCGCGCTGCAGCTGGATCGCGGACAGGTTGACCGCCACCTTGATGTCGCAATCGCCGCCCGAGGCACGGTCCCAGGCCGCGATGGTCTGCGCCGCTTCCTCCATGGCCCAGCGGCCCAGCGGAATGATCAGGCCCGATTCCTCGGCGACCGGAATGAAATCGTTGGGCGACAGGCGCACGCCATCCTCGGTGGTCCAGCGCGCCAGTGCCTCGAACGAGGTGATCCTGCCGGTCGCGAGGTCGCAGATCGGCTGGTAGCAGAGCGTCATCTGCCCGTTCTCGATCGCCCGGCGCAATTCGGTCTCGATGCCGAACTGCTCGCGGGCGATGTCGAAAGTGTGGGTCTGGTACATCTCGGTACGACCACTCTTCTTCGCCCGCTTCACCGCGAACTGGGCGTTGCGCACCAGGTCCTCGGGATCGCCGTCATTGTCCGCGCCCAGCGCGATGCCGATCGAGCAGTCGACCCGGATCTCGAAGTCCGAGAGCCGGAACGGGTTGGCGAGCGCCGCCTGGATGCGCTTGGCCACGTGCAGCGCGTCGCCCGGCCCCTCGTCGAGCGTGAGCAGCACGCCGAACTCGTCGCCGCCCATCCGGGCGAGCGTGTCGCGGCTGCGCAGCGCGCCCTTCAACCGGCGCGCCACCGTGATCAGCAACTCGTCGCCCGCCAGGCCGCCCATACAGGCATTGACGCGGCTGAACCGGTCGAGATTGACCACCAGCACCGCGAAGTCCCGCGCATTCTCCGACGTGATCGCATGCTCCAGCGCATCCGAGAAGCCGGCGCGATTGGGCAGGCCGGTTAGGCTGTCGGTCGCCATCTCCCGGCGCAGGCTGTATTCGGTGCGCAGTTCCGAAGTATGGTCGACCAGCGTGACCATGCACCGCGGAAAGGCCCGGCGGTCGGCGCGCTTGGCGAGCATCACCCGGAAGTGGCGGGCGTCGACTTCGTCGCCGAACTGCCAGCTGATCTCGCACTGGATGTCGCTCGATTCGACGAAGCGGCGGAGGCGCGGGCCGAGCAGGCGGATGAGCGGCGATTCGCCGGCGACGGTGCCGAGCCCGGCGAGCCGGAAGGGCCGGTTCACTGCATCGAAGACGAAGCCATGTTCCTGCAACTCGATGATCGCGGCCGGCACCGGCAGCATGTCGAGCATCATCGCCGAGGCGCCCGGGCCGAAGGCGAACGAATCCGCCGGCTGCGGCAAGGGCAGCGGAGCCGCGACACGGCTTTTCTTCGTCCTGGCGAAAACCATCGCCTCCGCCCTAGCTCCGATTGGTTAAAACCGCCTGAAACAACAGCGATTAGAACGAGATCAGAAACGATTGTCGCGCGGAAAACCGTTGGGTGCCATCCGTCCCGCCGCGCCCCGCGCCGCCCGCCAGGGCGAGAGGTCGGTTTCGGTGCGCGTCCGGCCGCTCTCGCCGCCCATCGCCCAGCTCAACCCCTCGGCCATCCGGAACGTCCGCACGTCGCTCAAGCCGCCGTCACGGTAGCGCTGCAGCTGCACGCCCTGCCCGCGCGCCAGCTCGGCGACTTCCGCGAGCGGGAAGACGAGCAGCTTGCGATTGTCGCCCACCGCGGCCACCGCATCGTCCTCGGGGCCGACCGGCCGGACCAGCTTGAGATGCGCGCCCGCCCGCGGCGTCACCACCTGCTTGCCCTTGCGAGTCTCGGCGACCACGTCCTCGGCCTTCACCACGAAGCCGCGCCCGTCGTCCGCGGCGACCAGCAGCCTGGCCGCCGAACTCGCTGGCAGCAGGGCAACGATGTTCCGCTCGCCCTCCAGGTCGATCATCAGCCGCACCGGCTCGCCAAAGCCGCGTCCGCCGGGCAGCTTGTCCGCCGCCAGCGTGTAGAAACGGCCATTGTCGGCGGCGAGGAGCAGCTTGTCGGTCGTCTGGGCGTGGAAGGCGAGATAGGCGGCGTCGCCTTCCTTGAACTTCAGCGCCTCGCCCGACAGGTCCTCGACATGCCCCTTCATCGCGCGGATCCAGCCGCGCGCCGAAAGGATCACGGTGATCGGCTCGCGCTCGATCATCGCCTCCAGCGGAATCTCGCGCGCCGGCGCCGCTTCCTCCACCAGGGTGCGGCGCTTGCCGAGCGGCGTGTCCGCCCCGTAGCGCTCGATCATCTTCGCCAGGTCGCGCTTCATCCGGGTCCGCTGGCGCGCATCGGACGAGAGCAGCAGCTCCAGCTCGGCCTTCTCCTTCTCCAGCGCCTCCCGCTCGCGCTTGAGTTCCATCTCCTCGAGCTTGCGCAGCGAGCGCAGCCGCATGTTGAGGATCGCCTCGGCCTGGCGATCGGTGAGCTGGAATTCGGCGATCATCACCGGCTTGGGCTCGTCCTCGGTCCGGATGATCTCGATCACCCGGTCGAGATTGAGGAAGGCGATGATATAGCCGCCGACCAGCTCCAGCCGGTCGGCGATCTTCGCCACGCGATGCTCGGACTTGCGGCGCAGCACCACGAACTGATGCTCGATCCAGGCGAGCAGCGCCTCGCCCAGGCTCATCACCCGCGGCGTGCGGTGCTTGTCGAGCACGTTCAGGTTGAGCGGCACGCGCGTCTCCAGGTCGGAGAGGCGATAGAGGCTGTTGATCAGGTCCTCGGCCACCACGGTGCGGCTGCGCGGCTCGAGCACGATGCGGATATCCTCCGCGCTCTCGTCGCGCACGTCCGCCAGGATCGGCAGCTTCTTCTCGTTGATGAGCTCGGCGATCCCCTCGATCAGCTTGCCCTTCTGGACGCCGTACGGGATCTCGGAGACGACGAGGTGCCAGCCCCCGCCCTTCTCGGTCACCTTCTCGATCTTGGCGCGGACCCGGAAGCCGCCGCGGCCGGTGGCATAGGCCTCGGCGATCGCCGCCGGGCTGTCGACGATGATGCCGCCGGTCGGCAGGTCCGGGCCCTGCACATAGTCGAGCACGTTCGCCTGGGGATTGTCGATAAGCGCCACTGCGGCGTGCATCAGTTCGGCGGCATTGTGCGGCGGGATGCTCGTCGCCATGCCCACCGCGATGCCGGCGGCGCCATTGGCGAGCAGATTGGGGAACAGGCCCGGGAAGAGCTCGGGCTCCTCGTCTTCACCGTTATAGGTGGGTCGGAAATCGACGGCATTCTCGTCGAGCCCGTCCATCAGGTCGATGGCGACCTGGGTGAGCCGCGCCTCGGTATAGCGATAGGCGGCGGCGTTATCGCCGTCGATATTGCCGAAATTGCCCTGGCCGTCGACCAGCGGATATCTGAGGGCGAAGGTCTGGGCGAGGCGGACCATCGCGTCATAGACCGACTGGTCGCCATGCGGGTGGTATTTGCCGATCACGTCGCCGACGACGCGGGCGCATTTCTTGTAGCCGCTCGCCGGATCCAGCCGCAGCAGCCGCATCGCCCAGAGCAGGCGGCGGTGCACCGGCTTCAACCCGTCCCGGACATCGGGCAACGAGCGCGCGGTGATCGTCGAGAGCGCGTAGACGAGGTAGCGCTCGGAAAGCGCGCTGTCGAAAGGAACGTCGGAAGGCGCGCCGGGGTCTTGGAGTTCGGTATCGAGGCTCATTGCCACCCCCGGATAGCAGCAGCGGAAGCAAAGCGCCAAGCCGGGCGCTGGCGATGGAGCGTCGAAAGATCGGGACGCGTTGCGGAGCGGGGGGCCATTCCGGAACTAAAGCAGAACATCGCCAGTTCCGCCAGCCCCGCCAGACTCGGCGCGATCACCGGCTGGCTTTGCGCAGCCGAACTGCCATGTTCGAGTTCGATCCAGGGGAATTCCGTCATATGCTTCTATTCGGCATCGCCGCACTTCTCGGCATCGGTCAGCCAGCGCGGTTCGAGGGCAGTTGCACCGAGGGAGAAGCCAAGGTCCACATTCCCGGCGTGGACATGATGGCAAGGGTTCGCATCGAGGACGGGGAGCCGGTGCACCAGGCCGGGCTGGTTCGCCTTGGCGACGAGGATGCCCCCTTCGAGATCCTGATCGGCTATCCCGAACCCGGCGCGCAACCGGACTGGCTGCGGATCCTCTTCTACAGCGCCGATTTTCCGATCGAGCCGAACGAAACGCTGAAGCTCACCGCGCCGGACGGCCAGCATTGGGAAGTGAAACCGCGCGCGACCGGGCTCCGCTCCAGCCGGCATGGAAAGCGCATGGGTGCGGAATTTGTCTTCCTCTCGCCACGCGAGCCCGATGCCGGGCTTGCCCGCCAGCTGAATATCCCGGGGCGCTTCAATGTCGAAAGGCGAAGGGCTGGCGCAGTACAGGCCGGGCAGACCTTCCACCCGTTGCCGGTCGCGCTTCGCACGCTGCTGCACAAACAGGCGCTGGACGCGGCGAACGAGGCGCTGAAACCATGCGCCTCTGACACGATATAGCCACAATCCCCGCCTTAATTTCAACAATTACCTGCCGCGTTCTGCAATTCAGTCCAGGTATCGAAAATTTTTCATAGGCTATTACGGGATTTCAGAGCTCGTTCCGTTTCCGAAACACAGGGGAACTCGAACGAAAGTACACAATAATGCGTAACGCGATCCTTATCGCCGTCGCCACGACTTGCCTCGTCGGCGCGAATACTGCCCTTGCGCAGGAAACCAACAACACTCCCGCCAGCAACTTCGCCGGGCCGCGCGTCGAAGCGACGATCGGCCTCGACCAGAGCGGCGACGACGCCATCAGTGGCAAGGAATTGACCGGCATGCGCGCCGGCGGCGCGGTCGGCTATGACGTCGCCGTCGGGAAGCGCGTCACGATCGGCGTCGAGGCGGGGATCGGCTGGATGGTCGCCGGCAACACCAAGTTCGGCCCGTTCCCGCCCAACAGCACCGAAACCTACAGGACCAGCGCTGGGCGCGACATCGATATCTCCGGGCGCATCGGCTATGCGCTGAGCCCGAGGACGTTGATCTACGCCAAGGCCGGCTGGGCGGAGCAGAGCTACGCCACGCGCTCCAGCACGGGCAAGAAGTATGACGACCTGAAGTCCAACGGCGTGCGGCTGGGCGCCGGCCTCGAGCAGAAGCTCACCTCGAACGTTTACGCCAAGGCCGAGTATCGCTACACGCGATATGAGGACATCGGCAATCTAAAGAAGGACCGCCACCAGCTGCTGACCGGCATCGGAGTGCGCTTCTAGGCCACTTCACAGGGGGACGAGCGCGCCGTGCGGGTCGTCCCCCAACGAAGTCCTCACTTCCTCCAGCAGCCAGTCGCGAAAGGCGCGGACCTTGGGCTGATTGCGCTTGCCCTCGGCATACATCAGCCAGAACGCATTGCGATACTGCGCGACCTGGGGAAGCGGCTGGACGAGCAGCCCCGCATCGATCGCGGCCTGCCACATCGGCGGACTGAGGATCGCGACGCCGTGTCCGGCGATCGCCGCATTGCCGTCCAGTATCTGCGAATCGAAGCGGATGCCCGCCGCCTGGCTGGTGTCCGGCGCCTCGCCCAGCGCGGCGGCGAACCACAAGTCCCACCAATCGTCGCGATAGGTGAGGCGCGGCAGTTCGAGCAGGTCCTTCGGCGTGCGGATCGGCGGGTGCTCGGCGAGGAAGGCAGGATTGGCGAGCGGCGTGATCGGCATCCGCATCAGGAAATGGCAGCTATGCCCAGGCAGCGGGCCCGGCGCGCCGCGCAGCGCGACATCGGCCTCGCCCGCCAGCAGATCGATCATCTCGTCGCCGACATGAAGGCGCACGGCAAGGTCCGGGCGGGCGAGCTGGAACGAGCCCAGCCGGCTCGCCAGCCAGTTGGTGGCAAGGGTGCGCGGCGCGGTGATGCTGATGACGCTTTCCGTCTCGGCATGGACTGCGGCGAATGCCTCCCCCATCGCGTCGAACGCGCCCGTGACCTGCGGCGCGATCCGCCGCCCGAGATCGGTGAGCACGATGCCCCGCCCGCTGCGCGCGAACAGCGGGGCGCCCAGCCGCTCCTCGAGCAGCTTCATCTGATAGCTGACCGCCGCCTGGGTCATCCCCAGCTCCTCCGCGGCGCGCGTGAAATTGCCGTGCCGGGACGCGGCTTCGAACACGCGGACGGCGGCGAGCGGAGGAAGGCGGCGCATCACGATAAACAAGCACAGCTTATGATATTTTGCCAATGATTTGTTGGCCCGGCGGCGCATTCGGGCGCAAATGGACGGGGTACCGAACGTGGTGCGACATCCAACGGAACCAAGCCATGATGAAGACCCTGATCCCGCTCCTGCTGATCCTCTCCCCGGCCGCCGTGCCGGTGATCGCCCAGGCCCAACAGGGCGATGCGAGCATTCGCATCTCCTATGCCGATCTCGACCTGTCGCGCGCCGCGGGCCGCCAGGCGCTCGACCGGCGCCTCGCCCGGGCGCTCGACCAGGTCTGCCCGGCCGACCGGCCCGGCTATCTGACCCCAGCGCCCGACGCGCTGCGCTGCCAGGCGCATGCCCGCCAACAGATCGCCGCGGCGCGCCAGCATGCATTGGCGCAGCGCGGCGGCGTGGTCCGGATCTCCGCCGTTCCCTGACCGATCCCTCGGAACCGCGAAGCGGCGGGCGGCCTGCAACGCCGCCCGCCAACCATAAGCATTGCTGATATCGCGAGCCATGATCCCGAAAAGGGATGCGCGGCGTAGTCCATTCGGGTTGGGCCCGTCACAAAATATGGTTACTCCTTGGGCAAGGAACAGGGAGGAACCCATGCGAGTCGTTTGGGCATTGGCGGCGCTTGCGCTGCTCGCGGGATGCGACGATCTCAATCGACCGCCTGCGGACGGCAAGGGCGGTTCCGAATTCGGATCGGCGGCCAATGCCGAGGCCTTCGCATCGACCGGCACCGGCTTCGACTATCGCTATGCCTATCGCCTGCCCGCCGCCAAGGTGAAGGGCGTCCTCCAGTCCAACGCCGATGCCTGCGACCGGATGGGGCCGGCGCGGTGTCGCATCCTGGCGATGCGGTATCGCGTCGACGAGGGTAGTCACACGCGCGCAGTGCTCACCATCCGCATCGACCCGTCGATCGCGCGCCGGTTCGGGGACGCCGTCACCGCGAATGTGGCGACGGCCTATGGCGTGCTCACCGATACCGAGATCAGCGGCACCGATGCCACTGCCTCGGCGCGCAGCATCGCCGTGGTGAAGCGGCTGCAGGACCAGCTTCAGAATGCGCGCAGCAGCACGACGCCGGATGGCCAGGCCCGGGCCGCCCGCCTACAGAACGCACTGGCGCTGATCGCCGAGGTGGAGGCAAGCCAGGGCCAGACGCTGGCCAATACGCCGATGCTGTTCACCTATGAATCGAGCAGCGCGCTGAGTGGCCTGGGATCGTCCGAAGCCAATTTCCGCACTGCGGGCCAGACGCTCGAGAATTCGGTCGCCCAGCTCGTCCAGTTGCTCGCCAGCGTCGGGCCGTGGTGCCTGCTGATGCTGGCGGTGGTGCTGGTCCTGCGATGGATCATCCATGGCCGCGCCGTGGGCCCCGATGTCGAGCCGCGTCACGACGACGGCTATGACAATGGCCGGGATGCAGGCCATGAGGGCCGGGACAATCGCGGCCGTGGCGACAATCGCAACCTCATCCAGCGCTGGTTCTCCCGCGACGATGCGGAGGAACATACGCACTGATCCCGCGCCGCCCGCCGCCCACAGGTGGCAAAGTGCCGGATTGGCATCCGCGCGCGAGGATGCATGATTGCACCCCTCCCCCCCTTTGGGTATAGCGCCACCTCTCGCCCCGGCAGGCCAGCGGATTCCCCGCGCCGCCGGGGCAATGACTTTCCAGGGGAACGAGCACCCGATGGCACGCCGCCGGCAGATCTACGAAGGCAAGGCTAAGATCCTCTACGAGGGTCCCGAACCCGGCACGCTGATCCAGTATTTCAAGGATGACGCAACTGCCTTCAACGCCCAGAAAAAGGGAACGATCAACGGCAAGGGCGTGCTCAACAACCGGATTTCCGAGCACGTCTTCACGCTGCTCGCCGGCATCGGCATTCCGACGCACTTCATTCGCCGCCTCAACATGCGCGAGCAGCTGATCCGCCAGGTCGAGATCGTGCCGATCGAAGTGGTGGTGCGCAACGTCGTCGCCGGCTCGCTTTCGAAGAAGCTCGGAATCGAAGAGGGCACGCCGCTGCCCCGCACGATCGTCGAATATTACTACAAGGACGACGCGCTGGGCGACCCGATGGTCACCGACGAGCACATCCTCTGCTTCGGCTGGGCGAGCCAGGAAGAGCTGCACGACATGGCCGACATGGCCATCCGCGTGAACGACTTCCTGTCGGGGCTCTTCGCCGGCATCGGCATCCGCCTGGTCGACTTCAAGCTCGAGTTCGGCCGGATCTGGGACAACGACTATAGCCGCATCATCCTGGCCGACGAGATCAGCCCGGACGGTTGCCGCCTGTGGGACATTGCCACCGGCGAGAAGCTCGACAAGGACCGCTTCCGGCGCGACCTGGGCGGCGAAGTCGAGGCCTATCAGGAAGTCGCGCGCCGGCTCGGCCTGTTCCCGGAGGGCGAGGATTCGGCCGTGCTCGACCTGGAGAGCCACCGGAAGCGTCGCGGCAAGTAAGGCCTTCCAGGCCAGTACCGTCATCCCCAATCAACCCGTTATCCCGGCGAAAGCCGGGATCTCGGGCGGCTCTTTCCCCATGTTTGCGCGACTCCTGTTCCGCGCCTTCGCCTGAGATCCCGGCTTTCGCCGGGATGACGATTGGGCCGGATGACGGCTTGATGGGGTTGCAGCCGGGCCTACTCCGGGCCATAGGCCCTGCGCATGAAGCTCCGCATCATCGTCACCTTGAAGAACGGCGTGCTCGATCCCCAGGGCAAGGCCATCCAGCATGCCTTGGGCGGCCTCGGTTTCGAGGGCGTGGAGGATGTCCGCGCCGGCAAGATCTTCGAGCTCGAGCTCGCCGATTCGACCAGCGACGCCGCAGTCGACGAGATGTGCCGCAAGCTGCTCGCCAACACCGTCATCGAAAACTACCGGGTGGAAAAGCTGTGAAGACCGCGGTCATCGTCTTTCCGGGCTCCAACTGCGATCGCGACATCGCAGTCGCGCTGGAGGCGGTGACGGGGGTGAAGCCCCATATGGTCTGGCACGGCGACAGCGAACTGCCCCAGGGCTTGGGCCTGATCGCCCTTCCCGGCGGCTTCTCGTACGGCGATTATCTGCGCTGTGGCGCGATCGCGGCGCGATCGCCGGTGGTGCGGGCCGTGGTCGAAGCGGCGGACAAGGGCATGCCGGTGATCGGCATCTGCAACGGCTTCCAGGTGCTGACCGAGACCGGGCTGCTGCCCGGCGCCCTGATGCGCAACTCCGGCCTCAACTTCGTGTGCCGCGACGTGCCGCTGACGGTCGACAATTCGCAGTCGATCTTCACCTCGGCCTATCGCTCGGGCGAAGCGATCACGATCCCCGTGGCGCATCATGACGGCAATTACTTCGCCGATGCCGAAACGCTCGACCGGATCGAAGGCGATGGCCGTGTCGCCTTCCGCTACGCCGCCGATATCAACGGCTCGGCCCGCAACATCGCCGGCGTGCTCAACAAGGCGGGCAATGTGCTCGGCATGATGCCCCATCCCGAGCGCCGCATCGAAGCCGCGCATGGCGGCACCGATGGCCGCCGCCTGTTCGAGGGCCTGCTCGAGGCGGTGGCGTAGGCCGCAAACCGCCCCGGCTCAGTGCAGCGCGGAAACCGCCTGCTCGCCGCGTGACGATGCCGCAAGCCCCGGAGTCGGGAAGGAGAGCGGACGGCCGCCGCCCGTCACCCGGAAGCGCCCGGCCTGATCGGCAAGCGTGGCGATCTCCACGGTGAGGTTCCGCGCCGCCGCCGAAGTCTCTTCGACCATCGCGGCATTCTGCTGGGTCGACTGATCCATCGCGCCGATCGCGGTGCTGATCTCGCCGATCGCGACCGACTGGGCCTGGTTGTCCTCGGCCATCTGGTTGAGCAGCGTATGCACGTCGCCCACATCCTCGGCGATGTTCGCCAGCGCGCCATCGACCTTCTCGACCATCTCCACTGCGGCAAGGATATCCACCTGAGTCGCGGTGAGCTGTTCGCGCGCGCGGCCCGCCTCTTCCTCGGCCCGCATGGCCAGCGCCGAGACGAGATCCGCGACGACCGCGAAGCCCCTGCCCGCCTCGCCCGCGCGACCGGCCTCGACCGCCGCATTCATCGCGAGGACTCGCGTCTGGAAGGCGATCTTGTCGAGCCCCTCGATCACGGAATCGATACCCTTGGCGCTGTCATTGACCCGGTTCATCGCCTGCACCGCCTGATCGACCACTTCGCGGCCGCCCGAAACGGTCGTGGTAGCGCCGTCGGCGCGCGCCACGGTGCGGCTCGCCGCGGCAGCGGTCGCCTTCAGGCGCTGATCCATCTGCGTGATCGCGGCCGAAGTCTGCTCGAGGCTTGCGGCATTCGCCTCGGTACGGCGCGCGAGATCTTCCGACGCCTGGGCGATCTCGCCCGATCCGGTGCGGATCGCGGCACTGCTCTCGCCCACGGCGCCGAGCAAGTTGCGCAGCGCGGCGAGCGCGGCGTTGAAATTGTCGCGCAGCTTCGCATAGGTGGCGGGATATTCCTCGACGATGTCGGCGGTCAGGTCGCCCTCGGCCAGCCGCTCGAGATTGACGGTCATGCCCCGCACGATTTCGCCGTGATGCTCGGCTTCCTCATTCTGCCGGATCTGCGCGGCGGCGGTGTCGCGGAACGAGAACATCGCCTTGGTCAGCCGGCCGACACAGTCCCGATAGTCGGTGAACTGGATCGGGCTGGCGAGATCGCCGGCCGCCAGCGCCTCCATGCGCACCACCGTCGTCACATAGGGCGTGGCGATCGCGTGGCGATACCAGACGGCGAGCACGGCGGCGACCAGGGTCGCGAGCACGCCGGTGGCGAGCGCGAGCCTGGGCACGAGCAGCAGCATCAGTGGCGAGAGCCCGACAAGCCCCACCATGGAACCGAACGACACGAGCAGCTTCTTGCGAATGGGCGCGTTGGCGATGAACCAGTGCATGGCAAATCTCTCAGCGGAGGCAACAATATGGTTGCCGCTTTCCTCGCTATAGAGAGTTCCCGCGCCGAACCGGCCGTTTCGGCAAATATATGTAACAATAATCTACAATATTAGCCACAAATACGTAACTTCTGTAAACTCACTCCTATACCCGCACCTCGATCCAGTCGAGGATATCGGCCATCACGCTCTCCTTGCCGAGATCGGCGAGCAGGTCATGATAATGACCTTGGTAGATCTTCAGCGTCTTGTCGCTGGATCCGGCGGTCTCGTGGAAGAACTCGCTGCCATGGCAGACGGTCGCATGGTCGGCGGTACCATGGAGGATGAGCAGCGGGATCGTGATCGAGGGAAAGCTGTCGTGCAGCCGCTCGTCGGCACGGGCCAGCGCGGCGACGGTGGCTGCCGGCTGCATCTCGTCCTTGATATAGGGATCGGCATTGAGCGCGGCCACCGCGGCCGGATCCCGCGAGAAGTCCTCGTTCTTGAGCTTCAGCACGCCGAGATGCGGCGCGATGTGCGCGAGCCCCTTGATCGCGGTGATCAGGAAGCCCGGTGCCGGCACCTGAAAGGCGAAGCTCTCGCAGATGAAGCCGGCGAGCTCCGCCTGGTTGTCGAGCGCATAGGTGGCGCCGGTCACCCCGCCCGCGCTGTGGCCGAGCAGAAACGCCTTGAGCCCGGGGTGGCGCGACTTGGCGATTGCGATCGCGCCGCCCAGGTCATGGACATAGTCGGCAATGTCCTCGACATAGAAGCGCTCGCCGCCCGAACGCCCGCGCCCGCGCAGGTCGGGGGCGTAGACGGCGAAACCGCGCGCAACCAGCCGCTCGGCGACCCAGGCATATTGGCCGCTATGCGCATTGAAGCCGTGGCAAAGGACGACCACGGCCCGCGCGGCGCCTTCGGGCAGCCAGGAGCGGAAGAAGATGTTGACGTGCCCGGTGCTGCCGAAAGTCTCTTCCGTCGTCGCAGTCATGCCCTGTCTCCCCGGAGATCGTTGCAGTGAAGGTGATCACACCCGCATCGCGAACGGCGTGAAATCGGTCCCCTTGTCGAACACGTCCACGCCCTCGCGGCGCTTGAGGAAGCCGACGACGAGATAGGTGACCGGCGTCAATATCACTTCCCATGCCACCTTGAGCGCCCATTGCGTGAAGAGCACCTGGATGACGAGCGTGGCGGTCCACCCCTCCGCGCCCAGGAAGGCGAGCGGATAGAAGATCAGGCTGTCGACGCCCTCGCCGGCGATCGTCGAGCCGATCGTGCGGGTCCACAGCATCTTGCCGTCGGTCAGGATCTTCATCCGGGCGAGGACATAGGAATTGACGAACTCGCCGGCCCAGAAGGCGCAGACCGAGGCAAGGACGATGCGCGGCACCTGGCCGAAGATCGTCTCGTACGCAGCCTGGTTGCCCCAGCTCGGCGCCGGCGGCAGCGCCACGACGACCCAGGACATGAAGGCCATGAACAATACCGCGGCGGTGCCCGCCCAGATCACCCGGCGGGCACGGGCATAGCCATAGACCTCGGTCAGCACATCGCCGATCACATAGGAGATCGGGAAGAACAGGATACCGGCGCCGAACGGCCAATAGCCATTGTAGAGCGGCAGCCAGACCTGGGAGACCTTGCCCGCGCCGAGCACATTGGAGAGCAGGATGATGGCGACGAAGGCGGCCATCACGAAGTCGTAATAGCGGAAATGCCCGCCCCGTAGCGCGTTCGCGGCGACCTGCGCCGGCTTTGCGTCCCCCTGGCTCATGCAAGGACTATGATCCCGGTTCCGCTGCCGCGCAATCCACGCTAGGGGCAGCTCTACGCGCGCCCGTAGCTCAGTTGGATAGAGCACGTGCCTTCTAAGCTCGTGGTCGCTGGTTCGAATCCAGCCGGGCGCGCCAATCTTGTTTCGGGACCTCGCATAAGCTCGGACGCGCGTTCGCGCTTGCGAACCCCGGCGGGTTCGAAGTCGTTCCCTTCGGGCGCGCCCGCCTTTCGCGGACGCCGGATCGCCGCGCCCGCAAAATCTTTGTCCGGATATTCGCGATCCCGCGTCTCTCCCTTGAGGCCGCATGCGCGCGTCGGCACCGGAGCGATGTGGAAAAATACCCAACATTGCGCACATGCCGCCACTTCTTCAGCGCAGAAAGAAATAAATTAACCAGCAACCCACCCGATTCACGTGACAATTTCAATAAACACCTTCGATTTCTCGAACGAAATTAACGAAACACGCGGGTGTTCGAAACATTTCTTTCACAAAAGAATCAAATAATTCTCCATGCGAATCGCATCAATAAAGAAGAACTACTTTCGCAATACTGTAATTGCGGAGGAATTATTGCGATGCGCGATACAAACCAGACTATACAACGGGAGATTGTATGGAAAACCAACTTCAGACGCTGAACGGATCGCATGAAGACAAGCAGGGTGCGCGCATTGGTTTCGGCGCGCTGCCGGTTCGCTCCCTGGCCATCGCGGCATTCGGGGCGCTCATGATGCTGCAGCCGAGGCCCGCACAGGCACAGGGCTGGCCCGCCCCGGTCGCGCCGCTGCCGGAACTGGCCACCGCGCTCGACAAGCGGTTCCAGCCGGCGATCGATTTCGACACCGACGTCTGCTTCAACGTGCCGGCCGTCAACGCCGCGGGCGCGATCAGCGCGGGTGCGTCGACCTATGCCACCCGGCCGCCGGCGTCGTGCCGCAACCCCAGCTACCGGACGACCAGCAACGTCTATGTGCGCGCGCGCTGCAACAACGGCTATTGCGCCCGCGTCTACAGCTATTTCTGGCAGTCGGACTTCTCGCACGCCTATGACTGGGAATCGATCATCGTCTGGACGACCGACCAGGGCACCAGCAGCACCGTGGTCGGCGTCACGCGCGGCGATCATGGCGGCTGGGAAACCCGCGCCACCAGCGGCGGCCAGCTGCGCTTCCAGAGCGATTCGACCGGCCAGCACGTCAAGATGGTCTATCACTACGAGACCTGGGGCTTCTCGCACCTGTGGCGCTTCTCGAAGACCGACAATGGCGACGAGCCGCCCGAGAACGGCACCGGCCAGTGGCTGATCCAGCCGCTGATCAGCTGGAACGGCTATCCCTCCGCCGGCGTTCGCAACGCGATCTCCAACTATAATTTCGGCAGCGGCAATTTCGACAACAAGGACGCCCGCTTCTCGGGCGTGCTCGCCGCCACGGTGAACACCAGCATCACGCCGGGGTTCAACCCCAACCTGGATTCGGGCCCGAACTCGCCGGGCTGCCCGGCCGGCTCCACCATCTGCTGACCAACTCCGCCCCGCGCCGCCAAACCCCCGCGGCGCGGGGCGGAACCCTGGCGAGGCTCCGCCGACGAGGTGCGCATGGCAAGAAATCGCAAGGTCGCATGGCAGGTGCTCGCGCCGGGGTGCGCGGCCGTGATCGCTGCGGGCTGGATGTGGCTGGCGCTGCGGAGCCCGAACGACGCGAGCAAGCCCGCCGCCGAAGGCCTGGTGCGCGTGGGCATGCCGGCAGCGGCGGCAAGCGCCTCCCCGGTCCCTGCGCCTGCCGCCATGGCGAACCTCCCTGCCCTGCCCGACACGGTGATCGCGCATGTTCGCCGGGACTATCCGCTGCTCACGGAAGTCGACTTTCGCTGCGATGCCGGCGGATGCGCGGTGACCGCCACGATACCGCCGCCCACCGACGACGCGTTCCTGAAGCAGCGCCAGGAGATGCTGCTCGGCGGCCTTGCCAGGACGGTCGTGGCCGATGGCTATACGATGCTCGGCCCGGTCCAGATGGACGAGGTCGCGTTCAATGTCTTCCATATCCGCGCATCGGTGACACGGGCACGGGGGCAAGGGCGATAGACGCCCCGCCATCGGAACCGCCGGACACAAGCCCCAAAACGGGCGCCCCGGCAAGCAGGACGCCCGTCAGGCACCGGCTCGGGCGTCGATCCGGACCGGCACAGGGATGTATGCCGGCGCAACTGTCGGGTTCAGGTCGCGCCGGCACGCTGGCCCTGTGGCCGGGCGCGCCGGGCATGACGAGGCAGGTGCGACGTAGGACGAAGATCGAGCGACGAATCCGGTTCGCCGCCCGCCGGCCGAAATTACTTCTTGCCGCCGCGCCAGTAGAGCAGGCCGGCGACGATCGCCGCCGAACCGATTCCGATCGCGGCGCCCATGCCGATCTGCTTGGCATCGGGCTTCCAGCGCTTCTTGGCCTCGACGATGTCCTTGACGGCCTGCAGCGCCTCGCTCCCCGCGTGGTGATCGTGCGGCGCCTCCTCGACCGGATGGGGCGGCTGGGCATCCTCGGGCAGTGGCGGCTTCTTGCTCATGGTCTTCCTCTATTGGCGCAAGCCTGAACGCCAGGCTAATGCGGCGGTTGCACCCAAAGATGCAAGCCGTCACAAGCTCGGCCCCATGAACCCGCTCTACGCCCGGATGGGCACCACCATCTTCGAAGCCATGTCCGCCCGCGCGCGCGAGACCGGGGCGATCAACCTGGGCCAGGGCTTCGCCGACGGGCGCGGGCCCGAGGCCGTGCTCGAGGCGGCGGCCAGGGCGGTGGTAGAGCGATCGAACCAATATCCGCCGATGCTCGGCCTGCCTGAGCTGCGCCATGCCGTGGCCGACCATTATGCCCGCCACCAGGGGCTCAACCTTGCGGCGGAGGAAGTGGTCGTCACTTCGGGCGCGACCGAGGCGCTGGCCGCGGCGATCTTCGCCTGCGTCTCCCCCGGCGACGAAGTGATCTGCTTCCAGCCGCTCTACGACGCCTATGTGCCCCTGATCCGCCAGGCCGGCGGCGTGCCGAAGTTCGTGCGCCTGCAGCCGCCCGAATGGAAGATCGACCGGGCAGCCCTCGAGGCTGCGGTGTCGAGCCGGACGCGGGTGCTGATCCTCAACAACCCGCTCAATCCCGCCGCGACCATGTGCGGCGCGGACGAACTGGCGATGCTCGCCGATTTCTGCGTCGCGCACGACCTGATCGCGATCTGCGACGAGGTGTGGGAGCATGTCACCTTCGACGGCGCCCGCCACCTGCCGCTGATCGGCTTCCCCGGCATGCGCGAGCGCACGGTGAAGATCGGCTCGGCGGGCAAGATCTTCGCGCTGACCGGCTTCAAGGTCGGCTGGATGTGCGCCGCCCCCGCCATCGCCCGCGTGCTTTCCAAGGCGCATCAGTTCCTCACCTTCACCACGCCGCCCAACCTGCAATGGGCAGTCGCCGAGGGCCTCGCCACCCAGGACGGCTGGGTGCAGGAGGCCCGCCACCGCTTCCAGCACGGCCGCGACCGGCTGCGCGCCGGGCTCGTCGCCGCCGGCTTCGCGGTGCTGCCGAGCGCCGCGACCTATTTCCTGTCGGTCGATCTTGCCGCCTCGGGCATCGCTCTGGACGACGTCGCCTTCGCCAACCGGCTGATCGACGAAGCCGGCGTCGCCTGCATCCCCGTCTCTGCCTTCTATGCCGAGCAGCCGGTGACCAATGTGGCGCGCTTCTGCTTCGTCAAGGAAGACGCCACGCTCGACGCCGCGATCGCGCGAATCGCCGAGGCCCGCGACCGGCTGGCAGGCGGCTGACCGGCCGGCCGCAGGGCGGTTCACCCATGGAACCGCCCGCTTCGCCGTGCGGCGTGCAACTCGTCTCGTTTCCGGCACGTTCGCCGGGCCGCGGGACAGATTGGAGTTGTACCATGCGTAACATGAAGTTCCTGATGCGTGGCGCGGCAGTGACCGCGCTGCTCGTCGCGACCCCGTCGCTCGCCCAGAGCCGTATCGATCGGGCACGCACCGCCGTGACCGAAGCCACCGCCAAGGTGGAGGCGGCACAGACCGCCGGCGCCCAGACCTATGCCGGCGAGACCATGGCCAAGGCCGAGGAGGCGCTGCGCTTCGCCAAGGACCAGCTGGCCCGCGACCATCGCGATTCGACGATCAACGAGGCGCGCCGCGCCTCGGGCCTGGCCGACCAGGCACTGGCCGAGGCCGAGCGCAACAAGGATGCGCGGATGGCGGCCGAGCGCGACGCACGCCGCGATGCCCAGGCTGCCGCAGCCTCGGCTTCGGCGGATGCGGCGGCGGAGGCCGGCCAGCGCGAGGCCGCGCAGAATGCCGCGGCGGTGGCCCAGGGCAATGCGGCCGCGGCGAACGCCCGTGCCGACATGGCCGCCCAGGCGGCGCAATCGGCGGCGGCGGATGCGGCGGCGGTGCGCGCCGCGGCGGCCCAGCCGGTCGCGACCACGATCGAGACCACTACGACCCAGCCGGCGGCACGCAAGACGACGACGGTGAAGAAGGCGCCGGTGCGCAGGACCACCCGCACCACAGTGTCGCGCCCGGCCACGGCATCGACCACCACGACCACCACGGTGAAGACCGAGCCGCGCTGACGCGGAGTCCTGCGATCAGGGGCGGTAGCGCGCCGCGCGGGTTCCACGCCCGCTCGCGCGCCCGGGCTCAGATCCGGTCCAGCACCCCGCGCTCGGTGATGTAGCCCGTCACCAGCCGCGCGGGGGTCACGTCGAATGCTGGATTGGCGGCGGGGGAGTCGGTGACACGGACAGTTCCGATTTCCCCGCTTGCCCCCGGCCCGCTCAGCCGGGTCAGTTCCTCGGCGCTGCGCTCCTCGATCGGAATGTCGGCGCCGCTCTCGGTGTTCGGATCGAAAGTCGTGTAGGGCAGCGCGACATAGAAGGGCACGTCATTGTCATGCGCGGCCAGCGCCTTCAGATAGGTGCCGATCTTGTTGCAGACATCGCCGTTGCGCGTGACGCGATCTGTGCCGACCACCACCGCGTCCACCTGCCCCTTCATCATCAGCAGGCCGCCGGCATTGTCGGCGATCACCGTATGCGGCACGCCGTGGTTGCGCAGCTCGAACGCAGTCAGCAGCGCACCCTGGTTGCGCGGGCGCGTCTCGTCCACCCAGACATGGACCGGGATGCCGGCATCGTGCGCGAGATAGATCGGCGCGGTGGCGGTGCCATAGTCGACCGTGGCGAGCCAGCCGGCGTTGCAATGGGTGAGGATGTTGAGCGGGCGATCGGGATTGCGCGCATGGAGTTCGCGGAACAGCGCCAGGCCATGCTCGCCGATCGCGCGGCAGAGCTCGGCATCCTCGTCGCAGATTTCGTCGGCGCGCCGGAACGCCGCTGCGGCGCGTTCGCGCTCCGGCAGCCCGGCGACCGCCGCGCGAACCGCGTCGAGCGCCCAGCGCAGGTTGATCGCGGTCGGCCGCGTCTCGAACAGCGTCTCGTATGCCGCCTGCAGGTTCGCGTCGCCGGGATCGGCCGCGAGCGCCATGGCATAGCCATAGGCGGCGGTGGCGCCGATCATCGGCGCGCCGCGCGTCCACATCTCGCGGATCGCCACCGCGGCGGCATCGACGTCGCGCAGCTCGACCCATCGCACTTCCCAGGGAAGCTTGCGCTGGTCGAGGATGACCACGCCCTTGCCGTCTTCGGTGCGGCGGATCGAGCGCGTGGGACGGCCTTCGAGGATCATGGGAGCACTTCCGCCAGAGAATGGATGTCGGCCGGGCCGCCCTCACGGTCGATCAGCAGCGCCTGGAGTCCCGCTTCGTGCGCCGCGTCGACTTCGGCGGCCATGTCCGAGACGAAGAGCAGCTCGGACGGCGCGAGATCGAGCGCGTCGACGATCCTGGTATAGGAATCGCTGTCGCGCTTGGGGCCGGTAGTCGTGTCGAAATAGCCGCTGAGGAACGGCGTCAGGTCGCCGGCGATCGAATGGCCGAAGATCAGCTTCTGCGCGGCGATCGAGCCGGAGGAATAGATGTTCACCGCAAGGCCGGCGGCCGTCCAGCGGCGCAGCGCCTCGGGCGTGTCCGGATAGACATGTCCCTTGAGCTCACCATCGGCATAGCCCTGGGCCCAGATCAGGCCCTGGAGCGTCTTGAGCGGGGTTTCCTTGCGGTCCTCGTCGATCCAGGCGAGCAGCGTGGCGACGGGATCGTCGCCCGGCACCTGGACCAGGATCGGCGCGGCGACTTCGGGATTGTTCGCGACGAACTCCGCCAGATGCTTGCGCGCATAGGGAAAAAGCTCGTCGGCGACGAAGCGGATGCTGCTCGTCGTGCCTTCGATGTCGAGGAGGATGGCTTTGGGCGGGGTGTGGGTCATTCTTCTTTCGTCCCCCGCCCCTTTCGTCATCCCCGCGCAGGCGGGGATCCAGGATAGCAGAGCGACGTCCTTCACGACTCTGGATCCCCGCCTGCGCGGGGATGACGGTGGTTGGCTCAGGCCGGCTCGTGCCGCGGAAAACGGTCCGCGATCGTATCGCCGGTGAAGTTGGCGATCCAGCCGTCCGCATTGGTGAACAGCCGGATCGCGGTGAAGCGCGGGCTCGGCCCCATGTCGAACCAGTGGCGGGTGCCGGCGGGCACCGAGATCAGGTCGCCTTCCTCGCACAGCACGGCGTAGATTCTCTCGCCCTCGCGCAGGGTGAACAGCCCCTCGCCTTCGACGAAGAAGCGGACCTCGTCCTCCGAATGGCGATGCTCCGAGAGGAACTTGCTGCGCAGGGCGCCCTTTTCGGGATGGTCGGGCATCATGCGGATCACGTCGACGGACTGATAGCCCTTTTCGGCCTTGAGCCGCTCGACCTCCGGGGCGAAGGCCTGGAGCACTTCGTCCTGCCCGGCATCGGCGGCGAGCGGGCGGGAAGGCCATTGCTCGAAGCGGACGCCGATCGGCGCCAGTGCCGCCGCGATCGCCCCGGGATCGCGCGTATCGGTGAGCGGCGCGCCGCCCGCCTCGTCGAAGACCCTGAGATGCGTCATCGCTTCCATGCCCTTTCGGCCAGTTCGGCGGCGATCAGCCATTCGGTGCCCTCGAGCACGCGCTCGGCCTCGGCCAGGTCCTTGCCCCAGGCATAGAGCCCGTGGCTGCGGATAAGATAGGCCGGCGCCGCGCCCGGCGCCAGCAGCGCGGGCGTCACCGCCGCCTCGATCACCGCCATGTCCTGGCTGTTGTCGACGATCGGCAGGCGAATCTCGGCCTCGTGCGTGGCGTTGCCCGGAAAGACCTTGAGCATCTCATGGCCGGCGAACACCCATTCGCCGGCGTCGGCGGCGGCGCGGCTCATCCCCACGGCTTCGGGCGAATGCCCGTGGAGCACGGCGCCCGTATCGGGGAACAGGCGATAGATGGCGAGATGCAGCGCAGTCTCGGCCGAGGGCTTGCCGGGGGTGAGCCCCTTCCCCTCCAGGTCGACCCGCATGATGCCCGCGGGCGTCAGCCGGCCCTTGTGCCAGCCGGACACGGTGACGGCGACGCTGCCGTCGTCGAGGCGAACCGAATAATTGCCGGCGGTGGCGGGGGCCCAGCCGCGCGCATCGAGCCGGCGGCCGACCTCGACCAGCGCGTCGGCGGCATCTGCGAAGGACATCGTCATGCCCGCGGCCTTAGCCGATCGGCGGGCACCAAGGGCAACAGATTTTATTTGTAGCCGCGGCGCGGAAGCGGCTGGACGATCTCGCTGCCCGGGCCGGTGACCCAGCTCGCCGGCTGGGGCTGGAGCCGCGGCGCCGTGCCGGGCATGGTCACCATGTTGAACGCCTCGCCGCCCAGGTTGCGGGCATCGGCCATCAGAAGCGGCGTGGAGGGGCCCGAGCGCTCGGGATTGGTCACCGGCTCGTCCGTCACCATCACGTCGCCGCCGATCTCGGTCAGCACATAGAGCTGCCTGGCGAAGGCCGCGGGGAAGCGGATGCAGCCGTGCGAGGCGGGATAGCCGGGCAGATGGCCGGCGTGCAGCGCGATCCCGTCCCAGGTGAGCCGCTGCATATAGGGCATCGGCGCGTTCGAGTAGAGGTTCGAACGATGGAAGACCTTCTTCTGGAGAATGGTGAAGGCGCCGGCGGGCGTCTCGTGCCGGTTCGATCCGGTCGACACCGTGCTCGCGCCGACCAGCTTGCCGCCGCGATAGACATAGGCGCGCTGGTCCGGAATGCTCACCACGATCGAGACGGGATCCCAGTCGTTCGTGCTCGCCCGGATGATCTGCGGCTGCTCGTACCAGACCCATTGGCCGTTGCGCAGGCCCTCCGGCGCGACCTGCATCGTGTCGGACGCGATCCCCTGCGCGGCGGCGGGAGCGGTGGGAAGAATGGCGGCCAAGGCCAGGAGAAGGGCGGCAAAGGTGCCGGAACGCATCGAACAGCTCTCCGAATCTTGCGAGCCAGGACGGCTCAGGGCGATTCCTTAACGAAATTAACCTAATTTCGTGCCGCTGCCGAATCGGCGATAGTTGCGCCGCCAAATCGCTGGCAACGTTCCGGATTTCGGAGAGCCTTCGGCGAACCGGGCGAACGATGCGGCGAGTCGCGCAACTTGGGACAGATGTTGAGCAACGCGCTTACCATCTGTCTGGTATAGGTTCCCCCTGGGGACGAGAGCAGCGGGCTTTTTGGATAGTGATGGATAGTCTCGATACGATTCAGTCGCGTCGCGCCTTGTTGAGGACGGCGCTGGTGATGGCGAGCGGCGCGGCGGTTTCGGCCTGCGCCTCGCGCACGATCGGAACCGCGATGGCGCCGGCGCCCCTGCCGGTCCCGGCGCCGATCCCCGAAATTCCCAAGGCGCCCGAAGTGGCCGCCGCCAAGGTGCCCGGCGTGCCCGCCGGCATTCGCCCGGAACTGTTCAAGAAGGCGCTGGCAGCGCTCAACCGCCATTCGATGCGCATCCCGTCGCACGACCGGATCGCGATCGCCGACTTCGCCTCGCCCTCCTACAGCCCGCGCTTCTTCGTGGTGAACCTGGGCACCGGCCAGGTCGAGCGCTTCCTCGTCGCGCACGGCATCGGCTCGGACCCGCAGCACACCGGGCTGCTCCAGCGCTTCTCGAACGAAGTGAATTCGGAAGCGACCTGCGAGGGCGCGTTCCTCACCGCCGACTATTATGTCGGCAAGCATGGCGATTCGCAGCGCCTGCTCGGCCTCGACCCGACCAACAACAACGCGCTCGACCGCGCGATCGTGGTCCATTCGGCCTGGTATGCGAACACCGACATGATCGGCCGGCACGGCAAGCTCGGCCGCAGCCAGGGCTGTTTCGCGGTGGGCGAGAACGAGCTGGCCAAGCTGTTCGAGCGGCTCGGCCCCGGCCGGATGATCTACTCCGCCAAGGTCTGATCCGGCTAGTTCCGCGGCAGCGCGGGCCCCGGCCCGGTGCGGCACGGGAAAGGCGGCGCCCAGCAGGGATAGCCGAACTCCAGCTTCGTCGCGTAGCGGGCGACCGGCCGTTGCGGCCAGCGGCCCGGCAGCACCACTTCCGCCTTGCCGCTGCCCTTGGGCCAGGTCGCGATGCTGGACGGCGTGACGCCATACCAGCGCGCATCGCCCGCGAACGGCCGCTTGAAGGCGATCGCCATCACGCGGTCCCCCATCCATAGCTGGTGGTAATCGGCGGGGCTGCGCTGCGCGCCCCGCGCGTCCACCACCGCCGAGCGGGCGAAATAGATGTCCTGCCACGGCGCCGCCGGCGCGGCGAAGGCGAGCGCCTTGGCCGGCTCCTGCGGCATGGCGGGGCGCGGCACGATGCGGAAGCTGGCGAGCAGCACCAGTGCGGCCACCACCACCAGCCCGCGCAGGTCGCGCCAGGTGAGGAGCAGCCAGGTGAACAGTGCCGCCATCGGGAACAGCCATTTGAAATAATGGGCGTTGAAGAAGCGCCACATGCCGCTGGGCACCAGATCGACATAGGCGAGCATCATCGCGGTGTAGATCAGCGCGGCCAGCGCCATGCAGAACGTGAGCCAGCGCGCGGGCCCTCGCAGCCGCATGACGCCCAGGATCAGGCCCGCCGCGCCGGTGAGCAGCCAGGGCAGCTCGCGCAGGAGACCGGTCTCGCCGGGGAACCAGGGCGCGGGATCGACGAGCAATATGCTCGCCTTCCAGCCGAGATCGCCAAAGGCGAAGCCATAGTCGCCGGAGAGCAGGGTATAGTCGGTGAGGCGCCAGCCATAGATGGCGAGATAGAGCGCCGCATAGGGAAGGAACGCCGCCGCCGCGCCGCCGATCGCCCGGGCGAGATCCGGCCAGCGCCGCTCCATCAGCACCGGGCGCCACAGGGCGAAGCCGCCGATTACGGCCCCCACCACGACGTCCGCCGGGCGAACCAGCGCGATTCCCGCCAGCAACGCCCCGAGCAGCCAGGGCCGGCGGCGCGTGCCGAACATCATGTCCGCCGCCTCGGCAAAGGCGAGCCAGATAAAGGCCGCCGACATGGTCGTCGTCCAGGGCTCGAGCCAGAATTTGGAGATGCGCAGGTCGCCGATGGTCGCGGCGAGGAACAGCAGCCCCGCCGCGAAGCTCCCCACCCCGAAGCGGGCGCAGACGCGGTGGAAGCCCCAGAAGGCAAGCGCATAGCAGGCCAGGTTGATCGGCACGAACGGCGTCGGCGCCCATGCGAAGGGTGTCCCCGCCAGCGGATAGAGCAAGGGATACCAATGCTGGTCCGGGCTCAGATCGAAGCGGAGGAACGCCCTGGCCGATTGCAGATACTGCTTCTGGTCATGCCAGCCGCGCCACCACGGCCCTTCCGGCGCGAAGAACTTCAGGTTGATCTTGAAGACCGTATAGGCGGCGAAGACGACCATCACCGCTCGCACCGGATGCGCGTCGAACTGGCGGCGGATCCAATGGAGCATGGCCTGCGGGTATCCTCTGCGCGGGGTTGGCACAAGCGCGCCCGAGCGACTAGGTGTGTGGCGTGATCGAAACATAACCGGTTGCAAGACGGAGACGATGAGCCAGTCCCACCCCTTTTATTCGATCCACCGCCAGGGAATGATCCGCGCGGGCCTGTGCACGCCGGCCGTGGTGGTGGGCGATCCCGCCGCCAATGCCCAGGCGGCGATCGCGTTGGCGCGGCAGGGCGACGAACAGGGCGCCGACCTGCTCGTCTATCCCGAGCTCAACGTCACTTCCTATGCGATCGACGACCTGCACCTGCAGGACACGATCTGCGAGGCGACCGAGGCGGGAATCGCGGCGATCGTGGCGGCAAGCGCGGAGCTGAAGCCGGTATTGCTGGTCGGCGCCGCGCTCCGGCGCAACGGGCGGCTCTACAATTGCGCCGTCGCCATCGCGCGCGGGCGGATCCTGGGCGTCGTGCCCAAGAGCTACCTGCCCAATTACCGCGAATATTACGAGAAGCGCTGGTTCGCGCGCGGTGCCGGCCTGGCGGGGCTGGAGATCGTGGTGGCGGGGCAGAAAGTGCCCTTCGGCACCGACCTGATCTTCGCGGCCGAGGAGCTTCCCGATTTCGTCTTCCATGTCGAGATCTGCGAGGATTACTGGTCTCCCCTGCCCCCCTCCACCGAAGGCGCGCTGGCCGGGGCGCTGGTGCTGTGCAACCTCTCCGCCTCGAACATCGTGGTGGGTAAGGCGCGCGAGCGGGCGATGCTGTGCGCGGCGCAATCGGCGCGGGCTGTCGCGGCCTATGTCTATTCCGCCTCCGGCCCCGGCGAGAGCACCACCGACCTGGCCTGGGACGGCCAGGGCATGATCCACGAGCTGGGCGAGCTGATCGCCACCACCGAGCGCTTCGAGCTGACCACCGAAGTGGTGTGCGCCGACATCGACCTGGAGCGGCTGCGGCTCGAGCGGATGCGGATGGGCACGTTCAACGATTGCGCCGCCGACAAGGGCGATCCGGAAACCCGCTTCCGCCGGGTGACTTTCCAGCATCGGCCGGACCTTGCCGACAGGGGACTGGTGCGCAAGCTGCGCCGTTTCCCCTTCGTGCCCAATACCCCCTCCCGGCTGGAGGAGGATTGCTACGAGGCGTTCAACATCCAGGTGGAGGGGCTGCGCAAGCGGCTGGAGGCCACCGGCGCGAAGCACATCGTCATCGGTGTCTCGGGCGGGCTCGATTCCACGCACGCGCTCATCGTCGCGGCCAAGGCGATGGACCGGCTCGGCCGCCCGCGCACCGACATTCTCGGCTTCACCATGCCGGGCTTCGCGACCAGCGAGGGCACCAAGGCCAATGCCTGGGCGCTGATGGGCGCGCTGGGCGTGACCGGCGAAGAGATCGACATCCGCCCGGCGGCGCGGACGATGCTCGAGGGCATCGGGCATCCCTTTGCCAGCGGCAAGCCCGTCTATGACGTGACGTTCGAGAACGTCCAGGCGGGCCTGCGCACCGACTATCTGTTCCGTCTCGCCAACCAGCGGCACGGCTTCGTGCTCGGCACCGGCGACCTGAGCGAGCTGGCGCTGGGCTGGTGCACCTATGGCGTGGGCGACCATATGAGCCATTACGGCGTCAATGCCGGCGTGCCCAAGACGCTGATCCAGTATCTCATCCGCTGGACCGTGCAGACCGGCCAGTTCGCCGGCGAGGCGGCGCGGGTGCTGACCAGCATCCTCGATACCGAGATCTCGCCCGAGTTGGTGCCCGCCGATGCGAACGGCAGGATGCAGAGCACGCAGGAGCGGATCGGCCCGTACGAGCTGCACGATTTCTTCCTCCACTACACGATCCGCCACGGCCTGCGGCCCTCCAAGATCGCGTTCCTCGCCTGGCACGCCTGGAAGGACGCGGCGGCGGGGCAATGGCCGATCGGCTTCCCCGAGGACGCGCGCCACCAATATGACCTGGCGACAATCGCGAAATGGCTGGAGGAATTCCTGTTCCGCTTCTTCCAGACCAGCCAGTTCAAGCGATCGGCGCTGCCCAACGGGCCCAAGGTCTCGGTCGGCGGCGCCTTGAGCCCGCGCGGTGACTGGCGCGCGCCCTCGGACGGCGTGGCGCGGCCCTGGATCGACGAGTTGAAGGCGAATCTGCCGTAACCCGCCTGTTTCGGCAGCCCGCCGCCGCCAGGAACGACACCGTCATGCTGAACTTGTTTCAGCATCCAACCCGCCACGGGCGATACCGCTCGCGGAGCGTTGGACCCTGAAACAAGTTCAGGGTGACGCAGGGAATGAAGGCTATGACAATTCCATGATCGCGGCGGGCATAGGCTCCGGAACCGCCAGCCTTTCTCCCGTCATTGTGGTGATAGCGTTACCAGCCCTTGACCTGTATATCCTTCCCGACAACGCTGACAAAAATCGCGGGAGAGGAATCATGAAGCTGCGCCGCCACGCATTTACGGGTTCGCTGGTCGCCCTGGGCATCGCCCTTGCCGCCGCGGCGCCCGCCGCCGCGCAGGACCAGCCCCGGCCCTGGATGGATGCCGGCCTCGCCGCCGATGCACGGGTAAAGGCAGTGCTTGCCCAGATGACCGAGGATGAGAAGCTGACGCTGGTCTTCGGCTATTTCGGCACCGATTTCGCGCCGAAGAACGGCTATAAGGCCCCCGCGGAAGCGCGACAGGGATCGGCCGGCTATGTGCCCGGCATTCCCCGGCTGGGCATCCCGCCCCAGTGGCAGACGGATGCCGGCGTCGGCGTGGCTACCCAGGGCGGTGCGGCGCGGAAGCGCGGGCGGACCGCCCTGCCCTCGGGCCTCGCCACCGCCGCGAGTTGGGACGTCGACCTCGCCCATGCCGGCGGCGCGATGATCGGCGCGGAAGCGCGCGCGTCGGGCTTCAACGTGATGCTCGCCGGCGGCGTCAACCTGATGCGCGAGCCGCGCAACGGCCGGAACTTCGAATATGGCGGCGAGGATCCGCTGCTCGCCGGCACGATGGTGGGCGCGCAGATCGCCGGCATCCAGTCGAACCACATCATCTCCACCGTGAAACATTATGCCGTGAACGATCAGGAAACCGATCGCGACACCGGCAATTCGATCATCGACCAGGGCGCGGCGCGGACCAGCGACCTGCTCGCCTTCCAGATCGCGATCGAGAAGGGCGATCCGGGCTCGGTAATGTGCGCGTACAACCGGGTGAACGGCACCCATGCCTGCGAGCACCCCTGGCTGCTCACCGACGTGCTGCGCCGCGACTGGGGCTATAAGGGCTATGTGATGTCGGACTGGGGCGCCACGCACTCCACCGCGCCGGCCGCCAATGCGGGTCTCGACCAGGATTCGGGCTTCCCGTTCGACAAGCAGCCCTATTTCGGGGCGCCGCTGAAAGCCGCGGTGGCGAAGGGCGAGGTTTCGGCGGCCCGGCTCGACGCGATGGCGGGGGCGATCCTGCATGCGATGTTCGCCAACGGACTGTTCGAGAAGCCGATCGCCGACGCGCCGATGGACCTGGCCCCCGCGATGCTCGCCGACCATGCCGAAGTGACTCGCCGGGATGCCGAGGGCGGCGCGGTGCTGCTCAAGAACCGCGACGCGATCCTGCCGCTCTCGACCATGACGAAGAAGATCGTCGTGATCGGCGGGCGCGCCGACAAGGGCGTGCTGGCGGGCAGCGGCTCGTCGCTGGTCTATCCGGTGGGCGGCAATGCCGTGCCCGGCCTGAAGCCCACGACCTGGCCCGGGCCGGTGATGTACTATCCCGACGCTCCGCTCGCGGCGATCAGGGCGCAGGCGCCCGGCGCCGAGATTGTGTTCGCCGACGGCGGCAATGCCGGCAGCGCCGCCAAGCTCGCCAGGGACGCGGATGTCGCGATCGTCTTCGCCACGCAATGGGCGGGCGAGGCGTTCGACGTGTCGCTCACGCTCGAGGACGGCCAGGACAAGCTGATCGCGGCGGTGGCCAAGGCCAATCCGCGAACGGTGGTGGTGCTCGAGACCGGCGGACCGGTGCTGACGCCGTGGCGCGACCAGGTCTCCGCCATCCTCGCCGCCTGGTATCCGGGCACCCAGGGTGGCAACGCGATTGCCAACCTGCTGTTCGGCAAGGAAAATCCTTCAGGGCATCTGCCGGTCAGCTTTCCGGCGAGCCTCGACCAGCTGGCCAAGCCCGCCGCCCCCAGCAAGGGCGACACGACCTATGGCGAAGGCGCGACGGTGGGCTATAAATGGTATGACGCCAAGGGGCTGACGCCGGCCTTCGCCTTCGGGCACGGGCTCAGCTACACCGAGTTCGCCTATTCGGGGCTGAGCGCGCGCGCCGATGGCGGAACGGTCTCGGCCAGCTTCACCGTGCGCAACACCGGCAAGGTGAAGGGCAAGGCCGTGCCGCAACTCTATGTCGCCGGTGCCGGCTGGGAGGCGCCGAAGCGGCTGGGCGCGTTCGACAAGATCGCGCTGGCGCCGGGCGAGGCGAAACAGGTTTCGCTCAAGATCGATCCGCGCCTGCTCGCGACCTGGGACGGGGCGGGCAATGGCTGGAAGATCGCGGGCGGGACGGTGCAGGTGATGCTGGGCACCTCGGCCAGGGATATCGTCGCGACGGTGCCGGTGACGGTGGCGCCCCGGACGATCGCGGTGGGGTGGCGGCCTTAGGGCTCGTAGAAGAACCCGTCATCCTGGCGAAAGCCGGGATGACGGTCATGGGCGGGATGGCGATCCGGCGCCAGGTGGCGGCCGATCAGAACGAAAGCCGCCGCCCCTCCCGCGCGCTCTCCCGCGCCATTTCCATGATCCGCAGCCCCAGCACCGCGTCCTCGCCGCTGACCGGCGCGGGCGCCCCATCGGCTATCGCCTGGGCGATGCCGGCATAATAGCCGCGATAGTCGCCGGTTTCGGTCGGGACGATCTCGCTGCCGCCCTCGGCGTGCGTGAGGGTGCCGTGGAACTGCGGCTCCTCGTCGCCCATGGCGGGATCGGTGTAGCGGGCGCCGTCCTTCACGCGCGCTTCCTGCGGATCGAGGCCGTGCTTGGAAAAATCGGCCCGGGTGCCGTGCAGCCAGAAGCGCGGACGCGGCGTGACGAACAGGCGGCCGGCGGAAAGCGTCACGCGGCGCGGGCCCTGGAACAGGGTGATTTCGAAATAATCGTCGGTGCGTCCGCCTTCGCGCTGGACCGCGATATCGGCATAGAGCGCCTCCGGTGCGCCAAAGAGCTGGAGCGCCTGGTCGATCAGATGCGGGCCGAGATCGGCGAGGATGCCGGCCCCCGCTCCGGGATCTTCCTTCCAGGCCTGGGCAAGCGCGGGGCGGAACCGGTCCCAGCGCAGCTCGGCCAGCATCACCTCGCCCAGCACGCCGCTGTCCAGAAGCTTGCGGACGGTGCGGAAATCGCCGTCCCAGCGGCGATTGTGAAAGGCACTGACCAGCAGGCCCTTCGCCTTGGCGAGCGCGACCAGCGCTTCGCCATCGGCAAGGCTGGTCGCGAAGGGCTTGTCGATCACGACATGCTTGCCCGCCTCCAGCGCCCGGCGCGCGAGCGGGGCGTGGGTGTCGTTGGGCGTGGTGATCACGACCAGCGCGATCGAAGGATCGGCGAGCAGCGCATCCGGCGTGGTGACGGCCACGTCCGGATAGCGCTCGTGCACCCGGTCGGCGCGCGAGGTGGCGACGGCGGCAAGTTCCAGCTCCGGCACGGCGGCCACCAGGGGCGCATGGAAGGCCATGCCGCCCAGGCCATAACCAATCACTCCTGTGCGGATCATGCGACGCTCCCTATGTCCTGCTGCCACCGCCCTTTAGGGCCAGGCGGGCCGCCGCGCGAAGAAAAAGCGTGACCCCGGCCGCCAGCCGGGATCACGGAGGGGACCTCTTCAGATCGCGTATTTCGCCCGCTGCGGCCGGCTGAGCATCGCATTGGCCGCATCGTCGCCGATGAACCGCTCCGCCACGGGATCCCATTTGAGCCGCCGCCCGGTCTTCATCGCGATATGATGGAGCAGGCAGGTCGAGCAGGCACGGTGGCCGATCTCGGCGGGTGCGCTGACCGGCACGCCCTTCAGGATCGCGTCCAGCCAGTTCCGGTGCTGCTCGGGCGCCTTGTAGAGCCGAACCTCATTCGGGCCGATCACGCTATCGAGGATCCCGGGATCGCTCGCCGCGAGCGGCACGTCGGCAGGCTTGGAGGGATCGGAGGAGGAAACCGCACCGGTGCGCTGGACGAATACCCAGCCCTTGTCGCCGATGAACTTCACGCCATTGGGCAGCGCGCCCGAGATCGTCATGGTCACGCCATCGGCATAGCGGGCATGGGTCTCGAACGGGCCGTGCACGTTCCACAGGCCCGATCTGGGGAATTCGGCACTGCCCCAGATCTCGACCGGGCCGCTATGCTCCATGTCCATGCCCCAATGGGCGATGTCGACATGATGCGCGCCCCAGCCGGTGATCATGCCGGCGCCGAACTGCTCCATGCGGAGCCAGCCGGGCCGATCCTCGAAGCTGTTCTGCGGGTGGACGCGCGTCTCGGTATAATAGACTTCGGGCGTGGTCCCCAGCCAGGCGTCATAGTCGAGGTTCGCGGGAATCGGCATCTGCGCCGCCGCGGGCCCCGAGGGATCGCCGGGCAGGCCGATCTCCACATGCTTCAGCCTGCCGATCCGGCCGTTGCGGACCAGCTCGCAGGCGCGGTGGAATTGCGGCCAGGGGTCCTGCCCACGCTGCTGCGAGCCGATCTGGAGGATCCTGCCGGATCGCTTGACCTCGTCCGCCATCCGCCGCCCCTCGGCGATGGTGAGCGAGGCGGGCTTCTGGAGATAGACATGCTTGCCCGCCTGCACCGCATGCACGGCGAGCGGGGCATGCTGGTGATCGGGCGTGGAGATCAGCACCGCATCGATATCCTTCGCGGCGAGGAGCTCGCGATAATCGGCATGGCCGCGCGTGCCCGAATAGGGTTTGCCGGTGCTGGCGGCATAGCGATCGTCGACCAGCTGCATGCCGGCGCCGAGCCGCTTGGTATCGACATCGCACACCGCGACGATCTGCGCGTCGGCGTGCTTGTGGATCTCCTTCATGTCGTGGACCCGGCTGATCCGGCCGACCCCGATCGCGCCGATCGTCACCCGGTTCGACGGCGCGTTCCTGCCGAACACGCTCGCTGGCACGATCATCGGCGCCGCGATGGCTCCGAGCGTCTGGCGTCTGGAAAGCCGCATGCCCCTCTCCTTCCCTGGTTCAGGCCGAAACCGGCCGGGTGGCGTTCTTCTGCGCGGTGAGCACCAGTTCGGCGGCCAGCAGCGCCTGGTCCTGGTCCTGCGCGACGCTGCTGCGCTCGACGACATCGGCGATGAACTGCGGGCCGAACGGGAGATGGACCTTGGAGCAGTCCATATATTGCACGCCCTGCCTGTCGCAGATCAGCAGATGGTTGCCGCCGGGCCGGCCGGCGATGTCGACATATTTGCGCAGCTCGATATAGCCCTCGGTGCCGAGGATGAAGAGCCGGCCGTCACCCCAGGTCGGCAGCCCGTCGGGCGTGAACCAGTCGACCCGGACATAGCCGGTGCCGCCGTCGCCGGTCAGCATCATGTCGCCGAAATCCTCGAAGCCGGGCTTGTCGGGCCATTTCAGGTTGCCGGTCTGCGCGGCGACGACATGCGCAGTCCTCGAGCCGGTATAGAACAGGAACTGATCGGCCTGGTGGCTGCCGATATCGGTGAGGATGCCGCCATAGCGCGCCTTGTCCCAGAACCAGTCCGGGCGGCCCGAGCCGACGCGGTGGGGCGCGAGGTTGACGGTCTGGATCACCTTGCCGATCCGGCCCTGCCGCACCAGCTCGCCCGCCTGGACGGCGGCGCGCACCTCGAGCCGCTCGGAATACATGATCGCGAACTTGCGGCCGGTTTCCTTGATCGTGCGGCGGACCGCGGCGAGCTGGTCGAGGCTGGTGATCGCCGGCTTGTCGCCGAGATAGTCCTTGCCCGCCTGCATCGCCCGGATGCCGAGCGGGGCGCGGAGATCGGGGATCGGCGCGCCTGCGATCAGCCTGATCGTCTTGTCGCCCAGGATCTCGTCCTCGCTCCGCGCGAGCTTCACGGCATTGCCATAACGCTTGCGGAACATGTCCACCTGCCTGGGATCGGCCGCATGAAAGGCCTTGAGCACGCCGCCGCCGCGGATCATCGCGTCGGTCATCGAATAGATGTGCGCATGATCGAGGCCGATCACGCCGAAATCGACCTTGTGCTTCACGCCCGGCTCGGGGCCGATCGGCGCGGCATTCTCGGACGGGGCGTTGCCCGAGCTTTGCGACTGGGCGAGAACTTCGGGCGGCAGCATCGCGGCGATGCCCGCAATGCCGAGGATCGAACGACGGTCCATTCTGGTGAAGCTCCCTGTCACTGCGCCGGCGTGGCGGCGGTCTTCCAGTTGATGACATGATAGGTGGCCGGGGTCCCGCCCACATTGCGCAACGCATGTTGCGCGTTCGACGCATTGAAGATCACCGAGCCAGGGCCGAGCCGCTCCCATTTGCCACCCGAAAGCGCTTCGACAATGCCCTGGTCGACGATCACCAGCTCTTCGTTCGGATGCCGGTGCGGCGGGTGCGAGGACAGGCCCGGGTTGAGCGTGGTGACGTGCATCTCGAGCTCGGCCAGCGTCGCGGTGGGCTGGCGGACGAGATTGCGGAGCGCGCCGACATCGGTCTTCTGCACGGCCAGCCGGTTCCAGTCCCACACCGCCGGCCCGAGCACGGCCTGCCGCTGCGCCAGGGCGCTGGCGCCCCAGCCGAGCACCAGCGCGGCCGCCGCTACGGCCAGGTCCCTTTGCGTGATTCGCATCCCCATTCTCCTCGCCCGCACGATCGCTCGCCATGTCGGACGGAAGAATGCTATCCACAATTGTCCGAGTTTTGAACCCTATTTTTCAAACACCGCGGCAGCGCCGCCATGCGCGGCGAGATCGAGGGTCAGCGCCTCCCCTTCCGCCACGCGCCGTTCGGTGAGGACCGGGGCGTCGGGCTTGTCGCCATCGCTCCACAATCGCATCGCCGCGCCGCGCCGGCCCAGAAAGTCGAGCGGCACGGTGACCTTGCGCGCGGTCTCGCTGTTCAGCGCGCCGAGGAACCAGCGCGCGCCCTTGCGGCGGGCGAGGACGATATATTCCCCCGTCTCCCCGGCCAGATAGCGCGTCTCGTCCCAGCTTGCCGGCACCGCCTTGATGAAGTCGAAGCCGGCGGGACTGGCGGCATAGGTGTCCGGGCTGTCGGACACCGCGGCGACCGGCGACAGGAAGGCGACGTACAGCGCCAGGCCGTGCGCGCGGCTGGTCTGGACGAAGGGCAGGTCGCCGCGGATGCGGAAGGCCTCGGGCGTCACGTTGCGGAAGCCGCCGGGAGTATAGTCCATCGGGCCGATCAGGCCGCGGGTGAAGGCGAGCGTGACGTTGTGGCGCGACGTCACCCGGCGCGACCATTTGTTGTACTCGGCACCCATCACGCCTTCCTGGGTCATGAAATTGGGCCAGGTGCGCGCCAGCCCGCGCGGCGGATAGGCGCCGTGGAAGTCGACCATGATGTGGTGGCGGGCGGCGGCGGCCAGCGTGCGCGCATACCAGTTGACCATCCACTGGTCGTCGCGGTCCATGAAATCGACCTTGATCCCGGCGATGCCGAGCTTCTCATATTCGGCGAGCGCGTCTTCCTGCTGCTCGTCCAGCGCCTGCCAGTGCATCCAGAGCCAGAGGCGGACCTTCTTCGATCTGGCGTAGTCGACCACTTCGCGAAGGTTGAGCGCGTCGGTCCATTTGGTGATGTCGACGCCCGGACGGCGTACCCCGCCCCCGCCGGCCCCCGCATACCAGCCCTCGTCGATCATCGTATAGGGCAGGCCGTTGGCGGCGGCGAAGTCGATCAGCGCCTTGGCGACGGCGGTGGTGCTGCGCTGGCCGGGCAGCGCCGCGATCACCGGGCCGCTCCACCAGTCCCAGCTCGTCAGGCCGGGCTTGATCCAGCTCGTGTCCTCGATCCGGCTCGGGCTGGAAAGATCGAGGACCAGCGTCGACTCGTTGAGCTTGCCCAGCTGGTCCGCCAGCATCACCACGCGCCACGGCGTGACGATCGGACTGCCGATCCGGGTGTGCACCGCGATGCGATAGTCGTCGAGCGAAGGCGAAAGCTTGACCTGCAGCCCCGGCCCGCCATCGCCCCGGCCGGTGAGGTACATGCCGGCAAAGTCGATCAGGTCCGCCTCGGTCAGCGCGAAGGCGGCCTTGCCGGTCTCGCAGGCGAAGGGCAGGCTGAAGAGGTTATGGTCGCGCAGGCGCGGCACGTCCACGGGATCGAACTCGCCTTCATGGCTGGAGCCGAACTTGCCGACGTTGAAGCCCCAGCATTTGTAGGTCGGCGGAAAATAGAAGCCGGTGCGCTCGTAGCGGACGATCGCGGCCGCGGTCTGCGGCTGGACCGGCACGACGGTGCGAAAGGCGACGCCGTCGTCATAGGCGCGCAGCACCACGTCCATCCGGCGCTTCGCCCCACCCTTCTCCTGGAAATGCACGGTGAGCTGGTTGTAATGGTCGCGCCCTTCGGCGGCGTTGCCCGCGACGATCGGATAGCGGGCATCGGCGCTGGCGGTCTCCGAGCCGGTGATCGCCAGGCCATAGCCCAGCGTATCGGCATCGAGGTCGAGCAGGATCGGCGACGGCGCGAGCACCAGGCTGCCCCCGCGCGATACGGCATAGACCGGCGTGCCCGCACCGTTCAGCTGAAGCGAGATGCGGTTGCCGCCATCGGGCGACGCGGCGGTGAGGACCTGCGCGCCGGCGGGCGCCGCGACGAGCAGCGCCAGCGCCGCAAGGGCCGCCCTCACGCCTTGTGCGCCTTCAGCACCGGCGCGAGCACGCTTTCCATCGCGGCAAAGCCCTGGCCGGTCGGGTGGACGCCGTCAAAGGCCATGCCGGGCTTCATCGCCCCCGCCTCGGTGGCCAGCACCGCAGTATAGTCGATGAAGGTCGCGCGGGCGCGGCGGGCATAGCTGCTCAGGAACAGGTTGATCCGCCGGATCGACTCGACCGGGTCCAGCCCCGGCCGCCAGGGGAAACGGTCCGCCGGCGGCACCGCGCCGAGCAGCACCGCGATGCCGTGCGCCTGGGCGAGCTCGGTCATCGCCTGGAGATTGTCGCAGCTCTGCTGGACCGTGATCTTGCCGGTGTTCCCGGCAACATCGTTGGTGCCCGCCATGATGTGGACGAGGCGCGGGCGCAGCCGGATCACGTCGGCCATCATGCGGAGCACCATCTGCGGGGTGGTCTGCCCGCCGATGCCGCGGCCGATGCGGCCGGGGGTGAAAAAGCCGGGTCGGCTGTCGGCCCAGATCTGGGTGATCGAATCGCCCATGAAGACGATGTCGACCTTCCGGCCCGAGGCGATCAGCTTTTCGTTGTCGGCGGCATAATGGCCGAGCCAGGGCCAGTCCTCCTTCAACTGGCGCTGACGCTTCTCGTCGCCGCTCTCCTGCAGCTTGCCGGCACAGGCCGTGGCGGGGACGAGCAGCATTCCGGCAAGGAACCCACGGCGGACCATCGACATCACGGCGCCTCCAGCATCGTACGGATGGCGCCGACACTAGCGCCCGGCCGGCCCGGGCGGAAGCGCCCCGGAACGGGACAGGTTTTCGGAACAAAAGCCCGCAAGTTCCCGCAGACAAGGCCGTTTAGGGGATTGGCCCGGCATTGTGCGCGGATGACGGGACCGCGTTGGACGGCGTTACGCGCACCAGTTCGTTCCTTGCCGCCGGAGGGAGATCATCCCCGAGGTCCGGCGGCAAGCGAACAGTCTTCTCAGTGCACGGACACAGTCTCGCCCTCGGCCCGGACCACCGGCGCGCGGCCGGCGGCGAGCGCGAACACGCACAGCGCGACATAGCAGGCCGCGGGCAGGATCAGCGCGAAGCCATAGCCATGCGCGCCCGAGAGCAGGCCGACGAGCAGCGGCAGGATCGCGCCGCCGACGATCGCAGTGCACAGCAGCCCCGAAGTCGATTCCGCGCTGGCGGTGGAGCGTTCGAGCGTGAGCGTGAAGATGACGGGGAACATGATGGAGTTGAACAGGCCGATGCTGAGCGCGACGAAGCCGGCGGTGACGCCGCCCACCGCGAAGACATAGAGGCACATCGCGGCGGCGATGGCAGTGAAGAGGGCGAGCAGCCGGTGCGCCTTGACCCGGGTGAGCAGGAGCGAGCCGATCAGGCGGCCGACCATGGCGCCGCCCCAATAGAAGGCGACGGCCTTGCCGGCTTCCTGGAGCGAGACGCCCGGAATGCCGTCGCTGCCCATCGCATAGCCGAGCAGCGGCACCCCGAACGCGGCATCCGAATGGCCCCAGATCGCATCCGAATTGAGGAACAGCGCCATCTGCGTGCCGATCGCCACTTCGGCGCCGACATAGAGGAAGATCGCAAGCCCGCCGAACATCGCCCAGCGCGACGAGACGGCGTCGGCGATCAGGCTGCCGATGCCCCGGCGCCCGGCCGTGGAGAGCGGCGCCGCCTCGGTCACCACTCGGCGGCTGAGATAGAAGAACACCGCCAGGGCGGCGATCAGGCCGCAGATCCAGAAATAGGCGGAATCGATGCCCGCCAGCGCCTGCGCGCGGACTTCCCTGGTGACGACTGCCCCTTCCTTCACTTCGATGCCGGCCAGGAACAGGTGCGCACCGAGCAGCGGCCCGATGAACGTCCCCAGCGAGTTGAAGGTCTGGCTGAGCGTCAGCCGGAGATGGCTGTAGCGCGGATCGCCCAGCGCGGCCGCAAGGGGGTTGGCCGCCACCTGCAGGATGGTGATGCCGCTCGCCAGGATGAACAGCCCGAGCAGGACCAGCGTGAACACCGCGAGATTGGCGGCCGCGAGCATCACCAGGCATCCGGCGATCATCATGCCCAGCGCGGTCAGGATGGTCGGGATCGACTTCAGGCGCGCTAGCAGTGCCGCCGCTGGGAACGACATCACGCCATAGGCCGCGAAGAAGGCGAAGGCCGCGGCCTGGGCCTGGAAATCGGTCAGCGTGAAAATGCCCTTCACCGCCGCCACCAGCGGGTCGATCAGCGACGTGATGAACCCCCAGGCGAAAAACAGGCATGTCACGATGGCATAGGCCGCCGTTACGCCGGCCGATTGTTTCGTCGTCATTTGTCCCCCCTGAAAATGCTGGTTCCTAGCGTGCGCCGGTCAGGCTGTCGGATGGCAGCAGCTGGGTTTTGCCGGAAAGCCGGGTCACGGCGTAGGTGAATCCCGGCAGGAGCGCGAAGGCACCCACTTCGCCGGCCGCGCTCAGCGCCAGGAAGCCGACCTGCATCTCCCTTATGGCATCCCCGCGCAGGCGGGCGATATACTCGACCGCCTCCCGGCAGGCGGCCTGGGGCGAGAGGCCCGCGCGCATCGACGCGACCACGCGCGCGGTGCCGACGATGCGGGTGACTTCCTCGCCCACGCCGGTGGACGTGGCGCCGCCGATGCCGCGCTCGACATAGAGGCCGTGCCCCGCGAACGGCGAATCCCCGACGCGGCCGTGCATCTTGTAGGCCATGCCGGACGTCGTGCAGGCACCCGCCATGCGGCCGTCCGCCGAACGCGCGAGCAGGCCCAGCGTGTCGTGGTTCAGCGCCGAGCCCGGCGGGCCCGGCAACTCGTTCTCGATATTCGCCTGGGGCTTGTATTGCGCTGTCTTCAGCCATTCGCGCCACGCCTTCTCGGCCTCGGGCGTCAGTAGCTTGACGGGCTTCATCCCGTGTTCGATGGCAAGGCGCCGCGCGCCTTCGCCGACCAGCATCGTGTGCGGCGTCTTCTCCATGACCAGCCGGGCGACCGAGATCGCGTGGACGATGTCCTCGAGCGCCGCCACCGCGCCGATATGGCCCGCATCGTCCATGATGACCGCGTCCAGCGTCACGCGCCCATCGCGGTCGGGATAGCCGCCGAGCCCGACCGAATGGTTCGTCGGATCCGCCTCCGGCACGCGCGCGCCGGCCTCGACCGCGTCGATCAGCGATCCGCCCGCATTGAGGCGGGCGAGCGCCGCCGCGTTCGCCGCGGCTCCGAAATCCCAGGTGGAAACCAGCGCGACCGGGTCGCTGCCTCGCACGAAGGCGGAGCTGGCACCGGCGAAAGTCGCGCTCGTCAGGCCGATGGCCATGGCGGTGCGGCGAGTCACTGCTGTCGTCATGCGCTCTCCTCGATGGCGGTACGCAGGCGGCGGACCAGGGCCGCGCTGGTTCTGCGCCGGGGGCCGGCGGAAAAACCCATGGCCACGCTGCGCGGGTCGGGGCGTCCAGGCTGGCTGGCGGAAGCATGCACCTCGTGCACGCCGCTCACGCGCGCGATCCGCACCACATTGTCGGGGGTGAGGCCCGAGCCGGCGATGACGGACAGCCTGCCGTCGGCGGCCTCCACCATCCTGGCGAGGGTGAGGGCGCCGGCCAGCGCCGTCGCTTCCTGGCCCGAACTGAGGATCTTGTCGAAGCCCAGGGCGCAGGCCTCCTCGACCGCGGCAATCGGATCGGGGACGAGGTCGATCGCGCGATGCAGCACCAGCGCGGCATCGCGGCTGACCATGCGGAAGCGGGCCAGGGCGCGCGAATCCAGCGTGTCGTCCGGGCGCAATGCGCCGACCACCACGCCGGCGGCACCCAGCGCGAGCGCGTGCCGGATGTCTTCGGCCATCAGCGCCAGCTCGTCCATGTCGTAGACGAAGCTGCCCGCACGGGGGCGGATCATCGCGTGGACCGGAACGCCCGTCGCCACGGCATGTTCGATCAGGCCGGGGGAGGGCGTGAGGCCGCCCAGCTCGAGCGCGCCGCACAGCTCGATCCGGTCGGCGCCGCCCACCACCGCCGCGGCCACCCCTGCGGCGTCGTCGACGCAGATCTCGAGCATGACCGCCATCAGCGCTTGCCCCGGCCGCTCATCGAGAAGGGGGCGGCCTCGGGTCCCGTGCCCCATGCCATGTTCGGCCGCGGCCCCATCTCGAAGCGCAATGTGCCGCCGGCCATGATCTCGTCATGGCCCAGCCAGGTGCGGTTCAGCGGCTGGCCGTTTAGCGTGGCGGACTGGATATAGAGGTTCGCGGCGCTGTTTCCGGGCGCCTCGATGGTGAAGGTCCGGCCATTCTCCAGCGCCAGTTCGGCATGCCGGAACAGGGGCGAGCCGATCACATATTGGTTCGCGCCCGGCGTCACCGGATAGAAGCCGAGCGCGCTGAACACGTACCAGGCCGAGGTCTGCCCATTGTCCTCGTCGCCCGGATAGCCGTCGGGCGCGCTCGAATAGAGCTTGCGCATCACTTCGCGCACCCGGGCCTGTGCCTTCCACGGCTGGCCGGCATAATTGTAGAGATAGATCATGTGCTGGATCGGCTGGTTGCCATGGGCATAATTGCCCATGTCGACGATCTGCATCTCGCGGATCTCGTGGATCGTGAAGCCGTAATAGCTGTCGTCGAACTTGGGCGGGCTGTCGAACACGCTGTCCAGCTTCGCGGCAAAGGCCTTGTCGCCGCCCATCAGTGCGATCAGGCCCTGCACGTCCTGGAACACCGACCAGCTGTAGTGGAGGCTGTTGCCCTCGGTGAAGGCGTCGCCCCATTTTAGCGGGTTGAAGGGAGACTGGAAGCTTCCGTCCCGGTTGCGGCCGCGCATCCACCCGCTCTCGGCGTCGAACAGCTTGCGGTAATTCTGTGCCCGCTCCGCGAACAGGGCAGCGTCCCGGGGCTTGCCGAGTGCTTGCGCGAGCCGCGAGATGGTGAAATCGGCATAGGCATATTCGAGCGTGCGCGCGGCATTCTCGTTGATGCCGACATCGTACGGAACATAGCCGAGCCGGTTGTACCAGTCGACGCCTTCGCGACCGACGGAGCTGATCGTCTTGCCTTCGCGCGACTTCGGCCGGCCCCGATCGGTATCGGCATTCTTGCGGATGGCCTCGTAGAGCTTGGCGATGTCGAAGCCGCGAATGCCCTTGAGATAGGCGTCGGCGATGTTCACCGCCGAGTTCGAGCCGATCATCACGTCGCGGTGGCCGGGGCTGGCCCATTCGGGCAGCCAGCCCGATTCGTCATAGGTGTTGGCGAGCCCCTGCATGATCTGGCCGTCGACCTCGCGGTGCATCAGCGCGAATAGCGGGAAGACCGCGCGGAACGTGTCCCAGAAGCCGTTGTCGGTGAACATCGGGCCGGGATGCACCTTGCCGTCATAGGGGCTGTAGTGGATCGTCCGGCCGGACGCATCGACTTCGTGGAACCTGCGCGGAAAGAGCAGGGTGCGGTAGAGCGCCGAATAGAAGGTGCGCTTCGCGTCGATATCCGGGTCTTCCACCTTGTACCGGCCGAGCAGGGCGTTCCATTCGTCCCTGGCCTTGGCTTCGGTGGTCTCGAAGCTGTCCTTGCCGATCTCGCGATCGAGGTTGAGCGCGGCCTGTTCGGGGCTGACGAACGAGGAGGCGACGCGGACATGGACCTGCTCGCCCTTGCGCGTCTTGAACCCGATGATCGCGCCGACATGCTGCCCTTCGGCCTGGGCGATTCCCGGGTTGCGCTTCCAGCCGTCCCCCCAGGTATCGGCAACTTCGAAATCGCGATCGAACTCGGCGACGAACCAGTTGTGGAAATTCCCCGGAACGCCGCCATGATTGTTGCGCGCATAGCCGATGATCCGGCGCTCCTTCGGCAGGATCCTGACCATCGAGCCCATGTCGAACGCATCGAGCAGGATCCAGCTCTGCTCGCTCTCGGGAAAGGTGAAGCGGAAATGCGCCGCCCGCGCGGTGGGAGCGACCTGGGCGGTCACGTCGTAATCGGCCAGATACACGCTATAGCGATAGGGCCTCGCCGTCTCGGCCTTGTGCGAGAACCAGGATTGGCGCTCGTCTTCCTTGAACTTGAGCGGACCGGTGAGCGCCATCAGCGAGAACGCGCCATAATCGTTGAGCCAGGGGCTCGGCTGATGGGTCTGCTTGATGCCGCGGATCTTGTGGTCGCCGTAGCGATAGGTCCAGCCATCGCCCATCTTGTTGGTCATGGGCGTCCAGAAGTTCATGCCCCATGGCACGGCGATCGCCGGATAGGTGTTGCCATAGGACAATTCGAACGACGAATCGGTTCCCGTGAGCGGGTTCGCCAGGTCGGCATAGTCCGGCGCCTGCTGCGCGGCGAGCGGGACCGGAAGCATGGCCAGGGCGAACCCCAGAAACCGCGTTGCAAATCCCCCCATCCGCATCGTCTCCCTATCCCTTCTCACCGGCGCGGAAGCCGGGTTCGTGCCTCGGCCCAGAAGGCGGGGGTGAACATCTGGCCCGCGCCTACAATCGCCGCATCTTCGGTATTCTCGTGTATCAATATCGGTATCGCCATATCGCACGCGGCGAGCCCCTGGCGCAGGGTGGGCGCGAAAAGGTCGAACGCGCCGGCGATGCGCCCGCCGAGCATGATCGTCTCCGCGCCGAATCCGCGCGCCCAGGGCGCGACGATGGCGGCGAGATTGGCGCCATATTCCGCGAAGACTTCCCGCACGACTTCATTCTGCCGGGCGTCGGCGGCCATTCTGGCCACATTCTCCTGCGGACGCCCGCTCTGCCTGGCGCCCTCGGTCAGAAGCCAGCGGGACGAGACATAGTCATCGGCGATCCCGTGCTTGAACGGCAAATTCCACAGGCAGCCGCCGGGCGGCACCACGCCCGGTTCCTCCTCGATCACCGGGATGCCGCTATCGAGGAACGCGGCCCCGAGCCCGGTGCCGAGCGTGATCGCGAGCACGCGGGTGCAACTCCCCGTGGCACCCATCGCCGCGCAGCCGACCGCGAAGGCAGTCGCGTCGTTCAGGAAGCGGATCTCGCGCGAAACGGGCAGGCGGCGCTGCAATTCGTCGCGCACATTGATGCCGTAGAGGCTTTCGAACTTGCCATTGCCTTCGAAGAAGGCGGTGCCGGTGCGATAGTCGAACGGGCCCGGCATCGCGATGCCGACTCCGGTGACCTGGTCGGTGTCCGGCGCGATCGTCGTGATCAGGTTCGCCCAGGCATCGAGGAGTTCCGCGCTGGCGGCGCCGCTGCGCGTCTCGCTATGCCTGTAGCTCTTGACGAGGATCCCGTGCCCCTGCCGGTTCAGCAGCGCGCCGGCGACGTGGTGACCGCCGATATCCAGCCCGACGATCATTCCATGCCTCTCCCCCCTGGACCCGTTGCGCCGCGCGACGCGGTCGTTGCACGAAATGTAATCCATTACATCTCGCGAGGCCAGCCTTATTTGAGGGCAGTCGGTGGAAATGGCCGTGGGCGGTGGCCGGACGGGCTCTCGGCGCTATCGGCGAGGGCCGGGGCGCTCACCCGCTGCTCTCGCGAACGACCAGGGTGTGCGGAAGAATGTGCACGGCCTCGTCCCGCGCCTTGTCCTCGATCCAGTCGATCAGCAGCTCGCAGGCCTTGGCGCCCATTTCGGCGGCCGGCTGCCTGACGGTGGTGAGTGCCGGCGTGGAATGGGCGGCGAAATCGATGTCGTCGAAGCCGGTGACCGCGATGTCCGAGGGGACCGAGACGCCCAGCGCCGCGAGCGCCTGGATCGCGCCGATGGCCATTTCGTCATTGATGCTGACGATCGCGGTGGGGCGCGGTGTCATTGCGAGAATCTCGCGCGCGGCTTCGAAGCCGGACTGCATCCTGAAACTGCCGTGGAGTACGAGCCCCGGATCGAAGGCGATTCCGGCCGCCTCGAGTGCCTGGCGATAGCCCTTGAGACGGTCGATGGCATGGGCGTTGGCCTGCGGGCCGCTGATCGCCGCGATCCGGCGATGGCCGCGGGCGATGAGGTGCGCGACCACCTCGTGCATCGCGCCGACATTGTCGATCCGGACGGAAGGCGCTTCCGTCAGTTCGCAGCCACAGGCATGGACCACGGGGTAGGGAGCCTGGCGGCGGCTTTCGGCCGGCGCATAGTCGGGGCTGAGCTGGATCACGCCGTCCGCCAGCCGTGTCTCGACCAGCCGGGCATAATGTTCCTCGCGCTCGGGCGAATCGCGCGTGTCGCCGAGCAGCACCGAATAGCCGCGCTTCCAGGCGGTCGCCTCGATTCCCGCGGTGACGTTGGCGAAGAACGGATTGGCGATGCCGGGCACGAGCACCAGCAGCGTGAAGGACTTGTCGGTACGCAGGTTGCGCGCCAGCATGTTGGGCCGATAGTTCACGGCCTCGACTGCCTTGAACACTTTCGCGCGGGTCTTCTCGGTCACCTTCTCCGGCTCGCGGAGCGCCCGCGACACGGTCGCCGTCGAAAGCCCGGCTGCCCGTGCTACGTCAAGGATGGTGGTCATCGCCGTGTGATTGCCCTTCGCACTTCCCGCATCCATCCGCTCCCCCATTGCCCGATCCCGCGTCGTTCCTGACGAAAGAGGGCGATGGCCGGCCTGTTGTCAATATTGTCGAGAAGGGCTTTACAAAAAATGTAATCGATTGCAAATCCGGATTCGCGCAACGAGTCCGGGCAGATAGCAAAGGTCCGGCGGGCGCGGCGCCAACGGGTTCGTTGGAGAGGGGGCAGGATTGACCGTTATCGATGGCGCGATCGTCGCCGCCTATCTCGTCGCAACGCTCGTCATCGCGCTGGTGGTGCGTCGCCGCGCGGCGCAGAGCATCGACAGCTATTATCTCGGCAACAAGAAGATGCCCTGGTATCTGCTCTGCCTGTCCGACGCGTCGGGGATGTTCGATATCTCGGGCACGATGTGGCTGACGACGCTGCTGTTCGTCTACGGCTTGAAGAGCGTCTGGCTTCCCTGGCTGTGGCCGGTGTTCAACCAGGTCTTCCTGATGGCCTTCCTCGCGCTGTGGCTGCGCCGCTCGAACGTGCGTTCCGGGGCCGAATGGATCCTGCTGCGCTTCGGGGAGGGGACGGGAAGCCGGCTCTCCCATCTTTCGGTGGTGGTCTTCGCGCTGTTCTGCGTGGTCGGCTTCCTCGCCTATGCCTTTGTCGGCATCGGCAAGTTCATGGAGCTGTTCATCCCGTGGGAAACGGTGGCGCCGCTGCTCGGCGGGATTGCCGTCGATCCCGCGCTGGTGCCGAACATCTATGCAGTGTTCTTCACCAGCCTGGTCACGCTCTATGTCGTGCTCGGCGGCATGCCCGGGATCGTGTGGACCGATGTCCTGCAATTCTCGATCATGACCATCGCGGCGATCTTCATCGCCGGCCTCGCCATGACCCTGGTCTCGCCGGAACAAGTGGTGGCCGCCACGCCGCATGGGTGGATGAACCCATTTTTCGGCTGGTCGCTCGACCTGGACTGGCATGCGATCCAGCCCGAGGTCCAGACCAAGATCGCGGCCGATGGCTACGGCCTGTTCGGCGCGCTGTTCATGATGATGCTCTTCTCGGGCATATTGAAGAGCGCCGCCGGCCCCGCGCCGAGTTACGACATGCAGCGCATCCTGGCGACGCGCACGCCGCGCGACGCGGCGAAGCTGACCGGCTTCGTCTCGGTGGTCCTGATGCCGATCCGCTATCTGATGATCACCGGCTTCACGGTGCTGGCGCTGGTCTTCGTCGACCGGCTCGATCTCGTCTCGGGCGGGCGGATCGACTATGAGAGCATCCTGCCGGCCGCGATCCAGAGCTTCGCGCCGACCGGCATGCGCGGGCTCATCATCACCGGCCTGCTCGCCGCGTTCATGGCGACGTTCGCCAGCAGTCTCAACGCGGCGCCGCTCTACCTCGTGAACGACATCTATCGCCGCTACGTCAATCCGGACGCGTCGCAGCGCAGGATGATCTGGATGAGCTATGCCGTGTCGCTCACCGTCGTCCTCGTCAGCATGGGGATCGGCCTGTTCGTCTCGAGCATCAACGATGCCCTGCAATGGATCGTGTCGGGCCTGTGGGGCGGCTACACCGCGTCGAACGTGATCAAATGGTATTGGTGGCGGTTCAACGGCCATGGTTATTTCTGGGGCACGGTCGCCGGCATGGCCTGCGCGATGACCTTCCCGTTCCTGTTCGGGGCGCTGCTGCCCGGCATGGGTTCCGTGCTGGCGCTCTATCTCTTCCCGCTGGTGATCCTGGTTGCGGGGACCGTTGCCATCACCATGAGCCTGGTGACTCCGCCGACCGACATGGCCGTGCTCAAGACTTTCTACGACCGGGTGCGGCCCTGGGGCTTCTGGGGGCCGGTGCACCGGGCGCTCGCGCAGGAGCGGCCGGGGGTGCGGCCGAACCGCAACTTCCCGCGCGACATGTTCAACATCGCGGTGGGGACGATCGTCCAGACCAGCCTGGTGGCGGTGCCGATCTTCCTCGTGCTCAAGAATATCCCCGGCCTGCTGGCGGCGATCGCGGTCGCCTCCGCCGGCGGGCTGATCCTGTGGCGCACCTGGTACCGCCGGCTCGAGGACTGGCCGAGCGACATGGCGCGGCTGGACTCAGCGCCGGAGATCGCGCGATGACGCGGCGGACGGGCATGCGGTTCGCAGTCGCGGCATTGCTGCCGGCGATCGGCGCGGGGGCGCGGGAAGCGCCCGTCGCGGCAACGCCCGGCGAGGACCTCCTCGCCTATGTCGATCCGCTGATCGGCACCGGCGGCAATGGCCACACCTTCCCCGGCGCCACCGTCCCGTTCGGGATGGTCCAGCTCAGCCCGTCGAACGACCGCAATGGCTGGAACTGGACCTCGGGCTATCATTATTCCGACGCCGACATCAAAGGCTTCGCGCACACGCATATCAGCGGGGCGGGGCTGTCGGCGCTCGGCGACATCCTGCTGATGCCGACGCGCGCGCCCTCGACCGAGGCGGGCTCGGCGGAGCGGCCGGGCTCGGGCTATCGCTCGCGCTTCTCGCACGCGCGCGAACTGGCGCGGCCGGGTTACTACCGCGTCCATCTGGACGATCCGGACGTGGATGCGGAGCTGACCGCAACGGTGCGCGCCGGCTTTCATCGCTATGCCTATCGGGGCGATGCGGCACGTTACGTGGTGATCGATCCGACCCACAGCGTGGGGGACCATAGCTATCGCACCGAAGTCGAGATCGTCTCCGACCGTGAGATCCGCGGCTGGAAGCGCGCGATCAGCCAGTCGTCGGGCGACCGTTCGGTCTTCTTCGTCGCGCGTTTCTCACAGCCTTTCGCCAGCGCGAAGCTGACAGAGGACGACCGCCCGGTCGCGGGGCGCGCGCGGGCGGGGCGCGCGATCAAGGCGCTGGTGCAATTCGCGCCGGGCGATGGGGACAGTATCGAAGTCGCCGTGGCATTGTCGCATACGGGCCGGGCCGGTGCGCAGGCCAATTTCGACGCCGATGCGCGCGGCCGCACGTTCGATGCCGCGCTGGCCGATGCCACGCGCCTGTGGCAGGAGCGCCTGTCGCGGATCACCATCGAAGGCGATGCGCGGCAGAAGCGGCTGTTCTACACCGCGGCCTATCATGCGGCGATCGCGCCCAACCTGATCTCGGACGTCACGGGGACCTACTATCTCGACGGCAAGGTCCGCCAGTCGCGCATCCCGCAGTTCAGCAATTTTTCGAACTGGGACACCTATCGCGCGCTGCATCCGCTGCTGACCATCATCGACACGAAGAAGGACGGCGAGATCGTCGCCTCGATGGTCTCGCGCCATGCCGAGCAGGGCCTGTTGCTGCCGAGCTGGGAGGCCGTCGGCCACGATAATCGCGTGATGATCGGCTACAGCATCGTCTCGCCGATCGCCGACGCGGTGCTGAAGGGCATCCCCGGCGTCGATCCCGAAGCCGCCTATGCGGCGATCCGCGCAAGCGCCTTCGACACGACCAAGCACAGCAACGTCTATGACGCGAACGGCATGGCGGGTTACCTGGCCTATGGGTTCGTGCCCGCCGACGTGGCGAGCTCGGTCTCCAAGACCACCGAGCAGAATTACGAGGATTGGGCGATCGGCCGCGTCGCGGAGAAGCTCGGCAAGCGCGCGGATGCCGCGCTCTTCGCCAGGCGGGCGACCGGTTGGCGCCAGCTCTACGATCCGGCGAACGGCTATCTGCTGCCGCGACTGGCCGACGGGAGCAGGGTACCGGTGCCGATGGACACCTGGGATACGCTGAACCGGCACTATGTCTCGGGCAATATCTGGGCCTATTCGAGCTATACCCCGCACGACATGATCGCCGCGATCCGGCTGCACGGCGGACGCGAAGCCTATGCGCGCTGGCTGGAGGGAATCTTCACCGACACGCGGCCGATCGGCGGCGAGCAGCATGTCGACATTTCGGGCTTTGTCGGCCGCTATGCGCATGGGGACGAGCCGGGGCATCACATGGCCTGGCTGTTCAATCTCGTGGGCGAGCCGTGGCTGACGCAGCTTTATGTGAACCGCCTGGTCCGGGAAATGTATGCCGATCGGCCGGACGGTCTCGTCAACAACGAGGATCTGGGCCAGATGTCGGCCTGGTATCTGCTCGCCACGCTCGGCTTCTACCCGGTGGCGCCGGGCGACCTGACCTATCAGATCACGGCGCCCCATCATCGCCGCGCGACGATCGCGCTCGAGAACGGCAAGCGCTTCGTCATCGAGGCGGGCAATCTGACGCCGGAGAACATCTTCGTCCAGTCGGCCACGCTCGACGGCAAGCCCTATCCCCATAGCTATATCCGGCACGAGCGGATCATGGCCGGCGGCGTGCTGCGTTTCGAGATGGGGCCGAAGCCGAACCGCGCATGGGGAAGCGATCCGCGGGAGACCAGCCTCGGCGCGTTCGACGACAAGGTGCCGGCGGAAGTGCCGCATCGCGCCGCCTGGGCGCCGTTCGACCCCGATGCCACTGCATATTTCGCCGGTTCGCGCGCGGTCGACCTGCAGACCGCCGAGCCGGGCGCGGTCATTCGCTACACGCTCGATGGCCGCGAGCCGGATGGGCGATCGCGACGCTATGCCGGTCCGCTTCGGATCAGCCATGACACGGTGCTGAAGGCCGTTGCCCTGCGCGAAGGACTGGCGACGAGCACGATCTTCGAGAAACACTATGCGCGCGCCGCTACCGTCGGGCTCGGGCCGGGCTATCCGCGGATCGCGATCGCGGAGCCGGACATGCCCTATGGCCGGGCCGACGGCGCAATGCTGATCGACCAGCAGCGCGGTACCCGCTTCTATGGGGACAAGAAATGGTCGGGGCGGCTGGGCGACATCACCGCGACGATCGATCTCGGCAGGTCGCGGCCTGTCCGCAGCGTGACGATCGGCTATCTCGACGATCCGATGAACGGCATCCTCGTGCCGCGGCGGATCGAGATCTGGGCCGGAAGCGAAGCGGGTGCGCTGTCGCTGGTGGGCAGCCGCGATGTCGCCGCGCCGCGCGCGATCCGGCAGGCGGTCGATCGCCTGCGCATCCCCGTGCGCGGCAGCTTCCGACAATATCAGGTCCGCGTGCTTTCCGCGGGCACCATGCCGCCAGGCCTCAGCCCGCCCGGGCGAAAGGCGTGGCTGTTCCTTGATGAGATCCTATTGCAATGACCGGTTCTGCCGCGGCTGCGGCCGCACATATCGCGCTGCGACGGCGCATTCCGCTCGCCGACGGCTGGGTGTTTCGCCGGGCCGGCGATACGGCATGGATGCCGGCCAGCGTGCCGGGCTCGAACTTCTCCGACCTGCTGCGCAACGGCGTGATCGAGGACCCGTTCGCGGGGGACGCCGAGCTTCGGTTGCAATGGATCGAGAACGAGGACTGGGAATATAGCTGCGCGTTCGAGGTATCGGGCGAGGATCTGGCCGCGGACAGCGTCGCGCTGGTCTTCGAAGGGCTCGATACCTATTGCTCGGTCGCGCTCAACGGCGTGCCGCTGTTGCGGGCCGAGAACATGTTCTGCGTCCATCGGGCCGAGTGCCGGGCGCTGCTGCGGCCGGGCCGCAACGAACTGACGCTCCGGTTCAAGTCGCCGGTGGCGCTGGGTGCCGAGCGGCGCGCGCGCGAAGGCGTGCTCTATCCGGCGGAAAACGACAAGACCGCGGATCACGCCAGCGTCTATGTCCGCAAGGCGCCCTATCATTTCGGTTGGGACTGGGGCCCGAAATACGTCACTTCGGGCGTCTGGCGGCCAGTCTGGCTCGACATCGTCCGCAAGGCGCGCATTGCCGAGTTGCGGCACGAGATCGTCAGCCTGTCGCCCGAACGGGCCGAGCTGGCCTTCACCGTCGAGATCGAAGGGCAGGCGGACGGGCAGGCCTGGCTCGAGCTGACGTGCGACCGGCCGGGCACGCTTCCCGTCCGGCATCCCGTGGCGCTCGAACCCGGCATGCGGCCGCACCGGATCGCGGCGACGATCGACGACCCCCGGCTCTGGTGGCCCAATGGGCTGGGCGAAGCCTGTCTCTACGGGTTCGCCGTGCGGCTGGTCGACAAGGACGGTCCGATCGACGCCATGGAGCAGCGCATCGGATTGCGCACCGTCGAAGTGGTCAACCACCCCGATGCGCATGGCGAGTGTTTCTATCTCAAGGTGAACGGGCGCCCGGTGTTCATGAAGGGCGCCAATTACATCCCGCAGGACAGTTTCCAGGAAGCGGTCACGCCCGAGCGCCATCGCCAGCTCTTCCGCGACACGGCGGACGCCAACATGAACATGCTCCGCGTCTGGGGTGGCGGCGTGTACGAAAGCGACCTGTTCTACGATCTCGCCGACGAGCACGGCATCCTGATCTGGCAGGATTTCATGTTCTCGTGCACGCTCTATCCCTCGGATGACGCTTTTCTCCAGCGCGTCGAGGAAGAAGCCATGCAGGCGGTCCGCCGGTTGCGGCATCATGCCTGTCTCGCGCTGTGGTGCGGCAACAACGAGATCAGCCTGGGTGTGGCCCATTGGGAATGGCCGGAAAAATTCGGCTACTCCGCCGAGCAGTTCGCGGCGATGGTGGCGGGAAATGCCCGGTTGTTCGATGCGCTGCTGCCCGATGTGGTCGCGCGGCTCGATCCGGATCGCTTCTATTTTCCGTCATCGCCGATCGGCCACTGGAACGACCCGGGCGACGACATGCGTGGCGATGGCCATTATTGGGGCGTCTGGCACGGCGAGCTGCCCTTCGCGACCTATGGCGAGCGGCTGTCGCGCTTCATGAGCGAATATGGCTTCCAGTCCTATCCGTTGCTGGATTCCGTGAAGCGCTTCACCGCCCCGGAGGATCGGGCGATCGGTTCGCAGGCGCTCTCGGTTCACCAGAAGCATGGGCGGGGCGATGCGATCATCGGCCGTTTCGTGCGCGAGGCTTTCGGCGAGCCAGGCAGCTTCGAGCATTTCTGCTACCTCAGCCAGGTGCTCCAGGCCGACGGACTGCGCGTCGCCTTCGAGGCGCACCGGCGGAACATGCCGATGTGCATGGGCTCACTCTACTGGCAGCTCAACGACTGCTGGCCGGCAGTCTCCTGGTCGGGGATCGACTATTACGGGCAATGGAAGGCGCTGCACTATCAGGCCGCGCGTTCGTTCGCGCCGGTTCTGGTCTGTGCCGAGGTGCATGACGGCGGCTTCCGCATCCATGGCGTGTCCGACCTGATGGAGGACCTTGCGGTCCAGCTGGTGGCCGAGCTGGTCGATTTCGACGGTGCGGTGCTGTGGCGCGAGGCGCGCGAAGTCCGGCTCGGCGCGAACGAAGCGCGCGAACTCTTGCTGGTCCCGGCCACCGATCTGCCCGCGCTGGACCGCGCCTCGGCGGTGCTGACGTTGCGGCTGACGCGGCAGGGCGAGACGCTGGCCTCGAACATCGTCCACCCGGCGGCGGTCCATGCCTCGGCCCTGCCCGAGCCGGGGATCGAGGTCGAAATCCTGGATGCCGGCGCCGTACGGGTCCGCGCACGACGGTTCGCCCGGGCGGTCCATATCGCCGCGGCGCCTATCGATACCCCGGGTTCGCCGATCAATTTCGACGACAATTTCTTCGACCTGCTTGCCGGGGAGAGCCGGGTGGTGCGCGCGCGCGACGGCCGCCGTTTCGATTCGGCGACGCTCCGCGTGACCTCGGTCCGGGACACGCATGCGGCGATGCCGGCACGGATCGCGCTCGAGGGGCCGGCGCAGCGCGCCGCGGCGGCAGAGGGTTGAGTGGCGTGTCGGCGCATCCGCGCGGCCTGGTGGCGAGGCACGGCATTCGCCATCGCGCTGGCGTTGCCCGGGCCGGCGACGTTCGCCCGGGCGCCGCAGTCCGCGGACGCGCCACTGGCACTTTCACCGCCCTTCGCGCTCAGCGTGGAGCAGCTCTTCGCGTGGGAGGCGACCGGTCCGCTCGCCGACGCGGCCAATGTCTCGCGCGTGCCGCTTGCCGGCCGGATGGTCGATCCGGGGCCGGGGCCTGATCCTGCCGCGCGGCTGGATCCGAAGGTCCGCGTGTTGTTCGCTCCCGACGGGATGAACAATTTCGGCAATTATCTGGCGCGGCAGCCCCGGTTCAATCTCTACACCTTCACCCATTGGGCCCAGATCGACGTGCTGTCCTGGTTCGCCGGCACGGCAGGGCACAATGTGATGATCCCGGCCCGGCCATGGGTCGACACCGCGCATCGCAACGGCGTGAAGGTGATCGGCACGGCGTTCTTCGCGCCGCTCGCCTGGGGCGGTTCGGCGAAGACGCTCGAGGCGTTCCTGCGGGAGGAGGGCGAAGGCCGCTTTCCCGCTGCCGACCGCCTTGTCGAGATCGCCCGCCACTATGGTTTTGACGGCTGGCTGATCAACCAGGAGACGGACGTCTCGCCCGAGCTTGCCCGGCGCATGGCGCGGTTCGTGGCGTATCTGACGCGGATCGCTCCCCAGGGCATGGAAATCCATTGGTATGACGCGATGCTGCCCGATGGTCGCGTCCAGTGGCAGAATGCCTATAACGCCCGCAATGCGCCCTTGCTGCAGGATGGCGCGACCCGTGTGTCGGACGCGATGTTCCTCAACTATGAGTGGACGCCCGCGGGACTGCGCGCCGGCGCGGCGCTCGCCGAGGCGAGGGGGCGAGACCGCTACGCGCTGTTCATCGGTGCCGATCTCTGGCCGGCCCGTCGCAATGCGCAGCAGGCGTTCGGCAACAGGAGCTGGCTGCGCGGCTTGCGCGAGCATGGGGATGGGCCGGCACTCGGCTCGGTCGCGCTCTTCGCACCGAACTTCAACTTCAACGCCGGGGGGGAATTCGGCGATTTTCGCGCCAATCCGCGTGACGCGGAAGCCTTTTATGACGGCGAGGCCCGCCTGTTCGCCGGCGACGATCGCAACATGGCGGCGGGCAATTCCACGGACGCGATGCGAACCGGCGCGTGGGAAGGCATCGCGGCACTGGTGCCGGCGCGCTCGACGATTGCGAAGCTGCCGTTCGAGACCGGCTTCAACACCGGTCATGGCCTGGTCGATGCCCGTGACGGGCGCGCCGTCGGTGGTCCGTGGCACGACATGGCGCGACAAGACCCGCTCCCGAGCTGGCAATTCGCCTATTCGCCCGCCGCGCCATTGCGGATCGGCTATGATTTCCAACGCGCTTGGCAGGGCGGCAGCTCGCTGCGCGTGGCGCCCCGGGACGCGCTTCGCAGCCCGGCCGAAGTGCCGCTGTTCCTCGCGGACCTGCCGATCGATGCCCGGACCGGGCTATCGGTGGTCGTGATCGCGGCGTCGCCGGGCTATGCGCTGCGCCTGACGATGGCCGATGGAAGCGAATCACTTCACCCCTTGACCGCGAAGGGAGTGTGGCACGAACGCCACTGGTGCCTCGGGCGGTTCGCGGGGAAGGTCGTGCGGCGAATTTCCCTGGTGATCGATCGGGGACATCCCAAGTCCCTGAATCTAGGGAAGATAGCCATTAGAAGCAGCTGTTCTCCGGCAACTTAGGAAACCGGTGTCAGCTGCTCTCGCCGGCTGCAATAAAAGCGTTTGACAAAGGAAATGTAATCGATAACTTTGTAATCGATTACATTTGGATCGCCGAACTCGGCCGGGCGGCTTCGCCCAGGAAAGGGTCAGGGCGAACGATGGAATCGGGGAGGAAATGGCGGCTAGCGGTCAACGGGCCGCCCGCTTGAAAGGGAGAGGGGCAATGGCCTTTTGTCGCACTGTCGGGAGCGCATCCGATTCGGGTACGTTCCGCAAAGTTCTGCTGACCACTACCAGCCTGGTGATTGCCACGATTGCGCCACTTGGGGTCGCGCATGCGCAGGAAGCGCGGTCCGATGCGACCGCAGCCCAGGAGGATGAGGGCGAGGCCATCCTCGTGACGGGGTATCGCGCGTCGATCCAGCAGGCCTTGCGCCAGAAGCGCGACGCGAATGCGATCGTCGAAGTGATCACGGCCGAGGATATCGGCAAGTTCCCCGACAAGAACGTCGCCGACGCGCTGCAGCGCGTGCCCGGCGTGGTCATCACCCGCGATGGCGGCGAGGGCAAGACGGTGAGCGTGCGCGGCCTGCAGGCCGGCCTCACCCTGACCCAGCTGAACGGCAACTATATCGCGTCCTCGGAGACCAACGACGAGGCCACGCGCTCGTTCAACTATGTGCTCCTGCCGTCGAACATGCTGTCCAGCGCCGAGCTGTACAAGACGCCCGAGGCGCGGATCGACGAAGGCGGCATCGGCGGCACCGTGATCCTGAAGACCCGGCGCCCGCTCGACCTGCCGGCCTGGTCGGGCTTCGTGACCGCCGAGGGCACCTATTCCGATACGAGCGCGAAGGTCGATCCGCAGCTTTCGGGCATGATCTCGTGGCGCAACGAAGCCGAGACCGTCGGTTTCCTCGTCGGCACCACCTGGCAGCGGCGCACCAACCGCAGCATGGAAGTCAGCACCGAAAGCTGGAACTGGTATTCCGACAACAATGCGCGGAACGCGGTCGACGTAAACGGCAAGGCGCTCGATCCGCAGCCGTCGAAATGGTGGGGCGGCTCGGGCTTCAACGACCAGAACGGCAAGCATTATTCGGATTTCTTCCTGCCGACCTCGGTCAATTTCGCGGTGCGTGACGAGAAGCGCGAGCGGCTGGGCATCCAGGCGACCGCGCAGCTGAAGCCCTTCCACAACCTCACCATGACCGCCAACTATTTCCGCTTCGATCTGAAGGGGGATTACGCGCTCAACATGCTCAAGATTCCGGAATGGAATCTCGCCCGGGTTTCGTGGGACGGAAATTACGGGGGCGGCAGGCTGCTCAACGGGCTCACGCTCGATCCCAGCGGCACCATCGCGACCGGTGCGGAATATCGGAAGCTCGCGGGCCGGACCTATTATTGCAACGAAACCGAAGCTGCGGCCGGCGGAAAGCCTTCGGGCGGATGGGGCCCCGACGACTGCACCATCCCCACGCCGCAGCTCTCCGGCGGCTATAGCCGCGAGAAGGCGCTGTCGCAGACGGTCGACTTCTCGATCGACTGGGAGAGCGGTCCGTGGCGCGCCGCCCTGGTGGGCGGCCGTACCTGGTCCGAGGGCGGCCCGTCGTTGAACTTCCGCATGTCCGCCAAGCCCCGTCGCTTCGTCAACGGCGCATGGCAGATGGGCAACGGCCTGAGCGCCTGGAACCTGACCGGCACGCCATCGGCTACCTTCTCGCCGGACCTCCAGGACAATCTGCGCGCCGGCATTGCCGAGATCGATCTTGGATCGACCGATTCCTCCTGGAAGGAAACGTCGATTTCGCAGAACTATGTCCAGGCGGACTTTACCAGGCTGTTCGAAAGCCCGTGGCTGCAGTCGATCCAGGCCGGCGTCAAATATCGCGACGGCAAGGTGCACCGCAACACCGGCAACACCTTGTGGTACTGCCCGGGCACGACCACGCGCTACCAGAATGGTTGCGATGCCCAGGCGTCGGTGGCGCGTCCGGAATATTTCTATGCCAAGGCGCTCGGCCATATCGAGGGCGGCTTCAACGCCAACGTCTTCCCGGGTATCGATTTCCCGGCTTATCTCGCGCAGCTGAAGGCGCGCTATGGCGACGCGGTTCGCTACGAGGAGCCCGACTTCATCTACAATGTCGGCGAGAAGATCCTCTCCGGCTATACCCAGCTCAACTTCAAGGCGGACCGTATCCGCGGCAATATCGGCCTGCGCGTCGCGCGGACCAAGCAGCATGCGGAATCGACCGATGCGATCGAGCGTTTCCTTGATTATTTCGTGGATGGCCCGGGCGGAACCCCGCAGCCCTGCACGACCGAGCCGGGCTGCGAGAGCGGCTTCCTCAAGAACGAAATCAAGGAGAAGACCTTCGAGCTCAACACGCTGGACAAGACCTATACCGACTTCCTGCCCAGCCTGAACTATGCCGTCGACCTGACCGACAGGCTGGTGTTGCGTGGCGCCGTTTCCAAGGTCATCTCGCGGACCGGCTATTCGGACATCGCCTTTCCAGGCGCTCTCAACTTCGTCTCCCAGGAATATAGTTCCGATCGCAGCGCGGCGGGCGGAAGCACCGATCCGGGCTGGAGCGGATCCGGCAGCAACAAGGATCTGAAGCCGTTCGAGGCGTGGCAATATGACGTTGGGCTGGAATGGTATTTCCATCCCGGCTCGGTGGTGGGCGTCGGCCTGTTCCGGAAGGATGTGAAGAACTTCATCGTGCCGGTGACTCGCGACCAGCAGGTGACGATCGGCGGCAATACCGTGACCGTCCGCAATTTCTCGACTTCGGCCAATGGTCGCAACGGCGTTTCGAAGGGTATCGAGCTCTATGCCCAGCACACGCTGGACTTCGGCCTCGGCTTCCAGGCGAACTTCACCTACAACGACACCAACATGGCGGCCGTCATCCTGGACGGGAAGGAAATCGCCCGGTCGCCGCTCGTCGGCAGCGCGAAGACCCAGCTCAACGCCACGGTCTTCTACGAGAGCGAGAAATTCCTGGCGCGCGCCTCGTACAATCGCCGCGGCGAGCTGGTGGGCGGCCTACACAACGGGCTCAGCATCTATTCCGAACCCTATCAGCAGGTCGATCTGAACGTGGCGTACAACATCACCAAGCAGCTGGTGTTGAGCGCGTCGGTGCTGAACCTGACCAAGGAGGAACAGCGCGCGCACCTGGGCAAGGACACCAAGGCCCGGCTGTGGACCAACAATTATTCGGGCCGTATCGTCTATGGCGGCGTGACGTATAAGTTCTAGGCCGGTCATCCAATCTCCTCGCGTCCGGTGGGCGCGAGGAGGCCCCCTACGACAGGAGTGCGGCGCAACCGGCGGAGGGCCCGGATCCGTCGCTGCCCGATGGGGCGATGCCATGGGCTTGATGATCGGCGATCATCTTTGAGGCATGGCTGTCGGTCGATGCCATGAGGGGGAACTTTGCAGCGATGAGCACCGACAACCGGATCAGGAACATCGTCGTCGTGGGGGGCGGCAGCGCCGGCTGGATGGCGGCGGCGGTGCTGGCCACCTATCTGGGGCGCGGAGCCTCTGTTCGCCTGATCGAATCGGAGGAAGTCGGCATCGTCGGAGTGGGCGAGGCCAGCGTTCCGCACATGAAGACGTTCAACACCGAGATGCTGGGCATCAAGGAAGTCGATTTCGTCGTCGAGACCCAGGCCAGTTTCAAGCTCGGTATCCAGTTCAACGACTGGGGCCGCATCGGCGACAGTTACGTCCATGGTTTCGGGAAGATCGGCCAGGGCATCGGGCCATTGCCGTTCCATCAATTCTGGCTGAAGCAATATCTTGCCGGGCGCGCGGCGGAGATCGGTGCCTATTCGCTGCAGACGGTGGCGGCGCCGCTGAACAAGTTCATGCCCAGCCCGGCCAATGCGCCGGAGGGTTCGCCGCTGGCGGACATCGCCTATGCCTATCATTTCGACGCGAGCCTGTATGCGCGCTTCCTGCGGAACCTGTCCGAGCACAGGGGCGTGCAGCGCACGGAAGGCAAGATCGTCGAAGTGATCCAGCGCGCCGGCGACGGTTTCGTGGAAGCGGTGGTGATGGAAAGCGGCGAGCGCATCGAGGGCGAGTTGTTCGTCGACTGCTCGGGCTTTCGCGGCCTGTTGATCGAACAGGCGCTCGATACCGGTTATGTGGACTGGACGCACTGGCTGCCCTGCGACCGGGCGATGGCCGTCCCGTGCGAGAATGTCGGCCCGCTCACGCCCTATACGCGCGCCACCGCGCGCGGGGCCGGCTGGCAATGGCGCATCCCGCTGCAGCATCGCTGCGGCAACGGCTATGTCTATTCCAGCCAGCACGTCAGCGAGGACGAGGCCGCGGCGACGCTGCTCGCGAACCTCGACGGAAAGGCACTCGCGGATCCGCGCCCGCTGCGCTTCACCACCGGCATGCGCAGGAAGTCCTGGCACAAGAACGTCGTCGCGGCCGGCCTGGCCGCCGGTTTCCTGGAGCCGCTGGAATCCACCAGCATCTATCTGGCCCAATCGGCAATCCAGCGGCTGATCGGCCTGTTCCCGAACAAGGATTTCGATCCGCTGCTCGCCGAGCGATTCAACCGGGAATCCGCGTTCGAATGGGAACGCGTGCGCGACTTCATCATCCTGCACTATCATGCGACCGAGCGCGCCGACACGCCGTTCTGGGACCATTGCCGCACCATGTCGGTCCCGGCGCCCCTGGAAGAGACCATGGCCCTGTTCCGCAGCGATGGCCGCTATTTCCGCAATGGGGAGGATTTCTTCGCATTGCCGAGCTGGGTGCAGGTGATGCTGGGCCAGCGCATCGTGCCGCACGGCTATCACCCGATCGTCGACGAGATGCCCGAGGACCAACTGGCCGAGTATATCGAGCGGACGCGCGCGACATTGGCGAACTGCGCCGGGGCCATGCCCCTGCACCAGACATTCATCGACGAGCACTGCAAGGCGCCGCCGGACCTAGCCGGGGCCGACGCAGTGCCGCACAGGGTCAAGGCATAGGGGAGCTTCGGTAATGGACATCACCAGGCGAGCGGTGCTCGCGGCTGGCGGCGGGATCGCGACTTCGGCGATGCTGGGCCGGATGGGCATCGCGCGGGCAGCGGGGTTTCCCAGCAAGCGCCCGCCCGTGGCCGAGCGGCGGTTCGTCAGCCAGGCGGTGGAGCGCGAGATCGCCCGGGTTTCCGGGATGATCGCCGATCCCGAACTCGCCTGGCTGTTCGGTAATTGCTATCCCAACACCCTCGATACGACGGTCGCGATGGGCACCGCGGAGGGCAAGCCCGATGCCTTTGTGATCACCGGCGACATTCCGTGCCTGTGGCTGCGCGATTCGGCTGCGCAGGTTCGCCCCTATCTTCACCTGGTGAAGCAGGACGCGGCGCTGCGCGAGCTGTTCCGCGGATTGATCGGCCGCCACGCGCGGTCGGTCCTGATCGATCCCTATGCCAACGCCTTCATGCACAACCCCGACGAGAAGACGTCGCTGGTCTGGGCGAAGGAGGATGACACGGAGATGCGGCCGGGCGTCGCCGAGCGCAAATGGGAGATCGATTCGCTCTGCTATGTCGTGCGGCTCGCTCACGGCTATTGGCGCGAGACGGGGGACAAGGCGCCGTTCGATGCCGCCTGGGCCGAAAGCGCGCGGGCGATCGTCCGCACCTTCCGCGAGCAGCAGCGCAAGGACGGGCCCGGCCCCTACAAGTTCCAGCGATCCAACAAGCAGCCGAGCGAGACGCTGCAGGCGGGCCTCGGCCTGCCGACGCGCAAGGTCGGGCTGATCCATTCGGCCTTCCGCCCGTCGGACGATGCCTGCATCTTCCCGCTGTTTGTGCCCGCCAACCTGTTCGCGATGACTGCCCTGCGCGAACTGGCCGCGGTGGCGAACGAGGCGCGCGGAGATACTGCGCTGGCGCAGGACGCGGCGGCGCTGGCGGACGAAGTCGAGCGGGCGCTTGCCCGGTACGGGGCCATGACCCTGCCGGACGGGCGCGAAGTCTGGGCCTATGAAGTCGATGGCTATGGCAACGCGCTGTTCATGGACGATGCCAATGTGCCCTCGCTGTCGGGCCTGGCCTGGCTCGGCTGCGTATCGGCGAAGGACGCACGCTGGCGGCGCACCCGCGATGCGGCATGGAGCGAGGCCAATCCGTGGTTCTTCCACGGCAAGGCCGGCGAAGGCATTGGCGGGCCACACCAGGGTGAGGACTTCATCTGGCCGATGTCGCTGATCGTGCGGGCGTTGTCCGCCGGCGACGATGCGACCATCCTCGCGTGCCTGCGCACCCTGAAGGCCACGCATGCCGGCACCGGCTTCATGCACGAGGCATTCCACAAGGACGATGCGTCGAAGTTCACGCGCGACTGGTTCGCCTGGGCCAACGGGCTGTTCGGCGAGCTGATCCTGCACGTGGCCAGGACCCGCCCCAAACTCCTTTCCGTCCCCTTGATCGCATGAGCGTGCCGATCCGCGAGGTCGCTCGCGGAGGAAGAGGAGGGGGTGCCCGGACCCGCTGAGCCTCGGTTGGTTACGCGGCTTGTCATGGAGCCGACCCGCGCCTGTTATATTCGTTCCGCATAGCCATGGGCCCATGGGTATCGCGGAAAATGGGCGGGCACGGCCGGCAAGCTGGCCCGTCTTCTACAGGCTGGCCGGCACGGAATTGTGGGAGCGCTTCTCGCTCCATGGCATGAAGGCGTTGCTGACGCTGTACCTGGTCCGGGAGGTACTGGCCGACGGCGCCCGGCTGCCCTGGGGCATGGCGGGGCTGCGCACGATGCTCGAGTCCCTGTGGGGGCCGCTTTCGCCCGTGGCATTCGGGTCCAACATCTATGGGCTCTACGCGGCGCTGACCTATTTCGTGCTGCCCCTGGGCGGGCTGGTGGGGGATCGCCTCGTCGGACGGCGGGCGGCGGTCGTCACCGGCGCGGTGTTCATCTCGTGCGGCCATCTGCTGCTGACCGACGCCTATCTATTGCTGCCGGCGCTGCTGCTGCTCATCCTGGGAACGGGCCTGCTCAAGGGCAATCTCGCCGCGCAGGTCGGCGAACTCTTTCCGGCATCGGATGGCCGGCGGGACAGGGCGTTCGCGCTTTATCTCGCATTTCTCAACATCGGCGTGATGCTGGGGCCGCTCGTATGCGGGCTGCTCGCGCAGGCGCTTGGCTGGGGCTATGCCTTCGGGGCCGCGGGAGTCGCCATGCTCGCGGGCCTCGGCGTCTATCTCACCATTCCGGCCACGCCCCGGCACGTGCGCGCACGCCCGGTGCCCGGCGAGGATCGCGCCTATCGCCCCGTAACGGCGATCGGGGCGATCCTCGTCGTCATCCTTGCCTTCTGCGCCTATGAGCAGGTGTCCAACATCTTCCTGTTGTGGGTGGCGGATGCGATCCGCCCGACCATCTGGGGGCTGTCCGTGCCGCCGGCCTGGTTCGCCTCGGCGGACGGCGTCTTCACCATCCTGATGGTCATCCTGACGATGCGATGGCGATGGCTCGCGTCGCTGCGGGACTGGGACCGGCTCGCAATGGGATGCGCGGCGATGATGCTCGGCTACGGCCTGCTCGTGCTGGTGGCGGGAGCAGGATCCCGTTCGATGGCGGGGCCGCTGGCGGTGCTGCTGCTGCTCGATCTCGGCGTGGCGCTGGTCTGGCCCGCGGGGCTGGCGATCATCACCGGCGCGACGCCACAGCGGCTCGCGGGCGTGATGGTCGGCATATTCTACCTGCACGGCTTCTTCGCCAATCTGGTGGTCGGATCGCTGGGCGCCTTGTACGACCGGGTGCCGATCGCGACATTCTGGGCGATCCACGCCGGCATCGCCGGGAGCGCGGTGCTGGTGTCGCTGGTGCTGCGGGCATTCGACGGCGAGAAGCGCGCGCTCGGAATGCCCTGGCGCCTCAACACCGCGCCGTGACGGGGTTGCAGCGCGAGAGGACCCCGCCCGGCAGCGCGGCACGATAGGCAAGCCGCTCCGGATCGGCGGCTCCTTCGTACAAGTCGCTGCTGATCCATTGCGCCCCCGAGGCGATGGCGGCGTCGAGCCGCCGGCGATCTGCGACGCGCGCTTCCTTCAGGCCCACATCCGCGCGGGTGCGGACGATGAACCCGGCCCGCACGAGCCGGCGAATACGCTCGCCCTCCGCAACCGGATCCTGGATGTTGAAGACCGCCGCCTCGTCCGCATCTTCGGGATAGAAGCCGAACATCGCCCGGCCGCGCAGGGACGGGTGATCGGCGCGATAGGCCTCTTCATGCGCGGTGCTGCCGTCGAGTACGAACAGGAAGCGGCCGGCCGCCCGTGCCAGGCTCGGCCAGCGGTGCGCGATCGTTGCGGCGCGCAGGCTCAGAAGCGTGTGTCGCACATCGTCGGGCGTGACGAGCCGCTCGCGCCCGATCTCCGCCAGTATGTCGGCATCGAGCGCGGCCAGGTTGCCGGCATCGAAGCGCGCGCCGCCGGCATCCCCCGTATTGACCAGGACCATGACCGGGCTGTGGCCCGGATGCCGGTCCGACCAGTGCCGCAGGGTCGCCAGGCACAGGCGCAGGGTGAGGCAATGCGTCTCGGTATCGAAGCCGGCGATGTGCAGCACCTTGGCGCCCGGCGCCGCCATGATCCGGCGGGTCGCCGCGTCGGCATTGCCATAGGGCGCGGCATAGGCGCCGCCATCGGGATCGGGCGCGACGTCCAGCTCGAGCTGCCGCAAGCCAAGGGCAAGCTGCGCCTCGAGCGGGGGATGGCCATAGGCGAGGCCCGCCCATTCCGCCGCGCCGGCACCGCCGAGGCGCGCGCGCAGCTGCGGCGAGGGATAGGGGCGATAGCTGTTGTGCGAACCGATGAGCTGCACCTGATCGAGCCGCAGGTCCTGGCGCGGCGGCGCCGCGGTGCCCGAAGCGGCGGCGATCGCCAGCAACGCGAGGGTGCGGATCATGCCCGCTCTCCCGTCACCGGTTCGCTGATGCCCGGAGCGCCGGTTTCCCAATGCCCCGCGAGCCCGTGGACGGTGCCGTCGCCGGCTTCGATGCGCAGGTCGTACCAGCGATGTGCTTCGACGGGAGCCAGCTTCACCGTTGCTTCTTGCCCTGGGGAGAGGCGGAGCCGGCCGGCGCTCGGCACGGCATGGCGCGAGGCGATGCGCAGTTCCACCGGCGCCGTATCGCGGTTGGCGATATGGACATGGGTTGCCGCACCCACCCGCTCGGCATGGCTGGTGAAGCGCGTGCCCGTCATGATCGATCGATGGAAACCGTTCGGACCGGTCACGGTCAGCGTGCGCCGTGCGGCGGCGTCGACGGGCCAGCTGTCGTCGAGCGAGCGGCCCGCGCCCACGGTATAGTGGCGGGGGCCATTGCCGTCGGCGGAACCGGTGACGCAGAACACGGCCGCGCGCGTGCCGCGGTTGCGGAAGACCAGGCGCAGGCGGCCGGCTTCCCAGCGTTGCTCCACGTCGAGATCATAGGGCAGCGCACGTGCCGGACGGGTGCCCGGCTCCTGGCCGGCGGGCGGAGGTGCCTCGGCGACGACCGGTTTCGCCTGGCGGCAGGCCGCGTCGCTGCCGGCGACATATCCGTCCACCGCCGGCAGCGCGGCGAACCAGGACATGTCGCGGCGCGCGGCGGGCGATAGGTCGAAGTCGAACATCGACAGAAGGTCGCCGCACACGGCGCGCCGCCACGGGCTGATATTCGGTTCCGGCACACCGAAACGGCGCTCGAGGAAGCGCAGGACGGAGGTGTGGTCGGCCAGTTCGGAGTTCACCCAGCCGCCCCGCGTCCATGGCGAGGCGATCAGCATCGGCACGCGCGGCCCGAGGCCGACCGGCTGGCCGCGATATTCCTCGCCGTCCAGCGCGACGGTGCTCGCCCCCATGCCCGGCAGCGTAGCGGGAAGCGGCGGGCTCATATGGTCGAAGAAACCGTCATTCTCGTCATAATTGAGGATGAAGACAGTCTTGGCCCAAACGTCCGGATTGGCGGCGAGGGCGGCGATCAGCCGGGCACTGAGCGCCTGGCCATAAGCGGGCGGCGCGTCGGGATGCTCGCACATGTGGAACGGGGCGACGATCCAGGACACTTGCGGCAGGCGGTCCGCCGCCACGTCGGCGGCGAAGGCGCGCACCAGATGCTCCCCGCGCGACGTGCCGGCATTCGCGCGGGTGGAACCGTCGACCCAGGCACGCGCCGCCGCATATTCGGCGGTATCCTTCCCGATCCCGCGATACCGGGCGAACAGCGCCAGGGGATTGTCGCCGTAATTGTCATATTCCTGATAGAGCTTCCACCGGACCCCCGCGGCCGAGAGGCGGGCGGCATAGGGCGTCCAGTCCAGCGCATGGGCCTTGGGATCGTCGCGGTCCATGTCGGCGGCCTCGCTCGGATCGACGCCGTCATTGGAGACGATGAACGCGCCGTCGCGCCCCACGGTGAGGCCGCTGGTGCCCGTCCAGTGATAGAGGCGGTTGGGGCCGGTCGGCCCGTGGACCGAGCAGTGATAGGCGTCCGCGATGGTGAACTGATCGGCGAGCGCGTAGTAATAGGGCAGGTCGGCGCGGGTCATGTAGCCCATCGCGAACGGGCCCTTTTCGGGCATCCACACGTCCCAGTCCTTCCACCGGGCATGGCTTCCCTTCCAGCTGTGATCGAGGCCCTGCAGGCAGCCGGCGGCGGTGGCGCGGGTGTCGAGGTGGAAGGGGCGGATGATCGCGCCGCCATCCTTGTCGTCCTGCCGCTGCTCCCAGATCGTCCGGCCCGAAGGCAGCATGGCCGGGCGCGGATCGGCGAAGCCGCGCACGCCCCGCAGCGTGCCGAAATAATGGTCGAAGGAGCGGTTCTCCTGCATCAGGATCACGACATGCTCGACATCCGCGAGCGTGCCGCGTGCGCGGACGGGCATGGCAAGCGTCGCGGGTGCGGCGGCCAGGGCGCCGGCGCTGGCCACGAAGGTGCGGCGGTCGATATGGGAACTCTTCATGACCGTCGATTGCCCGATCTTGATTACATCCTCGCGTAATCCGATCGATTGTTGACCATTTGCCCGTGCGCGCTAGCTTGTGGCGCGCCGGCACTCGGCCTCCCAACCATGGAATGATGATGACCAAGCGTTTTCGCCGGCAGCAAAGGTTGCTGGAACTGCTGGCTGCCGGCGATGTGTGGAGCGTGCCGGCGCTCTCCAAGGCGCTCGACGTGTCGGACGAAACGATACGACGGGAGATTCGCGCGCTGGAACCGGGCGGCCAGGTGATGCGTGCGCATGGCACGGTTCGGCTGGCGCGGGTCGAGACCGAGGGGTCGTTCGCCGTGCGGCTCCAGCGCAATGCTGATGCGAAGCACCGCATCGGCTGCGCCGTCGCGCCGCTCGTCGCGGATGGGCAGGCGATCTACATCGATGCGAGCACGACCGGCCATTATGTCGCCCAGGCCCTGCGCGACCATCGCGACCTGACGGTCGTTACCAATGCAGTGGGCGTGGCGACCGAGCTTGGCGGGCGCAACGGCAACCGGGTTCTGCTGGCCGGCGGCGAGATGGACTATGACTATCGCGCCTGTTTCGATCAGACGGCGACCGACTTCCTGTCGCTGTCCACGCCTTCGCTCGCCATCATCTCGGTCGAGGCCGTGAACCTCGACCACGGCTTCACCTCCTATCATGCCGGGGAGGCGCGGGTCTGCCGGCTGATGGTGTCGCGGGCGCGAAGCGTGCTGATCGCCGTCGATGCCTCGAAATTCGGGCGACATGGCACGCTGACGGTCGCGGACTTCCAGTCGGTCGACCTTGTCGTTGCCGACTGCCCGCCGCCCGACGGCTATGACGCGGTACTGACGCGGACGGAGTGGGTGACCGCCTGAGCGGCGCGCTCAATCGGCGAGGCGGCTGCGCAATATCCGAGCGAAGCGGTCGGCCGGGCAGAGGCGGGCGCATCCCGCCATCTTCAGCCCGCTGATCGATACGGCCGCGCCGCCGCGGCGCAGCACCTGCGGCGACTGGGTGCGATAGGAAAGGCGGACATATCGACGCCCCGATTCCCGATCGCGCAGCTGTTCGATCAGGATCGCCCCGCCGGGCGGCACGTCGTCCATCGCATAGCCCGGCGCGTACAGGCTGGTCCGCAGGGCAGCCGCCAGTGCGGTGACGTTGGTGTCGTGGCCCATCAGCACTTCGATGCGCGGGCCCGCCGGGTCGGCGAGTGTCTCCAGGACATGTCGTCCGAGGATCGCGGCCTGGTGCGAGGCCATATAGGGTGCGCGGGTGAACACGTCGAACAGGGCGGCGTGCAACGCGCCGAGCCGGGTGAGCGTCGCGGGATCGGCGCGTCCCCAGCCAATGTCCCGCGGGGGTAGCCCTTCGACATATTGCAGCAGCAGCACCTGCGCGATGCCGGACGTGTCGCGGATCGGACCCTGGAGTTCGATCCCATGGCCATCGGGCGCAGGGCGGACCTGCGCCGGCAATGCCGGCGTGCAGCCCGTGTTGCGGGGCGCGCATCCCAATACGCGGTCGAGCAATGCGATCGCGGCGGCGTGCCGGCTCGCAAGCGCCGCCATCCCGCCGGTGAACCGCTCGATCGCGGCGACGGCTTCGTTCGCATCGAAGCGCGTGGCGCGGGCGCGCAGGGGCTCGAAGATGGGATCGATCGCGCCGGCCTTCAGATGCTCCGGCGCGACGCCGCAGCCCGGCGCAATGCCGCGCGCATAGGCCTCGCCGCTGGCGATCGTCCGGTCGGAGACGTTGGTCCGGATGCGGATCGTGCCGGCCGCGGCGCAATTCCGCGGCAGGACGCGCTGGGCGACGAAGCGCCGGCGATCGGCTGCGGCAATCGTTTCAAGCGCTCTTATGCCGTGCGGAGTGAGCCGGCTCTCCTCCACCGGCCATCGCGGCCAGGGCGCGGCGGTGCGCGTGCCGTCGGGCACCTCGCCCCCGAGCGGCGCCCGGATGCCATGGCGCATGACGATCACGACTCGCTCGACGGCAAGTCCCTTCGGCCGCGACGAAGCCGAAAGGGCCGGGCCGGGGAGCAGCATGGCACCGCCGGCGAAGAGAGCGAGGAGGGGGCGGGCCATGCGAATCATTCGCGAACTCATGCGGCTCTGAAGGGTCAATTTGATGACATTGCGATCGATAGCGCAATGAAATCGATTTGATCTCCAAGGATGTGGTCAAAAATTAATTGATACGGTCATTTTGTCATCAATACGTAATTGGCCGCCCCTAGCCGGCCGGCGGCGGCGGGCAAGATGCCGCCGCCGATCCAGTTTCTTTGGGGGTAAGCAATGATGACCATCTCAACGGCACATCTTCGCGCGCTGTATCTTCTGTCCGGCACGGCGATGGCGCTGCTCGCCACCGGCCCGGCCTGGGCAGCACCGGCAGGCCCGGAGACGGTCAAGCCGGCCGACCCGGTCCCCGCCCCGTCACCCGATCAGGATCGGAGCGCGAACCAGGACAAGGACCGCATCGAGAGGCAGGACGACGACATCGTGGTCAACGGCCGCCGCCACGCCGTTCAGGACACGCAGAACGCGCAGATCCGCAGTTCGTCGTTGGTCTCGATCATCTCGGGCGAGGAACTGCGCGCGCAGCCGCAGCAGAATCTGGCCGACCTGCTGACGCGCCTGCCGGGCGTCAACTCCTCGGTGGACCAGTCGCGCAACGCGGCGGCGACGGGCGAGGCGCAGTATCTGTCGATCCGCGGACTCGATACGGCCTATAACGCCTATATGCTCGACGGCGTGCGCCTCGCGCAGACCGACGCGCGCACCCGCGCGATCTCGATGAACCTGCTGTCGCCCTTCTCCATCGCCGAAGCACGCGTGAACAAGGCGCCGACCGCGAATTTCGATGGCGACGCGATCGCGGGCGTGATCGACCTGCGCACCGCTTCGGCCTTCAACCTGCCGGCCGGCCATGTGCAGATCCGCGCGCAGGGCCAGGTCGCCGGCCGGGCCGCGGCACGCGGGCAGAATCCGTGGGGCGGCACGGCGCAGATCGAAACGGCGCAGCGCCTCGGCAATCTCGGCATCTATGCGTCGGTCTATTACGGCCTGAAGCACACGCTGGGTGAATCGACCGCGATGCAGCACGACTGGGAGAAATACGACAACAAGATCCCCGGCATGATCCGCGACAACCTGGACAATATCGCGCCGCGCGGCGTGCAGTGGAACGTCTTCCGCAACCGGATCGAGCGGCTGGGCGGCACGCTGAATCTCGACTGGAAGGGAGAGGACCTCGATCTCTATTCGTACACCACCTATGGCCGCTACAAGCTCAAGAGCTGGATGGACCAGACGGCGCTGCGCCAGACCGATCTCGCGCCCGGCCAGATCAATCCCAATCCCGGCAATACGGGATCCTATGACGCGGCGGGCTTCCGCGCCGACTATGGGCTGACCGCCACCCATTATTTCCGTACCGAGCACTCCAACCAGGAGCTGTTCTCGACCAAGTTCGGCGGCCAGTCGCGGCTCGGCGACCTCACGCTCGACTATCACGCCGCCTATTCGCGCGGCGAGCAGGACTATCCGCTGCGTGTCCAGTCGGGCTTCGCCGGGAAGCCCTATATCGGCACCGCGGACAATAGCGGCCTGGCGATCACGCGGATGGTGACCAGCATCGGCGATCGCACCAGCCCGCAGGTGGTGCTGACCGACGCGGCGCGCGCGGCGCTGCTCAATCTCTCGACGCTGAAGCAATGGTATGTGACGCAGCAGTTCGAGAATACCTGGGAGCGTCGCCTGGAAGGGCAGCTCGACGCGACCTGGAAGCTGGCGGATCAGGGGCTGGAAGCGATCGCGGCGGGCGCCAAGGTGGAAGGGACCAAGCGCTATGCGAACAGCCTGGGCGACGACGGCGCGCTCCAGTATTTCTTTCCGCTCGCCAATGGCAGCAACGCTCCGCGCTACAATGCCCAGGGGCCGTCGGTTGCGGATATTCCCGGCGAGATGCTGGGCGGCTTCATGCACAATTCCGCGCAGGTGCCGATCAAGCTGCTCGACACCAAATTCATCGAGGACCAGATTCGCCGCCTGTCGACGCCGAAGCTCGCCGGTCTCAATCCGGTCAAGCTGAAGGAGAACCGGCTCGACGGCAAGGAGCAGCGCATCGGTGCCTATGCCATGGCGACGTTCCGTACCGGCGATCTGACGGTCATCCCGGGCGTGCGTTTCGAGCATAACCGCTTCGAGGGCACCTATTGGCAGAGCAACGAGAAGACGGGCAACGGCTTCGTCACCACGGCGCGCAGCTACAATCAGTGGCTGCCGAGCGTGATCGCCAGCTATCGTCCGAACGATCGCGTCGTCTATCGTGCCTCGGTCCGCCGCAGCTATTCGCGCCCGGCCTTCGACCTGCTGCTCGGGCCGACCGAGGTTTCGCTCAGCGACGACGGCACCTTGTCGGTGTTCATTCCCAATCCGAATCTGGACGCGCAGACGGCCTGGAACGTCGATGCGTCCGTCGAACTGAAGGGAGAGGGCACCGACTTCTTCTCGATCAGCCCCTATTACAAGCGCATCAACCATGTGCTGTTCTCGACGGGCACCACCAATGCGGGCGGCGATCTCAACGTCTGGGGAACCAGCAGCCCGATCAAGGTGAACGGCGTGGAGACCTCGACGCTGGATACGAGCGGGAAGGGCGACGTCTATGGCATCGAGCTGGTCGGTCGATACAGTTTCCGCGACCTGCCGGGATTGTTCGACGGGCTGGGCGTTGGCGGCAACATCACGCTCCAGCGTGCCCAGGCGAAGGTGTTCGTGAACGGCCAGTGGCGTGGCCAGCGCATGCCGCAGGCGCCGCGCCTCATGTACAATGTCGAGCTGTTCTACAATCACGGCGGCTTCCAGGCGGCGCTCAACTATAATTACACGGGCGACAAGCTGTACGACCTGCGCTCCAGCCGGCCGGATACCTACATCCAGCCCGTGTCGAAGATGAACCTGATGCTCGGCTACACCTTGGGCAAGCATGTTGCGATCGGCGCGTCGATCGAGAACCTGCTCAACGCCCACACCTATTGGGCGACGACCAGCCAGCGTCAGGCCTATCTCTCCAACGACCGCAAGGGCGGCTATATCGAAACGGGCCGGGTCTATTCGCTGAACCTGAGCTATAGTTTCTAAGTCCGGCGTAACGGGCAGTGAGCCGCCCATGGGTAACTCACTGTCCGTCTCGTTTCATGGGCCTTGGGATCGAGGACGCTCCAGCCGCCGGCGGCATTAGGGTATCCCGGGAGTCGCGGCATTCGGAAATGCCGTTGCCTGCCTCTTGCGAGCGGTTTCCTTCCAGAAATTCGCTACCCTGGGAGCGTTCAGCACGATCGAGCAGGCCTCGGCCATCTCCTCGCCGGACAGGCTTATGCAGCGGGAGAAAGCCTCGGTAACGCGGCCGACGCCAGCGGGCTCGGGAACCGCCGGAGTGCCGGCTGGAAAGGCGATGTCCGGGGTGCCGGGAAAGGCCAGATAATCGCTGGCGACGATCGAAACGGTCGGACCGGCACAGACGCCGATCCTGGCGGTCTTTCCGACAGGGGGACTGATATCGCCATATTTTCCCGCGAGTGCTTCGATCGTCCTGCCATTGAGTGTGCAGATCCGGTCGCCGGGTTTTAGGATGGTCTGCGAGGCGGGCGAAGCCTTCATGATATGGGTTATCAGCAGCCCGTTCCCATCCGGGCGGTATTGGATGCCTATTCTTGTGCGATCGGTGACTCGGGCCGTGCGGTCGGGGCCGTAGAAGGCCAGGGCACTGCTTCCCGCATCGAGCACGAAATTGGATCGTCGGAGCAATCCGGTGCCGACCGATGCAGAAAATCCCCATCTGGAAAGCGGCCCGCCCTCGGGGTCGATCGATGCCATGGTCGGCCCCATCGGACGTCCTCCGATGCGCGCGGTGGGCAAGCTTGCCAACCCTTTGATGATCGGGCCGCCCGCGCCGATGCTGCGAATGTCGCTGCGCACTGGAGCGGCGCACTCCCACAGCTTCTCCTGCTCGGGCACAAGATGAACATCGCTGTCCGTACCGGTGTCGAGCAACGCCTTGACCTGGATTCCGCAAATCTCAGCATCAACGACGGGAAAGCGGGTTCGTGTTTCGATCGCTACCGTCACGGTGCCCGAGTCCTTCGGAAGGTCGCCGCCCAGCAGGAAACGGGCGCGACGATTCTCCCAATCGACTTGGAGTGTGAGGCCCATGAGCAGATTGATACCGATTGTAACGCCAACACGATCGTCGCGCGACAAGGGCTGATCGGTGACAGCCACTTGTTGATTGAGGAGCGTGAGGCCTCCGATCACGAGGCTATCGGCGCGCCGGATAGGATAGTGGCTGACACCACCATATCCCTTGGCTGAAATGGTCTTCGCATCCTTGGCCCCGTCGGCCAGGGGCACGAGTTTGGAGGAAAACAGCGCTACATCCGACACGGTCGAGCCGGTATCGATATCGGCGTAGGTTGCCTGCCCATTCACCGTAACCGGAAAGATGATGCCGTCTGCCTCGTCGCCGGACAGTGGAAGCCACTGCATCGCCCGGGTCGCGTTGAAGCTGAAGGTCGGCTGGGTTTCGGTCTGGGTCTGGGCATAAGTATACGGAGGGAACGCGACGAGGCAGAGCTTGGCGATCGCCAGGGGAAGCATGCGATTCATGAGAGACCCGATCTTCTCGAAACGGTGGGCGGCGAACATGCCGCCACCCACCTACCAGTGGCAGGATTGCCGGCGGCCCCGTCAGTCGTTGGGCGAACCGCTGTTGCGCTCATTCACATCGCGGAGGCGAGCAGCTTCTGCAGCCCAGTCCGTGCTACCACCGCTGCTACCGCCGGAGCTGCCCCCGACGGTAACGGTCACGACGCCGCCGTTCGGGGGAAAACCGCCCACCGGGCCGACACCGACCGACACGCCACCGCCGTTCCAGACGGGGATACCACCGCCGCCGCCGACATCGGAGGTCGCGTCCGGGCCCATGGGCTTCGGCATGGGGCTGCGGTCCTGCATGCGGCCACCGGCCACGAAGCCAATCTCGTCCATAGTAAGTTCGCGGATCATGGGAATAATCCTTCTCCTACTAGTGAAAACCTGCCTGAGTTTCTGACGCATCTGGTAAAATATTTGTCTTACTCGGGATTCTCCTATGTTGGTGTCTATGATGTATGATGTGCGTAATCATCCAAATCCGCAGGAATCTATTTTAATGCATGACGCGAACGGCGTTCATGTGCGAAGAATTACTGTAATGTGCGAGAGACGGGTCCCTAACTCGCGCTGCATGTCAGGTAAAATGCGCGAGAATCGAGATTTATGAAGTCCTATTTGCACCGAATTGACAGATGCGAATGCAATTTTTATAGATAAAAACTAGGAATTGATTATCTGTTTGTTTTGAATGGATAATGTGTTGCGATGCCGGCACGAATATTCTCGAAAGGCGCGGCCGGTGCGGCGTCGCACATATTCATGAGGAGTGCGCAGCCGCGTGCCTTGCAGCCCGAGCGACGGGCAGTTCGGGATGATGATTCCGCCTGCTGCGCACGCCAGGGCCGAGGCACTTTGATGCGAGCCGATAATGGCCGCTTTTCATGAACTTGGCGTAATATCCTCAATCGCTACCACATTCCCGGCCAATGCCAGTGGCGCGCGGCGGTGGGAGACCAGGACCAGGCCGGTGTTTGAATCCGCCAGCCAGGCGTCGAGCCGCGCGACCATCTCCGATTCCGTTGCAGAATCAATACCTTCGGTCGGCTCGTCGAGCAACAGCCAGGGCCGGCCGGCAAGCAGCGCGCGGGCGAGGGAAAGGCGCTTGCGCTCGCCGCCGGAGAGCGTTCCGCCCGCCTCGCCGAGCCGCGTATCGAGCCCTTCGGGGAAACCCCCGATACGACCCTCGAGCGCGACGGCTCGCAGAACGGCCCATATCGACTCCTTGTCGACGCCGGGACGCGCCAGGCGGAGATTGTCGGCTATCGTCCCGGCGATCAGCGCCGGATCCTGGGGCGCGAGCGCGAACTGGGCGCGCAGCATCGCGCCGGAACAGGCGGCCGGCGCCAGCCCTCCGATGGCCGCATCGACCATGGCCGCGCGGAGCCCGGCCAGTGTTTCGAGCAACAGGGTCTTGCCCGAGCCCGAGCGACCGGTGATCGCCACCCGTGCCCCCGGCGCGAGATCGAGCCCGCCCAGGCGAAGCGGCATCGCTTCTGTGGAAGCCGGTGCGGCAACGGGTTCGGGCAGAGCCAGGAGCGCGTCGAGCCGGCGCAGGCCCGTAGCCACGCCGGCCCGGCGAAAGGCGGTGCGGGCAAGGCCGGCCATCGCCTCGACCGCGCCGGCGGCCGCCAGCAAGGCGAGGGCGACTCGCGGCGCGGGCGCGTCGGCGAAAAGCAGCACCAGCGCCACCGCCAGCGCGGCATAGCCGGCGAGCAGCGCCGCGATCGCCCCCTCGCCGCGATGCAGGCGCGCACGCGCGGCATCGAGATCGGCGGTGAAGCGGGACAGGTCGCCCGCCACCCGATCGGCAAGGCCATAGGCGGCGATCTCGGCCCGGGCGGCGGCATATTCGACATAGCGGGTGCGCAGCGCCCCCAGCGCCTCGGCTGCGTCGTGTGCGGGCCGCTCGGTGAGGCGGCGTGCGGCGCGATCGAGCAGCGGCGGCAGCGCGGCGAGGAGCAGCAGCAGCGCCAGCGCCGCCGCCCAGCCCGCGAGCGCGGCGAGCAGCACGCCGGTTCCCGCCGCGACCCAGCTCGCCGGGCGCACCGGCTTGCGGACGATCAGTTCCTCCAGCGCGTCGATATCGCCGATCAGCCGGGCGCTGGCATCGCCGCCGGCAAGGTCCGGGCCGATGCGGCCATCCTGCGCGGCGAGCCTGGCGAACAGGCCGGCGCGCAGGGCCGCCATCGCGCCCAGCGCCGCCTGGTGCGAGAACAGCCGCTCGCCATAGCGGCCGGCGGTGCGCAGGATCGCGAGGCCGCGGATCGCGGCGCTGGGGATCAGATAGTTGAAGCCGAGCGCTGCCACCGGGCCCGCCGCGCCGGCCAGCGCCGCCGCGGTGAGGAACCAGCCCGAGACCGCGAGCAGCAGCACCCCCGCGATCGCGGCGAGGATCGCGGCGATGCTCGCGCGGCGCAGCCAGCGGCGGCCAGCGGGATCGAGGGCGAGCGCGCTCACAGCGCCACCACCAGCCGCGCCGCTGCGACGAGCGCGGGATCGTGCGTGGCCACCAGCACCGCGCGCTCCGCCGCGACTTCGCGCAGCAGCGCGACGATCGCGGCCGCGCTCTCGGGATCGAGATCGGCGGTGGGTTCGTCGCAGAGCAGGAGCGGCCGGCGCGAGAGCAACGCGCGGGCAAGGCCGATCCGCCGCCGCTCGCCGCCCGACAGGCCCGAACCGCGATGGTCGAGCATCAGGCCAAGCCCGCCGCGCGCGGCGATCACGGTATCCAGGCCGACCCGGCCGGCGACGCGCGCGATCTCGTCGGGCGTCGCCTCGGGGCGGGCAAGCGCGATGTTCTCAGCCAGCGTGCCGGGGAGGAGTAGCGGCGTCTGCGCGGCCCAGGCGATGTCGGCGGGATCGAGGCCGCCGCCGCGCGCGGTGGTGACGGTGCCGCCGGCCGGCACGACCTGGCCGGCGATCGCGGCGAGCAGGCTCGACTTGCCGCTGCCGGTGGGGCCGGTGAGCGCGGCGAAATCGGCCTGGGCCAGTTCGAAGCCGACCGGGCCGATGCGCAGGCCCGGCCAGGCGATGGCGAGTTGCGCGACGCGCAGGCCGTCGAAGCGCGCCGGCGCGGGCAGGGCAGGCACCGGCGCCTCGACTTCCGCCAGCGCGGCCATGGCGGCGTCGCCGAGCTGCTTCTCGTGATAGGTGGCGGCCAGGCGCCGCATCGGCAGGTAGAATTCCGGCGCCATGGCCAGCGCGAAAAAGGCCTGGCCGAGCGAGAGCTTCTCGGGCGCCGGAAAAGGCAGCAGCCCGAGCAGCGCGAAGCCGCAATAGACCGCGACCAGCGCCACCGAGAGCGCCGCGAAGAATTCCAGCACCGCGCCCGAGAGAAAGGCGACGCGCAGCACCGCGACGGTGCGGTCCGCCACTTCGCGGGTGGCGGCGCTCACCTGGCGGGCGATGCGGTCCTCCGCACCGAAATGGCGAATGATCGGCAGGGCGCGGATGCGATCGACGAACAGGCCGGAAAGCCCGGCGAGCGCGGCGAGCTGGCGTTCCGCGGCACGGCGCGCGGCAGTGCCGGCCAGGATCATGCCGAGCGCGAACGGGACGAGCGTGACCAGGAGGATCAGCGCCGACACCCAGCTTGCCCAGGCGACGATCGCGGCGACGATCAGCGGCGCGGCGGCGGATGCGGTACGGGCCGGGCGGAAGCGCGCTTCATAGGCCTCGATCGTCACCATATGGTCGATCGCCAGCGCGGCGCTCTCCCCGGCGAGCAGCGGACGGGGGAACCGGCCGGCGAGCAGGCGCGGGAAGATCCGCGCGCGCCAGCTCATGACCACGCTTTGCGCCGCGCGGATGGCGACGGCATGGAGCAGCATCGCTGCCCCCGCGCGGATCGCTCCGCCCGCCAGGATCAGCGCCACGGCGCCCCAGGGCAGGTCGTTCCCGGCGGCCAGGCTGTTCACGGCAAGCGCGATGCCCGCCGCGAAGAGCGCCGCGCCCGGAATGTCCAGGATGGGAACCGATCCAAATGATGGTTTTATCATGCCTTCATTTCGTCATCCCCGCGAAGGCGGGGATCCAGGGTAGTGCGGGATGAGCGATGCAATCGTGCACGGAGTTGCCGGAGACGGCAAAGCGCGCCTCGCGACCAATGCGCCTGGCCCCGGGGCCATATCCCCGTTCGGCGCCGCGAGGTGCCATCCGCATTCCCCTGCCGAAGAGGATCCGCCGCATGTCGATGCGCCTTAAAACCCAGGTCATCACGTTCCGGTTCTAACTCATGTTGCGCCGGGGGCGTATTTGTCCATGATCAAAGCGCCTTCCGGATAGGGCCCTTAGTGACGAACGGAACGCGGCCAATCCGTTGGGCGCAGACTTTGGCGTAGGGGGATTCCTGCGATGATCAGCATGGCAGTCGTGGAGCTGTCGAGGCTCCAGTTCGCGCTGACGGCGCTCTACCACTTCCTGTTCGTGCCGCTGACGCTCGGCCTGTCCTTCATGCTGGTGATCATGGAGAGCGTCTACGTGATGACCAACCGCCCGATCTGGCGGGACGTCACGCGCTTCTGGGCCAAGCTGTTCGGCATCAATTTCGTGCTGGGCGTCGCCACCGGGCTCACCATGGAATTCCAGTTCGGGACCAACTGGTCCTATTATTCGCATTATGTGGGCGACATCTTCGGCGCCCCGCTCGCGATCGAGGGCCTGATGGCCTTCTTCCTCGAGGCGACGTTCGTCGGGCTGATGTTCTTCGGCTGGGAGCGGATGTCGAAACAGGCGCATCTGTTCACCACCTTCATGGTGGCGCTGGGATCGAACCTGTCGGCGCTGTGGATCCTGGTGGCGAACGGCTGGATGCAGCACCCCACCGGCGCGACCTTCAATCCCGAGACGATGCGGATGGAAGTGACCGACTTCGCGGCGGTGCTCTTCAATCCCGTGGCCCAGGCCAAGTTCGTCCACACGGTGAGCGCCGGCTATGTGATGGCCAGCGTGTTCGTGCTCGGCGTCTCGGCCTTCTACCTGCTCAAGGGCCGGCACCTGGAACTGGCCCGGCGCAGCTTCACCGTGGCCGCGGCGTTCGGCCTGGCCTCGTCGCTGTCGGTGGTCGTGCTGGGCGACGAGAGCGGCTATGCGCTCACCGAGAACCAGCAGATGAAGCTCGCCGCGATCGAGGGCATGTGGCACACCGAGCCCGCGCCGGCGGGGCTCGCGATCTTCGGCATCCCGTCGAACAGCGGGCGCGAGACCCGGTATGAAGTGAAGATCCCCTATGTGCTGGGCCTGATCTCCACCCGCAGCCTGACCGGTGAGGTCAACGGCATCTTCCCGCTGGTGGAGCGCGCCCGGGGGCGGATCGTCAACGGCCTGGCGGCCTATGACGCGGTCGAGAAGCTCAAGGCGGACCGCAACGACCTGGCCGCGCGCGCGGCGTTCGAGCGGACCAAGAACGATCTCGGCCATGCGCTGCTGCTCAAGCGCTTCGTCGCGGATCCGCGCACCGCCGATGCGGCGACGATCGAGCGGGCGGCGTGGAGCACCGTGCCCAATGTGCCGGCGATCTTCTGGATGTTCCGGATCATGGCCGGGATCGGCTTCGCGATGATCGCCTTCTTCGCGATCGCCTTCTTCTATTCGACGGTGCAGCGGTTCGACGCGCGCTGGTTCCTGCGGCTGGCGCTGATCGTGATGCCGCTGCCCTGGATCGCGGCCGAGGTCGGCTGGGCGGTGGCCGAAGTGGGGCGCCAGCCCTGGGCGGTGGAAGGCGTGCTGCCCACTTTCCTGGCGCCGTCGAGCCTGACCGTGCCCGAGCTGTGGCTGACGATCGCCGGCTTCACCCTGCTCTATGGCACGCTGGCGATGATCGAGGTGCGGCTGATGCTCGCCGCGATCCGCAAGGGGCCGGAGCCGTATCGCCCCGCCGACGCGCCCGAGCCCGCGGGCCCCGATTTCCACGCCGTTCCGGCCGAATGAGCCGGGCCGGGGTTTTGGAGACAGACCATGTCGATCCCTCTCGATTTCGAAACGCTCCGCATCCTCTGGTGGCTGCTGCTCGGCGTGCTGCTGATCGGCTTCGCGCTGACCGACGGCTTCGACCTGGGGACGGCGGCGATGCTGCCCTTCGTGGCCAGGACCGACGAGGAGCGGCGGATGGTGATCAACACCATCGGCGCGACCTGGGAAGGCAACCAGGTGTGGTTCATCCTGGGCGGCGGCGCGATCTTCGCCGCCTGGCCCTTCGTCTATGCCGTCAGCTTCTCGGGCTTCTATCTCGCGATGTTCCTGGTGCTGTCGGCGCTGATATTGCGGCCGGTGGGCTTCAAATACCGTTCCAAGCATCCGGACAGGGCGTGGCGGGAGCGCTGGGACTGGGCGCTGTTCGTCGGCGGCTTCGTGCCCGCGCTCGTCTTCGGCGTCGCGGTGGGCAATGTGATGAAGGGCATTCCCTTCCGCCTCGATAGCGACTTGCGTGCGTTCTACGAAGGCTCGCTGCTCGGGCTGTTCACGCCGTTCACGCTGGTGACCGGGCTGCTCTCGGTGGCGATGCTGGTGCTGCACGGCGCGGGCTGGCTGAGCCTGAAGGCCGAGGGCGTGGTGCTGGAGCGGGCGCGGCGCTGGGGGCAGGCGGCGGCGGTGCTGGCGCTGCTGCTGTTCGCGGCCGGCGGGCTGTTCGTTGCCTGGGGCGGCCTGGGCTACCGGCTGGACGGCGTGGTCGATCCCGGTGGGCCGTCGAACCCGCGCTTCTCGACGACGGTGGCCGAGGGCGGCGCCTGGCTGCGCAATTATGGCGCGCATCCCTGGATGCTGCTTGCGCCGCTGCTCGGCTTTCTGGGGCCGGTGCTGGCGCTGCTCGGCATCCGGGCGCGCCGGGATGTGCTGGTGTTCGCCGGCTCGTCGCTGGCCAATGTTGGGATCATCGCCACGGTGGGCCTGTCGATGTTCCCGTTCATCCTGCCGAGCTCGATCGACTCGCTTTCGAGCCTGACGGTGTGGAACGCCTCGTCGAGCCACGGCACCCTTTTCACGATGCTGGTGGTGACGGCGATCTTCCTGCCGATCGTCCTCGCCTACACGGCCTGGGCCTATCGGGTGATGTTCGGCCGGGTGACCGCGCAGGACGTGCGCACCAATCCCGACTTCTACTGAGGAGCGTTCGCCATGTGGTATTTCTCGTGGATCCTCGGCGTCGGCCTTGCCGTCGGCTTCGGCATCCTCAACGGGCTCTGGCACGAATTCCATTCGGAGCCGCTGCCCGATGCGGCGGCGGGGGAGGAGGAATAGGCCAGGCATGGCCGGTCGGGCCGGACCTGCTAGACTTGTCCCGCCGGAATCGGCCCTTGCCCGTTTCCGGCCGGCGCATCCCTATGCAGGAGACAGGACCATGGGTATTCTCAAGATCGCGGACGGCACCGAGCTCTTCTACAAGGATTGGGGCCCCCGGGACGCGCGGGTGATCTGGTTCCATCATGGCTGGCCGCTCTCGGCCGACGACTGGGACAGCCAGATGATGTTCTTCCTGCTCAAGGGCTATCGCGTGGTCGCGCATGATCGCCGCGGGCATGGCCGCTCCACCCAGACCGACACGGGCAACGAGATGGACACCTATGCCGCCGACGTCGCGGCGTTGGTCGAGCATCTGGACGTGCGCGACGCGGTCCATGTCGGCCATTCGACGGGCGGCGGCGAAGTCGCGCACTATGTCGCGCGGGCCAAGCCGGGGCGGGTCTCCAAGGCGGTGCTGATCGGCGCGGTGCCGCCGGTGATGCTCAAGAGCGAGGCGAATCCCGGCGGCCTGCCGATGGAAGTGTTCGACAATTTCCGCGAACAGACCGCGTTCAACCGCGCGCAATTCTTCATCGATGTGCCGGCTGGGCCCTTCTACGGCTTCAACCGGCCGGGCGCGCAGGTGGACCAGGGCGTGATCGACAATTGGTGGCGCCAGGGCATGATGGGCGGGATCAAGGCGCATTACGACTGCGTGAAAGCGTTCAGCGAGACCGATTTCACGGAGGATCTGCGCAATATCGACGTGCCGGTGCTGGTGATGCACGGCGACGACGACCAGGTCGTGCCCTATGCGGATTCCGCGCCGCTCTCGGCCAAGCTGCTGAAGCACGGCACGCTCAAGACCTATCAGGGCTATCCGCACGGCATGGCGACCACCCATGCGGACGTGATCAACGCCGATCTGCTCGCCTTCATCCAGGGCTGACGGGGGCGTTTCCGACGGGCAAGGGAATGTCCGGGCTCAGGCGAGCTCGGGCATTCCGGCCAGCAGCTTGTCGAGCGTGACCGGATAGTCGCGCACGCGCATGCCGGTGGCGTTGTGGATCGCATTGGCCACCGCCGCGCCGACCCCGCAGATGCCGAGTTCGCCCACGCCCTTGGCCTTCATCGGCGACGTGGTGGGATCGGTCTCCTCGAGGAAGATCACTTCCTGGTGGGGGATGTCGGCATGGACCGGCACTTCATAGCCGGCCAGGTCGTGGTTGACGAAGAAGCCGAAGCGCTTGTCGACCGCCAGCTCCTCCATCAGCGCGGCGCCGGCGCCCATCGTCATCGCGCCGATCACCTGGCTGCGCGCGGAGACCGGGTTGAGGATGCGCCCGGCCGCGCACACCGCGAGCATGCGGCGGATGCGGATCTCCGCCGTCGCGGCGTCGACGCCGACCTCGACGAAATGCGCGCCGAAGGTCGATTGCTGATATTTGCTGGCGAGGTCGCCATATTCCATCGCGTCCTCGGCGACGAGCTCGGCGCCGCTTGCCGCCTCGGCCAGGGGCACGCTGCGCTTGCCGCTCCTCACCTTGCCGCCGGCGAACACCGCGTCGGCCGAGTTGAAGCCGAGCTTCTGCGCCACGGCTTCGCGCAGCTTGATGCAGGCGGCATAGACGCCCGCCGTGGCGCTGTTCGCGCCCCATTGCCCGCCCGATCCGGCCGAGACCGGGAAGCTCGAATCGCCCAGCTTCACGACCACCTTGTCGAGCGGCAGGCCCATCATCTCGGCAGCGGTCTGGGCGATGATCGTGTAGGTGCCGGTGCCGATATCGGTCATGTCGGTCTCGACCGTGACGATCCCGCGCGCGTCGAGCCGAACCCGGGCGGCCGACTTCATGTTGATGTTGTTGCGAAAGGCGGCGGCGACGCCCATGCCGACCAGCCAGCGGCCGTCGCGCACGCTGCCGGGCTTCGCGCGCCGGGCCCAGCCGAACTTCTCCGCGCCGGTCTGCAGGCACTGGTTGAGCTGGCGTTGCGAATAGGGGCGGCCGGGATGCTCGGGATCGACCTGGGTGTCGTTCAGCACGCGAAAGGCGACCGGGTCGAGGCCGAGCTTCTCGGCCATCTCGTCGATCGCGATCTCGAGCGCCATCATGCCCGGCGCCTCGCCCGGCGCGCGCATCGCATTGCCCTCGGGCAGGTCGAGCACCGCGAGCCGCATCGCGGTCATCCGGTTGGCGCCGGCATAGAGCAGCTTGGTCTGTCCGGTCGCCGTCTCCGGGCCGCCGCCGGGCAGGTCGCCCGACCAGCTCTCATGCCCGATCGCCACCAGCTTGCCGTCGCGCGTCGCACCCAGGCGGATGCGCTGGATCGTCGCGGGGCGGTGCGGCGTGTTGTTGAACATGAAGGGGCGGGGCAGGGCGACCTTCACCGCGCGGTTCGCGGCCCGGGCGCCCAGCGCCGCCAGCACCGCGTCGGCACGGATGAACAGCTTGCCACCGAACCCGCCGCCGATGAAGGGCGAGCGCATCCGCACCTTCTCGCGCGGGATGCCGAGCGTTTTCGCCATGTCGCCCACCGACCAGGCGATCATCTGGTTGGCGGTCCACAGGTCGAGCCGGTCGCCGCTCCATGCCGCGATCGTCGCGTGCGGCTCCATCATCGCATGGGCGTGGTCGGGCGTGGTGTAGGTCGCGTCGAGCTGCACCGGGGCACCGGCAAAGGCGCCCGCGAAATCGCCGAAGCGGCTGTCGGCGGGCCCGTTGAACCCGCCCTCCGGCGGCTTGCCGGCGCCGTCCTTCGCCGCGGCGAGATCATAGCTGCCCTTGTCGCGGGCATAGTCGACGCGGATCAGCGCGGCGGCGGCGCGCGCCTGCTCGAACGTCTCGGCGACGACGATTGCCACGGCCTGGTGATAATGTTCGATCTCGGGGCCGCCGAGCAGCTTCGCGGTGTTGAAATTGCCCTTGCCGAGCTTGCCGGCATTCTCCGCGGTGACGATGGTGAGCACGCCGGGGGCGGCCCGGGCCGCGCGCAGGTCCATGCCCGTGATCCGCCCCTTCGCGATCGCCGAGCCGAGGATGAAGCCATAGGCAGGGTCGGGCGCGTCGTGATGCTCATAGGCATAGGGCGCGGAACCCGTGGTCTTGAGCGGACCATCGATGCGCGGCGTGGGCTTGCCGATCACCTTGCCCTGGTCGATCGGATTGGTGCCGGCGGGCGTGTCGAATTTCATGGCTCAGCCCCTCGCTTCGGCAATGGCGGCGGCGAGCGTGCGCTCGGCCAGCACCAGCTTGAACCGGTTCTGCTCGGTGGGCGTGGCGCCGGCGAAGGCGGCGGCCGTCACGGCCCGGGCGCCGTGCGGCATCTCGGCCTCCGCCGCCTCGACGCGCCATGGCCGGGGGGCGACTCCGCCGAACGCGACCCGGCCGGTGCCGTCCTTCTGGAGGATCGCGCCCACCGAGACGAGGGCGAAGGCATAGGAGGCCCGGTCGCGGACCTTGTGATAAATGTGCGTGCCGCCGATCGGCCGGGGAAGGGTAACGGCGGTGATCAACTCGCCCGGCGCCAGCAGGTTCTCGACGTTCGGGGTGTCGCCCGGCAGCGCGTGGAATTCGGCGACGGGGATGGTGCGCGTGGTGCCGTCGGCACGCACCGTCTCCACCACGGCGTCGAGCGCGCGCATCGCCACTGCCATGTCGCTCGGGTGGGTGGCGATGCATGCCGTGCTGGTGCCGATCACGCCAAGGCCGCGATTCACCCCGCCGATCGCCGCGCAGCCGCTGCCGGGGCTGCGCTTGTTGCAGGGCTGGTTGGTGTCGTAGAAATAGGGGCAGCGGGTGCGCTGCAGCAGGTTGCCCGCGGTCGTCGCCTTGTTGCGCAGCTGGCCCGACGCGCCCGCGACGAGCGCGCGGGAGAGCAGGGCATAGTCCTTGCGCACGCGCCCGTCGGCGGCGAGATCGGTATTGCGGACCAGCGCGCCGATGCGCAGCCCGCCCTGCGCGGTCGCCTCGATCCTGTCGAGCCCGAGATGGTTGACGTCGACCAGATGAGTCGGCGTCTCGATCTGCAGCTTCATCAGGTCGAGCAGGTTGGTGCCGCCGGCGATGAAGCGAGCGCCCTGGGTGCGGCCCACGATCGCCGCCGCTTCGGCCGGGGAGCCGGCGCGCTGATAGCTGAACGCCTTCATACCTTCCTCCGCGCGGCGACTTCGGCGATCGCCTCGATGATGTTGGAATAGGCGCCGCAGCGGCAGAGGTTGCCGCTCATGCGCTCGCGGATCTCGTCGGCGCTCATCGCCGGCTTGCCCGCGATGTCGCCGGTCGCGTGGCTGGGGATGCCCGCGTGGATCTCGTCGAGCACCGCGACCGCCGAGCAGATTTGGCCCGGCGTGCAATAGCCACATTGATAGCCGTCATGCTTCACGAAGGCGGCCTGCATCGGATGCAGCTTGCCGGGCGTGCCCAGCCCTTCGATGGTGGTGATCGCATCGCCCTCGTGCATCACCGCCAGGCTGAGGCAGGAATTGATCCGCCGCCCGTCGACGATCACCGTGCAGGCACCGCACTGGCCATGGTCGCAGCCCTTCTTGGTGCCGGTCAGACGGAGATGCTCGCGCAGCGCGTCGAGCAAGGTGGTGCGCGTGTCGAGCTCCAGGGCGTGCGGCTCGCCGTTCACCGTGAAGCCGACCTTCGCCAGCACCGGCGCCTCCGCGCCTGCGGGGGGCGCGTCCCGCGCCTCGGCGGGAGGAGGCGCGGCGCCGGCCGCCACCGATGCCGCGCCGCCGATCAAGACGCCACGCCGCGAAAGTTCGAAATCGCCTGGTCCATGCATATCGGCCTCTGCTCCCCTTGAAGCTGGCGCGCGCCCTGAAACGGTGTTCCCTGTGGTTCTAGCGCGAACAACGATCGAGGCAAATTTTCGCTCATCGGGGAGGAAGGAGTCCCGGTGTAACAAAATTGAGAACGTTCTTGAGAACGCTCTCAATCTATGCTCTAACCATCGGATCGGAGCGAAAGACTCCGCGAACGATAGAGGGGTGTTGGAACAGGCTGCCGTGCGCGCCATGCTGCGCTGTCGGCTCGTTCCGTCGCTGAATCCGACAGCGTTGTCGGAAAAAGCTTCCCCCAGGTTGGATCGGATGAACTGGCATGCCTTCGGGCATGCACGGCGCCGTTGCACGCGCCGAAGGGGAGAGGTTAATGCTGATCAGCCTGCGGCACGTGGCGCGCTCCATGGCGTTGCTCGCCACCACCGCGCTTGCCGGGACGATGACGGGTGCGCATGCGCAGGATCCCGTCGCGCCCGTCGCACCGCCGAAGAACGAAGCCCGTCCGTCCGCGGATCCCGCCGCGCGCCCCTGGGCCGATGCCCGGCTGCCGGCGGCGGCGCGTGCGGAGACGCTGCTGGCGGCGATGACGCTCGAGGAGAAGCTGGGCCTCGTCTACACATGGTTCCCGCCGCTGGCGAAGGATCCGGCGGCACCGGGCGACATGATCCCCTCGGCCGGCCAGCAGGCGGCGATTCCGCGCCTGGGCATTCCGGCGCTGCGTGAGACCGATGCCAGCCTCGGCGTCGCCAACCAGGTCGAGCAGCGCAAGGGGGATACCGCCACCGCGCTGCCTTCGGGCCTGGCGCTGGCCGCGACCTTCGATCCCAAGCTCGCCTATGAGAGCGGCGCGATGATCGGCGGCGAGGCGCGCGCCAAGCGCTTCAACGTCATGCTCGCGGGCGGCATCAACCTGACGCGCGATCCCTGGGGCGGCCGCAACTTCGAATATCTCGGTGAGGACCCGCTGCTCGCCGGCGTGATCGCCGGGGAGTCGATCCGGGGCATCCAGTCGAACCACATCGTCTCGACGATCAAGCATTTCGCCCTGAACGCGCAGGAGACCGGCCGATTCGTGATGGACGCGCGGATCGGCGAGGCGGCGTTGCGGGAGAGCGACCTGCTCGCCTTCCAGCTCGCGATCGAGCGGGGCAAGCCGGGTTCGGTGATGTGCGCCTATATGTCCGTCAACGGCGACTTCGCCTGCGAGAACGACTTCCTGCTCAACACCGTGCTCAAGCAGGACTGGGCCTATCCGGGCTGGGTGATGTCCGATTGGGGGGCGGTGCACTCGACGGTGAAGGCCGCGCGCAACGGGCTCGACCAGCAATCGGGCGGCGAGCTCGACACGCACCCCTTTTTCCGCGCCGACCTGAAACAGGCGGTGGCGAGCGGCGCGCTGCCGATGGCGCGGCTGGACGACATGGCCCGCCGCATCCTGAACGGCATGTTTTCGACCGGCCTGATGGATGCGCCGGTGGTGGAGGCGCCGCAGCCGATCGACCATGCGCGGAACGCCGAAGTCGCGCAGCGCGCCGCCGAGGCGGGGATCGTGCTGCTCAAGAACGACAAGGACATATTGCCGCTCGCCCGGACGGCGAAGCGCATCGTCCTGATCGGCGGCCATGCCGATGTCGGCGTGCTCTCGGGCGGCGGCTCGTCGCAGGTCCGCTCGGTCGGCGGCGCGCCGATCGAGATTCCCCTCAAAAATGGCCCGGCCGCGTCGTTCGTGCGCGTGACCTGGCATGCGTCCTCGCCGCTCGCGGCGATCCGCGCGCTGGCCCCCAAGGCGCGCGTCGATTTCGTCGATGGCAGCGACCCCGAAGCTGCCGCCGCGGCGGCGAGGAACGCGGACTTGGCGATCGTCTGGGCCACGCAATGGACCACCGAGGCCGAGGATCCGGAGACGATCGACCTGGCCGGCAACCAGGATGCCGTGATCGCCGCGGTCGCCGCCGCCAATCCCAGGACCGCCGTGGTGCTCAACACCGGCGGCCCGGTGCTGATGCCCTGGCTCGACAAGGTGCCGGCGGTGCTCGCCGCCTGGTATCCCGGCCAGCGCGGCGGCGAAGCGGTGGCGCGGGTGCTGTTCGGCGAGGTCAATCCCTCGGGGCGCCTGCCGATCACCTTCCCTGCGGCGATCGACCAGGCGCCCCGCGCCGCGGTGCCAGGTTTCGACCAGGTCAAGGCGTCGCCCGATCGCGGGCAGGATGCGCGGGCGATCAAGCCCTTCGCGGTCGAGTATCGCGAGGGTTCGGACGTCGGCTATCGCTGGTATGCCCGCCAGGACCATCGCCCGGCTTTCCCCTTCGGCTATGGCCTCAGCTACACGCGCTTCGGCTATGCCAATCTGAAGGTCGAGGGCGGCGACGCGCTCAAGGTGAGCTTCGACGTCACCAATCGCGGCAAGCGCGAGGGCGCCGATGTGCCGCAGCTCTATGTGACTCCGGCGACGGGCAGCCGCCCGCTGCGCCTGGCCGGCTTCGAACGCGTGGCGCTCAAGCCCGGCGAGACGCGCCGGATCACCCTGATCGCCGAGCCGCGCATCGTCGCGGACTATGATGTCGCGCAGCCCGGATGGCGGCTGGCGGCGGGAACCTATCGTGTCGCGATCGCGCGGGACGCCGGTCAACCGGTGCTCACGGGCGCGGCGGATTTGCAGGAACGCCGGCTGGCGCCCTGAGACGAAAGCACCGGGTGAGGCGCGCGTAGATGCGTCGGGGTGCAGAACAGAGTGGGAGGACAATGGGAATGAAGGGACTATCCAGTTTGATGGCCGGTTTGCTGGCATCGACCGCCCTGGTCGCGCCGGCATGGGCCCAGGACGCGGCGGCGCCGCAGGATGCGGGGGCCGATCAGGGTGAGGAGATCGTCGTCACCGGCATCCGCGCGTCGCAGGCCAAGGCGATCAACATCAAGCGCAACGAGACCGCGATCGTCGATGCGATCTCCTCGGAGGATATCGGAAAGCTGCCCGACGTCACCGTGGTGGACGCGCTGCAGCGCATTTCGGGCGTGCAGATCAAGCGCGACGCCGGCGAAGGCTCGAGCGTCAATATCCGCGGCCTGCCCCAGGTGATCACGCTGCTCAATGGCGAGCAATATCTGAGCCCGGGCAACCTCGGCACCGCGCAGCCCAACCTCAACGACATCCCGGCCCAGCTGATGAATGCGGTGGTGGTCTACAAGTCGCAGGACCTGCGCAACGCGCTGTCGGGCATCTCCGGCACCGTCGACCTGCGCACCCGCCGTCCGTTCGACCTGAAGAACGGCCTGACCCTGGCCAACCAGGTCGAATATTCGCGCGGCGACTATACCAAGAAGAACGACTATCTGATCAGCGGCCTGCTGAGCTGGCGCAACGACACGATCGGCGTGATGGTGGGCGCCACGCAGAGCAAGGCGCATCTCGGCAACAACTATGCCGGCATCGGCGGCAGCCCGTTCGGCAACAACGACTGGGGCGGCACTGGGCCCAACTGGATCGCGCCGCACGGCTATGAGCTGTTCAGCCGCGAAGTGGAGCGCAACCGCTTCGGCATCAACGGCGCGGTGCAGCTGAAGTTCGCCGAGGGCTGGACGCTGACCGGCGAAGTCTTCCACACCGAGCTGGTCGAGCATAACCGCGCCGCGGGCGTGAACATCTCGAACCGCTGGAACGGCCTGACCTGGACGACGCCGACCCAGTCCACCTCCACGGGCCTGCTCGGGGCGAACCAGCAGCCCTGGTTGGACGTCGACCAGTATGACCTCAACGTGTGGTGGTTCAATTCCTTCTCGGTGAACCGCACCGCGCGCGAGAAATCGACCAACTACAACCTGCAGCTCGACTATGACACGGGCGGTCCGTTCAAGTTCACGGCGCGGGCGCTGCGTTCGGACGCGAAGCTGCGCAGCATGAACGGGCAGGTGCAGGGCGATCTCAGCAACTGGCGCGCGGGCAACCGGGCGTTCACGCTGTTCCGCAATCCCAACGACCTGACCCGCGGGCCCTTCTATCCGGCCAATATCGCGGCGCAATATCCGGCCTCGCGCTACACCAACAACGTGGTCGGCTCGAACGGTGGGCGCTATATCGATCCGAACCCGCTGGGCTATGGCCAGGATCCGCTGCTGCACCTCGACCTGCGCGGGCAGAACCCGGTGCTGAGCGGCTTCGACACGCCGATCTCGGGCGGGCTGGGCGCCGGCAAGTCGCTCAAGGACTATATGGCCAATCTCGACAGCTATGCCGTCGCGGCCTTCTCGTCCGAGGGCAATCAGGAGAATAGTTCGGATCTCGGCGTATTCCGTGCCGATGGCAGCTACGAGTTCCAGGGCGGCGGCCTGTTCGGCCTGCTGAACCGCGTCGACGTGGGCGTGCGCCGTTCGGATCGCTCGACCCAGATCAAGAACTTCCACCTGTTCTCGAACTTCTACGGCGGCAACGGCGCCGCCACCGCGGCGGGCTGCTCGGCGCAGTGGAAGGCGATCGACGTGGTGATGGACAACCCGCAATGCTCCGCGGGCGAGTTCGTCTCCAATCCGGGCTACAATGCGGCGCTGCCGCTGGCGACCTCGCCTTCGCCCTGCGGCGCTTCGGCGGCCAACACGCCGACCTGCTTCCAGGGCTATACCGTCAACCGGCCGACCAAGCTGAACGCCTATAACAACGTCTCTTTCCAGACGAACTGGGGCGGTGTGGTCAACGGCATGCCGGGCATGTGGGTGGTCAATCCCAAGGACTTCGACGACATCAAGCCGTTCATGACGCGCGTGTTCGGCGGTGCCGACGAAGTCATCGTTCCGGGCAACACCTATGACGTCGACCTGATCGAGGAGAGCGCCTACATCAACACCAACTGGAAGAGCGGCGGGTTCAAGGCCGATATCGGCGTCAAGGTCATCAAGACCAGCATCGACGTGAAGCAGAACCTGACCGGCGACACCCGGGCATATGGCGACACCAACCTCGACGTCGGCGACAGCGTAACCCGTCGCAGCTATACCGACTGGCTGCCGACGGTGACCCTGTCCTATGACGTCACCGACAATATCCGCGTCCGCGCGGCCTTCGCCAAGACGATGATCCCGCTGGACCTGGGCAATTATGGCGGCGGCCTGAAGATCAACACCGCGGATTCGCAGGGGCCGAACCCGACGAACCCAACGGCGGCGCCGCTCGGCGTCCGCCAGGTGACGAGCGCCAATGCGAGCGGCAACCCGTATCTGAACCCGTGGCGCTCGAACAATTACGACCTCAGCCTGGAATATTATCTGGGCCGCGCCTCGATGCTCAACATCGGCCTGTTCAAGCTCAACATCGACAGCTTCGTGACCACCGCGACGCAGTTGATCGGCCGCTATCCGGATGCCGACGGCGTGATCCGCCGCACGGTGCCGGTGACGCAGCCGATCCAGGGCGCGGGCGGCAACCTGCAGGGCGTGGAAGCCGGCGCCAAGCTGGCCTTTACCGACCTGTTCCCGAACGTGCCGTTCCTGCGCAACTTCGGCATCGACGCCAACTACACCTTCTCCGACTCCTCGCAGTCGGCACGAGGCCTCGACGGCAAGAAGCTGCCTTTCCAGGATAATTCCAAGCACCAGATCAACCTGGTCGGCTGGTATCAGGACGACATCTTCCAGGTCCGCGTCGCGTGGAACCACCGCACGCCGCGCCTTGCGAACATGGGCCTGGGCTATGACGTGGATCCGGATCCGGCGCCGGATCGGGTCGACCAGCGCAACATCCCGGTGATGCAGGACACCAGCAACTATGTGGACGTGAACCTGACCGCGAACATCAACAGCCAGTTCGCGATCTACGGCAACGTCTCGAACCTGCTGGGTGAGCGCGAGCGCTATTACTTCCAGTTCGACAAGGATTCGAAGCAGTTCCATTCGCAGAACCGTTTCGAGCCGCGTTACTCGGTGGGCGTGCGCTACCGTTTCTAAGAGCCAACCCTCCTGGGCCGGCGGTCTTCCCAGGCCGCCGGCTCATTTTTCCCCGGGAGCAGGATCGGCGCGGTTTCGCTTGCGGACCCGTGGCCGGGACGACCAGAATGACACGATGAAACATGGGGGCATGGCCAGCGGCGCGATCGAGCGTGTCGTCATCGTCGGCGGGGGCACTGCCGGGTGGATGGCGGCGGCCGCGCTCGGCGCATATCTGGCGGGGACGGGCACCCGGATCACCCTGATCGAAAGCTCGGAGATCGGGACGATCGGCGTCGGCGAGGCGACGATCCCCACCATTCGCCGCTTCTACGCCGCGCTCGGCATGACCGATGCCGAAGTGATGCGCGCCTGCGAGGCGACCGCCAAGCTCGGCATCCGCTTCGTCGACTGGAAGCCCGGCACCAGCTTCGTCCACCCCTTTGGCCGCTTCGGGCAGGACCTGCGCGGCATCGACTTCCACCATTATTGGCAGAAGGCGCGCCAGGCCGGCCAGGCCGCGCCGCTGGAGGAATATTCGCTGGGCGCGATGCTCGCCCGCGAAGGCCATGCCAGCGTGCCGCTGCCCAATCCGCCGAGCCAGCTCTCGGTGTTCGACTGGGCGCTCCATTTCGACGCCGCGCGCTTTGCCGCGCACATGCGCGCCTATGCCGAGCATGCGGGCGTGACACGCATCGATGCGCGGATCACCGATGTGGCGCTCCACGGCGAGACCGGCTTCATCGAGGCGGTGACGCTCGACAGCGGCGAGCGCGTTGCGGGGGACCTGTTCGTCGATTGCTCGGGCTTTCGCGGCCTGCTGATCGGCGAGGCACTGGGGATTCCCTATCGCGACTGGTCGCACTGGCTGCTGTGCGACGGCGCCTTCGCGGTGCAGAGCGAACGGGTGGGCGAGCCGCCCAGCTGCACCACCGTCACCGCGCGCACCGCCGGCTGGCAATGGCGCATTCCGCTGCGCAGCCGCGAAGGCAATGGCATCGTCTTCGCGAGCGATTTCCAGGGCGATGACGATGCCCGGGCCGAACTGCTCGCCAACATCCCCGGCGCGCCGACCATGGAGCCCCGCCGCCTGCGCTTCACGCCGGGCCGGCGCGACGTCGCCTGGGCGAAGAACTGCGTCTCGCTCGGCCTGTCCTCGGGCTTTCTCGAGCCGCTGGAATCGACCAGCATCGCGCTGATCGAGACGGGCATCGAGCGGCTGAAGCAGCTCTTCCCCGACAAGGGCTTCGATCCGGCGGTGATCGCCGAGTATAACAGCCAGTCGGCCGAGGAGATGGAGCGCGTCCGCGACTTCATCCTCCTCCATTACCGCCTGAGCACCCGCGAAGGGGCCTTCTGGCAGGCCTGCCGCCAGATGACGCTCCCCGACAGCCTGGCCGCCAAGCTCGAGCTTTGGCGCGCGCGAGGCGCCTTCCTGCGCTATCGCTGGGAGATGTTCTCGCCCGCATCCTGGCTGGCCATCTATGGCGGGTTCGAGCATCTGCCCGAGCGGATCGATCCCGGCGTCGCCGCGGTCGATGCAGGCGAACTCGCGCAGGGGCTGGAGCAGATGCGCGCCGCCATCGCCCGCACCGTGGCCGACACGCCCACCCATTCCGAATTCCTCGCGACGGTCGATGGCGCCGCTGCCGAGCCCATGAGGACACCCGCATGAACAATCCGGACGCGCTGCGTAAGGTCTGCATCGTCGGCGGCGGCACCGCCGGCTGGATCGCCGCCGCGGTGATGGCGCATCACATGAAGGGTAGGCTGTTCGAGATCGAGCTGGTCGAGAGCGACGATATCGGCACGATCGGCGTGGGGGAGAGCACGATCCCGCCCTTCATGGAACTGATCGCCAAGCTCGACATCGACGAGCAGGACTTCGTCCGCCAGGTCCAGGCGAGCTTCAAGCTCGGCATCGAGTTCAAGGACTGGTTCCGCAAGGGCGAGAGCTATTTCCACCCGTTCGGCGATGTCGGCCAGCGCGTGGAGCTCAGCGACTTCTACCAATGCTGGCGCAAGGCGACGCTCGCGGGGCATGATTTCCCGCTCCAGGATTTCGCGCCCGCCACGGTGATGGCGCATGCGGGGCGCTTCATGCTGCCGTTCAAGGCGCGGAACACGCCGATCGCCGGCGCGTCCTATGCGCTCCATGTCGATGCCAAGCGCGTCGCCCAGTTCCTGCGCGGCCATGCCGAGGCGCGCGGCGTGAAGCGTACCGAAGGGATCGTCACCGATGTCGCGCTCGACGCGCGCGGCTTCGTGTCGACGCTGACGCTGAAGGACGGCCGCACGATCGATGCCGACTTCTTCATCGATTGCTCGGGTTTCCGGGCGCTGCTGATCGAGAAGGCGCTGGGCAGCGGCTTTACCGACTGGTCGAACTATCTGTTCTGCGACCGCGCCATCGCCGCGCAGACGGAGAATGTCGGCCCGCCGCGCCCCTATACGCTGGCCGAGGCACAGGATGCCGGCTGGCGCTGGCGCATCCCGCTGCAGCACCGCACCGGCAACGGCCATGTCTATTCCTCCGAGTTCATGAGCGACGAGGAAGCTACCCGCATCCTGCTCGACAAGGTGGAGGGCGACGTGGTCGCCGGGCCGATGGTGGTGCCGTTCAGGACCGGCGTGCGCGAGAAGATCTGGCACAAGAACGTGCTGGCGATCGGCCTGTCCTCGGGCTTTATCGAGCCGCTGGAATCGACCGCGATCCACCTGATCTATCGCGGGATGGACTTCTTCTTCCGCTTCCTGCCCGATCGCCATTGCGATCCGGCGCTGGCGGACGAATATAACCGCCGCATGGTGGCGGACTATACCGAGATCCGCGACTTCATCGTGCTCCATTATTGCACTACCGCGCGCGACGACACGCCCTTCTGGCGCAAGTGCCGCGACATGGAATGGCCGGACAGCCTGAAGGAGCGCGTGGAGCTGTTCCGCAGCAACGGCTCGCTGCGCGAAGGGCTGGACGAGCTGTTCCGCTCGGTCAGCTGGTTCTCCGTGCTGGAGGGCATGGGCATCCGGCCGCGCACCTATCATCCGCTGGTCGACCGCATCGACGAGGCGATGCTCTATGCGGGGCTGGAAAAGGCGCGCGAGCAGCTCGGCGGCTTCGTCCGGCAACTGCCGACCCAGCAGCAGTTCATCGACGCGCATTGTCGGGCCGAGAAGGTGGATCTGGGCCGTCCCGTCATGGCCGGGGCCTGATGCAGAAGAAGCGCGCGATCACGATCAAGGACGTGGCGGCGGAGGCGGGAGTCTCGCTGCAGACGGTGAGCCGCGTCATCAACAAGGGCCCCAACGTCACCGCGCCGGTCCAGGATCGCGTGCGCGCGGCGATCGACAAGCTGGGCTATGTTCCCAGCCTCGCCGCGCGGCGGCTGGGCGGCTCGCGCTCCTATCTGATCCTGGCCTTCAACGACGAGCGGCCGACGCTCGAGGGCTGGCAGTCGCGGCGCGGCAACGACTGGGTCGACCAGATGCTCTATGGCGGCATGCTCAAATGCGCCGAGCATGGGTATCGCATGCTGTTCGAGCTGGTGGACTCGCATTCCGACCAGCTCGAGGCACAGGTCCGGGCCGCGCTCTCCGCGCTGCATCCCGACGGCGTGATCCTGACGCCGCCGCACAGCGAGGACGACCGGATAACGGATCTCCTCCACCAGGGTGGCCTCATCTTCGCGCGGCTGGGATCGCACCGCGAGGGCGAGGGCTTTGCGGTGTACATGGACGACGAGGCGGCGGCGCGCCGCGCGACGGAGCATCTGCTCGACCTTGGCCATACGCGCATCGCCTATGTCCAGGGGCATCCCGAATATGCGATGAGCCCCGATCGCCTCCGCGGCTTCACCGGTGCGATCGAGGCGCGCGGGCTGACGGTGGATCCCGCCTATCTCCAGCCCGGCGACTTCACCTACGAAGCCGGCATCGCGGCGCTCAACACGCTCGCCGCGCTCGAAACGCCGCCCAGCGCGGTGCTCGCGAGCAGCGACGAGATGGCGCTGGGCGTGCTCCATGCCGCCGGGCCGCTCGGCCTGTCGGTTCCCGGCGATCTCTCGGTGGTGAGCTTCGACGATACGCCGACGGTGCGGATGAGCGTGCCCGCGCTCACTGCGATCCGCCAGCCGATCGCGGCGATGACGGCCAAGGCCGCCGAGCTGCTGATCGAGAGCAAGACCCGCGGCGACCCGCCCGGCAATGGCCGTTTCCTGCTTCCCTTCGATTTCGTCGTCCGTGCCTCTACCGCGCCGCCGCGGCGTTGACTTGCCTCGGGCCGGCGGCGATGCTCTGCCGCCAATGCGACGCTTCGTCTCGCCCGGCCGCGGTTTCATCCTGCTCTATGCGCTGGCCTATGCGGGCATGTTCGTCAGCTTCATGCCGTTCGTCATGGTGCTGCTGCCGTTGAAGGCGGCCCAGGCGGGCGGCGGCCATGCGGTGCAGCTCCTCAGCGCCGGCGCGCTGGGCGGCGCGGCGGTGGCGAGCGTCGCCAATATCCTGTTCGGCGCGCTGAGCGATCGCACGCGGCGCCTGCGCGGCAGCCGGCGGCCCTGGGTGACGGCGGGGCTGGGCGTGCTCAGCGCTTCCTATGGCCTGTTGCTGGTCGCGGCCGATCCGGTGAGCCTGTTGTTCGCGGTCGCCTGCATCCAGATCGGGATCAACATGATGTTCGCGCCGATCGCCGCGGTGATGGCGGACGAGATACCCGATGCGCAGAAGGGCATGGTCGCCGGCCTCACCGGCGTCTCGCATCCGATCGGCGCGATGGCGGCGGTGCTGATCACGCTGCCCGGGCTGGGCGGCGATGCCATGCGCTATGCGCTGCTCTGCCTGTTGTTCGTCGCGCTCACCGCGCCGTTCCTGCTCCTCGCCCGCGAAGGCGCCGCCCTGCCGCCGCCGCCGCCCGGGCCGCAGCGTGAGCTCCGCCGCTTCGATTTCATCCTCGCCTGGGCCTCGCGGATCCTGTTCCAGGTCGCCGGCAACGGCCTGTCCACTTATGGTTTCTTCTATTTCCTCGCCGTGCTGGACCGGGAGGACATCAGCAAGACCAGCGTGGAGGCCAATCCGATCGTCGCGACCATGACCGGCTCCACCATCGTCGCGGTGCTGCTGACGGTGCTGGCGGGGCGCTTCTCGGATCGGATGATGCGGCGCAAGCCCTTCCTCGCCGCCGGGGCGCTGGCGATGGCGACGGGGCTCGGCGTCATGGCGTTCGCGGGCAATTGGGGCGTGGCGGCGGCGGGGCATGCGCTGGCGCTGTCGGGGCTCAGCGTGTTCCTGGCGATCCATTCGGCGATCGCGATGCAGCTGCTGCCCAATCCGGGGCATCGCGGCCGCGACCTGGGCATCCTCAACCTCACCAACACCCTGCCGGCGATGGTCGCGCCATTGCTGGCGCTGGCGCTGGCGCCGGAGAAGACCGGCTATACGCTGTGGCTGCTGATCCTCGCGCTCGGCACGCTGGCCGGCGGCGCGGTGTCGCTCTGCATCCGGACCCAGGATTAGGTTGGGGGCGGGCACCAGCGGCGCCCGCCCTCCAGGCACTCAGTGCGCCGGTTCGCCCGCGCTCGAATTGCGGTCGACCTTGGCGGTCATGCCCGTCGCGTCGGCGTCGTCCTGGGTCTGCGCATCGGGCGAGAGGTCGGCGACCGGCGGCGGATTGGTGGCGACGTTGGTCACCGCCGGCGTCTCGACCGGCTGGTCGATCGTGACGTTGCTGAACGTCTCGGGCTCGCCGATATTCGCGACGATGGTCTCGTTCGCGCTCGTGTCCTCCGGCTTGCTGCCCGAGCAGGCGGCGAGCGCCAGGCCGGCAACGGCGATCAGTGCGAGGGTGCGGGTCTTCATTTCGGTCATTTCCCCTTTTCTCAACGTGCGGAAACGGCGGCAGCCGTAATCGCGGAGCGTTTCTCGATCTTTGCTGCGAGATCCTTGTCCCAGCCATAGGGATCGCCGCGGAAGTTCATCGTGCCGTTCGCATTGGCGAAGGCGGTCCAGTAGAGCAAATAGACCGAGACCTGATCCTGCTCCTGCAGGGTCACGCGCAGCGTGTCGCCCTTGGCGAGCGCGGCGCTGATCTGGTCGGGCTGCCAGTTCGGATCGTTGCGCAGCAGCAGCTGCGCCAATGGACCCGGCTTCTCCAGCCGCACACAGCCATGGCTGGCGAGCCGGCTGAAGCTGGCGAAGGTCGATTGCGACGGCGTGTCGTGCAGATACACCGCATAATTGTTCGGGAAGTCGAACTTGTAGCGGCCGAGCGCGCTCTTGGGCCCGGGCTGCTGCTGCAGGCGGCGGTTCGCGCCGGTGCCGATGATCTTGTAGCCCTGCGCCTTCAGCGCGGCCTCGCCTTTCGGCCAGAGCTCCTTGGCGGCGATGCCGGTGGGCACGTTCCAGGGCGGATTGAGCACGATCGAGTGGATCTTCGACTGGAGCATCGGCGTCTCGTTGCCGGGACGGCCGGTGACGGCCTTCATCGACGCGATCGGGGCATCGCCCTCGAACACGGTGAGCACGGCGGCGGCGATGTTCACCTGGATGCGCTTGGCCGGCAGCTCGCTGGGCAGCCAGCGCCAGCGCTCCATGTTCGCCATGATCTGGCCGACCCGGTCCTGCGCGGGCACGTTGAGCGCGGCGAGCGTACCCGAGGAGACCACGCCGGTGGGGTTGAGCCCGTAGCGGCGCTGGGCGCGCACCACCGCTTCCTTCAGTTCGGCATCGAACTTGTCGCCGGTGGCGATCGCCTGCGGGTCCTCCACCGCCAGCCGCTTGCGCAGCGCCGCCACGCGCGGGCCGCTGGCGCCCACCGCCAGGTCCGGCCCCGCGGCGAGCTTCTGCCAGCCGCCGGCCGCCACGATCTTGCGATAGGTGGCAAGGCCCTTCTGCAGCGTGTCATAGCCGGCCCAGGGCGGCGGCAGGTCGCGCAGCCAGGCGCCGACGCGGTTCTGCTTCACGGCCTCGGCAAAGGCGGGCAGGGGATCATAGGCGGCGGGGCGCAGGCCCCAGTTCGGATCGAAGTCGCTCTCCGCCAGGCGGCCCGAATGGACCGCGCGGGCATAGTCGAGCGCCGCCCGCACCAGCGTGTCGCTGTCCTTGAAGCTGGGCGCGGGATCGCCGACGCGGCGCAGGCCCTGGGCGAAGCCGGCTTCGTTCAGAATCGGCGCGAGCTCGGCCGCCTGCGCCGCCGTCAGCACCGGCAGCACCACCGGCGGGTTGGGGACGAACGGCGGCACGGGTACCGCCTGGAGCGTGGGGGTCGGCGTGGTCTGTGGCGCGGGAGCGACCTGTTGCGCGACGACGGGCGCCGCTATCCCGGCAAGCGCCGCAGTCCATGCGGCCCGGCGGGCCACCCGGCCCGAAAACACTTTGGTCACTCGCAAATCTCCTCCGCGGCCGCCCTGAGGCCGGGCGACCTGAATCGCCACCTGCTATTAAGCCAAACCAGGCGCACGTGGCGAGCGTCGAATTTACACGATGCGACGACGTGCCTTGACATTGGCAACGTTGTCGGACCAGTTTCCCGCAAACGCCCGCCAGGGGAAGAAGCGGGCGACGTCCGCAGGGGAGAGATATCTTGGCATCCGCACGTTCCACGCAGACGACGCTGGCCTTCGCCGCCGTCACCACGCTTTTCTTCGCCTGGGGCTTCATCACCTCGCTGGTCGACCCGCTGGTCGCCGCGGTGAAGGGCATCTTCACGCTCACCGATTTCCAGGCCCAGGCGAGCGCGTTCGCGTTCTTCTTCGCCTATTTCGTCGTCTCGCTGCCGGCGGCGGCGCTGGTCGGGCGGCTGAAGGCGGTGCCTTCGATCCTGATGGCGCTCTGCACCATGATCGCGGGCTGCCTGATCATGCTCGCGGCGGCGAACGTGGCGAATTACTGGCTGGTGCTGCTCGGCCTGTTCGTCCTCGCCAGCGGCATCACCATCCTGCAGGTCGCGGCCAATCCGCTGGCGGCGGCGCTCGGCGATCCCAGGGGCAGCCATTTCCGCCTGGTCCTCAGCCAGACCTTCAATTCGGTCGGCACCTTCCTCGGCCCGCTGCTGGGCGCGCACCTGTTCCTGAAGGGCGTCGAGGTGAAGGAAGGCACGGTGATCACGCCGGAGATCCGCGCCCAGGCGCTGGCCGGCATCGATTCCGCCTATTTCTGGATCTGCGGCCTGATCGCCGCGCTGGCGGTATTCTTCTATCTCAGCCGCCGCGTCGTCACCGAAGCCGCGCCGCCGCCGGCGTCGACCGCGGGGCTGCTCTCCGCCTTCTCGTCCAAATGGGCGCTGCTCGGCGGTCTCGCCATCTTCCTCTATGTCGGCGCCGAAGTGGCGATCGGCACGCAGATGGCGCTGTTCCTCAATTCGGATGCGATCTGGGGCCATTCGGATGCCGCGTTCGGGGTGCCGCTGCTCGGCTA
>NZ_NFUR01000004.1 GCF_002127225.1 Sphingomonas sp. IBVSS2
CGGTCGACATAAACGCGCTGGCGGTTGGTGCGAGCGGCGCCATCCGCCGGCATATTCTCGATGACGGTGGCGACGGCCGCTTCCAGCGCGATCGTGATCTTCGACATTGCGTATCCCCTGTTTCGTCCGGGCCCGCCGGGTCTCGGCTGCCGTTCACAGGGGCAACATGGCTTCTAATCCTTTAACAGATCCCTTAAAATCCTATATGTAGTCCTACCAGTGCCGATTTTCCGGCGCGACGCATTGCTCCGTATAAAATACGGATAATGCGTGATATTTATGGAATTCCGTGCCTGAAAGGCCGTCGGTTCCATCATTATAGGATAAAATAATTTAGCCGGCGAATTGTTCCGGACGGATTCGACGATCGATGAATCCGAGCAGCCATTGGCGGTGCGCCTGGGTGGCGTTGCCCGCCGCGGCGATTCGGTGATCGGCCGCACCGCCGCCGATCTGGGCGGCCAGCAGCATGCGCGCGCGGCCCGGCTCGATCCCGCCCGCGAGGAATTTCTTCGCGTCGCCGAGCCCCAGATGATGCGTGAGATAGGCCGACTTCGCCAGCGTCTCGGCGTCGGTGTGGACGCGGATGCCCGATTGCTCGAGCCGCGAAAGGTTGAACTTGGCGAGATCGGCAACGCCCAGGATCGAGGCCTGGCCGTCATAGCGCAGTGCCAGTAGCGCGCTACGCGCGCCGGGAAGCACCTGGCCGCGCCCGTCGAGCCAGCCGCGATCGGTGGCCAGCTGGTTGAGCCAGGTGCCCGAGGTCTCGGCGAGATGCTCCCAGGTGCCGCTGAGGAACTGGCCGAGCCCGGCGGCGCTCGAGCGCGGATTGCGCGACATCGTGTTCCAGCTGCCGTCGCGCCCCTTGGCGGCTTCGGCGTCGACGATGGCGGCCAGCGCGGTCGCGGGAATGCCGGTGCGTGCCTCGGCCATGGCCAGGGCCGGCGCAAAGCGGGTGTTGGCGCCGAGCGCGAGGCCGGAGACCACCGCGCCCCTGGCGACCGAGACGGTAGCCTCGGTGCCCATCGCGGCCGCCATGGCGCGGCTGCGTTCCTCGGCGGTATCGCCGATCGCGCCGCGCAGATCCTCGATGCAGTCGTCGGCGAAATCCTTGCCCACGACCTTCCGGTGACAGGCACAGGCGCAACCGCAATTGCAGCCCTGCACGCCGTTCGCCTGGCCGCCCATCCGGCCGCCGAGCAGGTCGAGCAGCGAATCGCCGCTGAGGCCGTTCTGGCCGATGCCATTGCCCTTGCGGTCGTCGCGCTCGCCATCGCCCAGCGCGGCGCGCCACAACCGGCTGGCGAGCTCGGTCTGCGCCTCGGTGTAGATCACCTTCGCGCGGTTTGCGGGGCTGAGCTGGGAGAGGTCCGCGCGCGGAATCATGCGCTCCGCTCCGCATTGCGGCGCGCCACGACCAGCTTCGCGGCGGCGATATCGTCGATCATGGCCTGTTCGGCGCCGGCCGCGGCGCGCTCGGCCTCGTCCTTGAAGCGATCCGCCGCGCCTTCGATGGCGCGCATCGTGCCATAGGCTTCCACGGCCTGGGCACGCAGATGGGTGAGCCGCCCATGGGCGAGCTGCGACTGGCGATCGAGCCGTGCGCGCTCGGCCTTCATCCGCAACGTCCAGGCATCGCTGGCGATCGGCACGGTGGCGGCGAGCGCGCGCTCCTCGCGCATGCGGATCTCATGGGCCCGGGTCTGGTGGTTGAGCGTGCTGATCGTCTCGATCTCGACGCTGATCGACACCTTCACCGTGTCGACCTCGCGGCGCTGGACGCGCAGGGCGGTGTCGAACGGGGTCATTCGTCCATCTCCATGCTCAGCGCGACGATCTCGCCGAGCGCGGCGAAGGCGGCATCGGCATTGCCCTCGTCATTCTTGCCCTGGTTCAGCATCGCCTCGATCTGGGGGGCGAGCGCCACCGCGCGGTCGACCTCGGGCGAGGAGCCGGCCTTGTAGGCGCCCAGCCGCACCATCTCTTCCATGTCGGAATAGGTGGACAGCAGCTTGCGCGCGCCGACACGGATGTCGTTCTGCGTATCGTTCATGCAGTGCGGCAGCGTGCGCGAGACCGATTTGAGGATATCGATCGCCGGATAGCGGCCGCGCTCGGCGATCGCGCGACGCATCACGACGTGACCGTCGAGAATGCCGCGCACCGCATCGGCGACCGGCTCGTTATGATCGTCGCCGTCGACCAGCACCGTGAACAGGCCGGTGATCATGCCCTTGCCCGGCGCGCCGGGGCCGGCACGCTCGAGCAGGCGGGGCAGTTCGGCGAAGACGGTGGGGGTATAGCCCTTGGTCGCCGGCGGCTCGCCGCTCGCCAGGCCGATCTCGCGCTGCGCCATGGCGAAGCGGGTGACCGAGTCCATCAGGCACAGCACGTTGAGGCCCTGGTCGCGGAAATGCTCGGCGACGGCGAGGGTGGTCCAGGCGGCCTGGCGGCGCATCAGCGCGGGCTCGTCCGAAGTGGCGACGACGACGACCGAGCGGGCCATGCCCTCGGGCCCGAGATCGTCCTCGATGAATTCCTGCACTTCGCGGCCGCGCTCGCCGATCAGGCCGATCACCGCGACGTCGCACTGGGTCCATCGCGCCAGCATCGACAGGAGCACCGACTTGCCGACGCCCGAGCCCGCGAACAGGCCGAGCCGCTGGCCGCGGCAGAGCGGCACGAACAGGTCGAGCGTGCGCACCCCGGTCTCGATGCGTTCGCCCACCCGGGCACGGTTGGCGGCGGCGGGCGGCGGCGCCTTGATCGGCTGGGGATCGGCGCCGTTGGGGAGGGCCCCCAGTCCGTCCACCGGCCGGCCGAGCCCGTCGACCATCCGGCCGAGCCAGGCCTGGGAAGGGCGGACGCTGAACTGGCCGGCGCCGAGTTCGGCGCGCGCGCCCAGGCCCACGCCCTGCGGATCGACGAAGGGAAGGCAGAGCGCGACTTCGCGGTCGAGCGCGGTCACTTCCGCCTGGACGATGCCGCCCGGCGCGGCGATCTCGATGCGGCTGCCGATCTGCGCTGCGCCGGCGAGCCCCTCCACTTCGATCAGCGCGCCGCGCACGGCGACGACGCGGCCGAAGCGGCGATCGGGTGTCATGTCCCGGATCGCACGGGCTGCGCTGGCGAGCGTCTGCACCTTGTGGCCCTCAGGCCGCCTGCGGGGCGGCGAGGGCGTCCTCGAACGCGATCACCTCGCGCGCGGTGGCCAGTGCCTTGTAATATTCGCCCTGGGCGATCTCGCTGGCGAAGCGGATGCAGGCCGACTTGGCCTCCGGCACCTCGAGCGCGACGACCAGCGCGCCGACCAGCCCGACCACGATGTCGTGGTGGCCGTCGCGGTTCGCCGGATCGATATAGGCGAGCATCGCGGCGAAATAGAGCTGGCGCGCAGGCGTGGTCGCTTCCTCGGGGCGCATGACCTCGCGCCCGCGCAGGATCGATACCTGGTTCTCCACGGCGATCTGGGTGCGGCCCACCGCGCGGATCACCGCGCCGTTGACGATCGCCTTCTCGCCGTCGCGAAGGGTGATGCGGAGCATTGGGGAACAGCCTTTCGTTCGTCTGGCTGCATTATAGGATGCCTTTCGCGCCGCTGGTGCCGCACCCGGCAATTTTTGCCCAGCATCATCTTATTGCACCCTGCTTTGGGTCTTCGCTTCGCTCATCCTACAATTGAGGCGTGGCCCGCGCGCGTTCCGTGGGCATCGACGGGAGTTAACGTCTTGAGCCTCTATTCCGCTCTTTATGCCGGCGTCTCGGGCCTCAACGCGCAATCGAGCGCGATGGCGGCGGTTGCCGACAACATCACCAACATCAACACCATCGGCTACAAGGGCATCGAAGCCCAGTTCAAGACGATGGTGACGGATGGCCGCGCGCGTTCGAGCTATTCGGCGGGCGGCGTCGTCGCCGCGCCGATCGCGATGATCTCGAAGCAGGGCATGATGCAGGCGTCGAGCAACAGCACCGACATCGCCATCGACGGCAAGGGCTTCTTCGTCACCCGCACCGCCGCCGGCGGCCAGGGTGAAGTCGCCTTCACGCGCGCCGGTTCGTTCCGCGCCGACGAGGAGGGCTATCTGAAGAACCCGGCGACCGGCCTGTACCTCTATGGCTATCGCCTCGATGCCGAGGGCAAATACAGCAACACCGGCAATCTCGACGATCTGGAGGCGATCCGCGTCAGCGACCTGACCGGCACCGCGGCGGCGACGTCGCGCATCCAGGCGCGCATCAACCTCAACACCGCGACCGACGTGTCGCCTGCCGCCGCCGGCTACACCCAGGGCGACCTGGCGAAGTACGCTGCCGACAATACGTTCACGCCGAAGACCGAGAACCAGTTCCAGCGCTCGTTCACCGTCTATGACCAGCAGGGCGGCTCGCACACGCTGAACATGGCCTTCCTCAAGACCGGCCCGAATGCGTGGAAGGCCGAAATCTATTCGAACCCGCCGGGCGACATCATGAATACCAGCGTGACCCCGGCGGTGAAGAGCACCAACGGCTTCATCGCGGGCGGCGACGTCAAGTTCAAGCCGGACGGCAGCCTGGATCTTCCGGCGGGCAGCTGGCTGAACAGCGCGCTGAACATCACCTACTCCAACCAGGCGGCCTCGGTGCCGATCAAGCTGGAACTGGGCAGCGACGGCAAGATCGACGGCCTTACCCAGTTCGGCCAGCCGAGCTCGCTGATCTCGGGCAACACCGATGGCGGCACGCTGGGCAATCTGTCGCAGATCGAAATCACCAAGGAAGGCGTCGTCAACGCAGTGTTCGACGACGGCACCACCCGCTCGGTGTTCCAGCTCCCGCTGGCGACCTTCCAGAACCCGGACGGCCTCACCCGCGTATCCGGCAATGCCTATAATGCCAGCCGCCTCTCGGGCGGTTTCACGCTGAACGAGCCGGGCGAGCTGGGCGCGGGCGCCATCGCGGCGAACTCGCTCGAGGCCTCGACGGTCGACCTGGCGGGCGAGTTCACCAACATGATCCGCTTCCAGCGTGCGTACAGCGCGTCGTCGAAGATCATCACGACGGTGGACGACATGCTGCGCGAAGTCAGCGACCTCAAGCGCTAACGCCAAAAGAACGTAGGGGAACATGGCGCTCAACGACATTCTCGGTACGGCGGTGTCCGGCCTGGCAGCAGCCCAGGCCGGCCTCCGCGCGGTTTCCAGCAACATCGCGAATGTCGGGGTGGCCGGCTATGCGCGCGAGCGCGTCAACCTCACCACGGGCGTGGTCGCGGGGCAGGTCAGCGGCGTCGTGGTGGGCGAGCCCACCCGCGTCGCCGATCGTTTCCTCGAAGCGACGGTGTACAACCGGGCGGGCGATTATGGCCGCACCGAAGTGACCGCCAACTATCTCGACCGCCTGCAGGCGCTGCTCGGGCAGCCGGGGGCCTCTTCCGGCCTCTCGGCGCGCCTCGACGCGGTCTCGGCCTCGGCGGTGGCGATGACCGGCTCCCTGGGCTCCACGCAGACGGTGGCGCAGTTCACCAACGACGTGCAGGACGCGATCAGCTCGATGCAGCAGATGGACAAGGACGTGTCCCAGCTGCGCTCGGACGTGGAATCGGAAGTCGGTTATTCGGTCGACAAGATCAACACCCTGCTCAAGCGCATCTACGACCTGAACGGCACGGTGGCGCAGGCGACCGGCCTTGGCCGCAGCGCCGGGGGTGCCGCCGATCAGCGGATGAGCGCGATCGAGGAACTGAGCGGGCTGATGCAGGTCACCGTCCGCGATCAGGCGGACGGCCGCGTCACCATCGAGACGGCGAGTGGGCAGATGCTGCTCGACAAGCGCCTGCGGCAGCTTTCCTATCCCAGCGCCGGAGGGGCTTCGCAGCCGACCTATCCGGCGATCGAGATCCGTTTCGCCCAGCCCGACGCGGCCACCGGCGACAAGATCGATTCCGCCGCGATCGGCGGCAAGCTGGGCGGGCTGCTCGATCTGCGCGATCGTGCGCTGCCGGCATTCTCCGAGCAGCTCGGCACGCTGTTCACCGGCCTGTCCCAGGCGTTGAACTCGGTGTCGAACGCGGGCAGCACCGTGCCGCCTCCGGCCGCGCTCAACGGCCGCAACAGCGGCATGGCGGGCAGCGATCGCCTCGGCTTCACCGGCGCGGCGACCTTCGCGGTCACCAAGGCGGACGGCACGCTGGTCGCCAGCACCAAGATCGATTTCGATGCGCTCGGCCCTACCGCGACGATCGACGACATGGTCACCGCGATCAACACGGGCCTTGGCGGCGCCGGCACGGCCAGCTTCGCCAATGGCAAGCTCAGCATCGTTGCCAATGGCACCGGCAACGGCGTGGCGATCGGCCAGGACGCAACCAAGCCTAGCGCGCGCGCCGGGCAGGGCGTCTCGCAATTCTTCGGGCTCAACGATCTGGTCCGCAGCGATGACTCCTCGCTGGTGCCTTCGGGCTTCGCGGCCGGCGATCCGCATGGCTTCGCGACGGGAGAGACCACGCAGATCGTGCTGCGCGACAGCTCCGGCCGGGCGCTGACCAGCTACACGCTGACGCCCACCACCGGCGGCACGTTCGGCGATCTCGTCAGCGATCTGAACGGCAGCCCGCTCTCCAATTTCGGCACCTTCTCGCTGGACGATAGCGGCCGCCTGCGCTTCGCCCCGGCGGCAAGCGTCGCCGGCGCGACGCTCTCTATCCCGGCGGACTCGACCAATCGCCTCAGCACCGGGCGCTCCTTCGCGCAGATGATGAACCTCACCGGCGCGTCGAGCGGGCTCGGCAGCGCGCAGGTGCGGCCCGATATCCTCGCGAGCGCGTCCAAGCTGGGCCTCGCCCGGTTGCAGGACGTCGCGGTCGGCGCCAAGGCGCTCGGTTCCGGCGACACGCGCGGGGCGACGGCCTTCGTCAACAAGCTCGGCAGCGCGATCGATCTTGGCAAGGACGGCAAGTCGACCGTCGATGCCTTTGCCAGCAACCTGATGGGCCGGATCGGCCTCGACGCGAACCAGGCCAAGGGCCAGCTCGCCGATGCCACGGCGCGCCGCGACGACGCGATCACGCGCCGCGACAGCTTCGCGGGCGTCAACATAGACGAGGAACTCTCGCAGATGGTGGTGCTGCAGAACAGCTATTCGGCCGCCGCGCGCGTGATCACCACCGCGAACGACATGTACGACACGCTCCTCGGCATGCTCCGATAGGGCCGGAACAAGAAGGGAAGACCCATGACCCGCGTTGCCACCATCCCGCTCCAGCGCACCATGGCCAGCGCGATCTCGCGCGCCCAGGAGCAGCTCGCCGACACCCAGCGGCAGCTTTCGACCCGCAAAAAGGCCGCGACCTTCGCCGATCTCGGCACCGAGGCGGTACGCAATCTCTCCGCGCACTCGCTGCTCGCCCGCCAGGACGCGCAGGCTACCGTATCGAAGCGGGTCGGCACCACGCTCTCGCTCTACCAGGCCAATCTCGAGGGCATCGACGATGCGACCTCGGATCTGCGCACCAGCCTGATGAAGGCGGTCGGCACCGGCGATTCCGCCGGCCTGCAGGAAGCGATCCAGACCGCTTTCGATCAGTTCCGCACCTCGCTCAACGCTTCCGAAGGCGGCACGCCGCTGTTCGGCGGCAGCCAGATCGATCAGGCGCCGTTCTCGGTGGACACGCTCGCCCAGGCGGCGACGACGCCCGGTGCAAGCGCCTTCCACAACGACACGGTGCGCGCCAATGCCCGCGTGGCCGACGGCGTGGACATCAGCTACGGCGTCGGGGCGAGCGAGATCGGCGCCAATCTCTACGAGGCGTTCCGCACGCTCGGCCAGGCCGGCGACATCGGCACCAAGCCCACCGACGCGCAGATGGATGCGATCAAGCAGGCGGTGGCGCAGCTCAATACCGGCCTTGGCGACGTGCGCGCGATCAACGCCGACAATGGCCGCAAGCAGAACCAGGTCGATACGCTGACCGCGCGGGGCGAAGCCCGCGGGCTGGTGCTGCAGGGCGTGATCCAGGACAATGAGGATGCCGATCTCGGCCAGGTCGCGATCGACCTTGCCCAGCAGAAGACGGTGCTGGAGGCGAGCTATTCGGTGTTCGCCCAGCTGTCGGGGCTGAATCTGACCGCTTATCTGAGATAGGGGCGGCGCGCTCCCGCATGTCCGGCGCCACATGTCCGGCGAAGGCCGGGGCCTGGCCATGGTGCCCGGGCCCCGGCCTTCGCCTTACTTGTTCTTGCAAACTGGGGTTTCGCCTGCCGGGCTGGCGCAGCCGATGCGCGCTGGCGGCCTTTGCGGCCTTTCGGGCGCCGGGACCGGCTGCGATGTTTGGCGATTGTCCCCTTCAAACATGTAGCGCGAAGCAGTTCCCCGGCGAAGGCCGGGGCCCAGTTGCGAAGGCCCCTCGACGGCACTGCTCCCTCGCGAATATGCCGCGACTGGGCCCCGGCCTTCGCCGGGGAGCGCATACATGCTCAAACGAGATAATTCCCCGATGTTGGAACCGCGCGCCCTCATCCGCCGTGCCGGCGAGGGGCTCAGCCCCCGGCGTCGAGCAGGTCGCCGATCGCGCCCGCCGGGCTCGCCTCCGGGATCGCGCCGATCGCGGCGTCGAGCCTGGCCGGGTCGATCTTGTCGATGCTGGCGGTCAGCATGTCGAATGCGCCGGCGGTCGGCAGGCCCCTGAACGCTGCGGCGTAGCGGCCGTTCAGCGCGCGGAGCCTGTCTTCCCGTCCGAGCATCGCCAGCGCGACGGCATAGCGCAGTACCGCCGCCTGTTGCGGCGCGCCAAGCCCCTTGCCCGAGGGCAGGCCCTTCTCGCTTTCCGTCACGAAGGAGCCCCAGTCCTGGGTGCGCCAATGGATCTCGGCGCGTACCGCCGCGCCGTCCGGCACGCCGTCCAGCGCCGCCGCGGCGGCGTCGTCCTTGCCCAGCCTGTGGAACGCAACGGCTTCCATCCGCTTGCGGTCCCAGCGCATCTGGGGGGTATAGCTTGGCTGCTCGGTGGCCTGCAGCGCCTTGAGTGCCAGGTCGGGCCGGCCGGCGAGGACCTGCAGCATCGCCACCCGCACGGAGAGCGGGCCTTGCGCCACGTCCTGCGCACGCTGGGTCAGCTGGTAGGACAGCAGCTCGGCGGCGCGGGCGTAGAGGCCGGCGGCCTGGAGCCGGTCGGCCAGGCGATTGGCGAGCAGGTCGCCATCGCCGCCCGAAGGAGCCAGCTCGCGATAGTCCCAATAGAGGCCGGCGGCCTGGGCGAGCGGCACGCCGCTCTCCGGCGCCAGCACCGCGCTCAGCGCCTGTTGCAGCTCGGCGAGCATCGGCCCGGCCTGGGTGCCCAGCTTGAAATAGCGCAGCAGGGTGGCGCCGCTCTTCAGCTCGGCGCGCAGGTCCTGCTGTTCCTTGGCCAGGCCATATTCGATGGTCAGCGCCCGCCGCTCGACCGGGCCGCCGCGCCAGCCGAAGCGCATCGCGTCGAGCTGCCGGATCGCCTCGGGCGGCGCGATCGCATGGCCGGCGATCGACACTTCGATCGCGCCGAGCCGGGCGCCGGCCTGCACTTCGGGCGTGCCGGTGAGCGCCGCGCGCTCGAAGCGCAGCCGGGCCCCGGCCAGGTCCTTCTGCGCCAGCAGCGCGCGGCCGCGCAGCAGGTTGGCGTCGCCATTGCGGTCGTCGAACAGCTGGAGCCATTGCAGTGCCGGCTGGGGCTGGCCGGCATCGATCGCGGCGCCGGCCGCGGCGAGCATGAAGGGCGCGCGGTCGCGCGGGGCGCGGGCGTTGATCGCGCCGCGGGCGCAGGCGACCTGTCCCACCGCCTCGGGCGCGGCGCCCGAATGGGCGAGCGCGCGCATCCGCCAGGCGCATGCCTCCGCATTGCCGGAGAGTTCGGCGGTGCTCAGCGATTCCACTGCCTCGGCATCGCGGCCGAGCAGGGTGAGCGCCGCGCCGCGCGCGAGCTGATAGGGGGCGACGAGCGCCAGGTCTGGATCGGCGAGGCGCATCGCCTCGAGTACGCCCAGCGCTTCGGCGGCGCGATCCTGGCCGATCAGGCCCCGGGCATAGGTCCAGCGCACCGATTGGCGCGTGTCGGGCGTCGCGGTGGCGAGCTGGTGCCACGCCTCGGTGCCGGTGATGCCGGTCCAGCCGTCCGCGCCGGTGATCATCGGCATTTGCGCCAGCGTGGCGGCGAAGCGGGGCAGGGCGACGCTCGGTATGGTTGCGGCCGGCTTGGCTCCGGGCGCCGGCGTGGCGGCGGGAGTGGGCGTCGCGTGCGGGGCCGGCGCGGTGACGGCGGGCGCCGCGGTGCCCGCGGCGAGGATCAGGAACAGGCCGCGCATCAGCCGAGCCCGAACGGCCGGATCGCGACGACGACGATGCCGCCGCCGATACAGGCGAGCAGGAAGAGAATGGCGTGCAGCATCGGCAGCGTCGCCTTGGCCGGAGCGGGCGCCGGCGCCGGCGGACGGACGATCTCGGCCGTCTCCTCGATGGTCACCCGCACATTGGGATGCCTTCCATTATCGACGACACGCATCTTTCTCGGGCGCTGATCGTGGCTCAACTCGTCACCTGCTCGCTGATTCCATTCTATTATAGAGGGATGGGTGCCCGATGTGGGCGCCGGGCATGGATATCGGAGGACGGGATTTTGCGACGCGAAACGCTGGTGGCGCTGGGTCTTGCGGCATTGCCGCTGCCGGGCGGTGGCGCGCAGGCCTCGGGCGGCGGCGGCGCCGCCGCGGGCGAGGGCCTGCATCTCGTGACCATGGAGGAGATCACCGTGCCGATCGTCGACGCCGATCGCGTCAACGGTGCCCTGCGCTTCAAGCTGGTGATCGATGCAGGCAGCGGCGAGGTCGCTTCCAGGCTGAACGGCGAGATGCCGGTGCTGCGCGCCGTGACGCTGGCGGCGGGGCTGGAGTTCGCCCGGCTCAATGCCTCGGCGCTTCGCGCGGTCGACGCCCAGCGGCTCGACCATGACCTCACCGCCGCGCTGAAGGTCGCCGAGCCGGGCCTGGTCCGCGTGCTGATCGTCGAAGTCGACGCCCGCACCGGCTGACCGAATTTCCGGGAGACTTTGAAGGGGCCGCCCCGGCATTCCGCCCGGGCGGCCTTTTCGTGTCAGCGGCGCGCGGTCGCGGCCGGGCCCATCGCCTGGCCGGGCTGGGGGCGCATGGCCGGCGATGCCGGAGGATGGGCGGCGTTGCGGCGCGCCATCGCCATGCTGAGCGCGGCGGCGCCCTTGGGCGTCATCGCCGCCATGATCATCGCGGTCGAGCGTTCGCGCATCCGCTGCGCGACCTTCATCTGCACTTCCATGTCGAGCTGCTCGAAGACCACCGCGGCGGCCTTGGGCTTCATCGCCTGGTAGATCCGGGCCAGCTCGTCGAACTGCGAGTCCGCCGGGGAAGGCGCACCGGGCGCGCCGCCCGGGCCGGTGCCGGCCTGGAGCTGCGCCTCGTCCTGCTTCCGGCGCGCCTCCACATCGGCGGCGAGCCGGGCCGAGGCGGCCTTGGCCGCCTGTTCGCGCAGGTCGAGCCCGCGCTTGCGGCGGGCGGCGGCGGCGTCGCGGTCGTTCATGTCCTGGGTGATCGCGTTGCCGAGCCGGGTCTGGCCCGTGTCCTGCTGGCCGGTCGCGATCGTCGCCGCATTGGCGACCACGGCGAGCCCGGTCACGCCGGCGGTGAGCAGGAGCAGCGAGGGGCGGGCCATCACGCGGCTTCCGCCAGCGGGGCATCGCCCTCGGCCACGGCCGCCGGCTCGCCCGCTTCCTCGTCGCGCTGGGCATTGGCCATGCCGACCGCGTTGACGATCCGCTCGGCGGCGGCGTCGGCGATGCCGGTCATCAGGCTCAGTTCGTCGCGCAGCTCGCGGGCACGCTCGACCAGCTGGGCGTGGCGGGCGCAATCGGTGCCCAGCGTGTGCTTCATGTCCGAAAGCACGGCACGGGCCTGGACGGTGGCGACCTGCAGCGCCTCGACCACCTGGGTGAGCGCGCCGTCCTTCACGGTGCGCAGGCTCTTCATCATCCGCACGCTCTGCACGAGCACGGCCATGCACAGGATGATCGTCAGCACATTGGCGAGTAGCGCGATGCTCATTGCTTCACCTTCTTGTCGGAGGAAACGTCGTTGATCAGGCGCACGGCGACCTGGCCGTTGCGCTGGCCGATCTGGCCCTGGGCGAGCTTCACGCCGCCGCAAGCGACGTCGAGTGCATCGTCCGGGCTCTTGTGGAGCGCGATGGTCTGGCCGATCTCGAGATTGCGCAGGTCGGCGATCGACATTGCCTTCTCGCCCAGCAGCACGCTCATCGAGACATTGGTCTTGCGCACCTCGGCGGCCATGTGCGCCTCCCAGATGCTGTCGCGGCCGCTCTTCTCGCCCATGAAGCGCTGGAGCAGCTTGTCGCGTACCGGCTCCAGGGTCGCATAGGGGAACACCAGCGTGAACCGCCCGCCGCGCCCGTCCATGTCGACGCGGAACGTCGCGGTGGCGCAGATGTTGGACACGCCGGCGATCGCGGCGAAGCGCGGATTGGTCTCGATGCGCTCGAGATTCATGTTCACCGGCTCGATCGGAGCGAATGCCTCCGAGAAGTCGTTCAGCGCCAGCGTCAGCATGCGCGAGACCAGGCCGGTCTCGATGGTGGTGAAGGCGCGGCCGTCGATCACCATCGCCGAGCCGCCGCCGCGGCCGCCGAGCAGGGCGTCGACCACCGAGTAGATCAGGTTGGAATCGACGGTGACGAGGCCGTAGCTCTCCCATTCCTCGATCTTGAACACGCCGACCATCGCCGGCAGCGCGACGCGGTTCATGAACTCGCCGAAGCGGGTGGAAGTCACTTCCTCCAGGCTGACGTCGACGCCGTCCGAGGTGAGGTTGCGCATCGAGCTGGCGAAGGAACGCACCACCCGATCGCACACCACTTCGAGCATCGGCAGGCGCTCGTGGCTGATGACCTTGGATTCGATGACGGCGCGCAGGCCGGACTTGCGGGCGATGGGGCCCACATCGCCGAACAGCGCGTCGATATCGGCCTGGTCGAACACGCCGCCGCCCATCTCGCCCGGGGGGGCGGGGGGATCGGGAAGATCGAAGTCCTCGAGATCGATCATTGCTGCACCAGGTCCTGGATGAGGATGTCCTTCACCTGGCCCTCGCCGAGCGTGGCGGTGGCGCGCACCATCATCTCTTCCTTGATGCGGAAGACCGCGGCCGATCCGGACAGGTCCTCGGGGCGCAACTCGCGCAGGAAGGGCTGGAAGCTGTCGAGCACCAGCGGCAGCTTCTCCTTCAGGCCGTCCGGGGCGATGCCGTCGCCCGGCACGATCATGAAGTGGATCTTGAGGAAGCGCGCCTGCCCGTCGGGCGAGCGCAGGTTCACCAGCATCGCGGGCACGTCGACAAAGGCGCCCTTGCCCGCATCGCCCGCCGCGGCCTCGCCATGGCCGCCGCTCGCCGCGGCATCCTTCGCGCCGCCATGCCCGTCCTTGGCGCCTTCCGCCTTGGCGCCGGAGCCGGAGAGCATGAAGGCCGCGCCGCCGCCGCCGCCAAGCAGCAGCACGGCTGCCGCGGCACCGATGAGGATCAGCTTCTTCCTCGATTTGGGCTCGGCCGGCTTCGCGGCTTCGGCACCCTCCTCGATGATTTCCGGAGACGACATTCCCTGGTGACCTTCCGAAATCTGCGCGCCGACACCGCGTCGATGCATTTTCTCCTATTATAGGATCAGCGCCCGGCAATTGTTGCCTAGTGCGAATTTTTGAGGGACGTCCGGTGGACATTTCTTCCTATGTGCTGCTGAGCCAGGAAACGGCGCTGCGCCGCCGCATGGACGTGGCGGCGAACAACCTGGCCAACATGAACACGGTCGGCTTCAAGCGCGAGCAGCCGGTCTTCCGCGAATATGTCGAGAAGACGGACAGCGCGGTGAAGCCGGCGAAGCAGACGTCGTTCGTGCTCGATTATGGCGCGATCCATGATTTCAGCCAGGGCGCTTTCCAGGCCACCGGCAACCCGCTCGACCTGATGATCGAGGGACAGGGCTATTTCTCGGTCCAGGCGCCCGACGGCAGCACCGCCTATACGCGGGCAGGCCAGCTCAAGATGCTCCCGACCGGCGAACTTGCCACCTCCACCGGCAACAAGGTGCTGGGCGAGGGCGGCAAGCCGATCACCGTCCCGCAGGAAGCGGCCAACCAGGTCTCGATCGGCAAGGACGGCACGGTCAACGGGCCCGGCGGCCCGTTCGGCCGCGTCACCGTGACCCAGTTCGACGAAGCCGGGGTGGATCCGCGCGGCGACGGGCTGTTCAGCGGCACCGGCGGCCGCGAGCTGCCGTCGGAGCAGACGCATCTGGTGAGCGGCGGCCTGGAAGGGTCGAACGTCAACGCGATCCAGGAGACCACCGACATGGTGGAGATCCTGCGCGCCTATCAGACCAGCCAGAACCTTTCCCAGAGCATGAACGACATGCGCAAGTCGGCGATCGACCGGCTGAGCAAGGTCGGCTGAACCCCATCACGAGCATAAGGAACTAGCTCATGCGTACGCTTTCCATCGCCGCGACGGGCATGCTCGCGCAGCAGACCAATGTCGATGTGATCTCGAACAACATCGCCAACATGAACACCACGGGCTTCAAGCGCCAGCGCGCCGAATTCCAGGACCTGCTTTACGAGCAGGTCGTGCGCCCCGGCTCGGCGACCAGCGCGCAGACGATGAGCCCCACCGGCATCCAGATCGGCTCGGGCGTGAAGACGGGGGCGATCTACCGGATCAACGAGCAGGGCGCGACCCAGCAGACCGACAACCAATATGACCTGGCGATCCAGGGCCATGGCTATTTCCAGATCACGCTGCCCGACGGCACCACCGGCTATACCCGCGACGGCTCGTTCGGCGTGTCGGACCAGGGCGAGCTGGTGAATTCGGACGGCTTCCCGGTCCAGCCCGGCATCACCGTGCCGCAGAACGCGGTGAGCGTCACCGTCTCGAAGACCGGCCAGGTCGACGTCGTCCTTTCGGGCAACCCGACCCCGCAGACGCTCGGCCAGCTCCAGCTCGCCACCTTCGTCAACGAAGGCGGCCTGGAGGCGAAGGGCGGCAACCTGTTCCTCGAGACCGCGGCCTCGGGCGCGCCGATCGCCGGCGCCCCGGGCGATCCGGGCTTCGGCACGCTGCTGCAGGGCTTCGTCGAATCCTCCAACGTCAATCCCGTGGCCGAGATCACCGCGCTCATCACCGCGCAGCGCGCCTATGAGATGAACAGCCGCGTGGTGAAGACCGCCGACGAGATGCTGGCGACGACCAGCCAGCTGCGCTGATGCTCGGCGTTCTCGGCCTCGCGCTGCTCGCCCTCGCCGTGCCCGAGGACGTGCCGGTCGCCGTGCTCGGCCATGCCGTGCAGAAGGGCGACCGGATCGAGGCGGGCGACTTCGCGGTCGAGCAGCGCCCCGCCGCCACGGCGCGCGGCGCACTCACCATCGACCAGGCCGCGGGCATGGAAGCCGCGCGCAACCTGCCCGCGGGCACGGTGGTGCGCCAGGCCGATCTGATGCGCCCGCAGATGGTGCGGCGCGGGGAACCGGTGACCATCCGCATCGTCAGCGGGCCGCTGATCATCACCGCCGCGGGCCGCGCGCTCGGCGGCGGCGCCAAGGGCGAGGCCGTCCGGGTCGTCGCCAATGCAACCAATCGCACGCTGGACGGGGTCGTCGAGGCCACGGGCGCCGTGCGCATCGTCACGCCTTGAGGGAACTATCATGCGCAAGATCATTCTCGCGGCGGCCATCTGCGCCACGCTTTCGGGTTGCGGCGCCGTCGGGCGGCTGAAGCAGGTGGGCAAGGCCCCCAAGCTCTCCGAGATCCAGCCGGTCGAGGCACCCGAGATCGAGCCGTCGCTGGCGATGCCGTCGGAGCGCGTTCGCGGTGCGACCACCAATGGCACCGTGGCGGCGCGGCAGCAGCCCCAGCAGGGGAACAGCGCCTCGCTGTTCCGCACCGGCGCCGGCGCGCTGTTCCGCGACCAGCGCGCGAACAAGATCGGCGACATACTGACGATCAAGATCAACATCGCCGACAAGGCGGACCTGGGCAACAACACCTCGCGCACGCGCGGCGGCAGCGAGAGCGGCGGCCTGGGCGGCCTGCTGGGGATCAGCCCGGTGAAGAAGCTGCTCGGCGCCGATGCCAATGCCGCGCTCGAGACCAATTCGGGTTCGAAATATGCCGGCGGCGGCACCACCGCCCGTTCCGAGACGATCAACATGACGATGGCCGCCATCGTCACCCAGGTACTGCCCAACGGCAATCTGATGATCAAGGGCCGCCAGGAAGTCCGCGTGAACTTCGAGATGCGCGAGCTGATCATCACCGGTCTTATCCGCCCGGAGGACATCGCCCGCGACAATTCGATCCGTCATTCGCAGATCGCCGAGGCGCGCGTGATCTATGGCGGCAAGGGCCAGCTCACCGACGCGCAGCAGGCGCGCTGGGGCCAGCAGATCTACGACGCGCTCTTCCCCTTCTGAGCCGTCGCCAGGATTTGGAGAGGATCGCCTCGCAGCCCGTGCTGCGGGGCGATTTTCCTTTATGGGATGCGTCCGTCCCGATCTGAGCCCAAGCGCCTGGGATTGCTGGACCGATCAGCAAGCCTTGCCTCTTAACCTTTCGCTAACCATCTAAATTCGCCCGGCAATTTTGGTGATCCTATAATTCTTCCCACAATGATCATGCGGGCGTACCGATCACGTTCCGTCGCGGGCCGGCGTCACCGGTCCGGGTCGCAGAAGCGGCCCTTCGATCCAAGAAGGATAGGGAAATGGCATTTTCGGTTAACACCAACGTCGGCGCGATGGCCGCTCTCCAGAGCCTCAACGCGACCAACGCTGGCCTGTCGCAGGTTCAGAGCCGCATCAACACCGGCCTGAAGGTTGCGTCGACCAAGGATGACTCGGCCTCGTACACGATCGCTCAGGGCCTGCGTGGCGACATGGGCGGCCTCGCGGCCGTTTCCTCGTCGCTGAGCCGCGCCAAGAGCGTGACTGACGTGGCGGTGGCTGGCGCCGAGCAGATCTCGGACGTCGTGAACCAGATGAAGGCGAAGGCCTACCAGGCCGCCGACGCCGGCATCGACACGTCGACCCGTGACGCGCTCAACGCGGACTTCGTTGCCCTGCGTGACCAGATCACCACGATCGTGAATTCGTCTGACTTCAACGGCACGAACCTGCTGAAGGCTTCGGGCGGCACCGTGACGGCCCTGCAGTCGCTGCAGGACTCGAACACCAGCTCGACCACCTGGGATCCGGACTCGCTGAGCGTCACCAACCAGGGTCTCGACCTTGGCGGCTCGGTCGTCACGATCGCTTCGGGTGGCAACATCAGCAGCCAGGCCTCGGCTCAGGCGATGATCGACACGATCACGACGACCCAGTCGAACCTGAAGACCAGCCTCAGCACGCTCGGCGCGGCTTCGCGCAAGATCGATGCTCAGGCGACCTTCACCAGCAAGCTCTCCGACGTGATCGAGGGCGGCATCGGCAACCTTGTCGACGCCGATCTCGCCAAGGAATCGGCGAAGCTGCAGGCGCTGCAGGTCAAGCAGCAGCTCGGTGTGCAGGCTCTGTCGATCGCCAACCAGGCGCCGTCGACCATCACCTCGCTGTTCCGTTAAGGCCGGACTTTTCCCTGGAGTCTATGGCCCTGACGAGGAGGCCGGGACGCAAGTCCCGGCCTCCTTTTTTCGTGCCCGCAATTTTCTTGCGCGCGCCGCCCCGCCAATTGGTTGACGCCTCTATAATGATCCCAAGAGGAGAATAGAGCCTTGTTTCCCAGGATCAGAGAAATCACCGATGCGTTCGGCGGCCGCCTTCAGGTGAGCGTCGAGGAGCACCCCTCGGGCGCGCTCGTGGTGCTCGAGCGGCCGGACATGGCCGGCCGGCCCCGCGTGATGCTCGACGGCTACGGCGTCGACATCCTTTCGGGCTATATCATGTCGGCACGCCTCGCCGTGCCGCATCCCCTTCCGGACGAGCATATCGACGGCGTGTTCGCCACGCGCTTCCGGCTGGGGCTCGATCCCTGCGCGGCGCTTGCGCTGTATCAGTCGGATGGCCCGGCGCTCGATATCCCGGCGCCTTTCTGGGATCGGCTCTATGCCGAACTGTGCCTGGTCGCGGCGCACGCCCGCGAGCTCGGGCGGCGCGCGGAAGCGCGGGTCCACTGATTCCGCAAAACCACATACGGGCTTGCCCGTACTACGCCGCAAGCCGGCTTTGAGGCATTTAATACAAAATTCACACGAACAGGTCGGGGGCAGACAAATGGGCGTTGGTGAAATCAGGCAGGGTTTGGAAGCGGCGGCCGGCTATACGGTGACGTTAACGCTAACGGTCGAGGACGTCCGGGCGCTCTGGGCGGCCGCCGCCGATCGCGCGCTGGCGGCGCCGGGCACGACGCTGGCCGATGTGCTCGACACGATCGGCCCGCGCGAGGATCCGTCGATCGCCGATTGCATCGCCATGCTCACCGCGCCCGCCGCATTGCCCGGCTGCGCGCTTGAGGCCTATGAAGTGGCCGAGGCCGGGGACGAACTGCCGCCGATGCAGATCATCCAGCTGCGCACGCAGCCGATCCTGCGTGCCGCGCACGCCTGATCCCCGCATCCTTTTCGGAAATCGCGAACGGGGCCTCCTTGGGCCCCGTTCTGCTGTTCCCGCCCCGCGGGGGCAAAAAAAAGCGGGCCGGTGGAGGATCCGGCCCGCTCGTTTAAGCGAAGGAAAACAAGGCGCCGCGGCGCCGGCCGAGAAACGGGCGGATCGCGAGGGGATTGATACGTCCGCCCGCCTCTCTGATTCCATTATAGAGGCCGGGGAAGGGTGCCCCAAACGCCGGGGCCTCAGGGAAACCCCTGGGATCGAATGGGCTCTCCCGTCATCCCCGCGAAAGCGGGGATGATCGGGTTTCGATCCTAAGCGCCGCTGCCCGTGCCCGTGCCGGCTCCGGTCCCGGCCCCGGCCCCGCCGATGCGGATCAGCTTGCCCGCCTCGACCTGGTTTCCGTTCACCGTCACCAGCACCGCGCCGTTGCTGAGCTGCACGTCGCTGACCGTGCCGATATTGTGGACCGTGCTGGTCAGCTGGGTGCCCGAACTGTCGAGCGCCTTGAGCGACAGCGAATATTTGCCGGCCGGCATCTCGCGGCCGTTCGAAGTCAGGCCGTCCCAGGCGAGCGTGCCGCTATTGCCGGTCACCTGCACGGTGCGGGTGTCGACGACCTTGCCCGAAGCGTCGCTGATGGTGGCGACTACGGAGGCGGCGTCGCGCGGCGTGCTCCAGCTCCACTGCGCCGCCTGCGTCGCGGTGAGCCCGGCGACAGGCGAGTCCACTTCCACCGCGCGGCCGATCAGCGACGAAGCCTGGGTGAGGTTCTGGGTGCCCAGCGTCGACAGGATCGACTTGAGCGTGTTGGTCTGCGCCATCGATTGCTCGACCTGCGAATATTGCACCAGCTGCTGCGTATACTGGGCCGTGTCCATCGGGCTCAGCGGGTCCTGGTTCTGCATCTGGGTGGTCAGCAGCTTCAGGAACATCGTGAAGTCGCCGTTGAGGCCCGTGCTCGACCCATTGGCCGTGCCGTTCGTCGCCGGCGTGTTGGTTGCGGTGTTGACGGTAGTCATGCTGGCTGCTCCTAGGCGAGAAGATCGACCTGCCCGTCGCCGCGGATGCTGCGATAAGCGATGTCGGCCGTATCGGGTTCGTCACTGCCGGCGCGTTGGCCGGTGGAGGAATTCTGGTTCTGCTGCTGCGATTGCTGCTGCGCCTGTGCGTTGCCGTCGCCGGTGCGGCTCTCGAAGCGGAAGCTCTGCGCGTCGGCGCGGATGCCGGCTTGGTCGAGCGCGCGGCCGAGATCGGGCGCATCCTGGCGGAGCAGGTCGAGCGCATGGGCGCTGTCCGCGCGCACCGTGGCGCGCAGCGTGCCGGCATCGTCGAACGCCAGCGTCACCTCGACCTTGCCGAGATTGTCCGGGCTCAGCCGGACGCGCAGCATCTCTTCGCCGGCCTCCACCTTGTGCGCGATCTCGACGCCGAGCGCCTGGCCGAGATGACCGGGCCGCGCGGCGATCGCCGGCTCGGCCGCGGCCATGGCAGGTGCCGCCTGGCTGCGGGGAGCGTCGGTGGCGGCATGCGGCGCGGCCGACGCGGCATGCGCGTCGTGGCGCAGCGTGAAGGCCGGTGCCTGGCCGCGATCGTCGCCGGGCATATTGTCCTTCCCGCCGTCTGGCTTGCCGGTGATCATCGGCGTCCCGGCCTGGACCTTGTCGCTGCCGGTGGCAGGCTCGGGGGCCGGCACAACGCCCTGGTTTCCGCGTGCGGCATCCGCCTTGCGCGCAGGGGAAGAGAGTTCGCCGATCTGGCGTGCCGGCGCGGGCTGCGGCCTCGTCGCGAGCTCGGGACGCGGGGGAGCCTGGACCAGGGCTATGGCGGCCATGTCGGCGGCCTGCGCATTGTCCGGAATGGCAGCGGGAGCGGCGGCGGGCAGTTCCTCGCCAAGGTTCGCCGGGCGCGGGCCGCGCTTGATCGGCGGCCTGGGTTCCGCCGGTTGCTCGGCCTGGACTTGCTCGCCTGTCTCGGCGACCGGAGCGGGAGGCGTGTCGATCGCGCGTTCGGCGGGCACGGGAGCGGGCTGGGCGTTCGCGGCCGGCTTGGCTTCCGTGCCCGGCTTGTCCGGCTTGTCCGGCGTGGCGGCGGGATTTTCCGCCACCACGGGCAGCGAGACCGCCGGAGGCTGCGCTTCCGCCGGCGCGACGGGCTGCGGCAGCGCCGCCCCGAGCGCCGGAGCTTCCGCGGGCGGAGTTTCCGCGGTCGGCACCGGGGCCGCGGTGGTGAGCAGTTGCGCCATGCTCAGCGGCGCGGCGGGCGCGAGCATGTCGTTGGCCGCCGGTGGCGGTGTGGGGCCGGTGCCGGTGGCGTTGCCCGGCGCGCCGAGCATTTGCGCGAAGCCGAAGCCGGCAACGGAGTCGGCGCTCGCTGCGCCGAAGAGGCCTGCGGGAAACCCGATGGTGTTTATCTGCATGCACGCGCCTCATGAGCGGGCGTGGGGCCCGCAATCTTCATTATAGGATGTTCGCGGGCGAAACGGTCGGCGATCAGCCGATCGTGCCGAGCGCGCGGATGCGGGCACGGGCATGGATCTCGTTCTGGGAGAGCACTACCGTTGCCGGACGCACCCGTTCGATGATCGAGCGGACGAACGGGCGGATCGCGGGGCTGGTGAGCATGCACGGTATCTCGCCGTCCTGCGCCAGCCGGTCATAGGTCTCGCGGACATGCGCGATGAACCGGTGGAGCGAGGACGGCGCCATCGCCAGCTGGCGCTCGTCGCCCTGGCCCAGGATGCTCTCCGCGAACTCCTGGTCCCATTCGGGCGACAGCGTCACCACCGGGATCGCCTCGCCGCGCACTTGCGACGCGCTGATCTGCCGGGCCAGGCGCGAGCGGACATGCTCGGTCATCTGGGTCAGGTTGCTGGTCAGCGGCGCCGCCTCGGCAATGCCTTCCAGGATCGTCGGCACGTCGCGGATCGAGATGCCTTCGCCCAGCAGGTTCTGCAGGATGCGCTGCACGCTGGAGATCGAGACCTTGGCCGGGATGATGTCGGCGACCAGCTTCTCGGAATCCTTGTGGACTTCGGTCAGCAGCTTCTGGGTCTCCGAATAGGAGAGCAGGTCGGCGATGTTCTCCTTCACCAGCTCGGTCAGGTGGGTGGTGATGATCGTGCCGCACTCGACCACGGTGAGGCCGCGGAAGCCCGCCTCGTCGCGCAACTCGCGATCGATCCAGAGGGCGGGCAGGCCGAACACCGGCTCGGTGGTCGGCTCGCCGGGCAGGCCGGCCGGGCCGCCGCCCGGATTGATCATCAGCAGCTTGTCGACGCGGATCTCGCCGCGCGCCGCCTCGGTCTCCTTGATGGTGATCACATATTCGTTGGGCTTCAGGCCCATATTGTCGATGATGCGGACCGAGGGGAGCACGAAGCCGAAATCGGTCGCCATCTGCCGGCGCAGCGCGCGGACCTGGTCGTCGAGGCGCGGCTCGCGCTGCTCGTCGTTGATCATCGGCAGCAGGGCATAGCCGATCTCGATGCGCACCGCGTCGATCGCCAGCGTCTGCGAGATCGGCTGCTCGACCACGGCGGCCTGGGCCTGTTCCTGCGCGGCGACGGCCTTTTCGAGCGCGGCCCTGGCGGCGGCGTTCCTGCTCATCCGCCAGGCGGCGAAGCCCGATGCGGCCGAGAAGATGGCGAAGGGCAGGAAGGGCATCCCCGGCATGATCGCCAGCGCGCCCAGCAGGACCGAGACCATGCCGAAGGCCTTGGGATAGCGGCCCAGCTGGTCGCCCAGCGCCGCGCCGGTCTTGCCCTTCACGCCGCCCTTGGAGACGAGCAGGCCCGCGGCGATCGAGATGATCAGCGCCGGGATCTGGCTGACCAGGCCGTCGCCGGCGGTCAGGGTCGTATAGGTGTGGAAGGCCTCGCCGATCGGCACGCCGTGCGAGACGACGCCGATGGTCAGGCCGACGACGATGTTCACCGCGGTGATCAGCAGGCCGGCGATCGCGTCGCCCTTCACGAACTTCGAGGCGCCGTCCATCGCGCCGTAGAAGCCGCTCTCGGCTTCGACTTCGGCGCGGCGGGCCTTGGCCTGGTCCTCGTTGATCATGCCGGCGGACAAGTCGGCGTCGATCGCCATCTGCTTGCCCGGCATCGAGTCCAGGCTGAAGCGCGCCGCGACTTCGGCGATGCGGCCGGCGCCCTTGGTGATGACGACGAAGTTGATGACGATCAGGATGATGAAGATGGTGAGGCCGATGATCACCTCGCCGCCCATCAGGAACTCGCCAAAGGCCCCGATCACGCCGCCGGCGGCATCGGGGCCTTCGTGCCCATGGGTGAGGATCAGGCGGGTCGAGGCGAGGTTGAGGCCCAGGCGCAGCATCGTCGCCACCAGCAGGATTGTCGGAAAGGCGCTGAGTTCCAGCGGCTTCTCGATGAACAGGGCCGTCATCAGGATCATCACCGATACGGTGATCGACAGCGCCAGGCCCAGGTCGAGCAGCCAGCCGGGGATCGGCAGGATCAGCATCGCGATGATCGCGACCACGCCGCCCGCGAGCGCGATGTCGCGGTTCAGGCCGAGCTTGTTCAGGAAGTTCAGGATCGCGGGGGGCATCGGCGGGCCTCGGGGGACATGACTCCCCTCCCTGGAAGGGAGGGGCTGGGGGTGGGTGGATGTACGCGGTACGGCAACCTGATCGGGTGGGCAGGCCGTAACGCCCGGCCGCGACCCACCCCCGGCCCCTCCCTTCCAGGGAGGGGAGCAGTGCAAGCCGCCCCGCGCATCACGCCGCGGGCGGCACGGCGATGCCGCCCTCGATGAAGCTGCGCAGCTTGTTGCGCATCGTGCGCACCGAGATGCCGAGGATGTTCGAGGCGGAGGTGCGGTTGCCGTGGCAGCGTTCCAGCGTGCCCAGGATCAGCTCGCGCTCCACTTCTTCCACCGTGCGGCCGATCAGGCCGTCCACTTCGATCCGCCCGTCGGGCCCCGGCAGCGAGACGAGCGCCTCGAGCGGCGAGCCGTCGGCACGGGTGAGGTCCTCGGCCTCGATCTGCGGGCCATGGGCCAGCAGCGCCGCGCGGTGGATGCATTCCTTCAGCTCGCGGATGTTGCCGGGCCAGCCATAGGCGCGCAGCACCGCGATCGCGTCTTCCGAGAGCGGGCGCGGGGCGAGCCCGTCGCCTCGGGCGAACTGGGCGATGAAGTGCCCGGCCAGCGCGGCGATATCGTCGTCATGCTCGGCGAGCGGCGGCACCTCGATGCATGCCAGGCTCAGCCGCACGAGGAGGTCCTCGCGGAAGCTGCCCCCCGCCACCGCGGCCTCCAGGTCCATGCTGGTCGAGGCGATCAGCCGCGCGGCGAAGGGCACCTCGGCTTCGCCGCCCAGGCGGCGGAAGCGCTTCTCGATCAGCGCGGCGAGCAGCCGGGCCTGGGTGGCGGGCGCGAGCGCCCCCACTTCGCGCAGGAAGATCGTCCCGCCCCGGACGCTTTCGAGCCGGCCGATCCGGCGCGCAGCGGCACCCGGAAAGGCATTCGCCTCGTGCCCGAACAGCTCGGATTCCAGCACGTCGGCGGCAACGCCCGCGCATTCGACCGAGACGATCGGATCCGGCCGGCCGGAAAGCCGATGGATCTCGCGCGCCATCATTTCCTTGCCGCTGCCCTTGCCGCCCGAGACGAGCACGGGGGCGCCGCTCGGCGCGACGGCGGCGGCGAGCGCCATGGCGCGATCGAGCACCGGATGGCCGCCGATAGGCACTTGCGCCTGGCGCTCCACCACCGAAGCGATGGCCGCCGCGATCAACTCGCGCTGCGGGGGCAGGGGCACATAGTCGCGGGCGCCGGCGCGGATCGCCGCCACCGCACGCTCGGCCGGCGCGGAGATGCCGCAGGCCAGCACGGGCACGACGAAGCGCTCGCGACGCAGGTCGGCCAGAAAGCCCACCGCGTCCTCCAGCACGTCGATCATCACCAGATCGGCGCCCTGTTCGCGCAGCGCCTCCAGCGCGGGCCCGGGGGCGTCGGCCATGGTGACTTCCGCGCCAGCGCCCTGCGCCAGCTCCGCAGCCCGGCGGAACTCGCTGCCCGGCGCGCCGATCAGCAGCATCCGGATCGGTCCCATCGTCAATGCTCGGCCCGCACGATCTCGGTGAGAGTCACGCCGAGTGCATTGTCGATCAGCACGACTTCGCCGCGGGCGATCAGCCGGTCGTTGACGAAGATGTCCACCGGCTCGCCGACGCGGCGGTCGAGCTCGACCACGGTGCCGGCACCCAGGTGCAGCAGTTCGCCGATCGGCATGCGGGCGCGGCCCAGCACCGCCTGTACCTTCACCGGAACGTCATGGACGGCTTCCAGGCCTTCGCCGCCATGGTGCGGCTCGGCGCCGCCCTGGTTGTCGAAATCCTCGAGCACGGGCGCGGGCTGGTCGATCGCCGGATCGGTGGGAATGATGTTGTGGGGTTCGGTATCCATGGGTCTGATCCTATGCGTTCATCCACTGACGGATCACCGAGGCCGCCTCGGGCGGGCTGGCGGCGATCGCGTCCCCGATGCGCTTGAGCGCGGAGAGTTTGATGCGGCCGTCGACCTGGGCGAGCGCGATCTCCTGATCGAGCTGCGGCACGTCGGACGGGGTCATGGCTTCGAGCTGGGCCATCGCTTCCACATCGCCGTCGGCGGCGCGCTCGGCGAGTGCGAGCATCTCGGGCGAATGGGTGGGCAGCGCGGCCGGAGCCTCCGCCATCTCCGACGCGGGAGCGGGCTTGGGCTTCAGCATGCGCAGCGCGAGCAGGCCGACCGCGCCGATCACCACCAGCTGGAGCAGGCCCCAGATCCGGTCCATCGGCAGCGACGAGAAGAAGCTGCTCGTGGCGTCGGCCGGGGCGTCGCCGGTGTTGAACTTCATGCTCTCGACGACGACGCTGTCGCCGCGCTGGGTGTCGGCGCCCACGGCATTCTCGACAAGGCGCTGCAGCCGGTCGATCTGCGGCTGGGGCAGCCCCTTGTCGCCGCCATCGACCATCACCGCGACGCTGAGGCGCGTCACCTTGCCCGGCGTGCGGACGGTTACCGTCCTGGTCGAGCTGTTGTCATAGGTGGTGTCTTCCGAATTCTGGTTGCTGCCCGACTGGCGCGAGGCGCCCGGCGTGTTGGCCGCGGCGGTCTGCGCGGCAGGCAGCTGGTTGCCGACCGAGGCGGTCTGCGCGCCGATATCGGTCTCGCGGTTCTGCTCGCCGGTCTCCACGCTCACCTGGCGGGCGATCACCTGCTTGTCGGGATCGAAGACGTGCGATTCCTCGCGCGACTGGTCGCGGTCGATCTGGGCGGAGACTTCGGCGCGGACCTTGCCCTGGCCGACGATCGGCTCGAGCAGCGATTCGATCTCGTCGCGCAGCTTGCCTTCCACGGCCTGCTGGCGCTGGTCGGCATCGCCGGCGCTGGCCGTGCTGGGGTCGCCGGCCCGGGCGAGCAGCGCACCGGTCTGGTCGACGACCGAGACGGCATCGGGCGAAAGCTCGGGCACCGAGGAGGAGACGAGGTAGCGGATCGAGGCGACCGTCTCGCTCGGGATGCGGCCGCGGGTCTTCACGGTCACCGCCGCCGTCGCCTTGCGGCTTTCCTCCGCGAACATGGCGCGCTCGGGCATCACGATATGGACCCGCGCGCCGGTGACGTTCTGGATCGTCTGGATCGACTTGGCGAGTTCGCCTTCGATCGCGCGCGTCTCGTTCATCTTGGCGCGGCTGGCGGAGACGCCGAAGGGCTGCTCCTGGTCGAGCACCTCATAGCCGATCTTGCCGCCCAGCTTCTCGCCGGCCAGGCTCATGCGGAGCTCGGCCAGCTTGTCCTGCGGCGCCATGATCGACGTGCCGTCGGCCGAGAGCTGGAAGGCGACGTTCTGCGCCTTGAGCTTCTCGGAGATCGCCGAGGCGGCCGAGGGATCCAGGTCGGTGTAGAGGAAACCCATGCTCTGGGTGGAGCCGCGGGTGGCGACGAAGGCCAGGGCGGCGAGCAGCGCGAGCGCCACTCCCCCCATCAGCAACAGCCGCTTGGGGCCGATCTGGCCCACCAGGTTCTTGATCGCTTCCAATGTCGCCCCGTTCGATGGAACTGGCGGGGCGGATGCCCCTTGCGATCATTATAGAGGGGCGAGGGAGCCGGCAGTTTTTGCCGGGGGAAATTTTTGCCTAGTGGGCTCGCCGACTGGCTTTTCCCCGGAATCGCGACTCCCCAAGGGCAGGAAACTCAGGCGGCAGGCGCGTCCTTTGCCCCTTCCCGTCATGCTGAACTCGTTTCAGCATCCAAGGCACCGCGAGGGATATCTCCCGGGGAGAGTTGGACCCTGAAACAAGTTCAGGGTGACCTGGGGTGGAAGGCTCGATTAGAGCCCGGCATCGAGAGTCAGGTCAAGCCGCCTTGAGCAGCGTCTCGAGCTCGGCCAGCACCGCTTCGCGGCGTGCCGTGGCATCGAGCGCCAGCCCGCCTTCCTCCCAGCCGATACGGGCATCGCCCACCGGGATGTCGGCATCGGGCACCACGATCAGGTTCAGCTTGCGGCGGTCGCGCGACTGGCGGTCGGCGATGCGGCCCTCGATGTCTTCCAGCAGGTCGGGGTGGACGCGCACCAGCAATTCGGTGCCGCGCGCGACCTGGCCGAGGGCCCGGCCGATCGCTTCGTCGATGGCGGCGCCCGGCGCGGTTTCGAGGGCGCGGCCCGCGATCATGTCGGCGGCGGCGAGTGCGATCTCGGCCGCCTCGCCGGTCACCCGTTCGGAGACTTCGGTGAATTGCGCGTCGATCACTTCGATGCCGGCCTGCAGCGCGTCGACCGCGCTCAGCAGCGCGACTTCGCGTTCCGCGCGGGCCTGGGCCAGCCCGGCCTCATAGCCCTGGGCCCGGGCAAGGGCGAGGGCGGATTCCTGTTCGGACCTGAGCAGCGCCAGCTCGGCGCGCAGCGTCGCCACTTCGAGCGCGGCATCGGGGCCGATCGGCGCGCTCCGGCCGGGCGGCACGGCGAAGATACGGTCGAAGCCGAAGCGCTCGACATGGACATGGGCATGCATGCTCATCGGCAATATTCCCTAGATGATCATCGCGTCGTCGGACTTGGGGTCGACGAGCAGGATCTCGCCGCGGTCCGCCAGGTCCTTGGCCAGGCGCACCAGCGCCGACTGGGCCTCCTCGCAATCGCGGGCGCGCACCGGGCCCATGCCCGCCATGTCCTCGCGCAGCAGCTTCGAGGCGCGCTCGGTCATCGCGCCGAAGAACAGCTGCTTCAGGCTGTCCGGCGCGCCCTTCAGCGCCAGCGCCATCTGGCGCTTGTCGGCGCTGCGGACGATCGACGAGATCGCCGGCGGCAGCAGATTGCCCAGGTCCTCGAAGGTGAACATCAGCGCGCGGATCCGCTCGGCGCTCTCCGGCGCGCGGTTGTCGAGCGCGGTGAGCATCGCTTCCTCGGTCGAGCGGTCGAGCGAGTTGAACAGCTCGGCCATCGCCTCGTGCGGGTCGCGCTTCTGCGAGCGCGAGAGGTTGGTCATGAACTCGGTCTTCAGCGTCTGCTCGACCTGGTTGATCACGTCCTTCTGCACCGTCTCCATGCGCAGCATGCGCATGATCACGTCGACCGAGAAGTCGCGCGGCAGCTCGGAGAGCACGCGCGCGGCATGGTCGGGGCGCAGCTTGGAGAGGATCACCGCCACGGTCTGCGGATATTCGTGCTTCAGCGCGCCGGCGAGCACGGACTCGCTGACATTGGAGAGCTTGTCCCACATCGTGCGGCCGGAAGGACCGCGGATGTCCTCCATGATCTCCTTCACCTTGTCGCCGGGCAGGATGCCGGTGAGCAGGCGTTCGGTGGTCTCGTAGCTGCCGTGCAGCGTCGCCATCGAGGCGACTTCGCTGGTGAACTGGACGAGCAGATGCTCCACCACCTGGGCCGGGATGCGGCCCAGGCCGGCGATGGTCGACGACAGTTCCTTCACTTCGTCGGTGGAGAGCTGTTCCCAGATCGGCGCGCCATGATCCTTGCCCAGCGCCAGCATCAGGGCGGCGGCGCGCTGTGCGCCGCTGAAGCGCTTCAGTTCGGGCGGTTCTGCGATCGGCGCCATCACGGACATGTTTTTTCGTTTCCCTCGCGAAAAATTGCGGCCGCACACACGGGCGGGGGCCGCTTTCCCTCTATTATAGGAGCAAGGCAGGCAGGGCGGATCGCGAAGATGGTTAATTTATCTGGAAACCTGATCGGCTTGAGCATCCTGACGGGGTCGAGCTCGACCATGACGTCGGCGGTCTCGCCGATCGCCTATGAGAGCAAGGCGGTGCGCACGGCCAAGGCGCAGTTCACCACCGCGGCCACCGTCGCGCCGTGGAAGAGCGGCAACGCCCTGCCGGTCAATGCCAGCCAGGTCTCCGCGATCACCGCGCTGCGCTCGATCATCACCCCTGCCACCACCGACGGCAACGGCACCTTTCTGCCCAAGGACGTGCAGACCAGCTTCACTGCCTATCAGGCGCTCGACAAGCTGCGCGTGCTCGCCGAGACCGCGAGCGCCAAGACCACGTCCGACGCGCAACGCACCCAGCTGCAGAAGACCTTCCTCAAGGGGCTGGACGATCTCCAATCCTATCTGAGCACCGCGCCGTCCGACCTGGTGAAGCTCGCTTATGGCAAGCCGGCGTCCAGCATCACCTCGACCAAGCTGGCCGCCACCAGCGTCTACGAGACCGAGGGCAAGACCCTGGTCAAGGCACGCGGCGATGCGATCCCCGGCCTTGCCGGCACCGAGCAGTTCGCGATCACGCTGAGCAAGCCGGGCGTCGCGGCGCAGACGGTCACCGTCGACCTGTCGCAGGGCGCGCAGCCGCCCACGCTCGATTCCGTCGCGGCCCAGTTCAACGCCGCGATCGCCGCGATCCCCAATCTGGATACCAATGGCGCGCCCCAGCTCGACGCCAACGGCAATGTCGTGCCGCGCTGGAAGTCGACCTTCAAGGTGACCAACGAGGGTGGGAAATGGGGCTTCACCCTTTCGAACCCCACCGGCATCGAGCAGGTCACGCTCGACCAGACCAACGCCAAGGACGCGCTGGTCGTCGCCACCGGCCAGACCGCGCTCGACGCGCCGAGCTCCACCCAGCTCTTCCGCTTCGACGATCCCGCGGGTGGCAACACGCGCGTGGCGATGGGCACGATCCAGGCGCTCGATCGCCAGGCGACCGCGCAGAATGTGGCGGCCGGCAAGACGACGACGATCACCACCACCACGACCGATCTCGACGGCAAGGTGAAGACCGTCAAGACGTCGACCAGCAACGTCTACGCCAATACCGATGCCGCCGCGGTGGTCACCGATGCGCAGGGCAACAGCTATGTCGTCGGCACCACCAAGGGCGATCTTGGCGCCAACCTGTCGGACGGCGACAACAACCTGTTCCTCACCAAGGTGGACGGCGCCGGCAATGTCGTGTGGCAGCGCAGCCTGGGCGCCACCGGCTCGTCGACCGGCGCGGCGGTGAGCCTGGGCCCCGACGGCAGCATCGTCGTCGCCGGCACGGTCACCGGCAGCTTCGGCGGCGCCTCTACCGATGGCGACATGGTCGTCGCCAAATATGCCGCGAACGGCGACGAGAAATTCTCCACCGTGGTCCGCTCGGCGGGCACCGACGTCGCCAAGGCGGTCGCGGTCGGCGCTGACGGCTCGGTCTATGTCGGCGGCCGCATCGCCGCCGGCAATGACGGCTTCGTCGCGCGCATCGACGCGAGCGGCAAGATCGCCGAGCGCCGCACCCTCACCGGAGCGGGCAGCGACAGCGTCAATGCGCTCGCGGTCGACGACGACGGCAATGTCCTCGCGCTCGTCTCGCACGACGGCAATGCGGAGCTCCGCAAGTTCCAGGGTTCGTCGCTCGCCACCGATATGGGCAGCCTCAGCCTCGGCACTGCCGATGCCCGCGTGATCGCGGTGGCCGATGACGGCACGATCGCGGTGGGCGGCGCGACATCGACCGCGCTTTCGGGCAGCCAGGTCAACGGCATCAGCGGCAATCGCGATGGCTTCGTCACGCGGATCGATGCCGGCCTGTCGAGCGCCAGCACCACCTATCTCGGCTCCTCGGCCGACGACCAGGTCGACAGCATCGCCTTCATGAACGGCGAGCTCTATGCCGGCGGCCGCACCACCGGCGACCTGGCGGCAACCCGCCGCGGCCCGACCGACGGCTTCGTCGCGCGCATCGACGCATCGACCGGCGCGGTGCAGAACACCACCCAGTTCGGCCAGGCGCTGCTGCGCACCGAGCCGGTCCGCATCGCCGCCGACCAGGGCGGCGCCAGCGCGGTCTCGGCGCTCGGCTATGGGCGCGGCACGATCAACGCGGTCGCCTCGAGCAAGGTGACGACGCAGACGGGGCTCAAGGCGGGCGACTATTTCTCGTTCAAGGCCGATGACGGCGCAGTCCGCAAGCTGACCATCCTCGCCGACGACACGCTTCAGTCGATCGCCACGCGCATGCAGGGCATGCTCGGCGCGTCCAAGGCCACCGTCACCGCCACGGCGGTGGACGGCGTCCAGCAGTTGCGCATCACCATGAAATCGGGGCACCAATTGCAGCTTCTGGCGGGCACCGGCGACAGCGACGCGCTCGCCAAGCTCGGCATGGAGCCGCAGCGCATCGCGACCCAGGCGGCGGTATCGAGCAATGCGCCCAAGGTGCGCCCGGGCGGCAGCTTCGGCCTGGATCTGGGCGAGGGGCTCAGCCTGTCCACGGCCGACATGGCCAAGACCGCGCTCGGCAAGATCAAGGACGCGATCTCGATGTCGCAGACCGCCTATCGCTCGCTCTACTGGGACGACACCAAGGCGAAGATGATCGACGGCAGCAAGAAGAACGCGGCGACCGGCAAGGAAAGCACGGCGATCGTCAACGCCCAGCTCGCAAATTATCAGGCGGCGCTTGCCCGGCTGAACAGCTCCACGCCCTCCACCTACGGATTCTGATCATGGACATGCCCCCGATCCTCTCCGGCATCCGCCGCCAGATGGAGACGCTCTCCGATCGCCAACGCGTGATCGCCCAGAACATCGCCAACAGCGAGACGCCGGGTTTCAAGGCGCGCATGGTGGAGGACGCCGATTTCTCCGACCTGCTCGGCAGCGCGAGCAGCGGCAGCATCCGCGTCGCCAAGCCGCGCGTCGAGCTGACCGCCGGCATGAAGGGGCTGGGCGCGATCCAGCCGGCCGGCGCCGGCATCGTGCTCGACAAGGACATCAGCGAGACCAAGCCCGACGGCAACAACGTCACGCTGGAAGACCAGCTGCTCAAGCTCGGCCAGGTCCAGGCGGATTTCACCGCGATGACCAATCTCTACCGCAAGCAGCTGAGCATGCTGAAGACCGCGGTGGGGAAGGGCGGGTAACTGCCCGCTTCGGTGGACGAAGACGAAAGGGCCCGCGAGCGGATCGCGGGCCCTTTTCATATTTGGCGTTGCGGTTCGATAGTCGTCACCCCGACCTACCGAGCCGCGAATGCTGTGGTCTCGATGCTTGTCCGGCACCCGCCTCCCGTTGGATCGCGCCCGAACCGCCAATCCAAGAAATCACCGTCACCCTGAACTCGTTTCAGGGTCCAACTCTCCACGAGCGGTATCGCCGGTGGCAGGTTGGATGCTGAAACGAGTTCAGCATGACGCAGGAGGAACGGGCGGTTTCGTCTACCTGGCGAACGCCGGAACCTTATCCGCCGCCGAGCCGCTCTTGGACCCCGGGGATCCCCCAACCGCATCAGGGGGCGGCGTCGTCGGTTTCCCGCCGCCGAACACGCCCTTCGCGGTGTAGATTTCGGAACCTTCCGCGCCCCGGGGAGCACGGCTCGGCGCAGGAGGTGTCAGAGCCGCGCGTTGATCGAGATCGGCGCCGGGGCGTCCATCCCGCCCAGGCCGCCACAGGCGCCATAGGTCATGCTGCGGCTGCCCGTCAGGCGCTGGGCCTCGGCGGCGATCGCGCCCATCATCTCGACCGAGAGCTCGATCTGGCGCGCGAGGATCCGGGCATTGACGGCCGAGGCGTCGCGCAAGCCGCGGCTGGCCTCGGCCAGCGTCTCGCGCGTTTCGGGGTCCAGCCGCTCGGCCCAGTCGTCGGGCGCCTCGCGCTTCATCCGCGCCACTTCGGCCTCGATCCGGCCGGTGAGGCGCAGCTTGGCCTGGGCGATCTCGGGCAGTTCCGGGAAATAGGGGCCCCGGCCCAACCGATCACTCTCCTCTTCCATGAGATGGGTGAGGGACACCATGGCGTCGATGAGCTGCTCGGTCATTTACTTGTTACCCTGTTGGAGCTTGAGGATCTGGTCGAGCACCACCGGCGCCAGGCCGATGCCGCCGCGATCGGCGATCGCATTGCCGAGCTTCTCGGCCATGATGCCGCGGAACATTTCCTCGCCATGCCCGCCGGAAAATTCCCCGTCGCCCTGCTGCACGCTCTCGAGCATGAGCTGGGTCATCTGGCCGAGGAACACCGCCTCGAAATTCTTCGCGGTCTCGCGGTTCTTCGCGTCGAGCCTGGGGTTGTTCGTCGCGGCCGGGGCCTGCGGCCCGTTGGCGGAAGTCACGTCGCGCATCACTGCACCTCGATATCGGCCTGGAGGGCGCCGGCGCTCTTGATCGCCTGAAGGATGGTGATCAGGTCGCGCGGGGAGACGCCCAGCGTGTTGAGCCCGCTCACCAGCGTCTGCAGGCTGGCGCCGTCGACCATCGCCAGGCTGGCGCCGTTGCCGTCGTTCACCTGCACGTTGGTGCGCGGCACCACCGTGGTCTGGCCGTTCGAGAACGGTGCCGGCTGCGAGACCTGCGGGCTTTCGGTCACGGTGATGGTCAGGCCGCCTTGGGCGATCGCCACCGGCGTGATCCGCACCTCGGCGTTCATGACGACGGTGCCCGACGCCTCGTTGATCACCACGCGTGCCGGCTGGTCGACCTTGACCGACAGCTCGCCGATGCGCGTGACCAGGTCGATCACGTTGCCGACGAAATTCGAACCCGGCGTGAGCTGCACGGTGGCCGGATCCAGCACCGCGGCGCTGCCCGGATATTTCGAGTTGATCGCGCCGGCGATGCGGTCGGCGGTGGCGAAGTCGGGGTTCTTGAGCGCCAGCTTCAGGCCATTGGCCGAGAGGAGCGAATAGGGCACCTCGCGCTCGATGATCGCGCCGCCGGCGATGCGGGCCGATGTGGTCACGCCCCGGCTCACGCTGGCGGCGGCGCCCTGGCCCTTGAAGCCGGAGACCGCGACATTGCCCTGCGCCACCGCATAGATCTCGCCATCGAGGCCGCGCAGCGACGAGACGATCAGCGTCCCGCCCTGCAGGCTGGTCGCGTCGCCCAGCGCCGAGACCTGGACGTCGATCCGTGAGCCCGAGCGGGCGAAGGGCGGCATCGTCGCGGTGATCGAGACGGCGGCGACGTTCTGCGTCTTCATCTCCGTCCCGCGAATGTTCACGCCCATGCGCTCGAGCATCGCCTGCATCGATTCCTCGGTGAACGGCGTGTTGCGCAGGCGATCGCCGGTACCGGCCAGGCCGACGACCAGGCCATAGCCCACGAGCTGGTTGTCGCGGACATTCTCGACGTTGACGACGTCCTTGATCCGCGTCTGGGCCATGGCGGCCGGTGCGAGGCCCAGGCTCAGCAGCAGGGCGATCATGGGAGCGGCGAAGCGCAGCATATAACCCCTGGAAGTGGAAAATTTCCGATAATTCTCTTATAGGATAGAAGAAGGGCCATGCGGGCCCAGGGGACGAGATTTCGTGCGGATCGAGAACCTGCAGGCACCCTTGCTGCACAGCCTGATGGCGGCGCTGCCCAAGGTCGCGTCCGGCTTCTCGGTGGGCGAGGGGGAAGCCCCCGCGGCGCCCGCGCCCGTGCACCCGGGGGCCAATGCGGCCCAGGCGCTCAACCCCTCGGTCGCGATGCTCGTCACGCTCGCTGCCGCCGATCCGGCGATCGAGCGCCGCCGCAAACAGGCGGTCGACGCCCAGCGCGGCATCGACATGCTCGACCAGCTCCACCGCGAGCTGGTCGCCGGCGTGGTCAGCCCGGCGCGGCTCACGGCGATCGTCGAATGGTCCGAGACCTTCGAGCGCACCGACGATCCCGCGCTCGCCGCGATCCTCTCGGACATCGAGCTGCGCGTCCGAGTCGAACTGGCCAAGCTCGATCTCAAGGCCTGACCCGCGCCCCTCATTCCCTTACGGCATCCTCGGTTTTTCAGTTTCAAATCCGAACGCAATTGCATACCGGATTTTTGGAACCTAGGGAGGCGCCACCGGTTTCGCGTTCGAAAGGGCGATGCCGTTCCTTCCATGACCGGCCGGCAGAGCGCGGCGTGGAATCCCCTCGAGGAGAGTATGCCTATGTTGGCTTTGCTTATGGGGCTCGCCGTCGCAGCGGCCCCCGCGCTCCAGCCGGCCGATGCCGTGGTCGGCCGCTGGAAGACCCCCGTCCATAACGGTATCGTCGAGATCACCCGATGCGGCGCGTCGATCTGCGGCAAGATCGTCGGGTCGGACAAGTTGCGCACCAACCCCAACCTGCCCGACAGCAACAACGGCAACGCGTCGCTGCGCACGCGCAAGCTGATGGGCCTGCAGATCCTGTCCGGCTTCAGCCAGCAGAGCGGCGGCTGGTATGGCGGCAAGATCTACAATGCCGAGGATGGCAAGACCTACAGCGCCGAGATCACCATGACCGGCAACGACCAGCTCAACCTGCGCGGCTGCGTGTTCAAGCCCTTCTGCCGCACCCAGACCTGGACCCGCGTGCGCTGACGCGAGTTTCCGAGTTCTCAGTATCCGTACGCGTACAAGGATTACCCCGATGTCCCCCTTCCGATATTCGCTCGCCGCCGGCAGCGCGCTGACCGCGCTGCTCGGCTTCTCCCAGGCTGCCCATGCCCAGGCCTTCTATCTCCAGGAGCAATCCGCCCGCGGCGCCGGCCGCGCCTTCTCGGGCGAGGCGGCCGATACCGGCTCCGCCTCGATCTGGTGGAACCCCGCCGCGATCGGCGGCATCGAGAGTGGCGACGCCACCCTTTCCGCCTCCGTCATCCTGCCGCGCGGCGAGGTTGCCGACAGGGGCACGCTGATCGTCCGCCCGGGCCAGCCCCCTGCGCCCGTGGGCGGCAATGGCGTCACCCGCAATCCGATCAACAACGGCGTGCTCCCTTCGGGCGCGATCGCCGTGCCGCTGAACGACCGCATCGCGCTCGGCGTGTCGATCACCTCGCCCTACAGCTTCACCACCGATTATCCGGCGGACAGCTGGGCGCGCTACAGCGCCGACCGGACCAAGCTGCGGACGATCGACATCCAGCCGAGCATCGGCGTGGCGGTGACCGACTGGCTGCGCGTCGGCGCCGGGCTCAACATCGAATATACCGATGCCAGCCTCAGCAACGCGCTGCCCAATCTCGCGGCGGTGCTGCCGGACGGACATCAGGAACTGAAGGGCGATGGCTGGGATCTCGGCTGGACCGTGGGCGTGCAGCTGCATTCGCGCCGCTTCACCCTGGGCCTCAGCTACAAATCGGCGATCGAGCACACGCTGAAGGGCGACCTTACCGTCTCGGGCCTGGTCGGCCCGCTCGCAACGTCGAACCTGCAGCTCTCCGGCGTCGAGGCGAAGTTCTACACGCCGTCCCAGGCGATCGCCGGCGCGCGCTTCGCGGCCACCGACAAGCTGACCCTGAACGCGCAGGTGATCCGCTATGGCTGGGACAAGTTCGACGCGATCCGCCTGGGCGCCCCGGTCAACCAGGCGATCCCCGAGAACTACCGCGCCAGCTGGAGCTATGCCGGCGGTATCGATTATGCCGTGTCGCCCAAGGTGACGCTGCGTGCCGGCGCCCAGCGCGCGATCACGCCGACCCAGGACGGCGAGCGCGATGCCCGGGTGCCGGATTCCAACCGCTGGAACTTCGGCTTGGGGGGCAGCCTTGCGGCGAACAAGAAGCTCTCGTTCGACCTCGCGGCCAATTATGTCACCTTCGCCGACGCCCCGATCGACCGGGTGACCGCCGCCTATGCCGGCACCGCCGCGCAGACGCCGATCCTCACCGACGGCGAGTTGCGCGATGCCCATGCCATCGTGCTTTCGGCGGGTGCGCGGCTGAAGTTCTGAGGAACTCCGAAATATCGCGGGGAAGGGGCGCTCAGCGCCTCTTCTTCGCGATCTTCAGCACATAGCTGATCACTTCGGCGACCGCGGCATAATGTTCCACCGGGATCGGGCGATCGATCTCGGCGCTGGCATAGAGCGCACGGGCAAGGGGGCGGTTCTCGACCAGCGGGATGCCGTGCTCGCCCGCGATCTCGCGGATCTTGAGCGCGATCCCGTCGACGCCCTTGGCGACCACCACCGGCGCCGCCATCTGGCCATGGTCATAGTGCAGTGCCACGGCATAGTGCGTCGGGTTGGTGATCACCACGCTGGCCTTGGGCACGTTCTGCATCATGCGGCCGCGCGAGCGCTGCATCTGGATCTGGCGGACCTTCGCCTTGATGTGCGGATCGCCCTCGCTCTGCTTGTGCTCGTCCTTGATCTCCTGGAGGCTCATGCGCATCCGCTGCAGGAACGCGCGGCGCTGCCAGACGAAGTCGAACAGGGCGAGCGCGCCCACCAGCATCGCGATCGGGCGGAGCATCGAATAGACGATGCCGTGCGTGGCGCTGCCCACCTGTTGCAGGTCGGCGCCCACCATCGCATCGATCGTGGCGGCATGGGGCCAGGCCAGATACGCCGCCACGCCGCCGACCAGGCAGAGCTTGGCCAGCGTCTTGGCGAACTCCATCATCGCCTGCTTGCCGAACATGCGCTTGGCGCCGCTCGCGGGATTGAGCTTCGACCATTTGGGCTTCACCCGGCTCCAGCTGAGCATCGGCCGGCCCTGGAGGATGCCGCCGAGCAGCGCGATGCCGAACAACGTGCCCAGGATCGGCAGCAGCGCGAAGGCGCTGGCGCGCATCACGCCGGTCACGAAGCCCTCGGCGCCCTGCGGCTCCATCCGGAAATCGTCGGCGCTGCCCCACAGGCGCACGAAGAGCGTGCCCATCAGCTGCAGCGTATAGGTGCCCAGGCCGCCCATCACCACGAGCATGCCGACGAAGATCGCGGCGTGGCGCATCTCGGGCGCCATCGGCACATCGCCCTTCGCGCGCGCGTCCTCGAGCTTCTTGTCCGTCGGATCGTGAGTCTTGTCGTCCTGGTCGGTATCGCCCGACATCACCAGCCTCCCTGCATCGCATCGCCCATGGCGCGGGCGAAGAAGGTGAGCATGGTGCCGAGCGTGGCGGCGGCGAGGCTGATGCCGAGCAGCAGGTTGAGCGGCTGGGCGATGAAGAAGACCTGGATCGCGGGGGCGACCCGGGCGGCAAGGCCCAGCGCGACGTTGAAGACGATGCCGTAGATGAGCAGGGGCGCGGCCAGGCTCAGCCCGAGCGTCATCGAGCGGCCGACCGCCTCGACCGCGAGCATGGCGAAATCATGCGCCGGTGGCAGCCCGCCGACCGGAAAGCTCTGATAGCTGTGCACGATCGCGCCCAGCCAGAGGTGATGGACCTGCATGCCCATGCACACCAGCGCGGCGGCCATGGCGACGAACTTGGAGAGCTGGGGCGCCGCGCTGCTCTGCGCGGGATCGAAGATGACCGCGGAAGAGAGGCCCACCTGGGTCGAGATCACCGAGCCGGCCATCGAAACGGCGAGGAACAGGATCTTGACGATCATGCCCATGGCGAGGCCCGTCATCAGCTCGGCGATGAGCACGGCAGGCAGTGCCGCCCCGGCTTCCACCGCCACGCGGGCAGGAGCGCCAACCAGGCCGTACATGGTGGCCGACAGCGCGAAGGCGATCATCAGCCGGATGCGGCCGGGGATCGCGTCGTCGCCGAACACCGGCAACAGCATCAGCACCGCGCCCACCCGGGCGAAGACGATGAAGAAGGCCGATGCCTGCAGCGCCAGGTCGGGGGGCAGCGTCATCCGGCGGTCACGATCAGGCTGCCGATCCTCGTCATGAAATCGTTCAGCGCCTGCCCGATCGTGGGCAGCATCAGCAGCAGCACCAGCCCCATGGCGAGCAGCTTGGGGACGAAGGTGAGCGTGGTTTCCTGGATCTGCGTCAGCGCCTGGAGCAGGCCGATGACGGTGCCCACGATCAGCGAGGTCAGCAGCAGCGGACCCGCGATGGTGAGCACCAGCATCAGCGCGCTCTGCGCCAGTGCGAGGACCTGCGACGGCAGCATCGCGCCTAGATCTGCATCCGCATGATGTCGGAATAGGCGTTCACCACGCGGTCGCGCACGGCCACCATGGTGTCGAGCGCGGTCTCGGCGGCGCCGATCGCGGTGACCACGTCGATCAGGTCGCCCTTGCCGGCGACCTGCTGGGCCGACGCCTTTTCGGCCGTGCGCAGCTGGTCGGCGGTGCCGGTGACCATGTCCTCGACCATCGCGCCGAAGCCGCCGGCGCTGCCGCCGGTCTTGATCGGGTCCGTCTTGCTGTTGCCGCCCAGGCCGGCGACGCGGCCATAGGCCGACATCGCATCAAGTGCTCCGATGGACATTCTGTGTATCCTTTACTTGAGGAGGTCGATGGTGCGCATCGTCAGGCTCTTGGCGGCCTCGATGGCATTGAGATTGGCTTCGTAGCTGCGCTGCGCCGCCTTCATGTCGGCCGTCTCGATCAGGCCGTTGACGTTGGGCTTCATGACATAGCCGTCCTTGTCCGCGGCCGGGTGGCCGGGCTGATAGACTTTCACGAAGTCCGACTTGTCGTTCTCGATCGCCTTGACCTTGACGCCCAGGCCGCCGGTCGAGCGGTCGACCTCGGACTGGAAGCTGGCGACGCGGCGGCGATAGGGATTGCCGCCCGGCGTATCCGCCACCGAGTCCTGGTTCGCCAGGTTTTCCGCGATCACGCGCATGCGCAGCGATTGCGCGCGCAGGCCCGAGGCGGAGATGCCGAGCGAGGTCTTGAGGTCCATGATCGTCCTTCCAGCCAGGCCCGACGGGCCGTTTCCTCCATTGTAGGCAAAAATTGCCGGGCCGGGCGCCGAGCGCGGAAAAAAGGTTCCTATAAGTCCTCCTGAAAGGAACACGCATGTCAGTGCTCGACGGAATTATGGTCGATATGTCGATCGTGCTGGGCTCGGCCAATGTGCCGATCCGCCAGGTCCTGCAGATGAGCCGCGGCGCGATGATCCCGCTGGAAAGCAGCCAGGACGATCCCTCGCTCGTCTATGTGAACGACGAGCTCGTCGCGAAGGGGGTGGTCCTGGTCGACGGCGAAGTGATGTCGCTCGAAATCACCGAACTCGTGAAGAAGCAGCGCAACTGATGGACATCCTGTCGACGCTGCGCACCATGGGTGCGCTCGGGATGGTGCTCGGCATGCTCGCCGGCGCGCTGTGGTTCGTGAAGCGCTACGACGTGAAGCTGCCCGGCCGCGTGACCAACACGCGCCGCAAGCGGATCGAGATCGTCGAGCGCCTGTCGGTCGACGGCAAGCGCTCGGTGGCGCTGATCCGCCGCGACGGAATGGAGCATCTCGTGATGTTCGGCCCCGAAGGGCAGGCGACCATCGAGAGCGGCATCGTCGCGCCCGAGCCGCCTGCGCCCGAACTCGCGGCGGAGCCCGTGCCGGTGGCCAATCTCGCCGAGGATATCGCCGCGCTCGGGGCCAATTTCGCCCGGCTGGTCGATCTTCCCAGGCTGGCCGAGCTGCCCAGGGCCGTGGCCGCCCGGGCCGCGACCGCCGCCGCGCGCAATGCCCATTCGCCGCGTGCACCGAAGCGCGTCCGCGAGCAGCGCAACACCACGCGGTGGAACCGTGCCGCGGTGCGGGCCGCGCTCGATGCGTAGGCTCCTCGCGGCGGCCCTTGCCGCCCTGATCCTCCTGCCGGCCGAGGCCTATGCCCAGGCCAAGGGCACGACGATCAACATCGGCGGCCCGGACGGCGCGCTTTCGGCCAAGGCGATCCAGCTGGTGCTGATGCTGACGGTGCTCAGCCTGGCCCCCGGCCTGCTGATGACCGTGACCAGCTTCACCCGCATGGTGGTGGCGCTCTCGCTGCTGCGCACCGGCATCGGCGCACAGGGCGTGCCGCCCAATCCGGTGATCATCAGCCTGGCGCTGTTCCTCAGCTTCTTCGTGATGGCGCCCACCTTCGAGAAGGCATGGAGCCAGGGCGTCGATCCCTACACCAAGGGCAGGATCACCGAGAGCCAGGCTTTCGAGCGGACGGCCGAGCCCTTCCGCAAGTTCATGCTCGGCCAGGTGCGCGACAGCGATCTCAAGCTGTTCGCCGACCTGGGGGGCAAGAAGATCCAGAACCGCGCCGAGACGCCGCTGACCACGCTGGCGCCGGCCTTCATGATCTCGGAGCTGCGCCGTGCCTTCGAGATCGGCTTCCTGCTGCTGCTGCCGTTCCTGGTGATCGACCTGGCGGTGTCGGCGGTGCTGATGGCGATGGGCATGATGATGCTGCCGCCGCCCACGATATCCCTGCCGATGAAGATCATCTTCTTCGTGCTGGTGGATGGCTGGGCGCTGGTCGCCGGATCGCTGGTCAAGAGCTTCGCCCAGTAGCGGGGCTGCCAGCGACCAGGGAAGGGGCGGATGCCGGGGGGCGTTCGCCCCTTTCGTCCTATCGCTGCACGAGCTTCTGCCGCCATTTGGCGGCGTCCGCATCCTTCCATAGGTCGGCGTAGATTCGGTCTTCGGCTTCGATCCGCGCCCAGACGGGGTTCACGCTGGCGAGCGCGGCCAGCGCCTGAAGCGCCACTCCCGGATCGCCCATCGCCATTCCAAGGCGGGCCGCGCGGCGCCAGATGCGATCCCAGCCGGCACCCAGGCGCACGGCTTCCGCAAGATAGGCGCGTGCCCGGAGCGCCTGCCCGGTCCGAACCGCGCGTTCGGCGCGTACGATTGCATCATTGGCCTGGTGGTATCCCAGTAGCCTGCGCAATTCGGCGACGGGTTGCTTCGCCGCGTCGACGCGCAGGTCTATGTCCTGAAAACCCCCGTCGGGGGTCCGCACGAGCAATGCTGCCGAGAGCCTGCCCGTCGTCTGGCCGCCGGCTGCCTCGCCAGCCTCGAGCGCCGCCATCAGCCGATCCGCAAGGCTGCCTTCGGTCTTGAGATAGGCACTGCGCATCGCCTCGACGACGTTCGCGCCGGACAGGCCATTACCCTGAATGCTGAAGCCGGGCCCGGTCAGCGCGCCGGCCCATGGGGAGTCGGTGGCTTCCTTGCCGGTATATGCCGCCCCGATGCCGATGGCGCCGATGACGCCGATCTGCCGGAATGTCGCATCCTGGCCTTCGAAGCCGTCATCGGTGCGGACCAGCTCGCGCAGTGTCGCTTCGGCATCGGTGCCGGCCGCGAGAAGGGCGAGTCCCTTGGGGCCATGCGAGGGATTGGTTTCGAACTGCGAGGCGATCGCGCCGACCCGGGCCCTTGCATGGATGACCGTCGCGCCGACGGCGAGATTGTTGGTCGCAACCGCCGCGCCGCAGCTTCCCTGCCTGTCGCAGGCGATGATCGAGAAGGTCGCCCAGGCTGGCACCGCGGTGCACAGGCCGACGATCGCGGCGGCAATTCCAAGTCCCCGTATCATGCGCCTCATCCCCCTCGGATCCCGGGGGATGACCTGTCCGCTATCCCATCACGACTTGCAAGCAGCGCCGGAGCAGGGTTGCAGGCAAAAAGGAGGCGTCCGTGCCGCGGCACGGACGCCCAGTCGCGTTAAGTCTCGCAGGGTCAGCCGCGGGCGTCGGGGCTGTCCAGCCAGGCCGAGAGCTCGGCATAGGAAATGGGGTCGTGAAAGGCGACGCCGGTGAACTCCTCGTTGCTCCAGCGCGTGGTGCAGCGGCGCGAGGGCAGGCCCGGGATCATCAGGATCACCTCGGTATCGTCGCGCAGCGGCCGTTGCAGGCGCAGGCAGGCGCCACCTTGCGACAGGTCGGCAACGACCACGTCGATCGGGCGGCCGAGCGAGCTGATCCGCGCGGGAATGTCGGCGGCGAAGCGCGGCGAGCGCGGGCGCACCGTGGCCGCCTCGGGCTGCGGCTTGCCGAGAATGGCGTTCACATCGGCGGGAGTGTCGAAGCGTACGCCGGCGCGGCCTCCCCCGGTCCAGGCGATCGCGCCGTGCAACAGCGCGCCGCCGCGCAGCTCGACGGTGATCCGCATGTCGGGCAGCAGCGACGCGATCGTGTCGATCTGCATGCCGCGTTCGGAGAGGTTGCGCACCCGGCAGAGCTGGCCGGGATTGCCCTCGTGGCGCAGCTTCCCGACGAGGAGCGTGGCCACGGTCCGCGGCGCGCGCTCGATCCACTCGTCGCGGTTCTCGCTTGCGATGGCGGAGTTGGGTTCCACTATGTCCTCGCCGAAATTGCGTTACCTCTGTTTTTTATAGGGGGATCGCCGGCCGGGGTGGCCCGACTTGACGCAAAATACGTATTTTACGCAGGGGTCGCCTGGGTGATCGCCACCTTGCGCACCACGCCGGCACCGAACGCTTCCGGAGCGGCGGCCTCCACGATCTTGCGGAACTGCTCGAGGCTGGGCAGCAGCCCGTCCTTGCCGGCCGCCATCGGCGTCCTGAAGGTACGCATGTTGATCGCGTGCAGCAGCAGCGGCAGCCGCTTGGCCACGTCGCCGGACTTGTCGCGCGGCACTTCGAGGTTGAACTGGAACTGGACATAGCCGGTGAGCCGCCCGTCCTCGGGCGAGACCAGCGGTGCGAGCAGCTTGTCCACCTGGACGAACGCGGTCTCGACTTCCGGCTGGGCAGGGGCCGTGGCGGCGTGCGCGGGGCGGGGCCCCAGCACCACCAGCGTGCCGAACGCGGCGGCGCCCCCCAGGCCGAGCCCGGAGAGCAGCACGATGGCCAGGAACAGGATCTTCTTCATGGCGGCGATACTCAGAACTTGAAGCTGCTGTCGGTCGGCAGCGAGGGTGCCTCGGCCTTCAGGACGATGGTGATGCGGCGGTTCTCCGCGCGGTCGGGCTGGTCGGGGAAGACCGGCCGCGTGCCGCCCATGGCGACGACCTCGGCGAAGCGGTCCGGCGTCATGCCCGAGCCGATCATCGCCTGGCGCGCGGCGAGCGCGCGCGCGCCCGAAAGCTGCCAGTTCGCATCGCTCTGGCCGCCGCCGGTCGCGTCGGTATGGCCCTCGATGGCGACCTGTCCGCCCGCCTGGGCGAGCTTGGCCGCGGTCTTGGCGAGCAGCGCGCGGGCGAAGGGATTGAGCTCGGCGGTGCCGGGGCGGAACATCGATTGCTTGTCGGTGTCCATCAGCGTGATCCGCATGCCCGCGCGCTCCGGCTCGATCGCCACGTTCTTGCGCGCCTGGTCCTGCGGCACGGCGTCGAGCGCGATCTGCAGTTCGCTGGCGAGCACGCGCATCGAGGTGTCGGGCACGTCGGCGGTGCCGCCGCGCGCGGCGCCGTTGGTGGCGGCCTCGGTGGTCGGGGTGCCGTTCGCGCGGCTGCTGTCGTTCGACGAGCGGCGCGCCTGGCCGCCTGCACCTTCGGAAGTGCCCATCACCGGCGTCGAGGGCGAGGTGTCCGAGATGGTCGGCGAGAAATAGGCGGCAAGGCCCTTCAGCCGCTGCTTGTCCGGATTGGCGATCAGCCAAAGCAGCATGAAGAAGGCCATCATCGCGGTCACGAAATCAGCGTACGCGACCTTCCAGGCGCCGCCATGATGGCCGGCCGCGACTTTCTTGACCCGCTTGATGACGATCGGGCGATCATTGGCGCCGGGCGCGGGCATGGTCAGGCGCCCCCGAGCGCGTCGCGCATGCGCTGCTGCACCGCGCCCAGGCGGATATGGCCGATCGCCGAGAGCGAATCCTCGCCCCGTGCGATCCGCTCGAGCAGGTTCACGCACTCGTCGGCATGCTGGACGAGATAGTCGAAGTCCTGGAGCTGCTCGAGGTAGGAGCCGACGAAATGCGCGTCGCCGACAAGCACTTCGGCAAGCGCTTCCAGCTTGGTGCGGATCTCGCGGATCTCGCCGGCGATCACATTGTGCAGCGTCGCCGAGAAGGGATCGAATCCGGAGATCGCCCGTGCGGCGGGGAGCTGCGAGGGAACGGGCATGCAGGACATCAGAACAGCTCCAGATCGCCGCCGGAGACCGGGGCGTGAACGGGGACCGGCGGGCGCTCGGGCACGCGGTCCGCAACCTTGACGCAGCGGCTGCGGCCTTCATGGGGAAGGAACTCGATCTTGCGGGCGCTGGTGCCCCCCAGATCGGTGTGCCCCACCGCAATGCCTTCGGTCGCCATGAAGCGGCGCGCGAAGGCGGCATTCGACGAGCCGATCGAGCCCAGCCCCGAGACGATGTTGGCACCGCCATAGAGATGCGCCATCAGCCGGCCGCGCACCGCGCCCTTCTGCATCATCCCGTTGATCAGCAGCTCCATCGCGTGCACGCCGTAGCGCGCCATTTCCGAGGCGCCGACGCGCTGGTCCGCGCCGGGCTCGCCCAGGAGGAAATGGTTCATGCCGCCGACCCGGGCGACCGGATCGAACAGGCACGCGGCGACGCAGCTGCCGAGCAGGGTGGAGACGACCACCCCGGGCTCGGCCACCACGGCATGCTCGCCCTGGACGATGGCGAGCCGGCGCATCAGGTGAGCTCGCCGAAGACGCGCTCGATCTTCTCCTTCAGCGCAGCGGGCGCGAAGGGTTTCACGACATAGTTGTTCACGCCCAGCGCCGCGGCCTTCTGGACGATCTCCTTGTCCGAGGAGCCGGTGAGCATGATGAACACCGTCTTGCCGATCACGGCATCGGTGCGCACCGCCTCCAGGAACTGGAGGCCGTCCATCTCCGGCATGTTGTAGTCGGAGATGATCAGATGCACGCGGTCGCTCTTGACCGCCGCCAGCGCCTCCTGGGCGCTCGGCTTGTCCCGCACGTCCTTGAACCCGAGATCCTGCAGCGCGCGACGGATCATCGCGCGCATGCTGGTCTGGTCATCGACGACCATCACCTTGATCGCTGCAGCAGCAGGCATCAGACGCTCCCAATCTTCTCGCGGCAGGCCTTGAGGATCGCCTCAGGCATGCCAGACAAACCAACTTCCTGTTCCACCGCGCCCAGCTCCTTTGCCGAGCGCGGCATTCCCCAGACCACGCAGGTCTCCCTGCTCTGGCCCAGCGTGCGGGCACCGGCCTGGCGCATCGCCAGCATGCCCTGGGCGCCGTCGGCTCCCATCCCGGTGAGGATCACGCCGACCGCGGCTTTGCCGAGCGGCGCCACCGAGTTGAACAGCATGTCCACCGACGGGCGATGGCCGGAGACCGGATCGCCGTCGCGCAGCTTGATATGGCCGCGGACGCCGCCGCGCAGCTCCATGTGGCGCTGCCCCCCAGGAGCAATATAGACGGTTCCCGGCAGCACCGGCGCGCCATCCGTAGCTTCCACCACATGCACCCGGCATTCGCCGTTCAGCCGCTCCGCGAAATTGTGCGTGAAGGCGGCCGGCATGTGCTGGACGACCAGCACCGGCGGGCAATTTTCGGGCAGGGCCGGCAGCAGCGAGAACAGCGCCTCGACGCCGCCGGTGGACGAGCCGATCGCGATGATCCGCTCGCCGACCGCGCCGGCGGCCAGAGCGGGCTGGGCGGGCAGGCGCTGCGGGCCGGCACGGGCGACCGAGCGGGCGGCGGCCTTCACCTTCTCGCAGAGCAGCACTGCGTCGCGCTCGATGTCCTCGGGCGTGCCGCTGGGCTTGGTGACATAGTCGACCGCGCCCAGGCGGAGCGCCTCGATCGTCACTTCCGCCCCGCGTGCCGTCAGCGTCGAGCACATCACCACCGGCATCGGCCGCAGGCGCATGATCCGCTCGAGAAAGGACAGGCCGTCCATCCCCGGCATCTCGACGTCGAGCGTCAGCACGTCGGGGTTGAGCGACTTGATCATCTCCCGCGCCGCGAAGGGCTCGGGCGCCATGCCGACGACCTCGATCGCGGGGTCGGCGGAAAGCATGCGGTTGAGCGTCGCGCGCATCGAGGCGCTGTCGTCGACGATGAGGGTACGTACCGCTGCCATCAATGCACCTCCGGCTTCTGGTAGATGGTGTGCCCGCACGAGCGCATCTGGCGCGCCGCCGGGCCGATCAGCCGCTCGGAATGGCCGATGTACAGGTGGCCGCCGGGGGCGAGCTGGTCGACGAAACCCGCCTCCAGCTCCTCCTTCGCGGGGTCGCCGAAATAGATCATCACGTTGCGGCAGAAGATCACGTCATAGGCGGCGCGGAGCGGCCAGGGCTCGAACAGGTTGAGCACCCGGGCCGTCACCAGCGCGCGCGCCTCGTCCGCCATCTGGAAGCCGCCCTGGACGGGCTTCATCCACAGGCTGCGCCAGGGCTCGGGCACCGCCTCGGCAGTGCTGTCGGCATAGAAGCCGCGCTTCACCGATTCCACCACATGGGGGGCGATGTCGGTCGCCAGCAGGCGGACATCGGCATTGCGCAGCCACGAGGCGGCGGCGCGGTCCGTTCCCAGCAGGCACATGGCGATGGTGTAGACTTCCTCGCCCGACGAGCAGCCCGCCGACCAGATCCGCACCGGCCCCTGCTTGCGCTTGAGTGCCGGCAGCACGGCCTCGCGAAAATGATCGAAGTGATGCGGCTCGCGGAAGAAATGCGTGTGGTTGGTGGTCAGCGCCACCACCATCGCATGGCGTTCCGCCGGATCGCCCTGCACGAGCGCGACATAGTCGGAGAACTTGGCCAGGCCATGCTCGCGCAGCCGGCGCCCCAGGCGCGACTGGACGAGCGTGGTCTTCGCCTCGCTCAATGCGATGCGCGCATCCTCGTGCATGATCGCGGCGATGGCGGCGAAGTCGCGGGGCGTGAGCTCCGCATTGCTGCCCGTCATGGCCGTGGCGACGCCGGCAGGCGCCAGGGCGCCCCCGGCGGCGGTCACGCTGCGATGTCCAGATGCTTGGTCAGGCTCAGCGCGTCGAGGTCGAGCAGCAGCACCATGGTGCCCTTCTCGTCCCGGGTGCCGTCCTTCTGGCGGGTCGCGATGCGTACCAGGCCGGCGATCACGCTGGGCTCGATCGTCTCGACCTCGGGGGCCGGCTGGATCTCGGTCTCGCCGATCGCGACGATGTCGTTGACTTCGTCGACCAGGAAACCGGCCTGCTTGCCCGCGATGTGGACGACGAGGATGCACGAGCGCGCATGGATCGCGCTCGGCTCCCAGCCCAGCCGCTCGGCGAGGCCGACGACGGGCACCACGTTGCCGCGCAGGTTGGTCACGCCCTTGATGAAGCCCGGGACGTTGGGGAGCGGGGTCGGCTCGTCCCATTCGCGGATCTCGATCAGCGCCCGCATGTCGATCCCGAAGGTCTGCTGGGCGAGCGAGAAGGTGACGATCTTGCGGTCGGTGCCGGCGTTGTCGTTGGTGGTGGTCATGCTGCCAGTCCTTTCGGGGTGAAGCGGTTGGTCGAGGCTACGAGCGCCTCGATGTCCAGAATGAGCGCGATCGAGCCGTCGCCGAGGATGGTGGCGCCGCCCAGGCCGCGGATCGGGTGGAGATTCTGGTCGAGGCTCTTGATCACCACCTCGCGGCGGTCGTCGATCGTGTCGACCACCAGGCCGACCTTGCCCGAGCCTTCGTTCTCGACGATCACGACCAGGCTGTCCTCGATCGCGCGGTCGTCGTTGAGGCCGAAGATCTCGGTGGCGCGTTTCACCGGGACATATTCGCCGCGCATGTCGATCACTTCGCTGTCGGGCGAGGTGCGCTTCACCTGGCCGGGCTCGGGCTGCACCGTCTCGAGCACATGTGCGAGCGGCAGCACGAAGCGCTGGCCGGCGAGGCGGACGATCATGCCGTCCAGGATCGCCAGGGTGAGCGGCAGGATCATCGTGAAGGTGGTGCCTTCGCCCGGGACCGAGTGGATCTCCACGCGGCCGCCCAGCGCCTCGACGTTCGAGCGGACCACGTCCATGCCGACGCCGCGGCCGGAGATGTTCGAGATCGTCTCGGCGGTCGAGAAGCCCGGCGCGCAGATCAGCTGGTCGATCTCTTCGTTCGACAGCTGTGCATCGGCGCCGATGATGCCCTTCTCCACGGCCTTGGCGCGGACCTTCTCGCGATTGATGCCGCGGCCATTGTCCTGCACCCGCACGAAGATGCGGGCGCCGCGCTGCTCGGCCGAGAGCTTGATCGTGCCCTCGGGGCTCTTGCCGGCGGCGATGCGCTCCTCGGCGCTTTCCAGGCCATGGTCGGCAGCGTTGCGGATCATATGGGTCAGCGGATCGCCGATCTTCTCGATCACGCCCTTGTCGACTTCGGTGGTCTCGCCCACGGTCTCGAGCAGGATCTGCTTGCCGGTCTCCACCGAAAGGTCGCGCAGCATGCGCGGCACGCGGCTGAAGGCCTGCTTGATCGGCTGGGCGCGCAGCGACATGACGTTGTCCTGGATCTGGCGCGTCAGCCGCGCCAGCTCCGGCAGCTCCACGCGCTGACGATCGGCCGGCGACAGCCGGTCGGCCAGGATCGAGTTGCGGATCACCAGCTCGCCGACCAGGTTGAGCAACAGATCGAGCTTGCCCAGGTCGACGCGGATCGTCTGCTGCGCCTCGCTGCCCGCCTTGGGGGCGATGGCGGGCGTCTCGACGCTGCCGATCGGGGGGGAGGCGGCGGCGATCGTCTCGACGACGCGCTGCATCTCCGCGGCGAAATCCTCGATGCCGGCGGACACCGGCACGAAGCCGAATTCGTCGGCGGCGGGCGCTGCCTCGGCCATCGGCGCGGCGGCCGGGGCAGGGGCCGCGTCACGGCGGACATCGACGACCGCATCCGGCGCGACGAAGTCGAAGCAGTCGGTGATGTCGCCTTCGGCCAGCTCGCCGGGAAGCCGCAGCGTCCAGGTGAAATAGGCGTCCTCGGGGTCGAGGTCGCGCAGCGGCGGCACCGTCGAGGTGTCGACCGCGACGATCTCGCCGCCCAGGCTCTCCAGCTCGCGGATGATCAGCAACGGCTCGCCGGCGTTGGCCAGCGCGGCGCGCGACGGCGTGAAGGTGACGATCCACGAGGCGTCCGCGGCCGGAGCGTCGGCGGGCGCGTCGAAATCGTCGAGTGAGACGGCCATCGGCACGAAGCCGAACTCGTCCTCTTCCCCGGCCGGCACCTCGGCGGCTGCCGGGGCCGGGTTCGCGGCGGGGGCGCCGTCCTCGGCGCCTTTGTCGGCGAGAACCTGCTCGAGCGCGGCCAGCGCCGCCTGGTCGGCCGGGCGGGGCGCCAGGCCCTTGGCCGATTCCACATGGTCGCTCAGGACGTCGAAGGCGCTCAGCATCACCTTGACCACGCCGGGGCTCGGCGGGATCTTGCCGCCGCGCACCTCGTCGAGGACGTTCTCGAACTTGTGCGCGAACGCGGTGAGGTCGGCATGGCCGAACGCGCCGGCACCGCCCTTGATCGAATGGACCGCGCGGAACACGCCGGCGATCGTCTCGGCCGACACGTCGCCCGCCTGCATGGCCGACAGGCCCTGTTCGGCGGTGGTCAGCCCCTCGGCGCACTCTTCGAAGAAGATCGCCTGGATATCGTCGAATTCGTCGCTCACGGGCACACGCGGCGGATCGCCGCCCCCAGCTTGGTCGCCTCGAACGGCTTGGTGATCCAGCCGGTGGCGCCGGCCGAGCGGGCGCGGGCCTTCTTCTCGTCGGAGAATTCGGTCGACAGCACCAGGATCGGCGTGCCGCGGAAATCGGAGACCGCGCGCACCGCCTCGATCAGCTCGAACCCGTCCATCTTGGGCATGTTGATGTCGGTGATCAGCAGGTCGGGCTTCACTTCGTGCATGCGCTCCAGGCCGTGCTCGCCGTCATTGGCGCTCTCGATGCGGAAGCCCTGCGCGGTCAGCGACGTCTTGAGCAGCATGCGCATGCTCGCCGAATCGTCGACGGTAAGGATCAACTTGCTCACTGGGCGTCTCCGGTCTCGAGGCCGATCGTCGCGGCCAGGTGGCAGCGCTGCACGCGATCGACGAATGCGGGGCTGGGATTGGCGATGCGGAACTCCTGGCCGCCCGCGGCCGCTTCGGCGCGCGCGGCGACGAGCAGCTGGAGCACGGCCTGGCCGACGCTCTCGACCTCGGACGCGTCGATCTCGATCGCGTCGTCCAGGTCCGCGGCGAGCACCAGGCGCACGCGCAGGTCTTCGGCCGTGACGGTGGTGCCATGGACGGGGAGGCGCAGCGCGCGCTCCTCGGCGTCAGGCAGCGGCAGCGACTGGGACTGGTCCATTCTTGGCCTCGTCAAGTGCGGTTTCGAGTTGCTGGAAGCTCGGCGCATAGGCCGAGGGGGTCATGCGGCGGGCGATCTCGATCGCCACCTGGACCGGCTGGTTCTGGGCGTAAGCGACGATCGCCGTCTTCACGATCGAATAGGGCTTGGCGTCGGCCTCGAGCGTCTCGAGCAGCTTGGCGGCGAGGGGGCCGACCACGCAGTAGCTCAGCAGCACGCCCAGAAAGGTGCCGACCAGCGCGCCGCCGATCATCGCGCCCAGGATCTCGGTCGGCTGGTCGATCGAGCCCATGGTCTTGATCACGCCCAGCACCGCGGCGACGATGCCCAGCGCGGGCAGGCCGTCGGCCATGATCTGCAGCGCATGCTGCGGGCCGGCCTCTTCGTGGTGGTGCTTCTCGATGTCCGCGTCCATCGCGGCCTCGATCTGATGCGGATCCTCGAAGTTGACCGTCATCATGCGCAGGTAATCGCAGATGAACTCGACCAGGTGATGGTCCTTGAGCAGGCGCGGATAGGGCGTGAAGAGGTTGCTCACCTCCGGCGCGTCCAGGTGCGGCTCGAGCGCGGTGGCGCCCCCCTTCTTGAAGGTGGAGAGCACGGTGAACATCAAGGTGAGCAGGTCCTTATAGTCCTGCGCCTTCCACTTGCCGCCCTTGAACGAGCGCATGATGCCCGCGCCGGCCTTCTTCACCGTCGACATGGAATTGGCGACGATGAAGGCGCCGATCGCGGCGCCCGCGATCGCCATCATCTCGTGCGGCAGCGCATGCGCGATGATCTCGAACTTGCCGCCCGACAGGATGAAGCTGCCGAACACGCAGACGAGGATGATGATGAATCCGATGCCGTTGAGCATGGCGGTTCGCCCGATGTCCCTGTTGTTTCCAGAATTATAGGAAGGATTTGCCGGCCGGTGTTGCCGTGCCGGCAAATTGCTCAGGCCGCCTCGGCGGTGCGATCCTGCCAGTCGATGACGGCCAGATAGTTGCGCAGCCGGTTCTGCTCGAGCGCGGCGAGCAGCTTGTTGTTGTGCCAGGGCACGATCATCTCGGCGAGGGCGGGAGCCCAGGGTGCCGAGCTGTCGAACAGCACGCCCAGGCCGAACACCGCGGGCACATGCGCCCAGGCGAGCGGACGTGCGTCGGTCTGCGCCTCGGCACGGAAATCCTCCACCGCGGTCAGCACGCCGTTCCGCGGACCGCCTTCGTGCAGTGCCCAGGCGAAGCTGCCCGCGCCGCGGAAGCCGCGATTGGGCAGGCAGGCCGCCTCGCCGAGCGAGACGCCGCCTTCGAAGCTGTACGGGTGGCGATGTTCCTCGGGAATCCGGTCGGGCGCATAATAGCAGTCGCGGCGGGCGCACGGCCAGGAGACGTCGTGCAGGATCGCCAGCAGCGGCTTGCCGTCGCGCCTGGCGAGCTGGTCGACGATGCGCAGCTCGTTGATCACCGTGTAGTAATTATGGTCGCCATCGATCACCCAGGCATCGATGTCCGACAGCCTCGGCATCGCGTCATGGCTCGGCTCGGCGATGTGGCGCACCTCGGGCGTCTGCCGGGCCCAGGCGAGGAACTCGGCCTTGGGCGCCGGATCGATGCTGGTCAGGCTACCGCCGGCCACGCGCGCATAGGCGGCGAGTTGCTGCGACATGCCGCCGAACTCGGCGCCCACCTCGGCGATGTTGCGGGCGCCCGCGATCTGGAGGCCGTGGAGGATGATGTCCGAGAATTCGGACATGGAGTGGATCAACAGGCTCATGCGATGGCTCCCTGGAGCATGGCGGTGGAAGGCGCGGGCGCGGCCGGCTGGCGCGCGGCGATGGGGCGGAAGGCTACGGCCAGCATCATCTGGCGATCTCCCTGGCGCGGTGGCGGCGGGACCATCATGAAGGCGAATTCGTTCTCGCAGCGGAAGAGATGGGGCGCGACCTGCTCCATGCCTTCCAGCGAAGGCAGCGCGTCCATTTCCTGGTTGCCGTCCGGATGCTGCCTGTCGCTCAGGAAGCGATCGACAGGCATGAAGCTCACGCTCTCCACCTGCACATAGTCGAAGAGCTGGCCGAACTGCACGCCCACCGAGAAGCGGCTGTCGCCGATCGGGATGGGAGCGAGATAATAGCCGTCATGCGTCGGGGTGGCGGTCACCGTGCCGGTCGAGACGTGGTTGCCGTCGGCGACGATCAGCGGCAGCGCGATCGAGGTGTCGACGAAGTCCCGGTATTTGAGCGGCATCGCGAAGCGGCGCTGCGCCAGCAGGCTGAGCTTGAGCGCCAGCCCTTCGCCGTGCAGTTCCGCCGGCAGATACATGCGCTCGGCGCCCTTCATGTAGAACAGGCCGCGCTGGCGCAGGCCGCGCCTGGCGATGGCGGGATCGAACAGCGAGACGGTGTTGTCGCCTCCCAGGTTGATGTCGTGCTCGAATGCGCCGAGCACCGCGAGTTCCGCTTCGAGCGGCACGTACATCAGCCGGCCGAGCGCGCTCGCCGCGCCGCGCCGCCACAGGATCGCCTCGTGCGCGGGCCGTCCGGCGCGGATCGCCACGCTGCCTTCGTCGCGCGCGAAGCGCAGGCAGCCCTCCTGCACCCGGTCGCGCACATCCGACTGGCGCGACTTGATCGAGCTGCCGCGGCGGATGGCGGTGCCGTCCTTCTCATAGTCGATCACCGATCCCTGGGCGGCGGTGCAGAGCTGCTCGAGCACGGCGACGTTGGCGCACAGCGCCTCGAGCGCGGCGCAGTCATAATCGTCGTGGCCGATAAAGCCCTTCTTGTCGAAGCCGCTGCGCGACTGTTCGCGCAGCAGCAGGTAGCGGCCGGCGACCTTCACGCCCAACTCGCGGACGAGCAGCGGCTCGACATCGTTCTGGACCGAGCCGTTATAGCCGAGGTCGACCAGCATCAGCGTGTCGCCCTTGGCCGGGTTCACGGCCTTGCGGACATGCGCGATCAGCCGGTCGGCAAAGGCGCGCGACGCCTTGGTGATGCGGCGCATGCGCTGCGGCTCCTGGATCGCCTTCAGAAAGGCAGCGGGACGGCCATGGTCCTTGACCAGCTTGGCCGCTTCGGGCGCGGGCAGCAGCAGCTGCCTGGCCACCGGGTTCAGGTCGCGGAAGATCTCGCGTTCGAGATAGCGCTCGACTGCTTTGGCGGTGGCCAGCGAGGCGGCGGTTGCGGTGAAGCGGCTGATCTCCACCGCATGGCCGTTGCCGCCACGCGCCTGGTGGACGCGCTGGGGCAGATAGCCGTCGCGCATCAGGAACACGGCATGCACGGTGCCGCCATGTTTCGCCCGCAGCGCGGCAGCCTCGTCGTCCAGCCAGCGGTCGAACCCGTTCAGCACGGGCCCCAGCGTAGTGAAGCCGAGCACTTCGGCGGCGTCGCCCAGCTGCGGTTCGATCGCGGCGATCGTCGCGCGGTGCGGCTGGTGGGTGATCGCCACGCCGGTCTCGGTCGCGTGGAAGAGGTTGCTGATCGCGCTCTCCAGGCGGATGCGCTGCTCGCTGCCGTCGGTGAACTGCTTCAGGTGCAGCGTGTTCACGCCGAACGGCGCGACGCCGTCGACATCGGCTTTCCTGTTGTCGCCGATGTGCAGGATCCTGTCGGGCGCGATCCCGAGTGCCTTGAGCACCGGCTCGTACAGGCCTTCGCTCTTGGCCTTGCCGTAGTGCGACGAGCAGAAGATGCGGCCGATCAGTCCGGCGACTTCCGCGCCCGCCGCGGCGGCGATCAGGCCGCGCAACTGCTGCTCGTCGAGATAGGTGTCGGATACGATGATCGTCTCGATGCCTTTGGCCCTGGCTGCGCGCATCAGCTCCACCGTGGGCCGGAAGGCGAAACAGTGGCGCGCCTCGGCCTCGAGCTCGTCCTGCACCGCGGCGGCGCGCTCGGCGGCGCTCGCATTGGGCATCAGCTCGGCATAGATTTCGTCGATATGGACTTCGTTGCGACGGTGGCGGACCGCGGCGGTCTCCCGCGCGGTCTGCTCGGCCCAGCCGCGCTGGAGGAGGTTGGCTTCGCCGAGCGCGCCGAACAGGTCGCGCGGGGCGTGCACGTCGCGCCACAACAGCGTGTCGAAACAGTCCAGCGAGAGCAGGGTCACCCCCGGATATGCGTCCAGTGCCGACGGCAGCGCGTGCGGAAGGATTGCGTTGGCCAATGATTTTCCCCGGATGCGCGCCCGCAATTCGACAGGGCGCACTAATCTTATAGGATGTCCGCACCCGGAACGGTCGCGATCGTCCTAGAATGAAGGGTCAAGCAAATGGAGCGAGCATGACCCTTAGTGCCTATCAGGCTGCCCGTACCCGGGCTGAAACGCCGCGCTCGGCAGAGCTCAGGCTGTTGGGCGAGATCACCGGCGAGATGATGGATGCGGAAGAGCGCGGGCTGAAGGGCGCGCTGCTGATGCCGCCGCTGCATCGCAACCGCCAGATGTGGGATGCCTTTTCCACCGATTGCGGTATCGCGGGCAATGGCCTGCCGCATGAGCTGCGGGCGCAGATCATCTCCCTGGCCCTGTGGGTGGACCGTTTCACCAGCGACGTGGTCGCCGGCCGCGAGCGGATCCGCGAATTGATCGAAGTGAACCGCATGATCATGGACGGGCTGCGCGGCCCGCAACGCGCCGCCGCCTGATCCTTCCCCGGCATCGACGGAAAAGGGCGTCCGGCGAGAGCCGCGGCGCCCCTTTCCGTCGCGCGCGACATGGCTGGGCCTGCTCCGATCCGCGAGGCTAGTCCATCGACAGCGGCAGTTCGGAAGTCAGCTTCACCTTCTGCATCGGAATGTCGGTCTTCAGGCTTAGCACGCAGGGGATGCGCGCCAGCTTTTCGGCCTGAAATCGCCGAAAGGCCGTCAGGTCCGCGGCGACCACGCGGAGCAGAAAATCGCAGTCGCCGGCCATCAGGTGGCATTCGACGACTTCGCCGAGCGGCCGGATGCCGGCGATGAAGTGCTGGACCGTATCCTCGTCCTGGCTCTTGAGCCAGACCCGGACGAACAGGGACATGCCAAAGCCGATCCGCTCCGCGTCGAGCAACGCGACATAGCGTTCGATGATGCCGGATTCCTCCAGCAGCCGTACCCGCCGCAGACAGGGCGATGGCGACAGCCCGACTTCCTGCGCCAGCTCCACGTTCGTCAGGCGCCCGTTACGTTGCAAGGCCATCAGGATGCGGCGGTCGATACGATCGAGCTTCATTGGCGGAATATGCCATATATGCGGGGATATGTAATCATATATGCTGATATATGGCCGAGCACTGCGAAAGTTCGCAACCTAATGCGCTTCGATGCGGCATATAGAACTGCCTGCAAACAGTTCCGCAATCCGAAGAGGGACCATGACGGGAATGACGCAGGGCAGGTCAGTGCCGGCACCAGTACCAGGAAGCCGCGCCGAACTGGCGCGGGGCTTGCGGGCATCGTTGCCCGTGATGATCGGATTCGTGCCGTTCGCGCTCGTGCTGGGCGCGCAGGCATCGGCGAAGGGCCTCAGCGCCCTCGAGGTGCCGATCCTCACGGGATTGAACTTCGGCGGCGGATCCGAGTTCGCCGCGATCGGGCTATGGACTTCGCCGCCGCACCTCCTCCTGATCGGCGGCGTGACGATGCTGGTCAATTGCCGTCACCTGCTGATGGGGGCGGCGTTCGCGCCCTATCTGCGCCACCTGTCCCGCCGGCAGGCGCTGCCCGCGCTGTTCTTCATGTGCGATGAAAGCTGGGCGATGGGGCTCGCGGATGCCAGGCTGGGGGCAGAGGCGGGCCGGTCGCAACCGTTCAGCCTTGCCTATTATTTCGGCGTCTCGATCGGGCTTTACGCCACCTGGGTGGTCTTTACCGCGTTGGGCGCGCTGCTCGGTCCGGTGCTGGGCGACATCACCCGCTATGGCTTCGACATGGCATTCCCGGCCGTGTTCCTCGTCCTGCTGCGGGGAATGTGGAAGGGCGCGCGCGCCGCGATGCCCTGGGCGGCGAGCCTTGCCGTCGCCGTTGCCGTTCACCTGCTCGTGCCCGGTGCCTGGTATGTGCCGGCGGGTGCGGTTGCGGGCGTCCTGGCCGCTTGCGCATGGGCACGGCCATGATGCCCGATCCCGCCACCCTGGGAGCCATCCTGCTGATGGCAATCGTGACCTATGCTACCCGGATCGGCGGCTATCTGCTGCTCGGCGACCGCATATTGTCGCCGCGCATGACGGCGGTGATGGATGCCGCACCCGGTTGCGTCCTCATATCGGTGATCGCGCCGGCCTTCGCCGCCGGGCGGGCCGCGGACCTGATCGCGCTCGTCGTGACGCTGTGCGCCGCCACCAGGCTGCCGCTCCTGCCCACTGTCCTGATCGGCGTGGCGAGCGCCGCGATGCTGCGTTTCATGCTGCCGGCATAGGCGGGGGAAGGGACCTGGGCGCAATGTTCGCGCAATGTCGTGGCGCAAGTGCCGAACCATGCGCTTGGTGGCGACGAAAGATATTGCCATGATCGCGCAGGGGCCGCCGGAAACATTGCAGGAGGTCGTGTGCGCCTGTTCCTTCCCTCGCTGGTGATGGCGATCGGCCTGGCCGCTGCACTCGTTCCGTCCGCCACCGCGCAACGGGCTTCGTCGATTCCGGCCGGGCAATCGCCTGGGGATTTCATTGCCGGCTATGCCGTGGAACACGGCTTCAGCGGCACGATCCTGGTGCAGAAGGGTGGCCGGGTGATCTTCGAGCGCAGCTTCGGCCTGGCCGACCGCGAGCATAATGTCCCGAACGCGAGCCACACGGTCTATTGGGTCGCCTCGATCACCAAGCTCTTCACTTCGACGCTCATTCTCCAGCTCGCGGAGCAGCGGCGGCTGGACCTCGACCGGACGGTCGGCACCTATCTTCCCGATTATCGTGGCGAAGCGGCAACCAGGGTGACGGTTCGCCAGCTTCTCAACCACACATCCGGGCTGCGGAACATCGACGCCATCCCCAATATCGAGGACGAACGGCAGGCCATCCGGGCCCAGATCGAAGACGCCGTCCGGCACGACCGGCTGCCACTCTATCAGACGCCCTACAGCAGCGACGATCTGCTCCGGCTGTTCTGCAGCGATCCGCTCGTCAACGCGCCGGGCAAGGTCTTCGACTATAACAACGCCGACTACATCATCCTCGGGAAGATCATCGAGCAGGCCTATGGGAAGCCGTTCGATGCCGTGCTGCGCGAGCGCATCCTGCTTCCGCTGCAGATGCGCCACAGCGGCATGATGCGACACCAGGACGTCGTTCCCAATCTGGCCAATGCCTATTCGCTCGGCGCCGATCGCCGGACGCTGCAGCATGACATGCCGGTCTATCCCGAGAACTGGTACGCCGCCGGGGCGCTCTATTCGAGCGTGGGTGACCTGCTGCGCTTTTCCAATGCGCTGTTCGACGGCCGGCTGATCGGCCGGCCGATGCTCGACCAGATGACTGCACCCGGGCTCGACCGCTACGGCCTCGGCCTCTGGGTGTACGACACCAGGGCCGGCGGGACGACGCATCGCGTCGCGAAGCGCCCGGGCCATATCATGGGTACGCAGAGCCAGCTCTACCGGTTCCTGGACAGCGATCTGACGGTCATCCTGCTGAGCAATGCCGGAACTACCGATCTCGATGCCTTTGTAGCGGCGATCGGGAAGCGCATGCTCGAATGAGCGGCGCCGGCGCCCTCGGGATGCGGGCGCCGTAAGGAAAGGGCGCCCCGGCCGAAGCCGGGGCGCCCCCTTCGCGCATCCGGAGCCGGGCCTCAGAACGAAGCCCAGTCCCCATTGGCTTCGATCGCGCCGGCGGTGGCCAGGGCCTTTACCGGCGAGACATAGGCCTTCTTCGAGGCCGGTTTCGGCGCGCGGGTGGCGGGCGTCGGGGCCGGGCGCATGGCCGGGCGCACGACGGCGGCGTTGCCCACGGTGAAGCGGCCGGCCTGCTCCGAAAGCGAGCCGACTTCGATATTCAGGTTGCGCGCGGCGGCGGAGGTTTCCTCGACCATCGCGGCATTCTGCTGGGTCGCCTGGTCCATTGATCCGATGGCCGTGCTGATCTGGGTGATGGCGGTCGACTGGGCGGCATTGTCCGTCGCCATCTCGGCGAGCAGCGTGTGGACCTCGCCGACATCGCTGGAGATATCGGCCAGCGCGCCGTCGACCTTCTCGACCATCTCCACCGCGGCGACGATGTCGGTCTGGGTAGCGGTCAGCTGGTCGCGGGCACGGCCGGCTTCCTCTTCCGCCCGCATCGCCAGCGCCGAGACGAGATCGGCGACGACCGCGAAGCCGCGCCCCGCCTCGCCGGCACGCCCGGCCTCCACGGCAGCGTTCATCGCCAGCACGCGCGTCTGGAAGGCGATCTTGTCGAGCCCCTCGATCACGCTGTCGATGCCCTTGGCGCTCTCGCTAACCCGCGTCATCGCCTGCACCGCCTCGTCGGCGATCGCGCGGCCGCCCGATACCGTCGAGATCGCACCATCGGCGCGTTCCACCGTGCGGCCGGCGGAAGTGGCCATGGTCTTCAGCCGCTCGTCCATCTGCGCGACTGCGGCGGAGGTCTCCTCCAGACTGGCGGCATTGGCTTCGGTGCGGCGGGCCAGGTCTTCCGAGGCCTGGGCGATCTCGCTCGAACCGGTATGGATCGTCGACGTCGATTCCATCACCGAGCCGATCAGCGTCCGCAGGCTCGTCAGCGCCGCGTTGAAATTGGTCTTCAGTTCGGAATAGTCGGCCGGGAACTCGCGGGCGATCTCCGCGGTCAGGTCGCCCCTGGCGACTTCGCCGAGATTCGCGCCGAGCGTGTCGACCACCATCTTCTGCTCGGCATCCGCGACGGCCTTGGCGGCAGCAGCGGTTTCCTGGGCCTGGGCGGCGTCGCGGAATACCAGCACGGTCTTTGCCATCGCGCCCAGCTCGTCGCCGCGCTCGGTACCTGGCACGTCGACGCGGTTGTTGCCGCCGGCCAGCGCGCGCATCGTGTCCTGCAGGCGGGCGAGCGGCTGGGTGATCCCCGCGCGCGAGACGAAGAAGCTGAAGCCCATCGCGATCAGGATCGAGACCAGGCTGACGATCAGCATCGTGTAGATAGTGTGGTCGCTGCTCGTGCCGAGCTCGCTCGATCGCGCCTTGCCGCTGGCGACCAGATCGTCGTTGAACTTCGCCATCTGGGCCGACAGGTCGATGATCAGCGGATCCATCTCGGCGAGCTTCGCCTTGGCGCTCTCATTGTCGTTGCGCTGGCCGAGCACGATCGCCTGCGACGCGAGCGCGTGCACCCTGGCGATCTGGCCGCGGAACCGGTCGAGCTGCGGCTTCAGCGAGGGCTGGAGCGCCTCGGCATTGTCCAGCAGCTTGTTGGCCGTGAGGAAATTATTCTCTTCCACCTTGCCGGCTTCCTGCGCGATCTTCGAGGAACCGTCATAGGAAAGCGCACGATATCCGGCATAGGCGATGTCCGATGCGCGGCGATTGGCGCGTGCCAGCTCGGTCGCCACGGGCATGTGGTTCACGACCAGGTCCGAATAATTCCGGTCGATGCGCTTGAGCGCGTTCGATCCGAACAGGGCGACGCCCATCCCCACGATGGCGACGAGGGCGACGAGCGCCAGAATCTTGGTTGGAATCTTCAACTTTGCGAGCATTTGGTGCTTCTCCTGAAAAGAAACGGGCTCTCGACGAGAGCCCGTCTCGACTAAAATTCGATGGGGAGCAGCGGCATCAGAACGACGTCCAGTCGTGGTTCCCGCCGCTGTTCGGCGTGGGTTCGGTGAGCGACAGCGCCTTCACCGGGGAAACATAGGTCGCGGCCCTTTTCGCGGCGGGCTTGGCCGGGCGGGCAGGCATCGGGGTCGAAGCGGAGCGCATGGCCGGGCGCACGGCGGCGGCGTTGCCCACGGTGAAGCGGCCGGCCTGCTCCGAGAGTGCGCTCACCTCGATATTCAGGTTGCGTGCGGCGGCGGAGGTTTCCTCGACCATCGCGGCATTCTGCTGGGTGGCCTGGTCCATCGATCCGATGGCCGTGCTGATCTGGGTGATCGCCGTCGACTGGGCGGCATTGTCCGTTGCCATCTCGGCGAGCAGCGTGTGGACCTCGCCGACATCGCTGGAGATATCGGCCAGCGCGCCGTCGACCTTCTCGACCATCTCCACCGCGGCGACGATGTCGGTCTGGGTAGCGGTCAGCTGGTCGCGGGCACGGCCAGCCTCTTCCTCCGCCCGCATCGCCAGCGCCGAGACGAGATCGGCGACGACCGCGAAGCCGCGCCCCGCCTCGCCGGCACGCCCGGCCTCCACGGCAGCGTTCATCGCCAGCACGCGCGTCTGGAAGGCGATCTTGTCGAGCCCTTCGATCACGCTGTCGATGCCCTTGGCGCTCTCGCTCACCCGCGTCATCGCCTGCACCGCCTCGTCGGCGATCGCGCGGCCGCCCGACACGGTCGAGATCGCGCCGTCGGCGCGTTCCACCGTGCGGCCGGCCGAGGCGGCCATGATCTTCAGCCGCTCGTCCATCTGCGTGACCGCGGCAGTGGTCTCTTCCAGACTGGCGGCATTGGCTTCGGTGCGGCGGGCCAGGTCTTCCGAGGCCTGGGCGATCTCGCTCGAACCGGTATGGATCGTCGTGGCCGATTCCATCACCGAACCGATCAAGGTGCGCAGGCTGGTTACGGCTTCGTTGAAATTGATCTTCAGCTCGGCATAGTCGGCCGGGAACTCGCGGGCGATCTCCGCGGTCAGGTCGCCCTTGGCGACTTCGCCGAGATTCGCGCCGAGCGTGTCGACCACCATCTTCTGCTCGGCATCCGCGACGGCCTTGGCGGCAGCAGCGGTTTCCTGGGCCTGGGCGGCGTCGCGGAAGACCAGTACGGTCTTCGCCATCGCGCCCAGCTCGTCGCCGCGCTCGGTACCCGGCACGTCGACGCGGTTGTTGCCGCCGGCCAGCGCGCGCATCGTGTCCTGCAGGCGCGCGAGCGGCTGGGTGATCCCCGCGCGCGAGACGAAGAAGCTGAAGCCCATCGCGATCAGGATCGAGACCAGGCTGACGATCAGCATCGTGTAGACGGTGGAATAGCTGTTCTCGGTAAGTTCGGTCGAGCGGTTCTTGCCGCTGGCGAGCTGGTCGTCGTTGAACTTCGCCATCTGGGCCGACAGGTCGATGATCAGCGGATCCATCTCGGCGAGCTTCGCCTTGGCGCCGGCATCGTCGTCGCGCTGGCCGAGTGCGATTGCCTGCGACGCGAGCGCATGCACCCTGGCGATCTGGCCGCGGAACTGGTCGAGCTGCGGCTTCAGCGAGGGCTGGAGCGCCTCGGCATTGTCCAGCAGCTTGTTGGCCTCCTGGAAATTGTCCTGCTCCGCCTTGCCGGCTTCCTGTGCGGCCCTGGAGGAACCGTCATAGGCAAATGCGCGATAGCCGGCATAGGCGATGTCCGATGTGCGGCGATTGGCGCGTGCCAGCTCGGTCGCCGCGGGCATTTGCTTCTCGATCACTTCCGAATAGCTCGTGTCGATGCGCAGGAGCGCGTTCGATCCGAACAGGGCGACGCCCATCCCCACAGTGGCGATGAGGGCAACGAGCGCCAGAATCTTCGTAGGAATCTTCAACTTCGTAAGCATCTCATGCTTCTCCTGCGAGGAAACAGGCTCCCGGCGAGAGCCCGTCTCGACTGAAATTCGATGGGGAGCGGGAGCGTCAGGACGACACGTGGCCGCCGAAGCCCGGGCCGAGGACCGGGGGGCCGGGCAAGGCAAACGCCACCGGCATCTTCTTCGCGAGGGGCCAGCTGTTGATTGTGCCGAACATTCCCGATCCTCCATTGCCTACCGGCGTTTCCATTGTAGGCGCCGCGGCTGAGGGGATGTTCCGACACGCAGGAAACTAGGATCATTATAGGGCTATCCCTGGGCTCGCCCGGCGGGGGCCCAGTTTCCAGGGAGGCTCAGCCCAGGCCCGCAAATCATCCTATAATTGACCGGGTAGCCATCTCCGGAGTGCCCCATTGACCCGTTCCGTTCGCATCCCCGTCGCCTGTGCGGCGATCCTGCCGCTCGCCGTCGCGCCGGCATTCGCGCAGGACAGGGTGAAGCTGAGCGTGAACGGCAGCCTGCGCGCCCGCGCCGAGACGATCGCCGGGCAGTTCCGGCCGAACACGCCGGAACATGACAGCTTCCTCTCGTTCCGGTCCGTGCTGGCGGCGAAGGCCGAGATCGGCGGCTTCACGCTGGGCGGCGAACTGGTCGACGCGCGTGGATATGGCGAGAGCGACCGGAGCTCGGTGCGCACCAACGAAATCAACGACCTCGAGCCGGTCCAGGCCTATCTCGCCTGGCGGCCCGCCAAGGGCATGCAGCTCACCGCGGGCAAGTTCGCGATGGACATCGGTGCGAGCCGCCTGGTGGGGCGCACCGATTTCCCCAACGGCGTGCCCACCTATCTCGGTGCGAAGCTCGAGATGCAGGACGCAAGGCGCAACCAGCTCTTCCTGTTCTGGACGCGTCCGTTCACTGCGCTGCCCGACACGCCGGAGGACATTTACGACAACAAGGTCCAGCTCGACCGGGCGACCGAGAATATCGAGTTCTTCGGCGGCAACGCCGCGATCGCCAGGTTGTTCGGCAAGACCGGCTTCGAAGCCTATGCCCTTCGCCTGATCGAGCATGATCGTGCCACGCATCCGACGCGCAACCGCCGCCTGGTGACTTTCGGCGTGCGGCTGCGCCAGGCGCCGGCGCAGCATGCGCTGGACTATGAAGTGGAAACCGCGCTCCAGCGCGGCCTGGCCCGCGCCACCGCCGCGGTGACCGACCTGCGCGATCTTCGCGTCCGCGCCGGCTTCGTGCATGCCGAGATGGGCTGGACCTTCGGCGGCAGCTGGGCGCCGCGCATGGCCGCGCTGTTCGACTATGCCAGCGGCGAGACGGCCAACCCCGATACGTTCACCCGTTTCGACACGCTCTACGGTGCGCGCCGCGCCGATTTCGGCCCGCTCTCGCTTTATGGTGCGCTGGGCCGGGCGAATATCGTGTCGCCGGGCATCCGCTTCGAGGCGCGGCCCTCGCAGCGGCTCGACCTGATGGCATCGGTGCGCGGCGCCTGGCTCGCTTCTGCCATCGACAGCTTCTCCGCGACCGGGGTGACCGATCGCACGGGCCGCGCGGGCCGCTTCGGCGGCACCCAGTTCGAGCTGCGCGGGCGCCGTTGGCTCGTGCCGCGGGAACTGCGCCTGGAAGTTGGCGCCGCCTGGCTCGCCAAGGGGCGTTTCCTGCACGACGCACCCAATGCGCCGCGCACCGGCGACACCCGGTTCGCGCACGCCGATCTCACCTTTTCGTTCTGATCCGCCTTTGCGGTCCGACATTTAGGTAGAAGCCACGGATGGCAGGACCTGCAGGGTCGCGCATACATCCGATCACCCGCGGGCGGTAAGTCCGGGTCGCAAGTTGCAGGAGGGCCGAGTGAGCCCGAGGTTCCCACTGGTGGTGCTTGTCGCGCATGAAATGGGCCTCCGCAGTACGCTGATCGCCCGCCTGTCGATGGCCGGCGCCGATCTCGTCACCATCGACAATCTGGAGGATCCGCGTGTCGCGCGCTGGCTGGCCCGGAGCCCGGTCCTGATCATCGACGAGGCTGCGCTTGCCACGCGTCCCGGCGGCGAGGCCGCGTTGCGCGCCGATCCGCGCTGGCGCGCCATTGCGGTGATTGGGGGTGCGGCAGCGGATGCGGCATATCCGCCGCGCATCCCGCGCGAGGATCCCGCCAGCGTGATCGAAGCGATGCTGCCCGGCTGGGGCTATCCCGAGCGCTGAGCGCGGTCCCTAGCTCTTGGGGAACATCCCGGCGGCAAAGGCGATGCGCAGCGCTTCGGAAAGGCTCCGCACTTCCAGCTTCTCCATCAGGTTCGCGCGATAGATCTCCACCGTGCGCGGGCTGATGTCGAGCTCATAGGCGATGATCTTGTTCGATCGTCCCTCGATCAGCCCCTTGAGCACGTCCTTCTCGCGCGGCGAGAGCTTGCCGATCTTGGATTCCGCGGCATTGACTCGCGTCGCCGCCTCGCTGCCCTCCTCGAGCCGCGAGAAGGCAAGGTCGATCGCGGTCATCAGGAACTCGGCCTCATAGGGCTTTTCGATGAAATCGAGCGCGCCGGCCTTCATCGCCTGCACCGCCAGCCCGACATTGCCCTGGCCGGTGAGGATGATCGCCACGAAGCGCGGATCGCTCGTCACTGCGTTGAGCACGTCGAGCCCGGTCGACCCCGGCATGTGGAAATCGAGCAGCAGGACGCCCGGATCGAGATCCGGCAGCGATTCCAGGAAAACGTCACCCGAACGGAAGGCCCGGATCACCAGATCGGAGCGAAGCGAAAGGAGGCTGTGCAAAGAGGCCCGGACGGCATCGTCGTCGTCCACGATATAGACCGTTTTTGTCATCTACTCTCCACCCTGTTCCGTCGTGGGTAGCGTGAAGCGGAAAACCGCACCCCCTTCGGGCCGATTTTCGGCACTCAGAACCCCACCATGGGCCTCAATGATACGCTTGCTGATGGAAAGTCCAATACCCATTCCTGCGCCTTCTTTCTTCGTTGTCGTGAAACGGGAAAAGAGTTGGTCGAGCATTGGTTCCGGTATGCCTGGCCCACTATCGGCGATTTCTATTGCAATCATATCTTTGGTGGACTTGCGCGAGCGTACGACGATCCGGCGATCGTTGGCCCCTTGTTGGCGAAGAACGTCTATGGAATTGCGCAAGAGATTAACAACAACTTGTTGCACTTGTACGCGATCCGCGAAGACACAGGGTATTTCGGGGTCCAGATCGTAGGTCAGCCGGATGTTGAACTGGCTGGTTCCAATGAGGACCAGATCGGCTGCGTCACGAATTGTCGGCCCCAGCGGCATGATGCGCAGATCCACTTCGCCGCGCATGGTAAAGCTGCGCAGGCGGCGGATGATCTCTCCCGCACGCAGCGTCTGTTCATTGGCCATGCGCAGCAATTCGCCGACCCGTTCGAATTCCTCGCCCTTGTCGAGGAGCATCCGCGCCGCGGCGAGGAAGTTGGAAGTGGCGGCGAGCGGCTGGTTGAGCTCGTGCGCCATGTCGGCGGCGAGCTCGCTCATCGCCGATTGGCGGCCGACATGGGCGAGCTCGGCATTGAGTTCGCTCAGCCGTTCCTCGGCGGCGAACTGCTCGCTCAGGTTGCGGGCGAAGAGCGTGTAGAGCAGGTGCCCGTCGATCTGGGCGACGCCGCCGCGGATCTCCATCGGGAAGCGATTGCCGCCGCGGGTCAGGCCGGCGGCGGCGATCGTCTGGCCCTGTTCCAGCGGCTTGCCCGCCTTGAGAAAGGCGCCCAGCCGCGTCTCCGATTCCGGCTCCTCGTCGCGGGGATAGGGCGTGAGCATCGCGATATTATGGCCCAGCACCTCATGGGCGCGATAATCCCACAGGGCTTCCGCGGCAGTGCTGAACACGCGGATCGTGCCTTCCTCGTCCACCGCCAGCATCGCCTCGGGCACGGTCTCGATGATCGAGCGCAACTGCGCTTCGCGGCGGCGCAGCGCCGCCTCGCGCTCCTCGCGCTCGGTGATGTCGAGCATGGCGCCGATGGTGCGCACCAGGTTGCCCTCGGCATCGTAGAAGGCGCGCGACGACCCTTCCACCGCGCGCACCGATCCGTTGCTCTTCTTGAAGCGATAGCGGAAGCTGAAGCGCGGCGCGCGATCGGCGACGGCCGCCTCGATCGTCTCCATCACGCGTTCGGCGTCCTCCGGCTCGATCTGGTCGCGCCAGCTGTCGAAGCTGGTGACGGTGCCGGGAACCAGCCCCAGCCGCTCTTCGGCGCCGGGCGCCCAGGCGAGCCGGCCCGTGGCGACTTCCCATTCGAACACGCCCACTTCGTGCGTCGCGGTGGCGATCGCCAGCCGTTCCTCGCTCTCGCGCAGTTCGGCCACGGCGCGCGCGCGGTCGGAGATGTCGGTCATCTTGTGGATGATCACCGGATCGCGACCCGCGATCTCGACACGGTGGACCCGCTCGAGAATGGCGATCTCGCGCCCGTCGCGCGTCGTCTCCACCAGTTCCTGGGTCTCGTCCTGCGGGCGGCGGGGCAGGGTGGTCTCGGCGCTCTCGCAGCGCGAGCGGAGCAGGAGATATTTGTTCTGCCCGCGGGCTTCCTCCTCGCTCCATCCGAACAGCCTTGCCGCGCCTTCCGACCAGTGGACGATCCGCCCGTCGGGCGAAGTGAGCGCCATGGTGGTGACGTCGATGGCTTCGCTCAGTTCCACCTGCACCGATTGCTCGCGTGCGACGCGCGTGACGGCCCAATAGGCGATCGTGCCGACGATCAGCACGTTGCCGAGCATCGCGAGGAGCTGGCCCGGGGCGGCGGTGAACACCATCCGCCGCGCGAGCACCAGTTCCAGCATCGCGGGCAGCACGGGCAGGATGAGCGCGGCGGGCAGCAGGATCTGCAGCATGCGGCGATTGTCGGGATCGCGCGCCAGGTCGCGCATCCAGCCGAAGCCGCTGTTCCAGGTGATCGCGGCCAGCGCCAGCGAGATCGAGACGATCGCGGCAGGCAGCGAGGTCGTGAGCAGCGGCAGGGCCGGGCCGGTGCCGGCGCGCGAGAACAGGATGATGATCGCCGCCGCCGCGGCAAGCCCCAGCGCGATCATCGCGACCAGGCTGCGCATCTCCTTCGCCACCAGGTCGTGCACGCATTGTCCCAGTCCGGCGAGGCCGAGCACGAGGAACACCGCGGCCGGATTGATGCCCACCCGCCCTGGGAAGCTGAAGCTGAATTCGTCGAGCTGGCCCGGGAAGAGCAGCCGGTCGACGCCGAGGTCGATCTCGGTCCAGCGCTCGAACAGCGCGACGAGCGCGATCGTGAGCGGGACCGCCAGGAAGTTGATTGCCAGCCGCCGCCGGCCCAGAAAGGAAGCCAGGAAGCCGAGCGACAGGCCGATATAGCCGATCGCGGTCCAGGGCCAGATCGGGAAATCGTTCAGGCCGAACCCGCGCAGGGCCGGAAAGTGGAGGAGCCAGCCCGCGAAAGCCGCCAGGCTGCAGGCCAGCCCGAAAAAGGCGAGCGCAAGCGCGACTCGTCGATTCACGGGTGCTGCCACCCATGATGGCTCGGTGGGGTCAATTGCGGAGCGCAACGATGCACCTTCCCCTTCCGGGAACTGTCAATAACACCAATCAAGCCCAAGAGAAAATGGGGATAGTCCAGAGTGGTTCAGTTTCTTTGCGAGGAAGGACGGCTTGCCAACTGGATAGCACCTGCGCGATCACTCGATCATTACGCAAGGGGGAGGATTCGCTTGATCCGGACGTTAATCATCTTTGGTGCGCTGGCGGGGCTCGCGGCCTGCGATTCCGGCGGCACCCGGGCGCATAGCGCCGCATCCGATCCCGCCCCGGCGGCGAGCGGTCCCGGCAAGGGCAAGGGCTATAGCCACGATCCCTTCCCCTCGACCTATCACGCCTATCCCGGCGCGCCCACGCTGCTGACCAACGTCACCGTGCTCGATGGCGAGGGCGGGCGGATCGATCGCGGGCAGGTGCTGTTCCGCGACGGCAAGATCGTCGCGGTCGGCCAGAATCTCGACGCCGCCGGCGCGACGGTGATCGACGGGCAGGGCAAATATGTCACGCCCGGCGTGATCGACATCCACAGCCATCTGGGCGACTATCCCTCGCCCGGCGTGCAGGCCAATTCGGACGGCAACGAGATGACCGGCCCGGTCACCGCCGAGGTCTGGGCCGAGCACAGCGTCTGGCCGCAGGATCCCGGCTTCGGCCGCGCCCTTGCGAACGGGGGCGTCACCACGCTGCAGATCCTCCCCGGCTCGGCCAATCTGATGGGCGGCCGCTCGGTAGTGGTGAAGAACGTCTATGCCCGCACCATGCAGGGCATGAAGTTCCCCGGCGCGCCCTATGGCCTGAAGATGGCCTGTGGCGAGAACCCCAAGCGCGTCTATGGCTCGAAGGGCCGCATGCCCTCCACCCGGATGGGCAATGTCGCGGTCGACCGGCAGACCTGGGCGCGCGCGGTGGAATATAAGCGCCGCTGGGACAAATATGAGGACAAGGGCGGTGAAGCGCCGTCTCGCGACCTGGCCATGGACACGCTGCGCGGCGTGCTGGAGGGCGAGATCCTCGTCCAGAACCATTGCTACCGTGCCGACGAGATGGCCATCGTCATGGATATGGCCAAGGAGTTCGGCTACCACGTCTCGGCCTTCCACCACGCGGTCGAGGCGTACAAGATCGCCGACCTGCTCAAGGCCAACAACACCTGCGCCGCAGTCTGGGCCGATTGGTACGGCTTCAAGATGGAAGCCTATGACGCGGTGCCGGAGAACCTTGCCATCCTCGACAAGGAAGGCGCCTGCGCGATGATCCATTCGGACGACGCCAACGGCATCCAGCGGCTCAACCAGGAAGTCGCCAAGGCGCGCGCCTCGGGGATCAAGGCGGGGATGCGCATCAGCGAGGAACATGCCTGGACCTGGCTGGCGATCAACCCGGCCAAGGCGCTGGGCATCGCCGACAAGACCGGCAGCCTCAAGCCCGGCAAGATGGCGGACGTGGTGCTGTGGAACGGCAATCCGTTCAGCGTCTATACCCGGCCCGAGATGGTCTGGGTCGACGGCGCGCTGCTGTACGACGCCAAGGATCCGAAGCGCCGGCCGGTTTCCGATTTCGAGCTCGGCCAGCCGGGCGAGGGGGATGTGAAGTGATGACCAGGAAGCTCCTTCTCGCCGCCACCGCGGCGCTCGCCCCGATGGCTTTCCTCGCCGCTCCCGCCGCGGCCCAGACCGTGGCGATCACCAACGCCAGGCTCGTGGTCGGCGATGGCGGCCAGCCGGTCGAGGGCGGCACCGTCGTGATCCGCGACGGCAGGGTCGTCGCCGCCGGCCCGGGCGTGGCCGTGCCCGCCGGCATCCGGGTGATCGATGCGGGCGGCAAATGGGTCTCGCCCGGCATCTTCGCCGGCTTCACCCGCCTGGGCATCGTCGAGGTCGACGGCGTCGAGCAGACGAACGACACCGGTCCCGGCAATGTCGGCTTCCACGCCGCGATCGACGTGGCTCCGGCGGTGAACCCCAAGTCGAGCCCGATCGCGATCAACCGGGCCGAGGGCATCACCCGCGCCGTGGTCGCGCCCGACAATTCCGGCTCGATCTTCGCGGGCCAGGGCGCGATCATCGATCTGGGGGCGGACATGGACGCGGTGAGCAAGCCGCGCGCCTTCCAGTTCATGGAATGGGGCGAGAGCGGCGCGCGTGCCGCGGGCGGCAGCCGGCCGGCCGCCTATGCCGCGCTCCGGAACGTGCTGTTCGAAGTGCGCGACTATATCCGTGCGCCCGGCAGTTATGTCGATCGCGGCAAGGATGCCTTCCTCACCCGCGCCGATGCCGAGGCGCTGGTGCCGGTGGTGCAGGGCCGCATGCCGCTGCTCGTCCATGTCGAGCGCGCGTCCGACATGCTGGTGCTCCTCCAGCTCCGCAAGGAAATGCCGGGGCTCAAGCTGGTATTCGTCGGCGCGACCGAGGGCTGGACCGTCGCGCCGCAGATCGCGGCAGCCGGCGTTCCGGTGATCGCCACCGCACTCAACGATCTGCCCGAAAGCTTCGAGCAGCTCGCCGCGAGCCAGTCGAACATCGGCCGCATGGCGGCGGCGGGCGTGGTCGTGGCGATCGGCACGATCAACCAGGACGAGGCCCGGCAGGCGCGCTGGGAGAAGCAATATGCCGGCAACCTCGTCGCGCTGACCAAGGTGCCGGGCGCCACCGGTCTCGATTGGGGGGCGGCCTTTGCGGCGATCAGCTCCCGGCCGGCCGAGGCGCTTGGCCTGGGCGGCGAATTCGGTTCGCTCAAGCCCGGCCGCCGCGGCGACGTGGTGATCTGGGACGGCGATCCGCTCGAGATCGGCACCTCGGCGGTGAACGTGTTCATCGACGGCGTCGAGCAGCCGCTCGAGAACCGCTGGACGCGCCTGCGCCAGCGCTATCTCGATCCGAAGGACGGCGCGCTGCCCAAGGCATATCAGCGCTAGGAACCTTGGTTACGGTCCCGCATTGATTGCGGGACCGCTTTTTCTGGGAGGAACCGCGATGCGGATTATCGTGCCGATGCTCGCCGCTCTTGCGCTTGCCGGTTGCGGAGGCGGCTCGAGCAGCGTCAATCTCACCGCCAATGAGGCCGTGAATGCCGAACCGCTCAATGCCGCGGACGAGGCCGTGGCCGGCAATGCGGCCGAGACCAACTACAGCGCCGCGGTGCTGGCCCAGAACGACGCCCAGCGCGGGGCCACCTTCATCCGCGCGCTCCAGGATGCGCCCTTGCCCTGCGAGCATGTCGACAGCGCGACCCGCATCGCCGATCAGGACGGCGTGCCGACCTGGCGCGTCACCTGCAAGGGCGGGATCAACTACATGATCGGCATTCCGAAGAACGGCGTGGCGAAGATCATCAGCCGCACGGATCGGTGAGGGCGAGGCGGCACCGCAGCCGGGGCGCACCGGACAGGGCAGCGCCTAGGGCGCGCGCCGCTTCTGCCATTCCCTGCCCCCGGTAAGCGTGCACTCCCCGAACGCATAGGCCGCCGACCGGCCCAGCTTGTCCACCGGGAAGGTCACCGGAACCTCCACATCGGCGCCACCCTGCTTGCGGTTGAAGGTGAGGGTCAGCTTGTCCGTCTTGATGAGGCTGTCAAAGGCGGCGACGAAATCCTTGTCGAACCGGAATGCGGAAATGATGCCACCATTGTCCGCCGTGTCGGCCTTCAGCAGGCTTTCGCGGTTCGTGTGCATGGCGTCGGTCATCAGCCATACCGAATAGGGCCTGGCGTTGCGTCTCTCCCAATCGGGGGCCGTGCCGCTCAGGTCGGTGACCAGGAGCTTGATCGCCACGATCGGATCCCTTTGCGGGTTGGTGAAGCCCAGCATGATCACCGCGCCGGTAGCGATCGCGGCGCCGCCATTGCGATAGACATGGTCCTTGAAGGGAGCCTGGAACAGCAGTTCGCAGCCGTCGAGCACGCCTTCCTGCAGGATGGGATGCGAACTGGCCTGGACTGTCTGCGGATCCTCCCCTGCGGCGGCTGCGACAAGCATTCCAGCGAACAAGCCAAGCATCTGTTCCTCCCCAGGGATGGCCTTCTCCGTGCTCCAGTAGCTGCCTGTTCTGGCTCAAATGCAACCCGCCTCAGCCCAGCGGGTCGGTGGTGAAGAATTCATAGCTGTTGCCGTCGCCGTCCCAGACATAGACGCCGCGTCCGCGATTGTGGCGGTTGATCCTCCGGTCGCGGGAGAAAGGCCCGGACCCGAACGGCAGGTTATGTGCCATGACGCGTTCCAGAATCGCGTCGAGGTCCGGATCCTCGACCATGAAGGCGAAATGGCCGAACGCGAAGGCGCCCTCGTCATAGAAGTCGAGCGTCAAGCGGTCGTTGACCCGTACGGCGGCGAATGGTCCCGAAGCATATGCGGGCGCGGCGCCGATCAGGTCGGCGAAGAATTGCGCGGCCCCGGCCTTGTCGGTGCAGCGGACGATGGCGTGATTGAGTTCGAAACCCATGTCGCAAATGCCTTTCGGTGCGAGGAACCGGCGATCAGTGCATCAGCCGGCCGCCGGCGATGTCGAGCGTCGCGCCGGTCAGCCAGCCGGCGCTTTCCGACGCCAGGAACAGCGTCGCCGCGGCGACATCGGCCGGCGTGCCGAGCCGTCGCAGCGGATGGGCATCGGCGATTTCCTGGCGCACGGCGGGCGGCATCCGCTCCGCCGTGCGATCGGTCAGCACCGCCGATGGGGAGATGCAGTTCACCCGCACGCCATCGGGGCCCAGATCCTGGGCGAGTTGCCGGGTGAGCAGGATGATCCCCGCCTTCGCGACGCCATAGCCGAGCGGCGCCGCGGACGGAGCCCGGCCGGCAGTGGACGCCATGGTCACTGCGGCACCGCGTCCGCTCTTCCGCAGGTCCGGCGCGAAGGTCCGCAATGTCAGGAAAGTCGCGGTGACATTATGGTCCAGGCTCGACCGCCAGTCGCTCTCGGTCACCTGCTCGATCGGCGCGGGCCGGCTCGTGCCGCCGCCGGCGAATGCGACCAGGATGTCGAGGCCGCCTTGTCGCGCGATCAGCGCGGCGCGTGCCGCCTCGAGCTGGTCGGCACTGGTGCAATCGAGTGCGATCGCCGCATGCCCCGGCGAAATGGCGGCGAGCGAAGCCTGAACGCTGTCGAGCCGCGCCTGGTCGCGCCCCGCGATCGTCACCTGGGCGCCGTTGTGCGCAAGCCAGCGCGCCGTCTCGGCGCCGATCCCGCCGGAGCCGCCGGTGATCAGCGCGGTCTTGCCGGCAAGGTCGGGGAAAAGGGGAATGTCGGGCATTTCGGCTTCCTTCAGACGTAACGGGACACGGCCATGCAGATGACGGTGACGGCGAGCAGCACGGCGGACGCGCGATAGCCGCCGGCGACGCGCCGCGGCGCCTCTCCGGATCGCAATGCCGGCCGGACCAGGGCGAGCTGAATGCAAAAGGCGAGGATCGCAGCGGCCGCGCCCGTTGCGAGGACCTGTTCGACCAGCTGGAAGCTTCCCCGATGGAGCAGATACCAGAGCAGCAGCCCCGACAGGATCGCGGCGCTCGCGGCACCCGTTTGCGGGCGGATCAGGCCGGTGGCGCCCTGGCCGCCGTTCCTGGCGAGGACGAACGTCGATCCTGCCCAGAAGATCGACGACAGGACATGGACAGCGATGGCGAGGATCAGCAAGATTTGCATGTACGAAGCTCCGGACCAGGGGCTCAACTCAGATTCGATATACAGGATGTATAGTGAATATTCCCGGCAAATCGTCAAGGCCCTATGCGACCGAGAAACGCGACGCGAAGGCGGCGGAGACCCGCGCGCGCCTGGTGGCGGCCGCGCTGGCCATCCTGCGCGAGCCTGGCGGGCACCTGCTGTCGCTCGACGCCGTGGCGAAGGCGGCGGGGGTCACCCGGCTGACGGTCTATAACCAGTTCGGCTCGCGCAACGGGCTGCTCGAAGCCGCGTTCGATGCGGTTGCCGAGCGCGGCAATCTGGCCAGCCTGGCCGATGCGATGGCGATGCCGGAACCGCGCGCGGCGCTTGCCCGGGTGGTCCGCATCTTCTGCGATTTCTGGATGGCGCATGACGGGCTTGGCGGCATCTTCGCCGCAGCGGCGATGGATGCCGAACTGGGCGCTGCCCTGGCCGCCCGCAACGCGCGAAGGCGTGCGTTGCTGGGGGTCCTGGTCGATCGTCAGGGTGTGGCGATGGGTCAGGCGAAGGTGGATTTGGTCGACCTGTTGTTCACGCTCACCAGCTTTGCGACCTTCTCCAGCCTGCGCGGCGAACAGCGTGACGGTGCGGCGGTGTGCGCGCTGTTGGTGCCGCTCTGCGACCGGATCCTTTCAGGCGCAGCGGATTCGGCGGCGCGCGGATAGCGCGCGCCGGGCCGGCAGCGAAAAGGGAGGCCCCTCGCGGGAACCTCCCTCTCCGTTTCACCGATCCGGGATGATCAGAGGCCTACCAGGCCGCCGTCATTCTTGGTGATGATCACGATCGCCGAACGCGGACGGACCGTGGCACCGGCGGTGCCGGTCGCCTGGCTGTCCGGCCAATGGCTCGACGGCGTCGCGGGCGCGCCATTCTCGCCGGGGTGCTGGATGCCGACGAACATGGTGCGGCCGTCCGGCGTCGTGTCCACGCCGGTGATCTCGCACTCGACCGGGCCGACCAGGAAGCGCTTCAGGTTCGCGCCCGGCGCCGCGCCGACGCGGGTCGCCTGGGTCGCCGTGGCGCCGCCCGATCCCGTATTGGTGATCGTGCGTGCGCCGCCGTCGCCCACGGTGCCCGGCTGGGCCGCCAGCATCATGCAGTTGGTGACGTCGGTATAGGCGCCGTCGTCGGTCTGGATCCACATCAGCGGCTTCACCATGCCCGAGGCGTTGCTCGCGCGGCCGAACCACAGGCCGTCCGGGCTCGAGAAGTCGTTGTCCGCCGTCAGGCCCGACAGGTTGATGTTGGTCGCATTGAGGTCCGCGCCCGCGCCGAAGGCATAGATGTCCCAGGTGAAGGTCGTGGCTTCGGTGTTGGCTTCCTTCAGGCGGATGATGTGGCCGTTGGGGTTGCCATATTGCGCCGTCTGCGCCGCGCCATAGGGGTCGTTATAGTGGCGCGGATTGGCGGCGTCGGTGCCGTTGAGCGGGCGGTTGGCGGCGTTGTTGTTGGTCAGCGTCAGATAGACTTCGCCGGTCACCGGGTTCACCGCAGTCCATTCCGGGCGGTCCATCGGCGTGGCGCCGGCCACGTCCGCGGCGAGGCGGGTGTTGACCAGCACGTCCGCCTGGTTCGCGAACGGATAGACGGTGCTCGACGCGTCGATGCCGTTCTGGCCGAACACCAGCGGCAGCCAGGTGCCGGTGCCGTCCGCGTTGAACTTGGCGACATAGAGCGTGCCGGCATCGAGATACTTGTCGCCGATCGCCAGGCGATCGGTCGCGTTCGCATCCGCGGCCGTCCAGGCCGTGCTGGAGACGAACTTGTACAGATACTCGCGGCGCGCGTCGTCGCCCATGTACCATGCCGGCTTGCGGCCGGCGACGAACGCGCCCGGCCAGCAACCTTCATGGCCCATGCGGCCCAGCGCGGTGCGCTTGCGCGGCGCGGCCGACGGATTGTACGGATCGATCTCGACCACCCAGCCGAACTGGTTCGGCTCGTTGCGATAGTCGCTCAGCGCATCCGCCGCGGTCGCGCGGGCGTCCCAGCGGCGGAAGGTGGTGTTCGCCGTGTCGGCGGCGGTCACCGTCGACCAGCCATAGCTGCCCGAGCCGCTCGTCACGCCATAGCGGCTGAGCGAAGTGACTTCCTTGGCGGTGCGGGCTGCATTGTCGCCCGAACGGCGGAAATAGCCGGCCCAATTCTCTTCGCAGGTCAGCAGCGTCGCCCAGGGCGTGTAGCCATTGGCGCAGTTGTTGATCGTGCCGCGGCCCGCCACGCCGGTCGGCGAATAGGGGGTCTTGAGCAGGTCCGAACCCTTGACCGGGCCGTTGAACACCATCGGGGTGTTCGGCGTGACGCGGCGGTTGAGTGTCGAAGTGGCAGAGAACGACCAGGTGCCGTTGGCGGCCTGCGAATATTCGACGACCGAGACGCCGTGGCACTCGATCTCCTTGATCGCCTCCGCCTCGGGGCGGACGCCGCCGGTGGAGGTCGGGCCGTTCGGATGGAGATATTGCTGGTTGATGTTCTCGTGGTTCTGCACGATCAGGCCGCGGGTCGAGCTGGTGTCGTCGCGGGCGCTCCCAGTGCCCAGGCCGAACCAGAACAGCGCGTCGCCATGGTCGCCGATGCGGTTCGCATAGCCGGTGTCGGTGCCGTCATTCTTGTAGGTCGCGGCGCCGCCCACGATCGGATCGCCCAGGCGGGCGCCGATCTGCACGGTGTAGCCGGCCGGAACGGTGACGACGTCGTTCTTGTTCTTCGCGACGGCGGCGAAGCCGAGCGCGGCCGGGCTCACGGTGATCGTGGTGCGCGCGGTCGTCGGCTTGCCGGCCGCGTCGGCGGCGGCGAACTGGAACACCAGCGGGGTGGCGGCGCTCACGCTCGGCGCGATGAAGTTGGCGGTGTTGCTCGCGGCGCTGTTCAGCGTCACGGTCGGGCCGCTGATCTGGCTCCAGGCGGTGGTGAGGCCGTTGCCGCCCGTCGCGGTGCCGGTGAGGGTGACGACCCGGCCCGAAGTGGTCGCCGCATCGGCGCCCGCGTTCACGGTCGGGCCCGCGCCGGTGTCCGTGATCTTGCTGTCGCAGGCGGCGAGGACCGAGCCGCCCATGGTGGCCGCGACGATCGCCGCACCGCCGCGCTGAAGCGTCGCGCGACGCGAGTAGCGCTGGGCCGCGAGGTCGTTCAGCGTCGGGCCGTTGTTGTGAATGTTGGTGTCGACGTCACCATCGGTATAGCCGAAGCCCGTCTCGGTCAGATTGGTCATGGAAACCCCCAAGCAGCCGAGTCACTGGCGACCCGGTTGGCCGGTCCTTGGAAGCGTGACATGACGCCAGCATGCGATTGCGGTTTCGTGGGTGTGACTTTTGTGTTTCCGATCCATGACGCTTCGCGCGGGTGGGCGCATGACGCTTTGCGCGGGCGGGCGGCAGCGTCTAGGCAGGCACGCGACATGGACCCCGCCGAGCCCGATCCCACACCGCCGTCCGCACCGGCGCAGAGCCTGTCGCACCGGCTTGCCGCGGCGCTCGGCGTAATGCCGCTGCCCCGTGGCTGGCATGCCGCGGCGGCATTCGGCGGGTTGCTTGCCGCCGGGCCGCTGCTCACCCTGGCGGGCGCTACCTTGCTCGCGCAACATGAAAGAAACGCGACAGTCCGGTTGCAGGCGCAACTTGCGCCGCGGCTCGGGGCGGAAGCCACCGCGCGCGCTGCGCGCACCGCGCTCGCCAATGCGGCCGGCCGCGCCGCGCCGGGGCCGGTGCTCGAGGTGCTGGCCGGCGTGCTTCCCGCCGATGCCAGGCTCACACGAGTCGAGCGTACCCGCGATGGCGGGCTGGAACTCGACGTCGCCGGTTCCGATCCCGATACGCTGCGCGCCGCGATCCGCCGCGCGCCCGAATTCGCCGGCATGCGCAACACCAGCCAGCGGCGCACCGACGCGGCGATGATCGTTTCGATGCGCGAGGACGCGCAATGAGATGGCGCCTGCCCCCGATGGCGATCGGCGGCATCGCCGGCCTCGGCGTGGCGCTGCTCCTCGCACCGGCCACCGGCAGCGCGCTTGGCGATTTCGCCGCGGCGCGCGCTGAGCGTGCCCGTCTCGCCGCGCTCGCGGCCCGGCCGGCATCGCCGCCGCCCTTGCTGGCGCCAGGGCTGGGCCTGCACGCCGCAGACGTGGCGGCGGGGCAGGGAGCGATCCTTTCGCGGGTCCGTGCGCTTGCCCGGTCGGGCGGCGTGCTGGTGGAGGAGGCGAGCGTTGCCCAGGCGCCTGCCGGCGTGGCTGCGCTGCGCATCCGCGTGTCGGGCGCGGAGAAGGCAGTGATCGCGCTTGCCGATGCGCTGGAGCGGGGCAGGCCCCTGATGCGGATGCGCAACTGGCGGATCGAGCCGATCCCCGAGGGCGGTGGCATCCGGCTGATCGGCGAGGTGGTCGCGGCATGGCAATGAAGCTGCGCCCCGAGGGAATTCTGCTCGCGGCAGCCTGTGTGCTGGCGGTCGCGATGCCGATCGCGCTGCTGCTGCCCGGCGGGGCCGGCAAAGCGCCAAGGGCCGCGCCCGTCCCCGCACCGATCGGGGCCGGCACGATGCCGGCGCTGGCGCGCGTCTATGAGCGGCCGCTGTTCGGCACTGCCGAGCCCGCCGAAGCGCCGGCCGACGCGCCCCGGCTCGTCGGCATCGTCGGCCGGCTCAATGTCGATGCGGTGGCGCTGGTCAAGGCGAGCGATGGTACGACCCGCACGCTTGCGACCGGGGAAAGCGTCGATGGCTGGAGCCTCGCCAGCCTGGCGATCGACGCGGCCTTCTTCACGCGCGGCAGCGAACGCGTGCGAGTGCCCCTGCCGATCGAGCCGGGCGGGGGTGAAGCCGCGCCGAGCGAAACGGGCCTGTAGCGCTCGATCTGCCACCTCGCCTGGCGGAGCGACCGAATGGTGAGAAATGGCGGTCAGCTGCCATTCCGATGGCAATGCGGGCACGGCGGGTATGCGCCCTGATGGCGGTCGCTCTGGTCAAGCTATCGCGATCTCGAATGATGCCGCGGAGACTAACGGACCCTTGGGCAGAGGACCAAGGCGATCCGCGCATCCCGGGCGATGACGCAGGAGGGTCTTGTGGAATTGGCGGGGATCGGCCTCGCGACCGTGCAGCGCGTGCAGCGCCGCCTCCCGGTTGCCCCAAGGCACCATCGCTTCGCTGGCGGCGCGCGTAAATCTTCGCTCTAGCATCAGGCTCAAGTGACGGTGCTTCTACGAACCCTTCCTCAAATCTCCATATCCGCTCCACAAGGCGGGGCGATGGTGTTCCCGGCAGCGCTTTCGTTGCCGTGGAAGAGAGACGAGATGACCTATCCGACAAAGGCGAGCCAACCCCTGGGCGCTCTCGTGACGGTTGCGGCTTGTATGATTTCGACCTGCATTGTCGCGGCCTGTATGGCGACGGCCGGCGTGGCGCAGGCCCAGGCGCAGGCGGCGTCCCCGCTGCTGGGGGACTGGCGCGCGCATGACGGCTCGGCGGTCGCCCGTATCGCGACCTGTTCTGCAGGTGAAAGCCTCTGCGCCACCGTGATCGAAGAGCGTCTCGCGCCTGGCGATGCCTCCTCGCTCGGCCGGGTCGTTGTGCGGAACCTGCGGCCCGCGAACGGTGGCTGGAAAGGCGAATACATCTCCGATCGTCAGGCCTTTCCGGCCCGCGCGCGCCTGGTGAACGCCGACACGATCGAGTTCCAGGTCTGCGCCGCCGCCATAGTTTGCGACACGGCGAGATATATGCGCGTGAAGGGATCGACGCGATGACCGCCTTTGTCGGGATTGCCGTCGCCTAGGTCCGTCGGCGCGCTGAGCGGTTATGCCCACCTCGGTAACGTGAAGGGCGGGCTCATGCCGTCGATGTTCGGGGCTATCTGCCGCAGAACAGGCCCAGCGAGAAACCGGCACCGGCAATCCGACAGGTGCCGCGGGCGGACGATTGATTGCGACGCGAACGAACGCCCGAGGATGGGTGGTTTCCAGCCGGCCTGCCTTGCGGCAGGATAGGGCACCCACGATTGCCAAGGATGCGCGACATGTCCCGAGCCACAAACCCGAATCTGCGATTTTCCGATTTCGGTTTTGAGGTGACGGATGTTCGAATGGATCGAGGAATATGCCAAGCACGCCACGCTTAACTTCGGCCAGGCACTACAAGGGCTTCGATATCTGCTGACGCATCCCCGGGTGGATCGCGTCGCGGAGCGTGGCAGCCTCAAGCATGCCTGGCTTTCGCTGAAGATGCGAAGCAAGCTTGTCGCCAATGACCTGCTCTTCGCGATCTTGCCGCCACGCTGGCATCATACGCGCGAGGAATTGGCGGGTTTCCGCGCGGTGCCTTTCGGGCGCTGGTTCCAATATGGCTATTGCGCGTGGCGCTTTACCGATACCGGGTCGCTACGGGAGGATCTCTCCGGCGTGGATCGCCGATGGGATCCGCGTTGCGACGACGAATGAAGGAGCTGCCCCGGCGAAGAACCGGGGCAGCTTCCGCGGCCCCTCCGCATTCTAGTCCGTCAGGCGCGCCGGATCGACGACGAGGTGGCGGATCCGCTGCCGGTTCCAGGTATAGGTGATGTGCACCAGCCCGTCGGCCGACTGGATCACCGCCGGATAGGCATAGCCATCGGGCAGCGGCTCGGTTTCCAGCGTCAGTGCCGGGCGCCAATGCACGCCGTCGCGCGATATCGCGATGTTGAGCGGATAGCGCCTGCCGGAACCCGGTGTCTCGGGCAGTTGGGCGGCGTGATTATAGACGATCAGCTGGCGCCCGTCCCTCAGCGTCACGGCATCGGTGCCCGAATTGGGATTGGGAAGGTCGACGGCGAACAGCTTGCCCCAGCTCTTCCCATTGTCGGCCGACTGGGTTGCCGCCAGCACGCCCTCGCGCGTGCGGGCGATCGCTTCCAGCCTGCCGCCGGGCAGGAACAAGATGCTGGGCTGGATGGCGTCGAAACGCGCGTCGGGATCGACGGGGGCGGTTGCCGACCAGTGCCTGCCCGCATCCTCGCTGCGCTCGAAATGCAGCTTCCAGCGCCCGCTGTCTTCATCCTCGGTGCTCGACGGTGAAAGCCAGGCGCCGCCGTCCAGTATGACCGGCTTGTTCTTGATCGGGCCGAGAATGCCTGCCGGCAGCCGCTGCGCCTCGCCCCAGCTGCGCCCGCCGTCGGTGGAGGCGATCACCATGCCCCACCAGCGCTGCGGGCTGGGGCCGACCTTGTAGTAGAGATGCAGCGGCCCGGCCGGATCCTGGAAGAGGACGGGGTTCCAGGTCGGCAGGCGGGTGCCGTCCGGCTGGATGCCGTTGGCGACCGATTTCGGCGTCTCCCAGCCCCTTGCACCGCGCCGCGCGAACCAGATCTCGACGTCCGGACTCCGTTCGTGCGTGCCGCCGAACCAGGCAGCGGCGAGCGTGCCGTCCGGGGTCTGCACGATCGTCGAGGCATGGCTCTGCGGATAGGGCGCGGCCTGATAGATGAACTCGCGCAGCAGCACCGCGCCCTGCTCCGGCGCGGCAGCCAGGGGGGCGTCCCTCGGTATCGCCGAAATCGGGAGGGCCATGGCAAGCATCAGGATGCGAATCATCGGGAAGGCTGCCTTTCTCGCGGACGAGGAGGGGGATTGCACAGGGTGCCGCCGCGCGGAGGCGCCGGCCCCGGCCCCCTCAATAGATCCCGTCGATCTCCACCGTCAGCCGCGGCGCCGGCGGCGCGAGCAACAGGCTGGTGCGCTTGGCATTGGCGAGTTCGTCCGCCCGCAGCCGATTATAGCGGTCCTTCGAAGCCGCGGTGGCATCGGCGCCGTCGCGCAGGATCGTCGGCTTGAGGAAGATGAACAGCGTGCGCTTCTGGTGCGTCTCGCGCCGGCTCTTGAACAGCTCGCCCACGATCGGGATGTCGCCCAGGATCGGCACCTGCTGGCGCGTGTCCTGGAAATCGTCGGCGGTGAGGCCGCCGAGCACGATCGTCTGGCCATTGTCGGCGAGCACGGTGGTGGTGATCGCACGGCGATTGGTGACGAGGTCGGACGCCGCCTTGGTCTGCGCCTCGGCGATCGAGGAGGCTTCCTGGTTCACCTGGAGCCGGATCGTGTCGCCGGCATTGATCCGCGGCAGCACCCGCAGCGTGATGCCCACATCCTTGCGCTCGATCGTGGTGTACGGGTTCACGGTCGAGGAATTGGTCAGGATCGAGCCGGTGAGGAACGGCACGTTCTGGCCCGAGACGAACTCGCCCGCGACATTGTCGAGCACGGTGAGCTGCGGGGTGGAGAGCAGGTTCGCGCGGGTCGAGGTGCCGAGCGCCTGGACCAGGATCGAGAAGTCGTTGCCGATCGCGAAATTGGCATTGAGGCCGGTGCCGATCGCCCCGGCCGCCGGCACCTTGAGCGCGGTCAGGATCTGGCCCAGGGAGACACCGGACTGCGTGAAGGACGTCGCCACGCCCTTCACCTGGTTGATCACCGCGCCGCTGGTGCCGATCTGCACGCCCAGCGCCTCGGCGTCGTCGCCGGTGATCTCGGCGATCGCCGCTTCGATCAGCACCTGCGGGCGGCGCACGTCGAGATCGGTGATCAGCGGCTCGATCGAAGCGATCGCCGCCGGCGTGCCGCGGATCACCACCGCGTTGAGCTCCGGGGCCGGCTGCACGGTCAGGTCCGGCGTGGAGAAGCCCTTGGGCGTCTGCGTCTGCACGCTCTGCATCGTCGTGCCGCTGGTGTTGGCGCTCTGCATCGCGCTGCCGATGCCGCCGCTGGTCGAGGCCGCGCTGTTGGGCAGCGCCGAGAGATTCTGGTTGTTCTGGCTCAGCCGCGCGAACGGGTTGGAATTGCCATTGCCCAGGCTGGTCGCGATTGGATTGTCGGCGCTGTCGCCCTGGCCGAGCACACCGCGCAGCACGTTGGTCACGGTCTCGGCATCGGCATAGTTCAGGCGGAACATGCGGGTGATCGGCGTCGCGCCGCCCGGCTGGTCGAGCGAGATCAGCATCTTGCGCGCCTCGGCGACCGAGGCGGGCGTGCCGCGCACGATCACCGTGTTGCTGCGCGCATCGGCCGCCACGCGCGTGCCTTCGCCCAGCACCGTCTGGAGCGACTGGGCCACGTCGGTCGCGTTGCCGTTCTTCATCGCCAGCGTGAAGAAGGTCGCGCCGCTGCCGCCGTCGAGCTGGCGGGCGATCGCCTCCACCCGGCGGACATTGTCGGCATAGTCGGTGATCACCACGGCATTGGGCGTGCTCAGCGGCTCGACGCTGCCGAAGGTCGCGACCAGCGGGCGCACCACGCGGGCGACGTCCGCCGCCGGCACGTTCTGCAGCCGCACCATCCGCGTCACCAGCTCCTGGCCCGATACGCCCCGGCTCGGGATGCCGCCGTCGCGCACCGCATTGGCCGCCGGCACGATCCGCCAGGCCCGGCCCGAGCGCACCGCCGCGAAGCCGTTGGCGCGCAGCACCGACTGGAATAATTCCCACACGCCGGACGGCGACAGCGGCGTGGAGGAAGTGACGGTCACCACGCCCTTCACGGCCGGATCGAGGATCAGCGTGCGGCCGGTGATGCGCGAGATCTGGTCGGCGACATCGGAAATCTCGACGCCGCGCATGTTCACCACCACGTCGCCGGTGCCGGCATCCTGCGGCGCGGGTGCGGAGCCAGGCGCGGTCTGGGCGACGGCGACCGTATCGAGGGCGATCCCGGCGAGCGCGAGGGCGGCGATGGCGGAGCGAATCTTCACGGGGAGTCTTTCTAGCGGAGCGGCAGGGTAAGCGTCAGCCGCTTCCCGTCGCGCAGGACCTGGATCTGGGCGGAACCGCTCGCCTGGGCCGCCGCGAAGGCGCCCTGCGCGGCAGTGGGATCGGATAGCGAGGTGCCGTTGACCGACTGGATGACGTCGCCCGCCACCATGCCCGGCGGGCCATTGTCGCCGATGCGATAGCCGCCCGATACGGGCGTCGCGTCGAAGCGCTGGAGGATGCCGGCTACGGTCGCCTGGGGCGGCGCGGGGGCGGGGGCGGGCGGTGCGCCCGGCGTGCGGGCCGGCGGCGGCGCGCCTGGTGCGGTCACCGGGTTGGCGGCGGGAGCGGTCGGCCGGCCGGCGGCGGCGGCCTGGCGCTGCTCGGGCGTCAGCGTCGGATCGGGGAAGGCGAGGAACTCGCTCCGCCCGCCGCTGGCCAGGATCACCCGCTCGGGCAGGATCGCCCGGATCGTCGCGCCTTCGACATTGTCGCCCACTTTATAGGTCTTTGGCGGCTGCCCGCTCACCGAGATGAACGCGGTCGAGAGCTCGGCCGGGTTCGCCGCGATCACGCCCTTCAGCTCCAGGGGCAGGCCGGTCGCCTGGCCGGCCTCGGAAGCCGGCGCCTTGCCGAACGGCGCGAGCGCCACCGCTGCGGCGATGTCCGGCACCATGGCCGGGCCGCTGCCGCCCGAGGGCACGGTGATCGCGCCGGTGCCGGCATGGCCGGCGATCCGCCAGGTGAGGCCGGCGAGCGCCACCGCCACCGAGACGACCATCGCGCCGGTGAACAGGTTGAGCCCGATGCGCGCCTGGCGCGGGGTGAGGGTGAGGGCGGCCATTACAGCTTGCGTCCGTCCACGAAGCCGTCGAGCGATGCAAGCGCGCTCTTCTCGGCGCCGGCGAATACCTCGATGCGGACGCGCTCGATCTCCGGATCGTCGGTCCGCCGCCGCGCGACCGCGACGCGCCACTGCTGGCCCATCATCTCCACCTGCTCCCGGCCCGGCGCACGCGCCTCCAGTTCGGCGAGCCGGTTCTCGGCGACCCACATGGCAGTGGTGCGGCGTTCCATCGCCCGCGTGGAATCGATGTGCGATTCCACCGTGCGCATCAGGCCCACCGTGGCGATGGCGAGCACCGCGAGCGCGACCAGCGCCTCGATCAATGAAAAGCCGGCATCCTCCTCCCGGCCCCGATCCGTCACCCCGGCGAATGCCGGGATCCCAGGCGAAGGCGCTGGCGGCACGAGGTCCCGGCTTTCGCCGGGATGACGGGATATTGCGGGCATCACAGCACCCCCATCGGGAACGCCCGCACGGTCATCCCGTCATAGACGACGGTCCAGCGCTTCTGCCCGCTCTCGATCACCGCCTGCATCGGCTTGCCCGCGCCGTCAACGCCGAGCACCACCGGCGGCTGCACGTTCAGCGTCATCACCATGCCGCCCGGCAGCTTGTGGAAGCCGAACGCATCGTCGGTGCGCGGCACGGCCTTGCCGTCGGCGCTCACCATCGCGAAGCCATAGCCGTTCTTCCGCACGGTGAAGGCGATCGTCCTGTCGGCGAGCATCGCGTCGTCCGCGGCGGCCTGGAGCCGTGTCGCCAGCCGGCGCGCCTCGGTCTCCACGCTCGGCGCGCGCGTCACCGATCCCATGCCGAGCGCCACGGCACCGGCCATCACGCCGATGATGACCAGCACGATCATCATCTCGATCAGCGTCATGCCGTCCTCGGAGGGGCGGCGACGCATCGCGATGCCGGCCCCCCGCATGCAGCTCAGCCCTTGCCTTCGATATCGGCGTCCACGCCTTCGCCGCCGGGCTTGCCGTCCTTGCCGAGCGAGCGGATCGTGAAGCTGCCGCCCTCGGACCGATATTCGTACGGCTTGCCCCAGGCGTCGAGCGCGGGCGCGGAGAGATAGCCGCCCTGCGGGAAAGTCGCGGGCAGCGGGGGCGTGGTGGTCTTCTCGACCAGCGCCTTCAGGCCCTGCTCGGTGGTGGGATAGTCGCCATTGTCGAGCCGGTACATCTTGAGCGCGCCCGAGATGGTGGCGATGTTGCTCTTGGTGGCGGTGACCTTCGCCTCGTCGGGGCGGCCCATCACGTTCGCGGCGACGAGCCCGGCGACGATCGCGATGATCACCAGCACGATCATCATTTCGATGAGCGTCAGGCCGGCCTCGCCATCGGGAACGGCGTGCTTGCGGTCATGCACCTTAGGTGCGATGTCATGGAACTGTTTCAAAACTATGCGCATCCCCGCCCCATGCGTCCTGCCCATGAAGCAAATGTGACAATGAGCCCAAACACCAGGGGTGCGTCCGACCCATCAGAGCCGCCCGCCGCGGGCGTGTGGACGCTGGCGGGTGACCGCCTGATCATAGCCGCGCGGGACTGGCCCGCAACCATTCTCGTCCCCACCGGGCAGGTGCGGCTGCTGGCGGTCGATCTGCCGCTGCCCAGCCATGCCAAGCGCGTCGCGGCCCTGCCCTTTGCCATCGAGGACCGAATCGCCGAGCCGGTCGATTCGGTGCATCTCGCGCTCGGCGACCAGATCGCGCCGGGCCGCTATCTGGTCGGCGTCGTTCGCCACGAAGCGATGGCGCGCTGGATCGCCCAGGCCGAAGAGGCCGGCATCGGCCATGCCGCGATGGTTCCCGAGGTGCTGACCATGGCGCGCCCGGCCGAAGGCTGGGCTGTGTCGCAGGCCGGCGGTCGCGCCGCGGTGCGCGATGCGGAAGGGACCGGCTTCGAAGTTCCCGCCGACTTGCTCCGGCCCGCCTGGGAAGCTGCCGGGCGTCCGAGCGTCACCAGCTATGGCGAGCGCCTGCCCGACGACATGCAGAAGGGCGCCGCCATGCGCGATCCCGCCGCCGCCGGACCTGCCGCGGGCGCGGCCGTCGCCACGCTCGACCTGCGCCAGGGCGCCTATGCGGTGCGCAGGGTCGCGGGCTCCGGCCTGTGGCGCAAGTTCGTCTGGGTCGCCGCGATCGGCGCCGCCGCGCATGCCGTGATCGCGCTGGGCGACGTGATCATGCTGCGCAACATCGCCGACCGGCGCGAGGCGGAGGCGCGGGCCACGGCCTCGCTCGCTGCGCCCGGCGTGGCGCTGGGCGACGATCTCGCCAATTCGATCACCGGCATGTTGCCGGCCGGCGGCGGCGCGCGGGTGCCGCAGCCGTTCGTGCCGCTCGTCACGCGCGTCTCGGGCGCGCTCGGCCCACTGGCCGGCTCGTTCGCGGTGCGGGCGATGACCTTCGAAGGCAAGCTGCTCACGCTCGATCTCGACGCCTCGCCCGATACGGATCTGGCATCGCGGATCGAGGCGACACTCAAAGGTGCCGGGGTAGGGGCGCGAGTCGTCCGCTCGCCCGAAGGCGCGATCCGCATTACGGCGAGTGCCGCATGAGACTGATTCTCGCCCGCATGCCGGCGCTCGACGCCGCGCTGATCCGCTTCGACGGCTGGCGGACCGGCCGCAGCCGCCGCGAGCAGGCCATGCTCGCCATCCTGGCCCTGTTCCTCGCCGCGCTGGTGCTGGTCTATGGCGTGATCAAGCCGCTCCAGGCCGCGCGTGCCTCGGCGCTGCAGGACATCCGCACCTATGAGACGCTCACCGCGCGCATCCGCGCCGCGGGCACGCTTTCGCCGGGCCAGCCCCAGCGCCGCCAGGGCTCGCCGGCCGATGTGATCAACGGCTCCATGGGAAGCTTCGGCCTCGCCGCGACCGTCGCGCCGATCCCGGACGGCGCGCGCGCGACGATCGCCGATGGCAGCTATGATTCGGTCATGGCCTGGCTCGCCGATCTCTCCGCGACCAGCAGCCTGCGCATCCGGCGGGTCGACCTCCAGCGCCGCCCGGAGCCGGGCCGGGTAAGCGCCACCGTGGATTTCGGCGGATGAACGAGATGCTGATCCTCACCGACGAATCCCCCGCGACGCTGCCCTATGGCTTTGCGCGCCGGAACGGCGTGCTGCTGCGCGTCACCGATACAGGCCTGGAGTGCGTCCACAAGGCGGGCGCCGCGCTCGACGGCCTGCTCGAAGTCCAGCGCCTCGCCCCCGCTGCGCGCTTCGTCTCGGTGCCCGACGACCAGTTCGACGCGGCGCTGGGCGCCGCCTATTCGGGTGCCGGCGCCGCCGCCGACATCGATCTCGGCGACATGGACCTGGCCGCGCTTGCCGACAGCGCCGCGAGCGTGGACGATCTGCTCGACACGCGCGACGACGCCCCCGTCATCCGCCTGATCAACGCGCTGCTCCTCGAAGCCGTGCGCGAGGGCGCGTCGGACGTGCATGTCGAGACGCAGGAGAAGCGCCTGGTCGTCCGCTTCCGGATCGACGGCGTGCTGCGCGACATGATCGAGCCGCCGCGCGCGCTCGCGCCGCTGCTGGTCAGCCGTATCAAGGTGATGGCCAAGCTGGACATCGCCGAGCGCCGCATCCCCCAGGACGGCCGCGTGACGCTGCGGATCGGCGGCCACGACGTCGACGCCCGCGTCTCGACCATCCCGACCCAGCATGGCGAGCGGGTGGTGATGCGCCTGCTGGAGAAGGGGTCGCTCCGCCTCGACATGGAAGTGCTGGGCATGAGCGCGCGCGATCGCGGCGTGTTCACGCGCCTGCTCGAGCGCCCGCACGGCATGCTGCTCGTCACCGGCCCCACCGGTTCGGGCAAGACCACCACGCTCTACGCTGCGCTCAATCGCCTCAACGATCGCAAGCGCAACATCATGACCGTCGAGGATCCGATCGAATATGAGCTGGCCGGCATCGGCCAGACCCAGGTCAATCCGCGCACCGACATGACCTTCGCCCGCGGTCTGCGCGCGATCCTGCGCCAGGATCCCGACGTGATCATGGTGGGCGAGATTCGCGACCAGGAGACCGCCCAGGTCGCCGTGCGCTCGTCGATGACCGGGCATTTCGTGCTCTCGACCTTGCACACCAACAGCGCGGTGGGCTCGGTGACGCGCCTGATCGACATGGGCGTCGAACGCTATCTGCTCGCTCCGATGGTGGTGGGCCTGTGCGCCCAGCGCCTGGTGCGCAAGCTCTGCCCGAGCTGCGCCAGGCCCGACGAGGCGAGCGAGGCGGATTCGCTCCTTCTCGGCGGCGCGATCAAGCCGGGCAAGAAGATCTGGCGCGCGGCCGGCTGCCCGGAATGCCATGGCGAGGGCTATCGGGGGAGGGCGGGCCTCTACGAAGTCGTCGCGGTCGACGAGAAGTTCCAGAAGCTGATCCATGACGGCGCCTCCGAGGCCGAGCTCGAGGCCCATGCCCGCAAGGACAATCCGAGCCTGCTCGACGACGGCGTCGCGAAGGTGAAGGCCGGGGTGACGACGGTGGAAGAGGTCGCCCGGGTGGTGCGTGATGAGGGTTGATCTCCAGTTCCTCCCCCAGCTTGCTGGGGGAGGGGGACCGCTCGCGCAGCGAGTGGTGGGGGCGCGCGCCGGTAACGGTGCGTGCCGCGCCGCCCCTCCACCCCGACGCTTCGCGTCGCGGTCCCCCTCCCCGAGACAAGCTCGGGGAGGATCTTAAGATGCCCGCCTATGCCTATCGCGCCGCCGACAAGGCCGGCGCTTCGAAGAAGGGCATCATCGAGGCCTCCAGCCCCGCCGCCGCGCGCGCGCTGCTGCGCGAGCAGGCGCTGCTGCCGCTTTCCGTCGAGGTGGCGGCCGAGAAGGGCGCCCGCTTCGGCGCGATCCAGCTGCCCCGCTTCCGCCGCGCCGGCCTGTCTTCCAAGGCGCTGGCCACCGTCACGCGCCAGGTCGCCACGCTGGTCGGCTCGGACATCGCGATCGAGGAAGCGCTGCGCCTGGTTGCCACCCAGTCAGAACACGCGCCCACCAGCTCGCTCCTGCTCGACGTGCGCGCCGCGATCCTCGACGGGCGCAGCTTCGCCGCCGCGCTGGCGCAGCATCCCGGGGCCTTTCCCGAATTCTACCGCGCCTCGGTCGCGGCGGGCGAGGCGTCGGGCAAGCTGCCCGACGTGCTCAACCACCTTGCCGAGTTCGTCGAGAACCGCCAGGCCAACGGCCAGAAGCTCCAGCTCGCGCTGATGTATCCCGCGCTGCTGGCGCTGGTGTCGATCGGCATGATGGCGCTGCTGCTCGTCTATATCGTGCCGGACATCGTGAAGGTGTTCGTCTCGCGCGGGGCCGACCTGCCGTTCCTCACCAAGGCGCTGATCGCGGTGAGCTGGTTCCTCCAGAATTTCGGGCTGTACCTGTTGCTCGGCCTTGCCGTGGTGGCGCTCGTCTTCTTCCGCTGGGCGCGGGTGCCGGCCAATCGGCTGCGCATCGATCGCTTCTTCTCGGAGCGCCGCCCCTTCCGCCGCTTCAGCCGCCAGCTGAGCGCCGCCCGCTTCGCCGGCAGCCTCGCCACGCTGGTCGGCAGCGCCGTCCCCCTGGTCGATGCGCTGCATGCCGCGGCGGCCGTCACCCCCAATCGCTGGGTGCGCGAGAAGGCGCTCGGCGTCGCGGCGCGGGTCCGCGAAGGCATCAGCCTCCGTGCGGCGATGGGGGAGGCGGGGGTCTTCCCCTCCATGCTCGTCGCGATCGTCGCCTCGGGCGAGAGCTCGGGCCGGCTGGCGCCTGCGCTCGACCGCGCCTCGCACGAGCTGCAGCGCGAGCTCGACGCGATCGTCGGCACCTTGGTCGCGCTGGTCGAGCCGCTGGTGCTGCTGGTGATGGGCGGGCTGGTGCTGATGATGGTGCTGGCGATCCTGCTGCCGATCATCAACCTGAACAACCTGGTGGGGCTCTGACCAGATCCGTCATCCCGGCGGAAGCCGGGATATCAGGCTGAGGCCCTTGCGGCACGAGATCCCGGCTTCCGCCGGGATGACGGCCAGGCTGTCACATCTGCCCCTGCACCCGGGCCCCGCCCGGGAGGCCGACAAAGGGCAGGATCGCCGCGCCCTCCGGCGTCATCGCGATGTCGAGCGCGCCGTCCTCGGACAGTATCGCGGTCATCAGCGTCTTCAGCCGCTGGGCCGAGGGCGCCACCCGGATCGTCGTGCGATCGCCGACATGCTCGGCGGTGATCAGCAGCGCCGGCACCGCCACCGGCCCGCCGCCGTTCTTCGCCCGGCAGCTGCCCGGATCGGTGGTCACCTTGCCATCGGCCATGCGGGCGCCGCCGCCCGAGGCGATGCGTTGCATCTCGATCTGCAGGGTCAGGTTGCAGGTGAAGGGCAGATTGGGCTGGAGCGCGCGCAACAGGCTCGCATCGGCCGAGCCGCTGACATGGTCGAGCACCGTCCGCCCGCCGAGATGCTGGAGCATCTGCCCGCCCAGATCGGTGTCCGGTCCGGTCGCCTTCCAGTCGGCCGCGAAGGCGAGGCTGGTCAGCGAGCGCAGCGGCGCCATGTGCCAGGCGAAGGTCGCGCCGCCGGCGATGCCGACTTCGCCGTTCCACACCGTGCCCGCCACGCCGGTGCGCCAGGTGGCGTCCCGGAAGATCACGCTCGCCGGCATCGTCACGAGCAGCGCGAGCAGATACGCCCCTATGCCGATCAGGGCGAAGAGGATAATAGACCGCCGTGCCCCGCTTCCCTCTCCCAGAGTCGGCAATGGATCGACGGACCCTGCTGAAGTCGCTGCAATCAGGCCTGGTCGCGTCCGCGGCATCGGTCGTGCTTCCCTCGCATGTGTTCGCAGCGGAGAAGAAGGACAAGCGCCCGATCGCCCTGCTGCTGCCGCTCACGGGCCCGCGAGCGCGGCTGGGCCTTAGCATGCGCCAGGCGGCGTTGCTCGCGGAAAACAGCGCCTATGTGCAGAGCTTCGACACCGGCGGCACCGCGGCCGGCGCCGCGGCGGCGGCGGCCCAGGCGCTCAAGCTCAAGCCGGCCTTGATACTGGGCCCGCTCTCGGCGGAAGAAGTGCCCGCCGTCTCCAGCACCATTGCCGGCCGCGTGCCCGTGATCGCGTTCAGCAACGATTCCGTGCTGCGCGCGCCGGGCACCTGGATCTTCGGGATCACCGCGGGCCAGGTGACCACCGCGATCCTGCGCTATGCCCGCACCCGCGGCGTGAAGACCGTGACGATGATCGACGACGGCTCGCCCTGGAGCGCCGCCGCCGCGCTCGCCGCCGGCAAGAGCGAGGGCGAACTGGGCATCACCGTCCATGTCCTCCAGGTGAAGCCCGGCCAGCCGCTCCCCGCGCCGGGCGAGGTGCCCGACGCCGTGCTGCTGCCCGGCAGCGGCGAGGCGGTGCTGGCCGCGGCGCGCGCGCTCAAGGACACTGGCGTCCAGCTGCTCGGCACCTTCCAGGCGCTCGACAACCGTCCCCAGGCACTCGCGGCGCTGGACGGTGCCTGGTTCGCCAGCCCCGATCCGGGTGCCTTCGGCACCTTCGCCGCCGCCTTCCAGGCCCGCAACGGCGGTGAGCCGGGCACCATCGCCGCGCTCGCCTATGACGCGGCGGGCATCGCCAATACGCTGCGTGCCGACAACCGGCTGGGCATGGAGGGGTTGATGGACGCCAAGGGCTTCCACGGCGTCACCGGCCCGGTCCGCTTCCGCACCGACGGCTCGGTCGCCCGCGACTTTGCGATCGTCGTCGCCGGCGAGACCGGCTACGCGCCGGTGGCGTCGAGCTCGGGTTCCTGAGGCCGAAGTGCTTCGCCCCGTTCCCCGCTGTCACGACGAAGGAGGGGCCGAGCAGGGCTTTACCCTGATCGAGCTGATGATCTCGCTCGGCCTGTTCGCGCTGATCGCGGTGGCGGGCCTTGCGCTGGTCGACGGCATCATCAAGGTGCAAGGGCGCACCGAGAAAAGGCTCGATCGCCTCGCCGATCTCCAGCGCGCGATGTTCGTGGTGTCGAGCGATATCGACCAGATCGCGTTCGGCCGCGTCTCGGGCGGCGGCGAGAAGCTGAACTTCACCCGCGCCGCGCCCGGCTTTGGCGGGCCCGCGGTGCCGCTGCAATATTCGGTGGCCAACGGCAATCTGGTGCGCGGATCGGGCGCGATGCTGCAGACCGTGGTGGGCGGCGTCGCCCATGTCCGCTGGCGCTTCTTCGACGGCGGCGCCTGGGCCGATCGCTGGCCGCTGCGCGACGAGGACAAGGACAGATGGCCGCGCGCCATCGCGATCGAGCTGCAGGCGATCGGGCCCGGCGGAGCGCCCGGGGCGCTGCGCCGCGTGGTGACGCTGCCCGATCAGGCGGAGTATCCGAAGCAATGAAGCGGACGGGCGAAGGCGAAGCGGGGATGATCCTCGTCAACGTGCTGATGTTCGTCGCGATCGCGTCTGGACTCGTGCTATTGCTAATCAATCGCGAGGAATTGGCGCTCGATCGCGCGCTGCGCACGCGCGAGGCGGCGCGCGCGCTGGCGGTGGTGCGCGGTGGCGAGCTTTCCGCCGTGGTGGCGCTTCGCCGCGACATGGTGCTCGCTCCCAATGAGGACAATCTGACGGAGCCCTGGGCCCGGCTGTCGGAGAGCGGCGCGCCGATCGAGGGCGGCACCTTCGACCTCGCGATCGCCGATGCCGAGGGGCGCTTCAACCTCAATGCCCTGCGCGCGGGCGATGCCGGCGCGATCGTGCTGTTCCAGACGATCGCCAAGGATGTTGGGCTGTCGCCGGACGATGCGGTGAAGGCGATCACCTATGTCCGCCTCTACGGCCCGATCACCGACATCCGCCCGCTGCGCCTGGCGGGCCTGGACCCGGAGGCGACCGCCCGGCTGGAGCGGCTGGTGACGGCCTTGCCCGGCACCACGACGATCAATCTCAACGCCGCCGATCCCGACATGCTGCGCATCCTCTTCCGCGATCCGCTGGCGGCACAGCGGCTGGCCGAGATCCGCAAGCGGAACGGCAAGCTGATGCTCAAGGACCTGAGCGACCAGAATCTCTCGCTGCCCTGGGGCACCAGCTTCCGCTCGGGCACCTTCTGGGTCCGCACCCGCGCGACGATCGGCGGCACCAGCCAGCAGGCCGCGGTGCTGATCCAGCGCGTGCAGCATGCCGACGGCAAGATCGCGGTGGGCGTGGTCGAGCGCTGGCGGGGGGCATCGGTGCCGCCCGAGGCGCCGGAGTTTCCCCCGGCGCACTAGGGGGGATGGGAGGCGGAATGGCTGCTTCCCGTGCAGTATCGTTCGAAACAGAAGTTACCTTCCGTCCAACGTGGCCACGTCAGTTTCTCTTTCCATGAGACGCGCTATACCTGCGCGGAAAGCGTCGAGATCGGGATAGTTAGTCGTGAAATAGCCGCGCGTGCGGTTATCGGGCTCGTGATAGTCGGCCACCTCAAACCGAACTTTAAGATCGCCGCGATTGTTGGCCGGAGAGATCTCAATTCTCAGCCTGAGATCGTCTCCCTCCTGCATTTCAAAGCCCCACTGCGCAACGATTGGACGATCAGCCGCAATAGGGAAAACGTTCAGAGCCTCTCCGAACTCTTTGACGTCCTGCCATTGAACCCAAAAGCCACCATCGCCTGAGAATCGGTCTGTCTGCACCTGGATGGCAAGCCAACCGAAGTCGTCCCTCGGTTGCTTAGGATCGAAGAAGCTCGCGTCATATTGGTAGCGAAGGGTGAGCTTGCTCATCCCTCCTTGTTGGCACTCCCAGAGATTGCCTGCAATCGGGACCGGGCAGGCTGGGCCGTCCTAGCCGCTATTGGGCCGCCAACGGACCAATCGCCAGCAACGCGCATCGCCGCCGTTGCGAAGCTTCCTCGCGCCCGCTACCGTAAGCGCTCATCAATTGGATTTGCCTCTGCCTGCCATTGCCCAAGGCCCGGGAGCCTCTGTTCCCGCCTGAACCCGGACCCGCTTCGCCGCGCAGAGCGGCGGGCATCTTTGGCATGTGAGATCAAGAAATGTCAGACGACAAGTTTGCGCTGGTCGCCTGCGCGCGGGACGGGACCATCGCGTCCCCGTGCGAGCGGACCAGCGAAATCGACCAGGCATGCGCGGCCACCGCCGCGATGTACGACCGGCTGGGCTTCGATCCGCCCTGGATCGGATATATTGCCGTGATGGCCGGCACGGCTGTCGGCGGCGGCGCCTTTGTCGGTGCTCCCGCGGGCAATCGCGTCGAGATCGCGTATTTCACCCTCGCCGATCACCAGCGCATGGGCGTGGCCACGCGTATCGCCCGTAAGCTGGTGGAGATCGCGCGGCGTCACGCCCCCGGCGTCGAACTGTATGCGAAGACGATGCCGGAGGAGAACGCGTCGACGCGCATCCTCACCGGGCTCGGTTTCCGGAGGATCGGTACCGATATCGACGATGAGATCGGCGAAGCCTGGGCCTGGCTGCTCCGGTGACCCGGCGGCCGGGGCACCGCCAGGTGCTCCGGCCAAGCGGGAGACCTGGAGCGGACCGATATTCCCGGTCCTCCTCCGGAGGGGGAGGACTGGCTGGCCCTAAAGCAGGATCCGGAACAGCGCGCCGCCGCCCGGGGCATCGGCGATCGCGATGCTGCCGCCATGCGCCACCACGATCTGGCGCGCGAGGTTCAGCCCCACGCCGGTGCCGGTCGCGCGGGTGGTGAAGAAGGGCAGGAACACGTCCTGGCGCAGCCCTTCGGGCACGCCGGGCCCATTGTCCTCCACTTCGATCGCCAGCGCCTCGCGGTCCTGGAACAGCCGCAGCGCCAGCCGGGGCGGGCGGCCCTGGCCGGCCATGGCCTGGGCCGCGTTCTGCAGCAGGTTGATCAGCACCTGCGCCAGCAGGTCGGGATCGGCATCGATCGCCAGCCGTGCCGAGGCCACATGGATCTCGAGCGGCACCTCCGGCTCGCGTGCGGCGAAAATGCGGCCCAACTCCTCCGCCCAGGGCTGGGCGGCAAAGGCCTGGCGCTGGATTTCCGGTGTGTGCGCCACCGCGCGATAGGCTTCGATGAAATGCCCCAGCCCATGCGCGCGCCGGGCGAGGGTGGATACTGCGGCCCGCGCATCGGCGATCCGCGGATTGGCCGCCAGCTCGGGATCGTCGAGCAGGTCCGCCGCGGTGGCGGCGAGCGACGTCACCGGCGTCAGCGAGTTGAGGATCTCATGGGTCAGCACCCGCACCAGATCGGTCTGCGCGGCCATCTCGACCGCGTCGAGCGTGCCCTGGATCGGCTGCACCGTCACGACGCGGATGCTGCGCCCCAGCCGTTCGAGCATGCCCGAGCGGACCAGCGCGCGCTGCGTCCGCCCCTCGATCGCCAGCAGCAATATCTCCTCGGTCGCGCCGCCGCCCGCCAGCCGCTTGGCGAGCGTCGCGCCATAGACGGCATAATCCTCGGCCCGGGTACCCGGCGTTTTCCGGAACAGGCGCCGCGCCGCCTTGTTGGCGGGGGCGACCTGGCCCTCGCCATCGATGGTGAGCAGCGCTACCGGCATGTCGTCGACCAGCGCTTCCAGGAAGCGCATCTCGGCGGCGGCGGCCATCTGGCGCGCGCGCAGCCGATCCATGGCGGAGTCGAGCGCAGCGCCGAGCGCTTCGAACCCGCCGCCGCGATCGCCGCCGAAGCGGGCGGCGGTATCGTCGAAGCGCAGCGCCTCGACGAAGCGCGCGACATCGACATTGGTGCGCGAGACGTGGCGCCACAGCCCCCAGACCGCGCCCAGGACGAGCAGCAGCGCGACGATCCGCGCCGCGCCCAGCCCCGGGGTGAAGAGCGTCAGGGCAGCGGCGGCAAGCGCTCCGCCCAGCGCCGCGATCCAGGCGGCCAGGCCGAGCGTGAAGCGCCGGTCAAAGCCCATGCTTCTCCATCCTGCGATAGAGCGCCGCGCGCGACAGGCCCAGTTCGGCGGCGGAGAGCGAGATGTTGTAGCCGTGCTTCTTCAACGCCTCCTCGACGATCCGGCGCTCCATGCGCTCCAGGTTGAGGTCGTCGTTCTGCGGGTGCTGCGGCGGCGGAGTGACCGCCGCGCTCGGGAAGCGCGGCATCGCGCGGATGAGCGCGAAGTCCTCCGGCTCCAGCGCTTCCTCGCGCGCCAGGATCACCGCGCGCTCCAGGGCGTGGCGCAGCGCGCGGACATTGCCCGGCCAGTCATGCTCGAGCAGCGCCATCCGCGCCGCCGGGCTCAGCGCCGGCACCGGCCGTCCATAGCGCTTCGCATAATGCTGGAGATAATGGGTGATCAGCTGCGGCAGGTCCTCGTGGCGCGCGCGGAGCGGCGGCAGGTCGATCTCCACCGTGTTGAGGCGGAAGAGCAGGTCCTGGCGGAAATGGCTTTCGTCGCGCAGCTTCTCGGGCGGCAGGTTGGTCGCGGCGATCACGCGGATATCCACCGGCACCGGCTTGTTGGCGCCCACCGGCGTCACCTGGCGCTGCTCCAGCACGGTGAGCAATTTGGGCTGGAGCCGCAGCGGCAGGTTGCCGATCTCGTCGAGGAACAGCGTGCCGCCATGTGCCGCCTGGATGCGGCCCACCCGGTCGGTACGGGCATCGGTGAAGGCACCCTTCACATGGCCGAACAGCTCGCTGTCGATCAGGTCCTCGCTGATCGCGCCCAGGTCGACCGTCAGCATCCCCTGGTCCGCCCGCAGCGACTGGCGATGCAGCTCGCGCGCCACCAGCTCCTTGCCGGTGCCGTTCTCGCCCAGCACGAGCACATTGGCATCGGTGGGCGCCGCGCGGGCGATCAGCGAGTGGACGCGCGCCATCGCCGGCGAATCGCCGAGCAGGGGCGACGCACCGGCCGGCGCGGCGGGGGAAGCCACGCCCCTGCCGCTCACTGCCTTGCGCGAGCGGCGGAGCGACGCGGCGGTGCGCACGGTGGCCAGCAGCTTCTCGTTCGACCAGGGCTTGGAGACGAAGTCGGTCGCGCCGCGCTTCATCGCCGCCACCGCCACCTGCACGCCGCCATGCGCGGTGATCATCACCACCACCATCTCGGGGTCGACCGCCAGCAGCTTGTCCAGCCAGGCCAGTCCTTCGGCCGCATCGGTGGCGCCGCGCGCGAAATTGGCGTCGAGCAGCACCGCGTCGGGCGTGCGTGCCTGGATCAGCGGCAGCGCCTCTTCGGGGCTGCGCACCGCCTCGACATCCCTGAACAGCCTGCGCAGCAGCAGCCGCGAGGCCATCAATATGTCCTCGTCGTCGTCGATCACGACGCAGAATTCGAATTCCGGATCGCTCATTCTGCCCGCTCCCGTACAGCTAGTGTGCGGAACCGGACAATCAATTTACGTGCCAAGCCCTGGTCCCCCCTCGGCGCGCAATTGGCACGGGTCATGCTGACACTCCGATGAACGGCGCAAGTGCCGGAGGAGGAAATCGTGCGGCGCATCGACACGGGGAAAGCGGAGCGAAGGGCGCGCGCGGCATTCGCCGCGCTGGCGCTTCTGCTTTGCGCCGTGCCGCAAGGCCGCTTCGGGCTCGATCTCCGCGTTCAGGCGAACGCCACCCGCGCGGCGCTCGATCTCGGGCCGATTTCGTTTCGGATAGCGTTCGATTCCGGACGCTCCTGTCCGGAATCGAACAGTTGCCGCGCAAGGATGTGACGTGCCGCCGCTGGGGAAAGCGACTGGCACGGCTGTTGCTGGGGTAGTTGGTGGGGAAGAGGACATGGCAGTTTTGCGAATGCAGAAGGACAGGGGGGGCGTCTCCGGAAGCGGGATGGACCAGGTCGTCGAGAAGCGGGGGCTCTCGGGGCGGCTCAAGGTCGCGCTGGGCGCGGCGGTGCTGCTGCTTGCGCTGGCCGGCTTCTGGTGGTTCGCCCCGTCGGGCGCGAGCCAGACGGTGGGCGCCGACCGCGTGACCATCTCCAGCGTCACCCGCGGCACCTTCGACGATTTCATGCCGCTGCGCGCCCGCGTCACGCCGCTCCTCACCGTCTATATCGACGCGGTGGAGGGCGGCCGGGTCGAGAAGATGCTGGTCGAGGACGGCGCCACCGTCGCCGCCGGCCAGCCGATCGCGCTGCTCTCCAACGCCGAGCTCCAGCTCTCCACGCTGGCCCGCCAGACCGAGGTGGAGCAGCAGATCAATAACATGCGCAGCCAGGAACTGGCGCTCGCCCAGACGCGCCTCACCAACGAGCGCGCCGTGCTCGCGGCCGAGACCGTGTATGACAAGGCCCGCCGCCAATATGATCGGGAAAAGCCCCTCGCCCAGCGCGGCTTCGTCTCGGGCAAGCAGTTCGCCGATACCGAGGCGGATTACGCGCTCAGCCAGCGCAACCTCGCCGCCCTGAAGCGCAGCCAGGCGACCGATGCGCGCCTCCAGGGCAGCCAGCTCTCGCAGCAGCAGGCCGCGGCCAAGTCGATGCAGTCGGGCCTGGCCATCGCCCGCGCCAATCTCGACGCCCTCCAGCTGCGCGCGCCGGTGGCCGGCCAGCTCTCGGGCTTCTCCGTACAGGTCGGCCAGTCGCTCGGCCGCGGCGAGCGGGTCGGCCAGATCGACAGCCCCGGCCGCAACAAGCTGATCGCCGGCGTCGACGAATTCTATCTCGGCCGCGTCCAGCTCGGCCAGCAGGCGGCGCTCGATTGGGGCGGCAAGCGCTATGCCGCCAAGGTCACCAAGATCTATCCGCAGGTGCAGAACGGCCAGTTCCAGGTCGACCTGCAGTTCACCGGCGGCGAGCCGCCCCAGCTCCAGCGCGGCCAGACGATGCAGGCGCGCCTCACCCTGGGGGATTCCGCGCCGGCGCTGCTGATCCCCAACGGCGCCTTCTACAACGATACCGGCGGCGCCTGGGTGTTCGTCGTCGCCCCCGGCGGCGGCGCGGCGGAGAAGCGCAACGTTCGCCTCGGCCGCCGCAACACCGACTTCGTCGAAGTGCTCGAAGGGCTCGAGCCCGGCGAGAAGGTGATCACCTCGCCCTATACCGGCCTTACCGACAAGACGCGCCTGGACCTGACCAAATGACCGAAAAGAAAGGGAATCCGATGCTGCAGATGCGCGAACTCTCCAAGGTCTACCGCACCGACACGGTGCAGACGACCGCGCTCGACGCGATCGACCTCGAAATCGCCCAGGGCGAATTCGTCGCGATCATGGGCCCGTCCGGCTGCGGCAAGTCGACCCTGCTCAACATGATCGGCATGCTCGATAGCCCGTCCTCGGGCAGCTATCTGTTCAACGGCCAGGAAGTTGCCGGGCTCAGCGAGAGCCGGCTCGCCGATGTCCGCAAGGAAAATATCGGCTTCATCTTCCAGAGCTTCAACCTGGTCGACGAGCTCAGCGTCCGCGACAATATCGAGCTCGCGCTGCTCTATCACAAGGTCCCCGCGGCCGAGCGCAAGCGCCGGGTGGAGGAAGTGATGGACCGCACCGGCATCGCCCACCGCGCCAAGCACCGGCCGAGCCAGCTTTCGGGCGGCCAGCAGCAGCGCGTTGCCGTCGCCCGCGCGCTCGTCGCCAGCCCGAAGCTGATCCTTGCCGACGAGCCGACCGGCAATCTCGACACCCAGCATGGCGAGGAAGTGATGCACATGCTGCAGACGCTGAACGCCGATGGCTCGACGATCGTGATGGTCACGCACTCGCCGGCGCACGCCGACTATGCCGGCCGCATCGTCAACATGCTCGACGGCCGCGTCCTCCAGGAACGCCGCCGCGCGGCTTAATCCAAACTCGCTCTCCCCTGAAGGGGCGAGGGAGAAGAGAAGGAAGAAGCCCATGTGGCGCAACTATCTGACGGTCGGCCTGCGCGCGCTCGCGAAGAACCGCACCTATGCCTTCATCAACCTGTTCGGGCTGGCGGTCGGCCTGGCGGCCTGCCTGCTGATCCTGCTCTACGTCCAGTATGAGCGCAGCTACGACCAGTGGCTGCCCGACGCCAACCGCACCTATCAGTTCCAGGTCTATTACCAGAGCAACAACAGCGACAACGCCTTCGACAATCAGGGCGCGCCCTATGTGACCAAGGCGGCGCTGCTCAAGGATTTCCCGCAGATCGAAAGCGCCGCCTATACCGGCGGGCCGCAGCTCACCCTGATCAAGGACGGGCAGGCGACCCAGGTCGCGGATGGCCGCCTGGTCGACGGCGCCTTTCTGGACACGATCGCGCTGCCGATGGCGCAGGGCGACAAGCGCGCGCTCTCGCGCCCGGGCACGGTGGTGGTGAGCGAGGAGGAGGCGGAGAAGATCTTCGGCACGACCAATGTCGTCGGCCGCACGATCACGCTGGTCGTCTCGGGCAAGAAGGCCGATTACCGCATCACCGGCGTGTTCAGGGATCTGCCCAGGAATTCGCACATGTCCGCGCGGATGCTCGCCCGCGTCGATTTTCCCAGCCTGTTCGCGGACAATAACGGCTTTCTCACCAGCTGGGGTTGGACCTCGGGCTATGTCTATGTGAAGCTGCGCCCCGGCACCGACGTTGCCGCGCTCAACAACCAGATGAACGCCTGGAAGAAGCGCAACATCCCGGACGAGACGTTCAACGGCAAGCGGACCAATGCGGGTGACGAGCGCACCTACAAGCTGGTTCCGGTGCCCGACGTGCATCTGGGCCGCGCGAACGGCTCGGGCATGACGCCCGGCAACGACGTGCAGACGATCGCCACCTTCGGCATCATCGCGCTGCTGATCCTCGCCATGGCCTGCATCAACTTCACCAACCTGGCGACGGCCCGGGCCAGCCAGCGGGCACGCGAGGTGGCGCTGCGCAAGGTGCTCGGCGCCACGCGCCGCCAGCTGATGATCCAGTTCGTCGGGGAATCGGTCCTGCTCGCCACGATCGCGATGCTGCTCGCGCTGGCGGTGGTGGAGATCGTGCTGCCCTGGTTCGGCACCTTCCTCGATGCCGATCTGAAGCTGCGCTATTTCGGCCATGACGGGCTGATCCTGCCGATGATCGGCCTGGTGCTGCTCGTCGGCGCGGCCGGCGGCCTCTATCCGGCCTTCTATCTGTCGCGCTTCCAGCCCGCGCGCGTGCTCAAGGCGAACAAGTCGGCGGCGGACGCCGAGGGTTCGGGGCGGCTGCGCAGCGCGCTGGTGGTGATCCAGTTCGCGGTGTCGATCGGCCTGATCATCTGCACCGCGGTGGTCTATGGGCAGAATGTCTATGCCCGCTCGCTCGATCCCGGCTACAAGCGTGCCGGGCTGATCCAGCTCCAGGGCATCGGCTCCAGGGCGATCGGCGATCAGGCCGATGCGCTCACCCGCGCCATCGCGCAGGTGCCCGGCGTCGAATCCGTAGGCCGTACCATGATCGGCGTCGTTACCGGCAGCACCTCCTCCACCTCGGTGGTGGTGCCTGGGCGCGCCGATCCGGTCGATATCAGCATCTACGGCGTCGATGCGGGCTTCTTCCCCACCATGGGCATTCGCCTGCTGGCCGGCCGCCTGTTCGACGAGAACCGCCCGGCGGACGACATGACCACGCCGATCGTCGAGGATCCGGCGGCCGAGCGGGCGCTGGTCGCGCGTGGCGGCCATATCGTGGTCAATGAATCGGGGGCGAAGCGCCTCGGCTTCAAGACAGCGCAGGAAGCCGTCGGCAAGACGATCCGCTACGGCGTGAAGGACGAATATGGCGGCCTGATGAACGTCACCATCATCGGTGTCGTCGCCGATGCGCGCTTCCGCACCGCGCGCACCGCGATCGAGCCGACCATGTTCCTGTTCGACAGGCACAATGTCGGCTGGCTGGTCGCCCGCTTCCATGGCGACCCCCGCCCGATACGGGACGGGATCGAGCAGGTCTGGCGCCGTTATGCGCCCGATGTCGCGTTCGATGCGATCCTGGCCGACGATGTGATCGCGCGCGCCTATCGGCGGCTCGACGCGCGGGCGCAGATGTTCGGGATGTTCGCCATCCTCGCAGTGGTGATCGGCTGTCTCGGCCTGTTCGGCCTCGCCGCCTTCACGGCGGAGCGGCGGACCAAGGAGATCGGCATCCGCAAGGTGCTGGGTGCCCGCACGATCGACATTGCGCGGCTGCTCGTCTGGCAGTTCACGCGCCCGGTGGTGATCGCCAACATCATCGCCTGGCCCGTCGCCTGGTGGCTGATGCGCGAGTTCCTCAACGGCTATGATGCGCGCATCTCGCTCACCCCGGTGCCCTTCATCGGTGCGAGCCTGCTCGCGCTGGCGATCGCGGTGCTCACCATCGGCGCCCATGCCTTCCGCGTGGCGCGCACCAATCCGGTTCATGCCCTGCGCTACGAGTAGGCGCGTCAGTTCAGGGCCATGAGGAGCGGGCGAGGGAGCGATCCCTCGCCCGTTTTTGCTCAGGCGATGGGTGGGCCATCGCGGCTCCGAATCGGAGGTCGGTGCCATTCGAATGCAGCTGGGCGGGTGTCGTGACCCTTGATCGATCGCGCGTGAGCGGCGATAGTCGGCCAGCCGGAAATAGAGCAGCAGGTCGGTAGTTCCTGCACCCCAAGCGGGGTTCTTCCCAGCCACGGCGTCACCCGAAACTCGGGAGGCGCGGTCGTGCGGGTTGGCGCCTCCTCGAACCAAGCGAGGAACGGCTATGATAATTTCACTTGTTGCTTTGCTCGGTGCAACGCTTTTCACTGGCGCAGCGCTCTATATCACCTTGGTTGAGCATCCCACCCGGCTCGGTTTGGACGATGGCCCGCTGCTTCAGCAATGGCAGCCGAGCTACAAGCGCGCACTGCCCATCCAGTCCGGCCTGGCCGTGATTGGCGGCGTGGCGGGGCTGCTGGCCGGCTACCTCACGAAAGATTGGCGCTGGGTGGCAGGGAGTGTCGCTCTACTTGCGAACTGGCCGTTCACGCTTCTGGTCATCCTGCCCGTCAACAAGCGCCTCATGGCGTTGGACCCTCGTCACGCCAACTCTGAAAGCCGCGGGATGCTCGTCCAATGGGGCAAACTCCACAATGTCAGAAGCGTGTTGGGAGCCATCGCCATGCTCCTCTTCGCGGCGGCGTTCGCAAGATAGCTCATGGTTTCCCCGGGGCCGATCGACATTCCGGTTGAGGGAATGATTTGGCGGGCCGGAACCTTTCGAACCAAGACACCTCTTCCGTCATCCCCGCCCGCGCGGGGATGACGACTATCGGGTACACCTTGTCGCATGGGATAATCGCCAAACACTCCCGCTAGCGCTAACAGCAGAACCCGTTATCCTTGCGCCGATACCAAAATCGGGAGGGGACATGATTCGCACCGCAAGGATCGCGCTGTTCGCAGTTACGGTGATGACACCGGTGGCATATGCGGCGGACGAAGTGATCGGCCACATGACTCCGGCCGAGCCGGTCACCGATGCCCGCATCGCGGCGCTTCCCGCGGCCGAGCGGGCCGCCTGGACCGCCTATCTCGCCCGCTCGCGCGCGCTGATGGCGGCGGACAAGGCCGCGCTCGCCGCCGAGCGCCAGGGCCTGGCCGAAATCCCCGCGCCGCCGCCCAGCGGCAAGTCGGGCGGCAGCGGCATGCCCGCCGACCGGGCGGCCGCCTTCTATGCCACGCCCGAGGCGCGCCGTGTCGCCGACAACATCGTCAGCTTCCAGACGCCCGCCGGCGGCTGGGGCAAGAATGTCGATCGCGACGGCTCGGTTCGCGTGCGGGGCCAGCATTATGTCCCGATCGAGCATCTGCCCGCCAATGCGCGCACCGGCGACGACGAGGCGTGGAGCTATGTCGGCACGATCGACAACAACGCCACCACTTCGGAGCTGCGCTTCCTCGCGCGCGTCCAGGCCGTGGCGCCGGGAGCGCAGGGCGACGGCTATCGCGCGGCCTTCCTCAAGGGCGTGCGCTATCTTCTGGGCGCGCAGTTCCCCAATGGCGGCTGGCCGCAAATCTATCCGCTCCAGGGCGGCTATCACGACGCGCTGACCTTCAACGACGATGCGCTCTCCTCGGTGGTGACGGTGCTCGCCGACGTCGCCCGCCGCCGGGACGATTATGCCTTTGTGCCCGAAGCGCTGGCCGCGCAGGCGAAGGCGGCCTGCAACCGTGCGATCGCGGTGATCCTGCGGACCCAGCTGGTGGTGGACGGCAAGCGGACGATCTGGGGCCAGCAGCATGACGCGCTCACGCTCGCGCCCGCGGGGGCCCGGAACTTCGAACCGGCCGCCCTGTCGTCCGACGAGAGCGCGGACCTGCTGCTCTTCCTGATGCGCCAGGCCGACCCTTCGCCATCGGTCGACGCCGCGGTGCGCGACGGCATCGCCTGGCTCGAGGGGCATGCGATCCACGGCGTCGCGTTCGAAAAGGGGCCGGACGGCCGCAAGCTCGTGGACCGGCCGGGCGCCGGGCCGATCTGGTCGCGCTATTACGATATCCGGACGGGCAAGCCGATCTTCGGCGACCGCGACCGTTCGATCCACACCGACGTCAATGCGCTGAGCGCGGAGCGGCGCAACGGCTATAGCTGGTACAATGCCGGGCCCGCCAAGGCGCTGGCGGCCTATGCGAAATGGGCGGGGCGGAGGTAAGCCAACCCCTTCCCCCATCCGTCATCCCGGCTTTCGCCGGGATGACGGTGATCGCGCTCTCCGAACCGTCGGATCCTTGCACCCGCGCAAGCTTCCGTGTCCGGAACTGTGGGTTCAGCCGGACGCTTCGAGCGCCTCGCTGGCCTGGAGCCATGCCGCTTCGGCCGCCTCGAGCCGCGCTTCCACTTCGCCGCGCCGCTTCATCAGTTCGCCCATCGAAAGGGACTTGAGCGCCGGCGAGGCGATCCCGGCCAGCGCGCCGTCCACTTCGGCCAGCGCCCGCTGCGCCTTGGCGATCTCGCCCTCGGCGTCCTTCACGGCCTTGCGCAGGCCGGCCGAGGCTTCGCGCGCCTGGGCGGCGGCGCGGCGCTCCTCCTTCTTGTCCACCGGCGCGGCGGCCGGGGCGGGCGGCGGCGCCGGCTCCTTGCCGGAGACGACGAAGGCGGCATATTCCTCGATCGTCCCGTCGAACTCGCGGGCGGTGCCACCGTCGACGAGGAGCAGCCGGTCGGCGACCAGCTCGAGCATGTGCCGGTCGTGGCTCACCAGCACCACCGCGCCCTTGAACTCGGCCAGCGCCTGAACGAGCGCCTCGCGGGTATCGACGTCGAGGTGGTTGGTCGGCTCGTCGAGGATCAGCAGGTGAGGGGCGTTGTGCGTCACCAGCGCCAGCGCCAGCCGCGCCCGCTCGCCGCCCGAGAGCTTGCCCACCGCGGTCAGCGCCTTGTCGCCCGAGAAGCCGAAGCGGCCCAGCTGCGAGCGTATCTGCACCGGCGTCGCGCCCTTCATCACCCGGCCCATCGTCTCGACGGGCGTGTCCTTGGGATCGAGCTCCTCGACCTGATATTGAGTGAAATAGCCCACCGTCAGCTTGGTGGCGGTGGTCATCTCGCCTTCCATCACCGGCAGTTCGCCGGCGATCATCCGGGCGAGCGTGGTCTTGCCGTTGCCGTTGCGGCCGAGCAGCGCGATCCGGTCGTCGGGGTCGAGCCGGAGGCCCAGGCGCGAGAGGATCGGCTTGCCGGGCTCATAGCCCACCGCGACATGGTCGAGCGTCAGCAGCGGGGGGCGCAGGCCCACCGGATTGGGAAAGTCGAAACGCATGCTCGGGTCCTCGGCCACCGCCGCGATCGGCTGCATCCGTTCCAGCGCCTTGACCCGGCTCTGCGCCTGCTTGGCCTTGCTCGCCTTGGCCCGCCAGCGGTCGACGAACGCCTGGAGCTTCTCGCGCTCGGCGACCTGCTTCTCGCGCGCCGCCGCCTGCTGGGCCAGCCGCTCGGCCCGCTGCCGCTCGAACGCGTCATAGCCGCCGGGATAGAGCGTGGTCTGGCCGCGATCGAGGTGGAGGATATGGTCCGCCACATTGTTGAGCAGGTCGCGCTCGTGGCTGATCAGCAGGATCGTGCCGCGATAGGCGCGCAGGAACCCCTCGAGCCACATCACCGCTTCCAGGTCGAGGTGGTTGCTCGGCTCGTCGAGCAGCAGGATGTCGGGGTTGAGGAAGAGGAGCGAGGCCAGCGCCACGCGCATCCGCCAGCCGCCCGAGAAGCTGTCCATCGGCCGCGCTTGCATCGCCTCGTCGAAGCCCAGGCCCTTCAGGATGCGGCCGGCGCGGGCCGGAGCCTCATAGGCGTCGATCTGGTCGAGCCGTTCGTAGATATGGCCGAGCCGGTCGGGGTCGGTCTGGGTCTCCGCCTCGAGCAGCAGCGCGGCGCGCTCGACATCGGCTTCCAGCACCGTGTCGAAGGCGCTGGTCTGGCCGCCGGGCGCGTCCTGGCGGAGATAGCCGAAGCGGGCGTTGCGGGGGATATCGACCGAGCCGGTGTCGGTCTCGATCATCCCGGCGATCGCCTTCATCAGCGTCGACTTGCCGGCGCCGTTGCGCCCGATGAAGCCGACTCGGGCACGCGGCGGGATCGCGGCGGAAGCGCCCTCGATGATTGCCCGGCCGCCGAGCCGGATGGTGATGTCGCGGAAGGAAAGCATGGGCGGCGCCTAGCAGCACTCGGCCGCTTGCCCAAGCCATGTATCAGCGCGTCCTGAACGCCGCGTAGCGCGCCCGGTCATAGGCCATGAACCGTGTCGCGCCATCGGCTTCGCTCCAGCCGGCGGCAAGCGCGACGGCGGTCGCGCCGCCCTCGGTGCCGAGCAACGCGGCCTGGATCTCCGCGCAGGGCGTCGCGGGCCCTTCGCGGCACACGACCGGGCCGGGCGGGAGCGGGGCGGAGCGCCAGATCGGGCGCAGGCTGGCGGCTTTCGCCGGGTCGCTTGCCTGCAGCCTGCGCCAGGGATCCTCGGTCAGCGCGGCGACATCGGCGCGGCCCTCGATCAGGTCGGCCAGCGCCGCTTCGTGCGTGCCCGCCATCCGGCGCGTGGCGAAGGCCGATGGCGCGCTGCCCGCCGAACGCAGCGCTTCGGCCTGCACCAGCCCGCCCGAGGTCGATCCCGGCAGCACTTCGCTATAGCGCAGGCCGGACGCCCGTTTGCCGAGCGTATCGAGCGTGTCGATGCCCGTTTCGCGCCGCACCAGCAACACGCCGCGATAGCGGTCCAGTACCGGCGGCGGCGTGTCGAGCACGGCGATGGCCCGCAGGTTCGGGCAGTCCCGCACCTCGACGAACGCGCCGAGATTGGTCATCGCCACATCGACCTCGCCCTTGCACAGCGCTTCGGCCAGCGCGGTCGGTGTCGGCAGCAGCACGATTTCGGCCGGACGCCTCGCGATTCTCCCGGCCAGCGCCGCGATCGGGCCCAGCGCGATCCGGCGATCGTAGCGCGGATAGCTGTAGGTGCCGACGCGCAGCGGCTCCGCCTGCACGGGTGCGGCGAGGGAAAGGAGGAGAGACAGCAGCATGGGGGGATCGATTCCTCGCACGGTTGGCCGGACGAGGGGCAGGATAAACGACTCGCCTGTTCCGGCATAGTAAGTCAATTCCGTAATCCTACGCATGCCACCGAGGGGGAGGGGTTCCCATATCGCAGGCGATCGAGTCAGTGACGGAGATCGTTATGCGCAAGAATCTGTTCTGTTCTGCCTTGGCGCTTGCCTGTGCGGGCGCAGGTTTGACGCCCGGCGTGTCGCCGGCGATGGCGCAGGCCCATCATCAGGGCGGCGGGCGGCAGATGGCTGCGCCCGAAATGGAGCGCGCGCCCATGGCCTATCCGCGCTTCGAGCGCCCCCAGGGCACCCAGACGCGGCCTAACCAGCTGGATCGGTCCTATTACAACCACAACTTCAATGCCGATCGCACCTATCATATCGGGCCGTATCATCCGCCCCGGGGGTTCCAGTATCGCCGCTGGGCCTATGGCGATATCCTGCCCGGCATCTTCTGGGCGCAGGACTATTGGCTGACGGACTATTGGCTGTTCGGCCTCGACGTTCCGCCGGTCGGCTATGAATGGGTGCGCTATGGGCCCGATGCGCTCCTGGTCAACATAACGACCGGAGAGGTCATCCAGGTCGTCTATGGGCGCTTCTTCTGAAGGCCGCGACTCCCCGGCGCCGGCGTCGGGGGGCACGCGTCAAGCCGATCCGCGGAAATGCGGCCCCCGAAAGGGGTAGGATCGACGATTTGCATGAGGATGAAATGGTCGGGGAAAGAGGATTCGAACCTCCGGCCCCTGCGTCCCGAACACAGTGCTCTACCAGGCTGAGCTATTCCCCGACCGGCGCATCCGGGGCGAACCCCGACTGCGAGGGGGCGCCTATAACCACGCCGTGGGAGTCACGCAAGCCACTGAATCAGCTTTTCCGCGCGCCCAGCATGGCATCGACCGAAACGAACTTCTCGCGCGGGGCGCCGATGCGGGCGGCGGCGATCTCGGCGGCGTCGATCTTCTGCCAGTCGCGGAAGGTGACCAGCTCCACACGGCGTTCCGCGAGCAGCGCGTCGAGCCCCGGCCGGCCGGCCTTGCCCGAGCCTTCACCGACATCCTCGGCGATCTTCTCGGCGATGGCGAAGCCGTCGGGCCGGTTGGTGCCGATCGTCCCCGTCGGGCCGCGCCGCGCCCAGCCCACCGCATAGAGGCCGGGCAGCACCCGCCCGTCGAGATTGGCGAATCGCCCCGCCTTGTCGTCATAGGGCACGCCGTCGATCGGCGGGGTGCGATAGCCGATGCAGCTCACCACCAGGCCGGCCGGCACCGCATAGGTCTCGCCCGTGCCATGGGCATTGCCGTCCAGGCCCAGCGCGGTGCGCTCGACGATGACGCGCTCGACCTTGCCATCGCCTTCGATCGCAACCGGCATGGCGAAGAAATCGAAGACGATGCGGATCGGCTTGTCGGGCATGCCCTGGGCGAAGCGGCGCAGATGCCCCACCGACTTGCGCTGGCCGGGATCGAGGACGGCATCGTCCTCCGCCGGCGGCAGGTCCGCGAGGGAGACCACCGGCGTCGCGCGCTGGAGCTCGCCCAGCTCGCCCAGCTCCTTTGGCGTCATCGCGATCTGGTGCGGGCCGCGGCGGCCCAGGATGGTGATGGTGTCGACATGCCCGCCCCGCAGCGCGCCGAGCGCATGGGTGACGATGTCCGACCCCTCGAACTCGTCCTGCGTCTTGGCGAGCACGCGGGCGACGTCGAGCGCGACATTGCCGTTGCCGATCACCACCGCCGGCCCGCCCAGTGGCGGATCGAGATCGGCAAAGTCGGGATGGCCGTTGTACCAGCCCACGAACGCCGCCGAGCCGACCACGCCGCGCAGGTCGGCTCCGGGTATGTCCAGCTTGCGGTCGTGCGGGGCGCCGGTGGCGAGCACCACGGCGTCATAGAGCGTGCGCAGCTCGTCGATCGACACGTCCCGGCCCAGCGTGACGTTGCCGACGAAGCGGACATTGTCGGTCAATGCCACGGCCTCGTAGCGGCGCGAGACGCCCTTGATCGACTGGTGATCGGGGGCGACGCCGGTGCGGATCAGCCCGAAGGGCACGGGAAGCCGGTCGATGATGTCGACCCGGACCTGATCGCCGAACACCTTCTGGCAGGCTTCGGCCGTGTAATAGCCCGCCGGCCCGGAACCGATCACCGCGACGTGACGCATGGGCATTCCTCCCGCGATCTGAGGAGGCCAGCCTAGCGACCGGGCAGGGAAGGGCAACCCTCTCGACGGGCGCCCGGGCTTGTTGCTAGGCCGTGCCGATGATCGAAACGACCGCCAGCCTGCTTGGCCTGATCAACGTCTTCCTGGTCGTTCGCCGCAGCATGTGGAACTATCCCTTCGCGCTGGCGATGGTCGCGCTCTACGCCTGGGTCTTCTATCACGAGAAGCTCTACAGCGACGCGCTGCTCCAGCTCTTCTTCTTCGTGGTCAATCTCTATGGCTGGTCGAACTGGGCGCGCTCGCGGGCCGGGAGCGGCGAAGTGGTGGTCGAGACGATGGGCGTACGGGCGCGCCTGGCCTGGGCGCTGGTCTGCGCCGCGGTGATCGGTGCCTGGGGCTATGCGATGCACCGGCTCACCGATGCGGCCTATCCCTGGTGGGACGGCGGCATCGCGGTGCTCAGCATCGCCGCGCAGATCCTCCAGTCCCGCCGCAGCTGGGAAAGCTGGGTGCTGTGGATCGTCGTCGACCTGCTCGCGATCCCTTTGTTCGCCGTAAAGGAATTGTGGCGTACGGCGGGGCTGTACGGGGTGTTCCTGGCGCTTTCGCTATGGGGGCTCGCCGACTGGCTGAAGGCACGGAAATGAAGCTGCGCACCATCTGTCTCCACGGGCCGGAGAGCACCGGCAAGTCCACCCTGGCGCCGCGCATCGCTGCCTATCTCGGCGGTGAGGTGGTGGACGAATATGGCCGCGAATATGCCGAGGCGCGCGGCATCGACTTCACGATGCGCGACCTGCTGGAGATCGCCAAGACGCACGACGCGGGCGCGCGCACCATGGTCGCGGCCGGCCTCAGGCCGCTGGTGCTCGATACCGATCCGCTGATGACCGCGGTCTGGGCCGACATGCTGTTCGGCGCGCGCGATCCCTGGTTCGACGAATGGCAGGGCACGGCGGATCTCTATCTGCTGTTCGACATCGACATGCCCTGGCGCGCCGACGGCACCCGCATGTTCGGCACCCGGGAACTGCGGCAGAAATTCTACGACCTCAGCAAGGCCGAGCTGGAGCGGCGGGGCGTGCGCTGGGCGCATGTCTCGGGCCAGGGCGAGGAACGCTATGTCAACGCCATCGCCGCGATCGAGGCAGCCCAGGCCGACGGCTGAGGCGCCTCCGACGGTTGCGGGATGCGTATGCTGCACTTGCGAGAAATTGTCGGCCGTTGTCATAGTTCGTACACAATCCGATCCTAACGGCGCCCTTGCAGGGGGCGAGAGCCACTCTTCGATAACAAGAATGCCCGGCGTGACGGTGGCGCGGTTCTGCGAATGCGGGGTCGTGGCCATTGCTGCGTGTCGGGCGCACAGCAGGGAAGAACCACATGAAGATCCGCATCACCAGATCTGCCCTTTTCCTGGGCGCGGCATTCGGCGCGCTCGCCATCGGCGGCACCGCGCAGGCGCAGGACACTGCCGCCCCGGCCGCCGACGAGCCCACGACCGAGATCGTCGTCACTGCCGAGCGCCGTCCCGAAGCGCTGAAGAACACCCCGGTGTCGGTCGCGGTGATCGGCGGCCAGGATGCCCGCGACTTCACCGCCAGCGGCGACGACACGCTGCTCGCGCTGTCGGGCAAGGTCCCCAGCTTCTATGCCGAGACGACCACCGGCCGCATCTTCCCGCGCTTCTACATCCGCGGCCTGGGCAATATCGACTTCTACCTGGGCGCTTCGCAGCCCGTGTCGATCATCCAGGACGACGTGGTGCTCGAGCATGTCGTGCTCAAGTCGAACCCGGTCTATGACCTCGATCACGTCGAAGTGCTGCGCGGTCCGCAGGGCTCGCTGTTCGGCCGCAACACCACGGCCGGCATCGTCAAGTTCGACACCGTCCGCCCGTCGCTGGACGGTCTCGATGCGCGCGGCACGCTGAGCTATGGCAGCTACAACAGCATCAGCCTCGATGCCGGCATCGGCGGCCCGCTGGCCGACAATGTCGCAATCCGCGTGTCGGGCCTGTTCCAGCACCGCGACGACTATGTCGACAACGCCTATTCCGGCCCGAACTCGGACGGCACCCAGCGCCCCAAGAGGAACGCGATGGGCGGCTTCGACGAGCGCGACGCCCGCATCCAGCTGCTGGTGAAGCCGACCGAGGACTGGACCTCGCTCTTCTCGGCGCACATGCGCAACTATAACGGCACCTCGACCCTGTTCCTGCGCAATGCGCTCAAGAAGGGCTCGAACGACGTGAGCAACGTCTCGCGCACCACGGTCCAGTATGACGAGGCGGCGAACAATCCGCAGGACTATGACACCTACGGCCTGTCGTGGAACAACAGCTTCGATTTCGGCCCGGTCACGCTGACCTCGATCACGGCCTTCGAGACCAGCTCGGGCTATAGCCGCGGCGACACCGATGGCGGCTTCAGCCAGCTCGGCTACAATCCGGCGACGGGCACGTGCCGCGATTGCGGCCAGTCGATGGGCCGCCTGCGCGGTCTCGATCAGTGGTCGCAGGAAGTCCGCCTGGCCAGCAACGGCACCGGCGCCTTCAAGTGGCAGATCGGCGGCATGTACTTCGACAGCCGCGACATCACCGAATTCTACCAGCGCGCCTGGTTCCTGAGCCCGGGCGTGGTCGGCCGCAACCCGAACAACTGGGTACGCCTGCACGACGTGAACACCAGCTGGGCGCTGTTCGGCCAGGCGAGCTACCAGGTGACGCCGCGCTTCCGCCTGACCGGCGGCGTGCGCGTGACCCAGGACACCAAGACCACCGATCTGCTGAAGACCGCCGACACCGCGGCGGGCGCCGTGACCTATGCCGGCCGCCGCCACGTCCGCCTGTCGGACCGGCAGCCGAGCTGGGACGTGAGCGCGCTCTATGAGGCGAGCGACGAGCTGAGCCTCTATGCCCGCGTCGCGCGCGGCTTCCGCGGCCCGACCATCCAGGGCCGCTCGGCGGTGTTCAACTCGGACTTCACCACCGCCAATTCGGAGACGATCCTGTCGTGGGAGGCCGGCATCAAGTCGAGCCTGTTCGACAACAAGGTCCGCTTCAACCTGACCGGCTTCTACTACACGGTCGACGACATCCAGCTGAACGGCAACGATTCGAACGGCAACGGCGTGCTGTTCAACGCCGACAAGGCCGAGGCTTACGGCGTCGAGGCCGAGCTGAACGTGCGCCCGGTGCGCAACCTCGCGCTCTCCTTCGGTGCCAGCTGGCTCCATTCGGAGATCAAGGACAAGCGCGTCTACGCCCAGGTCTGCGCGCTGGCCGGCACGGTGGTCTGCACGGTCAACGATCCCACCATCACCCGCACCGTCTTCGGTTCGCCGGCGGTGTTCGCGCAGATCGACGGCAACCCGCTGCCGAACGCGCCGGAGTACAACCTCAGCGCCACGGCCCGTTACGACATCCCGGTCAGCGACAGCGGCAAGGTCTTCATCTCGACCGACTGGAACGTGCAGGGCTACACCAACTATGTGCTCTACAAGACCAACGAGTTCTACTCGAAGGGCAATTTCGAAGGCGGCCTGAAGATCGGCTACCAGGGCGGCAACGGCGCCTGGGAAGTCGCCGCCTTCGCCCGCAACATCACGAACGAGAAGAACCTCAAGGGCGTGATCGAAAACTATATGGCCGCCGTGCTCAACGAGCCGCGCGTCATCGGCGTGTCGCTGACCGGCCGGATCCATTAATCCCTTTCCGGCGGTCAGTCGGGCCCGGCGGATTGCAACTCCGCTGGGCCCGTCCCCTTTCCAGGGCAAAAAAAGGGCGGGTGCCGATGGCGCCCGCCCTTTTCTCTAGCGTTCGGGAACGTCAGTTCGACGGCGCCAGCTTGGTGTTCAGCACCCAGCCGACATTGTCGTTCTCGTCGGCGACTTCCCACCACAGGCCGTTCTTGTTGCCGGTGGGATAGACGATCGCGCCCACCGGGAGCGTGCGGATGACCTTGCCCGTCGCGACCGGGGTGGCGCGCATCGCGACCGGCGCCTGGGCGGTGAAGGTCTTGGCGGGCGCCGCCTGGGCGGTGCCGGCATCGCCCGGCCGGACGAGGCCGAGGTCGGTGACCATCTTGGCATAGGCCTGGATGAACGACAGCGTCACGATCCGGCCGATATCGGTATTCTCATAGCCGCCGCCGACCGCGCCCGCCGCGCCGCCGAAGAAGCCGACGCCGCCGCCCGCGCCGAACCCGATGTCGTTCTTGGCGGCATAGCCTTCCTGCACCGCGATCGTCTCGGTTGTGCGGACGTTGGTGAGCGAGAGCACGGTGTTCGCCTCGAGCTTGCGCGACTTGATGCCACCGAGCAGCCCGCCGACGCGGCCGCCGACCAGGCCGCCCACGATGCCGCCCACCGCGCTGCCGCTGGCATTGCTGTTGGCGCCCTGCACTTCGGCGACGAGCACATAGTCGGCCGCCTTGATCTGTCCCTGGCCGACATTCGCGCCGCGCTGCAGGCCCAGGCCGCCGCCGATGTCACGCTCGCGCGCCGCCGCCTGCAGGCCGGAGCCGCGATCGACGAGGTTGAAGCAGCCCGAGCGCTGCACCAGCACCTTGAGCAGCTTGGCGGGCGGGGCGAGCTGATACTGGGTCCAGCCGCTGGGATCGTCGCCGTCGACGATCGAGAGCGTGCCCAGCTTGCGCGAGCAATGCGGCACGTCGTTGACGGCGGCCTGCTGCAGCTTCTCCCCCTTGGTCGGCTTGGCTTGCTTCTGCGCATAGGCTCCGCTCGCGCCGAGCAGGGCGGCCGAAGCCATCAACGTCTTCACGATGAACGCGGTCTTCGAGGTCATGGTTCTCTCCCTCTGTTTGAAACCATCGCCCGGATAGCGGCAAACGCGTCGCGGTGAAATCACAGAAGGTACCGGCGGTATATTTCGGGCCCTTTGGCTTTCGCGTGCAAGCTGCTAACGCGCCCCGATCATGGCAACCGACCTTTCCAAGATCCGCAACTTCTCGATCATCGCGCACATCGACCATGGCAAGTCGACTCTGGCCGACCGGCTGATCCAGCGCACCGGCGGACTCTCCGAGCGGGAGATGTCCGCCCAGGTGCTCGACAATATGGACATCGAGAAGGAGCGGGGCATCACCATCAAGGCGCAGACCGTGCGCCTGGAATGGAAGGGCCATGTCCTCAACCTGATGGACACGCCCGGGCACGTCGACTTCGCCTATGAGGTGAGCCGCAGCCTGGCCGCCTGCGAAGGCGCGCTGCTGGTGGTGGACGCGGCCCAGGGCGTCGAGGCGCAGACGCTCGCCAATGTCTATCAGTCGATCGAGCATGATCACGAGATCATCCCGGTCATCAACAAGATCGACCTGCCCTCGGCCGAGCCGGAGAAGGTGAAGAACGAGATCGAGGAGATCATCGGCCTCGACGCCTCGAATGCCGTGCTCGCCAGCGCCAAGGCCGGCATCGGCATCGACGAGATCCTGGATGCCGTGGTCGAGCGCATCCCCGCGCCCAAGGGCGATCCGGACGCGCCGCTGAAGGCGATGCTGGTCGACAGCTGGTACGACCCCTATCTCGGCGTCGTCATCCTGGTCCGCGTGATCGACGGCACGATCCGCAAGGGCCAGCAGGTCAAGTTCATGCAGACCGGCACCACCCATCTGATCGACCGGGTCGGCTGCTTCCGCCCCAAGCTCGAGAACCTGCCCGACCTGGGGCCCGGCGAGATCGGCTTCATCACCGCGCAGATCAAGGAAGTCGCCCAGGCGCGCGTCGGCGACACGCTGACCGACGCCAAGAAGCCTGCCGCCGAAGCGCTGCCGGGCTTCAAGGAAGTCCAGCCCGTGGTTTTCTGCGGCCTGTTCCCGGTCGACGCCAATGATTTCGAGAAGCTGCGCGAGAGCATCTCCAAGCTGCGCCTCAACGACGCCTCGTTCAGTTTCGAGATGGAGACCAGCGCCGCGCTCGGCTTCGGCTTCCGCTGCGGTTTCCTGGGCCTGCTCCACCTGGAGATCATCCAGGAGCGCCTCAGCCGCGAATATGATCTCGACCTGATCACCACCGCGCCTTCGGTGGTCTACAAGCTCAAGCTGACCAAGGCGGCGGGCGAGGCCGAGGCGCGGGAGATCGAACTCCACAATCCCGCCGATATGCCCGATCCCAACCGGATCGCGGAGATCGAGGAGCCGTGGATCAATGCGGTGATCTATGTGCCCGACGAGTATCTCGGGCCGATCCTCAAGCTCTGCCAGGACCGGCGCGGCATCCAGAAGAACCTCACCTATGTCGGCGGTCGCGCCCAGGTGACCTATGAACTGCCGCTCAACGAAGTGGTGTTCGATTTCTACGATCGCCTGAAATCGATCAGCCGCGGCTATGCCAGTTTCGACTATGAGCAGATCGGCCACCGCGCCGGCGACCTCGTCAAGATGAGCATCCTCGTCAACAACGAGCCGGTCGACGCGCTGAGCATGATCGTCCACCGCTCGACCGCCGAGAGCCGCGGCCGCGGCATGTGCGAGCGGCTGAAGGACCTGATCCCGCGCCACCTGTTCAAGATCCCGATCCAGGCGGCGATCGGCGGCAAGGTGGTCGCCCGCGAGACGATCGCGGCGTTGCGCAAGGACGTGACCGCGAAATGCTATGGCGGCGACATCACGCGCAAGCGGAAGCTGCTGGAGAAGCAGAAGGAAGGCAAGAAGCGGATGCGCGAGTATGGCTCGGTGCAGATCCCGCAAGAGGCCTTCATCGCGGCGCTGCGGATGGGCGAGGAATAGGGCGACCTGGTGTCCGCCGGCCATCGGTGATGGCCGGCCCGGGCCTTTGCGAAGGCCGCTGCCCGTTCTTGCGGCGATCGGGGTAGCGCACCATCCTCATCGCTTGCCGCTGCGATTTGGTCGCAAATGACTTGCGCGGATTCGTCGGGCGTCGGGAGGTCGAAATCCCGGCGGCGATGAGCCTTCAAGATAAATGTTGCGATCTTCTTCTCCTTTTGAGAAGTCTAACCTGTCTCTCCTCAACAGGTTGGCGCCATGTCTGCAGAGCGGCTCAGCAACAACTTCACTGGTCTTCCGGGAAGTGTGGCTGGGTCGGCGATGCTAGGGGGTGGCACGCGCGCCGGCGACGTCCCGCACATTGATGGAGCGCAACCATGAGCCGTCATCGCATTCCTTCCGTTCCCGTTTCCAACTCTCGCGTCTCGCGCCGCAGCGCGCTGGCGATGCTGTCGTCGTCCGTGGTGGTCGCGGCGTGCAGCGGCGGGTCGCCCTCGCCGAGCCCGGCACCGACTCCGACACCCACGCCCACCCCGACGCCCACGCCGGTCACCGGCCCCGCATGGTTCGGCTATGGCCGCGACGCCCAGCATAGCGCGCTGAGCGGGATCGCCACGCAGGACCTCAATCGCATCGCCTGGACGTCCGCCGTGGATCTCGTGCCGCAATATGCCAGCTGGGGCGGGCTGCTCGCGCATTATGGTTCGCCGGCCGTAACGACGAACAACAATGTGGTGATCCCGGTGAAGACGGGGGCCACGGGCGGCTTCCGTGTCGAGGGCCGTGCCGGCGCGACCGGTGTGCTCCTGTGGATGGCGGCCACCGACTATGTCATGCCGCCGCACAACTGGCAGCCACCGTACAACCTGATCCTCACCCAGCAGGGCCGGGTCTATGCACCGGGGGCCGGCGGGAAGCTGATGATGCGGGCGGATGGGGATTCGGTCAACGGCACCCTGGCGGCCCAGATATTCTACGGCGCGGCGGCGTACAACGCCAATTCCGCCGCATTCGACGGCAGCGTCTTCATCAACACGCCGCTCACGGCGGATAGGAACGGCAATGTCTTCTTCGGCTTCGTGGTGACCGGCGCGAACCCGGCGGGGCTGGTCAGCGGGATAGCGCGAGTCGCGCCCGACGGCACCGGCAGCTGGGTCGGCGTCGCGGCGGCGGCGGGCGATGCTTCGGTCCAGAAGCCCGTGATGAACTGCGCTCCCGCCATCTCGATCGACGGCGGCACGGTGTACATTGCGGTGAACCGGGGCTCGACGACCGCGACGCAGACCGGCTTCCTGCTCGCGCTCGACAGCACGACGCTCGCGACCCGCGCCAGGGTGGCGTTGATCGACCCGAACCTGGGCACTCCCGCGCGCCTTCCCGACGACGGCACGGCATCGCCGGTGATCGGCTCCGATGGCCGGGTGTTCTTCGGCGTGATGGATGCGCAGTTCCCGTCGCACAACACGCGGGGCTGGCTGTTGCAGTTCGATGCCCTGCTCAATCCGGCGGGCGTTCCGGGCAGCTTCGGCTGGGACGTGTCGCCCAGCGTGATTCCCGCGTCGATGGTGCCGTCCTACACCGGCACGTCGACCTATCTGCTCGCAACGAAGTACAATAATTACTTCGGGGTAGGGAATGGCGACGGGCTCAACCGGATAGCCGTGATCGACCCCAAGTCGAGCCAGGCCGATACGATCGTGCCCAGCGTGCAGGTGATGCGCGAAGTGCTGACTATCCTGGCCCCGACGCGGGACGGCGGCTCCGCCAATTCGAGGGTCGAGTGGTGCATCAACACCATGGCCGCGGACCCGGTGCGCAGGTCGATCCTCGCGAACAATGAGGATGGCATGCTGTATCGCTGGGACCTGACCACGAACACGCTGTCGCAGGCCCTGCGGCTGAACGCAGGGCTGGGCCAGGCCTATACGCCGACGCTCGTCGGCGCCGATGGCGCGGTGTACGCGATCAGCAACGCGACGCTCTATTCGATCCGCGCCTAGGATCCGGCACCGGCGTTCCTATCGGCGGAACGGGTCGCTGAAGCGCGTATCGGTGGTGAGGGCCGGGTCGTTCAGCGTCACCAGGAAGGCGACAAGCGCTGCCCGATCCGCCATGCTCAGGTTGAGGCGCCGCGGCCGCCTGCCCTCGCGCAGGCGGTCGTCGAGCGCCGGGCCCGCCTGGATGCCGTGGTCGTAGAAGTCGACGACCTCCGCCAGGGTCGCGAAGCGGCCGTCGTGCATATAGGGGCCGGTCAGTCCGGCGCTGCGCAGCGCCGGCGCCTTGAACAGGCGCGTCTCGCCGGCGTCCAGGCCGTTGCTTCGTGCGTTTGCCGCCAGGGCGAAGGTGGGCGGAAGATGGCAGGCGGAACAGCCGGCGCCGCCTTGCCGCGCGCTTGTCATGAACAATTGCCGCCCGCGATTTTCCTGGGCGTTGAAGTTCGGCAGGTCGAGGTTCAGCGCGCGGTTCGGCGCGGTGGGGGAGAAGACCTGCGCATAGCCGGCGTCCCACCGGCTCGAATGCGAGACCATCGCGCGCACGAACTGGGCGAGCGCCTGCTGGATGCGGGCTTCGTCGATGGCAGCGCTGCCGAACGCCCAGGCGAACAGATCCGGGTAATAAGGCGTCGCGTCCATTTTCCGGGTCAGTGCGTCGAAGCCGCCCGCGTCCCCGCCCCAGCCCAATTCGACCAGGCTGTGGAAGGGCTGGCTGGTCTGCGCTTCCAGATTGGGCGCGCGCCGATCCCAAAAGGCGGAACCGGGTTGCCAGTAGCGCAGATTGCCCAGCCGCATCGCATGGAAATCGGTGGTGATCGCGTTGCTGATCCCGTTGCTGAACCGCATCGAGTCGGTAAAGCCGATCGCCTGCCGATGGCAGGATGCGCAGGACGCCCTGTTGTTCGTGCTCAGCCGCAGATCGTAGAACAGCACGCGTCCAAGCGTCGCCACACGGTCGCTGGTCGCGTTGGAAGCCGGGCTGTTGTCCAGCGCCGCCACGGTGCGATCGAAATAGGCGGGGAGCCGCGGCGCAGAGTAATTCGCGACATGGGCGAAGTCGATGGTGGTGACGTTCGCGACGCCCGCAGGGGTGGCGGTCTGCCGGGCGCTTCCTCCGCCTCCGCACGCCGCCAGCACCAATATCAAGGCGCTTACGACCAGCGGTCCGATATTCCCCAAGCGCATCGCCATCCCTTCTGCCCGCCACGCGTCGTAGCGCTGTTCGGGCGCCGGGGCGACGGTTTCCTGTCGGGTGATGCATGAACGACTGTCTCCGGATCGTCATCGTCCCGTCGCACAGCGTTTATAGAGGGCGGGCGTCCATGACGAAGGGAAACCCATGCTGCTTGCCACGCTGATGCTGCTCCAGACCGCACCGGCCGCCACCGCCCAGGATGCGCAGGCGGTGCCCACTGCCGAAGTGAAGGCGATCGGGGAGACGCAGGCAGTCGCGAGCCTGGAGGATGCGGCGGACGATCCCGCGATCTGGCGCAACCCGCGCGATCCCGCCCGCAGCCTGATCGTCGCGACCGACAAGAAGGCGGGGCTGAACGTCTATGACCTGTCGGGCAAGCTGCGCTCGACCCTGCCGGCGGGCCGCGTGAACAATGTCGACCTGCGCGTGTGGGGCGGGCAGGTGATCGTCGCGGCGAGCGATCGCAACGACAAGACGGCGGCGAAGCTGGCGCTCTACACGCTGGATACGCGAACGGCCGCGCTCGCCGAGATCGGGCGGTTCGATGCCGGGGCGGGTGAGGCATATGGCCTGTGCATGTACGCGCCGCGCGGCGGGCGGCTGCATGCCTTTGTCGTGCACAAGGGCGGCACGATCGTGCAGATGGAGATCCTGCGCGAAGGCGGCGCGATCAAGGCGGATCGTGTGCGCACCATGCGGCTGGCGACCCAGTCCGAGGGGTGCGTGGCCGATGACCGGACGGGCACGCTGTTCGTGGGCGAGGAGGATGTCGGCGTGTGGCGCTTCGGCGCGAACCCGCGCGATCCGATCGCCGGCGAGAAGGTGATCGCGGTGGACGGCAAGCGCCTGGTCGCCGATGTGGAAGGCGTGGCGATCGCGGCCGAGGGCGCGCGCGGCGGCTGGCTGGTCGTGTCGAGCCAGGGCGACAGCGCCTATGGCGTGTGGCGCCTGCGGGACATGGCCTATGCGGGGCGCTTCCGGATCGCGGCGGGGAAATTCGGCGCGACCAGCGAGACCGACGGGATCGAAGTCTCCACCGCGAGCTTCGGGCCGGGGCTGCAGGGCGGGCTGATGCTGGCGCAGGATGGCGACAACGCACCCGCCGCGCAGAACTTCAAGCTGGTCCGCTGGGCGGATGTCCGCAAGGCACTCGGGCTGAAGTGAGGGCCTTGCCTCGCTGCGTGGCGGGTGTCAGGCAGGGGCATGACGATCGAGGGACGGATCGACCGGCGGGCGTTGCTCGCCGGGATCGGCGTGGCGGCGATGGCGCCGCGCGGGGTGGCGGCCGCCGGGGTGCGGGCGCCGCTGGTGCTGGCCGCCGCCAGCCTCCAGGAAGCGATGACGGCGGCGGCGGATGCCTGGGCACGCAAGGGCCGGGCCCGGCCGGTCTGCTCGTTCGCGGCTTCTTCGGCGCTGGCACGGCAGATCGCGGCGGGCGCGGCGGCGGACCTGTTCGTCTCGGCCGATGAGCCCTGGATGGACGATGTCGAGAAGCGCGGGCTGATCATGCCGGGTACGCGTGCGGCGTTCCTGGGGAACCGGCTGGTGGTGGTGCGGCCGAAGGGCGCGCGGGGCGATGCGGGGCCGCGCGTGCCGCTGGCGCGGTTGCTGGGCGCCGGGCCGCTGGCGCTTGCCGATCCGGACGCGGTGCCGGCCGGGCGCTATGCCCGGGCGTCGCTCGAGGCGCTGGGGGCCTGGGACGCGGTGAAGAGCCGGGTGGTGCGCGGCGAGAGCGTGCGCGCGGCGCTGGCGTTCGTGGAGCGCGGGGCGGCGCCGTTCGGGATCGTCTATGCGACCGACGCGCGGGCCTCGACGCGGGTGGAGGTGGTCCGCGTGCTGCCCGACAACAGTCATCCGCCGATCCGCTATCCGCTGGCCCGGCTGAAGGCGTCGGCCAGCCCCGATGCCGAGCCGTTCCGGCGCTTCCTGCTGGGCGGCGAGGGGCGGGCGATCTTCCGGCGCTTCGGCTTCCTGCCGCTGTGATGCTCACGCCCGCGGAATGGGGCATCGTGCTGCTGTCGCTTCGCGTGGGCGGGGTGGCGGTGCTGGCGTGCCTGCCGGTGGCGTTCGCGTTGGCCTGGCTGCTGGCGCGCGGACGCTTTCCCGGAAAGCTGCTGCTCGACGGGCTGGTGCACCTGCCGCTGGTGGTGCCGCCGGTGGTGACCGGCTGGCTGCTGCTGCTCGCCTTCGCGCCGGGCGGGCCGATCGGGGGCTGGCTGGAGAGCTGGTTCGGCGTCTCGGTGCTGTTCCGCTGGACCGGGGCGGCAATCGCGTCGGCGGTGATGGCGCTGCCGCTGATGGTGCGCGCGATGCGGCTTTCGATCGAGGCGGTCGACCAGCGGCTGGAGCAGGCGGCGGCGACGCTGGGCGCCGGGCGCTGGCGCGTGTTCGCGAGCGTGTCGCTGCCGCTCAGCCTGCCCGGCGTGCTGGCCGGCGTGGTGCTCGGCTTCGCGCGGGCGCTGGGCGAGTTCGGGGCGACGATCACCTTCGTCTCCAGCGTGCCGGGCGAGACGCAGACCTTGCCGCTCGCCATCTATGCCGCGCTGCAGCTGCCCGGCGGCGAGGGTCAGGTGCTGCGCCTTGCCGGCATCTCGGTGCTGCTCTCGCTGGGGGCGCTGCTCGCCTCCGAGATCATCGCGCGGCGCGCGGGCAGGGGGCTGCATGTCCTTTGATCTCGACCTGACCAAGCGCCTGGGCGAGACCGTGATCGCCTGCCGGATCGTGGCGGACGCGGGGCTCACCATGCTGTTCGGCCCCTCGGGCGCGGGCAAGACCAGTGTGCTGAACATGGTCGCCGGGCTGACAGTGCCCGATGCCGGCCATGTGCGCGTGGGCGGCGAGACGCTGTTCGACGCCGCGGCGGGAATCGACGTGCCGGTGGCCGAGCGGCGCGCGGGCTATGTATTCCAGGAGCCGCGGCTGTTCCCGCACCTGCGCGTGCGCGCCAACCTGCTCTATGGGCGCCGAGGCGATGGCGGCCTGGACGTGGACGAGACGATCGCGCTGCTCGGCATCGCGCATCTGCTCGATCGCTGGCCGCGCACGTTGTCGGGAGGCGAGGCGCGGCGGGTGGCGATCGGACGGGCGCTGCTGTCCGATCCGCGCTTCCTGCTGCTCGACGAGCCGCTGTCCTCGCTCGACCGGGCGCGGCGCGAGGAGATCATGGCGCTGATCGAGCGGCTGCGCGACGCGGTGCGGATGCCGATCCTGATGGTGACCCATGACCGTGACGAAGCGACGCGGCTGGGGACGAGGGTGGTCGGGATCTAGGCTTCCAGCTCGGGCGCATAGAGACGCCACGGCTCGCCATTGCCGCGCTTCGCCGCATAGAGCGCGATATCGGCGCGGCGGACGAGCTCGGCGGAATGGATTTCGCCGCTGCGGACCAGGGCGATGCCGATGCCGGTGCCGATCTGGTGGGAGCGCCCGTCGAGCATGATCGGGTGGGTGATGTTGGCGGCGAGCCGGCCGGCGATCGAAAGCGCCACTTCCGCGCTCACGACCGCGGGCGCGATCACTGCGAATTCGTCCCCGCCCAACCGCGCCGCGCAATCGCCGTCGCGCACCGCATCGGCGATGCGGCCCGCCGCAGCGCGCAGGATCGCGTCGCCGGCGGCGTGGCCATGCGTGTCGTTGATCGCCTTGAAGCCGTTGAGATCGAGCATGAAGACCGCGGTGAGCCGCTCCGGCGCCGCGCCGTCGACCAGCCGGGCCAGCGCCTCGTCGAAGGCGCGGCGATTGGGCATGCCGGTGAGTGCGTCATGATAGCCAAGATCGCGCACGCTGTGCTCGGCCTGGATCCGCCGCACGCGCTCGCGTTCGCGCGCGCGATGCTGGTTCAGCCCGAACCCGAACAGCAGGAGGATCAGCGCCGAAGTGAAGAGCAGGAACTCGTCCACTTCGATCCGGAACTTGCGATCGGCGACATTGGCGCCCTCGTCGCGGAAGATGTCGAACGCGAATATGCCGTAGAGCCCGGCCATTGCCAGGAGAATGACGAACCAGGTGCCGCGACTGAGCAGCAACGCACGAATACCAGCTTCCATGGCCGGGATTCCTGCACCGCAACGGTTAATTCCGAGTGGATGCGGCCATTAGTAGAGATGCGAGCGCATGGTTCATCGGTGCATCGATGCCGTGCAAGGCGCCCCGCCGGACGATCACCATGTTGCGCGCATCGACTTCGGTCTGGCGGCCCGCGACGAAATCGGCGTGGAGGGAATTGACCGATTGCGGATGCGCGAGCGTCGTCCACCTGACGACCTGGTCGGCGAGCTTGTCGGGCAGGTCGGCGCCTTCCGCCCGGCCCACCGCGATGCATTCGCGCACCAGCGCGCGCATCACTTCCGCCACGCCTTCGTCGTTCGCCACTTCGGCGGCACGGCGGGTGAGCGCACTGACGATCCCCGAGCAGTTGATCGCGAGCTTTCGCCAGGCCGCGGTGACGAAATCGGGCGTGGTCTGCGCGTCGATCGGCGTGTCGGCGAACAGCGCGACCAGGGCTTCGCCGCCCTCGCCCTCAGGCACATGGATCGTCCCGTTGCGGCGCTGGACGATGCGGCCGGGCGCGCGCCGCTCGGCGGGCAGGTCGATGATCACGGGCACGGTGCGCTGCGCCGGCACCTGGGGGAAGCGATCGCGCTGCTCGACGCCGTTCTGGATCACCGCGAGCCGAGTGGCGGGACCCATCAGGCCGGGCAGCCAGGCGGCCGCGGCAGCGCAGTCATAGGTCTTGGTGGTGCAGAGTATCCAATCCACCGCGCTCGCCCCGGCCGGATCGGTGAGGATGCGCGGCGCGGCGCGGATCACCCCCTCGGGCGTCTCGACCTCGAGATCGGCGAGCGGCGAGCGCGCGCAGACCGTGACGTCGTGGCCCTGGGCCAGCCAGGCGGCAAGGGTGCCGCCGATGGCGCCCGCGCCGATCACCGCCACGCTGGCCATCAGATGCCGCCCAGATAATCCATCTTGCCCACCGGCGCGCCCTTGTAGCGCAGGATCGCGTAGGCGGCGGTCATGTGGAAATAGAAATTGGGGAGGACGAAGCCGGTCACATAGGGCAGCCCCTTGAAGTGGAAGCTGCGGCTGGGCGTCTTCACTTCGACATCGGCATCCTCGCGTCCGTCGATCGCTTCGCGCGGAACGGCTTTCAGGAAGGCGACCGTCGCGGCGATGCGTGCCTGCAACGCGTCGAAGCTCGTCTCGGTATCGGGCATCGCCGGTGCCTCGATCCGGCCGATCCGCGCCACGGCGAGCTTGGCCGAATCGCTGACCCGCTGGATCTGCGCGGTGAGTGGCGCCATGTCCTCGGCCAGCCGGGCGGCGAGCAGTTCCTCGTGCGGGATGCCCTGCTCGTCGGCCCAGGCGCGCGCCTTGTCGAGGAATGCCGCCATCGCCTTGAAGCCGCGCAGGAAGACGGGAACGGTCAGGTCGTAGAGTTCGGTTGCCATGGTCGCGCAGATAAGCCCCCGCGAAACGCCGCGCAACGGGCCTGAACGGGAGCGAAATGTTTCCGGGTGGCGCTGATGGTTGTGGCGCAACGAGATACGAAGTCACGATGTGCGATAAAGATTCGCGTAAAAACAGTGGCTTGATCGAATGTCACTGAACTGTCGTTGATAAGAAATGTACTATTCATGATCCGAGGCAACCGGCCCCCTGCATATTGAAGGGGGCCAGATTCCATGTTTCGCAAACCGTCTCTCCGCACGCGCCTGTTGCTTGGCGCCGCGCTTTTCGCCGTACCGGTCGCCGCGCACGCCAATGACGTGACCGGCAATGTTTCCGAGGCGAGCGGCACCCGCAACCTGCAGGGGGCGCGTGTCACCATCGTCGAGCTGCGCCGCACCACCGAGGCCGATGCCTCGGGCAGCTTCCGCTTCGGCGACGTTCCGGCCGGCACCTACACGCTGCGCGCCGAGTTCGCCGGCGTGCCCGCGAGCGAAGTGAAGATCGTGGTGCCGGAAAGCGGCGTGTTCCGGCAGGACCTCGTGCTCGGCACCGCGGGCAGCCAGATCCTCGTCGTCGGCCAGCGCGCCAACCTGCTCGGCTCGCTCTCGCGCCAGCGCGCCGCCGATGGCGTGGAGAGCGTGCTGACCCGCGACGCGGTTGGCCAGTTCCCGGACCAGAACGTGGCGGAATCGCTGCGTCGCCTGCCGGGCATCAACATCCTGAACGACCAGGGCGAGGGCCGCTTCGTCTCGGTCCGCGGCCTCGATCCCGAGCTCAACGGCACCTCGGTCAACGGCACGCGCCTGCCCGCGCCCGAATCCGACGTCCGCTCGGTCGCGCTCGACGTGATCTCGAGCGACACGATCGAATCGATCGAGGTCAAGAAGTCCCTGACCCCCGACATGGACGCCGACACCATCGGCGCGTCGATCGAGATCAACACGGTGAGCGCCTTTGCCCGCAAGAAGGACCTGCTGACCGCTTCGATCGAGGGCAGCTACAACAATCTGCGCGAGACGGTGACGCCCAAGGCGAGCTTCGATTTCTCGACTCGCATCACCGACAATTTCGGCATTGCCGGCGGCGTCTCCTATTATCAGCGCAAGTTCGCGACCAACAACGAAGAGATGGACGGCTGGGACGAGGATGGCGGCAACGCCTATGCCGATACCGTGGAATATCGCGACTATGACGTGGAGCGTAAGCGCTTCAGCTCGTCGCTGTCGCTCGATTTCAAGCCCAGCGACACCACCACGCTCTACGCCCGCGGCCTCTATTCGCGCTTCGACGATCAGGAATATCGCCGCCGGCTGACCTTCGAAATGGACGAGGCGCCGTCGCGCGGCTCGGCCACCGGCGCCACCTTCGATTCGAAGGACGGCGAGATCACGGTCACGCGCGACCTCAAGGACCGCTTCGAGCGCCAGGAGATCAAGTCGATCACCCTGGGTGGCGAAACCAAGGCCAATGGTTGGAAGCTCAACTATTCGGGCAGCTGGGCACGGTCGAGCGAGCGCGAGAATGGCTCGATCGATCCGGCCGCGTTCGAGCGCAAGTTCGACGATGGCGACAATTTCGTCGTTGCCTTCGACTATGCCGACCAGATGAAGACCCGCTACAATATCGTGGCGGGCCAGGCGGCGTTCGTCGATCCCGCGGGATATGAGTTCGACAAGCTCGAGCGCACCACGCTGAGCGATTCGGTCGATACCGAATGGGCGGCCAAGGCGGACCTCGCCAAGACCTTTGCGACCGGCGCGGGCGAGTTCACCGTGCAGGGCGGCGCCAAGTTCCGCTGGCGCACCAAGCGCTATGACGCGAACATCGACGTCTATGAATATGACGGCCCGGGCGACCTCACCATGCGGGACCTGCTCGGGCCGCAGGACTATGACCTGGCGAACATCGAGCCGGCGCTGTCGAAGACCGGGTTCCGCACCTATTTCGACGCCAATCGCAAGCTGTTCGCGCTGGACGGCGGCGATACGTTCGAAAGCTCGAACGACTCCGATTACAAGGTGAAGGAAGACGTCTCGGCCGGCTATCTGCTCGCCCGCTGGGACAGCGGCAAGGTCCGGGTGATCGGCGGCGTGCGCATGGAGCGCACCCGTAACGACATCCATGGCCAGGTGCTGGACCTCGATGCCAAGACGGTGACGCCGATCCGCGTCACCCGCAGCTATACCGATTGGTTGCCCAGCCTGACCACGCGCTTCGAGCCGACCGACGGCCTGGTGCTGCGTGCCGCCGGCTATCGCAGCCTGGTGCGTCCGAAATTCTCGAAGCTGGCGCCGCGCGTGGTGATCGAGGACGACGAGGGCGAGTTCGGCAACCCGAACCTCCAGCCCTACAAGGCGTGGAACTTCGATGCCTCGGCGGAATATTATTTCGGCAAGGGCGGCGGCCTGTCGCTCGGCTATTTCCACAAGGACATCAAGAACTACATCGTCGACCGCGTGTACCAGGACTATGCCTATAACGGCCGCACTCTCGACCAGGCGATGATCCCGTACAATGGGCCGAGCGCGCGCATCAACGGCGTCGAGTTCAGCTACAGCCAGGTCTACAGCTTCCTGCCGGGCGCGCTGAGCGGGCTGCTGACCCAGGTCAACTATACCTTCACCGACGCCAAGGGCACGGTGCTCAAGGATGGCGATATCGGCGATCCCCGTGTGATCCCGCTGCCTTCGGCCGCGCGGAATACGTTCAACGTCGTGCTGGGGTATGAGAAGGGGCCGATCTCCTTCCGGGTCGCCGGCACCTATCGCGACAAATATCTCGACGAGCTGGGCGACGATGCGACCGAGGACCGTTACGTCACCGATCACTTCCAGCTGGATATCAGCGCGAAATACTGGATCACCAAGAACATCCAGGTCTTTGGCGACCTGATCAACCTGACCAACGAGCCCTATTACGCCTATCGCAACTTTGCGGGCCGCTCGCGGCTCCTGCAATATGAGGACTATAGCTTCACCGGCAAGTTCGGCGCGAAGATCAAGTTCTGATCGCGGAGCCCCGAAGAACGAAGAGAGCCGGCGCGGTGCGGACCGCGCCGGCTCTTCTCGTTTGGGAGCGTATCGGCCCTGAAGCCAGGGGGCTCGCGATGCCCCGAATTAGTGCAGCGTGGAGCCGTTCACTCCTGGGCGCTGCCGGGAGGAGCGGTGGCCTTGCGGCGCGACGATGGTGAAGCTGGCGGCACCGTCGGCCAGCGTGTCGACTTCCCGGGTGAGGTTGCGCGCGGCGGCAGAGGTCTCCTCGACCATCGCGGCATTCTGCTGGGTGCCCCGATCCATGTCGCCGATCGCATCGCTCACCTGGCTGATCGCGTGCGACTGGGCGTTGTTGTCCTCGGCCATGGTGCCGATCAGCGCATGGACCTGGCCGACATCGCCCGAAATGTCGGAAAGGGCGCCGTCCACCTTCTGCACCGCGTCCACCGCGGCGACGATATCGGTCTGGGTGGCGGTCAGCTGGTCGCGGGCGCGGCCGGCTTCCTCTTCCGCCCGCATCGCCAGCGCGCTGACCAGGTCTGCGACCACCGCGAAGCCGCGCCCAGCCTCGCCGGCGCGGCCCGCTTCCACGGCGGCGTTCATCGCCAGTACGCGCGTCTGGAAGGCGATCTTGTCGAGCCCCTCGATCACGCCGTCGATGCCCTTGGCGCTCTCGCTCACCCGCGTCATCGCCTGCACCGCCTCGTCGGCGATCGCGCGGCCATTGCCGACCACGGCGATGGCGCCATCGGCGCGCGACAGCGTCTCGTTGGCCGAGAGCGCGATCGACTTGAGGCGATGATCGATCGCGTGGATGGCAGCGGAAGTCTCCTCCAGGCTTGCGGCATTGCTCTCGGTGCGGCGGGCCAGGTCTTCCGAGGCGGAGGCGATCTCGCTCGCGCCGGTGCGGATATTCTCGGTGCCGGTCACGACGTTGCCGATCAATGCCCGCAGGCCCTGGGCGGCATCGTTGAAGCTGCGCTTGAGCGCAGCGAAGGGGCCGGTGAGTTCGGCTTCGACCTCGACGCTGAGATCGCCGCGCGCCATCGCATCCAGGCTGGTGCCGATCGTATCGACGATCAGGCGCGTCTGCGCCTCCTTCGCGGCTTCGGCGGCCTTGAGCTTGTCGCGGAAGGCATCGATCGCCTGCGCCATCCCGCCCAGTTCGTCCTCGCGATCGGCATGGGGAACGCGGACCGACAGGTCGCCGCCGTCCAGCGCGCGCATCGTGTCGGCAAGGTCGAGCAGCGGGCGAACGAGCAGGCGGCGCGCGGCCTGGGCGAGCAGGAACGCGGTGCCCATGCCGGCCAGCAGCGTGATGGACAGGATGATCATCGCCACGGTGCCGAGTGTCGCCGAACTGGCGGCGACCTGATGCGCATGGCTGTCGATCGCGTCCGAAGCGGCCGCCATCGATTTCTCGAGCGCGCGGAACTGTTCCAGGAAGGCCGACATCTGCGTGCGGGCCGCGACGGGATCGCTGCCGGCGGTCTCGACGATCTTCTGCGCGGCGGCGGCATAGGCGTCCATCGGTGCCTTGAGCTTGCTCGTCGCCGCGACGATGCTGTCGACGCCGGTGAAGGCGGCATCCTTGTCGATTGCCGCGGAGAGCGTGCCGAGATGCTCCTTCAGGTCCTTCAGCGTCTCCTGGCGCGCGGTGTCGTCGCCGCCGAGCAGCGCGCCGAGCACGTCCGCGCGCACCGCGTCGTGCATCATGTCGGCTTCCATATGGTTCTGGAGCAGACTGGCCGCGGTCGCCTGTTGGGCGATCGCGGCATTCTCCTTGGCCACGATGAAAAGGCCGGTGCCCCCGGAAAGGGCGGTGATGCCGACCAGAACGGCGGCGGCCTGCGTCGTGGCTTTGTTCAGCGACGTGATCTTCACGAGAAATCTCCCGTGCGGAAGCCTCCGCGGCGTCCGCCTCCGAGGCAATTATAGGGGGCCGCCGCCCCCGCTCGGTGGGAGCCCTCTATTATTGTGTCCGGGGGGTTTCACGCAGCGGGGCTAGAACATGGGTAGGACGACGCTTGGCGGGGGCTCGACGGCGCTCGCATTGCTTTTCTCGACATCGGCACTGGCACAGGAGACCGCCGAGCCTGCCCTGGATATCGGCGCGACGTATCGCGTCGACCTGTCGGGAGTCGCCGCCGACGGCCGCCGGATGCGCAGCTTCGGGCTCGACGACCTCAACATCGAGGTGGATGGGGATCTGGCGCGGCTGGTCGGCTGGAAGGGCGCGCGCTTCCATATCGGCCTGCTCAACAATCTCGGCGGCCGGCCCAATGATGTGGCGGGCACGCTGCAGGGCGTCGACAATATCGAAGTCGCTTCGCCCAAGCTGCGCCTGTTCGAGATCTGGGTGGAGCAGAAGCTGGGCAGTGCGACTACGCTGCGGGCCGGCCTCTACGATCTCAACAGCGAATTCTATGCCAGCGAGGCGTCGGGCCTGTTGCTCGCCCCGGCCTTCGGCGTGGGCTCGGAGATCGCGGCGACCGGCCCCAATGGCCCCTCGATCTTTCCGACCACCGCATTGGCCGTCCGCATCGAGCAGCGCTTCGGCGGCGCGGGCTTTGCGCGAGTCGCGGTGCTGAATGCCACTGCGGGCGCGCTCGGCGACGATCGCGGCTCGGCGCTCGATTTCCATCACGGCGCGCTGCTGATCGGCGAGGCGGGACTGGAGAAGGACGGCGACAAGCTGGCGCTCGGCGCCTGGGGCTATACCCGGCGGCAGGACGATATCGCCGATATCGACGACACCGGCAATCCGATCCGCCGGAAGGCGCGGGGTGCCTATGTGATCGCGGAAAAGGCGCTGGGCGACCAGGACGGGCCCTTCGCCACCACCCTGTTCGCCCGCGCCGGAATATCGGACGGCCGGACCACGCCCTACAAGGGCGGCTGGCAAGCGGGCCTGCGCGCCGCCCATGTCGTGCGCGGTCGCGACGACAGCCAGTTCTCGATCGGCGTGAACCAGGCCTATCTTGCGGACGGCTATCGCGACCTGCTGCGCGCCGGCGGCGTCCGCACCGCGGCGGCGGAGAATGCGATCGAACTGACCTATTCGGATCGCCTCACCAGCTTCCTGACGCTGCAGCCCGACCTGCAGTTCATCTGGAATCGCGGCGGCGACGAGGATGCGCCGCGCGTCACCGTGATCACTTTGCGTGCCACGCTGGAGTACTGAGAGCAGCGTCCCGGCGCGTGTGAAATAATTGTAATCTATAGATCAGGTTTAGTTGAGCCTGGGTCGCATAACACTTGGCTATGACTCGCGTTGTTCTTGGTAAGGCATGGCGCGATTTGCTGATTGACCGTGGTGTGTTGTGTTCATAGTGCACCGTGCAACTCAAGTGGGACAAGCGAAATGCCCGTAACCTTCGCGCCGGAAGCGGTTCCGGCGAGGTTTCCGCGCAAGTTGCGCGAACTGCACAATCCTCATCTCGACTCCACCGTGTGGAACGACGTGGCGTTCCGCGGCGACGATGTGGTGGTGGCCGGCTATGCCAAATCGGGCACCAGCTGGGTGCAGCAGATCGTCGCGCAGCTGGTGTTCAACGGGGATCCCGAGGTTTCGATCGCGGACATCTCGCCCTGGGTCGATCTGCGGGCCGGGCCGGTGCTGGCACGGCTCGCCATGCTGGAGGCGCAGCCGCATCGCCGCATCCTGAAGACGCATCTGCCGGTCGATGCGCTGCGCTTCAGCCGCAAGGCCAGATATATCCATGTCGCGCGCGACGGACGTGACGTGGCATGGAGCCTGCACAACCATCATCTGCACGCGGCCGATGCCTGGTATGCGATGCTCAACGACACGCCCGGCCGGGTCGGCCCGCCGGTGCCGCGCGCCAATCCCGATATCGCCGAATATTTCCGCGAATGGTTGAGCGGCGACGGCGCGCCCTTCTGGCCCTTCTGGGAGAATGTCCGGAGCTGGTGGGCGGTTCGCGACCTGCCCAATATCCATCTCGTCCATTTCGAGGCGCTGAAGCGCGACATGGCGGGGGAGATCCGGCGGATCGCCGATTTCCTCGAGATCGAAGTCGATCCGGCAAGCTGGCCGCGCGTCCTGCGCCATTGCAGCTTCGACTGGATGAAGGCCAATGCCCCCCAGGTTGCCCCGCTCGGCGGTGCATTCTGGAAGGGAGGCGCCGAGACTCTCATCAATCAAGGCACCAATGGCCGCTGGCGCGATGTGCTCACGGCCAGGGACGCGGCCGATTACGAAGCCGCGGCGCTGGCCGAACTCGGCCCGGAATGTGCCACATGGCTTGCAGGCGGCGCGGCGGCGTAACGGCCGGCCGCTTGCAGATCGAGGTCCATGCGCCGAAGTAGGGCGCATGGACCTCGACGCATTGCTCACCCATTATTTCGGCACCGACGAACCCGAAGCGCTGGACGATACCGCCCGCGCGCGCGGGGAGGAGCGGCTGCGCATCGATTTCGGCGTGGAGCAGGAGCCTTCGCGCAAGTTCGCGCTCTGGGTGGTGATGGAGGGGCTCGGCATCGCACCCTTGCCGGCCCAGGCCTTTGAGAAGACGCCCGCGCTCAAGGCGGCGGCGGAGCGATATCTCGATGCGGCGTGGCGGCTGGAGCGGGAATAGGCGGTTTCCCCGGCGCATCGCTCAGGGCGTGCCGGCGGGCCCGCAGGCTTGCGCTCGCCCGAGCAGGAAACGCCTTTCGCCTTCGTTGCGCGTGAGCGTCGCTGCCCGGACGAATTCGGCCCTGGCTTCCTCCAGCCGTCCGGCGCGGAACAGGAAGTCGCCGCGCGCGGCGGGGAGGGGCGCATAGTTGCGCAGCATCGCCGCCTCGGCGAGCCGGTCGGCAATGGCGAGCCCCGCTTCGGGCCCGAAGGCCATGGAATGCGCGACCGCGCGATTGAGATCCACCACGGGAGAGGGAAGGAGCGCGCCCAATCGGTCGTAGAGGCCGGCGATGCGTGGCCAGTCGGTCGCCTCCGGCGTCAGCGCCCGGGCATGGCAGGCGGCCAGCGCGGCTTGCAGCGCATAGGGGCCATCGGCTCCGCCCAGCGCCTCGGCCCTGTCGAGAGCGGCGAGCCCGCGGGCGATCATGCCGCGGTCCCAGCGGGCGCGGTTCTGTTCCGGCAGCGGCACGAACGACCCGTCGCGGGCGGTGCGCGCGGCGAGGCGGGAGGACTGGATCTCCATCAGGGCGAGCAGGCCATGTACCTCCGGCTCCTCGGGGGCCAGGCCGGCAAGGATGCGCCCGAGCCGCCGCGCCTCGTCGCAGAGTGCCGGCCGCACCAGATCCTCGCCCGCGGTGGCGGCATAGCCTTCGTTGAAGATCAGGTAGATCACCTCCAGCACCGAGGCGAGGCGGCCGCCGCGCTCGCTTCCCCGCGGCACTTCGAAGGTGAGGCCCGCCTGGCCGATCGTCTTCTTCGCACGGACGATGCGCTGGGCGATCGTCGGCTCGGACGTGAGGAAGGCGCGGGCGATCTCGTCGGTGCCCAGGCCGCCGATCAGGCGCAGCGTGAGTGCCGCGCGCGCGTCGGGCGAGAGCACCGGATGGCAGGCGGTGAAGATCAGGCCGAGCAGCTCGTCGCCCACATCGTCGTCCATGGCGGCCTCCATGTCCTCGACGCTGGTGTCGCGCGCGGTCTCGAGGTCGTGGCCGATCTCCGCGTGCTTGCGCGCGCGCATCTTGTCGCGGCGCAGGCCGTCGATCGCGCGGCGCTTGGCCGCTGCCATCAGCCAGGCGCCGGGATTGTCCGGAACACCGCGCGCCGGCCATTCGGCGAGCGCGATCACCAGCGCGTCCTGGGCCAGTTCCTCGGCGCGGCCCATATCGCGCAGCATCCGGGCCAGCCCGGCGATCAGCCGGGGCTGTTCGATCCGGAAGACCGTTTCGATCGTGCGCTGGATGTCGGTCGCCGCCACGCTGCCTGTGTGACCTTCACACGCGGCGAGGGCAAGCGGCGGGCGGCGACCGGTGCGATGTCAGCGGCCTTCGGCCTCGGCGCGCAGCCGGGCTTCGCGCTCGGCGATCTCGGGCGTCACGATCTCGGCGAAATCCTCCATCTCGAAGAAGGGGCGGATTTCGATCTCGCTGGGCCCGAACATCGGATTGGGGCAGCGTTTCACCCATTCGACGGCCTCGTCCATGTCCTTGACTTCCCACAGCCAATAGCCGGCGACGAGTTCGCGGGTCTCGGCGAAGGGGCCGTCGATCACGGTGCGGCCGGGCCCGTCGAACGCCACCCGCTTGCCGGCGGAGCTGGGCTTGAGCCCGTCGCCGCCCACCATGATGCCGGCCTTCACCAGCTCCTCATTATATTTCATCATCGCGTCGAGCAGCTCGGTGGTGGGCATCACGCCCTTTTCGCTGTCCTCGGTCGCCTTCACGAAAACCATCATACGCATCGTTCTTCTCCTTCGGGTTCCTCGAAGCGCAACCGCCTCGCATCCTGACGACGATCCGGGACTCGCGGAATCGACAGGGAATGAAATTATTTTCTCGCGCGCCTCAGGCGACGCCGAGCTTGCCGCGCGTGCCCTCGCGGGGCGTCGAAAGCTCTTCCTCGGTGAGGAACTCGGCCAGGTCCGCCGCCTCGAAAAAGGGGCGGATCTCGACTTCGCTGGTGCCCGACATCGGGTTGGGGCAGCGCTTGGCCCAGGCCACCGCCTCGTCCATGTCCTTGACTTCCCAGATCGAAAAGCCGGCGACCAGCTCGCGCGCCTCGGCGAACGGCCCGTCGATCACCCGGCGCTCGGCGCCGTGATAGACGATCCGCTTGCCCTCGGCGCTGGGCTTGAGCCCGGCGGCGGCGACGAACACGCCGGCCTGGACCAGTTCCTCGGTGAATGCGTCCATCGCCGCCCATGCCTCGGGCGTGGGGGGGACGCTGTTCTCGCTATCCTCGCTCGCCTTCACGAACACCAATACGCGCATCGTTCATCTCCTCGGATCGAAGCGACATCCGCTTCCTATCCTGACGACGAACGAGGCTCGGGGAAATCGACAGGGGGGCGAAAAAAATTTGCCCGGGGCTCCCGATGCGTCGGCTCAGCAGCCGTCGCGCAGCGTGACATGCAGCGTAACGGTGCGCCGGACCGCCGATTCCAGCGGCGAGCCGCTCGGAATCTCCGCGGTGCGCCCGCCGAACAATCCGCTCACCGTGGCCATGCCCACCGCCGTCGCCACGGGGAGGCTGCCATTGCGCTGCGATTGCCCGTCGAGCCGGACGACCGTCTCCCCCAGCTGCAGATAGAGGGGGCGGAGCGTCAACCGGCCCGCAGCGCCGAGCCCGCCCGTGCCGCTGGCCTCGGTGAGTTGCCCCCTGGCGGGCGTGGCTGCCGGAATTGCGACAAGCCCGTCGATCTTCACGTCCTCGGCCACGGTGAGCGCCACCATGTCACCCGTCGCGGCGTGCTTGCTCGACAGGCGCTCGGCAGTGCGCAGCAGGATCGTCGTGCCCTCGGCCAGCACCAGGTCTCGTTCGCACGGGGCGAGAGGCGCGGCTCCGAGCAGCAGGAGCGCGGCGACCATCATGTGCCTGCCACCGGCGCGGGCGGCGTCGCGACGGTTTCGGCCGTCGGCACGCGCTTCACGGCGGTGCCGGAGAAATCGAGGACGATATCCTCGGTGACGAAGCTGCTGACGATCTCGCCGGCCTTGATCTTGGCGTTGTTGCCGCGATGAAACAGGCCCACCAGTCCGCCCGTGAGCATCGCGCCGGCCACCGAGCCGGTGCGGCCCTTGCTGCTGATCTCGCCGTCGATCGGGATCGCCACGTCGCCGAGCTGGATATGCTTCAGCCGGGCCGTCATCTTGCCCGACTTGCCCAGCCCGCCGGCGTCGGTTGCCGTCACCACCTCGCCCCAGGCCTGCGTGCCTGCCGGGATCACTGCCCGGTCGCCGATCAGCACGGCGCGACGAACCTGAAGCTTGATCGGCGTGCCCGGCTTCGCGTCCGCCGTGCTGACTTCGCGCGTCGCGATCAGTTCGACCGGTGTGTCGCGCGGCAGCGTCACCAGCGACGGCGCCGGTGCTGCCGCGGCCGCCGGCACCGGCACGGCCGCCGCTGCCGGAACGTCCTGCACGACAATGCATAGCCCCGTAAAGGCCATCAGGCTCAAGATCATGACAAGTCCCCCTTCGGGGAATATCCCTTTTGCCAAAGCATTTGGCAAGCGCTTGTCGAATACCGGGACTTGGGGCAGGTTCGCTTTGCCCGAATGGGATTCGGGTTACTAAAGGGGGGAAGTCATGAAATTCACGCGTCTCGCGGCGCTTGCCGCCGTTGCTGTTCTGGTGGCATCGCCGTCGCTGGTTTCGGCGCAAGACAAGAGCAAGGGCAAGGCCGAGAAGCACTATGTCGTCGTCAATGAGGACGTTGGCGTGCCGGTCTTCGCCACGGACATCCCCGATCGCCCCTACAAGGTGCTCGGCGAAGTGAAGGCCGGCGTTCGCAAGGCGACGATCTTCAGCAAGGAGGCATCGCAGACCAAGATCTATCGCGAGCTCTGGGAGCGCGCGGAGAAGATGGGCGCCGATGCGGTGATCAACGCCAAATACGGCGATTCGCACGTGAGCGCGCTCAGCTGGGGCAAGACCAACGCCACCGGCACTGCGATCAAGTTCCTGGCGCCGGGCGAGGCGACGGCGGCGAAATAGCCCGCCGCCGGACCGGGCACCCGCTCGCCGGGCGGGCCGCGCAAGAAAGAAGCCGCCGTCCGGGATGCCGGACGGCGGCTTTTCCGTGTCGGCGGCCGGCGCCCGGCGACGACGACCTACCATGTTCGCAAAAGAAAACCGCCGCCCGGTTGCCCGGACGGCGGTGTTTCTAGTCAGCGCTGGGAGCGTCCGACAAAGGCGCTCATTCGCCTTCGTTCAGATACTCGCCGGCATCCGCATCGGTGCCGTGGCCCGAGGGCACGACCGAAGCGAGCGGATCGCTGCCGGTGCCTTCCGAGTCACGCACCGAGCGGGCGAGCTCGGCGGCATGCTCCTCCGCGGCCGAGTTCGGCGCCACCAGCGCGTTCTGCAGCGCACGCTGCTGGACGCGAAGGGCGGCGTCGCGGCTCGAAGCGGCGACACGCAGGCGGTTCATGCCCGCGCCGGTGCCGGCGGGGATGAGGCGGCCGACGATCACATTCTCCTTGAGGCCGATCAGCGTGTCCTGCTTGCCCTGGACCGCCGCCTCGGTGAGGACGCGGGTGGTCTCCTGGAACGACGCCGCCGAGATGAAGCTGCGGGTCTGCAGCGACGCCTTGGTGATGCCGAGCAGGATCGGCTTGCCCTGTGCGGGGGCCTGACCCGGAGCCAGCTTCTCGTTGGTCTCGTCCATCTCCGAACGATCCACCTGCTCGCCGGGGAGCAGGGTGGTGTCGCCGGCGTCGGTGATCTCGACCTTCTGCAGCATCTGGCGAACGATCACCTCGATGTGCTTGTCGTTGATCTTAACGCCTTGCAGTCGATAGACTTCCTGGATTTCCGACACGAGATATTCCGCGAGCGGCTCGATGCCGAGCACCTCGAGAATGTCGTGCGGATCCGGCGAGCCGCCGATCAGGTTGTCGCCACGCTTGACGTAGTCGCCTTCCTGGACGTCGATCACCTTCGACTTCGGAACCAGATACTCCACGACCTCGCCGCCATCGTCCGGCATGATGCCGATCTTGCGCTTGGCCTTGTAGTCCTTGCCGAACACGACACGGCCGGAGACCTTGGCGATGATCGCGTTCTCCTTGGGCTTGCGCGCCTCGAAGAGCTCGGCGACGCGCGGCAGACCGCCGGTGATGTCGCGGGTCTTCGCGCTTTCGCGGGCCACACGGGCGAGCACGTCGCCGGCCTGGACCGTCGCGCCGTCCTCGACCGAGAGCACCGCGCCGGGGGCCAGCATGTAGCGGGCGGCCTCGGCGGCGTTGTCGCCGGTCAGGGTCAGGCGGGGACGCAGGTCCTCCTTCGACTTGCTGGCGACGCGATACTCGGTGACGACGCGCTGGGCGATGCCGGTCGCTTCGTCGGTCTGCTCGGTGAGCGTCTTGCCCTCGAGCAGGTCCTGATACTTCACGACGCCGCCGGTTTCCGTGATCACCGGCATGGTGAACGGATCCCATTCGGCCATGCGATCGCCCTTCGAGACGATGTGGCCGTCGTCGAACATCACGTACGCGCCGTACGGGATCTTGTGCACGGCGAGCTCGCGCCCGTCCATGTCCAGGATCGCCAGCTCGGCCGAACGGCTGAGCACCACGCGGCGGCTGCGCTGGTCTTCGATCACGCGAACGTCGCGGAACTCGACCTTGCCGTCCACGGGGGCTTCGAGGTTCGACTGCTCGTTGAGCTGCGCCGCGCCGCCGATGTGGAAGGTACGCATCGTCAGCTGCGTGCCCGGCTCGCCGATCGACTGCGCCGCGATGACGCCGACGGCTTCGCCGATGTTCACCGGGGTGCCGCGGGCAAGGTCACGGCCATAGCACTTGCCGCAGACGCCGATCTTGGCTTCGCAGACCAGCGGCGAGCGGATCTTCATGCCCGGGATGTTCAGCGCCTCGATCTTCGCGACCGCCGCCTCGTCGAGCAGTGTGCCCGTCGGGATGACGACTTCGCCGGTCTTGGCGTCGACCACGTCTTCCGCGGTCGTACGACCGAGAATACGCTCGCCGAGCGACGCGATGGTCGAGCCGCCCTGCACGATCGCGCGCATTTCCAGCGCCCGCTCGGTGCCGCAGTCCAGCTCCATGATCACGCAGTCCTGCGACACGTCGACCAGGCGGCGGGTCAGGTAGCCCGAGTTCGCCGTCTTGAGCGCCGTGTCCGCCAGGCCCTTGCGGGCGCCGTGGGTGGAGTTGAAGTATTCAAGGACGGTCAGGCCTTCCTTGAAGTTCGAGATGATCGGCGTCTCGATGATCTCGCCCGACGGCTTGGCCATCAGGCCGCGCATGCCGGCAAGCTGCTTGATCTGCGCCTGCGAACCGCGGGCGCCCGAATGGGCCATCATGTAGATCGCGTTGATCGGCTTCTCGCGGCCGGCATTGGGGCCGTCCTCGTAGCGCTTCACTGCCTTGATCTCGTCCATCATGGCCGCCGCCACCTGGTCGCCGCAACGGCTCCAGGCGTCGATCACCTTGTTGTACTTCTCCTGCTGCGTGATCAGGCCGTCCTGATATTGCTGCTCATAGTCCTTCACCAGGGCGCGGGTCTCGTCGACCATCGCTTCCTTCTGCTGCGGGATGATCATGTCGTCCTTGCCGAACGAGATGCCCGCGCGGAACGCGTGACGGAAGCCGAGCGCCATGATCGCGTCGGCGAACAGCACGGTCTCCTTCTGGCCGGTGTGACGATAGACCTCGTCGATCACGTCGCCCACATCCTTCTTGGTGAGAAGGCGGTTGACGGTGTCGAACGGCACCTTGTGGCTCTTCGGGAGGCACTCGCCGAGCAGCATGCGGCCCGGGGTGGTCTCGAAGCGCTTGAGGTACTGGTTGCCCTCTTCGTCGGTCTGCGGGACGCGGCTGATCACCTTGGTGTGCAGGGTGACGGCGCCGGCCTCGAGTGCCTGGTGCACTTCGGCCATGTCGCCCAGCAGCATGCCTTCGCCCGGCTCGCCTTCCTTGAGCATCGACAGGTAATAGAGACCCAGCACCATGTCCTGCGACGGCACGATGATCGGCTTGCCGTTCGCGGGCGACAGGATGTTGTTGGTCGACATCATCAGGACGCGCGCTTCCAGCTGGGCCTCGAGGCTCAGCGGAACGTGGACGGCCATCTGGTCACCGTCGAAGTCGGCGTTGAAGGCCGAGCAGACCAGCGGGTGCAGCTGGATCGCCTTGCCCTCGATCAGCACCGGCTCGAACGCCTGGATGCCCAGACGGTGGAGCGTCGGCGCGCGGTTCAGCAGAACCGGGTGCTCGCGGATCACTTCGTCCAGGATGTCCCAGACTTCCTTGCGCTCCTTCTCGACCCACTTCTTGGCCTGCTTCAGGGTCATCGAGAGACCCTTGGCGTCCAGGCGGGCGTAGATGAACGGCTTGAACAGCTCGAGCGCCATCTTCTTGGGCAGGCCGCACTGGTGCAGCTTGAGCTCCGGGCCGGTCACGATGACCGAGCGGCCCGAATAGTCGACGCGCTTGCCGAGCAGGTTCTGGCGGAAGCGGCCCTGCTTGCCCTTGAGCATGTCGGACAGCGACTTGAGCGGACGCTTGTTCGCACCGGTGATGGTGCGGCCGCGGCGGCCGTTGTCGAACAATGCGTCGACGGCTTCCTGCAGCATGCGCTTTTCGTTGCGGACGATGATGTCCGGCGCACGCAGCTCCATCAGGCGCTTCAGGCGGTTGTTGCGGTTGATCACGCGGCGATACAGATCGTTGAGATCCGAGGTCGCGAAGCGGCCGCCGTCCAGCGGCACCAGCGGGCGCAGCTCGGGCGGGATGACCGGAACGACGTCGAGGATCATCCACTCGGGGCGGTTGCCCGAATCGATGAAGCTCTCGACGACCTTCAGGCGCTTGATGATCTTCTTCGGCTTCAGCTCCGACTTGGTGACCGCCAGCTCCTCGAGGAGCTCCTTGCGCTCGCCTTCCAGGTCGAGATCCATGAGCATGATCTTGACCGCCTCGGCGCCGATGCCGGCCGAGAACGCGTCTTCGCCATATTCATCCTGCGCGTCGAGCAGCTCGTCCTCGGTGAGGAGCTGGAACTTCTCGAGCGGGGTGAGGCCCGGCTCGGTGACGATGTAGCTCTCGAAGTACAGGACGCGCTCGAGCTGCTTCAGCTGCATGTCGAGCAGCAGGCCGATGCGCGACGGCAGCGACTTCAGGAACCAGATGTGCGCGACCGGGGCGGCGAGCTCGATATGGCCCATGCGCTCACGGCGGACCTTCGAGACGGTGACTTCGACACCGCACTTCTCGCAGACGATGCCCTTGTACTTCATGCGCTTGTACTTGCCGCACAGGCACTCGTAATCCTTGATCGGACCGAAGATGCGCGCGCAGAACAGGCCGTCACGCTCGGGCTTGAACGTGCGGTAGTTGATCGTCTCGGGCTTCTTGATCTCGCCGAACGACCAGCTGCGGATACGGTCCGGCGACGCGATCCCGATCTGGATCTGGTCGAAGGTCTCCGGCTTGGCGAGCGGGTTCGCGAAGTTGGTAAGTTCGTTCATTTTTGTCGTCCCTCTGGAGGGTCAAATCTTCTGGGCGGGGAGGGGAGAGCGCTGCAATGCGATTGCAGCGCTCTGGGGTCCCGCTATTCCGCCGCCTCGGCCAGGCCGTCTTCCTCGGAGGCCTCGTCGATCGCCTTGAGCTCGACGTTGAGGCCGAGCGAGCGCATTTCCTTGACGAGCACGTTGAAGCTCTCGGGGATGCCGGCCTCGAAGGTGTCGTCGCCCTTGACGATCGCTTCGTAGACCTTGGTGCGGCCGACCACGTCGTCCGACTTCACCGTCAGCATCTCCTGCAGCGTGTAGGCAGCGCCATACGCCTGCAGGGCCCAGACCTCCATTTCGCCGAAGCGCTGGCCGCCGAACTGCGCCTTGCCGCCCAGCGGCTGCTGGGTGACGAGCGAGTAGGGCCCGATCGAACGCGCGTGGATCTTGTCGTCCACGAGGTGGTGGAGCTTCAGCATGTAGATGATGCCCACGGTCACCTTGCGGTCGAACGCGTCGCCCGTACGGCCGTCGAACAGCGTCGACTGGCCCGAGCTGTCGAGGCCCGCCAGCTCCAGCATGTCCGAGACGTCCGCCTCACGCGCGCCGTCGAACACCGGAGTGCCCATCGGAATGCCCGTGCGGACGTTCTGGATCAGCTCGGCCACCTGCTCGGGGCTGCGTGCCTCGATCTCGGCGGCATAGTGATCGCCATAGACCGTCTTGAGGCGATCCTTGACGGCATCGGGCATCTCGCCCGCCACCGCGTCCGGATTGCTCTCGCGCCATTCCTCGAGCTGCCTCGCCACCTGCATGCCCAGGTTGCGGGCCGCCCAGCCGAGATGCGTCTCGAAGATCTGGCCGACGTTCATGCGCGAAGGCACGCCGAGCGGGTTCAGCACCAGGTCGACCGGCGTACCGTCCTCGAGGAACGGCATGTCTTCCTGCGGCAGGATGCGCGAGATGACGCCCTTGTTGCCGTGACGGCCGGCCATCTTGTCGCCCGGCTGCAGCTTGCGCTTCACGGCGACGAAGACCTTGACCATCTTGAGCACGCCCGGCGGCAGTTCGTCGCCGCGCTCCAGCTTCTCGCGGCGGTCCTCGAACTTCTCCTTGATGCGCTTCACGGCCTCGTCATACTGGCCCTTCACCGCCTCGAGGTCGCCCTGGACCTTGTCGTCCTGAACGGCGAACTTCCACCATTCGTGACGATCCACGCTGTCGAGCAGGTCGGCGTCGATCTCGGAGCCCTTCTTCAGGCCCTTCGGCGTCGCCGTGGCGACCTGGCCAAGCAGCATCTCGCGCAGACGCGACCAAGTCGCGCGGTTGAGGATGTTGCGCTCGTCGTCGCTGTCCTTCTTCAGGCGCTCGATCTCCTCGCGCTCGATCGCCAGCGCGCGCTCGTCCTTGTCGATGCCATGGCGGTTGAACACGCGCACGTCGACGATCGTGCCCGACACGCCCGGGGGCAGGCGGAGCGAGGTGTCGCGGACGTCCGAGGCCTTCTCGCCGAAGATGGCGCGGAGGAGCTTTTCCTCCGGCGTCATCGGGCTCTCGCCCTTCGGAGTGATCTTGCCGACCAGGATGTCGCCCGGCTCGACCTCGGCGCCGATGTACACGATGCCCGCCTCGTCGAGGTTGCGCAGCGCTTCCTCGCCGACGTTCGGGATGTCGCGGGTGATGTCCTCCGGCCCGAGCTTGGTGTCGCGAGCCATCACTTCGAACTCGTCGATATGGATCGACGTGAACACGTCGTCCTTCACGATCCGCTCGGAGATCAGGATCGAGTCCTCGTAGTTGTAGCCGTTCCAGGGCATGAACGCGACGAGCGCGTTGCGGCCCAGGGCCAGCTCGCCGAACTCGGTCGACGGGCCGTCGGCGATGATGTCGCCGGCGTTGACCGTCTCGCCCACCTTCACCAGCGGACGCTGGTTGATGCAGGTCGACTGGTTCGAGCGCTCGAACTTCATCAGCGTGTAGATGTCGACGCCGCTCTCTTCCGCCGAGACCTCGCCGGTCGCGCGGATGACGATGCGGGTGGCGTCGACCTGGTCGACCACGCCGCCGCGGCGCGCGGCGATCGCGGCGCCCGAATCACGGGCGACGGTCTCTTCCATGCCGGTGCCGACGAAGGGCGCTTCCGCCTTCACCAGCGGCACGGCCTGGCGCTGCATGTTCGAGCCCATCAGCGCGCGGTTCGCGTCGTCGTTCTCGAGGAACGGAATGAGCGAGGCGGCGACCGAGACGAGCTGCTTCGGCGACACGTCCATCAGCGTCACCGTCTCCGGCAGCGCCATCAGGAATTCGCCGGCCTGGCGGGCCGAGATCAGCTCCTCGGTGAAGCGATGATCGCCATCGACCTCGGCCGAGGCCTGCGCGATCGTGTGCTTCGCCTCTTCCATCGCCGAGAGATAGACGACCTCGTTGGTCACCTTGCCGTCGACGACCTTGCGGTACGGCGTCTCGATGAAGCCGTACTTGTTGACGCGCGAGAAGCTCGCCAGCGAGTTGATCAGGCCGATGTTCGGGCCTTCCGGCGTCTCGATCGGGCAGATACGGCCATAATGGGTCGGGTGGACGTCGCGGACCTCGAAGCCCGCGCGCTCGCGGGTGAGGCCGCCCGGCCCGAGCGCCGAGACGCGGCGCTTGTGCGTCACTTCGGAGAGCGGGTTGGTCTGGTCCATGAACTGCGAGAGCTGCGACGAGCCGAAGAACTCGCGAACCGCGGCAACCGCCGGCTTCGCGTTGATCAGGTCGTTCGGCATCACGGTCGACACGTCGACCGACGACATGCGCTCCTTCACGGCGCGCTCCATGCGGAGCAGGCCGACGCGATACTGGTTCTCGAGCAGCTCGCCCACCGAGCGGACGCGGCGGTTGCCGAGATTGTCGATGTCGTCGACTTCGCCCTTGCCGTCCTTCAGGTCGACCAGGGTCTTCACCACGGCGAGGATGTCCTCGGTGCGCAGCGTCGTCACCGTGTCCTCGGCGTCGAGGTCGAGGCGCATGTTGAGCTTCACCCGGCCCACGGCCGAGAGGTCGTAGCGCTCCGGATCGAAGAACAGGCCGGCGAACAGCGATTCCGCGGTCTCGAGCGTCGGCGGCTCGCCGGGGCGCATGACGCGGTAGATGTCGGCCAGCGCCTGCTGACGCTCCTCGGCCTTGTCGGCGGCGAGGGTGTTGCGGATCCACGGGCCGGTCGAGATATGGTCGATGTCGAGCAGCTCGAGGCGGTCGATGCCGGCCTTGTCGAGCTTCTCGAGGTTCTCGGCCGAAACTTCGTCACCGGCCTCGATGTAGATTTCGCCGGTCGACTCGTTGATCAGGTCGAACGCCGAATAGCGGCCGAAGACTTCCTCGGTCGGGATCAGCAGCGTCTCGAGACCGTCCTTCTGCGCCTTGTTGGCGGCGCGCGGGCTGATCTTCTGACCGGCCGGGAAGATCACTTCGCCCGACTTGGCGTCGACGATGTCGAACATCGGCTTCGCGCCGCGCCAGTTGGCCGGATCGAACGGAATCTGCCAGCCGTTCGGGCCGCGGACGAAGGTCACGCGGTTGTAGAAATAGTTGAGGATGTCCTCGCCGTTCAGGCCCAGGGCATAGAGCAAAGTCGTCACCGGCAGCTTGCGCTTGCGGTCGATGCGGACGTTGACGATGTCCTTCGCGTCGAACTCGAAGTCCAGCCACGAGCCGCGATACGGGATCACGCGCGCGGCGAAGAGATACTTGCCCGAGGCATGGGTCTTGCCGCGGTCATGGTCGAACAGCACGCCCGGCGAGCGGTGCATCTGCGACACGATCACGCGCTCGGTGCCGTTGATGAAGAAGGTGCCGTTCTCGGTCATGAGCGGCATGTCGCCCATGTAGACGTCCTGCTCCTTGATATCGAGCACCGAACGGGCTTCCGTATCCGGATCCACCTCGAACACGATCAGGCGCAGCGTGACGCGCATCGGCGCCGCATAGGTGATGCCGCGCTGGCGGCATTCTTCCACGTCGAACTTCGGATGCTCGAGCTCGTAGTTCACGAAGTCGAGCTCGGCGGTGCCGGCGAAGTCGCGGATCGGGAAGACCGAGCGCAGGGTCTTCTCGAGACCGGAGACATAGCCGACCGAGGGATCGCTGCGGAGGAACTGCTCGTAGGATTCGCGCTGAACCTCGATCAGGTTCGGCATCTGCACCACTTCGTGGATGTCGCCGAACACCTTGCGGATGCGGCGCTTGAACGTGCCGCCTTCGATCGCCTTGGTTGCCATGGGTGTATAGTGCCTCGTCAGCAGTGATTTCGGTGCCCCTTCCGGGGCCGGGACGCGCGGAAAGACGCAGAAAAAGCCGCGCGACTCCCATTATGGGTTTCGGCAGCTTTCAGCGTCTTATGAGACCATGAACCCAATTCGCCCGATGCGCTGCGCGACGACGCATCATTTCCCGGATCCGTGGTGGAGGGCGGGATATAGGTAGCTTGTTGGATTCTGTCAAATGGCCGGCGGGAAAACCGGATGGGCGCCCCCGCCGACCGCAAAGTGCTTCGCAACTGCAACAAATATGATGCCGTGATGCAGCGTGGAATTCATATTTGGTCCGCACTGGCCTCCCCTCGGGTCAACAGAGAAGGGGGTCGGTTCCATGACCAACAGGATGAAATTGCTCGCGGCGCTTCTGGCATCGACGGCTACGGGCGTGGCGCATGCGCAGGAGAGGCCGGCGGTGGCGCCGCAGGAAGCGGCCGACGGCAACGAGATCGTCGTCACCGCGCAGAAGATCGAGCAGCGCGCGAGCGACGTGCCGATCACCATCTCCGCGCTCAGCAATGCGCGGATGCGGGAACTCGGCGTGTCGGACCTCGACGAGCTCTCCGCTTATGTCCCCGGCCTCAACATCCAGGAGCAAAGCGCCAACAATCCCGGCATCGTGATCCGCGGCATCACTTCGGACAGCGGGTCGGCGCAGCAGGCCGCCCGCGTCACGCTCTATTACAACGGCATCGACATCTCGCGGTCGCGCGGCGCCTATCAGGCGGTCTACGACCTCGACCGCGTCGAAGTGATCAAGGGGCCGCAGGCGACGCTGTTCGGCACCGCCTCCGCAGTCGGCGCGATCAGCATGGTCTCGGCCCGGCCGCGCGCCGGCTTCTCCGGCGAGCTGTCCGGCGGCGTCGGCAATTTCGACCAAAGGCAGCTGGGCGGCCATCTCAACCTGGGTTCGGACGTGATCGCCGGCCGCGTCGCCTTCGAATGGAAGAAGCGCGACGGCTATGTGCGCAACCTCTCCGCCACCCAGGGCGATCTCTATGCCCAGAACCAGCTCGGCGTGCGCGCCTCGCTGCGCTTCACGCCCAGCGACGCGCTGACGGTGGACCTGATCGGCACCTATGACCGCCAGCGCAACAGCGGCACGCCGTTCATCTCGAAGCTCTATCCGACCGCGCGCGGGCCGGCCAACCCGTTCGGCTACGCCAATCTCTCGGGCTCGCCGCTCTCGAAGAGCGCGCTGGGTGCCGCGAAGCTGGGGCTCAACCGCCACGTCTATGACGGCAACCTGACGATCAGCTATGATTTCGCCGATGGCTGGAACTTCACCACCGTCAACGGCTATCGCAGCTTCGACTCGCTCGAGATCTTCGATGCCGATGGTTCGGCCGCCTGGTATCTCGAGTTTGCCGAGGGCGCCTATGGCTCGCAGATCAGCCATGAATCGCGCTTCGCCTATAGTGACGATCATGTCCGCACGAGCTTCGGCTGGAACGTCTTCCACGAGAACAGCCGCCAGGAAGTGCCGTTCTCGAGCGAGGAGGGCACGTTCATCCAGTGCGCCACAAACAGGATCAAGGACCTGGGTTGTGTTGCGCCCAACGGCACGGTCACGGCGGCGCAGGCGACCGGCATACTCACCGGCGGCGCAGCGAGCGTGATCCCCTATCGCTCGATCTTCGGGAACAAGGGCATCAACGACAGCTATTCGATGTTCGGCGAAGTGACCTGGATGCCGACCGCGAAGCTGGAAGTGACCGCGGGCATCCGCGCGCTGATCGAGCAGCGCAAGTCGGGCTATTTCGCCGTCGCGCCGAAGGCGGTGCTGACGGGCACCTCGCTGATCCCGGGGCAGACGACCACCAACGGCACGCGCTGGACGCAGGACAGCTTCCAGGCGTTCCTGCCGCGCTTCAACCTGCTCTACCGCCTGAGCGACGGCATAAACCTGTACGGCACGATCTCGAAGGGCCGCCGCTCGCCGACGGTGAACCAGGGTGCCGCCACGCCTTCGGTGATTCCGGAGGAAACGGTCTGGAACTATGAGGGCGGCATCAAGGCGTCGAAGGGCATCGTCTCGGGCTCGCTCGGCGTCTACTATCAGAAGTACAAGAACTTCCAGATCTCGCGCACCGTCACCGATCCGAACGATCCCTCGGGTCGCCCGGTCGGATCACCGGTCACCGAGAGCGCCGGCAGCGCGAGCAATCTCGGCGTCGAAGCGGAATTGCTGGTGCGTCCGGTCTCGTGGTTCAGCCTGTTCGGCAATATCGGCTATATCGATGGCGGGATCGACAAGACCAAGGCGAACGGCGTCTATGCCGGGAACAAGTTCCGGCTCCAGCCCGAGATCCAGGCGGCGGGCGGCTTCACCATCGATGCGGAGATCGGCGGGGGCATCCGCGTCTTCGCGACGCCGAGCGTGACCTATCGCAGCAAGATCTATTTCGAGGTGCCCAACAAGGAGGCGATCTCGCAGGATGGCGTGATGCTGGTCAACGCAAAGGCCGGCCTCAGCTTCGCCGATCGCCGGTACGAGATCGCGGCCTATATCCGCAACGCGACCAACGAGCGCTATCTGCTCGATGCCGGCAATACGGGGGGCGGCTTCGGCAATCCGACCTTCATTCCGGCGGAGCCACGCTTCTATGGCGTGCAATTGACCGGACGCTTCTGACGACCCGGCATGACGGAGGGGCGGGCGGTGCCCGCTCCTCCGTCAGGTTCCTCCCCGCGGGTGGGTTGGAACTTTTAGCGCAGTCGTGCGTGCGTAAAAATCCTTTCTGGACAAAGGGTTAGTTGATCGTCCCGTCGCGCGGGGGAAACGTCTCGGCGCAAGCGGGGGAAGCCAATACCGGGTTCCATTCATTGAACCTGCGTTATGACGCAAGCACACGCCCCCATCCGCCCACGCGCCGCGCTGTTGATCGGTGCCGCGCTTTTCGCAACCTCTGCCCATGCGCAGGACGCTCCCCAGCAGGTGACGCCGCCGCCGATCATGACGACGCCGGCACCGTCGCCCGCGCCTGCGCCGGCACCCCAAGCCCAGGTGGTGATGCAGCCCTCGGCCCCGGTGGTTCAGCCGGTTCCCTCGGTCGAGGAGCAGCAGCGCGGCGCCGCTGCGGCCGATGCCCCGGCGCCGGCCGAGCGCCGCGCGACCGCGACGCGGACCACCACGACCCGGACCACCGTCACCCGTGCCGCGCCGGTGCCCGTGCGCGAAGCCGCGCCGGCCCGCCAGGCGGCGCCGGCCGCCGAAACCCCGCTGACGCCGCCGTCGCCGCCGGTCCGGACGGTGCCCGAGCCGCTGCCGCCCCAGGTCGATACGGCCCCGGCGCCCGAGGCCGCCGCGCCGGTGACGGCCGACAGCAGCACGACGCGGAGCACCGGCACCGGCATCGCCTGGCCGTGGCTGCTCGGCGGCCTCGCGCTTGTGGTCGCGGGCCTCGCCGGGTTCCTGCTCACGCGCCGCCGCCGCAACGACGAAGCGGTCACCACCGAGCCCGCGCATGTCGAGCCCGCGCATGCCCGGCCGCTGGCCCATGCGCCGGTGGTCGAGCCGGTCGCGGCGCCCGATGCCGCGGTGATCGCCGAGGCGCCGCCCGTTGTCGCGCCCGTCGCCGCTGCCCCGGCCCTCGCCGAGCAGGTCGAGGAAGCGGAGATCGCCGATGCGAGCAAGGACGACCTTGCCGGCGTCGCGGATGCGGTCGCGCCCGTCGCGCATCGCCCGTGGATCGAGCTCGGCCTGCGCCCGGTGAGCGCCGGGACCACCGAGGAGGAGGCGATGGTCGATTTCGAGCTGACCGTCGGCAATTCGGGCGACATCGCGGCGCGCAACGTCCGCATCTCCAGCTTCATGCTCGCCGACGAATCCGAGGGCACCGAAATGGAGCGGATGCTCACCGAGCGCCGCAGCGAGACGATCGTGCCGCCGGTCTCGATCGATCCGGGCGACGGCACCCGTGTCGACGCGCATCTCGCGGTGCCCAAGGGCGATCTCGGCCGCATGTTCAATCCGGTGGTCGTCGCCGAGGCCCGCTACACGCTGCCCGACGGCAGCGAGGCGCGCACCGCGGCCGCGTTCAGGATCGGCCGCCCGGCCTATGAAGGCGGCATCGGAGCGATCGGCGCGTCGCGTCCGCACGTGACCGACGATCTCGCCGCCGAGCTCTATGGCCAGCCCGAGCACGCCTGATCCCTGAAATATCGGGGACATCGGAGCCCGCTTCTCCCGCAAGGGAGGGGCGGGCTCTTTTCATGCATGCGGTTTTGGGCCTATCGAACGCCACCTTCAGGGAGATGATGTCACATGAAGAAGTCGCTGCTCGCGCTCGCCGCCGGAACCGCCCTCCTCGCCACTGCCGCCGCCCAGGCGCAGGAAAGTCCCGCGCCGGCGCCGGCCCCTGCCTTCAACGACATCCCCGCCAATTTCAGTCCGCCCGCGCTGCCGGCCGACTATATCAAGCGCGAAGTGATGATCCCGATGCGCGACGGGGTGAAGCTCTACACGGTGATGATCATCCCGAAGGGCGCGAAGAATGCCCCGATCCTGTTCACCCGCACGCCCTACAACGCCGCCGGCCGTGTCGTCCGCACCGAAAGCGGCAGGATGATCAACACGCTGCCCGAAGGGGACGAGGTGTTCGTCAAGGCGGGCTATATCCGCGTGTTCCAGGACATTCGCGGCAAGTACAAGTCGGAGGGCGACTATGTGATCACCCGCCCGCCGGTCGGCCCGCTCAACCCGACCAAGGTCGATCACATCACCGATGCCTATGATTCGATCGACTGGATGGTGAAGAACGTGCCGGAAACCAACGGCAAGGTCGGCATGCTCGGCTCGTCTTACGAGGGTTTCACCGTGGTGATGGCGCTGATGGGCCCGCACCCGGCGCTCAAGGTCGCCGCGCCCGAGAGCCCGATGATCGACGGCTGGATGGGCGACGACTGGTTCCACCACGGCGCTTTCCGCCTGGCGAACATCGGCTGGATCGGCGCGCAGACCGGCTACAAGGGCGCCGGCAAGGCGCCGCCGCGCCCGGACTGGGACGATTACGACACCTTCCGCCGCGTGGGCAGCGCCGGCGACTGGGCCAAGCAGTTCGGCTATGACCAGCTGCCCGCCTGGAACAAGATGAGCCAGCACGTCTCCTACGACCAGTTCTGGCAGGAACAGGCGCTCGACAAGCTGCTGGCGAAGAATCCCTCGAACGTGCCGACGCTGTGGGAACAGGGCATCTGGGACCATGAGGACATGTACGGCGCGATCCATGCCTGGGAAGCGCTCCAGAAGACCCCTCAGGCCGACAAGAACTTCCTGCTGATGGGTCCGTGGCGCCATTCGGGCTTCAACTATAACGGCTCGACCCTCGGCCAGCTCGCCTTCGAGGGCGATACCGCGCTCCAGGCTCGTCGTGACATCCTGCTGCCGTTCTTCAATGCCTATCTCAAGGACGGCGCGCCGCCGTTCACCCCGGCCAAGGCGAGCTTCTACAATACCGGCGAGAATCGCTGGGACTATCTGAACAAATGGCCGCTGGCCTGTAACGACGGCTGCGGCACCAAGCTGACGCCGATCTACCTCAAGCCGGCCGAGGGCCTGGGCTTCGACAAGCCGGGCGCCGGCTCGGACTCCTATGTCTCCGATCCCGCCAAGCCGGTCCCGCATCTGCCGCGCCCGGTCAACTTCCAGGACGGCCGCTGGTCGACCTATCTCGTCACCGACCAGCGCTTCGTCGACGGCCGGCCCGACGTGATGACCTATATGACCGAGCCGCTCACCGCGCCGGTCCGCGTGTCGGGTGCGCCGCTGGCGGACATCTTCGCCAAGACCACCGGCACCGACGGCGACTTCGTGGTCAAGGTGATCGACGTCTATCCCGACGATTACGTCACGAAGAAGGAGATGGGCGGCTTCCAGCTGCCGATCGCGATGGACATCTTCCGCGGCCGTTATCGCGACTCGTTCGAGCATCCCACGGCGATCCCGGCGAACAAGGTGCAGGAGTACAAGTTCCGCCTGCCGACGGTGAACCATGTGTTCCAGCCCGGGCACCGGATCATGGTCCAGGTCCAGTCGAGCCTGTTCCCGGTCTATGACCGCAATCCGCAGAAGTTCGTGCCGAACATCTTCTTCGCCAAGCCGGAAGACTATCAGAAGGCGACGGTGACGCTGATGTATGGCGGTGCGCAATCGAGCAGCGTGCTGCTGCCGGTGGTGCCGCTCGACCAGTCGGCGAACGCGGAGAAATGATCGAACCGCGCCGGGGCGTTGCGGGTTGTCGTAACGCTCCGGACACATGCGACTGAGATCAACGCCCGGCAATTCGGGGGAATGTCGATGATCAGGACACTGCTTTTCTGCCTGGCGCTTGCCGGAACCGGCGCGCCGGCGCTTGCGGCCGGGCGGCCCGGCGAAAAACCGGTGGAGACGCTCACGCGCCACGGCAAATGGCTGGTCGACTATAGTCGCGATGCCTGCAACCTCGCCGCGCAGATGGGGGAGGGCAAGACGAGCGTGATCGTTCGGTTCACCCGCTACGAGCCGGGGGACGTATTCGATCTCTCGGTCTATGGCGACCGTTTTCGGACGGACGGCGTGAAGGTAGAGGGCACGGCCGATTTCGGCATCGCGGAGAAGCCGGTGGCGATCGACGGGCTTTCGGGCGACGCGGGCAAGCTTCGCGCGATGTTCTTCAGCGGCGTGCGGCTCGACGGCTGGGAGCGGAAGGGCAAGGGGGACCTGGTGCCCCGGATCACGCCCGAGCAGGAAGCGCGCGCCACCGGCATGACGCTGGCCATTCGCGGCAAGCGCCCGGTACGGCTCGAGTTCGGCTCGCTGGGCAAGCCGCTGGCCGAGATGCGCAAATGCATGGACGCGCTCGTCACCAGCTGGGGCTATGATGCCGCCCAGCAGGCGGCGGGGCTGCGTCCGGTATCGGCGATCACTTCGCCGGGCGGCTGGCTCAGTTCGAACGACTATCCGCCTGGCGCGCTGTCCGGCGGCCACAACGGGCTGGTGCAGATCCGCCTCGACGTCGATCCCGAAGGCAAGGTCGCGGGGTGCTTCGTCCTGGCCCGTACCAGCCCGGACGATTTTGCCGACATCACGTGCCGCGCCGTCGCCAGGCGCGCCCGGCTCCAGCCGGCGCTCGACGCCCAGGGCAAGCCGATGCGGTCCTTCTGGGTGGTGAAGGTGCATTGGCTGGCGGGGTGATCCGGCTCTTGCGCCCGGCGCCCCATGCCGTGCTAACCTCGCAATACAGTTCCCGAGTCCCAGGGGGTCCAGAACGATGAAGCATTTGAGCCTGGCGCTTGCCCTTGCGGCGGTGGCGCTCCCGGTGGCGGCGCATGCCCAGGCCGGCGCCACCGCCGCGAACAAGCTGCACGTCGACGCGCAATATTTCACCTTGCCCAACGGCCTGCGGGTGGTGCTGACGCGGGACACGATCGCGCCGACGGTGACGGTCGGCGTCTATTACGGCATCGGCTTCCGGGTGGAACCCAAGGACCGCACCGGCTTCGCCCACCTGTTCGAGCATCTGATGTTCCAGGGATCGAAGCACGCGCCCAAGGGCGTGTTCGACACGACGATCACCAATTCCGGTGGCGTCAACAATGGCTCGACCCGGTTCGACTTCACCAATTATTTCGAGATCGTCCCCTCGGGCGCGCTCGAGCGGATGCTGTGGCTCGAGGCCGACCGCATGGCCAATCCGGTGATCGACGACGTCGTGCTGAAGAACCAGCAGGGCGTGGTCGGCAACGAAGTGAAGGTCAACGTCCTCAACCAGCCCTACAGCACGTGGCCGTGGATCGACCTGCCGATGCTGGCGAACGTCAACTGGTACAACAGCCATAATTTCTACGGGGATCTCAAGGAGATCGAGGCAGCGACGGTGCCGGACGCCCAGGCGTTCTCGAAGGAATTCTACCGGCCGAACAACGCCGTGCTCGTGATCGCCGGCGACATCGACTATGCCGCGACCCGGGCGATGGTGGAGAAATATTTCACGCCCATTCCCTCGGCCGCCCCGGTCACGCAGCCCGACATTTCCGAGCCACGCCAGACCGCCGAGAAGTTCAAGAGCCGGGTCGACGCGCTGGCACCCAAGCCGGGCTATGCCGCGGGCTATCACGTGCCGGCACGCGGCACGCCCGAATGGTATGCGATGGGGCTGATCGACCAGATCCTGCTCCAGGGCGACGACAGCCGGCTGTTCAAGAAGCTCGTTTCCGACACGGGCATCGCCGGCGAGCTTTCGGGCGGGATCAACGGCGATCTGGGCAATATGTTCAACTATCGCGGGCCGATGCTGTGGAGCTTCAGCTTCACGCACGACACGACGCACTCGGCCGCGCAGATCACCAAGGCGGTGGACGAGGTGATCGAGGCGCTGCGCACCACGCCGGTCAGCGCCGCGGAGCTGGAGCGCGCGCGCACCAAGATGCGCTCGGAGCTGTACGGCACCATCGACGGGGGCGGCCGTGTCGGCCTGATCGACTTGCTCGCCGTCTATGCGCTGTTCGACAATGATCCCGCCGCGGTGAACAGGATCGAGGAAGGCTTCGCCAAGGTGACGCCCGCGCTGATCCAGAAGACAGCCCAGGAATATCTCCGCAAGACCAACCGCTCGGTCTATGTCATCGAGCCCGGCGCCCAGCCCAAGGGAGGCAAGTGATGAAGCGCATGCTCTTCGCATTCGCGGCCGTGCTCGCCGCCGTTCCGGCGCTGGCGCAGGACAATTTCCCGCCGGCACCGCCGATCGCGGATCCCAAGCCGTTCAGGCTGCCGGCGACCGAGACCTATGCGCTGCCCAACGGGCTGCAGGTCACGCTGATCCCCTATGGCATCGCGCCCAAGGCGGTCGTGTCGCTGCGCGTGCGCGCCGGCGCGGTCGACGAGGGTGACGCCGTGTGGCTCTCCGAAGTCACCGGGGCGCTGATGAAGGAAGGCGCCGCGGGCAAGACCGCCGCCGATCTCGCCGCCGCCGCCGCGGGCATGGGCGGGCAGCTCAACGTCAGCGCGGGCATGCAGTCGACCACGGTGGGCGTGAACGTGCTTTCCGAGCATGCGCCGGCCGCGATCGCGCTGGTGAGCGACGTTGCGATCCGGCCGACGCTGCCGGCGAGCGAGCTCGCCCGGGTGAAGGCCAATCTCGGCCGCCAGCTCTCGGTCGCGCTGTCGCAGCCGGGCACGCTGGCCGATGTGGCGCTGGGCCGCGCCATCTATGGCGCGAACCATCCCTATGGCCGCATCATCCCGAGCGCGGCGCAGCTCCAGGGCTATACGATCGCGCAGGTAAGGGCCTTCCATGCCGGCCAGTTCGGCGCGAAGCGCGCGCATCTCTATGTCGCCGGCCGGTTCGACGCGGTGGCGGTGAAGGCTGCGATCGACAAGGCGTTCGCGGGCTGGGCGGCCGGCCCCGACCCGGCAGTGCTGCAGAGCCCGCACCAGCCGGGCCCGCGGATCGTGCTGGTCGACCGGCCGGCGGCGCCGCAGGCCACGCTGCGCCTGAGCTTCGACGCGAACCGCGCGGGCACCGAGGCGGACATTCCCCAGCGCGTGACCAACGCGCTGCTGGGCGGTGCGTTCAGCTCGCGGATCACGCGCAACATCCGCGAGGACAAGGGCTATACCTATTCGCCCGATTCCGACGTGGAATTCACGCCCGAACAGGCACTGTGGACCTTCCAGGCGGACGTGACCACCGAGCATACCGGCGACTCGCTGAAGGAGGTCTTCAAGGAGATCCGCCGGATGCAGACCGAGCCGGTGCCGGCCGAGGAGGCCAAGGGCATCCGCACCTATATGGCCGGCCTGTTCGCGATCTCGAACTCGACCTCGGGCGCGGTGGTCGGCACGCTGGCGACTCGCGACCTGCTCGGCCTGCCGGGCGACTGGACGGAACGCTATGTCCCCGCGGTGCTGGCGGTGACGCCGGAGCAGATGATGGCCTCGGCGACGGCTTCCTATCCGCTGGGCAAGCTCACTCTGGTGGTGGTCGGCGATCTCAAGACGGTCGTGCCGCAGCTCAAGGCCCAGCCCGAACTGGCGAACGTGCCGATGACCACGGTGACGGTGCCCTAACATGCCTCCCCTCCCTGCAAGGGGAGGGGATCGAGGGGTGGGTGGCGTCCCGGCTATACTGCGATCGATTGTGGTGCCGGTGCCGCACCGCACGCAAGGACCCACCCTCCCTCCTCCCCCTCGTGGGGGAGGGGAGCTCCATCACCGAACCCCCAGGATCGTCCGCTTGAGGTCCGCATAGATCAGGTCGTTGCCGAGCCCGCTCGGATGATCGCCGTCGAAGAAGAGCGGGCGGCCACCCGGCACCGCCTCGCAGGTCGGGCCGGGGCAGAAGATCGGCAACGGGTCCCAGAGGATGGTGCTGCGCTGGCCGGCGGCCAGCACGCGCATCGCGCGCATCACGTCGCCGCGGCGCTGGAGCATCGCCTCGCGCCCGATGGTGAGCCCGTGGCAGGCAGGGTTGGCGCGATTGAACCAGTCGGTGCAGCGGAAGATCGGGCTGGGGAAGACCGGCTTGGGCGCCTCCAGCACCAGCCGCGCGCTCCTGGCGGCGAGCCGTTGCGTGATTCCCTGCGCTTCGGCGAGCGCGGCGGCGGAAACCCTGTCGTCGTGCCGGCCCGCCAGGTCGCGATCCTTCTCGAACTGGTTGGCAAGGCGCGTGACGCGCAGCCCGGGCAGGAACACCACGTCGCCCGGCCGCGAGCGGCGCACGATGTCGCGTTCCACCGCCTGATACCAGTCGGCACAGCGCGGGCGCGCGGCGTGGCTCAGGATCAGCTTGAGATAGGGGCAGGCGGGCCGGAAATAGAGCCGCACGCTCGCACCGGTCTCGGCGACGAGCCGGCGCAGCGCGGGGGCATAGGCGAGGCCGTGCGAGTCCGCGGGCACGAAGAGTGTGAAGCCCCCTGGCCGGGCGCAGCGCGGCGTCCATAGCGTCACCTTGCCGCCTGCCAGCCGTTCCTCGCCGTCGATCGGCGTACAGCCGGTAAGGTCGAGCGGCAGCGGGCGGCCGGGCTCAGCGTACCAGGCGAAGCGATCGCGCGTGACGCTGAGCGTGATGCGGTTGTGCGCGGCGATCAGCAGCTGGCCGCCGAGCGCGGCGGCCAGCACCACGGCCAGCGCCGCCGCGACGACGCGCCCGCGCGGCCAGCCGGCCATCCGGCGGCTCGAGCGCAGCGGCTTCTCGACCAGGAAATAGGAGAGGATCGCCAGCGCCACCGTGATGGCGAGCGCGGCGAGCTGGAGCGTCGGCGTGTGCAGGCCGGCGGTCCAGCGGAACAGCACGAATACCGGCCAATGCCAGAGATAGAGCGAATAGGAGAGCAGCCCCACCGCCACCATCGGTCGGCCGGCCAGCGCGCGGGGCGCCGTGCCGCCCAGGATCGCCATGATCACGAACGCCGTGCCCAGGACCGGCAGCAGGGCGCCGGGGAAGGGGAAGAACGGCCCCTCGGGCAACGCGAAGCCGGCCGCGATCGCCAGCGCCCCCAGCGGCGCCAGCCAGGCCTTTCCCGCGGCCCAGGGTTGCCAGCGCGCGCGTGTCAGGCAGAGCAGCATGCCCGCGCCCAATTCCCAGAAGCGCGGGAAGATCAGATAGAAGGCGAACTTGTTCGCGAACAGGGCCAGCACCGCGCAGAGCAGCAGCGAAAGGCCGGAGAGGATGGCCACCAGCCGCACCGCCTTGGCGCCGGCCTGCAGTTGGTGATGCCACCAGAGGATGAACGGGAAGAACAGGTAGAACTGTTCCTCCACGCCGAGCGACCAGCTGTGGGTGAAAGGGTTATAGGCTGCTTGCGGGCCGAAATAGCTGTCGGTGTCGGTCGCCAGCACGATGTTGCTGAGCCCCAGAAAGGCGAAGCGGCCGACCTGGGCAAGGCTGTTGCTCAGCCAGGCATCGGGAATGAAGAGCTGTGCGGCGAACAGCGTGGCGAGCAGCATCGCGATCAGCGCCGGCATGATCCGCATCAGGCGCCGCGCATAGAACCAGGCGGCGAGCTGCCCGAAGCTGGCGAACGTGCGGCCGAGCAGCGAACCCGTCACCACGAAGCCCGAAATGACGAAGAAGATGTCCACGCCGGTGAAGCCGCCGGGCAGCGCCCCGGGCCGGAGGTGGAAAAGGATCACCGAGGTAACAGCGATGGCGCGCAGCCCGTCGATCGCCGGAATATAACCGGGGCCGTCCCCCGTTCGTTCGCCTGCCACCAATATCTCCCCAGATCGTTCGCCCTGTAAGGGACGGAACCGGCAGGGACAATCCGCCCTCGCCATGCGGCGAACCGGGCGCGGCGTGCAGCCGGCGTTCATCTTCGGAGGGCCAGAAAATCGTGGTGAACGCAGGGAGGCTCAGGACTGGTTGGCTATGCGGTCTGGCCGCGGCATCGATCGCCGCGCCGCTGGCCCATGCGCAGGATTCGCCGACCCCCAGTCCCAGCGCCGCGCCGATCATCACGCCGCCGCCAAGCGTTCGGCCGCAGCAGTTGCCGGGGGTAATCCCGGAGCGATTCAGCATCGGCTCCGCGCCGAGCCCGACGCCGGCGCCGACGCCGGTACCTTCACCCACGCCCGCACCCACGCCCGCCGCTCGTGCTACTCCCGCCGCGCAGCGGGCTACGCCGGTTCCCCGTGTCGCGCCGCAACCGCATGCAACCGCGCCCGTCGCGGGCGTGCCGGCGCCGGCGGCGGTGCCCGCGCCATTGCCGGCCTCCACGCCGTCTCCCCCGGGCATGGCGTCGCCGACGCCGCAGCCGGTCGTGATCGCCGCGCCTGCACCCGATGTTCCGCCCTGGATCTGGGCATTGGCCGGCGCGGGGGGAACCGCGTTGCTCGGGCTGGGCGGCTGGCTGCTCCTGCGCCGCCGTCGCCGCGATGCGGCAAGGGAAGACGGTTTCGAGGTCGAGCCGGTGTCGATCCCGGCGCCGCCCGTCCAGGCTCCGCCCGGCCTGGGCCGCGCCACGCGGCCGGCCGAACGTGCGCCGGTGCCCGTGCAACCGGCCCCGGTCCCTTCGCCCGCGCTTGGCGCCGATCCTTTCGAGCTGGGCCTGAATCCCCTCCGGATCGTTTTCGCCGAGAACGAGGTACTGCTCGAGTTCGAGCTGCTGATCGGCAACGGCTCGGGCGCCTCGGCGGAGAATATCCGCATCGCCTTCGCCGCGATGAGCGCGCATGCCCGGCAGGACGAGGTGATCGCCGGCTTCCATGCCGGGCCGCCGGGCGAGCCGGGCGGCCCGCCCTTCGACTTGCCCCCCGGCGGCGGCGGGCGGATGCCGGCGCGTGTCGCCATCGCGCGAACGGGCGTGAACGTGGTGCAGCTCGGCGGCCGGCCGATGTTCGTGCCGATGGTGCTGATCGATATCCGCTGGCGCGGCGGCCTGAGCATTCGCCGCTTCGGTGCCGATTTCATCCTCGGCACGACGGGGCAGGGCGGGAAGCTCGGCCCGATCTGGCTCGACCGCCCGGCGCCGGCCGGTCCGCTGGCGGCGAACCGCTATTTCGCGAAGCAGGTGGCCGCGGCCTGAGCCGCGCACAGAAAAGGGCGGCCCGTTGCCGGACCGCCCCGATCTGTTCGCTGAGAAGCTAAGAAGCTTACTTGACCTCGACGGTCGCGCCAGCTTCCTCGAGCTGCTTCTTGATCTTCTCGGCCTCGTCCTTGTTGACGCCTTCCTTGACCGCCTTCGGAGCCGACTCGACCAGGGTCTTGGCTTCGGTCAGGCCCAGGCCGGTGATGGCGCGGACTTCCTTGATGACGTTGATCTTCTTGCCACCGTCGCCGGTGAGGATCACGTCGAACTCGGTCTTCTCTTCGGCGGCCGGAGCAGCGGCGCCAGCGCCACCCGGGGCGGCGACGGCGACGGCAGCGGCGGCCGAGACGCCCCACTTCTCTTCGAGAAGCTTCGAGAGCTCAGCGGCCTCGAGAACGGTCAGCTCCGAAAGCTGGTCAACAAGCGCGTTAAGGTCAGCCATGATAAACTCCAATCAAATCAGATGTTTCGGGATAAATAAACTTGCAAGATCCGCTTATGCGGCGTCCTTGGCCGCATAGGCGCCGAAAACGCGCGCGAGCTGCGCGGCCGGTGCCTGGGTAACGGTCGCGAGCTTGGTCGCCGGAGCGACGATGAGGCCCACGAGCTTGCCGCGCAGTTCGTCCAGCGACGGCAGCGAGGCGAGCGCCTTGATGCCTTCCTGGTCGAGCACCTGGGTGCCCATTGCGCCGCCGACGATTTCGAGCTTGTCGTTCGTCTTGGCGAACTCGACCGCCACCTTGGCCGCAGCCACGGGGTCGATCGAGGTGGCGAGCGCCGTCGGACCCGTCAGCAGGTCCGCGATCGCCGCGTAATCGGTGCCGCTGGCAGCGATCTTGGCAAGCTTGTTCTTCGAGACCTTGTAGCTCGCGCCGGCCTCACGCATCTTGTTACGGAGGTCCGTCGATTGCTTGACGGTCATCCCGAGGTTGCGGGTGATGACCACCACGCCAACCTCGCCAAAGGTGCGGTTCAGCTCGGCAACGGCGTCAGCCTTCTGGGAACGATCCATGCCGGTCTCCTCGTTATGAGCGTCTCCCTTGCGGGAAATGCCCGGTTACAAAATGTCCGAGGGGAAGGATCGTCGTGCCCGGTTATCCCTGGGCATGACCCGCGCGCTCCACGCGGGAGCCGCCGGTGAAAATCTGTCCCCGTCTAGGCAAGAGATTAAGCAGGGCAAATTCCCCGCGCTTGCTGTCTCGGACGGTCTCCTCCCGAAGGAGGAAGGCGCGCCAATAGCGATATTTGTGGATAAGTCAACCAAGCGTGGAGCGCCGATGGAGAGGGGCGGGCCCGTTGCCATCTGCGCTTCATCGGCGTTTCCCGGATGTTTCACCAAACCACAACAGGACTGCCACATACCGCGCCTAGGCGGCGATGCTGCGGCGCAACGACGCCGTGACTCCAGGGGGGTATGATGACCGTTCGCCACACGCTTCGCGCTACCGTTTGCGCCGCCGTTCTCGCCACCGCTGCAATGGCGGCACCCGCGCAGGCCCAGGACCGCACGCCGCCTGCCACGGGTGAGAATGCGCCCGAGAACAACGCACCCGAGAATGCCGGCGACAGCTCGATTCTCGTCGTCGCCAAGCAGACGCGCTCGGCCACCGCGATCCCGGCGAGCGAGATCCAGAAGATCCTGCCCGGCGTCTCGCCGCTGAAGGCGATCCAGACGCTGCCCGGCGTGCTCTATGTCACCGCCGATCCCTGGGGCAACAACGAGCAGAATGCCCAGATCTTCATCCATGGCTTCGCCGGCAACCAGCTCGGCTATACGATGGACGGCATTCCGCTGGGCGACCAGAGCTATGGCAACTACAACGGTCTCTCGCCGCAGCGCGCGGTGATTTCGGAGAATGTCGGCCGCGTCGTCGTGGCGACGGGCGCCGGCGATCTCGCCACAGCGTCGAACAGCAACCTGGGCGGCACGGTCGAGACCTATTCGTCCGATCCCACCCAGATGTTCGGCGTCACCGCCAACCAGACCGCGGGCAGCTACAATACCTCGCGCACCTTCCTGCGTCTCGACACCGGCAATCTTGGCGGGGGCGGCACCAATGCCGGCTACCTCTCGGTCGCGCGGCAAAAGGCCAAGGCCTGGGACTTCAACGGCTGGCAGGGCGGCTGGCAGGCCAATGCCAAGTTCGTCCATGACGATGCGGTCGGCAAGCTGACGCTCTATTTCGACTATAACGACATGACGCAGCCGAACGAGGACGCCACGGTCTTCTTCAAGCCGTCGGCCGGCGGCACTGCCACCCCGGTGCAGCTCTACACGCCCTATACCAAGCCGTTCTTCTATTCGGATTTCAACGGCTATCGCAGCTACATCAACGCGCTGGGCAACTCGCCGGCGGCCCAGGGCGGCAACTACCGCAACTATTATTCGGATGCGCAGCGCACCGATTACCTCACCTATGCGCGCTACGACGCCAGGATCGCCGACAATGTGACGCTGTCGAACACGATCTATTTCCACCACAATGACGGTGCCGGCGTCGTCGCCGGCCCGCTCGGCCAGTCGATCACGACCGCGCAGCCCTATCTCGATCCAGGCTATGCGAGCCTCGACTTCCGTTGCCGCTTCGGCGCCAACGGCAATGGTGTATTGCCGGCTGCGTGCGCGGCGCTGCCTGCAGGCCCGGGAGTCATCAACGCCGCCCAGGCGGCGGCGCGCGGCGCGGCGCTGGTCGCCGCCACCGGCGGCTCGGGCCTGATCACCCGCACCACCGAATATCGCATCGACCGTGGCGGTGCGATCACCGCGCTCAACATGGACCTGGGCGACCACCAGATCGAACTGGGCGGCTGGTTCGAGCACAACAGCACCACCCAGTGGCGCCGCTGGTACGCCGTTCCCGCCGGCAATCCGGGGCTCAGCACGCCGTACATCCGTCCGCTCGAGGTGATGCAACCGTTGTTCACCCAATATCAGGGCGAGGCGCGGATCAACCAGCTGCAGCTCCATGTCCAGGACACCTGGCGCGTGTTCGAGCCGCTGCTCGTGCAGTTCGGCTTCAAGACCAGCGCGCAATGGGCCAATGGCTGGTATCCCGTGCAGCCCCGGCTCGGCTCGCTCTCGGGCCTGACCGGTGGCCTGCCGGAGGGCAAGATCAACACGCTGAAATGGTTCCTGCCGGCCGTCGGCGCGACCTGGGACTTCAACGGGCACGAGGAAGTCTATTTCAACGTCCAGAAGAACCTGCGCCAGTATCAGGCCTATCTGGCCGGCGGCGGCGGCCCGTGGTTCACCGGCAGCCAGACCGCGTTCAACGCCTTCGCCAATGACGGCAAGCCGGAGAGCAGCTGGACCTATGAGGCGGGTCTGCGCACGCATCGCACCTTCGGCGGCGGTATCGGGCTCGACGCGCAGATCAACTATTACCGCGTCGATTTCAGCGACCGGCTGCTGGCGATCTCGACCAATCCGGGCGGCATCGCGGGCGGCCAGATCGCCGGCGGCACTTCGATCCTGGTCAATGTCGGCGACGTGCGCACCAACGGCGTCGACGCGGCCTTCACCCTGCGCTTCGGCCGCACCTTCTCCTTCTACAACGCCACGTCGTACAATCTCTCCAAATATCGGAGCGACTATACTTCCGCGGCGACGGGCATCGGCGGCGCCACCAATAGCTGCATCGGCGGCTTCCTGGTGGTCGGCGGCGTGGTCCCGACCTGCGGCAAGCAGCTGCCGGGCACGCCGAAGTGGATGAACAAGAGCGTCGCGACGCTCAATGTCGGCCCGGTCGAGGCGCAGCTGGTCGGCGACTATGTCGGCAAGCGCTTCGCGACCTATTCGAACGATGCCAGCGTCGGCTCCTATTTCCTCACCTCGCTCAGCGTCGGTGTGGACCTGCCGGCCGAAATGCTGGGGATGAAGAAGGCGAAGCTCAGCCTCAACATCACCAACCTGGGCGACATCAAGGGCGTCTCGACCCTGTCGGTCGGCTCGGCGACGAACAACTATTCGGCCTATCCCATCCCGCCGCGCCAGTGGTTCCTGACCTATTCGGCCGGTTTCTGACGACAGGCATGGGAAAGGGCCGGGGGCCAGGCTCCCGGCCCTTTCCTATTGTTCGAGCCTGGAGAGCAGCGCGCGGGCCGGCGCCGTCTCCGGTGTTTCATAGGGGCCATTGGCCACCGTGATCAGCGCGTTGCGGGCGGCTGCGGCATTGCCGCGCTTCGCCAGCGCCTCGCCCAGCAACAGCCTGGATCCCGGGGCGGCGGGGACGGCGTCGACTGCCTTCATCAGGCCTTCGATCGCCACATCGGGCGCGGTTTCGCCGGCGGCGGCGAAGCTGCGATAATAGGCCAGGAGCGGCAGCGGATTCTCGCTGTCGGCGCGATTGGCCCGGGCAATGGTGATCCGCGCGGCCTTTAGCTCGCCGGCCCGCGCGCTCGCCGGAGCGGCCAGCGCGATCCCGGCTTGCGCAATACCCTGCCAGGCAAGCGCATCGCCATTGCCCGGTGCCAGGGCCAATGCCCTGGCGGCGGCGGCGGCGCATTCCTGCATGTTGTCGCTGCGGCATTCCGCTTCGGCCAGCAGCAACTGGGCATCGCGGTTCGTGGAATAGCGCGCGGCGTCACGGCGGAGGCCCCTGAGCCATTCGTCGCGGCGGGCGATCGCGGCGATATGCTGCCTGTCTGACTTCGGATCCGCGGATGCCGGCGGGATGGCCAGGCGCGCGCCGAGCTCCAGCCGCCCCTTGACGAATGCGGCTTCCCCCTCGCTCAATCGCCGGACAATCGGTTCGGCGGCGCGTTCGGCGGGGTAGGACATCCGCTCGAAAGGCAGCTTGCCCCGATCATAGGCGACGAGTTCGTCCTGCAGCTTGCCGAGGTCGCCGAACGCCGCCGCTGCCCGTTCCATCGAGCCGCCGGCGGCGATCGTCGCAAGATAGGCGCGGAGCTGGCCTCTGCGTTCGTTCGAGAAGAACAGCATATGGGTGAGCGCCCAGGCGTGAAACGGCGTCCAGCGCTCGCCGGCATTGCGATCGGCCAGATAGCGGCCGGTAACGATGTCCGCGACCGGATAGCGCCGATAGCGATCCAGCACCTTGCGATAGCCTTCGGGCGCGCGGCCATATTCCATCCGGGTGCCGCCTTCCGTCGCCAGGGTCGCGAAGAGCTCGCCGAACCCGTCGACATACCAGCGCGGATAGGCATGCGGGAAATAGGTGAGCAGGAAATGGCGGGCATAGCCGGCAAGGATGCGCCCCTCCGCCGATACCGGCACGGCCAGTTCGTTGACCGAGACGGCGAGCGGATCGTTGCGGCCGAACCGGGCGATCGAGCCGGCTTGGCTGGCCGGGAGCGCCGCGCTCGCCCCGGGATTCCCGGCCGGGGCGCCGGGCGTTTCCGTGGCTGCCGGCGTGGTGGCGCGCACCAGGTCGGGCAGGATGGCGGCAAGGTCCTGGCCCCGTTCGAGGATTGCTTTCTGATCGAAGCGACTCGCGGCGAACACCGCCCCGTCCTCGCGGGGGTCGTAATAGGCGGGCCCTGGAAAGGCGCGGCTATAGGGGCCGGGCGAATATCTCAGGTTCCTGAGCTCCATCGCATCGAATTCGGCGCCGTCGCCGACCAGCGTCACCCGAAGCTTGCGCGTATCATCGGGCTTGTCGGCTCGGTTCAGCAGCACCGAGAGGAGGAAATGGAGCCGCTCCAGGTCATGGGCGATCCGGGCCAGATCCTTCTCGCTGCCCTGGCTGATCGCCACGACATGATCGGTTTCGGCCTGATGCCAGCTGCTTGCCCGGTCGCGCTGGCCCCGCACCACGATCGGCATGTCCTGGGCGGGGGGATTTGCCTCCTGTGCCGGGGCGTTTTCGGGCAGGACGATCAAGGCAAGTGCTAAAATCGCGCGGGCACTACGCATATCGCCTCTCCCCCTTTGTTGTCAGTACGTTACTATGCTTGTTACGTCGGGGGGAGGGAAGCGCGCTATGGCGGTTCGGCCAGGCCCGGAATCGCGGGTGGTCCGGAAGCGGAGGGGAAAGCCTTTTCGGCTGGATTCCCAGCCGGCTGCGGCCAATATTTCCTATTCTCCCTTAACAAGGGAAACGGCCGAAAATCGCACCAACTCGGTTGGATTCGCGCGCGCGATGGCTAAAAGCTGGCGGCGATGGTGACCGGGACGATCGATCAACTCACTGCGCGCGAACGCGATTGCCTGCGGCTCGTCGCGCGCGGCATGTCGTCCAAGGAAATCGCCCTCGCGCTGGGGCTCTCGCCTCTCACCGTCGACGGCTATCTGAAGGAAGCCGCGCGCACGCTGGGCGTTTCGAGCCGGCGTGAGGCCGCGCGCATCCTGGCCGCGCACGAGCAGCTCTCTGCGCAGGCCGGGGAAACGCCCCCCCAAAATTTGGGGGCCGAGCCGGCGGACCTTGCCGAAACGGTGCATTCGGGGGTTCCATTGCCTCCGAAACGGTCCGAAGCCGAACCGCGTTTTCGGGTCCCGTTTCTTTCGGGTCCCGTTTCTGAGGCAGGGGAAGCAAACAAATGATCTGGACCCATTCAACCGACTGATGTGGATCTTCGGCCTCGCGCTGCTGATGCTGATCGCGGTGGCCAATTTCCTCAACGGTCTGGGGGCGCTCTGGCGCATTACCGGCTAGCCCCGGCCTCTTTTGAACCACCCAATCTAGATCCGTCGCAGCCCCTCCGCTGCGCGAAGGAGGACTCATGACGTCTCCGAAGAAGATTGCCGCCGTGCGCATCGCCCGCTCGCTGCGGCCTGCGGAAGTCGCGGTGAATGAAGCTGCGCTCAAGGTGCTCGCGATGGGCACCGCCGTGCTCACTGCCCGGGCCGACGGCACTTTCCATCCGCTCGAGGCCCAGGATGCGGTCGACTATGTCGGTGCGGCCACGGCCAAGGTGTTCGGCGCGATGTCGGACATCAAGAAGGCGCATGGCGAACTGCGCGGCGTCGGCCTGCGCCATCAGGTGCTCGGAGCGGGTGACATCTTCGAGACTCCGGGTCATGACGACCCCCGTGGCGAAGCGGAAATCCTTCCGCTCACCGTCGCAGCATGAGGGGGGCCTTGACTTGGCTGGGGTTCGTTGGTGCGGTCGCGCCATATGAACGTGCTCGTCTATCTGGTCGTGCTGCTCCTCTGCTGCCTCTACGCGGTTACGCGCGGAGGCTTGCCGGAGCGCCTTGCAGTGCTCATTCTGGTGCTCGCGATCGTCGCATCGCACTTCGCACCGGTGTCTGGCCAATATCGCTTCCAGAAGATGGAGGTGGGGCTGCTCGCGGTCGATTCGGGCATGTTCCTCAGCACCATGCTGCTGTCGCTGCGGGCGCAACGCTATTGGCCGATGTGGCTGTCCGCGGTGTATCTCAACATCGTGGTGACGCATCTGCTGATGCTCACCCCTTCGCTGATGCCATGGTCCTATGCGGTGGCGAACGCCGCATGGAACTATCCCGGCCCGCTCCTCATCGCGATCGGCGCGGCGCGGCATCGGCAACGGTTGAAGCGCTACGGGGCGGATCCCGCCTGGTCCTGACGAAGGAGGGGCATCATGGCTGAGGCGGACAATTCCGCGTATCGCCTGCGCGATCGGCCGATGGTCCCGCCCAAGCCGGCCGCAGGGGGGGTGGCGTTCACGGGAACGGCGGCGGATCTGGTGGAGGGCATCTATCGTGCCCGCCGGCTGCGCGACGATGCCTTCGGGCCGATCGCCGGGCAGTTCCGCGAGCCGACCTGGGACATATTGCTCGATCTCTACCTGGCCGCCGCCAAGGGGCGACCGGTATCGGTGAGCAGTGCCTGTATCGGCAGCGGTGCGCCGCAGACCACGGCGATCCGGCACCTTGCCCTGCTCGAGAGTGCCGGGCTGGTGGTCCGCACGCCCAATCCGATGGACAATCGGGCAGGCATCGTCACCCTCACCGAAGAGGCGATCCGTCGCGTCGACGACTGGGCCCGCCGGGTGCGGAGCGTGTGGAAGGCGGAAACGCCCCTGCCGGGCGATCCGGTGGTCTGAGCCGTCCCCTTCGCGGGGGAGGCAGAAAGGGGCCGGGGGCTGTGCCTTCGGCCCTTTTTCCGTCTTCCGCGGCACACGCACGAAAGGAAAGGGCCGGGGGATCGCTCCCCCGGCCCTTTCGTTGTTCGGCAGTGCCGGTGGATCAGACGGCCGCGACTTCCGCGACGTCGACCTTCACGCCCGGGCCCATCGACGAGCTCAGGGCGACCTTCTTCAGATACTTGCCCTTGGCGCCCGACGGCTTGGCCTTGACCACCGCGTCGACCAGCGCGTCGAAGTTCGCGCGCAGGTCTTCCGCCGGGAACGACGCCTTGCCGATGCCCGAGTGGATGATGCCGGCCTTCTCGACGCGGTACTCGACCTGACCGCCCTTGGCGGCCTTCACGGCTTCGGCGACGTTCATGGTGACGGTGCCGAGCTTCGGATTCGGCATCAGGCCCTTCGGGCCCAGCACCTTGCCGAGGCGGCCGACCAGGCCCATCATGTCCGGGGTCGCGATGCAGCGATCGAACTCGATCTTGCCGCCCTGGACGATCTCGAGCAGGTCCTCGGCGCCAACGACGTCGGCACCAGCCTCGCGGGCTTCGTCAGCCTTGGCACCCTTGGCGAACACGCCGACGCGCACGGTCTTGCCGGTGCCCTTCGGGAGCGTGACGACGCCGCGGACCATCTGATCGGCGTGACGCGGATCGACGCCCAGGTTCAGCGCGACTTCGACGGTCTCGTCGAACTTCGAGGTGGCGTTGGCCTTCACCAGCGCGATCGCCTCGTCGACGCCGTGCAGCTTCTCGCTGTCGATGGTCCAGGTCTTCTGCTTCTTGGTCAGCTTCGCCATGTCCTTAGCCCTCCACAACCTGGAGGCCCATCGCGCGGGCCGAGCCCTCGATGATGCGGGTGGCCGCCTCGATATCGTTAGCGTTCAGGTCCTTCATCTTGACCTGGGCGATCTCGCTCAGCTTCGAGCGCGCGATCTTTCCGGCGGAAACCTTGCCCGGCTCCTTCGAGCCCGACTTCAGGTTCGCGGCCTTCTTGATGAGGTAGGTCGCCGGCGGCGTCTTGGTCTCGAACGAGAACGAGCGGTCCGCATAGACGGTGATGACGGTGGGGAGCGGGGTGCCCTTTTCCACGTCGCCGGTCTGGGCGTTGAACGCCTTGCAGAATTCCATGATGTTCACGCCGCGCTGACCCAGAGCCGGGCCGATCGGCGGCGAGGGGTTCGCAGAGCCCGCAGGCACCTGCAGCTTGATATAGCCGGTAATCTTCTTTGCCATGTCACTCTCTTTCGCGGGGCCTTGGCGCGAAGCCGGGACCCCTGATCAAGTCGAGCGGTAAAGCGGCCGTGCGGACACGGCCTCCCGCGGTTTTCCATTGCTGTTGCCTTGGAAGGGCGCGCGCCTAGCCTATTCCGGCGCGAAACGCAATGCCGCCGCGGGGCGGCGGGCCCTCCCTTGCCGGAAGTGGCGTGCCGTGTTCAAATCGATTGGGGCAAACAAGGGGGAATCATGAATACCAAGCTGCTTTCGGCGGCCGCCTGTGCGGCTGCCCTGTGCGCTGTGCCGGCCATGGCGCAGGAGGGCGTTGCGCCTGCGCCCGTCGTCGCGGAAACGACCGTATCCGATGCGGCGATGCCGTGCGAACTGCACGTTTGGCCGACGCACAATTATCTGGGCTTCAACGCGGGCCTGCTTTCGGGCTTCGGCCTTGTCGGCATGCTGGCCGATGACGCCGCGCACGAGGGGCGGGTGAAGACAGTCAAGGATCTGATGCGTGAATATCTGGGACCGGAAGTCCAGATGGCGGAGCTGAACAAGCTCGGCATCGCGCAAACGCTGAAGCTCAAGGGCTATCGGATCGTCGTCGAGGAGCCGACGCCCTTCAACGAGGATCTGAAGAAGGATCCCGCGCTCAAGGCCCAGGTCAAGGCGCTGAATGCCCGGATCAAGGCCGGCAAGCGGATCACCGATTCGACGCATGGCTGCTATGCCGAGCTGATCACCACGCACATCTTCTACCACAAGGCGATGATGTACGGCTCCAATCTGTTCACCGGCTGGATCTACCGGGAGTTCGGCGACAAGCAGATCGCCACCAAGACGGCGACCGGCCAAGTGAAGAACCCCCTGGAGGATTTTCCGCCCAAGACGCCGGAAAAGCTGGAAGCCGCCAAGGCCGAGCTGCGCGACGCCTATGCCAAGGACTTTGTCGAATATGTCCAGAAGAAGGTGATGGGCGGGACGAAATAATCGCCCGGGCGATCGGTGGGGCCGGCGACATGGCTGCCGGCCCCTTCATTTTGGCGCATATCGGCCTTGCCAATTGGCCTGACAAGCGACACGTTGTTTCCTATCGGCGGCACGAGCCTCGGCTCCCACGAGACCTGCCGAGCAACCAAGGAGGCGATGGAGAAAGATGCCATGTTCATGCGCAATCGCGCCACCGCGTTCGCGGCGGCCGGCCTGATCCTCGCCACTACCGGTGTTGCCTGGGCCTATACGACCGATACCGATTCGGGCGGGAGCATCACCAATATCAGCGGCGGCAAGCGCTTCGTCATCCAGCAGCGCACGGACAGCACCCCGGGCCGCGCCGAACTGCGCGGCACCTCCAGCACCACCGGCGCTTCGGCGAGCGGGCGGTTCAAGCTGGTGAGCGGCGGAAAATATGTGAGCGTGATGCAGGTGCTCAACGTCGTCGCCGCAGGCGCGACCTCGGGGCCTTCCGAGCCGATCACCCAGCTTGCCGTGCGGCCCAAATCGGGGGGCAATTACGAATTCTACGTCGTGCAGGGCAGCCAGGTGTGCAGCGGCGCCCCAACGGTGGTGGTGGGCAGCACCTATGACGTGAGCGTATCGGTGAGCACCGGCCAGAGCCCGCAATATCGGATCAACGGCGTCGTCTGCCAGAAATCGAACCCGGACGGGGACAGGGCCGGCACCGTCTATGACGGCAGCCTCAAGAGCGGCCGCTATTTCTATCCGAAGATGGGCGCCTACAATACGAGCAGCAACCAGTCCCAGAGCGGCGGCGGCTCGACGATCGAATGGACCGAGATCGCGATCTGAGGGAACGGGGATCGGCCGCTCGCACGCGGCCGATCCCTAGTTCCGATCGGCGGGGCACGACCAGGCGTCGATCGAACTCGCCGGCAGCGCTTCGCCTCTCTCGATCGATGCCATCCAGCGATCGACCTGTCCTCTCAGATCTTCGCTGTCGGCGAATCTATGCGGGGCGTTGACCGTGACGATGCGGCTGTTCGCGCAATAGGGCCGCGGAAGGTCGCCGGGCCGTGACGTGCGATCAAACGAAGCGAATAGGAAGAAGGCAGGGCGGCGCGCGTCGCGTCCGCTGGCCAATCCTGACAGACCGGCGTTGAACGCGGCACGGTTTTCGTCGGATACGCCGATGGTTGCGCGCTCGAAGATGGGTTGGCGATCGAGATCCCCGGCGAAGAGCTCCTCTGTCTGGAGCCACTCGGCTGCGGGACGGGACTTGAGATAGGGCACCGTGCCGACGAGCCCACCGGCCCGTCCCCGCATCAGGCCGTCGAGCGCGATGGCAGGGCCGCCGCCAAAGCTCTCGCCATGCGCGATCACGGGAAGATGGGGATAGGCGGCGTCGATATATCGAGCGACTGCCTCGGCATCCCGTCGCAAGGCGTCCGGGCCCTTTGCCTTCAAGCGCGTCGAGACCTCCACGCCCGAGCCCACCGTGCCGCTATATCCCGCGAGCAGTACCGCCCAGCCGCGCGCGAGATATTTGCGGATCGAGTTGTCGTCCGTCATATCGGCCGGGTCGCCAGTCGGGCCGCCCCGGAAGAACGCCACCACGCCCTTTGGCTTCGGGGGGCTCAGTTCGATCAGCCCCAGCGGCCATTGTGGAGAACCTGCCTGGACGATGCGGATGGCGGTCGGCGATATGGGGCCCCTGGGGTTGCATTCATGCCGAAACGCACGGCCACCAACCGAGGCGTGGAAAGAAGGCGAGCCGTCGAGATTCTTGAGAACGAGCGCATAGTTGCCGCGTTCGTCGGCGGACAGGCGCCACAGCATCGCCCCCGGCCGTTCCCGCAGCAGTTGCAGGATCGCGGATTGCGCGCGGCGGGACTTGCCACCGTCGACGGAGAGGCGCACGTCCCGCAGCGCATAGGAGCCGAGCAATTGCCCGGATCGGCTCGAGATCAATGCCCGGGAAAAGAGCGGCATGTCGACTGCGTGCCAGGCCTTTCCGTGTCGCACGAACTGGACGCCCACGCCCGATACGCGCCATGTGCCGCCCGGGCCATGCGAGAAGGCGCCGAACTTGAGGAAGGATATCGGGATCGGGAGCGGTGCCGTTTCGCCATCGATCCGGGCCGCGCCACCCAATGTGAGATTGTCGTGACGGATCGACGCGAGATGCTTCCCGTCGATGAGGAGCTGTATCGTGGTCTCGGGCGTTGCCTTGTCCCAGATTGTCCTGCCTGCGGCCCGCCTGGCGGCCTCCAGCAGCGCGGGATCGCGAAGGAGCGGCGTCGCGGAATCGAAGCTGCTCAGCACCGCACCCAGGCTCTTGCCCACCGGAACGCGGCGCACGAAGGGCATCCACAGCGGGTTGGCGCTGCTGGCGACGCGCAACTCGACGAGATTCTCGAGATTCTCGGCTATGGTCAGACTCTTGTCACCAACTCCCCAGGACACCGGGCGCGGCGGCCGCAGCCCTTCGATCGTAGTCATGCAGCCATCGACCATGCCGCGCTCGATAATGCAGGGTGCGTTGGCAACGACGATCCGCTGCGAGTCGAGGACGAGCGACGTGCCCCTGAATTCCGCGCGACTGAACATGAGATAAGACGCTGTCGGCGATAATCCGACAGCGTCCATGCCCACGGCGTTCATCTCGCAGAGATTATCCGCGCCGCCGGGGTAAGTGCCCAGGGTGTCTCCAGTCAGATTCATATAATCTGATTTAGAAATGATCTCCTGATTTATATTGTCATGTGGAGTCATAATCGAAGCAATTATGAATATCATCATGAAGGCGCCGTGTATTGATTTAGTTACGCATTCTATACATTACTTCGCCGTCACTCATATGCCAGAATCCTTGGCTATCCTTTATATACTGTATGTCTGCGGCACCGTTTCCATTCGTGTCGGCGAAAATCTTCCCATCAGATGTCTTCCATATGATCCAATCTCGATCAAAGCCTAGGGCTTTATTGAAGGAGCTTGCTTTGTGATCTATTGTGATGGTGATTTTATTTTGATCAAATAGGGAATTTATTCGCGCTTCGCGAGCGTGCCAATCCTTCTTAAGTTCCAGCGTCTTATCGATCAGCCATCGCGCCATTTCCAATCCTGGGCCCAAGACATCGGGGCCATCGCTCCCCGGGCTGCCTGCCCCAAGATCCGCCGGATCGCCGGGATAGGAATTCCCGGTCTCCGGCCCGCCATATCCATGGCTGAAGCCCATGCTAGGAACTCCATAGCGGAATCCTCTGACTTCGATATCGGGGCCGCCGGCAAGGATCATCCCGTCGAGTGTTGCCCCGGTTGTACCCCAGCCGCTGGCCACGAGATCGATTTCGTGCGCGTTCAACATTCTCACGATACATTCCTCACTATTCGAAGATGAAACGAACATTGTTCTTGTGAGGCGACCGGGCGCGTCATGGCGGATGGATGGGGCAAGTTCGTTGCACTATCGCGACGATTTCGAGGATCCATGTTGATATCGGTCTGGTCCCCCTGCCGGTCTTTTCAACACGGGGCGGCGCCTGCCGATGGTCCAGTTGATCGCCCTGGTCGATCAACTTCCCGTCAGTCGGAGAAAACGGATTTCCATACGCCCTTTCCGGAAAACAACCGGCCGTGGGGAAGCGACACGTAATTCACTCGCGCGCCACTCCGCGAAATCCGCTGCGTTATCGGGTCGGGGAAGGGTTGATCATAGGTCGAGATATGTAGAATATCGCGATTTGACCATGATGTACTCATGTACAGATCTTCGATCCAAGACTGGAAATTCTCCACCTTTCCGGGAGAGCCAAAAGTTTCCAGCATGAATCTCCGTTGTCCGGTCTTGCTGGTGTTTCCGAAGTCAGCGTTATCTTTCTGATCGGTGCCGACCGAAACGATCGGGCTGATTAGGATAAGCTTGCCATCTTTCCCCAGGAGAGCCTTCAGGGCCATGGCGGGCAGCGCGCCGAAGCTTACTCCCACGATGGTAATCTTCTCGAATCGCCTCGCCCTTATGAACTGGAGCACTTGCCCTGCATCCTCGGAGAGCATGTTTCCTCCGCCCTGCAGCCTGTTCTGCAACGCCAGTCCGCCGCCGAGCTGCCCGCTATAGGACACGGACAATAGCGACTGGTTGCCGAGCTCGGGAAACCGATCGATCTGGCCGGACGCCTCGAGGGGGCTTGCGGGGCCCCCGCCAAAGAAGACGATGAGGGACTGGTTGCTATTCTCGGCAAATTGCGCCGGCAAGTGCCCGGAATCTCGGCGAAGGTCCAACAGCGCATATTCCCGAACGATGGGAGGAGACCAGGCTGTTGCCTCCTGGCCCGTCCAGAAATCCAGATCGCCTTTGTCTTCGCGTGGCTTGACGGGACATTGCGCGCGCATCCGGACCTCCTTGGCGCCGCTCCGCCATGTCAGGATTCTGTGGTCGGCTTCCTGATGCAGCCATGCGACGCTCCGCCCCGAAGCCGCTACATCGAGGATTCTGCCGAATCTCGGCGCCGAGAAAGTGACGAACTTTCCGCCCGCCCGTACTCGCATCTTCTTCTCGCTGAAGGACCCGGCCAGCACTCCGGTACGGGGATCGATGATCGCGCTGGCTCCCGGAATCCCGGATGCGGCGTGATCGTCATGTGCATTGAGCTCGCCAAGCCCGATCAGCGAAGCCTTGCCGTTGCGCATCGCGACTTTGGGATCGTAGATTTGCCGGAACACGAAATCATAGTTCCTGAAATAGCTTTCCGCCGCATCGGCCGGTGCGTCGAGGCTGGGATATTTGTGCCAGTGGAACGAGGTGCCAATATTCGACACCAATCCTGCGGATGCGTCCGTATGGGGGTCAGGAGTACGATAGTTCTCAACAATATTTCTGGCGAGGTCCTGGCCATATTCCAATGACGACCGGTCGGTATCGGTGGCGAATACGCGGAGGAACTGTGCCCTTGGAAGATCCGTTACCTCAACCGAATTCGCCATTATTCTGCCGCCGGCTTCTCGAAACGCCACGAAGATGGCGCTGGCGCTTCTGGAGACGAAGCCATCCGATGTGATCGCGACCGGCAGTAGCGAATTGATGGACACGAAGGTTCGCCCGCGGAGCAGGGGCGCGCGCATGTCGGTGAAATAGGAGAGGCGCCCGCCGTTGCGATTGACCACCTGAATGTCGGTAAAATTGCCTGGCGACCTGTAGAACGCAATCAGCCGGCGGCCGCCATCGCCCATGAACAGGGCGTTCTCGAAGCATAAGTCATTATTGGAGAATGTGTCATTCGTTTCGATATGGGCTTTCGCGATATCAAAGTTGTGATGAACTTCGATGCCCGGCGATGCTGCGACGGGTAGATCGAGTATCCATGGAGACATGGACATCAACAATATTTTCTTTCCCGTCGCAGTCATTTTTACCTCTGTCTCAGCCTACTTTGTACGAAAACCCTTATTGTCGCCTATGTCGAAATATACATTTCCATTTCTTTGAAAGAGCTGAATGTCCATGCGGCCGTTGCCGTCACTGTCGAAGAATATGGATCCGTCAGTGAATCGCTCGCCATAGTACCAGGAGATTATCGACTCTCCCGGGCGATCCTTGGTGATCGTCACTTTGACCTTGGTACTCTCTTGCGATGTCAGGTGATCGCTGAATCTTTTGTTGATGACATCCTCATGACTTGGAGCGCCTGCCGCGTTCACAGCCTTTTCCACGCCCTTTTCGACAAGAGCGTCTACCAGTGCCTTGCCGATGATCTTCAGTACCGGCCCGGCCTGGGTATCGCCGTCTCCTGCGCCGGCATGCGGTGCCGTAACCACGATCTCATCGGGACCTGGGCCTTCACTCCCCGCGCTGCCTGCCCCAAGATCCGCCGGATCGCCCGGATAGGAATTCCCGGTCTCCGGCCCGCCATATCCATGGCTGAATCCGAAGCCGGGCGCTCCATAGCGGAATCCTCTGACTTCGATATCGGAGCCGCCGGCCAGGATCATCCCGTCGAGCGTTGCCCCGGTAGTGCCCCAGCCACCGGCCACCAGATCGATTTCGTACGCGTTCAACATTCTCACGATGCAATCCTCACTATTCGAAGATGAAACGAACATTGTTCTTGTGAGGCGACCGCGCGCGTCATGGCGGGTGGATGGGGCAAGTTCGTTGCACTAGCGCGACGATCTCGAGAATTCGCACCGATATTGGCCTCACTCCCCGGTGCGGGAGTTGGAAGGGCGTGCATTTCTTTTCGCGACGGGTGGCGTCCGCCGATCGTCCATTGGATCGTTTCGGGCGATCGGCCGGCTATTTGTCGCCATCGCGCAAGGGGGCAGGGCGCGCGGTTTGGGCGGCGCCCAGGATGTCGGCCCAGACCGCGTCGCCCTTCTCGCCGAAGTTGCCGATGAGCCCGTGCTGCATCCTGTCCTGCAACAGGATGCCCGCCCCGGCGCGGAGCCGGGCGGGCAGGTCGCCGGGCATCGAAATGGTGTCGAGCGATCCGAAATAGAAACGGGCGTTGCCCGGCACGATCCGGTCCCATGTCCGCGCGAGGCTCCGGTTGAACCGGTCGATATTGTCCTGCCCGCCGAAGATGGCGAGATCCGCGCGAGTCTGGCTCTCCACGCTGACCTTCTCCATCATGCCCAGGTCGACCGTGGCGATGGTGGCTTTGCGCCAGGTGATGAGCGGGGCGAGGAAGAACGCCTTGCGGAAAACGTCCGGGTGATCGGCGATCGAGATCGCGGCGGGTACCGCGCCGAAGCTGTAGCCGATCACGAACGCGTCGCGATATCCCTGCTTTCGCGTCCATGCCGCAATGCGCGAAGCCGATTGCGCGATGGCGCCGATCCCCTGTTCGGCGAGCAGATCGGAATGGGTGAGGCCCGCGCCGATGCTGCCGGGATATTCGACCGCGAGCACGCTATAGCCCAGGGGGACCAGCCGCCAGACCGGCATGGGCAACTTATCCTCCAGCGCGCCCTGCGGCCCGCCATGGAAATAGACGAACAGCCGCCCATTGGCCTTGGCGGGCGTATAGAGATAGCCGAAGGTCCGGTCGCCGGCCCGCGCATCTCCCAGCAGGACCTGCCGGCGTTCCATCGGCGCTTCCATCCGCGGCCATGGCGTGAAGCCCAGGTGGCGCAGATATTCGGCATTGTCGCAGATGGCGAATTTGCGCTCCCCGCCGGCATCCAGCCGCAGCAGGTCGATCTTGCCCTGCGTCTCGGCGAGCACGGCGATCTTGTCGCCGTTGGCGATCGCTTCGAGGATGTACATGTCCGGAGTGGCGGAGAGCGGCACGGTCTCGAGGCGCGAGAGCTCCGGGTTCCACCGCTCGAGCGTGCCGATGCCATAGCGCCCGACGATCCGCCCGGTCTTGAGGTCGAAGAGCGGGCGGGCATGCCCCAGGAACGGGGCGCCGGGAAATTGCGCGGCCAGTTGATCGCCCCGCACGATCAGGCTTCCCGGCCGCGCGGGATCGGAGACCGGCGATTCCATCGACATCACCAGGCCGCCGGACGGCACGCCCTCGGGATGATGGATCATCGATGGGGCGGGCGCAGTGAAAGCGAAGTCGATGCCGTCCGCCGCCGTGGCGGACACCCGCAATGGCGCGCCGGCTTCGATCGATGCCAGCCGCGCGAGCGTCCCCTTGTCGACGAACGGCGCCGTGCCGCCGAACTTGACGGCCGTCAGCCGAACCGAAGCCCAGGACATCGGCAGATATTCGGCCGACACCTGGCCGGGCTTGTCGGATGCGATCTCGAGGATCAGCGGCCCGATCCGCGCCACCAGATTCCCCGCCTCGGTATAGCGGATCGGCTCGAGCAGCCAATCGGCCGAATAGCCCGACTTCGCGCGCTCCTCGCCATATCGGGTCAGGTCGAACGTGACGAAGGAACCGGGATGCCTGGGGTTATAGGCGCCCGAGAGCTTCTTTTCCTGATACCAGAGCGTGGCCCTCCCGAAGCCGGGGTCCATCGTTACCCTGTTGAAGCCGCAAGTGCCGAAACCCTTGCCCTCGGCATAGTGTAGTTGCAGCTTGCTGCGCCAATCCTGTTCGCCAGCCGCAACCTGCCCGGCGGCAGGTTGCGGCCAGCCCGATATAGCGGCCAGCAGGCAGATGATTTTTCTATGCATGAACTCGCCTCTATATTGGGGTCGGATCAGCCGCCGTAGGAATGGGCAACCCAGTTCGGCGGTCCGTTCATGTTGGTCGAAGTCGCGCCGCCATCGAAGCTCACCGTCCAGCGGCCATGGTCCCTGTTGACGTACATGGCGTCATATTTGCCGTCCTTGTTCAGGTCGCCATAAAGCTTGCCGTCGGAGCTCTGGAGCCAATAGTGGTTCGCGTCTATCGGCACGCCAGGCTTGGAGTTGGCGAGGTTGTTGGTGGTTTCCTGATTTTTGTTGGTCAGGAAATTGTCGATGCCTTTGCGGATGGTCTCGAGCGGCAGCACCTGGCCCAGATCGATGTTGACGTTCACGCTCAGCGGAAAGTCCCGGCCACCGCCGCCTGCCCCAAGATCCGCCGGATCGCCCGGATAGGAATTCCCGGTCTCCGGCCCGCCATATCCATGGCTGAATCCGAAGCCGGGCGCTCCATAGCGGAATCCTCTGACTTCGATATCGGAGCCGCCGGCCAGGATCATCCCGTCGAGCGTTGCCCCGGTTGTACCCCAGCCGCCGGCCACCAGATCGATTTCGTACGCGTTCAACATTCTCACGATGCAATCCTCACTATTCGAAGATGAAACGAACATTGTTCTTGTGAGGCGACCGCGCGCGTCATGGCGGGTGGATGGGGCAAGTTCGTTGCACCAGCGCGACGATCTCGAGAAAGAAGGGCAATATCGGGATCAAGCCTGGGGAGCGGCTATTGCCGCGGTGTTATTGGGATGGTCGCCCACCGGCCCGAAGATTCCATGCCGTGACCATTCAATCAGGATGAATTTGAGGAAGGGAGTCTTCTGCTGTTCCCGGGCTCGACCTGGGTCCGCCTGGCCTGTCCACGCGGCTGGGCGGGATGTGCCAGGCAACGAAAAAGGCCGGAGCTTTCGCCCCGGCCTTCTTGAAATCGCGATAGTGGAAGCGCGCGCTTACTTCACTCGCTCGACATCCTCGAAGCCCAGTTCCAGCGGCGTCGCGCGGCCGAAGATCGAGATCGAGACCTTCACGCGGCTCTTGTCGTAATCGAGTTCCTCGACCACGCCCGAGAAGGTCGCGAAGTTGCCGCTCGTCACCTTCACCGTATCGCCGATGTCATAGTCCACCTTGACCTTCGACTTGGGCGCGGCGGTGGCGGCTTCGTCCTTGGTGTTCAGGATGCGCGCGGCCTCTGCCTCGCTGATCGGCTGCGGCTTGCCCGACGAACCCAGGAAGCCCGTCACCTTCGGCGTGTTCTTCACCAGGTGATAGACGTCGTCGTTCATCTCGAGCTTGGCGAGGACATAGCCCGGGAAGAACTTCCGCTCGGACTGGACCTTCTTGCCGCGGCGAACCTCGGTCACCGTCTCGGTCGGAACCTCGACGGCCTCGACCAGGCGATCGAGGCCCATGCGGGTCGCGTCGGCCAGGATCTGGTCGCGAACCTTGCCCTCGAAGCCCGAATAGGCGTGGATGATGTACCAGCGCGCCATGCGTTCGTTCTTTCTCTCGTTATCTGCGGTGCGGCTTACTGCGCGAGGCGCAGCAGCGAATTGACGATGAAATCGAAGATCGAGTCGATGCCGAGGAAGAACACGCCGAGCAGCGTCGTCATGATCATCACCATGATGCCGGTCATGACGGTCTCGCGGCGCGACGGCCACACGATCTTGCGGGCTTCGGTCTGCACCTGCTTCACGAATTCGATCGGACTGGTCTTCGCCACTGGGGCACCCTCGCTTCAAAGTTCGCCGGCTGCGGGGCACGGGTCCGCTGCCCGGTCCTTCTCGAAGGAACCGGCGCTACCCACCCACGCTGTCGGATTGGGGGCTGTATCTAGCGAGTCGCGAGCGGGCGTGCAAGCTGGCGCGCTCAGGAAAAGAAACGGCCCCGCTCAGAACAGCGCGACGGCGACGAAACCCAGCACGATGAGGCCGAGGAAACCCCAGGCGAACAGGTCGAGGCGCTTCTCGACGAATTCCTGCACCGGCGCACCATAGATCTTGAGCAGTGTCGCGACCAGGAAGAAGCGGGCGCTGCGCGTGATCGTGGCGAGCAGGACGAAGAGCGCGAACGGATAATGGGACAGGCCGCTGGCGATCGTCACCAGCTTGAAGGGGATCGGCGTCACGCCCTTCACCAGGATGATCGCCCAGCCATATTTGTTGTACTGTTCGGTGAATTCCTGGAACGCGTTGTGCTTGAAGAATTCGAGCACCTGGTTCGCGAAATCGGTCAGGAAATAGCCGATCGCATAGCCGAACATGCCGCCCAGCACCGAGCCGAGCGTGCAGATGCCCGCGATCAGGAACGCGCGGTCGCGGCGGGCGAGCACCATCGGCATCATCATCGCATCGGGCGGGATCGGAAAGAAGCTCGCCTCGACGAACGAGACCGTGAACAGCGCGCGCAGCGCGTGGCGGTGATGCGCCATGCGCAGCACCCAGTCGTACAAGGGTCGGAACATTGGGACCGGGCAACTTTCGATGCGGGAGATGCGCATTCTTTATGGACGGTGCCGGAACTTGTCCATGGCAAGGCGGCGGGCGCCGCGATCATAGGGCCTTTTCGGAGGCAATTCGGCTTGCGGCCGCGCAGCGCCCTCCATAGCCTCCGGAACATGGCGACACCTGCCCCCACGAGTACGCCGACCCCGTCGCAGCCGCCCGTGGAGATTCTCTACGCGGTGCCCGTCGGCACCGTGATCTTCTGGTATCCGCCGCCCACCGCCTTCACGGCCAGCTCGTCGGGAACGGGCGCGCCGGTCCTGACCTATCCGCCGGGCTTCATGCTGTGCGACGGCGGCACGGTGCAGGATCCGGACAGCCCGTTCAACGGATCGGCCCTGCCGAGCATGATCGATCGCTTCGTCCTGGGGGCGGGCACCGTCCCCTATGGCACCGCGGGCGGCTATGGCATCAACGGCTGGCCGAATCCGAGCATCGCTACCCAGTCGACCGCGGCATCGAATTCGGACGCCGTGCGCAACGATATCATCCAGGGGGAGTCGCCGACCTCGGGCTATCGCTACGTGCTGACGAGCGACGACGACAAGAATGACGGCAATCACCATCACAACCTCGCGGCCGGCGCGTTCACCGTGCCCCTGCCGCCCTATATGACGCTCATTCCGATCATGCGGATCAAATAGGCGCAGGGGATGCACCTGGCCCGTGCCCGCAAGCCTCCGCGCGTCGCGGCATCGGACAGGGTCGCGACGCGCCTCGAGGAAAGCGGACTGGCATCGCCGGCCGGCCGGAGCATGCCGATGCACGACATCTCCCGCGTCCCGATCGCCGCGCCCGGGGGCGTCGTCCAGCGCGTGCTCAAGATCGGCGCCGGCGATCGCGCGGGGAACTACGGCACCGCGGGCGGCGTGGCGACCCGGAACCTGATCAAGGATACCGAGGCCGCGATCGGCGACGATCTCAAGCCGGGCTGGAAGACCTATGTCGGCACCCTGGCCGACAAGAGCCAGCCGCTCACCACCTTCGCCACGACGCAGGACTATTATCAGGATCTCGAGGGCAAGTTCGCCAAGGTCGCGAAGAGCGGCGGCAAGACCCGCCCCGGTTTCTCGAGCACTGCCTATGCGCTCGCCAGGGTCACCTATGGTTTGCAGACCGGCATGGATCAATCGGGCCTCAAGCCGTCGGAAGAGGATCTCGCCATGCCGCATCGCTTCCCCTATTCGGCGATCGAGCGGAGCGTGGGATTCTATCTCGCCGGGACGGACGACAACGCGGCCCTCGAACGCTGGACCAGGCGGCTGTACGACGCGACCGTCGAGCGCGCCGCGCTGAACACGCCGCACATCGACGACCCGCACGAGCTCGACTGGTACAAGAAGGCCGTGACGGCCCAGCTGAACGAGCTTCACGCCGCCGTGCTGGCGCTGGAGGCGGCCAAGGGCAATGGCGACGCGCTGGATCTATATTCGCCGGTGGTGCAGCGGCTGCTCAAGGCAGCCAACAACATGCACGGGAACATTCCGGACTATGGGCCGCACAGCAAGGTCAACATCCCGGTCTCCGACCGCATACATGTTCACGTCGAACGGCCCGAGGACTGGGACGAGGACGATGACGCGATGCAGGTGCCGATGACGCCCGGCTCCCATTATGCGATGGCGATGTCGCCGCCACGCGTGCCGAGAGGCGTCGCGGTGGATGACGACGACGAGTATCTGGTCGGCACGGATGGGCGGCGCATCGATCCCGACAGGGTCGAGGACTTCGACACCCTGCTCAACGGGCACAAGCGCGGGAAGACCACGATTCCTTCCCTGGCCCTGGACGATTTCTGAGCCGCAGCTCCGCGCTCAGCTTTCGAAGCGCAGGTCGAGCGTGACGCCTTCGAGCAGCGCATCCTCCAGCGCGACCTGCAGCTCGGTGCCCCGCGCGGTCGGCACGGCGAGGTTGTAGGCGCCCAGTTCGTCACGGTTGGTCGCCCCTTCGGTGATGACGCGCGGATTGCGCGGAAAGGGCTCGAGGCGGGCGAAGCCGGGCAGGGGATAGGCGTTGTCGGGGGAGAAGACCGGCGGCGCGGTGCCGAACTGGAAGCTGGCGCCCGCCGAACGCACCGGGCAGGTCATGGCGCAGGCGGGATCGGTGCAGGTCGTGCACGCGGTGACGGCGACATCGGCGGCGTCGGTGCAGGCGCAGTAATTGCCGGCCGGCGTGCCGAGCACGAGATGGCGCAGCATCACGTTGCGGCCGCCGACGCCGCTGATCTTCCCGCAGCTCTTGCAGCGCGCCACGGCCAGGCTGGGTGGATCGGTCGTCGGCGCGGCGGCCAGCGCGGCCTGGGTCGCGGCGGCACCGGCGCTTCCGCCTCCCCCGGAGAGATATCCCAGATCGGCGGCATAGCAATTGGAGAAGGTCATGGCCCCCGAGCAGGTGAGCGTGCCGGCGAACAGCGAATCGAGTGCCTCTCCCCCGGCGCCGAGCTGGGCCGTGCCCATCACCGTCGTCCGTGCGATGTGCGCGGCGGCGAGCGGCACGATGAGCACGGGCGTCGCCATGTCGGCCGGCGGCGCGTGGAGCGGACTCAGCACGCAGCTTTCGAACCGGACCTCGCCTTGCACGCGGCTGAAATCGAGCGGTGCGGCGATCGTCCGCTCGAGCGCGATGCGCGCGCTTCCGTTGAACGGGGGCGGTGGCGGGGTCGGCGTGGGCGTTGGAGCCGGAGCGGGCGTCGGCGTCGGCGTCGGTGCCGGCGTAGGTGTGGGTGGCGGCGTCGGCGGTGGCGGGGGAGGGGGCGGCGGCGCCGGCATGATCGCGCTGCCGCTCGTCGGGATCAGGGTCATGTCGAGCAGCTGGAGATCGAGATTGCCGCCGTTGAGCCAGATGGTGCCCTGGAACAGGATGGCCGACATGCCGAAGGTGCCGGCTGTGCCCGAGCTGGGCCCGGTCAGCGAGAAGGTGCCGGGATAGGAGACGGAGAGCAGCGCCTGGCTGCCGGCCGCCGAGGCGATCCACAATTTGTCGCCCGGCGGCGGGACGATCGTCTGCGCATTGAGATAGCGGGTCGCGCTCGATTGCAGCACCAGCATGGTGCAGGGGGTGGGCGCCATTTCCCACAGGCTCAGCTGGGTGACGATCCAGCCGGTATTGCCCGCATCGTACAGGGTCACCGCATTCGCCGGTATCGGAAGCGAGGCGCGCAGCCCGATCCCGCCGATCGCGCCCGGCATGGCGATCCCATAGTCGACGCTCAGCGCGGCCGGGGCGGCCCAGGCCGCCGGCCAGCTGAACAGCCCCAGATCGGGGTCGATCGCGGCGGCGGGAACCAGCCCCAGTTCCCAGGCCGGCGGGGTTGGCGACATCGGCGTCTGCGACGAGGCCGGCGCCACGATCACCGTCCGGTCGCCCGCCAGGCAGACGAAACAGTTGGTGAGCTTGGCCGCGAAGGCGGCTTCTGCTTCGGCAGGGGTGGTTACCGCCGGCGAGAAGGGCAGGTTGACGTTCAGCACCTTCCCGGTCGGCGCGGTGAAGGTCATCACGGTGCCGGGCGCCGCGTCGTTGAGCAAGTCCAGGCGCTTCTGGTCGAGCGGCAGCGTGGCCGCGGCGATGCCGGTGCGTGCGCTGGTGCTCAGCAGCATCGGATCCGTGCTCGACGGCGCCGTCAGCAGCGACAGCGACGCGGTGGGCACCGTCGGCACGATCAGCAGCGCATTGCCGAGCGACCCGCAGATCAGCGCGCGCACGTCCGCCTCGGTCACCTGGGTGCCTGCTTTCACCGGGCAGGTGGCGATCGTGTTCTGGAGCAGCTCCAGCAACTGGCTCATCGAGGGATTGGCGGGCACGTCCATCGCGAGCACCGCGGATGCGTCGCCATAGTTCAGGTTGAGCGTGCTGGTCTGCGCGGTGATCGACTGCAGGTCGATCGCGCCGCCTTCGAGCACCGGATAGTCCGGCGCGGGCGGCTGGATCGCGCCGATATCGAGGGGCATTGCCCGCACGCCGTCCGCCCCGAGCGCAACCCAGTCCGAAGTGCTCTTGGGCTTGTAGCGGATCACGAGGCCGCGCTCGGAGCCATAGAGCATCGAGCTGGCCGGGCCGGTGCCCGGCGTCGTCCAGATCCGGTTATATTGCTCGAGGTCGGCCGCCAGCATCTGCGTGGTGAGGCGGACCGGCAGCGCGGTCACCGGCGGCGCGGCGACCCAGTCGAGCGGCGTGTTGGCCAGATTGTAGAGCGGCTGGGCGATGGCGAGCGGGTTGAAGTGATAGAGACGGGGTGTCGAGGTGCCCATGGGCGTGATGCCCGTCATCGCGAAGCTCGGCAGCCGCCAGACTCGCAACAGACCTACCGAGGTTCGCGACGGATCCTCCGGCGCGCCTTCCGGCTCCGGCGAAGAGGGCGGCGGCGCAGGGGCGGGCGTGGGCGCCGGCGCGGCGTCGGGAAGCGGCCAGCTCGCAAAGGGTGTCGCCTCGTCCGGGGCATAGAGCGCGTACCAGCCGCTGCCGTCGCGCACCCGGCGCGGGATCGCGCTGGCGATGCCCTTGCGCCGCCGGAAGCCGAGCGCGTCGGCGACGAGCGCGCGATGCTCGGGGCGCACGGGCTGCGCCACTTCCAGGCCGAGCTGCGCGGCGACATAGGGGACGAGGTGGAGTGGGCAGGTCTGGATGAACCAGTCGTCCTCGAGCTCGCGCACCGAGTCGCCGATCTGCTCGCGGACATGATCGAAGACCTTGCACAGCGCGAGCAGCGGATAGCCCTGGGTGATATCCGCCATGCGGAAGATCGGCGGCAGCAGATCGTAGAGCGGATCGGGGATCGGCGCGCCTTCGGTGTCGTCGCTCATTGCTTGCCCCCCGTCCGTTCGGTGAAGGTCACCGCGTCGGCATCGGCGCTGATGTACAGAATCTGTGCGCCGGTCACCGGATCGAGCTGGGCGGATTTGGGTGCCAGCACCTGCTGGTCCGGCGCACCGGAGGAATTGCCCGATTCGGTGGGCGCCCAGAGCTTGTCGACACCGGCCTTCGTCACGCCGTCGACGCCTTCCACGATGCGGATGATCTCGCTGGCCCGGACCAGCTCGTCGAACGCCATTGCCGGCAGCGCATAGGCGGCCCGAAGCGCATCGCTGATCGATTGCTGGATCGCATGGACGTCGGCGCCCGTATCGGCGGCGAACCAGCCCTGCACCTTGAACGGAAGCGGTTCGAAGGGGAGCAGGCGAATGTCGAGCCTGGTCGCCTGCGCGGTATCGACGGCGGCCGCGAGCGACTTGAATGCCGGCGACAGCATGTCCGGCACTTCGTTGTCGGGGCCGGCGAGGGTGAGCAGGAAGACCGAATGCCGCGCCCGCGGGAGCTTGCCGTCATCCTGGAGGACCGTGAGCACCGCCGCGCTGACTTCGGGGCGGTTGAGGACGAAGCTGACCATGTCCTGCCGCGTGACGATCCGCCCCAGATCCTGGGCGCCGGTTGGGATCAGGTCGCGCAGCGTGCCGCGCGGCGGCGCTCCGATCCCGCCGCTCGCCGCGACCGGATTGAGCACGCTCTTGATCCCGCCCACTCCCATCGGCGCGCGCGTGATGCTTCCGGCGGCGACATTGCCGTTGACCCCTGCGCCGACGCGATAGGTGGCGACGATATTGTCCGTGCCCGTCGGCGGCCGCAGCCCATGGACGCTGTCGCCGAAGGTGATCTGCGCGCGACCCTGGGCGTCCTGGGTGAGCTGATAGGCACGGGCATCCGGCCCCATGCTGCCCAGCGCCTCCACGCATTGCCAGACCGCACCGTTGACGGTCACGCTGAGCTGCGGCGCGATCGCCCCGTCGGCTTCCTCGAGCCAGGTCAGCGGCGCCTGCTTGAGCAGGAATTGCTGGAACGGCTTCTGCCCGTCGCCATTGCCGAGCACCTCGCCCGCGATCGTGCTCCCCTGGGTCACCTCGACCACATTGCCGTACACGGTGGTGGTGGTGCGATCGTAGAGATAGCGCAGCGGCTCCTGCAGGGTCAGGGTGGTGGTATTGTCGCTCGACGATTTCGCGATCGCCTTCACGGTCACCGCCTCGCTCTGGATCGGGCGGTTGAACAGCGCGAGCTGCGCGGAGGTGACGTTGCCGATCGTGGTGCCGTTGCCGGAGAGATAGGCGAAGTCCGAGGGCGGGTCGCCCGCCGGATCGGTCTGGAGCGAGAGGTTGCCGATATCCGGGATATTGGCCCACCACCATTTGCCGTCCTGCTTCGCGCCGCTCTGCGGAATCGGCCCGTAGACCATGACGAGCGTGTCTTCCGGGAGCGCCGTCTGCGCGCCGATCGGCCACACCTTGCCCACCGTCGTCGCCAGCGGCGGGTTGCCGGCGAGCAGGAGCGCCTGGCCGACCACGATCTGGTCGATCAGGCCGGTGAGCACCAGCGTGTCGTCCGGCACGGTGGGATTGCCGGGCGTCGGCGTGTTGCCGGGCAGCGGCGCATCGTCGATCGGCGGCGCGAGGCTCAGCTGCTGGCTCTGGGTATAGACCAGCGCCTGGCGCCGGGCGTCCGAATCCGCCGGCGGTGGTGCCTCGACATAGAGCACGGCTGTGCAGGTCGAATTGCCGTTGCCATCGACCTGGCCGCCAAAGGCATAGACGCCGTGATTGGCGAGCGGGATCGGGTTCACCCCCTCGGTGAGCGACACGAGATTGGGATAGTCGGGAGAGGGCAGCACGATCGGCAGCGGATAGGCCGGCGCGGCGCTGCCGCCGTTCGGCGGCACGATCTCATAGGTCGAATTGGTGTCGCCGCCCAGCATCAGCACGCCCTGTTCGACGAGCACCGCTCCCTGCGAGCAGCGTGCCGCATTGAGGGTGGGACCGGCGGAGAAGGCGAAGCTGGTGGGATCGAACAAGGTGCTGCTGGCGCTGGGCTCCATGGTCCAGTCGATCGCGCCCCCGGCGATCAGCACCCGGGCATCGGGCAGCAACGTCGCCGAATGCATCGCGCGCGGCACCGGCATGTCCGCGATGGTCGCAAAGGCCTGGGCGGCGATGTTGAACACCGCGGCCTGGGTGATCGGCCAGATCTGGATCTCGTCGAACGGCGCTTCGGATTGGAAGGCGCTGAAGCCGCCGGCGATCAGCACGTCGCCATTGGCGAGCAATGTCGCCGAGTGCAGGGCGAAGCCCTTGTCGAGCACGGTGGTGATCGCAGTGAAGGTCTGGGTGGCGGTGGCGAAGGTCTCGGCCGTATGGAGGCTGGGCACGTAGATCGCCTCGAGCCCGGGCAGATCATAGGTGATCGGCGGAACCGCGAACCCGCCCGCGAGCAGCACCGAACCATCGGTGAGCACGGTCGCGCTGTGGCCGCAGCGCGGCGTCGTCATCTTGTTGCCCACCTTGCGGAAGGTGCGGCTCTTGGGATCATAGACTTCGGCGGTATCGAGCACCGCATAGCCGTCATCGCCCAGGCCGTAGCCGCCGGCATAGAGGACGGTGCCGTTGGCGAGGAGCGACAGCGTCGCGCCGATGCGGGGCGCGATGGGCGCGCCGGCCGCGGTCGACAGGCCGGTGGTGGGATCGAAGGTCCAGGCGAAGCCGGTCATGGTCGTCGTGAGCTGCGGAAAGGGCTCGGGCTGAGTTGCCCCGACGATCAGGATCGTGCCGTCGGCGAGCAGGATCGTGCCGGTGGGCGCGAGCGTGAACGGCGTGGTCAGCACCGGCCCGGGCAGCGTCTGGAACGTGCCGACATCGGCATCGAGCGCGACCACCGCACCGGTATAGGTGGGCGGGGTGTCGGGCTCGGCGGGCAGTGCGGAGATGCCGCCGGTGAGCAGGAGAAAGTCCTGGGCGAGCGCGGCGAAGGCGGGATAGCCCTGCGGATTGGGCAGCGGCGCGCCGACGATGCTGGGCGCCAGCACCTCGCCGCCGTTGAAGGGAATGCTGACGCCCGGGCTAACGGCGAACGTCTCTACCGTGGCGAGGACCCTGTTGCCGGCGATGCCGCCCGCGACGGCGACCTTGTTGCCGGGCAGCAGCGCGGCGGCATGGTTGGAGCGGGCTTCGCTGAGCGGCGGGGCGACGACGAAGGTGGGCACGGCGCTGATGCTGCCGCCGGTCTGATAGGCGGCAAAGGCACCGATCAGCCAGTCGTCGCCCACCGGCCCGGTGGCGGACTGGCCGCCGGTTATCAGGAAACCCATATTGTTCGGGAGCGCCACCGCGACCTGGTCGTAGCGGCCCTGCGCCCCATCCTGGCCCGGCGGGATCGGATAGAGCATGCCGGTCGGTTGCCAGTCGGTCGTATTGGTGACCTCGGCATCATCCCATACCGTGCCGATGGCCGCACCCGCATTCGAGAAGCCCGGCGGCGCGGCGCCGCCGTCATGCCCGCCGACGAAGATCACCGTGTTGGCGACCGGCGGAACCGCCGGCCCGCCGCCATCGGCCGTGCTCTTCACCACCGGGCAGACGGTGGCGCTGTGCCCGGCACGTGCCTTGGCCAGATCGGCGCAGGGCTGCCAGTCGGCGGCGACGGGATCGTAGACGGCGACCGATTTCGTCGCCTCCAGTGCGGCGAACAGCGCCTCGATCTTGTCGTGCGCGTCGTTCGGCGCCTGGGTCAGGCCGCCGCTCAGCATGATGCGGTTGTTTGGGAGCAGCGTGGCCGCATGTCCCAGGCGCGGAATCGCGAGCGTGACGTTCGGGATCGCGCTGAAGCGCATGGAGGTGGGATCGAGCACGAGCAGGTCGGTCGCCAGCGACCAGTCCTTCATCACGCCGCCGGCGAGATAGACTTTCCCGTCGATCAGCGTGGCGGTGTGGAGGGCGCGGGGCTCCGGAAGCGCGTCGATCTGGCTGACGAGCTGGGTCGCGGGGTCGTAGACCTCGACGCTGTCGAGCACGCCCTGCACCCCGATGCCGCCGACCAGCAGCACCCGGCCGTCGCTGAGCGTGGTGGCGCTGTGGCCCATGCGCGAGGGGATCAGAGCGGAGCCGGTAGGCAAGGTGGCGGGATCGGGCGCCAGCTCGACCTCGGTGACCTGGCCAGACATGTTGAATTCGGAGATGTTCTGCCGCGAGACCGCGTCGATGATGCCGAGCGTCTTGTCCTCGGGCGTCTCGAGCAGGAACTGGCTGCCGGGCAGCACCTTTGGATAGACCGCCTGGAGGTCGAGCTGGTTCAGGTCGATGGCATAGCCCGGCCATTCGGAAAATTCGGAAGGGACCATGCCGGTCGGCGTGTTCGCGCGCTGCACTGCCGCCGATTGCGACGACCAGGAGGCCGCGTTGTAGCCGAACAGCCGGCAAGTGAGGTCGAAGGCGTAGAGTTCGAGCCCGTTCGCTTCGTTCGGCGGCAGCGGGTCGGTCGCGCCGCTTGCCGCCCATTGCTCGCCGATCGGCGCGCCGATGCCGATGGTGGTGGTCGAGAGGACATGATTCTCGCTGACCGAGAACACGGTGAGCCGCACCCATTGGATCGGTGCGGGATCGACGCGCTTGTAGAGCAGGAAGTCGCCGACCTGCAGGCCGAGGCCGGTGCCGGCGAGCAGCAGTTCCGTGGCATCCGCGGTGACCCAGGCCGGGCGCGTCTGCAGCGGGGTGAGCTGGTTGAGCGACGAGACGGCGGTAAGCTGGGTCGCCGTCTCGAATACCGGCGCTGCCGCGACGGCCGCCGCGCTTCCGGAACCGGCGGCGGCCGTGGTCGATGTCGTCGCCGTCTGGTTGGTCGTGGCCGTCGACGCGGTGCCGCCGCTGCCGGTCGGGCCGCTGGTCGCCGCGCTGTTCGATCCGCGCGAGGCGGGCGGCGTCGCCTGGATCGCGGAGCCTTTCGGCACGATCACCGGATCGCCGGGCTGCGCGAACACCGCGAGCTCGGCGGTCGCGCCGATGTGCATGCCGGTGGTCTCGCCCAGCCCCCGTCCGATCAGCGCGAGGCTGCGATATTCCACCGCGGTGGAGAGATAGCCCTCGTTGAGCACGCGATCCTGGTAGAAGGACAGCACGTCCGCCACTTCGGCGAAGGCATCGACCAGCGCGAGGGTGGGATCGGTGGGGACGTTGCGGTCCAGCCGGGCCAGCGGCTGGGAGACCGATTTCCCGCCGCTGTTGACCACCACGCGCGGGATCAGGTCGAGCATCTCCTGCTTGAAGCTGGCATAGTCGCCCAGCCCGGCTGAGATCTCGTCGTCGGGGCCGTTCGCGCTCATTTCGCCGCCGCCACGAAGAGTCTGACGATGCCGAGTTCGGGATGGAAACCGTCATTGCCGGCGCGCGCGCGCTCATTCGAGCCGATCGCGATCCGGCCGGCCTTGATGTTGTCGACGGTGTTGTCGGGGCCGCTCACTCTTTGGAACACCACGCGGGGATCCATCGCCGGATCGCTGACCACCAGCGATACGGTGGGATCTGCAGCCAGCAGCGCGATCAGCTCGGCGAGCACCACCGGCCGGCCGAGCGGCCAGGCGGTCGGGTGGAAATGGGCTGGGCCGCCATCGGTCTTCGCCCCGGCACCGATCCGCCGCAGCAGCCGTTCGCGCGCGGCGCCGATATTGGCGCCTTGCGAGCAATAGACGACCAGCGAGACATTGATCGGCACGTCGGATTCCTGCTGGATCGTCGGCGGCGCGCCGAGCACGGCATATTCCATCAGCCGGGCCTTCGCGATCGGATAGGTGTAGCCGTCGGGCGTCGTAGTGGTGGTGGCGATGCCGACGACGCAGGGCGCATAACCGTTGACCAGCCGGGCATCGGCTTCGGTGACCAAGGGGTCGCTCTGGGCCAGGCGCTCCCAATCGTCCGGATCGATGCCGCGCAGATTGGTGCGGAAGCTGGTCGTCGCGAACAGGCGGACGCTTTCGTTCAGTTCCGGCTGGGCGGGCGTCGCGGGCAGGGGGTTCGATACCCAGCTGATCATCGGCGTGGAGCCGACGATCTGGACGAGCGCGTTCGCGCGCACCCGGCCGCTCTGCCCGTCGCCGACGCGCACCGTGGCAGTGAAGGTCGTTCCCGGCGCCGGCGCTTCGCCCAGTGCCCCGTCGCCGAAGCGCAGGAACAGGTGGCGCCGGTTGCCGCCATAGCCGTCCTCGGGCGCCGCCGCGAAGGCGCGCCCCGCCGGCGGCGTGCTCATCAGGTCCTGCCGCGCCGTCCACAGATCGAGGACCTTGGCCATGCCGGGCCGTTCGCCCAGCATCTTCACGCAGAGATTGGCCTGCCCCGGATCGGGGGCGAGGCTGGCCTTGGCCGAGGGCACCAGCAGCGCGGCCTCGGCGATGTCCTGCGATCCGTCGAACGCCGCCACGGAGGCGGGCATGGGCGCCGCCGATACCGGGTCCTCCACTTCGATGATCGGGCGATAGACGCGGCCGGCGGGCGCCGTATCGGGCACCGGCGTCACGGCAACGGTCCGGCCATGATCGGCCAGCCCGACATTGCCGTAGAGCTGCACCATGCCCGGCTGGTTCTGCACGGCCATGGTCAGCGGCTTGGCGAGCGCGTCCTCGGGGTGCCAGGTGATCATGGTGGCATAGGGCGGGTTGTCGCCGTTGGGGAGCAGCTCGACCTTGATCAGCCGCACGACCTGCGCGCCGAAGGGCTGGGCGGTGCCGGCGGGCGCGGCGGTCTGGACGAAGGCGACCAGCTGACCGGGGACGAGCCCGGTCTGGGCGGTGTTGAGCTGCGCCTGGATGGCCCCCTGGGGCAAGGTGTAGGCGACCGAGCGCGCCAGCGGATAGGCGAGATTGTTGCGCAGCAGCGACACCGGGAGATCGGCCATGGTCTCGAACACGGTGGTGCTCGCCGCCAGATCCTGCGTGGCCGGCAGGTTCATCGTCACGATGCCCGGCTGCTGGGTCACCACCTGCAGCCCGGCGGGGATCACGCCATTGCTCTTCACCGTGAAGACGAGCGCGGTGCGGGCATTGCACCCGTCGTTCACGCCATAGTCGCGCAGCCGGGCATGCCGGCGCAACGACAGGCGGTGGCGCGCGGTGGGCAGATAGGATTCGGTGCCGGCCGCATCCTGGCGGAAGGAGAGATGGTCCCCGGCATAGGCGAGCGCTTCGATCAGCGTCGTCATCGGATCGGCGGGGTGATCGAGCGCCCAGGCGGAATCGTCGCGCACGATCTGCGACACGCGCGAGCGCATCAGCGAGGTGAAGGCGGCATAGTCGCGGCCGAGATAGTTGATCGCGGCCTGGCCGGGAGGTGCCTGCACCGGCCTGCTCGGCGTGGCCACATTGGCCTTGGATTCGGGCGCGAACCAGGTCGAGACGTCGCCGATGGTGAGCCGATAGGCGGGCGCGTCCGCCGCGGGATCGGCGGGAGGCGGGATCGCCTGGATATGGAGAAGCCCGGTATCCGCGTCGAGCGCATGGACCTGCACCACTTCGGCCGGGGTGCCGAACAGGTCGGTGATGGTGACCGGCGCAGTGTCGAGTGCGAGGGCGGGCGCAGGCGGCGTGGCCGGCACGGCGCCGCCGGTGAGCGCGTCCATCGCGATATCGGCGGCCCGCACCTGCGCGGCTGGAAGCGCCGATGCCGGGGAAACCTGCACCACCAGCTGCAGCGAGCCCGCGCTCTGCACCGAATGCACGACGGTGGGCTGGGTGTCGTCCGCCATCGCTCAATAGTCCGGAATCGAAGCGGTGGCGGTGGCGCTGCCGCCCTGCGGCGTCGCGCTGTAGCCGGGCAGGGGCACGGTGATCGACGTGCCGGCCGTGGTCTGGGTATGGGTGACGAAATAGGTGAGGTCGACGGTCACCGTCTCGTTGCCCATCGTCACGGTGAGCGTGTTGATCGAGATGGCGTCGCCCAGGAACTGGATCAGCTTGCTGCGCACCAGCGTTTCGGCCGCGCTGGCCAGCGCCGCGTCCATGCCTCCGAAGACCAGCTGGCGCATGCCGGCACCGAAATCCGGGCGATTGACGCGTTCGCCCGGATTGGTCTCGAAGACGAGCAGGATCAGGTTCTGCACATAGGTCGGGAGATCGGTGGTCGCAGTCTGCCCCGATCCGTCGATCTGATAGGGAAAGCCCAGATAGCCCGTCATCCGCGCGCCTCCCGGCCGCCGTCCGCCGTCGATGCGGCTACAGCACGGTGAGCCCACCCTCGTTGATCGAGACCTCGGGCTCGACGCCGCCCACCATCGCCGAGCCGTGCGCGATCGTGAATCCTTCCATCGTCACTGCCAGCGTGCCCGGTTCGGCGAGGATGTTGACGCCGGATTCGTTCATGGTGATGCGGATTTCCGCCAGGCTGATCACCACGCCGGTGCTCGATCCGCTCACCACCACCGGCACCGCCACCGCGGGATCGGTCACCGTCAGCGTGAAGCCGCCCTCGCCCGGCAGGTCGTTGAACAGCAGCTTGCCCGAACTGGTCTGGATCATGCGCATCGTCGGCAGCTCCGCCTCGATCGGGCGCTCGCCCTCGCGCCAGAAACAGCCCGCCCAGATGGGATAGTCGAGGTCGCCGCCCTCGAATTCCACCCAGATCGCCGCGCCCACCGGCGGCATCATGTAGAAACCCACCTGCAGCCCGGCATAGGGAACGCAGGGCATCGCCCAAGCCGTCGCCACTTCGCCGAGCACCATCGGCACCAGCACCTGGAGCCGGCCGAGCATCAGCGGATCCTCGTTGTCGACGACGACTCCGCGATACTTGCCCCAGAACTGCTTCATCCCTGCCTCCCCGGCCGTACCGCGCGTTCATGGCACCACCACCGGTAACAAGGGGTCGGTGCCGTCGCGCTCCAGCTTGAACGTCTGCTTGTATTCGTTCCGCTTGAGTTTGTGATGCACCTCCGCGACGCTCCAGTTGCCGTCGAAGGTCGTGCCCGCGCCGCGCACGCCGACCAGACCGCCGGCCCGCAGGATCGAGCCATATTTCTCGACGTTGAGCTCCCCTTCGGCCTTGGCGACCGTCGTGGAGGATCGGTTGACGCGTCCCTGCGCGAAGCCCATCGCCCGGATCTCGTCGAACCCGTCCGATCCGGCCGGCAGCTTCATGCCGAGCAGCGAGGAGATCGGGAACGGGCTCTTGAGGGCGAGCGGCGGCAGGAGCGTCGGCTCGAGCGCCATCACCGGCAATGCCGGCGTCGCTTCGAGCGGGCCCGGGATCAGGCCCGAGACCTGGAAGGCGGAGCGGCCGTCCTGCGTGAAGGTCAGCTGGTCGACATTGGTGAAAGTGCTGTTGCCCACGGTGAGCGCGGGCGCGGGTATGCCGACGCGCTTGGGCGGCCCCCAATAGGCGGTGTTGGTGAGCGGCACCGCGCCGGGGCGCAGCGTGAACACATAACCATATCGGTTCGCAAGCGTGTAAAGATATTCCAGATCGGTACCGTATTGGATCGGCGTACGCTGGACGATCGTCGGGAAATCGGCTTCGGCTGGCGGAATCGTCTCCGGGACGATCGCGAACCGCTCATATTCGGCCAGGATCTCGAGCACGATCAACTCGTCGTCCATGTCGGGATAGCCGCGGATCTTCTCGGTCAGGTCCATGGCGACGCTCAGGTCCGCCCCGCTGATCACGACGCGGCTCTGGCTGGGATTCTTCGCCGGATCGAGCCAGATATCGGTGATCAGCCCATCCATCAGCACGGTCGGCAGCGCGGCCTGCATCGCCATGATCAGCACGCGATTGCCCGTGGAGAGACGGCCGTCGGCAAGCACCTGGACCTGCATGCCCTTGCCATTGTCGCTCCGCTGCGCGCCGAAAGTGAGGCGGAATGCCGACTGGCCGTCGGCCACTTCGGTCACCTCGGCCTCGATCAGCAGATCGGCCAGTCCGGGCCCGATCGGGGTGGGAACTTCCTGGGTGCCCGCCAGCACGGCGAGCTGGATGCCGACGGGAAAGCTCATGCGCTTTCCTCGCGGTCGTCGGTCTGGTCGGTGGGCGCGGCGGCCGTTCCCCGGCGCGAGGCCTTGGGCTGGTCGAACGGATCGTTGGTCTGGCCCACCACGGCGGGAACGATGATCTTTCGCCCCGGCACCGCGCAGAGCGTCGCGGGGTCGCTCACATTATTGGCCTCGAGCAGCATCCAGTAGAGCAGCGGATCGCCGAGCAGCCTGGCCGAGATATTGTCGATCCGGTCGCCGGCCTGGATCGTGTAGCTGGTCTGCGGCTGGAACGTGGTCGCCAGCGGCAGGATGGTGCGCGCGAGATAGGGCACGGCGTCCTTGGCGTCCGTCGCCGCATCGGAGCCGGCGGTCGAGGAGGAAGTCGCGGAAACATGGCGCGTGCGGGTGCGGACCAGCTTGCCGGGGGCGGCATGCTCGATCTGCACCGGATAGCGGCTGAGCCGACGGCCGGTCATAGCGACAGCGCCCCCGAGATGATGCTGGCGCCGCTCTGCACCGTGCCCACGGCGGACATCAGCTCGCGCTCGGCGAGATTGGCGAGATAGAGATAGAAGCCGGTCTGGCTGGGTGAAAAATCCTGATAGGTCAGCACCTTCATGTCCATCGTCACATTCGCGTCGATGGGATTGAGGCGCGTGTCGTGCATCGTCTCGGTAACGCTGTAGCTGGTGATCTGGACGGGCAGCACGCGCTGCGGACCCCAGACGAACACGGTGAGCGGGGATTCCGGCGGCACGATCTCGAGCACGCCCAGCGCCATCTGGGCCAGGCTCTGCACGATCGAGCTGGTCGTCGGGAACAGCATCATCTCCAGCGTGGCGAGCTGGGGGTGGATGCCGAACGCCATCGCCGTCGCGTCGTTGCTCTCGAGCTGGTCGACCGCGCTGATCCGCGCGGTCATCTGGATCGTCTCGATCGCGGGGCCGGCGAGCAGGTTGGTGCCGGTGGGCGTGTCTCCCGTCTTCTCGAAATCGGGATGGAGCTGCCGCGTGAGCTCGGCGGGATTATATTGCAGCAGGATCAGCCGGGGAACGGGAATGGTGCCGCCCATGCTGATCAGGGCGGCCTTCAGGATATGCGGACTGTTGGGATAGGGCGTCATTGCGGGCCTCCGCGTTCGCGCAGCTTGGCCCGGATCGCCTGGGCGATCGCGCGGCGGACATGGTCGCGTTGTCCGGCATCGAGCCGGGCCAGCGTGGCGCGCACGCGCGGGTCGCGCGAGATCGCCGCGTCGATCGATGCGGACAGATTGGCGGGCGGGCGGGGGGGACGGCTCATGCCGGCCAGTCCGCGAGCTCGGCCGGCGGCACGCGCCGGCGCTGCTTGGCATATTCGCTTTCCAGCGCGCGGGCGATGTGCCCCATCGAGATCGCGGTCTCCTCCTCTGAGGCGAGCATCGCCGCGTTGATCGAGACGACGCGGATCTGGCCGCCGGTGAGCGTCAGCCGCGCGAGCCGATCCCAATCGAGGCCGCTGGCCGGCGCCGCGGCCGGAAAGGCGCCGTGCCAGATACGCCGGCGCTCGTCGGGCGAGGGGAATTCGAAATGCAGGCTGAAGGCGAAGCGGCGCGCGAATGCATCGTCGATCGCGTTCGCCAGGTTGGTGGTGAGCACTGCGATCCCGCGAAACGCCTCGATCCGCTGGAGCAGATAGCCGACCTCGAGATTGGCGTAATGGTCGTGCGAATCCTTCACTTCGGTCCGCCGGCCGAACAGCACATCGGCTTCGTCGAACAGCAGGATCGCGTCGGTCATGTCGGCCGCGTCGAACAGCGCCGCGAGCCGCTTCTCGGTCTCGCCAATATATTTGTCGACGATCCGCGACAGGTCGACCCGGAACAGGTCGAGCGACAAGGTGTGCGCAAGCGCCTCTGCCGCCATCGTCTTGCCGGTGCCGCTCGGGCCGGCGAACAGCACGCTCATGCCCTGCGCGCCGCCGCCCGCGCCGGCAAATCCCCATTCCTCCATCACGCGCGCCCGGTTGCGCTGCCGGGCGATGATCTGCCCCAATACGGCCCGCGCGGCTTCGGGCAGGATGAGATTGTCCAGCGTCATCCGCACGGGCACCGGATCGGCGAGGCCGCTCATCGCCTCGCGCACCTGATCGCGTAGCAGCGGCAGCATCTCGTCCAGGATCGCCGCCTGCGATGCGGGGGCTTGGGTCTCCTCCGCCTTGGCACGCGCCACGGTGGCGCAGCTCTCCAGCGTCGGTAGCGGCAGACGGAAGCGCGCGGCGATGTCGCGCAAGGCCGGCGTGGCATCCTGGCCCAGGCCGACAGCGAGATGATCGGCGACCTCGCCCGGATCGGTCCTGGGCAGGGACATGCGGATCACGGCGCCGGGTGCGCGCTCGGCGATGGACTGGCCCGCGGCACCCACGAGGAACAAAGGGCCGGTGCCTTCGCCGATCAGCCGGCAGATCGCGCTCAGCTGGAACTCGCCGGGGGGCTCCTCGAAGGACAGGAGCAGCGCGCCGCGCAGCGCGAGCCGATCGCGCTGCCACAGCCGGAAGAAGCCGTCGCGCTCGGCTTCCGGGGTGAGGCGGGCGAGGGGCAGATGGAAGGGCAGCAGGCCGAGCGCCACCGCGGCGCCCGCCGCCACGCCGAGCGCGCGGCGGCTCGGTTCGGCGGCGAGATGGAGCGTGGCGTCCATGCCCGATGCGAGGACGGTCCGGGCGAGCCGATGCGCGAGGACGGCGTCGGCAGGCAGCTGCGGCGCGAGGTCGAGCGGGCGCACGATGTCGGCAAGGGCGTCGTCGAGCACGGGCTGGCCGACGAGGAACGAGAGCACCGCGTCCGGCATGACGAAGCGCTGCTGGAGCCGGCTTCCCGGCTGCGCGCCCTCGGCCTTGATCAGCTGCCAGTATCGGAGCGGTGCCGAAGGCGCGAAGGCGGCCTGGGACGCGCCCTCGAGATCGGCGAGGACGGCGAGGGCGAGGAGCGTCGTCGGATAGGGAGTCGCGGGATCGCCCTGCGCGAGGGCGCACAGATTGGCGATGTCGGGCGATATCTCGAAGCCGGCGGCCAGCGCGACCACGCCCTGTTCGAAGGGCGTGAGCGAGAACCAGTTCGCAAGCGCGTCGAACGCCGAGCCGGGGACCGGCTCGCCGAGCCCGGCCTCCTGGGGAGGGAGGGGCTCGTGGCGCAGGCCGGGGCGCGATCGGCTGCGGGCATAGTCCTCGAGCATGCGCTCGACCGCGGTGACCGCGCCCTGCAACCGGGCGACATGGGGGATCTCCGCCATCGTCAGCTCCCCGGCACCGTGACGCGTGGGCCGGTATAGGCGCCGTCCTTCCAGTCGAGCAGGCTGGCGATCCCGTCGACCTCGATGCTGACCAGATATTCCCCGGGGGAAACTCCGGCGAGCGGCGCGGCCAGCGCGGCCGTGGCGGCGGCGCGGGGAAGGCAGGGGATCTTGTAGGAGGTTGATTTCGCGCCGCGCGCGAAGAGAAGCGCGGTCGCGCTCGCCTGGGCGGGCACCGGCAGCGCCATCGTGAAGTCGAGCTGCTTGCCGTCCGCGCCGATGGCTGGCGGGCCGGCGAAACCCGGCACGATGCTGGTCGCGAAGGCAGGGGATTCCGCCTCTATGTCCTTGCCGTCCGGGCCGTGTTTCACCAGCTTGACCGTGAGGTTCCCGAAGGCGAGCGGTGCGGGCTGGGCGCTGGTCAGCGGCAGGAGCAGCGCGGCATGGCCCTGCGCATCGAAGCCGCTGGTCACATCCTTCGCCGCGATGCCGTTCAGCAGCACCGAAAGGCCGGGCTGGGCGGGATTGGGGGTGCGCACCGCCAGCGTGCAACCGCCCGAAATCGGCAGATCCGGGTCGTTCGCGTCGACGATGTCGACGATCACGATCGAACGCGACGGCAGCGCGCGCAGGCCGATACGGCGCACGGGCAATACCGGCTCGACCGGCAATAGATACTCGATCGCGATCGGCATCGCCGTATAGAGCTGGGTGAGTTGATAGGGGACGTTGACGAATTCGGACCATAGCCGCGCCATCGCATCCGGCGCCATGTTGAGCGGCGTCACCACGATCTCGTCGCGCGGCAATTCCTGGCTGCCGGTCCCGCCGCCGAGCCAGGGCGTGCTCGCCACCGCCGCGCGCAGCATGTCGCGCGGGATATAGGGTTCGGCGTTGAGCCCGCCCGCGACCAGCCCGAGCAGCCGCTGCGGATCGAGCCGCGCATCGTCGCCGAAGAAGGTGATCATATAATCGAGGTCGAGCTTGAGCACCGGCGAGTTCTTCGCTCCGCCGAGCGGCCCGCGCGTCGGCAAGTCGTTGTTCGAGACGAAGCCGTTGCGGGTGGTGCGGAACAGATAGAGGTTCACGAACGGGTCGCCGGTCCGCAGCGCCTCCGAGCCCGGATTGAGCGTGGTCACCCGTGCGCCCGGCACCGCATCGCCGATGAACATGTGCAGCCGGTCGGCGATCGCCACGGTGCAGGCGGCGATCGAGAAGCTGGAGTTCATGCGTCCGGCCCCCCACGCGGCTTGGCCTTGAGCGGCGGCGGTTGCGGGCGCGCGGGCGCGGTGCGCGGGCGCGGCAGGTCGATCGCGATACGGCCGATGTCGATGCGGATGTCGCCCGAAGGCGGCGCGGCGGGTGGAGGCCGGCGCTCGGGCTGGGGTGGGGGCATGACTTCCGCCGCCACCGATCGCGTCGCGGGCGCGCGCGCCGGCATCGCCGGCAAATCGCTGGGCGCTGTGCGATCCGGCATGCGGCGCGCTTCGGGGGAGGGGCGCCGAACCCCCGTCTCGCCCGGTCCGGGCGTGGAGGGCCATCTCCCGGGGGAAGGCTGGGCATCGCGCGATCCGCCGGCCCCGCGGTCCCGTGCCTGTCGGTCGCGGATCGGGCTCGCGGCGGCCGCAAGCGGCGGGGGGCCGGGCTCCGGTGCCGCGCGCATCGCCGGCTCAGGGGCGGGGCCGGGAAGCGCCCGGGGTTCTTCGGGTGAAGCGAGGCCGGCCGGCGCGGCAGCGGAGGATTCAGCCGCCCGGGAAGGCGCCGCACTGCCGCTATCCTGCTCCGCGAATCGCTGCGCCGCCGGTGCAGATGCCACGGGCGGCGCGCCCGCCGATACGCCATTGGCGGAGCGCGCGGCGCGGCGTGGCCCGGCCGCCTTTGGCGTTTCGCTTGCACGGGGATGCGCCGGCGGCATCTCCGGCGCCGCGCGCTGCGACAGGGTGGCCCGCTGCCCGGCGGCAGAGGCTGTCGGCGAGGCTGGGGCAGGTACGGGCGCGGCTGGCGGTGTTTCCTCGGCCGGCGATATGGTGTGCGGGGAAGGGGTGGGGGGCGCAGCGGTTGCGGCAGGCGCCCCGCGCGGCGCGGGCATCGGAGCGCGCGCGATGGCCGCCGCCGCGGGTTCGGAAATCGTCCGCGCTCCGGCATCGAGCGGGGCGGGGTCAGGCAACGATACCCGGCCGACCCGAGCGGCGGGTCCCATGCCCTCCGCCTTCCGTGTCGCGACGGACGGCTTGGCCGCCGGACTCGCCATGCCTCGCCGCGAGCTTGCGGGCGCTCGACGCGCCGTGTCGGAGGACGATGAGGTAGGGGGCTCGCTCGAAGGTGGAGGGGCGCCGGTCCCTCCTGCCGGCGAGACCGATGTCTCGGCCGCGCCGCCCGCTTCGAAGCCATTGCCGGGCGTGTGCGGGATCGCGGCAGCCGTGAGACTCGCTTCGCTTCCGCGCGCATGCGGCCGGGCCGCTGCATTTGCGATCGATACCGCGTCCGACGGCGCCGCGACCTGTGCAATGTCGGCCGCGCCCATCGCGGGGGGCGTCGCGGCGTTGGCGCGCTTGCGCTGCACGACTGGCGCGAGCGCGGGGCCGGAGCGGGCCCCGGCTGCCGGAGCCATGGCCGGCACATCGGGAGCATTGGCCCGGGCCCCGGCCAATGGTGCGGGAAGCGCCCGCGCGGCGTGCGCGCCGGCATCGGCCGGAGAAGAGCCGGCCGCCCGCCCGGCCAGGGGCACCATCTGCTCCGAAGCGACGGGTGACGGAGCCGTTGCACGTGTCGTCGGCGCCCCGGCCCGAATGGCGGTCACTCCCTCGCGCATCGCCGTATCGAGTCCGGCAGTGCTCGTACGGGGTCGATTGGCGGGAGGCGCGGGCGCGGCCGGAAGCGTTGCGCCGGCAGCATCGCTCCCGCCGAGGCGGGGCGCCGACGGGGCCGCCTCCGTCGCAATGTCGCGGGCGCGGGCGACCGGCGCGGCCGGCCCGAGAGGCACCTCGCCGCCATCGGCCTGCGCCGCCGCCGGCTCGCTTGTCCGCAGGATCCGCTGCTCGCCCAGCCAGGCTTCCTCGCCTGGCCAGGCCTCCTGATGGTCCGCGGCCGGCCCGAAGCGATAGCCGATGCGGCGGCCGAGCACGACCGGGCTCTCCTGGGCGCGGGCCGCCAGCCGGGCGAGCATGTCGCTCATTGCTGCAACCGCGCGAGATAGGCGCGCCGTCGTTCCGGGCCGAGGGCGAGGATCGCCGCTTCGCTCCAGTGATAGGCCTGGGCGAGCAGGTGGATCTCGTCGAGCAGCGCATCCGCCGCGCCTTCGATCTCGCCCGCCAGCACCCCGGCGATGTCGACAGGCGCGTCCCACTCGCCGTCGCATTCGGGGCAATGGAGCGCGACGAACGGGTCGCCCGCGGGATCGATCGCGGCCATCGCCGCGCCGATCGCATCGACCTCGGCTTCCTCGAGCCAGGGCGGCACTTCGGCGCCTTCCACCGGCACCAGGCATCGCCGGGCGAGTTCGGCACGCGCCTCCTCGATGTCCGGGATCCAGCCGATCGCGGCGAGGTCCGCGCTGTCGGCCGGGCGTACCGCGAAGCGATCGCCGTCGATCACGATCTCGTGCGCCGCATCCGTCGCCGATCCCGCGATCGCGAGCAGCGCCGCCGACGTCATCGCCACGTCGAGCCGCGCCTCGCAGCCCGGGCATTTCGCCGAAAGCTCGATTTGATCGCCGAACATCGCCTGGCGCAACGCCACGATCGCTGCGTCGCGAGCGCCGATCGGCAGCGCGGCGCAGGCACCGAAGCTCTGATCCGGCATGCCGAGCGCCGCGAGGTAGATGCCTTTCTCGGCCGCCGAACGGCTGCGGCATGCCGATGCGGCATCCAGCAACTCGGCGGCGCTCAGCGGACGCGGCGCCATGGCCGTCAGTAGCTGGGCGGCGGCGGAACCTTGACGCTGGCGTCGCGCTCCCAGCCCTCGTTCTGCAGCACGAGCGTCTGGATCGCCACGGCGTTCGAACTCGAATCGAGCTCCGGCATCGCGGTGTATTCGGAGGGCCAGCAATTGTAGATGTTGTACGCGTACACCAATTGCCCCGCGGCATTGTAGAATTCGAGCGTGATGTTGCGGCGGAAATTGGCGAGCGAGCTCTCCATTCCCTGGCCGGCGCGATAGTTCCACACCTGGCTGACCCAGGTTTCGAACTCGAGGTCCTGCGTCATCCCGCGCTCGAGCGTGATCGGCTCGAACTTGGTCTGGCCCGGCAGGATGCGATTGGTGCTCGGATCGCCGCCTTCGCGGAAGGGCGTCGCCTCGGTGCTGCGCTTCAGCGCGCTGCACTTGCTCAGGCCGGCGACATATTTGCCCTGCCATTTGATGCGGAACTTGAAGTTGAGATACGGGTCGGGAGACTGGCTGGTCGACGAGACGCTGGGCATGGGTCGCTATCCTAGCTCGAAGACTGTCCGGCCATCTGCTGCAAGCTGATGACGACGAATTCCGCGGGTTTGACCGGGGCGAACAGGATCAGGATGTTGACGATGCCGTTGTCCATGTCCTCCGGAGTGGTGGTCGATTCGTCGCAGACCACCTGATAGGCCTGGGACGGCGTCGCGCCGACGAACGCGCCCTGCAGGTAGAGCGGATGCAGGAAGGCGTTCACGCTCAGCCGGATCTGCGCCCACAGCGCCGCGTCATTGGGTTCGAACACGACCCATTGCAGGCCCTGGATCAGGCTCTGCTCGAGATAGAGCGTCAGCCGGCGGACCGAGATGTATTTCCAGTCGTCGTCGGCGACGTTCGCCGAGGCGAGGGTGCGCGCGCCCCAGGAGATGTTGTCATAGGTGGGGAAGGTGCGCAGCGCGTTGATGCCGAGCGGGTTGAGCTGCCCGTTCTCCTGATCGTTCATCACATAGGAGAGCTGCTGCACCCCGGCCAGCGGCGCGGTGATTCCCGCAGGCGCCTTCCACACGCCGCGATTGACGTCGGTGAGCGCATAGACGCCCGCCAGCGTGCCGCTGCCGCCCAGCGTGAGCAGCTGGGTGGAGAAGGGCGTCGGGATCTGGATCTGCGGCCAATAGGTGGCGGCGCTGATGATGCCGGTGCCGAAGGTGCCCGGCGTGCTCGTCGCCCAGGCGACGGCGCTCGTCGTGCTCGTCACCGTCAGCGGCATGTCGAGGATCGCGAAGGCCTTGCGCTGGATCGCATAGTTGAGCGTCGCGGTAGCCGAAGTGAGATAGTTCGACGTGTTCATCGATGCCATGTCGGGAACCAGGATCAGGTTCACGATCTGCATCGAGTCGAGCGAATAGATGCCCGAGCGGTTGGTCGAGTTGCCGGCAATGTCGAATCCGGTGGGCGGCAGGCCGTCGGGATATTTGGGCGCCGGCGTCGTCGTGGGCGGCACCAGCTGCTGCGCCTGATAGTTGAGCGACTGGGTCGTGAACAGCGAAGTGGGGTTCGCCACCACGCTCACCAGATAGCCGGCAAAGCCCGGATCGGGCACCCAGACCTGGATGAGCTGGGCCTGGGTGCCGCTCGACGAGAGGAAGGGCGAGAGGCAGCTGCGCACCTGGGTGCTCGCCAGGCTCGGATAGCCGAGGGTGCCGGCCGCGCTCGACAGCGCGCCCTGGATCGCCGCGATCATGTCTCCCACCGTCGAGACCGAGCTGGTCATGGAGACCGTGGTGCTCACCGAAGGGGGCGGCTTGGTCGGGTCCGGCCCGGGCGGCTGCACCGTCACGGTGATGCCGGTGACTGTCACGGGGTTCTTGGGCGCGGTGAAGTTCAGGATCGTGCCGCTGGCGAAGGGCACCAGCACCGACGGCGTCGTGGTTAGGTTGGGCACCGCCAGCAGCGCGCTGTTCTGGTTGCCCGATTGCATGACCTCGACGATCGAATTGGTCTGGCTGATGTCCAGCGTCACCGCCGGCACGCTCTGCGTCTGGACGATGCTGTAGCTGCTGCTCGACGAATTGCTGTTGCTGGTGATCGAGTAGAGCGTCGCCGCCATGTTGAACGTATTCGGCTTGTTGGTCATGTAATCGACCGTCACGAACACGTTCTCGCCCCAGGTGCCGGGGTTCTGCGAGTCTATTTCTACCAGATTGGTGCCAGTTGTCGGCGTGAGGCCTTTGCCGCTTCCGCCTCCTCCGCTAGAACTGGTGGGCGGTAGCGCACCGGTGAGCTCGGTCTTCGGTTGCACCGGCGGATTGGAACTCGCGCAGACACGACTGATCCAGGCTTCGGTTCCGCCATTTAGAAAAAACTGCGATACCTGAAAACTCGTAGTGCTCGTTTGATCCAGTCCACCGAATACGCGCTGGAAATCACCGAAATTCAGACATTGAACCGGCGTGTTCATGGGCCCACGAGTCAAATAGCCAACGAATGCCGTCACAGAGGTCGCAACACCAGAAATGGTGTGCGTGCCACTCGGTAATTCTTGAACATATACGCCGGGATATGTCAGCTGAAGTGCCATTTGACTCTCCATCCCCGGCGCAGACTCGGCGGGGATTCCCCATGCCAAAATTCAGATCTTAGCTACTGTCAACGTTGTGCTTGACGATGTGCGGGTACGTCAATAGCATAATTTCATATCGACTCCATCTGTTTGGTCTCGTTTCTTGACAGAAACGGGGATTACGTTCGGCTAACCATTTTCTTTAGGGTGGGAGGGCGTTGCTCATGGCGGCCGAGAACAATGCGTTATTGCAGCACGCACTCGATCTCACCTTCTACGGCCTGCCCTCGTCCGCTTCGGTCCGGCTCGATTTCCCCATAGAGACGGGCGCGATCATCCCGATGCCGCGTGCGACGCCGTCGGTGCGGCTCGGCGCAAGCTATGGCGGGGGCGAGATGGCGATCCGCGGGCTTTCGATCCAGCCGCGCCGGATCGAGTTCGACATCGAGAACGCGCCCGCCACCCTGCCGCTGCTCGTCCACATCCTGTGCGGCGGCCGGTTCATCCATGGCTGGGTGCAGGTGCCGGGCGACGTGCAGGTGTCGATAGCGACTTCGGTGCAGCGCATCCGCTTCGTCGGGGCGGGCTATTGGGCGGTGCCGCTGACCCAGGTGGAGGCGGAGAGCAAGCCGGTGCCGAAGCCTGCTCCGGCACCGGCGGCAGCGCCGGCACCGGCCCCCACGCCGTCGCCGTCCTCGAGCAAGCCAAGCCCGAGCCCCGCTCCGAAGCCCGCGCCCGCGCCCGCGCCGGCACCCGAGCCTCGGTCCTCGATGCCCACGCCAACGCCGGCGGCCTGAGCGCGAAGATGCCTGCGACCTACCTGTAGACTCCGCGTGGGGGCGATCCGCGGAATCAGTCTCGAAACCATCGCCACTTGTGAATCTGAGAAAGGAAACGCGTCATGGCCATGAGCACGATCACGATCAACTTCCAGAACGCCACGCTGACGACGACGACGTCGCAGATCCTGATCACCAACGGCACCTTCGCGCTCGACACCACGAGCTCGCTGTCGATGGCGGGTACGATCAGCTTCACCTCGCTCTACATCACGTCGGGCGCGATCAACTTCAACGTCGAGTCGGGCACTTCGTTCACCGCCGCCGTGGTGACGCCGGTCCATCAGACGGGTAGCAACTCGCCGACGCTCGAGGTCACCAACTTCGCGGGCACCGTGACGGTGACCTGGCCGACCCCGAACGGCCTGCAGACCCAGACGGTGATGTCGGGCGATCCGATCACGCTGAACAACTTCGCGAGCTGAGCCGCGAAGCACCTCGAACAAGGGAGGCCCCCGGTGGATGCGCAAGTGACGATCAACTTCGCCGGGGGCGTCGCCTCGACCAACCTGGTCCAGGTCATACTGGGCCAGGCGGTCCTCGCGCTGGAGAGCGTCCGCGGCGCCCTGGCCGATGTCATGGGCTTCACCAACATGACGGTCCATCCCGCGCAGGTCACCTTCGCCACTCCGAGCGGGGGCGCGTTCGTCGGGACCCTGGCGCTCACGCTGTCCTGGAACGGGGAGGACCCGACGGTGACGCTCGACAATCTCGTGCCGTCGGCACATGGCGGCCCGGCGACGATCACCTGGCCCACGGCGAACGGGCCGGAGACCCAGATCCTCACCACGGGCAATGCGCTGACGCTCAGCGGCATCGTCGCCGACTAGGCCTGGATGCCGCAGCTGGTCAGCCTGGGTGCGGTGCTGTCGTGCAGCTTCGGCAGCGCGCCGATGCCGATGATCGTGCCGCCAGAGGTGCCCGTGTTCGCCGACATGTTGCCGCTGGCGACGATCTTCGACTTCGTGCCGCTGGAGAACATCCCCAGCTTCGGGCTGTGCTCCAGCTTGGCCAATCCCGAGGTGGCGACCGCGACTGCGCTGGCGGAAGGTGTGCTGACGCCGATGCCGTGTATCCCGGTGACGACCTCGCCCTGGTTCCCCGGCGCGCCGGAGGTGCTGCTCGAAGGGATGCCGGCCCTGTGCACCGGCTCGATGTGCCTGTGCGACTGGCTGGGCGAGATCGAGATCGACGAGCCCGGGCAGGAAAGCGCGATCACCAATTCCTGAGCGCGCCGGCCTCGCATGGCTTCAGCCTTGCGAAGAGATGAAGCCGAAACGGGGCAAGTCCTCTAAACACCAGCGAAATTCCTCCGACTACCAGATCACGGGCGGCAGCGAGGGACTGCCGTCGCGGCGATTTGGAGGGGCGGATGGTTGCGATCTTCACGGGTGCCGGCACAGGCTTGGAGCGTGGATCGGGCTCGGTTCTGGGCGGGTCGGGTCTGCTCGGCAGCGCAGTGCAGGGGCGTGGGGGCGACAATGTCCTCGTCAACGCCGCGAACGGCAACCTGCTGATCTCGCGCCAGGACGAATATCTCGTCGGCCGCGGCCCCGATGTCGCGATCGGTCGTGCCTTCAACAGCCAGGCGACCGCCGACGACGACAATAACGACAAGTGGCGCCAGAGCACCGACCGGCGCGTGACGGCGGTCTCGGGGACGACCGTGCGCCGCGTCTCGGCCGATGGCAGCGAGACGATCTATACCTGGGACGCCGCGCGCTCGGCCTATGTCTCGAAGGAAGGCGCCGGCGCGTACGACCAGATCGTCAAGTCGGGCAGCCAGTGGATCTGGACCGATGGCGACACCCAGCGCGTCGAGAAATATGATGAGCTGAACGGCGGCCGCATCGTCTGGGAAGGCGATACCGATCTCAACGCGATCACCTACACCTATGTCGGCGACAAGCTCGACAAGGCGACCACGGCGGACGGCGCCTGGGTGCAATATAGCTGGTCCGGCTATAACATCACCAAAGTCACCACCGGCTATACCGATCTGGCGACGGGCCTTTCCAAGACGCTGTCGCGCGTCTGGTACGAATATAGCGGCGCGCAGTTGACCAAGGTCCGCACCGATCTCACCCCGGCCGACAATGCCCTGCCCAGCGATGCCGATTCCTACTGGACGAGCTATGGCTATGACGGCGCCGGCCGCGTCAACAGCATCACCCAGAAGGACGGCTCGAGCCTGACCGTCACCTATGACGGATCGGGCCGTGTCGCGACGCTGACCCAGCTCGCCAGCTCGGGCGTCAACCGCGTGACGACGCTCGCTTATTATGCCGGCTACACCACGATAACCGACGCGACCGGGCAAGTGACCCGGCTAGACTATGACGCGGCCGGCAACCTCACCAGGATCACCGCGCCGCCCGCCTCGAGCGGCGCCGCGCAGCAGGTCGTGCAGTTCGGCTACAACGCCAATGGCGACCTGATCAGCACCGTCGACGCGTCGGGCAATTCGGCGAGCTACACCTATGACGGCAACGGCAATGTGCTCACCGCCACCGATGTGCTGGGGAACGTCGTCACCCGCACCTATGGCAGCAAGAACGAGCTGCTGACCGAGACCCGCACCGCGTCGGACGCGAGCGGTGCCGCCGTCAGCATTACCAGCCGTTTCGCCTATGATGCCAGGAACCATCTGCGATATGCCGTCAGCGGCGAAGGCTATGTGACCGAGTTCCGCTATACGGCGGCGGGCGAGCTCCAGTACAAGATCGAATATCCCGAGCACAGCTACGGCGTCGGTGCCGGCGCGCTCAGCGAAGCGACGATGGACGCCTGGCGCAACGGCCTGGCCGACCGGTCGTCGACCCAGATCACCCTGAATACCTATGATGCGCGCGGGAGCATGACCTCGACGCGCAGCTTCGGGATCGCCAGCGCCGGAGGCGCGGAATCGGCGGCGGAGGGCGCGAGGCGCACCTACTACACCTATGACCAGGCGGGCCGGCTGCTCGCGCGCAGCAACGAGGGGCAGGTCGCCGAGACCTTCGTCTATGACGGAATGGGCCGCATAACCGCCTCGGCGGACATCAACGGCGGTACCACCAGCTTCGTCTTCAACGACACGGCGACGACCACGACGGTCACGCTCGCTTCGGGCTATGTGTCGACCTCCACCTACAACAAGGCAGGCGATCTGGTCAGCCTGACCGACAGCGGCAGCTATGTCGCGGGCGGGACCGCCGCCAGCCAGTACGACAAGCTGGGCCGGGTGCGGATCGCTACCGATGCGGCGGGGCTCAGCCGCTATTCCGCCTATGACAAGGCGGGCCGGCTGATCGCCGACGTCAACCATTATGGCGACATGACCGAGTATCGTTACGATGCGAACGATCGCATCGTCTCGACCACGCGCTACGCGACGCGCCTGACCGCCGGCCAGCTGGCCATCCTCCAGAATCCGGACAGCGTGTTCGATGTCGGCGCCATCCGTCCGGGCGCGTCGGGCGCGGACCTGTGGAGCTGGTCGGTCTATGACAAGCTGGGCCAGGTCGTCGCCTCGATCGCCGGCGACGGCAGCGTGGCGACCATGGCCTATGACAAGTCCGGTCGCCTGGTCGGCACCACCGCCTATGCCGCCAGGCTGACCGCAGGGCAGATCGCCGGCTTCAAGACCACTCCGCCGCTGCTCACCGACATCCCCGCGCCGGGTGCCGCCGATGCGATCACGCGCAGCTTCTACGACCGGGACGGCCGCCTGCTCGGCAGGCTGGACGGAGAGGGCTTCCTGGTCCGCAACGTCTATGACAAGGCGGGCAACAAGGTCGCGGAGATCGCATCGTACAACGTCACCGCCGCGGGATTGCGCGCGGCGGGCAGCTTCAATGACCTGGTGGCGAACGTCGGCAGTTCGGCCAGCGACCGCGTGGTGCGGTACGTCTATGACGGCCAGGGGCTGCTCCGCTATGCCGTGGACGGGCTCAACCAGGTCACCGCCTATGGCTATGACGCGGCAGGCCTGCGAACCAGCACGGTGCAATATGCGGCGGCAATGGCCGCGACCGGCGACTATACCTATGACAATGTCAAGGCGCTCACCGCTTCGCTGGCGGGCAACGCCGACAACCGTACCAGCTGGTCGGTCTATGACGCGGCGGGCCGGCTCGCCTTCTCGCTCGATGCCGATGGCGGTGTCGCCGGGCTGAGCTACGATACGAGCGGACAGGTGATCCGCTCGGTCCAATATGCGGCCAGATACGTGACCGGCTCGCTCCCGTCCGTCGCCACGATGAACGGATGGTCGGGCAACAACGCCGGAGGTGCTTCCGATCGGATCACCCGCACCTGGTACACGGCGCGCGGCGAGGCCCGCTATGTCGTGAATGCCGAAGGCTTCGTCTCGCGGACCGATTACAGCGCCTCGGGCAAGGTCACGGCCAGCATCCTCTGGAACAACCGGATCAGCGTTTCGAACGCGACGACGATCGGCCAGGTCGATGCGGCGACGGCGGGGGCGGGCGACTATGCCGCGCACAGCTACGGCTATCACCCCGACGGCATGCTCTACACCGAGTATGACGCGCTCGGCGTCCTGACGCTGTACGACTATACCGCGACCGGCAAGCTCAACGCCCGGTACGATGCCTATGGCACGGGTGACCAGGTGATCACCGCCTATGGCTATGACGCCGCCGGGCGGGTCGTCACCGAGGTTCGCGCCTGGGGCACCGCGCAGGCGTCGACGACCAGCTATGCCTATGACGGTCTCGGCAATCGGATCCAGGCGACGGATCCCAATGGCAACGTCACCAATTTCACCTATGACAAGCTCGGCCAGCTCAAGACGCAGACGGATGCGCTGGGCGGTGTCTCCAGCTACGAATATAATGCCTTCGGCCAGGCCTGGAAGGCCACCGATGCGCTGGGCTATTCGAGCTATAGCTGGTACGATCGGCTCGGGCGGATCACGCAGACGCGCGATGCCGGCAACTACCTGACCGAAACCAGCTATACCGCCTTTGGCGAGAAGGCGAGCCTGACCCGCCGCTTCAACCAGGTGACCGGGGCCGCCGCCATGGCGACGCCACCGTCGGTGGCCGCGAACGGCACCGAGGATGCCACCACCAGCTTCCTCTACGACAAGCTGGGCCGGCTCCTGCGCACCACCGATGCGATGGGCTTCTTCGAAACCTACAGCTATGACGGGCTCGGCAACCGGATCTCGGTCACGGCGAAATCGTCGACCGACAGCGCCGTCGCCGGGGCGGCGACGACCTATACCCATGATCGCCTCGGCCGGGTCCTTACCGAGACGCTGCCCAAGCCCACCTATGACGCCGCGGGCAACCTCACCAGCTCGACCGTCGTCAACCGCTATGAATATGACGCGCGCGGCAATCGCACCAAGGTGGTGGAGGCCGACAATCTCTCCAACCGCCGCACCACGACCTATGGTTTCGACAAGAACGATCGGCTGATCGAGACGCGCGGCGACGCGGTCTCGGTGATCGCCGACGATCTCGTCACGGTGTCGACGGTCACTCCGGTCGAGACGATCCGTTACGATCTGCGCGGCAACGTCAAGGAAATGATCGACGTCGCGGGTGCGCGCCGGCTGTTCTACTATGACGCGCTCAATCGCAAGACGGTCGAGATCCGCCAGACCTCGGCCAGCGAGAACAGCTATTCGAGCTTCACCTATGATGCCGCGGGCAACGTAAAGTCGAACCGCGTCTATGCGGGCTCGATCGCCCTGCCGGGGAGCGTCGGCAGCGCACCGCCGTCGCCGCCCGCGACCGGCTATCGCGAGACTCTGTTCAACTATGACGCGCTCGGCCGCATGAGCTCGAGCCAGGTGCTGAACGTCGTTACCGGAAGCTACGCGACCGGCTATGCCGCGGCGAATCTCACCACCAGCTATACCTATGACGGCGTTGGCAACCTCAAGAAGGTCGTCGATCCCAATGGCGGCGAGACCTATAGCTGGTACGACGCGCTCGGCCGCAAGACCGGGCAGCTCGATGCCGAAGGCTATCTGACGAGCTGGGGCTATGATCCCGACAACAATGTCACCGAGGAGCGCCGCTACGCCACGCGCTATGCCGGCGCGGCGTCGCTGGGCGGCGCGCCGGGCGTGGGCACCTCGGGTGCCGACCGGGTCACCCAATATGGGTATGACCGCCAGGGCAATCGCACCTGGGAGGCGCGGCTCTCGGTCGAGGCCTATTCGGTCAATGCGGGCAATGGCGCGCTGAGCTCGGTCAGCGGCACCGCGATCGTGCAATATCTCTACAACGGCCTGGGGCAGGTGGTCCGCAAGACCGAGGCGAGCGGCGACCAGACCTTCTACGGCTATGACGGCGCGGGCCGGCTGGGCGTGGAGACGCGCTCGGCCTTTGTCGACTTCAACGGCCAATGGGTCTCGCCGACCACCCAATATCTCTATGACGGCCTGGGCAACCTGTCGCGCACCGTGCAATCCGGGGCGACCAACGCGGCGGCGCGCGTGACGACCTACAGCTACGGCGCCGACGGGCGCCTGGCGAGCACGACCGACGCGTCCGGCTTCAGCCGCTATTATGCCTATGACGTCGCGGGCCGGGTGAAGAAGGAAAGCTATACGCGCGCCACCGCGGCGGGCGGGGCCGTCACCGACGCCATCGCGTCACGCTACGACCTTGCCGGCCGCAAGGTGTTCCAGGGCGTCGCCACCTGGAACGGCAGCGGCTTCGCGATGATCGACTATAGCCAGACCCAGTATAACAGCTATGGCCAAGTCTCGCGGAACGGGGTCAACGGGCTTTGGCAGACCGAGAACCAGTATGACAATGCCGGCCGCCTGACCGCGACCAATTCGGGGGACGGCGTCTGGAAGTTCTTCGGCTATGATCGCAACGGCAACCAGACCGTCGCGATCACCTCGGCCGGGACGAACCTGGCCGGCCAGTCCTTCCTGGGCGCACTCTCGCTGGTCGGCCTGTCGACGGTCAACGCCACCTATACGAGCTACGACAAGCGCAACCTCGCGGTGCAGGTGGTGGAGGAGGGGCGCCAGCTGAGCGCTTCGGCCAGCGACCAGTTCGTCACTGCGCGCGGCTACAATGCGTTCGGCGAGATCGCGAGCGAGACGAACGCGCTCGGGGCGACGCTCACCTATACCTACAACACCATGGGCAAGCTGACGAAGAGCGAGAGCCCGACCGTTTCGATCACGCTCGAGAACGGCGCCCAGCAGAGCGTCCGGCCCACCGAATATTATTATTACGACCTGAGCGGCCGCCTGATCGGCGGGCGCGACGCGAACAGCAACCTGTCGACGCGGAGCCTGCTCGCCGGCACCGGCTATGGCGTGAGCCAGGCGCTGGTCGTCACCAGCTTCGCGGCCGATGGCGGTAAGATCGCCAACGCCTATGACATCCATGGCGATACGCGGCGCATCACCGACCAGATCGGCCGCGTCACCACCCAGGATTATGACGCGATGAGCCGCGTCACCGGCGTTTCGCATTATGGCGGCCTGGTGGAGAACTATGCCTATGACGGGCTGGGCCAGCGCATCCAGGCATGGAACAACCTCTATCAGAACCCGATCTACGGTCCGGAGGAATCCTATTGGGTCGAGGATCCCTATGATCCCTATGGCGGCTATTATGGCGGCGGGGGCCATTGGGAATATTACACGCCGATCATCGGCTACACGCCCGAAAAGGCGCTGACCGAATATGATGCGCTCGGCCGGGTGACCAGCCAGCTGGCGTTCGGCGGCGACCTCACCACGGCCAGCTATTCCTGGAATGGCGGCATCTCGACCAGCGGGATCGGCACCTTCGGCGGCTGGACCCAGGTCACGACCTACGCCAACGGCAAGACGCTCGTCGAAAGCAAGGACGTATTCAACCGCACCACCGCCAAGACCGACCTTGGCGGGCATGTCTGGAGCTACAGCTACGACATCTCGGGCCGGCTGAGCCAGGTGGGCACGGGCGGGCTCTATACGACCTATAATTATCTCAATACCGGCATGGTCGGCCAGACGATCGTCGGCACCCCCAATCCGCAGGTGAACACCAGCTGGGCGCGGACGGTCTCCACCTACAGCTACGACAAGCTGGGCCAGCGCCTGACCGAGCAGACCAGCGAGGAAGCGGGCTATTATTCGCCGGGCTACTGGTACGAGGAATATGACCCCTATTACGGATATGTGACCAACAGCTACTGGGTCGACGAGAGCTACTACACCACTTCGGCGACGCTGCAGAATTCGAGCGTCACTTATGACGCGCTGGGCCGGCTGAAGACGTTCGCCGAGGCGGGTACGGCGACGATGCCCGCGGCGAACATCGCCTATGAATATGATGCGAACGGCAATGTTCGCCGCACCACGGCGACGTATCGGACGCTCGACTACCAGGGCAATGTCTCGTCCTATTCGACGACCAGCGACTATTGGTTCCGCTACGACAGCATGGGCCGGGTGGTCACCGACAAGGGCACGCTGCGCGGCGGCCAGATCGTCCGTGGCGAAGCGGTGTACGGCACCGGCGGCGGCCAGGACATATTGTACGACCTCGCCGGCCAGCGCATCGCCGTGATGCGGACGGAATATTCGCCCGGCTATTACGACTATGAATGGGGCTATTACTACGCGGGCAGCTATTATGAGAGCCGCGAGAATTATATCTACAACAGCGCCGGCCGCATCTACGAGATCCAGACCTCGACCGGCGGCTATGTCTCCGAGGACTATGACTATAACACCGGCGTCGCGACGCCGCCCGGGACGATCCCCGCGGCGCCCGCGACCGGCACGGTGCGCTCGCGCTTCTATTACGACCTGCTCGGCCACATGACCCAGCAGAACGACTATGAGGCGTACGGCTCGGCGATCGCCTATAGCCGCAATGTCGGCTACAACAACAAGGGCCAGGTCACCTACGAGAGCACGTCGACCAAGAAGTATGACGGGCACACCTATCAGTCGTACAGCTATTACGACTATGGCTATGGGACCAACTATGCGCTGGGTTCGGTGCTGAGTGTCTCGACGATCAACTATCGCGACAACAACAACGCCAATGCGCCCGATACGCTGACTACCAACAGCTATACCTGGTGGGACGGCGCGGTGCAGTCGCAGATCGCGCACAAGCCGAATACCGGCCAGTCGACCACTTATTACACGAGCTTCTATTATAATGGGCTCGGCCAGCTGACATCGCTCTATGTCGGCGATGCGCGTGCGCGCAACGTCACCTTCAAGATGAACGGCGAGGGGCAGATCATTCGCCGGGACGAACAGGACTATAACTGGTCCAACGGCGATCCGCACGAGATCTGGTACCGCTTCAACGGGCGCCAGCTGGGCTATGTCGGCAACAACGGCACCAACGACGTGTCGACCGCGCAGTCGATCAGCGAGCGCCAGACCGTCTCGCCGACCACGCCGGGCGCGTTCCGCAACGGCGCGAGCTATGGCAGCTCCTACGCGGAGTTCGCCAACAGCTACGATCCGATCAACAGCTATAGCCAGGGTTCGTCGGGCGGCAGCTACACCGTGCGGGCCGGCGACACGCTCCAGGGCATCGCGCTCTCCATCTATGGCGACTCCAACCTCTGGTATCGCCTGGCGGAGGCGAACGGCCTGACCGGCGCTTCCGCGCTCGTCGAGGGACGGACGTTGACGCTGCCGAGCGGCGTGGTGAAGTCGAGCTACAACGCCTCGGGACTCAAGCCCTATAATCCGGGCGAGGCGATCGGCGACGTAACCCCGTCGACGCCGCAGCCGCAGCAGCAGAAGAAGAACAAGTGCGGCGTCTTCGGCGCGATCATCCTGGCGGTGGTGGCGATCGCAGTCACCGTGGTGACCGCGGGCGCCGCGCTGGCGGCTGCCGGCCTGGCGACCAGCGTGGGTGCGGGGATCACCACCGTCGTCGGCGGCGGCCTGATCGGCGCGGCCGGCGTAGCCGGCGGGCTGGCCATCGGCGCGGGGGCCGCGGCGATCGGCTCGATCGTCAGCCAGGGCATCGGCGTCGCGACGGGCATCCAGGACAAGTTCAGCTGGAAGGCAGTCGGCATGGCCGCGATCGGCTCGCTGGTCTCGGGCGGCCTGAACGAGGCATTTGGCGGCGGCGGGATCATCGGCGCCGCGGCGCGCGGCGCCGCCGGCAGCGCGATCACCCAGGGCATCGGCGTCGCCACCGGCTTGCAGGACAAGTTCAGCTGGGCGGGTGTCGCGGCCGCCGGCGTGGGCGCGGCGGTCGGCTATCAGGCCGGCAAGTGGATGGGCGTGGAGCCGATCAGCCAGAACAATTCGATCGGCAACTATCTCGTCAACTTCGCCCAGGGCGCGGCGAGCACCATCGCCAATGCCGCGACGCGCAGCGCGATCGAGGGCACGAGCTTCGGCGACGCGGTGGTCGCCGCGCTCCCCGACGTCATCGCGCAAACGATCGGCGACATCCTGTTCAACGGCGTCACCAGCACCAAGGAACAGGCGCGGATCGAATATGCCGAGTCGGAAACCCAGCGGTTCGCCGCGGAATATGGCATCACCGACAAGGATCAACTCGCCGAGGTCCGGGCCGCCTATCTCGACGCACCGAGGATCTCGGACGACTATGCCCGTCCGCAGGGCCGGAACGAGACCATCGGCGACTATGAGGCACGGCGCGAAGGCGCGCTGAGCCGGCTCGCCGCCAACAAGCGCACGCTGGCGACGATCGCCGGCCGCGCGTCAGGCTATAGCGACGCGCAGATCAACGAGGCGCTTCGGTCCGGCGGGCGGGGCTATGATCCCGCGCGATACGATGCGCAGATCGCCGATCAGAACGCGCAGAACAATGCCCCGCCGACCGTGGATCCGCAGACCGGCCAGATCCTCCAGACCATCGTCGTCATCGGATATCGTAACGAGGACCTGCCCACCGACGGCACGCGCCAGGGGGCGGCGCTCGGCGTCGTCGCGGTGGACAGTGCGGTAAGCATCGTCGGCGACAAGGCGCAGCGGATCGGCGAAGTCATCGATTCGCGCCCCTGGTTGCGGATCGGCGTGACGGTCGCCGGCTATACCGCGGATGCGGCAACCTGGTATTTCGGCGGGCCGGCCAAGTTCTTCATCAGCCAGGCTGTCGGCCAGCTCCAGGGCGCCGCCACGCAATATGTCAGCGACGCGGTCGGCAACCGCTATGACGACAAGGGATATGACCCGACCGAGGCGTCCGCCGGCGCGGTGGGCGCGGCTACGCTGATCCAGCTCGGGCTGAGCTCGCGCGACATTGTCGGGACGCTGCGTTCGCTGCCGTCGCTCGCAAAGGGCATCGCGCAACGCCTGCGCGGCGCGGTCCGTCGCGCACCGACGATCGAGACGCCGGTATCCACGCCCGATCCGACGCCCACCACCGGGCGCAAGCCCTATGCGCGCAGCCGCCCGAGCTATGCGCGCGGCCAGGTCGACACCGTCTGGGAGAATGCGGTGCGCCGCTCGCCGGACGGTGTGGTGCGCGATCCCAATACCGGCGAGGTCCTTACCTGGGACCGCAGCCGGGGCCGCAATGGCCAGTGGGACATGGGCCATCTTCCGGGCAAGGACTACAAGACCTTGCACGATCGGTATATGAGTGGGCAGATTAGTCGCGAGCAGTTCCTCCGCGAATATCATGATCCGCGGAACTACCAGCCGGAGGCGCCCAGCGCCAACAGGAGCAGGAGATACCAATGATACCCGAGGCGGCCGTCTTCACGCTGATTCGGTCCGATGCGCCGGCGATCGAAACGCGGATCACTGCCGACGACATCCGGGCAAAGGGGGACATCGGCCAGACGACTCTCCAGGAGGCCATCGCCAGCCGCAAGCCCGAGCTGGCGGGCTGGCTGGTGGAGCGCGGCGTCGACCTCGACAATCGCGATCGTTCCGGTTTCACGGCGCTCCACTATGCCATGGAATATCAATATTATCCCCTGGCCGAGAAGCTGATCCGCGCAGGCGCTGACGTCAACGCGACGAACAAGCACGGCAACGGCGCGCTCTGGACCGCGGTGATGTCCGCGCGGGGCGATCATACGCTGGTCGACCTGCTCCTTGCCCATGGCGCGGACCCGGATGCCCGCAACAGGGCGGGCAAGTCGCCGCTCGACCTGGCGATCGACATGGGCAACGCGCAACTGATCGAGAAGCTGAGGCATGCCAGAAAAACACTATAGGATCGCCGCCGAGGATATGGTCACGCTGGTCAGCGGCTGGGGTGCCGCGACCGCCACGGACCGCGTTACCGTTGAGGGCCGGATGATCGGCTATGCCTATCGGGAACGGCCGATGAACGGAGCGGATAGCGGCTGGCGGTTTTTCGCCGGAGACGAAGACGATGCGTACATGGCGGATGCCTCCCGGCATGATTTCTACGCGGTGAACACCATCGCAAACTATGATCCGGCGATCCTCTCGATCCTCGACAGCGCGATCGGCAGTGCGTTCGAACGCGACCAGACCGGCCCCTGGCGCGAAGTCAGCGAGCCGCAGAACTGATCGCGCAGAGCCGTCGGCGGCCGGCATCGCGTGCGAATCGGGGGAGGGGTTTCGCGGTTCGAGGCACGGAATTGTTCCGAAAAGAATGAACCGAAATGGCAGCAAAAGGCACTTGGAGCCACAAGCTATAGCTGTCTGGGATGGAACGCGATTTCGGCGAATCGCGGGATTTCCGCGGTTGAAACGTTGCCGCAACACATCGAAATATTTCTTAATCGGAGGCACTTGACGGCAGACATCCCGGACTGTCTCATATCGGGACAGTAACGGGGGGATGAAATGTCGGGGCTCGTCGAAGCGGCGACGGCTATTCTTAGTGCGTCCGAAAGAAAGCTGGAAGTGGCGGCGCACAATGTCGCCAATGTCTCCACGCCCGGTTTCAAGCGGCAGATAGGGTTTTCGCAGCTGCTCCAGGCTTCGGGGACCGATGCGACGCCGCTTCCCGAGGTCGCGGTCCGCCGCAATTTCGCGCAGGGCAAGCTCACCGAGACGCGCAATCCGTTCGATCTCGCGATCAGCGGCGACGGGTTCTTCCAGCTCCGTGCGGGCGATCGCATGGTCTATTCGCGCCAAGGCCAGTTCAAGCTCGCCGCGGACGGTACGCTGGTCTCGCCGCAGGGCTATGTGCTGCAGCAGCAGGGCGGCGGCGACCTGGTGCTCGATCGCCAGGCGGCGACCATCCAGCAGGACGGCACCGTGATCGAGGATGGCCGCCCGGTTGCCCGGATCGAGCTGTTCGCCGCCAGTGATCCGCAGGCGCTGACACCGGTTGGCGAATCCTATTTCTCGGCCGGGGCCGGCGCGATGGACACGGTCGGCGGGCCGGTGATCCGCCAGGGCATGGTGGAAAGCTCGAATGTCGAGATGGGCGACGAAATGGTCGCGATGATGACCGCGCTGCGCCAGTCGGAAGGCGGCGCCCGCCTGGTGCAGGTCTATGACGATCTGATCGGCCGCGCGATCTCCAGCCTGGGACAGACGCGATGAGCGACGCCTTTTATGTGGGAGCGGTGGGCCTTCAGACGCAGCAGCGCGCACTGGATGGCATCGCCAACAACATCGCCAATGTGAACACGCCGGCGTTCAAGCGGGTCCAGCTGCGTTTTTCGGACGTGGTCGCCGGCCGCCCGGTTGACGTGGCGACGCCGGACCTGCGCCAGCTTCCCGCGGAGGTCGCGGGGGTGATGCTCGATACCCAGTTCATGCTGAACGAACAGGGGCAGCTGGAGCGCACCGGCCAGCAGCTCGACGTCGCGATCGATGGCCAAGGTTTCATCGAGCTGATGGGCCCGGGCGGCCAGACGCTGCTGTGGCGCGGCGGTGCGCTCAAAGTCAATGACGACGGCCAGCTCGCGACCAGTCATGGCGTCGCGTTGCGCGCCGCGATCACGGTGCCGAGCGACGCCAGCGCGATCGAGATCGGCAAGGACGGCGTGGTGCGCGTGCGCGTGCCGGACAGCGCCGATCCGGTCGAGCTCGGGCAGATCCAGCTCGTTCGCGTCAACGATCCGTCGGCGGTCTCGCGGCTCGACGGCGGCCTCTATCGCGTCGACGACGCCAGTGCCCTCAGCGAAGCGGTGCCTGGTGAAGACGGCACCGGGATGCTCGTCCAGGGTTCGATCGAGCAATCGAACGTCGCGCTGACCGACGAAATGGTGCGGCTCATGCTCGTCCAGCGCGCCTATGCCGCCAATGCCCAGATCGTCCAGGCTGCCGATCAGCTGATGGGCATTGCGAACGGTCTTCGGCGCTAGGAACATGGCAGGGGGAATTGTCATGGGGTTGGCGCTCGCCGTCGCCGCGGCAGGGGGCGCCGCCGGGGATGTCGCGCTCAGGCCGATGGTCGAGGTGCGCTCGGCCCAGCTCCGCGTCGGCGACCTGGTCGCCGCACGCGAGGGCGCGTTGCCGGCGCGCGTCGCCGACCTGGTGGTGGCACGGCTGCCGCATGGCGCGACGGCGCTTGCGCTGCCTGCCCGCGACATCGCCGCATTGGTGCGCCGTCGGGTGCCGGGGCTGCGCGTGTCCGCGCCGGCGGGGGAGATGGTGCGGATACGCGCGACGATCGCGGCGCTTCCGGCCCGTGTTGGCGGCAGCTGCTTCGCCGCCGCGGCCGCGCTTCCGGCGGGTGCCGCCGTCAAGGCCGGCGACGTGATCGCGGCCGAATGCCGCGGCACCATGCCGGCGGCGTTGCGCTATGACCGGGATGGGCTGGCGGTGACGCGCGCCGCACTGCCGGCCGGGGCGTATCTCGGGCGGCTGGCGACGCTTCCGCGCGACGCGATCGGCAAGGGGACTCCGCTGACCCTGCGCTCGGCGGCCGGCCCGGTGACGGTCGAGCGCGCGGTGACCACGATGCAGTCCGGCCGCTCGGGCGCACGCCTGTTCGTGCGCGACGGCGAAGGCAAGGTCTTCGCCGCGCCGCTTGCGCTGGTCGACAAGGAGGGCGGACGATGAGCCTCAGGCTGGCGATTGCGGCCGCGGCGCTGCTGCTGGCGGCGCCCGCCGCCGCGCAGGATCTCTACAGGGGCGGGAACTGGTCCTCCATGGCGGCGGATCGCCGCGCCAGCGGCGTGGGCGACGCGATCACGGTCGTCGTCCAGCAGGCGGCCGAGGCCTCCAACACCACGCAGAACGCGACGCGCAAGAGCACCGACGTTTCGGGTGGGCTCAATGCCGGCTCGATCAACGAGAGCGGCCAGCTCTCCTTCGGCGGCGGCTATACCGGGCGCGGCGAAGTGCGGCGCAGCGAGCGCCTGGTCGCGCAGCTGAGCGTCACGATCGAGCAGGTGCTGCCCAATGGCGACTATCGCATCGTCGGCGAGCAGCGCCTCCACGTGAACGGCGAGAAGACGCTGATCGCGGTGCGCGGGCGCATCCGGCCCGAGGATATCCGCAGCGACAACAGCGTGCTCTCGAGCCGGATCGCCGACGCCCAGATCAACTATGACGGCAAGGGCTTCGTCTCGCGCAGCGCCAAGCCCGGGCTGCTCAACCGCATCTTCTCGCTGCTGGGGCTGGGCTGATGCGCATCGCCGGAACCCTATTTGCGACGGCAGCCCTTGTCCTGGCGCTTGCGATGCCGGTCGCGCCCGCCGTCGCGCAGTCGGTGCCGCTCAAGAGCCTGGGCAGGTTCGACGGCTGGCGCGAGAATGCGCTGGTGGGCTATGGCCTGGTCACCGGCCTGGCCGGGTCGGGCGATACGCGCCGCAGCGTGGTGACGCGCCAGGCGCTGCGCAACGTGTTGAGCCGCCTGGGCACCAGCGTCACCGAGGATCAGCTCAGCAGCCGCAACGTCGCGGTGGTGATGGTCACTGCGGTGCTGCCGCCCTCGGCCAATGTCGGTGACCGGATCGACGTCACCGTCTCGTCGATCGGCGATGCGCGCAGTCTGGCGGGCGGCACGCTGATCATGACGCCGCTGCTCGGCCCGGACCAGCGCACCTATGCCCTTGCGCAAGGGCCGCTGCTGGTGGGCGGCTATCGGTTCGATGCCGATCTGAACCAGCAGCAGCGCAACTATCCGACGACGGCGGTGCTCCAGGGTGGCGGCACCATCGAGGCGCCGGTCGAGTCCATGGTGCTGCGCGGCGGCAACGAAGTCGCGTTCCTGCTCGCGAACCCGAGCTTCTCGACGTCGCAGCGCATCGCCGAGCAGATCAACGCGCGGTTCGGCTATGGCACCGCGCTCGCGAAGAATGCCGACGAGGTCCGCATTCGCTTCGCCGGCGCGCCGGCCGAGGTGACTGGCTTCGTGGCGCAGCTCGAGAATGTCCGGGTCGAGCCCGATATCGCGCCGCGCATCGTGATCAACGAGCGCACCGGCACGGTGGTGGCGGGCGGCGACGTGATGATCTCGAGCGTCGCGATCGCACAGGGCGACATCAAGGTGACGGTTACCGGCGAGCGCAGCGCGTCGCAGCCCGGCGGCTTCTATGGCGGCTTCGCCAATGACGTCAGCAGTCTGATCGTCACCAATACCAAGCTCGAAGTGGCGCAAGGGGTGGGGGACCAGTCGTTCCGTTTCCCCAACACCTCGGTTGCCGATCTCGTCCAGGCATTGTCGCGCGCGCATGTCGATACGCGGCGCATGATCAGCATCCTCCAGGCAATCAAGACCGCGGGCGCGCTGCACGCGGAGATCATCGTTCAGTAGCGTGAAGAAGGTGGGGACATGGAGAGTATTTCGACGGCGCTGATCGCCAAGGCGCTCGACGGGCTTACCGCGCGCTACCAGGCGACGGCGCAGAACATCGCCAACGCGAACTCGCCCAACTATCGGCCGATCCGCGTCACGTTCGAGGACAGCCTGCGCAGCGCGGCGACGCAGGGCGGCGGAGCGATCGCCGGCGTCGAGCCCAAGGTGGAGCTCGAGCCGATGCCGCGCATCGCCAGCGAGATGCGGCTCGACCTGGAGATCGCCAACGCCTCGCAGACCGCGATGCGCTATGGCGCGCTGCTCTCGATCCTCGGTCGCCAGATGGAGCTTGCCCGCACCATCGTGTCGGGAGGCCGTTGAGATGGACGCCATCGCCATCAGCCGCACCGGCCTGGACGTCGAGTGGCAGCGCCTTCAGGTGATCGCGCAGAACCTCGCCAACATCAACACGAGCCGCACCGCCTCCGGCCAGCCCTTCCACCCGCTGCGCCTGTTGTCGGGGCCGCAAGTCGATTTCAAGCACCTGGTGCGGGCCGGCGACAAGACGCCCGGCGGCGTCGAAGTGCTGGGCGTCGAGCCGATGGCGGCGGGCACGCGCCGGGTTTATGAGCCCGGCCACCCGCATGCCGATGCCGATGGCTTCGTCACCTATCCCGATGTCGATCACGCATCCGAAATGACGCTGCTGATCAAGACCTCGCGCGCCTATGAGGCCAATCTCACGGCGATGAGCATTGCGCAGCAAATGTATTCGCGCGCGGCCGAGCTGGGCAAGCAGTCGTGACCGGGGTCGAGGGAATCGCGGCGATCGGCGGTGCCGATGCGGCGCCGCTCGCGATGCGCCTGGGCGAGGCGACCGCGACGGTTGCCCAGCCCGCCGGGGGCGCCGGCTTCGGCGAGGTGCTGATGAACGGGCTGCGCGGCGTCGACCAGAAGCTCGCCACGGCGGACAAGCTCGTCCAGCAGTTCACCGTGGATGATTCGGTGCCGGTGCACCAGGTCACCATGGCGCTGGAACAGGCCCGGCTTTCGGTGGAACTCGCGATGCAGGTCCGTTCGCGGATCGTCGAGGGCTATCGCGAAATCATGAACATGCCTCTCTGACCGGCTGATCTCCGATGGAAAACCCTGCTCCCGCTCCTGCCGCCGCGCGCGGACAGCTGTACCTGTTGGGCGGCGTCTTCGGGCTCGTCCTGCTGCTGCTCGCGATCGGTTACTTCCTGTTCCTGCGCACCGACTATGTCGTGCTCGCCCAGGGGCTGCGCCCGACCGACGCCTCTGCGATCGTCGCGGAGCTGGACAAGCGCGGCGTCGCCTATCGCCTGCGCGACGGCGGCGCGACGATCCTGGTGCCGGAGGGGCAGGCCGATGCCACTCGCGTCGCGATCGCCGGGTCGGATGCGGCGGCGCGCGGGCAGATCGGCTTCGAGCTGTTCAACAAGTCCGACATGGGGCTCACCAACTTCGCGCAGAAGATCAACTATCAGCGCGCGCTCCAGGGCGAACTGGTCCGCACCATCACGGCGATGGACGGCGTGGAGACGGCGCGCGTCCATCTCGCGCTGCCCGAAAAGGCGCTCTTCCGCGGCGACCGGGTCGATCCCAAGGCAGCGGTGACCGTCACGATGAAGCCGGGCCAGACGGCCGATCCGGCGCGCGTCTCCGGCATCCAGCAGCTGGTTGCGGCGGCCGTCCCCGATCTGCCCGAGGGCAAGGTGGTGGTGCTCGACGCCGCCGGACATGTGATCAGCCCCCCGCCTGCGGTCGACGGCGCCATGGGCGCCGAACGCCCCGCCGATATCGAGGAGCGCGGCGCGGTCGAGAATTATTATCGGGCACGGGCGCGCGGCGCGGTCGAGCGGCAGATGCCGGGCGTGCGCTTTGCCCTCCGGGTACTGCTCCTGCCGAACGGCGCGCCGCCGGCAGCCACAGCAGCCGGCGCCGATCCGACGGTGGCTCCTGCCACCGGCTGGACGCCTTCGGGCGAAGGATCCGCGCGCAACTTCCGCATGCGCATCCTGTTCATCAGCGAAGCGCCGATCAATTCGGAAGACCAGCAGATCGCGCGCAATGCCATCGTCCAGGCGACGGGGCTGGACGACCAGGCCGGGGACAGCCTGTCCTTCGAGACCGGGCCGATCGATCAGCCCGTATCTTCCCCGTCGATCGCGCAGCCCAGCCATGCGGCGGCGGGCGCGCCCATGGCGGCCGCACCGATGCCGGCCCAGGGTTTCGGCTTCGCCTGGCCGCCGATCTGGCTGTGGCTGGTTGCCGGGGTCGCCATGGCAGCAGTGCTGATCTGGCGCTTCCGCCGCCCGAGCGCCCGGATGAGCGGCGACGAGCAGGAGGCGTTCGCGCAGCGGCTGCGCCGCCAGCTCAACATGACGGAGGAGGCCGGCGATGCTGCTGCCTGAAGCCCGGCTGGATATCCTGATCGACGAACTGCGCGGCATGTCCGCCGGCGATCGCAGGGCAGTGCTCGCAAAATTGGGCGCCGAGGAGCGCCGGCGCGTCCGTGCCCGGCTCGCCGCTTCCGGGAGCGGGCCCGTCGAACCGGTCTCTCCCTATTCCGCCGATATCGCCGCGCGGCTCGAGGCGCGCGATGCCGGGCTCACCGTGGCGGGGCGGCGCGCGCTCGATGCGTTCCTGATGCCGGCGGGCAAGGGCGCCCCGCGCCCCGAGCAGGGCCGCGGCGCCTCGCTCGCCCAGGCGATGGGCGGCCTGCTGCGCCCGCGCGGCCGGCTGCCATGACCATGCTCATCAAGCCCGATGCCGGCATTGCGGTGCGCAGCTTCATCGGCGGCTCGCGCTTGCCGGTCGAACCGAGCGAAGCGCCGGTGGCGGATCCGCGCGATGTCGAACGCGCGCGATTGCTTGCCGAAGTGGAGCGGCTCCAGCGCCAGCGCGGCGAGGACGAAGCCGCGGCGAAGCGGGCGGTGGACGTCGCGCGCGAGGAAGGCCGGCAGGAGGGGTTGGCCCAGGCCGAACGGCGTGAGGCCGACGGGATCGCCGCGGTTCGCAAGGGGCTGGAACAGGCCCGGACGGATTTCGCCGCGCGGCTGGAGTCGCTCGACCGGCTCGCCCCGGAACTCGCCCGCGCCGCGCTGGCCAAGATGTTCGCCGAAGGCGAGGGCTGGGCCGCTCCGGCGGAGGCGATGATCGCGCGACAACTCGCTGCTCTGCGCCGATCGAGCGTGATCGCGATCCATGTGAGTCCGGAGGATTTCCCGGACGCCGCCGCGCTCGCGGCGCTTTCGGCCGGGCTCGGCACGGAAGGGCTGCGCGTCGAGACCGACCGCGCGCTGCGCGCCGGCGCCAGCCGGATCGAATGCCGGCTCGGCCAGGTCGATCTCGACGTGCGCACCCAGTGGCAGGCGCTGTCGGCGCTGCTGGCCGAGATGGCCGGATGACCATCCATCCCTTCCTGCAGCGGCTGCGCGATCTGGAGCTGGTTCATTCCATCGGCTTCGTGCGCAAGGTGGCGCATGGCCATTTCGAGGCGACCGGCCCGGCCTGCACCGTAGGTGACCTTTGCGAAGTCGCCGGGGAGGGCGCCGCCGTGCGCGTCGAAGTCGCCGCGGTGGACGAGGCCGGGCTGATCCTGGTGCCGCTGGAACAGAATTGTCAGGTGCGCCCGGGCGCCCGGGTGACCGCGCTGTCCGGCGGCGGCTCGGCAGCGGTGGGGGACGGTTTCGCCGGGCGCGCGATCGATGCGTTCGGGCGGCCCTTCGATGGCGGAGGGGAAATCGCCGTCGAGGCTCGGACGGCGCTTGCCGGATCGGTGCCGCGCCCGCTCGATCGTGCGGCGCCCCGGCGCATGGTGAAGACCGGGCTGCGCGCGATCGACGGACTGCTGACGCTGGGCGAGGGGCAGCGCGTCGGCATCTTCGCCGCCGCGGGGGTGGGCAAGACCAGCCTGCTCGAGCAGCTCGCGGGGCAGATCGAATGCGATCGCGTGGTGCTTTGTCTGGTCGGCGAGCGGGGGCGCGAAGTCGAGGCGATCTGGCGCACGCTTGCCGCCCGCGCCGATGCGGAGCGCTTCACCCTGGTCGCCGCGACATCCGACGAAACGGCGGCATTGCGTGCCCGGGCCGCTAATGTGGCGCTGTGCCTGGCCGAACATTGGCGCGATCGCGGCGAGCATGTGCTGCTGGTCGTGGATTCGGTCACGCGCCTTGCCATGGCGCTGCGCGAGATCGGCCTCGCCGCCGGGGAGCCGCCGACGGTGCGCGCCTATACGCCGAATGTCTTCGCGGCCCTGCCGCGCCTGGTCGAGCGGTGCGGCGCCACCGGCGGCGGCGGTGCGATCACCGCGGTGATGACCGTGCTGAGCGAGACCGACGATGTCGACGATCCGATCGTCGAAGTGATGAAATCATTGCTCGACGGCCATATCGTGCTGTCGCGCACGCTCGCGGAGCGCGGCCATTTCCCGGCGATTGACGTGTCGCGCTCCATCAGCCGCCAGGCGGCGCGGCTGATGGAGCGCCAGCATGCCGGCGCGGCACGCACGGCCGTGACGCAGCTCGGCGTCTATGACGAGGCACGCGTGATGATCGAGAGCGGCGTCTACAAGGACGGCGCCAATGCCGAGATCGATCAGGCGATCGCGATGCGCGCGAAGCTGATGGCGTTCCTGCGCCAGGGGCAGAACGAGAATTCGGGTTTTGCCGATACGCTTTCGGGCCTGCGCATGGCTGCCGGGAGCAGTGGCCATGCATGATCGCCGCACCCGTCGCGCACTCGCCGACATCGCGGCGCTCCGCGTCGCGCAGCGCATGGCCGCGCATCAGGAACTGGCCGCGGCGCAGGTCCGCGAGCAAGAAGCGGCGGATGCATCGCGTCGCGCGGATCTGCGCACCGAAACGGCCGTCCAGGCCTGGGACGCGCATCTCGGCAGCGCGGACTTCGCGCCGGATTTCGCCCGCGCGCTTGCCGCCGAGCTTGTCGAGCACGGCCGGGCGAGCGCTGCCGCCCAGGCGCATCGCGCGCAAATGGTCGAGGCGTGCGCGGTTGCGGAGCGAGATTGGCACGACGGTGACGCGCATTGCCGCCTTGCCGACCGTGCGCTCGACACCAGCCGCCGCGCGCGCCGCCGCGACCGTGACGAACGCGCGCTCGATGCGCTGGCGGACCGCATAGCTTCGAACTGGAGGCGAGCATGATTGGACCTCTCCCGCATACCGGCCCCATGCCGCCCGAGGGGCGGGGCGATTCCGCCGACCAGCAGCACGGGCAGGCGCCGAGCGACCTGTTCGCGCAGCTGCTCGGCGCCGGCGGCGCGTTGGCGGCAGAACAGGCGGCGCTGGCCGAAGTGCCTTCTATGCCGGTTCCCGACGCTGCGCTGCTCGCCCCCGATGTCGTTGGTGCGGACCCGGCGCGGCAACCGCCCGCGCCGCTTGCGCGCGTGTTCAACCAGGATGGCTTTTTCGGCCATGCGAGCAAGACACCGGGCCAGGCGGTAATGCTCGAGCGAGAGGAGTCGACGCTCGCACAGGCTCCGGGCCTCCCGCCGGAGGGGCTGGCCGCGGGGCTGCGCCCGGAAGCCGCGTTCCCCGCCATCCCCGGGGTCGGCACCATGGTGCGATCGGGCGCGGGGCATGGGCCGCGGATGCCCATCGCCAAGCCCGGCCAGGCGACCATCGTCGCCAAGCCGGCGAGCGGCGTAGCGGCCGCGCCGCTGGCGACCGAGGAGAATGAGGCAGCCGATCCCGTCGCGCCCCTGCGACATCGCGCCTATCGCACGCCCGGCGCCGCGCGTTCGGCGCTGCATGTGGCACTGCACGAGATCGAGAGCGGCTTGCAGATCGCGGCGCGGGTCGAGGGGCTGGACGAAGCGGAACGCCATCAGTTGCGCGACGAGATCGCCGCGCTGCTCGGCCGCCACGGGCTTTCCGCCGCCCGGATCCAGATCAACGCCATGCCGCCACGGGAGAGTGAACGATGATCGCGCAAACCGCGCCAGTGGGCGCCGCTGACGGCGGCAAGCAGAATGCCAGCACCGCCAATGCGGCGACCGATGCCTTCGGCCTCGGCTTCGATGCGCTGCTGAAGATCATCCTCACCCAGCTGACCTATCAGGATCCGCTGAAGCCGATGGACAATTTCGAGTTCGTCTCGCAGCTCGCGCAATTCTCGCAGATCCAGCAGAGCCAGACGATGAACGACCGGCTCGAGGCGCTGGTCTCGGCCCAGGCGACCAGCCAGGCGACCGGCCTGCTCGGCACCACGGTCGACGTGCCGGCGGGGGCGACCACGCTCACGGGCACGGTAACCGCGGTCACCTTCAGCAACGGTACGCCGCGGATCACGATCAAGACGGCGGACAATCGCACGATCAGCAACCTCGCGATCGCCAGCATCTCGCAAGTCAGGAAGGGGAACTAAGCCATGTTCGGTGCCATCTATATCGGCCTCAGTGGCCTCAACGCCTATTCCCGCGGGCTCGAGCAGGTCAGCAACAATGTTACCAATCTCAACACTTCGGGCTTCCGGGGTTCGACGGTGACGTTCCAGAACTATTATGGCAGCGGCAGCCAGGGCGGGCTTTCGCACGACACCGACAGCAATGGCGGCGGCAACGGCGTGGGCATCGGCCAGAGCCGGCTCGACCTGAGCGCCGGCCAGCTGCGGCAGACCGGGCGCGACCTGGACCTGGCGATCGACGGCGGCGGCTTCCTCGTCCTGATGGACGGTGACAAGATGCTCTATGCGCGCACCGGCAGCTTCGAGGTGGACAACAAGGGCTTCATTGTCCTCTCGGGCACGAAATATCGGCTGGCGACGCTCGATTCCTCCGGCCGGCCGGTGAGCCTTTCGATCGATCAGAAGCGCACCAGCGCCCCGCTCGGCAGCACCACGATCACCTTCACGGACAATCTGTCGAACACCGCCGTCAACGCAGTCACGATCAACGACATGGTCGTGTATGACAGCAAGGGCGGCTCGCACAAATGGAGCGCGAAGTTCGAAAAGGGCACGGCTGCCGGCGATTGGACCGTCAAGATCAGCGACGAGAAGGGCGTGGTCGCGACCAAGAACCTCAAGTTCATCGGCAGCATCATCGATCCGAGCAACGCCAAGATCGAAGTCGAGGATACCACCAACAATTTCAAGGTGACCTTGGATTTCTCGGCCGTGCAATCCTATTCCTCGGGCGATGTCTCCAATCTGCGTGCATCCTCGATCGACGGGCACGGCGTGGGCGCGCTGACCACGGTTACGGTGAACGCCACCGGCAATCTCGAGCTTGCCTATTCGAACGAGCAGAAGCTCGACCTCGGCGCCGTCGCGCTCGCCGATTTCCGCGATACCCAGTCGCTGGTCGAGAAGGATGGCGGCCTGTTCACCTATAATGGCAGCGGCGAGCACATGTATCTTGCCAGCGCCGATCCTCGGGTGGGTCTGGTCAAGGCCAGGCAGCTCGAGGCCTCGAACGTCGATCTGTCCAAGCAGTTCGGCGACCTGATCCTGATTCAGCGCGGCTTCCAGGCTTCGTCGCAGATCGTCAGCGTTTCGAACGACATGATCCAGCAGCTCTTTGGCATCCGGGGCCAGGGATGACGCTTCCCTGCCGATCCTGGCTGCCCGACGGGGCGCTTGCGCCCGCTTCGGTCCAGAACCTGCTCGCCGGCATGGTCGAGAGCTGGTCGGGCGAATGGTTCGCGGGCGAGCCGATGCGCGTCGCCGGGGGGCTCGCGCGCATCGCGGCGCCGCGCGCCGAGTTGCGCAAGGCGGTGTGGCATTGCTGTGAGGAAGGCGTGGCGATCGGTCTGCCGCCGGCGGGCCCGATGGCGCTGGGGGCGATGGTGCTCGGCGTGCCCGCAGCCGCGGGTCAGCGCAATGCGCACGATCTGGCCCTGCTCGAGGCACTGGGCAAGGAATGCCTGGACGGCCTCAAGTCTCGCCTCGTCCAGTGTCTCGCGCTGGGCAAGCCGGTCTGGCATCCGTCGGAGGCGGGGCGTGGCGAGGGGCCGGTACACCGGCTCGAGATCGTCACCGCCACGCGCGGGCTGACGCTCCTGGTCGAGCTGTCCGCGCCCTGTTTCGCGCGCTTCGTGCGGGAGGCGCTGCCCGAGCCGGCGGCCGGCGCGCCGCTCGGCTCCGGCAGCGTCGCGCTTGCCGGAATTCCCGTGTCGCTCTCCGCGTTGCTCGGCCGCAGCCATATCACCGTCGCGGATCTCGCCGGGCTCGGCTGCGGCGACGTGCTCGTGCTCGACCGCGCGACCGACGACATCCTGCCGCTCGCGGTGGACGGGGTGCCGCTTGCGCGCGGCCGCTGTGCCGTCGTCGAAGGCCAGCGCGGTCCCGCGCTCGAAATCATAGAAGCTCCAACCCGATGAGTGGCACCGTGACCGAACCGAGTGATATCCTGTCCGCCGGAACCCAGCCCGCCGCAGCCAAGCCGGAGCGACCGGCGCCCGCACGCGTCAGCAGCAAGCTGATCGAGAATGTCGGCGTCCAGCTCGAGGCGTTCCTGGGCGCCGCCCCGATGACCGTCGCCGACTTGACCGGCCTGGCCACCGGCGCGGTGGTGACGCTGGATGCGCAGCTCAACACGCCGGTCGAACTGCGCCTCAACGGCGTGGCCGTGGCGCGCGGGGAACTGGTCGCGGTGGGCGAGAAGTTCGGCGTGCGGCTTACCGAGATCGCGCAATGGCCCGATTGAGTGCAGCATGCGCATGTCTGACGGCATTCCTGGTCCATGCCCCGGCCGCACTCGCGCAGCCGGGACGGTTGGGCGGCGGCGGCGGCCTGAATCTTTCGCTCACGCGGATCGTGATGGCGTTGCTCCTGTGCCTGATGCTGGCGGCGCTGGCCGCGCTGGCGCTGAAGCGGAGCGGCGGGCGGATCGACCTGCCGCGATTGCGCGGGCTGGTTGCGGCATTGCCGGCGCAGCGGCGGGTGGAGGTGCTCGAAACGCGCCGTGCCAGCCAATATGCCGATATCTGCCTGTTGCGCTGCGACGGGCGCGAATATCTCGTCCTTTGCGGGCAGCAACAGCAGCTCCTGCTGCGCGAGAGCGCGTGCCCGGTTCCCGCGTCCGCCCCCGCTTCGGCCGCGTTGCCCGGCGCGGAGGGGGAGGCCGGCTGATGCGCCACGTCCGCGCCGTCAAGGCGTGCCTGCTGGCCGTCGCGCTGCTCGCTCCCGCCACCGCCCTTGCCGCCGACGGGCCCGGCATGAGCACCGATCTGGTGCGCACCATGTTGCTGCTCACGTTGCTGGCGGTCGCCCCGGCGATCTTCATCAGCATGACGAGCTTCGTGCGCATCGTCGTGGTGCTGGCGATGGTCCGCCACGCCTTCGGCATGCCCGAGACGCCGCCCAATCCGGTGCTGATCAGCCTTGCGCTGTTCCTGACCGCCTTCACCATGGGCCCGACCTTGACCGCGGTGAACAGCCAGGCGCTCAAGCCGCTGATGGCCGGCAGCGTTACCGTCGAGCAGGCGATCGAGAAGGGGAGCGGACCATTGCGCAACTTCATGCTCGCCCAGACCCGCGACAGCGACATCGAGGCGATCTATGCCATCGCCAAGGCCCCGGTGCCGGACCGGCCCGAGCAGGTGGACCTGCTCAAGCTGACGCCCGCTTTCATCCTCAACGAGTTGCGGGTTTCCTTCACCATAGGCTTCGTCATCCTGCTGCCGTTCCTGCTGATCGATCTGGTCGTCGCCTCGATCCTGCTCGCGCTCGGCATGATGATGGTCCCGCCGTCGACGATCTCGCTGCCGATCAAGATCCTCATGTTCGTCCTGATCGACGGTTGGGGGCTGATCCTGCAGGGCGTGCTGGGAAGTTTCAGATGAGGCAGCGCCGGGGCGGCACTTCCTCGGGCCTCGACCTGTTGCTGATGCCCCCGCGCGTGGAAGCGTCGCTGTGGCGGCGTTTCCGCTTCGAGCGCGAGTTCAGGTGCCGCGAGCAGATCTTCACGCAGTACCGCTCGCTCGCGCGTGCCCTCGCTCGGCGCCAGCTGCGCACGCGGCCGCGCAACGGCGTCGAGCTCAACGACATGGAACAGTTCGCCTATGAAGGGCTGCTGGTCGCGATCGACCGGTATGATCCGTTGCGCGGCATTCCCTTTGGCGCCTTTGCGCGGCGCCGGATCATCGGCAGCATCGCCGATGGCGCGGCGCGGATGAACGAGAGCGACGCGCAATATAGCTATCGCCGCCGGATCGAGACCGAGCGGCTCCGCTCGATCGCGGCGGAAACCGGCCCGGCCGATCCGCTGGATGCGCTGGCCGACCTCGCCGCCGGCCTCGCGATCGGCCTGATGCTCGAGGGAACCGGCCTGATCGAGCCCGAGGACGGGATCGACCGGCGACCCAATGCCTATGAGAGCCTGGCGTGGCGCCAGCTCAACGCCCAGCTCGCCCGCGAAATCGAGCGCTTGCCCGAGCGCGAGGCAGCGATCATTCGCCAGCACTATGAGAACGGCGTAAGCTTCTCGCAGATCGCGCAATTGCTCGGCCTGTCGAAGGGACGCGTCTCGCAGCTTCACGCCCATGCGCTGGCGAAGCTGCGGACACGGATAGGATATCGTTGATGGAGATGGACATGACGCTTTGCAGTGACGAGGAGATGGCGCAGCTGCTCGCCGCGATGCAGGCCAGCATGCCGGACGAACTCGGTCTCGCCGACCGGCTGATCGAAGCCTATCCCGACGATGCCCGGCTCCACTTCCTGCGCGGCTCGATGCTCGCCGGATCGGGGCGGCCGATCGAGGCGCACGCCGCCCTGAGCCGCGCCGTCGCGCTGGCGCCCGACTTTGCGCTGGCCCGTTTCCAGCTCGGCTTCTTCGAGCTCACCTCGGGCGAGGCGTCGCGCGCTCTCGCTACCTGGGAGCCGCTCGATACGCTGCCGTCCGACCATTATCTCGCGCATTTCGTCCGCGGGCTGCGGCATCTGATCCAGGATCATTTCGGGGAGGCGATCCGCGAGCTGACCGAAGGGATCGCCGCGAACGAGGAGAATCCGCCGCTGAACCACGACATGCGGCTGATCATCGACGAATGCAGCCGCCTGGCCGGCGACGGTGCCTCGGCAAAGCCGGCCGACGAAGAGGCTTCGGCGACGTCGTTCCTGCTCGACCAGATCGAGCGGGGAACGACGCACTGAGCGCGCGCGCGGCATGACACGCATCGGCAATGTCGACCAGGTGCTGCTGCTCCTGCACGAGCAGCTGCAACGGACGAGCCGCAATCGCGGCACGGCGCGGCAGGGCCGGACGTCCCGTGCCGAGACGGCGTCCGCACGCCCGCTCGACCGGGTTCGCGCGCTTGCCGCGCTCGATACGCTGGATGAAGAGGAATTGCGCCGGGCGATGGTCCGCGGACTGCTTGCCGAACAATTCGGCGAAGCGGTCGGCAACGATCCGGCGCTGATCGCCATCGTCGATCAGGTGAGCCGGATGATCGGCGAGACGCCCGAAGGGCGCGCATTGATGGACAGGGCCCTGGCCCAGTTGAGGGAATCCCGAGCATGAACCAGACCGCCGCCGCGCAGAGCCGCCACGATCGCCTTGCGGCATTGCTTGCCGAGGATCCGGACAATGTCGCGCTGATCGCCGACGCGGCGGAAGCGGCCTTCGCCGAGGAACGCTTCGACGCGGCGGAGGAGTTGCTCGACCGCCATGCGCGGCTCCAGCCGCTGACGCCCCAGGCCCAGCATCTGGCCGGACTCGTGGCGATGCGCCGGCTCGACTGGGCGCGCGCCGCCGACCTCTATGCCGCATTGCTGGCCGGGGGAGCGGATGCGCCGCCGGTGCGCTTCAACCTCGCCTGGTCGCTCGCCATGGCCAAGCGCTTCGACGAGGCGCTGGCCGCGCTCGACAGCGCGACCAGCACTGCCTTGCCCCAGGCCGCGCAGCTCGAAGTGCAGCTGCTGCACCAGCTCGGCCAGTTCGACCTGGCCGGGGAGCGCGCACGCATGCTGATCGCGCTCCATCCCGAGCATCGCGGGCTCAATGCCATCGTCTCGACCCTGGCGATCGATATCGAGGATACCGATCTCGCGGCGCGCACCGCGCGGATGGCCGGCGATCATCCCGATGCGCTCACCACGCTCGGCACGCTGGCGCTCGGAGAGGACGATCCCGCTGCTGCGGCCGAGCTGTTCGAGGCCGCGCTCGCGCGTGCGCCGGGCGCTCCCCGGGCCTGGATCGGGCTGGGCCTCACGCGCATGCTGGGCGGCGACCAGGGGGAAGCCGCGCGCGATCTGGACAAGGGGGCCGAGATGTTCGGCACCCATCTGGGCTCGTGGATCGCTGCGGGCTGGGCGCACGTCCTGGCCGGGGATCGCGCCGCCGGCCGCGTCCGCTTCGAGAAGGCGCTGGCGCTCGACGACAATTTCGGCGAGGCGCAGGGTTCCATCGCGGTGATCGAACTGCTCGAGGGGCATATCGAGGAAGCGCGCCGGCGCACCGCGATCGCGCAGCGGCTCGATCGGGAGAGCTTCTCGGCGGCGCTTGCTTCGATGCTGCTCGCCGCGGGCGAGGGGAACAGCGAGCGGGCGGCCAAGATCTTCGAGACGGCGCTCCACACGCCGATCGGGGACGATGGCAAGACGTTGGCCCATTCGCTGGCGAAGCTGGGCGCGCGCTAGGCTGGATCGACGCCCGGCTTGCGCCATGTCGCGGCCGGGCGGATGTGCCAAAGATCGCGAAGATCGCCCACATCGCCGCTGCGCGTCTTCCCTGCCTCCCCGGAAGCCGCGGCACCTTGCCGGGGCATGATCCTGTCTTTCCAACAGCGTCAAAGAACGGCGGGGCCGCTACCCCGGCTGCGCGAGCCAAGCAGGCGAAATCCTACATTGCAAGCGACGGCAAGGGCCGATCGGCATTCAGCTCCGTCCCTTCCATTCCCGGTGGCGAGGGAAGGGATTGAATGTCGAAGCCTCTCTTTTCCGTCATGCTGAACGCGTTTCGGCATCCGATTCTCCACCAAGGATATCGCCGGTGGTACGTTGGACCCTGAAACAAGTTGGCGATTGTCCCCTCGGGACAAGGAGTGCCCGATAGCCGTCATCCCCGCGCAGGCGGGGATGACGGAATGGGGTGTACTTGTCTCTACGGGATAAGTGCCAAACAAGTTAGGGTGACGAAGGAGGTTGGTTCGAAGGGTTCCGCACCACGCCCGTCCTTGCCTGAATGTCGACCAGCCCTGGCCGATGTGGGCGGGGATAGCCGGCCGGCCCGGCTCACCCCTCCAGCCGGACCACGTCGAACGATTTCAGGTTCACGCGCATCGGGATCTCGCTCACCGACAGGATCGAAAGCTTGGGGATGCTGCGGCGCGTGAGGTTCTTCAGGTGGCGGCGGATCTCGCCGCCGCACAGCAGCACCGGCGCGCGGCCCTGGCGGAACATCTCCTCGCTCATCGGCGCCAGGCGGCGGATGATCTGCTCGGCAAGGCGCGGTTCGACCGCGAGCGAGCTATGGCCGGCATTGGCCCCGATGCTGGCGACGATCTGGTTCTCCACACGCGGATCGAGGCTGAGCACCGCCAGGTCGCCATGGCTGCCGCGCAGCTGGTGGCATATGGCATAGCTCATCCGCTGGCGGATCTGTTCGGTCAGCTCGATCGGGTCCTTCTGGATGCGGGCCAGGTCGACGAGATGCTCGACGATAAGGTCGAGATTGGCGATCGACACGCCCTCGCCGAGCAGGTTCTGCAGCACGCGCTGCACGTCGGACAGCGTCAGCGTGTTGGGGATCAGGTCCTCGACCAGGCCGGGCTGGCGCTCGCGCACCTCGCCCAGCAGCCCCGCCACGGTGGCGCGGGTGAGCAGGGTCGAGGTCTCGCTGCGCACGATCTCGCCGAAATGCGTGACCATCAGCGTGATCGGATCGATGATCGTATAGCCCGCCTCGCGCGCGGCCTGGGCCTCGTTCTCGGCGATCCAGAAGGCGGGCATGCCGAAGGCCGGGTCCACCGTCTCCTCGCCGGCGAGCCGGCCCTTGGCGCCCTGGTTGGCGATCGCCAGCACTCGCTCGGGATGGACTTCGGTGGCGCCGTAGCGCGCGCCGAACAGCCGCACCTCATATTCGAAGCTGCCCAGCCCCTGGCCGTCGACGAGCTTGACCGCCGGAAAGCCGATGCCCAGTTCCTGCTCCTGCGCGCGGCGCAGGCCGGCAAGGCGCTCGAGAATGATGGCGCCTTCCTTCTCCCAGGCGCGGCCGAGTTCGGCGCCGAAGCGGATCTCGACCGCGGGCACCGGCGCGGTGCCGGAGGCCATCGTCTCGTCGGTCGCGTCCTCGGCCGTGCCGTCCTGCGCCGCGGTGCGGCGACGCAGGCGCCACCATGCGAAGCCGGCGGCCGCGCCGATCAGCAGGATCGGCCATTTGGGCATGCCCGGCATCAGCATCAGCGCGAGCAGCACCGCCGCGACGATCAACGGGATGCGCGGTTCGGACGCGAGCTGGCGGAAGACTTCGGTGGAAAGCTGCCGGTCCGCCGCCGAGCGGGTGACGATGATGCCGGTGGCGATCGAGATGATCAGCGCGGGCAGCTGGGTGGCGATGCCGTCGCCGATGGTCAGCAGCGTGAAATGCTGCAGCGCTTCGGGCCATTCCATGCCCATCTGGCTGACGCCGACGACCCAGCCGGCGATGATGTTGATCAGCAGGATGATGATGCCGGCGATCGCGTCGCCCTTCACGAACTTCGAGGCGCCGTCCATCGCGCCGTAGAAGCTCGCTTCCTTCTCCAGCTCCTCGCGCCGGCGCACCGCTTCCTTCTGGTCGATCAGGCCCATGTTGAGATCGGCATCGATGCTCATCTGCTGGCCGGGCATCGAATCGAGCGTGAAACGCGCCGCGACTTCGGAGACGCGCTGGGCGCCGCTGGTGACCACGACATATTGGACCACCACCAGGATGGCGAAGACGACCAGGCCGATCACGAAATTGCCCTGCACCGCAAAGGCGCCGATCGATCCGATCACGTCACCCGCATTGCCGCCGGTCAGGATCAGGCGCGTCGCGGCGACGTTGAGCGACAGGCGGTAGAGCGTCGCGACGAGCAGCAGCGAGGGGAAGGTGGAGAATTCCACCGGCTTGCCGACATAGAAGGTCAGCAGCATGATCGTCAGCCCCAGGCCGAAATTGATGATGATCGCCAGGTCGAGAAAGGCCGGGGGGATCGGCACGAACAGGATCACGAGGATCGCGATCGTCGCTCCGACGAGCGCCAGGTCCTTCTGGTTGCGGAACAGCTTGTCGAACATCATGCGGTTTCCGAAGGGTGCGAGGCGCGGCGGAGCGCGATGTAGAGCTCGGCCACTGCCTCATAGGTGGAAGGGGGGATCGCGCCGCCCGCCTGGCAGGCGCGGAACAGGGTGCGCGCGAGCGGCGGCCGCTCGAGGATGGGGATGCCCAGGCGGAAGGCTTCCTCCTTGATCGCCAGCGCGAAGCGGTTGCGGCCCTTGGCCGAGACTTCGGGCGCGATCATCCGTTCGGCATCGTAGCGCAGCGCCACGGCGAAATGCTCGGGATTGACCACGACCAGGTCCGATCCCGGCACTGCGCCCAGGCCCTCGCTCTGCTTGACGAACTCGGCATGGAGCTGCTTGCGCTTCTGCTTGATGCGCGGATCGCCCTCGCGGTCCTTGGCCTCGCGCGTCACTTCGCGCCGGCTCATCCGCATCTGCTTGAGGAATTCGCCGCGCACCAGCACCTGGTCGAGGATGACGAAGCCGATCGCGATCGCGATGAATACGAAGATCAGCCGCAGCCCGGCGCCGGCAAGCGCTTCGGCCAGCCGCTCGCCGTCGCTCGCGGCGATCGCGAAGCGGGCGATGGCGTCCTTGACGACGAACCAGGCGGCGATCGCATAGACTGCCGATTTGAGCACCGTCTTCAGCGTCTCCTTCAGCATCCGCATCGAGAAGAGCCGCTTGAGGCCGGTGGCGGGGTTGAGCCGGTTGAAGTCCGGCTTGAGCGGCTGGGCGGTGAACATCAGCCCGCGCAGCTGAAGGATCTCGAGGAAGATCACCACGGCCATGATCGTGCCGCCGAGCAGCGCGAGCGGCCGGATCGCCGCCCAGGCGATGGTGCCGATCATCGCCTGGGCCTGTTCGGGATCGCCCGCCCGGTCGATGCCGGCGGAAAAGGCCTTGCGCATCAGCTCGGCGATCTCGCCGACCATCGCCGGCCCCGCCACTGCGCCGAAGCCCGCGAGCGCGACCAGCCCGCCCAGGAAGCCAAGTTCGGCGCTGCGCGGGACCATGCCCTTCTCGCGCGCCTTTTTCAGCTTGAAGGGCGTCGGCGCCTCGCTGCGATTCTGTTCCTGCTCGGCCATGTCAGATCAGCCGCGGCATGGTTTCGAGCGCGGTCCGCATCAGCCGGGCGAAGAGCGCGCCGGAGAAGGACAGGGCGAGCGGCAGCGCCGCGATGGTGGCGAGTGCCTTCACCTGGAATCCCAGGAGCAGCACGTTCATCTGCGGCAGGGTGCGCGACAGGAAGGCGACGATCAGGTCGAGCAGGAACAGCACCAGCAGCACGATCCCCGCCAGCCCGATCGCCATCAGGAACACCGTGCCCATATATTCGATCAGCGGCGCCGGATCGCCGCCCAGGCTCGCGGTGCCGAGCGGGACCTTCTCGACCGAAGCCGCCCAGATCGCGAGCAGGTCGCCGGGGGCGCCGATCGCGAAGAATATCGCGGCGCCGGCATAGGCGAAGAACGTGCCGGCCAGCGGCATCTGCGCGCGGGTGGTGGGGTCGACCAGCACCGCCAGCCCGAACCCGGCCTGGATGTCGATCGCGCGCCCCGCGGTGAGCAGGGCCGCGAAGGCGAGCTGGAGCGCGAGTGCGAGCGATATGCCCAGGAAGAGTTCGCCCAGCACGACCACCGGCAGGCCGGCATCCCAGAAGGGCGCGCGCCAGGTCGCGTCCGGATTGCCGGAAACGAGCCAGGCGGAAAGGGCGATCGCCAGGATCAGCCGCACCATCGCGGGAATGCGCAGCAGCGTGAAGGGCTGGGCGAAGCTCAGCGTCGGCGCGATGCGCAGGCTCAGCAGCAGCACCGCCACCGCCTGGTCGGTCAGGTCGCCCATGATCAGCTCGCGAGCGTGGGGATCACCAGGTACAGGCCACGCGCGAAATCGGTGATCCGCGCGATCATCCAGGGCCCGAGCAGGATGAGCAGCATCGCCGCCACGAGCAGCTTGGGCACATAGCTCAGCGTCATTTCCTGCATCTGCGTCGCGACCTGCAATATGCTGATCAATACCCCGACGACGAGCGTGGCGAGCAATACGGGGCCCGCAACGATCAGGCAGTTCCACAACATGTCGTCGAGCAAATTGAGCGCGCGGTCGGCTTCCACGAAATCCCCCCGGATTTTCCGATTGCCACGCCGAATCACCGATTCGGTGCGGATTCGTTAACTATAATCCATGCGGATCCACGCCAAAGCAAATAGCTTTGAATTCAACGGCTTTGGTTCAAATTTCCCGGGGGCCTTCTATCGTCCGCCGACGAGGGGCGCGCCGGCGACGGCGCCTGGCCGTGCAGGCAGGCGATGATGGTGGCGATGACGGTGCGGGTCTCGCCGGGGTCGCGAACCTGAATGGCATCGATGCCGGTGCGGCGCGCAGGTTCGTCATTGCCGCCGGGATAGAGCGCGTCGCCCACGAACAGCATGTCGGCGATGGGGATGCCGCTCTCCCTGGCGAGCCTTGCCAGGCCATGGGCCTTGTCGATGCCGCGGCGGGTCACGTCGATGGACGTCGTGCCGCCCAGCCGGATCGACAGATCGGGCAGCAGGCGCTGCAACTCGGCCTGCAGGGCGGTGCGCTTGCTCCGGTCGGGATCCCATTTCGCCTTGGCTTCCAGCGGCGCATCCTGGCCGAGCCCGGAAAAGGTGAACTGGCTTCCGCGATCCTCGATCCGCTCGCCCCAGATCCTCTCCGCGGGGAGCGTGGCTTTGCCGAGCGCCCGGTCGAACGCGGCGAGGATTGCCGTCCGTTCGGCATCGCCGAAACGCTCGGCATAGATTTCCCGCCATTCGCCCGCATGGCGATAGAGTTTCGTGCCGGTCGTCGGCATCAGCCACAGGCCCTCCCGGCGCGTGCCTGCGGGCAATCGCTCCGCCACCTGATGCCGGAATTGCGGCCAGTCGCCGCCGGAGATCACGGCCGCATCGACGATATCGAGCAGCCGTGCCAGCAGATCGGCCATTTCGCGCGTGAGCATCTGCTTGCTCTCGGCGAGCGTGCCGTCGAGGTCGAAGGCGACCAGACGCTTCATTCGCCCGGTTCCGACACCGGGTTCCTCATGTCCGGGAAGCGAAATATCCGCATCGTGCGGCAATCGATCCGCCCGGGCGAAGGTTCCCTGACTCGATCTTGCTCGCCGGCGAAACTGGCCGGGCCGGACGAAAAATTTCACCGCAGGAGGCGCCATGCGAGAGGGAAGGCCGCCCGTGCCTTCCCTCCTTTGCCGGTTCGGGCGCCGATATGGATGTCCCTCCTCACTGGCCCAGGCGATAGGAGACCGACAGGAAGCCGAGCGGCTGGGTCTTGTGGGCGACGATCGGGCTGTCCTTGACCTTCCCCAGCAGCGTGGTGACCCCGCCGGTGGCGGCGAGGCTGATGCGGTCGGTCAGGCGATATTGGGCGGTCAGCATGGCCGAGGCGTCGTTGAGGCCGCTGCCCGGGCGATATTGCCGAAGGCCCGAGGCGCGGGATTGCGCGGCATTCACGCCGAAATACCGGTCGTTGTGCTTCCTGTCGGCCCAGCTTGCCCCGATCGTGGGAACGAGCATGAAACGCGACGACACGAAGACCGGCCGGGAGAGGCTCGCATCCGCGATCACGCCCTTGGTGCCGCCGGCGAAGCCCTTGGTCGCTCCGATCGTCGCGACGAAACCGGCGGCCTTGAGGCTCATGAAGCCGCGGGCGCCGGCACCGAAGGAGAGCTCGCCGATTCCCTTCGGCGCGTCCTTGCTGCGATAGCCGGGCATCATCGTCACGCTTGCGCCGATGGTGACGTGGTCGGTGTCGACGGCGTTGACGCCGATCCCGTTGCGCAGGTTGGCGAAGAAGGGGCCCCACGCGATATCGATCACCGGCAGCGGCATGACGCGATAGTCGTCGGCGCCCTGATAGGCCGGGGCATAGCCCGCACCGACACCGAGCACGAAATGGTCGCGGTTGCGCTCCGGCTGCGGCTGCGGCTGAATCTGCGCCTGGGACTGGGCCGCCGACGGGGCGCTCGAGAGCGTCAGAATCGCCGTGGCGATCGCGAGGCAGAAGGGCATGCTGATTGGGCTGGTCACAGATACTCTCTCAAGAAGGGCGCCGCGGGGCTCGCGGACGCGGTTGGGGATGGGATGGGGGGCGTTCCGGGCCCGGCGCCGCCGCAAGCGGGTGAGGATCGTTCGCCACCCTCGGGCAGCGCCCATGAGGGAGCGCATCGCGCCGCCTTGCCGGGAGCGTGCCTGCGCGACGACGGCTTCGATCGCGGCGATCTGGCGCGGATCATAGCCGGCGGCGTGGATGCGCCCGCGCTCCGCCGCGGCCACCTCCCGGCCGTGGAGGCGATACAGGATCGCATAGCGGCGAAGCGCCTCGAGGCGCGGGTTCGCCAGGGGCGAATGGGGGCGGGGGCCGAACGGGTAGAGCGCGAATCGCTTCTTCGGCAGGATGCTCGACAATGGATCGCGGCAGGCGAGCGCGAGGACCGTGACTTCCAGGCTCGTCAGCGTTTCGTTGCGCACCGTGCGTCTCCTTTCCTGCCTGAGACACCGGCGCCTTCGACCACCCTCATCAAAAAATCGGCACGTCCGCGCACCGGCCGGTCGCGGCGGTTCGTTACGCTCTCGGCAACGGATTGTTAGCGGTCGGCTCCGGGGCTAGTAACGCGGCATGTCGGACGACGAGCGCGATGGGCAGAGTCTAGCCGGTGGCGGTCTGCTTCGGACCTTCACCGAGACGCGCTCCGCATTGTCGCGCTATCTCGCGCTGCGCGGCGCGACCGCGGACGAGGCCGACGACATTCTCCAGGAGGTTCATCTCAAGCTCCTGGCCGAGAAGATCGGCCCCGTCGCCGAGCCGCGCGCCTATCTCTATCGCATGACGAACAACCATTTCCTCGGATGGCGCCGCTCCGCGGGGAGGCGCGTGCGGCGCGAGGAAGATTGGGTCGACGCGCATAGCGGGGAGGAGCGGGAAATCGACGAGCAGCCATCGGTCGAGGCGCATCTCATCGCCCGCGAGCAGCTCGCGCTGCTGCAGCGCGTGCTCGACGGGCTGCCGGAGCGGACCCGCACCATCTTCCGCCGCTTCCGGATCGATGGCGAACCCCAGCGGCAGATCGCAGCGGATATCGGCATCAGCATCAGCGCCGTCGAAAAGCATCTGGCACGCGCCTATGAAGCCATCGCGGCCGCGAAATTTCGGCTTGATGGGGATGGCGGCGATCCGCGGCATCTCAGGATCGAGAGAGGTCGTCATGACATCTGAGGCACAGGGCAGCGCGCGCGCACGCGCCATCGAATGGCACATCCGCCTTCGCCACGGCGACGACGCGGCATGGGAAGCGTTCGCGCAGTGGCTGGCCGAGGACCCGATCCATGCGGCGCTCTATGACGAGATCGAGCAGGCCGATCTGGCGCTGGAGCCGCTCTTGCCCGCGGTGATCTTCCGGGAAGCGGCCAATGACGCCGATATCGACGACCACGACCAGCGACAGGGCCCGCGCTGGCGCTGGTGGGGGCTCGGCGGCGGCGCAGCGGCTGCGGCGGTCGCGGCGATGCTGGTCCTGGCCCCCCAGGCCACCAACAGCCGCTATGAAGTGGCGACCGGCCCGGGACAGCGCAGGACCATCAGCCTGGAGGCGGGAACCCAGGTCACGCTCAACGGTGCGACGCGCATGCGGTTCGACCGCAAGGATCGGCGCTTCGCCTCGCTCGAGGCCGGAGAAGCGCTCTTCCAGGTCCAGCATGACGGTGCCAGGCCGTTCACGCTCGAGGTTGCCGGCCGCAGGGTCGTGGACGTGGGAACCGTGTTCAACGTCGTGCGCGACGCCGGTGCCGTTCGCGTGGCGGTCGCCGAAGGCAAGGTCCTTTACGAGGCCAAGGGACGAACGATTGCCCTGGATGCCGGGCAGGCGGTGTTCGATTCATCTCTGGCGGAAGCCCCCAGAGTGACTCGGGCCGCGATCGGCGCGGTCGGGGCGTGGCAGAAGGGGCGGCTGGTCTATTCCGGAGAGCCGCTTTCGCAGGTGGCGGCGGATCTCGGCAGGACGCTCGGCGTGCGCATCACCCCGGCACCCGATGTCGCGGATCGCCCGTTTTCCGGCACCATCGCCCTGCGCGGGACGGGGGCCGACGAGCTCGAGCGCCTGACGCCGGCCCTGAACGTGACGTTCAAGCCGGACGCCGGCGGCTGGACGATGACCGCTGCCGGTGCGGAGCGTTAGATGGGCGGCATTCGCCGCGACTTCCATTCTCGGTATCGATACCGCCCATGCGCAGCGCTTCGACGTCGCGCCCGGCCGCCTCGGTGACGTTGCGGCTGCCCTGGGCGCGCAGGGCGGGGCCACCATCGCGGTGACGGACCCGGATCTCGCCGCCAGGCGCTCCCCCGGGGTCAGGGGCAATTTCCCCCTGCGCACCGCGCTCGACCGCGCCCTGCGGGGCACCGGCACGGAAGCGATATTCTATGATCGCTCCACTGTCCGGATCGTGCGGAAGCGGGTCCCGGCGAAGAAGCCCGAGAAACCAAGGCCGCTACCCGCGCCGCCGGTCGAGCCCGATTGGGCTCCCGAGATCGTCGTCACCGCCAGCAAGCAGTCCATCCCGATCGACAGCTATCCGGGATCGGTGAAGCTCGTGGCGCTCGATCCCGGCTGGGTGGCGCGCAATGCCGCCGGGGGCACGGCCGCGATCACGAAGCTGCTGCCCTCGGTCGGGTCCACCAACCTTGGTTCGGCACGCAACAAGCTGTTCATCCGCGGCATCGCGGACAGCAGCTTCAACGGCCCGACCCAGGCCACCGTGGGCCAGTATCTCGGGGACGTCCGGCTCAACTACAACGCGCCGGACCCGAACCTGAACCTCTATGACATGAAGCGCATCGAGGTGCTGGTGGGGCCGCAGGGCACCCTCTACGGCGCGAGTTCGCTGGGCGGCATCATTCGCCTGGTTCCCAACGAACCGGACACGCACAACCTGTCGACGACGGTTTCTGCCGGGGTCAGCGGCACCCGGTTCGGCGGCATCGGCGGCGACGGCGCCACGATGCTCAACCTGCCGATCGCCGATGGCAGGGTCGCCGTCCGCTTCGTCGCGTTCGGCGCGCGCGAGGCGGGGTATATCGATGCGCCTTCGCGCAAGCGGCGGAACATCAACAATACGACCAGCTATGGCCAGCGCATGGCCTGGCGGGTCGAGGACCTGTGGGGATTCACCGTCGATTTCGGCACCGCCACCCACAACACGTCCACCCAGGACGGGCAGTATACGGTGCGCGGCGATCCGCCGCTGACCCGGGACAACGCGATCGCGCAGCCTTTCATGAATACCTATTACCTGGCCTATCTCACCGCGCGGCGGCGGCTCGGGCGCGCCGAACTGGTTACGACCACGTCGATCGTGCGCCACGACCTGCGGACCATTTTCGACGCGACGGGCCATGACGGCTCCGGTGCGGCCGCGCGATACGAGGAAAACAACAATATCACGCTCCTCAACCAGGAAACGCGGCTGTCCGGCGGCGGCGGACGCTACCCCTGGGTGGTGGGCCTTTCGAGCATCTACAACATCAGCGCATCGTCCCGTTCGCTCGGGCCTCCCGAGGCGCCCGCACGGATCGCGGGCGTCGTCAACCGGCAGGCGGAGGCGGCCATCTTCGGCCAGCTCTCGAGGCCGTTGTTCCGTCACCTCACCGGCACGATCGGCGGCCGCGTCACGTTCGCGCGCAGCGTCGGCAACCTGCTCGACAGCCCGGTGGAGAAGTCGAAGGAGCCGTTCATCAACGAGCTGCGCTTCTCGCCGACCGTGGCACTGGACTGGCACCCGAGCGGGAAGTTCTCGGCCTTCCTCCATTATCAGCAGGGCTATCGCGCCGGCGGCCTGGCCGTGGCACCGTCCGGATCCGCGCTGGAATCCCGGAAGTTCGCGACCGACGACCTGATCATGAGCGAGTTCGGCATTCGCCTGGGCAACCAGGAGCGGGACCGCCTGTCGATCCGCGCCGCCTTGTTCTATGCCGACTGGAACAACATCCAGGCCGACCTCATCGACCGTTCGGGCCTTCCCTATACCGCCAATATCGGCAGCGGGAGGATCTATGGCCTGGACGGCGATATCATATGGCGTGCGTCGCCGGAGCTGACGATCACCGCATCGGCCTTCCTGAACAACAGCGATCTCTACGCGCCCGCGCCGGAATATGTTGCGCCGGGTGAGCGGACCCTGCCGAACGTGGCGCGCAACGGCGCGCGCGCCGTTGCCGCCTGGCGGCGCGAGATCGCATCGGGCATCACGCTCAGCGGCGAGGCCTCCCTGCGCCATGTCGGGGCGTCGCGACTGGGCGTCGGGCCGCTGCTCGCTATCCCGCAGGGGAATTATTCCGTCGGCGACATCGGCAGCCGATTGGGCTTTGGCAGGTTCGGCATTTCGCTGGACGTCACCAACCTCGGCGATGTCCGTGGCAACAGCTTCGCCTTCGGCAACCCGTTCGGCCTGGCCCAGCGCAATCAGATGACTCCGCTGCGGCCGCGGACCATCCGCCTGGGCTTCGACGCGCGCTTCTGAAGGTTCCGCCGTCCTATTCCGGCTCGATCGCGGGCCGATCCTTCATGCTTCCGGCGCGATTGGCTCCGGGCAGCCAGCTTCGCAGCATGGGCAGATAGGTCAGCGGCAGCAAGGCGATGTGCGCGGCAATGGTGAGTGCCGCCACCAGCGCGATCGCGCGGGAGGTATCCGATCCGGCCCCCAGCGCGAATATCGTCGCGCCGGCGAACAGCGCGTCCTTGTTCGGGAAGAGCGGCAGGCGCGAGAGCATCAGGCGGATCGTCGCGAGCAGCAGTAGCCAGGCCACCGTCGCCTGCGGGACGAGCACGTGCCACATCACCGCGAGCAGCAGGATCGAGAAGAGCAGCCGCAGCAGATGGGCGGCGAAGATTCGCCAGAGCTCCCGGCGCGACAGGCCGAACAGCGCATTGCGGAACAGAAAGATCGCCAGCGACATGAACGTCACCAGCCCGATGGATATGCCCAATGCCCGCAGCCAGCCGGCATCGATCAGCGACCAGAGCATCGGGGCCGTGGCCGCCATCATCGCCAGTGTCGCGACGTTTCCGGCGGCGGCGGAGAGAATGGCCACGTCCTTGACCGCGGCGGCGGCATTCGCGCCGCCCCCATGCTGGCGGACCCATAGATAGAGTTGCGCGTCGCCCGAATAGCCGAGCAGCAGCTCGTTCGCGATCTGCTTGCGCAGCAACGGCAGCATGCCGCTCGGCGGGAGGCGCCAGAGCTCGCGATAGATCAGCCACTCCACGCCGGGGACGAGGAGGTAGGAGGCAATGAAGGCGATCCAGAACAGCGGGTCGCCGGGCGTGGATCGCAGCAGATCGGCGAAATCGAGCCCGCGGACGGCGAACACGATTGCGCCCAGCGTCACGATCGACAGTGCGATGCCGAGCCAGCGCAGCACGCGCTGGCGCCGCGGGTGCGCCGGATCGGGTGCGGGATCTCCGGTCGTTGGGGCGATGTCCGTCATGCGATCGTCCGTCTCACCAATTGACGGTCATGCCAAGCCTTGCGCTGCGCGGCCGCAGCGGCGTCGCCTGATCGCGCACGACGAGCGTGAAGGGGTTGCCGAAGGCGAACCGATTGGCAGTGGCATTCAGGAGATTGTCGATGTCCAGCGACAATTCGATGCGGCCGATGCGCGCGCCTGCCGACGCCCCGACGACCCAGTAGCGGCCCTGGCTGATGTCGAGGAAATCGCCCGTGCCCAGCACCGAGCGCCCGACATAGTTGGCGGTCACGCCGAAGCGCGGTGCGAAGCGGCGCGTCGGTGCGCTGTAGGAAAGGCTGGCGACGGCGGCGAGCGGGGGTGTCTCCGGAAGGCGGCGATTGTCGCGCTTCGAGGCGTTGGCGATCGGCCCGATGACCCGGTTGGCGGTGAAGAATATCGATCCGCCGGCATGGAGGCCGCTGACCGGCACCCAATCGAAATTGGCTTCGATGGCGCGGATCCGGGCGTCGCCGATATTCGCCGTATAGGGCTGGCCGCGCGGGGTGATCAGATCGGCCTGGATATTGCTCCAATGCGCGGTCGACAGGTCCAGCGAGAAGGCGAGGCCGGTCGGGCCGGCGCGCAGCTTGCGAATGCCGATTTCGCCCACCTGGATGACGTCGGAGAGATAATCCGCGACTCGGCCGGTGCCTGCCGCGACGGCAAGGCCGCCGGTGCGGTAGCTCGTCTGGAAGCGGCCGAACAATGCCAATGTGGGAGCCAGCCGCCAGGAGAAGGCAAGGGTGGGATCGACCCGGTGCGTCGAACGCCCCTTGGTGAAGCTGCCGCCGCGCGGCGTGCTGGAGGGCTCGCCGTCATTCCGTCCCATGGTGGCGCGTGCGCCCAGGGTGAGGGAGATATCGTCGAAAACCGCGAAGCTCGCTTCCCCGAACAGAGAGGCCGCCCGCGACACGTTGGTGACGCCGATCAGCGACCGGTCGGTGGCCGAGATCTCGAGTGCGCGCGAGAGGATGTCGCGATCGCTGACCAGCGTGAAGCCAGCCACCCAGGAATTGCCGTTGCCGAGCGAACGCGACAGGCGGGTTTCGTGGCTGACGAGCAACTTGTCGCGGTCGGCGCGATACTGGGTGGTGGGCCCCGATCCACGCGGCGACGCGTCGAACTGCTCGACCGAATGCTGCGCGACGATTCCGTTCGCGATGATCAGGCGCAGTCCGCTGTCCCAATCCTTCGAGGCGACGACTCGCCCGAACCAGAGCGCGCTGTGGAAGGGCTGCGCCAGGCGTGAGTAGCGGACCAGCGGCTTGCCCGCGACGTCCGAATACTGGCCGTCGCGCATGTCGATCGACTGGACCGCACCGCTCGCCTCCACTCGCCAGCCATTGCCGGGATCCAGGCGCAAGGCCAGTCGCCCGCCGACGGTGTCGATGCGATTGGTGTCGTGCAGGTTCCGCTTGACGTCGTCGATATAGCCGCCGTCGCGCACCCGATAGGCGACGGCGCGCAGGCCCAGGCTGTCGCGTATCACGGGCACGTTGACGATCCCGGCCAGATCGAACCCGGGCTCGCTATGGTCGGTGGCGGTCACGCCGCCGATCATCGACGCGGACGTGTCGGTCACGCTGGCCGGATTGGAGGTCAGCCGGATCACGCCGCCGATCGCTCCCGAGCCATAAAGCGTCCCCTGCGGCCCCTCGAGCACATCGATGCTGTGCATGTCGTAGAGTCGCAGTCCGGCGTCCGGGCCGGAATAGTTCAGCTGGACGTCGTCGAAATAGACGCTGGTCGGCGATTGGGTGCTGCCGTTGAAGCTGCTGTCGGCCACGCCCCGGATGAAGACCTTGTTGCGGCCGGGGCCGAGCAGGGTGCTCTGCAGGATGGGGGTGGAAGCGGCGATGTCCGACAGGCTGTTTCCCGAGGGGGCCGGTATCTCGCTGCCGCGCAGTGTGGTCAGGCTGCCCGGATAGCGCAGCAGGGGCACGCGCTGCTTGTTCGCCTCGACCACGATCTCGTCGGACCCCGCGGGTTCCGTGGTGGGTGCCGGAGCCGGCTTCGGCCGCTGCTTCGGCCGCGACGGCGCGGGAGCGGAAGCGCTTCGCGCACGCACGACGCGGTACCCATGGCTTGCGCGCTCGGCCTTGTAGCCGGTGCCCGCGAGCAGGCGGGAAAGCGCGGTGGCCAGATCGGGGACGCCGCTGACCGCGACGGTCCGCACGTGTGAAAGCCCGGCTTCGGTGCTGATGATCTCCACGCCGGTCTGGCGCGAAAGCATCAGCAATGCCTGGTCGAGCGTCGTCGCCGGTATTGACAGCGTGGTCCGCTGCGCGCGTGCGGGCGAGGACGGCAGCGCCAGCAGCAGCGCGAGCGCCGGCGCCCATGCCACGGCTCTATGGCGCCTCCGACAATATCCAGCGATTGCCCTCACGTCGCGACGTTGCCCTGATCAGTTCGGCCAGATGCGGTACGTCGCGATCGGCAGCTCCGGTGAAGCGGACCATGCCCGTAAAGGGTTTGTTGGACAAGTTCGGGGCAAGTGCCAATTCGGTACCGTAGAGGCGCGTCAGCGCGGCCGCGACGTCGCCCACCCGCGCGTCGTCGAACGACAGGCTGCCCGTGCGCCATCCGCCCACCAGCTCCGGCGCCAGGCGCGAGCGGGTGATTCTGCCGCTGCCCCTGTCGAGCGCCACCGCATCGCCGGCGCCGAGGCGCAGTGCCTCGCGTTCCGGCGCGACCATGACCGAACCCTCGGCCACGGCGACATGGACCCGCCTGTCGGCCACGGCGAGATCGAACACCGTGCCGAGATCGCGTACCGCGACGCCGCCGGCGTTGACCGTGAACGGCCGCGCCGCGTCATGGCGCACATGGAACACCGCTTCGCCGCGCTCGAGCGACGCCACGCGATCGTCGGCGCGGTCGAGCCTGATCGCGGTGCCGCCGCCGAGTTCGATCCGGGTGCCGTCCCCGAGCGTCACCGTCTTGCGCTCGCCGTTCGCCGTGGCGACGACATAGGCACTTGCCGGCGGCTTGAGCAGGCCCGGCTGGAGCGCCACCACCGAAAGGGCGGCGGCGACGGCCCCGCCCGCACCGAGCGCCCACCACCAGCGGCGTGGCCCGGCCGGGTTGTCGTTGTCGGCAACGGGCTCGGGTGGTGCCGAGAATGCCGCCGCGTCCAGCAGCCGGTCGCCGGCCGCCAGGCGGTCATAGGCTTCGGCATGCGCGGGGTCCGCCTCGAGCCAGGCGACGAACGCCGCCCAGCCGGTTTCGTCCGCCTCGGCGAGCCGCAGATGCCAGGCGATCGCCTGGTCGACGATGCTCACTCGGTCAGCCGTCATTGCTGCCCCCTTTCGTCTCGCCCGAGGCATCGGGCTCCGACAGCGAATCGTGAATCTTGCGATAGGCGCGCGCCAGCAGCTTCTCGACGCCGCTCACGCTGATGCCCAGATGCTCCGCGACCGCCCGTTGCGGCTGCTCCTCCAGCCTGAACATGCGCAGCGCCGTCGCCATGCGCTCGGGCATAGCGGCGATCGCCCGTTCCAGCGCCCGCCGATCGTCCGCCGCGGCGATCGCCCCTTCCGGGTCCGCCACCGCAGCGGGCGGAGGCTGCACCGCCAGCCACGCGCCGTCGCGCGCCACGCGCCGCGAGGCCGCTATGCGGCGATCCGTCGCGTGGTTCGCGGCCATCCGATAGAGGAAGGCCGCGGGCTGCGCGATCGGCGCCTGAACATGGTCGAGCTTCAACCATAGGTCCTGGAGCGCGTCTTCGGCATCGTCACGGCTACCCAGCCGCGCGGCCAGAAGCCGCCGCAACATGGGCCGCTGCGCAATGAAAATGGCCTTCAGATCTTCTTGCGACACTTCCGCGCAGACCCTCCGCTCGTCCGGGGAACGCCATCCCGGCGCGCGCAGCCATGTCGGCGATCGGGAGTTTGATCAAGGTCTCCGCTTCACGGCACCGCGCGCCGGCGATCGTGTCATCCTCGCGCGCCCCGGCGCCGGGGTGGCACATCACCAGGTGCATGCCGCGTCCGCCGCGCAGGAAACGGTGGAAGATCCCGGCATAGTCCCGGGCGAAATCATAATGGCCGCCAAAGCTGTCATTGGTCGCGATGCCATAGGCCGCGGCGGCGCGGCGAAAGCCGCGCGTGTGGAAGCTGCTGCCGATCGCCTTGCCCAGGAAGGGGCGCTGCACCATCGCGGAGAGCCGATCCGAACAGGCGCGGACCCAGCTCTGGGGCGCGCGGCAGGCGACTTCGGCGAGCACGATCTCGCGGATGCCGGGCAGGGCATGCGCATGCTGGTGGCCGTCGACGAAATCGGGCGCGCGGCCCATCGCCTGGACGAACGCGGCGAACTGCGCCCGGATCTCGTCGGCGATCTCGCCGAACGGCAGGTTCCAGCGCGCCGCCCTGCGCTGAAGCGTGTTGATGTCGGGCAGCACGCCGCGCGGCGCGAGTTCCGGCATGGGCGTGAGCGGCCGCTCGCCGGTCAGCGTGAGGTGCAGGCCGATCTGGACATGGGGCGGCACCGTCCGGAGCAGCAGGCTGTCCTCGTGCCAGCCGGGCATGCCGGTCATGCAGCTGATGGCGTTGAGCTTGCCCGCCCTGGCGAGGTCGACGATGGTCTCGCTCACCCCCCGCGAATAGGCGAAATCGTCAGCGCACAGAATGAGTCGGGACAAGCTCGGTCTCCTCGATCTGCTGGAACTGGCGTTCGCGGATGCACTGGCTGAGCAGCCGGCGCCGGCGCAGCCGCCGTGAAAGGAAGGAATAGAAGAACCAGTCGCCGGCCCAGGGCGCGGCGGCGGAATAGACGAGCCGCTCGAACAGGTTCCAGCGGATCGAGTGGCGATCCCGCTCGCGGGGCGAGGGCATGCACCACAATGCCTCGGAATAGAGCATCGTGCCCTTGCGCATCATGCGATGGATCACTTCGTGATCCTCCAGCACGAAGTTCCAGCGATCGGGATCGAAGCCGCCCACGGCGCGCAGCGTCGCGGTGCAGAAGGCCTGGCCGGCGCCGCCGGTATGCGACTGGCGCGGCAGCAGGCGCGCCGCCATGCGGATCGTCCCGGCCCGCGTCGCGCGGTCGTCCGCGCTCGCGCCCGGATCGACGAAATAGGCCCCTGCGGTCACGCAATTGCGCCGCGACAGCAACTCCTCGGCAGTCGCGAGATAGTGCGGCGGATAGAGCGTGTCGGCGTCGCAGGTCGCGGTCCAGCGGGTGCGCGACCAGCGGAACCCGGCACGCAGCGCCGAGACCTTGCCGGGCGTGCGCTCGGTGACCAGCATGTGGTCGAGGCCGTGGCTGCGCGCCGCCGCTTCCGCCACCTCAGCGCTGCCGTCGGTCGAGCCATTGTCGACCAGGATCAGCCGGAAGGGCACGATCTGCCGCGCGAGGCTGGCGATCGTGCCGGGCAGGAGCTCCCGCTCGTTGAAGAAGGGAATGATCACCGTCCAGTCCGCGACCGCATTTTCCGCTGTGCGGCGCATCGATGGCGGTGACGCGCGTTCCAGATCGACGTACATATTCCGTCCCCACCCCCGGCACCCTGGAGAGATCGCGTGCGGCGGCGGATTTCCTCGCCCGGTGCCGCATTCGCTCTCCCCGATATCGCCCTGACGACACCGTGAGAGGCGATCCCCACATGGCCTCCGGAAAATAGTTTCCATGACGAGGCAGGCCGAACCTCATAGGATCCGGCGGGGTCGAACCGGGAAAGGCGAGGGGGATGACGAGGGTGCAGGCGCGCCGTAACGCGGCGTGGTTCCTGATTCTGCTGATGTTCGCGGTGGCGGTGCGCTGGCGCGACTTCGGCAATCCGGCGATCCATGTCGACGAGCAATATTATCTGCTCGTCGGCGACCGGATGCTGCATGGGGCGCTACCCTATCTCGACATATGGGACCGCAAGCCGGTCGGGCTGTTCCTCCTGTTCGCCGGCATGCGGCTGCTGCCTGGCGACGGCGTGCTTGCCTATCAGCTGGTCGCTACCCTGTGCGCGGCGTTGACCGGCTTGCTCGTGGCGCTCGGTGCGCGGCGCCTGGGTGCGCGTCCGCTCGGCGCACTGCTTGCCGCCTGTGCCTATGTGCTGTGGCTGTCCTTCCTGAGTGGGCGCGGCGGCCAGACGCCGGTCTATTACAATCTGCTGATGGCGGCGGGCGGATATCTGGCCCTGTGCCTGCCCGAGCGGGCACGGCGCCGGGAAGTCGGCGCGATAATCGTCAGCGGTGCCGTCGCATGCCTGCTCGCCGGCCTCGCCATCCAGATCAAATATACGCCGCTGGTGGAGGGGGCGTTCTTCGGGCTCGTCCATCTCTGGTATCTGCACCGGGCCGGTGCCCGGGTTGCCCTCGTCCTCGGCGCCGGCATCCTGTGGGGCGCGCTCGGGATCGCGCCGACACTGGCCGCGATCCTCTATTTCGAGGCGCTGGGCCCGGCGGCGTTCGACACTTTCTGGTTCTCCAATTTCGCCTCGATCGCCCTGCGCAAAGGCTATCCCGCCAGCAAGATCGCCGCGCGGCTCGCGGGAACGGCGGCGCAGCTTTCGCCCTTCCTCCTGGCCGCCATCCTCGCCCGCCGCTTCTCGGACCGGCGCGAGGAACTGGCGGTCTGCGTCGCCTGGCTGGCGGCCGCGCTGATCGCCTTTGCGATGATCGGCGCGTTCTTCGATCACTATGCGTTGCCGCTGCTCGCGCCGCTGGCGATGATCGCCGGTCTTGCGCTGGGCGCGTCGCGGCTCGTGCAGGGCTTCATGGCCGTCGCCGCACTCGCGCTGGTCGCTTTCCATCTATCGACCGAGCGCGACTATCGCGTGGGCATCTACGCTGCGGCGCGAGAGATCGAGGCGCATTCGCGTGCCGGCTGCCCCTATGTCTTCGCCGGGGATTCGGCGCTGTATGTCCTCGCGCACGCCTGTGTTCCCACGCGATATGCCTTTCCCTCCACCCTGGCCTATGCCGCCGAGCAGGGCGCGACCGGAACCGACGAGGCGGCCGAGGTCCGGCGGATCCTCGCCGGGCGGCCGCCGGTGATCGTCACGCTCGATGCGCCGCTCTCGCCCTGGAACGAGGATAGCAAGGCCGTGATCGATGCGGCGTTGCGGCGCGATTATGTGCTCGCGCTATCGCAGCCGCGCGAGGACGAGCGTCTCCTCGTCTATGTCCGCCGCGGCTTGCCGCCACGCCGATGAGGATTTTTCGCGGGCGGAAGTGAGAGTCGCCCCGCGCCGCGTCGTCTGACCCCCGAAACATCATGGGGGATGGCGGGGAATGCTCTGCATGCGGATTGGTATTGCCTGGGCGTTTGCCTGGGCCGCGATCGCCCTGGCGCCGGCGGCGAGCGCGCAGATCGGCGAAGATTCGGAGTCTTGCCGCAACGGCCGCGGACCGGCCATCCAGGTCAATGTCCAGGGCCTGAAGGATCGCAGCGGCGAGCTCTGGCTCGAACTCTATCCGGCGAACGACACCGATTATCTGCGCTCCGACACCGATCTGGTCGCCGAGGGAAAGGTCTTCCGCCGCACCCGTTCGCGGTTGCCCGCCGCGGGCGATGTGGCGATCTGCGTGCGCGTCCCGCAGCCGGGAACCTATGCGGTGCTGCTCCGGCACAACCGCATAGGGCGCGACAAATTCTCGTTCTGGAGCGACGGTGCCGGCATACCCGCGAACCGGGCATTGGTGCGCAGCAAGCCGTCCGTCGAGCAGGCCAGGGTGGTCGCCGGCGCCGGGATCACGACCGTGAGCGTTCAGATGCAATATCTGCGCGGCTTCGGCTTTTCGCCCCGTAGCTGACGTGATCGGCGGCATCTTCGATCGATACTGGGGCGCGAAGATCGCGGTCCGGTTCGCCGTGATCGTTTCGATCATCCCGGCGATCCTGGCCCTGGAAAACCTGCGCCGCCTGCTCGCGGAAGTGGAGAAGAGCAGCGACGCGATGGCGCTGCTGGTCCGGTTCAGCGTCGCGCAGGTCCCCGAGCATCTGAACGCCGCGGTGCCCGTTGCACTGATGCTGGCCTCGGCGATGGCGGTGCGGCAGATGATCCTGCGTGGCGAGTGGCAGATCGCCGCCGCCGCGGGCATGAGCCGCCTGCGCATCATGGCGGTTCCGCTCGCCTTCGCCGTGCTCGTCGCGGGCGCACAGCTCGCGATCGGGTTCGCGCTGCGGCCCGCCGGCGAACGGGCGCTCGACGGCATCTACCGCGAACTGCAGGCCGGGGAGCATGGCCTGCCCCTGCCGGTCGGCCAGCCGATCGAGCTCGATGCTTCGACCACGATCTTCGTCGGCGGAATTGGGAAGGGCGGCGAGCGCCATCTCGAAGACGTCGTCGTGCGCCGCGGCCAGGACAGTTTCAGCGCGCCGCGTGCCGATATCGGCTTCTCGCCGAGCGGCGGCGTGCGACTGCGGCTTCGCGACGGTGTCGGCGTGATCGGTGCGGAGGCAGGCCAGGTTCGCGCGGTGCGCTTCAATCGGATGGATTTTTCCGGCCAGCCGCCCGCAAGCGGCATGGCCGACAACGACGCGATGCACCGGTTCGACCTGCTTTCGGGCCCGGCCCTGCTGGAGAAGGCGCGCAACGGAACGCCCGCGGAGCGCCAATATGCGCTGACTTCGCTGGTGATGCGGGTGGACAGCGTGCTGTTCTGCCTGCTCATTCCCTGGTTCGCGGTTCCGCTCGGCAAACCGCCCCGGCGCAAGGAAAGCGCGGTCGGAATCCTCGTCTCGATCGTGCTGGTCGTGCTGCATCTGAAGCTGGCGGCATGGATCGAAGCCAATTGCGCCGCGCATATCCTCTTGGCCGAGGCACTGAGCCTGGGCCTGTGGATAGCTGCCGCCGCCGGGCTGATCCATCTCGAGCAAACCAGGGGCGAGGGGATCGTGGATGCGCTCATCGAGCGTGCGGCGGCACCGCTGCGGCGGCTGCGCCGCAAGCGCTTGGGCCGCCGCGCGACCTCCCCCGTCGTCGTCGCGGAGGTCGTTCCCATCTCCGTCAACGCCCGCCGTTCGGCCGCCCGCGCCAGCGTCGCGCCCGATCCGGAACTTTCCGCTTCGGACACGCCGGCACCCAGGGTCGCCGCGCGGTGAAGGGATGCCGGGCCGGCTCCGGCCGGCGATGGATCGAGCCAAGTCTTGCATCGATCCATCGCGGCTTTGGTTTGGACGGCATGTCGCGGACCCAATAGCTAGCGATCGAACCAAGACCCCCCGAACGACGGGCGGCGACCAGGAGACGATCGTGACGAGCTGGAATCCGGTTGAAATGGCGCGCAGCCTTGGCGGCGGCCTCCTGTCCTTTCCGGTCACGCATTTCGATGCCGACGGCGCCTTTGCCGAGCATGCCTATCGCGAGCATTGCGCATGGATGCTGTCGCACGAACTGTCGGGCCTGTTCGCCGCGGGCGGCACCGGCGAATTCTTCTCGCTCACGCCCGCCGAAGTGGTCACCGTCGTCGCCGCGGCAGTGGCCGAGGCGGCGGGCAGGCTGCCGGTGATTTCCGGTTGCGGCTATGGCACCGCCATCGCCACCGAGATCGCCCGGGGTGCGGAAAAGGCGGGCGCGGACGGCCTGTTGCTGCTGCCGCCCTATCTGGTGGGGTCGAGCCAGGAAGGCCTGGCTGCGCATATCGAGGCGGTGTGCCGCGCCACCGGCCTGGGCGTGATCGTCTACAATCGCGACAATGCGGTGGTGAACGACGAGACGCTGGCCGGCCTGTGCGAGCGCAATCCGAACCTGGTCGGCTTCAAGGACGGAGTGGGCGATATCGAGCTGATGACGCGCATCTTCGCGCGGATGGGGGATCGGCTCACCTATATCGGCGGCCTCCCGACGGCCGAGACCTATGCCACGCCCTATCTCACCATGGGCGTGACCACCTATTCCTCGGCGATCTTCAACTTCATGCCGGAATGGGCGCTGGACTTCTATCGCGCCGTCCGCGCCGGCCGGCAGGACGAGGTGATCGCGCGGCTCAAGGCGTTCGTGCTGCCCTATATCGCGCTGCGGAACCGCGGCCGCGGCTATGCGGTGTCGATCGTCAAGGCGGGCATGCGCGTGGTCGGGCGCGACGCCGGGCCGGTGCGCACTCCGCTCACCGATCTCACCGTCGCCGAGCATGACGCGCTGCGCGCGCTGGTCGAGGGCGTCTCCGCCAAGTCCGTCGCCCACGCGGCGTGACAGGGCGCACGGAGGTGCGATAGACCCCGGGCATGTTCGAGCTCAGCCAGCTCCGCTGCTTCGTCGCCGCGGCCGAGGAACTCCATTTCGGCCGCGCCGCGCAGCGGCTGAACATGACCCAGTCGCCGCTCAGCCGGCAGATCCAGCTGCTCGAGCGGATCCTGGGCGTCCTGCTGCTCGAGCGGACCAGCCGCCAGGTGAGCCTCACCCCGGCCGGCCAGGTCTTCCTGATCGAGGCCCGGCGCATCGTGCGGCTCGCCGAAAGCGCGTCGCTCTCGGCCCGGCGCGTCGCGCAGGGCGATGCCGGCAAGGTCGCGATCGGCTTCACCGCCGTCTCCGGCTATGGGCTGGTCCCGCATATCGTCGCCAATGCGCGCGCCAGCCTGCCCAATATCGATCTCGATCTCCACGAGATGGTGAGCGGCGACCAGGTCGATGCGCTGCTTACCGGACTGATCGATATCGGTTTCGTCCGCCCGCCGGTCGACAGGCACGAGTTCGACACGCTGTGCGTGCTGCGCGAGCCGCTGGTGGTGGCGCTGCCGCCCGGCGATCCGCGCCAGTCCCGTCCCGCCTTCGAACTGGCCGATTTCGATAACGAGCCGCTGATCATGTATGCCCGGCAGGGCGCGGGCTATTTCCACGACATGCTGGTGCGGCTGTTCGACGATGCCGGCGTCTCGCCGCTCCATGTGCAGCACGTCACCCAGATCCATTCGATGCTCGGCCTGGTCCATGCCGGTCTCGCGGCGGCGCTGGTGCCGCAATCGGCATCGGGCCTGCACCTGATGGACGTGCAGTTCCGCGCGCTGCGGACCGAGCCGGAGAACCCCGTCGAACTCCACATGGCCTGGCGCCGCGACAACGCCAATCCCGCGCTCGAGCCGATGCGGCAGCTCTGCGCGCAGACGGCGAGCGCGTGATCGACCGGCGCGCAGTGATCGGCGGCGCGATGCTGCTCCCCGCCGGCGCGGCGCTGGCCAGGGCGCCCGGCGATCCGATCGCGACCACTCGCCATGGCCGGGTGCGGGGCGTGCGCGAACAGGGCGTGCTCGTCTTCAAGGGCGTTCGCTACGGCGCGGATACCCATGCCCGCCGCTTCCGCCGCGCGCTCCCGCCACAGCCATGGCAGGGCATCGCCGATGCCACGCGCTATGGCCGCGCCGCGCCGCAGACCAGGGCGGACGAGCCGACCGGCGAGGATTGCCTGTTCCTCAACATCTGGACCCCCGCGCTCGATGCCGGGAAGCGCCCGGTGATGGTCTACCTCCATGGCGGCGCGCACGCGCACGGCTCGGGTTCCGACCCGCTCTATGATGGCGGCCGCCTCGTCCGCCGCGGCGATATGGTGGTGGTGACGCTCAACCACCGGCTGGCGGCGCTCGGCTATGCCTATCTCGCCCAGCTCGGCGGGCCGGCGGAATCGGGCAATGTCGGCAATCTCGACATCGTGCTGGCGCTGCAATGGGTGCGCGACAACATCCCCGGCTTCGGCGGCGACCCCTCGCGCGTGACGATCTTCGGCCAGTCGGGCGGCGGCGCCAAGGTGGTGACCCTGATGGCGATGCCCGAGGCGCGCCCGCTCTTCCACCGCGCCGCGACGATGAGCGGCCAGCACGTCACCGCCGCGGGCCCGATGCATGCCACGGCCCGCGCCAGGGCCTGGATGGCCAGGGCCGGCGCAGTCGATGTCGCCGCACTCGCGGCGCTGCCCGTCGAGCGGCTGGTCGAGGCGATGGGGATGACCGATCCGCTGGAGGGAAAGGGCGAGATCAGCTTCGTCTCGACGCTCGATCACGGCGTGCTGCCGCGCCATCCCTTCGTTCCCGACGCTCCGCGCGAGGCGGCGCATATCCCGTTGATCGTCGGCAACACGCGGGACGAGACCGGCCTCTGGATCGGCGACATCCTCAGGCGTGGCGACACGAGCTGGGACAATCTGGCCGAGCGGGTCGCGGCCCAGGTCACCAAGGATGTCGCGCCCGATTGGGTGGTGAGGCGCTATCGGGAGATCTATCCGGCGAAGACTCCCGGCCAGATCCTGCTGGCGGCGAGCACGGCGGGACGCTCCTGGCCCGGCCACCTGATCCAGGCGGAGGAACGCGCGCGGATCGGGGCGCCGACCTGGATGTACCAGCTCGATTTCCCTGCGCCCGAGGCGGGGGGCGTGCTCGGCGCTTTCCACACGCTCGATATCCCGTTGGTGTTCGACAATACCGGTGCGAAGGGGGCCCGCACCGGCGACGGGCCCGAGGCGCGGCGGCTGGCCGGACGGATGGCGGACGCCTTCATCGCCTTTGCCCGCACCGGCGATCCGAACTGCGCGAGCGTGCCCGCCTGGCCGCGCTTCGATCTCGGCAGCCGGGCCACGATGCTATTCGACAGCGATACCCGGGTGGTGGATGATCCCCGGCGAGAGGAGCGGCTGCTCTGGTCGGTCGCGCCTTACATCAAGCCGGGCGGCTAGCCTTCGGGACCGAGGATTGAACCTGCAATTATGTGCGGCTAGGCTTGGCCCATGCGCGGGATGATCAAATCGCTCCTTTGTCTGTTGGCCGGCGCGATGGCGTATGTGCTTTTCAATTTCGCTCTGACGTCCGTCAACCCCGACCCCTATCGGTGGATGGCGGCGGTGATCGTTCTGGGTTGCATGGGCGCGGCATTCACGATCACGCGTGTCAGGCGCGAAGATAGCTGATCGGCAGGGAGGTCGCGCATGGCGAAGCTGGTCTACGCGTTGAACCAGTCGCTCGACGGCTATGTCGATCATCTGGCGTTCGCGCCCGATCCCGCGCTCTTCCGCCATTTCATCGACGATGTGCGAGGCCTGGCCGGCAGCATCTATGGGCGGCGCATGTACGAAGTGATGCGCTATTGGGACGACGAGCATCCGGAATGGGATGCTCCCCGGCGCGACTATGCCGCCGCCTGGCGGAACATGCCGAAATGGGTGGCGTCGCGCACCCTGGAGTCCGTCGGCCCCAATGCCACGCTGCTCGGCGAGGATCTCGAAGCGGCGGTGCGCGAACTGAAGGCACGGCAGGAAGGCGTGATCGAAGTCTCCGGCCCGGAACTGGCGCATGCGCTCACCCAGCTCGGCCTTGTCGACGAATATCGGATGTACCTGCATCCCGGCGTGCTGGGTGGCGGCAAGCCCTATTTCGCCGGTCCCCGGCCGCCGCTTAGGCTGGTGGCGAGCGAGCGCATCGGCGAGCAGGTGATCCGGCTCACCTATGTTCCGGCCTAGCGCTCACCGGCTCCACGGAAACGCCAGTGTCGGCCGGTTGGCGAAGCGCCGCATCGCCAGCCTGAGCCGCGCGCCGCAGCCCGGCTCGAGCCGCAGCGTGAAGTCCGGCCGGCCGATCGGGATTTCGACGCCGTCGAGCGTCACGCTCTCGATCCGGTGCTCGGCCCAGGCGCCGCCCTGCACGACCAGGGTACGGGGGGCCTTGCCGAGATTGACCAGCGTGACCTCCGCCGAGGCATCCCCCAGCGCATGGACCAGCGCCGCTACATCCTGGGGCACGCCGGCGCGGCGCTTCTCCACGTCGAAATAGCGCAGCCGGCAATGGAGCGGCACGCCGCCCTGGTTGGGCGAAGTGGGCGACCAGGGCGGGCGGGCGATGTGCAGCCCGCCGGTCATCAGCTGGATCAGGCTGGTGATGCTCGCTGGCGTGATGTCCAGCGGCCAGTCGGCGAGGCGCGTATCGGGCGTGGTCGGGTCGTTCGTCTGGGCCTTTTCGCGCGCGGCGATCCGCTCGAGATCCGCCTGCATCGCCGCGATCGGATAGCCGGGGTTCCGGCCCTCGAGGAACGATATCCAGGGATGCTCGCCGGCCGCCGCGCGGTCCTTCGGGTCCTGGGTGAAATACCAGATCTCGAAGCCGTTGCTGCGATAGGGGCCGGGCTTCCAGCCATACCAGCCCTGGGCGCCGTACATGGTCGGCGCCTCGAACTTGCCGTCACGCTGGCGGCCCGCCTCGTTGATCCGCGCGTTCTGGCGGCGCCACAATTCCACATAGGAGAGGTCGCCGGTCAGCACCGTGCCGTTGAAGAAAGCCGTGATCGAGCGGGGCACGCGGTTGCGATCCTCGCGCTTGCCGGTCTGCGGCACGATCGGCGAGAAGCCCCAGCCATAGACGCCGTGCCACCATTTGGCGCCCACGCTGCCGTCCAACCCAATATGACTAGGCAAAATATCGTTGTTCGCCTTGGCCCGTTCCACCCAGGCGTCGAGATAGTCGAGCGCCCAGCGGCGATAGCGCTCGCCGCCGCCCAGCGCATAGGCGTTGAGGCCGAGGGTGGTCGCCTGCAGGTTGAGCGGATTGTCGCCGACCACGTCGCCATATTCGGCATAATGGTCGAGCGTCTGCTGATAGGTCGTCTCGCCATGCTCCATGTGGAAGCGCTCGCCCGCCTCGAACGGGTCGCCCGCCCAGTCGAGCGGCGTCGCCTGGCGCAGCATCGGGCCGCGGCTGCCGTTCATCACGCTGCGGATGATCCGGCGCCCGGGATCGTAGTTCCGCACCGTCGGGTCGCGGCCGGTATAGAAATCGGCATAGCGCATCGTGCGCGCCAGCAGCGTGCGGTCGCGGGGGATCGAGAGCCCCATCACGTTGAAGCTGGTGAGCCCCTCGCTGTTGTGCTGCCAGTCCATCTGGACCGGGAATTCCCGATGATACATGCCCTGCCGCGCGATCGGCACGTCCATCGTCCGGGCGGCGGCATATTGCTTCAGATGCCCTTCCCAGAAGCGCCGGGCGAGCGTCAGGATCTTGTCCGATCCGCCGAGCGCGTGCAGCACCAGCCAGTCGTTGGTCGCCTCGGCCGCGTCGTCGGGCCCGTCATTGGCGCCCCAGCGCGCGAACACCTTCAGCCAGCCGCGCGCGTCGACATATTTGGCGTAGAAGGCCTCGCAGGCGGCGGCGTTGCGGGCGAGCAGCCGGCGCTGCATCACCGCCCAGTCGGGCGGCGCCATCCGCGTCTTCGCGACCAGCCGGGCCGGCGCGGCATGGGCGGCAGCGGGCAGGGCAACCGCACCGGCGGCGCTGCCGAGCAGGAACTGGCGGCGGTCGACGGTCATGCGGCGATCTCCACCCGGCGGATCGGGCCGGCGATGACGAGGAAGGCGAAGATCGTCAGCAGGCAGTGCGCCCCGACAAAGACCAGCGCGAGATCGAAGGAACCGGTGCCCGCGACGATATAGCCCACCACGATCGGCGTGACGATGCCGGCGATATTGCCGAACATGTTGAACACGCCACCCGAAAGACCGGCGAGCTTCTTCGGCGCAACATCCGCCATCACCGCCCAGCCGAGCGAGGCGACGCCCTTGCCGAAAAAGGCGACGGACATCAGCGTGACGACCAGCCATTCTTCCTTCACCCACACACAGGCGATGATCGCCGTGGCGAGCAGCATGCCGATAGTGAGCGGCGCCTTGCGCGCCCAGTCGAGCGAGCCGGTGCGCTTCAGGATGCGATCGGAGATATAGCCGCCCGCCAGTCCGCCGACAAAGCCGAACAGGGCGGGGGCCGCGGCGGCGAAGCCCGCCTGCATGATGTTCAGCCCGCGCTCCTTCACCAGGTAGATCGGGAACCAGGTGACGAAGAAATAGGTGAGCACGTTGATGCAATATTGGCCCAGATAGATGCCCAGCATCATCCGGTTGGCGATCAGCTTGCCGATATTGGCCCAATCGAACGCGGCCGAGGCGCCGGCCTGGTCCTCCATGTGGATCAGCCCGCCGCCGGCCTCGATATGATCGAGCTCGGCCCGGTTGATCGCGGGGTGCCGGGCCGGGCTGTGGATGAAGCGGAGAAAGGCGAGGGTGGCGAGCAGGCCCAGCCCGCCCATCGTCCAGAACACCGAGCGCCAGCCGAAACTGTGCGCCAGCCAGCCCATCAGCGGCACGAAGGCGACGATCGAGAAATATTGCGCCGAGTTGAAGATCGCCGAGGCGGTGCCGCGTTCCGCGGCGGGGAACCAGGCGGCGACCAGCCGGGCGTTGCCCGGGAAGGACGGCGCCTCGGCCAGGCCGACCAGGAAGCGCAGCGCGAACAGCATCGCGGTGGCGGAAAGGATCGGCATCAGCCCCGCAAGGCCCTGGCTGGCAGTGAAGATCGACCAGAGCGCGATCGCGGCGGCATAGACGCGCTTGGTGCCGAACCTGTCGAGCAGCAGCCCGCCCGGGATCTGCGAGAGCGCATAGGCCCAGGCGAAGGCCGAGAGGATATAGCCGGTCTGCACGGGGGTGAGCCCCAGTTCGCCCGCCGCCGCATTGCCCGCGATCGAGAAGGTTGCGCGATCGGCATAGTTCACGCTGGTGATCAGGAAGATCAGTGCGATGATCGCATGGCGCACGCGCGTGGGCCGGCTGCCCTCGGTCAAGTCTCTCTCCTTCGCGCTGCGCGCTTGTTGCCTGCGCGTTGACGGCGTTGCAGGCCTACCGGGCGGCAGGGGACGGGTCCAAGCCAAAAACGGGAATGATCCAGTCCCGGCTTGGCTTGATCATGGCCGCCTTGCCGCGAAGCTCGGCGGATCGGTGCAAGAAGCGCATCGATCCATGTTCGATTGAGGTTGGCCTGTCGCGCGCCTTCACGGCTAACCAGCCTGCAATCAAGTCCGCTCGCCAAAGAAGCGGCATCTCATGGGGAGACTGAAGGCGATGTCCCGCACCCGAATCCTGAAATCCGTCCTCGCTTTGTCCGGCGCGGCCGCCGTCCTCGCGGCCGCCGATGCGCGTGCGCAGGATGCCGCCGCCGGCTCGGCTGCGTCGGTGCCCGCCCAGGATGAAGGCGCGGGCAACGAGATCGTGGTGAAGGGATTTCGCGCCAGCCTCAACAGCGCGCTCAACCTGAAGCGCAACGAGACCGCGACGATCGACGCGATCAAGGCCGAGGACATCGCGGAGTTCCCCGATCTCAACCTCGCGGAATCGCTCCAGCGCATCCCGGGCGTCGCCATCAGCCGTGTCAACGGCGAAGGGCGCAACATCTCCATCCGCGGCCTGGGCCCGGAATATAGCCGCGTGCGCATCAACGGCATGGAAGCGATCGGCACCACCGGCGGCACCGACAATTCGGGCGGCGTGAACCGCGGTCGCGGCTTCGACTTCAACATCTTCTCGTCGGACCTGTTCAACAGCCTGGCGGTGCGCAAGACGGCCACGGCGGACGTCGAGGAGGGCTCGCTCGGCGGCACGGTCGATCTCCAGACCGCGCGCCCGTTCGACTATCGCAAGCCGACCGCCGTGGTGCAGGCGGCGGCGAGCTACAACGACCTTGCCCGCAAGGCCAAGCCACGCGTCTCGACCCTGCTCACCACCAGCACCGCGGACGGGCGCTTCGGCGTGCTGCTCTCGGTCGCCTATGAGGAGCGCGCCCTGGTCGAGGAGGGCGCGAACATCACGCGCTGGACCTATGGCGGGTTCAACGGCGGGTTCAACGCCGCCTCGACGATCGCCGGGAAGACGATCGCCCAGATCAACGACGCCAATCCCGCTACCGCGCTCTATCACCCGCGCATCCCGGGCCTGGTGAGCTATGCGATCGAGCAGAAGCGCCTGGGCGCGGCGCTGGGGGTGCAGTTCCAGCCGACCGAGAAGACGCTGGTCTCGATCGACGGCCTCTATTCGCGGCTCGACGGCACTCGCCAGGAAGCGCAGTTCCAGGCGATCAGCTTCAGCCGCTCGGGCACCGGCAAGCCGCAGACGATCATCCGTTCGGGCATTGTCGACGCCGATCGCAACATCATCAGCGGCACGTTCGATAATGTGGATCTGCGCACCCAGGCGCGCTACGACAAGCTGGTCACCGATTTCTACCAGCTCACCGGCACGCTCGACCAGAAGATCGGCGAGTCGCTGAAGTTCGGCGCGGTGGTAGGCTATTCCAGCTCGCAGTTCCGCAACCCGATCCAGACCACCGTGACGATCGACGCCGCGAACACCAACGGCTTCTATTATGATTTCTCGACGCGGTTCCCCACGATCCGGCCGGGCGTGGACGTGAGCAGCGCGGCGAACTTCGCCTTCACCAACGGCACTTCGGAAGTCCGCATCCGGCCGCAGACCGTCGACAACAGCTTCACCAACGCCAAGGGCTTCCTCGAATGGACGACTTCGCCCGAGCTGAAGCTCAAGGCGGGTGTCGACTGGCGCCGGTTCGACTATAGCTCCACCGAGCAGCGCCGCCTGCAGGGCGAGACGGTGGTGACCACGCTCACTGCGGCCCAGCTCGCCCCGCTGACCACGGTCTTCTCGGGCTTCGGCCGCGGGCTGAACGTCCCCGCGGGCACGCCCACCTCCTGGGTGGTGCCGGATCTCGCGGCCTTCCAGGCCTATCTCAATACCTACAGCAACCCGACCTATGCCATCGGCGGAGTCGAGAACGCCACCGCGCGCGGCTCGTTCGTCACCGTGCGCGAGGAAGATCTGGGCGCCTGGGGCATGGCGGAGTTCAACTTCGCCAATGCGGGCATCCCGATCCGCGGCGACGCCGGCCTTCGCTATGTGAAGACCGACCAATTCTCCACCGGCTATGCCAGCCAGGGCAGCACGGTGAACCTGGTGGGTGCGGACCGCAGCTATGCGAACTGGCTGCCGTCCGCCAATCTCGTCGTCGATGTGCGCGACAATCTGATGGTGCGCTTCGCCGCCGCCAAGACGATCGCCCGCGCCGGCATCGGCTCGCTGACCCCGGGCGGCAACCTCAACGTCTCGGGCGGCAATCGCACCTTCAGCTCGGGCAACCCGGACCTGAAGCCGACCAAGTCGACCAATCTCGACGCCTCGATCGAATGGTATCCGACGCGCGGCGCGATCTATGCCGTGTCGGTGTTCCAGAAGGATATCGGCACCTTCGTCCAGACGCTGAGCACCACGGTGCCGTTCAGCGACCTCGGCCTGCCCGCCTCGCTGCTCAACGGCACCACCGCGAGCCCCACCGACGCCTTCATCGTCAGCCAGCCGGTCAATTCGAAGGGCGGCCTGCTGCGCGGCTTCGAAGTCAATGTGCAGCAGCCCTTCAGCTTCCTGCCGGGCTTCCTCAGCAACTTCGGCGTGCTGGCCAACTACACCTATGTCAGCTCGGACATCGAATATCTGACTTCGGCCAACGGCTCGACCACGGTGAAGGCGCCGCTGCTCGGCCTGTCCAGGCACGCCGCCAACGGCACGCTCTATTTCGAGACCAGGAAATTCTCGATCCGCGGTTCGGTCGCCTATCGCTCCAAATATCTGACCGCCGTGCCGGGCACGGAAGGCAATTCGTACAACGGCACCAACGCGACGACCAACATCGATGCGCAGGTCTCGTACAACATCACCGACAAGTTCAAGGTCAGCCTGGAGATGATCAACCTTACCGACGCACTGAACGACCAGTTCGTCGACGCGACCAATCGCCTCAACGTGCTCACGCATAGCGGCCGTCAGTTCGTCCTGGGTGCGCGGCTGGCCTTCTGACGCTTCCGGGCCAGCTTCCCTCCGCTTCCCGGATCGGGGTCAGCCAGTTCGCCTGGCTGGCCCCTTTTTTGATGGAGACGGCTGGCGTCCAGTCGATGCACCGAGCGCGCTGTCGGCATCCGGAGCTTCGAGCGCTTCCCGCACATCGCCGGGATGAACGAACATTGCTTGGCGGATCGGAAGTGGCAGGGGCGCTCGGATTCGAACCGAGGGCCTTCGGTTTTGGAGACCGACGCTCTAACCAGCTGAGCTACGCCCCTGTGCGGAGAGCGCGTGTAGCGCGGCGGATCGGCCGGGGCAAGGGTGCTGTTCGATTTGGATTAAAATGCTGTAATATATAGAATAATTCTATGACTGACCCGCTGCCGCCGCGGCGGCGCGCGAGCGGGGAGGGCGCTGCTCGCGCTTCGATTTCCCGAAGTGCCGCGATTTCCCGTTTCGGATTCCGCAACGCCGCGCGTTATGCTGTCGGAGGGTGTGACGCCGTTGAACAAGGCCGTGCGACAGGAGCTGACGGAGAACGACCGGCGTTTGCGCCGGGCGCTGGTCGCGTTCTTCGCCCGGCGCGTCCAAACCCTGCCCGAAGCCGAGGACCTGACCCAGGACGTCTTCTTCCGCATCGTGCGCGATCCGAAGCGCGAGGCCCCGATGGCGGATGCCTATGTCTTCCGGATCGCGGCGAACCTGCTGCGCGACAAGGGGCGGCGCGAACGCGTGCGCACCAGCTATCGGGAAGCCCGGGCGATCGAGGATTTTCTGGGCATCGATCCGCTCGATCCCCATCGCGTTGCCGAAGGACGGGAGAATCTCGACCTCGTCGCACGCACGATCGCCGAGCTGCCCGAGAAGACGCGAAGGATTTTCACGCTGTATCGCATCGAGCATATCGACAAGCGCACGATCGCGGAGAGCTTTGGCCTGTCGGTTCGCATGGTCGAGATCCATGTCCAGCGCGCGCTGGAGGCGCTGGCTACCTCCATGGAGGCGTTCCGGTGAGCGGCGGCGATCTCGAAGCGGCCCGCGAACAGGCGGCGGCATGGTTGATGCGGTTCCACGAAGGGCCGATCGACCTGGAGGAGGAACTCGAGCTCGAATTGTGGCTGGAGGCGCATCCGGCCAATCGCGCGGCGCTTGCGAGCATCGAGCGGGCCTGGCGCATGGCGGGCGCGGCCGCGGAGGCCCCCGAACTGGTCGCGGCCCGCGCGGATGCGCTGCAGGCGCTCAGCCAGGCCGATCGGCACTCGCCGCGCGGCTGGCGGCCGGAACTGCGCCACGCGCTTGGGGCGCTCGCCGCCTGCCTCCTGCTGATCGTCGCCACCTTCTATCTCTATCCGCGCGGCGAAACCTTCCGGACCGGGATCGGCGAGCGCCGCGTGGTCATGCTGGACGACGGCTCGCGGCTCTCCCTCGACGCGGCGAGCGCCGTCGAGGTGCGCTATGACGGCGAGCGCCGTGCGCTGCGCCTGCTTGCCGGGCGGGCGCGGTTCGAAGTCGCCAAGGATCCGCGGCGGCCCTTCATGGTTGCGGCCGGCGACCGGATGGTGGTGGCGACGGGAACCGCGTTCAGCGTCGAGCTGTTCCGGGCCGAGATGCGGGTGGTGCTTTACCAGGGCTCGGTCTCGGTGCTCGAGGATGGGCCCGCCGATCAGGCGCCGCGGCACGTCGTGCTGCAAGGCGATGGCCGGACGCCGGCGGACCGGATGCTCGCCCCGAGCACCGCGCTGATCGTGCCGACCGGCGCTTCGGCGGCAGCGCGGCTCGAGACGGTGGACACGGCACGCAGTTCCGCCTGGGAGCAGGGGCAGCTCGTCTTCTCGGACGAGCCGCTGGGGGTCGCAGTGGAGCGGGTCAACCGCTATTCCGGCGCCAGCCTCGCGATCGAGGACCCCGTCACCGCCGCGCTGCCGGTAAGCGGCACGTTCAACGCCGGCGATACCGAGGCTTTCATCGATGGCGTCGTCACGCTCTACGGATTGCGGAAGCTCCGTCGCGGCGAGACCGTGATCCTGCGCGCTCCCGGGCGCTAGCGCCGCGCCCCGGAAGGAAGGGGCGGCCAGTCGGGCCCCGGGGTATTTCGCGATATCGCACCTCGTGCGTCTTTCTTCCCGGAAGCTCCCGGCGAACGAGGAGCGATACAGGGGAACAGGGATGAGGGGATCGATGGCGTTGCTTCGCATTGGGGCTGCCGTGACGGTGGCTGCGATCTGTCTTCCACCGGCATCGGCACAGGCACAGGCCAGCTATAGGCTCGACGTTCCCGCACAGGACATGGAGGCCGCCCTCAAGACCGTGGCGGGCGTGACGCACGAGCAGATCGTGTTCCGCGGCGAAGTCGTGCGCGGCAAGCGGAGCAATGCGCTGCGCGGCTCCTACACGGCCGACGCGGCGATCGCGACACTGATCCGCGGATCGGGGCTGAGCGTTTCCCGCAGCGCGCGCGGCGTGTTCATCGTCGTCGCCGCGACGGCAAGCGCCGCCGCCGCGCAGGATGCCGAACCGGATCTCGAGAAAGCCGTGATGGCCGAGCAGGAGATCGTCGTCACCGGCACCCACATCGCCGGGGCTCCTATCGCCTCGCCGGTCCTCCGGATCGACCAGCGCGAGATGCGGGAGGCCGGGCAGCGCGACCTGGGCGAAGTGATCCGCAACATCCCCAGCAACTATAATGGCGGGCAGAACCCGGGTGCGCGGTTTCAGGCCGGCACGGCTGCCAACACCAATGCGTCCGGCTCCTCCGCGCTGAACCTGCGCGGCCTCGGCCCGGACGCGACGCTCACCCTGCTGAACGGCCGCCGGCTTCCCTATGACGGCACCGCGCAGGCGGTCGACGTCTCGGCGATACCGCTCGATGCCGTGGCGGAGCTCCAGGTCATGCCCGACGGCGCTTCCGCGCTCTATGGGTCGGATGCCGTCGGCGGAGTCGCCAACATCATCCTGCGGCGCGACTTCGAGGGCGTGAGCACCTCGCTTCGCTTCGGCACCTCCACCGACGGCGGTGGATTCCTCCAGGAATATGGCGTGGTCGGCGGCGGCCGCTGGGGCAGCGGCGGCGCGCTGATCGCCCTGCAATATGACCGGCAGAACGCCGTGCGATCGGACCAGCGCGACTATACCCGCTACGTCATCGGTCCCAACACGCTGCTCGACGCGCACAAGCATTTCAGCGGACTCGTCACCGCACACCAGGACATCACCGATCGCCTGACCTTCAGTATCGACGGCCTGTACAGCTGGCGCCACAGCGACGGCGCCGAATATTCGACGGTGGCTTTCGCCGCGACGACCCGCTTCAGCAACGAGAATTATGCGATCTCGCCGACGCTGACCTGGCGCCTGCCCGGGGATTGGAAGGCCTCGCTCAGCGCGTCGTACGGCGCCAACAAGACGCGCCGTTTCGACGACTATATCGACAAGGTGACCGGCTATAACGATGGTGGCAGCAGCATCTACGACAATTATGCCTATGGCGGCGAGCTGGACCTGGATGGCCGGCTGTTCGCGATTCCCGGCGGCGACGTGCGGCTCGCCGTGGGCGCGGGCTATCGCTACAATCATCTCAAGGTCTATTCCGCCACTTCCGCCGTGCCCACCGGCGACGGGCGCGGCAATTACTATGGCTTCGGCGAGCTTTCGGTGCCGCTGGTCTCCGCGGCCAATGCCTCGGCCTTTCTGCATCAGCTGACCTTTTCGGCCGCCCTGCGGCACGAGGAATATGATCGCTTCGACGGCGTCACCACGCCCAAGCTCGGCCTGGTCTATGCGCCGGCGCCCGATCTCGACCTCAAGCTCTCCTGGGGGCGTTCGTTCAAGGCACCGACGCTGCGCAATGCGTTCCAGCTGTTCAGGGTCGGGCTCCAGCCGGCATTCTATTACGGGGGCCATTATCCCGCCGGATCGACGGTCCTGTTCACCTCGGGCGGCAATCGCGACCTGAAGCCGGAGCGCGCGCGCACCCTGTCGACGACGCTCGACCTGCATCCCCGGGCGGTGCCGGGCCTGAAGCTGTCGGCGACGTATTTCGACATCGACTATACCGATCGGGTGGTCCAGCCGGCCAGCAACGCCACGCTCAAGGTGCTGGACAATCCGGCGCTGCAGGAATTCATCGATTATGCCCCGACCCCGGCCCAGCAGGCCGCGCTGATCGCCCGGGATAGCAGGGGCCTGGGCAACTATACCGGCACGCCCTACGACCCGGCCAAGGTGGTGGCGATCATCCGCAACCAGCTCGTCAATGCCGCGCGCCAGCGGATCAGGGGCGTCGATCTCGTCGGCAGCTATCGGATTCCGATCTCGAGCGGCGACGTGACGCTTTCGGGCCAGGCGAGCTGGCTGCGCAGCAATCAGCGAAACACCACGAGCGCGCCGCTCACCCAGCTCGCCGGCGTCAACTTCAACCCGCCGCGCTTCCGCGGGCGCGGCGGCGCCACCGGGCATTTCGGCGCGTTCACGGCGGCGCTGTTCGCCAACTATACCGGCCCCATCACCGATCTGAACGTGGCGCCGCCGGTGCAGCGGGGCGACATGACCACGCTCGACCTGTCGCTGTTGTGGAAGGCGCCGGCGGCCCATGGGCCGCTGAAGGGCTTCGAGATCGGCTTGTACGTGAACAATCTCACGGACGCGCGGCCGCCCTATCTCGCCTCGTTCGACGAGACCACCGTCAACTATGATTCGACCAACTATTCGCCGCTGGGCCGCTTCGTCAGCGTCTCGCTGCGCAAGGCATGGTGAGCGACATGAAGAACCGATCGAACCGCATCCTCCCGCGCGGCGGCGCTGCCGTGCTTGCGCTGGCGCTCGGCGTCTCGCCGCTCGTCGTTCGCGGCCAGGCCGTGGACCTCGACATGACCGATCGCATCGTCGACGAGAGCCAGCGGCGCGGCGAAGTGATGGAGATCGTGCGCTATCTGAGCGACGAGATCGGCAGCCGCCTCACCAATTCGCCGGGTGCGCGCAAGGCAGAGGCCTGGACGCAGGAGAGGTTCCGTGGCTGGGGCCTCGCCAATGTGCACAAGGAGGGCTTCCCCTTCGGGCGCGGCTGGTGGATGGAACGGTCCAGCGTGCGGATGATCGCGCCGCGACCGCTCGCGCTCACCGCCGTCCCGATCAGCTGGACGCCGGGGACGAACGGCGTGATCACTGCCCCGATCGTCTTCGCGCCGATGACGAGCCGGGCCGATTTCGCCCGGTGGAAGGGCAAGCTGGCCGGCAGGATCGTCCTGGTCTCGACCACGGACGAGGTGCGGACGCCGCCGGCCGCTTCGCCCGTCACTGCCGAGGAATTCGCCAGGCTGGCCGTCTACGAGCCGCCCAAATTCACGTCCGACGGCCTGGCCAGGCTGGAGAAATCCTATTTCTTCCCGCGCCAGATGGAGGATTTCCTGAAGGCCGAGGGCGCGCTCGCCTATGCGCGGATCACCAACCGGGACGGCAAGCTGGTGATGGGCGACGGGTATCGCTTCGCCCCGGGCGACGAAGCGCCGCTGCCCGCCGTGGAGATCGCGGCGGAGGATTATCGCCGTCTCGTCCGCTTCGTCGATGCCGGGCATGCGCCGACGCTCGCGATCGAAAGCGTGGTCCATTATGACGACAGCGACCAGCAGGCCTACAACATCTTCGCCGAGATCCCCGGCAGCGACCCGAAGGCCGCCTATGTGATGGCGGGGGCGCATCTCGACAGCGCGGCGGCGGCGGACGGCGCGGCGGACAATGGCGCGGGCGTGGCGATGGTGATGGAAGCCGCGCGCATCCTGTCGAAGATGCCGCGCCCGCGCCGCACCATCCGTTTCGCGCTATGGGGCGCCGAGGAACAGGGGATGATCGGCAGCTCGGCCTTTGTCGAGCGATACCTCGCCCAGCGCGTGCCGCCGGCCGAGCCCAAGGTGGGCGTGGGTGGCCGTTTCTGGCTCCGCTCGATGAGCTGGCCGATCGTGAAACGACCGACCTGGGGCGATATGTCGGTCTATTTCAATCTCGACAACGGCTCGGGCAGGATCCGCGGCGTCTATGCCTATCGCAACCTGGCGGCCGTGCCGATCTTCCAGGCATGGCTCGCGCCCTTCGCGTCGATGGGCGCGACCACGGTCGCCGCGTCGGACAATACCGGGCCGGACAACGAATATATGCAGATGGTCGGCGTGCCGGGCTTCCAGTTCATCCAGGACTGGAACGACTATGGCCGCATGCACCATACTTCGATGGACACGTTCGACCATCTCGACGCCGACGACATGCGCCAGGCCTCGATCATCCTGGCGAGCTTCCTGTGGAACGCGGCGAATGCGGACAAGCCCTTCCCGCGACGCCCGCTGCCGACCGAGCCGCGGCGGAGCGGGCCGGCGAAGTGATCGCCGGGGCGCCGCCGTCTCAGGCGGCGGCGCTGGCGCCGCCCCGCGGGCGGGTGGCGAGCGCGCGTGCTTCCTGCACGGGGAGCGGACGGCCGAAATAATAGCCCTGTACCTTGGTGCAGCCGAGCTGCTGCACCATCCGGTGCTCCTCTTCGGTTTCCACGCCCTCGGCCGTGGTCGCCATGCCCAGGCTGTCCGCCAGCGCCACCACCGCACGGATGATCGCGATCGCTTCCTTGGTACCCTTGGACGCGCCCTGGACGAAGCTGCGGTCGATCTTGATCGAGCTGAACCGGGTATGCGCCAGATAGCCGAGCGAGGAATAGCCCGTCCCGAAATCGTCGAGGCTCAGGCGCACGCCCAGCTCGAGCACCTTTTCGAGCACATGGATCGCCTGGGTCCCCTCGCGCATGAACACGCTCTCGGTCACTTCCAGCTCGAGCCGCTCGGGCGGCAGGCCGGACTGGGCGAGCGCCTGGGCCACCATGGTGGCGAAGCTCGGCGAGTGGAGCTGCTCGGGGCTGACATTCACTGCCACGCGCACTTCCGAATCCCAGCGCGCGGCTTCCTTGCAGGCGGTGCGCAGCACCCATTCGCCGATCTGCGGGATCAGCCGGGCATCCTCGGCCAGCGGCACGAACTTGGCGGGCGAGACCACGCCGAATTCCGGGTGGGTCCAGCGCAGCAGCGCCTCGAAGCCGGCCAGCGAGCCGGTGTCCGCCAGCACCACCGGCTGGTAGTTGAGGTCCATCTCGCCATTCTCGACCGCGCTGCGCAGTGCGATCTCGAGCACGCGGCGCTCCTCGGCGGCCATGTGCAACTGCGGCTCGTAGCAATGGAAGGCGCCGCCGCCGGTATCCTTGGAGCGATAGAGCGCCAGGTCGGCCGAGCGGATCAGCATCTCGGCGGTGCGCCCGTCGCGCGGCCCCACGGCAAGGCCGACCGAGGCGCCGATGAACAGCGTGTTCTGGTCGATCTCATAGGGGCGCGAGACCGTGTCGATGATGGCCTGGGCCAGCCGCTCGATGCCCGCAGTGTCGGTCGCGTCGCGCACCACCACGGCGAACTCGTCGCCACCGAGCCGCCCGACCATCTCGTTCTCGCTCATCAGTTGCTTGAGCCGCTCGGAGACGCGCATCAGCAGCCGGTCGCCCACCGGGTGGCCCAGCGTGTCGTTCACTGCCTTGAAGCGATCGAGGTCGATCATCATGAAGGCGCAGCGCGAGCCCCATTTCTCCGCCTCGGCCATCGCGCGGGCCAGCGTCTCGTTGAGCAGCAGCCGGTTGGGCAGGCCGGTGAGCGTGTCGAACCGCGCCATCTTGCTGATCTGGTCGGCCGAGGCGCGCGCCTCGGTCACGTCCGAGCCGACGCCGCGGAAGCCGATGAAGGTGCCGCCCTCGTCATAGCGCGGGCTGGCGGACATCTCCCACCAGCGCTCCTCGCCATTGACGAAGACCGGCAGCAGCAGGTCGTGGAAGGGATCGCGCGTCTTCAGCTTCTCGGCCAGGTCGCGCAGGCCGGCGGCGAAATTGCCGTCCTCCCAGGTCGGCCCGGCGAGCACCTGGAGGAAGGGCATGCCGTTGATCGCCTTGGGATCGACGCCCAGCGACTTGGAGAAGCGCGGATTGGCGCGGGCGACGCGGCGCTGCGCGTCGATCTCCCACAGCCAGTCCGCCTCGCCTTCGCGCTCGTTCTCGCGCAGGAGCAGGCTCAGCGTCTCGTCGCGCTCGGCGATCGCCATTTCGCCGGCGCGGATTACGACCAGCGCCTTGCCGCGCGCGAAAGTGGCCATGACGAGCAGCACGGTGAACAGCGCGGAAGCGGCGGCGAGCATCGGCGAGGCGATCAGCGACAGCGTCACCACCAGCGCGGTGCCGACGATCGCGACGAAGGTGATGGTGGCGAGCGGCAGCGCGGCCATGGCGACGGCGCTGGCGGTCATCAGCAGCGACACGACGATCCACAGGCCGAGCGCGGCGCTGGCATCCACCAGATGGCCGAAGGCGAGGGGCGGGATCGACCAGACCGCGCCCAATGCCACGCCGTCGAGCACCGTGTCGCGCACATCGCCCAGCGTGGCGGTGACGGCGGTGCGATGGCGCCTGGCGAGGCGCCGGAAGGCGACCGCGGTGCCGGCGGCGGCGACGATCGCGCCCCAGCTTGCCAGCTGCCACAGCGGCACCAGCGGGGCGAGGATGATCGTGACGAGCGAGGCGCCGATCACGTTGGCGGCGAGCATGAACAGGGCCAGCTGGCTGCCGGCATGGAGCTGGGCGGCACGGATCGGCCCCCAGTCGGTGGTGTCCGCCGGGTCGTACAGGCCCAGAAGCGCACGCGCATCGATGCGCGGCCGGGCGAATTGCGAGGTCGTCTGGCTGTTCACCCGGAAGGTGTAGCCCGGCGCTGGTTAGCGAGTGGTTAGGCCGGGAAGGGAAAAGACGAATATGGCTCCCCTCCCTGGAAGGGAGGGGCTTGGGGGTGGGTGGATGGCCGCGTTACGTCGCGATTGGTACTCGGCCAGCAGTATCGCCCGGACCTTACCCACCCCCGGCCCCTCCCTTCCAGGGAGGGGAGGGCAGTGCATCACCCCGCGATCCAGTTGCCATGAAAGCCCGGCGGCACCCGGTGCGGCAGGCGGATGCTGGCCACCGGCGCGCCCGCGAAGTCGCGCGCGTCGAGGATCACCAGGTCGGTCGTCTCGTGCGGCAGGTCGACCACCAGGCCGATCAGCCAGCCCGCGTCCTCGGCCGAATCGGGCGCGGCGGGAACGAAGACGAACTCGCCCGGATGCCGGCCCGGGCCGAAATCATGGACCTGGCGCGTGCCGGCCTCCAGATCATGCTTGTAGAGCTGCGTCCCGGCGATCGCGAAGCCGTTCCCGGGCAGCGCCATCGTATAGGCATAGCGATAGGGCTGGCCGAAGCGCCGCTCGTCGGGGCGGGGGAATTCCTGCGGCGCGGAATCGAGGATGCGCCGCTCGGCGGTGCGCGTCGCGGGATCGAGCACGAACCGCTCGAGCCCGCGCGGGCTCTGGTCGGGGCCGCCCGGCGCGCCGGCGAACATCGTGTCATAGGTCACGGCGTCGAGCACCACCCGGCCATCGGGCAGGTCATGGGCGTTGGCGACATGGAAGATGTAGCAGGGATCGATCTCGATCCAGATAATGTCCTCGCCCCGCCCGTCGCGGGGGAGCAGGCCGATCCGGGCACGATGCTCGGGGTTCCAGCGATAGGGGAAGCGGGTTCCTTGCATCGCTTCCGCCAGCGAGAAGGTCACCGGCAGGTCCATCACCACCGCGTAGCGCGCGGTGAAGGCGCAGTCATGGATCGAGGGGCCGTGCTCCACCGCGATCGGCTCCTCGCGCACCACCATGCCCTCGGCCGAGATCACGACATGGTGCACGGTATCGGGCACCATGGCGGCATAGGTGATCGCATGCTGTTCGCCGGTCAGCGGATCGCGGTGGGGATGGGCGGTGAAGGTGCCTGCCAGCGTGCCGCCGAAATCGGAATAGGCCTGGCGCTCCATATCGCGTGACAGGGCGACCGGCGTGCTGCCGGCCTCGACCAGCGCCAGGATTTCGCCGGCGATCTCGACGACATTGGTGTTCACCGTGTCGAAGCGGCCGTGGCGCGGCCCGGGGGCAGGGGGCTCGCCCAATGCGGCGGCGGCCGGAGTCGAGCGGATCCAGCGGTTGCGATACCATTGCGCCTTCCCGTCCCGGATCGCCAGGCCATGGACCATGCCGTCGCCGACGAACCAGTGATAGCCCTTGGGGTCCGGGTTCACCGGATTGGGGCCGATGCGCATATATTGGCCGTTCAGCGCCGGCGGGATCGTGCCGGTGACCGGAAGCTCGGTAAGGGTCAGTTCCGCGCGCATCGGCGCGTGGATACCGGTGAGGAAGGGGTGATCGGTCGCTTGGTCCAGTTCGATCGCGCTTGCCATTGTCGCCTCCGGGACTATGTTGACGCTGTTTACATAGCGGGCAAATGATAACAGTGTCAACATCCGAGGGCGGCAAGGCCTATCATCATGGCGACCTGCGTACGGCGGCGCTCGAGGCCGGGCTGAAATTGCTGGAGACACGCACCGCCGACGATCTTGGCCTGCGCGAGATCGCCCGGACCGTGGGGGTGAGCGCGACGGCGCTCTACCGGCATTTCCCGGACAAGAAGGCGCTGATGACCGCGCTGGCGGGCGAGGGGCTCCGGCGCCTGTCGGAGGCGCAGCACGAAGCGGCCGACCGCGCGGGCGGCGGCAAGGCGGGCTTTGCGGCGACCGGTGCCGCCTATGTCCGGTTCGCGCTGGCCAATCCGGCCCTGTTCCGGCTGATCTTCGCCAATCCCGACATGGATTCCTCGGCGCTGGCGCACGAAGACAGCGCGATGGCTTTCCTGAGGGAAAACGCCCGCGCCGCGGCCGCCGAGCACGGCGGCGACGCGGAAGTGATCGCCATCCACGCCTGGTCCTGCGCGCATGGGCTGGCGATGCTGATGCTCGACCGGCAGATCCCGGCGGACGACGCGATCATCGATCGGGTGGTCGGCGGGCGTTGGTGAGCTCCCCTCCCCGAGGGGGAGGGGAATCGCCAGGCCTTACGCGGCGAGCGCGTAGGGCTTGATCTCGCCGTTGAGATAGAGGTTGCGGGCCTTGGCGCGGCTGAGCTTGCCCGAGCTGGTGCGCGGCAGGGTGCGCGGCGGGACGAGTTCGATCACGCAGTTCATGCCGGTCACCGAGCGGACGCGCTCGCGGATCTCGTCGCGCAGGCGCAAGCGCTCCTGCTCGTCCGAGGTGCGGCACTGCACCAGCACCGCCGGCGTCTCCTCGCCGCCCGGGGTGGTGATCGCGAAGGCGGCGACGTCGCCCTGCTTGAACGCCGGCAGCTGCTCCACGGCCCATTCGATGTCCTGGGGCCAGTGGTTCTTGCCGTTGATGATGATCATGTCCTTGGCGCGGCCGACGATGTAGATATAGCCTTCGCTGATATACCCCATGTCGCCGGTGTCGAGCCAACCGTCCTTCAGGCAGGCGTCGGTCGCCTCGGGGTCGCGGAAATAGCCGACCATCACGCTCGGTCCCTTGCACCAGACCTTGCCGATCGCCTTTTCGGGAAGCGGCGTGCCGTCTTCCTCGCGGATCTCGATCGTCATGTCGCGTGCGGGAACGCCGCAATTGACGATGGCGCGGAAGCGCTGCGGTCGGTCGCCGCGGGCGACTTCGCCGCCGGAAAGCTGGGTTTCCTCGACCAGCTCGACCATGATGCCTTCGCCCGGCGGCATGATCGAGACGGCGAGGGTGGCTTCCGCCAGGCCGTAGCTCGGCAGGAAGGCACTGGCCTTGAAGCCCGCATCGGCGAAGGCGTCGACGAACGACTGCATCACGTCCGGGCGGATCATGTCGGCGCCGTTGCCGGCGACGCGCCAGCGGCTGAGGTCGAAACGGTCGCTGGCCTTGGTCTGGCTCGACATGCGGCGGGCGCAGATGTCGTAGCCGAAGGTCGGCGAATAGCTGAGCGTGTTGCCCTGGTTGCGGCTGATCAGGTCGAGCCAGGCGAGCGGGCGCCGGGCGAAATCCTCGGTCTTGAGATAGTCGGTCGAGACCTGGTTGGCGACGACCGAGAGCAGGCAGCCGACCAGGCCCATGTCATGGTACCAGGGCAGCCACGAGACGCAGCGATCGCCATCGGTCACGTTCATGCCATGGCTGTGCGCCGCCAGGTTGTTGAGCAGGGCATGGTGGGTGATCACCACGCCGTGCGGGAAGCGAGTCGAGCCGCTCGAATATTGCAGATAGGCGATGTCGGTCGTCTTCGCCTCGGGCAGCTGCGTCGGCGCCGCGTCGCGCTGGACGAACTCGGACCAGTCCACGCCCGGCACGCCCCGGCCGCGCGCGGCCTCGGCGCACATCGCGCCGATCTCGGGCGGGAAGAGCAGCATCGAGGGGTCGCAGCTCTGCAGCTGGACGGTGAGCTGGTCGATATAGGACTGGGCGCCGCCGAAGCTGGTCGGCAGCGGCAGCGGCACCGGCCAGGCGCCGGCATAGATCACCCCGAAGAACAGCGAGGCGAATTCGGCGCCCGTCTCCGCGATCAGCGCGATGCGATCCTCGGGCTTCACGCCCGCGGCGATCAGGCGCCAGGCCTGCTTCAACGCATCCTCGCGCAGCTCCGCGAAGGGATAGGGGCGCACGAGATTGCCGCGCGCATCGTGGAAATTGAGCCCGCGCTTGCCCTTGGCGGCATAGTCCAGCGCTTCGCCCAGCGTTTCGAAATCCGCAAGGCGACGCGGCAGGCTGTCATCGGTAGGCGTAGGCGCGAGCGTTCCCGCTTCCTTTTCTGCCTCGAGCGATCCCGTAACGTCCAATACCATTCTTTATTCCGTGCCCCTGCGTGGTAGCCAACGTCGTGCCCCCACGACGAATTTTTTGAGGCTAGCCTCTGCTACGCACTGTCGTTCAAAATCGGTTGCCACTGTGGCACAATCATGGCGCATGCCCGCCCAGAGACGCCCCCTCCCACCGCTGAATAGCGCCGATCTGGAGCGTTATGCGCTCCGCTATGTCGAACGTTACGCTACGACAAGGGCCAAACTTGCGATCTATCTGTCCCGAAAACTGCAGGAGCGCGGCTGGGACGGAGAAAAATCCCCCGATCCGGAGGCTTTGGCCGAACGCATGGCCGAGCTCGGCTATGTCGACGACCGGCTCTATGCCGAATCCAAGGCCGGGGCGATGGCGCGGCGCGGATTGGGCGCCCGCCGGGTGCGCGAGGCGCTGCGGTTCGCCGGCGTGGAGGAGGAGGATGCCGCCGCGCTGGCGCCGGCGATCGCGGCGGAAGGCCTTGCGAGCGCGATCGCCTTTGCCCGGCGCAGGCGCATCGGCCCCTATGCCCGCGAAGCCGCGGACCGGCCGCTGCAGGAGAAGCAGATGGCTGCGATGATCCGTGCCGGGCATGCGCCGGGACTGGCCCGCGCGATCGTCCGCATGGCGCCGGGGGACGACCCGGAAACCATGCTCGGCGAGGCTTGATGCCAGATCGGCAACAAAGGCAATTCCATTTATGGAAAATACCATGTTAATGTGACCCTTCGGGGGAACAGGAAATGCGTGCTGACCAACAGGTTGCGCAGAACGACTATACAGACACGCCGAACGATAACGGGGGGATTGGCGAGGACCCGGTGGATGAGAACCAGGTCTTTGCCGGTGTCGTGAAATGGTTCGACGTTACGCGGGGATTCGGCTTTCTGGTCGCCGATGACGCTGCCGTGGGCGACATCCTGATCCACTTCACCGTGCTCCAGGATCATGGCCGCCGCTCGCTGCCCGAGGGGGCTCGGGTGGAGTGTACGGCGGTGCAGCGCCAGCGGGGGCTGCAGGCGCGCGAGATCCTTTCGATCGATCTCAGCCAGGCGGTCGAGGCACCCAAGCGACAGGCCGACCGGGCCGACCGGGTGAAGCTGATCGCCACTGCCGGCCCGTTCGAGCCGGTGACGGTGAAATGGTTCAATCGCCTCAAGGGCTATGGATTCCTCGTGCGCGAATCCGACTCGGCCGATATATTCGTCCATATGGAGACGTTGCGCCGTGCCGATATCGAGGAGGTCGAGCCTGGCCAGTCGCTCAGCGCGCGCATCGTCGATGGCGAAAAGGGGCCGCTCGCCGTGGCGGTCGAAAGGACCGGCTGAGACGATGAAGTTCCTGCGTGGGTGGGGAGCGGCGCTCGCCGCTTCCGTGCTGCTCGTCTCCGGTGCGTGCCAGGGTGAGGCGGAGACCGGGCCGCCTGCGGTGCAGGCTGCGCGGAAGATCGACGTGACGGTCGACAGCGCCAATGGCCCGCACGTCTTCCATGTCGAACTCGCCCGCACCACCGCCGAGCAGGAGCGCGGGCTGATGTTCCGCACCAATATTCCGCAGGACGGCGGCATGCTCTTCGCGCCCTATCCGGCCGACGGCCCGCCGCGCGAGGCGAGCTTCTGGATGAAGAACACGCCCACCGCGCTCGACATCCTGTTCATCCGCGAGGACGGCACGATCGCCCGGATCGGCGAGAATGCGGTGCCGTTCTCGGAGGAGAATGTGAAATCGGGCGAGCCGGTGGCCGCGGTGCTCGAGATCAATGCGGGCGTCTCGGCGAAGCTCGGCATCCGGGCCGGCGACAAGGTGCGCTGGGCGAAGCAGTAAGCATTGCCTCTCCGCGCGCTCCCCGCTAATCCGCGCCCATGGGTCTCAATCTCAATCCCTTCACCTGGTGGAACGGCGCCACCTTCGGCACCTGGATGGGCCTGCGCGGCAAGACGCGCGTGGGCGAGGACGATCTGGGCAACGTCTATTACGAGGGCGGCCAGGATCCCAACGGCATCCCGCGCCGCTGGGTGATCTACAACGGCTCGAACGACGCGAGCCGGGTGCCGCCGGAATGGTTCAGCTGGCTGCACCACCAGATCGATTCGGCGCCGGACCAGGCGCTGCCGGCGCCCAAGGCGTGGGAGAAGCCCGCCGAGATGAACCTGACCGGTTCGCAGCTCGCCTACCGTCCGAGCGGCGCGCTGGAGAAGGGTGGGCATCGTGCCCGCGCCACCGGCGACTACGAGGCCTGGACTCCCGGCGCATGATCCGTTGCCGCGCCGGAGCCGCCGCGGCCGGGCTGCTGCTCGCTCTCGGCGCCTGTTCGGGCAGTGGCGGCGGTCCCACGAACAATTCGGTTTCGGACCAGATCGTCACCGGCGGCGGCGATTCGGACAAGGCGGCGGCCGACGTGATCACCGTCGATCGCGACGGCAAGGCGATCGAGGATGCGGCGGCGACGCCGATGAAGGACCGCGTCGCGGTGCTCGGCATCCTCAACAAGCGCAACGGCGAAGCGCGCGAATTCAAGCTGAAGCCGGGCCAGGCGGTGCGGATCGGCGATGTGATCGTCCGCCTCAGGGCCTGCGACAAGACCGCGCCCTGGGAGGCGGACCAGCTCACCGGCGCCTTCGTGCAGGTCGATGTGCTCGAACTCGACAAGCAATGGCACCGCGTCCATTCGGGCTGGCTGTTCGCGGAACGCCCGGCGCTCAACGTCGTCCAGCATCCGATCTACGACGTCTGGCCCAAGAGCTGCGCGATGACCTTCCGTGACAGCGGGCCCGACACGGTGCCCGCGCCCGCGGCGGGCGGCAGCGGATCGGGCAATGCGTCGAGCGCGAAGAAGTCGCCGTCGACCGAAGGCGCGCCGACGGAAAGCCCGGCCGCCGAGTCGCCCAGCGCACCGGCCAGCAACGCGACATAGTCGTCACGGGGGATCTCGACCGCGCCCAGCGTGGTGAGATGCTCGGTGATGAACTGGCAATCGAGCAGCGTGAACCCGCCGGCGCCGAGCCGCGCGACGAGGTGCGCGAAGGCCACTTTCGAGGCATTGGGGACGCGGGTGACCATCGATTCCCCGAAGAACGCCCGGCCCAGCGCCAGGCCGTACAGGCCGCCGGCGAGCGTATCGCCGTCCCAGCATTCGAGCGAATGGGCGAAGCCGCGGCGATGCAGCTCGAGGAAGACCCGTTCGATCGGGCCGTTGATCCAGGTATCCGGCCGGTCGGCGGCGCTTTCCGCGCATAGCCGGATGATGTGCTCGAACGCGGTATCGGCGGTCAGGCGGAAGCGGCCGGACTGGATGACCTTCCTGAGCGAGCGGGAAAGGTGGAAGCCGTTCAACGGCAGCACGCCGCGCAGCTTGGGCTCGACCCAGTAGACGCTGGCCGCGCCGCGATGATCGGCCATGGGAAAGACGCCCATGGCATAGGCGCGCAGCACCAGGTCCGGATCCAGCTCCTGCTGGGGCGGCTGGGCGCGGCTCAACGCTTCTTGCCCGCCAGCCGGCGCTCGATCGCTTGCCACAGCCCGGCAAAGGCCTGGGCGCCAAGGGTGCGGGGGGCATAGTCGCCCACCGCGGCGCGATGCACGCTCATCGCCTCGACGATGCTCGCCATCGGGATCACGGGCCAGTCGGGGCGCGCGGCCACAGCCTCGACATGGAGCTTCCGCCGGCGATCGACCATCGAATGGACCGGCATCAGCGGCACCTTGCCCCCCTTGCGGGCGAGATGCGCCGAGACTTCCTCGAAGGCACGGGTGGAGAGCGGGGAGGGGATCACCGGCACGACGATCAGATCGGCGGCGCGCATCACCTGCTCGCTGGTCTCGGTCAGGCCGGGCGGGCAATCGAGCAGCATCCGATCATAGGCCCGGTCGAGCTCGGCAAGCAGCTTGGCCAGCCGCTTCTTCTTGTCGAGTTCGTGGAACGTCAGGTCGAGGCCGCGCAGCGACGTGTCCGCACCGATCAGGTCGAGCCGTTCGGTGCCGGTGTGCTGGACCAGCTTGGCCGGCGCCACGTCCTTGGTGAAGATCGCCTGGGCCTGGTCGCGGGTCTTGCCCTGCGGCTCGACCAGGAAGGTGGAGGCGGCCTGGGGATCGAGATCCCAGAGCAGGGTGCGGCGCGCGGAGAGAGTGGCGGAGGCCCAGGCGAGGTTCACCGCCAGCGTCGTCTTACCGACGCCGCCCTTCAGGCTGTAGATCGCGACTGTCGCCACCCGGATTCGCTCCCTTCGCCTTCAAGCCTCGCATGAAAAAGGGCCGGCGGGAATGCCCGCCGACCCCTGGATGAAAACACTCGGTGCCGCGATCAGGCGTGGCAGGCGCGCGAGCCCTTGCCCGGAATCTCGATCGTGGCGTTCTTGGCGGTGCCGGTGACCTTGTAGCCGCCGTCGGCGACGAAGGGCTGGCCGGCTTCCGGCGCCTTGAGCATCTTGCCCGGGCCGTCCTTGGCCTCCTTGATCAGGACCTGCTTGTCGCCCTTGTAGAAGTCGGCGAACACGACGGTGTTGTCCTTGCAGCGCATCGAGACCGACGAAGCGATCGACGGCGGCAGCTCGACCTTAGGGGCGTTCTTCAGCGCTTCGGCCTGGGGGTCGGGCGCGGTGCCCGTGACTTCCTCGGGCTTGTTCTCACAGGCCGCGAGCGACAGGAGCACGGCGGCGGCGGCAAAAAAGGGGGCTTTCTTCATAGCGGGCAGGAGCTTTCGTTCACCATGCAAGAATCGTCAAGCGATTCGTGTTATAGAGTTACATTCCAATTGTGCGGTGCGGTATCACGTCTGGAATATTGCGATCCGATGACAGACACCGATGTCATTCATGGAATTCGCTCATTTCCGGAATACGTCCGAAAGCGATCTTTGTCCCTACCCGGTCGATTCTGCCGCCGTGCAACGGGCCGACCGAAACGGCGTTGCGGCCGAACCTATGGTTAATCCGGTCCATCGCACGGCTGAGCGCCAGCGTGCGGGTCTCGCGGGCCAGCGGATCGTTCGGATCGAGCGCGGCGAAGAGCGAGCCCTGTTCGCCCTCCACCGCCGTGATTTCGCAGAGCGTCACGCCCACCATGCGCAGCCGGAAGCCGCCGGGCCGGCCACGCCCCGCTTCGGCCAGGCGGGGGAAGAGCTGGTCGAGCGCATGGAGGATGACGAAGCTGTCCTGCGTGTCCGGCAGGCGGATCGACGCGCGCCAGCCGGACTTGTCGTCCTCGAACTTGCCGTGGAGCACCAATAGCCGGGCGCGATAGCCCTTGCGGCGCAGGCGGCTGGCCGCCTTGAGCGCCAGGCGGCGCGCGGTGAGCCGGGTGGGCTCGAGCCCGCGCTTCTGCGGGCTGAGCACATGGCTGTGCCCGATCGTGCGGCTCTGCGTCGGCTTGTCGGGCAGCTCGACGCCGTGGAGCAGATACCAGAGCCGGTCGCCATTGACGCCGCCCCAGGCATTGCCCGCGTCGCGCGGGCGGCGCTCGCAATATTGGCGGATGTCGAGGATGCCGTCCTGCGCCAGCCGCTTCTCCATCTTGGCGCCGATGCCCGCGATCTCGCGCAGGCGCAGCGGATAGAGGCATTGGGGGAGCTTGTCCGCCGTCAACACCACCAGGCCGTCGGGCTTCTGCATGTCGGAGGCGAGCTTGGCGAGGAGACGGTTCGGCGCGATGCCCACCGAACTGGTGAGGCATTCGCCGACATGCATGCGGATTCCCGCCTTGATCCGGTGCGCGAGCGCCACCGCGGCCGCCGGATCATTCTCGTTGTCGAGAAGCCGGCAGGCGACTTCGTCGATCGAGCAGACATGCGTGACGGGGACGTGCTTCCAGATTTCGGCGAGGACAGCCTCGTGGAACTCGACATATTTCTCGTGCCGGGCGGGGGTGATCCGCAGATCCCGGCACAGGCGCTTGGCCTCCCAGACCGGCGTGCCGGTGGAAATGCCGTACCGCTTCGCCTCGACCGAGGCGGCGATGGCGACGGTCGTGTCGCTGTCCACCGGCGCGACGATCACCGGGTGGCCGCGCAGATCGGGGTTCAGCTGCTGCTCGACGCTGGCGAAATAGGAATTGAGATCGAGATAGAGCCAGCGCAGCGGCCGGGGCGGGAAGGCGAGGATCGGCGCCGGATGCGCATGAACCGTACGGTGCGGGGCCCCGGTTTCGCTCTCCTCGAGCGCCGGCGAGGGCGGCGAAGGGGTGGCGGCAAGGCGACTCGCGTCGGTCATGGATTGGAACAATATAGGAACATTGTCTTGCATGACAGCGGGAATAGGGAGCTTGGAGCGGGGCTCGTGGCTTGACCCGGCGGGCGCGGCCCGTGCAGGGTCGCGGCCGAGGGAGGATGGTAAATGCGCGCATTCGCCATTGCCAGTTTGCTCGTGCTTGCGGGCTGCGGATCGAAGGAAAAGACCGAGGCGCCGGCGGCCAGGCCGAGCCCCGTCGGGCCGCGGCTGGGCGAAGTGCCGCTGGATCAGCCGCTACGCGCCACGGACAACGCGCTGACCTGGTCGCTCGAGGTCGCGCCCGGATCGATCACGCTCACGCGCTTCGCCGGGCGCGGAACCGAGGGCAGCGTGACGCAATTCTACCCGGTCTCGCCGCAGGTCCAGGAGGGGAAGGCGGTGTGGACCACCAAGGACGTCGCGGGCACGCCGGTGACGATCACTTTCACCGGTGCGCGTTGCATCGAAGGCGGCGATCCGGCGATCGAGCGGCCGCTCACGGCGGATATCCGCATCGGCGACAAGCAGCTCCATGGCTGCGCGGGCGCACGGCCGGCGGACGGGCTGAATTCGCAGCCGGCGGCGGAGAATGTCGCCGACAATATGGCCGTGCCAGAGGATGCGGTGGTGAACCGGCGCCAGGCTGAGGGCCCAGAACGCCCTTGAACCTATGTCCGTCGTCCCCGCCTGCGCGGGATGACAAGTTGGTGTCAGGCAAACGGGTGCCGCGGCCCGGCCTCAAAGGGGGGGGAAGGCCGGGCCGCGGCGGCCGGCGGCGCCCTGGATCGCCGCCGGATGCGGGGAGCTAGAGCGCCCGGTCTTTGTCGCTGCGTTCCGTCGAAGCGGTGCGCGCCTGGGTGTTTGCGAGGTCGACCAGGCGCAGGAACTCGCTCCGCCACCAGGCTTGCTGGCTGAAGCCCCATTGCCTGCCGGCGAGGCGCCTGACGTCGGTATAGCCCCAGTCTCCGAGCAGGTCGTCGCCGCGCAGTTTCTGCGCGAAGCCCGCCACCGCCACCGCAAAGGCCAGGTCGCCGCGCGGCGCCGGTGCGTTCCGCAACTGGCCGGCGTCGACCGGCCGGGTGATCAGGCGCGAGGCGCCGCCCTCGGGGAGCTTGTAGCGCAGCCGCACCTGGGCGAGTTCGCCATTCGCCGTGCCCGTGCCCTGGCCTTCCTCGGGCCGGCGATTGGCGGCGAAATGGCGGTCGGGCAGCCAGCCCCTGGCGCCGGCGGGAACGATCTCGTAGATCGCGGTCACCTGATGCCCGGCGCCGATGTCGCCTGCATCCACCTTGTCGTTCTGGAAATCCTGCTCGCGCAGCGCGCGATTCTCATAGCCGATCAGGCGATACTGGCTCACCGCCGCCGGGTTGAACTCCACCTGGACCTTCACATCCTTCGCGATGGTGAAGAGGGTGGAGGCCAGCTCGGTGTCGAGCACCTTCCGTGCCTCGTCGATCCCGTCGACATAGGCATAGTTGCCGTTCCCCTTGTCGGCGATCGACTCCATCATCGCATCGTTGAGATTGCCTTGGCCGAAGCCGAGCACGGTGAGGGTGATGCCGTCGTCGCGGTTCTTCTCGATCAGCTGTTCGAGCTGGGTCTGGTCGGTAGTGCCGACGTTGAAATCGCCGTCGCTGGCGAGGATCACGCGATTGACCCCGTCTTCGCGGAAATTCCGCCGCGCCATCGCATAGGCGAGCGCGATCCCTTCGCCGCCGGCCGTGGAGCCGCCCGCGCTGAGATCGCTCAGCGCCGCCCGGACCTCGGCGGGGCTGGAGGTCGGCTCGAGCACCACGCCGGCCGCCCCGGCATAGACGACGATCGAGACATGGTCGCCGGCCTTCATATTGTCCGCGACCATGCCGAGCGCGCGCTTCACGAGCGGCAGCTTGTCCGGTTCGTCCATCGATCCCGAGACGTCGACGAGGAAGACGAGATTGGCCGGCGGACGCTGGGCGCGGCTCAGGTCGTAGCCGCGCAGGCCGATGCGCAGCAGCCGCGTCTCGGGGTTCCACGGCGTCTGCGCTACATCGGTGGTGATGCTGAACGGCGCGGCCCGATCCTGGGGCAGGGGATAGTCGTAGCGGAAATAGTTGATCAGTTCCTCGGCACGAACGGCGTCCTTCGGCGGAAGCTGGCCCTGGGTGAGGAAGCGCCGGACATTGGCATAGGCGGCGGTGTCGACGTCGACCGCGAAGGTGGAGACCGGTTCCTGCGCGACGGCGCGGACCGCGGCCACATCGTTCCGCGCATAGCGCTCCGCATTTTCGGGAGCCGCAGCCTGGTCCGCCTCCGCCATTTCCCGCGGGGCGGACTGGTAGCTGGTCGTGCTGCCCTGCTGGCTGTTGCAGCCGGCCAGAAGGACGGCGGGAATGGCGACGGAAATCAGGAAGCTGGCACGCATGCATTCTCTCCTTGCCCGGATATTGCCTCAATCTTGCCGCAAATGTGGCATGATTGTGGCGAAAGCGGCGGAAAGCGGCAAGCGGAAAATTCACAGCGTTTTAATGGGATTATTCGACCAGGCTGCGCAGCGCCTCCCAGTGCGGCAGCTTCTTCTCGAAGCCGATGGTGTGGAGCGGGCTCGACGAGGGCAGCGCGACGATCGCGTAGCGCGCTGCGGCGCTGCCCAATTGCCGCGACCCGGTGCGGAATGCGGTGCCGCCGTTGAAGGCGATCGCGCGCAGATCGGGCAGAGTCGCGGCCAGTGCGGCGATGTCATGCCCTTCGACGTCGCGCAGCGCCGCGTCGGTGCTGCCCATGCGCCGCGCGCTGGCGACGACGTCCCACAGGCCGATATGCGCATCGAGCAGGGCGGCAAGGCGGGCGTCATAGTCGAGCGCGGCAAGGTCGCGGCCGGCGGCGGGGGAGGCCAGGCGCCAGAACTGGTTCTGCGGATGGGCATAATAGCGCTGCTCGGCGAGCGAACGCTCCCCGGGGAGCGAGCCGAGGACGAGCAGGCGGACATGGGCATCGACCACCGGCGGGAAGCTGTGCTTGCGCGGATCCATCAAGCGGGGTTAGCCTCTCGCCATGGCAGGCACCATCACCACCTATCGCGACTTCTGGCCCTTCTATCTTCGCGAGCATGCGAAGCCGAGCACGCGGGCGCTCCATTATGTGGGCACGATCCTGACGCTCTGGTTCCTGCTGCTGGCGCTGGGCGGTGCCGGCCTGTGGTGGTTCGCGGCGATTCCGCTGGCCGGCTATGGCTTTGCCTGGGCCGCGCATTTCGGCGTCGAGAAGAACCGGCCGGCGACCTTCACCTATCCGCTCTGGTCGCTGGTCTCGGACTATCGGATGTTCTTCCTGTGGTTCGCGGGGAAGCTGGACGCGCATCTCCAGCGGGCGGGCGTGCCGGCCTAGCCATTGGCGAGCACCCGGCCGCCCAGCCGGGCAAGCGCCGCGCCGAGCGGGCTGCAGGGATAGGGCATCGGTTCCGACAGGAATATCAGGTCGGCGGCGCCGTCGTGCTCCGAGGCGAGCGCGGCGATCGGCTCGGCGATCTCGAAAGCGAGGCTGGTGGACGGATGCGCGTCGATCTCGGCTTGCCGGCGGGCATGGCGGATGCCGGCGGTCCACAGGGAGACGCCGCGCCCTTCGATCGCAACGAAGCCCAGCGCGCGGGCCGTTTCGGCGGCGCCGAGCAGGCGGCTGCCATCGGCGCAGTCGAGATCGAGCATGCGCACCGCGCGGTGGCCATGGTTGCGGAACTCGGCGAGCGCCCTGGCGATGCGCGCGTCGGCGGGGGCGTGTCGCGATCCCTCGGGTTCGCTCGACAGCCCCGCGCGGCGCAACAGGCCGCCGAGCGAGAATTGCGTGGCCATCATTGGTCCTTCTCCTGAATGGCGCGCCGGATCCCTAGCGACAGGGATCCCGGAATCCGGCGATGGGATGGGGCGTTTCGCTGCGCGGCAGGCGGAGCAGCGCGGCGAGGGCGAGGGTGAGCGCGAGAAGCGCGGTCATGGCCGGGCATCAGTGCGACAGGATCGAATGGAGCGGCGTGGTGGCGAGCACCATGCGGGCGCCGGGAAAGGCCCGGCATTCGGACAGGGCGAAGCGGACCGCCGCATCGCGCGAGCGGAACAGGCCCTCGAGCAATCCGCCCTCTTCCTGCACCACCCAATGGCCCTGGCTGTCCTGGCCGACGCGCAGGACATGTTCGGAACGCGAAACCATATGCACTCCCCGGATGTGGAACGGAGCGCGAGATAGGGGGCTTCCCCGTTAAGCTTCGAGACGAATTTCGTCCGCCCGCATAAGGGTTCCGTAAAGGCGGAAAGCCCGGCTTCGCCATGCCCTGCCAGCGCTTGCTTGCGGCGCGGCGGAAAGCGCTCCATCTAGCGGCCATGCATTCGACATCCGATACGCTGGCACTGATCGGCAACACGCCCCTGGTGCGCCTGAAGGGGCCGAGCGAAGCCACGGGCTGCGAGATCTACGGCAAGTGCGAGTTCGCCAATCCCGGCGCGTCGGTGAAGGACCGGGCGGCGCTGTTCATCGTCAAGGACGCCGAGGAGCGCGGGCTGATCGGTCCGGGCGGCTGCATCGTCGAGGGGACGGCGGGCAATACCGGCATCGGCCTGGCGCTGGTCGCCAACGCCAAGGGCTATCGCACGATCATCGTGATGCCCGAGACCCAGAGCCGCGAGAAGATGGACACGCTGCGCGCGCTCGGCGCCGAGCTGGTGCTGGTGCCGGCGGCGCCCTATTCGAACCCGGGCCACTTCGTGCACACCTCCCGGCGGATCGCCGAGGAGACGCCCAATGCGATCTGGGCCAACCAGTTCGACAATACCGCCAACCGCAAGGCGCATATCGTCGGCACCGCCGAGGAGATCTGGGCGCAGATGGACGGGCGGATCGACGGTTTCACCTGCGCGGCGGGTACCGGGGGCACGATCGCCGGCGTCGGGCTGGGGCTCAAGGCCAGGGACGAGAATGTCTGCATCGCGCTCAGCGATCCGCACGGCGCGGCGCTCTACAGCTATTATGCGTGCGGCGAGCTGAAGGCCGAGGGCAGCTCGGTCGCCGAAGGCATCGGCCAGGGGCGGATCACCGGCAATCTCGAGGGCGCGCCGATCGATGCGCAGTTCCGCATCTCCGACGAGGAGGGATTGGCGTGGGTCGAGCGGCTGCTCAAGGAAGAAGGGCTCTGCCTGGGCCTGTCCTCGGGAATCAACGTGGCCGGCGCGGTGCGGCTGGCGCGTGAGCTGGGACCGGGCAAGCGCATCGCGACGATCCTGTGCGACACGGGTTTTCGTTACCTTTCAACGCTCTACAGTGCAGAATGGCTCGCATCCAAGGGATTGCCGGTCCCGGAGTGGCTCGTACAAGAGTGAACGCCCCATCTTGGCAACGGGGCAGTTCGGCGTTACATTTATGCAACAGATATGAGCGTGGGTTCGCCTGATACCGCCCAGACGATGCAACGTATCTACGTTGGTCTGACGGGGCTCGCCGTGGTTACGGTGCTGATCGTGCTGGCGAGCGCGGTCGTCGCATGGCGTGCGAACGACATGCCGGTCTCCGCGGTCGGCGCTTCCAACTCGGCCGTCGTCGCCAACATGACGGCCCTGGGCAATTCGTTGGGCGAGAAGACCAAGGAAGAGCCGCTCGCCGAACTGGGCGCGGCGCCCAGTACCACCTCGACCGAGAAGGTCGATGCCGCGGCGATCGCGCGCCGGCAGCAGGAAGCCCAGCAGAACGGCGAGGCGCGCTGATCTCGGCTGCCCCTGCGGCCCCGGAGATTTGGCCCCACCGGCGCAGGGAAATCGCCCGGGTTCCTCGCCCGCAGTGACGCGGCGGGCATGGGGCGGCTCGACTGTCCACAATTTCCTTGCGGCTCGCGCCTGAAACGCCTTGAATCCCGGGAAAATCGGTTGACGCACACCCGTTTTCACGGCGACTCGCTGGATTTCTGCGGTTTCCTGCAAGCATGAGGCTGGTTGGGCGAAAAGGCTTTTGCTAGGCATGGAGCAGGAAAAGCGGGGAAATTGCGTCACTTGGCGATTTCCCGGGATCGGGCGGGATTGCGCCCCACTTTCCGGAATTATCCGTAGCGATTGGGTTCATTTACGGAGGCGTTGTTGAAACAAACAAAGAACAAAAGCCGATTCTAAGTAAAACACCGCCGAAAATCGGGGCTTGGTGGGGCAAATTCCCGCTCTATCCCCAATTCTCCCGTTGTATCCCCGAGCGCTTGTTGGTAAAACGAGATGCTTAAAGGGGGCACACCCTTTTCACCGTCATTTGAAGCGCCGGGCCCGGCCGTGGGGGCTGATTCCGGAGACGGGGAAGCTGTGCCCATTGGGGTATTGGCGTGGCGGATAGGGAGCTCTTCGAGGGATTTGCGCTCCAGGCGGTGGACCAGAAGGGCCGCGTCGCCATCCCCGCCGACCTGCGCAACGCCGCCGAGCGCAATTCCGACATCCGCCAGATCGTCGTGGGCCTGCATCCCTATGATCCGTGCCTATCGGCGCACGACCTCTCCTGGTCCAAGGAGAAATATGAGCGGATCGACCGCAAGGAGCAGCAGGCTGCCGATCGCGGCGAGGATGCCGATTACAAGGCGAAGCGCCGTGCCTTCGGCCAGGTCGAGAAGGCGCCGTACGACGATTCCGGCCGTTTCGTGATCCCGCCCTTCTTCCGCATGAAGGCGGGCATCCAGAAATGGGCGCTGTTCTACGGCAGCGGCGAGACCTTCGACATCTGGGCGCCGGAGCGCCTGATGAGCGACGCGCAGGTGGACCCGACGCTGCGCGAGATCTGCGAGTATCTGTGCCAGGCGAAGGGAGTGAAGCTGTGAGCTCCCCTACCCAGCCGCATGTCCCGGTGCTGCTCGACGAAGTGGTCGACGGCCTCGCCCCTGTGCCCGGCGAGCGCCATGTCGACTGCACGTTCGGTGCCGGCGGCTACACCAACGCCATCCTCGAGCGGGGTGCCGAGGTGGCCGCCTTCGATCGCGACCCCCGTGCGATCGAGGGCGGCCAAACCCTCGTCTCCCATGCGGATGGCCGGCTGATCCTGATCGAGGCGCCGTTCAGCCAGCTGGAGGGCGAGCTCGAGCGGCGCGGCCTCGTGCCGGTCGACGGCGTGACGATGGACATCGGCGTCTCGTCGATGCAGCTCGACCAGGCCGAGCGCGGCTTCTCCTTCCAGCAGGAGGGGCCGCTCGACATGCGCATGGCCGGCGAGGGGATGACCGCGGCGGAGTGGCTGAATTCGGCCGACGAGGGCGAGATCGCCGACATACTCTATCAATATGGCGAGGAGCCGCGCGCGCGCCGCGTCGCGAGCGCGATCGTGCGCGCCCGGCCGCTGGTGACGACCACCGATCTCGCCAATGTCGTCCGCCGCGCGCTCGGCCACAAGCCGCACGACAAGAAGGATCCCTCGACCCGGACGTTCCAGGCGGTGCGCATCTTCATCAACCGCGAGCTCGACGAACTGGCCGAAGGGCTGGCCGCGGCCGAGCGGGTGCTCAAGCCCGGCGGCCGGCTGGCGGTGGTGACCTTCCACAGCCTGGAGGATCGCCTGGTGAAGCGCTTCCTGCGCGAGCGCAGCGGCAGCGAGCCCGCCGGCTCGCGCCACCGTCCCGCGGTCGGCCCGCGCGCCGAGCCCAGCTTCGAACCTCCCGCCAAGGCCGTGCGGCCGGGCGATGACGAGGTCGCCCGTAATCCGCGTGCCCGTTCGGCGACGCTGCGCGTGGCGCGGCGGACCGCGGCGGCGCCGTGGTCCAGTGAAGGAGTAGCGTGAGATGGCGGTTCAGAGCTTCAAGGGACTGGGGTGGCTCCTCTGCGCCGTTGTGGTGGCGCCGGCGTGCTACATGGTCAATTCGCACGGCGCGGCCGAGCAGGCCAAGCTCAACGCGATGAAGGGCGCGATCCTGCAGGCGCAGAAGGACATTCGCGGGCTGGAGACCGAATTCCAGACGCGCGCCAACCTGGCCCAGATCGAGCGCTGGAACGGCGACGTGCTGGCGCTCGCCGCGCCGGCGCCCGGCCAGTATCTGGCGAGCGAGACGGCGCTGGCCAGCCTCGACCAGCCCGCGCAGATCCAGAATGCTTCGCTGATCGTTCCGGCCGGCGCGCCTGGGGCTCACTCCGTCGCAGCAGTGGCGACGGCGGCGGCAACGCCGGTGCAGGCGGCCCCGGCACCGCAGCCGGGCCCGGCTTCGGCGCCGTCGGGCAAGAGCGTGGCGCAGCAGGACAGGGAACTTCACGACCTCATGAAGAAGGCGGACAGGCGCGCGGTGGCAATGGTGGACAAGGGCGTGCTCAGCACCTCGACCATCGACGACCTGAAGAAGCTGGCGCAGCGCGAGAAGCTGGCGCTCCGTTGATCGTCGTCGTCGCCCCGCCGGCTCGCAAGGGCCGTACGGGCGATGCCCGTCAGGCGCTTGTCGCCACGGCCCAGGTGCGACTGATGATCCTGTCGATCCTGTTCGGATTCGGCATGCTGGTGGTGATCGGCAAGCTGGCGCTGCTCGCGCTCTGGGCGGAGCCCGCCACCGCGCGCGACATCGCCACCACCCTGGTGCCCCCGCGCGGCGACATCACCGACCGGCGCGGCGCGCCGCTCGCGCGCTCGATCGATTCCTGGACGATCGCCATTCATCCCAACCAGGTGATCGGCGACAAGGCCGAGCTGGCGCACCGCCTGGCCGAGCTGATCCCGGAGCAAAGCGCCGAGCGCTATTTCGCGCTGCTCAAGTCGGGGGGCAGCTTCGCCTATCTGAAGCGCCGGGCCATGCCGGAGCTGGTGGGTGCGGTGAATGCGCTCGGCCAGCCGGCGATCGAGTTCCAGCGCGAGAACGACCGGCTCTATCCGCAATCGACGCTGGCCGCGCACGTGCTCGGCTATATCGATAGCACCGGCCATGGTCGCTACGGCATGGAGCGCGTGCTCGATGCGCAGCTGAGCGATCCGGCGCGCCGGGGCGAGCCCGTAGCGCTGTCGCTCGACCTGCGGGTGCAAGCCGCGCTGGAGAACGAGCTGGGCACGGCGATGACGCAGCTCCAGGCGCGGGGCGCCGCCGGCGTGATCCTGGACGTGCATACCGGCGAGGTGATCGCGATGACTTCGCTCCCCGCCTTCAATCCCAACGCGATCGCCGGCCCGCCGCCGCGCAACAATGTGACGCAGAGCGTCTATGAGCTGGGATCGACCTTCAAGCCGATCGCCGTCGCCGCCGCGATCGACACCGGCACGATCACGTCGATGTCGCGCCGGTTCGACGCGACCGTGCCGCTGCAGGTGGGCCGCTTCAAGATCCACGACGATCCGGGCGACGAGCAGTTCCGCTGGCTCAACATCCCGGAGACGCTGATCTATTCCTCCAACATCGCCACCGCGCGCATCGCCGACGAGCTGGGCGCGGAGAAGATGCAGGAGATCTTCCGCCGCTTCGGCTTCGACCGGAAGCCGGAGATCGAGCTCGATGCCAGCGCCAAGCCGCTCTGGCCGTCGAGCTGGGGGCGGATCACGGTGATGACGACGGCCTATGGGCACGGCATCGCAGTGACGCCGCTGCACCTCGCCACGGCCTATGCCACGATGGTCAATGGCGGAATCCTGCGCCCCGCGACGTTGCGCAAGGTCGATCCCGCGCATCCGCCCGAGGGCAAGCGCGTGCTCCAGCAGGCGACGAGCGACCGGATGCGCCAGTTGCTCCGCCTGATCGTGCTCAAGGGCACCGGCCGCAAGGGCGAGGCACCCGGCTTCCGCATCGCCGGCAAGACCGGCACCGCCGAGGCTGCGAGCGAAGGTGGTTACGACAAGCATCGCAACGTTTCGACCTTCGCGGCGGCTTTCCCCATCGACGCACCGCGCTATGTGATGATCGCCATGCTCGATTCGCCCAAAGCCAACCCCTCGATCGGCGTCTATCGCACGACCGCTGCGTGGACGGTGGCGCCCGTGGTCGCCCGGGTGGTGAGCCGTACCGGCTCGCTGCTCGGCGTGATGCCCGACGCCAATCGCGACATCGACGAGCGCGAGCTGCTGCCGCTGATCTGGGCGGGGCCAGGCGCCGACAAGAAGGATCCCGAATGAAACTGGGCACGCTGACGGAAGGCGGGGGGGACGCCGTCGTCACCGGATTTGCCATCGATCATCGCAAGGTGGCGCCCGGCACCATATTCGGCGCGTTCGAAGGCGCGCGCTTCAACGGCGAGGATTTCATTCCCGATGCCGTGAAGGCCGGCGCCGTCGCCATCGTCGCGCGGCCCGGCGCGAGGGTGGAGGGGGCGGTCCACATCGCCGACGCGAACCCGCGCGAGAAATTCGCCCGGCTGGCCGCGCGCTTCTTCGCGCCTTTCCCGGCGACCGCGGTGGCGGTGACGGGAACCAACGGCAAGACTTCCACTGTGGAGATGACGCGCCAACTGTGGCGGATGCGGGGCTTCCACGCCGCCTCGATCGGCACGCTCGGCGTCACCACCGCCGACGACACGGTGAGCACCGGGCTGACCACGCCGGATATCGTCACCTTCCTCTCCAATGTCGCCGGGCTGGCGCGCGAAGGCGTGAGCCATGTCGCGTTCGAGGCATCGTCGCACGGCCTGTCGCAATATCGCACCGAAGGCCTGCCGGTGCGCGCGGCGGCGTTCACCAATCTCAGCCGCGACCATCTCGACTATCATGGCGACATGGCCGCCTATTTCCACGCCAAGCTGCGCCTGTTCGCCGATGTGCTGGATCCGGACGGGGTGGCGGTGGTGTGGGCGGACGATCCGCACAGCCCGCGAGTCGAGGAACTGGCGCGGATGCGCGGCAATCGGCTGGTCACCGTGGGCGAACATGGCGAAACGCTCAAGCTGGTCGCCCGCGATCCGACGCTGCTCGGCCAGGGGCTGACGATCGAGGCCGGGGGCGAGACCTATCGGGTGAACCTGCCGCTGATCGGCGCCTATCAGGCCGCCAATGCGCTGGTCGCGGCGGGGCTGGTGATCGCGACCGGCGGTGACGTCGTTCAGACGCTGGGCGACCTCAGCCGGCTGCAGCCGGTGCGGGGGCGCCTGGAGCGTGCGGCGATCACCAGGCAGGGTGCGCCGGTCTATGTCGACTATGCGCATACGCCCGACGCGCTCGAAGCGGCGATCGCGGCGCTCAAGCCGCACACCGGGGGGCGGCTGATCATCGTGTTCGGCGCGGGCGGCGACCGCGACACCGGCAAGCGCGCGCCGATGGGGCAGGCGGCGGCCGCCGGCGCGGACCTGGTGATCGTGACCGACGACAATCCGCGTTCCGAGGACCCGGCGGCGATCCGTGCCCAGGTGCTCGAGGGGGCACCCCAGGCGATCGAGATCGGCGGCCGGCGCGAGGCGATCAGGGCGGCGATCGACATGGCCGGCAGCGAGGACATCGTGCTCATCGCCGGCAAGGGCCATGAGCAGGGCCAGATCGTCGGCGACATGGTGCTGCCCTTCGACGACGTCGCCGTGGCGCGGGAGTGCGCTGCGTGAGGCTGTGGACCGCAGACGAGATCGCCGCGGCGACCGGCGGCACGGCCTCGGTCGCGTTCGAGGCCTCGGGCGTGACCTTCGATTCCCGCGAAGTCGGGCAGGGCGACCTGTTCCTGGCGCTGAAGGGCGAGGCGACCGACGGGCATCGCTATCTCGACCAGGCCTTTGCGCAGGGCGCGGCGGGGGCGCTGGTTTCGGAACCCACGCCGCACCCGCATGTCCGCGTGGCGGATACCATTCGGGCGCTCGACGCGCTGGGCGTCGCGGCGCGCGGGCGGATGCAGGGCCAGGTGATCGGAGTCACCGGCTCGGCCGGCAAGACCGGCACCAAGGAAGCGCTGTTCGCGGCGCTCGACCGCAATGCGCCCGGCGCGGCCCACCGCTCGGTCAAGAGCTACAACAACCATACCGGCGTGCCGCTCAGCCTGGCGCGCATGCCGCGCACGGCACGCTATGGCGTGTTCGAGATGGGCATGAACCATGCCGGCGAGCTGGCCGCGCTGACGCGGCTGGTGCGCCCCCATGTCGCCATCGTCACCACCATCGCCCCTGCGCATCTGGGCTTCTTCGCGAGCGAAGAGGCGATCGCCGACGCCAAGGGCGAGATCTTCCAGGGGCTGGAGCCCGGCGGCACCGCGATCGTGCCGTTCGACAATCCGCATCGCGACCGGCTGATCGCAGCCGCGAGGCCCCATGCGGGGAAGATCGTCACCTTCGGCTTGGGGGAGGGCGCCGACTATCGCGCCGTCGAGACGATGCGCACCCGCACCGGCGCCACCTTCGTCACGGCCCGTTTCGGCCAGCGCGAGCTGAGCTTCACCCTGTCCCAGCCGGGCGCGCACTGGGTATCGAACGCGATGGCGATCCTCGCCGCCGTCGACGCCGTGGGCGGCGATCTCGAGCTGGCGGGCCTGGCGCTCGCGGAACTGGGCGGGCTGGCGGGGCGCGGGGCGCGGCGCATGGTGCCGGTGCGCGGCGGCGAGGCGCTGGTGATCGACGAGAGCTACAACGCCAATCCCGCCTCGATGCGCGCCACGCTGGAAGTGCTGGCGCACGAGCAGGGCCGCAAGCTGGCGGTGCTCGGCGAGATGCGCGAGCTCGGCGTGCATTCGGCGGCCTTCCACGCCGAACTCTCGGGCCCGATCGAAGCGGCGGGCGTCGATTATGCCATTCTCGTCGGCGAAGCGATGCTTCCGCTCGCGGAGGCGCTTGAGGGACGCGTCGATTTCGTCCATGTGCCCGACGCGGTGACCGCGCTGGGCAGGCTCGACGACATGCTCCAGGCGGGGGACGCGGTTCTCATAAAAGGGTCGAACGGCGTGCGGCTTGGGTCGGTGGTCGCGGCATTGGCGGAAAGGGCACCTGCCTGATGTTGTACTGGATCGCGGATCTGCTGGGCTTCCCCGGCGTCTTCAACCTCTTCCGCTATCTCTCCTTCCGAACCGGCGGCGCGGTGGCGACGGCGCTGCTGATCGGGCTGGTGATCGGGCCGCGGTTCATCGGCTGGCTGCGCATCCGCCAGGGCAAGGGGCAGCCGATCCGCGACGACGGACCGCAGAGCCACCTCGCCAAGCGCGGCACGCCCACGATGGGCGGGCTGATGATCCTGACCAGCCTGATGCTCTCGCTGCTGCTGTGGATGGACCTGCGCAACCCCTATGTCTGGGCATGCATGTTCGTCACCTTCGGCTTCGGGATGATCGGCTTCCTCGACGATTACGACAAGGTGCGGAAACAGAAGACCGCCGGCGTATCGGGCAAGGTGCGGCTGCTCGGCGAGTTCCTGATCGCGGGCGTCGCCGCCTGGATCATCTGCTCGCAGAACGGCACCCAGCTCTATGTGCCCTTCTTCAGCTGGATCCATCCGGACATCGGCTGGTTCTACATCGCCTTCGCCGCCTTCGTGATCGTCGCGTTCGGCAATGCGGTGAACCTCACCGACGGGCTCGACGGGCTCGCGACCATGCCGGTGGTGATCGCCAGCATGGCCTTCATGCTGATCGCCTATCTGGCCGGCAACAAGATCTATGCGGTGTATCTGGGCATTCCGCACGTGCCGGGCGCGGGCGACCTGGCGATCTTCTGCGGCGCCATGGTGGGGGCGGGGCTCGCCTTTCTGTGGTTCAATGCGCCGCCGGCGGCGGTGTTCATGGGCGATACCGGCAGCCTCGCGCTCGGCGGCGCGCTCGGGACGATCGCCGTCACCACCCATCATGAGCTGGTGCTCGGCATCATCGGCGGCCTGTTCGTGATGGAGGCGCTCAGCGTCATCATCCAGGTGTTCTTCTTCAAGCGCACGGGCAGGCGCATCTTCAAGATGGCGCCGATCCACCACCATTTCGAGCAGCTCGGCTGGTCGGAGCCGACGGTGGTGATCCGCTTCTGGATCATCGCGTTCGTGCTGGCGCTGGCGGGGCTGGCGACGCTCAAGCTGCGGTGATCACGAGCACGGCCTGGCGCGGCAAACGCTATGCGGTGCTCGGGCTGGCGCGCTCGGGCCTGGCGACGGTGCGCGCCTTGGCGGCTGCGGGCGCCGACGTGGTGGCGTGGGATTCCAACGAGAAAGCGCGTGACGCTCTTTCCCCCTCTCTCCGCTTGCGGGGAGAGGGCCGGGGAGAAGAGGGTGTCGACGGCGCATCGCATGTGCCCCTCTCCCCGCAAGCGGAGAGGGAGATTGTGCTCGCCGACCCTGTCGAGATCGACCTCAGCGGCTTCGCCGGCGTCGCGGTCTCTCCCGGCGTACCCCTCAACACGCATCCCATCGCCGCCAAGGCTGCTGCGGCAGGCGTGCCCATCATCGGCGATATCGAGCTGTTCGCCGAGGGGCGGGCCGAGATGCCCGCGCACCGCGTGGTCGGCATCACCGGCACGAACGGCAAGTCGACCACCACGGCCCTGATCCATCATATCGTCGAGGCCGCCGGCATCCCGGCGCGGCTCGGCGGCAATATCGGACTGCCGATCCTGGGGCAGGACCCGCTGCCCGAAGGCGGTGTCTATGTCCTGGAGCTCTCCAGCTACCAGATCGACCTGACCCACAGCCTCGATTGCGACGTCGCGGTGCTGCTCAACGTCACGCCCGACCATCTCGACCGCTACGCGAATTTCGACGCCTATGCCGCCTCCAAGGCGCGGCTGTTCGCGATGCAGAGGCCCGGCCATGCCGCGGTGATCGGCATCGGCGATGCGCCTTCGGCCGGGATCGCAGCCCAGGTGGCCGCCACGGGCCGTGGCGCGGACCTCACCAGGATCGCCCCCGGCGCCTGCCTCGACCAGTCGCGCTGGCCCGCGCTGCAGGGCCCGCACAACGCCCAGAACGCGCTCGCCGCCATCGCCGCATGCAAGGCGCTCGGCATTCCCCGGGATGCGATCGACCGGGGCCTGGAGAGCTTTCCCGGCCTGCCGCACCGGATGGAGCGCGTTGCGACGAAGCGCGGCGTGCTGTTCGTCAACGACAGCAAGGCGACCAATGCCGACTCCGCCGCCCCGGCGCTCTCCGCCTATCCGAAGGTCCACTGGATCCTGGGCGGCAAGGCCAAGACCAATGACCTCGACGCCTGCCGGCCCGGCTTTCCCCATGTGGTGAAGGCCTATACGATCGGCGAGGCGGGAGAGATGTTCGCCCGGCTGCTCGAAGGCGAGATGCCGGTCGAGCGATCGGGCACGCTCGCGGCCGCGGTGCGGAGCGCGGCGGCACAGGCGCAGCCGGGGGAGACGGTGCTGCTGTCGCCGGCCTGCGCGTCGTTCGACCAGTTCAAGGATTACGAAGCCCGGGGCCAGGCCTTTCGCGACGCGGTGGAGGCACTGGGATGAACGAAACCGTGGAAGTGCCGGAAGCTGGAAGCGAGGTCCGCCGTCGCGTCCAGCAACAGCTCGGCCGTGCGAGCAAGACGCGCGCCGGCATGTGGTTCTGGGAAGTCGATCGCGTGCTGCTCACGCTGGCGCTGCTGCTGATCGCGATCGGGCTGGTGGCGGTCGCCGCCGCCTCGCCGGCCACCGCCCGCCGCTATTCCGATGCCACCCATATCATGGCGCCGATGTATTATTTCTGGCGCCAGCTGATCTGGGTGTGCATCAGCGTGCCCGTATTGATCGCGGTCTCGATGCTGCCGGTCACGGTGGCGCGGCGGCTGGCGCTGATCGGGGCGGGGATATTCCTGGTCTGCCTGGCGCTGGTGCCGGTGATCGGGCACGAAGTGAACGGCGCCAAGCGCTGGATCGGAGTCGGGCTCGCCGAGTTCCAGCCTTCCGAGTTCCTCAAGCCGCTGTTCATCGTCTCCACCGCCTGGATGCTCAGCTTCCGTGCCAAGGATCCGCAATTGCCGGTGCTGTTCGTCACCGGCGCGCTCACCGCGCTGATCGGCGTGCTGCTGATGCTCCAGCCCGATTTCGGCCAGACGATCGTGTTCGGCAGCGTGTGGATCATCCTGCTGATGATCTCGGGCATCTCGCCCGCCGCGATCGCCGGCCTGTTCGGCACGGCGGTGGCGGGCGTGATCGCGGCCTATCTGTTCTACGGCACCGCTCGCACCCGCATCGACAATTTCCTCTTCCCCACCAAGGACGCCGCGCTTGCCGAGCGCTACCAGGTGGAGATGGCGCACGAGACGCTCACCGCGGGCGGCCTGCTCGGGCGCGGGCCGGGCAACGGCATGATGAAGTTCAAGCTTCCCGAGGGGCATACCGACTATATCTTCTCGGTGATCGGCGAGGAGTTCGGGCTGATCGCCTGCGCGGTGATCGCCACCCTCTACCTCGCCATCGTGATCCGCGTGCTGATGAAGCTGCTGGACGAGGAGGACGCCTTCCGCCTGCTCGCCGCCGCCGGCCTGGCCGCGCAATTCGGCGTGCAATCGCTGATCAACATGGCGGTGAACACCGGCATCGCCCCGTCCAAGGGCATGACGCTTCCCTTCATTTCCTATGGCGGATCGTCGATGATCGCGCTGGCGATCGGCTATGGGTTGCTGCTCGCCTTCACGCGGCGAAACCCGTATCTGAAGCGCTCGCCCTATACCGGCCGCTGGAGCACCAACGCATGACTCAGTCCCGAAGCTATGTCCTCGCTGCCGGCGGCACCGGCGGGCACATGGTGCCTGCGGCGGCGCTGGCGGCGGAACTGGCCGAGCGGGGCCACCATGTCGCGCTGGTGAGCGACGATCGCGGCGTGCGCTTCCCGGGGCTGTTCGAGGGAGTCGAGACGCATGTCCTCCCCGCGGGCCGGCTGGGCGGCGGGCCGCTCGGCTATGTCCGTGCCGCGGGCCGGATCATGGCGGGCCGATCGATGGCACTGCGGCTCTACAAGGAGGTCCAGCCCGCCGCGGTGATCGGGTTCGGCGGCTATCCGGCGCTGCCCGCCCTGCTCGCGGCCTTCCGTGCCGGCGTGCCGACGGTGATCCATGAGCAGAACGCCGTGCTCGGCCGGGTCAACCGCTTCGTCGCGGGGCGCGTGGATGCGATCGCCACTTCCTATGACCAGGTCGACCGGCTGAAGCCGGGCTGGCAGGCCAAGGCCCATCTGGTCGGCAATCCGGTGCGCGAGGCGGTGCTGAACCTGCGCAACCGCCCCTATCCGCTGCTCGAGGAGGACGGCATCTTCCGCGTGCTCGTCACCGGCGGCAGCCAGGGCGCGACCGTGCTGAGCCAGGTGGTGCCCGACGGGCTGGCGCTGCTCCCGGTGCATTTCCGGCGGCGCCTGCAGGTGACGCACCAGGCGCGGGTCGAGGATATCGAGACGGTGCGGGCGAAGTATCAGAATCACGGCATCCCGGCCGATGTCTCCACCTACATCACCGACATGGCCGATGTACTGGCCTGGTCGCACATCGTGATCGCGCGCGCGGGCGCCTCGACCATCGCCGAGCTCACCGCCGCCGGCCGCCCGGCGATCCTGGTGCCGCTGCCGACCGCCACCGACGACCACCAGACCGCCAATGCGCGCGAGATCACCGCGGCCGGCGGCGCGCGGACGATCCAGCAGCGCGCCTTCACCGCGGCGGAGCTGGCCAAGCAGATCCAGAAGCTCGGGCTCGACACGGTCGGGCTCGAGAATGCCGCGGCGCGGGCGCGCAGCGTGGGCCGTCCCAACGCCACGCGCGACCTCGCCGATCTCGTAGAATCCATCGATGCGCCCGAAGCTCCGATCAAGGGCCAGCGCATCTCCCTGCAAGGAAGGCCAGCGTTCGCATGAAGGGTGTCGCAACCGACATCGGTATCATCCATTTCGTCGGGATCGGCGGCATCGGCATGTCCGGCATCGCCGAGGTGATGCACAATCTCGGCTACAAGGTGCAGGGTTCGGACGTGGCCGAAGGCTATGTCGTGCAGGGGCTGCGCAGCCGCGGCATTCCCGTCACCATCGGCCATGACGCCGAGAATCTGGGCGACGCGGCCGTGGTGGTGGTCTCCACCGCGATCGTGCGCACCAATCCCGAGGTCGAGGCGGCCTATCAGCGCCGCATCCCCGTGGTGCGCCGGGCCGAGATGCTGGCCGAGCTGATGCGCCTGAAGTCCACCGTCGCGGTGGCGGGTACTCATGGCAAGACGACCACGACCTCGATGGTCGCGGCCCTGCTCGACGCGGGCGGGGTGGATCCGACCGTGATCAATGGCGGCATCATCAACCAATATGGCTCGAACGCGCGCCTCGGCGACAGCGAGTGGATGGTGGTCGAGGCCGACGAGAGCGACGGCAGCTTCCTGCGCCTCGACGGCACCTATGCTATCGTCACCAACATCGATCCCGAGCATCTCGACCATTACGGCTCGTTCGATGCGGTGAAGGACGCGTTCGTCGAGTTCGTCGAGAACGTGCCCTTCTACGGCGCGGCGCTGCTGTGCCTGGATCATCCCGAAGTGCAGGCGATCATCCCGCGCGTGCGCGATCGCCGGATCGTGACCTATGGCTTTGCCGCCAGCGCGGATGTGCGCGGCGTCAACGTGGTGCCGCATCATGGCGGCAACCGCTTCGAGGCGATCATCCGCCACCGCGACGGCACCACCCGCTCGATCGAGGGCATCGAGCTGCCGATGCCGGGCCGCCACAATGTCCAGAACGCGCTCGCCGCGATCGGGGTGGCGCTCGAGCTGGGCATCCCCGACGCGACGATCCAGCAGGGCTTCGCCAAGTTCGGCGGGGTCAAGCGGCGCTTCACCAAGGTCGGCGAGACCGGCGGCGTGACGATCATCGACGATTATGGCCACCACCCGGTCGAGATCCGCGCGGTGCTGGCCGCTGCGCGCGAGAGCGCCGAGGGCAGGGTGATCGCGGTCGTCCAGCCGCACCGCTTCACCCGCCTGAAGAATTTGATGGACGAGTTCGCCCAGGCATTCAACGATGCCGACATGGTCTATGTCACGCCGGTCTATGCGGCGGGCGAACTGCCGCTCGAGGGCGTGAGCGCGGAGGCCCTGGTCGAGAATATCCAGCGCCGCGGGCATCGCGCGGTGGGCGCGATCGAGAGCGAGGACGCGCTGGCGCGCGCGCTTGCCGGGGTGATCCAGCCGAAGGACATGGTCATCTGCCTCGGCGCGGGCGACATCACGAAATGGGCTGCGAACCTCGCGGGCGCGATCGAGGAAGCAAAGGCAGTCGCATGAAGGACTGGCTGACCCTGGGCATCGAGATGCAGCGCGACCTGATCAAAGCGCAGCAGGCGCAGATGGCTGCCGCGCAGAAGATGCTCGATGCCGGGCGCGACGTGATGAAGCTGCAGCAGGCCGGGCAGAAGGCGGCCGAGGCCAATCTGGCGGCGTGGAAGCAATGGTCGAGCATGTGGGGATGGAAGTGAGTGCGGTCTGCACCGCGCTGCCTCCGCTGCGCGGCACCGTCGAGCACCAGGGCAGCCTTGCCGACTTCATCTGGTTCCGCACCGGCGGCCCGGCCGAATGGCTGGTGCGCCCCGACAATGTCGCGAGCCTGGCGGCATTCCTGGCGGCGCTGGATCCGGAAGTGCCGGTGCTGCCGGTGGGTGTCGGCTCGAACCTGATCGTTCGCGACGGCGGCGTGCCGGGCGTGGTGGTGCGATTGCCCAAGGCGATGGCCAAAGTGTCGATCGAGCCAGGCACCGAAAAGGGTTCCTGGCGCGTGCGTGCGGGCGGGGCGGCGATGGGGATCACGGTGGCGAGCGCCGCGCGCGATGCCGGCATTGCCGGGCTGGAGTTCCTGCGGGGCATCCCGGGCACCGTCGGCGGCGCGGTGCGGATGAATGCGGGCGCCTATGGCCGCGATGCCAGCGATATCCTGGTCGAGCTGACTCTCGTGACTCGAAACGGGACGGTCGAGACCTGGCCGGCGGCGAAACTGGGCTATACCTATCGCCATTCGGAGCTGCCCGCAGGGGCAGTGGTGGTCGAGGCGCTGTTCGAGGGCACGCCCGGCGACAAGGCGGAGATCGCTGCCGAGATGGATCGGATCGCGGCGGAACGCGAGGCTTCCCAACCACTTAGGTCGCGGACCGGCGGCTCGACCTTCAAGAATCCGGAAGGTGGCAAGGCCTGGGCGCTGATCGATGCGGCCGGCTGCCGTGGCCTTATGCGCGGCGACGCGCAGGTCAGCGAAAAACACTGCAATTTCCTGCTCAATCTGGGCAATGCTTCCTCGGCTGACATCGAAGCGCTCGGCGAGGAAGTCCGCGCCCGGGTGAAGGCGCAATCCGGAATTGAGCTGGAATGGGAAATCCAGCGGATAGGGGTCGATAAGTGAAGGCGTTGCACGTTGCCGTTCTGATGGGTGGCTGGTCGGCCGAGCGCGAGGTCTCGCTGATGTCCGGCGCGGGCATCGCGGACGCGCTCGAGAGCCTGGGCCACAAGGTGACGCGCATCGACATGGACCGCGACGTCGCGCTGAAGATCGCCGAGGCGAGGCCGGACGTGGTGTTCAACGCGCTGCACGGCACGCCGGGAGAGGACGGCACGGTACAGGGCATGCTCGACCTGATGGGCGTGAAGTATACGCATTCCGGCCTGGTCACCTCGGTGATCGCGATCGACAAGCAGCTGACCAAGCAGGCGCTGGTGCCGCACGGCATCCCCATGCCCGGCGGCCGCATGGTGAAGACCGAGGAATTGCACCAGGCCGATCCGCTGCCGCGCCCCTATGTGCTCAAGCCGGTGAACGAAGGGTCCTCGGTGGGTGTCGCCATCGTCACCAAGGAAGGCAATTACGGCAATCCGATCTCGGCCGATGCGGTGGGCCCCTGGCAGGAGTTCGACGAACTGCTCGCCGAGCCCTTCATCCGCGGCCGTGAACTGACCACCGCGGTGCTGGCCGGCGAGGCACTGGGCGTGACCGAATTGAAGCCCAAGAGCGGCTTCTACGACTATGATGCCAAATATACCGACGGGCTGACCGAGCACGTCTATCCGGCACAGATCCCCGACGAGATCACCGAGGCGTGCAGGCGCATCGCGCTCGAGGCGCACAGGCTGCTGGGCTGCAAGGGCACTTCGCGCTCCGATTTCCGCTGGGACGACAGCCAGGGCGTCGAGGGCCTGTTCCTGCTCGAAGTGAACACCCAGCCCGGCATGACGCCGCTCAGCCTGGTGCCCGAGCAGGCGCGCCATCTCGGCATTTCCTATCCGCAGCTGTGCCAGCGCATCGTCGACGAGGCGATGGGCGGGGGTTGCGCGGGATGAGCCGGCCCCCCGCGAGGCGGGCTGCCACCCGGCGCGGGGGGAAGCCGGCGCAGAAGCGCAAGCAGATCGCGCGCAAGAAGCAGCCCGGGCTGCTGGACCAGGCGCTGGCTGCGCTGCCGCTGAGCCAGGCGACGCTCACGCGCATCGCCACCTGGGGCATCGTCGCCCTGTTCTCGGTCGGGCTGATCACCGTCGCGACCTGGTTCGGCGTGCCGCAGGTGATCGGGGTCGGCGCCGCCCAGGCGGTGGGCGAGGCGGGGCTGCGCGTCGACACGATCCAGATCAACGGCCTCAAGCGGATGAACCGCATGACCGTGTACCAGCAGGTGCTCGACCAGAATGCCCGCGCCATGCCGCTGGTCGACCTGGCCGATGTGCGCACCCGGCTGCTCGCCTATCCCTGGATCAAGGATGCGCGCGTCTCCCGGCGGCTGCCCGACAAGCTGCTGATCGACATCGTCGAGCGCGAGCCCGCGGCGATCTGGCAGAATCACGGCCAGCTGATGCTGATCGATCCCATGGGCGTGCCGCTGGAGCCGGTCTCGCGCGAGGCGATGCCCGATCTGCCGCTGTTGATCGGAGACGGTGCGAACGCGCAGGAGCCGGTGCGGCGCGACCTGATGGACAGCGCGCCCGCGCTGAAGCCGCTGGTCCGCGCGGCGACCTGGGTCGGCAATCGGCGCTGGGACATCATCTTCGACACCGGGGAGAAGCTCCAGCTGCCCGAGGGCGAGAAGGAAGCCCGGGACGCGCTCAAGACCTTTGCCGAGAAGGATGGCGCCTATCGCCTGCTCGGCCGCGGCAATCTGGGATTCGACATGCGCGATCCCGACAATCTCGTGATCCGCCGCCCGGCGGCGATCGGAGCACCGGCGGCGACGGGATTATGATGAACACCGTAGTTGCCTTCCGGGGAAAATACTGATTCATAAGGTGAATCGGTAGTTGGGCGTTTTTTGGAATGAGGGGCAAATGGCGAAGGCTGCACCGGAGGGACTGATCACCGCGCTGGACGTGGGCTCGTCCAAGGTCTCGGCGCTGATCGCGCAAAAGGCGGATGACGGTTCGCTGGTGGTGCTCGGCACCGGCCAGCGCGAGAGCCGCGGCGTCAAGCGCGGCTATGTCGCCGACCTGCACGCGACCGAGCTGGCGATCCGCGAAGCGGTGGAGCAGGCCGAGCGCATCGCCGGACAGAATATCGAGGACGTCTGGGTGAGCTTCTCGGCGGGCGGGCTGATCTCCGACATCGTCCGGCTGGAATCCGACCTGGGCGGCCACCGGATCGAGCAGAACGACGTGGACGAGCTGCTCCGCGCCGGCCGCGACGCGATCGATCCCCAGGGCAAGATGGTGCTCCACGCCCAGCCGACCCGCTACACGGTGGACGGCCTCGCCGGCGTGCGGCGTCCGCTCGGGCTCCATGCGGAGCGCCTGGGCGTCGACATCCATGTCGTCGCCACCGATGGCGCGCCGGTGCGCAACCTGGATCACTGCGTCCGCTCGGCACATCTCGAGGTCCGCTCGATCATCGCCGCGCCGGTCGCCACGGGGCTGGCCTGCCTCACCGACGAGGAGCGCGAACTGGGCGTCGCGCTGGTCGAGATCGGTGCGGGCGTGACCAATGTCAGCGTCTTCTCCCAGGGCGTGCTATCCGGCCTCGCCTCGATCCCGATGGGCTCGGCGGACATCACCGACGACATCGCCTCGTCCTTCGGCACCGCGCGCGCCTGGGCGGAGCGGACCAAGTGCTTCCACGGCTCCGCGAACCTGTCCCCGCGCGACAATCACGAGATGATCGACGTGGTGCCGGCGATCCCGGACGACGGCACCGAGGGCCCGCGCATCACCAAGGCGCAGCTGAACGCGATCATCCGCAAGCGGCTGGAGCGGCTGATGGGCGAGATCCAGAAGGAGCTGAAGAAGCTCTCGTTCGAGGATCCCGCCGGCCGGCAGATCGTCCTCACCGGCGGCGGCGCCGAGTTGAAGGGCGTGGCGGACTATGCCCAGCAGTTCCTGGGCAGCGCGGTGCGTGTCGGCCGGCCCAAGGGGCTGGTGGCGCTGCCCGAGGCGCATGCGGGGCCCGCCTTCGCCACTTTGGCGGGGCTGGCGCGCTTCGCCGCGGCCAATCCGATCGACCTGCGCGCGCTCGAGCCGAATCACCAGATGGTGACCAGGGCGAACCCTGGAGCCCTGATCCAGCGGCTGATCGCGGCATTCCGGGCAAATTATTAGAAGAAATGCGTTGGTAACTTCGCGTTCCCTCTAGAGTCGCCCTCTGCGTTCGTGCAGAACGGGGGCCAGATTACGCGCCTGTGACAGCCACCCGGGCGCAGGGAGACCAAGGCGATGAGTATCGATTTCCTTCCGCCCGATGTGGACGAGCTGACCCCGAAGATCACCGTAGTCGGTGTGGGCGGCGCGGGCGGCAACGCGATCGCGAACATGATCCGCGCGGATGTGCAGGGCGTCGACTTCATCGTCGCCAACACCGATGCCCAGGCGCTCAAGCAGTCGAGCGCCGGCCATCGCATCCAGCTCGGCGCCAAGATCACCCAGGGCCTGGGCGCGGGCTCGCGGCCCGAGATCGGCCGCGCCGCCGCCGAGGAGACGATCGACAACGTCCAGAAGGCGCTCGAGGGCGCGCACATGGTGTTCATCGCCGCCGGCATGGGCGGCGGCACGGGCACCGGCGCGGCGCCCGTCATCGCCAAGGCTGCCCGCGACATGGGCATCCTGACGGTGGGCGTGGTCACCCGGCCGTTCGCCTTCGAGGGCAAGCGCCGTGCGGCTTCGGCCGAAGCGGGCATCAACGAACTGCAGAAGTACGTCGATACCCTGATCGTCATCCCGAACCAGAACCTGTTCCTGATCGCCAATGCGAACACGACCTTCAAGGAAGCGTTCGAGATGGCCGACGAGGTGCTGCAGCAGGGCGTGCGCGGCATCACCGATCTGATGGTCATGCCGGGCCTCATCAACCTCGACTTCGCCGACGTCCGCTCGGTGATGCAGGAGATGGGCAAGGCGATGATGGGCACCGGCGAGGCCGAGGGCGACGACCGTGCGCTCATCGCCGCGCAGAAGGCGATCGCCAACCCGCTGCTGGACGGCGTGAGCATGAACGGCGCCAAGGGCGTGATCGTCTCGATCACCGGCGGCGAGGACATGCGCCTGCTCGAAGTCGACGAGGCGGCGAACCATATCCGCGAGCTGGTCGATCCGGACGCGAACATCATCTGGGGTTCGGCCTTCAATCCCGAGCTCGAGGGTAAGATCCGCGTCTCGGTCGTCGCGACCGGCATCGATGCCGATGCGCAGCCGATGGCCGCGCCGCGTGCCGCCGAGCAGCCGCGCGTCTTCTCCTTCTCCACGCCGCGCCGCACTGCGGCCGCCGAGCCGGCGCCGATCCCGGCCGAGCCGGTGGTGGCGGAGGAGGCTCCGCTCGAGCCGCCGGTGCCCGAGGCTTATACGCCGGAAGTGGCCGCCGAGCCGGCGCCGCTCTCGCCGCCGATCCCTCAGGCCTATGAACCCGAACCGCAGCCGGCAGCGCTCGTGCAGGCGAGCTGGGTCGATGACGGCAAGGACAGCGACGAGGACGAGCTGGTGCTCGGGGCCGAGAGCCTGGTGCCCGAAGCGCCGCGTGCGCCCATCGACGAGCCGGCCCCCACGCCGGCCACGCGCCGCCGCTGGCTGACCGGTGGCGACGAGGAAGAGGCTGCGCCCTCGATCCCGGCCGAGAAGCCGGCGAAGAAGAGCGGCGGCACGCTGTTCGAGCGCATGGCGATGGCGTCGCGCGGTGCCTCCAAGTCGGACGATGACGACGACAAGGATCCGCTCGACATTCCGCGCTTCCTGCGCAGCCAGAACAACCAATAGGCCATTCGTCGCCGGCCGGCCTCGCTTCGGCGAGCCGTGCCGGCGCCGTAATCGGCGGTTCAGCGCAACACGGTGCAAGCTGGCGGGAACATGGACCGGATTCGCTTCATCGGTGCTGCGGCACTCGCGCTGGTCGCGGCTCAGGCCGCGCCCGCCCTTGCCCAGACCGAGGTCGTCGCCCAGCCCAACCCCGATGCCGACCGGCTGGCCAATGACATCCGCATGCTCGCCAGCGACCCGCGCGACCTGCGCACGCTGATCGATGCGGGGATGACCAGCGCGCGGCTCGGCGATACCTCCGCCGCGCTTGCCTTTTTCCAGCGTGCGGAGACGCTCAGCCCCGGCGATCCGCGGATTTCGGCGGGCCGTGCCATGGTACTGGTGCGGCTGGAGCGGCCCGGCGAGGCGCTGCGCCTCTTCCAGGCGGCCGAAGCGCGCGGGCTCGATCCGCGCGAATATGCCGGCGATCGCGGCTTCGCCTATGATCTGCTCGGCCAGCCGGGCCTCGCCCAGCGCGATTACAAGCTCGCGCTCTCGGGCAATCGCGACGATGCCGAGACGCTCCGCCGCTATGCCCTCTCGCTCGGCATCACCGGCGACAAGGACGAGGCGATGCGCACGCTCGACCCGCTGCTTCGCCGCAGCGATCGCGCCGCATGGCGGGCGCGGGCCTTCATCCTGGCGATGAACGGCGACACGGCGGGGGCGGAGAAGATCGCTTCCAGCATGATGCCGGGCACCATGGGGCAGGCGCTCACGCCCTTCTTCCGCCGTCTCGCCGATCTGGGGCCGGCCGATCGCGCCTTTGCCGTGCATTTCGGCGAGCTTTCGCCGAGCCAGGCGCGGCTCGCCGACACGCGGCTTGCGCCGGAGCTGCCGCGCTATGTGCCGGCGGTGCGACCGGTGCAATTGGCGGCGGCGCAGCCGGCGGTTGCGCCCGCGCCGGCGCCCAAGGGAAATGACCGCCGCTCGCGCCGGGATCGCGAGCGCGACGAGAAGCTTGCTGCCGTCGCCGCGGTACGGCCGGCCGCAGCACCGGTGCCGCGGCCTGCGCCCGAGGAGAATCTCCCGCCGCCGCCGCGCTTCGTGCCGCCGCCTGCGCCCATCGTGCAGCCGATCCCGGCGCCGAAGCGCGAGGAAGAGCCGGCGGAAGCCGCCGAGCGCCCGGCGGCGGTTCCGGTGCGCCCGGCTCCGACGCCAGCACCCGTGCGCCTCGCTTCGGTCCCCGCGCCGGTTCCGGTGCGTTCGGAGCCGGCACCGGTCCCCGTCACGCTCGCCCGTGCCGAGCCGGTGGTGCAATCGGCGCGTCCGGCTCCGACACCCGCACCCGTGCGCCTCGCCTCGGTCCCCGCGCCCGTGCCGGCGCGTTCCGAGCCGGCGCCGGCCCCCGTCACGCCCGCCCGTGCCGAGCCGGAGGTGCAGCCGGTGCGCCCGGCTCCGAAGCCCGAACCGACTCCGCCGGGCCCGGCCAGGGTGGGACAGGAGGATTCGGTGCTTGCCGCGATCGTCGGCGGCATCACGATTCCCGCCGACGAGCTCGCGGCCGTCACCGCGACGCCGACCGAGCCGGTGGCTGTGCCGGTCCCCGAGCCGGTGCGCGTCGCGGAGGCCAGGCCTGCCGCATTGCCCAAGCCGAAACCGGAACCGGCTGCGGCCAAGGCGAAGCCCGAGCCGGTCATGGCCAAGCCCGACCCGAAAAAGCCGGATCCCAAGGCCAAGCCGACGCCCGAGGAGGTGAGGAAGGGCAAGCCCGATCCCAAGGCGATGGCGAAGAAGCCGGAAGCCAAGAAGCCCGATCCGGCCAAGGCCGATCCCAGCCGTATCTGGGTGCAGGTGGCGGGGGGCGCCAATGAGGATTCGCTTGCCAAGGCCTGGAAGAGCGTGGTCGCGAAAGCTCCGGCGGCGATGAAGGGCAGGAGCGCATGGACGACGCCGCTGCGCGCCACCAACCGCGTGCTGGCCGGCCCGTTCAAGACCAGCGCGGAGGCGCAGGCCTTCGTCAACACGCTGGGCAAGGCGGGTGTCTCCGGCTTCGTCTTCACCAGCGAGGCGGGGCAGAAGGTGGCCAAGCTCGCGCCGTAACCTGGCTGCGTTCGGCGCTGCCATCGCCTCCTTGCGAGGCGTCTTCGATATCGATCGGAAGCAGAAATGCCTGGCCCGGCGTCGAGCCAGCGATTGCGATTCGAATCTCCGGACGTCGAGCCTTGTGATCAGGCGCTGCGACATGAGTAATGATCGTGTTTCACGGGCGGCTGGAAATACTTTGTAACAAATATTGGCTACCCGTTGGAAGTATATGCGGAATAGACTGCCTGAAATAACTAGATGATATCAATAATCAGTCCATTTTGATTGTAATCAATATATCATCGTATTGACTGATGTTAACTGCGTATAGAGAATGATGCGAGTCCATAATAATGTGGTCTCTTCATTTATAGATGTGGATGTCATCATGTCATATATGGGTAATATTGTAAGCTCTTCTGGATCCATTCAGGAACTTAACCTGGATGAAGTCGATCAGGTTTCGGGCGGTCCCCTGCCTCTATTGGCTATTGCCTATGCCGGTATTGCCATCGACGCAGCAGTATTGATCATCGGTAGCGCGTGGGTGGCTGGCGTGCATACCGGATATAATGTCAACAAGAAGCAGTGATGTGACTCTTATGCCTATGAGGAGCATCATCGCGATGATTGTAGCCTTATATGTCATAAGCGTCGCTGCGTTGGCAGTATACGCCTTTTCCTCCGGATACATTGTTGGGCAAGATTTGGCCCAAGCCGAATCGGATAGGATGTAATCATGGAAAACCAGATTATCAGTCTCGACGATGGTGAGATTTCTTCGGTCAGCGGTGGTCCGCTTCCGTTGGTGGCGTTCCTCGTCGCAGGTGGCCTGGGTGTGATCGGTGCATCGATCGCGGCCTTCAATAATGGCTATACGATCGGCAAGGATATCGCTCAGAACGAACGGCGATAGATTTCCTGAGCACCCTGTCGGAATTCAGGGATATCGACATATCGGGAAATCCCGTCTAGAACCATTTGCCGAAAGACACGATTTCCTGTGTTCCGCGTAGAAGCAATAACGCAGCATCGAGATCGACTGTCTGGCGACGTGGCGATCTCGGTGCCCGTCGCGTGGCAGGTCATCGGATATTTCCTCTTCGTAAGCGTCGTCGGTGCGATACTCTTTCTGGCACTTGCCAGTTACTCGCGCGTGGAAACGGTTACCGGCCTGATCGTGCCCGACAGGGGGATCGTGACTATTGTCGCGCCTCGCAACGGGATCGTCATGTCGATTGCCGTAAGGGACGGACACGACATCAGCGCCGGCACCGAGCTGGCGGCCATTCGCGCGGAGGAAGACGGTGCGGACGCGGTTTCCGTCGCCGGCCGGATGGAAGCGGCGGTCGGGCACCAGGACAGCAGCCTCGCAGCGCAGATGGGAGCGGCGCGGCAAGCTGCGGATGCGCAGCTGCGCCAACTCGCGGCGCAACGCTTCGGCTTGTCGCAGGAGATTGCGCAGCTCCAGTCGCAGATTTCCCTGCAGCGTAACCTGATCGTCTCGGCGCAAAGGGATCATGAGCGCACGCGGACGATCGCAGAGCATGGTTTCATCAGCCAGCGGGATCTGCAGGCACGGGAAGAGACGCTCCTCGTTCGGCAGCAGGGCCTGTCGCAACTGGTGCAATCCCTGGCGAGCAAGCGCGCTTCATTGTCCGAAGTCGAGCGCAGCGCTGCCCAGGTCGAAGCCCAGGCGCAGTCGCAGCACGCAAGCCTTGCCGCCAGCCGCGCGGAGGTCGCGCGGCAGGCCGCCAGCATTGCCGGGTCGCGCGCCTACACGCTGCGCGCGCCGGTTGCCGGTCGCGTGACCGCGCTGACGGCGCGGGTGGGGCAACTCGCCAGTGCCTCCGCTTCGTTGATGACGATCGTGCCGTCAAACTCGGTGCTCGATGCGCAGCTGGCGGTGCCGAGTGCCGCGATCGGCTTCATCAAGCCGGGTCAGGAGGTGCGCCTTGCCATCGATGCATTCCCCTATCAGCGGTTCGGGACGCTGAAGGGCAAGGTGCAACGCGTCGCGTCGAGCGCGGTCAGCATGCAGGCTCCCGGCGGTGCGACGATCCCGGTCTATCCGGTCACCGTCGCCCTGGAGCGGGCCGGTGTCCTCGCCTATGGCAAACGCGAGGCGCTCGTTCCCGGCATGACGCTGACCGCGCGGATCGTCACCGAGAAACAGTCCTTTCTGCAATGGCTCTTCGAACCGCTTTTCGCCGTGCAGCGCCGGTGACGCCGTCGATGCTCGACCTTGGCCTTCTGAGCCGTTCGCGCGTGCGCCTGGTGCGCCAGACCGAGATCGCGGAATGCGGCCTCGCCTCGCTGGCGATGATAGCCAATTACCACGGCCTGGACGTCGATCTGGGCACGTTGCGTCGCCGCTTCGCGCCCAGCCTGCGCGGTGCCTCGCTGCGTTCGCTGATCGGCCTGGCGGACAAGATCGGCCTCACGCCGCGCGCAGTGAAGCTGCCGCTGGAGCAGCTCGCCAACCTCCATGTCCCCTGCATCCTGCACTGGGACATGAACCATTATGTGGTGCTGGAGCGGGTGGCCGCGGGCAAGGCCCTTGTCCACAATCCCGACGGCCGCTCGTCATGGCTGTCGATGGCGGAGGTTTCCGGGCATTTCACGGGCGTCGCGCTGGAGTTGCGGCCCGGCGCGAACTTCCAGGCCGGCAGCCAGCGCGAGCGACTGCGACTTCCGCAACTCTGGCGGCGCATGACCGGGATGAAGCGCGCCCTTGCCCAGGTGCTCGTGCTCAGCCTCGTGCTGCAGATCTTCGTGCTGGCCTCGCCCTATTACATGCAGCTGGCGGTCGACAATGTCCTGCCCGCGCTCGACCGGGACCTGCTGGCGGTGCTGGCGCTCGGTTTCGGGCTGTTCACGCTCATCAATGCCGGTGCATCCCTGCTGCGTGCGTTCGTGCTCCTGATCGCCGGCACGACCCTCGGCTACGGACTTGCATCGAACATCGCGCGTCGATTGCTCCGCTTGCCGATCGACTGGTTCGAGAAGCGGCATACCGGCGATATCCTCTCGCGCTTCCAGTCCATCACCCCGATCCAGAACATGCTCACCCAAGGCGCCGTCGCCGCCATCGTCGACGGGCTGATGGCGATCCTGACCCTGGCGCTGATGGTCTGGTACAGCCCGCTGCTCGCCTTCGTCTCGGCCGTGGCGTTCGGCCTTTATGGCGTGGTCCGGCTCGTGTCCTTCTCGTTCGAGCGCGAGGCCCAGGAAGCCGCGATCATCAGCAACGGCAAGGAGCAGACGACCCTTATCGAGACCATTCGCGGGATCACGACGCTACGGCTGTTCGGGCGGGAAGCGCTTCGCCATGCGCTGTGGCAGACGCGCCTTACGGACGCGGTCAACGCCAATGTCCGGGTTGCCCGGATCGCCATCTGGCAATCGACGGCGAACCTGCTGATCTTTGGCATCGAGAATATCGTCACGATCTGGCTTGCCATCGGCTTCGTCGTCGACGGCGCCGGGTTCAGCCTTGGCATGGTGTTCGCCTATATGGCCTACAAGACGCAGTTCATTCAAAAGGCCGCCGGGCTGATCGATCAAGGCATCGCGTTCAAGATGCTCGGCCTGCATCTCGAACGGCTGTCGGACATCGCGCTTTCGAAGGAAGACTGCAGCTTCGGCGCCGGCGCCGATATCGAGACGCCGCTCAAGGGCAATATCGCGCTGCGGGAGGTGTTCTATCGCTACTCGCCTTCCGATCCGGCGGTTCTCGATGGCGTCGATCTGAAGATAGATCAGGGCGAGCACATCGCGATTACCGGCCCTTCGGGCGGCGGCAAATCGACGCTGGTGAAGCTGCTGCTCGGCCTGGTGGAGCCGGACAGCGGCGAGATATTGGTCGATGGGATGCCGCTCTCCCGTTTCGGCTACAAGAGCTTCCACAACCAGGTCGCGGCCGTCCTGCAGGAGGACAGTCTCTTTGCGGGCACGCTTTCGGACAATATCGCGCTGTTCGACGACGGGATCGACATGGAACGCGTAATCGCCTCGGCGATGATGGCGGCGATCCACGAAGACGTCATGCGAATGCCGATGCAGTATGAGACCCTGGTCGGCGACATGGGATCCACGCTTTCGGGCGGGCAGAAGCAGCGTATCCTTCTTGCCAGGGCGCTGTATCGCCAGCCCAGGATATTGATCCTGGACGAAGGCACCGCCCATCTGGACATGGCGCATGAGCAGGCAGTCAATGCGGCAATCGGAGCCATGGGGATCACGCGCATCGTCATCGCCCATCGCAGGGAAACCATCGAAGCGGCGGAACGGGTTCTGCTGATGGCGGGCGGCAAGCTGGTCGATCCGCGTGCGTTGGACGGGGGCGTGCCTTTGTAGGATCGGGGGCAAGGCGCGGGATGACGGGTGTGGCCGGGTTTGATAGGAGCCCAGGCGTGAAAGCGATCTCTCCCTGGGCCTCCATGCCCGAAGCCAGCCGCGGCCGCCTCCATCCCGAGCCCGGCGGCACTGCGCGGGGGCCGCGCGACGCCTTTCAGCGCGATCGCGACCGGATCATCCACTCGATCAGCTTCCGGCGCCTGCGGCACAAGACCCAGGTGTTCATGGCGCCGGATGGCGACCATTTCCGCGTGCGGCTCACCCATAGCCTTGAAGTCGCGCAGATCGGCCGGGCGATCGCGCGCACCCTGGGGCTCAACGAGGACCTGACCGAGGCGCTCTGCCTGGCGCACGACATCGGCCATCCGCCCTTCGGCCATGCCGGCGAGAAGGCGCTGAGCATGGCGCTGGCCGGGCAGGGCGGCTTCGACCATAATGGCAACACGCTGCGCACGCTTACCGCGATCGAGCGCCCCTATCCGGCCTGGGACGGGCTGAACCTAACCTGGGACACGCTGGAGGGGCTCGCGAAGCACAATGGCCCGATCGACCATCCCGAATGGGCGCTGGCCGAGGCGGATGCCGCGTTCCCGCTGGAGCTGGCGAGCTGGCCCTCGCTCGAAGCCCAGGTCGCGGCGATCGCCGACGATATCGCCTATGACAATCACGATATCGATGACGGGCTGCGGGCCGGGCTGCTCCAGCTCGACCAGCTCTTCGAGGTGCCGATGATTGCCGCGGGCTGGCGCGAGGTGGAGGCGAAATTCCCCGGCTGCGAGCGCCGTCGCCTGATAAGCGAGCTGATCCGCGCCCAGATCGGCGCGATGGTCAACGACCTTATCGGCGCCACGCGCGCCCGTGTCGCCGAGAGCGGCGTGGAGACGGTGGCGGACGTCCGTGCGGCGGGCCGGGTGCTCGCGCACTTCTCCGACGGAATGCGCGAAGCCGAACGCGGCCTCAAGCGCTTCATGTATGCCAATCTCTACCACCATCCGAGCCAGCTCGCCGCGGCGGAGGCGGCCGGCACGGTGGTGGCCGGCCTGTTCGACGTCTATCGCGCCGAACCGTCGCTGATGCCCGTGCAGTGGACCGAGGCGCTGCCCGCCGCGGAGCCGGCCCGCGGCCGCCACATCGCCGACTTCATCGCCGGGATGACCGATCGCTACGCCATTGCGCGCTACCGGGAACTGGTCGGTGCGATCGATCTGCCCGAGGGATTCTGACGCGCGAAAGGCCGGAGCGTCGCCGCTCCGGCCCTTGCGATGCCCTGTAAAGGTTCAGCGTGCGGCGATCTGCGCCGGCGCCTTTTCCTTGGGCGCGCGGAACGAGACGCGCGTGTCGTTCACATAGCCTTCGACCCAGCCATTCTTCACGTTCAGGCGGAATTCGCCGCCCTTGCTGGTGCGGCCGGCAAGGACCTGGGCCTTGTCCTTCGTGGTGATCGAATAGGTGTAGGTCACGCCTTCATGAGTGAAGCTGCGCTCGCCGGCGATCGCCGCCGGGGCAGTGAAGGTCAGGGCGGCGGCCGCCGCCGCAAAGAGGAACTTCGACACGATCTTTCTCCTTGATGGATCAGGAGCCAGACCGGCATCCGGTTTGTTCTGTTCTTGCGTCGATTTATGTTGCGATGCAGCAGGAGCGGCAATCGCAAAGGAGATTTGCACCAGTTGCAGGGAATGCACGCGAAGAAAGGACGAAAGGACGACGTCGAACCGCGACTGTGGCAAACTTCTGCGACACTTTGCGCGTAACCCGGACACATAACGGACAGGGGAGTCGCATGTCGGACGCCAGTATCGCGCTCAATCGCTTCGGTCTCGGTGCCAGGCCGGGCGAGGACGCGGGGGCCGATCCCCGCAAATGGCTCGCCGGGCAGATCGCGGGCTTCGATCCGCGCCCACAGATGATCGCGGCACAGGTGCCGAGCGCCCAGGTGGCGCGCGATCTCGCCGATTTCTACGAACGCCAGCGGCAGATTCGCCAGGCCGAGGGCCCGCGCAATCGGCAGCCCCAGCCGCCCGCTGGGCCGGCGGCGCCCGCGCGCGCGCAGCCGCCGATGGCCGAGGGCGGGGCGATGCAGGACATGCAATCCGCCGCGCCGGCGATGCAGGCCGGCATGCAGCCCGCCGCCAGGCCGCTCTATCAGGGCGAGGATGCCGCGATGATGGCGCGGCGCGAGGCACGGCGCCAGCAGCAGCAAGTCTATGTGAGCATGGTCTCCGCCCGCGCGCTGAGCGCGATCGCCACGCCGACGCCCTTCGCCGAACGGCTCGTCCATTTCTGGGCGAACCATTTCGCCGTCTCGGCCGACAAGCTCGAACTGGTCGGGCTGGCGGGCACCATGGAGTTCGAGGCGATCCGCCCCCATGTGATGGGCCGGTTCGGCGACATGCTCAATGCGGTCGAGCGCCATCCGGCGATGCTGCTCTATCTCGATCAAGCGGTGTCGATCGGCCCCAACAGCCCCGCCGGCCAGCTCGCCGCCCGGCGGCAGGCGCGGCAGCGCGCCGGGCTCAACGAGAATCTGGCGCGCGAGATCATGGAACTCCACACGCTCGGCGTGCGCACCGTCTATACCCAGGCGGATGTGACCGAGTTCGCGCGGGCGATGACCGGCTTCACGGTGGCGGGGCTCGGCCGCGGCGCCGGGGCACGCTATGCCGGCACCGCCGATGGCGAGCCCGGAAGCTTCGTCTTCGCCCCGCGGCTGCATGAGCCGGGCACGCGCACCATCCTGGGCAGGCAATGGCGGGACGAAGGCGAGGCGCAGGCGGCGGCGGTGCTCGAGCATCTCGCCACCCATCCGGCGACCGCGAAGCACATCGCGACCAAGCTCGCCCGGCATTTCGCCAGCGACGATCCGCCCGCGCCGCTGGTCGCGCGGCTGGAAAAGGCGTTCCTGAGCTCGGGCGGCGATCTGCCGACCGTCTATCGCGCGCTGATCGCCTCGCCTGAATGCTGGTCCCCCCAGCCGGCCAAGTTCAAATCGCCCTGGGAATGGTCGATCTCGGCGATGCGGGCGCTCGGCACGCAGCAGGTCCAGGCCAATGCCGTCAACGGGCTGCTGGGCCAGCTCGGCCAGCCGACCTGGAAGCCGGGATCGCCGGCGGGCTGGGACGATGTCGCCGGTGCCTGGGCCGGGCCCGATGCGGTGATGCGGCGAGTCGAGGCGGCCGAGCGCATGGCCCAGCGCGCGCGCGACACGATCGATGCGCGGCAGCGCGCCGCCCAGCTCTTCCCCGGCACGCTGAGCAGCGGCACCGCCCAGTCGATCGCCCGCGCCGAAAGTCCGGGCCAGGGCCTGGCCCTGATGCTCGTCTCGCCCGAATTCATGCGGAGGTAAGCCCGATGACCGCACTTTCCCGTCGCAGCTTCGTCGCCCTCGGCGCTTCGGCTGTCTTCGCTTCCACCTTCGGCGCCCGCATGGCCTTCGCTCGCGCGGCGACCGACCGGCGCTTCGTCTTCATCATCCAGCGCGGCGCCGCCGACGGACTGCACACGGTCGCGCCCGTTGGCGATCCCGCCTATGCGAGCCAGCGCGGCCAGCTCGCCGAGGATTTCGCCTCGGCGCCGAAGCTGGACTCGATGTTCGCGCTTCATCCGTCGATGAAGAACATCCACGGGCTCTATGACGCGAAGCAGGCGCTGTTCCTGCACGCCGTTGCCTCCCCCTATCGCGACCGCTCGCATTTCGACGGGCAGAACGTGCTCGAGACCGGCGGGACCTCCGCCTATCAGGTCAAGGACGGCTGGCTGAACCGGCTGCTCACGCTGTTGCCCGCCGACGACAAGGCGATAGCGCTCGCCGCCACGGTGCCGCTGGCGCTGCGCGGGCCGGTGGAAGTGGCGAGCTATGCTCCCTCGGCACTGCCCGATGCCTCGGACGACCTGCTGATGCGCGTCACCCAGATGTATCAGGGCGACGCGCAGCTCCATGGCATCTGGGAACAGGCGACGGCCACCAGGATGCTCACCAGCGATCTCGCATCGGACAATGGCCGCAACGCCGCCGCCACCGGCGATCTGGCCGCCAAGATGCTGTCGGCCGAGAACGGCTCGCGGATCGCGATGATCGAGACCGGCGGCTGGGACACGCATGCCGGCCAGCGCGGCCGGCTGGCGGGGCAGCTCAACGGGCTCGACCAGATGGTCGGCGCGCTGCAGAAAGGGCTGGGTCCGCTGTGGAGCAACACGGTAGTGCTCGTCGCCACCGAATTCGGCCGCACAGTGAAGGTGAACGGCACGCAGGGGACCGATCACGGCACCGGATCGGTCGCAATGCTGATGGGGGGCGCCGTGAACGGGGGCCGGGTGGTCGCCGACTGGCCGGGCCTTGCCGACGCGGCGCTCTACGAGGATCGCGACCTGAAGCCGACCCTGGGGCTCGATGCGGTGATCGGCTCCACGCTCGCCGCGCATTTCGACCTGACTCCGCAGATCGCGGCACGCAAGCTCTTCCCCGAAGTGCAGATGGCGCGGCCGATCCAGGATCTGGTGCGGGCCTGAGCCGTCGGGCCGTTGCGACGGCGGCGCGGGCGCCAACCCGACCTTAACCTTCGGCCCCTAGCATGCGGCCTGTCGCGTGCTGAGGACTGAGAGTGCCGCTGTCGCCCCGATCGCCCGGACCCTTGCGCATCGCGCTCGCCACGCTTGGCAAGTGTGCGCTCGCGCTCACCGTGTTCACGGTCATCTTCGGCGGATGGCAATGGGTCCTGGCGCGCCAGCCCTTGCCCGGCGCATCGAACCGCCAGGGCGCATGCGTGCTGTGGTTCGTCGGCAGCTCGACGATGAGCCGCTGGTCCTCGCTCCAGGACGATCTCAAGCCCTGGATCGCGCAGAATCGCGGCATGGGCGGCGCCACGATGGCGGAGATCAACCTCCACATCGCGAACGACCAGGCGAAACGCGCGCCCCAGGCGATCGTCTATTATGCCGGCGACAACGATCTCGCCTTTGGCCGCTCGGTGGACGAGACGGTGGGGGATCTGCGCGAGTTCCTTGCCATCAAGTCCCGCCTGTTCGGCCAGACACCGGTCTTCGTCATCTCGCTGAAGCCCAGCCCCATGCGCTGGGATCAGCGCGCCCAGCAGGACCGGTACAACATGGCCGCCCGGTCGATTGCCGGGCAGCGGCCGGACGTCACTTATGTCGACATCGTGCCCTTGCTGCTCGAACAGGGGCGGCCGGGGCCCTTCTACAGCGAGGACGGCCTGCACCTGAACGACCAAGGCTATCGGCGCTGGACGATCGCGCTGCGCCGCGCGCTGGACGAGAACCTGCCGCGCACCGTCCTGCAACGATGCCATGGGGACGTTTCGTAGACCCGGATGCTCGTTGCTGGCCGGCAACGAAGGTTACGACAGTATTCATATCGTTTCGTTGCTGCAAGGAACGGCTGATTAAGCAATTTGATCTAGCCAATTCCCAGTCGACTGCATCCGCAGTTGCGCCGGGGGGCGAGTTTGCGAAGCGAGCGGATTGCCGGCCTGGACAATTGGCGCGCGCTGCTGATGCTGGCGGGAATATTCCTGCATGCCACCACCGTGCAGGAGATCGATCGGCCGGTGTTCGTGCTGATCGCCAAGACATCCTCCAATTTCCGCATGGGCACCTTCTTCGCGGTCGCCGGGCTGCTCAGCCTGTTCGCGATCCGCAAGCACGGCGCCGATCCCTGGCTGGCGCGCCGGAGCTTCCAGATCGGCATTCCCATGGGCTTCGGACTGTTCCTGCTTGCCCCGCTGATGAGCGCCTGCGCCAGCTGGCATGCGTTCGGCACGATGATGCCGGCGCTGCCGGAACTCGGCTGGTGGCATTTCTGGTTCCTCGTCGATCTGCTCGCCTTTGCGCCGATCACCTTCTGGCTCTTTCGCGCCGACCAGAGGCACGCGATCTTCGCCCGGATCGATCGACGAGTGGAGCGCGATCGCCCCTCGGTGACGTTGATCGTCCTGGCCGTGGGCGTGGTGGCGACCATCGGCGTGCTGCTCGTCGCGCGGCTGGCACGCGCCGCGGGGGCGCTGGCCGAGCCGGTCTGGGCGGTCCACCAGATACTGGGCTATGCGCCGCTCTATGCATTCGGCGTGATCCTGGCCGGCTCGCCCGCGCTGTTCCGCCATGTGACCGCGCGTACCGGGCCCGCTTTCACCGTGCTGGCGATGGTGTTCGCGCTCTGCCTGGCCTCGCGGCTGCTGCCTGGGGGCGGGAAGGGGCTTTTCGACGGTCCGGCCAGCCCGCTCAACGTGGTGACATCCTGCCTCTGCCCCCCGGCGGTCACCGTGCTGATCCTGCGTTCGGCGGTCGCGATGGGCGCGACGCCGCCGCTGTTCCGGCGGATATCGGACGCGGCCTTCACCATCTACATGGTGCATTTCCCGATCATCCTGGCGCTCGACCTGCTGCTCGATCCGCTGCGGCTCGATCCCTATGTCTCCTATCTGCTGCTCGTGGGATTGTCGGGCTGGCTCTCCTATCTGGTGCATCGCCTGATCGTCCGGCGCTTCCCCTTCGCCGCGATGCTGCTCAACGGGGTCAGCCCGGCAAGGCCGCGCGCGACCGCCACCGAATAGGGCCGCTGTTCCGAATGCCCCGAACAGCATCTTGTGCAACTTACATACGTTCTTGATTGCATGTAAATGTGCGCCTAGGCTGCCCTTACCGGCGGAGACCGGCGATCGGGGAGGACCAGTTGCGCATCCAGGCCATGGGCCGGTGCGCCATGCGCAAGCCAGTTTCCCGCCTGCCTCTCCGTGCGGACGAGCCGCGCGATCGACGCTGCTCGAAGGAAAAGAACGACAAGCGCAAGGAGAGGCAGATGACGAGACTATCCCGAGCGATATGTACCATGCTGGTTTCCGCCACGGCGCTCGCCGCCGCCCTGCCGGCGTCCGCGCAATCGGTCCCCAACGCGCCGACCGGCCCGGTGGAGACGCAATATTACGCCAATGGCAGCTACGCGACGACCACGACGCGCTCCGCCGCGGCCTGCGATTCCAAGGGTAACCAGTGCGATGTCTTCTATCCGTCGAACATCGCGTCGCTGAACGCCCGCCTGCCGCTGGTGGTCTGGGCCAATGGCACCGGCTCCACGCCGGACAATTACACCAACTGGCTGAAGCACCTGGCCAGCTGGGGTTTCGTCGTGGTCGCGACGCGGGACCAGCAGACGGGCTATGGCAATACCGTGCTGGATTCGCTGGCCTATATGCGGGCCGAGGAAGCGAACCCGTCCAGTCCCTTCTATCATCGCATCGATTTCGCGCATGTCGGCGCGGCCGGCCATTCGCAGGGGGCATCGGGCGCCGCCAATGCGATGTTCCACTCGAGCGGCGTGATCACCACGACGGTGACGTTCGAGCTGCCGAACCAGAATTGGTGCAATCCGGCGGACAATTGCCTGCTCACGCCGACACTGACCGGCGGCTCGGGGTCGATCTTCTATGTGAGCGGCACGGCGGACAGCCTGATCGCGCCCGATACGCAGAGCGGCGGCACCCAGCTCAATTCGCAAACGGCCTATTACAACGCCACGCCGGGGACGATGCTCAAGGCCAAGGGCCTGCTGAAGGGCGCGAACCACAACGACATCACGGGCACCCCGGGATGCGGCGTGCTCGGCTTCCTCAAGGCCTGCGCCAACGGCGTCTACGGCTATATGGGCTTCCCGACCGCCTGGCTCGCCTGGCAGTTGAAGGGCGATGCGGTCGCGGGGGCCGCGTTCAAGAGCGGCACCGGCGAGTTCTTCACCGCGAATGCCTGGACGGGGCGCGTCTCGAACATTCCCTGAGCTTCCGGTCCTGAACTTCTGGTCGCGCGCCGCGGTCCGGGCGGCGCGCGGCCAACCCCTTGTCGATGGAAGGCAGTAACATGGTTCGTACCTGCTGCATCGCCGCGATTCTGGTCGTGGCGGTGGCGGTTGCCGGGTTTTTCGCCTGGCCGCGCAGCGCGCCGGTCGCGGCCGATGCCGGCACGGTCGCGGTGCGGCTGGCCGAAGCTGCGCCCACTCCGGTGCCAGTGCCCGTGGCGGAACCCGTCGCGCCGGCGCCGCAGCCGCGATCGGCGGCGGAAACCGCGATCCTCGCATCGATGGAGGACCCGCGGGCCGAACTGCGCGACGTCGTTGTCCGGCGGGACGCGCCGCAGATCGCCTGTGGCGAGAAGCGGACCGCGCGGGATCCCGTGTTCCGCCGCTTCGTATGGCTCGGGCATTTGAAGATGCTCGCGACCGACGACGGGACGAAGGATTTCGGCAACATCGCCGCGGTCTGCCGGGAAGGGCAGCCGGTTCCCTGATCCGTCAGCCCTTCGGCAACGCGACCGGGCGCCCCCGCGAGTCGATGACGCCCGCGCTCGTCGCGCCGTCGATCAGCAGACGCAGGAAATCGATCGAGCGCCGCATCTCCGCGGGATTCGGCGCAAGGACCTGCGCGATCGACAGCCCGCGCACGGCCCAGACGAACAGGCGGATGCCGGCGAGCACGTCGCCATCCTCTCCGCTGCCGAACTGCTGCTTGATGGTTTCGAGCGACATCTGCTCCACCTTCGCCTGCATCGGCGTGACCAGCTCGGCCAGCTCGGGATCGCTGCGCGATGCCTGGAGTATCTCGAGCACGGCGAGGCCGGAGGGCCTGCTCAGCACTTCCCAGAGCATTTCAGGCCAGTCGGAGAGGCGCGCGCCGCGGCCGGTGTCCGCCGCGATCCGTTCATAGGCGCGCTTCTCGCGCTCGTAGACGGTCCCGATCACATCGGCCATCAACTGGACGCGCGTGCCGAAATGATGGTGCAGCGCGCCGCGAGTCACGCCGGCCTCCTCCGCGATCGCCTCGGTCGAGGTGCCGCTATAGCCCTTGCGGTAGAGCAGTCCGATCGCGGCATCGAGCAGCGCCTCCCGCGTTTCCGCGGTCCGCTCCGCCTGTGTCCGACGCTTGCTGCCCGAAGCTGCTGCCGCCACCTTGTCCCATGTCCTTCCCGATCGCCGGTTCCGGCAACGCAGCCCATTTGGCGGGTCGCGGCAAGGTCCGTCAACACGCGCCGCCCCGCGGAGCGCGAGAATGGCGAAGTTCGGCCGGGGGCTGTGCAGTTTCGGCCGCATCCGCTAAGGCGCGCGCTTCCGCAACCACTGGAACCGTGAATGACGCTCTACGCACGCTTCGCCGCGCATCTGAACCTCGCTCTGGATGCGCTCGTCCTCGCCGGTGATCTGCCTGCGGGGCTGGAGCGACGTGCGGTCACCGTCGAGCCGCCGCGCGACGCCTCGCATGGAGACCTGGCCACCAATGCCGCGATGGTCCTCGCCAAGCCGGCGGGCACCAACCCGCGCGCGCTCGCCGAGAAGATCGGCGCGGAGCTGGAGAAGCTGGAGGAAGTCGCCTCGGTCTCGATCGCGGGCCCCGGCTTCATCAACCTGACGCTCACCGACGCGACCTGGCGCGGCGAGCTGATGGCGATCCTCGATGCCGGCGACGATTATGGCCGCTCCACCATGGGCGCGGGCACGACCGTCAACGTCGAATATGTCTCGGCCAACCCGACCGGCCCGATGCACATGGGCCATTGCCGCGGCGCGGTGGTGGGCGATGCGCTCGCTTCCCTGCTCGAATTCGCCGGGCACAAGGTGATCCGGGAATATTATGTCAACGATGCGGGCGGCCAGGTCGACGTGCTCGCCCGCTCGGCGCATCTCCGGTATCGGGAAGCGCTGGGCGAGGATGTGGGCGAGATCCCCGAAGGCCTTTATCCGGGCGAGTATCTGAAGCCGGTCGGCGCGAAGCTCGCGGCGGAGTTCGGTGACAAATATGTCGGCGCGCCGGAGAGCGAATGGCTCGTGCTCTTCCGCAAGACCGCCGTCGCTGCGATGATGGACATGATCCGTGCCGACCTGGCGCTGCTCGGCATCCATCACGACCTGTTCTCGTCCGAGGCCGAGTTGCAGGCCGCGGGCAAGCCGGAACAGGCCGAGGCGTGGCTGCGCGAGCGCGGCTTCGTCTATGACGGCGTGCTCGAAGCGCCCAAGGGCGAGACGCCTGAGGATTGGGAGCCGGTCGAGCTGCCGCTGTTCCGCTCGACGCAATTCGGGGATGACCAGGACCGGCCGATCAAGAAGTCGAACGGTGCCTGGACCTATTTCGGCGCCGATCTCGCCTATCACTTCCAGAAGGCCCAGTCGGCCGACGCGCTGATCGACATCTGGGGCGCCGATCACGCCGGCACGGTGAAGCGCATCGTCGCCGCGGTGCAGGCGCTCACGGGCGGCGAGACCAAGTTCGACGTGAAGCTGGTCCAGATGGTCCGCCTGCTGCGCGATGGCGAGCCGGTGAAGATGTCGAAGCGCGCGGGCAATTTCGTGACGCTCGCCGATGTGGTGGGCGAGGTCGGCAAGGACGTCGTCCGCTTCACCATGCTGACCCGCAAGGCGGACGCCCAGATGGACTTCGATTTCGCCAAGGTGGTCGAGGCGTCGAAGGACAATCCGGTCTTCTACGTCCAATATGCGCATGCCCGGGTCGCTTCGCTCCAGCGGCGTACCGCGGAGGCCGGGATCGCCTGTGCCGATGTGGATCTGTCTCTGCTTGATACACAGGAGCTCCGGCTGGTTAAGGCCGCCGCGCAGTTCCCGCGGATCGTCGAGGCCGCAGCATCGGCGCGCGAGCCGCATAGAATTGCCTTCTATCTCTATGACTTGGCGGCAGAGCTCCATAGTCTGTGGAATCTCGGCAAGGACGATGCGAGCCGCCGGTTCCTGATTCCCGATCAGGCGGCATTGACGTGTGCGCGGCTTTATCTGGCGCGTTCGATTGGGCAGATTGTGCGTAACGGCCTCCGCATCATGGGCGTCGAGGCTGTCCAGGAGATGTAAGGAATGAACATGCGTGGGGGGGAGGCCGGATTCGGCGACGACGATCGCCTTCCCTGGCTGGAGACGGTGGAGGAGGATTATCGCGAGGGGCCGTCCTTCGGTCGCCTGTTGCTGCTCGTCATCCTGCTCCTCGCCGTGCTCGGCGCGGGGGCGTTCGGCTATTATTGGTACCAGAAGCAGAAGAGCCTGGTCGGCAATGGCGAGCTGATCGCCGCGCCCGAGGGCGACTACAAGGTCAAGCCCGACGAGCCCGGCGGCATGAAGGTGGATGGGGAGGGGGACACCGTCTTCGCCACCAGCCAGGGCGACAGCGGCAATTCGAGCATCGACACCAGCGCGCTTCCCGAGGCGCCGGTGGACGGCAAGAAGGTGACGGAAAAGGCGCCGTCGCTGACCGGCGAGAAGAATGCCAAGGTCGCGATCCCCGCGAGCGCGGCAGCCGCCAAGACCGAAGCGCATCCCAGGCGCGTGCCGGTGATTGCGCCGCAGACCGGCGGCGCGGGCGCGCTGATCCAGCTCGGCGCCTTTCCGGACGAAGGCGGCGCCAATGCCGCCTGGGCGCGCCTTTCGAAGCGCTTTTCCTATCTGGCGCCGCTGGGCAAGTCGGTCGAGCGCGGCGAGAAGGACGGCAAGTCGGTGTTCCGCCTGCGCGTGAACGCCGGCTCGAACGGCCAGGCGAAGGAGCTCTGCGGCAAGCTCAAGGTGGCGGGCGAGAGCTGCTACGTGGCGAATTGACGCCTAACCGTCATCCCGGCGAAAGCCAGGATGACGGTTAGGGGGTTAAACCCGGCCTTCGGCTCCGCTAAGATGCTCCCATGAAGCCTGTAATCTTCGGCGTATCCGGCCTGTCGCTCACGGCCGAAGAGCGCGATTTTTTCCGTGACGCCGATCCGCTCGGCTACATCCTGTTCAAGCGCAATTGCGAGAGCCGCGACCAGATGCGCGCGCTCACCGAGAGCCTGCGCGAGTTGAGCGGCCGGGCCGATTTGCCGATCCTGATCGACCAGGAAGGCGGCCGGGTCAGCCGGATGGTGCCGCCCGAATGGCCGGCCTTCCCGGCGGGCGAGATGTTCGGCAGGCTCTATGACGTCGCACCCGTCTCGGCGATCGAGGCGGCGCGGGCGAACTATCATGCGCTGGGCATGATGCTCGCCGAAGTGGGCGTCACCGTCGATTGCGCGCCGCTGCTCGACGTCGTCACGCCCGAAGTGACCCAGGCGATCGGCGACCGCGCCTTTGGCGGCGAGCCGATGCGCGTCGCGGCGCTGGGGCAGGCCTGTGTCGAGGGATTGCGCCGGGGCGGCGTGGTCGGCGTGGTCAAGCACATGCCGGGCCATGGCCGCGCGCTGGTCGACAGCCATCTCGAACTGCCGCGCGTGCGCGCCGATGCGGCGGCGCTGGAACAGGACATCGCGCCGTTCCACGCGCTCAGGCATGCGCCGATGGGCATGACCTGCCATGTGGTGTTCGAGGCTTGGGACGCCGAGCGCCCCGCCACGCTCTCGCCCAGGGTCATCAGTGAGATCATTCGCGGCCGCATCGGCTTCGACGGCCTGTTGATGACCGACGACATCGATATGAAGGCGCTCTCCGGAACGCCGGGCGAGAAGGCGGCGCAGGCGCTGGCGGCAGGGTGCGACGTGGTGCTCGATTGCTGGGCGCGCATGGAGGAGATGATCGAAATCTCCGCCTTGCTGCCCGACGCCACGCCCATGTGCATCGAGCGGCTCGACCGCGCGATGGCGACCACCGGCGCGGACGAACCCGAGGCGGACTTCGCGGAACTGATCGCCAGGCGCGACGCGTTGCTGGCGCTCGCCTGATCTCCCTCCCTCCTTCAGGGGAGAGGGAGTAGGAGATGACACCGCCGCTCCGACCTGCTTAATTCCCGCCATGGACGTCGAGACACCCGACACCCTGAAGATCGACATCGACGGCTGGGAGGGGCCGCTCGACCTGCTGCTCGCGCTCGCGCGCAACCAGAAGGTGGACCTGCGGCAGATCTCGATCCTCCAGCTCGTCGAGCAATATCTCGATTTCGTGAACCAGGCGCGCGAACTCAGGCTCGAGCTGGCGGCGGACTATCTCGTGATGGCCGCATGGCTGGCCTATCTGAAGTCGGCGCTGCTGCTCCCGCGCAACCCGGAGGAGACGCCGAGCCCCGAGGAACTGGCGCTCCGCCTGCAGTTGCGCCTCGAGCGGTTGAACGCGATGCGCGATGCCGGTGCCCGGCTGATGGCGCGCGACCGCACCGGGCGCGATAATTTCTTCCGCGGTGCGCCCGAGGGGCTCCGCGTGCTGCGCAAGGCGCGCTGGGAAGCCGAGATCTACGACCTGATCGCCGCCTATGGCCGGATCAGCGCGCGCACCCGGCCGGTGATGCACGTGGTCGCGCACCGCGACGTGATGACGCTGGAGGCGGCGATCGAGCGGGTCTCGGCACTGATCGGCACGCGGATCGAATGGAGCACGCTCCAGTCCTTCCTTCCCGAAGGCGCGACCGGACCCTATGCCAAGTCGGCGCTCGCCTCGTCCTTCGTGGCCGCCCTCGAACTCGCCAAGCAGGGCAGGGTGGAGCTGCGACAGAAATCGGCCTTTGCGCCGCTCTATCTCAAGGCCGCCGGATGACTCCCGAAGATGCAGCTTCGCGCGCGGTGGAGGCCGTGCTGTTCGCTTCCGAGCACCCGATGACCCTGGACGAGATCCGCGCCCATGTCGGCGCGGAGATCGACCTGCGCGGCGCGCTGGCCGCGCTGGAGGCCCTGTATGCGGGGCGCGGGATCGAGCTGGTCCGCCGCGGCGACCGCTGGCATTTTCAGACCGCGGCCGACCTCGCCCATCTGCTGCGCCGCAACCGGGAGGAGAGCCGCAAGCTCAGCCGTGCCGGCATCGAGACGCTGGCGATCATCGCCTATCACGAACCGGTGACTCGCGCCGAGATCGAGGCGATCCGCGGCGTGCAGATATCCAAGGGCACGATCGACGTGCTGATGGAGGCGGGCTGGGTGCGCCCGGCCGGCCGCCGCGAAGTGCCGGGCCGGCCGCTGATGTATGCCACCACCGGCGGTTTCCTCACGCATTTCGGCCTTTCCAGCCGCCGCGACTTGCCGGGGATCGACGATCTCAAGGCCGCCGGCCTGCTCGATCCGGTCGACCTCGCCATGGAGGTGCTGGGCGAAAGCGACGCCGCCGAGGTGCCCGAAAGCGAAACTGTCACAGACGACGAATAGGGCGCTCCCGCGTTGGCCATTGCCGCTGCTGCGCGCGGGGCCTAGATAGAGCTTGAATCAAGGAGATTTGTTATGGGTATGGGCAGCATCTGGCACTGGCTCGTGCTGGGCTTGATCGCGATCCTCCTGCTCGGCGGCGGTCGCTTCTCGAACATGATGGGCGACGTTGCCAAGGGCATCAAGCAGTTCAAGAAGGGCATGTCGGAAGACGAAGAGGACAAGCCGGCGACCCGCATCGAAGGCAAGGCGGCTCCCGAGCCTACCGTGCAGCGCGAGGCCGAGGCCGCGCGTGAAGAGAAGCTCTGAACTTCCGCGCCGCTCCCGGCTCAGGGCGCCGGGAGCCGCTTCTGGCGATTTGATCGATGCTTGATTTCAACGCGCCCGAATTCGTGGTCGTCGCCATCGTGGCGCTGATCGTGATCGGGCCCAAGGATCTGCCCAAGGCGATGCGCTTCGTGGGCAAGTGGTTCGGCAAGGCGCGCGCCGTCGCGCGCCAGTTCCGCTCGGGGTTCGACAGCATGGTCCGCGAGGCGGAGCTTGCCGAACTCGAGAAGCAATGGGCGGAGGAGAATGCGCGCATCATGTCCGAGCATCCGCCGGCGGCGCTTCCCGCGCCCGAGGCGGAGGTCCATCCTGTCGCCGATGACGCAGCGCCCGTGATGGTCGAGCAGCCCGCCATCCTGGGCGAGACGCCGGGCGTATCCGCGCCGGCGCCCAAGCCGAAGCGGGCCCGCAAGCCGGCCGCCGCCGCCGAGCCGGTGGCGGAGCCCGCCGCCAAGCCGGTACCCAAGCCGCGCGCGCGCAAGGCCGCCGCCGCTGCTCCGGTCGAGGCGACGCCCAAGCCGCGCACGCGCAAAAAGGCCGCGCCGCCTGCCGAGGCCGCCGAATGAGGGATATCGACGACACGCAGCAACCTCTGCTCGAGCATCTGATCGAACTGCGCCGCCGCCTGCTCTACTGCGTGGCGGCGCTGCTGGTGACATTCTTCGCCTCCTTCTATTTCTCGAAGGAGATCTACGGCTTCCTCGTCCATCCGCTCGCCGTGGCGGGGCAGGACCAGGTCATCTTCACCCAGATCTTCGGGGCATTCTTCGTCCAGCTCAAGGTCGCTTTCTTCTCGGCGATGATGCTGTCCTTCCCGGTGATCGCGACGCAGCTCTGGCAGTTCGTGGCACCCGGGCTCTATCGGCAGGAGAAGAAGGCGCTGCTGCCCTTCCTGCTGGCGACGCCGGTGCTGTTCATCGCGGGCGCTGCGCTTGCCTATTTCATCGCCATCCCCACGGCGCTGCATTTCCTGCTCGGCTATCAGGGCGAACTCGGCACCAGCGGCGTCAAGCAGGTCGCGATGCCCGATGCCGAGAAATATCTCGACTTCGTGATGCAGTTCCTCTTCGCCTTCGGCATCACGTTCCTGCTGCCCGTGCTGTTGATGCTGCTCGAGCGGGCCGGAATCGTCACCTATGAGCAGCTCAAGAGCGCCTGGCGCTACGCGGTGGTCGCCGCCTTCGCGATTGCCGCGGTGCTGACGCCGCCCGATGTCGGTTCGCAGCTTCTGCTCGCGATCCCGCTGGTCGGCCTCTATTTCCTGTCGCTGGCGGCGATCTGGTTCACGCGCCGCCGTCGCCCGGCCGCGAAGGATGCCGAGGACGAGGCCGTCGAGGCCTGACGCGAAAAACCCCTCCCGTGCGGGAGGGGTTTTCCTTTCCGCCTGGCCTATTTGGCGTCGTCCGCGGTCTTGGCGACCGTGTCGCCGGCCGAGGAAACGTCGCGGCCCATGCCTTCGATCGTGTTGCAGGCCGAAACCAGCATCGCGCCGGCAAGCGCCGCGCAGGCGATGATCTTACGCATCTTCACTCTCCAGAATACCGGACCCCATCGAGGATCGCAGGACCAATGCGCAGATCGGCGCAAACGTTCCGTTCGCGCGGCAAGTGCCTGTACATGCTAGGAAAGATGCCGGGTGCCCCGAAATTTTTAGGCCCGGAAGCGTCACCGGGGGGGGGAGGGTTGACGCTTCCGGGCCCATGTCTTGGATAGCGAGAGCGGGGGGGCAAAAGGTCACTATCCGAGGTGCAGAACGGTCCATGCGGGCCCGGGTTCCACGCCCTTCGATTTTTTTCGAACTTTTTTATCCAGGTTATTGCTCAGGGGCGTCCGGTGATCGCGATCGCGGCTTCATAGGCGCCGCTGAGCGGATCGTGATGCAGCTTGGTCCGCAGCTGCCGGGCGAGGCCGCCGATCACGCGGCCATAGCGATTCTCCACCAGCGTCTCGAGCGCGGGGCTCTCGACCAGGGCGGGCGACGAGACGCGGAGGAGTGCCCTGTGCTCGTCGTCGTCGATCGGCTTGATCGAGATGCGTATCTGGGCGGACGGATTGCAGTTCATCGCCAGCTCGACGATCTCGGTGAGCAGGAAGGCGACGGCGATCGCCACGTCCTGGTTCACCAGCACCGGCGAGACGTCGAGCGTCACGCCCAGGCCCTGGGCACGCTCGGGGGCGGTGGCGCGGATATTGGCGGCGAGCTCGCCGATCACCGAGCGCAGGTCGAGCCCGCGATTCTCTTCCAGCTCCGCATAGTGATGGCGATGGACCACGGCGAGCGCGTCCACCCGGCGCTGGATCGAGGCATAGGCCTCGCTCGCTTCCTCGCTCCTGGCGCTGCGGGCGTGGAAGTTTATCAGGCTGGCGATCACCTGAAGGTTGTTCTTCACCCGGTGATGGACCTCGCGGGTGAGCTTGGTCTGGCGCACCAGCCCCTCGGCCAGGTCGGCCTCGTGTTCCTTCACGGTGCGGCTGATATCGCGGAACGTGTCGCCCAGTTCGCGAATCTCCGCGGCGGGCATCTCGCCGAAGCGCTCGATGTCGATGACTTCGCCCGGCTTGTAGGCGCCGACGCTGGCACGCAGGCGGCGGAGCGGCCGGATCAGCAGGATGTCGACGACGAACCAGCTGATGCCCGCTGCGGCGAGCCACATCAGCACCAGCACCACGGTGTTGATGATCATCGGCGAGGTGATCGGCGTGCCCAGCATCGACATTTCGAGTTCGAGCCCGTCGATGCCCAGATTGCTGGGAATGGTCTCGCGCCGATCGAGCGGCCCCGCGGTCTCCAGCTTGCGCAGCACCAGCCGGTCGCCGCGCTGGATCAGCGCCGCGCCATATTCGGGGACGAAGCCGCTCGGCTGGGCCACTGCGGCGAGCATGGCCTTGGAATAGAATGCAGTCGCGGTGCTGCCGGTCCTGCCGCCGATGCGCAGCGTCATGCCGTCCGCCTCGAGCGTGGTCCGCACCTGGCGGTGCTGGAGCCTGGCCCTGTCTTCCGCACGGAATCGCTGGCCGCAGATGATGCGTCCCTCGCCGTCGGCGATCGAGAAGCGGGCTCCCGCCGTGGTGGCGAAGGTACCCGCCAGGCGGGTGCAGGCCGGAACGTCATGGGGGTTGGCCTCCAGCGCGGCCAGCGCGTCGGCGAGCTGGCTTACGTGGTTGACCAGGATATCGCGCAGCACGCCCGAGCTTTCGCCGGCGGCGGCGCCCAGTCGGGCGCGCGCCTCGGTATCCGCGTTCCGCGTGCTCTGCAGCGTGGTGAACAATGCGATCAATGCCAGCGGCAGCAGGCACAGGATCAGGTAGAGGAAGACCTTGGCGCCGGTGGGCAATTGCACCAGCGCCGCGGCCGGACGAATCCTGGCGCGCGGTTCTTGGTCTGCGATGTCCATGGACTCCGGACTAGTCGAGCTTCTTCAGCAGGTCGAGCAGATCGTCGGGAACGGCTTCGCCCAAGGCCTCGTCATAGGCCTGGCGCAGCGCGACGCCGACATTGCGACCGGGGCGACCGGTTTCCTTTCCGCCATCGGATTTGGGCGGTTTTTTCATTTTCTCATCCGCGGAACGCACCAATTCCCCCCTGCGCCGTAGCGTTACCCACGGCCCGGACTAAAAGCGACCTGTTCCGGATGCAACTTCCGGAATTGAACGAAAGCCACCGGTCGCATGGGGCCGGCGGCTGAGCGGCAACACTACGCAGCATCTGCCATGAAACCAAATAGCGCCTCGTTTGTTCCACAGGCGATGCAATATCCGGGGAGGGGCTTCCTTCGGGTGGCACGAATGAGGATTGCAATAGCTCGGAACGGGGATGAAACAACCCGTTCCGCACTCGTAGGAGAATAGTTCGACCATGTCGCTTGGACAGCAACTCGCGCCGCATCTTCCGTTGCTCCGCCGCTATGCGCGCGCTCACCGGCAGCCAGGCCGAAGGCGATCGCTATGTGCGCGCGGCGCTCGAGGCGATCGTCGCGGCGCCGGACCAGTTTCCCCGCGAAGTCGATCCGCGGCTCGGCCTGTATCGCACTTTCCAGGCGATCTGGCAGTCGACCCATCTCGAGGAAGAGGATGTCGTCGCGGACGCCGCCAACGAGAATGAGGCGATCGCCCGCAAGCGGCTTGCGCGCCTGACGCCGCTGTCGCGCCAGGCGCTGCTGCTCACCACCGTCGAGGGCTTCAGCATCGAGGATGCCGGCTATCTGATCGAAGAGGATGCGGGACAGGTGCAGAAGCTGGTGGGCGAGGCCGTGGCCGAAATCGAGCGCCAGACGCGCACGCGCGTGATGATCATCGAGGACGAGCCGCTCATCGCGATGGACCTGGAGCAGATCGTGCGCGATCTCGGCCATGAGGTGACCGGCGTCGCCGTCACCCGCGACGAGGCGGTGGCGCTGGCGATGGAGGACCGGCCCGGGCTGGTCCTCGCCGACATCCAGCTCGCCGACGACAGTTCGGGCATCGATGCGGTGAAGGACATTCTCGCCGAATTCTCGGTGCCGGTGATCTTCATCACTGCCTTCCCCGAGCGGCTGCTCACCGGCGAACGGCCCGAGCCGACCTTCCTGATCACCAAGCCGTTCCAGCGGGAAACCGTGAAGACGACGATCAGCCAGGCGCTGTTCTTCGATCAGGCGACCGTCCCGGCCTGAGCCATTCGCGAAAAATCCGGCGCGGGTTCCACATGATACGGACCCAAAACGGTTTTCACGGGTTGTAGATGGCATGGCTGAGAATGATGAATCCATCCATCTCGACACCGAGCAGGCCCGCGCCGGCGCTACGCCGCATATGACGCGCTACGTACTGGGCTATGGCCTGGTGCTGGTTATCGTCGCGTTCGCCGTGATCCTTCTCTTCTGACCGCGCACGGCATGAATGTGCTGGCAATCGCGGCCACCAAGCCTATCTCTGGAACAGGCCGCTTCCACGCGGCCCACGCAAAAAAGCGGGATCGAATGAGTCAGTCCGAACAGCCCGAGGACAAGGGAACCGAGGCGCCGCAGGAGCATGTCTCGCTCTCCGACCCCGAGTTCAAGAAACAGCTCGCAATGGTCATCCCGCATCTGCGCGCCTTTGGTCGTTCGCTTTCGGGCAGCCGCGACCTGGCCGACGATCTGGTGCAGGAGACGCTGCTCAAGGCCTGGGCGGCGCGCAAGCGCTTCCAGGCCGGCACCAACATGCGCGCCTGGACCTTCATCATCCTGCGCAACCTCTATCTCAGCCAGATGCGTCGCGCGCGCTTCAAGGGCGAGTGGGACGATCTGGTCGCCGACCGGCTGCTCGCCGCACCGGCGAGCCAGGACCGGCATGTCGAGCTTTCGGACATGCAGCGCGCGCTGCTCCATCTTCCCCAGCCGCAGCGCGAGGCGCTGATCCTGGTGGGGGCCGGCGGCTTCGCCTATGAAGAGGCGGCCGAGATCTGCCAGGTTGCGGTCGGCACGATCAAGAGCCGCGTCGCGCGCGGGCGCGTCGCGCTCGAGCATCTGCTCAGCGAAGGGCAATTGCCTTCGCGGCGCCTCGAGCCGGGCACGGCCGAGGGCAAGACGGCGCTCGACACGATCATGGGCGAGGTCGACGATCTCAGCCGCGATCGCGGCGACCTCTCGGCCAAGTAAGCCGTACGCCACGCAAGAATTCAGGCCGCGCTCCCCCCGGGGGGAGCGCGGCCTTCTTCATGCTCGATGTGCAAGGTTCAGCGGGGCCGGTTGAGCTGGCGGAGCATCGCCGCCATGTCGTCCGGCAGCCCCGCGTCGCGGGCATAGGCGTCGCGCAGCGCCAGGCCGATCGCGTCGCTGGCGCGTGGCGCCTCGACCCGATATGCGGGCTGCCGAGCTTCGTTCGCCGGGGCTGAAGTCGTCTGGTTCATGTTGCTAGAACAATTCAATTCTCGTTTTGTTGCTTGACTTTTTGCAATGCACCGTTTCGCAGGTGGCTGATTCCGTGACTGAAACTTCCCTTCCCGCCGATCTTGCCGACGCCGTCGCGCGGGCGCATGCGCATGCGCCGTTCCTCGACAACCTGCTCACGCGCGAAGCGGCCCTGGTCGCGGATCTCGAAGCCGCCCTTGCGGATCCCCGTGCCGCGGCGCGGGCCGTGGCGGGCGAAATGGGCGAAGGGGCGCGGCTGCGCATCGAGCGCCGCCGGCTTGCGCTCCTCGTCGCCCTGGGCGATCTGTCGGGCCGGTTCGACCTCACCCGGGTCACGCATCTCCTAACCGATTTCGCCGACGAAGCGCTGGATCGTGCCATCCGCACGGCGATCCTCGAACGGACTCCGGATGCCGATCCGCGCGGATTCGCCGCGATCGCGCTCGGCAAGCAGGGCAGCCGCGAACTGAACTATTCGTCGGATATCGATCCCATCCTGCTCTTCGATCCGGAGACATTGCCCTGCCGCCCGCGCGAGGACGTGCAGGAAGCGGCGGTGCGGATCGGCCGCCGCGTGGTCGAGCTGCTCCAGGCGCGCGACGGCGACGGCTATGTGCTGCGCGTCGACCTGCGCCTGCGTCCCTCGCCCGAAGTGACGCCGATCGTGTTGCCGGTCGAGGCGGCGATTTCCTATTATGAGAGCCAGGCACTGCCGTGGGAGCGTGCCGCCTTCATCCGCGCGCGGGCCTGTGCCGGCGACCGTGCGCTCGGCGCCTATTTCCTCGACGCGATCCGTCCCTTCGTTTGGCGCCGCGCGCTCGATTATGGCACGATCCGCGAGATCCGCGACATCAGCCGCCGTATCCGCGATCATTATTCGCAGGCCCAGGCGTTCAGCCCCGGCTACGACCTGAAGCGGGGGCGGGGCGGCATCCGCGAAGTCGAGTTCTTCGCCCAGATCCACCAGCTCATCCATGGCGGCCGCGAACCGTCGCTGCGCGCGCCCGCCACCCGCGACGCGCTCGCCGCGCTGGCCGAGGCGGGGCGGATCGGGCTCGACGAGGCGCAGGACCTCACCCGCGCCTATGTCGCGCTGCGCACGATCGAGCATCGGCTGCAGATGGTCGACGATCGCCAGACGCACCAGCTGCCCGAAAACCCGGATTCGCTCGACAATGTCGCCCGGCTCCACGGCCTGGCGGACGGCGCCGCGCTCACCGATCTGCTCAGGCCGCACGTCACGCGCGTCGGCGCGGTCTACGACAGCCTGGCGGGCGAGGAGGAGCAGCGGCTGCCGAGCGAGAGCGCGCCGCTCGAGGCGAAGCTCGGCGCGGCCGGGTTCGAGCGGCCGGACGGTGCCGCGCGGATCGTCCAGGGCTGGCGTGCGGGCACCTATCCGGCGCTGCGCACGCCCGCTGCCCGGGAGGCGCTGGAATCGGTGCTGCCCGGCCTGATCGACGCATTTTCCCGCGCGCCCGACACGGTGCACGCGATCACCCGCTTCGACGCGATGCTCTCGCGCCTGCCCAGCGCGATCAACTTCTTCCGCCTGCTCGAAGCCCAGCCGGGCCTCGCCCAGCTGCTCGGCGCGATCCTGGCGCTGGCGCCCACCCTTGCCGAGCAGCTGGGACGGCGCGCCGAGCTGCTCGACGGGCTCATCGACGCGACCGCGCTGGCGCCGGTTCCCGATATCGAGACGCTCGCGGCCGGCATGCGCCGCTGGGAGCCGGGCTCGGACTATCAGTTCCAGCTCGAGTTCGTCCGGCGCTTCGTCAACGAGAAGCGCTTCGCGCTCGGCGCGCAGATCGTCGCGGGGGCAGGCGATCCGCTGGAAGTCTCCACCGGCTATGCCCGCGTCGCCGAGGCGGCGATCGAGACATTGGCCACCGCGACGGTGGCCGAATTCTCGCGCAACCATGGCGTGGTGCCCGACAGCGAGCTGGTGATCCTTGCGCTCGGCCGGATGGGTGGGCAGGCGCTCACCCATGCCTCTGACCTCGACCTCGTCTATCTCTTCACCGGGGATTATGCGGCGGAGAGCGATGGTGCCAAGCCGCTCGGTGCGGTGATGTATTACAACCGGCTCGGCCAGCGCGTCACCGCGGCGCTCTCGGTGCCGACGCCCGCGGGTCCGCTCTACGAAGTCGACACGCGGCTGCGCCCCTCGGGCGCGCAGGGCCCGCTGGTCGTGTCGCTCGACGGTTTCGAGAAATATCAGCGCCAGGATGCCTGGACCTGGGAACACATGGCGCTCACCCGCGCCCGCCCGGTCTTCGGTTCGCCCGCCGCGCGGGCCAGGGTCCAGGCGATCATCGATGCGGTGCTCCGGGGGGAGCGGCCGGATCGCGACATTCGGGCCGAGGCCGTCAGGATGCGTGCGGACATGGCGGCGCACAAGCCGCCCAAGGGGCCGCTCGACGCCAAGCTGCTCGATGGCGGGCTGGTCGACCTGGAGTTCGCGGTGCATGTGACGCAGCTCGTTCACCATGCCGGCTTCGAGCCGCAGCTGGGGCTCGCGATCGACGCACTGGCGGGGCAGGGGCTGCTGCCCCCCGCCATGCGCCCGGCGCATGATTTCCTCACTCGGCTGCTGGTCACCATGCGGCTCGTCGCGCCCGATGCGCAGCCGCCGGGTTGCGCCACCCAGGCGCTGATCGCCCGCGCACTCGGGCTCGGCGGCTGGGACGAGGTGGTTGCGCAGCTCGACCGGACCCGGCAGGAGGTCCGCGAATGCTGGGCGGCGGTGCGCGGCCCGGCCTGAGGAGAAGAAGATGGCTATCGAGGAAGGCGACAAGATCCCCGCGGTCGATCTCGACGGGACCGAGGGAGAAGCGATCGCGCTCGCGGACAAGGTGGGGAAGCCCTTCGTCCTCTATTTCTATCCGAAGGACGATACGTCGGGTTGCACGCGCGAGGCGCAGGATTTCTCGGCGCTGCTGCCCGAGTTCGCGGCGCTGGGCGCCGAGGTGCTGGGCGTCTCCAAGGATCCGCCGATCAAGCACCAGAAGTTCATCAACAAATACGACCTCACCGTGCCGCTCGCGACCGATACCGAGGGCAAGGCGATGGAAGCGTTCGGCGTCTGGGTGGAGAAGCAGCTCTACGGCAAGCGCTATATGGGCATCGATCGCTCGACTTTCCTGTTCGACGACCAGGGCAGGCTGTTCCGCGCCTGGCGGCGGGTGCGCGTGCCCGGCCATGCGGTGGACGTGCTCGAATCGATCAAGGAAATGCAGGCGCGGTGAGAAGCGTTGCGGAGGCCTGTCGCGCGGTGCTCGCCGCCGCGGCGCCGGCCGACAAGGTGAAGGCCGCCCGCGCCGCCGCGCGCGACTGGCGGCTGGGGCGGCTGGCCTTCGCCTTCGACGTGACGATGCCCGATCGGCCCGCACGCCCCGACAAGCCGGAACTGCTGCCGCCCAATCGCATGCCCAAGCGCGGCAAGGGCGGCTCCGAACGCGGCCGCATCGCGCTGATCCATGCGCTCGCCCATATCGAATTCGCCGCGATCGACCTGGCCTTCGATGCGGCCGGGCGTTTCGGCGGGCAGTTCCCGCGCGGTTTCACCGACGACTGGATGCAGGTCGGCGCCGACGAAGCGATGCATTTCGCCCTGCTCGACCGGCGGCTGCGGAAGCTGGGCAGCCAGTATGGCGCGCTGCCCGCGCATGACGGATTGTGGGACGCGGCGGCCGAGACCGCGCATGATCCGCTCGCCCGGCTGGCGGTGGTGCCGATGGTGCTGGAGGCGCGCGGGCTCGACGTGACGCCGGCCACGATCGAACGATTTCTGGCGGCGGATGATGCGGTTACGGCGCGCATCCTCACACGTATTCTGAACGACGAGGTGCGGCACGTCCGCGCGGGAACCCGGTGGTTCGAATCAGCGTGCCGCGAACAAGGTTTCGTCCCCGAAACGGCCTGGCAGGCGCTGGTGACGCGCCATTTCCGCGGCTTGCTTAAGCCTCCGTTCAACGACTCGGCGCGCGACTCAGCCGGTTTGTCCCGCGATTATTACCAACCTCTTGCCGTGGACTGATTCCTCGGGCCACAAGCCACCGTCCAGAGGCGGAGGGGCTGCTTCCTGCGACAGGTGACAATTCGAAGTACGGCGGCCGGGTCGCGTTTCGGTGCTGACTTCCATGAAACTGCCGGGGAATCATGGCCAAGGCGTCGAACATCAAAACCACTACCGCGGCTCAGCGGTTCCGTGCTTTTTTCACTACCCGCGATTTTATTTTCCATGACGGCCGCGACCTGAAGCGTTTCAGCATCGCTGGCCGCACCCAGGCGCTGCTCGCCGGCGTCGCCACCGTCACCGTGCTGTTCTCGGCCTATGGCGTGGCCCAGGCCGCCGTGGGCGCGATCGCGATCAGCGGCGTGACCGGCACCCCTGCTTCGCCGGAAGCCCAGGTCGCCCGGATGCGCGAGCAGGTCGAGAAGATGCAGGCCGACGTCACTGCCGCCAAGGAGGCCGCGCGTCTCCAGGCCGCGCGCGTCGAGCAGCACCAGGCACTGATCAGCGCGACGCTCACCGGCAAGGGCGATCGCAAGGTGATCGAGCAGCCGCTACCGGGCGCTTCGCAGCGCACCAGCGCCGTCGCCAATGAAGTCCTCGCCCCGCTCAAGCGCGTGGAAGCGCGCCAGATCGCGCTGGCCGGCAAGGCGCGCGCCGCGGGCGAGGCCCGTTACCAGCAGACCGCGAGCGAGCTTCGCCGCCTCGGCCTTTCGCCCGAGCGCTATGTGAAGGTGCCGGCGATGGGCGGCCCCTATGAGCCGATCGACAACGACAATGCGAGCGGCAGCGATGCCTCGGCCGAAGCCGCCGATGCCCAGTTCCGCGCGCTGTTCGTCACCTGGAAGAAGCTCGACATGCTCGAGCAGACGGTGATTTCGATCCCGTCGATGCAGCCGGTCGACAAGCTCACCTTCACGTCGAATTATGGGGTCCGTTCGGATCCGTTCCGTGGCACCGCCGCGATGCATGCCGGCGTGGACATTCCCGGCGCGCTCGGCACGCCGATCTATGCGACGGCCGACGGCGTCATCAGCCATGCCGGGCGGCAGGGCGGCTATGGCAACCTCGTCCAGATCAACCATGGCCGCGGCATCGAGACCCGCTACGGCCATCTCTCGAAGATCCTCGTCGCCGACAATACCCGCGTGAAGCGCGGCCAGCTGATCGGCCTGATGGGCTCGACCGGCCGCTCGACCGGCAGCCACCTCCATTATGAAGTGCGCGTCGACGGCAAGGCAGTGAACCCGATCCCCTTCCTGCAGACCGGCGAGTATCTCGCTTCGGTGCAGGACCGCGTGGCCGGCGGTGTCGGCGGCCCGGCGACGAACAAGTAATAGCGCGTTCCAGAGTCAGGAGAGGAGAGGGCCGCCCGCGAAGGCGGCCCCTTTCTTTTGGACGTCAGGCGCCGATCCATCCCTGCGCCGTGCTGTCCTGGATCAGGGCGGCGAGGGTCTGGGAGGTTTTCTCCAGCTCGGTGACGATTTCGGCGAGCGTCGGGGTGCCGGAACGCACATAGGGTGTGAATGTCCCGCGCTGGAAGGGGCCGGAGGGCGCGCCCCAACCGTTCCGACGCGTCGAGAGGAGCTGGTTCCCCGAGGCATCGAAATAGACGGCCATGTGGATATGGCCCGAACAATCGATATAGCCGGCCTCGCCGCCGGTCGCGTCGACGATCTTCAGCGCGCGCGCGGCGCTCGAATTGGTGCTGCGCAGCGTCAGTACCGACTTGCCCGGGTCCGGCGCCGTCGAGCGCGTCAGCACCTGGCCTTCGGCTGTGGTGTAGCAATTGCGTCCGCCCAGGTCGGAGATATTGGCTTGGCCCAGGCCGAAGCCCGCGCCGAGGATCCAGCAATCCCGCGAGTTCGCCGTGAACTGGATCTGATAGGCTGCCTGCCCTCCGGGATTCTCCACGCGCGGTTGGATCAGCATGTTGCTCTCGCCGTTGATCGTCGCAGCGACGACGCCGCCGGCGGGGCTCGCATTGTCCTCGAAGGAAGGCTTGAGGAAGACGTTGTTGTTCAAGGCAAAGGCTTCGCTTTCGCCATTGTCGACAAGCAGGTTGGTCGTCGAGACCGCCGGATATTGGGAATTGTGATTATAGGCGCCGCAGATGAAGTTGTTTTCATTGCAATAGCCGCCTCCGGATTGGCTGAGGCGGTGGTTGGTCCGGTTATCCGCGAGGGATTCGAACGTCACGACGTTATAGGCGAAGCCGTGCCCCATACCGATGCAGTGCAGGCCGATGCTGAAGCCGAGGACGCTGGTGACCTGAAGATTGGAATGCACCAGATTCACCAGCCGCACTCCGGTGCTCCCGCCATTCGATCCCGGCGCTCCCGAGGTATCGGGCGAGGGGGTGGCGCGATAGACCTTTACACCGCTTACGGACAGGTTGGACCGGTTCCCGGTCTCGCTGCCGATGACCACCGCCGGCTTGGCGGTGGCGGTGGAGGCGATTCTCCCCAGCCAGGTCAGGGTCGCGCCGTCGGGTAGGTCGAACTCGATCGTGTTGTCGCCCGTGAAATGCCTGCCGGGGTCGAGGATGAAATGGGGCGTGGTCAGGGTCTTGGCATGATCGATGGCTGCCCGCAGCGGGACGGAGACATCGTCGGCGGGGGTGGTGCCGGTGCCGGCAAGGCATGCCGCCTGTTGTGCTCCGGTATAGAAGTCGAACGCGCGAACGATCATAGACTGCTCCTCTGGCGAACGGGATCATGCTGCGGAATGCAGCCAGTTCGATCTACGCCATTTGCGCGCTGACTGGCTGGCACATCTGTCGTGAACACCGCGGCAACCGAGACGAAAGCGAAACGAAAATGGATCTTCCCGCCGCCTGCCCCGAGATCCCGGTCGCCGATCTCGCGGCTGCGCTGGACTGGTACCGCACGCGCCTGGGCTTCACGATCGACTGGTCGGACGCGGCGCTCGGCCTTGCCGGCGTGTCGCGGGGGGCGAGCCGGATGTTCCTGAGCAACGCCGCCTATCGTGCGCATCTCGGCAACGCTCCGCCCCTGGTCCTTTGGCTCAATCTAAGCGGCCGTGCGGAAGTCGATGCGCTCCATGCCGAATGGTCGGGGCAGGGTGTCGGCATCGATGGTCCGCCCCGGGCCGAGCCCTGGAAGCTCTATGAGTTCTTCGCCGCGGATCCGGACGGCAACCGCTTCCGCGTCTTCTACGATTTCGCCTGGGAAGAGCGTTAGCCAAATACGCCGCACGCGCCTGTCCGTCGGCATGCCTGGCGCATTGCCTCGCGGCGCCCGGGCCACTATCTCCACGCCATGGCTACGCTGACCCAGCCCGAAATCGGCCTGACCCCCTCCGCCGCCGCCCGCGTCGCGGCGATCGCGGCCAGGCAGGGCAAGCCCGCGATCCTGCGCCTGTCGGTGGAGGGCGGGGGCTGTTCGGGTTTCCAGTATAAATTCGGCTTCGCGGATAGGGTGGAAGACGGCGATGAAGTTGCCGAGCTGGACGGCGTCCGGCTGGTGGTCGATTCGATCAGCCTCGATCTGGTGCGCGGCGCGAATGTCGATTTCGTCGACAATCTCGGCGGTGCGCACTTCACCGTGCAGAATCCCAACGCGGCTTCGGGCTGCGGTTGCGGCACCAGCTTCTCGGTCTGAGCGGAAGGCCCCCTTTGCCCAAGATCGTCACCTACAATGTCAACGGCATCAAGGCGCGCATGGAGCGCCTGCTCGAATATCTTGCCGAGCAGCAGCCGGACGTGGTCTGCCTCCAGGAGCTGAAGGGCGCCGACGAGACGCTGCCGGTCGGGGAGATCGAAGCGGCGGGCTATGGTGCCGTCTGGCACGGCCAGAAGGGATTCAACGGCGTCGCGATACTGGCCAGGGGCCAGCAACCCGTCGAGCGCCAGCGTGGGCTGGCGGGCGATCCGGAGGACGCGCACAGCCGCTATATCGAGGCCGAGATCGGCGACCTGGTCGTCGCGTCCATCTATCTGCCCAATGGCAATCCGCAGCCCGGCCCCAAATTCGACTATAAGCTGAAATGGATGGAGCGCCTCGCCGATCGTGCGCGGGCCTTGCTCGCCGAGGAGCGGCCGGTGGTGCTGGCCGGTGACTACAACGTCATCCCCAATGACGATGACACCTTCTCGGTTCGCGCAATGGCGACCGATGCGCTCATGCAGCCTGAAAGCCGCGAGCGCTATCGCACGCTGCTGGCGCAGGGCTGGACCGATTCGTTGCGTACCCGCTTTCCCGGCGGCGGCATCTGGACCTTCTGGGACTATCAGGCGGGAGCCTGGCAGCGCGACGCGGGCTTCCGCATCGACCATCTGCTGTTGAGCCCGATCGCGGCAGACCGGTTCCTGGGGGCCGGCGTCGACAAGGAATATCGCGGCCGCGAGAAGGCCAGCGATCACGCACCCACCTGGGTGAGCCTCCGCTAAGGTCACGACTCGATCAGCAAACCGCGTCATCCCCGTGAAAGCGGGGACGCATCTCGTGCGTCCTCCGCACCCATGCCGGTTAAGCTGGCGGCAAATCCGGGAGATGGGTCCCCGCTTTCGCGGGGATGACGAAGGAAATCGATACGGCGAATAAAATCAAAGCCCGTATCGAGCACGGATCCTGGACTGGCCGTTTCCGGACAAGCGCGGTGTCCGCTTCCGGACGCGCATCCCGGGCAAATCCCAAAATCTGGCGTGTATTGCTGTGTTATGGCACGTAATCACGCTGTCACAAACAGCTAAGTCATTGAACTTACGTAACTCTAAAACTTGGCACGCCGATTGCGAAGCGTGGGGCACAGGCGGGAAGGAGCGCCTGTCATGTCTGCAAGTAGAGGAGTTGAGGATATGAACAGCAAGCCCATCCAGTCCGCTTTCCTGGCGATTGCCGCCACCGTCACGCTGGTCGCCGGCGCCGTATCGCCGGCGCTCGCCCGCACCAATGATCCGGCCAAGGAGGCCAAGAAGGCCGACGACCAGTCGGACAAGGGCGCGCAGAAGCGCTACTGCGTCCAGGGGACGTCGACCGGCACGCTGATGCCCAAGCGCGAATGCCATACCCGCGCCGAGTGGATCGCCCGTACCGGCGTCGATCCGGTCAAGGAAGTCCAGAAGAACTGAGCGGATCGTTCCGCGCCCTTCGCGGCGGACGGGCCGGCGCGTCGACCGCGCAGCGCCCTCCGCCGGCGAACCCCCATCACCGAGGAATCCAGTCATGACCCGCAAGTCCATCTTCTCCGCCGCCGCCGTCCTGCTGGCGGGCGCCACCTTCGCGGCTGGCGCCGTATCCCCCGCCGCCGCTGCCGCAAACGATCCCCCCAAGCTGAAGCAGGAACAAGAGCAGTCGCCGGCGCAGGCGGCCAAGGCCGACACCCGGAAATATTGCATGAACACCGAAACGACCGGCTCGCGGATCCTCAAGCGCGATTGCCGCACCCGCGGCGAGTGGCTCGATCTGGGCGTCGATCCGATTGAGGCGATGAAGCGACGTTGAGGCCCCGGAGGATGTCCGCGGCGGATTCAGTGCAACCTTGCCGCCGCGGTGCGGCCTCCCTTGGCCGGCTCCAGCCGGCACCGGCCCGCTCCCCCGTACCCTCGGGAGCGGGCCGGCTTGCCGTCGGCGGCCGCCCTCAGAGCGGCTTCTGGTAGATCGCGTATTCGCGGTTCACCCAGGAATCGATCGCGTCGGCGATCGCGTTCATGCCCTGGTTGTCGTCGAGGATCCAGCCGATCTCGCCGCGGGTCGCGCCATAGTTCGCCACCGCCGCGCGGCGGATATACTCGATCATCATGAAGGCCAGCTGGCTCGCCATGCGCGAGCTCTGCAGCCGCTTGACCACGCCCATCAGCGGCACGCGGGCGGTGCGCGCCTTGGGGCGCTGGAGCCATAGCAGCAGCTTCGCCCAGCCGAACGGGAATAGCGAGCCCCTGAGCGGCTTCAGCGGCTCGTTGAGATCGGGCAGGGTGACCATGAAGGCCACCGGCTCGCCGTCATATTCGGCGATGCGGATCAAGTCGTTGAACACCAGCGGCTTCAGCTTCTTGCCGACATCGTCGATCTCGGGCTGGGTCAGCGGCACGAAGCCCCAATTGTCCGACCAGGCATCGTTGAGGATGGCGAGGATGATCTCGGCCTCCTCGTCGAATTTCGACTTGTCGACCATGCGCACATTGATGCGCTCGTTCTTCTCGCCCGCCGCGACGATGCGTTGGACGATCGGCGGAAACTGCTTGGTGACGTCGAGCTCATAGGTGAGCAGCTTCTTGGCTTCCTTGTAGCCGGCCGCCTCGATCCAGCCCTGATATTTCGCCGGGTGGTGGCCCATCAGCACCGTGGGGGAATGGTCATGGCCCTTCACCAGCAGGCCCGGCTCCTCCCAGATCGACAGGCTGACCGGGCCGAGCGCGCGCGTCATGCCTTTGCCGCGCAGCCAGTCCTCGGCGGCGTTGATCAGCGCCTTGGCGGCATTCTGGTCCTCGGCCTCGAACATGCCCCAGAAGCCGGTGCCGGGGCCGAAACCCTGCTCGGGCGGCATCTCGAGCGCCAGGAAGTCGATGTGCGCGGAGATGCGGCCCACCGGCTCGCCGTCGCGCTCGGCCAGGAACAGCTGCGCCTCGGCATGGCTGAACCAGCCGTTCTTCTTCGGGTTGATCGTCCCGGCCACTTCGTCGCGCAGCGGCGCCACCCAGTTCGGATCGTCGCCGTTCAGGCGATAGGCGATCTCGATGAACTGCTTGATGTCGCGCTTGGACGAAACGGGACGGATGCTGAGGGGGCCGCTGGGCAAGGGAAAAGCCCTTCTGTTGGTTTGATTCAGCGCAATGCAGTCCTTCGCCACGGAGCCAGTGTCAAGCGCGGCAATTGCGGCGGGCGGGGCATGACCCAACCGCTGGAATGCCACCATAAAGCCACTATCTGAGGCCAATGGCGGACATCATGACGAAATCGCTTGCCCTCAAGGTTCACGACGACGCGCCGGCGGCGGCGCCGGCCAGTGCGCGTATCAAGCTTTCCGGCGTGCCCGACGATCGCGCGATGCTGCGCGCCGCGGCCGAGCTCACGCGCGACCTGCATGCGCCCAATCCGCGCATCTACTGGACCGACATGCTGCTCTCCGCGGGCATCGGCTATGCCGCGCTCGCCGCGACCATTTTCGCCCCGTCGGCGCTGCTGGCGGTGCTCGCCGGCGCGGTGGCGGTGCTCGCCCTTTATCGCGCCAGCCTGTTCATCCACGAGCTCACCCATGTGAAGCACGCGCTGCTTCCCAATTTCCGGCTCGGCTGGAACCTGCTGGTCGGCATCCCGATCCTGGTGCCCAGCTTCACCTACGAGGGTGTGCACAACCTTCACCATGCCCGCACCCGCTACGGCACGGTCGAGGATCCCGAATATCTGCCGCTCGCCTTGATGAAGCCCTGGACGCTGCCGGTGTTCCTGCTCGCCGCGGTGCTGATGCCGGTCGCGATGCTGGTCCGCTTCGCCGTGCTGGCGCCGCTCTCGGCGGTGTTTCCGAAGCTGCGCCGCGTCGTCGTCGCCAAATATTCGGGCCTCAAGATCAACCCGGCCTTCGAGCGCCGCGCGCCCGAGGGCGAGCTCAGGACCCAGTGGTTCTGGCAGGAGCTGGGCGCCAGCGTCTTCTCGATCGCGCTGCTCGCCCTGCTCGCGACGGGCGTGATCCCGCTGCGTGACTTCGGCATCTATCTCGCGGTGATCGCGGGCGTGGCGGTGATCAACCAGGTTCGCACGCTGGTGGCGCATCTCTGGGAGAATGACGGCGAGCCGCTCACCGTGACGGCCCAGTATCTGGACAGCGTCAACGTGCCGACGCCGGGCTTCTTCGCCTATCTCTGGGCGCCGATCGGCCTGCGCTACCACGCGCTGCATCACTTGCTGCCGAGCCTGCCCTATCACGCGCTGAACGAGGCGCATCGCCGCCTGTCGGATGCGCTCGAGGAAGCCTCGGCCTATCACAAGGCCAATTACCCCACGCTGCGCGGGCTGATGCACCGCCTGGCCGCCAGCACCATGGGCGCCCGCTGAACCAGCGGAAGGGCTGAAACGGAAAAGGCCGGGCAGCGATGCCCGGCCTTTTTGTTTCCCGGCGCATGGAGCCCCTCAGATCGGCGACCATTCGATGGCTTCCTCGCCTTCGTCGTCCTCCGCCACCTTGCCATGGTCGGTGCCGATCTCTTCGAGCAGCTTGTCCAGCGCCCAGTCGACGCCGACGCCGCTCGCGCCCGAGATCGGGATCACCGGCCCCCCGCTTGCTTCTTCCAGCTCGGCGGAGAGCGCGGCGATCAGCTCGTCGTCGAGCGTGTCGATCTTGTTGAGCGCCACCACCACCGGCTTGTCGGCCAGCCCAGCGCCATAGGCCTCCAGCTCGCCCCGGACCACGCGATAGCTCTCGGCCACGTCGGGATCATTGGCGTCGATCAGGTGGAGCAGCACGCGGCAGCGCTCGATATGGCCCAGGAAGCGGTCGCCGATGCCGGCGCCTTCCGCTGCGCCTTCGATCAGGCCGGGGATGTCGGCGACGACGAACTCGCGCTCCTTGTGCCGCACCACGCCCAGCTGCGGGCGCGTGGTGGTGAAGGCATAGGCGCCCACCTTGGCCTGGGCGTTGGTCACCTGGTTGATGAAGGTGGACTTGCCGGCATTGGGCAGCCCGACCAGCCCCGCATCGGCGAGGAGCTTGAGGCGCAGCCACACCCAGGCCTCCTCGTTCGGCCAGCCGGTGCCGTGCTGGCGCGGCGCGCGGTTGGTCGAGGTCTTGTAGCTGGCATTGCCGCGCCCGCCATCGCCGCCGCGCAGGAAGACGACTTGCTGGCCCTTTTCGGTCAAGTCGAGCAGCAGCGTGCGCTCCTCGTCGTCGGCGAGCACCTGGGTGCCGATCGGCACCTTGATCACCAGATCCTCGCCGCCCGCGCCCGTGCGGTTCGAGCCGGAACCGCCCTGGCCGCGCGGCGCCCGGAAATGCTGCGTGTAGCGGAAGTCGATGAGCGTGTTGAGGCCGGCGACGGCTTCGAAGATGATGTCGCCGCCCTTGCCGCCATTGCCGCCATCGGGGCCGCCATATTCGATGAACTTCTCGCGCCGGAAGCTCACGGCGCCCGGGCCGCCCGAACCGGAGCGGACGAAGATCTTTGCCTGATCGAGGAAATGCATCGCTGCGCCATAGGCGAGTGTCGCAAATCCGTCACCCCATGGTGAGGGACTATTTACGGCGATGCGGGACAAGTGCCCCGGCAACACTGGGGGCACGGGGCAATGATTCGCACGGCGTTGATCGGATGCGCGCTGCTGGGCGGCGGCGGCTATTATATGGTGTCGACCCAGAACGATGCGATCGTGCGGACGGTGAATGCCACTCCGCACGACACCTGGCGCAGCTTCGATCTGACGCTCAACGGCGCGAAGGACGGCTGGGTCGGCTATGGTCCGGAGAGTGCCACGCCCGGCAAGGGGATAAGCTGGCCCAAGGTGACCAGCATCGACTCGAAGGAGATCGACTATCGCGTGAGCCAGGGCGGCGCGGAGGCCATCCATCTGAAGCTGCGCTTCGCGCCGCTGGAGGACGGCCGCAAGACCCGGCTATCGGTCGACGCCGATTTCAAGGGCAGGGCCGCGCTGGCCCAATATGACCCGCGGATCCGCAGCGCGTTCGAGCGCCTGATCGACGAATTCATCGTCCGGATCGAGAAGGGCAAGGTAATCGGTTCGGCCGAGCGGCTTCTCGATTTCGAGCGCGAGATGCGGGCCAGCCCGGGCTATGCGGAGGCGCAGCGCCATAACGAACAGGCGCGCCAGCACCGGGCGCAGGCGGCCGCCGCGATGCCGATGGTCGACCCCGACCGGGAGCGCCTGGACCCGAAGGGTGCCGATGTGACGCCACGGAATGCCGGCCGGCAGTATTGACGCGTAACTTTCCTGCTGGCGCTGTCCGGAACCCGGAGTATAGGCTCTTGGTTCATTGAGGCGGCGCCGGACGCGCCGGCGAGAAGAAACCAAGGCAACCGTCGCGCGCAGATGAACTCGATCGATCGGTACATGGCGCGGCTGATCGCGGTGCCCCTGATCTCGACATTGCTCATATCGGCGATGCTGCTGGTGCTCGACCGCATGCTGCGCCTGTTCGAGTTCGTCGCGACCGAGGGGGGGCCGGTCAGCGTCGTCTGGCGGATGCTCGCCAATCTGCTTCCCGAATATCTGGGCCTCGGCATTCCGATCGGGTTGATGCTGGGCTGCCTGCTCGCCTTTCGCCGGCTCGCCACCTCGTCCGAGCTCGACGTGCTGCGCGCGGTGGGGATGAGCTACACGCGCCTGCTCAAGGTGCCCTTCATGTTCGCGATCGCACTGGCGGCGTTGAACCTCGCCATCGTCGGCTTCATCCAGCCCTGGTCGCGCTACAATTACGAGCAGCTGCGCTTCGAGCTGCGCTCGGGGGCGCTCGGGGCTTCGATCAAGGTGGGCGAATTCACCAGCTTCGGCGCGAAGATGACGATGCGCATCGAGGAGAGCAAGGACGAGGGCCGCAAGCTTTCGGGCATCTTCGTCCAGATGATGACCAAGGACGGCACCCCGGTGGCGGTCACCGCGCAGAGCGGCCAGTTCCTGCGCTCGGACGATCCGGACGTGATCATCTTCCGCCTGCAGAACGGCACGCTCGTCCATCACGACAGGAACTCGCCGGAGCCGCGGGTGCTGACGTTCACCACGCACAACCTGCCGATCCCGCTGCCCAAATATGAGCAGTTCCGGAACCGCGGCGGCAAGAATATCGAGCGGACCCTGCCCGAGCTCGCGGTGATCGGCCGCAATCCGCAGGCGAGCGACGAGGATCGCGAGGGCAGCCGCTCGGCCTTCCACTTCCGCCTCGCGGAAGTCGCGTCGATGTTCCTGCTGCCGTTCCTCGCCGTCGCGCTGGGCGTGCCGCCCAAGCGGTCCACCTCGGCGCTGGGCGTGTTCCTGTCGATCGTGATGATCGTGACCTATCACAAGGTCAACGAATATGGGCAATCGATCGGCGAGCTCGGCCGGGTCGATCCGCTGATCGCGCTCTGGGGCCCGTTCATGCTGTTCGCGGGGCTGGTGATCTGGATGTATTATCAGATCGCCTATGTGCCGGGCGGCCAGCCGATCGGCGGGCTCGAAAAGGCCTTCTCCAAGATGATCAAGGCGATCACGCGCCGCCTGCCGGGCCGTCGCCGCCGGCTTCGCCGAGAGGAAGAGGCGACGGCATGACCTGGGCCAATTTCTTCCCGTCGCGGACCATGTCGCTCTACATGGCGCGCATGTTCCTGACGCGCACCTTCGCCATTCTCGGCGCGCTGGTGCTCATCCTCCAGTCGCTCGACCTGCTGACGGAAAGCGGCGCGATCCTGGCATATGCCGGCAATGGCGATGCGGAGATCTGGCGCTATGTCAGCCTGCGCGTGCCGCAGATCGCCTCGACCTTCCTGCCTTATTCGGTGCTGCTCGGCTCGATCCTGACGCTCTCGCAGCTCAACCAGAACAGCGAAGTGATCGCGATGAAGGCCTCGGGCCTGTCGGCGCACCAGGTGCTCGCGCCGTTGCTGCTCACGGGGATCGCCGTGGCGGCCATCTCCTTCACCTTCAACGATCGCATCGTGTCGCGGGCCACCGCGACGCTCGAGCAGTGGAAGAAGGTGTCCTATGCGCCGCTGCCCATCGATCGCGGCGATCGCGCCAATGTGTGGGTGAAGGGCGACAACAACCTGATCCAGGTGCAGCAGGTCCGCGGGCGCGGGGATGCGGCGCAGCTCTACGGTGTCACGGTCTATGAGCGGCAGAACCGCTCGCTGGTCAGCATCCTCACCGCGCCGCACGCGGTGCGCGCCGGCGATGGCTGGCGCGTCGACAATGCCGAGCGCTTCATCGTCGCCACCGGCCAGAAGACCAAGGTCGGCAGCATCGTGATCGGCCGCACTATCCGGCCGGACCAGTTCACGCTCGCGCATGTCGATGCCGATTCCATGGCTTTCGGCGCGCTCTACCAGGCGATCGGCGACCTGAAGGTGGCGGGCCGCCAGACCGAGGCGCTCGAAGGCGCGCTGTGGCACAAGCTGGCGGGGCCGCTCTCGGCGATCCTGATGCCGTTGCTGGGCGCGGTCTCGGCCTTCGGCATCGCGCGTTCGGGCAAGCTGTTCGTCCGCGCGGTGATCGGCATGGCGCTCGGCTTCCTCTATTTCGTCGCCGACAATTTCGCGCTCGCGATGGGCAATCTCGGCGCCTATCCGCCGTTCCTCGCCGCCTGGGCGCCGTTCCTGCTGTTCCTGATGATCGGCGAGGCGGTGCTGCTCAGGACCGAGGAATAGCGGCGTAACGGCGCACCCAAGCGTTCCTGTCTGGCTAGGCACGGCGGGGGACCATATAGCGGCGGCCATGTCGTTCTTCCCGCCCGCCTCCTTCCCGCGCATCGTCGTCAAGATCGGCTCGGCCCTGCTGGTCGATCCGGATGGCGGCGTGCGCCGTGCCTGGCTGGAGGGCATCGCCACCGATATCGCCGCGCGTGCCGGCGCCGGGCAGCAGGTCGCGGTGGTCTCCTCCGGTGCGATCGCGCTCGGTGCCCGGCGCCTGAAGCTTGCCAAGGGCGGCCGCGCCAGCCTCGAGGATGCGCAGGCGGCGGCGGCCACCGGCCAGATCGAGCTGAGCCGCGTCTGGGCCGATGTGCTCGCCGCCAATGGGCTCGTCGCGGCGCAGATGCTGGTCACGCTGGGCGATCTCGAGGACCGCCGCCGCTATCTCAACGCCGCCGCCACGCTCGATCGTCTGCTCGGGCTCGGCGTCGTGCCGGTGCTCAACGAGAATGACAGCGTCGCCACCGAGGAGATTCGGTTCGGCGACAATGATCGGCTCGCCGCCCGCGTGGCGCAGGCCGCGGGGGCGGGCGGCGTGGTGCTGCTCTCCGATGTCGACGGGCTTTACGACCGCAACCCTGCGCTGCCCGGCGCGGTGCACATTCCCCGCGTCGAGCGGATCGACGGCACGGTGGAGGGCATGGCCGACCGGGGATCCGCCTCCGGCATGGGATCGGGCGGCATGGTCTCGAAGATCGCGGCGGCGCGTATCGCCAATGCCGCCGGCGCGCATCTGGCGATAGCATCGGGCCGGATCGCGCATCCGCTCGGCGCGGAGGCGAAGCACACGCTGTTCGTGGCGGAAAGGGCCGCCCCGGCGCGCAAGGCGTGGCTGGCCGGCGGCATCACCGCGCGCGGCACCATCCATGTCGATGCCGGCGCGGCCAGGGCGCTGGAGCAGGGCCGCAGCCTGCTCGCCGCCGGCGCCACCCGGATCGAGGGCGATTTCGCCCGCGGCGACCTGATCGTGATCGCCGGGCCGGACGGCAGGGCTCTCGCCCGCGGCCTTGCCGAATATCCCAGCGAGGACGCCGCCCGCATCCTCGGCCAACGCAACGAGGCGCAGGCGGAACTGCTCGGCTATGCCCCGCGCTCGACACTGGTGCATCGGAGCCATATGGCGCTGCTGTGACCACCATCGCCCTTACCGGCGGCACCGGCTTTGTCGGCACCCGCCTGATCGCTCTCGCGCTCGAAGCCGGCCATCAGGTCCGCGCCCTCACGCGCCGCCCGCAGGCCGAGCATGCGCATATCGCCTGGATCCAGGGCGACCTGGGCAATGCGCAGGCGCTTGCCGAGCTGTGCGAAGGCGCCGGCGCCGTCATTCACGTCGCCGGTGTGGTCAATGCGCCCGATCGCGCGGGTTTCGCGGCCGGCAACATCGACGGGGTGCGCAACATGCTGGCGGCCGCCAGGGCGAAGGGCGTGGACCGCTTCGTCCACGTCTCCTCGCTCGCCGCGCGCGAGCCGGAACTTTCCACCTATGGCTGGTCCAAGGCCGAGGGCGACAAGCTGGTCATGGCATCGGGCCTGGACTGGGCCATCGTCCGCCCGCCCGCCATCTACGGCCCCGGCGACCTCGAGATGCTCGAGCTGTTCAAGCTGGCCAGCAAGGGGCTGGCGCTGATGCCGCGCGGCGGGCGCATCTCGCTGCTCGAAGTGAGCGATCTCGGCCGCCTTCTCCTCGCGCTTGCCGCTACCGATGGCTGCAACCAGATTCTCGACGCCGACGATGGCGCCGCGACCGGCTGGAGCCACAAGCAGTTCGCCCAGGCGATCGGCGCGGCGCTGGGCAAGCGCGTCGCTTCCTTCGCGCTTCCGCGCCCGCTGCTCATGGCCGGCGCGCATCTCGATCGGCTGGTGCGCGGCGGGAATGCCAAGCTCACGCCGGACCGCGTCGCCTATTTCTGCCACCAGGACTGGGTGATCGATCCTGCGCGGCGCCCGCCGGCCAATCTGTGGACGCCGCAGGTGGAGACCGCCGCCGGCCTCGCCGCGACCGCGGCCTGGTATCGCGCCCAGCGACTGCTCTAGGTTGGAAGGACCTTCAGCTCCGTCCCTTCCATTCCCCGTGGCGAGGGAAGGACGTTGAATGTCGAAGCCTCTCTCTCCTCCGTCATGCTGAAACAAGTTCAGGGTGACGACGGAGCTTGGTTCGAAGTGTTCGGGCACGCCCGGCCGCGCTCTTGGCCCGATTGTCGATTGGCCCCCTAAGGAATGACGACGCTCGTTTCCGTCTTCACGCGGTCGAGCGCGATCAGCGAGCGATAGCTGGCGATGAAGTCGTTCTCCGCGAACAGCCGCCGGGTCAGCACCGAATAAGCGCGCATGTCCGACGTGACGATCACCAGCATGAAGCTCACGCCGCCGGTTACGTAATAGCATTGCTGCACTTCGGGCGTGGCGAGGAACAGCTGCCGGGCCCGTTCCACCGTCGGCGTGCGCTCGTCGACCAGTTGCACCTCGACGATGGAAGTGATGGTGAGCGGCACGGCATCGGGATCGACGATCGCCACGTTGCGCGCGATCACGCCGGCCGCCTCCATCGCCGCGATCCGCCGCTGCACCGCCGCCGCCGAGAGGTTCACCGCCTCGGCGATCCGCCGCTGCGGCAGCTTGTTGTCCGCCTGCACGATTCGCAGGATCGCCCGATCGAAGCTGTCGAGAATCCGCGCGGATTTGCCCTGTTCGCTGGCCATCCGGCGAGTTTTTGTTGCATTCCGCCGGTCAATCAAGAGCACACCGCCCGTTCCGGTGATGATATTCCCCGCTGCGAAGGGAAATTCCATGCCGGGCGAACGCGGATCGATGATGCTGGGCGTGCTGTGCGGAGCGGCTGCCGGTGCGTTCTGGGGCCTGGTGTTCCTTGCGCCCGAGCTGGCCCGCGCCTTCGGGCCGCTCGAGCTGACCATCGGCCGCTATCTCGCCTATGGCCTGATCTCCGCCGCCCTGATCGCCCCGCGCTGGCAGGGCCTTGCCGGGCGGCTCGGCGCGGGGGATTGGCGCGCGCTCGCCTTGCTCGCGCTTGCGGGCAACACGCTCTATTACCTCCTGCTGGCCAGCGCGGTGCAACTGGGGGGCGCCGCGATCACCGCGCTGGTGATCGGTTTCCTTCCCGTCGTCGTCACCATCACGGGCAGCCGCGCACGGGACGCCGTGCCGCTCGCCAGGCTGGCGCCGTCGCTGCTGCTTTGTGCGGGCGGTGCAGTCTGCATCGGCTGGCAGGCGTTGTTCCTGCCCTCGACGCGGCCCGTCGCGGCGCAACTCGCCGGCCTGGTCTGCGCGATCGGCGCGCTCGCGTCCTGGAGCGCCTATGCGGTGGGCAACAATCACATGCTGGCCCGAGTGAAGTCGGTATCCTCGCACGACTGGAGCCTGTTGGTCGGCATCGTCACCGGCGCCCAGAGCCTGTTGCTGGTCCCGCTGGCGCTGCTGCTCGGCACGCGGAGCCATGGAGCAGGGGAGTGGGCGCTGTTCGCCGCGGTCTCCGCCGGGGTGGCGATCTTCGCCTCGATCGTCGGCAATGCGCTGTGGAACAAGATGAGCCGCTTGCTGCCGCTCACCCTTGCCGGGCAGATGATCACGTTCGAGACGCTGTTCGCCCTGCTCTACGCCTTTGCCTGGGAGCATCGCGGCCCGACGCCGCTCGAGGCGCTGGCCTTTGTGCTGGTGGTGGCCAGCGTGATCTCGTGCCTGGCGGCGCACCGGCGGCCCCCTGCGCGGTCCATGCCTGCCTAGGCGGGCATCCCCGTCATGCTCCGCGCCACGGCCTCGGCGGTCTTGATCCCGTCGATCGCCGCCGAGAGAATGCCGCCTGCATAGCCGGCGCCTTCGCCGGCCGGGAACAGGCGCGCCACGTTCAGGCTCTGATGATCCTTGCCGCGCGTGATCCGCACCGGCGATGACGTGCGCGTCTCGACGCCCGTCATCACGGCGTCGGGATGGTCGTAATTGGCGATCTGGCGGCCGAACACCGGCAGCGCCTCGCGAAATGCCTCGATCACGAAGCCGGGCAGGCACTCGGACAGGTCGGTCATCTTCACGCCCGGCTTGTAGGAGGGGGTGACTTCGCCCAGCGCCGTGGAAGCCCGGCCGGCGAGCAGGTCGCCAACACGCTGTCCCGGCGCATGATAGTTGGAGCCCCCGGCGACATAGGCCAGGTCCTCCAGGTGCCGCTGCAGCGCGATCCCGGCCAGCGGACCGCCCGGATAGTCGCGCGCGGGATCGATCGCCACGACGAGCCCCGAGTTCGCATTGAACTCCGCCCGCGAATATTGGCTCATCCCGTTGGTGACGACCCGGCCTTCCTCGCTGGTCGCGGCCACCACGCGCCCGCCGGGGCACATGCAGAAGCTGTAGACGCTGCGTCCGTTCGCGCAGTGATGGACCAGGCTGTACGCGGCGGCGCCCAGGTCCGGATGTCCGGCGCATTTGCCGAAGCGCGCGCGGTCGATCCAGCTTTGCGGGTGCTCGATCCGCACGCCGATCGCAAAGGGCTTGGCCTCGACATGCACGCCGCGCCGGTGGAGCATCTCGAAGGTCGGCCGGGCGCTGTGGCCCACCGCGAGCACGACATGGTCGGCCTCGAGAAAGCTGCCGTCTTGCAGGTGCAGCCCGCGCACCCGCCGGTTGCCGTCGGAGGCGCGCTCCAGTTCGATATCGTCGACGCGCGTTTCCCAGCGATATTCGCCGCCGAGCGCTTCGATCGTCGCCCGCATGCTCTCCACCATGGTGACGAGGCGGAAGGTGCCGATATGCGGGTGCGCTTCCCACAGGATATCGTCGGGTGCGCCGGCCTTCACGAACTCCTCCAGCACCTTGCGGCCCAGGAAGCGCGGGTCCTTTACTCGGCAATAGAGCTTGCCGTCGGAAAAGGTGCCGGCGCCGCCTTCGCCGAACTGCACGTTGCTGTCGGGGTTCAGCTCGGCGCGGCGCCACAGGCCCCAGGTGTCCTTGGTGCGCTGGCGTACCACCTTGCCCCGGTCGAGGATGATCGGCCGGAAGCCCATCTGGGCGAGGATCAGCCCGGCGAACAGGCCGCACGGCCCTGCGCCGATCACGACCGGGCGGAGGCCGCGCCAGTCCGTCGGCGCCATCACCGGAAAGCGGTACGCCATGTCGGGGGTGGGGCGCAGGTCCTTGTCGTCCGGGAAGCGCGCCAGCACCGCCGCCTCGTCGGCCAGCTCGACATCGACGGTATAGACCAGCTGGATCGCGTTGCGCCGGCGCGCGTCATTGCCGCGGCGATAGACCGAATGGCTCTTCAGCTCGGCGAGCTCGATGCCCAGCCGCTTCGCGATCGCCTCGGGCAGGGCTTCGGGGGCGTGGTCGAGCGGCAGATAGAGTCCGGAGAGGCGAAGCATTCCGGGCCTCTAGCGGGGAATGCAGCGCGCCTCAAATCTCGCGCCGCCGCGCGCGACGGCGCATACCGGTCAGAGCCGCGTCTTCAGCCAGGCATAGGCCTGCTCGCGCACGCCGGGCGGGAAATCATGATTGCCGCCGGCCTCGTCGAAATAGATCGCCTCGAGCGACTTGCCCGACCCCCGGGCGCGGGCATGGGCGACCATGTCCTCCGTCTCCGCCACATGGCGCAGGCTTGCCGCGCGCCACTCGTCCTTCGTGCCCCATTCCCAGCGTCCGCGCGTGAGCAGCACGCTGCGCGGAGCGATCATCGCCAGATAGTCCGCCGAACGGCCCAGCGCCGCGAGCCCCGGCAGCGCGATCGATGCGGAGCGCCGCTTGATCGCGTCCTCGCGGTAGAAATTGAGCATCTCGAACAGCCCGCAGGACGAGATGCCGGCCTTTGCGCGCCGGTCGCGTGCCATCCAATGGACCATCGCCATGCCGCCCGCCGAATGGCCGATCCCGCCGATCCGCGCCGGATCGACATAGGGCAGGCTGGCAAGCAGGTCGGTCGCCACCATCGCGTCGAAGACTTCCTTGCCGATCGAATTGCGGCCGCGCAGCAGCAGCTGGCCCACGCGGTGATCGTACAGCTTGCCGTCCCGGGCATTGTCGGCCGGCGCCGCGGGATCGACGCCGCGACGGCGCTCGGCGTGATAGAAACGGTCCGGGCAGAGCACGACATAGCCGCGACGGAACAGGTCCAGCCCATAGAAAAGGTTCGCGGCGCCGGCGAGGCCCACCGGCTCCGCCTTGCCGATATTATATTGCGGCCCATCCTGGTGGAAGGCGAGGATCGCCGGCAGCCGCTGCCCCGTGCGATGCGTGGGCACCAGCAGATAGGCACGTACCCGGTCCTCCGGCTCGCCGAGCGGCGGATAGGCGGCTTCCGCGAGATATTCGATCTTGAGTCGCTGCCCACCCTCGATGTCGATGGTCTCGATGACGGTGAACTGCGGCCGGGGCCGTGGCGGCATGGCGCCGAACAGCCCGATCAGCGCAGCGTCGCGCTGCTGCGGCCTTGCCGCATCGGCCCGTGCCGGCTGCGCCAGCAGGCCCGGCGCCAGCGTTGTGGCAACGCCGGCGGACAGGGCTGAACGGCGCGAAAACAAATGATCCTTCATGAGGCCCCCCTCCATCGTTCACATTGCGTGTATCGTTCACGTTGCGCGAACCTTGTGCCTGTGTTGGTGTATCAGTGCAGCGGCACACATGTCGCGAGGAAAATGCCGGTGGCAGAGCCTGGGCAACGGATTGCCTTCACCTTGCCGCCGCGCCTTGCCCCGGCTCCGGCCCGTTTCCGCCGCAATCGCTTGGCACTGCCTGTCGATACCACTAGAGGGACCCCATGACCGACCGCGCCACCGTCTTCGAGACCGTCACAGCCCAGATCGAGCCCTTCAACAAGAAGGGCGTCGCCCTCACCGACGCCACCACCTTTGCCGGTGACCTCGAATGGGACAGCCTCACCGTGATGGATTTCGTCGCCGCGATCGAGGACGAGTTCGACATCATCATCACGATGAACATGCAGGCCGAGATCGAGAATGTCGGCCAGCTGGTCGACGCGGTGCAGAAGCTCAAGGGCTGATAGGCACGTGACCGACAGCCTGAACACCGCCGACGCGCTCCCCGCCAGCCCGGCCGAAGCCGCGCCCGATCGCGACCTGATGTCGAAGTTCGACGGCCTGATCGCCGAGCGCCAGGCGCTGCTCGACAGTGGCGTCACCGATCCCTTCGCGATCGTGATGGAGCGGGTGAAATCGCCCACCGAGGCGGTGATCAAGGGCAAGGACACGATCCTGCTCGGCACCTACAACTATATGGGCATGACCTTCGACCCGGACGTGATCCAGGCCGGCAAGGACGCGCTCGACACGTTCGGCTCCGGCACCAACGGCAGCCGCATGCTCAACGGCACCTTCCGGGATCACATGGAAGTCGAGCAGGCGCTGCGCGAATTCTATGGCGTATCGGGCGCGATCGTCTTCTCGACCGGCTATATGGCCAATCTCGGCATGATCTCCACGCTGGTGGGGAAGGGCGAATATGTCATCCTCGACGCGGACAGCCATGCGTCGATCTATGACGGCTGCAAGCAGGGCAATGCCGAGATCGTCCGCTTCCGCCACAACGACGTGGAGGATCTCGACAAGCGCCTGGGCCGCCTGCCCAAGGAGGCCGGCAAGCTGGTGGTGCTCGAGGGCGTCTATTCGATGCTCGGCGACATCGCGCCGCTGAAGGAAATGGTCGCCGTCGCCAAGAAGCACGGCTGCATGGTCCTGTCGGACGAAGCGCATTCGATGGGCTTTTTCGGCCCGAACGGCCGCGGCGTCTATGAGGACCAGGGGCTCGAGGGCCAGGTCGATTTCGTCGTCGGCACCTTCTCCAAGTCGGTCGGCACCGTCGGCGGCTTCTGCATCTCGGATCATCCCAAGTTCGAGGCGATCCGCCTGGCCTGCCGCCCCTATATCTTCACCGCTTCGCTGCCCCCCTCGGTAGTGGCGACCGCGGCGACTTCGATCCGCAAGCTGATGCACGCCCACAACAAGCGCGCGCATCTGTGGGAAAATGCCCGGACGCTGCACGGCGGCCTCAAGGCGATGGGCTTCAGGCTCGGCACCGAGGCGCCGGACAGCGCGATCATCGCGGTGATCCTGGAGGACCAGGAACAGGCGGTGATGATGTGGCAGGCGCTGCTCGACGGCGGCGTCTACGTGAACATGGCGCGTCCGCCTGCAACGCCGGCGGGGACCTATCTGCTGCGCTGCTCGCTGTGCGCCGAACATTCGACCGAGCAGATCGAACGCGTACTGGGCTTGTTCCGGGCTGCGGGCCAGGCGGTGGGCGTTATTGGCTGAGGGCGCTTTTCAGCGCCCGCAGGCTCGACTAAAATCGAGCGCGTAATGAGTGAGGTCAACAACGCCCTGGAGCGTGCTGTCCGGGCGACGAACTGGCGGTTCATGCTGCTCGGCGCGCTCGCGCTGCTCGGGATCGCTGTGCTTGCGGCAGTGGCGGTCATCCAGCAGCGCACCGATGCGGAGCGGGATCAGGCGATCGCGCGGCAGCAGCACACGTTCGACGTGATCATGCGCGCGAACCAGCTCTCCGGCGCGATTGCGGGCGCGGAGGCGGCGCTGGGCCGCTATGTCGTCAGCGCCGACCGCAAGCTCGGCCAGCAATATGGCGCGCAATGGGACCGGGCGACCGAGCAACTCACCCGGCTCCGGCAGCTCACCGCCGATAGCGGCGACCAGCGCGCGCGGATGATCCGGCTGAAGCGGGCGTTCGACGCGCGCGGGAAGGAACTGGCCAACACCGCGCTCTATTCGGCCTATAAGCGGCACAGCGATGCCTGGGGCAGCTATTACCAGGTCCGTTCCAGCCCGGCGCGCAGCGAGCTGGAGCAAGTGCTCAACGAAGTGGTCGATTCCGAGCGAGTCACGCTCCACGGCCGCAGCAAGGCGGCTGCGGACCTGCTGGCCAATTCGGGCTTCGCTTCGCGCCTGCTCACCGGCTTCGGCATCCTGATCGTGCTCGGCGCGGTGCTGCTCGGCTGGATGGCGATCGAGGCCCAGGGCGAGCGCGCGGTCGCCGATGCCATGGCCGATGCCGAGCGCGAGCGGGCCGCCGAACTGCAGGAGGCGGTGGCCGAGGCGACCGAGCAGCTGCGCGCCGAGGCGGGCGAACGCGAGGCGGCGCAAGAACAGCTGCGCCAGGCGCAGAAGATGGAGGCGGTCGGCCAGCTTACTGGTGGTATCGCGCATGATTTCAACAATATGCTCGCCGTGGTTCTCGGCGGGTTGGAACTTGCCAAGCGTCACCTGCACACAGGCGGGCCCGATGCCCAGAAGCATATCGAGAATGCGATGGAAGGCGCGAACCGCGCCGCTGCGCTCACCCGCCGCCTGCTCGCCTTCTCACGCGCCGAGCCGCTGCTGCCGGAAGCGGTGGAGGCGGGCGCGCTGATCGACGGCATGACCGAACTGCTCGACCGCACCCTGGGCGACGGCATCGCGGTCGAGACGGACGATGCGGGCAAGGGCTGGCGGATCTGGGTCGACCGCCATCAGCTCGAGAACGCGCTGCTCAATCTCGCCGTCAATGCCCGTGATGCGATGGAGGGGCAGGGGACGCTCAGCTTCGTCACCGGGGGCATCACCCTGGCCGAGAACGAGGTCGGCGAATGTGTGGCGGGTGACTATGTCACGATCGAAGTGGGCGATACGGGCATGGGGATGACGCCCGAGGTGCTGGAACGCGTGTTCGAGCCCTTCTTCACCACCAAGCCGGTGGGCAAGGGCACCGGCCTGGGGCTCAGCCAGATCTTCGGCTTCGTTCGCCAGTCGGGAGGGGAGATCGGCATCGATACGGCGCCGGGCAAGGGCACGCAGGTGGTGCTGTACCTGCCGCGCCATGTCGGCGAGGATGCGGTTCCCGAGGCGGCTCCCGCTGCCGAGGGCGCTTCCGAGAAGGGCGCGCGGCCGCTCGACATCCTGGTGGTGGAAGACGATCCGCGCGTGCTCGCGGCGACGCTGGGGGCGCTGGGGGAGCTTGGCCATCATGCCGTCGGTTGCGACGATCCGCTGGCCGCGCCGGCGGCGATCGCGACCTTGCCGTCGCTCGATCTCATCGTGTCCGACGTGCTGATGCCCGGCCGGACCGGCCCCGAGATGATCGCCGCGCTGGGCGAGCGGATCGAGGGGGTCGCGGTGCTGTTCGTCACCGGCTTTGCCGGCGAGGCGGATGCGGCGATCTTCAAGGGGCGCACCGTGCTACGCAAGCCCTTCACCATCGCCGGCCTGGCCGCCGCGGTGGCCGAGGCGATGGCGCAGGAAGCGCGCAGGAGCGGGTGGGCGGCAGCCGAATGATCGGCCGGGCGCGCTAGTTGTCGGATTTCTGCCGCGTGGAGGGCGCCGGCTTGTAGCTCACCACGCACCAGTCCGGTGCGCAATTGGCGGCGGCTTCGATGATCGCGGCATAGCGCTCGACCGCCGCGCAGTCGGTGTCCGCGGCATAGAGGATGATCGGCCGGTGCGGAGTCTCGCGGCCGGCGCCGCTGGCGAAATCCTCCAGCGCGGTGTCGCTGGCGCGGATGAAGCCCCATAGCGCCTGGCCGCCATTGTCGCGCACCGCATAGGCATCGGCGCTCTTCCTGGGCAGCTTCGTGCCCCATTGCGCCGAAAGGTTGCAGGTCTTGTCCGGCACGGCGACCAGGGTCAGCGCCAGCGAGAACAGGATCATTGCGGCCTCTCCATGTCGCCATGATGCTCGGCCATCGTCCGCGAGAGCTGCGCGACGGCCATCTGGCGTGCCTTGTCGCGCGGCAGGCCGAGCGCCCGCGCCATCGGGGCGCCGAGCAGCGCATCGCCCACCGCCATGAGAACGAGCTGGAGCGTCTCCTCGTGCAGCGAATGGGTCTTGTCGTCATGGCCCTCGGCCAGTTCGTCCATCAGCCCGTGGATCGCCTCCAATATGGGATCCAGTGCGTCCTGGTTGCCGGTCAGGATCATCCAGCTCGCCAGCGCGCCGGCGCCGCCCTTGTCGAACGCGTCGAAGGTGAGGTTCACCACTTCGTGGTCGTCATGATCGCCGGAGCGCGCGCGCATCACGGCGGCGCTGATCTTGCTGGTCACGCCGCAGGCGATATTGGCCGCGAGTGCCTTTTGCAGCCCGGCGGCCGAGCCGAAATGGTGGAGCAGATTGGCATGGGTTCGCCCGATCCGCGCGGCGACCGCCTTCAGCGTCACGGCCTGCGGTCCCGCCTCGAGCAGCAGCGCGCGCGCGGCTTCCAGCGCGGCGTCGCGGGATTCTTCGGGAGAAAGGCGTTTGCGTGGTGCGGCGGTCATCTTCTGCTGTGTCGTCCCCGGAAACCCCCGGCTTAGGGCATGATTTCCAAGGGGGAAAGCACAGACATCAAGCGATCCTCCCCGGGGCGGCCCCGGGGAGGACGGTCATGCCGCCATTCGGTCGTCCGCATCGCCGCCGCCGCAATCGCCCTCCGAGAGGTCGATTTCGTAGCGCGCGCTCGCCACGTCGCAGCCGCGACCGCGCGAATACATGGTGACGAGCTGGCCCGTCGGGCGGAAACCCAGCTTGCGCAGCACCCGGCCCGAGGCGGGATTGTCGATGAAATGGCCGGCGGTGATGCGGCGAACGCCGCGCGCCCGCGCGGCCTGCAGCACGGCGCGCCCGGCCTCGGTCGCGAAACCATGGCCCCAGGCATCCGGGGTCAGCCAATAGCCGAGCTCGTTGGGTTCGTCCTTCCAGACGCCCACCGCCATGCCGCCGATCAGGCGGATCGCGCCGGCCCGATGCTCGAACACCAGGAACTTGGGTTCGATCGGGTTGCCGAAACCGGCGAGAAACGTCTCGGCGGCTTCGAGCGGATAGGGCCAGGGCGGCAGGGCGAGGTTGCGCACCACGCTCTCATGTCCGATCGCCTGCGCCAGGGCATTGGCATCCTCGGGCCAGCCGGGCCGTAATGTCAGTCTTTGCGTTCGCACGAACATGACCATCTCCTTGGTCCTGCGACGCCCCACGCCACGCTACTGTGACGAGGTTGTTGCGCCGTGGTGTCAGGGAGGAAATAAAAAAGGGAGCCGGGGCGACCCGTCTCCCTTTTCAGCTGGTTCGTTCGTCGAACCCGGGTCGTCCTGGTGGACAACCCGGTCGGTTGCCCGATGTTACTCGGCAGCCTCCGCAATCATGTCTACCGAACAGAACTTGCGGCCAAGCTTGCCTTCCTTGAACGACACGCGGCCGTCCACGAGCGCGAAAAGGGTATGGTCCTTGCCCATGCCCACGTTCACGCCCGGATAGAATTTGGTGCCGCGCTGGCGCACGAGGATGTTGCCCGCAACCGCGAGCTCGCCACCGAACTTCTTCACGCCGAGACGACGGCCGGCCGAATCACGACCGTTACGCGAAGAGCCGCCTGCCTTCTTATGTGCCATGCTCTATACTCCTCGTATCTCTGGCTTACGCTTCCGCGGCCGGGGTCTCGCCCTCGGCAGCAGCGGCCTTCTTCGCCTTCGGCGCGGCCTTCTTCTTCTCTTCCTGCGCACCGATGGCGGTGATCTTCAGGATGGTGTGGTTCTGGCGGTGGCCGTTCTTGCGGCGATAATTGTGCCGGCGGCGCTTCTTGAAGACGATGACCTTCTCGCCCTTCGCCTGCGCGACGATCTCGGCCGAGACGGTGAGGCCCTCGGTGGACTTCAGCTCGCCACCTTCGCCGGCGAGCAGCACGTCGCCCAGCGTGACCGTCGAACCGGCCTCGCCGTCGAGCTTCTCGACCACGATCTTGTCTCCCGCGGCAACGCGATACTGCTTGCCGCCCGTGCGCACGATAGCGAACATCGGTCTCTTCTCTGGTTCAAATGCTTGTGCCCGCCAAGGTTGCACCCCGGCAGGAGGAAGGGCGCAGCTAAGGGAGGCGGGATCAGAAGTCAACCGGTAACTACCCAAAAGGGGCAGTTAATGCCGGTGCGTGCGCTTCAAGGTGTAGCGTCCGGCGGCATAGCCTTCGAAAAGCCCGTTGATCGCCGGATGGTCGACCGGTTCCTCGCTGTCGTCGGCCACCAGGTTCTGCTGGCTGACATAGGCGACGTAGCTCGATTCGTCGTTCTCGGCGAGCAGGTGGTAGAAGGGCTGGTCCTTGCGCGGGCGCACGTCCTCCGGAATCGCTTCGTACCATTCGTCGCTGTTGGCGAACACGGGGTCGACGTCGAAGATCACGCCGCGGAACTCGAACTGCCGGTGACGCACCACTTCGCCGATGGCGAAACGGGCGGTGGCGACCGGCGGCATCGGAATTCCGGGTTCATAGGGAATCGGGGCGCCGGGGGGCTGAGTCATGCCTTTAATCTAATATCTCCGCGCGCAGGTACAAGGATGCGCTTGCAGTATCCGAAACGCTGCGCTAGGGGCGCCCGCTCACAGCGACCGACGCGGAACTCTTCCGCGCACAATCGCCTCGCGGAGAGGTGGCAGAGTGGTCGAATGCGCCGCACTCGAAATGCGGTTTACGGGCAACCGTAACGTGGGTTCGAATCCCACCCTCTCCGCCAGTTCTTGTGTCAGTGCCTCGCATGAGCCCGGGCGATCGTCCGGCCTTCCGAACCCCGGCGGGTTCGAACCGTCTCCGCTGCGCTCCGCCACAAATCCCGATCGAGCCTGATTCCGGCGCCGTCCCGATCCCCGGCGCGCGCGGGCTTGCGGATCGACGCGTCATGCCTGTGTCGTGCTTCCCGAGATCCTGTGCTCGAACAATGCCGCCGCGGCCGCGGCGTCCAGGGGCGCGCCGAGCAGGTCTCCCTGGCCTTGCTCGCAACCGGTGCCCAGCAGCGCGCCCTCCTGGTCGCTGGCTTCGATGCCTTCCGCGGCGATGGTGAGCCCGAGGCCATGGCCGAGGCCGACCAGCGCCTGCACGATCCCGGCGCTTTCGCGCTCGCGCGTCATTGCCTGCACGAAGCTGCGGTCGATCTTCACCTTGTCGAGGCGGAAGCTGCGCAGATGATAGAGGCTCGAATAGCCGGTGCCGAAATTGTCGAGCGCGATGCGGACGCCCGCCGCCCTGAGATTGCCGAGCACGGCGCGCGCATTGTCCAGATCGGCGACGAAGGCGCTTTCGGTCACGTCGACCTCGAGGCGGGCAGGCGCGATGCCCGCCTCGCCCAGGATGCGCAGGATCCGGGCGGCGAGGAGATTGTCCCTGAGCTGGCTTGCGTGAATGTCGATCGACAGAGTGATGCTCGCGGGCCAGGAACGCGCCGCGGCGCAGCCCAGGCGCAGCACGCGCTCGCCCAGCGCATGGATCAGGCCGACTTCGTCGGCGATGGCCAGGAACCGCTCGATCGGGATCTCGCCATGCTCGGCGTCGATCCAGCGCGGTGCCGCTTCGAAGCCGACCACCGCGTGCGTGCGAAGATCGAAGGCGGGGCGATAGACGATGTCGATTCGCTCTTCGTCGAGCGCCCGGCGCAACGCCGCCTCCATCGCGGCACGCTCGCGGATTCGCACGTCCATCTGCGGCTCGAAGAAGCGAAGTGCCGAGCGTCGCTCGGCCTTGGCGCGGTAGAGCGCGACGTCCGCCTTGCGCATCGCTTCCTCGACGTTCGTGGCGTCGACCGGGACCAGCGCGATCCCGATGCCGGCGCCGACGCGGTGCGTGGCGCCCGCTGCATGGACGGGGAGGTCGAGCGCATCGATCACGCGAAGCGCGATGTTGGTCGCGGCTTCGGGATCGGCGAGATGGGTGGCCAGGATCGCGAATTCGTCGCCGCCGAACCGCGCGACCATGTCGCCGTCCCGGATCGCGCCGAGCAGGCGCTGGGCAACGACGATGAGAAGCTCGTCGCCGGCCCCGTGCCCGTGCACGTCGTTGATGGATTTGAAGCCGTTCAGGTCGAGCAGGAGCACGGCATGCGAAGCGCCCGCTCGCGGAGGCGCCCCCACCGCCGCGGCAAGCGCATCGTCGAATTGGCGGCGGTTGGGCAGGCCGGTCAATACGTCCTGATAGGCGAGCCTGCGGACTTCGCCTTCCGCCGACAGCCGGCGAGCCATCTCGCGCTTCTGGCGCAGATATTGGCGGGCGCCGAACAGCAGCAGGCCCAGCGCCAGCACTGCGCCCAGCAGCAGCGCCTCGTCGAGTTCGATCTCGGCCTTGTGGACGGTGAGGCTGCCTTCATTCTCGAACAGGTCGAAGGCGAATGCGCAATAGGCGAGTGCCGCTACCGCTGCCAGCACCAGCCCCAGGTCGCGAATGGCGAAACGGTGGCGAATGATGAAACTCCGGATCGCGGGCCAATGCATGCGAAACCTCTCGGACCCGGATAATATCAGTCATTGCTTGTCAAAGCATTGCCGCGATCCTCGGCGGCGGTTTCCCGGCACTTATGTCGATACCCGGGCATATCGGGCATATATGCAGGCATGTTCGAAACGGGCGGATTCCCCATGCAATGGAAATCATGGCTGCAGGCGGTGGCGATCGCGGCGCTCATGGCCGGCATCTTCATCGCCGACACGGTCACCGACCTCGAGATCGCCGCGGCCGTCTTCTACATCGCCATCATCCTGCTGGCGGTCGGGCGATTTCCCCGCCGCAACGTCGTCGCGCTCGCCGGGCTGTGCATCCTGCTCACGCTGGTGAGCTCCACGCTGACTGCCGGCGGCTCTCGCCAGGCGGGTATCGTCAACATGGCGATCAGCACTTCCGCGATCGGCATCGCGACCTGGCTTGCGCTCAGGGTGGTGGCGGCCGAGGCCGCGGCGCACGAAGCGCGGGCGCAGCTCGTCAGGATCGCGCGGGTGACCAGTCTCGGTGAACTCACCGCCTCGATCGCGCACGAAGTCAACCAGCCCTTGGCCGGGATCGTCAGCAGCAGCAACGCCTGCCTGCGATGGCTGGGCCAGGATCCGCCCAATGTCGAAAAGGCGCGCGGTTCGGCGGAACGAATCCTGGGCGATGCGAACCGGGCGGCCGCGGTGATCCAGCGCGTGCGGAGCCTGGCCCGGCATGAAGCGCCCAAACGCGAACGGGTCGATCTGAACGAGATCGTCGGCGAAGCGGTCATGCTGGCGCAGGGCGCGCTCGATCGTGGCGGCGTCAGCGTGAAGCTGGATCTGGCGGAGACATTGCCGGTCGTGCTGGCGGACCGGGTGCAGCTTCACCAGGTCGTCGGCAATCTTCTGCTCAACGCGATCGAGGCGCTGGCGCGCGCGCCGGAAGCGGAGCGGCGGATCGTGATCGCCACCACGACGGAGGATTCGTCGGTGGTCATGACGATCGCGGACTCCGGCATGGGCTTCGCGGCCGGCGCCCAGGACCATCTGTTCGAGGCGTTCTGGACGACCCGGGAAGGCGGCACCGGCATCGGCCTGACGATCAGCCGGGCTATCGTCGAGGCGCATGGCGGGCGTATCTGGGCTGCCGCGAACGCCCCCTCCGGTGCCGTTTTCCGCGTGAGCCTGCCGATTTCGGGAGCGAGGCAATGACGATCGAAGCGATGGCCCCCGCCGAGGATGGTCCGGCGCCGATCGTCCATATTATCGACGACGATGCCTCGGTTCGTGCCGGTCTCGAGGATCTGCTCGCGTCCGTCGGCATCGGATGCCGGGCGTTTGCCTCCACGCAGGCCTTTCTCGCGCACCCGTTGCCCCAGGCGCCCGGCTGCCTCGTGCTCGACGTTCGCATGCCAGGGCAGAGCGGCCTCGACTTCCAGCGCCAGATGAAGGAGCTCGGCATCCTGCTGCCCGTGATCTTCATTACCGGCCACGGCGATATCGCGATGGCCGCTCGCGCGATGAAGACGGGCGCGATCGAGTTCCTGGCCAAGCCGTTCGACGAACAGGCGCTGCTCGACGCGATCAACGAGGGAATCGCCCGGGATCGGGTCCGGCGCCGCGAGGCGGCGAGCCTCGCGCAGTTGCGCGGGCTTCACCACATGCTCACCGGTGGAGAGCGGGAAGTGATGGAACTGGTCGCGCAGGGATTGCTTAACAAGCAGATCGCGGCGCGGCTCGAAGTGAGCGAGGTCACTGTCAAGGTGCGCCGGGGCCAGGTCATGCGCAAGATGAACGCGCGATCGCTGCCCGATCTGGTGCGCATCCATGATCGGCTGTTCCCGCCTTCGGAATAGTCGAAACAAGGAGCAGTTGGATATACCATGGTATATACCGACTATCCGATTTGCTTCGGTGCGCCGCGCGATTCCCTACTGGCAGGGCCGATCCCCAGTTGGTATCCGCCCGCCACGCCTTGCCCCGCTTTCGCGGGGGCGAGGCCATTCGAGGAACGCTAGCAAATGCCGAGCGACAGTAGTCGATCTATCGCGCCGTCGAGGGCGCCCGGCCGGGCCTAGTTTCTAGCGCTCGCCCGTGGCGGCCGAGATGGCCGGTCATGAGGTGAGCCATGGTCTTCTTTTTCGAAGATGCCAGAGGTGGACGCCCGCTGGTGCGCTGGGTGCGCGCGGGCGGAGCGCCATCCTGGGCGGATTTGATCGTTTTCATCCTGCTCGCGGCGGGAGCGGTGCTCGTGTTCCACGGCGCCGGGGAGATGGGTGCGCCGCTGGCGCAGCTGCGCAGTGCGCCGGTGGTGCTCGATCCCGCGATGCTGCCCGAATATGCATTGCGCACCACGCTGCGCATGTTCGCCGCGCTCGGCGCGTCCTTGCTGTTCACCTTCGTGGTCGCCACGCTCGCGGCCAAGAGCCGCAAGGCGGCGCTCGTCATCGTGCCCGCGCTCGACATCCTGCAGTCGGTGCCGGTGCTGGGTTTCCTCACCTTTACCGTCACGCTGTTCCTGGGGCTGTTTCCCGGCAGCCAGCTGGGTGCGGAATGCGCGGCGATCTTCGCGATCTTCACCGCGCAGGCATGGAACATGGCATTCAGCTTCTATCAGTCGCTGCGCACTGTGCCCGGGGACCTGGACGAGGTCTCGCGCCAGTTCGGCTTCTCGGCATGGCGGCGTTTCGTCCGGCTCGAGCTGCCCTTCGCGCTGCCGGCGCTCGTCTGGAACATGATGATGTCGATGTCGGGCGCCTGGTTCTTCGTGGTCGCGTCCGAGGCGATCACCGTGGGGAAAACCACCATAACGCTGCCCGGCATCGGATCCTGGCTCGCCCTTGCGATCGACCGCGAGGATTTCGGCGCGATCGGCATGGCGGTGGGGGCGATGGCGGTCGTCATCCTGCTCTACGATCAGCTCGTCTTCCGGCCCATCGTCGCCTGGGCCGACAAGTTCCGCTTCGAGCAGACCGCCTCGCAGCAGCAGCCGCGCTCCTGGCTCTACGACCTGGTCCGCCGCACCCGCTGGCTGAACCGGCTCGGCGCGGCGATCGCCACGCCGCTGCGCCGGCTGGGCAGCTTCCCCCTGCCGCGCACGCCGGCGATGCGGCCGCTGCGCATCGCGCCCGCGGCGAGCCGGGCGCTGGACGGCCTGTGGCTGGCGCTGGTCGCCATCGTCGTGCTGGCGGCGTTCTGGACGCTTGCCCGCTACATCGCCCACAGCCTGTCCTGGGCGGACGGGGTGACCGCCTTCGGGCTGGGCCTGCTCACGCTGCTGCGCGTGGTGCTGCTGATCGCGATCGCCAGCCTGGTCTGGGTGCCGATCGGCGTGTGGATCGGCCTCCGGCCCGCCTGGGCCGAGCGGCTGCAACCGGTGGCGCAGTTTCTGGCCGCCTTTCCGGCGAACGTGATGTTCCCCTTCGCGGTCATCGCCATTCTCGGCCTGCGTCTCGATCCGAATATCTGGCTGTCGCCGCTGATGGTGCTCGGCACCCAATGGTACATCCTGTTCAACGTCATCGCGGGCGCGAGCGCGATCCCGACGGACATGAAGGAAGCCTCGGCGATGTTCGGCATCCGCGGCTGGCAATGGTGGCGGCGCGTCGCGATTCCCGCGATCTTCCCCTATTACGTGACCGGCGCGCTCACTGCGTCGGGCGGCTCGTGGAACGCCAGCATCGTCGCCGAGTCCGTGAGCTGGGGCGACAAGCATCTCGAAGCCGCCGGGCTCGGGTCGTTCATCGCCAATGCCACGCAGGCGGGGGATTATCCGCGCGTCGCCCTGGGCATCGCGGTGATGAGCATCTTCGTCATCGCCTTCAATCGCACGCTATGGCGGCCGATGTACCGGTATGCCGAGCGCCGCCTCCGCCTCGATTGAGCATCGGGAGTATCCGCATGAACACGCTCACTGAAACGCTGCCCCTGGTCGAGGTCCGCGACGTCCGCCATGTCTATGGCAAATCGAGCGGAGCCGGCCTGTTGGTGCTCGACGATGTCCATCTGACGCTCGGCGACAGCGAGATCGTCGGACTGCTCGGTCGCTCGGGCTCGGGCAAGTCGACGCTGCTGCGGTCGATCGCCGGGCTGATCCAGCCGACATCGGGCGAGGTTCGCTTCCCGCATGCCGATACGCGCGTCTCGATGGTGTTCCAGACCTTCGCGCTCTTCCCCTGGCTCACCGTGCTCCAGAATGTCGAGGTGGGGCTCGAGGCGCAGGGCGTCGCCGCCGAGGAGCGGCGCCGGCGCGCGCTGAAGGCGATCGACCTGATCGGCCTGGACGGTTTCGAGAGCGCCTATCCGAAGGAATTGTCGGGCGGCATGCGCCAGCGCGTCGGCCTGGCGCGCGCGCTGGTGGTCGACCCGGACATCCTGCTGATGGACGAGCCCTTCTCGGCGCTCGACGTGCTCACGGCCGAGACGCTGCGCACCGACCTGCTCGACCTGTGGTCGGAAGGGCGGATGCCGATCAAGTCCATCCTGATCGTCACGCACAATATCGAGGAGGCCGTGCTGATGTGCGACCGCATCCTCGTCTTCTCGTCCAACCCGGGGCGGGTGGTCACCGAGATCAGCGTGACGCTGCCGCAGCCGCGGAACCGGCAGGATCCGGCATTTCAGGCGCTGGTCGACGATATCTATGCCCGGATGACCGCGCGGACGGAGGTGGGGCATCCGCGCGAGGGGCTGTTTCCGGGCACCGGCATCGGCATGGCGCTGCCGCGCGTCTCGACCAACACGCTCGCCGGCCTGATGGAGGCCGTGGCGGCCGAGCCCTATTTCGGCAGTGCGCCGCTGTCGGATCTCGCCGGCGAGCTGCAATATGAAGCGGATGAACTGTTCCCGATCGCGGAAGTGCTGCAGCTGCTGCGCTTCGCGGAGCTGGGCGGCGGCGACCTCAGGCTGCTGCCGGCGGCGCGGCGCTATGTCGATGCCGAGGTGGATGCGCGCAAGCAGCTCTTCGCCCAGCATCTGTTGCGCCATGTGCCGCTTGCCGGACATATCCGCCGCATCCTCGACGACCGGGCCAGCCACGAGGCGCCGGCGAGCCGCTTCCGCGACGAGATCGAGGATTTCATGTCCGAGGAATATGCCGAGCAGACGCTGAAGTCGGTGATCCAGTGGGGGCGCTATGCCGAAGCCTTCGCCTATGACGAAGCGGCGGACCGTTTCAGCCTCGACGATCCTTCCTAGGGGAGGGCCGCACTCCGCGCGCCTTTGCCGCCGATCGCCCTGTCTTCAGAAGAGACCGGTCGGCGATTCGAGCGATGAAGATATCTCGGACGGCCTGTCGCCGCTGCGGGGGCGTTTCTCCGGGAAGGACGGCGCGTCGTCGGGGAAGAGGCTGTACAGCATGGCGCACATCGCCTCATCGCCCTTGCTCGTCAGCTTCACCGCCATCCGCCGATGATCATCGGGATCGTGGGAACGGTGGAGCAATCCGGCCGCCTCCAGGCGATCGATCCGGCGCAGCGCGCTCGTCGACGTCTCGCCGGAGACGAAAATGAGCTCCTTCACGCAGACGGCCCGATTCTGCTGTCCCGCGATGAACAGCTCGATCACCATGTCCCATGCGGAATCGCGGAAAACGTCGCGCGGGAAAAGCTTTGCCGCCTTTGCGCGCATGTGTTGCAGCTGGCGCGCGAGATCGAGCAGGGATCGGTCCCAGATGCTTACGCTATTCGCCACTATACTACCCGAACATATGAGAGAGCGATATCGCATCAGTAATAGATCATATCTCATACAACAATAGATCATAGTAAAATCTAATTGTAAAGATCTTGTAAATCAAGATTAAATCGTAATTTGCGTATTATATGATTTAACGCTCACGAAGTGCTTCTTGCGCACGGTTCAATGGTTTCAGCAGGTATTGAAGTATTGTCTTGCTTCCGGTGTGGATATCTGCGGTGGCGATCATGCCCGGCACGATCGGAAAACGGCGCCCGGCCTTGTTGACCAGGGCGTCCGAGCGGGTGCGGACGAATACGCGATAATAATAGATGTCGGGGTTCACTTCGTCGCGGATCGTGTCGGGTGAGATGCTGCTGACCTCGCCTTCGAGACCGCCGAAGATCGAATAGTCATAGGCGGTGATCTTCACGCTGGCGCGCTGGCCGGGCCGGATGAACGCGATGTCGCGCGGCGAGATGCGTGTCTCGATGAGCAGCCGGTCGTCGAGGGGGACGATCTCCATCACCTTGCCATTGGGCGGCACGACGCCGCCGATCGTCGACACTTCGATATTCTTGACCACCCCGCGCACGGGCGAACGCAGGGTAAGCCGTTGCAGCGTGTCCGACCGGCCGCGCACCACCGGGGCGAGCGCTTCGACTTCCTCGCTCACCTTGGCGAGATCCTGACGTGCCTCGACCAGATATTGCGAACGCAGATCGGCCTTCTTGAGATCGAGGTCGGCGCGCTGGCGTTTGAGCCGCAGCACCTCGACATTGCTTGCCGCTCCGGTGGCGATCAGCGACTCCCCGATCCCGACTTCCCGGTTGATCAGCGCCAGCGATTCATCGATCAGGCCTGTCGAGCCGGCCAGGCTGCGGCGGCGCGTTTCGTAGAGGCGCTGCTGTTCGGCCTTGAGCGCGGGATAGCCGTCCAATTCCCTGGAGAAGCGGAGCGGAGTCTCATCCACTTCGGCCTGGAGCCGTGCCTGGGCCGCGAGCGCGGCGCGATATTTCGCGGCGCTTTCCTCGACGGTCGAGCCGGCCTGGGTGGGATCGAGCTGGGCGAGGACCTGGCCGGGCTTGACGATATCGTCCTGGCGCACGTGCAGCTTGGCAAGGATGCCGCCTTCCAGCGACTGGAGTATCTGCTCATGGCTGGTCGGCACCACCTTGCCGGTGCCGGTCGCCACTTCGTCGAGCTTCGCGAACCAGGCCCAGGCGAGGAAGGCGGCCACCATCGCCGCCAATACCCACAACATGCGCGTCGCATCGCGCAGCCGACCGCGCCCTTCCTCGTCGAACAGCCGGTCGTCGGCGCTGAGTGCGGCGCTCATGCTGCCTGCGTCCTGGCGCCGCGCATCGCGTCGAGCGCCGCTTCCCTGGGCTGGTCGAGCACCACTCTGCCATGGTCGATGACGATCACCCGGTCCACGAGCTCGAGCACCCGCATGCGGTGCGTCGCCACGACGATCGTGCGATCCCGGCTCCATTCGCGGAAGCTCGCGATGAAATGACGCTCGGCCAGTTCGTCCATCGCCGCGGTGGGCTCGTCGAGCAGCGCCACCATGGGGCGCCTGAGCAGCAGGCGGGCAAGGAGCAGCGACTGGACCTGCCCGCCGGACAGCCCCAGTCCTCCTTCCAGCACGACATGTTCCAGCCCGTCGCGCAGCCGCCGCACGAAATCCTGTGCGCAGACCATCTCGAGGGCCGCCAGTATCTCCCCGTTGCTTGCGTGCGGAGCGCCCATCGTCAGGTTCTCGCGCAGCGTGCCGTGGAAGAGCCGGCTGTTCTGGGTGAGCAGGCAGACGTCCCGGCGCACATCGGCCGGATCGATCTGGTGCAGCGCGAGATCGTCGAGCAGGACTTCGCCGGAGACCGGCTGGAGCATGCCTGACAGGCCCTGGAGCAGGGTCGACTTGCCGGCGCCGTTGCGGCCCAGCAGCGCCACCTTCTCGCCGGCCATGATGTCGAGGCTGGGCACGGTCAGCGCGGGCGGGTCATTGGGATCGCCATAGGAAAATACCGCCGAGCGCAGCGCGAAGCTGCCGGTGACCGCGGCGAGGGGAATGCGGTGCTCGGCGTCGGGGCTGTCCGTGGGCAGCCCCATTATCTGGTTGAGGCTCTGCGTCGCCAGCTTCGCATGCTGCCAGCGGCCGAGCAGGCCGGATATCTGGGCCATCGGCGCGATCATGCGCGAGGCGAGCATCGAAGTGGCGACCAGCGTGCCGGTGGTGATCTCGCCGGCGATCACCATGGGCGCGCCGACGAAGATCACCGCGGCATAGACGCCGTTCTGCACGCTCTGCGCCCAGGTCGAGAGGCTGGCGGTGAGCCCGCGCAGGCGAAGCTGGGCCTCGCCCGCGACGCTGTTGTAGTGATTCCACTGGCGCTGGAAGCGCTCCTCCGCCTGCAGCGCCTTGATGTCCTCTATGCCTTGCACGGCCTCGACCAGCAGCGCGTTGCGCAGCGAGCTCTCCCGCATCGATTCGGTGGCGAGGACGCGCAGGCGCCGTTGCGCGAGCAGGCTGGGCACCAGGAGCAATGCCACTGCGACGAGGGGCACGAGCGCGAGCACGCCGCCGATAAAGGCGAGGATCGCGAGGAAGAGCAGGAAGAAGGGCAGGTCCGCCACCGCGGAGACGGTGGTGGAGGTCAGCATGTCGCGGACCTGGTCGAGGTCGCGCAGCTGGGAGATGAAGGTGCCGGTCGAAGTCGGCCGCTCCCGGTTGCGGACGCGCAGCGCATGGCCGAAGACGAGATCGGAGAGCCTCAGGTCGGCCCGCTTCCCCAGCACGTCGGTGATGGCCACGCGCAGCTTGCGCAGCAGGAAATCGAAGGCGATCGCCAGCAGCACGCCCAGGAAGAGGATGACGAGCGTCGGCATCGACTGGGCCGGAATGACGCGGTCATATACCTGCATCGAGAACAGGATGCCCGCGAGCCCGAGCAGGTTGGTCACCACCGAGGCGACCGCGACATGGCCATAGGCGCCGGCATCCTGGAGCAGGATGCGGCGAAGCCAGTGCTCCTCATAGGGCCGGATATAGGTGTCGACCCGCGCGTCGGCGGCGGAGCGGGCGGGGCGGGGCACGACGATCAGGGTCGCGGCGGCGAGCAGTTCGGCGAGCGGGCGGCGCGCGGCCATGCCGCTCTCGCCGGCGACGGTGAACACCGCTTCCCCGTCGCCGTCCAGCGCGGTGATCAGGGCGAGTTCGCCATCGCCGAGGCAGGCGATCACCGGCAGGCGCCAGCTCGTCAGCCGCACGGAGGCGGGATCGGCGAAGCGGAGGGCCAGGCCCAGGGGGCGGGCGAGGGCACGCACGCGACTTTCCTCGGGGGAGGCGATGTCCCAGAGCCCCGCCAGGCGGGCGCGCTGCTCGGAAACGGGCAGGCGATAGTGCCGCGCCGCCTGGCAGAGGATGTCGAGCCAGGTCTCGGCCGATGCGCCGCTCACAGCGTCACGCCCCGCAGGCGGGTGCCCGTCAGGCCGAAGGCATCGCGCGACCGGCCCGAATAATAGAGGCAGTCGAGCTGCAGCCGGCGCAGGTCGTGCTCGGTATTGACTGCGTCGAACCGCGCCTGGTGCAGTTCCTGTTCCGCATTGAGCAGGTCGACCAGCGTCCGCGTGCCCATTTCGAGATATTGCGCGCGGTAGAGCTGCCCGGTCTCCGCCATGTCCGCCTCGCGCAGGTTGAGCGTGTCGAGCAGGCGGGTGAGGCTGCCGATCTGCTGCCGGGCCTCGGCAAGCCGCTGGCTCGCTTCGTTGCGCGCCTGGCGCGAGGCGGCGTCGGCGGCGGCGAGCGAATAATCCGCGCTGCGGACGCGGGCGCGGGTGGCGTTGCCGCCGAATATGTTGCTCGAGACGCTGAGCCCGAAACTATAGGCGCTGCGATCGGAGAAGGGCGACCCGAGGTCCGCGGCCGCGTCCCCGGCGAGCAACACGGTGGGCAGGCGATCGGCGCGGCTGCGGTGAAGCTGCGCCGCGGCCTGTTCGCGCTGGGCGTCGGCACGCATCACTGCCGGCACCGCGGCCCAATCCGCCAGCCCGGCCGCGCAGCTGCGCATCAGCCAGTCGGGCATGTCGGCGCTGACCGGCGCCCGGGCCTTCTCGTCGCCGAGCAGGAAGGCGAGGTTGCTGGTCCAGCGGCGCTGTTCGGCATCGATCTGCGCCAGCGTCGCCTTGGCGGCGGCGACCCGCGATTCCGCCTGAAGCCCGTCCGAGCGTGTCGACGCGCCCTTGGCGACCCGATCGGCGACGAGCCCGCTGATCTCGCGGATCCGTGCCAGCTGCTCTTCGGCGATGTCGTGGAGCGCCGCGTTGCGCTGCAGCTCGACGATCGCATAGCCGGTATCGTGGATGAGCCCGTCGATCGCGAGCAGCAGATCGGCGCGGCCGACGCGCGTGCCCGCCTGTGCATAGTCCACCGCGCTGCGGACCTTGCCGAAGTCATAGAGCATCTGCGAGGCGGAGACCTGGGGGCGCGGCCGCCAGCTCGAGCCGAGGCGATTGTCGTAGCCGGTGCCGACACCCGCACTTATCTGGGGCAGATAGCCGGCCCGCGCGACGTCCACGTCCGCGCCGCGCGCATCCAGCGTGGCCGCCGCGGAGACGATGTTCGGGTGCCACGCCACGGCCTGGCGGACCGCCGCCTCGAGCGAGAGGCCGGCGCTTTCCTGCGCGTACACGGTCCCCGCCAGGGAGGCTGCCAGCGTTCCGATCGCCATGATGCCGATCGCACCGCCGAGCGGGCCTCGTCGCAACCTTTCTCCCAAGCGACGGCCTCCCTGTCCGCATTGCGTGTCGCCTTATGGTGTAAGTTAATCACCCTTTTGAAATCATGGATGATTTTCGAGAATCGACTCCGAGTTCGGAGTGATATCTCACACCGTATGCGTCAGCTGGTGGCGATCCTGTTCGAGGTCGTTCGCGGTTACGAGATAGTGCAGCGGATCGTCGGGCACGGGCGCCGCGGCGATGTCCTGCGCGGCGGGAGCGGCGCTCGCAGCGACGGGCGGAGCGGACGTATCGGAGGCGGCCTGGCGATCATGGAGGAACTGGCCGAGCAGATCCTCGACGCTGCCCTGGTTGTCGCTCAGGCTATATGGGACCGGCGCGTGCTCCGTTGTCGCCGCCGTCGTCGGTGCCGTCGTGGCTTCGGCCGAGAACATGGCGAGGGGCACGGTATCCGCCAGCGCGGGCGGCTCGACGATCATCGCCGTAGGCGTCACGCCATTGTTGATGTCGACCGTCACGTCGAGATGCGCCGTCGCGATCGTGCCGTTTGGCTGGACCAGCTGATAGGTGAAGCTGTCGACCGGATCGGTGCCCGAATAGGTCAGCGAGGCGCTCGGCTGGTAGGTATAATGGCCGGTCTCGGTAACGGTCAGCGTGCCATAGGCGCCGGTGATGGTCAGCGGCGTATCGCCCACCTGGACGAAATTGCCGCCCATCTGGACCCGCAGCACCGGGAAGTCGGTGCCCAGCGTATCGTTGGCGAGCAGTTCGCCCGACACGGCGGTGCTGCCGGCGAGGCTGTACTGGTCGAGATGGGTCACCGTCTCGCCGACATAGACGTTGGTGCCATAGCCGGTGCCCAGCACATTGGTGCTCGACACGGTGTAGTTGTAGGTGCCGGAGGGCAGGTCGTGCAACACCAGCGCGACGCCGGTGCCGAGCCCCAGATTGGCGACCGAGGTCTGGGTGATCGTGCCGACCACGGTGCCCTGCGCGTTGGTGACGGTGATCGTATAGGTGGGCAGCACGCTGAGCCCGCTCGACTGGATCGCCGAGAGCGTCACATCGGCGGTGCTGTTCGCGCCCACGGTGAAGCTGTCATGGACCGAGCCGGTCTGCGCGCCGGTGATGATCAGCGCGGTGGGCGTGGCGAAGCTCGAGTCGATCGCCGCCGGAATGGTGGTGACGACATGCTCGAAGGTCGCAGTGGCGATCGCCGCGTCGTTGACCGCCAGCGGCGCGCCGGTGATGTCCGGGCTGCCGATCGTGACCGTCAGCGTCGCGCTCTCCAGTTCGCCGCTGGTCGGGTTGACCAGCGTATAGGTGAACGTGTCGGCATGGCCGATCGCCGCGGCATTGGCATCGGGCGTGTAGGTATAGCTGCCATTGGGGTTGATGACGAGCGTTCCCCAGTCGCCATGGATCGAGGTGCCGCCCGCGGCCACATTGGTGGTCACGCCGTTCATGGTGACGCTCTGCACGACCGTTTGCGGGCTGACGACATCGACCGCGCCGCCCGGGCCCGGATCGGTGATCACATTGCCCGCGGCCGCGCTCGGTTGCACGGCGCCGACATGGGTATAGTCGCTGTTGACGCCGGTGACCGCGAGACCGCCGAGCAGCCCCACGCCGGCCACGCCGTCGAAGGTGACGAAGGCGCGATACTCGCCCGGGCCGAGCGTGTCGGTGGCGACGAGATTGCCGTTGAGCAGCGAGAGCTGGAGCAGCGAGCTGTTGCCGGGGCCGCTGACCGCGACCCAGTTGGTGCCGTCGAAGCGCTGGACCACCACGCTATAGCCGCTCAGCACGCCGATCGCGAGCGTCGCGTCATAGGTGAAGGACGCCGCAAGGGAATTGCCGGCGGCGACGGTGAACTGGACATTGGGTGTCGCCAGCACCTGGGCATCGAGATTGAGCAGGCCGAGCGAGACCAGGGCGAGATAGCTGGCGGTGCCCAGATTCTCGTTGGTGGTGACGGGCACGAGATCGATCGAGGCCTCGGCCGTGTTGTTGAACGCTTCGATGTCGAACGGCGCGATGAGCGGGACCGCGCCGGAGAGGTTGCCGGCGGGATCGCGCAGCGTGACGCTGAGCGTTTCGCCCGCGGTCTGGGGATCGTTCAACGAAACGGAGAAGCTGCCGTTCGCCGCGACCGTGCCGGTGCCGAGCAGCGTGCCGCCCGCACTGCGCACCTCGACGGCGGCGCCCGCCTCGCCGGTGCCGGTGACGGTCGTGCCTTCGCCGTTGATCGCCAGCCCGGCGGGCGGTGCGGGCGGCGTGATGTCGGGCGCGATCGCCGTGATGTTCGGCGAGTGATTGCCGGCCGGATCGCTCTGGTTGACCGTCACCGTTTCGCCATTGGCCTGGGGCGTGGTGAGCGTTGCGGTGTAGCTGCCATTGCCGGCGACGGTGGCGGTGCCGATCTCGGTGCCGGCGGCGTTGAACACATGCACGGTCGCGCCGGGCTCGCCGGTGCCGGTCACCGCCGTGCCGTCGGCGCTGACCGTGGCATTCGGGGCGAGGGGCGGTGTGAAGTCCGGGGCGAGTGCGGAGGTGGCCGGCGAGACATTGCCTGCGGCATCGGCCTGGGTGACGTGGAGCGTCTGGCCATTGCCCTGGGGCGTGGTCAGCGTGACGGCATAGGCGCCGTTCGCGGCGACCAGCGCGGTGCCGATCGCGGTTCCCGCGGGATCGCGGACCGTCACGGTAGCGCCGGGTTCGCCGGTGCCGGTGACGATCGTGCCGTCGCCGCTGACCGTCGCGACAGGCGCGGCGGGCGGCGTGAGATCGGGCGCGGTCGCCGTGACGTTCGGCGAGTGATTGCCCGCCGGATCGGTCTGGCTGAGCGTCAGCACCTGCCCGTTGAGCTGTGCCGGGGTGAGCGGCGCGGTGAAGCTGCCATTGCCGGCGACGATGGCGGTGCCGATCTCGGTGCCGGCCGCGTTGAGCACGTGCACGGTGGCACCCGGCTCGCCGGTGCCGGTCACCGCCGTACCGTCGGCGGAAACCGTGCCGGCCGGTGCGAGCGGCGGCGTGATGTCGGGTGCCGTGGCCGGCGTCGATGGCGAGACATTGCCCGCGGCATCGGCCTGGGTGACCTGGAGAAGCTGGCCGTTGAGCTGGGCGGTGGAAAGCGTGGCAGTATAGCTGCCATTCGCCGCAACCACGGCGGTGCCGATCGGCACGCCGCCCGGATCCCGCACGGTCACCGTCGCGCCGGGCTCGCCGGTGCCGGTCACGATCGTTCCGCTCGCATCGACGGTAGCGGCGGGGGCAGCGGGCGGCGTGGTGTCCGGCGCCGTCGCCGTGACCGAAGGCGAGGCATTGCCCGCCGGATCCCTCTGGATCGCGGTGAGCGTCTCGCCATTGGTCTGCGGGGTCGCGAGCGTGGCGGTGTAGGTGCCGCCGGGTGCGACGGTGGCGGTGCCGATCGGCGTGCCCGCGGCGTTGGTGATCGTTACCGTAGCGCCGGGCTCGCCGGTGCCCACGACCGTGGCCCCGTCCGGCGACACGGTGGCGGTGGGGGCGGCGGGCGGCGTGGTGTCCGGTGCCGTGACCGGCACGGCGGGCGAGACGTTCGCCGCCGCGTCCGCCTGGGTGACGGACAGTGCCTGGCCGTTGGTCTGCGGCGTGCCGAGCACGACGGTGTAGTTGCCGTTGGCGCCGACGGTCGCCGTGCCGAGCACGGTGCCGCCCGCATCGGCCACGCGCACCGTCGCGCCAGGCTCGCCGGTGCCGGTGACGATGGTGCCGGTGGCATCGATCGCGGCGACCGGCGCGGCCGGCGGGGTCAGGTCGGGTGCGATTGCCGTGGCCGGCGGGGAGACGTCACCCTCGGCATCGGCCTGGGTGACGTGGAGCGTCTCGCCGTTCAGCTGGGGGGTGGTGAGCACCGCCACATAGGTGCCGCCGGGCGTGACCGTCGCGGTGCCGATCACGGCGCCATTGGGTCCGGTCACGCTCACCGTGGCGCCGGCCTGGCCGGTGCCGAACACGGTCGCGCCATCGGCCGCCACCGTTGCGGTGGGTGCCCCAGGGGAGTCGTTCGGGACGAGGTCGGGGGCGACCGCACTCCCCTGGGGCGAGGCATTGCCGGCGGCGTCCGTCTGGACGAGGCCGAGCAGCTGCCCGTTAGTCTGCGGCGGGACGAGCGTGGTGGTGAAGGTGCCATCCGAAGCTACGACGACGGTCCCGATGTGCAGGCCCGTCGGATCGGTGATGACCAGGGTCGCCCCCGCTTCGCCCGTGCCGGTTATCGAGGCGCCATCCGCCGCGACCGTCCCGACAGGCGCGAGCGGCGCGGTGAGATCGGGTGCCGTAAGCGACAAGGCCGGGGAGGCATTCCCCGCCGCATCCGTCTGCGTCACGCTCAGGACCTGGCTGTCGATCTGCGGCGTGGAGAGGACGACCGAGAAGGTTCCCGCCGCGCTCACCGTCGCTGTTCCGATCACGGTCGAGAAAGGGTCGCGTACCACGACCGTCGCTCCCGGCTCCCCCGTGCCGGAGACGACTGCGCCGGTGGCATCGAGGGTGGCGGCGGGGATCGCGGGAGGCGTTATGTCGGGCGCGTTGGCGGTAGCGGGCGGCGAGACGTTGCCCGCCGCATCGGCCTGGGTGGCGCTGAGCGTGCCGCCATTGGCCTGGGGCGTGGTGAGGGTGATCGAGAAGTGGCCGTCGGCCGCAACCGCGCCGGTGCCGAGCACGGCGCCCGAGGCGCTGGTGACCGTCACCGTTGCGCCCGGCTCGCCCGTTCCGGTCGCGGTGGTGCCGTCGGCGCTGATCGCAAGGGCCGGGGCGGCAGGCGGGGTGATGTCGGGGGCCAGCGCCGGCGTCGGCGCCGAGAGGTTGCCGGCGGTGTCGGTCTGGGTGACCTCGAGCAGTTGGCCGTTGGCCTGGGGGGTAGTGAGGATCACCGCATAGGCGCCGTTGGCGGCGACCACGGCAGTGCCGATCGCGGTGCCCAGCGGATCGTGGACGATCACGGTTGCCCCCGCCTCGCCGGTGCCGGTCACGATCGTGCCGGTGCCGTTGACCGTGGCGGTCAACCCGGTCGGCGCGGTGATGTCGGGCGCCGTCGTGTGCAGGTCGGGCGAGGGGTTGCCGGCGGGATCGGTCTGGCGAACGGTCAGCACCTCGCCATTGGTCTGCGGAACCGAGAGCGTGACCGAATAGCTGCCATCGGTGGCCACCGTCACGGTGCCGAGCACCGTACCGGCCGGGCTTCGCACGACCAGCGTCGCGCCCGCCTCGCCGGTGCCGGTCACTGTCGTGCCGTCGGCCGAGACCGTGGCGGTCGGCAGTGCCGGCGGGGTCAGGTCGGGCGCGGCGGCCGGGACGGGCGTGGACGCATTGCCGGCAGGGTCTGCCTGGGTGACCTGGAGCAGCTGTCCGTTGGTCTGCGGCGTGGTGAGAGTGACGCTGTAGCTGCCGTTCGCGGCAACTACGGCTGTGCCGATCGCGATGCCTGAGGGGTCGCGGACGGTGACGGTCGCGCCCGCCTCGCCACTGCCGGTCACCACCGTGCCGATGCCGTTCACCGCCGCCGTGAGGCCGAGCGGGGCGGTGATGTCGGGCGCGTGCACCGCCACTTCGGGCGAGGCGTTGCCTGCCGGGTCGGTCTGCGAGACTTCCAGCAGCTGGCCATTGGCCTGGGGCGTGGTGAGGGTGACCGAGAAGCTGCCATTGGCGGCGACGACGGCAGTACCGAGCGGATTGCCGGCGGCGTCATGAACGGTCACCGTCGCGCCGGGCTCGCCGGTGCCGGTCACTGCCGTGCCGTCCGCCGAGACACTCGCCACAGGGGCGGCGGGTGCGGTGAGGTCGGGCGCGGTGACGGTCACCGGGGTGGAGACGTTATGGGCGGCATCGGCCTGGGTGACCTGCAGCAGCTG
>NZ_NFUR01000005.1:0-247500 GCF_002127225.1 Sphingomonas sp. IBVSS2
ACCTTCGTGAACTGGCAGATCCGCGGCGAGCTCCAGAGCCTGCGCTTCCGCCTGATGACCGACCAGCGCCCCTCGGCCAGGAAGGTCGAGGCCACCACCGTCTCGCTCAGCGCGCTCGCCGCCACCGACGGCGACGAGATCGCCCCCGAGGCGATGATCGAGGACGAGGACGCCGTCGCCCGCACCGAAGCCGCCGCTTCCGACTATCTCGCCGAGGGCGCCGTCTCCCAGCTCATCCATGCCTATGTCGACCAGCTCCGCAAGGTCGGCGTCGAGGCTCTCCGCCGCCGCCCGCGCGTCAAGGCCGTGGTGCGCGGCGAGGGCCCGCGCTTCAAGACGGTCGACTCCGCCGAACTGGAGAAGCTCGAGGCCAGGCTATCGCGGGACCGCGAGATCGTCGAACGCCGCGTCTTCGACGGCGCCACGCTCGACGAGGTCTCGCTCGCAACCGGTGTGACCAAGGAACGTGTCCGCCAGATCACCAGGCAGGCGACGAAGCTGCTCACCGAGATCGCCGCCGAAGCGCCGCGCTTCGCCGTGATGGCCGACAAGGCCCGCCGCACGATGCCGCCGGCCCGCCCGCGCCGCAGCGGCACGGCGAAGGTGCCGCTGCTTCCCGATCCAGGCGCGCTCCACAACCGCCTCGCCCATGTCGAGGCGATCGAGGCGGAGCGGGCGTCCTATGCCACGCCCGTGCTGCCGGTCGCCCAGCTGGTGCTGCACTGATCCTTCATACCACGCGCGACAGGAAGCGGCTGAACGGATCCTCGCGATAGTCGCCGAACGGCCCGCATTCGGTGAAGCCGAACTGGCGGTAGAGCGCATGGGCGGCGTCGAAGGCATCGCCCGATCCCGTCTCCAGGCTCACGCGCCGATAGCCCCGCGAACGGGCGGTGCTCAATATGTGCCCGACCAGCTTGGCGCCGGTGCCGCGGCGGAGATGCTCCGAGGCGGTGCGCATCGACTTGATCTCGCCATGTTCGGGATCGAGCTCGCGCAGCGCGCCGCAGCCCAGCAGGTCCTCGCCATCCCACACGCTCCAGAAGGTCACGTCGGGCGCGGCGAGGCCGGAGAAGTCGAGGAAATGCGTGCTGTCCTTGGGCGAATTGGCCAGCATGCCGGCAAAATGCGCCTCGAGCAGCGACCGGACTCGCGCATCGTCGAGCCCGCCTTCGCGGATTTCCATGTTCGACCCCCTCTGTCGTTCTTCGTTCTCGCGTCAGATCTCGTCGATAAATCCTGCCAAAGTCTCAAGACAGGAATGCGCCAGCATCTTGCAGCGCGCCGGCGACCAGGCGAATTCGGGATCGGCGTTCGCCTCGTGATCCTTGAACGGCATTTCCAGCGTCATCGAGACCGCGCCGAAGCGCTCGGCGAGCTGGTTGGTCGACATCGAGAGATTGGCCTGGCCCGGCGCCGATTTCTCATAGCCCAGGTCGAGCTGGAAATCGGGCGTCGCCCTGGCGAGGCGACGGGCATATTCGTAGAATTTCTCGCCATGCGCGTCGGTCCATGACGCGATGCCTTCGAACCCTGCCAGGAAATTGGCCGGGATCGCCTCGTCGCCATGCACGTCGATCGCGAAGTCGACGCCGGTCTCGTCCATCGCCGCGCGGACCAGGAACACCTCGGGGCTCTTCTCCATCGTCGGGGCATGCCATTCGCGGTTGAGGTTGATGCCCGCGGCGTTGGTACGCAGATGCCCGCGGCGCGAGCCGTCCGGATTCATGTTGGGCACGATGTGGAACACGGCCTTCTCGCGCAGGGCAAGGGCGGTCGGGTTGGCCGGGTCGGTCAGGAACTCCAGCGCCCCCTCCATCCACCATTCCGCCATGGTCTCGCCCGGATGCTGGCGCGCATAGAGCCACACCGTCTTCGGCCCGGTGCCGAGCGTCAGCAGGTCCATCGGCTGGCCGTCGAGCGTCTTGCCCAGCTCGCGGTGCGACACGCCCGGCATCAGCGCCATGCGGCTGACCAGGTCGTGGTGCCGCTCCATCGAATAGGGCGCGAAATAGGCGAACCAGACCAGATCGGTGTCGATCGCCTTGGTGAAGCTCAGCACGCCGTCGGCATAGCTCGATTCGGCCGTGCGCCATGCCTCGCGGTCGGTCGACCAGCGCGCCTTGTAGCCCGGCCAGCCGAACGCATAGGCCGCTCCGCCCGCGTTCAGCAGGCGGAAGGTGAGCGTGCGCCCCTTCGCCCCGGCCACGCGGAAGTGGAACCACTGGTAGAAGTCCGAGAGGTGATCGGTGACGATCTCGAGGTCGACGCGGTCGCCCTCGATCCCCACGACGCGGATGTTGCCGGAATCGAAGCCGGAATTGATCTGGATGGTCATTTCACCGTGATAGTGATGCCGGACTCGCCGGGGAAGTCCTTGAAGAGTGCCTTGGCCATGCGCGCGGCCGCTGCCCCGGGCTGGTCGGGATCGGTGCCGCTCACGCTGCCGCTCTGCGCCCGGCCTTCCCACACGGTGGTGTTGTCGCTGCGGCGGCGCAGCTGCACCCACAGCTCGGTCTGGTACAGCTCGCGGGTCTTGCCGCCGATGCCGAAGCCGACATCGCCGCCGACGCCCACGCCGCCGCGGCGCCCGCCGCTGAAGCCGCCCGCGCCCAGGCCGATGCTGACGGGCGGCGGTTCCTTGAACGCGCCCTTGCTCGTGCGGCGGAAGCCGACCGCGGCGATATAGCCCGAAGGCGTGCTGCTCACCGACTGGACATAGCCCAGCCGCTCCAGCTCGGCGCGCACCGCATCGGCATAGGTCTGGTATTCGGGGCCGAACGAATCGGTGTTGGCCATCGGCTCGACCGCGACGGTAGTGCGCTCGATCGGCGCGCCCAGATGATAGCGGGTGACGTCGATCGGCTGGGGGCGATAGCTGGGAGCGCAGGCTCCCAGCGCGGCGAGCAGGGCGATGCTGAGCGGCTTCTTCACGCGAGGAACTCCTGTTTCGCGGACGGAACGTCTCGGTTTTGCCCTCCAACACGGATCAGGTCGAGTCGGTTCCGCAGCGTCGAGGGGCGACTCCTGCCTTGACTTGGCGGGCGTCGGCCACTAGGCGAGCCCCTCTTTCCGGCATTCCTATAGTTTGAGAAGCGAATCGGTCATGAAGATCGTGAATTCATTGAAGTCGCTCAAGGATCGGCATCGCGACAACCGCGTGATCCGCCGTCGTGGGCGCATCTACGTCATCAACAAGACCCAGAAGCGTTTCAAGGCCCGCCAGGGCTGATTCGCGTGGTCCAGCCCCATACCGTCATCTTCGATGTCGGGAAGGTGCTGTTCGACTGGGAACCTCGGTTCCTCTACGAGCGCCTGATCGAGGACGATCGGGCGCTCGAAGCGTTTCTGGCGAACGTCGTCACCCGGGAATGGCATTTCCAGCACGATGCGGGGCGTCCGTTCGCGGAAACCTCGGCGGAGCTGCGCGCGCGCTTTCCGGAGCATGAAGCGCTGATCGCCGCCTGGGCGCCGCGCTTCAACGAAACGCTGGGCCCGGCGATTCCCGGCATGACCGCGCTCGTCGAGGCGCTCGATGCCGCCGGCGTGCCGCTCTTCGCGATCACCAATTTCTCCGGCGAGTTCTGGCCGCCGTTCCGTGCGCGCGAAGCCGCGCTGTTCGACCGCTTCCGCGACATCGTCGTCTCGGGCGACGAGAAGCTGGTGAAGCCCGATCCCGCGATCTACGCGCTCGCGCTGCGCCGATTCGGCCTGGAGGGGCCGGATGCGGTGTTCATCGACGACAGCCTGCCCAATGTCGTCGCGGCGGCGGATGCGGGTATCCACGCCTTGCACTTCACCGGCGCGGCGAAGCTGCGGGCGGATCTCGAGGCGTTCGGGCTGCTTTAATCTTCAGTCTTCTCCCCTCCCTGGAAGGGAGGGGAGCGCAAGGATCAGATCGCGTCCGGCCCTTCGCGGCCCGGATGGTTCTTCAGCTCGTCGCCGACCAGCGTCACCACGTGCAGCACATTGGTCGAGCCGGGCGTCCGGAAAGGCACGCCGGCGCACAGCACGACGCGGTCGCCCGCCGCGGCGATGTGGTGGCGCAGCGCCATCCGCTTCGACTTGGCGACCATCTCCTCGAACGAATCGACGTCGCGGGTGTGGACCGCGTGCGTGCCCCAGAGCAGGCCGAGCCGGCGCGCCGTCTCGATCTTGGGGGTGAGCACCAGGATCGGCACCGACGGGCGCTCGCGCGCGATTCGCCGCGCGGTCGAGCCCGAACTGGTGAAGCAGGTAATGCCGGAGGCGGAGACGGTGCGCGCGATGTTCTTCGCGGCCTCGGCCAGCGCGTCGGCGGTGGTGGGGTCGGGGCGCGTCACGGTGAAGTGGACGCGGTCGCCATGCGCAGGGTCGCGCTCCACGGCGTCGGCGATCGAGTTCATCATCGAAACCGATTCGACCGGCCATTTGCCGGCGGCGCTTTCCGCCGAGAGCATGATCGCATCGGCACCGTCATAGACCGCCGTGGCGACGTCCGAGACTTCGGCGCGCGTCGGCGACGGACTCTCGATCATCGATTCGAGCATCTGGGTGGCGACGATCACCGGGCGGCCCATGCGGCGCGCGGTCTCGACGATGCGCTTCTGGAGCGGCGGCACGGTCTGCGGCGGCAGTTCGACGCCCAGGTCGCCGCGCGCGACCATCACGCCGTCGCATTGCTCGACGATCTCGTCGAGCCGTGCGATGGCCGAAGGCTTCTCGATCTTGGCGAGCAGTGCCGCCTTGCCGCCGATCAGGCGGCGGGCCTCCATCAGGTCCTCGGGGCGCTGGACGAAGCTGAGCGCGATCCAGTCGGCGCCCTGCTCGACGGCAAAGGCGAGGTCGCTGCGGTCCTTTTCGGTGAGCGCGGCGAGCGGCAGCACCATGTCGGGCACGTTCAGGCCCTTGTTGTTCGACAGCGGACCGCCGACCTCGACGATGGTCGTGAGGCGATCCGGCGCGACCGAGACCACGCGCAGCACCAGCTTGCCGTCGTCGAGCAGGAGGCGGGCATTCTCGTGCGCCGCCTCGAAGATCTCGCGGTGCGGCAGCTCGACGCGGGTGGCGTTGCCGGGCGTCTTGTCGCGGTCGAGGATGAACTCGTGGCCGGTGACCAGCTGCACCTTGCCGTCGGCGAACTTGCCGACGCGCAGCTTCGGGCCCTGAAGGTCGGCCAGGATCGTGGTCGGGCGGCCATATTTCTGCTCGAGCCCGCGAATCGCCTCGAACAGCGGCACCTTCGATGCCTGGTCGCCATGGCTCATGTTGATCCGGAACGCGTCGGCGCCGGCTTCGAACAGCTTGGCGATCATCTCGGGCGTCGCGCTGGCGGGGCCGAGCGTGGCGAGGATGCGAACCTTGCGCGTGCGGGGGCTGATTGCCTTTGTCATCGTTGTCATATCCTCGGCTTGTGCCTCGGTGCCTCTAGCCTCATATCCCGGAGGATCAACCGTGGAGGTGCGATAATGGACGAACTCGACCGGCTGGATGACGCTACCGCCGCCAAGGCGTTCCGCAGCCTCGTCCGCCATCTCCGCCATCGCACCGACGCGCAGAACATCGATCTGATGGGCCTGGCGGGCTTTTGCCGCAACTGCCTGGCCGACTGGATCGTCGAGGCCGATCCGTCGATCGCCAGGGACGCGGCGCGCCATATCGTCTATGGCATGCCCTTCCCGGAATGGAAGGCGCGCCACCAGGGCGAAGCCACGCCGGAGCAGATCGCCCGGATGGAAGCGAGCCTGAAGCGGAACGAAGCGCTGGACGAGGCGCTCGACGAGAGCTTCCCGGCTAGCGATCCGCCTTCGATGACCGAGCCTGGGCGCTGACCGCCGGCCGGGCCGGATTCGTCACGGCTGGGGCCGGGGAGAGCTTCCACTTCATCGCCTTCGCCACCGCCACGCGCCAGATGTCGTAGCCGGCGCGAGTCATGTGCAGGCCGTCCTCGCGATAGAGTTCGGGGCGCGGCTTGCCGTCCGGGCCCAGCATCGCGGGGAAGATGTCGACATAGCCGAGCCGCCGGTCGGTCGCGACATAGTCGCGCACCAGCGTGTTGGCTTCGCGGATTCCGTCGATCAGCCGCCAGCGCGACGGGCTGGGCTTGATCGCGATGAACAGGATGCGGGTGCCGGGCAGCCTGAAGTGCACCTTGGTCACCAGCGCCTGGAAATCGGAGAGGACTTCCTCCGGGCTGTGCCCGGCCTCCAGGTCGTTGTCGCCGGCATAGAAGACGATCGTCTTCGGCGCATGGGGCGCTACGATCCGATCGGCATAGCGGACGCTGTCGGGAATCGTGGAGCCGCCGAAGCCGCGATTGATCACATTGTGGCCGGGGAACTCGCGCGCGAGGTCGGGCCACATCCGGATGCTCGAGCTGCCGAGGAACAGCACCCCGCCCTTTGCCGGCCTGGCCATGGCGTCGCGCGCCTCGAACGCGGCGATCTCGGCAGCGAAGGGTGCCTTGTCCGCCGGGATCGGCGCGGGGCGGAGATGGGCCGGCACCCGCATGGTGGGCGGAAGCTGGACCGGCGCGGCGGGCTTCGCCGGAGCCGGGGCCGGCGGCCGGTTCTGCGCGGGCGCGGTGGCCGGCAGGAGAGCGAGCATGGCGGCGGCGAAGAGCGCGATTCGGCGGGAAAGGGGCATGGCCGGCAGATAACCGCACCGGCCGCCAGGGGCAATTCGCGGGTAAGCGACGGAAGCGGACCGTATCGCGACAAAGCCCGAGCGGATCGATTGCCGGATTTTGATTACATTTGTAGTCGATGTCGATGCGCCTTCTCGTCCGGCTCCTTGCCAGCTCGCTCCTCCTGGTCCCCGGCATCGCATCGGCGCGTGCCGCCGATCCCGTGGGCGAGGTCGACAAGCTGCTTGCTCCGTGGAGCAAGCCGGACGCGCCGGGATGTGCCGTGTCGGTCGCGCGCGACGGGCAGCTGCTCCATGCACGCGGCTATGGCGCCGCCAATGTCGAGGCGGGCATCGCCAATACGCCCGACACGGCCTTCCACATCGCCTCGCTCTCCAAGCAGTTCACTGCCTTCGCGGTGCTGCTCCTCCAGGCGGAGGGCAAGCTCGCGCTTGCCGACGACGTGCGCAAATATGTCCCCGAGCTGCACCGTTTCGCGCGGCCGATCACGCTCGCCCAGCTCATGCATCACAGCAGCGGGCTGCGCGACCAGCTGAGCCTGTTCTGGCTGCAGGGCCGGCGCGGCGAGGACAGCATCACGCAGCAGGACGCATTGCGGGTGATCTTCGGCCAGCGCGAGCTCAACTTCGCGCCCGGCACCGCTTTCGGCTATTCCAACTCGAACTACACGCTGCTCGCGCTGGTGGTCGAGCGCGTCTCGGGCAGGTCCTTTGCCGACTTTCTCGCGGAGCGCGTGTTCCGGCCGCTCGGCATGGATCATAGCTATGTCGTCGACGACTATCACCGCATGCGTGCCGGCCAGGCGATGCCCTATGCGCCCGGCGGGAAGGAGGATGCCCCCGGCGTGAGGCCGCCGGAGCGCCGCTTCCTCCCCTATGCCACCTATGGCTCGACTGGTATCCGCTCGACCGCGGCGGACCTCGCCCGCTGGGCGCGCAACTTCGCCGAGCCGGGCGTGGGCACGAAGGCGGTCATCACGGAGATGCTGAAGGCCGATCCCGTCACCGGCTATGGCGGCGGGCTCCATATCGGCCGCCATCGCGGTGCGCCGATCACGGGGCACAGCGGCATCGATCCCGGGTTCGTCGGCCATTTCCTGGTGATGCCGGAGCAGCGCCTGTCGGTCGCGCTGATCTGCAATGTCGAGGGCGAGGATCCGGCGGCGTTGGCACGCAGGATTGCCGATCTCTACCTGGGGAAGGCTCCCGCCGATCCCGCCCCGCGCCCCGAAGTCGCGCTGGCCCCGGCGGAACTGCTGCGCCTCGCCGGCAAGTATCGCGATCCGCTCGGCGCCGGCTTCCTGATCGAGGCGCGGGAAGGCAGGCTCTGGATGCAGGGTTTCGATCCGATGATTCCGCACGGCGCGGGCGCCTTCAGCATGAAGAGCGCGCCGGTCGCGATCCGCTTCTCGGGCGAGGTTCCGGCGCGGACGCTGACGATCGACGGCCCCGGCGGCCTCCTGGTGGCGACACGCTATGTCCGGCAGCCGGCGACGGCGCTCACGCCCGCGCGCATGGGCGATTATCTCGGCACTTATTACAGCCCCGAGCTCGCCATCCTGGTGACGGTCGAGCGGCGCAGCGACGCGCTCTGGATCGTGGGGCCGGGCTGGGAGAGCCGGATCAGCCAGCCGCCCGAGAAGTATCGCGAGCGCGATACGTTCGATACCGACACGGTCACCGGCACGGTCCGCTTCCACCGCGACGTGCGAGGCAAAGTGACCGAGTTGCGCAGCACCAATGGCCGCATCGTCAACCTGCGCTTTCTGCGCGTGACGGGCCTGCCTCGGCTCGGCGCGGTTGGGGGTTGAGCGGAGCCGCCCGCTCCGATAATCGCGCCCCTTTCCGAACCAGATTCTTCCAGGAGCTTCCACCTTGTCCGATTCGATTTCCGCCGAGCAACTGCGCCTTCTCATCGAGCGGATCGAGCGGCTCGAGGAAGAGAAGAAGGGCATCGCTGACGACATCAAGGACGTCTATGGCGAAGCCAAGGCGACCGGCTTCGACGTGAAGACGATGCGCTCGATCGTCCGCCTGCGGAAGATGGAGAAGCATCATCGCGACGAGGCGGAGATGCTGCTCGAGACCTACAAGCAGGCGCTCGGCATCTAAGGCCGGTATCGTCCCCGGCGCCTCGGCTCGGATCCGGGGCCGCCGGGGGACGATGTTCGGGCAAGCATTGCCCATGGCCCCGCGCCTGGCCTAAAGCCGCGCGATCAGTTTCATACGAGAGCGCAATGGCAGGCCATTCCAAATTCAAGAACATCATGCACCGCAAGGGCGCGCAGGATAAGAAGCGCTCGAGCATGTTCTCCAAGCTCAGCCGCGAAATCACCGTCGCCGCCAAGATGGGCTTGCCCGATCCCGACATGAACCCGCGCCTGCGCGCCGCGATCGCCGCGGCCAAGGCACAGTCGATGCCGAAGGACAATATCCAGCGCTCGATCGACAAGGCGAGCAAGGGCGACGGCGAGAATTACGAAGAGATCCGCTACGAGGGCTTCGGCCCGGGCGGCGTCTCGCTGATCATCGAGGCGTTGACCGACAATCGCAACCGCACCGCCACCAACGTGCGCACCGCGGTCTCGAAGAATGGCGGCAATCTCGGCACCGCCGGCTCGGTGAGCCACGGCTTCGACCGGATGGGCCTGATCAACTATCCGGCCAAGGCCGGCGACGCCGAGAAGGTGTTCGAGGCCGCGCTCGAGGCGGGGGCCGAGGACGTGGCCAGCTCCGAGGAGGGCCATGAGATCTGGACCGCGCAGGAAGCGCTCCACGAAGTCGCCAGGGCGCTGGAGCCGGTGCTCGGCGAGGCCGAGGGCGCCAAGCTCGCCTGGCGGCCCCAGACCATGGTCGATGTCGGCGAGGAGGACGCGGCCAAGCTGTTCAAGCTGATCGATGCGCTCGACGATGACGACGACGTCCAGACGGTGTGGGGGAATTACGAAGTCTCGGACGATGTGATGGAGAGGCTGGGCTGAGATTGTTTCACGCGAAGGCGCGAAGCCGCGAAGATTGTCGGTTCGCACGGAGGCGCGGAGGCGCGGAGAGCGCTTGTCGCGCCGGCGGCCCTGAAATCCGCGACGGTGTCGTACACATGGAGCACCGGGTTATTCCGGCGCTTCGCGCGAGCGCAGCAATCTCCATGCCTCCGCGCCTCCGCGCGAACCACTCTCTGGCACCTTCGCGCCTTTGCGCCTTCGCGTGCAAAAACCGATGATCGTCCTCGGCCTCGACCCCGGCCTCGGCACCACCGGCTGGGGGCTGATCCGCGCCGAGGGCAATCGCCTGTCGCACCTCGCCAACGGACGGCTGAAGACCGATACCCGGGCGCCGCTGCCGCGCCGGCTCGCGCATCTCGACGCCATGCTGGCCGCGCTGATCGCCGATCACGGGCCCGAGGCGGCGGCGGTGGAGGAGGTGTTCGTCAATTCCAACGCCCAATCGACGCTCAAGCTCGGCCAGGCGCGCGGCGTGGTGTTGTGCGCGGCGGCGCGGACCGGCATCGATGTCGGCGAGTACAAGCCGAGCACGGTCAAGAAGTCGGTGGTCGGCATGGGCAATGCCGAGAAGGCGCAGGTGCATGCGATGGTGCAGGTGCTGCTGCCCGGCGTGAAGATCGCCGGGCCCGATGCCGCCGACGCGCTGGCGGTCGCCATCTGCCACGCCCACCATCTGGCGAGCGCGCGCTTCGGGTTGCGTTAGGCGGCCAGCGCGAAAGCCGGTCCGTCCTCGTCGTCGTTGGAGGCGTGCATCACCGGCCGGGCGCGGCGCGCGCGCCTTGCCCGTCCGGCCATCGGCAGCCGTGCGGCGATCCAGTGGCGCGCGGTGCCGAAGCGCAGCGTCGACGCCGCCATTGCCGCCACCGCCAGCGCTTCGACGATCGAGGCGATCTCGAACATCGAGATCCAGCCGGCGATCTCGGGCATCGCCATGGCGAAGAGCCTGAGGCCATCCTCCTCGAGGAACCAGAAACAGAGCAGCGCAATCGCGCCGAGGATCAGCCAGGTGATCACGGCACCCCGCCGGATCTGCGCCAGCCGCGCCGCCGGCCATTCGACGAGCGCGTGGCGCATCTGGCGGCCGGCCGGCGTGTTCCCCGCCAGGAGCAGGGTGAGCCATAGCCCCAGAAGCGCGACGATCATTTCTCCCTCCCCCGTTTCCGCACGCGACTTGGGGAGCCGTGCGGCAGCGTGCCAGGGGCGCCGGGTGATTTCGCTTTCCTAGGCTCGCATGTTCCGCTTATGTACCACACATGCGCACGCGTCTCCTTTCCAGCTCCGCCTGCCTGCCATTCGCCGGATGTCGTGCGCGGCGGGGGAGGCGTAGCGTGAACCGGGCACACTTCCACGCGAGGGATCGGGCATGATCGTGCACCTGAAGGGCCGGCTGGAGGCGACGGGCGCCGACCATGTCGTGATCGACGTCAACGGCGTCGGCTATCTCGCCGGGGCGTCGGGCAGGACGATCACCGCGCTGGGCGCCACCGGCGGATTGGTCACGCTCCACACCGAGATGCTGGTGAGCGAGGATTCGATCCGGCTGATGGGCTTCGCCACCGCGAGCGAGCGCGACTGGTTCCGCCTGCTCACCAGCGTGCAGGGCGTCGGCGCCAAGGTGGCGCTCGCGATCCTTTCGATCCTGTCGCCCGAGGAAGTGCAGACTGCCGTGGCGCGTGCCGATTCGGCGATGATCGCGCGGGCGAACGGGGTGGGTCCCAAGCTTGCCCAGCGCATCGTCAACGAACTCAAGGACAAGGCCGGCGGCGTGGCGCTCGGCAGCGGTGGCACTCCGGGCGTGGCGGCGGCGGGTGGCGCCGCGCAGGATGCGATCTCGGCGATGCTCAACCTGGGTTTCAAGCCGGCCGAGGCGAGCGCCGCGGTCAACGCCGCCGCCGACGAGCTGGGCGCCGGTGCGACGCTGGACGCGCTGGTGCGGCTGGCGCTGCGCAAGGCGGCGAAATGACGCGCCGAACCGCCGCCTGTCGCTGCGGGCAGCTCCGCGCCGAATGTACGGGCGAGCCGGTGCGCGTTTCGGTCTGCCATTGCCTGAACTGCAAGCAGCGCAGCGGATCGGCCTTCGCGGTGCAGGCGCGCTTTCCGGCGGGGCAGGTGACGATCACCGGCCGTTCGACCGAATGGATCGCCGCGTCGGAGAGCGGCGGGCTGCCGGCCAGCTTTCACTTCTGCCCGATCTGCGGCGGCAATGTCTGGTACAGCGGCGGCGGCATCCCGGACGCGATCGCGATCCCCGTCGGCCATTTCGCGGACCCCGGTTTCCCGGCACCCACCGTCTCGGTGTACGAGGAGCGACAATGCCCCTGGCTCGAGATCATCGGCCCGGTCGAGCATCATGGCTGAGCGGCCGGACCAGGGGCGTCGGCACGGGGTGCCCCGCGAAATGCGCATCGAGATTGGCGAGCACCAGGTCGCGCATTTCGGCTCGGCCTTCCTCGGTCGCGCTGCCCTGATGCGGGGCGAGCACGACGTTGTCGAGCGCGCGCAACGCCTCGGGCACCTCCGGTTCCTGCGCGAACACGTCGAGCCCCGCGCCGGCGATGCGCTTCTCCGCCAGCGCCGCGATCAGCGCGTCCTGGTCGATCAGGCTGCCGCGGGCGATGTTGATCAGCACGCCGCCGGGCCCCAGCCGGTCGAGCACCCCGGCATCGACGATGCGATCGGTTTCCAGGCCGCCCGGCGCGGCGAGGATCAGCACCTCGCTCGCCTCGGCCAGCGCGGCGATGCCGGGCACGAAGCGCCACGGCGCCGGCTTTTCGGCGCGGGCGGTGTAGAGAAGCGCGCCGGCAAAGGGCGCGGCACGCAGCGCGATGGCGTGGCCGATCCGGCCCAGCCCGAAAATGCCGATGCGGCGTCCGCTGGCCCGGCGGCCGAGCGGCGCGGCCCAGCCCCCGCCGCGCACCAGCGCGTCGTTCGCGGCCACGCGTCGCTGCACCGCCAGCATCAGCGCGATCGCCTGGTCGGCGACGTCCTCGGTCAGAACGCCCGGCGTGGTGGTGACGCGGATGCCGCGGGCGTCGAGAGCGTCCAGGTCGAGCCGGTCATGGCCGACGCCGTGGATCGCGACGATCTCCAGCGCGGGCAGGCGGGCGAGCAGCGCGGCATCGATCTCCATCGCACCGCCGCCCACCACGGCGCGGATGCCGGGCGGCGGATCGCCTTCGTGCAGCGTGAATCGTTCGGCGAGCGCCGTGCGCAGCGGCGCGGGAACGGGCGTTGCGAGCAGCAGGTCCGGGCGCGCCATGTGCCTGCTCTAGCGGCGTCGGCACGAGAGGAATAGGGCAGGGCCATGGAAATCGAAGTCAGCGCCGAGGCCAAGGACAAGTCGCTCAACCGGAACGTGGCGATCACGGTGGTGGTGCTTTCGGTGTTCATGGGCGTGTGCGGAATCAAGGACGGCAACATCGTCCAGGCGATGCAGCAGGCCCAGTCCGATTCGGTCGACAAGTGGAACCAGTATCAGGCGGCCAGGACCAAGCTGCACGTCGCCGAGGCCAGCCGCCTCCAGATCGCCCTGCTGGCCGATCCGAAGCGCGCCGCGCCGGTGCTCGCCGGGCTCGACCGCGACATCGCGAAATACAAGGCGGAGGCGCCCGGCCTGGCCGCCGATGCGAAGGCGCGGAGCGACCTCTACGATGCGCTGAACGTGCATGACGACCAGTTCGACGCGAGCGACGCCTCGGTCGCCACCGCCATCTCGATCGCCGCCGTCGCCGCGCTGGTGGAGAGCGGCTGGCTGCTCTGGGCGGCCTGGGGCTTCGGCGCCTTCGGCGTATTCATGGGGCTGTGCGGGTTTCTGGGCTGGAGCTTCCATCCGGCGCTGCTGAGCGGGTTGCTGGGATGAGCAAGGTCGATCATCCCTTCGTCCCGGGATGGCAGGGTGAGGCTGGCTGGGCCGCTCCCGGCGAACCGCCTTCGTCGTTCCTGTCGTTCGAGGCGGGCGACCTGGGCGCGCCCTTCCGCATCGCGCATGGGCGGGACATGATGTTCGATCACGGCGCGCTCGTGCAGGACTATAATTTCCTCGATTATTTCTTCGGCGACCCTGCCACGCCGGTGCGTGCGCGGCATTATCTGGGCGAGCGCGGCGTGGCAGTCTATCTTCCCGGCTTGCCGGAGGATGCGACCCTGGCGCAGGCGCGTGCAGCTTTCCCCGAAGATGTCCTTCGCTACCTCCAGCGGCGCTTCGACGCGGTCGAGGTGTTGACCGGCGAGGGATATTGCGAGCTTTGGGCGACAGCATGACCGATTCCGATCGCCTCCTCTCCTCCGCCCGCCGCATCGACGATGTCGATGCCGCGCTGCGCCCCAAGAGCCTCGACGAGTTCGTCGGCCAGCGGGCGGCGCGCGAGAATCTGCGCGTGTTCATCGATGCGGCCCGGTCGCGCGGCGAGGCGCTGGATCATGTGCTGTTCTTCGGCCCGCCGGGGCTGGGCAAGACCACGCTCGCCCAGATCATCGCGCGCGAGATGGGCGTGGGGTTCCGCGCCACTTCGGGTCCCGTGATCGCCAAGTCGGGCGATCTCGCGGCGCTGCTCACGAATCTCGAGGATGGCGACGTGCTGTTCATCGACGAGATCCACCGGTTGAATCCCGCGGTCGAGGAAGTGCTCTATCCGGCGATGGAGGACCGGGCGCTGGATCTCATGATCGGCGAGGGGCCGTCGGCGCGCAGCGTGCGGATCGATCTGCCGCGCTTCACCCTGGTCGGCGCCACCACCCGCCAGGGGCTGCTCACCCAGCCGCTGCGCGACCGGTTCGGCATCCCGGTGCGCCTCAATTTCTATGCGGTCGACGAGCTGGAGCGCGTGGTCGCCCGCGCCGCCCGCCTGCTCGACCTGCACGTCGCCCCCGACGGCGCGCACGAGATCGCGCGGCGTTCGCGCGGCACGCCGCGCATCGCCGGGCGGCTGCTCCGCCGGGTGCGCGACTTCGCCAATGTGCTGGGCGAGGAGATCGTGCACGCCAGGGTGGCGGACCAGTCGCTCACTCGGCTCGAAGTCGATGCGCTGGGGCTCGACGCGATGGACCGGCGCTACCTCACCATGATCGCCGACATCTACAAGGGCGGCCCGGTGGGGGTGGAGACGCTGGCGGCCGGGCTCAGCGAGCCGCGCGACACGATCGAGGAAGTGATCGAGCCCTATCTGATCCAGATCGGGATGATCGCCCGAACGGCGCGGGGACGCTGCCTCAATGCGGCGGGATGGAAGCATCTCGGGCTCACGCCTCCGTCCACCGCGCAGGAAGGGCTGTTCGACTGAGGCAAGGGGTTCCCCCGGCGGAATCGCTGGGTTAGGTGCCGGGCCATGGACGCACCCTTTGCCCCTGGCCGCTTCGCGGGCCTCGAGCATCATTTCGTCCTGCGTGTCTATTTCGAGGACACCGATCTGAGCGGGGTGGTCTATCACGCCAACTATCTCAGGTTCATGGAGCGGGCCCGCTCGGATATGCTGGCGCTTGCCGGCATCGACCAGCGCGCGGCGCTCGAAGCGGGCGAGGGCGCCTATGCGCTGCGCGAGGCGAACATCCGTTACCGGGCGCCGGCGCGCCTGGGCGACGAACTGGTGGTGGTCAGCCGGCTGGTCCGGCTGCGCCCCGCCGCAGTGGACATTCATCAACGAGTCATGCGCGACGTTACCATAGTGGCCGAAGCGGAGATCGAGGCGGTGTTCGTCGCCCCGTCCGGCCGTCCGCGCCGCCAGCCGGCGGCGTGGATGGACCGTTTCACACCGCTGCTCTTCAAGGGGACCTGAACCGATCATGGAATTCATCAGCACCGACGCCGCAACCATGTCGCCGATCGGCCTGTTCCTGCAGGCGGACTGGGTGGTGCGCGCCGTGATGATCGGCCTGCTGCTCGCCTCGCTCTGGACCTGGGCGATCATCCTGTCGTTCGGCTTCAAGGTCGGCGCAGTGAAGAAGGCGATCGACCGGTTCGAGGCGGAATATCGCGAAGCCGACGACATCGACGAGTTCCATCGCCGCGCCGCCGGCCGCGACCAGCCGATCGCCCGCGTCTTCGCCGCCGGCGTTACCGAATGGCGCCGCTCGACCAGCGGCAAGGCGATCGACCGCGAGGGCACGCGCGAACGCCTGGCCACCGCGATGGGCGCCACGATCGCGCAGGAGATCGACAAGCTCGCCGATCGCCTCAACTTCCTCGCCACGGTCGGTTCGGTCGCGCCGTTCGTCGGCCTGTTCGGCACGGTCTGGGGCATCATGCGCAGCTTCACCGGCATCGCCAAGGAGCAGAGCTCGTCGCTCGCCGTGGTCGCTCCCGGCATCGCCGAGGCGCTCTTCGCGACGGCGATCGGCCTGTTCGCCGCCATTCCGGCGGTGATCGCCTATAACCGCTACTCGCATGGCGTGAACCGCGTCGAGGCACGGCTCAACCGCTTCGCCGATGGCTTCCACGCGACGCTGAGCCGCCGCCTGGAGATGGAGGCCTGAGCCGATGGCGATGCACCTCCCCTCGAACAAGGGCCGCGGCCGCCGCCAGCCCATGGCGGAAATCAACGTCACGCCGCTGGTCGACGTGATGCTGGTGCTGCTGATCATCTTCATGGTGACGGCGCCCCTGCTCACTGCCGGCGTGCCGGTGAACCTGCCCGAGAGCCGGGCCAAGGCGCTCGACCAGGATCAGAAGCCCGTCCAGATCGCGATCGACGACAAGGGCCAGATCTTCGTCGACAACGAACTGACGACGGACGAAGCGCTGCCCGGCAAGCTCGAGGAGATCGCCGGCCGTGCGCCGGGGCCGGACGGCAAGCCGGCGGCGGTGTTCCTGCGCGCCGACCAGGGCCTGGGCTATGGCAAGGTCATGAAGGTGATGGGCGAGCTCAACCATGCCGGGCTCAACCGCGTCTCGCTGATCACCGATGCGAGCGCGAAGCCGTGATGAACCGGGCCGAGGGTGCGGGACTGACGGTTGCGGTGCTGGGGCATGTCGTGCTCTTCGGCCTGTTGTCGGTCGGCTTCCTCGCCACGCCCAATCCCCTGAAGCTGAAGCCGACGCCGATCGAAGTCGCGCTGGTCGACCAGGTGGCGCTGGAGAGCAGTTCGCCCAACCCCACAAGCGAGGCGCCCGCCGCGAAGCTCGCGCCGGTGGAAGCGCCGATCGCGCCGGACAGCCCCCCGCCCGAGCCGGCGCCCAATCCGCAGCCGATCGTCAAGCCGCAGCCGGCGCCGCCCAAGCCTGTGCCCGCGCCCGATGCCGTGAAGCCCGCGCCGAAGACCCCGCCCAAGGCCGCGCCGGCCCAGGCGCCCGCGCGTCCTCCCGCCCAGCGCCCCGTTGCGCCGACCGGGCGGCTCGACGGCCTGCTTAACGGCATCAACGACAAGCCGAGCAAGAGCGCATCCGTCACGCCGCCGGCCGCGACTGCCGGGCCCGAGGTCAAGGCCGCGCTGAGCGCCGCGATCATCCGCCAGATCCGCCCGCACTGGGCCCCGCCCAGCGGCGCCGATTCGGACAAGCTGCGCACCAAGGTGACCGTCAGGCTCAACCAGGACGGCTCGCTCGCCAGCGAACCGCAAGTGACGCAGACGGGCATCACCGACAGCAACCGCGCCCAGGCCGATCTCGCCAAGGATCGCGCGATTCGCGCGGTGAAGCTCGCCGCTCCCTTCAAGCTGCCCGCGCAATTCTATGATGCGTGGAAAGTCATAGCCCCGGTTTTGTACGAGGACCTGTGAAGATGAAATTTGCCCATCTGACGATCGCGGCCCTGCTGGCGAGCACCGCCGCCACCGTCGCGCAGGCGCAGGACGTGCCGGCGCCCGCTCCGCAGCAACAGGCGCAGCCGCAGCCCCAGGACCAGCCGCTGAGCGTCGACGTGACCAACACCGCCGCCAAGGACCTGGTCATCGCGATCCCGGCGATGCCGACCTCGGAGAGCGTCTCCACCCCGGCCGGCCCGACCGACCAGCTCGGCGCCAAGCTCGCCCAGGTGGTCGAGGACGATCTGCGCAACACCGGCCTGTTCAAGACGCGCGGGCCCGCGGCCAGCCGCGGCATCGCCTATGGCGAAGTGACCGCCCCCAATTACGGCAGCTGGAACGGCAACCAGGCGATCATCCAGGGCTATGTTCGCGCCAACGGCAATGGCTCGCTCACCGTGGGCTGCTATCTCTACGACGTGCTGCTGCAGAGCGAGCTGGTCCGCCAGGGCTTCGTCGTCTCGCCGGCCGACTGGCGCCGCGCCGCGCACAAATGCGCCGACGCGGTCTATTCGAAGCTCACCGGCGAAGGGCCGTATTTCGACAGCCAGGTGGTGTATGTCGCGGAGACCGGTCCGAAGAACAAGCGCCGCAAGCAGCTGGCGATCATGGACCAAGACGGCGCCAACCACCGCTTCCTGACCAACGGCCAGTCGATCGTGCTCACCCCGCGGATGAGCCCGAAGCAGAACGCGATCGTCTATATGAGCTATACGCAGCGCAAGCCGGCCATCTATGTCTACGACATGGGGACGCGCGAGAACCGGCTGCTCGTCTCCAATGTCAGCCTCAGTTTCGCGCCGCGCTTCTCGCCCGACGGTCGCCATGTGCTGTTCTCGATGGCGCAGGCCGGCAATACCGATATCTACCGCATCGCATCGGCCGGCGGCGAGCCGCAGCGGCTGACCAACTCGCCGGGCATCGACACCGGCGGCAGCTATTCGCCCGACGGCTCGAAGATCGTGTTCGAGAGCGATCGCAGCGGCACGCAGCAGCTCTATGTGATGAACGCCGACGGTTCGAACCAGCACCGGATCAGCTTCGGCGGCGGGCGCTATGCCACGCCGGTGTGGAGCCCGCGCGGCGATCTGATCGCCTTCACCCGCACCGGCGGCGGCGCGTTCCGGATCGGCGTGATGAACCCGGGCGGCGGCGGCGAGAAGCTGCTCACCAACAGCTGGGGCGACGAAGCGCCGAGCTGGTCGCCCAACGGCCGCGTGCTGATGTTCTTCCGCTCGGCCCAGGGCTCGGGCCGGCCGGATCTGTGGTCGGTCGACCTTACCGGCACCAATGCGCGGCGGATTCCGACGCCGCTCGATGGATCGGATCCCAGTTGGGGACCGATTCGTCCCTGAAACGTAACGGCATTCGTGCTAAGGCCCCGGCAAGCGGACCGGGTGCGACGAGAAAAGGAGAAAAGACCATGTCCAAGATCACGACCGGCCTGGTGCTCGGCATCGCGCTGCTCGCCACCGCGGGCTGCGCCAAGAAGCGCGACGCGACCACGATTCCGCCGGCGCCGTCGGAGACCGGCCCGGTCAATCCGGGCGAGGGCGACAGCGACACGGTCGCGGCGCCGATCAACGAGCAGTTCCGCCGCGAGGTGTCGAGCGACACCGTGCATTTCGCGTTCGACCAATATGACATCGATCCCGAGGCGCGGGCGATCCTGGACAGCCAGGCGCAGTGGCTGACCAGCCATCCGAACACCCGGATCACGATCGAGGGGCATTGCGACGAGCGCGGCACCCGCGAGTATAATCTCGCGCTGGGCGACCGCCGTGCCAATGCGGCCAAGAACTATCTCGCCTCGCGCGGCATCTCGCCCGCGCGGATCACGACGATCAGCTATGGCAAGGAGCGCCCGATCGCGCTGGGCTCGGACGATGCCAGCTGGGCGCAGAACCGCCGCGCGGTGACGATCGTCATCAGCTAGGGCGTTCGCGCTTTGGAAAAGGGGCCGCCGGGGGAAACTCCGGCGGCCTTTTCGTGCGTGCCTAATGCGGGTCTGCCCGGAGCAGCGCCAGGGGCGGGCCCTCGCCCTTGGCGAAATAGTCGAGCCGGATCACCTTGCCCGCCGCGTCGCGCACCGGGGTGAAATAGCTGATCTCGTCGGGCACGAAGCGGATATCGCCGCGCGCATCGAGCATGACCGGGATCGCCGCGCGTCCGGCACGGGCAATGGTGAGGTGGCCCCCGGCAATTGCGAGCGTGCGCATCGTCGCCGGATCGCTGCCATAGGTTCCGGGCAATACGGCTGCTTCCGGGGGCAATGCACGTTCGGGGAGCGGCAGCGGATAGGGCTTGCCCAGGGCGATCGCCGCCATGCGCCGCGCGAGCGTCTGCGCATCGAATGCGTCGTTGTTCGCGAGCACGACGATCACCGTGTCCGATGCGGGCAGATAGAGCAGCGCGGATGCGAAGCCGTCGATCTGGCCGGTATGCCCGATCGCCGTCTGCCCGCGGATCTGCCAGACATAGAGGCCCAGCCCGTAACGCTCCTGCAGCGGCACGCCGGCAAGCGCGGGCTGCGCCATCTGTGCGAAGCCGGCCGCGCTCACCACCCGGCCATGCGCCAGTGCCCGCATCCAGCGCATCAGGTCTGCTGCCGAGGATCGCAGCGATCCCGCGGTCTTGGGGAGCGACATGTTGAACGCCGCGGCGTTGCGGAGCCGCCCCTCGGCCAGCGTGTATCCCGCGACTCGCCGGGCCACGATCGCGTCCCGGCGGTCATAGGCGGTGTCGGCGAGCGCGAGCGGCGCGAACAGGCGCGTGCGCATCGCTTCGTCCCAGGACTGGCCGGTCACTTTCTCGATCACCGCGCCCAGCAGCATATAGCCCGAGTTGGAATAGCGCTGCTCGGTGCCCGGGGCGGAGCGCAGCGGCCGCGCCGCGATCCGCGCGACCTGTTGCGCCAGCGGAACCTCGCCCGGGCCGAAGGGCGGTTGCGGCGTGGCGTCGTTCTCCGCGATCCCGGCGGTGTGGCCGAGCAACTGGCGCAGCGTGATGCGCGGATCGAGCGGCAGTTCGGGCAGATAGCGGGCCGCCGGCGCGTCGAGCGCCACTTCGCCGCGCTCGGCCATCTGCACGATCAGGGCGGCGGTGAAGCTCTTGGTGATCGAGGCGATCCGGAAGATCTGGTCCGGTGCCATCGGCATGCCCAGCTCGACCTCCGCCATGCCGCGCGCGCGCCGGTAGAGGATCGTGTCGCCGCGCGCGATCAGCACGGTGGCGCCGGAACCCTTGGGAGAGACGGTGGCGGCCAGTGCCGCATCCGCTTCGCGCGCGAGCGCCGCGGGGGCGGGATGCGCCGGAGCCGGCGCAGCGGGCAGCAGCAGGGCCACGCAAAGGGCGGGCAGGAGCGGTCGCATCGATTTCCCCCGATCGAGATCGGCCGATCGTCGCGCCACTCGAATGAGCCTTGCCTGAACGGCTCCCGATTCCGTCTTGCGACACGCTCGGAAACGATATAAATACGATATCATAATTTCGGGAGGTAATGATGACCGACGTTCGTAGCGCCACTCCGGCACTGCGCCAGAGCAGCGAGAAGACCGCAATCACCATGAGCGGCTATGGCATGCTTCTCGTGCTGCTCGTCGCGCTTGCCGCCACGGTGGGGGCGCTCACCCAGATCGACCGGATGGTGGACTGGATCGTGATTTCCTGGTTGCTGGCTTCGATCCTGGTCGAGCTGTTCGTGCTTTGCGGCTTCTACCTGCTCCAGCCCAACCAGGCGGCGGTGATCACGCTGTTCGGCGACTATCGGGGCACGGACCGCACCACGGGCCTGCGCTGGACCTGGCCGTGGATGATCAAGAAGAAGGTCTCGGTGCGCGCCAACAACATCATCTCGGAGCGCATCAAGGTGAACGACCTGCGCGGCAATCCGATCGAGATGGCGGCGCAGGTGGTGTGGCGCGTGACCGACACCGCGCAGGCGCTGTTCGACGTCGACGACTACAAGGCGTTCGTGAACGTCCAGATCGAGGCGGCGGTGCGCACGATCGGCTCGCGCTATCCCTATGACGATTTCGAGCATCAGGAAGTCACGCTGCGCGGCAATCACGACCAGGTCGGCTCGGAGCTGCGCGAGGAGCTGATCGCCCGCCTGCGCGTCGCCGGCATCACCGTCGACGAATGCGGCTTCACGCACCTGGCCTATGCGCAGGAGATCGCCGGCGCGATGCTCCGCCGCCAGCAGGCGCAGGCGGTGGTCGCCGCCCGCCAGACGCTGGTCGAGGGCGCGGTGGGCATGGTCGAGATGGCGCTCGCCCAGCTTTCCGCCAAGCAGGTGGTCGATCTCGACGACGAGCGCCGTGCGGCGATGGTCTCGAACCTGATGGTGGTGCTGTGCGGCGAGCGCGATACCCAGCCGGTGGTCAACACGGGCTCGCTCTATCAGTGATGCACAAGGCGTAACCCGTGTCCCAGCCGCCGCAGAAGAAAGCCTTTCCCTTGCGTCTCGATCCCGCCCTGCACGCGGCGATCGAGCGCTCGGCGGCGAGCGATCTGAGGAGCGTCAACGCCCAGGTCGAATGCCTGTTGCGCGAGGCGCTGGCGCGGCGCGGCGTGAAGCTGGCGGAGCCGGTGCGGCCCAGGCGCGGGCGCCCGCCCAAGGTGCAGGAAGGTGGGGAATGACGGGCCCGGGCGCGCGCCGGCGCCCGGTTCGCGCCGAAGACTGGAGGAGAAAGCAGATGTTCCTTGCCATGCACGTCCGCCGCGCGCGGCTGCCCTTCGTCCTCGCGATCGCCGGGGCGGGGCTGCTCGCCGGCATCGCCGTGGTGCTGCTCCAATGATGGGCAGGCCTTTCCGCGACGCCGCGAGTGTCCGCCCCGGCTATTGGTTCCGGCCCAAGCGCTTCGGCTTTGGAGCGAAGCCGGTCACTTGGCAGGGCTGGGCGGCGACCCTGCTCTTCGGCGCGGCCGCCGGGCTGATCGTCAATTTCGCCACGCACCGCGACCGGTTGTGGCTGGTGCTGCTGGTGCCGCTGATCGTCGCCTTCCTCTGGCTCGTGGCCGTCAAGACCGATGGCGAATGGCGCTTCCGCTGGGGTGGGGACACGTGATGCGTTGCGCGATCCTTGCGTTCGCCGCATTCGCCGCGGTGCCGTCCGCGCTGGCGCAGGCGCTTCCCGCCGGCACCGAGGTGACTGCGCCCGGACCGCTGGGCACCCTCGCCGGCACGCTGCTCGATCCCGATCCCGGCGCACCGCTGGTGCTGCTGGTCCCGGGTTCCGGCCCAACCGATCGAGACGGCAACAACCGTTACGGCGTGGCCGGCGGCCCCTATCGCCAGCTCGCCGAAGCGCTGGCACGGCGCGGCGTCGCCACGCTGCGGATCGACAAGCGCGGCATGTTCGGCAGCGCCGGCGCGATCGCCGATGCCAATCGCGTGACGATCACCGACTATGCAGCGGATGTCCGCACCTGGGTCGATGCCGCGCGCAAGCGCACCGGCCGTGCCTGTATCTGGCTGCTCGGGCATAGCGAGGGCGGACTGGTGGTGCTGGCCGCCGCGCAGCGGCCCGAGGGGATTTGCGGCGTGGTGCTGGTCAGCGCCGCGGGCCGGCCGCTCGGCACGATCATGCGCGAGCAGTTCCGGGCCAATCCGGCAAACGCGCCGTTGCTCGCGCCGCTCCTTGGGCTGATCGACACGCTCGAGGCCGGCAAGCATGCGGATACCGCCGCGATGCCGGCGCCGCTCCCTTCGCTTTTCCCGGATGCGGTGCAGGATTTCCTGATCGACGAGTTCCGCCACGATCCGGCCCGGCTCGCCGCGAGCCTAGCGCTGCCGCTGCTCGTCACCCAGGGCGACCGCGATGTCCAGATCGGCATTGCCGATGCGCAGGCGCTTGCCGGCGCCAGGCCCGCCGCGAAGCTGGTGATCGTGCCGGGAATGACGCACGTGCTGCGCGTGGCGGCCGGCGAAGGCCGCGCGGCGAGCATCGCCACCTATACGGACGGCGCGCTCCCCGTGGCGCCGCTGCTGGCCGAAGCCATTGCCGGGTTCGTGACCGCGAAGCGCTAGGCCAGCGCCTCGTCGAGCAGCCGGGCGAGGCGCAGACCGCCCTTGATCACCTGGGTCCGGGCCTCGGGCACCCATTTCTCGATCATCGCCTCGCTGATCGCGACGCGGCCGGTGATCGGCTTGCAGGCGTCGCCGCCGTTGAGATCGGCATAGACGGTCCTGGCCAGCTCCCAGCTGTCCTTGCCCCAGTCCTGGACGGTGCCGCCACCCAGCGCGGCACGGTCCTTGCGGCCATAGGTGCGCACGATGTCGGGCCCCGAGGTGATCGCGCGCTCGGCGAGCAGCCCGTCCCACACCGAATGGAGGTTCAGCCGGTCGGTGGTGTAGATGCCATAGCTCACCATCGCCTTGTTGCCGCCGGCGTCATGATCGTGCTCGGCGCCGTGGAGCGGCTGGCCGATGTCGCCGACGAAATGGACGAGGAAGAGCAGCGCCTTAACGCGCTCGACTTGCGGCGCCTTGCGGTCCTTGAGGATCTTCACGTCGCGCTCGATCTGGGCGGAGACGCAATTGCCGTCCTTGCACTCGGCGGTCACGTCGAACGGCTTGCAGACGTCCGCGTCCTGATAATGCCAGACCGATGCGTAGCGCCAGTCGCTGCCCAGCTTCTTGATGCAATCGGCCCAGACCGAGGCTTCCTCGATATTGGTCGCCGGGCAGCCTTCGGTCTTCAGCAGGTCGGTGTGGCGGAGCAGCTGGCCGATCTTCGTGCGGGTGGCCGGCGTGACGTTGCGCCAGGCGATCGCGGCGACGGTCTGATGGCCATATTCCCAATAGGCATTGGCGGGCGCGGCGAACCCGAGCAGGGCCGCGAGGACGAGAAGAAGGCGCATCAGGCAACTCCGCTGGCAGATGCCGCTTCCCTAGCAGAACGGGCGGGCTTGGCCAGCCGGGGGCGCAGCCCGATCAGCGGGCGGAGCCAGCCGATCTCGCGGCCGGCGAGATAGAAGGCCCAGCAGGCGCTCCAGGTCCCCGCCACCAGGATCGCGAACTCGGCGGCGGGATGCAGGCGCAGCGGCAGCAGCCAATATTCGCCGAGCACGATCGCGGTCTGGTGGATGATGTAGAAGGGGAACACCGCCTCGGTCAGCGTCGCGCGCCATTTGTGATCGTGGTTGAGAAAGCGCTCGGCCAGGCCGATCAGCGCGGCGATGCTCGCCCAGGTCTGGACTTCGCGGGCGACGCGGAACAGTTCGGCAATGGGCCGGCTCGGCATCGCGAAGCCGGGATAGGCGGCCTCGACGCCCGCGACCACCGCATAGCCGGCCAGAGCCAGTATCGCGCAGGGCAGCCATATCCGCGCGAATGCCGCCATCGTCATGCGCGAGCCCGCCAGGCCGAAGCCGAACAGGAAGGCGGGGAAATAGGCGAGGTGCGCGATGCCGTCGCCGATCAGGTCGTGCGTCTCCTCGCCGCGATGGAACAGCAGCACCTGGAAAACGAGCAGCCAGGCAAGCGGGATCCACAGCGCGCCGGCGCCGCCGAACAGCCGGTCGAAGCCCTTCTGCAGGTCGAGCTTCAGTATCAGCAGCGCGCCCAGCGCCAGCGTATAGACCCAGAGATAGGCGACGAACCACAGATGGTTCCAGGTCGGCAACAGGATGCCGTCGAGCCGGCCGAAGCGAAAATAGTCGCGCGCCCAGAACCAGAGATAGTCCTGCGCATAACCATGCTTCCCGACCAGTTCGACCCAGCTCTGCGGCGGCACCACCACTGCCATGCCGAAGGCGAGCGGCAGCAGCAGCCGCGCATTGCGATTGGCCAGGAAGCGCCCGATGCCCGGCGACCTGGCGAGCAGCATCCGGCTGGCGAAGCCCGAGACGAGGAAGAGCAGCATCAGCCGCCAGGCATTGGGCAACAGCATCGGGATCGCCACCCAATCGGCCGGCGCGGCGGTCTTCACATGATAGCCCCAGGGCACGAAGACCATGCCGACATGATAGAAGATCAGGATCGCGAACGCCCCGATCCGCAGCCAGTCCATTCCGTAATGCCGTTCCATCGCTTGTGCTCCTGTTGACGGCAGACGGCTAGCGGCGCCGCCCCGCGACCGGTATCGAAGAGGGAGAGGCGGCGGGTCGGCAGGGATGAGCGAAGATAGGGCAGGGACGAGCGGCGGGCAGGGCGGGGCGAGCGGCGAGCGTCGCCGCAAGCGCGCGCTGCTCGCCCTGGCGTTCCTGGGATTCGTGCTGGTCCAGTCCTTTGCGAACGTCGAGAGCTCGCGCGCCGACCTCGCCCGCGCGGGCCTGGTCGAGCGGCCTGCCCATATCTGGCTCTGGGAGCTGAGCAGCGTCGCCATGTGGGTGCTGCTGCTGCCCGCGATCGGCTGGATGGTGGCCAGGGTCCGCCCCCCGCGCGTGGCATGGGGCTGGGCGGTGCTCGCCCATGCCGCGGCGACGGTGCCGCTCTCGGCCCTCCATGTCGCCGGCATGATCGCGATCCGGCTCGGCGTCTATGCGCTGTGGGGCGAGCGCTATCGCTATGGCGGGGCGCTCGATCGGTTCGTGTACGAATATCGCAAGGACGCGGTGGCCTATCTGCTGCTCGCCGCCTTCATGGCGGTGGCGACATGGTGGCTGGCGCGCCGGGAGTCCGTGCCGGCGGCGCGTGCGGAGCAGGTCCTGCTCGTGCCCGACGGCAATGTGACGCACCGAGTGCCGGTCGGCGCGATCGACTGGGCGGCGTCGGCCGGCAATTATGTCGAGATCGCCTGGGGCGGCCGCACCCTGCTGCACCGCTCGACCCTGGCCGCGCTTGCGGAGGAACTGGGGTCCGGCTTCGTCCGCATCCATCGCGGACGGATCGTGCGCGCCTCAGCGGTGCTGCGTGTCGAGACCGATCGCAGCGGCGACTTCACCGTCACTCTCGCCGACGGCACCGCGCTGCGCGGCAGCCGGCGTTTCCGGACGAACCTGGGATAGGCCGATCAGCGGCCGCAGCCAGGCGATGCGCCGGCCGATCAGATAGGTCGCCGCGCACACGGCGCCGGTGCCGCCGAGCAGCAGCGCGAACTCCGCCGGCGCGCTCAGCCCCAGGGGCAGCGAATACCAGGCGATCAGCACGATCGCGGGATGGTGGACGATATAGAAGGGGAACACCGCCTCGGCGAGCGGCTTGCGCAGCCGGTGGTCGTGGTTCCAGCGGGTCTCGGCGATGTGGAACAGCGCGAGGATCATGCCCCAGGCCATGGCGGTGCGCGCGGCCCGGTCGAGCGCCATCACGTCGTGCGGCGGCACGCGCGTGCCGGGCCATAGCAGCTCGACGGTGACGATCACCGCGCCGGCCAGCGCCGCCATCGCCGCGGCGGGCTTCCAGCTGCGCGCCACTGCCGGCCACAGCCGCGGCGCGCCGGCCAGGGCGAAACCGAACAGGAAGATCGGGACATATTGGGCATGGCCGCCCCAGTCGCGCAGCAGCCCCTGGCGCTCGGGCGCGACGAACAGCAGGGCCAGCCGCGCCGTCGCGAGCGCCGCCACCGGCACCCAGAGCAGCCTGTGCCCCACCGCGAGCCAGTCCGCCGCCGCGCCGATCGCGCGCATCGCGCGGTTGCCGCCCAGTGCCAGCACGCCCGCGAGCAGCAGCGTATAGGCAGCGAGATAGGCGACGAACCACAGATGCTCCCAGCTCGGGAATTCGCGGCCCCAGAAGTCGCCCGCGCGCCAATAGTCGAGCGCCCAGAAATGGAGATAGCCGTGCGGATAGCCATTCTCCATCACCCGCACCCACATCTCGAGCGGCACCAGCGCGACCATGCCGAAGGCGAGCGGCACGAGCAGCCGCACCGCGCGCGAACGGGCGAAGTCGCGCGCGCCCGCCGAGCGGTCGAACAGCTTGCGCGAGGCATAGCCCGAGACGGCGAAGAGCAGGGGCAGGCGCCAGGGCGTCAGCAGCGCCATGGGCGGGATCAGCCACCCAAAGGCATAGTTGGTCTTGATCACCCAGTCCCAGGGCGAGAAGGCCATGGCGATGTGATAGAGGATCAGCAGCGCGAAGGCGGCGATGCGCAGCCAGTCCATGCCGTAATGGCGTTGGCTGGTGCGCGGCACGGCAGCGAATTGTGGGTCGTGCTGCAACGCGCGAGAGCCTTGATCCGGGAAACGAGCCGGAGGAATAGCACCGCGCCTATTAGCATCGCGTAAACCGCACCGGGTTGGCGCGGGCGCAGGCCAGGCGTATATGGCGCCCATGTCCGTACGTCCCTGGCGCGATATCGTCCGGCGGCCCAGCCGTCAGATCATGATTGGCAATGTCCCCGTTGGCGGCGATGCGCCGGTGACGGTGCAGACGATGACCAACACCGCAACCTCCGATGCCCGCGCGACCATCGACCAGATCCGCCGCTGCGAGGATGCCGGGGTCGACATCATCCGCGTCTCCTGCCCCGACGTTGAATCGACCGCGGCGCTGAAGCAGATCGTCCGCGCCGCGCGCGTGCCGATCGTCGCGGACATCCATTTCCACTATAAACGTGCCCTGGAAGCCGCCGATGCCGGCGCCGCCTGCCTGCGCATCAACCCGGGCAATATCGGCAGCGCGGACCGGGTGAACGAAGTGGTCAACGCCGCCAAGGCCAATGGCTGCGCGATCCGCATCGGGGTGAACGCGGGTAGCCTCGAGAAGGATCTGCTCGAGAAATATGGCGAGCCCTGTCCCGAGGCGCTGGTCGAATCGGCGCTTGACCATATCAAGCTGCTCCAGGACCGCGACTTCCACGAATTCAAGGTCGCGGTGAAGGCGTCGGACGTGTTCCTCGCCGTCGCCGCCTATCAGCAGCTCGCCGATGCAGTGGATTGCCCGCTGCACCTCGGCATCACCGAAGCCGGCGGCTTTGTCGGCGGCACGGTGAAGAGCGCGATCGGCATCGGCTCGCTGCTCTGGTTCGGCATCGGCGACACGATCCGCGTCAGCCTTTCGGCCGAGCCCGAGGAAGAAGTGCGCGTCGGCTTCGAGATCCTCAAGGCGCTGGGCATTCGCAACCGCGGCGTCCGCGTCGTCAGCTGCCCCAGCTGCGCGCGCCAGGGCTTCGACGTGATCCGCACCGTCCAGGCGCTCGAGGACCGGCTCCAGCACATCCGCACGCCGCTCTCGCTCTCGGTGCTCGGCTGCGTGGTCAACGGCCCGGGCGAGGCGCGCGAGACCGATATCGGCCTTACCGGCGGCGGCAACGGCAAGCACATGGTCTATCTTTCGGGCGTCACCGATCACACGGTGAACGATGCCGACATGCTCGATCACATCGTCAAGCTGGTCGAGGCCAAGGCGGCGGAGATCGAGGCGGCCAGCGAGGCCGCCGCGGTGGCGGCGGAATAGGTCCCATGCTATATGTCAGGTCCTGGAGGGCCTGACATGACCTATCACGCCAAGGTGATCGCCGGCGGCAAGATCGTCATCCCCGCGGAGCTGCGCCGCGCGCTTGGGATCAAGGACGGGGATGTGCTGGTGCTCGATCGCGCCGCCGACGGCTCGCTCGCGATCAGGACGCATATGCAGGTCATCCAGGAGGGGCAGCGGAAGCTCCGCGCGATGATCACGCATCCTTTCACGGTGGATGATTTCATTGCCGACAAGCGTGCCGAGGCCGAACGCGAATAATGTTCGTCCTCGACGCCTCCGTACTTCTCGCCTTGCTGCTCGGGGAAGCGGGCACCCGGCAAGTGGCCGCCGCGGTTCGCGGGGCCGAGATGTCGATCGTCAATCTGTGCGAGGTGATCACCAAATTGGCGGAAGGCGGTGCCGATCCGGACGCAGTATATGGGATCGCGATTTCCTACGGAGTTCGCGTCCAGGCCTTTCGCGAGGCGCATGCGATAGAGGTTGCGAGATTGCGCCCGCTCACCAAACATCTCGGCCTGTCGCTCGGCGATCGGACCTGCCTGGCGCAAGGCAGATTCAGCGCATTGCCGATCCTCACCGCCGACGCCCGAATGGCATCCGCCGATATCGGCCTCGACATCCGCATGATCCGCTGACCATGTCGCGTGCCACTCCGATTCTCGCGGCCCTGCTCGCCGCCTGTGCGGGCATCGCGCTCTATTCGATCATGGACGCGGTGATGAAGGGGCTCAGCCTCGCCATCGGTGCCTATGCCGCGCTGTTCTGGCGGCTCGTCGCCGGCGCCACGATCATGACGCCGCTATTCGCGTTCAGCCGGCCGCGCCTGCCCGCGCGGCGCGTGCTCGCGATCCATGCGATCCGCAGCGCGGTGATGGCGGTGATGGCGATCGCCTTCTTCTGGGGCATTGCCCGCGTGCCGCTGGCGGAGGCGATCGCGCTCACCTTCATCGCGCCGCTGATCGCGCTGGCCCTTGCCGCGATCTTCCTGAAGGAGAAGATCGGCCCGCGCTCGGTCCTCGGCTCGCTGCTCGGGCTGGCGGGCGTCGGCATCATCCTGGCCGGCCAGCTGGGTGCGCCGCATCGGCCCGATTCGGCACTCGGCATGGCGGCGGTGCTCGTCTCCGCGGTGTTCTACGCAGTCAATCTCGTCATCGCGCGCCACCAGGCGCAGCGGGCCGGGCCGATCGAGATCGCCTTCTTCCAGAACTGGTTCATCCTCGCCCTGTTCGTGTTGCCCGCCCCCTGGCTGCTGACGATGCCCGCGGCGGGGCAATGGCCGCTGGTCATACTTTCGGCGGCGCTGGCGATCGCCTCGCTGCTGCTGCTCTCCTGGGCCTATGCGCGCGCCGAGGCGCAAGTGCTGCTGAGCGTCGAATATACCGCCTTCGTCTGGGCGGCGCTGATGGGCTGGCTGTTCTTCAGGGAGCCGCTGACGGTGCTCACGATCGCCGGCACCTTGCTGATCGTCGCGGGATGCTGGATGGCGGCGCGCAGCCGGCCCGGCATCGCCGAGCCCGAAGTGGAGCCCGCATTGTCATGATCGCCATTCGCACCGCTACCCCGGACGACGTCCCGCTGATCCTCGATCTCGTCCGCGAGCTTGCGATCTATGAGCGCGAGCCCGATGCCGTGGTGGCGACCGAGGCGATGCTGCACGACGCGCTGTTCGCGCGCCGCGTCGCCGAGAGCCTGATTGCGGAGCTGGACGGCAGGCCCGTCGGCTTCGCGCTGTTCTTCCACAATTTCTCCACCTGGACGGGCAAGGCCGGCATCTATCTGGAGGATCTGTACGTCACGCCCGATGCGCGCGGCGCGGGGGCGGGCAAGGCATTGCTCCGGCACCTGGCCGGCATCGCGCTGGACCGGGATTGCGGCCGTTTCGAATGGGCCGTGCTCGACTGGAACACCCCCGCGATCGATTTCTACCGGGCGATGGGCGCGCAGGCGATGGAGGAATGGACCGTCCAGCGCGTCACCGGCGATGCGCTCGTGGCGCTGGCCGGGCGCTGAGCATTGCGCGAGAATGGGAATCGGCTCTTCGCAAGAGCGATGCGATAACGGGAGGCTCCGATGGCGGTGGACCAAGGCCTGGTCGAATGGATCAAGGAGGCGATGGAGCCGGTCGGCACCGTCACGTCCAAACGGTTGTTCGGCGGCGCGGCGCTCTATCTGGACGAGTTGGCCTTCGCGATCCTCGCCTTCGATGCGCTATGGTTCAAGGCGGATGCCGAAAGCGCGGCCGAATGGGGCGATGCCGAGCGCTTCTCGGTCACGCGCGAGGACGGCAGGGTCCAGTCGCTCAACTATCGCCGGGCTCCCGACGAGACCTATGACGATGCCGATGCGCTGCGCCGCTGGGCGTTGCTGGCGATCGCGGCCGCCCGGCGCGCGCCGCCGAAAAAACCAAGGGCCCGGAAGCGGACCTAGGCTGGAGGCGCATGTTCTCCACCGTCATCCCCGCCCGTGCGGGGATGACGGGCCGGCCGGCTAAGGCAGCGCGTTCACGTTCGCCGGAGTGCAGGGGTCGAGGAACTTGGGCGCCGGCCCGGGATCGCGTGCCAGCAGTACGCTTTCACCCGAGGCGCTCTTGTAGAGCAGGTTCATCTGGGCCGTCTTGAGTGCCGCGGGGTCGTCGCTCGGCAGGTTGATCACCACGCGCCCCAGCGATCCCGAAGTCGTGCCCTTGGGCACCAGCTTCGGCACGGCGATACCCGTCAGCAGATAGGTGAACGAAGCGCCGGGCGTGCCCGGCACTGTGTTCCCCTTGGAATCGCCATTGGCGAAGAGCTTGGCCGGATCGAAGTTGAAGTCCTTCGCGCCCGAGGCTTTGTTCTCGATCGAGACGATGTCGTAGAACAGGAACATGCCCGAGCCGGCGGACGTGGTCGTGTGCGGCGATCCGGTGGGATTGCTGTCGAACAGATAGCAGTTCGCCGGCTGGCGATAATGCAGGATCACCGTATTCTGGCATCCGGCCAGGAATATGCTTCCGAGAGAGCCGATCAGTATCGTGCGAATATTGGCATGGAGTTGCAGCATCATCTGCCTCCTTCATGGGAAGATGGAAAAGCCGACTCGCGCCCGAAGGGAAGATGTTATCCGCGTTCGCAGTCGTCTTGCGAAGTCGGATAAGGGACCGATTTGGATACTGGACATGGTCGCCAGGCAGGCGGTCGACCCCGAAACTGCTTCCGCCATCCTCGCCTCCGCGGGGGCAACGGACATGATCTCAGATGCTTGTCTCTAGCCCCCGCCCAGCACGTTGATGCTGAAGGCGATGATGCCCAGGTTGAACACGAACGCGGCCAGGCAGTGCGCGGTCACCACGCGCCGGATGCGGCGGCTGGTGATGTTCATGTCGCTGGTCTGAAAGGTCATGCCGAGGCAGAAGGAGAAATAGACAAAGTCCCAGTAATCGGGATCGGGAGTCTCGGGAAAGGTCAGGCCGCCGCTGTCGCCGCCTTCGGCCTTCTCCGAATAGAAGAGATGCGCATAGTGCAGCGCATAGATCATGTTGCTGAAGGTCCAGCAGAGTGCCAGCGTGCCGACGATCAGCGCCAGTGCCCAGTCCCGCGTGCGCTCCTTCTCCATCAGCTCGCTGGCGACGGCCGCCAGGATCACCAGGCTCACCAGGCCGGTGATCACCAGCAGCAGGAAGCGGTTGCCGTCGTTGCGCTTGGCGGATTGGCGCATCCCCTCGGCTTCCTGCCGGAAGAGCGGGGCGATCGCGGCAAGGAAGGTGATCGCGCCGATGTCGAACCCGGTCATCAGCCCGAAGCGCAGGCCGAGCGGCGGAATGGCGAGCCAGCCGGCGACCAGGGTGACCGCGAGGAACAGCAGGAAGCGCGGCGGGGCAACGACGTTGCCGATGCCCCGATGGTGTCGTTTCGTCATGGTCGTCGTACCCAGCGCGGACGGATCGATCCGATGGCGGCCAGCGCGAGCAGCGCCATCCAGGCATAGCGGTGGCCCAGCATCATCGCCGGGTCGTGAGGCGCGCTGAACAGGAACCAGAGCGAAGCCAGGCCACCCCCGGCGAGCGGAAGCGCGGCGACCTTCGCGATCGGCGTTCCGCGCCAGGCGAGCGCCGCGAGCAGCAGCGAACCGATCCCGAGCAGTGCGAATTTGGGGCGCACGGTGAAGAACAATGCGCCGAACAGGTCGGGCGGGCTCTGCCAGTGATGGGCCAGCTGGAAGAGGATCAGCCCCTCGATCTCGTCGAGCAGCGCCCCGGCCAGCAGCACGGCGATCGCGATCCGCGAGAGCCGGCGCGCGTCTCCGCCCAGCGCCCGGGCGCCGAGTGCGAGGAACGCGGCATAGGCGGGGATGAAGGCCAATGCGTCCCACCAGCTCGCGCGAATCTGCGCGGCCTGGAAAGCACCGGAGCAGGAAGGCGGGCCGAACAGTTCGGCCAGCTGGGCGGGGCTTCGCACCAGTTCGAAAGCGATGATCGGCCCCGCGCCATGGGTAGGCCCGCAGGCGGGAACGAGCGGAAAGCCCGTCGACGCCGCGAGCGTCGCCAGCCCGGCCACTGCGCACAGTCGCCAGGCCAGCGCGCCGGTCAGACGGCCTCGGCCTCCTTGGCCTGTTTTGCGGCTTCGATCGCCTCGATCACGATCTTGCGTGCCTCTTCCGCATCGCCCCACTGGCCGATGCGCACCCACTTCTCGGACTCCAGGTCCTTGTAGTGCTTGAAGAAATGCTCGATCTGCTGGAGCACGATCGAGGGCAGGTCCTGCCGCTCGCCGATGTCCGAATAATAGGGGAAGGTGCTGTCCACCGGCACGCAGACGAGCTTCTCGTCGCCGCCGGCCTCGTCCTCGAGCTTGAGCACGCCGATCGGGCGGGCGCGGACGACGCAGCCCGGCACGAAGGGCGAGCGCGCGATGACGAGCGCGTCGAGCGGATCGCCGTCGGGGGAGAGCGTGTGCGGCACGAAGCCGTAATTCGCCGGATAGCGCATCGGCGTGTGCAGGATGCGGTCGACGAACAGCGCGCCGCTCGCCTTGTCGAACTCGTACTTCACCGGCTCGCCGCCGACGGGAACCTCGATGATCACGTTGAGGCTGTTCGGCGGATCATCACCCACCGGAATCAAATCGATACGCACGCTATGCTTTCCTTAAGCTGGGCGGTTGCGCCCCCCAGTCCGTTATTTCGGCTGGAGGAGCTTATCCAGGCCAGCCTCTCCTTCGGTTGTTTTCTCGAGGTGCGGATAGCGCAGGCCGCCATGATAGTCGATGGCCACTTCGCGATAGCGCGTGCCGCGCTTCAGGGTGAGCCGGATCGGGTCCTTCGTGCCCTTCGCCGCCTTCACCGCATCCTTCAGCTTGTCGCCGGTATAGGCCTGGCCGTTCACCGCGACGACTTCGTCGGCAAGGGTGATGCCCGCGTCGAAGGCGGGGCTGCCCCACATCACGCCCGAAATGCCCTTGGGGCCGATCGCCAGGCCCAGCGAGAAGGAGAGGTCGGTGGCGGTCTTCGGCGTCGCCTTGTTGGGATGCTCGGTATAGACCAGCTTGTAGCCGTTGCGCTCGAAGCCCTTCAGCGGCGCCCGCTCGGAAACCTGGTTCACCCGCTCGTCGAGGAATTTCTTCCAGTCCCAGGGCACGACCTGGTTGAGGGTCGCGGCCACGTCGTCGAAAGTGTAGGTCAGCTCGCCATAGTCGCCGTCGCGGCCGCCGAAGAAGATGCGGGCGAAATCGTCGATAGACTTGGTGCCGCCGGATTTCTCGCGGAGGATGGAATCGGCTTCCATCCAGACCAGCAGGCCCTCGTTGTAATAATCCTCGCTGCGCTGCCAGCTCACCCAGCCCTTCGGCGCACGCGGGCTGATGACGGGGTCGTTGGTGGTATCGACCAGCGGGCGCCAGGTGCGGCCCTGGCGATTGTCGAGCGTGGCGGCGATATTGGCATAGGCGTCGAGCGTGTCGGCCTTGCTCACCAGCCCGGAGCGCGCCTGGAAGACATAGCCCCAGAACTGGGTCTGCCCCTCATAGACCCACAGCAGCGAGCCGCGCATCGGCACGCGATAATCGGGGGTCCACAAGTCGGCGCCGCGGCGGAACTTGCCGTCCCAGCTATGGGTGTATTCGTGCGGCAGCAGGTTGCGGCTGGTCGCCTTCTCGTCCCACTTGGTGAAGAAGCCCAGGCCGGTGCCGTTTTCCGAGCTGCGGTGATGCTCCACGCCGATCCCGCCCAGCTCGTCGCTGATCGAGAACAGGAAGCGGTAATGGTCGTAATGCTCGACCCCGAAGGTCTTCACGGCCTGGTCGACCAGGTTCTTGAGCTTGTCGACCTGCTCGGGCGTGGCGGCCAGTTCCTCGGCCGTGTCGGCATAGGTCTCTACCGAGACGCGGTCGGTGAGCTTGAGCTGGCGGTAATAGCGGCCGGCGAGCACCGGCGAATCCATCAGCACGTCGTAATTGGTCTTGTCATAGGTGTAGACGTTGCCGCTCACCTTGGCGTCCACCGCCGAGCTGGCGGTCCAGCCCTCGGGGTAGGTCACCTTGGCCTGGATGGGCACGCGGCGGACGAAATAGCCGGCCGGATAGAGGCTGAGCGAGAAGAACTGCAGGCTCATCAGGTTGGGCGTCATCACGATGCGGCCCTGGTCCGCCACGGTGGCCGAGACGAAGTTGAAGCTCAGATCCAGCTTCTTCACGCCCGCCGGCACGTCGACATGGAAGGCGAACACGTCGACGGGATCGCGCTTCCACGGGATCACCTTGCCGTTGCCGCGGATCACCAGGCCGCCCAGCTTCTCGATCTCGCCGCGCGGGCCGTGCTTGCCGGGGATCCATTTCGGATAGAGCAGCACCATGTGCCCGCTCCTGGCGACGGGGATCGTCTCCTTCACGTTGAAGATGCCGCGCGCCACGTCGGTCGCGTCGATATCGAGCGTCAGCGTGCCCGGATAGGGGATGTCGCGCGCATCGGGGATGGTGCTGGGATAGGGTGCGGTCTGCGCCGGCGCCGAATTCTGGGCCGCCGCGTTCTGGGCAAGGGCGGGGGCGGAGACGGAAGCGAGCAGGGCGGCTGCGGCGAGCGCACGGATCATCGGTGGAGCGACCTCATTTGGCTTGATCTGCAGGTCATAGGACCGGCCGGGCGGACAATGCAATTCTCCCTCTCCCCGCCAGCGGGGCGGAGGGAGTGCTAACGGGACGCTAACCATTGCGCGCTAGCTGTTTCCGCCATGTATCACGATCCCCAGCTGGCGGCCGAGGCCAAGGCCGATCCGCGTCCCCGCTCGGCGGTGAGCACCGGAGTCGGCATGGCCGGGCTTGCCGGCATGGCGCTGTGGACCGCGATCGCCACTCTCTACCGGCTCGACGGGCCCTATAGCGCGCTGGTCAACGTCGTTGCCTGCGCAGCGCCGATGGTGCTCTGGTCGGTGCTGGTCGACAGGGTGCATCTGAACCCCTCGACCGGCATCGACTGGTCCTCGAAGCGCACGCTCAAGGACACGCTCGACGTCTCGGTCACCAAGCTCACCGGCCTGTGGCTCACCTGGGGCGGGATCGCGCTGATCTATGCCACCTTCCCCTTCTGGTGGAACGGGGGTTCCGCCAATTTCGCCTGGTCGATCTGGTGCATCGAGATGGCGGCGCCGGCGCTGTTCCTGCTCTCCATCCCCTATGTCCTGTGGCTCGACCGCAAGCTGGTGCAGCCGCGGGACGGCGCCTGGCATCTCGGCGCATGGCTGATGGGGCTGAAGGAACCGATCGACCACGGCGCCATCCACAACCATCTGCGCAGCTGGGCGGTGAAGGGCTTCTTCCTGGCCTTCATGCTCTCGATCGTGCCGCCCAATTTCGCCGATTTCGTCGGCTGGAACTTCGATCGCATGTTCGAGAGCCCGGCAGTGATCGCGAACTACTGCATCGCCTTCATGTTCGTGATCGACGTCGCCTTCGCCACCGCCGGCTACATCCTGACGATGCGGCCGCTCGATTCGCACATCCGGACCGCCACGCCCCTCGCGGCGGGCTGGACCGCGGCGCTGATCTGCTATCCGCCCTTCGTGCTGATGAACGAGGGCGGCGTGCTCGACTATCACCAGGGCAGCGCCGACTGGACCTGGTGGTTCGCCGGCCATCCCTGGATCCTGGGCGGCCTCGGCGCGGTGCTGGTGGTGCTGACCGGCATCTATGCCTGGGCGACGATCGCCTTCGGCCTGCGCTTCTCGAACCTGACGCATCGCGGCATCCTGACCCATGGGCCCTATGCCTGGAGCCGCCATCCCGCCTATCTCTCCAAGAACCTGTTCTGGTGGCTCTCCGGCCTGCCTTTCCTCGCCACCACCGGCTGGGCGGAGGGGCTGCGCAACGCCGCGATCATGGCAGTGGTGAGCGGCATCTATTACTGGCGCGCCCGCACCGAGGAGCAGCATCTGGGCTCGGATCCGGCCTATCAGGAATATAGCGCCTGGATGGCCCGCAACGCGCCCGTGCCCCGGTTCTTCGCATGGGCAGGGGGCAAGCTGCGCACGACCTGAGCCGGTATCGTCTCCCGACGCAAAGCCGGAATCTCGTGCCGTATCGCGTCTCCGCCCGAGATCCGGGCTTTCGCCGGAATGACGGATTGGGGAAGCTCACCAGTCTCCGGCGGCTGCCATCCAAAGGGCAACCGCGGCAGCGGCCGCCGTCTCGGCGCGCAGGATCCGCGGCCCAAGCGAAATCCCGACGGCCCGGGGATGTGCCTTGATCGCCGCGCGCTCGGCATCGTCGAACCCGCCCTCGGGCCCGACCAGGATCGCCGCGGGTCCCGGATGCGCGCGCATCGCTTCGATCGCCGGCACGCCGCCCGCTTCGTCCGCGAAGAACAGCGTGCGCTCCTCGGGCCAGTCGCGGAGCAACGCCGGCAGCTTCACCATCTCGTCGAGCGCCGGCAGCGCGGTGCGGCCGCATTGCTCGGCTGCTTCGATCATGTGCGCGCGCAGCCGCTCGAGATTTAGCTTGTCGACCACGCTGCGCCGGGTCAGCACTGGCACCAGCCGGTCGACGCCCAGCTCGCAGGCCTTCTCCGCGATCCAGTCGATCCGCCCCTTCTTGATCGGCGCGGCGCACAGCCACAGATCGGGCACCGCCTCGCGCTCGCGCAGCCGGTCGGTGATCTCCAGGATCAGGTCGCGCTTGCCGATCTGCCGCGCCACTCCGGCCCATTCGCCGGTGCGATCGTCGAACAGCTTGATCGCCTCGCCGAGCTTTATCCGCATCACCGAGATCAGATAATGGGCCTGCGCCCCGTCGATGCGAATCTCGCCGGGCGAGAGTTCGGCCTCGACGAACAGACGCGGTGCGGATTGGGGCGGCCAGGCGGGCGTAGCGGGCATGGGCCCGCTCTAGCGCCCCTGCCGGGCCCGCGTCACTCCCCCAGGCCGCCCGGGTTCATGCCGCCCATGCCGCCGCCGCCGAAGCCGCCGCCTCCACCGCGCCGGCCGCCGCCATGCCTGCCCATGCCGCCTCGGCCACCGCCTTGCCTGCCTTGCCTGAAGCTGGGCGGGGAGAGCTTGGGCAGTTCGGATTTCTCCAGCTTGCCATCGCCATTCTTGTCGAGCATCGCGAAGCGCTTGTCGGCGGCGATGCGGAATTCGCGCGCATCCACCCCGCGATCGAAATTGGTGTCGGCGACGATCACCGGCTCGGGATAGTTGAAATAGCCGAAGCGTGCCGCGCCCTGCGGCACATAGACGGGCCTCTTCGCCGGTGCGTCCGAATCGCCGGTGCTGGGTGGCGCTTCCTCGGGCCCGGCATTGCCGACGCTGATCATCGGCGCGATCTGCGTCTCGTATATCTCGATCTCGTCCGGATCGATCTCGCCGTCCTTGTTCTTGTCGAGAATCGCGAAGAAGCGCGCCGCGTCGGCTTCCATCTCCTCCACGGTGAGCACGCCGTCATGGTTGGTGTCGGCCTGGTCGAACCAGATATTGGGCGCGTCATGCCCGCGGAACGGCTCGCCCATCGGGCTGATGAAGAAACTGGGCGGATCGTCGGCCAGGGCAGGCGTGGCGACCGTGGCGAGCGTCAGGCTGGCGAGGAGGAGGCGCATCGGATGTTTCCAGGGTGAAATGGTCTCAGCCTGCCCCTGTACTCCGATTGTCGCGAAATTATGCCAGATTGTTGCGGGCTTGATCTTTGCGGCGCCTGCGCGGAGGACGGGCCATGGCCGAGGCGCAGCAGCAGATCGTTCCCGATACCGAGCATCGCGGGCTGGTGGGCCTGCTTCCCGCCGGCTGGCGGCCCTATGCGCTGCTCGCCCGCTTCGACCGGCCGATCGGCTGGTGGCTGCTCTTCTGGCCCGGCGCCTGGGCCGTCGCGCTGTCGGGCGGCGCGGTCCGGCAATGGGCGCTGGTCCTCTGGCTGCTGCTCGGCAGCATCGCGATGCGCGGCGCCGGCTGCGTCTACAACGACATCGTCGACCGCGACCTGGACCGGCAGGTGGCGCGGACCCGCAGCCGCCCGGTGGCGAGCGGTGCGGTGTCGGTGAAGGCGGCCGCGGCATGGCTTGCCATGCTCTGCCTGGTCGGGCTGGTCGTCTGGTTCCAGCTCCACTGGCCCGCCCGCCTGGTCGCGCTCGCCAGCATCGCGCCGGTCGCCGCCTATCCCTTCATGAAGCGGATCACCTGGTGGCCCCAGGCCTGGCTCGGCCTGGTCTTCTCCTGGGCCGCGCTGGTCGGCTGGGTGGAGATCGGCAGCCAGCCGCTGCTGCCGCTCGCGCTGCTCTATGCCGGCTGCATCGCCTGGGTGATCGGCTATGACACGATCTATGCGGTGCAGGACATCGAGGACGATGCGCTGGTCGGCGTGCGTTCGTCGGCGCGCGCGATGGGCAGCCATGTCCGCGGCGGCGTTGCGCTCTTCTACCTTGCCGCGCTCTGCTGCTGGGGCGCGGCGATTTGGCAGCTTCGGCCCGATCCGCTCGCGCTGGCCGCGCTGCTGCCCATGGCGCTGCACCTGGCCTGGCAGGTCGCCACGCTCGACCCGGGGGACGGCGCCAACGCGCTCGCCCGCTTCCGCGCGAACCGCAATGCGGGCCTGCTGATGTTCGCCGCCTGCCTCGTCGTGGGCCAGACGCTTTGACGTTGCGCCCGCGCATACCTAAGTCGGCGCGATGCTGACCATATCCGAAGCCTGTGAACGCGCCGCCGATGCCGTTGCCCGGGCGCGCGCCGCGGGCGCCGACGCCGCCGATGCCGTGTTCGCCGCCGACAGTTCGCAATCGGTCTCGGTGCGCATGGGCGCGCTCGAGGACGTCGAGCGCTCGGAGAGCGAGGAGCTCGGCCTGCGCGTCTTCATCGGGCATCGTTCGGCCAGTGTCTCAACTTCCGATCTCAGCCCCGCCGCGATGGACATGCTCGTCGAGCGTGTCGTCGCCATGGCCCGCGAGGCGCCCGAGGACAAATGGGCCGGCCTGGCGCCCGAGGACCGGCTGCTCCACGGCAGCCCGCCGCTGCTCGATCTCGACGACGGCGCCCGCGTCGATCCGCCCAGCCTCAGGGAGCGCGCGCGCCGGGCCGAGGAGGCGGCGCGTGGCGTGCCGGGCGTCACCAACAGCGAGGGCGCCAGCGCGGGCGCCTCGCGCGCGGTGATGACGCTTGCCACCAGCCATGGCTTCACCGGCGGCTATGCCCAGACCAGCCATGGCCTGTCGGCCAGCGTGCTCGCTGGCGCGGGCGGCGGCATGGAGCGCGACTATGCGCATCATTCCGCCCGCCACGCCGCGCTGCTCGAGGCGCCGGAGGCGATCGGCCGGCTGGCCGGCGAGCGCGCGGTCGCCCGGCTCGATCCGGCCAGGATTCCCAGCGGCACGATGCCCGTGGTGTTCGATCGCCGCGTCTCGGCGGGGCTGATCGGCCATTTCCTCGGTGCGATCGGCGGCGCGGCGATCACGCGCAAGACCAGCTTCCTGCTCGACCGGCTCGGCCAGCAGGTCTTCGCCCGGGGCGTGACGATCTGCGACGATCCCCATCGCCCGCGCGGCCTGCGCTCGCGCCCGTTCGACGGCGAGGGTCTGCCCGTCCAGCCGGTCAAGCTGGTCGATGCCGGCATGCTGGAGACCTGGCTGCTCGACAGCGCTTCGGCCCGCCAGCTGGGCCTGGAGCCGACCGGCCATGCCGCGCGCGGCATCGGCGGCGCACCGGGCGTCGCGCCTTCCAACCTCTATATGGAGGCCGGCCATATCCCGGCCGAAACGCTGGTCGGCGAGATCGACCATGGCATCCTCGTCACCGAACTGATCGGCCAGGGCGTCAACGGCGTGACCGGCGACTATAGCCGCGGCGCTGCCGGCTTCCTGATCGAGAAGGGCGAGATCACCCGCCCCGTCTCGGAGATCACCATCGCGGGCAATCTGAAGGACATGTTCCTTGCGCTCACCCCGGCCAGCGACCTCGAGTTCCGCTACGGGATCAACGCGCCGACCCTTCGCATCGACGGGATGACCATCGCCGGTGCCTGAGGCCGGCCTCGCCTCCCAAGTCGCGGAGATCGCCGCCGAGGCGGGCCGCCTCGCCATGGCGCGCTGGGAGACGGAGTTCCGGCGCTGGGAAAAAGTGCCCGGCAGCCCGGTCTGCGAGGTCGACCTGGAAGTCGACGCGCTGCTGCGCCAGCGGCTGGGGCTGCTGCTGCCCGATGCCGGCTGGCTTTCCGAGGAGACGGCGGACGATCGCGCCCGCCTCTCGGCCCGCCGCGTCTGGGTGGTCGATCCGATCGACGGCACCCGCGACTATCTGCGCCACCGTCCGGGCTGGGCCGTCTCGGTCGCGCTGGTGGAGGACGGGGCGCCGGTGATCGGCGTGCTCGACGCGCCGGCGCGGGGCGAACGCTGGACCGCGGAAGCCGGCAAGGGGGCATGGCGTGGCGGCGAACGTCTCCATGTCGCCGCGCGCGACAGGCTGGCCGGCGCGCGCGTCCCCGCCGATCAGCTGCCCAGGGTCGATGGCGACCTGGTCATGGTGGCCAAGCCCAATTCGATCGCGCTGCGCATCGCGATGGTCGCGGCGGGCGAAGCCGATCTGCTCGCGACGATTCGCTGGGGCAATGAATGGGACGTCGCGGCCGCCGTTCTCATCGCGCGCGAGGCGGGGGCGGCGATCACCGATGCGCTGGGCCGCCCGCTTGCCTTCAACACGCCCAGCGGCCAGGCCTTCGGCGTGCTCGCCAGCGCGCCGGGCATCCATGCCGCCGCGGTGGAGCGGCTCGCCGATCGAGCGCGGGACCTGCTGGGGAACTGACCGTCCGCATTGCTCTCATTTGATGGAGCGTGGGAGCCCCCGGGCCTGGCGTTCCGCCACTGCGATCAGCGCGGTCGAGGGGATGGGCAGGATCGTGCGCCCGCCCGCCATCCGGCGCACTTCGGCGACCACTTCCGCCTGCTGGACATCATCGAGCGCCGCCCAGTCCGGGCTCATCCCGAACAGCTTCTCCGGCGTATCGAGCTGGCCGATGTCGAGCGCGAAGTCGTGCGTCACGCTGTCGATCCGCGGCGCGCCGAACCCGGCATCGACCATCGCCGCCGACAGCCATTCGGGATCGCCCAGCGCCACTGCGCCTTCGGGCAGCCTGGTCTTGCCGTCGAGCTTCGGGAACAGGCGCCGGCGGATCTGCGAGAGCAGCAGGAAAGTCGCCGCGCCTTCGCTGCGCCAGGTGGCGAGCACGCCCAGGCCGCCGGGCCGGGTCACCCGCGCCATCTCGGCCAGCCCCTTGCGCCAGTCGGGGAACATGATGACGCCGAATATCGAGAAGCTCGCGTCGAACTCCGAGTCGGGCAGGTCGAGCGCCTGACCGTCCATCACCTCCGCATCGACATTGGGCAGCCTCGCGGCGGCGATCCGCGCGACCATGCCGGGCGAGAAATCGGTGGCGAGGACATAGGCTCCGCTCCGCGCCGCTGCGAGCGTCAGCGCGCCGGTGCCCGCCGCCACGTCGAGCACGCGCATGTCCGGCGTCAGCGTCACGCGCGCCAGTGCCTCCTCGGCGAAACGTGAGGTGAAGGGGTGGGCGGTGCGCTCGTAATGGGTGGCGGTCTCGTCCCAATGCGCGGGGTTCTCATGCTTCTTCGTCAGCTGTGCATTCTCGGGCATTGGCCATCCTTCGCGAATCATGTAACATCATAAGTATCGAGAAATCGCCTGCTTGCCAATCCGGTTTGCCGGCCCGAGGAACGTTCGATGCGAAAGGACAGCCGCCTCTCCCGGATGCTCCATGTGCTGCTCCACATGGCGCGGCATGACGGGCCGATGACGTCGGAGCACATCGCGCGCATGCTCCAGACCAATCCGGTGGTGGTGCGCCGGACGATGGCCGGGCTGCGCGACGCCGGCTATGTCCGCTCGGAGAGAGGCCATGGCGGCGGCTGGGCGATCGCCGCCGATCTGGAGCGGGTCTCGCTGCTCGACGTGCACCGCGCGGTGGGCGGCCCTACCTTGTTCGCGATCGGCGCCGAGCAGGACAGTCCGGCCTGCGCGGTGGAGCAGGCAGTCAATGCGGCGCTGGAGGACGCGCTGCGCGAGGCGGAGGCGCTGTTGGTCGCGCGGCTCGGCGCGGTAAGCCTGGCCGAGTTGGCCCGCAGCTTCGATGCGCGCTGCGTGGCGGGGCGGCTGGTCGCATCCGGTGAAAGGCGTTCAGGCTAGTGGTAATATAGCGACATCAAAACAGCGGTGAACGCTACTGCCAGGCACGATATGGGTCCGGCAAGCGATACGATGCCCCAAATGCCGGCAGCCCTGTTCGCACTCCTGAAGTCGGCGACCATAATAGGTGGCGGTGACCACCAGCAGCGCCAAAGGGATCAGCAGCAATTCCATCACGTGGATCCCGGCGCCGGGCCGAGCGCCATCAGCCCTCGTCGCCTTGATATTTGATCTGCAGGAACCGCCCCCGCGTCGCCAGGGCGTCCAGATCGCCCTGGGCCAGCTGCGAGGTCATCTCGGCAATCTCGTCGTCGATCAGCTGCAGGCCCTGGGCCAGCTGTTGGTCCGGCGTCAGGCCGTTGCGCTCCACCCGGCGCAGCGGCTCGGGCACGCGCTGATAGCCCTTGACCAACTCGGGCAGCTGCTCGCCGACCAGCTTGCGCACTTCCACCGCCGCCGGGCTGTGCTCGTCGAGCGCGGCGAGCTGGGGCGTCAGCGTCTCCAGCTTCACGCCGATCGAATCGACCAGCCCGCGCACCGGCGAGGGCAGGGCCGGGCGCTGCGTCTCGAGCCAGCGCTCGGTGCTGCGCGGCAGCGCCTTGAGCGGGATCTCGGCCAGCTTCTCGACATTCACCGGCGCACTCGCGGGCATTACCGCGAAGAGCAGGGTGGCCGCGACCAGCAGCAGCGCCACCAGCATCGCGCCCATCATGCCGAGCGGCGCCACCGCCAGCCCGAAGATGATCGCGCCCGCCAGGATCAGCCCGTCCGCCGCCGCGATCCGCCCGATCCGGCGAACCACTTCGGTTTCCCGGTGCTGGCGGTTGCGGCCGGACACGGCGAGGTCGGTGCGGGCGCGCACGCGATCGAGCGTGCCTCCGATCCGGTTCAGTTCGCGATCGACATCGGTGGGCACGGCCTACATCGCCTCCAGCTTGAACGTCTCCGCCCCGCCCGAAACCTGATTCTGCGCCGCCCCCTCGGCCCGCGCGATATAGCCCTTGGACTTCTCGACTTCGTTCGACAGCGTGTTGACCGTGGTCTTCATGCTGTCGAGCGCCTTGAGCTTGAAGGTGTCGATCGCGTCCATCGTGTCATAGATGTTCTGGAACGCGCGCTGCAGCGTCTCGACCGGGATCGTCGAGTTCGCCGCCTGCTCGTGGATCGCGGCCGACTGGCTCTTGAGCAGCGCGCCGGTCGAATCGATCAGCCCCGCGGTGGTGCTGTTCAGCGCAGTGATCTGGTCGAGCACCAGCTTCTGGTTGGTCAGCGCCTGCGCCACGGTGACGGCGGTGCGCAGCGCCGAGACGGTGGTGGTCGAGGCGCGGTCGACGCCCTTCACCAGCTCGACATTGTTCTTCTTGACCAGATCGAGCGCCAGATAGCCCTGCACCGTCACCGCCATCTGGGTGAGCAGGTCCTGAGTGCGCTGGCGGACATAGAAGAGCGCGGTCTCGCGCAGTGCCTTGGCCTTGGCGGGATCGGTGTGGTCCAGCTCGTTGGCCTTGTCCTCGATCTTCGCGTCCATCGCCTTGGAGAGATAGATCATCTGCTCCAGCCGCCCCATCGCGGCCCACAAGTTGGTCCGCTCGGTATCGATCGCGGCATTGTCCATCAGCAGCTCGTCCTTGCCGTTGGACAGGCTCTTGAGGATGCCGTTGATGTGAGTCTGCGACGATTGGTACTTCCGGAAATATTGCTGCATCCCGCCGCCGAACAGCTTCGACAGGAAGCCCTGGCTCCCGCCGATCAGCTTGCCGTTCTGGCTGGGGTCGAGCTCCTCGACCTTCTTGCGCAGCGCGAGCAGGTCGGCACCGACGCCGTCATTGCCCATCGCCTTGACCGGGCGATCGAGGAAGCGGTTGGACTGGCCCGCCGCGTCGCGGATCTCCTTCTGCCCCATCGCCGCGATCGCGTCGACGCGCTTGCCGAACTCGGGCGAGTTGACGTCCTGCGCGACGAGATCGTCGATGAAGCTGTCGACCCGCGCTTCCAGCTCGGTCTTCTTGCCGTCGTCCACCGGCACCAGCCCCGCCGCCTTCTCGGGCGCGACGGCCTTTACCGGCTCGGGCGGGGTGAGCACCAGATCCTGTTCGGCCACCGCAGTCTCGCTCGCCATTCCCACGTCTCCAAACTGTCCGGCCCCAGCATAGGATCATCCGGACGGCAAACCAACTGTGTGATTTATGTAATACACCCGGGCGCCCGCGCCAAGGGCCCGGCTCAGCGGCTTTCGCTCTTCACCAGGCTCGAGCGATAGATCTGCTCGCCATTGCGCAGCACGGTGAGCTGGCAGCCATTTTGCGGCTCGCTCTCGCCCGCGCAGAAGCGCGCGCCCTCGGCCGCGCCGCTGGCGGCCGTGGCGGTCGCGCCCTTGGCGGCGGAGAGGCGCACCGGTTCGCCCGATCCGGCCACCAGCACATGACAGGTGCCGCTGCTCGAATCGCGGCAGTTGAGCAGCAGCTTGCCGGTGGCGAAATCGGCATCGAGCACCAGGCTGATATTGCGCTTCTCGGTCTTGCCCGAACAGCCCGCGAGCAGCACCAGCGCCAGCAGCACACCCTTGTTCATCGCGATCTCCTTCGCTGCCAGCATAGCGCGGTTTCGCGCCCGAAATAGCCGGTACGACGATCGCCGGGCGGCATATCGTTCATCCGCCGGTCAGCCTTTGCGGCGATACATCTGGGCTGGGCACGGAAAAGGGGATCTTCATGCACCATTGGTTGCGCATCGCGGCACTGCCCGTCCTGCTCGCGTTCGGCGCGGCGTCGGCGGCACCGGCGCCCGCGATATCCTATGAACTCGCGCCGGTGATGCAGGGCGATGCGATCGCCGCGCTCGAAGTGACGATCCGGCTGCGCGCCGACAAGTCGGGCATCACGACGCTCGACTGGGCCGATGGCTGGGCCGGCGAGGACAAGCTCGGCCAATGGGCGCGCGACATCCGCGTCGAGGGCGGCAGGTCCGCCACCCCGGCGCCGCATGGCGGGCGCATCGTCCGCTCCGCCCCCGGCGCGGCGCTGGTCATGCGCTATCGGATCGTCTCGGCCTATGACGCGGATCCCAGCGTGGCGAACAGCGAGCAGGCTCGCCCGGTCGTGCGCCCCGGCTGGTTCTATTCGGTGGGCGAGATCCTCTATGCCCGCCCCGTCGGCCGCGACGATGCGCCCGCCCGTTTCGCCTGGAAGGGGCCGGCCGGCATCGGCTTCGCCTCGGATACCGAGCATTTGACCGGCCTTGGCGGCCATCGCCGCACCGTGGGCGACATCCTGGAGAGCATCGCGATCGGCGGGCGCGATCTCTCCGTCACCACCATCCTGGTGAAGGGCGCCCCCGTCCGCGTCGCGCATGTCGGTCGCTTCGGCTTCGACGTCCAGGCGTTCGACCGGCTGGCCGGCGAAGTGGTGGCGATGGAGCGCGACTTCTGGCGCGAGACCGGTGCCGGCCCCTTCCTGATCACCGCGATCCCGCTGGCGTCGATGCCCGGGCGGCTAAGCTATGGCGGCACCGGCCGCAGCGACGCCTTCGCCACCTGGATCGACCGCGACGCGCCGCTCTCCGGCCTGGGCTGGCTGCTCGCGCACGAATATTTCCACAGCTGGAATGCGCGCCAGCTCGGCCGCTTCCCCGAAACGGCCGAAGCCGAGGCCTATTGGCTGAGCGAGGGGTTCACGGATTTCTACGCGCGCCGGCTGATGCTGCGCGCGGGCCTGTGGACGCCGGAGAAGTTCGCGGCCGACTGGAACGAGATGCTGCGCGCCTATGCCGCCTCGTCCTTCCGGGCCACCGGCAATGCCGAGGCCGCCGCCAAGTTCTGGACCGGTGGCCAGGATGCGGAGAAGATCCCCTATCAGCGCGGATCGATGCTCGCCGCGCTGTGGGACCGGCAGCTCCAGGCAAAGGGGCTGGGCGACCTCGACACCGTGCTGCGCGCCCAGCGCGACCGGTTGCGCGGCGCCAAGGCACTGCCCCTGCTGACCGACGCGTTCGCCGCCGAGATGGACCGTGCGGGGCTCGACATCCGCCCCGACGTCGATCGCTATCTGGCGCGCGGTGAGCCGCTGTTCCTGCCCGAGGACGCCTTCGGCGCCTGTGCCCGGCTGGTCACCGCCGATGTGCCGGTGTTCGACCGTGGCTGGGACAATGCCGCCACGCAAAAGGCCGGCAATGTCCTTACCGGCGTCGATCCCGCTTCCAATGCCTATGCCGCCGGGCTGCGCGACGGGATGAAGATCCTGCGGCGCACCGCCGGCGAGCCGGGCAATTCGGCGGTGGATTTCGTGGTGGACGTGCAGGACGGCGCGACGAAGCGCAGCGTCACCTTTCGCCCCGCCGGCAGGAAGACGCTGCGCACCCAGCAGATCGTCCTCGATTCCGCGCGCTTCGCGGCCGAGCCGGAGAGGTGCAAGGCGGCGCTGGCCGGATAGGGCGGCCCCGCGCCTATCCGCGCAGCCGCGCCTCGTAACGCATCGCGCCGATGTCATTGCCCTCGGTGTCGAGGAAGCGGATCAGCGTGCCGACCGTGGGAATCACCGCGCGCGGCAGGGTGATCGTGCCGCCCTGCGCGACGACGCGCTCGGCCACTGCATCGACATCGTCGACCGCGAAGGTCGGCTCGATCCCGTTCAGTCCCGCGCCGCTGCGCGGGACTTGCCGCCTGTGCATCAGCCCCTGCACGCCCGGCGCATCCGCGTCGCCGGTATGGATCAGGTAGAAGCCCGGCGGCCCCCAGGGCTCGAACTCCCAGCCGAACACCGCTTCGTAGAAGCTGCGGGCGCGATCGACATCGTCGACATGGAGGGCGAAGGAAGCAAGGTTGGCGGGCATCGGCATCGCTCCGTATCGGGGAGGGCATGACGGGACTGTGTCGCGCTCGCGCCTTTGCCGCAATCCCGCTATGACGGCGCATGATGTCGCGAATCCGGCGCAGCGTGGCCGACGAGCCCTTTCTGCTGGTCCGCACGGCGGCGAGCGACCACCATGCGGGCGAGGCGATCGCGCCGCATGCGCATGACTGGCACCAGCTGGTCCATGCCTCTGCCGGGATGATGGAGATCTGGACCGAGCGGGGCTCGTGGATCGCGCCGAGCGGCCGGGCGGTGTGGGTGCCGGCGGGCGTGCGGCATGGCATCCGCTTTGCCGCGGCGAGCACGCTCCGCACCCTCTATCTCCAGCCGGAATGGGCGCAGGGACTGCCGCGCGATTGCGTGGCCGTCACGGTGTCGCCGCTGCTGCGCGAGCTGGTGCTGCGAGCCGTGGCCTGGGGGATGCTGGATGCGCGCCGCCCCGCCGAAGCGGCGGTGGCGCTGCTGGTGCGCGAGGAATTCCAGCGCTCCGACACGCCGCCCTTCGATCTGCCCGAGCCGCCTAGCCAGGCGATGCGGCGCGCCGCCGATCTGGCCCGGGCGGGCAGGCGCGGGCCGGAGATCGCGACGGCGACCGGCATGAGCCTGCGCGCGCTCGAGCGCCGCTTCCGATCGGAAACCGGCCTGAGCCTGGGCCGCTGGCGCCGCCATGCGCTGCTGCTGGCCGCGATGGAGCGGCTTGGCGCGGGCGAGCCGGTCAAGTCGGTCGCCGTCCATGCCGGTTTCGCCACGCCCAGCGCCTTCGTCGCCGCGTTCCGCGCCGCATTCGGCGAGACGCCGGGATGCTATTTCAGCCTGCCGCCCGCGCGTTCCTGAGTGCGTTGCCCCACCAGGCCAGCTCGTCGAACAGATGGTTCAGCCGTGCGCCCTCGCGCGTGTCCGCGGCGAAGCGGCCGCCCTCGCGGCGGTTCCACACGCCCTGCAGATGGAGTGCCCCTTCCAGCGGCGCCATCTGCAGCTCGCGCGAGACCATGGTGAGCTGCTCCACCGAGCGCGCGCCACCCATGCCGCCATAGGCGACAAAGGCCACCGGCTTGCGGTTCCATTCGGCATAGACGGTGTCGAGCGCGTTCTTGAGCACCGCGGGGATGCCGTGATTATATTCCGGCGCGATCAGGATGAAGCCGTCCGCGCTCGCCACCTTCTCGCCCCAGGCGATCTGCTTGGCGTCGGCATAGTCGCCCGCCGCGGGCGGCTTGGGATGATGATAGAAGGGCAGGTCCCATTGCTTCAGGTCGATCAGCTCGCAGTCGAGATCGTCGCGATCCGCATCCGCCGCGCCCATCACCCAATTACCGATCGGCTCCGCCATCCGCCCCTCGCGGACGGACCCGAGGATGACGAGGATCTTCAGCTTTTGCGTCATTGTCTTCCCTTCGTGCATGCCGCGCTGTCCTACGCGGTGCCTTTGTGGTTCAGGATGGCCGATGCGCGCGCTTGCTCCAACCGCCCATTTGGCCGCTCCCTCCGGCGATCGCCGCCCGGCGCTCCCGCCCAGGCACGGGGAGAGTCAACGGAGTCGATGTTTTCGTCCGGCGGGCTCCCGAATCACCGGGCTTCCCGCAACGCACAAATTGCTGTACGGGCCCGCCAACTTCTTTCCAGGAAAGCACCATGAACCTCCGCAACGTGGCGATCATCGCCCACGTCGACCACGGCAAGACCACGCTCGTCGACCAGCTCTTCCGCCAGTCCGGCACCTTCCGCGACAACCAGCGCGTCGAAGAGCGCGCGATGGATTCGAACGACCTCGAAAAGGAACGCGGCATCACCATCCTGGCGAAGCCGACCTCGGTCGAGTGGGCGCCCCCGGGGGGCGGCGACCCCGTCCGCATCAACATCGTCGATACGCCGGGCCACGCCGATTTCGGCGGCGAAGTGGAGCGCATCCTCTCGATGGTCGACGGCGTGATCCTGCTCGTCGACTCGTCGGAAGGCGCGATGCCGCAGACCAAGTTCGTCACCGGCAAGGCGCTCAAGCTCGGCCTGCGCCCGATCGTGGTCGTCAACAAGATCGACCGTTCGGACGCGCGCGTGCAGGAAGTGCTCGACGAAGTGTTCGACCTGTTCGTCACGCTCGAGGCCAATGACGAGCAGCTCGATTTCCCGGTGCTCTACGCCTCGGGCCGCAACGGCTATGCCTCGGACGATGCCGATGCCCGCGAAGGCACGCTGCAGCCGCTGTTCGAGAAGATCGTCGAGCATGTGCCGCCGCCCGCGCTCGACCAGGACGCGCCGTTCAGCTTCCTCGTGACGCTGCTCGACCGCGACAATTTCCTCGGCCGCATCCTCACCGGCCGCGTCCAGTCGGGCACGGTCAAGCTCAACCAGCCGATCCATGCGCTCGATGCCGAGGGCAAGGTGATCGAGACCGGCCGCGCCTCGAAGATCATGACCTTCCAGGGCCTGGAGCGCGTGCCGACCGACGAAGCGCGCGCGGGCGACATCATCTCGCTGGCCGGCCTGACGGTCGCCACCGTGTCGAACACCATCGCCGACACCTCGGTCAGCACGCCGATCCAGGCGCAGCCGATCGATCCGCCGACGCTGTCGATGCGCTTCGCCGTCAACGATTCGCCGATGGCGGGCCGTGAGGGTTCGAAGGTCACCAGCCGCATGATCCGCGACCGCCTCGAGCGCGAAGCCGAATCGAACGTCGCGATCAAGGTCACCGAGAGCGAGGACAAGGACTCGTTCGAAGTCGCCGGCCGCGGCGAGCTCCAGCTCGGCGTGCTGATCGAGACGATGCGCCGCGAGGGCTTCGAGCTCGGCATCAGCCGTCCGCGCGTGCTGTTCGGCGAAGAGGACGGCAAGAAGACCGAGCCGTACGAAACCGTCGTGATCGACGTGGACGACGAATTCTCGGGCACGGTCGTCGACAAGATGAACCAGCGCAAGGCCGAGATGACCGACATGCGCCCCTCGGGCGGCGGCAAGACCCGCATCACCTTCAGCGCCCCTAGCCGGGGTCTCATCGGCTATCATGGCGAGTTCCTGTCGGACACGCGCGGCACCGGCATCATGAACCGGCTGTTCGAGAAGTACGGCCCCCACAAGGGCAATATCGAAGGCCGCAAGAACGGCGTGCTGATCTCGAACGGCAATGGCGAAGCGCAGAGCTATGCCCTGGGCCCGCTCGAGGAGCGCGGCATCCTGTTCGTCGGGCACGGCGAGGCGCTGTACGAGGGCATGATCGTCGGCGAGAACGCCAAGACGGAAGACCTCGAGGTCAATCCGATGAAGGCGAAGCAGCTCACCAACTTCCGCGCCTCGGGCGGCAAGGACGACGCCGTCCGCCTGACGCCGCCGAAGAAGATGACGCTGGAGCAGGCGATCGCGTACATCGACGATGACGAGATGGTCGAAGTGACGCCCACCAAGATCCGCCTGCGCAAGCGCCACCTCGATCCGCACGAGCGCAAGCGCGCCAGCCGGGCGAAGCACGCCGCTTAAGGCCTTTCCTACTCGTAGCGAACTGTGTTTAGCTCCGCCCGGTCCTGGTGATCGGGCGGAGTTTTTCATGGCGGCCTTGCTGGCTTTCCTTGCATTGTCGGCGCCACTGCAGATGGGCTGCACGCTGGCGCAGCCGGCGATGTGCGTCAGCACCAACAGCCTGTTCGCGACGCCGGCCTTCGAAGCGGCTGTCCGGCGATTCGCCGGCAAGGGCCGATCGGACTGGCTCGATCACGGTAACCGCGCCTCGCAGCTGGCCGAGATGATCGGCGGCCCACCCGAGCCCCCGGTTCTGCTGGCGAACGGCATATATCGCCTCGCCGCCTGTCGCCCGCACAGCTGCCGGGAGAAAGGCGCGCTGTTCGTCTCGGAGGGCGTGATCCGCGCCGCTGCGGTGCTCCACTTCGCCTGTGGCCGGGGCAAGACCTGTGCGGATGATTACACGCTTTCAATCGTGATACATGGCAGCGATACGGCGCTCGTCGCCGAGGCGCGGCGCTGGGCCGCCGGCGCGATCGCCGCCGAGAACACGTATCCCGGCCAATCCCTCCGGTTGGGCGGCGTCGAGATGGTGGATCCCGGCGCGCCCGCCCCGATGGCAGCGCCAAGGCTTCGGGGAAAAAGATGATGCTCGCCGCAACGCTGCTGCTCCTGTCGCCCGTGCCGCAGGATCCGCCCGGCACCGTCAACCAGCCGAAACAGGCCGCGGACGGCAAGCAGAGCTGGTCGATCCTCAACGATCCCTGCGCCAGCGGCCCGCCGCGCAAGGCGGACGAGATCGTGGTCTGCGGCCAGGGCGCCGACTCGGTTCCCCGCCTGCCGCTGCCCGGTGAGCGCGGACCGCCCGACCGGCCGATGCCGAGCAACCCGGACGTCACCGGCATCGGCGCGCTCAATGCCTCGATCGCTCCCTGCGCCACGCGGTCCGAGGGCTGCACGACCGGCATCAACCTCTTCGGCATGGGCACTGCCCTGATCCGCGGCGTGGGCAAGCTGGTCGACCCGAACAGCTGCTGCGAGGAGCCGGGCGAGGCGACCAACCCGATCAAGCTGGTCGGCGATGCCGTCGGCGCCGTGGGGCGCAGCTTCAAGAAGAAGCCCGACAAGGCCGGCCGCGTCGCCATCCCGCTCGACGACCTGCCGCCGCCCGAACCGCGCCGGCTGCGCGATCTGGAGGTTCGCCTGCCGCTGCCTTGACCGCTGTCACCGGTGTCATCTAGCATCTGCTCCAAAGCGACATCAGGGGAGGATTGGATGCGAGGGGCTATGTCCGCCGGTTTGGCTCTGGCTCTGGCTCTGACGCTGTCGGCCGGCGCGGCACAGGCGCAGACCGCCCTGCAGGACCGCCCGCCGGTGGTGCCGATCAAGGCGTCGAAGATCATCCTGGTCGGCGATTCGACCACCCAGGTACTTTCGGGCTGGGGCGGCAGCTTCTGCGCCTATCACGTCACATCCTTTGCGGCATGCGTGAACCTGGCCCGGGGCGGGCGCAGCACCTATAGCTACCGGGCGGAGGGAAGCTGGGGCCTGGCGCTGGCCGAGATGAAGACGCCGGGCTTCGCGAAGACCTGGGTGCTCATCCAGTTCGGCCATAACGACCAGCCGGGCAAGCCGGGCCGCTCGACCGATCTCGCCACCGAATTCCCCGCCAATCTCCGGCGCTATGTGCAGGACGCGCGTGCCGCCGGCGCGGAGCCGATCCTTCTCACGCCGCTGACCCGCCGCCAGTTCAGGCAGGGCAGGCTCGATCGCGATCTCGATCCCTGGGCCGAATCGATCCGCAGGGTGGCGGCCGAACTGCAGGTGCCGCTGGTCGACCTCAACAAGCGCAGCGCCGATGCGGTGGAGGCGCTGGGGCCGTCCCTGGCCAATCGCTTTGCCCAGGTGCCGCCGGCCCGCGAAGTCGCCGCCGCGGCGCTTGCCGGCACCACCATCGCCAATCCGGTTGCCGTGGCGGCCCCGGCCGCGGCGCAGGACAATGCCGCCGTCGAGCCGCTCGGCGATGCGAAGCTCGCCTTCGACTATACCCATCTCGGCCCGGCAGGCGCCGATTTCTTCTCGAAGATGGTGGCGGACGAACTCGCGGTCGCGGTGCCGAGGATGCGCCCGTTGCTGGTGCCCTGAGCTGGGCGCCGCAACGCATCCGATATGGAACAAATATAGAACAGAAAGGCTGTCCTACACGATTTCGCTTCCGGTACATGCTTGCCGGTTGGCGATTCGAGGAGGAGGACATGCAGAACCGCACGCCGGTGCCGCGCGAGACGCGGCCGCCCTTGCCCGAGTTCACGCCCGTTCCGCGCAAGTTCCGGCACGATGGCTGGACTCCGGAGCGGCAACGGGCATTCATCGAGGCGCTGGCCGATACCGGATCGGTGACGCGCGCCGCCGGCATGGTGAACATGGCCCAGGCCAATTGCTACGCACTGCGGCGGGCGCCCGGCGCGGAGAGCTTTCGCCGCGCCTGGGAGGCGGCGCTCGATTTCGGGGTGCAGCGTCTGAAGGACATCGCCTTCGAGCGGGCGATCGAAGGCGAGCTGATCCCGCTGTTCGCCGGCGGCAAGCTGATGGGATACCGGCGCAAGCGCAACGACGCACTGCTGATGTTCTGCCTGCGCCATTATGGCCAGGATGCGGAGGGCCGTCGCACCGTGATCAACCATTTCAGCGCGCGTGCGGCCGCGGGAACGGCGGCGCATGGCGATGGCGCCGGCGCCGAATCATCGGCGACGACGATCCGCACGGTGATCCGTGGCGGTGATACGGGCGACCGGGGCGGACGCGACGATATGCTCGCCGATGTGCTGGGCGGATTTGCCGGCGTGACGCTCGACGGCGAGGCCCATGCCGCGATCGCGGCGGCGCTGGAGGCATGCGCCACCCGGCGACGGGCCGACGACGCGGCGATCGAACAGGGCGGCAAAGCGGAAGCCGATGCGCTTGGGGATGATCCGAGCGTCGATTTCGTGCCATTGCCCAGGGGCGGATCCGTCCATCGCGGCGCGCTGGTTTCGGGCGCCGAGCTGGAAGAGGAAGAGCCATTGTTCCCGGACGAGGCGCATTGGAGCCGTGCCGGGATGGAAATGCCGGAGGAATGGGCGCGGCTCGCCGACAGGGGCGCGGAACCGCCGGTCGCGGAGGTCAAGCGGGCGAAGCGCAAGCCCGGGTGGAAGGGGGAGGACAAGGGCTAGGCAGGATCGACATTGCGCTCCTTCTCTTCCCTTCCCGGTGGCGAGAGAAGGAATCGAGTGTCGAAGCCTCTCCTCCGTCATGCTGAAGCAAGCTGGCAACCATCCCCTGGGGCAAACGGCGCCAGGCATCCTGCCGGCTTGGCCAGGATGGTGGGAGGAACAAGGGGCGGGGCCGGACATTCTGTCCGCTCCCCGGCGAAGGGAATTCGCCGAGCCTCGACCCATCTCGAGAACGGGCTCCTTGTCCAAGGGGATAGGCTGCCAAGCAAGTCCTGGGTGACGGGGACCAGAGATCCTGTCTGGATTCGTTACCGCTTCCGCCCGAACCAGATCACGTGCCGCGGGCCCTTGCCGTTGCTGCGCGCGCGCACCGCGACTTCCTCCACCTGGAAGCCGGTATCCTTCAGCCGCCGGGCAAAGGCGTTGTCGGGCGCGGCGGACCAGACGGCGAGCACGCCGCCGGGCTTGAGCGCCTCCCACTGCTTCTGCAGCCCGCGCGGCGAATAGAGCCGGTCGTTGGCGTCGCGGGTCAGCCCGTCGGGGCCGTTGTCGACATCGAGCAGGATCGCGTCATAGGTCGCGCGCGCCCGGCCGATCACCGCGGCGACATCGTCGAGCACCACGTCGACGCGCGGATCGTCGAGGCAGCCAGCGGCCAGCTCGGCCATCGGCCCCTTCGCCCATGCGATGATCTCCGGCACCAGCTCGGCGACGGTCAGCCTGGCATCGGCGCCCAGCACCGCCTGCGCCGCGCGCAAGGTGAAGCCCATGCCATAGCCGCCGATCAACAGATGGGGTGCCGGATTGTCGAGCCGCTCGCAGCTCATCACCGCCAGCGCTTCCTCCGAACCGCTCATCCGGCTCGACATCAGCTCGTTGCGATCGAGCACGATCATGAAGTCGCGCCCGCGGCGGAACAGCCGCAGCGCCTCGCCCCCGCCGGGGACGATCGCGGTATCGATGAGTTCGCGTGGAGTCATGTGCCCCTTTGCCGCGCTCGGCCATGCGGTTGCAATGCAGGATTTGGGCTGATCGCCGCCGAGAGCGGGAAGGTGCGCGCGGGAACGAAAACGGCCCGGCATCGCTGCCGGGCCGCTGCATTGGGTGAAGCCTTGGGGCTTACCAGATGTGCACGCGCTGCTCGGGCGCGAGGTAGAGCTTGTCGCCCGGCTGGATGTTGAACGCCTTGTACCAGGCATCGACGTTGCGGACGATGCCGTTGACGCGGAACACGGCCGGCGAATGCGGATCGGTCAGCGCCAGCTGGCGGGCGGTGTCCTCGCGCAGCTTGGTCTGCCAGGCCTGGGCATAGGCCAGGAAGAAGCGCTGGTCGCCGGTCAGCCCGCCGATCACCGGCGCCTTGCCATGCTCGGCCTGGTATTTCTGGAAGGCGCCATATGCCGCCTCGACGCCGCCCAGGTCGCCGATATTCTCGCCGAGCGTCAGCTTGCCCTGCACCTTGGTGCCCGGAACGGCTTCATAGCCGTCATACTGGGCCACCAGTGCCGTGGTACGCTCGCCGAACGCCTTCTTGGCGCCGTCGGTCCACCAGTTCTCGAACTTGCCGGTCGGGCCGAACTGGCTGCCCTGGTCGTCGAAGCCATGGCCCATCTCATGGCCGATGATCGCGCCGATGGCGCCATAGTTCACCGCCGGATCGGCATTGGGATCGAAGAAGGGCGGCTGCAGGATCGCGGCCGGGAAAGTGATCTGGTTCGACAGCGGATTATAATAGGCGTTCACCGTCTGCGGGGTCATGCCCCACAGCGTGCGGTCGACCGGCTTGGGGAAGCGCGACAGTTCGAGCTGGTGCTCGAACTCGCCCGAGCGCATCGCATTGCCGAGCAGGTCGCCGCGGACGACCTTGAACGACGAATAGTCGATATATTTGTCGGGATGGCCGATGCGCGGTTCGAAGGCGGCGAGCTTGGCGAGCGCCTTCTGCTTGGTCGCCTCGTCCATCCAGGTCGAGGCGGTGATGCGCTCCTTGTAGGAGCCGCGCAGATTCTCGATCAGCTCGGCCATCTGCTTCTCGGCCGCGGGCGGATAATATTTCGAGACGTAGATCGCGCCGACCGCCTCGCCGAGCGCGCCGTTGACCAGCTGCACGCCGCGCTTCCAGCGCTCGCGCTGCACCTTCACGCCCGACAGCGTCTGCGAATAAAAGGCGAAGCGGGCGTCGTCGAAGGCCTTGGGCAGGAACTGCGCGTGGTCGCTGACGAAGCGATAGGCGACATAGTCCTTCCAGGCCTGGAGCGGGGTGGCGACCATCAGCTTGCCGAGCGCGGTGACGGCGGTGTTCTGCGTCATCAGCACCTTGGGCGAGTTCTCGAGACCGGCGGTCTTGAGCATCAGCGCCCAGTTGACGTCGGGCGCCTTGGCCTTCAGGCCGGCCAGCGTCTGCGGGTCGTTGAGCTTGGCGATGTCGCGGCTTTCGGCCGGCGACCATTGCACCTTGGCCATCGCGGTCTCGAGCGCGACGATCGCATCGGCCTTGGCGGCGGCATCGGGGATGCCCGCCAGCTCCTGGATCTTCTGCACATAGGCGCGATAGGCCGTGCGGAACGCGTCGTACTTGGCGCCTTCGAGCAGGTAATAGTCGCGCGGCATGCCCAGGCCGCCCTGGCCGGTCACCGCGGTATAATGGGTCGGATCGGCGAGATCGGGGATGATCCCCAGCTCGATCGGCGTGGCATAGCCGGCGGTGGCGAACAGCACCTGCAGCGCGTCGAGGTTGTTCACGCCGTTGATCTTGGCGAGATAGGGCTTGAGCGGCGCGGTGCCGAGCTTCTCGATGCCCGCCTCGTCCATCCAGCTGGCATAGAAGTCGCCGACCTGCTTGCCCGAGACACCATAGGCCGTGGGGTTCTTCGCCATGTCGTCGAGGATCGCGCGGACGTTCGCCTCGGCCTCGATCGAGAGGAGCGTGCCGAAGCCGGCCGAGGCGCGGTCGGCGGCGATCTCGACCCGGTCGTTCCAGCCGCCGTTCGCGAAGGCCCAGAAATCGTCGCCCGGCTTCACGCCCGGCTTCTGCGCCGAGAGGTCGACGCCGAAGCTGCCATATTTCGGCTTGGCCGTCTGCGCCATTGCCGGCGAGACGGCGAGCAGTGCCACGCCGGCGGCGAGACGCACCATGTTGCTGATCTTCATGTTGAGGATTCCCCCGAAAGACTGTGTTAGCCGGATGTAACGCCGGGTAGTTACACTCGCAACGGGTTTCGGCAGGCTATAATTCGCGGCCATAGGCGGCAGTGATCTCGGCCCCGAAGGTGGCGAAGGTCAGCTGGAGCTCGGGATCCTCGGCCAGCGCCCTGCGCGCTTCGGCCACGGCGATCCTTGTCGCCGCCGCGATCGGATAGCCATAGACGCCGCAGCTGATCGCCGGGAAGGCGAGCGTGCGGAAGCCATGGGCGCGGGCGATCTCGAAGCAGCGGCGATAGCAGCTGGCGAGCAGTTCGGGCTCGCCCTTGTCGCCGCCTTGCCAGACCGGGCCGACGGTGTGGATGATGTGCCGGGCGGGGAGGCGGTAGCCCTTGGTGAGCTTGGCATCGCCGGTCTTGCAGCCGCCGAGCGACCGCAGCTTGCGGCACGCGTCGAGCAGTTCGGGCCCGGCCGCACGGTGGATCGCGCCGTCCACGCCCCCGCCGCCGAGCAGCGACGTGTTGGCGGCGTTGACGATCGCATCCACGTCGAGGCGCGTGATGTCCCCCTCGACGATCCGGATGCGATCCCCGTTCATCCCACCCGATTCTTCACCAGGTCGTCGACCACCGACGGATCGGCGAGCGTCGAGGTGTCACCCAGCGACGAGACGTCGCCCTCGGCGATCTTGCGCAGGATGCGGCGCATGATCTTGCCGGAGCGCGTCTTGGGCAGGCCGGGGGCGAACTGGAGCGCGTCGGGCGTGGCGATCGGGCCGATCTCGGTGCGCACCCACTTGGTCAGCTCGGCGCGCAGCGCCTCGTCGGCGGTGCAGTTCGCGTTGAGCGTGACATAGGCATAGATGCCCTGGCCCTTGATGTCGTGCGGCATGCCGACCACCGCGGCCTCCGCCACCTTGGGGTGGAGCACCAGCGCGCTCTCCACCTCGGCGGTGCCCATGCGGTGGCCCGAGACGTTGATCACGTCGTCGACCCGGCCGGTGATCCAGTAATAGCCGTCCGCGTCGCGCCGGCAGCCGTCGCCGGTGAAATATTTGCCGCGATAGGTGGTGAAATAGGTCTGGAAGAAGCGCGCATGATCGCCCCAGACGGTGCGCATCTGCCCCGGCCAGCTGCGCGCGATGACGAGGTTCCCCTCGGTCGCGCCGTGGAGGACATTGCCCTCGCCGTCGACGATCTGCGGGTCTACGCCGGGGAAGGGCCGGGTGGCCGAACCGGGCTTGAGCGGAGTCGCGCCGGGCAGCGGGGTGATCATGTGGCCGCCGGTCTCGGTCTGCCACCAGGTGTCGACGATCGGGCAGCGGCCCTCGCCGACCACGTCGTAATACCAGCGCCATGCCTCGGGATTGATCGGCTCGCCCACCGTGCCCAGCAGCTTGAGCGACTGGCGCGAGGTGCTGGCGACATATTGGTCGCCCTCGCGCATCAGCGCGCGCAAGGCGGTAGGGGCGGTGTAGAGGATCTCGACCTTGTGGCGGTCGACCACCTGCCAGATGCGGCTGGCATCGGGCCAGTTGGGCACGCCTTCGAACATCAGCGTGGTGCCGCCGTTCGCCAGCGGGCCATAGACGATATAGCTGTGCCCGGTGACCCAGCCGATGTCCGCCGCGCACCAATAGACCTGGCCGGGGCGATAGTCGAAGACCAGTTCGTGGGTCAGGCTGGCCCAGAGCAGATAGCCGCCCGAGGAATGGAGCACGCCCTTGGGCTTGCCGGTCGAGCCCGAGGTGTAGAGGATGAACAGCGGGTCCTCGGCGCCCATCGGCTCGGCCGGGCAGTCGGCGGGAACGTCCGCGGCGGCCATGTGATACCAGATGTCGCGGCCTTCCTGCATCGGCACGTCGCCGCCGGTGGCCTGCACCACGATCACCTTTTCGAGGCAGCGGACGTGCTGGGCGGCCGCGTCGACATTGGTCTTGAGCGGCACCTTCTTGCCGCCGCGCCGGCCCTCGTCGGCGGTGATCACCACCGCCGAATCGCAATCGGTGATGCGGCCCGCCAGCGCTTCCGGCGAAAAGCCGCCGAACACCACCGAATGGATCGCGCCGATCCGCGCGCAGGCCAGCAGCGCGAACGCCGCCTCGGGGATCATCGGCATGTAGATGGTGACGCGGTCCCCCTTGCGGACGCCCTGGGCCTTCAGCACGTTGGCGAAGCGGCAGACTTCGGCATGGAGCTGGCGATAGGTGTAGCGCCGCGGCGCTTCCTCCGGCGCGTCCGGCTCCCACAGGATCGCGATCGCGTCGCCCCGCTTGGCGAGATGCCGGTCCACGCAGTTGGTCGATACGTTCAGCTTGCCGTCCGCGAACCAGTTGATCCGGAAGTCCGCCTCCTCGAACGACCAGTCCCCCGCGATTTCCGGGCGCTTCACCCAATCCAGCCGGCGCGATTGCTCGAGCCAGAAGCTGCCCGGATCGGCAAGGCTCATGCCGTAGAGCTTCTCATAGCCTTCAGCATCCACCCGGGCGCTGCGCGCCCAGCTTTCCGGTACGGGGTGGACGCTGATGGTATCGCTCATCGCTACGGGCTCCTCGCTTTATTGGGGCCTCTCTGCCCAAGCCCGCGCGCCACGCCAAGCGCAGAATATGTTTCCGCGCATGATCCGGCATGGTTGGCGACAGACTGCGACAATATTCTTCTGGAACCGAAACGGCTTTGGAAACATCTAGAGTGCCATGGCCAATCGTCCGCTGACCCCGAGCATCCTGCTCGCCCTGTCGCTGTCCGCCTGCGCGGTGGGCCCGGACTATCATCCGCGCGCCGCATCCGAGCTGGGCGTGCCGGATGGCTGGTCCGTTTCCACCGAAGAGAAGGCGCGGGAAGACCTGAGCCAATGGTGGACCCGGTTCGACGATCCGATGCTGGCCAGCCTGGTGCAGCGTGCCCAGGCGGCGAATCTCGACGTGGCCCAGGCCGTGACCCGGCTCCGCCAGGCGCGGGAGTCGCTGGTCCAGCAGCGCGCGAACCTGGTTCCGAGCCTCAGCGTCTCCGGCGGCGTGTCGCGCAGCGAGCCGCTGCGCGGCGGCTCCAGCACCACGACGCTGCCCGACGGCACGGTGACGAGCTTCTCCCAGGGCGGTGCGACCAGCTTCTCGCTCGGCGCCGATGCGAACTATCAGGTCGACCTGTTCGGCGGGGTGCGCCGCGGCGTCGAGGGCGCGCGGGCGTCCTATGCGGCGAGCGGCTATGACCTCGCGACCGTGCTGATCTCCGCGGAGGCCGAGACGGCGCGCAACTATGTCCTGGCGCGGGTGGCCCAGGCGCAGATCGCCAATGCGCGCGACAGCCTGGGGATCGCGGACGACAATCTCCAGATCGCCGGCTGGCGCCTGCAGGCGGGCCTGGTCTCCTCGCTCGACCAGGAACAGGCGCGGGCGAGCCGGGCGCAGCTTGCCGCGTCGATCCCGACGCTCGAGGCGAGCTATAACGGCTATGTCTCGCGCCTGGGCGTGCTGACGGGCCAGGCGCCGGGCGCGCTCAAGGCCGAGATGGAGGCGGTGAAGCCGATCCCCACCGGCCCCGCGAGCGTCGCCGCCGGCATTCCCGCCGACACGCTGCGCCAGCGGCCGGACGTGCGGGCCGCCGAGCGCAACCTCGCCGCCGCCACCGCGAACATCGGCGTCGCCGCCGCGCAACTCTATCCCCAGCTGTCGATCGGCGGCAGCATCGATGCGGGCAGCACCGCGCTCTCCTCGATCTTCGACGTGATCACCGGCCGCCTCTTCGCCAACATCGCCCAGACGCTCTTCGACGGTGGCCGCCGCGCCAGCCAGGTCCGTTCGTCCGAAGCGGCCGCGGACGGCGCGTTCCTCGCCTATAAATCGACCGTGCTGACCAGTCTCGAGGATGTCGAGAATGCGATCGTCGCGCTGCAGACGGCGCAGCGCCGCCGGCAGGAATTCGCGATCGCGCTGGAAGCGTCGAGCAACCAGGCGCTGCTGGCGCGCATGCAATATCGTTCGGGCCTCACCGATTTCACGACGCTCAACCAGGCCGAGTCCGCGCTGATCTCCGCGCGCAACGGCGTCGTCTCGGCGCGCTCGGACGCGGCGACGGCGCTGATCCAGCTCTACCAGGCGCTGGGCGGCGGCTGGGATCCGAGCGTCACCCCCACCGTTCCCACCACAGGCGGCACCGCGAATGGCAACTGATCCCAACCAGAATCTCGACGCCTTTCTGGGCACGCCCCCGCGTCCCTGGTGGCGGCGCTGGCTCAAATGGGGCCTGATCGGCATCGGCGTCCTGCTGGCGGCGCTGCTGCTCTGGCACTTCTTCGGCGGCAGCAACGAAGTCAAATACGCCACCGACGATGTCGCGCGCGGCAACCTGACCGTCACCGTCTCCGCCACCGGCAAGCTGGCGCCGACCAACCAGGTGACCGTGGGCTCGCAGCTGTCGGGGCAGGTCGTGAAGGTGCTGGCCGACGTCAACGACAGGGTGACGGCCGGCCAGCCGCTGGCGCTGATCGATCCGTCGCAGATCGACGATCAGGTGAAGCAGGCCGCAGCGACGCTCGCGGCGAACATCGCGGCCGTGGGCCAGGCGCGGGCGACGCTGGAGCAGAGCAACGCCACGCTGGCGCGCTTCCAGGAAGTCAGCCGGCTCTCGGGCGGCAAGGTGCCCGCGAAGACGGAGATGGACGGCGCCGTCGGCGACCGCAATCGCGCGCTGGCCAATCTGAACGCGGCCAATGCCAATGTGACTTCGGCCCGCGCCCAGCTGTCCTCGGCTCAGATCCAGCGCACGCGGGCGATCATCCGCTCGCCCGTGACCGGCGTGATCCTGGCGCGCCAGATCGATCCCGGCCAGACGGTCGCCGCCTCGTTCAACACGCCGACGCTGTTCGTGATCGCGCAGGACCTGTCGCAGATGAAGCTGGAAGTGGCGATCGACGAGGCCGATGTGGGCCAGGTGCGCGAGGGGCAGGACGCGACCTTCACCGTCGACGCCTTCCCGGGCAAGACCTTCCCGGCGAAGATCACCCGCGTCGAGGTGGGCTCCAACCTGTCGGTGCAGGATGCCAGTTCCTCGTCCTCGTCCTCGACTTCGAGCACCACCGCGAACCAGGTGGTTTCCTATGCCGCCGATCTGTCGGTCTCCAATGCGAACCAGCAGCTGCGCCCCGGCATGACCGCGACTGCCGACATCGTGACGATGTCGCGCCAGAACGTGCTGCTCGTGCCCAATGCGGCGCTGCGCTTCACGCCGGCCGCCGCTGCCCAGGGCGCGAGCGGCGGCAGCGCGAAGGGCGGCATCGCCGGCGCGCTGGTCCCCAGCCGCCCGCGGCGCGGCGGCGGCGGTGGCGGTGGGCAGCAGAAGACGGCGACCGGCGACCGTGCCGGCGAGCGGAGCGTCTATATCCTCGGCGCCGACGGCAAGCCGCAGGAGGTGCCGGTCACGACGGGCAGCACCGACGGCACCGTGACCGAGATCACCGGCGGCAATCTGAAACCGGGCGACAAGGTCATCACCGGCCAGCTCGCCGACGGCAGCTCGGGACAGCGCCGCTCCGGCGGGCAGCGGCGCCAGGGCGGCGGCGGTGCCGGAGGCCAGCGTGGCGGACAGTGAGGCACCGCTGATCCGCCTGCGCGGCGTCACCAAGAGCTATGGCGAAGGGGCGACGCAGTTCCAGGCGCTGAAGGGCATCGACCTCGACATCCAGGCCGGCGACTTCGTCGCGGTGATGGGGCCGTCGGGCTCGGGCAAGTCGACGACGATGAACATCCTGGGCTGCCTCGACGTGCCTTCCAGTGGCGAGTTCCGGTTCAAGGGCGTGCATGTCGAGAAGCTGGAGCGAGACCAGCGCGCGTTGCTGCGGCGCAAATATCTCGGCTTCGTCTTCCAGGGCTTCAACCTGCTCGCCCGCACCAGCGCGCTCGAGAATGTGGAGCTGCCGCTGCTCTATCGCGGCGACGCCAAGCAGCAGCGCCGCGAGACGGCGATGGCGGCGCTCGACAAGGTCGGGCTCAAGGAATGGTGGGATCATACCCCCGCCGAGCTCTCGGGCGGCCAGCAGCAGCGCGTCGCCATCGCCAGGGCGATCGTCACCAGCCCCGCCGTGCTGCTGGCCGACGAGCCCACCGGCAACCTCGATTCGGAGCGGTCGGTGGAGATCATGGAACTGCTCACCGATCTCAACAGGACGAGCGGCATCACCGTGCTGATGGTCACGCACGAGCCCGACATGGCGGCGTTCGCGCATACCATCGTCCATTTCAAGGACGGGCTGGTCGAGCGGATCGAGGACAAGCATCGCCAGGGCGAGGCGGTGGGGCACTGATGTTCGGCACCACCTTCATCCTCGCGATCCGGTCGATCCTGCGCCACAAGCTGCGCTCGTTCCTGACGACGCTCGGCATCATCATCGGCGTCGCCGCGGTCGTCACCATGGTGACGCTCGGCAAGGCGACCACGGCGGCGGTGCAGCAGCAGATCTCGGCGCTCGGCACCAACATCCTCCAGATCCGTCCGGGCCAGGGCTTCGGCCGCGGCGGCGGCGGCCCGCGCCCGCCCGATTTCAAGGCGGACGACGTCACCGCGATCCGCGACCAGGTCGCCGGCGTCACTGCGGTCGCGCCCCAGGCGCAGACCACCGCGACGGTGATCTACAACGGCGCCAACTGGTCGACGACGGTCAACGGCACCACCAACGCCTATTTCCAGGTCCAGCCCTGGCCGCTGATCGAGGGCCGCTACTGGACGCGACCGGAGGAGCAGGCGGGCAAGGCGGTGTGCATCATCGGCACCACGATCCGGACCAACCTGTTCCGCGGCGGCAGCGCCGTTGGCGACCGGATCCGGGTCAACGGCATCTCGTGCGACGTGATCGGCGTGCTCCAGACGCGCGGCCAGGCCGGGTTCGGCGGCGACCAGGACGATGTGGTCATCATGCCGATCAAGCAGGTGCAGCGCCGCTTCACCGGCAATCCCGACGTGCGGCTGATGCTGGTCGGCACCGATCCCGATTATGACAGCGCCCAGGTCCAGGCGTCGATCACCGACCTGCTGCGCGAGCGCCGCAACATCACCGGCGGCAAGGATGTCGACTTCAACATCTTCGACACCGCCCAGATCAGCCAGGCATTGACCGGCACCACCACGCTGCTCACCCAGATCGTCGCCGCGGTGGCGATGATCAGCCTCATCGTCGGCGGCATCGGCATCATGAACATCATGCTGGTGTCGGTGACCGAGCGGACGCGCGAGATCGGCATCCGCCTGGCCATCGGCGCGGTGGCGAGCGAAGTGCTGATGCAGTTCCTGGTCGAGGCGGTGGTGCTGTCGATGCTGGGCGGCGTCATCGGGCTGCTGATCGCGCAGTTCGCGGTGGCGCTGATGTCGTGGCTGGGCTCGCTGCCCTTTCTGTTCGACGTGCAGATCAACGTGATCGCCTTTGCGATCTCGGCGATCATCGGCGTGGTGTTCGGCTATTTCCCGGCACGCCGCGCGGCCAGCCTCAATCCGATCGACGCGCTTCGTCACGAGTGACGGGCGCGGGCGGCTGCCCGGGCAGGCCATCGGTACGCAGCCCGTAGCGCTCGCGCAGGGCGCGCAGGTCTTCCTGCGTGTCGATGTCGACCAGTTCGGCAGGCGGGGCGATGACGTGATGGCCGCGCCGGATCAGGTCGCGCGCACCGTGATCGCCCTCAAGCTGCATCAGCATGGGGAACATGTCCTTGCCGAACAGGGCCGGCGGCATGGGCTGCACGCCGTCCGAAGAGGCGACGATGGTCGCCGCGCCGTCGGCGGCGTCCATCAGCCGGTGGACATGCGCGGCGGTGACCCGCGGCATGTCGGCAAGCGCCACGAGCACCGCCTCGCAGCCCAGTTCCCGTGCCCGCGCCACGCCGAAGCCGAGCGAGCGCGCCTGGCCGAGCGCGGGATCGGGGTTCTCGACCACGTCATAGCCCAGGGCGGCGAAATCGAGCGTGGTGGCGGACACGACGGCGATCCGCGCCCGGAAGGGAATGCGCTCCAGCGCCGTCACCACATGATAGGCGAGCGGCTTGTCCAGGAATGTCTCGGCAAGCTTGTCGCCGTCGTTGAAGCGGCGCGAGCGGCCGGCGGCCAGCAGGATCAGGGCGGTCTGTTCAGGCGTGATCATGGAAGGTCTTCACCATGGCTGCGGCGATGGAAAGGGCGATCTCGGCGGGGCCGATCGCGCCGATGGCAAGGCCGGCCGGTCCCTGGATGCGATCGAGATCGGCCGGCGCGATCCCGGCGGCGGCCAGCCGTTCCCGGCGCGCTGCATGGCTCCGGCGCGAACCCAGCGCGGCGACATAGCCGGTCGGGAAACGCAGGGCCGCGACCAGCGCCGCGTCGTCGATCTTGGGATCGTGGCTGAGCGTCACCACCGCCGTCGCCGGATCGGGGCGCAGGGCTGTCACGGCTTCGTCTGGCCAGCGATCGTCGAGCATCACTCCGGGAAAACGCTCGGGCGTCAAAAATCTCCCGCGCGGATCGATGACATGGGCGCGGATGCCGATCGCGCGCGCCAGGCCGGCCAGCGACTGGGCGATCTGCACGGCTCCGACGATCAGCAGCCGGCGTGGCGGATCGTAGCGGTTGCGGAACCCGCCGGCGCCCTGCGCCGACCGGCCGGTGGCGAGGTCGGTGCCGATATCGAACGGCGCGCCTCGTGCCCGGGCCGCGTCGATCGCGTCGAACAGTTCCGGCGGGAAGCCCTGCGCCGAAACCGGCTGGACCAGCACCGAGATCTCGCCGCCACAGGGCAGGCCCACTTCCCACGCGGCCGGATCGGCAACGCCATAATGCTTCACCATCGCGGGCGCGCCGGCGATCACCTCGGCGGCGGTCTGGAGGATGTCGGCCTCCACGCAGCCGCCCGAGACCGAGCCTTCGAACCGGCCGTCCTGGTGGACCAGCATATGGCTCCCGGCCGGCCGGGGCGCCGATCCCCAGGTCGAGACGACCGTGGCGAGCGCCAGCCGCTCGCCCTTCCAGGCGCGGGCCGCCGCGAGCACGCTGTCGTTATCCGCCATATCGCCTCGCAACCGTCACATCCGCAGCCTAGGCCGATTTCGTAGCGAAGGGAGAGTTTCGTGACGAGATCGTTGATTGCGGCGCTGATGCTGATGGTGCCGGGCGCCGCGTTGGGGCAGGATCATGCGATGCATGGGAAAACCGACAAGGTCATCGTCATCGCGCATCGCGGCGCCTCGGGCGAGCGCCCCGAACACACGCTGCTTTCCTATCAGCGCGCGATCGAGCAGGGGGCCGATTTCATCGAGCCCGATCTGGTGCCGACCAAGGACGGCGTGCTCGTCGCCCGGCACGAGAACAACATCGCCGACACGACCGACGTGGCGGACCATCCCGAGTTCGCCGCGCGCAGGACGACCAAGACGATCGACGGCGAGAAGCTCACCGGCTGGTTCACCGAGGATTTCACGCTCGCCGAGCTGAAGACGCTGCGCGCCAAGGAGCGGCTGCCCAAGCTTCGCCCGGGCAACACCAAATATGACGGCCAGGCCGGGATTCCGACGCTCGACGACGTGATCGCCCTGGCGAAGCGCGCGTCGAAGGAGACGGGGCGGACGATCGGCATCTATCCCGAGACGAAGCACCCGACCTATTTCGCCTCGATCGGCCTGCCGCTCGAGCAGCGGCTGGTCGACAAGCTGAAGGCGGCGGGCTGGGATCGTGCCGACGCGCCGGTCTTCATCCAGTCGTTCGAAGTCGACAATCTCAAGAAGCTCAAGACGATGACGCGGGTACGGCTGATCCAGCTGATGGCGGGGAGCGGCGGCCCGGCGGACGGCGCGCAGCCCAGCTACAAGGCGATGGCCACGCCGGACGGGCTGAAGGCGGTGGCCGCCTATGCCTATGGCATCGGCCCGGAGCTGACGATGATCCAGCCCGCCTCCGGCCCGGCCACCACGCTGGTCGCCGATGCGCATGCGGCGGGGCTCAGGCTCCATCCCTGGACGTTCCGGGCGGAGAACTTCTTCCTCCTGCCGGACTACCGTTCCGGCGCAAATCCGGTCGACCATGGTCGACTGAAGGACGAGATCCTGTACTTCATCGGGCTGGGCGTGGACGGTTTCTTCACCGATTTCCCGCATGTCGGTGTCGAGGCGCGGGATGCGGCGGCGGGGTCGCACGCGCGGACGGGGGGATGAGGATTTCTATGCGCAAGCTTCTGGTTCCGATCTGCGCGATGCTGCCGCTGTTCAGCGGCGGCTGCATCGCCAAGACCGTGGTCGATGTGGCCACCTTGCCGGTGAAGGCGGGCGCGAAGGCGGCCGACTGGGCGACCACCAGCCAGGACGAGGCCGATCGCAACTATGGCCGCAAGATGCGCGAGCAGGAAGCGCGCGAGGGCAAGGAACTGCGCAAGCTCTGCAAGAAGCATCCCGAGGACGCGCGGTGCGCGGGCGGCGACAACGGCTTCCGTGCCGATCCGGGCGGCAGCCGCTACAACTGACCGGCGCGGTCGTGCATGCCATAGCCGCGCACGACCGTCGCGACTCTGATCCGATAGTCGCGGAAGATCGCCGCACGCCCTTCGGCCTGCGCCGCGCGATGCGGGCCGAAGCCGCGCCAGGCGGCGATCGCGGCTTCGTCGCGCCACCAGGAAAGCGACAGCAGCTTGCCCGGTTCGGCAAGGCTCTCGAACCGCTCGATCCCCAGAAAGCCGTCGATCGCCGCCAGCTCCGAACCGAGCGCGGCGGCGAGGGCGAGATAGCGATCGCCCTGGCCTTCCGCCGGCCAGGCTTCGAACAGCACGGCGATCACGGCCGCACCAGCGGCGCGTGCGGCGCGGATACGCGGCGGAGGAAGATCCTGTCCTCGCGCCGGATGAACCGTTCGCGCGCGGCGAAATCATAATTGGCGCGGCCGGCCGGATCGTCGCGCAGGCGTGCGCGATAGGCCTCGTAGGCGGCCAGCGAATCGATGTCATAGACGCCGTACGCCGTCGTCGCGGAGCCTTCGGCGGGACCGAAATAGCCGATCAGGTCGGCGCCGCAACGCGGGATCGCCTGGCCCCAGGCGCGGGCATATTCGGCAAAGGCTTCCGCCCCGAAGGGCTCGATCTCGTAGCGGATGAAGCAGGTCAGCATCGGGTTTCTCCTCCGCCGTTCCTCTGCCGTCCGGCGCGCGCACGATGCTTCGGCCGGCGCCGTAGCATTGCCCGGCCCGCACGGGCATGATGCGCGCATGCAGCGCATTTCCGCCTTTGCCGAGACCGCGGCGCTGATGGGCGATCCCGCGCGCGCCAACATGCTGTTCGCGCTGATGGATGGTCGCGCGCTCACCGCGGGCGAGCTGGCGCGCTTCGCCGGCGTGACTCCGCAGACCGCGAGCGGGCATCTCGCCCGGCTTGCCGAGGCGGGAATGATCGCGCCTGCCGCGCAGGGCCGCCATCGCTATTTCCGTCTCGCCTCGTCCGGAGTCGCGCAGATGGTCGAGAGCGTGATGAGCGTCGCCGAGGAACTGTCGCGCCGCCCGCTCCCCGTCACCGGGCCGCGCGACGCGGGCCTTCGCCGCGCGCGCACCTGCTACGACCATCTCGCCGGCGAACTCGCCGTCGCGATCGCCGGGCGCATGGCGGAGCGCGGGCAGCTGGTGCTCGGCCACGACGGTGCGGCGCTCACCGGCGCCGGCGTGGCGCTGCTGGGTGAGCTCGGCGTCGCGGAGGCGGCACTCGATGCGCCGTGCCGCGCCTGCCTCGACTGGAGCGAGCGCCGCCCGCATCTCGCCGGCGCGCCTGCCACCGCGCTCTACCGCCATTTCGTCGCGCGCAGCTGGGTGCGGCCCCGCCAGGGCACGCGCGCGCTCGAAGTCACGCGCGCCGGCGAGGCGGCATTGGCGCGCTGGTTCGGGATCGCATTGTAAATCCAGCCAATTCGGCGCCAATATCCGGCGAGTTGTCCGCGGGCTTCCGCTATGCTCCCACGCTCTAAAGGGGGAAGCTCTACGCGGCGAAGCCCTCGGCATCGATCGCGTAGAGCATTTCCGCCTTGGCCATGGCCGCCGGCTTGAGCCCCATCGCCTCGGGCACGATCTGCGCGACATAGAAGCGCGCGGCGGCCTGCTTCATCTTCAGGAACGCGGGATCGCCCTCGCTGCGCGCGGCGGCGCGGCCGCTCGCTTCCATCAGCCAGCCGCATACCGCCGTCGAGAGCATCGTCAGGAACGGGTAGCTGGCAGCCAACCGGTCATCCGTCTCGCTTCCCAGCAGGTTGCGGGCGACGTCCTCGCACGCGTCGATCAGGTTGAGCAGGCCGATGTCCTCGGCGTCCTCGCGCATCTCGCCAAGCAAGCCGAGCAGCGTCCCGCCATTGTCCATCGACAGCTTGCGCCCGACCAGGTCGGCGGCCTGGATGCCGTTGGTGCCTTCATAGATCGGCGTGATGCGGGCGTCGCGGAAATGCTGGGCGGCACCCGTCTCCTCGATATAGCCCATGCCGCCATGGACCTGGACGCCCAGGCTGGCGACTTCGTTGCCGAGATCGGTGCCATGCGCCTTGGCGAGCGGAGTCAGCAGCTCGACGCGCCTCTCCGCTGCGGCATCGCCGGCCCGCGCCCGGTCGAGCTGGCCGAAGGCGTAATAGACCAGGGCCCGTGCCGCCTGGGTCTGCGCCTTCATCCGCAGCAGCATGCGGCGGACATCGGGATGTTCGACGATCGCGACCTGTTCGCCGCCGCGATAGCCCTGCACGCGCTCGCGGGCATAGGCGACGGCGCGCTGGGTGGCGCGCTCGGCCACCTGCACGCCCTGCAGGCCGACATTGAGCCGGGCATTGTTCATCATCGTGAACATCGCCCGGATGCCGCCCAGCTCGGGGCCGACCAGCTCGCCGATGCAATCGTCATGGTCGCCGAAGCTCAGCACGCAGGTGGGCGAGGCGTGCAGCCCCATCTTGTGCTCGATCGAGACGGTGCGGACGTCGTTGAATTCGCCCGGCGTGCCGTCTTCGCCCAGCCGGTATTTCGGCACCAGGAACAGCGAGATGCCCCGGGTGCCGGCGGGCGCGCCCGGCGTGCGGGCAAGGACGAGATGGACGATGTTCTCGGCCATGTCGTGATCGCCGAAGCTGATGAAGATCTTGGTGCCCTTGATCTTCCACTTGCCGTTCCCGGCCGGCTCGGCGCGGGTCTTGAGCGCGCCGACGTCCGAGCCCGCCTGCGGCTCGGTGAGGTTCATCGTGCCCGTCCAGGCACCGGTCGAGAGGTGGGGGAGATAGGCCGCCTGCTGCTCGGGCGTGCCGTGGTGCATCAGCGCCTCCACCGCGCCGACGGTGAGGATCGGCGCCAGCGCGAAGCCCATGTTCGCCGTACCCAGCGTCTCCAGCACCGCGATCGACAGGCTCACCGGCAGGCCCTGGCCGCCATGCTCGACAGGCGAGCCGATCGTGCCCCAGCCGCCCTCGACATAGGCCTGGTACGCATCCGCGAATCCGGCCGGCATCTTCACGCCCTCCGGCGTCCATTTCGGGCCGCTGGTGTCGCCCTCCCGCTCGAGCGGCGCCCATTCGCCCGCCGCGAACGCACCGGCGCCCTCCAGCACCGCGTCGGTCATCTCCCCCGCCTCCTCGCTGATCTCGCCCAGGCGGACGATGGTCTCGAGCACGAAGCGCTGGTCGGCGGTGGCGGGAGTGAACATGGGGCCTCTCTTGTGGTCTGGTTTCGCGCCGTATAGCTCGCGGGGCGTGAGCCCGACAAATCCGCGCATCTTACCCTACGGCATGGCCGCGATCGCCGAGGCGGCCGCGCTGATTCGCGCCGGCGAATGCGTCGCGATACCCACCGAGACCGTCTACGGGCTCGCCGCCGACGCCACCGATTCGCGCGCGGTGGCCGGCATCTATGCCGCCAAGGGGCGGCCGAGCTTCAATCCGCTGATCGTCCATGTGCCGGACCTTGCCACCGCCGAGCGGATCGCGGTCTTCGACGATCGCGCGCGCGATCTCGCGGCGCGCTTCTGGCCGGGGCCGCTCACCCTGGTGCTGCCGGTGCGCCCGGATGCCGGCATCGCCTCGCTGGTCACCGCCGGGCTCGACACGATCGCGATCCGGGTGCCGCGCCACCGGGCGATGCAGGCCTTGCTGGCGGCAAGCGGCACGCCGCTGGCCGCGCCTTCGGCCAATGCCAGCGGCGCGATCAGCCCCACCCGGGCCGAGCATGTCGCCCGGAGCCTCGCGGGGCGGATCCCGCTGGTGATCGACGACGGCGCGACTCCGGCAGGCGTGGAGTCGACGATCGTGATGGGCGAGCGGATCCTGCGCCCGGGGCCGCTCGGCGCCGAGGATCTCGGCCTCGCGATCGCCGTGCCGGACGGCAGGATCACCGCGCCGGGCCAGCTCGACAGCCATTATGCGCCGTCCAAGCCACTGCGGCTGAACGCGACCGAGGCGAAGGACGGCGAGTATCTGATCGGCTTCGGCGCGATCACCGGGGCCGAGACCTTGTCCGCCGGCGGCGACCTTGCCGAAGCGGCTGCGAACCTGTTCGACGCGCTGCACCGCGCCGATGCGAGCGGCGCGCCAGCCATCGCCGTGGCGCCGATCCCCGAGTCGGGCATCGGCGTCGCGATCAACGACCGGCTGCGCCGCGCCGCGCACTAGGTCCGGCATCGATCCTCCTCTCTCGGAGGAGGATTTCCGAAGGTCGACCCGTCCTAGCCGGCGACCAGCCGCAGCCAGCCCCGCGCATCGGTCTCGACGTCGAGGCCCCGATAGTCGGCCCGCATCGGATGCACCGTGTCGAGCGCGCCGTGATGCGTCTCGGTGATCACGATCGCTGCGGCTCCGGCCGCGTCGGCGGCGGCGATGCCGGCGGGGCTGTCTTCCCACACCAGGCAATCGCCGATGGCGACGCCGAGCCGCTCGGCGGCGGCGAGGAAGCAGTCGGGGGCAGGCTTGCCGTGCGCCACGTCCTCGGCGGTGATCACCACCTCGGGCAGCGCCACGCCCGCCGCCGCCAGCCGGCGCAGCGCCAGCGCGCGCGGCGCCGAGGTGACCAGCGCCCAGCGATCCGCGGGCAGGCGGGAGAGGAATGCCGCGGCCCCGGCGATCTCCGCCAGGCCGTCGACATCGTCGATCTCGGCCTGGGTGAGCGCCTCCGTCTCCGCTTCGGCATCCACTCCGGCGGGCGCGAAGCGGCGGATCGTCTCGATCGCGCGGACGCCGTGCAGGGCTGCCATCAGCGGATCGGCCGCGATGCCGTGCCGGGCCGCCCAGGCGCGCCACACCCGGTCGACCACGGCCAGGCTGTTCACGAGCGTGCCGTCCATGTCGAACAGGAAGGCGGCGAAGCTGCGATCGGGAAGCGTCATCGCCTTTCCCTCACCACAGCCGCCGCCGTGCCGCAACCGCGATCCGCATCGCTTTGCATTCGCCGCGCGGAAGACCTACAAATCTGCGCAGGTCTGGGGGGTTGGGAGAGAGACCGGAAACAGCAGGAGGGCAATATCATGAGCAATGTGCAACGCGGGCTCGCCGAACTGATCGGCACGTTCTGGCTCGTTTTCGGCGGATGCGGCAGTGCCGTGCTTGCCGCTGCGTTCCCCGATGTCGGTATCGGGCTGGCGGGCGTCAGCCTGGCCTTCGGCCTCACCGTGCTCACCATGGCCTATTCGATCGGCCATATCTCGGGCTGCCATCTCAATCCGGCCGTCACCTTCGGCCTGTGGGCCGGCGGCCGCTTCCCGGCCAAGGACATCCCGCTCTACGTGATCGCACAGGTGATCGGCGCGGTGATCGGCGCCGGGCTGCTCTGGTACATCGCGAGCGGCGGGCCGGGCTTTGCCGGCGGTCTGGCGTCCAACGGCTTCGGCGCGCATTCGCCCGGCCATTTCTCGTTCGAATCGGGCATGGCGATCGAAGTCGTGCTGACCTTCATGTTCCTGATGGTGATCATGGGATCGACCGACAGCCGCGCCCCGGCCGGCTTCGCGCCGATCGCGATCGGGCTGGCGCTGACGCTGATCCACCTGATCTCGATTCCCGTCACCAACACTTCGGTCAACCCGGCGCGCTCGACCGGCCCGGCCCTGCTCGAGGGCGGCATCGCGCTGCAGCAGCTCGTCTGGTTCTGGATCGCGCCGATCGCGGGCGGGCTGCTCGGCGGCTTCGTCTACAAGGCGCTCGGCGCCGAGGCGGGCAAGCGTCCGCCGATCGAAGGCGAAGCGCTGCCGGCGGAGTGATTCGGGAAATCCTCCCCCGGGCGAAACCGGGGGAGGATCGTTCGGGTCAGGCCGTCGCGCCTTCCTTGCTCCGGGCGGCGAAGCTCTTGCGGAGCTTGCGCAGCTTGGGCGGGATCACGGCCAGGCAATAGGGGTTCCGCTGGCCGTCGCCCTGCCAATATTCCTGGTGATAGTCCTCGGCCGGCCACCATTGGCCGAGCGGCTCGATCGCGGTGACGATCGGCTCGGGCCAGTCGGGACGGGCCCGGTCGATCGCGTCCAGCGCCTCGCGTTCCTGCTCGGCCGAATGCGGGAAGATCGCCGAGCGATACTGGGTGCCGATATCGTTGCCCTGGCGGTTGAGCTGGGTCGGGTCGTGCGTCGCCAGGAAGATGTCGAGAATCTCGCCATAGCTGATCTGGTCGGTATCGAAGCCTATCCGGATCGCCTCGGCATGGCCGGTCTCGCCCGAGCAGACTTGCTTGTAGGTCGGGTTCTCCCTGGTCCCCCCGATATAGCCGCTTTCGACCGACTGCACGCCGATCACGTCGTTGAACACGGCCTCGGTGCACCAGAAACAGCCCCCGGCCAGCGTTGCGGTCTCGATGGTCATCGTGAACTCCTTGCTATCGGCGCAAAGATAGGATTGAGCGAGGCCCGAGCAAAGGGATGAGGTCGAAGATGCGCGAAGGCACGGTGCTGGTGACGGGTGGGGCAGGCTATATCGGCAGCCATGCCGTGCTGGCGCTGCTCGATGCCGGCTGGAAGGTCGTGGTGGTCGACAATCTCGTCACCGGCTTCGACTGGGCGGTCGATCCGCGTGCCGCGCTGGTGGTGGCCGGCATCGAGGACGATGCGGCGGTCCGCGCCGCGATCCGCGCGCATGGCGTGATCGCGATCATGCATTTCGCCGGTTCCGTGGTGGTGCCCGAGAGCGTGACGGATCCGCTCAAATATTATCGCAACAACACCGCGGCCAGCCGCGCGCTGATCGAAAGCGCGGTGGCCGAAGGAGTGAGGCACTTCATCTTCTCCTCCACCGCCGCGACCTATGGCATCCCCGAGGTCGTGCCGGTGCGCGAGGACAGCCCGAAGCGGCCGATCAACCCCTATGGCATGTCCAAGCTGATGACCGAGATCATGCTGGGCGATGTCGCCGCGGCGCATCCGATCAACTATGCGGCGCTGCGCTATTTCAACGTTGCCGGTGCCGATCCGCAGGGCCGCTCCGGCCAGTCGACCGCGGGGGCGACGCATCTGATCAAGGTCGCGGTCGAGGCGGCTACGGGCAAGCGCGGCCATGTCTCGGTCTTCGGCACCGATTTCGATACGCCCGACGGCACCGGCGTGCGCGACTATATCCATGTCAGCGACCTGGCCGCCGCGCATGTCGATGCGCTCGACCTGCTGATCGCGCGACCGGGCGAGAGCCACATCCTCAACGCCGGCTATGGCCGCGGCTTCTCGGTGCTCCAGGTGCTCGACGCGGTCGACCGGGTTACCAATGTAACGATCGAGCGCAGGCTGGAAGGGCGCCGCGCGGGCGATCCCGATGCGCTGATCGCGGACAATGGCGCGATCCTGGCGGCGCTGCCCTGGCGGCCGCGGCACGACGATCTCGAAGGCATCGTCAAGGATGCGCTCGCGTGGGAGCGCAAGCTGGCCGAGCGTCAGGGCTGAGGGCGCCGGAGCAGCGCCAGCTCGATCCGCCACCACAGCATCGCCCAGACGCCGCCGAACGCCCAGCCGGCGGCGACGTCGCTCGGCCAGTGCACGCCCAGATAGACCCGGCTGATCCCCACCGACAGGGTGAGGACCAGCGCGACGACGAGCACGAAGGCGCGGATGCGGCGATCGGGCAATACCGGGAAGAGCAGGGTGGCGAGCGTGAGGTAGACGATCGCGCTCAGCGCGGCATGGCCGCTGGGGAAGCTCTTCGAGGTTTCCTCCATCAGCCGCCCGACCAGGTCGGGCCGCGAACGGCTGACCAGTGCCTTGATCGTCTCCACGGTGAGCGAGCCGAGCGCGGTCGCGCCGACGAGGAGGAGCGCGGTGCGCAGCCGGCCGGCGAGCCAGAGGAAGATCGCGCCGACCAGCACGAGGAAGCTCAGCACCGTGGTGCTGCCCAGCGCGGTCACGTCGCGGACCGCCGAGGGCAGCCAGGCTGGGCCGATCGGATGTCCGTCCGTCCGCATTGCCAGCATGATCGCACGGTCCATGGCCGCGCCGTCGCCCTCGACCAGTTCGTGCCCGAACCAGAGCAGCGCCAGGAGGAACAGCGCGAGGCCCGCCGCGGCGAGGACCGGCCAGGGCAGGCGGCGGGAAGCGGGCGGGGCTTCGGGGGCGGGATGCATCGGCATTGGATCGCGTAACGAGAGGCGCGATGCAATGATCCGGCCCAACTTCAATTCCGTCATTCCCGCGAAGGCGGGGATGGCGGCGATCAGGTGGGGAGGGGCCAAGGCGTATCGACATTCAACCAATCCTCCCCCTCTCCACTCCGTCATGCTGAACTCGTTTCAGCATCCAATTCTCCACCAGCGATACCGCTGGCGGCACGTTGGACCCTGAAACAAGTTCAGGGTGACGAAGAAGGTTGGTTCGGAGTGTTCCGGCCTGCCAAACCACTCCCTTGGCCTGAATGTCGATTGGCTCTAGATCTGGATGCGCGCGGTCACGCGGATGTCGCGGCCGGGCAGGGGCGCATAGTCCTTCAGCACGCTGGCGGCACGGCGCGCCTCGACGTCGAAGATGTTGTTCGCGGAGAGCTGCAGGCTGGTGTTCGAGCCGGCGCCCCAGGGTTTCCACGAGATCGAAGCGTTGACGAAGGTAAAGCCATCGGTCGGCGTCTCGAAGGCCGAGATGCGCGTCTGGTCGAACACATGCTCCACTTCGCCGCGAAGCGTGAAGCGATCCGAGGTCGCCTCGAGCCCGCCATTGATGCGCAGCGGCGGAATGCGCGGCGCCGGGCCGGTGCCGACGATCTCGGCATGGACATAGTCGGCCAGCGCGGTGGCGTTGATCGTGAAGTCCTTCACCGTCGCGAGGCGGAACGAGCCCTCGGCCTCGAAGCCGTAATAGCGGGCATTCGCCTGATTATACTGGAACACCGGCAGGTCGTCCCGCGTCGCGCCGGTCGGCGTGTCGTAGATATAGCCGGTGAACCAGTTGTAATAGGCCGCGGTCGAGAAGGCGAAGCCGTCGCCCGAGCCCTTGAAGGTCGCCTCGACGCCCCAGCTCTTCTCGGTGCCGAAGTTCGGATTGCCGATCTCGAAAGCCTGGGTGCCGGCGTGCGGACCGTTGGCGAACAGCTCCTCCGGGGTCGGTGCCCGCTCGGCGCGCGAGACGTTGATGCCGAAGCGCATGCCCTGGGCCACCGCATAGCTGGCGCCGAGCGAGGCGGAGAAGCTGTCGAAGCTGCGCTTATAGGCCGGGTTGCCGATATCGGCATCGGCCTGGGCGCTCAGATTATTGTGCTCGAAGCGCGCCGCCGCCTCCGCCTTGAACGGGCCCATGTCGAGCGACTGGAGCGTGAACAGGCCGAATTGCTGCGCCGAATTCTTGGGCAGGAACTTCTCGTCGCCGACCACATGCATGTCGCGCAGCGAGAACTGGCCGCCGATCATGCCTTCCCAGCCGCCGCGCGCGGCCTGGACCAGTTCTAGCCGGCCCTCATAGCCCTGATTGTAGAAGGTGGTGCCGACGGCGCCGTCCTCCGCGATCTCCGAATGCTTATAGTCGGCCGCGGCCAGGCGCGTGCGGATCTGCTTGAAGATGCCGCCGCCGGTGTCGACTTCGCCACGGATGTCGACGCGGGTCTGCTGCGCATGGAGGCGCACCTGCTCGGCCTCGATCGACGGATCGAGCGAGTAGCGGATCGGCACGCCGTAGAAAGTGTCGAAATGGCTCACCGAGAAGCCGAGATTGTTGTTGCCGTCGATGATCGCGGCGCCGCCGGCCACGTCCCAGGTCTTGGCGGCGGTGTTGGGCACCTTGCCCTTGAGGTCGGCCAGGTCCTGGATCGCGGGATCGGCGCTCGCCGCGGCCTGGGCGCGGAGCGCGGGCGACAGGACATAGCCGCCGGTGCGCTGGTCGCCGGTCTGCGAGAAGCTGCCATCGGCGTGGAGCACGATCTTGCGCGTCACCGGCACGTCCGCCGCGCCCGAGACCGAGCGCTCGTCCGCGGCGCTGCCATAGCTGGCGATTCCGTCGAAATGGATCGCTTCCTGGGGCATGTGGCGCGGAATGCGGCTGTCGATGACGTTGACCACGCCGCCGATCGCCGAGGGGCCGAAGATCAGCGCGGTCGGCCCGCGCAGCACTTCGATGCGGTCGGCGGTGAGCGGGTTGATGATCGGCGCGTGATCGGCCGAGGTGTTCGACACGTCGATGCTGCCGATGCCGTCGGTAAGCAGCGGCGCGCGGGCGCCGATGAAGCCGCGCAGCACCGGGCGCGAGGCATTGGGGCCGAACGACGAGGCCGAGACGCCGGGCTGCTGGGCCAGGGTCTCGCCGATCGTCGGGCGCAGGTCGCGGGTGAGTTCGTCCTTGGCCAGGACAGTGGTGCCGCCCAGCACATCGGCGGTGTTGCGGGCGCGGGTGCCGGTGACGACGATCTGGGCGCCCGGCTGGTCATGATCCTGCGGGGCCGTCGCGGAGCTGCCGGTGTCGCTCGCCGGCGCCGCGGCCACCGTGCCGCCCATGTCGCTCTGGGCATAGGCGGGCAGGGCGAGCAGGGCGGCGGAACCAAGCAGCAGCGGACGCAACATCGACGAATCTTCCCGAACCATGAAACTTGCTGCGCCGCGGTAATCGCGATGATATAAGGTATCAAGTTCTTTTGTCCCGCTTCCGGACCGACTGGCCGTCGCGGGCGCTTGCGGGCGGCGCGGCGTCGCTCCGTCTGGGGATCGTTGCATTTGCGGAAACCTTGCGATGCCGCGCGCGCGACTAATCCCGCGCCCGCACCGCACCTAGATAGCGGCTCGTCGAACAGGAGAATTTGCAATGGCATATCTCGATAGCCGCGCCGCGCTGCTGGAAGGCATGGCCGGCGCCGTGCCGGCCGAGGCCGTGCTGAGTGCGCTCGAATTGCGCACGCTCCAGCTTTCCCAGGCGGACGGCCGCGCCTCGTTGCGCGCGCCGCACCGGATCGAACGGCTGGGGGCGATGCTGTTCGGCTCGCGCCGGGTATCCGGCCTGGCCAACCCACGGCTGGAGGCGCTTCGCCGCTTCGCCATCCTGTACCGGCTCGAAGGCGCGGCGATCGATGCCGGCGAGGCCATGCGTGCCGAGGCTGCGGGCTTCTCGGCCGCGACGCTGGATCGGGTTCGCCGGATCGTCGACGGCTGGCCGCGCCGCGCCGGTCCGCTGCTGCGCGCGGCATCGTTGCTGGCGGGGCTGGCCCTTGCCGCGGCGGCGGGCGCGGCGGCCTATTTCTGGCTCGCCGACGAACTGGAACCGGCGGTGGCCGCGATCCTGCTCGGTGCCGGCGCGGTGACGCTGGCGCCGCTCTTCGCCGGGCACGTTCGGGGCTGACCATCATGGTATAGAACCACTATGCCATTTCTGGTCCAGTAAATTGGTATTCAAATTGGCTTGCGCATAACGATCCCGACTGGTAGTCCACTCACATCGGCCATCAGAGCCGGTGGGGAGGATCCGTTGCGACCCTGGGCGCTGTCGATGATCATGGTTGCGCTTTCCGCCCTTCCGGCGGCCGCGCGGGACATGCTCGTCCATGATCAGCAGGAATATGCCGCCGCGGCGAAGATGCTGGCGCCGGGCGACCGCATCGTGCTCGCCGATGGCGAATGGCGCGATTTCGCGGTGCGCCTCTCGGGCATGGGCCAGGCGGACAAGCCGATCACGCTGACGGCGGAGACGCCGGGCAAGGTGATCCTCACCGGTCGATCGAGCTTGCGCATGGCGGGCACCTGGCTTGTCGTGTCGAGCCTCGTCTTCAAGGGCGGCCATGGCGGCGACGAGGAACTGATCGCCTTTCGCGACGGGGCGAAGCGCTGGGCGGAGAATTCGCGGCTGACCGGCGTGGTGGTCGACGGCTATGGCCCGCCCGACGCGGCCCGGACCGATCACTGGGTGGCGCTCCATGGGCGGAACAACCGAGTCGATCATTCGCACTTCGCCGGTAAGGCGCATGGCGGGGCGATGCTCGTCGTGGTGCGCGCGGCGAACGCGCCGCTCGATAACCATCACCGCATCGATCACAATTATTTCGGCCCGCGTCCGCCGCTCGGCGAGAATGGCGGCGAGACCATCCGCATCGGCACCAGCCAGGAATCGCAGAGCGATTCGTTCACGGTGGTCGAGGACAATTATTTCGAGCGCTGCGACGGCGAGGCCGAGATCGTCTCGATCAAGTCGGGCGCGAACATCGTCCGGCGCAACACCGTGGTCGAGAGCCAGGGCGCGTTCGTGATGCGCCATGGGCATGGCAACCGCATCGAGGACAATGTCTTCTTCGGCAACGGCGTGAAGCGCACCGGCGGCATCCGCGTGATCAACCGCCACCAGATTGTGCGGAACAACTATCTGGAGGGGTTGGCCGGCGAAGGGCCGTACAGCGCGATCTCGCTGATGAACGGCGTGCCCAATTCGCCGCTCAACCGCTATGCCCGGGTCGAGGATGCGCTGGTCGCGCGCAACAGCGTGATCGACGCGGCGACGGTGACGCTGGGCAATGGCGCGAGCGAGGAGCTGTCGCTGCCGCCGATCTCGACCCGGTTCCTGGACAATCTCTTCGTCAATGCCAGGCGCGGCGATCCCTTCGTCGCCAGGGCGGACATTGCGGGGATCGGCTTTGCCGGCAACGTCCTGTCCGCGACCGGCCCGGCCGCCCTGCCCATCGCGATGGACCGCCGCCAGGTGACGCTCGCGCGCGCCGCCAACGGCCTGCTCTATCCGACCGATCCGGCGCTGGCGAAGACGGGTGCCGATCGCACGCTCAAGCCCATCGCACGCGAGGAGACGGGTGTCTCCTGGTACGCCAAGCCCGCGGCCTCGCCGCTTCCGGGAAACCATTGATGACTCGTTTCGCGTTTCTTCTCGCCGGCACCTATCTGCTCGGCACGCCCGCCATTGCCCAGACCGCGCCGGGTGCGCAGCCCACGCTGTTTCGCGCTTCCGAGATGGCGGCGACCGCGACGGAGGCCACGGCCTATCCGCTGTTCGCCGCCGAGCTGAAGCGCGTTCGCCGCGAAGTCGACAAGGCGATCAAGGCCGGCATGGTCGTGCCGGTGCCCAAGGATCCGGGCGGCGGCTACACGCATGAGCAGCACAAGCGGAACTACACCGCCATCTATGGCGCGGGGCTCCTCTTCCGCATCACCGGCGAGCAGCGCTATGCCGATTTCGCCAGGGCGGAACTGCTCGAATATGCCAGGCTCTACCCGACGCTCGGCAACCATCCGGCGGCGAGCGACCAGCGCCCGGGCCGGCTGTTCTGGCAGAGCCTCAACGACGCGGTGTGGGCGGTCTATGCCGTGCAGGGCTATGACGCGATCCGGGATACGCTGAGCGCGGCCGATCGCGCGACGATCGACGACAAGCTATTCCGCCCGATGGCGCGCTTCCTGTCGGCCGGCCAGGCCGAGGAGTTCGACCAGATCCACAACCATGCCACCTGGGCCTGCGCCGCGGTGGGCATGATCGGCTATACGCTGCGCGACCAGGATTTCGTCGCGGTGGCGCTGAAGGGCCTGAAGCGCGACGGCAAGTTCGGCTTCCTGGCGCAGATCGACCAGCTCTTCTCGCCCGACGGCTATTATGTCGAAGGGCCCTATTACCAGCGCTACGCGATGCTGCCCTTCGTGCTGTTCGCGCGCTTCATCGCGGCGAACCAGCCCGAATTGAAGATCTTCCAGCACCGCGACGGGGTGTTGCTGAAGGCGATCCGGACTTCGATCCAGACGACCCATGGCGGCTATTTCTTCCCGTTCAACGACGCGATGCCGGACAAGAGCCTGAAGACCGACGAGCTCTATCAATCGGTGGCGATCGGCTATGAAGCGACCCGGGACCCGGCGCTGCTCTCGATCGCCAAATGGCAGGGCCGCACCGTGCTGACGCCCGACGGCCTGATGGTGGCGCGCGACCTGGCGGCGGGGAAGGCCCAGCCTTTCCCCTTCGCCTCGCAGTTCCTCAGCGACGGGCCCGGGGGCGACATGGGCGGTCTCGCCATCATGCGCTCGGGGCCGGCCGACACCGACCAGGTGCTCGTCGCCAAGAATGCGGCGATGGGCATGGGCCATGGCCATTTCGACAAGCTGAACTGGATCCTCTACGACAACGGCCATGCCATCGTGACCGATTATGGCGCGGCACGCTTCCTCAACGTCGAGAGCAAGGACGGCGGGCGCTACCTCAAGGAAAACGAAAGCTGGGCGAAGCAGACCGTCGCCCACAACACGCTGGTGGTGAACGAGACCAGCAATTTCGGCGGCAAGTGGAAGCTGGGCGACACGCTCGCGCCGAAGCAGCTGTTCTGGGCAAGTACGCCCCAGGCCACCGTGAGCACCGCCGAGATGACCGGCGCCTATCCCGGGGTGCGCTATCGCCGCACGCTGGTCCAGCTGCCGGTGGACGGCATCGAGAGCCCGATGATCGTCGACCTGCTCGACGTGACCGGCGACAAGCCCGCCACCTATGACCTGCCGCTCCATTATGCCGGCCAGATCACTGCGATCGGCTTCCCGCTCCAGTCGAATGCCGCGGAGCGGCCGGTGCTGGGCAAGGCGAATGGCTATCAGCACATCTGGGTCGACGCGACCGGCACGCCGGGCGCGGACAATGGCGCGATCACCTGGATCAACGACAATCGCTTCTACACCTACCGCATGCTCGCGCCGGCCGGCGCCAGCGTTATCCTGGGCGAGAGCGGGGCGAACGATCCCAGGTTCAACCTGCGTCGCGAGCCGCTGCTGATCGAGCGGGTGACCGGGGCCGCCAGCGCCCAGTTCGTCAACCTGCTCGAGCCGCACGGCAACTACGACGCGGGAGAAGAGAAGACGACCGCGAGCAACAGCCGCGTGAAGAGCTTCACCCATGTCCGCACCGGCGACGCGGACGTGATCACGATCAGGCTCGCCGACGGCCGCGGCATCACGCTCGCCATCGCCTTCTCGGCCGATGCCGGCGCAGCGCACTCGGCGACGGTCGACGGCAGGAAGCTCGACTGGAAGGGCCATTTCTCCCGGTTCGACACGGGCAAGGGGAACTGAGCCGTGGCCAGGGTCAAGGGCCTGCGCTGGCTCGTCATCGGCCTGATCGGGCTGGTCACGGTGATCAACTATATCGATCGCAACGCGCTCGCCGTGATGTGGCCGGCAGTGTCGAAGGACATCGGCGCGGACAAGGCGGACTATGCGCTGCTCGTGACCATGTTCATGGTCGCCTATGCCTTTGGCCAGTCGCTGTTCGGCAAGCTGCTCGACCGGATCGGGACGCGGATCGGCTTCGTCGTCGCGATCGCCGTCTGGTCGGTGTCGATCGGTGCCCATGCACTCGTCCGCTCGCTGGGGGCGCTGCTCTGCCTGCGCGTCACGCTCGGCGTGTCGGAGGCGGGCAATTGGCCGGGCGCGGTCAAGGCCAATGCCTTGTGGTTCCCGCCGCAGGAGCGTGCCTTCGCCCAGGGCATCTTCAATGCCGGTGCCGCGATCGGCGCGATCATCGCCGCACCGGCGGTGGCCGCGCTCTACGGTGCGTTCGGCTGGCGGGCGACCTTCGTGCTGGTCGGCGTGCTCGGCCTTGTCTGGCTGATCCCCTGGCTGTTCGTCTATCGCGCCGATCCCGATCGCCATCCCTGGCTGAGCGACGCGGAGCGCGCCCATATCGCCGCGCGTCCCGCAGCGGCCGACGCCCCGGAAAGCGCGGCGCCGGCGCCCGGCATGCTCGCGCTGCTGCGCTACCGCCAGAGCTGGGCGATCCTGCTCGGGCGCTTCTTCCTCGATCCGGTCTGGTGGCTGTTCGTCTCCTGGCTGCCGATCTACCTGGCCGAGACCTTCGGCTTCGACGTGAAGCAGATCGGCATGTTCGGCTGGGTGCCGTTCGTCGGCGCGATGCTGGGCAGCCTCCTCGGCGGCTGGTTCTCCGGCGTGCTGATCGCCCGGGGCTGGAGCGCGCTGGCGGCGCGCAAGCTCGCCATCGCCATCGGCTGCGCGATCATGCTGCCGGCACTGCTGCTTGCCGCCGGCGCATCGACGCCGCTGGCGGCGGTGCTGCTGATCGCAGTGATCCTGTTCGGCTTCCAGGTGGCGATCAACAACATCCAGACCATGCCGGGCGACTATTTCGCCGGTGGCGCGGTCGGCAGCCTTGCCGGCATCAGCGGCACCGCCGCGGTGGCCGGCACGCTGATCACCACCTGGCTGGTGCCGGTGATGACTGCCCAAGGCTATGCGCCGATCTTCGCGCTGGCCGCGGCGATCGTGCCGCTCGCGCTTCTCGCCATTCTGATCCTCGGGCGCGGCGTGCCGCGCATCGCGGACGCAACTCTCCAGACCAAGCAGGATCCAGCATGAAATTGAAGGACAAGGTCGCCATCGTGACCGGCGGCGGGCGTGATATCGGCAAGTCGGTTTCGCTGCAGCTGGCGGCGGAAGGCGCCAGGGTCGCGGTCAATTATCGCAGCGACGCCGAGGCCGCGCAGGCGACCGTGGCGGAGATCGAAGCGGCCGGCGGCACCGCGATCCTGGTACAGGCCGATGTGACCAAGCCCGAAGAGGTGTCGAGGCTGGTCGCGGAGACCGTCGCGGCATTCGGCCAGCGCGTCGACGTGCTGGTGAACGTCGCCGGCGGCATGGTCGCCCGCAAGACGCTGGCCGACATGGACGAGGCGTTCTTCGACCAGGTCATGGAGCTGAACCTTAAGTCGGCCTTCCTCGTCACCAAGGCAGTGTTGCCGCACCTGGGCGAGGGCAGCGCGATCGTGAACCTCTCCTCGCTCGCCGGCCGCGACGGCGGCGGGCCGGGCGCTTCGATCTACGCGACTGCCAAGGGTGCGCTGATGACCTTCACGCGCAGCCTGGCCAAGGAGCTGGGTCCGCAGGGCATCCGCGTCAATGCGCTGTGCCCGGGGCTGATCGGCACCAGCTTCCACGACATCTTCTCCAGGCCCGAGGGCCGCAAGGCGGTGGCCGGCAACACGCCGCTGCGCCGCGAAGGGCATCCGGACGAAGTGGCCTCGGCCGTGGTCTTCCTCGCCTCGAACGACGCGTCGTTCCTGACCGGGGTGAATCTGGACATCAATGGCGGCCTCGCCTTCTCCTGATCGGGGATCGCAGGCCGCAACCGGGAGGATGGAACATGCTGAAGACGGCAATCACGCTGGCCGCGCTGGCGGCGCTGCCGGGGGCGGCCTTCGCCCAGGCCGGGGAGGCCCAGCCGCCGCTCGAGAAGCGGGACAAGCGTGTCGATGCGCCGCCGATCACCGCCTACAAGATCATCCTGGTCGGCGATTCCACCATGGCGCCCGGCAGCGGCTGGGCGTCCGTGTTCTGCGCCTATCACGTCAAGTCGAACGTCGCGTGCCTCAACCTGGGCCGGGGCGGCCGCTCGACCCGCAGCTACCGCGCCGAAGGCTCGTGGGGGATCGCGATGAACGAGGCGCGGGCGGCGGGCTATGCGCGGAAATATGTCCTCATCCAGTTCGCGCATAACGACCAGTCGACCAAGGCCGAGCGCTGGACCGACCTGAACGACGAATTCCCGTCGAACCTCAGGCAGATGGTGCTCGACGTGCGCGCCGCCGGCGCGGTGCCGGTGCTGGTCACGCCGCTGTCGCGCCGCGAATTCCGGGGCGGCCGGCTGGACAACACGCTGGCCGCCTGGGCCGACGCCGTCCGCAGGGTCGCGCTCGACAACAAGGTGCCGCTCGTCGATCTCAACCGCGACAGCGCCAGGGCCGTGGAGCAGCTCGGCGCGGTCGAATCGATGAAGCTGGCGATGGCCGATCCGCTTGCCGAGGAAGTGGCCGCGGCCAGGGCCGGCACCACGCTGCGCCCGCGCCCGGCGCCCGAAGCGCCGCCCTCTGCGACGCTGCCCAAGACCGGCCCGCGCGGCCGGACCGTCGCCAAGTTCGACTATACCCATGTCGGCGAGGCCGGCGCCAAGGTGTTCGCCAGGATCGTCGCCAACGGCCTCGCCGTCGCCATTCCCGAATTGAGCAGCCAGCTGCTCCCCTGAGCTCCGTCCCTGGGGCGCGGTTCGACTCCCTCGGCCGCGCCCCTCTTTTTCGCCGGACGCACCTGTCCTATCGGGCTGGCGATGCACCTTACGCCCGACATCCTCGCCTTCCTCGTCACCATGGCGCTGCTCGCCGGCACGATCGACGCGATGGCGGGCGGCGGCGGGCTGATCTCGCTGCCGGCGCTGATGGCGGCGGGCATCCCGCCGGTCTCCGCGATCGCCACCAACAAGCTGGCCAGCGCCTGCGGCACCGGATCGGCGCTGTTCACCTATGCCCGTGCCGGCCATGTCGACTTCCGCCGCTTCGCCGTGCCCGCCTGCGGCGCCTTTGCCGGCGCGGCGGCGGGGGCGACGACGCTGCAGTTCATGAACCCCTCGTTCCTCACTGCCTTCGTGCCGGTGCTCCTGATCCTGATGGGGCTCTATTTCCTGCTCGCGCCGCGGATGAGCGAGGCCGATCGCCATGCCCGGATCGGGCCGGCGGGGCTCACGCTGATCGTCACCGGCATCGGCTTCTACGACGGGTTCTTCGGGCCGGGCACGGGCTCGTTCTTCACCACAGTGCTGGTCGCGCTGGCGGGGCTGGGGCTGGTCCGCGCGATCGGCAACACCAAGTTCCTCAACCTCTCGACCAACCTTGCCGGGCTGCTCGCGATGATCGCGGGCGGCAAGCTGCTCTGGGGGCTCGGCATCGCGATGGCATTGGCGAACATGGCCGGCAACCAGATCGGCGCGCGGCTGGCGATCCGCTATGGCGGGCGCGGCGTGCGGCCGCTGCTCGTGCTGCTCTCGGCGGCACTGACCGTGAAGCTGCTGGCCGATCCGGCGAACCCGATCTGGCGGTGGTTCTAGCTTCCGAAGCACGGTCAGCGCCGCACGTCCGCGCCTTCGCCCGAAAAGCCCTCCACCTCGGCGCGGGAGAACAGCGCCATGTCGCCCGGCACGCTGTGCTTGAGGCAGGCCAGCGCAAGGCCCAGCTCGGCGGCCCGGGGTGCCGAGACGCCGTCGAGCAGCCCGTGCAGCACCCCCGCCGCGAAGGCGTCGCCGCCGCCGATCCGGTCGACGATGCCGGGCATCGTCACTTCCCGTGTCTGGAAGCCGGCATCGGGCGTGTCGATGCGGGCGGCGAGGCGGTGGCAGTCGCTGGCCTCGACCTGGCGGGTAGTGGAGGCGATCCATCCGAGATTGGGGAAGGCCGCGAACCCGGCCAGCGCAGCCTCGCGCCGGCGCGCCTCGCCATCGCCCGAGAAGGGCCGGTCGAGCAATAGCGTCATGTCGCGGTGGTTAGCGAAGAACAGGTCGGCCCGGCGGACGAGGCCGGCCAGGATGGTGCGTGGATCGCCGTCCCAGCGCTCCCACAGGCGCGCGCGATAATTGCCGTCGAACGACACGCGCATGCCGGCGGCCCGCGCGGCGGCCATCGCCGCGCCGGTGGCGGCGGCGAGCGCGGGGCCGAGCGCAGGCGTGATGCCCGAGACATGAAGCCATTCGGCGCCCGCGAACGCCGCGGCCCAGTCGAACGCGGACCAGTCCTGCGCCGCGAAAGCGCTGCCGGCGCGATCGTAGAGGATCTCGGATGCGCGCAGCGACCCGCCGGGGCTGAGGAAGTACAGGCCCTGGCGGCCGGGCGCGCGGAAACAGGGGGCCAGGTCCACGCCCGCCGCCGCGAGCGCACGCCAGGCGCCGTCGCCAAGACCGCCATGCGGGAGCGCCGAGATCAGCGCCGCGCGGTGCCCGAGCGCGGCCAGCGCGGCGACGACATTGGCCTCCGCCCCGCCGACATGCAGGTCGAGGCTGCGCGCCTGGGGCAGCTGGATCCGGCCCTGTGTCGCAAGCCGGGTGAGCACTTCGCCAAAGCCGATGACTCGCGCTGGTCCGCTTCTGGCCGGTCCGGTTGCCATCCAATCCTCCTATCCCGTTTCGCGATGTCGCACTAAGCGGATTGGATAATTGGTATCAAGATAACATTGACATCATTCGAACCACAGGTCCATAGAATTGGTATAAGAATACAATCGGGGAGGATTCGAATGGCTATGGTCTCGATCCGGGCGCGTGCGCGCGCTCGCGCGCTATTGCTGGCGGGCGTGTCGGTCGCCGCGGCGCTGGCGGTGGTGCCGGCCCGGGCTCAGGACGGCGCCCCCGCGCCGGCGGACACGCCCCAGGCGGAGCAGAGCCAGGAAGACCGGATCATCGTCACCGGCATCCGCGAGACGATCCAGACTTCGATCCAGTCCAAGCGCAATGCGGATGCGATCGTCGATGCGGTGTCCTCGAAGGAGATCGGCGAGCTGCCCGGCCAGTCGGTCGGCGAGGTGATCGCGACGATCACCGGCGCCTCGATCGACCGCGCCAATTACGGTCCCACCGAAGTCTCGATCCGCGGCCTCGGCTCGGGCCTGAGCATGACGACGCTGAACCGGCGCGAGGCGACCAACGGCTCGGGCGACCGGGCAGTGAATTTCGGCCAGTTCCCGTCCGAGCTGTTCAACGCGATCAAGATCTACAAGACGCAGCAGGCGGACCTGATCGAGGGCGGCGTGGCCGGCCTGATCGAGCTCGAGACCCGCAAGCCGCTCGACCACAAGCGCCGCCAGGTCCAGGCCGAGATCAAGGGCAACCTCAACCCCTATCAGGACCGGATCGCCGGCCGCAGCCCCTATGGCTACCGGGCGACGGCCAGCTATATCGACCAGTTCGATATCGGCGCGCTGGGCAGGCTCGGCATCTCGATCGGCTATCAGCGCAACGACGTGAACGATCCGGTGGAGCGCTTCTACACCAGCACGACCTGGTTCACCTGCAACGCCGCGCTGGTCTCCACCGCCAACTGCACCGAAGTGACGCGCCAGCAGGGCAATGCGGGCACGCCCTATTATCATGCCTCCAATTCGTATCTCTATCGCCAGATGATCACATCGGACCTGCGCAACGCGGTGTTCGGCGCGGTGCAATGGCAGCCGAGCCCGACGATCGACGTCAATCTCGACCTGCAATATTCGCGGCGCCAATATAGCGAGCAGCGCAATGATTTCGGCACCGCCGAGGGGCGCTACAACCTCCACAACGTGGTGATCGGCGACAACCACCAGCTGCTCTCGGCCGATGGCTCGGCGACGATGCAGACGGTGTCGGGCCTGTTCCAGCGCGACGAGAAATATCTGGGCTTTGGCGGCAATGTGGAATGGAAGCCGGCCGATCGGCTCACCGTGACGGCCGATTTCGGCTATTCGCACACGACGCGGCTCGACATCACCCGCCAGGTCCGCCTGCGCACCGATCCGTTCGACATCTATGGCGTGCGCACGCCGATCAACAACCAGCGCATCCCCTATCATGTCGACTTCACGCAGAGCTTCCTGCCGGCCTTCGCCTATGATCCGCGCTTCGACCCGACCGACCATGACGTGTTCAGCGACGATGCCCGCCTGACCCGCTCGCAGGACGGCCGCGACGACGAGATCCATTCGGCCCGGCTCGACGCGAGCTACAAGCTGGACGGCTTCCTCGAGCGGATCGATATCGGCGGGCGCTGGGCCAAGCGGAAATTCTTCGGCTACAGCAACGACGTGAACATCGACCAGAACGACCTGGCGGTGGACCGCAGGGTGAACCTGGCCTGCCGCACGCCCTTTCCCGAGCGCAATTTCTTCGCCGACGCGCCGAGCCGCGGGATCGCCGGCTACGCCACTTTCGACGTGCTCTGCCAGTTCCGCAACTATCTGGGAACCGAGGACCCGGGCAACAGCGGCGACCTGCGCGCCGTGGAGAATTCGGACGTCACCGAAGAGACCTGGGCCGGCTATGCGATGGCGACCTATTCGGGGCGGTTCGCCGGCATCCCGGTGCGCGGCAATTTCGGCGTGCGCGGCGTGCACACGCAAGTGACCGCCCGGGGCCTGCGCTCGGGGCTGGACGTGATCAACAACAGCGACGGCACGATCTCGCTGCGCGCCAATGGCAGCTTCACCGATACCAGGATCACCGCGGGCACGATGCGCTGGCTGCCCAGCGTCAACGCGATCTTCGACGTCGCGCCCAGGATGCGGGTGCGCGCGGGCATCTATCGCGCCATGTCGCGCCCCGCGCCGAGCGCGCTGGGGGCCGGGCGGACCATCACGCTCGAGGTGGGCAACGGCTTCACTTCGGTTACCGACGCGATCAACTCGATCATCGCCACCGGCAGCCCGCGGCTGAAGCCGACCATGTCGTGGAACGGCGATCTGGCGTTCGAATATTATGCCAACAAGGACACGCTGTTCGCCGCGACCGCCTATTACAAGCGCTTCAGCGGCGGGAAGATCCCGATCACCACCGACGAGAATTTCACGATCGGCGGCCAGGACTATGCCGTGCCCGTCACCCAGACGGCGAACAGCAACGACAAGGCCGATCTCTACGGCCTGGAGATCACTGCCTCGAACCGGTTCAGCTGGCTGCCGCATCCGCTCGACGGGCTGGGCGTGAAGCTGAGCTACAATTACGCCTGGTCGAACTACAAGACCCAGGACATCCGCTATGGCGACGTGGTGGACAGCGCGACGGGCAATCTGATCCCCGGGCTGATCCCGCCGGCGGGGCTGAGCGGCTATTCGAAGCACGTCTTCTCGGCCCAGGCCTTCTACGAGATCGGGCCGATCTCGCTCCAGGGCATCTATCGCTATCGCTCGCGCTATTATCAGGCGTTCACCAGCGACAATACCCAGCTGCGCTACGTCGAGGGCAACAACACGTTCGACGCGAACCTGAGTTATCGGATCAACAAGGTCGCCGATATCCGCTTCCAGGCGCTCAATCTCTTCAACGCGCCGCGAGTCGAGTATATGCCGGTCGTCGGCAGCACCCGGAACGTCGAATATTACGGGCCGCAATATTTCCTGAGCTTCCGCGTCCGCCTGCGCTGATCTGGGCGCGGGCAGCGGTGCGGACCAATTGCCTATTCCAAATGCGGGCGGTCTGGGGCATTGCTGGGGGATAGACCAAGCTGATCGAGGATCCACATGGCTGAACGCCGTCTCTTCCAGGATATCGCCGAGCGTATCGCGGCGATGATCGCGGAGGGCACTTTCCCTCCCGGCTCCCGCTTGCCCGGCGAGCGCGAGATGGCGGAGCGGCTGGGGGTGAGCCGCGTCACGATCCGCGAGGCCGAGATCGCGCTGCAAGCCCAGGGGCTGGTGCGGATCAAGACCGGTTCGGGCGTCTATGTCTGCGATCGGGGCGAGCAGGGGGCGGGCGCGCTGCCGGCGGTGAGCGCGTTCGAGCTGACCGAGGCGCGCTCGCTGTTCGAATCGGAAGCGGCCGCGCTGGCCGCGCCGACGATCAGCGACGAGCAGATCCAGGTGCTGGAATCGCTGGTGGCCGCTATGGACGAGGCGGAGGAGGGCAGCGCCGCCGCCACCGAGGCGGACCGCGCCTTCCACCTCACCATCGCCAGCGCCTCGGGCAACCAGGCGATCATGTTCGTGATCAACAGCCTGTGGCGGATGCGCACCGAGATTCCGGAGATCTGCGCGCTCCACGCCTCGGTCTGCGGCAAGGACGAGGACAGCCGCCACGACGAGCACGCCGCCGTGCTCGAGGCGCTGAAGAAGCGCGATTCGGCGGCGGCGCGCACGGCGATGCGCAAGCATTTCAGCCGCCTGCTCGAGGCGATGCTGAAGGCCTCGGAAGAGCGCGAGATCCTCGAGCTCCGCCGCAAGGCCGAGGCCAGCCGCAACCGCTTCCTGATCAGCGCGCAGCTGAGCTGAGCTGCGCGCCGCGGCGCGTTTCCCCCGGCCTTCGGACCCTGTCGCGCCTGCCGCGCGCGATGGCGCGTGCTCCTGTCCCAGGGTTGGCCTGACCAGTCTCTTGACTCCTGCGTAAAACTACGCCCTATTGGTATGACACCGGTAACCAAGATCATCTGACAGACAAATGCCGGTACGGGGAGAGGTTGGGATGCTGAAACGCGCGAAAGATAATCGCCCGGGGCCCTAGCGGGCGGCGCCGTCTCCGGACGGCTTTGGGTAAAATGCTTCGGACAATCGAGAGCGGCTGGGCGACGACTGGCCTGACCACACGCGGCCATGCGCTTCGTGGGGCGCACGTATGCGGCCGCAGGTGTCATTGCGGGTTGCCGCTAATGGCGCGAACCAATGGCAAGCAATATTGTCCGCAGTATAACCGGACCAGTATGATATTTCTGGACTAACCATTCTATTGACTCCGGATTGTGGATCGGGCCTTATCCCCCATAATTCCGCAACCGGTCCGTCCAGGCCGGGAAGAGCCGGAAACGAGCAGAGAGGTGCGCGATGGGAGTGCAAGCGACGATGCGGACGCCGGCCTAGCCGACACGCCGCCGCCGGGGGGCGGCGGGGGCCGGCGCCTGCGGCGCGGGCCCTGACGAAATCACCAGCAGCCAGGCGACTGGCGACGACCGATGCGGCCGAAGACGCCGCGATGGGGAGGAAGACTCATGACCATTTCGATCCGCGCCCGCAGCATGCGCACGCGCCTGCTCCTTTCGGCCTGCTTCGTGGCGCTGCCCGGCACCGCCTATGCGCAGAACACCACCATCGGCGCCGGAACGACGCGCACGTCCAACGTGAACGTCAGCGGCTCCGGCACGGTGACGGTGGCGGCTACCGGCACGATCTCGACGCCCGCCGGCACCAGCCAGGCGATCAACATCAACGGCGGGAGCACGGGCACCGGCGTCGTCGTCACCAACAACGGCACGATCGAATCGACCGATGCCACCGGTGCCGGGCGCGGGATCAACAGCGCGCCCGCCGGGACGCTCGATCGCACGGCGACGATCGTGAATACCGGCATCATCCGCGCCAACAACGACGCGATCCGCTTCGCCGAAGCCTCGACCGGCGATACCGGCCCCGACACGGGCGTGGTCACCATCACCAATTCCGGCACGATCCTCAGCTTCTCCCAGGGCACGGCCTTTTCCGGCGCCGCGCCGCAGGGCATCGAGTTCAGCCTGGCCTCGGCCAGCCTGGTGCTGAACAATCAGGCGGGCGGCGCGATCACCGGCGCGCAGGGTATCCAGAGCAGCGGCACGACCACGATCACCAATGCCGGCACGATCACCGGCACCGGCCTGCTCAACGGCGCGCCCTCCAGCCAGGGCGAGGGCGTGCGCGGCCATAATGGCGGCACGCTGGTCCTCACCAACGAGGCGACGGGCGTGATCACCGGCGCGTTCGGCGTGTTCGGCACGGGCAATACCACGATCGTCAATCGCGGCACGATCAGCGGCAGCGCCAATGGCGGCGTCAGCAGCGGCTCCAGCCCCCTGGGGCGCGAGGCAATCCGCATCAACCTTGGCCTGAACACGGTCAACAACGTGACGCTGGCGGCGGGCAGCACCACCACCGGCGCTTCCACCAACGCCGTGACCTTTGGCGGCGCGCCGGCCACCAACACCAACGTCACCAACACGCTGACGGTGGAGACCGGCGCGACGATCAACGGCAACCTCATGGGCTGGAACGGCGATCCGGTCGCCGGCGCCACCGTTACCGACATCCTCAACCTCACCGGCACCGGTTCGCAGGTGCTGGTGAACGCGAGCTATTTCGAGACGCTGAACGTCCAGGGCGGCACCTGGGGCATCATCAACAGCCAGACGCTGGCGAACGGCGCGACCATCGCTGCCGGCGCGACGCTGCGCTTCGACGATTACGACACCAGCAGCGGCGGCTCGGTGAGCGGCACGATCCTCAACAACGGCACGCTGATCTACAACCGCACGCGCAACCTGCAGACCGCTGGCGCAATCAGCGGTGCCGGCGGCCTGCAGCTGGTCAATAGCGGCAACCTGACGCTGACCACCGCCAACAGCTATTCCGGCGACACGATCGTCAGCGGCACCGGCATGCTGCGCACCGGCCTGCTCGCCAACAGCTTCTCGGCCAATTCGGCGGTGACCCTGGGCAGCGGCGGCACGCTCGACCTGAACGGGGTCGACGGCTCGGGCAGCAGCACCCTGATCGGCTACAACCAGACGATCGGCAATCTTTCGGGTAGCGGCACGGTGGATACCGGCCGCAACGTCGGCGCGACGCTCACCACCGGCGGGCTTGGCGGCGACACGATCTTCTCGGGCGTCGTCCGCGGGCTTAACAGCGGCGTCGCGGGCATTGGCGGCGGCCTCACCAAGCTGGGCGGCGGCACGCTGACCCTGTCGGGCCAGAACACCACCAACGGCGTGCTCGCCATCAACGGCGGCGGCGTCGCGCTTTCCGGCCTCTGGTCTGGCGCGGTGACCATGGCGGCCGGCACCACCCTTTCCGGCGCGGGGCAGGTGAGCGGCGTGCTCGACGCTTCGGGCGCCACGCTTGCGCCGGGCAATGGCGGCGTCGGCACGCTCACCACCGGCGGGCTGATCCTGTCCGCCGGCTCGGTGCTGAACTACGACCTTGCCGCTCCCGGCACCGGCGATCGCATCCAGGTGAACGGCAACCTCACGCTGGACGGCACGCTCAACGTGCACGACGTCGGCGGCTTCGGCGAAGGCGTCTACCGGCTGATCAACTATAGCGGCGCGCTCACCGACAACGGCCTGGTGATCGGCGGCGTGCCGGCCGGCGCCAATGGCGGCCTGATGACCATCCAGACTTCGGTCGCGACCCAGGTGAATCTGGTCTATGGCACCCCGGCGGCGGCCACGATCCAGTTCTGGGACGGCACCGACAATTCGGGCGACGGCGTGGCCCAGGGCGGCGCCGGCAGCTGGACCAACGGCTTCCCCAACTGGACCGACGCGGCCGGCACCAACAACACCAGCTGGGCGAGCGCGTTCGGCGTGTTCGGCGGCGCGGCGGGCACGGTGACGGTGGACGACGCGATCCTGTTCACCGGCGCGCAGTTCATGGCCGATGGCTATGTGATCGCCGCCGGCACCGGCACGCTGACCACCAACACCGCGCTCACCAATATCCGCGTCGACCCGGGCCTGACCGCCACGATCGGCGCGGCGATCGGCGGCACCGGCGGCCTGATCAAGAACGATGCCGGCACGCTGATCCTCACCGGCGCGAACGGCTATGCCGGGGCGACCAATGTCCAGGGCGGCACGCTGGTGGCGCTGAACGGCGGCGCGCTGCCGGCGACGAGCAACGTCTCGGTCGCCGCCGGCGCCACGCTGGACGTCCGCGCGAACCAGATTGTGGGCGGCCTGAACGGCGCGGGCAGCGTGCTGCTCGGCGCGAACCTGACCGCTGGCGGGCTCAACACGAATGACAGCTTCACCGGCACCGCCAGCGGCAATGGCGGCCTGACCAAGACCGGCAGCGGCACGCTGACGCTCGGCGGCGCCAATGCCTATCTCGGCGCGACCCAGGTGAACGCCGGCACGCTCCAGCTCGACGGCAGCGTTGCGGGCGCGGTCAATGTTGCCGGCGGCGCGACGCTTTCCGGCTCGGGCAGCGCGGCGGGCGTGGTGACGATCGCCGACGGTGCGCATCTCGCCGCCGGCGGCGCGGGCGCGGGAACGCTCTCTACCGGCGGGCTGATCCTGTCCGCGGGCTCGGTGCTCGACATGGGGCTGGGCGCGCCGAACCTGGCGGGCGCGAGCGACCGCATCCAGGTCAATGGCAACCTCACGCTCGACGGCACGCTGAACGTCACCGATCTCGGCGGCTTCGGCGTCGGCGTCTATCGCCTGATCGATTATAGCGGCGCGCTCACCGACAATGGGCTGACGATCGGCACGCTGCCGGCGGGGGCGAATGCACCGCACATCAACCTGCAGACCTCGGTCGGGCACCAGGTCAACCTGGTCTATGACAATATCGTCCCGGAGATTCAGTTCTGGGACGGCACCGGCACCACCGCGAACGGCGCGGTCGGTGGCGGTTCGGGCAGCTGGACCAGCACGCGCACCAACTGGACCAACGCGAACGGCACGGTGAACGACAGCTGGGGCGGCCGCTTCGCCGTGTTCCAGGGCGCGGCGGGCACCGTCACCGTCGACGGTGCGATCAGCGTGACCGGCATGCAGTTCATGACCGACGGCTATGTGATCGCCGCGGGCACGGGCAGCCTGAGCCTGGCCGATGCGCAGACCAATATCCGCGTCGACCCGGGCGTGAGCGCGACCATCGGCGCGGGGATCGGCGGCACCGGCGGGATCAACAAGCTGGACGGCGGCACGCTGATCCTGGGCGGCGCCAACAGCTATGCGGGCGCCACCACCATCGCGGGCGGCACGCTGCGCGCGGGCGTGGGCGGCGCGCTGCCCGGCGGCACCAACGTGACGATCGCGGCGGGCGCGACGCTCGATCTCGCCGCCGCGCAGACCATTGCCAGCCTGGCGGGCGATGGCCGCGTGACGCTTTCGGGCGGCGGCCTCACCACCGGCGGCGGCAATGCGGACACGCGCTATGCGGGCGTGATCAGCGGCAGCGGCGGGCTCACCAAGGCGGGCAGCGGCACCTTCACCCTGGCCGGCGCGAACAATTATGCCGGGGGGACGACGGTTTCGGCCGGCACGCTGCGGCTCGACGGCGGCACCATCGGCGGCGGCGCGCTCAGCGTCGCGAGCGGGGCGACGCTGGACGTCAATGGCGGCGCCGCGTCGGTCTCGGGCCTGAGCGGCGCGGGCCGCATCCTGCTCGGCAGCGGTTCGCTCGCCGCCGGCATCGGCACGACCAGCAGCTTCACCGGCGTGATCAGCGGCACCGGCAGCTTCGTGAAATCGGGCAGCGGCACGCTCACGCTGGGCGGGGCCAACACCTATTCGGGCGGCACCACGGTGACCGGCGGCACGCTGACGGCCGGCGTCGCCAATGCCTTCGGCACCGGCACGCTCACCGTGACGGCGCCGGGCGCGGTCAACCTGGCAAACTTCGCGACCACCGTGGGCGGCCTGGCCGGCGACGGCGGCGTCGCGCTCGGCAGCGCGGTGCTGACCGTGAACAGCACGGGGGCATCCGCCTATTCGGGCGTGCTCTCCGGCACCGGCCGCCTGGTCAAGTCGGGCGCCGGCACGCTGACGCTGAACGGCGCCAACACCTATACCGGCTCGACGACGATCAATGACGGCCTGCTGGTGGTGAACGGCTCGCTCGCCGGATCGGTGACGATCGGCGCGACCGGCCGCATCGGCGGCTCGGGCCGGGTCGGCGCGCTCACCGTCTCCGGCATCGTGGCGCCGGGCAACTCGATCGGCACGCTCAACGTGAACGGCGGCCTGACCTTCGCGGCGGGCTCGACCTATCAGGTCGAAGTGTCGCCCGCCGGGCTCTCGGACCAGATCGTCGCCACCGGGGCGGTGACGATCAACGGCGGCGCCGTCTCGGTGCTGACCGGGGGACAGGCCAACTTCCTGCCGCTCACCACCTATACCATCCTCTCCGGATCGAGCGTGACGGGAACGTTCGGCAGCGTCGTCACCGACCTCGCCTTCCTCACGCCCTCGCTGGTCTACAACGCGGCCAGCGTGCAGCTTCGCCTGCTGCGCAACGACGTCAGCCTGGGCGCGGTGGCGCAGACGCCGAACCAGGTGGCGGTTGCCGCGGCGGTCGGCGCGCAGAGTTCGGGCGGGGTGTTCGATGCGGTGATCGGCCTGAACGCCGGCGATGCGCGCGGCGCCTTCGACCAGCTTTCGGGCGAAGTGTTCGCGGCGGGCATGACCGTGGCGGCGCGCGACGGGCATGATGCGGCGCGCGAGCTGATCGGCCGGATCGACGGGCCGCGCGAACAGAAGCGGACGCTGTGGATGGCGGGGGATATCGGCCAGCTCAAGGCCGGCGCGCGCGGCGGCCTGGCCGGGATCGAATCGAACCGCCGGGTGCTCTCGGGCGGCATCGAGATGACCGGCGACAATCTGCGCTACGGCTTCTCCTATCGCTATGCCAGCAACGATATCAGCCTGGATGCGCGCGCCAGCGACGGCAAGCTGGTGAGCAATTCGGCCTTCGCCTATTTCGGCTATACGCTGCACGGCCTGCGTTTCGCCGGCGGCCTCGGCTATTCGTCGAACACCTTCTCGACCGATCGCCGGGTGGCCTTTGGCGGCCTGGCCAACCGGCTGAGCGGCGCCGATGACGGCCATGGCTATACTGCGTTCGGCGAGCTGGCCTATCTCGCGCCGCTGGGGAAGGACGCGCGCGTCGGCCCCTATCTGGGGGCGAGCGTGAACGCGACGACGTTCGACCGGGCGCAGGAATGGGGCGGCGCGGCGGCGCTGCTCGCCGGCAAGGCGCGGACGACCACCAGCCTGGCCAGCTATGGCCTGCGCGGCACCGCGAAGATGGGCGGCGTGACGCTGACCGGCGACATTGGCGGGCGCTCCTATATCGACGATCCGGAGACCCGGCGGATGTTCCGGTTCATCGACACCGGCAACGGCTTCACCGCGAGCGGCGGGCAGTTCGGCAGGACGACGCTGGCCGGCCGGCTCGACGCCGCGACCAATGTCGGCCGCCTCGTGCTCGGCCTGGGCGTGCGCGGCGAGACGGGCGGCGGCGGCTCGAGCGTCGGCGCCCGCGCCAGCGCCGGCTTCCGGTTCTGATCACGATATCAGCATGCAAGGAGAGTGGACGTCATGAAGAATGTGAAGATCGCCATCGCCGTCGCGGCGTTGCTGGTTTCCGGCCAGGCGCTTGCCCAGAAGGCCGGCCAGACCCGGGCGGAGGCCCAGGCGGCCTCGGCGAAGAAGTTCAAGGGCCTCGACACCAATGGCGACGGCAAGGGCAGCCCTGCCGAACTGCTCGCCTTCATGACCAAGTCGGCGGAGAAGCGCGGCGAGACGATGGACCAGGCCAAGGTCGATCGTCGCCTGAAGCGGCTCGACACCGATGGCGACGGCTATGTCAGCGCCGCGGAGTTGGCGGCGGAGGATCTCGCCAAGTTCGACAAGGCCGATGCCAACCACAATGGCGTGATCGACGCCGACGAGGCGCCGTGATTCCATGCCTTCCCCCGGCGGGGTGTGCCGGGGGAAGGCACCCGGCTATCCGGCCTGAAGGCGGAGTGCCGCTTCGGCGACTTCGTCCATCGTCTTCTGCGAATAGCCGGTGTTGTTGAGCACCACCACCGTGCCCCTGCCGTCGAGCCGGTGGCCGAGCACCGAGCGATAGCCTGCGCGATTGCCGGTGTCCCAGGCGCAGCGCACGTTCTTCCCCGCGATCGTCACTTCGCGGACGCGGCCGCCGAGCGCATAGTGATCGGACGCCACTTCGATCGTGGTGAGCGCGCGGCGCGAATCGGCCGCGAGGAAGGACGTGCCATAGACCCGATGGCCGAACCGCATCAGGTCGCGCCCCGTGCACCAGAAGCCGGCGCTGGCCGCGAGATAGTCGGGTGTGGGGGAGGCCCAGACGGTGGGCGGATCGAGCGTGCGGTAGGAAATCGAATCGCCGAGCTGCTCCAGGCGGGTGGCGCCCAGGCGCAGCGGCGCGGTGACCAGCTTGCGGACGAGATCCGGGAACCGCGTGCCGGACACCGTCTCGAGGATCGCCAGCACCAGGATCCAGTTGGTCAGCACATAGTCGAAGCGCGTGCCGGGCGCGAACACGAGATCGCCCGAGGAGAAGAGGGAAACCGCCTCGCTGGTGGGCATGTCCTTGCCGAAGAGCTCGGGCCGGGCGCGCACCACGGCGCCGAACTGGTTGGGGATGCCGCTGCTGTTCGAGAGCAGGTGGCGCAGCGTCACCTGCGCGCCGATGTCCTTGCGATAGGCGGGAAGATAGCGGGCGATCGGGGTGTCGAGCGCCAATTGGCCGCGCTCGACGAGCCGCATCACCGTCACCGCCGTGATCCGCTTGGAGATCGAGGCGATAGCCATCGGCACGTCGAGATCGAACGGCAGGCGCTTCTCGACATTGGCGAAGCCCTGGGCGCTGCTTGCGGTCGCATGCCCCTTGCGGCCGAGCGCGACCAGGCCCCGGAAGCCCTGCTCGTCCGCCCATTTGCGCACCAGCGCGTCGAGCCCGGCCTGCTCCGCACCGCCCCCGGGCCGCGCGGCGCGGGCGGCGACGGGCAGCAGGATCATGCCGGCCATCAGCATGCGGCGATCGATATGCTCCACTTCTCGATTCTCCCTTGGGGAGCCCCTTGCGCGATCCCGGCACGAACGTCAGGAACGGGGCATGGGGCGTTCCCTCCACTCCTGCGATCGGCGGCGCCGGATCGCCACCGCCAATCGGTGAACGTTCGTGGCGCTCGGTGAACGCATCCCTGCATCGCTGATCGCGCTGTTCCTGCTCCTTGCCGGGCTGGCCGCGCTCGGGATCGCGGCCTGGCCCCGGCCCGTGCCGGCCCCGCGAACGGCCGCGCCGGCATGGTGGATCTGCCCCTCGAATGCCGCGTGCGGCTGGGGCGCGCCGACCGGCGCGTCGCTCGCCGCGCCGGTCACGGTGATGCGGCGCGTGGTGCGGATCGCGGATCCGCGGCGTGCGGAGGCGCTGGCGGTCGAGGTGACGGCGATGGCGAGTGCCGAGGTGCGGTGGAACGGCGCGGTGATCGGCGTCAACGGCCGAGTCGGTCCGGATCGCGCGCATGAGGTGCCCGGCAGGTTCACCGCAAGCGTCCCGGTGCCCTGGGAGCGGCTGCGCGCGGGCGACAATCTGGTCGAGGTGCGCTTCTCCGCGCATCATCGCTGGGTGCCGGTCGGCCGGCCGGTGCACCGGCTCGCGGTCGGCCCGCCGCAGGAGCCGCTGCGCGGCGTGCTGCGCGCCTATCTGCCCACGCTGGTCGCCCTGGGGCTGCTGGTGGCGGCCCTGCTGCTCCAGCTGTTCGCCGGAACCGGGCGCGTGGCCGCGCTGCTGGCCGGCGTCGTGCTGGCGCAGGCAGTGGCCGAGGCTTCGAAGCTGATGCTGACCTATGCCTATCCCTGGCAGGTGACTCGGCTCTTCGTGGTGGCGCTGCTGGCGGGGATCGGCGCGCTGCTGCTGGCGTGGCTGGCCGGCGCGCTGGTGGGGCGGCGGGCGCGGATGCTGCTGGTGGTGGTCACAGCGCTCGCGGTGGGCGGGGCATGGTTGCTGCCGGCCTGGGATGCGAAGGCGCTCTGGGCGCTGCGCGCGGGCGCGGGCGCCGCGCTGGCGTGCGCGGCATTCGGGCAGGGGCGGATGCGAATGCGGGTGCTGCTGGGCGGCTATGGCCTGGCGCTGCTCTGGTCGTCGCTGGTGCCGGGCTTTCTCGATTCCGGCTATTACCTGCTGGCCGCGGCCTTCCTCGCCGCCATCGCCTTCCCTAGGCGTGCGGTCCCGGTGGAAGCGCCGATACCCGCGCCGGCCGCATCACCCTATGTGACGCTGCCGCACGGCAATGTGCAGCACCGCATCGCGAGCGGCGACCTGCTGCGCGCGCAGGCCGAGGACGATTATTGCCGCGTCCATCTCGCCGATGGGCGCGACCTGCTCGTCACCGTCAATCTCGGCGCGCTCGTGCGGATGGCGGAACCCCATCTGATACGGGTGCACCGCAGCCACGCCGTCAACGGCGCAAGCGTCGCGGCGCTGCACCGGGGCGGGCCGATCGAACTGGTCGACGGGACTTCGATCCCGGTCGGCCGCACCTATCGCGCGGCGCTGGCGGCCTGGCGCGATCAGTAGATCGCCGGCGGGTCGCTGGCCGGAAAGGTCTCCTTCAGCGCTTCGTCCAGCTCGCGGTCGCGCTGCCGGGCCCGCTCGTCGATGGGCAGGCGGCCGGCCAGCCACAAGGCCAGGTTGCGCGCATAGTTGCGGACCGAGGCCTGCGCTTGCGGGGAAGCGGCAAGGCCGTGGCCGGGCGCCTCGGCGACGAAGCTGGGGCAGCCCTTGGCGGGATCCCAATTGTAATCGGCGAAATGGTGGAAGGTCGATTCCGCCCAGGCCGGGCCGCCTTGTTCCGAAGGCTCGAAGGCGATGGCGATGTTGAACGCGCGCCCGCTGGCCTTGCTGGTGCCCATCGCCACCACCCGCGCCGAAGGATCGTCCGCCGGCGCGCCGACCGCGCCTTCGTGCGGATGCGCGGGCAGGAAGCGGATCAGCCCGCCCGCCGCATCCGGGTCGCGCAGCACCGGATGGACGTCGCCGAGGATCGCGATCTCCTGGAAATCGCCGTTCGCGCCCGAATGATAATTGGGCCACCGGATGTCGCCGGTCTCGCGATCGTCGTCGACGCGGCGGTCTTCCTCGGGATCGGGATTGTGGCTGTGGAAGAAATGCGCCGCGCCCACGCCGCCCAGCGAGCAGACCGAGCAGCCCAGGTCCATATGGTCGCGCGTCACCAACAGGCCGCGCCCGCTCTGGCGGAAGCGGCCGATCGCCGCGCAATCCTCGGCGGTGAGCCCGTCGCCGGTATCGACCGCGAACAGCCAGAGCGCCGCATAGTCCGACCGGTCGAGCGTGGAGAGCACCGGATCCGGCGCGCCGGGGGCGGTGCGGTCGCGCGCGGTCACTTCGAAGACGGGCGTGCCGTCATCGCCGGTCAGCCCGGCCAGGTGATCGCGCAGCATCGAGAAGCGCGCGATGTTCCAATCGTCAACGATTGGGGGAATGGTGGTCTGGAGCAGGATCTTGATCGGCGCGGACATGCTGCACTCCCGAACTGCGCCTTTCCGATATCACGGCGCTTCAGGCGGCTCCAACGCTTCGGACGGGTTATTTGACCCGCATCGGCAGGCCGGCGACGATGAGCGTCACTTCCTCGGCCACCGCCGCGACTGCCTGGTTGATCCGCCCCGCCGCATCGCGGAAGCGGCGTGCCAGCGCATTGTCGGGCACGATGCCGAGGCCGGTTTCGTTGGCGACGAGGATCAGCCGCCCATCGAAGCGCATGATGGCCGCGCGGAGCCCGGCCGTCGCCTGCTCGATATCGGCGTCGGCGAGCAGCAGGTTGCTGGCCCAGAGCGTGAGGCAGTCGACCAGCACCACCGCCCCGGTGCCGCTCGCGGCATCGAGCGCGGCGGAAAGGTCGCGCGGCGCATCCACCGTCTCCCAGCGCGCGTCGCGGTCGGCGCGGTGGCGGGCGATGCGCTCCGCCATTTCCGCGTCCCAGGCTTCGGCGGTGGCGATAAAGACGTGGCGGCCGGGCAGCGCCTCGGCGCGCTGCTGGGCATAGCGGCTCTTGCCCGAGCGGGCGCCGCCGAGGACGAACAACCTGGTCATCGAGTCTCCCGGGCCAGTTGCAGCAATCCGTCGACATCGACATGGCGCTCGAGCTCGGCGGCGATCTCGTCGAGCGCGGCATCGACGTCCGTCGCATAGTCGCGGCCCGCCCCGGCCGCGCCGATCCGGGCGAGCAGCATGCTGCGCGCTTCGGGCGCGGCGAGCAGCCCGTGAAGATAGCTGCCCATCACCGAACCGTCGCGGCTGATCGCGCCTTCGGGGCCGATCCCGTCGAGCAGCGCGAAGGGGCGCGCCGTGTCCGGGCCGGTCGTCTCGCCCATGTGCATCTCATAGCCATGGACCGGTGCGCCGAGTGCGACGCCCGCCACCTGGCGCAGCATCTTGCCGGGCGCCAGGCTGGTCGCGACGTCGAGCAGGCCAAGCCCGTCGACCTGCCCCGCCGGCCCCTCGATCCCCAGCGGATCGGCGACGCTGCGCCCGAGCATCTGGTAGCCGCCGCACAGCCCGAGCACGGCGCCGCCGCGGCGATGATGGGCATGGATGTCGATGTCCCAGCCCTGGGCGCGCAGAAAGGCGAGATCGGCGATCGTCGCCTTGGAGCCGGGCAGCACGATCAGCGCGGCATCGCCCGGAATCGGCGTGCCGGGCGGCACCATCGCCAGTTCCACGCCCGGCTCGAGCTTCAGGGGATCGAGATCGTCGAAATTGGCGATGCGCGGCAGGATCGGGCAGGCGATCCGCTTGCGGCCGTCGCCGCGCGGCGCGGCGCGATCCAGCACCACCGCATCCTCGCTCGGCAGGCGAACGGCGGCGGCCAGCCAGGGCACCACGCCGAAGCCCGGCCAGCCCGACCGTTCCCCGATCGCGCGATAGCCGTCCTCGAACAGCGCCGGATCGCCGCGGAACTTGTTGATCAGGAAGCCCCGGATCATCGCCGCGTCCTCGGGATCGATCACCGCGCGGGTGCCGACGATCGCCGCGATCACGCCGCCCCGGTCGATATCGCCGACCAGCACCACCGGCACCCCGGCGGCGCGGGCGAAGCCCATGTTCGCGATGTCGCCGGCGCGCAGGTTGATCTCGGCCGGGGAGCCGGCGCCTTCGACCACCACCAGGTCGCACTCCGCGCGGAGCCGGTGATAGCTCGCCAGCACCTCGGCGATCAGGCTGCCGCGCGCCTCGCGGAAATTGCCGGAGCCGAGCGTGCCGCGCACCCGGCCCTGCACGATCAGCTGCGAGGTGCGATCGGCCTGGGGCTTGAGCAGCACCGGGTTCATGTCGCTATGTGCCGCCGTCCGGCAGGCGATCGCCTGCAATGCCTGGGCGCGGCCGATCTCGCCGCCGTCCGCCGTCACCGCGGCGTTGTTCGACATGTTCTGCGGCTTGAACGGGCGCACCGAGAGCCCGCGATTGGCGAAGGCGCGGCACAGCCCGGCGACCAGCACCGATTTGCCCACGTCCGAGCCCGTGCCCTGCAGCATCAGAGCGCCCATGCCGCGCCTCCCGCGACGAGCCAGAGCAGCAGGCAGGCACGGACATAGATGCGCAGTGCGCGGCGGATGTCCCCGCTGTCCGCGTCATCGCGGCCGTCGCCGATCCAGGGCTTGTCGTGCATCACGCCGTCATAGGCGATCGGGCCGGCGAGGCGCAGCCCCAGTGCGCCGGCCATCGCCGCCTCGGGCCAGCCGGCATTGGGGGAGGCATGATTGCCGGCATCGCGCCACAATATCCGCCAGCCGCCGGTGCCGGCGAGGCAGAGCAGCAGGCCGGAAAGCCGCGCGGGAACCAGGTTGAGCAGGTCGTCGGCGCGCGCCGCCGCCCAGCCAAAGGCGCGCCAGCGTGGCTCGCGATGGCCGATCATCGAGTCCGCGGTGTTGATCGCCTTATAGGCCCAGGCGCCGGGCAGGCCGAGCAGCAACAGCCAGAAGGCGGGCGCGACCACGCCGTCGCAGAAGCTTTCGGCCAGGCTTTCGATCGCGGCGCGCGACACCCCGGCTTCGTCGAGCATCGCGGTGTCGCGGCCGACGATCCTGCCCACCGCCTCGCGCGCGGCGGGCAGGTCGCCTTCGGCCAGTGCCCGGGCGACGGGGCGGACATGATCGAACAGGCTGCGCTGGGCGAGCGCCGGCCAGGCGAGCGCTGCGACCGCCAGCCAGCCCCAGGGGCCGAGATGCACGAGCAGCTGGTGCTGGACGATCCAGCCCGTGCCGCCGGCGAGCATGACCAGCAGCGCCAGGGTGAGAAGGCCCAGCATGCGCCGGGCGCCGAAGCTGCGTTCGGGCTGGTTCCACAGCGTTTCGCACCGGGCGATGATCCGCGCGAACAGGCCGACGGGATGGCCGATCCGGCGATAGAGCGCGTCCGGCCAGCCCAGCCCGGCGTCGAGCATGAGCGCGGCAAGGGCGATCGGCTCAGCCATCGGCCAGCGCCGCCGCGAACCGTGCCAGGCCCGCCTCGTCGGGCGGCAGGCCGATGCGCAGCCAGTGCGGCCGATCGGCGAAGGGGCGGGTGAGGATCGCGCGGCGTGCCAGCCGCTCGAACAGCGCCGTGCCGTCGGCGACCTCGATCAGGCGGAAGAGCGGGCAGGCGCCGGTCGGGCGATGCCCCGCCCGGCCGAGCACCGCGTCGAGCGCGGCGGCCTGGGCAGGGAGCTGCCCGCGCATCCTCTCGATCCAGGCGCGGTCGCGATAGGCGGCGGTGCCGATGGCGATCGCGGCGGCGGCGACCGGCCAGGCGCCCAGCGCGGCCCGGATCGCGTCGAGAAGCGGCGCAGGCCCGAGCACGAAGCCCAGCCGCACGCCGGCCAGGCCGAAGAACTTGCCGAAGGAGCGGAAGATCACCAGCCGGCGCGCATCGCCGATCCGGCCGGCCATGCTCGGCGCCGGATCGACATCGGCAAAGGCCTCGTCGAGCAGCAGCCATGCGTCGTCGCCGCGCCGGTCGAGCAGTTCCTCCAGGTGCGCGCGGGAAAGGACGCGCCCGTCGGGATTGTTGGGATTGGCGAGGATCAGCGTGCCGTCCTGCGCGTCGTCGAGATCGGTCGGCGCGGCGCGCGCGATCATCTCGCCATGGGTGCGATAGCTGGGAGTGACGAACTGCGCCGCGCCACCGAGCAGGCCGCCGACCAGCCGCAGCCCGATCTCGGTGCCCGGCACGGCGCAGACATGGCGCGGATCGAGGCCGAAACAGGCGGCGGCCGCGATTTCGAGTTCAGCGAGTTCGTGGCGTTCGGGCAGGCGCCGCCAGTCGATGGCGAGAGCGTCGGCGCCGGGCCAGGGATGCGGGTTGATGCCGGTCGACAGGTCGAGCCAGTCGCTCCCGCCGAAATGCCGCCGCGCGGCTTCGACCCCGCCGCCGTGCCAGGTCCAGCTGCTCATGCGAACCGGACCAGAAGCAGCGCCGCGAGCAGCAGGCAGGTCTCGGTCGCTTCGATCCCGCCGCCATGCCCGTCGCCCGAAATGCCGCCGAGCTTGCGCCACAGCCATGCGGCCCAGCCGAACAGCAGCAGCGGGGTGGCGAGCAGGCTGGGCGAGAACCAGGCGGCGGCGAGCAGCGCCACCGTCCAGATCGCCAGGTCCACCGGACGCACCGCATCGCGGAACCGCGCGGCGAGGCCGGGATGGAGATCGGGCAGCCAGCGCGTCCAGAACAGGGGTCCGATGCGTGCCGCGAACGGGACCAGGGCGATGGCGGCATAGGCGTTGCTGGCGACCAGCGCGTGCAGCAGCAGGAGCTTGGCGAGCAGCTGCAGCCCGATCGCCACCGTGCCGAAGCTGCCGATATGCGGGTCGGCGAGCACCGCCAGGACGCGGTCGCGATCCTTGTGCGCGGCCCCGCAGGCATCGGCGATGTCGCCTAGCCCGTCGAGATGCAGCGCGCCGGTGACCGCTACCCACAGCGCCAGCCCCGCCAGCGCCGCCGTCCAGGGATCGATCTCCGCGCCCGCCCGGCATCCGGCGGCGACGATCGCTCCCACGATCAGCCCCACTGCCGGGAACCAGCGCATCGAGGCGGCGAATTCCGCGGCGCTCACCGTGACCCGCGGTGTCGGCAGCCGCGTGAGGAACTGGATCGCGACGATCAGCCCCTTCACGGGTAGATCCCGACGATCTGGGCACCCGGCCGCGCACCCGGCCACACCCGCAGCGAGACCAGCACGCCATAGGGCAGGTCGAACGCCCAGAGCCGGGGCTGCTCGAAGCCGCACAGCACGTGCAGCGCGGCCCGGATCGCGCCGCCATGGGTGACGACCAGGGTGGGCGCCGGTGCCAGCGCGTCGATTGCCGCGGCGATGCGGGCGACGAGCGCCGACCAGCGCTCGCCGCCCGGCGGCGGATTGGCGTCCGGGTCCGCCCAGAAACGGGTGAGCGCATCGGGATCGACCTGATCGGGCGCGAGCCCGTCCCATGCGCCGAAATCCAGTTCGCGCCAGCGCGGGTCGAGAGTCGGCCTGCCGATCGCCTCGGCGGCGGCGCGGGCGCGGTGCAGGTCCGAAGCCACGATATGCTCGACGCCCAGATCCGCCGCTTGCGCCACGCATGCCGCGATGCCTTCGGCGGTCGGTGCGCAATCGGTGCGGCCCATCAGCCGCCCGGACAGGGCGGGTGCGCCATGGCGCAGCAGATGGAGCGCGAAGCTGGTCACAGCGAGCCGGATACCCGCGCCTCGGCGAATGTCGCCATCTGGTCGTGCGCGGCCAGCGCGGCGCGGATCACGCCGACCGCGACTGCCGCGCCGCTGCCCTCGCCCAGCCGCATGCCGAGCGCCAGCAGCGGCTCCAGCCCGAGCCGGGCGAGCAGGCGGGCATGGCCGGGCTCGGCCGAGACATGGCCGGCGATGCAGTGCGCGACGATCGCCGCATTGTCGGCGGCGAGCGGGGCGATCGCCGCGCTGCCGATGAACCCGTCGAGCACCACCGGGATGCCGCGCTGGCGCGCGCGCAGCACGGCACCGGCGATCGCGACGATCTCGCGTCCGCCCAGGCGGCGCAGCGTCTCGAACGCATCGGCCGGCGCATCGGCATGGCAGGCGAGGGCGCGCTCGACCACGGCGGTCTTGCGCGCGATCCCTTCCGCGTCCACGCCGGTGCCGGGGCCGATCCAGTCCGCGGCCGCGCCGCCGAAGCTGCGCAGGCAGAGCGCGGCGGCGGCGGTCGAGTTGCCGATGCCCATCTCGCCGATGGTGAGCAGGTCGAGATCCCCAGTCACGGCGGCGGCACCGGCATCGAGCGCGGCGAGGCATTCGGCCTCGGTCATCGCCGGAGCGATCGTGAAGTCGGCCGTGGGCTTGTCGAGATCGAGCGCGGTTACCGCCAGCTCCAGCCCGGCCGCGCCCGACAGTGCGTTGATCGCCGCGCCGCCGGCCTCGAAATTGGCGACCATCTGTGCGGTCACGCTTGCCGGGAAGGCACTGACACCGTGCACGGTCACGCCGTGATTGCCGGCGAAGATCGCGGTGCGGGCGCGCGCGATCCTTGGCCTTGCGGTGCCCTGCCAGCCGGCGAGGAAGACCGCGATCTCCTCGAGCCGGCCGAGCGAGCCGGCCGGCTTGGTCAGCTCGGCCTGGCGGGCGCGGGCGGCGGCGATGGCGCCCTGGTCGGGGCCGCGCAGATCGGCGAGCGCGGTGCGGAAATCGGCAGGCGAGGCAAAGGTCATTCGGCGACGAATCCAGCGGGTGGGGTGCGGGTGATGAAATGGCCCTTAATCCCCTCGGGCCAGGCGGAGTAGGGGACGCGGCCATGCGCGCTCGCCGCATGGTGCACGGCATAGTCGAGAATGGCGCGCGCGCTCTCCTCGTCCGGCGTGAACCGGCCGAGGACATAGCCGACCTTGCCCGGCGCGCGCAGATGGACGGTGCAGAAATCGGTGCAGGCGAACAGGCAGGGCATTTCCTGCACCGCGATGCCGGCATAGCGCGGGTCGCTCGCCTGCACCGTGCGCAGGGCGGCGACCAGCCGGGCGCCACCGCGCGTGCCTTCGCCATCCTCGCGCGCATCGGCGGAATGACGACAGGTATTGCAGGCGACGACCGCCGGGCCGTCCGCGACGCGCTTCAGCATCAGGCGGCGGCGCGCTTCTGCCGCGGCGCGGGCATGCCGAGCGCGCGCAGCAAATGGTAGAAGGCGTAGAGCCCGATCAGGATCGCGCCGTTGCGCAGGAACTGGTCGAGCGAATGGCCCGGATGGAGCGTGATCGCGACGCCGCCGAGCACCGCCGCCCAGCACAGGGTCACCAGCTTGCCGGCAACGAATGCCGCGACATAGGCGATGGCGAGCCGGGCGGCGGTCGACCGTACCCGCAGCCGGGCGAGCGCCGCATAGGCGCCGATCGCCGACCCCGCCGCCGCGGTGCCGAGCCCGACGCCCCACAGGAGCGTCTTCGGGTCGTGCGGATAATGGAGGAAGAGGAAGCCCACCGCCTGGTTGGCGCCCCAGGCGGCGAGCGCGAGCGCGATCCCGTCGCGCCGGCGCATGTGCACCGCCGCCAGCGCGGCGAGCGCCGCGACCGGGGCCGTGCAGGCAAGGACGAAGCTCGTCGCCATGCTCGCCAGGGTGAGCAGCATGATCCACAGCGTGGAGGCGCGTGCCTGCGTCATAGTGTCTTCTCCCATCAGAAGCGCCCGCGAATGCCGGCATAGATGCTGCGGCCCAGCGTGCCGTAGCGATAGGCGGTCATGTAGGTCTCGTCGAACAGGTTCTCGGCGCGCGCGAACACGCTGAGATTGTCGCCGGCCTTCAGCTCGGCGCGCAGGTCGACCAGCGTATAGCCGTCGAGCCGGGTGGTGTTGGCCGCATTGTCGAAGCTGTGGCCCGACCAGCGCACCGCGGCGCCGGTGGTGAGGCCGAAGGGGAAGGCGTAGCTGATCGAGCCGTTGGCGCTGTTCTGCGGGCGGCGCGGCAGCCACTTGCCGAAATTCGCGGTGCCCGGCGAGCGATCCTCGGCGACGATCCAGCTGTAATTGCCGTCGAGCGTGAAGCCGCCCAGGCGGAGCGCGCCGGCGGCTTCGATGCCATGCGCCTGTGCGCGCGCGACGTTCGAATAATAGCCCGAGCGGCGGGTGGTGCCGCCCGGCACGAAGCAGAGCGGCACGGTCGAAGTCGCGGTGCAGCTGTTGAAGATGATCTGGCTGGTGGTGGTGCGCTCGAACCAGGTCGCGCCGAAGGTCAGCGCGCGGCCGAACAGCTGCTGCTCGACGCCCGCTTCCCAGCCATTGGCCCGCTCGGGATCGAGTGCGGTGTTCCCATATTCGCTGAACTGCTGGTAGAGCGTCGGCGCCTTGAAGCCCTCGCCATAGCTGGCGCGCAGGATCGTGCCGGTGGCCAGGCGCCACACTCCGCCCGCCGCGAACAGGGTCTGGCCGCCGAAGCGGTTGTGATCGTCGTAGCGGACGCCGCCGTTCAGGGTCAGCCCGTCGATCGGCTCGACGCTGATCTGGGCATAGGCGCTGGTGATCTCGGCATCGCCGCGCGCGAATGCCGGGAGAGGCGTGGCGAGCGAAGCCGCGGGCGAGCGGCTGCGGAACTTCGAATTCTCGTTCTCCACCCCGAACACCGCGGAGACGCGCTTGGTGAAGGCGAAGCTGCCCTGATATTCCAGCCGCTGGTTGCGGCCGTTGGATTCGAAGCTGAGCGGGCGGGCGCGAGTGGGGCCGTAGCTGTCGCGATCGGTGTCGGTATAGGCATAGGCGAAGCGGTTGCGCAGCCGGCCGCCGAGCAGGTCGAGGTTCACGCCCGCATAGCCGACGAACTCCGCGTTCAGCGAATAGTCGCTGCTGTCGCCGGTGGTCGCGTCGATCTCGGTGCGGCCGTTCGAATAATAGCCGCGCACCTCGAAGCTGAGGTTGCTCGCCAGCGCCAGTTCGGCACGGCCGGTGGCGCTGCGATTGGTATAGCCGTCGGTTTCCCTGCCGCCGAATGCCGGGGCGATCGCCGAGATGCCGGCGGTGGTGAAGCTCTGGCCGCCGAGACGCCAGCGCAGCGGCCCGGTGCGGCCGCCGATCGCGGCGCGGGCGCTCACCGTCTCGCGCGAGCCGGCCTCGATGTCGAAGCTGCCTTCCAGCGGCTTCTCCGGCGCGGCGGTCACGATGTTGACCACGCCGCCGATCGCCTGGCTGCCCCACAGGATCGACTGGGGCCCGCGCAGCACTTCGATGCGCGCCGCGTCGCCGACCAGCAGGTTGGCGAAATTATAGCCGCCGCCGGTGGCCGCGGGATCGTTGAGCTTCACCCCGTCGATCACCACCACGGTCTGGTCGGCCTCGGCGCCGCGGATGCGCAGCGACGTCGAGGTGCCATAGCCGCCGTTGCGCGAGACGCTGATGCCGGGCGTGCGCAGCAGCAGCTCGGTCGCGCCGATATCCTGGCTGCGGTCGATCGCCGCCTTGTCGAGCACCGTGATCGAGGCGGGGACCTGGTCGATGTTCACCGGCGCGCGGGTGGCGGTGACGGTGATCTGGTCGCTGTCCTCGGCCGCCGCCGCATCGGGCGCGGGCGCCTGCTGGGCGAAGGCCGCGGGCGCGGCGGCCAGGGCGAGGAACGAGGCGGAGAAACGGAGAACGGACTTCATTGCGTGCAACCCATGACGACGCCGCATCCGTGCAAGGCCGACGCCGCTGCCGCCAGGGGCGAGCGCCATCGTCCGCGCACGCACGCGGCCAACCTTGTCGTCGCTCGGGTTCACCCCCGTCCGCCCGGCACACCCTGTCCGCACGAAAGACGACCGCGACGGGCAGGTCTCCTGGCTCGCGGGTCGTTGCCGGTCCGGCCGCCTTCTCGGGTGCAACACCCAATGGCATGAGGCCGATGGCTCGCCGCTTACAGTTGCAGGGGCAGCCGGGATTGTCCCGTTCCCTTTTCATCCCCGTCTCCGGGGAACCTGTCGCGGCGCTGCCCTTAGGCGGCCTTCATCCAGACGACAAGCGCGAAGCGCGCCTTGCCCGCGGGGAGCGTGCGATGCGGCGTGAAGCGATCGAGGAACAGCACGGTGCCGGCCGGACATTCGGGCTGGAGGCGCGGCAGGCCGGCGATCGCTTCCTCGGTGATCCTGAGGCCGTCATCGGTCTCGCTGGCGAGCGGCGCGTGCTGGCGGCCGGGAATGATCTCCAGCCCGCCATTGCCGGGGCCGGCATCGCACAAGGGGATCCAGGCCGTGGTCCATACCTGGCCGCAGGACGTGCCGTCATCGCGGGCGACGTCGCTGTGCCAGGCGTGGCGATGCTCGGGAAAGCTGGCGATGCTGGCGCGGACGCGGACGACCTTGCCGGCCAGCGCACGCTCGCCGATCCGCTCGGCTTCGGCATGCAGGCGCGGATCGTTGGCGATCGCCTGGAGCCGGGGTCCGCGATGCGCATCGGTGCAGATCGCCACGCGCAGCAGGTTCGCCTGGCTGCGGTCGTGCGCGTAGATCCGGTCGAGCCGCTCCGCGAGCGGGGCGTCGGGGCAGCTCCTGTCGAAGGGCAGGTACATGGCGTGCGAGAGCCGGTCGATATGCTCGGCGATATCCGCCTGGGCGGCCTCCACCAGGGCGCGATCGAACAGCGGCAGCGCGACATGGCCCTGCGCGCGGTAGAAGGCGGTGTCGCTCACCGGCTGCGGCCCAGCGTGGTGATCGTCGGCCAGTCTCCGCCCAGCTCGACGCGCGCATCGATGCCGTAGACGGCCTTGAGATTGGCCGCGGTGAGCACTTCGGCGGGCGTGCCGTCGGCGACGATGGCGCCCCGGTCGATCAGCACCAGCCGGTCGCAATAGCGCGCGGCCAGGGTGAGGTCGTGCAGGACCGCGATCACCAGCGCGCCGGCGCGCGCCTCGCCATGGAGCAGTTCCATCACGTCGATCTGGTGGCCGGGGTCGAGGCTGGCGAGCGGCTCGTCGGCGATCAGCGCGGGGGCCTCCACCGCCAGCGCGCGGGCGAGCAGGACGCGGGCGCGCTCGCCGCCCGAAAGCTCGGTGGCGACGCGGTCGCGCAGTGCGGCGATATCGGCGCGCGCGATCGCCCGTTCGATCGCGGCACCATCGGCATCGCCGATCCGCGACATCGGGGCGAGATGCGGCAGCCGGCCGAGCTCGACCAGCCGCTCCACGGTGAGCGGCCAGTGCAGCGTCTGGCCCTGCGGCAGATAGGCGACGCGTCGGGCCAGCTCGGCGCGCGGCATCGTCGCAACCTCCGCCTCGTCGACCAGGATGCGGCCGGTATGGGGCACCAGCGCCAGCATCGCGCGGGCAAGCGTCGACTTGCCGGCGCCGTTGGGGCCGACGATGCCGGTCAGCGTGCCGGCCCGGAAGGTGGCGCCGGCATTCCGCACCACAGTGCGACGGCCGAGCGACACGCCGACCTGTTCTAGGCTTATGCTCACCACAGCCGGCGCTCCCGCATCAGGTGGATCAGGAAGACCGGCACGCCGAGAAAGGCCGTGACGACGCCGAGCTTGAGTTCGTTCCGGGTGTCGATCAGCCGTACCGCGAGATCGGCCAGCGTGAGCAGGGCCGCGCCGCCGATCGCCGAGGGGATCAGGATCGCCGAGGGGCTGCGATCGGTGAGCGGGCGGATCAGGTGCGGCACGATCAGGCCGACAAAGCCGATAGCGCCCGACACGGCCACCGCGCCGCCGACGCCGATCGCGGTGCCGAGCAGCAGCCGGATGCGGGTGCGCCGCAGATCGACGCCGAGCGCCTGCGCGCCGTCCTCGCCCAGGGTCAGCGCATCGAGCGCGCGCCCGTCCCACAGCAGCAGCGCCGCGCCGATCGCGATGCAGGGATAGGCGATCCAGACATGCTCGAACGAGCGGTTCTCCAGGCTGCCGAGCAGCCAGGTCATGATCTCCATCGCCGCGAAGGGATTGGGCGAGAGGTTGAGCGCCAGGCTGACGCCGGCCGTGGCCAAAGTGGCGATCGCGATGCCGGCAAGGATCAGGGTGAGCGGGCTTTCCGAGCGCCCGGCCAGCGCCGACAGGCCGGCCAGCGAGAGCAGGGCGCCCAGCACCGCCAGCGCCGGCAGCGCCACCGGATGCAGCTCGGCCAGCCCGAAATACAGCGCGGCGACCGCGCCGAGCGAGGCGGCATTGGAGGTGCCCAGCACCGATGGCTCGGCAAGCGGGTTGCGCAGATAGCCCTGCAGCGCGGCACCGGCCAGGCCGAGCATCGCGCCCACGCCCAGGCCCAGCAGCATGCGGGGCAGGCGTAGCTCGAGCAGGATGGTGGTGGCGATCCGGTCGCCATGGCCGGTGAAGGCGGCGAGCATCCGGGCAAGCGACAGATGGACCGGCCCGAACAGGAGCGATCCGATCGCGGCGGCCAGCGTGAGGGCCAGCAGCCCGGCGATCAACAAGGGGCGGGAGAGCGTCATCGGGCGTGGGTCCGATCCTGAAAACGGGCCAGCTGCCGCGCCATCCCCTGGGCGGCATCGACATAGGCGGGGCTGCCGCAGACCGTCCAGGCCTGGGGGATGCTGATCCGGGGGATGCCGGCCAGCGCCGGGTGGTGGAGCATCTCGGTGCCCTGGTCGGCGACCTTGTCGGTCGCGCTCTCGACGATCAGATAGTCGGGCTGGGCCGCCACCATCTCCTCGATGCTCAGCTGCGAGAGCGGCGGCTTGCCGAGCTTCGCCGCCAGGTTCACCAGCCCCATGCGCCGCATCAGATCGTCGATCAGCGTGCCGGTGCCGGTCATGAAGCCGCGCCGCTGATAATAGGCCGCGACCTTGCCGCCGCCGGGCCTGCCGATCCCGGCGAGCTGCGCCTCCATCCGCGCGACCAGCGCCTCGCCGCGCTCGGGATGGCCGACCGCCGCGGCGGTCTGGCGGATCGAGGCGTAGATCTCGTCGACCGTGTTGGCGGTCTGGAGATCGAGCAGATGGTAGGAATGGCCCTTCAGCGCGCGCATCGGCGCGCTGCGGCTGGCCGGCATGCCGATGATCAGGTCGGGATCGATCGCGAGGATCTGCTCGGCCGAATTCTTCAGCACCGGCAGCCCGCGCGCCTTCGCCGCCTCGCCCGACATCTCGGCATCGGTGGCGTTGCGGGTCACCCCCGCGATCTGGGCGCGATCGGCGAGCGCGAGGACAAGCTGGTCGGCGCACAGGTTGATCGAGACGATCCGTCTGGGCTTGCCCGCGGCAGGGGCCGATGCCGGGGCGCCAGCCCATAGTGCCGCGCCGCCCAGGGCGAGCAGCGGCAGGGCCAGGAGCTTGGCCGATGCCATCAGAACTCGATCCCCGCCTGCGCCTTGACGTTCTGCTCGCGGAAGGGGTGCTTCACCTGGGCCATCTCGGTGACGAGGTCGGCGGCGTCGATCAGCGCCTGGGGCGCGTTGCGGCCGGTGACGATCACATGCTTCATCGCCGGCTTGGCGGCCAGCGCCGCAAGCACTTCGTCCGTCGGCAGATAGTCGTAGCGCAGCACGATGTTGAGCTCGTCGGCTATCACCATCGCATAGCCGGGATCGGCGATCATCCGCTTCACTTCTTCCCAGGCTTCGCGCGCCACGGCGATGTCGCGCGCGCGGTCCTGCGTGTCCCAGGTGAAGCCCTCGCCCATCGGCTTGAACTCGATCAGGTCGGGGAAGCGGTCGAACACCGCCTTCTCGCCGGTGGCCATCGCGCCCTTCACGAACTGGACCATGCCCACCTTCATGCCGTGCCCGATCGCGCGCACCGCCATGCCGAGCGCGGCGGAGGTCTTGCCCTTGCCCGGCCCGGTATGGACGATGACCAGGCCCTTCTCCACCGTCTTGGTGGCGAGCTTCTTGGCCTGGGCGGCCTGGACCTTCTTCATCTTCGCATTGTGTTCGTCGTCGGTGCGCTGCGTCACGGCCGCTTCCCCCTTTGACTTCAGAAGGCGACCCGCACGCCGCCATAGGCGGCTGCGCCCGGCGTCGCGAAGCTGAACACTTCCTCATATTTCACGTCGAACAGGTTCTCGACGCGCCCGAACACCGAGAAGCGGTCGCTCAGCCGGTATTGGGCATTGAGGTTCACCAGCGTGAACGGCTTTAGCGAGACGCGCACCGGCACATAGCTGGGGTCGATATAGGCCAGGTCGTCCATCCGGCCGTTGTAGCGCACCGTCAGCGTGGTCGAGAAACGCTCGTCCCTGCTGAACAGCGTGGCGTTGACGCTGGCCATGTCGCCGGGGCGGCGAACCTCGGTGGCGCCGGCCTCGGTCGCCTTCAGATGGGTATAGGCCGCATCGATGCGGAGCTGGCGGATCGGGCGCAGGCTGGCGGTCACCTCGACGCCGTGCTGCTTCGAATCGGTGGTGCGGTTGCCGGGCGTCGCCGTGTAGTTCGGCGCCGGATAGGTGATGTAGATCTCGTCGGTCAGCTTCGAATCGAAATAGGTCGCGCCGATCGTCGCCTTGCCGTCCCAGAAGCTCTGCTCGATGCCCGCTTCCCAGCCCTTGGACTTTTCGGGCCTGAGGTTCGGATTGCCGATATAGGTGCCGCTGGAGAAGCCGAAGAGCTCGTAATAGCCCGGATTCTTCACGCCGGTGCCATAGGCGGCGTGGACGCGCGTGTCGGTCGGCAGGCGATAGCCGGCCTGGACGCGCCAGGTGGTCGCGTCGGCGAAGCGGTTGTTGTCGTCGTGGCGGACCGAGGCGCCGCCGGTGAAATCGCCGGCGGTCAACTCATATTGGCCGACCAGGCCGAGATTGTCGGTGCTGCGCCGGCCGCGAAACGCGTCGAAGGGTGAGCCGGTCGACGGGGTGGTGTTGCGGAACTGCTCGCGCTCCCAGTCGACCGCGGCGGTCAGGCGATGGCTGATCGCATCGGTGCCGAAGCGGAAGCTCGAGACGAACGATCCCTTGTAGCGCTGGCCCTTGTCGCCATAGTCGATCCCGCCGGGCTTGTAGCCGGTGCGGGTGGTGTCGGCGAACTGGCCGGAAAGCGTGTTGGTCCAGCGGCCGTCGAGCGCGGTCAGCTCGGCGCTGAGCAGGCCGTAGAACGCTTCGTTGGTGAAGCGCACGCCGGGGCTGTCGACCGTATAGCCGAAGCGGGGGCTGGCGGGATTGCTCTCGCTGTTGTTGGTCTCGGCATCGGTATTGCTGTAGCGCAGCACGCCGGTGACCTTCAGGTTGGCCGCGGGAGTCCAGCCCAGCTTGGCGCTGGCGCCGACGCTGTCCGAGCCGATGTCGCGCGTGCCGCCCCGCGCCGTCGGATAGCCCCTGGTGTGATACCAGCTGCCCGAGACCGCATAGTCCAGCGTGTCCGAGGCGCCGGCCGCGCGCGCCGCGCCGCTGAAGGTGCCGAACGAGCCGCCTTCGGCGCGGGCGCTGTAGCCCGGTGCCTCGCGGCCCGAGAGCGTGATATAGTTGACCACGCCGCCGATCGCGTCCGATCCGTAGAGCGACGATTGCTGGCCGCGCAGCACTTCGATCCGCGCGGCCGGATCGGCGATCAGCGTGCCGAGGTCATATTCGCCATAATAGGGGTCGGCCGCCTCGATCCCGTCGATCAGGACGAGGACGTGATTGGCCTCGCTGCCGCGGATGCGCAGCTGGGTCTGGCCGCCGATCGCGCCGATGCGGCTGACCGCGACGCCGGGCACGTCGCGCAGCACGTCGGAGACGATGCGCGTCTGGCGCTGGTCGAGCGCTTCCGCGTCGATCACCGTGGCCGAGGCGGGCAGGTTCCTGAGCGCGACGCCCTCGCCCGAGCGCGAGGCGGTGACGATGATCGTGTCCTGCGGGTCGGTGGGCTGGTCGGCGTCCTGCGCATGGGCCGGCATGGCGGCGGCGATCGCGATCAGCGAGACGAAACTGGTCTTCAACATGGGTAGTCCCCCCTGCGCCCGTGCAACGAGGGCGGGGCCTGCCGCGAACGGCCGATGCAGGCGACGGGCGGGCGCTTGCCCGTCGCACGGCACCGAAGCGGCCCCGGCCGCTTGGTCGTCGCTCAGACGGAGAGATACCGTGCCTTGGCCATCCCCTGGACCAGGGCAAGAGCGACCGTTGCGCCGGCAGGTCTCCTGGCTCGCGGGTCAGGGCGCGATGCACGGCCTTCCCGGATCGGCGATCCAGTGGCCGCCCCCTCGGATCGGGGGGCAAGTGCATCGCGCTCGCCGCTTACAGTTGCAGGGACAGCCGCGGAATTGGACGGAAGGCCCGTCCGCACCGCATTCCCGTTTAAGCCCCTTTCGGGGCACCGGCGCGATCATGTCGTGGAGGGCGAGGCCGCCCCACGGCGCGGCGCATAGGGCAAATGGCACGCCGCGCCAAGATCGCTCGCACAGGGTTCGGCGGGAAGGCGCTTTCGCCCGGCCCGCGCCGGCTCGAAGCGGCGCGACGGCGTGCGGGAGCGCGAAGATCGGGCTGCGGCTTCCGGATGGTGGTGGGTCCGCCGGGATTCGAACCCGGGACCTCTCGATTAAAAGTCGCTTGCTCTACCGACTGAGCTACGGACCCACACCAGCGTCGCCCCTAGGCGGCCCGGCCGGGCGGGTCAACGCCGCGCTTCGATCCGCGTCACTTGAACATGCGCGACCTGCCAGCGGCCCTTCGTCCTGCGGAACGTGTCGGCGAAGCGGAAATGGCTGGAGAAGCGCCGCCCGCCCGAAACGCCGCCGAGCACCGTTTCCGCATTGGCCACGCCCGCATCGGGCCCGAGCGACACGATCACCCGGTCGGTCAGCACGAGCGGATCAAAGCGGTCGCCCGGCGTCATCCAGCCTTCGATGAACGCCTGCTTGCCCTGGCGCCTGCCCGAGCCGTCGATATAGACCAGATCGTCCGCGATCATCGCCTCCATCGCCGCGCGGTCCTGGCGCAGCTGCGCCCGGTCGAACGCGTCGGCAAAGGCGACCAGCCCGGGATCGGGATCGGCCAGCGCCAGCAATGCCCAGATCATCGCTTCCTCCGTAATCGTGCCGCGAGCTGGCGCACGCTAAGCCCGGTCACCGGATCGCGCCAGTCCGCCGCGACCCGGGCGAGCGGCGCGAGCACGAATGCGCGGTGGCGGAACAGGCGGTGCGGCACGGTGAGCGCCGGCTCGCCCCAGCTGCCGCCCGACCAGAGCACGATGTCGAGATCGATCACCCGCGCGCCCCAGTTCTGCCCGCGCCGCCGGCCGAAGCCGCGCTCGATCGCCTTCAGGCGGCGGAGCAGGGCAGGGGGCGGCTCGTCGCTCTCGATCAGCGCGACGGCATTGGCGAAGCGGCGTTTCGACGGGCCGAGCGGCGGGGTGTGGAGGATCGGAGAGACGGCGGTGACGCCGCCCAGCGCGTCGATCGCCGCCGCGACTTCGCGTGCCGGGCTGCCATGGCGGCCCCGCCGGTTCGATCCGATCGCGATGGCATAGCTTGTCCTCGCCATGCCGGCCGGCCTATCGCGCGGGAATGCTCCAGCCAAGCCGCGATTGCCCGCTCTGTCCGCGCCTCGTCACGCTGCGCGAGCGCTTGCGCGGCGAACATCCCGATTGGTGGAACGCGCCAGTGCCTGCGCTGGGCGACCCCGACGCGCCGATCGCGATCGTCGGCCTCGCGCCCGGCAAGCATGGCGCGAACCGCACCGGCCGCGCCTTTACCGGCGATGACTCGGGCGCATTGCTGTTCGCGACGCTCGAGAAGTTCGGGCTGGCGGAGAAGGGCGAGCCCAGGGGCGTGGTGATCCTCAATGCGGTGCGCTGCCTGCCGCCGGAGAACAAGCCCGAGCCTGCCGAGATCCATGCCTGCCGGCCCTTCCTGGCGGCGGAGCTCCGGGCGCCGGTGGTGCTCGCGCTCGGCCAGGTGGCGCACCAGTCGGCGGTCAAGGCGATGGGCGGCAAGCTGCCCAAGGTCCGCTTCGCGCACGGCGCCGAGCATCGCCTGCATCGCGGCCAGTGGCTGGTCGATAGCTATCACTGCTCGCGCTACAACCAGAATACCGGGCGGCTGACGCCCGCGATGCTAGAGGCGGTGGTGGAACGGGCCATTGCCCTGGCGGGGCCGGGAGAATTCGCATGAAGACGATCGGCTTGCTCGGGGGCATGAGCTGGGAGAGCTCGGCCCAATATTATGCGCTGCTCAATCGCGAGGCACGCGCGCGGCTGGGGCATCCGCATTCGGCGCGCAGCGTGATGCTGTCGGTCGATTTCGGGGAAATCGAGCAGCTCCAGCATGCCGGCGCCTGGGATGCGCTCGCCGACCGGCTCGCGGCCGAGGCCCGGGCGATCGAGGCGGCAGGCGCCGATTGCCTGGTGCTGTGCACCAACACCATGCATTTGGTGGCCGACCGGATCGCGGCCGCGATCGGCATTCCGATGCTCCACATCGCCGATCCCACCGGGGCGGCGATCCGCGCGGCGGGGATCGCGCGGATCGGCCTGCTCGGCACGGCCTTCACCATGGAGCAGCCCTTCTACCGCGAGCGGCTGGAGCAGCGCTTCGGGCTCGAAGTGCTCCTGCCCGGCGCGGAGGCCCGTGCCGCCGTGCACCGCATCATCTATGACGAGCTGGTCGGCGGCGTGATCCGTGAGGAATCGCGCGCCCGCTATCGCGAAGCGATCGCCGAGCTGGCGGCGGCGGGGGCGCAAGGTGTGATCCTCGGCTGCACCGAGATCGGGTTGCTCGTCGGCCCCGGGGACAGCGACGTGCCGTTGTTCGACACGACGCGCCTGCACGCGCTCGCCGCGCTGGAGTTCGCGCTGGGCTAGGGCGAATCGACATTCGGGCCGGGCTTGGCGGGCCGGAACATTTCGAGCCAACCTCCTGCGTCACCCTGAAACAAGATCAGCATGACGGAGGGGAGAGGGCTGAATGCCGATCCCGACCAGGCCGCGAATCCCGCGACCAACACGGCGCGTCCGGGTGACGGCCAGCCCGGCTCAGATGTCCTGCGTCAGCCGCCCATAGAGATCCGGCCGGCGATCGCGGAAGAAGCCGAAGGCGGCGCGGTGGCGCTTGGCCAGCGCAAGGTCGAGCGTCGCGGTGATCACGCCTTCCTCCTCGCGGTCCAGCTCGGCCAGGATGTCGCCGCGCTCGTTGGTGATGAAGCTGGTGCCGTAGAAAGTCTGGCCATGTTCGGTGCCGACGCGGTTGGCAGCGACCACGGGGACGACGTTCGACACCGCATGCCCCACCATCGCCCGGCGCCAGAGGCGCGCGGTGTCGAGGCTCTCGTCATGCGGCTCGCTGCCGATCGCGGTGGGGTAGAACAGGATGTCCGCGCCCATCAGCATCATCGCGCGGGCGGTCTCCGGATACCATTGGTCCCAGCACACGCCGACGCCGAGCGTCGCCTTGTCCGGGCCGTTCCACACCTTGAACCCGGTGTTGCCGGGGCGGAAGTAGAACTTCTCCTCATAGCCCGGGCCGTCGGGAATGTGGCTCTTGCGATAGACGCCGGCGATCCGGCCGTCGGGGCCGATCATCGCGAGGCTGTTGTAATGATGCGGTCCGTCCGCCTCGAAGAAGCTGGTCGGGATGTGGATCTTCAGCTCGGCGGCGAGCGCCTGCATCGCCAGCACCGCCTTGTGCTCGGCGGTCGGCTTCGCATTGGCGAACAGGCCTTCGTCTTCCACCCGGCAGAAATACTCGCCTTCGAACAGCTCGGGCGGCAGCACCACCTGCGCGCCGCGGGCGGCCGCCTCGCGCACATGGGCGGAGACCTTCGCGATGTTCGCGTCGATGTCGTTGGAAAAGGCGAGCTGCAGGGCGGCGACGGTGATCTCGGTCATGGCGCGGCATTTAATGTGGTCGCCGGGGATTCGCCACCCGGTCCGTCTCATAGTTCCAGCCGTCGTCCCGCCTTCGCGGGGATGACGAAAAGGGGATGGATCGGTTAAGCACCCAGCGATGCTGTCCCGCCCCCTGCTCGCCGCGCTGCTCGCCGGCTTTCTCTCCGCCACCGGATTCGCCCCGCTCGACTGGTGGCCCGTCACGCTGGCCTGCCTCGCGGTGCTGCTGCACCTGACCTGGCACGCGCCGAGCACCGGGGCGGCGCTGCTGCGTGGCTGGGTGTTCGGCGTCGGCCATTTCACCCTGGGCAACAACTGGATCCAGCACGCCTTCGATTTCCAGGACAAGATGCCGCCCGTGCTCGGCTATTTCGCCGTGCTGCTGCTGGCGCTCTATCTCGCGGTCTATCCGGCGGTGGCGATGGGCCTCGCCTGGCGCTTCGCCCGCATCGTGAAGGCACGCTGGAACGAGCCGGACTTCGCCTTCGTCCTCGCCGCCGCCTCGGCCTGGATCGTCACCGAATATCTGCGCGGCACGCTGTTCACGGGCTATCCGTGGAACCCGGTGGCGGCGATCTGGGTGCCGACGCCGATCGCGCAGCTCGCGGCCTTCACCGGCACCTATGCGCTGTCGGGCGTCACCCTGCTCGTCGCGGGCGCGCTCTATCTCGCCACCCAGCACCAGTATCGCGTGCCGCTGGCCATCGCCGCGCTGCTGCTGGCCGCCGGGCTCGCGCTCCATCCCGGCCGCCCGGCGACGGATCCGACGCGTCCGCACGTGCGCGTCGTCCAGCCCAATATCGGACAGGAAGGCGTCGACCGGCCGGACTATGCCCCGCGCGTCCTTGCCAAGCTGGCGGAATGGAGCGGCCAGCCCGGCAGCGTGCCGCGGCTGGTCGTGTGGCCCGAGGGCATGGTCAACTATTATGTCGAGGACGGCTATCCGCCGCGCTTCTACCAGCAGGGCGATCCGCGCTGGGTGCGTGGGCGGATCGGCGGGCTGCTCGGTCCCCGGGACCGTGCGATGGTCGGCGGCAATGCGCTGTTCTTCGACGGGGACCGGCTGACCGGCGCCGGCAATTCGGTGTGGACCGTGGATCCCGCCGGCATGCTCGGCGGGCGCTACGACAAGGCGCATCTGGTGCCCTATGGCGAATATCTGCCGATGCGCACGCTGCTCGCGCCGCTCGGCCTCGCCCGGCTGGTGATGGGCGAGATCGACTTCATCCCGGGCCCCGGCCCGCGCACGCTCGCCGTCGACGGTTTCGGCAGGGCCGGCGTCGCGGTCTGCTACGAGATCATCTTCTCCGGCCAGATCATCGACCAGCGCAATCGCCCCGATTTCCTGTTCAACCCGTCGAACGACGCCTGGTTCGGCAGCTGGGGCCCGGTGCAGCATCTCGCCCAGGCGCGGTTGCGGGCGATCGAGGAGGGGCTGCCGATCCTGCGCGCCACCCCCACCGGCGTTTCCGCGGTGATCGACGCCCATGGCCGCCTGCTCGGCACGGTGCCGGCGGGGCAGGAAGGCGCAGTGGAAGTGCCGCTCCCCGCGCCGCTGCCGCCGACGCTCTTCGCGCGGCTCGGCAACTGGCTGGCGTTGGCCGCCGCGCTGGCCCTGGTGGTGTTCGCGATTGCGTTTCGGCGCTTCGCCCGCTAGGGGCGTGATATAAGGAAAGCTTTATATGGGCATGGCAACGGCCCGGCTTTCCTCCCCACAAGAGGAATTTCCATGCGTTCCAACTATCTCTTCACGTCCGAATCGGTTTCCGAAGGCCATCCCGACAAGGTCGCGGACCAGATTTCCGACGCCATCGTCGACCTGTTCCTGTCGAAGGACCCCGAGGCCCGCATCGCCTGCGAGACGCTGACCACCACCCAGCTGGTCGTCCTTGCCGGCGAGATCCGCGGCAAGGGCATCATGGACACCGAGGGCAATTGGGCGCCGGGCGTGCAGGAAGAGGTCGAGAAGGCCGTCCGCGATACCGTGAAGCGCATCGGCTACGAGCAGGAGGGCTTCCACTGGGAGACGCTCCGCTTCGAGAACAACCTGCACCCGCAATCGGCACACATCGCGCAGGGCGTGGACGCCTCGGGCAACAAGGACGAAGGCGCCGGCGACCAGGGCATCATGTTCGGCTTCGCCTGCGACGAGACGCCGGACCTGATGCCGGCGACGCTCGACTACAGCCACAAGATCCTCGAGCGCATGGCCGCCGATCGCCATTCGGGCGCGGCGCCGTTCCTCGAGCCGGATGCCAAGAGCCAGGTCACGCTGCGCTTCGAGAACGGCAAGCCGGTCGCCGCGACCGCGATCGTCGTCTCGACCCAGCATGGCAAGGGCTATGACGAGGGCGACAAGGAAGCCGAGCTCAAGGCCTATGTGAAGAAGGTCGTCGCCGATCTGCTCCCGGCCGAGCTGCTCTCGGGCGAGACCGAGTACCACATCAACCCGACCGGCTCGTTCGAGATCGGCGGTCCGGACGGCGATGCCGGCCTCACCGGCCGCAAGATCATCGTCGACACCTATGGCGGCGCCTCGCCGCACGGCGGCGGTGCCTTTTCGGGCAAGGACCCGACCAAGGTCGATCGCTCGGCAGCCTATATCACGCGCTATCTCGCCAAGAATATCGTCGCCGCCGGCCTCGCCAAGCGCGTGACGATCCAGCTGGCCTATGCGATCGGCGTGTCCAGGCCGCTGTCGCTCTATGTCGACACGCACGGCACCGGCACGGTCTCGGACGACAAGATCGAGGCGGCGATTGCGGGCATCGAGAAGCTGGGCGGCCTCACGCCGCGCGGCATCCGCACGCACCTGCAGCTCAACAAGCCGATCTACAGCAAGACCGCGGCCTATGGCCATTTCGGCCGCAAGCCCGAGGGCGACTTCTTCCCCTGGGAGAAGACCGACCTGGTCGAGGATCTGAAGGCCGCGCTCGCCGCCTGATCCTTCTCCGCTTCGGCCCGCCGAAACCGAAAGCCCCGCGCCGCATCGCCGGCGCGGGGCTTTTCGTTGTGCCGCTTCGTTCCGTATTTTCCCGGGCCGTCCTATAAAGCACTGAGCAACCGTAATTCTTCATCAGGAAGGAATGGAAAGGAGCGAGTCGGTGGAGTCGGAGAATTCGATGATGGTTCCGGAAGGCGGGGCGCCCAGCGGCGCCGGCACCGGGCTCGCGATCGCCTTCCAGCCCATTGCCGAGATCGCTGGCGGGCGCATCCATGCCTATGAGGCGCAGGTGCTGCGCGACGGCGGGCCCGCCGCCTGCGACTTCGATCAGCTCTCGGCCGAGCAGCGCCGCGACGTCGACCGCCGCTGCGCGGTCGCCGCGGTGCGCTGGGCCGCGACCGCGGGCTTCGCCAGTTCGGGCGGCCGGCTCGCCATTCCGCTGAGCGCGCCGGCGATCGGCGATCCGGCGGAGCATATCCAGCCGGCGCTGCTCGCCGCGCGCCAATATGGCATCGTCGCGGAGCGGCTGGTGTTCACGCTCCATCATTATCAGGCGATCACCAGCTCCGAGCTGGCCGACATCATGCATGTCTTCAACAAGCTGGGCCCGGTCGTTGCCTTTCACGGTGTCGGCCCCAATGAATCGGGGCTCGCCTATTGCGGCAAGTTCGCGCCCCATGCGGTGACGATCGAGCCCGAGCTGGTCAGCACCATCGCGTCGAGCTGGTCGCGCCGCATCGCTATCGAGGACCTCATCCGCCGCATGCAGAGCCTGGGCCTGCGCATCGTCGCGGCGGGCGTGGACAGCGAGCCGGTCTATGAGCGGATCCGCAGCTTCGGCGTGCCGCTCGTCCAGGGCGCCCATGTCGGTGCGCCTGCCACCGGCAGCCTGCCGCAGCCGGTGCTGCGCAACGCGGCCTGATTCGCGCCGCGCCGCGGATCTTTCCCCCGCCGGCAGCGGAAGAAACAACCATTTCGGCGGTAAATCGCGCATGGGTCGTTTCGATGGCGACTCTCGTGCATCGGCGCGACTCGCGGATTCGCGTGGAGCAAGCGGAATCCGTCGCCTCCTTCCCCCGGTAGAATCCCCATGGGGAGAATCCCGCTTCGGCGAGGCACGGAATGGAGTGGGCGACGTTAACCATTTTTAACGAAGGGCAGAAAGGAAGCGTCATGCATACCGAACCTGCTCCAGCCGCGCTCCAGTCCGGTCTCGCCATTGCCTTCCAGCCGATGATCGCCGCGACTTCGGGCCAGCCCTTCGCCTGGGCCGCGATCGCCACCGTCGATGGCTGCGGCTTCGGCCAGGTCGCCGCGGCGCTCGCCCCCGAGTCTCGTCTCCGGCTCGAAGTGGCGCGGATCGGCGGCGCGATCGCCGGTGCGGCCGATGCCGGGCTGCTCGACGGCGAGGCGCTGCTCGCGGTGCCGGTCGCCGCCGCCTGCGGCGCGCCGGAGGTGCTGCTCGCCCATCTTTTCCGCGCCGCGATCGAGCATCGTGTACCGCTCGGCCGCATCGTCCTCGAGATCGACGCCGACGAGCGCGGCGACCTGGCCCGTATCGCGGCGCTGGCCCAGGCATGCGTGGACCGCGGCATCGCCATCGCGTTCGACAATTTCGCCGTCGGCCCGCTCGCCGTCCGCCTGCTCGGCCGCTTCACGCCGCGCTTCGTCAAGCTCGATGCCGGCCTCGTCCGCAACATTGCCGACAGCAGATCGCGCCGGGTGATCGTCGAGGGCGTGCAGCGCCTTGCCCGCAACATGGACGTGACGCTGATCGCCAATGGCATCGCGCGGCGCGAGGACCTGGTCCTGCTGTGCACCATGGGCATCCGCCACCTGCAGGGCGACTGGATCGCGCCGGCGCGCAGCCGTCCGCTGCCGCGCGCGCACCTCGCCCGCCGCGAGCCGCGTGCGACAATGCCCCAGCATCGCCGCCTCGCGGCGCACCAGCGCATGGTCGCGACGCGCCCGGCGGCGCCCGCCGCATTCGCCCAGGCGCTCTAACGCTTGTCCTCCGCGCCCGGGACGCTAACAGGCGGCCCGTGTCCGATCCCGTTTCCATCCGCCGTCTCTATGGCCGCCGCCAGGGCCACAAGCTCCGCCAGGGCCAGTCCGCTCTTGTCGAGGAACTGCTCCCGCAGGTGAGCCTGCCCGAATCGGGTCCGCTCGATTCGACCATCCTCTTCGGCGACGATCGCCCGCTCGAGTTCGAGATCGGCTTCGGCGCGGGCGAGCATCTCGCCGGCCAGGCCGCGATGCGCCCCGATCACGGCTTTATCGGCTGCGAGCCTTTCCTCAACGGCGTGGTCGGCGCGCTCGGCCATGTCCGCGACGGCGATCTGCGTAACGTCCGCCTGCACATGGGCGACGCGCTCGAAGTGCTCGAGCGGCTGCCCGATGCCAGCCTCGACCGGCTCTACCTGCTCCATCCCGATCCCTGGCCCAAGGCCCGCCACGCCAAGCGCCGGATGATGAACCATGGCCCGCTCGACATCATCGCGGCGAAGCTCAAGCCCGGCTGCGAGTTCCGCCTGGGCACCGACGATCCGACCTATTGCCGCTGGTCGATGATGATCATGGACCAGCGCCGCGACTTCGCCTGGCAGGCGAAGACCGCGCAGGATTTCCTCACGCGCCCGGCGGACTGGCCCGAGACGCGCTACGAGCGCAAGGCGCGGCGCCAGGGCCATGAGGTCTGGTACTTCCGCTATATCCGGCAATAGGCGATAGGCCGCCGCATCGGGAGGAGGGGAATGATGGACCGCAGGACCTTGCTCGCCGCCGCGGCCGCGATGCCCGTCGCCCCGGCCCTTGCGGCGGACGACGCGCGCTGGGCCGGCATCGCCGCGCAGTACGACGTCACGCGCAAGGTGGTGCAGCTCGAGCACGGCAATTGGGGAATGATGGCGCGGCCGGTGCATGCCGCCTATCGCGCCCATGTCGATCGCGTGAACCGCGACACCAGCTTCTATGCCCGGCGCGAGATGCCCGGCGAGATCGAGGGGGTCCGCGCCCGGGTGGCCGCCGCGATGGGCGTGGGCCCGGGGGAGCTCGCCTTCACCCGCAACGCCACCGAGGCGATGCGCGCGCTGATCCTGGGCTATAGCCGCCTGCGCCCCGGCGACGCGGTGCTCCATGCCGATCTCGACTATGACGCGATGCAGGCCTGCATGGAGAGCCTGAAGGGCCGGCGCGGCGTGGAGGTGATCAAGATCGCCCTGCCGCTGCCCGCCACGCGCCAGGCGGTGCTCGATGCCTATGCGCGGGCCTTTGCCGCGCACCCCAATCTCCGCATGGTGCTGCTCACCCATGTCAGCCATCGCACCGGGCTGGTGCTGCCGGTCGCCGAGATCGCGGCGATGGCCCGGCTCCGCGGCATCGACGCGATCGTCGATGCCGCGCACGGTGTCGGCCAGATCGACTATAAGCTGCCCGATCTCGCCGCCGACTTCCTCGGCATCAACCTGCACAAATGGATCGGCGCGCCGCTTGGCGTCGGCGCGATCGTGATCCGGGGCGGCCGGCTGGCGGATATCGATGTCGACCCCGCCGAGGCCGGCGCGAGCCCCGCGGACATCCGGTCCCGCGTCCATACCGGCACGGTCGATTATGCGGCGCTGCTCGCGGTGCCCGCGGCACTCGATTTCCATGAAGGCATCGGCGCCGCCGCGAAGCAGGCCCGGCTCCGGGCGCTGCGCGATCGCTGGGTCCGCCCTGCGCGCGAACTGGCGACTGTCGAAGTGCTCACGCCCGACGACCCCGGCAGCTATGGCGCGATCACCGCGTTCCGGCTGAAGGGCCGGACGTCGCACGAAGCCAATGTCGCGCTGGCCAGGCGGCTGCTCGACGAGCATGGCATCTTCACCGTGCACCGTGACGGCCTGGCGAGCGGAAGCTGTGTGCGGGTGACGCCGGCGCTGGCGACGACCATGGAAGAGGTGGACCGCTTCGTCGCGGCGCTGCGCAAGGTCGCCGGCTAGGCCGCTTCCAGCATCGCCCGGTCGCGGATGGTGATGCCGCGCGCGCCCATCAGGTTGATCGCGCCCTCGGCCTTGAGCCTGCTCAGCTGGCGGCTCACCGTCTCGATCGTCAGCCCGAGCACTTCCGCCATCTCGCCGCGCGTAAGGGGCAAGTCGAAGGTCACCGGCCCGGAGGCAGTGGCGCGGCAGCTCCGCACGCGATCGGCCAGGTCGAGCAGGAAGCCGGCCAGCTTCTCGCGCGCCGAGAGCCGGGCGAGGGTGAGCATCCGCCCCCGCGCCTCGTCGAGCGCCGCCAATGTGCGCCGGAGCAGCAGCCGCTCCATGCGGACATGGTCTTCGAGCACGCGCTCGAACGGCTTGCGCGGAAAGACGCAGAGCTCGACGTCGCCGAGCGCAGTGACGGTGAAGTCGGCCAGTTCGGCCCAGGGGCGGCCGACGAAATCGGCCGGGTAGAGCAGCCCCACCACCTGCTCGCGCCCGTCGGGCGTGACGGCGCTGAGCTTGAGCACGCCGGAGAGCAGGTTGGCGCAGACCAGGCTTTCCTCGCCGGCCCAGACCAGCGTCTGCCCGCGCGTCAGCCGGCGCCGCTGGCCGAGCGCGTTGAGCGCATCGAGCTCGACATCGTCGAGGCTGGCGCAGAGCGCGCGGTCGCGCACCGCGCAGTCGGAGCAGATATGGGCGGCAATCATGCGCCGCATATCGGGGGCGGTTTGACGAAGGTCAAAGCGACGGATTGTCCCAGGGGGCAGGCCCGCGGGAAGTCACGTCACGAGCCGGGAAGTGCCCCATGTATCTCTGTCTGGTTGCTGCCGCCTTTGCGTTCTTCATCGCCGCGGTCGCCTTCCTCAGCATCGAGGACGCGGTTCGTTTCCGCCGGCGCTGATCCGGCCTCGGCGCGGCCGGTGCGCTTCCAGGCGCCGCGCAGCAGCTTGCCGGCCAGCGCGTCGAGCCCCGGCCGCACGAACAGCCAGTCGCGGATCGCCGGGCCCTTCGCGGCGCCGATCACCTGCTTGTAGCCGCTGTCGCCGGCGCCCCAGTCCACGGCGGTGATGCCGTCCTCGATCGCGCGGACGAGGTTGCGATAATAGAGCAGCTTGCCGGGCGAATGCTTGGCGAAGCGCGGATCATAGCTGTTCGCGATCGCATATTTGAGCGGGCCGGCGTTGAGGTCGAACGAGAAGGCGGCGGGGGTGCCGTCGACGCGGAGCAGCGCCGTCCACATCATCCCGGCGATCACGGGATCCTCGGCGGCGGCGTGCCAGAAGCCGCCATGGCCGCGCGCGGTGAACTTGGCGTCCGAGCCGTCGGTCCGCGCCGCGATCCAGCTCTTCTCCTCGATGCCGGCGAGCGCCTCGAACGCCGCGTCGTTCCAGCCGGCGCCGTGGACGAAGCTCCAGTCGAGCGCGCCGTGCCCGCCCAGGTGCTTCTCGTGGAAACGGTTCTTCTTGAGCGTCGAGTTGCGCGGCCAGGTGCCTTCGGCGCGCTCGGCGGCGATGTCGAGCAGGAAGCTGTCCGCCACGAACCGGTCGAGCACCGCCCAGCCGCGGTTCCGCGCCGCCTCCTTGAGCAGCTCGAGCCCGGGATCGCCGTCATAGACCGGGCCGACGCGCAGGGCGCGCGCCGCGCGGGCGAGCCGGGGAAGCAGCGCCTCGATCGCCTCGACACCGGCATCCTCGCGCACGGGGAAGCTGCGGAAGGGCCAGTAGCAGCCGGGGATCGCGGCCAGTTTCGCCCAGGCCGGCCCGGCCGAGACGATCGGCAGCGCGGCGACGGGCTCGCCCTCGCGCGCCACGGTGAGCGTGCGGGCATGGCCGCCATAGGTGCGGAGGGCGGCGGCGAACCAGCCATAGCGCAGGAAGCGGTGCGACGGGCGGGCGCCCGCCGCTACGGCGTCGATCGCGCCGGCCAGCCCGTCGACGCAATCGACGATGAGCGTCGGCGGCAGGCGCGTGAATTCCTCGAGCAGCATCGGCTTCGACATGGCCATGCTTCTAGCCCGCCACCCGTTACCAAGCCGTGATGACGCGGGCGATCACCCCGCGCGGGCCCAGGCGCGAGCGGCGTCCAGCTCCTCGGGCGCGAAGATCTTCTGCTCGCCCGGCACCATCCACCCGGTGGCGCGGCTGGCGGCGACGATCCAGCCGATATCGGTCACCACCGCGACGCGGCCGATCTTGGTGAGGTGTCCCACGCCCCAGCTGATGTCCTTCCACCACGCCGCCAGTTCCATGCCGGCGAAGCTGCGGATCACCGCGACCGCCGACAGCTTGCCGTGGCGGGCGATCACCGCCTCCATTTCGGTGGCCCCGGCGTCATATTCGGCGCGGGTGACTTCGCCGTCGACGGTGAACTCGATCACCCCGGCATCCATGTCGGTCTCGAACTGCATCATGGGCTTCACTCCGTTCGGTTCCCCGGTCATAACGCATGACGCATGGAAGGACCCTATCTCTCCACGGTTTCGGAAACGATTCAGGCGGCGATCGCGCCCGTGTTCCTCCTGGCGGGCATCGGGGCGTTCCTGAACGTGATGGTCGGCCGGCTCGCCCGCATCGTCGATCGCGCGCGCAACATCGAGCAGCTCCACCCGCGATCCACCGGGCCCGAGCATGATCGCCATGTGTGGGAGCTGCGCATCATCGATCGCCGCATCTCGGTGATCAACAACGCGATCTTCCTGTGCACGGCCAGCGCCCTCGCCATCTGCTTCGTCGTCGCGATGATGTTCGTCGCGCGGCTCAGCAACCTGCATGTCGGCATCTGGGTGGCGAGCGCCTTCATCGTCTCGATGCTGCTGCTGATGGCCGGCCTGATCTATTTCCTGTTCGAGGTGCGCATGTCGCTCGAGGCGATCCATGTGCGCGAGGAACTGCTCGAGCTGGACGGCAAGAAGAAATGATCGCCGGGGCGGCGGCTATTGCCGCGGCCCCAGGTCCGCCGGGATCGTCGGCAGATATTGCGGCGCCACCCGGGCGTGCGTCGCCTGCTCATAGGCATAGCCGGCCTTGAGCAGCAGCCCGTCGGCATAGGCCGTGCCGATGAAGGACAGGCCGGCCGGCAGCCCGTTCACCAGGCCCATCGGCACGGTGAGGTGCGGATAGCCCGAGACCGCCGGCAGCTCGCTCGCCGAGGGGCCCTGGAACTGGTCGCCATGCGCCGGGTCGCTCAGCCAGGGCGTGCCATAGGTCGGCGTGACGAGGATCCGCGCGTCCGCGGCCTTCAGCATCGCGTCGATCCCTTCGGGCCCGGCCATGCGCGCCGATTTCTCGCGCGCCGCCAGATATTCGGGATCGTCCAGGCCCTTGGACTTGTCGGCCTTGATGAAGGTCTCCTGGCCGAAGAACGGCATCTCGGCGTCCTTGTGCGCCTCGTTGAAGGCGATCAGGTCGGCGAGCGTCTTCGCGCCCACGCTGGCTGGCGTGGTGGCGAGATAGGCGGCCATGTCGGCCTTCAATTCGGTGTGGAGCACCAGCCCCTCGGCCTCGCCCAGGCCCTTCAGCTCGGGCATCTTCACTTCGACCAGCACCGCGCCGGCGGCGCCGAGCTCGGCGAGCGCCTTGCCGAAGCGGGCGGCGAGGTCGGCCGCCATCTCGGGCTTCCAATAGCCGATCCGCATGCCCCTGAGCGCGTCCGGGCCCAGCCCGGCGGCATAGTCCTTGCGGTGCTTGTCTGCGTCCTTCGTCGCCGGGTCGGCAGGATCGCTGCCCACCATCGCGCCGAACAGGATCGCCGCGTCCTTCACCGAGCGCGCCATCGGCCCCGGCGTATCCTGGCTGTGGCTGATCGGCACCACGCCGGTGCGGCTGATCAGCCCCAGCGTCGGCTTGAGCCCGACCAGCCCGTTCATCGCCGCCGGGCATACCACCGATCCGTCGGTCTCGGTGCCCACCGCCACCGCCGCCAGGCTCGCTGCGATCGCCGCGCCCGATCCGCTCGACGAGCCGCAGGCGGAGCGGTCGAGCGCATAGGGGTTCTTCACCAGCCCGCCCATGGCGCTCCAGCCGCTCATCGAGTTGTTCGAGCGGATGTTCGCCCATTCGGAGAGGTTGGTCTTGCCGAGGATGATCGCGCCCTGCGCCCGCAGCCGCGCGACCAGCGGCGCATCCCGACCGGTGTCGTTGTTGGCCAGCGCCAGGCTGCCCGCGGTGGTGGGCATGTTCTGCGTCTCGATATTGTCCTTGATCAGTACCGGGATGCCGTCGAGCGGGCCGAGCGGCTTGCCGGCCCTGCGCCGGTCGTCGCTGTCGCGCGCATCGGCACGCAGGTCCTTGGCGGGCGCGACGGCGATCACCGAGCGCAGCGTCGGTCCGGCACGGTCGAGCTTGCCGATCCGCGCGACATAGGCGTCGACGACATAGCTGCTGGTCATGCTCCCGTCGGCGAGCGCCGCGCGTAGCGCGTCGATCGACTGTTCCTCGACGGTGGGGAGCGGGCGCGGCGTTTCCTGGACGACGATATCGGACGGGGCGGGGGCCGGCACCTCCTGCGCCCAGGCGGGCATAGCCCAGGTCAGAGCCACCGCCAGCGCCGTCATTCCCGTCCGCATATGCCGTCCCCGAATCTCGTTGCGGGGCCAGCCTAGCGTGACTTTACTCAGTCCCCAACCGCCACGCTCGCCTCCACCGACATGCCCGGCCGCAGCCGCACGGCCACGGGCTGGTCCGGATCGATCCTGATCCGCACCGCGATCCGCTGGGGGATCTTCACGAAATTGCCCGTCGCATTGTCGCTGCGGATCACCGCGAACTCCGATCCCGCTGCCGGCGCCAGCTGCTCGACCGTGCCGGTCAGCTTCGCGCCGCCCAGCGCATCCACCCGGAAGCTCGCTTTGGCGCCCGGGCGGATCTTCGCCGTCTGCGCTTCCTTGAAATTGGCGGTCACCCACAAGGTCTGCGGCACCAGTGCCATCAGCTGGGTGCCGGCCGTGACATATTGCCCGCGCCGCCCGCCGATCTCGCCCAGCTGGCCGGCCACCGGCGCGCGGATCACCGTGTTGGCGAGGTCGATCTCGGCGAGATGGAGTGCCGCCTTGGCCGCATCCACCGCGGCGACCAGCCCGCCCTTGTTCACCGTGACGCTGCGTATGTCCTCGCTCGCCACCGTCCGCGCCGCCTGGGCCTGTGCCACCGCCGACTGGGCGGTGCGCAGGGCGGCGAGCGCCGCATCGCGGTCGCGCCGGGTGATGAAGCCCTGCTTCGCCAATGCGTCGATCCGGTTGAAATCGGCCTGCGCCTTGGCGAGCTGCGCCTGGGCCGAGGCGACCGCCGCTTCCTGCGAGCCATAGGCCGCGGTCTTGGATGCCGCCTGTTGCGGGTTGTTGGCGAGCGCGGCCTCGGCGCTGGCGACGTTCGCCTTCGCCTGGTCGACGCGCTGGCGATAGATGCGCTCGTCGATCGTCGCGAGTACGTCGCCTGCCTTCACGGTCGCGAAATCCTGGACCGGCACGTCGGTGAGATAGCCGCTCACCTGGGGGCTGATGATCGTCACCTGCCCGCGCACATAGGCATTCTCGGTCGACTGGACGTTGCCGGCAAAGGGCCAGACCTGCCACGCCATCAGCACCGCGGCCACGCCTGCCAGCACCAGCAGCACCGCGACCAGGATGGCGGTCCAGGAGAGCCGGGGCGGGATCCAGCGGCGCGCGGCGACTTCGGGCGTGGGCGGCGGATCCGCGCCCTCGCTCGGCGCGGGCGCGGGGGCCGGCACTGGGGCCGGCTTCGCGTCCGCTTCGATCGCCGGGGTCGTCGGCTCAGCCATTCCGTGCTCCTGCTTGCTGCTCGGCGGCGGCGCGCGCCAGGTTCTCGCGCCGGATCCGCATGATGGGGATGAAGACCCACAAGATCGTCCCCGCCGCGATCGCCGCGATCAGCAGGAACGTGTCGTTATAGGCCAGGATGTTCGCCTCGCGCGTCACCGTCTGCGAGAGGATCGCCGCACCTTCGGCCTGGCGCAGGCCGGGGTCGATCAGCACCCGGCCATAGGCGCCGGCATTCTGCTGCAGGCGCTGCGCCACCAGCGGATCGCCGCTCGCCAGCTGGGCGACGATGGCGTTGCTGTGCGCCCGCTCGCGGATCACCTGGAAGGTGCCGAGCATCGCCGATCCGAACAGGCCGCCCAGATTCTGGGTGATGCCGAACAGCGCCGAGAAGCTGACGAAATGAGTCGGGCCCTCGCGCAGTGCGCGGGTAAGCCCGATCAGCATCGCCGGCCCGATGAACAGGGCACTGGCGAAGCCCAGCAGCGCCTGGCTGAAATACATGTCGTGCGGGCGGATCAGGTTGGTCGAATCCGAATCGAGCCAGGCGCCCAGGCCGATCAGCGCCAGTGCGATCAGGATCGGCTTGCCCAGGAACAGGGGATCGAGCGTCAGCGCGCCGATCACCACCCCGGCCAGCGTCGCGAGCAGCACCACCAGATAGAGCATCCGCATCTGGTCGTTGCCCATGCCCAGCACGGTGAGCAGCCCCGACGCGCCGATCGTCTGTTCCGAAAGCACCACGCGCACCAGGATCGAGACGAGCGCGAAGCGCACGATGTCGCGGCTCGCCAGCCAGCGCGTGTTGAGCAGCGGGCGTTCGCGGTGATGCTCGATCAGCCAGGCGATCGGCAGCAGCACGATCGCCCCGATCAGCGCCGGCGCGATCCACGGTGCTTCGAACCACCAGAGCGCCCGGCCCATGCCCAGCACCGCGCAGAGCAGCGCCATGCCGCCGGCGAAGATCGGGAAGGTGAGGAAGTCGAGCGGCTCGAACACCTTCATCCGCTCGACCGGGGGCAGCACGAGCAGGCGCACCGCGGCCAGGCAGAACAGGGCCAGGCCCAGCTCGAACAGATACATGGTCTGCCAGCGATCCGGCTCGAAGGCTTCGCTGGGGAAGAGCCGGGCAAGGGGGACGGCGATCTGCGGCAGGCTGATCGCGATCACGATGCCCTTCAGCCGGTGCTCGGGCGTCCAGGCCTGGACCATGTAGAGCAGCCCCACCGTACTGCACGCCGCCGCCGCGATCCCGCTCAGCGCGCGCACCGCCACCGCCGTCGCGAAGCTGTGCGCGATCAGGTGCCCGGCGGTGGTCAGCGCGAAGGCGCCGAGGAAGATCTGGGTGAACAGCCGGATGCCGAACTGCTGGCGGAACTTGATCAGCACCATGTTCGCGCAGACGTTCGTCATCACATAGACGGTCGGTAGCCACTGGATCTCGGCCGAATAGAGCCCCAGCGATCCCTGCAGGGTCGTCAGGTTCGCGGTGACGATCGCATTGCCCAGCGAACCCGACAGGATCACCAGCACCGCCACCGATATATAGGCTGCGCGCCGCAGCGGCGGGTGCCAGGGGGTAGGGGGCGAACCGGGGATCGGCGAGCGCTCGTGCGGGGCCGGCTGCCATGCCGGCTGCTCCCCCGTCGCTGCCCCGTTCGTTGCCATCCCGACATAATCCCGCTCGCGGCGAAACGATCCGCCAAAGGACTGCCTCTAGACCCGGGCAAGTCTGATTGAATATCGCGCAATCGGCAACGCTCGGTTGCGTGGACTGCAATCGTTCATCCGGGCAGCCGCATTGCTCCGGATCGAGAAGTGTCGGTTCCCTGGCGAAGCGCGCCTGCCTTATCCCTATGCGGTAATGGCCATCATCTGCGGTGCGATCGCGCGGCCGACCACAAGCCCTTGTGGTCGGCCGGATTCCTCCACGCGAAAAAAATTAACGTTCCGCGTTCGTTCCCTTGCCTTTCGGAAACTCTAGGAAAGTCCGCGCGTCGCGGCATTGCAGCAGATATGCAGGTGCCACGAACCGAGTCATTTTAGCGACGAAACGTTGTGGAAATTAACCATTTCGGGTCTTGTGCGCGGACTCGGATTGGCACAATCTGTTGTGGTTGCACTGAGGGGCAAGCTCAAGCACTGGTGGACGTGGCGCCGCATACCCATATGCGGAACGGGTCGATTCGTGCCTGGGACGAAGTGCGATGGACATGTTTTGTTCTTCGCGCGCGGCCGCGTCGATGCTAGGATCGGCAGCCCCTTCGAGTCGGGATTTGATGCCTTCCCCCGGGGAAGGCCGGTGAAGCTTTTCAGGGGTGAGAGTTATGGAATTCAGGGACACGGAAAACAGCGTGAACGAGACCGTCGCCGAAGCCCCCGCCACTGCCGGCAAGCCGGCCGCGAGCGATGTCGCCAAGGCGGCGCCGAAGGCGCGCAAGCGGAACGACAGCAAGGCCGTCGCGCCGCGCGCGTTCGATGTCGAGGTCGATCATTCGCGCGACGCGCTGCTCACCGAATTCGGCAAGGAAACGCTGCGCGACCGCTATCTGTTGCCCGGCGAGACCTTCCAGGACCTGTTCGTGCGCGTCGCCTCGGCCTATGCCGACGATCAGCCGCACGCCCAGCGCATCTACGACTATATCTCGAAGCTGTGGTTCATGCCCGCCACGCCCGTTCTGTCGAACGGCGGCACCGGCCGCGGCCTGCCGATCAGCTGCTTCCTCAATTCGGTGCCGGACAGCCTGAACGGCATCGTCGACACCTGGAACGAGAATGTCTGGCTCGCCTCGCGCGGCGGCGGCATCGGCACCTATTGGGGCAATGTCCGCGGCATCGGCGAGCCGGTGGGCCTCAACGGCAAGACCTCGGGCATCATCCCCTTCGTCCGCGTGATGGATTCGCTTACCCTGGCGATCTCGCAGGGGTCGCTGCGCCGTGGCTCGGCCGCCTGCTATCTCGACATCTCGCACCCGGAGATCGAGGAGTTCCTCGAGATCCGCAAGCCGTCGGGCGACTTCAACCGCAAGGCGCTGAACCTGCACCATGGCGTGCTGATCCCCGATGCGTTCATGGAAGCCGTGCGCAACGGCGAGGAATGGGTGCTGCGTTCGCCCAAGGACCAGTCCGAGCGGGGCAAGGTCGATGCGCGCGCGCTGTTCCAGAAGCTGGTCGAGACCCGCCTCGCCACCGGCGAGCCCTATATCGTGTTCGCCGATCACGTGAACTCGAACATGCCCAAGCATCATCGCGATCTGGGCCTCAAGGTCTCCACCTCGAACCTCTGCTCGGAAATCACGCTGCCCACGGGCAAGGATCATCTGGGCAATGAGCGCACCGCGGTGTGCTGCCTCTCCTCGCTCAACCTCGAGACCTGGGACGAGTGGAAGGGCGAGGCCGGGATGATCGAGGACGTGATGCGCTTCCTCGACAATGTGCTGCAGGATTATATCGACCGGGCCGAGCCGGGCATGGAAAAGGCCGCCTATTCGGCCAGCCGCGAGCGTTCGGTCGGCCTGGGCGTGATGGGCTTCCACTCCTTCCTCCAGGCGCGGAACATCCCGTTCGAGGGCGCGATGGCGAAGAGCTGGAACCTGCGCATGTTCAAGCACGTCAAGGCGCAGGTCGACCAGGCCTCGATGGCGCTCGCCGTCGAGCGCGGGCCGTGCCCGGATGCGGCCGACATGGGCGTGATGGAGCGCTTCAGCTGCAAGATGGCGATCGCGCCGACCGCGTCGATCTCGATCATCTGCGGCGGCACTTCGGCCTGTATCGAGCCGATCCCGGCCAACATCTACACGCACAAGACGCTGTCGGGCTCGTTCTCGGTCAAGAATCCCTATCTGGAGAAGCTGCTCAGCGAGAAGAGCAAGAACTCGGATGCGGTGTGGAACTCGATCCTCGAGCAGGGCGGCTCGGTCCAGCATCTCGACTTCCTCAGCCCGGAAGAGAAGGACGTCTACAAGACGAGCTTCGAGATCGACCAGCGCTGGATCCTCGAGCTGGCCGGCGATCGCTCGCCCTATATCGACCAGGCCCAGTCGCTGAACCTGTTCATCCCGGCGGACGTGGAGAAGTGGGACCTGCTGATGCTTCACTTCCGCGCCTGGGAGCTCGGCATCAAGTCGCTCTATTATCTCCGCTCCAAGTCGGTGCAGCGCGCCGGCTTCGCGGGCGGCGTGGAGGCCGACAACACGATCGAGAAGCCGCAGTTCAACCTGGGCGAGTCGACGGATTATGACGAATGCCTGGCGTGCCAGTGAGGTGAAGATCTCTCTCCCATGGGAGAGGGGAAGCCGCGGAGCGGCGGAAGGGTGAAGGCGAATGCGCCTCTATCGTGATCAGCCGTCGGGTACGGTGTCGCAGCTCCGCGAACTTCGTCGCAATGCGACGGATGCCGAGAAAAGGCTGCTTCGCTCACTGCGCGAGGCCTTCCCCGAGCGGAAGTGGCGATTCCAGGCGCCGGTTGGGCCTTACCGCGTTGATCTGCTTTGCTTTGCCGAACGGCTGGTGATCGAGGTGGATGGCGGACAGCATGCCGAAGCAATTGAATATGATGCGCGCCGTACGCGTTTCATCGAATCCGAAGGTTATCGCGTGCAGCGCTTCTGGAACAACGATGCGATGGAGAACATCGATGGCGTCCTGGCCCAAATCTCCCTCTCCTTCCGGGAGAGGGAAGGGGCCCATTGCGTAAGCAATGGGAAGGGTGAGGGCGTGCATTCGCATAGTGCGCCGCGCCCGCCCTCACCCCGCGCCGCTACGCGGCCTGCACCTCTCCCGCGGGGAGAGGGGGCATGACCTCAGGCTTCTTCCTCGAAGATCTCGATCGCATTGGCCGCGGTGGCGGACAGGCGCACCTTGTCGCCTTCCACGCCGGCGACCAGGCCGACCGAGACATAGTGATGATGCCCGGCATGGCTGCCCGTCGCGCCTTCGATCTCGGCGGCGCTGTCCTTTTTGGTGAGCTTGATCCGGCTGCCCTCGACCTTGTCGACGGTGCCGACATGGACGCCGTCGGCACCGATCACTTCCATATGCTCCTGGATTGCACGCACGTCGGTCATGTCGGATCTCCTTGGGGGGATGGTTCGCACGCTCAACGCGCGCGGCGGCGAAACGATGCAGCTGCGCGCGCCGCTTCCCACGCACCCGAAAGGGGAATCGCATGAATCCCGTTCGCGCCTCTTTCCGAGCCTTGGCGCTCACTGCCCTTCTGCTGCTCGCCGCCTGTGCGAAGCAGGTGCCCAGTGCCGTCCAGCCCGAAGCGCCGGGCTTCCTGCTCGGCCTGTGGCACGGCTTCATCTTCCCGGTCGCCTGGTTCCTGTCGCTGATCGTGCCGGATGTCGCCGTCTATGCCGTGCCCAATAATGGCGGCTGGTATGATTTCGGCTATTTCCTCGGCATCTGCGTGTTCGGGGTCGGCGCCAATCGCGGGCATCGGGTCACCCGGGTCGTCTATCGCGACCGGGTGGTGCGCGGCCGGAACACCACGGTGATCGACCAGTGACGCGCAGCCTCGCCCTGATGGCAGGTATTGCCGGAGCCACGGGCGCCGCGGGCCTCGCCGCCCTGGTGAAGCCTGCCGCCGCGCGCGCCTGGCTCGGCCTGCCCGAGGGCGAGGCGAGCAGCTATGCGCTGCGCATCGCCGGCATGATGCTCTTCGCATTGGGCCTGTTCCTCGGCGGTTTCGCAGCGGCCTTCACACTGGCGGGAGGGGCTGCATGAGCAACGGCCTGGTCGGCGCCTTCGCGTTCTTCGGCATGCTGGGCGGTGTCTTCACGCTGGCACCGCGCCTCGTTGCCGCCCGCGTGCTCGGCAACGGCGATCCCGGCCCGGAAGGGCTGCGCGGCATCCGGGCCGGGGGCTTGATCCTCCAGTTCGCCGCCGCGGTCCTTGCTGCGATCCTCCTCTATTCTCAGTTCGTCACGGAGTAACCCCAATGCCGCTTCTCGAAGCCCGCAAGACCTACAAGCCCTTCGAATATCCCTGGGCGTTCGAGTTCTGGAAGCGCCAGCAGCAGATCCACTGGCTGCCGGAGGAGGTTCCGCTCGGCGAGGATTGCCGCGACTGGGCGCAGAAGCTCACCGATCACGAGCGCAACCTGCTCACCCAGATCTTCCGCTTCTTCACCCAGGCGGACGTGGAGGTGCAGGATTGCTACCACGAGAAATATGGCCGCGTGTTCAAGCCGACCGAGATCAAGATGATGCTGACCGCGTTCAGCAACATGGAGACGGTCCATATCGCCGCCTATTCGCACCTGCTCGACACGATCGGCATGCCCGAGACCGAATATGCCGCCTTCCTCCAGTATAAGGAGATGAAGGACAAGCATGACTATCTGAGCACCTTCGGCGTCGACAGCGACGAGGACATCGCCAAGACGCTCGCCATGTTCGGCGGCTTCACCGAGGGGCTGCAGCTCTTCGCCTCGTTCGCGATGCTGATGAACTTCCCGCGCTTCAACAAGATGAAGGGCATGGGACAGATCGTGTCCTGGTCGGTGCGTGACGAGAGCCTGCACTGCGAAGGCATCATCAAGCTGTTCCATGCCTTCTGCAAGGAGCGCAACTGCCTCACCCCGTCGGTCCGCGACGACATTCTCGACATGTGCCAGAAGACGGTGCGCATCGAGGACGCGTTCATCGACCTGGTGTTCGAGATGGGCCCGGTGAACGGGATGACGCCCAAGGAGATCAAGAAATATGTCCGCTACATCGCGGACTGGCGCCTGGGCCAGCTCGGCCTCAAGCCGATCTACATGGTGGAAGAGCACCCGCTGCCCTGGCTCGCCCCGCTGCTGAACGGCGTCGAGCATGCCAATTTCTTCGAGACCCGCGCGACCGAATATTCGAAGGCGGCGACCCGCGGCGCCTGGAACGAAGTGTGGGATTCGTTCGACAAGCGCCAGAAGGCCAAGATCACGCCGGTCGCCAACGAGGATGGCGGCGAGGGCGGGCCGGACATGTTCTCGAAGGCGGGGATTGCGGCGGAGTAAGATGGCAGAAGATAGTCGATCTCCACTTCGCTTCACCCGGCTTCGCGCGGAGCGTTGGAAGAATTTTGGTGAGTTTGAAATTGAACTCGCTAGGCGCGTGTTCTTTGTAGGTGCGAATGCGGCGGGGAAATCCAATATCCTGGATATTTTTCGTTTCCTTCGGGACATAGCAAAGGTCGGCGGAGGATTCAGAGAGGCGGTTGAAAGTAGAGGTGGCGTATCTGCTATTAGAAGCTTGTTCTCTCGTAAAAAAACTGACGTTGAAATTGATGTATCTGTTGGAACGGAATCTTCTAACAACATATGGCGATATGTACTTGCGTTTGGTCAGGATAATAATAGGCAGGCAAAAATTATCAGAGAGCAAGTTTATAGTAATGGAGTTCTAATATTAGATAGACCAGATGATAACGATAGACTTGATGAGGCAAGGTTGAGTCAAACTCATCTTGAACAAATCAGTGCAAACAAGCCTTTCCGCGGATTGGCTGAATATTTTGACTCGATTTCTTATCGCCATATAGTTCCGCAAATTGTTAGAGAGCCAGATAGGTCGTTTGGGCGGGCGGAAGACCCTTTTGGCGGCGATTTTCTCGAAGTGGTTGCGCGAACACCTAAGAAAACACGCGACGCGCGGCTACGAAGGATTGCTGAAAGCCTGTCGTTTGCTGTGCCGCAGCTAAGTGAATTGACGCTTGATCAAGACACTAAGGGGTTCTGGCACCTAAAGGGCCGATATACGCACTGGCGTGCGACTGGTGCTTGGCAGACTGAGGATCAGTTTTCAGACGGGACTTTGCGGCTGATGGGGCTGCTATGGGCTCTGATGGAGTCTGGTGGGGCGCTCCTTCTAGAGGAACCTGAGCTCTCCCTTCATCCTGCCGTGGTGCGGCACCTTCCTGCTCTTTTTAGTCGAGTGGGACGTAGAAATGGGCGGCAAGTCATCGTGACTACCCATTCAGATGCACTTTTATCAGATGAAGGTATTGGCCTTGACGAAGTTCATCTTCTGGCAACGGCACATGAGGGTACAAATGTACAAACAGCAGTTCATGATAATCAAATAAGACTGCTTCTTGAGGGCGGGATTACAATGGCGGATGCTGTTTTCCCTAGGGTTCGGCCTGCGAGAATTGATCAGCTACCACTTTTCTCAAATCTGGTCTGATGGCGATTTTTTCAGTAGCGGGTGAGGGTATCTTGGACTTGGCAGTCGCGAGGAAAATGCTTTCGCGCTACGGCCATCAAGTCGCATCTGAATTTGATAAAGGAGGTAAGCATAGGCTAGATGCCGCGATCCCTGGATATCTTAATGCGGCACGTTTCAGTCCTTGGCTCATTCTAAGAGACTTGGATGATGATGGATGCCCGGTGGCCTTGCTGAATCAAATAGCCCCAAACCGTCATGAGATTGGTGGAGCGCTGATTCGCCTATGCAATAGATCTGTCGAGTCGTGGCTCCTTGCTGACCGCAGCGGTTTCGCGCGTTTTTTCGGATTGGCGCTCGCTATAGTTCCAGCCAATCCGGATCTTCTCGTAGATCCAAAGCAGGTTCTTATTCAATGTGTTTCAGCCAGCCGTCATCGGAACTTGAGGGAAGGTGTCATTCCTAGGCCAGGGTCAGGCAGAAAGGTTGGTCCGGAATATAACGCGGTCCTGTCTGATTTTGTTAACGAAATTTGGGATGTTGATCGAGGGTGTGATCAGAGCAATAGTTTGAGCAGGGCATCTGGACGGATTGCCAACTTTGATGCCTAGTATCACTATTTTAACCGTGTCCCCAAGGCAACACCCCCGCCGCAATCCCATGCTGCAATGCAACCCGGCGGACTCCTCGTGCATTGACCCCATGCCCCGCCGCCAGCGCCCGCGTATCTGGGCCGCCTTCGGCGGGGCGAGTGTTTGTAATAGTCACGAGGTTCCCCCCCCACATGCGTAAACTCATCGCCGCCGCGGCGTTCGCCGCGCTGCCCTTCGCCGTCCCCGCCGCCCAGGCGCAGGATGCCGGCGCCGACAGCGCTTCCGTCGACACCGCCACCACCGCCGCCCCGGCCCGGACCGCGCCCGACGGCACCCGCGCCTTCGGGATCGAGCCCTATATCGGCGTCATGGGCGGCTATGAGCGGTTCGATCGCCAGTCCAACGCCGGCATCCCGATTCCCGCGAACGGCAAGGCCTATGACGGCGCCCTGGTCCAGGGCGTCGCCGGCATCAACATCCCGCTAGGGCCCGTCTTCGTCGGCGCCGAGGGCAATGTCGCCAAGGGCATCAAGGGCGATATCGACTGGGAATATGGCGCCGCCGGCCGCTTCGGCCTGCGCGCGGGCGAGAGCGGCATGATCTATGGCAAGGTCGGCTACCAATGGGTCAATTTCGACGCGCTGGGCAACAACAGCCGAGACTATCATGCGATGACCTATGGTGCCGGCGTCGAGGTCGGCCCGAAGGACATCGGCTTGGGCGGCGTCACCGGCAATAGCGGCGTGCGCCTGCGCATGGAGATCAACACGTTCAACAATGCGAAGAGCTTCCGCCCGATGGCGGGCGTGATCGCGCACTTCTGAGCCGCGCGGGCGGCGCACCCCCCGGGCTGCGCCGCCCGCTCTGCCGCACGCAAGGGTCGTTCGCGCAGAGGATGCGGAGAAGATCGGCGGGCCGCACAGCGCTGACGATATCGCCGTCGACCCGAGCCTGTCGATGCGCAAGCTCTGCGTCCTTCGCGCCCTCTGCGCGAACATCCTTCTCTCCGCGTCTCCGCGTGAAGCAATATTCCTCCTGCTGACGACGGCCTAGCCGCACCATGATCGCGCCGCCCGGCAAGGGCGAGGCGTGGTGAGCCGCGTGCGATGAGGGCGATGCCTTCGCGAGTTTTCGCGCCGGTTCGGTTCGCGCCCGGCCGCGGCGAGGAAAGAGGAAAATGGTTCACGCGGAGGCGCGAAGGCGCGGAGGAACGGTGCTCGCGGTGGGGCTATGCGCCCTTCGACGGCTGGAAGAGGGGGCGGTGAAAGTGGAAACGCCGCAGACGCGGCGAGCCGCGCATCTTCGCGCCTTCGCCTGAGCCTCTCACTTCTTCTTCGTCGCGCCGTCGCGCGAAGGTCATGCCCGCTTGCGCGCCCCGCCCTCGCCATGGTCGCACACCGCCTCGCCGTCGCAGATCAGCCGGTCATAGCCGCTGCCCGGGCAGATGGCGTGCGCAGTCAGGATCGCCGGGGCCAGCGCCTCGAGCCCGGCGCCGCGCCGGTCGAGCAGGCGGCGGATCGGGCGGCGCGAGCCGGCCCAGGCCCGATGGCCCGGCTTGGGCGCCGGCGGCGGTGCGACGAGCAGGCCGACCGGGCGATAATCGGCGACGGCGAGTCTGGGGAACACGCCCCTGGCGATCGCACGCGCCCAGGCCGGCGTGGCCGGGCTCAGCGGCAGGTGCGGCACCACGTCGCCCGGCATCTCGTAGCGCAGGCAGGCGATGCGGGTGCGGTCATAGCTGGCGGCGAAGTCGGCATTGCCCGCGCGCGCCGCGGCGATGGTGGCGACGCTCACCGGCAGGTCCGCCCATTCCTGCACCTGGGCCGAGCGCATCGCCGCCAGATTGGCGAGCGCGCCGCCCTTGCTATGGCCGGTGACGAACAAATGCCGCCGCGCCTTGCGGTCGAGCAGGCTCTGGTCGAGCATCGCCTGGATCGCGGTGCGCACGCCGGGGCCCGAGCCCGCGTCGTTCCACAGCCGGCGCGTCGATTCGGCAAAGCCGAAATGCACGCCGCCGCCATAATGCGAATCCTCGACGCACAGCGAGAAGGCGTCGTTCAGCCAGTCGAGCACCACGTCCCAGCCGTCATGCGCGCTGCCGAAAAAGGGCGGGAGCGAGCCGCGGAACGCCACCACCACGCCCTGGGCCGTGCGGCCGACCAGCGCCTGGTCGATCTGGCGCTGGCCGAGCGCGCTCTCGCGGCGGACGACGAAGGGCGCCTCGATCCAGCCGACGTTGCGGCCATGGACGTGCATGGCCGGCTGATAGGCCTGGCTGGAAGCGTAGAGCAGGCGGCGTTTCATGCAGTCGTGCATCGGCAATACTCCCCGAACCATACAGCCTTGCCCCGGCCGATGGTGCACAGGCAATTAGGGTTAACACCGGAGTCCAAAATCGCGAAGCCGCGCTTTCGTTGCGCTGAACCGGAATTGGGTGCCCGGGCGGGCTTGCTCAATGATGGTCGTCGGGCTTGCGATAGGCGTCGTGGCACGCCTTGCAGGCCTTGCCCACTTCGCCGAACTGCGCGGCGAAGCCGGCCTTGTCGCCGGCCTTGGCGAACTCGGCGAGCTTGGCCGCCGCCGCGGCATAGTCGGCGGCGCGTGCCTCGAAGCCGGCGCGGTCGCTCCACACGGTGGGCTGCGCCTCGGACGGGGCCATGCCGCTGCCGGCGGGGAACATGCCGGGGATCGCCCGGGCCCAGCCGGCAAGCGCGCGGGCGGCGAAGCCCAGCGCCTTGGGATCGTCGCCGCGATCGATGCCCGCCTTGATCTGGCCGAACAGCGCGCCGGACAGCAGGAAGGCGGCCTTGCGGCCGGCGATCACGTCCGCGGCCGGATCGGCGGCGACGGCGCGGCTGGCCGGGGCGGTGGCCGCCAGGCCGGTGAACAGCGCCGCCGCGGCGCCGAGTGCGAGCATGGAAGTGCGCATGGATTCGCTCCCTTGGTCGGAGACGGCGAGGCTAGGCCTCCTTCCTTCGATCCGCAACGGCCGCGCAACCTTGTCCATTATGGAGATGGTTGCCACCGAAACGGATCGGAGATCGCCTATGCTGCCGGGCGTGGCAGAAGGCGAAGCTCCTCGGGTCGAGTATGCGTGCGAACGTTGCGGTGGTGTTGCCGTTACGCGCGACGCCTGGGCCGAATGGGACGTCAGTTCCCAGGCCTGGGCGCTCAGCGAGACGTTCGATTTCGCCTTCTGCCACCAATGCCACCGCGAGACCCGCCTCGCGGTGCGGCCGGTGGGATAGAGGGGGGAAATTCAGGCGGTGGCGCCGAGCTGCCACAGCACGAACGCCATCTCGTCGGCGGCTTCCTTCAGGCTCTCCCACCGGCCGGATTTGCCGCCATGGCCGGCGCCCATATTGGTCTTGAGCACCAGCACCTGGTCGTCGGTCCTGGTGGCGCGCAGCCTGGCGGCCCATTTGGCGGGCTCCCAATAGGTCACGCGGGGATCGTTGAGCCCGCCCGAGATGAACAGCGGCGGATAGGCCTGGGCAGCGACATTGTCATAGGGCGAATAGGAGCGGATCAGCGCGAACGCGGCCGGATCCGTCACCGGATTGCCCCATTCGGGCCATTCGCCCGGGGTGAGCGGCAGGCTCTCGTCGAGCATGGTGTTGAGCACGTCGACAAAGGGCACGTCGGCGACGACCACCGCCCACAGGTCGGGATCGGAATTGATCACCGCGCCCATCAGCTCGCCCCCCGCGGAGCGGCCTGCGATGGCGATGCCGCCCTTGTGGGTGAACCCCCGGTCGATCAGCCCCCGGGCGACATCGACGAAATCGTTGAAGCTGTTGGTGCGCTTCTCGAGCTTGCCGTCGAGATACCATTGCTGGCCGAGATCGTCGCCGCCGCGGATATGGGCGATGGCGAAGGCGACGTCGCGGTCGAGGAACGAGATGCGGCTGGTCGAGAAGCCCGGCGGGATCGCATAGCCATAGGCGCCATAGGCATAGAGATACAGCTTGCCCGTGCCGTCCCTGGGGAAGTCCCTGGGATAGACGATGGACACGGGCACTTCGGTGCCGTCGCGGGCGGCGATCTTCAGCCGCTCGGTGCGGTATTTCGACCCGTCATAGCCCGACGGGATCTCCTGGACCTTCAGCGTCTCGAGCGCGCCGGTGGCGACGCTATAGTCATAGACCGTGCCAGGCGTGACCATCGACTCATAGCCGATGCGCAGCTTGTCCATCGCATATTCGGGATTGTCGCCCAGCCCGGCGACATAGCTGGCCTCGGGGAATTTCAGCCGCACCGGGGCGATGGCCGGGTCGTAGCGGTGGAGCTCGATCTGATCGAGCCCGTCCTCGCGCCCCTCGACGATGAAATAGTCGGCGAAGCAGGTCACGCCGGTCATGTAGAAATGCGCCGACGGGCCGATCCGCTCGGTCCATTCGCCGGGCGTCGCCACCGGCGCGGTCACCAGCCGGAACTGCGGATCGACGTCGTTGGTATGGATGAACAGCGTGCCGTCATGCTCGTCCACGTCATATTCGCGGCCCGGCTTGCGGGGGCTGACGCAGATCATCGGCCGGGAGGGATCCTCGGGTGAGAGGAGATAGACTTCGCTGGTCACATGGTCGCCGGTCGAGATCAGCAGATAGTTGCGCGACTGGGTCTCGCCCACCGCGACGCGGTAGCCCTCATCCGCTTCCTTGAAGAGCTCGACGTCCCGTTCCACCGGCTCGCCGAGCCTGTGCCAGCGGGCATTGTCGGTCCGCCAGTTCTCGTTGGCGAGGCCGTAGAGGAAGCCCCGGGAGTCGGCGGTCCAGACGATCTCGGAGAGCATGCCCGGGATCGTGTCCGGCAGGAGTTCGCCGGTCTCGAGGTCCTTCACCCGGACCTCGAACCGCTCCGAGCCGTTGTCGTCGACGGCATAGGCGAGCAGCCGCCCGTCCGGGCTCACCGAGAAAGCGCCGAGCCGGAAATATTCCTTGCCCTCGGCCAGTGCCGGCTCGTCGAGGATCATCACGTCCTCGCCGCCATCCACGGAGCGCCGCCACCAGCGCGGATATTCGCCGCCGGTCTCGTAGTCGGTCCAGTAGAGCCAGTCGCCGTCCTTCTGGGGAACGGTGGATTCGTCTTCCTTGATACGCCCGCGCATCTCGGTGAACAGCGTCTCGCTGAGCGGCTCGAGCGGCTCCATCACTTTCTGGAAATAGCCGTTCTCCGCCTCGAGATAGGCGAGCACGTCCTTGTCGGTGACATTGGGATAGGCCGGGTCCTTGAGCCAGGCCCAGGGATCCTCGATGGTGACGCCGTGGCGCGTGAAGCTGTGCGGGCGAATGGCTGCGACGGGCGGCGAGGGAAGATCGGTCATCGGCCTTCCCTAGCGTGCCCCTCAGCCGACCGCCACTGCCCGCCGCCTTCGCACCAGCCGCGGCGCCAGCACCATCGCGAGCCCGGCCAGCGCCATCGCCGCGCCGGCCAGCGACACGGCCGGATAGCCCAGGCCCTGGCGGATCACTTCGCCGCCCAGCGCCGCGCCGATCGCATTGCCCAGGTTGAACGCGCCGATATTCATCGCCGAGGCGAGGTTGGGCGCCTCGTGCGCGGCGTCCATCACACGCATCTGCAGCGGCGGCACCAGCGCGAAGCTCGCCGCCCCCCAGAGCGGCAGCAGGATCATCGCCACCGGCAGCGAGAACATGCCGAGCGCGAACAGCACCAGCAGCACTGCCAGCGCCGCCGTCATCGTGATCAGCGCGGCCTCGACCGAGCGATCGGCATAGCGCCCGCCCAGCCAGTTGCCCGCGGTGAGGCCGATGCCGAACAGCACCAGCGCCACCGTTACCTGGAAGGTGGAGGCGTGCGCCGCCTCCCGCAGGATCGGCGCTATATAGGTGAACACGGTGAACATCGCGCTGAAGCCCACCATGGTCAGCGCCAGCGCGAACAGCACCGGTCCGCGGCCCAGCACGCGCAGCTCGGCGCCCATATCGGCATCGGCCTGGCCGGGCAGCGCCGGCACGAACAGCCGCAGCGCCGCCATCGTCACCACGCCGATCGCCGCGATCGCCGCGAACACCGCGCGCCAGCCGAACGCCTCGCCCGCCCAGGTGGCGAGCGGCACGCCGCCGATCGTCGCGATCGTCAGGCCCATGAACATCGCCGCGATCGCCCCGGCCCGCCGCTCGGGCGGAACCAGGCCGGCGGCCACCACCGATCCCACGCCGAAGAACGCGCCATGGTTGAGCGAAGTCACGATCCGCGCCGCCAGCAGCATCGCATAGCTGTCGGACAGCGCCGCCAGCAGGTTGCCCAGCGTGAAGATGCCGGCGAGTGCGATCAGCAGCGTGCGGCGCGGCACGCGCCCGGTCGTCAGCGTCATCAGCGGCGCGCCGATCAGCACGCCGATCGCATAGGCGCTGACGAGCAGGCCGGCCGCGGGGATCGAGACGCCGAGATCGCCCGCGATCACGGGCAACAGCCCCATGGGCGTGAATTCGGTGACGCCGATGCCGAAGGCACCGATGGCGAGCGCAGTGAGGGCGAGGCGGGGACTCATGGATGGGGCTCCGGGATTTGTGCGGCAATGCAAATGGACTGGCATGCACGCGTCCAGTAGAGCATCGAAAGGCGAAACATCTGTGCTTGAGAATCACGAATGACGCGCATCATGGCGGATCGATCGGGCGAGATGGAGATCTTCGTGGCGGCAGTGCGCGAGGGCAGCCTTTCCGCTGCCGCGCGCCGGCTCGACCTCACGCCTTCCGCGGTCAGCCGCGCGCTCGGCCGGATCGAGGCGCGGCTGGGCGTTCGTCTGATCACGCGTACCACGCGCCGGCTGGTGCTGACGCCCGAGGGCGATGCCTATCTCCACGCGGCCCAGCGCATCCTCGCCGATATTGCCGAAGTGGAGGGCGCGCTCGCCGACCAGGCCGCGCCGCGCGGGCGCCTGCGGGTCAGCGCCGCGCTGGCGCATGGCCGGCTCTCGGTGGTGCCGCTGCTCGGCGCGTTCGTCGCGCGCTATCCCGGCATCCTGGTCGACATCAGCCTGAGCGACACGCTGGAGGACGTGGCGGGCGGCCGGGCCGATGTCGCGATCCGCTTCGGCCCGCTGGCGGACAGTCCGCTCACCGCGCGCAAGCTCGGCGAGACCGGCCGCACCATCGTCGCCGCGCCCGACTATCTGGCGCGCATGGGCACGCCCCGGCTGCCCGAGGACCTGCACGCGCACAACTGCCTCAATTTCAACTTCCGCCGCGCCGAGCCGGTCTGGCCGTTCCGGCGCGACGGCCGCGACTATGCCCTGCCCGTCGGCGGGAACATCGAGGCGAACAATGGCGAGACGCTGGTCCAGCTCGCGCTTGCCGGGGTGGGGGTGGTCCGGGTCGGGAGCTTCCATGTCGAGGACCATGTCGCCGCCGGGCGGCTGGTCGCGCTGCTCGAGCCGTTCAATCCCGGCGATCGCGAGGATATCCACGCGCTCTATGTCGGCGGCGCCACCCGTCCGGCGCGGGTGCGCGTCTTCGTCGATTTCCTGGTGGAGAAGCTGGGGCGGTCCTGAATATCGCCGGCGGGGGATAAGCCCCGGGCGACATGGGCTCAATCGATGATCGGATGCCTGTCGCGCAGCCGGTCGGCGATGCGCTCGACCGCGGCATTCTCCTCGGCCTCGCCGCCGGGGGTGATCGACCAGTTGCAATGCGGATGCGTCGCGGCGCTATAGCGCTTCACCGGGCCGATCACGTTCCGCCAGCGCCGCCGCGTGCCGCCGACTTCGCGCAGCAGGATGGCGAGGAACTGGTCGGTGAGGTCGGCGGCGTTCATGCGCCTTCCGCCGCCAGGCCCTTGAGCCGGTACAGCATCTCGAGCGCCTCGCGCGGGCTCAGGCTGTCGATGTCGAGCGTGCCCAGCTCGCTGCGGAGCGCATCGACGGCCTCTTCCTCCTCGATCGCGGCGGCGGCGAAAAGGGGCAGGTCGTCAAGCCCCGCGGCCAGGCCGCCGGTGGCGGCGCGGCCGGCTTCCAGCTTGTCGAGCACGGATTTGGCGCGCTTGATCGTCACCGGCGGCAAGCCGGCGAGCCGCGCGACGGCAAGGCCGTAGCTGCGATCGGCCGGCCCCTCGGCGACTTCGTGGAGCAGGACGAGGTCGCCCTTCCACTCGCGGGCGCGGACATGGTGGAGCGTGAGCGCGTCGCAGCGCTCGGCGAGCCGGGTCAGCTCGTGATAATGCGTGGCGAACAGGCACCGGCAGCGATTGTCCTCATGGATCGCCTCGACCACGGCCCAGGCGATGGCGAGGCCGTCATAGGTCGAGGTGCCGCGGCCCACTTCGTCCAGGATGACGAAGCTGCGCGGCGTCGCCTGGGCGAGGATCGCGGCGGTCTCGACCATCTCGACCATGAAGGTCGAGCGGCCGCGCGCGAGATTGTCCGAGGCGCCGACGCGGCTGAACAGCCGGTCGACCAGCCCCAAAGTGGCGCGGGCGGCGGGGACGTAGCTGCCGGCCTGGGCGAGGACGGCGATCAGCGCGTTCTGGCGCAGGAAGGTCGACTTGCCGCCCATGTTCGGGCCGGTGACCAGCCACAGGCGGCTGGACTCGGAGAGGCTGCAGTCATTGGCGACGAAGCGCCCGCCCGACTTCGCCACGGCTTCCTCGACCACCGGGTGGCGGCCGGCCTCGATCTCGAAACAGGCATGCTCGACGAGGTGCGGGCGGGCCCAGCCGCCCTCGGTGGCGCGCTCGGCAAGGCCGGCCGACACGTCGATCCGGGCCAGGGCATCGGCGGTGCGGGCAATGGCCTCGCGTGCGTCGAGCGCACGGGTGGTGAGGTCCTCGAGATGGGCGGCCTCGGCGGCGAGCGCATGGGCGCCGGCCTGGGTGACCTTGACCGCGACGTCGTGCAGCTCGGGCGCGTTGAAGCGGACGACGCCGGCCAGCGTCTGGCGATGGGTGAAGCCGCTGTCCTGCGCCATCAGCGGGTCGGCGTTCCTGGCGGGGACTTCGATATGATAGCCGAGCACGCCATTGTGGCGGATCTTGAGCGAGCCGATCCCGGTGCGCGTGCGGTATTCGGCCTCGAGCGCGGCGATCGCGCGGCGGCCGCCGGCGCCCGCGTCGCGCAGGTCGTCGAGCGCGGCGTCATAGCCCTCGGCGATATAGCCCCCATTGGCGGCGTCGACGGGCGGTTCGGGGACGAGCGCGCGGCCGAGCAGGTCGATCAGCGCGCCATGCCCGCGCATCTGGGGCAGGAGATCGGCGAGCAGGGGCGGGATGCCCGTCGCCTCCAGCCGCTCGGCGAGGCGCCAGGCACCGTCGAGCCCGTCCCGCAGCTGGCCCAGGTCGCGCGGGGAACCGCGCCCGGCGGCGAGGCGGCCGAGCGCGCGGCCGATATCGGGCATCGCCCGGAGCGCGCCGCGCACCCTGTCGCGCAGGCCCGCATCGTCGTGGAAATGGGTGACGAGATCGAGCCGCGCCTCGACGCTCGGCCGGTCCATCAGCGGGGCGGCGATATCGCTGCCGAGCAGGCGGGCGCCGGCGCCGGTGACGGTGCGGTCGACGCTGTCGAGCAGGCTGCCCCTGCGCGTGCCTGCCGAGCTGATCGTGAGCTCGAGGCTTTCGCGCGTGGCCGCGTCGATCGCCATCGCCGCTTCGGTGCGCGTGACTCTTGGCGGACGCAGGAAGGGAAGCGCGCCCTTGGCGGTGTGCTCCAGATAGGCGGCGAGGCCCCCGGCGGCGGCGAGCGCCGCGCGCGAGAACTGGCCGAAGCCGTCGAGCGTCGCCACGCCGAACAGCCGCTTCAGCCGCGCTTCCCCGCCGGCGCTGTCGAAATCGATGCGCGGGCGGGTGACGGTGGCGAGCGCGTCGAAGGCGGAGCCGTCGCCGACCACCGTCTCGGCGGGGGAGAGGCGGGCGATCTCGGCGGCGGCGCGATCGGCGCTGGCCTCGATGATCTCGAAACGGCCGGTGGAGATGTCGGCACAGGCGATCGCCACGCTGCCGCCCGCCTCGCCGATCGCGGCGCACCAATTGGCGGCGCGGCTGTCGAGCAGCGCTTCCTCGGTCAGCGTGCCGGCGGTGACGACGCGGATGATCGCGCGGTTGACCAGCGCCTTGGAGCCCATGCGCTTGCGCGCTTCCTCGGGCGTCTCGGTCTGGTTGGCGATGGCGACGCGGTGGCCGGCCTTGATCAGCCGGGCGAGATAGCCCTCCATCGCATGGGCCGGCACCCCGCACATCGGGATGCGCTCGCCGTCATGCTCGCCGCGCGCGGTGAGCGCGATGTCGAGCACCGCGCTGGCGATCTTCGCATCGTCGAAGAACAGTTCGAAGAAATCGCCCATCCGGTAGAAGAGCAGGCAATCCTCCGCTTCTGCCTTCAAGGCGAGATATTGCGCCATCATAGGGGTGGGAGCTGCGGAGGACATGGCTTGCGGCCTAGCGGAACCCGGTGCGCGATCAACACCCCGGCACGGCATTTTCCTGGGGAAAAGGCCGGATGTGCGGATTTCCGCACATTCGGGCGGGGCGGTCCGTGCCGATCCGTGGCGGATGCATGGGAATCCGTCGCATTCGGCACATTGCGGCGTTGGAACGGCCCCCCTAAAGGGGAGGCAATCTGGAGAGAAGAATGTCTGAGGAATCGAACGTCCAGTTTTCGGAGCGCGAGGCGCTGCTCTATCACTCCGAGGGCCGGCCGGGAAAAATCGAAGTCATCGCGTCCAAGCCGATGGCGACGCAGCGCGACCTGGCGCTGGCCTATTCGCCCGGCGTGGCGGTGCCCGTGCTGGCGATCGCCGAGAATCCGGCGGCCGCCTATGACTATACCGCCAAGGGCAACCTGGTCGCCGTGATCTCGAACGGTACGGCGATCCTCGGGCTGGGCAATCTCGGCGCGCTGGCTTCCAAGCCGGTGATGGAGGGCAAGGCCGTCCTCTTCAAGCGCTTCGCCGATGTCGATTCGATCGACCTCGAAGTGAAGACCGAGGACGTCGACGCCTTCATCAACTGCGTCGAGCTGCTCGAGCCGAGCTTCGGCGGCATCAACCTGGAAGACATCAAATCCCCCGAATGCTTCGTGATCGAGCAGACGCTGCGGGAGCGGATGAACATCCCGGTGTTCCATGACGACCAGCACGGCACCGCGATCATCGCCGCCGCTGGCCTGATCAACGCGCTCCACCTCACCGGCCGCGACATCAAGGACACGCGCGTCGTGATGAACGGCGCCGGCGCGGCGGCGATTGCCTGCGCCGAGCTGATCAAGGCGATGGGCCTGCCGCACGGCAACCTGCTGATGCTCGACCGGACCGGCGTGATCTATCAGGGCCGCGAGGGCGTGAACCAGTGGCAGTCGGCCCATGCCGTCGCCACCGATCGCCGCACGCTGGCCGATGCGCTGGAGGGCGCGGACGTGTTCATGGGCCTCTCGGCCGCGGGCGCGCTGCCGGCCGAGCTGCTCAACCACATGGCGCTGAAGCCGATCATCTTCGCGATGGCCAACCCCGATCCGGAGATCACCCCGCCCGAGGCGCGCGCGGCGCGACCGGACGCGATCATCGCGACGGGACGTTCGGACTATCCGAACCAGGTCAACAACGTGCTGGGCTTCCCGTTCATCTTCCGCGGTGCGCTCGACGTGCGGGCGACGACGATCAACGATGCGATGAAGATCGCCGCGGCGACCGCGCTCGCCGAACTGGCCCGCCAGCAGGTGCCCGAGGAAGTGGCGGCGGCATATGGCGTGCAGCACAGCTTCGGCCCCGACTACATCATCCCGGCGCCGTTCGATCCGCGGCTGATGGAGCTGGTGCCCGCCGCCGTCGCCCAGGCGGCGATGGATTCGGGCGTGGCGACCAAGCCGATCACCGACATGGCGGCCTATCGCCAGCAGCTGCGCGCGCGCCTGAACCCGACCACTTCGGTGCTCAGCCTGGCCTATGAAGGGGCGCGGGCCAATCCGAAGCGCGTGATCTTCGCCGAGGCGGAAGAGGAAGTCGTGCTGCGCGCGGCGATCGCCTTCAAGGATGGCGGCTATGGCACGCCGGTGCTGGTGGGCCGTGAGAGCGTGCACGACCGGCTGAAGGCGCTCGGCGCCGATCCGGCCGAGTTCGAGCTGCACAACAGCGTCAACTCGCCGCTGGTCGAGCAGATGGTGGAGTTCCTCTATTGCCGCCTGCAGCGCCGCGGCTATCTGCGCCGCGACGCCGAGCGCATGGTCAACCGCGACCGCAACATCTTCGGCGCGCTGCTGCTCCAGCTCGGCCATGCCGATGCGATGATCACCGGCGTGACGCGCACCTGGGCCGAATCGATGCGCCAGGTGAAGCGCGTGATCGATCATGCCCCGGGCCGCACGCCCTTCGGAATGCACGTGCTGGTCGGCCAGTCGCACACGGTGTTCATCGCCGACACCACCGTGAACGAGCGGCCGAATGCCGAGGAACTGGCGGACATCGCCGAGGGCGCGGCCGCCGTCGCGCGCCGCATGGGCCATGAGCCGCGCGTCGCCTTCCTCAGCTATTCGAACTTCGGCAATCCCGAGGGCCAGTGGCTCGACAATGTCCGTGGCGGCATCAAGGTGCTCGACGGGCGCGGCGTGGAGTTCGAATATGAGGGCGAGATGTCGCCCGACGTGGCGCTCAACAAGCGCCAGCTGGCGAACTATCCCTTCGCGCGCCTTTCCGGCCCGGCCAATGTGCTGATCATGCCGGGCCTGCAATCGGCCAATATCTCGGCCAAGCTGCTGCGCGAGCTGGGCGGCGATTCCACCATCGGCCCGATGCTGATCGGCATGGAGAAGCCGGTGCAGATCGCCCCGATGACGGCGACGGCCAGCGAACTGGTGACGCTGGCGGTGCTCGCGGCCGGCGGGATCGCGCGCTGATCTAGGCCTGCACGACGCCTCTTGCCTGTTACATTTGTAGCATGCTACAAATGTAACGGGTCAGAGGAGGTCGAGTCGTGATCGAATCGTTGCCGCGCCGCGAGCGTGAGGTTTTCGAGGCGCTGTGCAGCCTGGGTGAGGGAACGGCCATCGCCGTGCGCGGCGCGCTGGCCGACCCGCCGAGCGATTCGGCGGTGCGCACGCTGCTCGGCCGGCTCGAAGCCAAGGGGCTGATCGGCCACAGCACGCGCAACCAGGCCTATGTCTATCGGCCGGTAGAGCAGGCCGACTCGGTCGCCGAGACCGCGCTCCAGCGCCTGGTGCACACCTTTTTCCAGGGATCGGCGGCGCGCGCCGCGACGGCGTTGCTCGGCATGGAGAAGGCGCTCACCCGTGCGGAGGTCGACGAACTCCAGCGCGCCATCGACGAAGCGCGGGGAGGAGCGAAATGATCGTGGACCTGCTGATCGAGCTCGGCTGGAAATCGGCGCTCGCCTGTAGCGCCGCGCTGCTCGCCAGCCAGGCATTGCGTGGCCGGCCCGCTTCGCAGCGCGTGGCGGTGCTGCGCGCCGGCGTGGCTGCGCTGCTGCTGCTGCCGCCGCTCCTCCTGGCGATGCCCGCGTTCGAGATAGCGGTGCTGCCGGCGGCCGCGCCGCTGCCCGCCCTGCCTGCCATGGCCGAAGCTGCCGCGCTGCCCGTGGCCGTGACGGCGCCGGCCGCGCCCGGGATCGACTGGATCGCCCTGACCTATCTGGGAGGCGCCGCGTTCGTGCTGCTCCGCCTCGCCATCGGGCTCTTCCTGTTGCACCGCTGGACCCGCCATGCGGTGCCGGCCTCCCATCCCGTGTGGATGGAGGTGTTCGCACGGGCCGCCGAACCCTTGAGGCGGCCCGTGCGGCTATTGGTTTCGCCCCGCATCGCCTCGCCGCTGAGCCTGGGGGTCGCGCCGGCGACGATATTGATCGGCCCGGATATCGAGCGGCGCCCCGATCGCGCCGCCGCGGTGATCGCGCACGAGATCGCGCATGTTCGCCGGTTCGACTGGCTGGCGATGCTCGCCGCCCGGCTGGCGCTGGCCCTGTCCTGGTGCAACCCGCTCGCCTGGCTGCTCGTCGCCGAGCTGGCCCGCCAGACCGAGCTGGCCGCCGACGAGGACGCGCTACAGCATGTCGGGCGGGCCGATTATGCGCAGACGCTGCTCGCGGTTGCCGGCGGGTGCGGGGCGCATGCGGCGTGCGGCATGGCGGTGACGCACGGCGCGATGGCGCGGCGGATTCGGCGCGTGCTCGATGCGGCGCCGCGCAAGCCGGCGAGCGGGCTTGCATGCGCAATGCTGATCGGCGGCATTCCGCTGGGGATCGCGCCGCTTGCCGCGATGCAGGTCGTCGAGCGGCCCCAGGCCGCGACGGTGCGGGCGGTGCCCGCCCTGTCGCCTCCCCAGGTGCGGGAAGAGCCGGTGCGGACGGGGGTGGTGCTGGCGCCATCGGCATCCCCATCTCAGCGTGAGGAGGCGGCCCGCGTCATGGCCAAGGCCAGGGCCCGGGTCGCGTCGACGCCCGTCGCGACCCGGGATGCGTCGCGCGCCGGGGAGGCGGAGGCCCGGATCAAGGCCCGTACGCCGATGCCGACCAGGGGCGCGACAATTTCACCCCCCGGCATGGGCGCCCCGCGCAGAGTCGCGCCGCCGACGGAGCAGCGGCTGGCCGCCGTGCAGCGCCTGCGCAAGGCCGCGCTGGAATATCGCGACCGTGCCCACAACCGGGCCCTGCCGCTCGATATCCGCCAGGGCTATCGCAACGTCGCGGCATCGCTGGCGGACGAAGCCGACCGGCTGGAGAAACAGGCCCAGCAGATGGCGGGCGTCTACTAGCCCCCCAATCCGGCACCACCGAACCGAAGCGCGGCTTTCGCGCCACGGGGCCGGCTTGCCCGGCGACTTGAAGGGAGAATGACGATGCGTTCGATCCTGTTCCTGTCCGTTGCCCTTGTCGGCGCCTGCGCCTCGCATCCGCCCCTGCCGGCGGGCGAGCCGGCGCTGCGGGTCACCTATGGCGACCTGCGCCTGGACACCGGGGCTGGGCGCGCCGCCCTGCGGGAGCGCGTGGACGGCGCGGCCCGCACCTATTGCCGGACGAACGACCGGGACACGGCGCCCCAGCTGATCCGCAACAAGGCGGGATATTGTTTCGACATGGTGCGGCTCTCGCTGGTCGCCGAGATGCCCGACAAGGTGCGGCGCGGATATTATCGGCGCTAGCCGTCGATGCTCACGCCCAGCGACGCGTTGACCAGCCCGCCATCGACGGTGATCGTGTCGCCCACGACATAGTCGCCGGCGCGGCTGGCGAGATAGATGGCGGCGCCCGCCATGTCCTCGTCCACGCCGATGCGCCGGGCCGGGATCGCCCGGGCGACGTCGCCGCCATGGTCGCGCGCCGCCTTGTTCATGTCGCTGGCGAAGGCGCCGGGGGCGATCGAGGTGACGTTGACATGGTCGCGGACCAGCCGGGCGGCCATGCGCTTGGTCAGGTAGATCAGCGCCGATTTGGACGCGTGATAGCTGTACGTCTCCCACGGGTTCAGCCGCTGGCCGTCGATCGAAGTGATGTTGATGACCTTGGCCGGGCGTTCGGCCGATCCGCCCGCCTTGAGCAGATCGAAGAGCGCCTGGGTCAGGAAGAAGGGCGACTTCACGTTCAGGTCCATCACCTTGTCCCAGCCCTTTTCCGGAAAGCCCTCGAACGGTTCGCCCCAGGCTGCGCCGGCATTGTTGACCAGGATGTCGAGCCGCTCCTCCCGCTCCGCCAGCGCGGCGGCGAGCGCCTTGCAGCCGGCGACGGTCGAGACGTCCATCGGCAGGGCGATGCAGTTGGGGCCGAGCGCGGCGGCGGTCTCCTCGCAGGCCTCGGCCTTGCGGGAGGAGACATAGACCCTGGCACCCTGGGCGACATAGCCCTCGGCGATCATCCGCCCGATGCCGCGGGAGCCGCCGGTGACGAGGGCAATGCGGCCGTCGAGGCGGAAGAGCGTGCTGGTGTCCATTCTATCCTCTCCAGAATTAGCTCCCCTCCCGCTTGCGGGAGGGGAGAAAGAAGGCGTCACCCACCCCGTTTCAGCGTCTCGCGGGCGATGATCAGTTGCTGGATCTGGCTGGTGCCTTCGTAGATGCGGAACAGCCGGACGTCGCGGTAGAGCCGCTCGATGCCATAATCCGCGATATACCCGGCCCCGCCGAATATCTGCACGGCGCGATCCGCCACCCGGCCGACCATCTCGCTGGCGAAATATTTCGCGGCCGCGGCTTCCATCGTGGTGTTCGCGCCGCGATCCTTGGCGGCGGCGGTCTCCAGCACCAGCGCCCTTGCCGCCAGCGCCTCGGTCTTGGAATCGGCCAGCATGGCCTGGATCAGCTGGTGCTCGGCGATCGGCTTGCCGAACTGTCTGCGCTCGCTCGCATAGGCGACGCAGTCGGCGATCAGTCGCTCCGCCACGCCGACGCAGACCGCCGAAATGTGCAGCCGGCCGCGATCGAGCACCTGCATCGCGATGCGGAAGCCCTCGCCCTCGGCGCCGAGCCGGTTGGCGACAGGCACGGGCGTGTCGTCGAACACCACGTCCGCCACTCGGGCACCCTTCTGGCCCATCTTCTTCTCGGGCTCCCCGATGCTGACGCCCGGCAGGTCGCGCGGCACCAGGAAGGCGGAGACGCCGCGGCCGCCGGGCGCGTCGCCGGTGCGGGCCATCACGGTGAACAGCTCGGCCTTGTCGGCATTGGTGATGAAGCGCTTGGTGCCGGTGAGGCGATAGACCTCGCCGTCCCGGACCGCCCGGGTCTTCACCGCGCCGCTGTCGGATCCCACATCGGGCTCGGTCAGGGCGAAGCTGGTGACGATCTCGCCGCTGGCGATGCGCGGCAGCCATTCGGCCTTTTGCTCGGGCGTGCCGGCCATGACGAGACCTTGCGAGCCGATGCCGACATTGGTGCCGAAGCTGGAACGGAAGGCCGGAGTGGTGCGGCCCAGCTCGATGGCGACCTTGCATTCCTCGAGCATCGTCAGGCCGAGCCCGCCATAGTCCTCGGCGATCGACAGGCCGAACAGGCCGAGCGCCTTCATCTCGCCGATCACTTCGGCGGGGATGGCGTCGGCAGCCTCCACATCGGCTTCGAGCGGGCGCAGGCGATCGTGGACGAACCGGCGGACCGTATCGATCAGCGTTTCGAAAATCTCGGGGTCGAGCGCCATGGCCACGCGTTCCTCAGGTTCGAAGCCAAAGGCTATACCGACCATATGACCTGGGGCAAGCCATACCCGATATTCCAATCACTTGCGGTTGACCCCATGGTTGCGGCACATATGGTGCGCGGCAAAATGGGTCGGGAGGGAGCACAGGGGCATGGACGGCAATCAGGCGACAATGCCCCCGGTGCGGCGAATCCGCACCCCGATCATGCTCGCCTATGGCTTCGGCACCGTCGCATATGGCGTGAAGGACTTCTGCTTCTCGACCTTCCTGCTGTTCTTCTTCAACCAGGTCCTGGGGCTGCCCGCCGCCGAGGTGGGCTTCGCGATCATGTGCGCGCTGCTGCTCGATGCGGTGGCCGATCCGGCGATCGGCTTTCTCTCGGACCGGACGCGGAGCCGCTGGGGGCGGCGCCATCCCTGGATGTACGCTTCGGCGATTCCGATCGCGATCGGCTGGCTGCTGCTGTGGAATCCGCCGGCGCTCTCGCATGCCGGCATGCTCGCCTGGGTCTTTGCCATGTCGGTGCTCGTCCGCACCGCGGTGAGTGCCTATGAAGTGCCGAGCCAGGCGCTGACCCCGGAGCTCTCCGCCGACTACGAGGAGCGGACGCGGATCATGGCGTATCGCTTCCTGTTCGGCTGGGCCGGCGGGCTGGCCATGATGATCCTCGCCTATGCCTGGCTGCTCGGGCCCTCGCCGGGCCATCCCAATGGCCAGCTGGTGCGGGAGAATTATCCAGGCTTCGCGCTGGTCAGCGCGCTGCTGATGGCGTTCGCGATCCTCGTCTCGGCGCTGGGCACGCATGGCGAGATCGAGCGGCTGCCCCAGCCGGAGGAGCGCACGCGCCAGTCGCTCGGCGCCCATTTCGCCGAACTGGGCGAGACGGTGCGGAATCGGGCCTTCCTGATCCTGATGGCGGCGGGGCTCTGCTATTATTCCGCGCAGGGCGTGAGCTTCGCGCTGTCGAGCTACCTCTATGCCCATGTCTGGCGCTTCCAGAACCAGGACTTCACGATCATCGCCTTCTCGCTGCTGGTCGGCGCCTTCTTCGCCTTCTTCGTCGCGCCGCGGGCCTCGCGGCGGCTGGGCAAGCCCCGGGCGGCGATGTGGCTGATGGCGGCGGCGGCCTTCTGGGTCGCCTTGCCCTATGTTCTGCGCCTGCTCGGCCTGTTCCCGGCGCCCGGCACGCCCTGGCTGCTCCCGTCGCTGTTCGCCATCTATGCGCTCAACGTCACCTGCAGCATTTCGGCGACGATCCTCGGCGCCTCGATGATGGCCGATGTCGTCGAGCATTCGGAGATCGAGACCGGCCGGCGCAACGAAGGGGTGTTCTTCGCCGGATCCTTCTTCATCCAGAAATGCTGCAGCGGACTGGGCATCTGGGCGACGGGCCTGCTGCTCGACCTGGTGCGCTTTCCCGCGGCGGCCCGGCCGGGCCAGGTGCCGGCGGCGACGGTGGACAGGCTGACGATCCTCTTCTTCGTCCTCTACGGCGTGCTCGCGATTGCGGCGGCGATTCTTTACCGCTTCTTCCCCTTCGGCAAGGCGGAGCATGAGGCGCGGATCGCGGCGCTCGCCGGCCGCAATGCGGAAATGTCCGCCGGAAGCTGACCTTCCGACGGACATCCTTTCCTCCCCAGGAAAGTCGGCGGCTCCGGAGGAGCCGGGGACCCCGGCGCGGGCCGGGCCCCTAGTTTGATGCCATCAGGCCACGCGGCCCAGGCGATGATAGAGATTGGCGTATTTCGTGGACTCGGGTGCGTCCTTCACCTTCTCGAGATGGGTGGCCACCGCCTCGCGGATGAGGCGGAAATCCTCGGTCGAGAAGACGGCGCGGCTGCGCTGGGGTTCGGTCATGGCAATCACTCCTTTCTCTTGGTTCAGGCGGCTTCGGTGGTGACGAACTGGGCGGCTTCGGTGCTCTCGGCGAGGGCGGTGGTGCTGCTGTTGCCGCCCGCCAGCGTGGTCGCGATCGCATCGAAATAGCCCGTGCCGACTTCGCGCTGGTGGCGGGTCGCGGTATAGCCATTGGCCTCCGCCGCGAACTCGGCCTGCTGCAGCTCCGAATAGGCCGCCATGCCGCGATCCCTGTAGCCCCGGGCCAGCTCGAACATGCCGTAGTTCAGCTGGTGGAAGCCGGCGAGCGTGACGAACTGGAACTTGTAGCCCATCGCGCCGATCTCGCGCTGGAAGCGGGCGATGTCGTCCTTGTCGAGGTTCTTCTCCCAGTTGAAGCTGGGCGAGCAGTTGTACGCCAGCATCTTGTTCGGGAATTCCTTCTTGATCGCCTCGGCGAAGCGGCGGGCATCGTCCATGTTCGGCTTCGAGGTTTCCCACCACAGCAGGTCGGCATGCTCGGCAAAGGCCAGGCCGCGCTTGATGCAGTGATCGACGCCGGTGCCGTCCTTCAGGCGGAAAAAGCCTTCCGGGGTCCGCTCGCCGGTGAGGAACTCGCGGTCGCGCTCATCGACGTCCGACGTGATCAGGCGGGCGCTCTCGGCATCGGTGCGGGCGCAGATCACCGTGGGCACGCCGGCCACGTCCGCCGCCAGGCGCGCCGCGTCGAGGTTGCGGATATGCGCCTGGGTGGGGATCAGCACCTTGCCGCCGAGGTGCCCGCACTTCTTTTCCGAGGCGAGCTGGTCTTCATAGTGCACCCCGGCGGCGCCTGCGGCGATATAGGCCTTCATGATCTCGAAGCAGTTGAGCGGACCGCCGAAGCCGGCCTCGGCGTCGGCGATGATCGGTGCGAACCAGTCGCGCTGGGCGCCGCCCTCCATATGCTCGATCTGGTCGGCGCGCTGGAGCGTGGCGTTGATCCGGCGCGCGAGCTCGGGTCCCGCATTGGCGGGATAGAGCGACTGATCGGGATACATCTGGCCGGCGGTGTTGGCGTCCGCCGCGACCTGCCAGCCCGACAGATAGATCGCCTTCAGCCCGGCGCGGACCATCTGCATCGCCTGGTTGCCCGAGAGCGCGCCGAGGGCGTTGATGTAATCCTCGGTCTGCAGCAGCTCCCACAGCTTGAGCGCGCCGCGACGGGCGAGCGTGTGCTCGACCGCGAGCGAGCCGCGCAGTCGCTCGACATCCTCGGGCGAATAGGGGCGCACGATGCCGTCGAACCGGCCGGTGGGGGCGGGGATCAGGTCTTCGAAGCGCGTCGGCATTGTGTGTTCCTTGACTAGGTTGCCAGGCCTGTATGGATATTTCTCCCTGTCCTTGTCAGAGGGCTCATGTGCCTGTGAGGGTCGCGGTGTCGCGATGGCTTTTCTTTGGTCTGAAAATCTGTAAATTATTTACAATGCATAACGCTTTCCCCTCCCTGGAAGGGAGGGGCTAGGGGTGGGTTGTTGCCGGGCGATATTTTGGCCGAGGGTTGGCCGGTTCCGTATCGCGAGCACTCCACCCACCCCCCGATCCCTCCCTTACAGGGAGGGGAGTTTTGAGGATGGAGTGGGCAGATGGCCGAACAGAAGCTCTTCGCGGGACATGCCGTGCGGCGCCTCCGCCGCCAGCTGCTGCTGACCCAGGCGGCGATGGCCGAGGCGCTGGGGGTGTCGGCGAGCTATCTCAATCTGGTCGAGCGCAACCAGCGGCCGGTCTCGGCCATGCTGATGCTGCGGCTGTCCGAAGTGTACGACTTCGATCCCCGCAAGCTTGCCGCGGCCGAGCCCGGCGGCGGGATGGAGGCGCTGCGGCGGCGGCTCGCCGATCCGCTGTTCGCCGATCTCGAGATCGACCGGCAGCAGATGGAGGAATGGCTGGCCGGCGCGCCGGGCGGGGCCGAGGCGTTCGCGCGGGCCTATGATCGGATCGGGGCCGGTGCGGCGCCGGACCAGGGCGCGGGCGACCCGGGGCGGCAGGTGCGCCGCGAGATCGAGCGCTGGCGCGGCCATTTCGCCGATCTCGATGCCGCGGCCGAAGCGCTGGCCGACGAACTGCGCCAGGCGGCGGGCGATCCCTATGGCGCGATGGCCGAGCGGTTGCGGGTGAAGCATCAGCTGTCGGTCCGCATCCTGCCGGCGGACGTGATGCCGGGGCTGCTCAAGCGGCTCGACCTGCATGCGCGCCAGGTGCAGCTTTCCGAACTGCTCGACATGCCGGGCCGCACTTTCGCGCTGGCCGAGCGGTTGTCGCAGGAGGCGCGCGGCGAGATCGATGCGCTGGTGCGCGGCGCCGGGCTCGATCGCATCGGCGAGCGGCTCTATCAGCGCCACCTGGTCGGCTATTTCGCGGCGGCGGTGATGATGCCCTATGGCCGGTTCCTGCGGGCCTGCGAACAGACCGGCTATGACCTGGACGTGCTCCGGCGGCGCTTTGGCGCGAGCTTCGAGCAGGTGGCGCACCGGCTGACTACGTTGCAGCGCGTGGGCGCGCGGGGGCTCGCCTTCTTCCTGATGCGGGTGGACCGGGCGGGGCAGGTCTCGAAGCGCTTCGCGGGGGCGAGCGGGGCGCCGCTGGTCGAGGGGCCGGGGCTGTGCCCGTTATGGAACCTGACCGAAGCCTTTGGCCGGGCCGACGAGACGCTGGGCCAGCTGATCGAGACCGAGGATGGCGGACGCTGGTTCACGCTGTCGCGGGCGCGGACGCCGCAGGGCGCGCAGGGCGCGCGGGCGCGATTCGCCCTGGGGATAGGGCTTGCCGCGGCCGAGGCGCGGGCGCTGTCGGCGGCGCGCGGCGTCGACCTTGCGGGCGAAGCGGTGCCGGTGGGGCTGGGCTGCCGCGCCTGCACCCGGCCGGACTGCGCGCAGCGCTCCGCCCCGCCGGCCGGGCGCGCCGCACTGGCCAATGAGCGCGAGAGCGGCGTCACGCCGTTCGGGTTCGTGGGGGACTAGGTTGTGGTGGGATTGGCTGGAAAGCGACCGGCTTGACGGCATCGTGAGCTTGTTAGATTCTTATACGGACGAAGGGAAATTGTGTGGAGCATATACGGATAGAACCGGATCCGTTGCTTGCTGGGTTTTATAGCCCGGGCGATGCTGCGCGCCTTCTTGGTGTCACAAGTAGTGCTAAGCTTAGAGGTTGGCTTAATGGCTGGCCGAATAGCGACAGTGGGCCTATTGTAGATCGGGATTTCAAGGATTCTCGGACTATTAGTTTTTTGGACTTGATGGAGATGCGCTTCATTGAAGCCTTTCGCCGTCAAGGTGTTTCGATGCAGACGCTCCGAAAAGCGGCAATCAAAGCGCGCGCCGATTGGTCGACGGGCCATCCGTTTGCGCTATCGAAGGCCAAATATCTTACGGATCGCCGGAAAGTGTTTGCGCAAATCGCCGAACAGGAAAAAGATCGCGTCACCTGGGATATGGCTTCCGGCCAGCATGAGATGTGGGATGTTATCGAAGCTACGATAGCCAAAGGTGTTGAGTTTGATCCGGCATCTGACTTGGCGCTTCGTTGGGCGCCGCTTCCCGACGAGTTTCCGAACGTTTGGCTCAACCCCGCTATTGCATTTGGCAAGCCCGCTCTTGCGGATGAAGGAATTCCAACATCAGCAGTCTATCGGATGTGGCGAGCGGAACGCGGAAACGTAGCTAGAGTGGCAAACGCATTTGAGATCACGGAAGATGCTGTTCGATCTGCCGTGGATTACGAGATCAAGACCGCGTCTTGAAAATTCGAGCTGACGAGCATGTCGCGCAAGCGATAATTCGGGCGATAAACGACATCGCTCTGTCAGACGGATTTGAACTGAGTTCTGTGGTTGGTTCGGGACAGCGGGGATCCAGCGATGTTCACTGGATAACGGCATTTGTCCAAGATGGTGGTGAAGCCATCCTGACCGCGGATACCGATTTTATCAAGGAGCCGCCCCAGGTTCTCGCCATCCAGAAAACTGGAGTCCGGGTGATTCACCTCCCTTCGGGCTGGGCCAATGCAGCATTGGCTATGCAAGCGGCCCATCTGTTGATGTGGTGGCGGCGCATCGAGAACCAGCTCGCAGCGATGAAGCCCCGAGAGTGCTATTCGCCTTCATATTCGTTGAATGAAGATGCGGCGTTGAGGAAGGTCTCGTTGGATTTTCAGGCTGCAGCCAAAAAGCAGAAAAAAGCCGAGCGTCATAACCGAGGCGCTAGCCAGTAATGGGCTAGGAATATGCTCGCTGAACTCTCTCTTTCTCTGCTCCCGCCTCAGAACAATGTCGTCAGCAGGTAGAACAGCGCGCCCACCGCCGCGGAGGCGGGGATGGTGATCACCCAGGCGGCGATGACGTTGCCGGCGACGCCCCAGCGGACCGCCGAGGCGCGGCGCGCCGTGCCCGCGCCGATCACCGCGCCGGTGATCGTGTGGGTGGTCGAGACCGGGATGCCGAGCGCCGAGGCCGTGAACAGCACGATCGAGCCCGCCAGCGAGGCACTGAACCCCTGGTGCTGCGAGAGCTTGGTGATGCGCGAGCCCATCGTCTCGATGATCTTCCAGCCGCCGCTGAGCGTGCCGAGCGCGATCGCGATGTAGCAGGCGATCGCCACCCAGTGCGGCACCTCGAACTTCCCGTGCAGATAGCCGGTCGAATAGAGGAGCACGGTGATGATCCCCATCGTCTTCTGCGCATCGTTGAGGCCGTGGCTGAGCGAATAGGCGCCCGACGAGACGAGGTGCAGCATGCGGAAGCTGCGCTCGGCGGTGCGCGAGCTGGCGCGCATGAACATCCAGGAAGTGACCAGCATCACCAGCATGGCCAGGATCATGCCGATCGTCGGCGAGAGGACGATGGCGATCAGCGTCTTGTTGAGGCCGGTCCATTTCACGCCGGTGAGCCCGGCATGCGCCACGCCCGAGCCGATCATCCCGCCGACCAGCGCATGGCTGGACGAGGAGGGAATGCCCTTGAGCCAGGTTACCACGTTCCAGAACATCGCCCCGATCAGCGCGCCGAACACCACGGCGGGCGTGATCAGGTTCTTGTCGATCAGCCCCTGGCCGATCGTGTCCGCCACCTTGTGCAGGCTGGGGAAGGCGATCGTCAGGAAATAGGCCGCGAAGTTGAACGCCGCCGCAAAGGCCACGGCATGGACCGGCTTCAGCAGCCGGGTGGCGACGACGGTGGCGATCGAGTTCGCCGCGTCGTGCAGGCCGTTCAGGAAATCGAACGCCAGCGCGACGAGGATCAGGCCGACCAGCAGGGGAAAGGCAAGCTCGTACATCGGGCGGCGTCAGGAATGGTCGATCACGATGCCGTCGATCTCGTTCGCGACATCCTCGAACGCGTCGACGATTCGCTCGAGATGCTTGAACAGCTCGCGATGGACGGCGAAGCCCAGCGGGTCGCCGGGGCCGAGCTCCTTGAAGGCGCGCTTGAGGCCGGCGGCGTGGATCTCGTCGGCATGGCTTTCCATGCGCACCAGCCGCTCGGTCAGCTCGTGCAGGCGCGGGCCGTTGCGGCCGACGTCGCGCAGCAGCGGCATCGCTTCCATGGTGAGGCGGGCCGCATCGACGATGATCGCCGCCATATCCTTCATCTCCTGGTCGAAGCTGGTGACTTCGTAGAGGTCGATCGCCTGGACGGCGGCCTGCATCTCGTCGATCGCATCGTCCATCGCGCCGATCAGCGACGTGATCGCGCCGCGGTCGAAGGGGGTGAGGAACGTCTCGCGCACCGTGCGCAGCATCTCGCGGATGATCTCGTCGGCATCATGCTCGCGCTCGATCACTTCGCGGATGTGATCGCGGTTGCCGTCCGCGAGCAGCCGGGCGAGCGCGTCCGCACCGGCGACGATGGTGAGCGCGTGCTGCTCGAACATCTCGAAGAAATTGCCCGTCTTGGGGAGCAGGCGCTGGAACCAGGCGAACATGTGATGCACTTTCGATTTGCGGGCGACGGCGGTGAGCAGGCCGTTGCGCTGCGCCGCCGCCCTGAACTCGGCCGGGCCGAACGACCGGATGAGATCGCTGAGATCGGGCTCGTCGACGGCGGCCGCGGCTTCGGCGAGGCTGAACCAGCGGCGTTCGCGCTGGCCCTGTTCCTTCCAGGCGACCAGCTCCTGGCTGACCGACAGGGGGAAGACGTCGACGTCGATCATCAGCGAGGCGCCGTTGCCGCGCTTCTTGCGGTAGCGATAGGAGCCCAGCGGCAGCGGGCAGACGGGGCCGCGCACGCCGGCTTCCTCTTCCGCCTCGATCGCCGCGGCGGTGTGGGCGGGCATGCCGGCTTCGGGGTTGCCCTTGGGGATCACCCAGCGTCCGCTCTCGCGCGACGTGACCAGCAGCACGCGCACCGGCGCATCGACGGCATTGCCTTCGGTGCGATAGGGCAGGGCGGCGATCTGGCGGATGGCGCGGACTCCGGAGCGCCGGGATGGCGGGTGCCGCGTTTGTTACAATTTGGTGTCAGGTGCAAGCCTCAGCCGTGTTCCCGGACCTCCTTGAGCCAGCGGGCGCGGAGTTGCGACGGGCTGCCGGGGATCGCGGCGTCGAGGAATTCCGCGCCGACGATGCGATCGAGGCGGAAGGTGCGAAAGCCGGCGCGCAGCTCGCACCAGGCGACGAGGACGCGAGTCGCGTCGTTATAGCCGATCATCAGCGGCCAGACCGTGCGCCGGGTGGCACGGCCCTGCTCGTCGGCATAGTCGAGGTGAAGTTTGCGGCCGGCGCGGATCCAACTGCGCAGCTGGGGGACGTCGATGCCGTCCCGGGGCCGGTTCCAGGCGGGAACGGCGCGCGCGGCGGGGTTGCCCAGGAACGGACGCATCTCCTCGGGCAGGACCGCGGCGATCTTGGCGAGCAGATCCTCGGCGGCGCGGGCCAGGCCCTCGTCGGCATGGCCCGCGACCCAGGTGGCGCCGAGCGCGACGGCATCGATCTCGTCGGTGGTGAGCATCAGCGGCGGCAGGTCGAACCCGCTTTCGAGCACATAACCGACGCCCGCCTCGCCGCGGATCGGCACGCGCTGGCCGATCAGCGCCGCAATGTCGCGATAGACCGAGCGCTTGGACGTCTCGAGCTCGGCCGCGATCGCGTCGGCGGTAACCGGGCGCGGGGTGCGCCGGAGGATCTGGACGATCTGGAAGAGGCGATCTGCCTTGCGCATTTTGTTTTCCCTGGGCCGGTACTGCCATGCCTACTGCCATGCTGCTGACACCATGCTGGCAGCAGCATGGCAGTAGGTCGAGCCCCGTGAGTTCAAACGGGAGCCAGGAAATGACGACGAAGACCTATCATGGCAGCTGCCACTGCGGCGCGGTGACGTTCGAGGCCGACATCGATCTCGCGGCGGGCACGGGCAAGTGCAACTGCACCTATTGCCGCAAGCGCCGCAACTGGGGCGCGCTGCTCAAGCCCGACCAGTTCCGCCTGCTCTCGGGCGAGGAAGCGCTGGGCGAATATCAGTTCGGCACCAAGAGCGGGCACCATCGCTTCTGCAAGACCTGCGGCATCGCGCCGTTCGGCTCCGGCTATGTCGAGGAGATCGGCGGGGCCTTTGTCTCGGTGCAGGTGCTCTGCCTCGACGACGTGCCGCTCGAGGAGCTGGAGGCGGCGCCGGTCAACTATGCCGACGGGCTGCACAATGCCTGGTGGCAGGAGCCGGCGGAAAAGGCGATCCTTTAGGCTCGGGCCAGAGACGAGCCCAATTCCCGTCGTCCCCGCCTTCGCGGGGATGATGGGGGAGCGAGGAAGAAAGGCCGGGGCGCGCGCGAACCCCGGCCTTTCTTCCTGCGGCGCGCGCCGGCTCAGAAGCCGGCGCTGAGCGTGACGAACGCCTGGCGCGGGGCCGAGGAGTGGAACACCAGCACGGTGCCCGCCGCATCGTCCGGCGCGAAGACGCTGCTGTCGAAGTTCGACGCGTAGCGCTTGTTGGTCAGGTTGGTCACGTTCAGAGACAGCTTGAGGTCCTTCACATAGGCGAAGGAGCCATAGTCGTAGCTGACGCCCAGATCGAAGGTGGTGTAGCCGCCGAAGCTCTGGTCGTTGGTGTAGGTATAGTAGCGGCGGCCGGTATATTTGCCCTGCAGCGAGGCCGAGAGGCCGCCCTGTTTCACGGTCAGCACGCTGGCGAGCATCGTCTTCGGCGTATCGACCTGCTGCTTGCCGGCGGTGAGCTTGACCACGCAGGTGGTGGTGCACCAGTTGAGATTCTCGTCATAGGTCGACTTGTTGAACGAGGCCGAATTGTACCAGCTCAGCCACGGCGTCGGCTTCCATAGCACGCCGAGCTCGGCACCCTTGCTGGTGACGCTGCCGGCATTGTGGAAGCTGTTGCCGCAGCCCGGGTTCTGCTGCTGGTTGGTCGGGCACGGGTTGTACTGGAGCAGGCGGTTGTCGAACTTGACGTAATAGCCGCTCAGCGCGACCTGCAGCGGGCCGCTGACATAGCGGTAGCCGCCCTCGACGCTCTTCGACGTCTCGGGCTTCAGATACTTGCCCTGCGCGTCCCACACGGCCTGCGAGACCGACTGGGGCCCGAGCTTGAAGCCGCCCTGGAACATGGCCATGTTCTCGGCATAGCTGGCGAACAGCTCGTGGCCGGGCGCGACCTGCCAGTGCACGCCGACTTCCGGCAGGAAATTGTCCTTGGCCACCAGCGTGCCGCTGGCGAACTGGCTGGAGGCGGGCGGCGCCGCGACGGCGATGCCGCGGATCGCCCGGGCGTCCGACTTGGAATAGGTGCTCTTGAAGCCGAAATCGATGCTCAGCGCGTCGTCGAACAGGCGCACCGTGTCCTGCACGTAGAACTGGTGCGTCTTCCAGTGCGTCTCCTGCACCCATTGCGAGGTGTTGGGCTGGCCGACCAGATACTGGGCCAGGCTGAACGGGCCGGTGACGTTGGTCCAGATGTAGCGCGCGGCGCTGCTGGTGTTGTCCTCCACCCACAGGCCGGCCTGGAACTCGTTGAAGGCGACCTTCCAGTTGACGCTCGCCAGCACGCCGGTGCGGTCGATCGTGTAGCGCGTGTCGCGGATCTGGACCGGCACGTCGTCCGCGGTGGTCGTGGTGCCCTGGTTGGACAGGCCGGTGATGAAGTTGTTGCCGGCGCCCTTGTCGTTGTGATGATAGACCTGGGTGTGGACGCTCAGGTTCTTGGCCAGCTCGAAGTCGCCGGCCAGGTAGAAGAGATTGTCGTTGCGCAGGATCTGGCCGTTGGTGAAGGTGACGTCGGCATTCTTCTGCGGCGCCGGGGCCGCGGCGCACTTGTACGGCGTGGTGGTCACCGTGCAGGCGGCGACGCCGACATAGGCCTGCCAGTTCGGCGCATAGCCGCCCCAGTCCCAGCCGAGGCGGTTCAGCATGTCCTTCGACAGATAGGCGTCGTCGGCCTGGTTGGTGCGCGAGACGTCGGCAAAGGCAGTGATCCGGATGCCGTCGGCCCGGTATTGCAGCTTGGCGTTGAGCTGCTTGCCGGTGGACTTGTTGTAGGCCGGCTGGTTCACGAACAGGTCCTGCTCGACATATTGGCCGGAGACATAGGCGGAGAAGCCGCCATGCTCGCCGGTGTCGAGCCGCACGAAGGTGCGCACGCTGTTCTCGCTGCCCACGGTCTGGCTGACCGCCAGCGCTGCGTCCTTGCTCGGATCGCGGCTGACATAGGTGAGCGCGCCGCCCAGGTTGCTGGTCGAGGGAATGGCGAGGCCGGCGATGCCCGTCGCGAGGTCGGCCCGGCCGAGATTCTCCGAGATCAGCGCGCGGCTGATCGTGAGGCCGTTATAGTTGTTGTAGGCGCCGTCGCCGAGCGGCATGCCGTCCAGCGTGTAGCCGAGATGAGTGGTGTTGAAGCCGCGGACCTGGAGCGACAGCGACTGTTCGTTGACGCCCAGCGCGTCGATCGACTGCGCCATCACGCCCGGCAGGAAGTTCAGCGCCTTCTGCACGCTGGTGCCGGGCGGCAGCAGGTCGAGATTCTGCGGCACCAGGGTCGAGACCGAGCGGGTCTGGCCGCTGCCGATGACGACGATCTCGTCGCCGCCATCGCCGTCATTGGCGTCGACGACGGCGGTGGCGCTGTCCTGTGCATGCGCGGCCGGCGCGAGTGCGACAAGGGCGGCCGAGGCCATCAGAAATGCGTAGGCGTGGCCGTGGCGCAGCCGGCGCGAAAAATCGGTCATGATCATTCCCATCCCAGCGACCGGAGGGCCGCTCCCATGGGAGCCGCTAGGCAGGGTTCGCGTCGGTACCGTTACGACTGTGCGACGTTTCAGTGACGATCCGCGAAGCTCGGTTTGTGTTGCCGATCGGCAACGATCGTGCAGGATGCCGGCGTGGAACAGGGAGGAAGCGGGATGCGTCGTGCGGTACGATATGGGCTGGCCGGCCTGCTGGCGCTCGGTGGCGCGGCACCGGGGGCGGCGGATGCGCCGCCGGCGGATCTGGAGCCGGCGGTTCGCGCGGCGATGGCCGAGACCGGCGCCAAGGGGGTGGCGATCGCGCAGATCGCGGACGGCAAGGTGGTCCTGGTGCGGGCCTATGGCGCCCGCAACGCGAAGGGCGACCCGCTGACCGCCGACACCATAATGTACGGTGCGTCGCTGACCAAGGCGGTGTTCGGCTATCTGGTGACCGAACTCGCGGCGGAGGGGAGGCTCGACCTCGATGCGCCGATCGCGGCGATGCTGCCCAAGCCGCTGCCCGACTATGGCAATCTGGATGCCTATGGGCGCTGGGGCGATCTGGCCGGCGATGAACGCTGGCGGCGGGTGACGCCGCGCCACGCGCTCAACCACGCGACCGGCTTCGCCAATTTCGCGTTCCTCGAGCCGGACGGGAAGCTGCGCTTCCACTTCGATCCGGGCAGCAATTACGGCTATTCGGGCGAGGGCATCTCGCTGCTCCAATTCGGTATCGAGAAGGGGCTTGGGCTGAGCGTGGAGGCGGAGCTGCAGCGCCGTTTCTTCCGGCCGCTCGGCATGACGCGGACGAGCCTGATCTGGCAGGACGGCTTCGGGACCAATCTGGCGGATGGCTGGGACGCGCAGGGCAAGCCCGAGCCGCATGACGACCGCAGCCGGGTGCGCGCGGCCGGATCGATGGACACGACGATCCACGACCTCGCCGAGATGACGGCGGCGATGGTGCGCGGCCATGGCCTGCCGAAGCGGTGGCGGGTGGCATATGCGCGGGGCACCCAGGCGATTGCCAGCAGGACGCAGTTCCCGACCCTGAACAACCCGGCCGGGCCGGGCGAGGGGACCGATGCGAAGGCGGCGCTGGGTGTGGTCGCCTTCACCGGGCCGCAGGGGCCGGGCTGGTTCAAGGGCGGCCATAACGACGTGACCGCCAACACGATGGTCTGCCTCGAGCGCGGCCGGCGTTGCGTGCTGATCCTGGGCAACGACGTGCGGATCGAGAAGGCGTTTCCGAAGCTGGTCCGCGCCGCGCTGGGCGAGACCGGCGTGCCCTATCGCTGGGAATATGGGTTCGGGGAATAGGGCCCGCTAGTTCGCGCCCGGCGCTTCCCTGGCAAAGGCCAGCGCGGCCATGCGCCAGCCCCGCGGCGTCCGGATCATCAGCGCGCGATCGGTCCATTCGCTGCCGTCGGTGCCGCGGAACGACCATCGCGCCGTGCCGATGCCGCCGCGTGCATCGACGACCATCGATGTCGGCGTGGCGGGGCTGCCGGCGGAGGCGGCTCTTCGGGCGACGTAGCGCGCCTGCCATTCCCCAAGCGTCGCCGCGACGAATTCGCCGCCGTCGACCGTCATCACCAATGCCCTGGCGTCGATGCTCTCCGCGAGGCGCTTGTCGTCCCAGGCGCGATCCGCGGCGAGCTTGGTGTCGACGACCTGTCGCACGCCCGCATCGCCGGCCTTGTCCGGGCGGGCGCCCGCCTCGCAGACCTTGCCGACGATGCGCCAGCCCTCCGCAAGCCGGGCAAGCAGGAGATAGTCGACATATTCCCTGTCGCCACGCACCGAGATCGTGCGCGCCACCGACGTGGTGGCGCCGCTGTCGATCCAGGCGATCCTGGTGGAGATCGGGCCGGCGGGTGCCCCGGCGGTGCGCATGCGCTGCTTCCATTCCCCCTGGCTGGTCGCGCGGATCGCCGCGCCGTCGGTGCAATACATGATCGCGCTCGGCTGGAACGCGGCCGCCAGCTGCGCCGGGTCGTTCGCCGCGACCGCGGCGCCATAGGCTGCGACCGCGGCATCCGGCGTCGCGAAGCCCGGTGCCGGCATGGCCGCGAACGCCGCAATCATCGTCAACATCGCGCACTCTCCTTTGCCCGCTGGTGTAGCGATTCTTCGATTGTTCCGATATTCGTAAGTTAGGATATGATCATTCGGGAAAGCGGAATGAAGATCGACCTGCGCCGTGCCGCTGCCTTTCATGCCGTCGCCCGCGCGGGCGGGATCAACGCGGCGGCGCGGAGCGAGGGCAGGTCGCCGCCGTCGATCCATGCCGATTTCCGGCGCTTCGAGCGGGACGCGGGCGTGCCGCTCGCCGAACGCGTCGGTCGCCGGCTGCGCCTCACCCCCGAGGGGCGGGCCCTGTACGAAGCGATCGACCGGGCGCTCGCCGAGGTCGCGCATGCCGCCGAGCAGGTCCGCAGCGAGGCTCCGGCGGCCGTGCCGCTGCGCATCGGCTGCGTCACCGGCTTCGGCCGCTATCGCCTGGCCCCCAGGGTCTTTCGCGACGCCGAGCGGACGCGCCGCATCGTCTTCCGCACGGGCTCGCACGATCAGATCCTCGACTGGCTGGGCGCCGGCGTGATCGACCTGGGGGTCACCTATCGCGGCGTGGTGGCCGCCCCGATCGAAAGCGTCCCGGTGGCCGAGGAAACGCTCTGGCTGGTCGGGGCGCCGGACGGCCCGCCGACCTGCGAGGGCCTCTCCCGGGCGCCGTGCATCGCCTATGACGAATATGAATATGTGTTCGGGCACTGGTTCGACCAGGTGCTGGCGGCGCAGCCCCCCGGCCTGGCGGTCCGCGATCACTGCAACGAGCTGGAGGAGGCGCTGATCAGCGCGCGCGCGGGGCGGGGCTTCACCATCGCGCCCGAGGACGCCGCCCGCGCCTTCGGCTTCGCGCCCTGCGGGCCGGTGGCGCGCAATACCCTTATCCTATGCGGCATCGGCAACCGCCTGGCCTCGGAAGATGCCCGCTGGATCGCCGGGCTGGCCGGCGCCTCCGGCTGACTAGGCTCCCGCCGCCGTCAGCCGGTCGAGCTGCGCGCGGCTGAGCGCCACGTCCCAGCTCCCCGCCAGCTCCTCGACCTGGGCGAGCGAAGTCGCGCTGGCGATGGGCGCCGTCACCCCCGGTTGCGCCGCGACCCAGGCCAGGGCGATCCGGGCGAGCGTGGCGCCGGTCTCCGCCGCGATCTCGTCCATCGCGGCCAGGACGGCGGGGCCCTTGCCCTGCATGAACGCCGTCATCCGCCCGCCGCGCACGCTCTTCCCGAGATCCGCTTCGGAGCGATACTTGCCGGTGAGATAGCCCGAGGCGAGCCCGTAATAGGGCACGCAGCCGATATTATATTCGACGCACAGATCCTGCAGTTCGCCTTCGAACTTGTGGCGGCTGACCAGGTTGTACTCGTTCTGCAGCGCCCGATAGTGCGGCAGGCCGTCGCGCACGGCGATGTCGAGCGCGGATTTGAGGCGGGCGGCGTGGAAGTTGGACGCGCCGATCGCCCGGACCTTGCCGGCCCGGATCAGCCGGTCAAAGGCAGCGAGCACGTCTTCCTGCGGCACGGCGTCATCGTCCTGATGCGCGAAATACAGGTCGATCGTCTCGACGCCGAGGCGCTTGAGCGACGCGTCGCAGGCGGCGGCGATGCGCGCGGGCGCCAGCTTCGAACCGCCTTCGCCGTCAAGCATGCCGACCTTGGTCGCGACCTTCACCTTGCCATGCTTGCCCGAGGTGCGGAGCCATTCGCCGATGATCGCCTCGGATTCGCCGCCGCGATGCCCGGGGACCCAGGCCGAATAGACATCGGCGGTGTCGATCAGCGTACCGCCGGCTTCGGCGAAGCGATCGAGCACGGCGAAGCTTGTCGCCTTGTCGGCGGTCCAGCCGAAGACGTTGCCGCCCAGGATCAGCGCCGGCGTCTCGATGCCGCTCGTGCCCAGTTCCCGCCGGATCATTCCGCTGCTCCGTTCGATTGGCTCGCATTCACGTCGATCGCGGCCGCCGCCGCATCGAGCTGGCGGGACTCGCCGGCGCTCAGGCCGCCCTGCGCGTCATCGGATCCGCTGTGGCCGCAGGCGGCGAGGGCGAGCAAGAGGAGGAGAGGGGCGAGCTGCATGGATCAGTCGGTGATCTCGTCGCCCGAGCCCTCGCCGGCCGTATTGCCGACCGGCACGGCCTGGTCATAATTGCTCTCGGCGGCGCCGAACGCCGCATTCTCGGCGGCGTTCACGTCGCTCACCGCCTCGCCCATCGTGTTGCTGTCGCCCGTGACCGCTTCATTGGCCTCGGCCGCTTCGTTCTTCGCCTTGTTGCCGCAGGCCGAAAGCCCGAGCAGCGCGACGGCCGCGAGCGGGAGGATGAGCGCCTTGCGCATGGATGCGTCCCCTTTGCCGGAATGGTTCGGGCAAGGGCTAACCGAGGGAGTGACTCGCGCGCAAGGCGCATGCGATGCGTTGACCGCATATAAAGATATCTTTATATCTCTAATCGCCGTGCAGAACGCCCTCGCCATCTTCCGTGCCCTTGCCGATTCGACGCGGCTGCGCATCCTCGCGCTGGTCCGCTCGATGGAGCTGAGCGTCGGCGAGCTGGCCCAGGTGCTGGGGCAGAGCCAGCCGCGCGTCTCGCGCCACGTGAAGATATTGTGCGACGCCGGGCTGCTCGAGCGGCGCAAGGAGGGCAGCTGGGTGTTCGTCGGCCTGGGCGCCCCGGCCCGGGTGGAGCCGATGCTCGCCGCGCTCGATGCCTGGAACGAAGTCGATCACTGGATGGTCGCCGACGAGGCGCGGCTCGCCGCGGTGCGCGCGGACCGGGCGAGCGCGGCGGCGGACTGGTTCGAGAGCAATGCCGGCGAATGGGATGCGATCCGCTCGCTCCATGTCGCCGAGAGCGAAGTCGAGGCGGCGATGGCCGCGGCGCTGGGCGAGGCGTCGGTCGGCTATCTCATCGACATCGGTACCGGCACCGGGCGCATGCTCGAGCTGTTCGCGCCGCGCGCCGAGCGCGCGCTGGGGATCGACCGGTCGAGCGAGATGCTGCGCCTTGCGCGCGCCAAGCTTTCCGAGCAGGGGCTGGCCAATGCCGAGCTGCGGCAGGCGGACCTTTATGCGCTGCCGCTGCAGGACGGCGGGGCGGACCTCGCGATCCTGCACCATGTGCTCCACTTCGCGCAGCAGCCGGGCGCTGCGATCGGCGAGGCGGCGCGGGTGCTGGCGCCGGGCGGGCGGCTGCTCATCGCCGATTTCGCTCCGCACGAGCGCGAGGAGCTGCGGCAGAAGGACGCGCACACGCGGCTGGGCTTCTCCGACGAGCAGGTGCTCGGCTGGTTCGAGGCGCATGGGCTCGCGCCGGTGAAGGTGGAGACGCTGGAGGGCGGCGAGCTGACGGTGAAATTATGGCTCGGTCGCAAGACGGGCGAAGAGAAGCAAGGGGTGAAGGCCGCATGACTATTCTGGACCCGCTGGCGGCGCCGCTGTTCGCGGACGTGGCGGGCGATATCGATGTGAGCTTCGAATTCTTCCCGCCCAAGACGGAGAAGATGGAGGAGACTTTGTGGGAATCGATCGAGACGCTGCGCCCGCTGGGGCCGCGCTTCGTCTCGGTGACCTATGGTGCCGGCGGCTCGACTCGCGAGCGGACGCACAACACGGTGGCGCGGATCGCGCGCGAGACCGCGATCCCGGCGGCGGCCCATCTCACCTGCGTCGAGGCGACCCGGGAGGAGATCGACCAGGTCGCGCGCGAATATTGGGCGGCCGGTGTGCGCCACATCGTCGCGCTGCGCGGCGATCCCCCCCGGGCGGGCGAGAAGTACAGCACCCATCCCGGCGGCTATGCGAATGCCGCCGACCTGGTGGCGGGGCTGCGCCGGCTCCATCCCTTCGAGATCTCGGTCGCGGCCTATCCCGAATGCCATCCGGATTCGCCGAGCCAGACGGCGGACCTCGACAATCTGAAGCGCAAGATCGATGCGGGCGCTACCCGGGCGATCACCCAGTTCTTCTTCGAGCCCGAGACGTTTCTGCGCTTCCGCGACGATGCGGCCAAGGCGGGGATCGACGCGGAGATCGTGCCGGGAATCATGCCGGTGATGAGCTTCGCCAGCGTGGTGCGCATGTCGGGCATGTGCGGCACCCAGGTGCCGGGCTGGATGGAGCGGCTGTTCGAGGGGCTGGACGACCATCCCGCCGCCCGCCAGCTCGTGGCGGCGACGCTGGCGGCGGAGCTGTGCCGCAAGCTCTATGCCGGCGGCGTGCGCCAGTTCCACTTCTACACGCTCAACCGGGCCGAACTGAGCTACGCGATCTGCCATCTGCTGGGCGTGCGGCCGAAGGTGGCGGCGCTGGTCGGGGCGTAGATTTCGTTCCTCCCCGGCACGGGGAGGGGGATCGCGACGCGCAGCGGCGTGGTGGAGGGGGCCCTCCACCAGCGGAAAGCCAGGCGGAGGGCCCCCTCCACCAGCCTGCGGCTGGTCCCCCTCCCCGTGCCGGGGAGGAACTAGGAATGAATATGACTGCACGCGAGAAACTGCTGGCCGAAGCTGCCAAGCGCATCCTGATCACCGACGGGGCGTTCGGCACCGAGATCCAGAACTGGAAGCTCGACGAGGCCGCCTATGCCGGCGATCTGGGGCTGAGCCACGACCAGAAGGGCAATAACGACATTCTCGCGCTGACCATGCCCGAGGTGCCGGCATCGATCCACCGCGCCTATTTCGAGGCGGGGGCGGACATCGCCGAGACCAATACCTTCTCGGCCAACCGCATCAGCCAGGCCGATTACGGCGCCGAGCATCTGGTGCGCGAGATCAATGTGGAGAGTGCCCGGCTGGCCCGCTCGATCGCCGACGAGTTCGAGGCCAGGGACGGGCGGCCGCGCTTCGTGGCGGGCGCGCTGGGGCCGACCAACAAGACGCTGTCGCTGAGCCCCGACGTGAACGATCCCGGCTATCGCGAGATCGACTTCGACTATCTGAAGGACGTGTATCGCGAGCAGATCGACGCGCTGGTCGAAGGCGGGATCGACTTCGTGCTGATCGAGACGGTGTTCGACACGCTCAACGCCAAGGCCGGCATCATGGCCGCGATCGAGGCGGGCGAGGCGCTGGGCCGCGACTTGCCGATCATGCTGTCGATGACGTTGACCGATCTGAGCGGGCGCAACCTTTCCGGCCATACGGTGGAGGCCTTCTGGCATGCGGTGCGCCATGCGCGGCCGGTGACGATCGGGCTCAACTGCTCGTTCGGCGCCGAGCAGCTGCGCCCGCACGTGAAGACGCTGTCGGCGCTCTGCGACACGCTGATCATGGTCTATCCGAACGCCGGCCTGCCCAACGAGCTGGGCGCCTATGACGAGCTGCCCGAGACGACGGCGGGGCTGGTCAAGGAATGGGCCGATGCGGGGCAGGTGAACATCCTGGGCGGCTGCTGCGGATCGACGCCCGCGCATATCGGCGCAATCGCGAAGGCCGTGGAGGGGCTGCCGGCCCGGCCGCTCCCCACGCCGGAGGTGCGGACGCGGCTGGCCGGGCTCGAGCCCTTCACCATGGGGGCATGAGCATGGCCGAACCGCAGGCATGGCGGGTCCGCGAGGCGGGTGCGGGCGACATCGCCGCGCTCTCGCTCGTGGCGAGCGCCACGTTCCTCGAGACCTTTGCCGGCGTGCTGCCCGGCGATGCGATCGTCGCGCATTGCGCCAACGCCTATGCGCCCGAGCGCTTCGCCGACTATCTCGCCGGAGGCAGCCGGGCCTGGATCCTGGAGGCGGCCCCGGGCGGCGCGCCGGTCGGCTTCGCGCAGCTCACCGCGCCCGCGCTGCCCGGCGCCGGGCAGGACGATATCGAGCTCAAGCGCATCTATCTGCTTTCCCGCTTCCACGGCTCGGGCGCGGGCGCGGCGCTGATGGCGGCGGCGGTGGCCGGCGCGGCCGGGCATGCGCGGCTGCTGCTCGGCGTCTATGCGCACAATGCCCGCGCGCTCGGCTTCTACCGGAAACAGGGCTTCGTGCCGGTGGGCGAGCGCCGCTTCGACGTGGGCGGCCAGCTTTTCGACGACGTGGTGCTGGCGCGCCCGCTCGCAGCCTGAACCTTTGAACAGAAACGAGAAATGACCAACACCTCCTCCTCCACCAGCTTCGTCAATGTCGGCGAGCGCACCAACGTCACCGGCTCGGCGGCGTTCAAGAAGCTCATCATGGCCGGCGACTATGCCAGGGCCGTGGAGGTCGCGCGCCAGCAGGTCGAGAACGGCGCGCAGGTGATCGACGTCAACATGGACGAGGGCCTGCTCGACGCGCACGAGGCGATGACCACCTTCCTCAAGCTCATCGCCGCCGAGCCCGACATCGCGCGCGTGCCGGTGATGATCGACTCGTCGAAATGGGACGTGATCGAGGCGGGGCTGAAATGCGTCTCGGGCAAGCCGATCGTCAACTCGATCAGCATGAAGGAAGGCGTCGACCAGTTCCTCGAGCATGCGCGCAAGTGCATGGCATACGGCGCCGCCGTGGTCGTCATGGCGTTCGACGAGACCGGCCAGGCCGACACCCAGGCGCGCAAGATCGAGATCTGCGAGCGCGCCTACAAGCTGCTGGTCGGCATCGGCTTCCCGCCCGAGGACATCATCTTCGATCCCAATGTCTTCGCGGTGGCGACGGGCATCGAGGAGCACAACAACTACGGCGTCGACTTCATCGAGGCGACGCGCGAGATCAAGAAGCGCTGCCCGCATTGCCATATCTCGGGCGGCCTCTCGAACCTGAGCTTCTCGTTCCGCGGCAACGAGCCGGTGCGCAAGGCGATGCACTCGGTGTTCCTCTATTATGCCATCCCGGCGGGCATGGACATGGCGATCGTCAATGCCGGCCAGCTCGACGTCTATGACCAGATCGAGCCGGAGCTGCGCCAGGCCTGCGAGGACGTGATCCTCAACAAGGACCCCGAGGCCGGCGACCGGCTCGTCGCGCTCGCCGAGAAGTTCAAGGGCACCGACGCGGTGGCCGAGAAGCAGGCGGCGGAATGGCGCGGCTGGGACGTGAAGAAGCGGCTCGAGCATGCGCTGGTCAAGGGCATCGACATGTATGTCGTCGAGGATACCGAGGAGTGCCGCCTCGCCTTCGCCCGGCCGATCGAAGTGATCGAGGGGCCGTTGATGGACGGGATGAACGTGGTCGGCGACCTGTTCGGTTCCGGCAAGATGTTCCTGCCGCAGGTGGTGAAGTCCGCGCGCGTGATGAAGAAGGCGGTGGCGCATCTGCTGCCCTTCATCGAGGCGGCGAAGGAGCCCGGCGCCAAGGGCAAGGGCAAGGTGGTGATGGCCACCGTGAAGGGCGACGTCCACGATATCGGCAAGAACATCGTCGGCGTGGTGCTGCAGTGCAACGGCTTCGACGTGGTCGATCTGGGCGTGATGGTGCCCTGGTCGAAGATCCTCGAGGCGGCCAACGAGAATGACGCGGACATGATCGGCCTGTCCGGCCTGATCACGCCGTCGCTCGACGAGATGGTCACCGTCGCCGAGGAGATGCAGCGCGCGCAGATGACGATGCCGCTGCTGATCGGCGGCGCGACGACCAGCCGGGTCCACACCGCGCTGCGGATCGAGCCGGCCTATACCGGGCCGGTGGTGCACGTGCTGGATGCCAGCCGCGCGGTGGGCGTGGCGACCGCGCTCGTCTCCGATACCCAGCGCGACGACTATGTCGCCAAGGTCGCGGCGGAATATGAGCAGGTCCGCCAGGCGCGCGCCGGGCGCGGGCAGAGCGAGCTGCTGCCGCTCGACAAGGCCCGCGACAATGCGTTCGAGGCGGACATGCGCCTCAAGCCGGGCAAGCCGCGCATGCCGGGCGTGCACGAATTTCCCGACTGGGACCTGAAGGACCTCCGCGGCTATATCGACTGGACGCCCTTCTTCCGCGCCTGGGAGCTGGCGGGCAATTATCCGGCGATCCTGGAGGACAAGGTGGTCGGCGAGAGCGCGACCAGCCTGTTCGCCGATGCGCAGAAGATGCTCGACCGGATCGTCGAGGAGAAATGGCTGACCGCGCGCGGCGTCGCCGGGCTGTGGCCGTGCCGCCGCAAGGACGACGACATCATCGTCCATGTCGGCGACGAGGATCACGTCACGCTGCCGATGCTGCGCCAGCAGATCGCCAAGCGGGAAGGCCGGGCGAACATGTGCCTGGCCGATTTCATCGATACCCAGGGCGACTGGATCGGCGGCTTCGCGGTGGGCATCCACGGCATCGAGCCGCATCTTGCGCGCTTCAAGAACGCGATCGACGATTATAGCGACATCCTGCTCAAGGCCCTGGCCGATCGCCTGGCCGAGGCGTTTGCCGAGCGGCTCCACCAGTTCGTCCGCACGTCGATCTGGGGCTATGCCGAGGGCGAGCAGCTGACCAACGAAGCGCTGATCAAGGAAGATTATCGCGGCATCCGCCCGGCGCCGGGCTATCCGGCCTGCCCCGAGCACAGCCTGAAGCCGATCCTGTTCAAGATGCTCGACGCGCACAAGCGCACCGGCATCTCGCTGACCGAGAGCTTCGCGATGCTACCCACCGCCGCGGTCTCGGGCTTCTATTTCGGGCATCCCCAGGCCGAATATTTCGGCGTGGCCCGGATCGGGCAGGACCAGCTCGCGGATTATGCCGCCCGGCGCGGCGTCGACCTGGAACAGGCGACGCGCTGGCTGCGGCCGAACCTCGACTGAGGCCCGGCCGCGGCCCGGTTCAGGGCTGGGTATAGCCGCCCTTGGTCCAGCCCGGGGTGCCCGCATCGTTGCAATATTCGGTCGTGACGTCCGCATTGGTCACATAGAGGCGGATATGCTCGCCCTGCGAATCCTGCCAGACCGTCACCGAGGCCTGCGAGCCGGGAAAGCTGGCGCCGGCGGTCCAGCCATTGCCGTCGTTGCAGCGCTCGCTGATCGTATAGCCGTCGCTCGAATAGACGCGGATGTGCAGTGCGTGCGCGCTGTCGAACCAGCTCGCGGCGCAGGTGCCGATCGGAAAGCTCGGATTGTCTCCAGACATGGGATCTCCCCTTTTGCGGCTCGCGTCCCCTGAGGCGAACCGCGGGGAAGCTCCCGCGTAAGCGGCGCCCGCGCAATCGGCATTCGGTCCGGATCGGTGCGGCCCGGGCGCATCGATCTGGGTTGGTTCGGGATCGCGCGCTATCTGGTAGCATCGTGCATTCGTCACGATGCCGGAGCCTGCATGACCGCCAGCAGACAGGAAGAAACCTCGGTTGCGAAGAAGCTCGGCCCGGGCCTGATCACCGGCGCGGCGGACGACGATCCCAGCGGCATCGCCACCTATTCCCAGGCCGGCGCGCAGTTCGGCTATGGGCTGATGTGGACGATGGTGCTCACCTATCCGCTGATGACGGCGGTGCAGCTGGTGAGCGCGCATATCGGCCGGGTGACCGGGCGCGGACTGGCCCGCAACATGCGCGAGGTGCTGCCGGGCTGGCTGCTCACCCTGCTCGTCGCGATCCTGTTCGTCGCCAACACGATCAATATCGGCGCCGACATCGCCGCGATGGGCGACGCGGCGCAGCTGGTCCTGGGCTGGGGCGACCATGGATTCACGATCTTCTTCGCGCTGCTCTGCCTGATGCTCCAGGCCTTCATCTCCTATCACCGCTACGCCCATGTGCTGAAATGGCTGACGCTGTCGCTGTTCGCCTATGTCGCGGTGATGCTGGTGGTGCATGTCGACTGGGCCGCCGCCGCGAAGGGGCTGGTGGTGCCCCGGATCGACGGCCCCCAGGCGATCGCCACCGTGGTGGCGATCTTCGGCACCACGATCAGCCCCTATCTCTTCTTCTGGCAGGCCGCGCAGGAAGTGGAGGAAGTCGAGGATCATGACGGAGCCCGGCCGCTCACCGAGGCACCCGAGCAGGCGCCCGGCGAGATCCGGCGGATGCGGATCGACACTTTCATCGGCATGGCCTTCTCCAACCTGATCGCGCTGGCGATCATCGTGGCGACCGCCGCGACGCTGCACGTGCAGGGCGTGACCAGGATCGACACCGCCGCCGACGCCGCCGAGGCGCTGAAGCCGGTGGCGGGCAATTTCGCCTTCGCGCTGTTCGCGATCGGCATCATCGGCACCGGGCTGCTCGCGGTGCCCGTGCTGGCCGGATCCGCGGCCTTTGCGGTGGGCGACGCGCGCGGCTGGCGCAGCGGGCTGGAATATCGGGTGCGCGACGCGCCGGGCTTCTACGGCGTGATCGCGCTGGCGACGCTGCTCGGCATCGGGCTCGACTGGTCGGGTATCCCGCCGATCCAGGCGCTGTTCTGGAGCGCCGTGGTCAATGGCTTCGCGGCGGTGCCGATCATGGCGGTGATGATGGTGATCGCAACGCGCCGCCGCGTGATGGGCGCCTTTCGCATCCATGGGCCGCTGCTCTGGTTCGGCTGGGCGGCGACGGTGGTGATGGGCGCGGCGGCGGTGGCGATGCTGGTGTGGCGGTGAGGCGGGGCCCGGCCCCGTCTTGTCGCCCATCCCGAAGCCGCTAAGCTCGCGCGCGGATCACGGGAGGGGGACCCAATGGCGGAGCCGACGGGCAAGGACATCAAATTGGTGATCGGCGCATCGTCGCTGGGCACCATCTTCGAATGGTATGATTTCTTCATCTGGGGCACGCTGACCGCCACCGGCATCCTGCAGCACACTTTCTTCCCCGCGGGCAACGACGTGCTGGCGAGCCTGCTCGCCTGGGCGGCGTTCGCGGTCGGCTTCGGGTTCCGGCCGCTGGGCGCGGTGCTGTTCGGCTATCTGGGCGACAGGATGGGGCGGAAATACACTTTCCTCGTCACCATCACCGTGATGGGCCTGGCCACCGCCGGCATCGGCCTGGTGCCGAGCTATGCCGCGATCGGCATCGCGGCGCCGCTGCTGATCCTGCTGATGCGCGTGGCGCAGGGGCTGGCGCTGGGCGGCGAATATGGCGGCGCGGCGATCTATGTCGCCGAGCATTCGCCGGGCGGGCGCGCCGGCTTCCATACCAGCTTCATCCAGGCGAGCGTGGTCGGCGGCTTCATCCTGAGTCTCGCGGTCGTGCTCGCCTTCAAGGCGCCGATGCCGGTCGCGACCTGGGAGGCATGGGGCTGGCGCCTGCCCTTCCTCTTCTCGATCCTGCTGCTCGCCGTGTCGCTGTGGATGCGCCTGAAGCTTTCCGAAAGCCCGGTGTTCCAGGCGATCAAGGAGGCCGGCGAGACGGCGAGCAACCCGTTCGTCGAGAGCTTCACCTATCCGGGCAACCTGTCCCGGCTCTTCGTCGCGCTGTTCGGCATCGCGGCGGGGCTGACGGTGATCTGGTACACCTCGATGTTCTCGGTGCTTTCCTTCCTCACCGGGCCGATGCGGATGGACCCGACCACCGCGCAGCTGATCTGCGGCGGATCGGCGCTCGCCGGATGCGGCTTCTTCATCCTGTTCGGCCATTTGTCCGATCGGATCGGGCGCAAGAAGCCGATCGTGATCGGCTATGCGTTGACGCTGGTGCTGCTGTTCCCGCTGTTCTGGGCGATCGGCGGCGCGGCCAATCCAGGGCTGGCGGAAGCGGCGAAGCGTGCGCCGGTGGTCGTGCGGGGCCCCGACTGCACCTATGATCCCTTCGCCGCCAAGCAAGTGGACGCCTGTGGCCGGATCCTCGACCAGCTCTCGAAGAAGGGCATCGCCTACAAGACCGACCGGGCCGAAGCGGTGGTGGTGACGATCGGCGGCGTGCCGGTGGCGGATGCCGGCCCCGCCGGGCTCGACGCGGCGCTCGCCGCGGCCGGCTACGAGCTCGAACGCACCGTGCCCCCGGCGGGCAATATCGCGGTGATCGTGCTGGCGATGCTGGGGCTGATGGCGCTGGCCGGCGCGACCTATGGCCCGGTCGCGGCCCTGCTCAGCGAGATGTTCCCGAGCCGGATCCGCTATTCTTCGATGTCGATCCCCTATCATCTGGGCACCGGCTATTTCGGCGGCTTCCTGCCCTTCATCAGCCAGTATATCGTCGCGCGCACCGGCGATCCCTATGCGGGGCTGTGGTACACCATCGCCGTGGTGGCGATGGCGCTGGTGGTGACGCTGCTGGGCCTGCAGGAGACGGTGGCGCCGCGCCGGGCGAGGCACTGAGGGCATACCCATCCCCCGCAACGGCCATTGCGGGGACCGGGCGCACCCCCTAACCGCTGCGGGATGACTGCTCCCCTGCGCCTGCGGCTCGACGGTGCCGCGCTCGTTTCGAACTGGCGGCACCTGGCCAAGCTCAGCGGCACCGCTTCGTGCGGCGCGGCGATCAAGGCCAATGGCTATGGGCTCGGCGCGCGCGACGTGGCGGTCCGCCTGGCCGAGGCGGGATGCCGCGACTTCTTCGTGGCGACCTGGGCCGAGGCAGCGGCGCTCGCGGATCTGGGCGTCCCGGTATCGGTGCTGCACGGCGTGCGTGCCGAGGACCCGCTCGACGCACCCCATGCCCGGCCGGTGCTGAGCACGGCGGCGCAGGTGCTGCGCTGGAAACCGACGGGGCGGCCCTGCGACGTGATGGTCGATACCGGCATGAACCGGCTCGGCGTCTCGGCCGAGGAGATCGGCACGGGCCTGCTCGACGGGCTGGCGATCGAGACGCTGATGAGCCATCTCGTCTCGGCCGACGAGGACGTGCCGCTCAACGCCCGGCAGCTCGCCGCCTTTGGCGCGCTCAAAGGGCGGACGCGGGCGAAGCGCCTGAGCCTGGCCAATTCGGCGGGGATCGCGCTCGGGGCCGACTATGCCTTCGATCTCACCCGGCCGGGCATCGCGCTCTATGGCGGCCGGCAGCGGCCCGGGCACGACGCGATCCGCCAGGTCGCGACGCCGGAGGCGCAGATTCTCCAGCGCCGCCGGGTTCGTGCCGGCGAGAGCGTGGGGTACAATGCGACCTGGATCGCGCCGGCCGACACCGAAGTGGCGATCCTCAACCTCGGCTATGCGGACGGCTATCTGCGCTGCTTCTCCGGCAAGGGGTCGGCGATGGTGGCGGGCGTCGCGCTGCCGGTGATCGGTCGCGTCTCGATGGACCTTGCCGCGATCGACCTGACGGCGCTCCCCGACCTTTGCGAGGGCGACTGGGTCGCGATGTCCTATGGCCTGCCCGAAACGGCGGTGCTGAGCGGCCTCTCGCAATATGAGTTGCTGACCGGGCTCGGCGGGCGTTTCGACCGGATCTGGGCATAAGAAAAGGGCCGCCCTTTCGAGCGGCCCTTTCCGGTTTTCAGGAGCGAAGGATCAGAAGCGAACCTGGGCGCCCGCATAGAAGAAGCGGCCCGTGTTCGGGTAGATCGCATCATTGCCCGTGCCGGTCGCATCGTACGGCGGCAGTTCATTGGTGAGATTGTCCACGCCGGCGTACAGGCGATAGTCCTTGGTCACGTTCACGCCGACCCGCACGCTCTGGTAGATGATCGGATCATAATAGATGAACGGACGCGCATCCGGGTTGGTGGCCGAACGGCCCTGCGACGGGAAGAAGGTCTCGTAGGTGAGCCCGGAGACGATCTGCTTGCCGACATAGCGCGCATTGTAGTTCACATCGACGTTGCCCAGCTTGACGTTCGCCGTGAACTGGCCCTGCCACTTCGGATCGCCCAGCGTGCTGTCGATACGGTCGTAGCGGTTCGGCTCGGTGATGTAGCTGTAGGACAGGCGGTCCATCACATAGCTGACGATCGCACGCAGGTTGATCGCGAAATCGTCATTGAACTTGTGGTCATAGGCCACGTCGATGTCGATGCCGCGCGTCGCCAGCTTGGCGAAGTTGTAGGGCTGGTTGATGAAGCTGTTGCCGTTGCCGGCAAGCGCCAGGTTGAAGGTCGACTGGTCGATCTGACGATTCGACTGGCCGTTGAAGGTGTAGTTCTCCACGGCGTTGGAGCTGCTGCGACGGAAGACGGCGGCGCAGAAGATGTTGTTGATGCCGCTGGGATCGTCATAGCAGCGATTGATGATCGCCTGGCCGGTGAGGCCCGAGATGACGTTCTTCACGCGGACATTGTAGTAGTCGACCGAGATGCTGAAGCCCGGAACGAATTTGGGCGTGAACACCGTGCCGACCGTGAAGCTGTAGCCGCTTTCCGGCAGCAGGTTCGGGTTGCCCGAGTTGATGCCCGCCAGGCCGGCCGTCGTCTGGTTGGTCCAGGGACGGGTCACCACATTGCCCGAGACCGGATCGGTGAAGGTGATCGTGGTCGGGATACCGGCCGCGGCGCAGTTCTTCACGCGATTCGGGTTGGTCGTGATGTTGTTCGACGCGTTGGTGCCGCCGGCCTGATCGCACGGATCGGTGAAGCCGTTCTGGAAGGTGGTCGCCGCCGTCGCATAGAGGTTGCTCAGGTTGGGCGCGCGGACCGACTTCGAGAAGGTGCCGCGGAAGCGCAGGTCGCGATGCGGAGCCCAGATGACGCCGCCGTTCCACGCCCAGACCGAACCCGTGGTGCCGCCATAATCGGAGACGCGCGCGGCGCCTTCGAAGGTCAGCTCGCGGATGAGCGGCAGGTTGGCGAGCAGCGGGATGCGCAGTTCGCCATAGGCTTCCTTCACCTTCACCGCGGGCGGATCGAAGGTCGCCGCCGGGTTGAGGAAGGTCTGGCCCGACGCGGTGATCGGATCCTGGCCCGAGAAGGCGTCCTCACGGCGATACTCGCCGCCGATCGCGAAGCCGACCGGGCCGCCCGGCAGGCTGAACAATCCGCTCGAATCGCCCGACACGAAGGCCGTGAAATCGAGCTGCTCGGCCCATTGATTGCGAGTCGAGGTATGCAGGATGTAGTTCAGCGCGCGCTGATCGTAGCGCTTCTCGCCGAACAGGTTGATCGGGTAGCAGGCCGCATCGTCATTGGTCGTGCTGGCGTCGGCATTGACGCCGCAGACCACCTTCTGGCCCGCATCGTTGAGCACGAAGTTCGAGCCCGTATAGCCGGCGGGCGCAAGCACCGCGTTCGCCGCGCGGTTGAACTGGGTGACCAGCACGTTGCCGCCGGTGCGATAGGTGTTCTCGGTGCGGCCATAGTTGGCGGCGACTTCGTACCGCAGGTTGCCGGTGTCGCTGAGATCGCCGCCGACGCCGATGACGCCGCGATAGGTCTTGCGATTGTGGAACTCGGCGCGGGTGCCGAGGTCGTTGTTGAAGCGGTTGAGCGTGAAGCTCGTCGCCCCCGGCGCCAGGATCGTCGTCAGCGTGTTGCGCGCGGACGTCGTCAGGAACGGGTTGTTGACGCTGAAGGTCGAGCTCAGCGTGCCGCCGGTGAAGCTCGGCTGCACCGACTGCTGGTGCACCTTGACCTGCGAATAGGTCAGCTCGACGAACGGCCGGAAGGCGCGCGAGAAGTCGCCGTTGATCAGCAGGTTGCCGACGATGCGGTCCTGGCTCGGCATGAGCATGGCGCCTTCGACGCCCGAAGCCGACTTGCCGAACAGGATGCCGCCGCCGATCGCGCGATTGTCGGTCATGCCCGTGGTGGAGGGCGAGTCCTTGATCAGCGAGCCATCGGGCTCGAACATGTAGTTATAGGCGATCGGGCTGCCGGTCGGCGAATTCTGGCCGGTGCAGATCGCCGCGCGCTGTGCCGCATTGGCCGCGGTCGCGGTCGACGGGCAGGCGGTGATGACGGTGCCGCCGATCGAGCGGTTGCCGAACACGACGCCGCGCGGAACGAAGGCGGTGTTCGGGATGCCGTCGAAATTGCGGTTCGGCGCGGTGGTGATCTGCGAGGTGATGAAGCCCGGCGTGCCGCCATAGGCACCCAGATAGTCGCGATCGGCATAATAGAGCTCGTTCGCATGGGTGTATTCGGCCGAGGCGGTGATGTTCAGGCGGCCGTCCATCAGGTTCTTGCCGGCGAGCGCGCTGACCAGATAGGTGCCGCGGTCGCCATAGGTGCTGATGCCGCTCTGCGCGCGGACGCGCACGCCGTCATAGTCGCGGCGCAGGATGAAGTTGGCGACGCCCGCGATGGCGTCCGAACCGTAGATGGCCGACTGGCCGCCGGTCACGGTCTCGATGCGGTCGACGAGGTCGTAGGGAATGGTGCTGACGTCGGGCGTGTAGCTGCCCGGCACGGCCGAGACGACGCGGCGGCCGTTGATCAGGGTCAGCGTGCGCGAGGTGCCGAGGCCGCGCAGATCGAGCAGGCTGAGGCCGGCGGTGCCGATCGAGCCGGTCGAGTTCGCCTGGCTGAAGGTCGAGCGGAACTGCGGCAGCTGGTTGAGCGCGTCGCCGAGCGACACGTCGCCACGGGTGCCCAGCAGCTGCGTTGCCGTGATCGTCTGCACCGGCACGGCGGCGTCGATCGTGTTGCGGATGCGGATGCGCGAACCGGTGACGACGATTTCCTCGTCCTGGGCCTTTTCGGTCTGGTTCGTGGCCGGTGCCTGTTGCGAATCCTGGGCGAAGGCGGCCGGCGTTGCCAATAGCGACCCGGCGAGCGCCGTCGCGCTCAGCAAGTGAGATATTTTCATTGGTTCTTTTGCCCCTCGAGCGGAATGCCCGAAGGGGGGAATGAGCCGGACGTGTTTCTGCACCGCAAGGGCCGGACATATTGCCCGGCGCAATTGTGTCGGCGGTGTTGCAAAAAAGAGACTATGACGCGCGCCAAATTTCAAACTGGCGCGGGTTAATGTAACATTCAGAATGTGCCTTAGCGTTTCAACACGCTAAGGCCCCATTCGTCAGAAACATTTCGTAATGCGACGAAAGCCGCTCAGCGCTCGACGCACATGGCGATTCCCATGCCCCCGCCGATGCAGAGCGTGGCCAGGCCCTTCTTCGCATCGCGCTTCGCCATCTCGTAGATCAGGGTGGTGAGCACGCGGGCGCCCGAAGCGCCGATCGGATGGCCGATGGCGATCGCGCCGCCATTGACGTTCACCTTGCTCGCGTCCCAGCCCAGTTCCTTGCCCACCGACAGCGCCTGCGCGGCAAAGGCTTCGTTCGCTTCGATCAGGTCGAGGTCGGCGATGGTCCAGCCGGCCTTTTCCAGCGCCTTCCGCGACGCGGGAACCGGGCCGATGCCCATGATCGACGGGTCGACGCCGGCAGTGGCCCAGCTGCGGATCGTCGCGAGGATCGGCGCGCCGCGCTTCTCGGCCTCGGCGCGCGACATCACCACCAGCGCGGCGGCGCCGTCGTTGAGGCCCGATGCGTTGGCGGCAGTGACGGTGCCGTCCTTCTTGAAGGCCGGGCGCAGGCCCGCGACGCTCTCCACCGTGGCGCCGGCGCGGATATATTCGTCGTCGGCGACGATGGTGTCGCCCTTGCGGCCCTTGATCGTGACCGGGGCGATCTCGTCCTTGAAGCGGCCGGCGGCGCGGGCGGCTTCGGCCTTGTTCTGGCTGGCGACGGCGAATTCGTCCTGCTCGGCGCGGGTGACCTGATATTGCTCGGCCAGGTTCTCGGCGGTGATGCCCATGTGATAGCCGTTGAACACGTCGGTCAGGCCGTCCTTGATCATCGTGTCGACCAGGGCGACATCGCCCATCTTGGCGCCGGCACGCAGCGCCTGGGCGTGGTTGGCGAGCGACATGCTCTCCTGGCCGCCGGCGACGATGATGGTCGAATCGCCGGTCTGGATCGCCTGGGCGGCGAGCGCCACGGCGCGCAGGCCCGAGCCGCAGACCTGCTGCACGCTCCATGCGGGCACTTCCTTGGGCACGCCCGCGGCCATCGAGGCCTGGCGGGCGGGGTTCTGGCCCTGCGCGGCGGTGAGCACCTGGCCAAGGATGACTTCGCTGACTTCCTCGCCCTTCACGCCGGCCTGTTCCAGCGCCGCCTCGATCGCGATGCGGCCCAGCTCGTGCGCGGGGGTGCTGCCGAAAGCGCCGAGGAAGCTGCCCACGGGGGTGCGCTTGGCGGCGGTGATGACGACGTCGGTCGGGTTGGCCATGGGAAACGACTCCTGCGGTCTCTGATAGTCGCGGGCTATCTAGTGTGCGCTGCGGCAAGAAGCCAGTCGCGCAGCGGCTCCCACACCATTGCGCGCGCCCGGCCCCCGACGATCATGCCGACATGGCCGAGGGCGAGGCTCCGCCGCTCGGCCAGGCCGGCGGCGGTGGCGGCGGGGACGATGCGGTCGGTGGTGGAGAGCAGCTCCAGCGCCGGGCAGGCGAGCCGCGACGGGAGGATGCGCGTGCCCTTCACCCACCAGCGGCCGGCGCCCGGCCGGTCGGCGCGGAAGAGGCGCTCGAACATCTCCTGCCCCGCGGCATGGGTGAGCGGCGCGCCGGCATTGGCCCAGTCCTCGAGCGCGACAAAGGCGCGGGCCTGGTCGCTGTCCGGCGCCAGTCGGGCGAATCGCTCGAACTTGGCGATCGTCCGGGCGGGATCGAGCTGCCAGAAGCCGGCCTGGAGCACTTCCATCGGCACCAGGCCGAGCTGGGCGCAGGACGGTTGCGCGGCCTCCCATTGCGCCGCAATGGCTGCGCGCGCGAAATCGCCATAGCGCCGGAAGCGCCAGGGAGCGGCAATGGTGACGAGCCCGCGCGCCGGCCGCAGCATCGCCGCCGCCATGGCCAGCGTGCCGCCCAGGCAATAGCCGGCGAGCAGCGGCGGTTCGCGCAGCGCGTCGAGCAGGGGCAGCAGCAATTCGGCGATATGATGGTCGATGCCCTGGCCCCGATCCTCCGGCCTGGGCGAGCCCCAATCGACGAGCAGCGGCCGAAGCCCTTGAGTCGCCAGCCATTCGAGCAGCGAATTGCCCGGTGCGAGATCGAGGATGAAGGGCGGGTTGATCAACGACGGCACGAAGACGACCGGCGGGCCGCTGCCGCCATAGTCGCGCAGCGCGGCGCGCCCGGCGGTGGCGATTGCAGGCGGCAATATGCGTTCCGGCGGCCTTTCCGCCGCCTGATAGGCCTTCAGCCCGGCGAGCGCGGCGGCCCGGCGCTCGGGCGATGCTGCGGTCTCGCTGCGCAACAGCGAAAGGAACAGCGGCAGCGGGCGCGGTCCGTGTTGCGCCGCAGAATGAAACGATGATAGATATGTTTCACTCACCTGGGGGCCTTAGATGAAGAAGAGCGCTGCTGGCACCGGTCCGGTCATCATCAAGAAGTACGCGAACCGGCGACTCTACAACACCGAAACCTCGTCCTACATCACGCTGGACCATCTGGCCGCGATGACGCGCGAGGGGCGCGATTTCAAGGTCGTCGATGCCAAGACCGAGGAGGACATCACCCATAATGTCCTCACCCAGATCATCATGGAGGAAGAGCAGCGCGGCCAGACCATGCTGCCGGTGAACTTCCTGCGCCAGCTGATCGCGCTGTACGGCGATTCGATGCAGGCGATGGTGCCCGGCTATCTCGAGGCTTCGATGGAGAGCTTCCGCCGCAACCAGCAGCAGTTCAAGTCGGCGGTGGAAGGCGCCTTCGCCAATTCGCCCTTTGCCGAAATGGCCAAGCGCAACATGGAGATCTTCGAAGCCGCGACCCAGGCGTTCAAGCCCGGGACGGCGCCGGGCGCCCCGGGGGCACCCGCGGCTACCCCGGCTCCGGCTCCGGCTCCGGCTCCGGCTCCGGCGGCGAGCGGCGAAGACGATGTCGCGGCGCTCAAGGCGGAACTCGCCCGGCTGCAGGACAAGATCGAGAAGCTGGGGAAGTAATCCCGACTCCCCTCCCTGGAAGGGAGGGGCTTAGGAAGAGCTATGACCGCCCCCGCAGCACGCCCAGCGCCGCACGGATTTCCTCCAGCGTAGGCATCTTCTGCTCGATCACGCAGCGCAGGCCCAGCCCGCCGAATCCGTGATAATCGGTGGCGCTGGCAAAGGCGATCGTGTTGTCGCCGCGCACTTCGGCGCCGCGCACCGCATTGGGCGGCAGCATGACGTGCTCGCCGTGGCGCTTGCCCGCCGATGTGGCGACGATCCGATCCTGCTGGTCGACGATCGAGATGCTGGTCCGCCCCCAGTCGCGCTCGCTGAAGAGCGACCGGTCGGAGATGATCGCGGGGATGTGCCCCTCCCAGTCGAACTCGAGATAGAAGGCGCCGAGCGGCCGTCCGTCGCGGCCGCGCGGGCGCACGCCGGTGACGAAGACGAGCACCGCGCGATGGTCCGAATAGGGGTTGAGCCACACTTCGTCGGTGAACCATTCGTCGCGCCGGTGGCTGCGGATCGCGTTCAGATATTGCGGTGCGCTCGACAGGTCGACGCCGCGCACGCGCGCATGCGGATCGGACGCAGCGATCACCTTGCCCGCGTCGTCGGCAAGGAAGGCGTTGACGTAATAGGGAGAAATCCCGGTGAGCAGTGCCAGCCGGGCATCGGCCGCGGCGATCGTCTCGGGGCTCGGATCCTCGAGCGCGGCGATCACTTCGGCATCGGTCGCCATCACGCGCAGGTCGATGCTGCGGCCATAAAGGTGGCGGGAGACGTTCTGGATCAGCGCCTGGGCGAGCTCGACCAGGCGGGTGCCCTCGATCTCGCTCACCATCTCGTCGGCGATGCCCGCGCCCATGGCGAGGCGCTCGCGCACTTCGGAGCGGAACTCGATCGAGGCGCCGCGCGCCTGCTGCGCCAGCGCCTTCACTTCCTGCGCCACCACCGAGAAGCCGCGCCCGGCCTCGCCCGAGCGCGCGGCTTCGATCGCCGCGTTCAGCGCGAGCAGGTTGGTACGCGCGGCGATTTCCTCGCTGGTCGCGGCATAGCTGTCTACTTCCTCGCGGAGGACCGACAGAAGGGTTCGAATTCGGCGTGGCACATGTCAGTGATAAGACGAGACGGTTAATGCCTCGTTTAGCACGAAAAAATCAGGGTTTCCTGAACTTTAGCGTCATCCGGTCGCTCTCGCCGATCGCGGCGTACTTCGCGCGGTCGACGTCCTTGAGGGTATAGGTGGGGGGCAGCGTCCATACGCCCTTGGGCCAGTCGGCGGTGTCGCGCGGGTTGGCGTTGACCTCGGACGCGGCGACGAAGACGAAGCCGGCCTGCTCGGCCAGGCGGCGGACGGTGGACACCTTCAGATAGCCGCTGGTCTTCTCGCGCGCGTCGCTCGCGCCCTCGGGCAGGCGATGATCCTCGATGCCGAGCGTGCCGCCCTTTTTGAGCATCGCGAACATCTGCTTGAACGCCTCGGGCGCATAGTCCTGGTCGCCGCGCTTGTAGCCCATCCGCCAGTTATGGACGTTGCGGAAGGTGAGGACGATATCGGCGGTGCCGTCGGCCACCTTGGGCTGGCCGGCTTCGGCGGGGAAGGCGACGAGCTTGGCATGGCCGTAGAGCGCCGGGTCCTTGGCCTTCAGCGTCTCGACCGCCTTTCCGCCATTCGGGAAATCGGGGCCGACCGCGGCATAATATTGGCCCTTGGCGCGGGTGAGCGGCGCGAGGATCTCGGTATACCAGCCGCCGCCCGGCCAGATCTCGACCACGGTGTTGCCGGGCTTCACGCCGAAGAAGTTGAGCGTGTCGACCGGATGGCGATAGGGATCGCGCGCGACATTGGCCGGCGAGCGGCTGGGCGAGGCGACCGCCTCGGCAATGGCCGAGCGCTGGGTGCGCGGCGCCCCGGTGGCGACGCTGGCCACGGCGACGGCAGTGGTGAGCACGGCAAGAACGGTCAGGGTCTGGCGCACGCGAATTCCCTCCCTAGATGTCGTCCGCGCATGTGGGGGTTCTTCGGTTCGATGCAACAACAATTATGGTTCGGTGCGGCAGGCGCGGCGGCGATTGCGGTGGTCAGCGCGCTGGGCGAGCATCGCCGCCGCCGGCGCACGCGGATCGACGATGTCGGCTATGTGCCCTGGCAGTTCCTTCAGGTGATGGCGATGCTGGGCGCGGTGATCCTGGCCAGCGTGGCGCTGAACATGCGGTAAGGCGTGGCCTAGCGATCCTTTGCCGGGCAGAGCGCGACGCTGGAGGAACGCTGGTCGATGAGCAGCGCGAAATGCTGCAGGGCATGGGCCCCCACCAGGAGTTCGGGATAGCTGTCGGAGATCCGCACGGTCATATCGGAAAGCGTCGCCGCGCCGATGCGGAACGGGCCGTGGAGCTTCGCGCTGCCGGTCTTCACGGTCGTGTTGGTCAGCTTGCCATCGCCCGCCGCCTCGATCGCGCCGCCGCCGACCTGGTCGAAGAGCGGTCGGGGGAGGACGAAGGCGACATTGGCGCCGGTATCGAGATTGCCTTGGGCCACGACCCCGCCGATCGTCACCGGCACCCGGAAGGCGCGTTCATAGCCGAGCACCCCCGGCGCGCCCGGCGCCAGTCCAGCGCCGGGGGTGAAGCTGAGCCTTTGCTTCGGATAATCGATCACCAGCAACCCGTCGGCAAAGAAGGCGCGGCCCAGGATTCCGGCGAACGCCGCCTCGGGCGCCATCTTGCCGCTATAGTCGCGGGTCATCACTTCCAGATCGCGGCGAACCAGCCCGCCGAGCGCGACCGACGCCAGGCGGACGGTATCGACCCGCGCCGATGCCACGGCATCCGAGGTCTCGGCGGCACCGCTGATCGGCGGCTTCAGTTTCGCGACCAGGCTGGCATCGGCGCGGCCCATTCCGCTCGCGCCCGTATCTACGGCGAAGCGGTACGGTCCGTCGCCATTGACCCGCACATCAACATAGATGCGGCCGTCGATGATGCGGAACGGCACGTTCAGCAGGGCATCGGCAGACGCTTTCTCCACCAGCGCGCAAATCGCCGGCCGGTCCGGGTCGGCCATGGCGGGGCTGGACCCGATCCCGGCCAGCGCGATCGAAGCGGCGAGATTGCGCGCGATTTTCCAGCCCATGATCGTGTCCCCGGCCAAGTGTATTACTTGAATAATGCACTATATCCGCGATGCGTCAATGGCGGCGGCCCGCGGCGCCTGCCCTAATAGAATTTCCGCAGCGTCAGCCGGCGTTCGGTGCCGTCGCACATGCCGAGAGCCACCACACGCCCCGGCGCGCCCGCGCTCCATTCGATCGGCCGCCCGGCTACTGGCAAGCCGTCGGCGCTGCAGATCGCCTCGCCTTCGCGCCAGCCCGATTCGGCGGCGGGCGAGCCGCGCATGACGTGGAGGACGCGCAGATGCGTGCCCCCGGCGCCGAGCAGCAGCCCGCTGGTCGAGCGCAGTACCGGTGGCGCGGGGTTGGGGGCGGGCTGGAGCACCATGCGCCCGGCACGCGGATCGAGCAGCACGCGGTAGCGCAGCAGCAGCCCGGTGCCGATCCGGCCGGCGGCGCCGGCGGCGGTGGAATAGCCGCCTTCGCCTTCGATGCGGACCTCGGTCTCGGACAGGATGTTGCCGCCCAGGGTGAAGCCGGTGATCACCGCCGCCTCGCTGACCAGCGCGCCGCCGATGCCCCAGCCGAGCGTGGTGGTGAGGGTGGCGCCGCGATAGTTCGCGCTGGTCCAGGCGGCCTTGCTCAGCGTCACCGAAGCGCCGTCGCCGGTATCGACGATCATCGGGCGCAACCGCGTGCCGCCAAGGTGGATCTCGGTGACCGGCACGCCGGTGTTGCGCTGGAGCGCGAGCGGCGCGGTGGCGCCCGTGAAGGGCATGCGGCCGCTCGGCAGGATGCGGAAGCGGCGCACCGCATAATCGATGTCGAGCGCGCAGCAGCCCAGCACATCGCTGCCGATCAGCAGGTCGGCGCCGAACCGGTCCTGGCCGGGCGCGTCCGGGATGGCGATGCGGCCGCCGCGCCGGGTGAGGCCGCCGATGACGAGCGTGCCGCCCGGCGCCCAGGCGACTTCCACGCCGCCGCCGATCGCCAGGGCGGGTTGGCGGCGCCCGGTGGCGAGCCGGGCGCGGGCGGCGAAATCCTGGGTGGCGAGCGTGTTGGTGAGCCCGGTATCGAGCACGGCGCGCACGGGCCGGCCGTTCAGCACCGCCTCGAAGCGGATCTGGTTGGAAGGCGTCAGGTCGAACGCGATCCAGCGCGCCTCGCTGTCGGACGCCAGGGTGATGCCGTCCTTCGCTTCCTCGCCATTGGAAACCGGCGGCGCCGAAGCGAATGCGAGGGGCAGGAGGAAACCGAGCATCGGCACGGTCTAGCCGGTCAGGCGATCAGAGGCACGCCTCGAGCAATGCCTGGTCGAAGCCATATTGCTTGGCCTTGTCGAGCGTATAGGGGCGCAGGCCCATCGAGCGATATTCGCCGATGATCTTGCCGTCGGCGCTCTCGTCCAGATACTCGAACTTGAACAGCTCCTGGGTGACGATCACCGGGCCTTCCATGCCGATCACCTCGGTGACGTTGGTCACGCGGCGGCTGCCGTCGCGCAGGCGCTTCACCTGGATGATGAGGTCGACCGAATCGGCGATCTGGCGGCTGATCGCTTCCTTGGGCACCTTGATGTCCGACATCATCACCATGTTCTCCATGCGGGCGAGCGCCTCGCGCGGGGAATTGGAGTGGAGCGTGCACATCGAGCCGTCATGGCCCGTGTTCATGGCGGCGAGCATGTCGAAACACTCGGCGCCGCGGATTTCGCCCAGGATGATGCGGTCGGGGCGCATGCGCAGTGCGTTCTTGACGAGGTCGCGGATGGTGATTTCGCCCTGGCCCTCCAGATTGGGCGGGCGGGTCTCCAGCGGCAGCCAGTGCGGCTGCTGCAGGCGGAGTTCGGCCGCGTCCTCGATCGTCAGCACGCGCTCGCCCGGGTCGATCATCTTCGACAGGGCGTTGAGCATCGTCGTCTTGCCCGAGCCGGTGCCGCCGGAGATGACGATGTTGAAGCGGCTGGCGCCGGCGATCTTGAGGGCGGTCGCCATCTTCTGCGACATCGATCCGCCCTGGGCCATCATGTCCAGCGTGATCGGCTTGGCCGAGAATTTGCGAATCGAGATGGCGGTGCCGCGCAGCGACAGTGGCGGCACGATCACATTGACGCGGCTGCCGTCCTTCAGGCGGGCGTCGGCCAGCGGCGTGGTCTGGTCGACGCGGCGGCCGACCGAGTTGCAGATGCGCTGCGCGATCTGGAACAGATGCTCCTCGTCGCGGAACTGGATATTGGCCAGCTCGAGCTTGCCCTTGCGTTCGACAAAGGTCTGTTCGGGCCCGTTGACCATGATGTCCGAAATGGCCGTGTCGGCGAGCAGTTCCTCGAGCGGCCCCAGGCCGAGCAGCTCGTCGACCAGCACCTTTTCGAGCGCGAACTGTTCGCGGCGGTTGAGCGTGAGCTTCAGCTCGGCGAGCACTTCGCCGATGATCGGGCGGAATTCCTCGGCCAGCTCGTCCTTGCTGAGCGTCGCGGCCGCTTCGGGGTCGACGCGCTCGAGCAGGCGCGGCAGCACCTGTTCCTTGATCCGGTGAATCGAGGCCTCGAAGCCCTCGACGCGCGAATTGCCCTGCTCGCCGGCCGCGGCCTGGCGATCGGCAAGGCGCTGCATCGCCTCCGCGCTGGCGACGCTGGGGCCGCTAGGGTCACGCTGCTCGAATCCGTCCGCGCCGCCCTGGCCGGGCAGCGGCACCGAGTTGATCGGCGGGAATTGCTCGCCGCCCAGCGGCGCGGGATCCACGGGGCGCGGCAGCGGCCCGCCGCCCTGCATCGGCCGCGCGACACCGAACGCCGGCCGGCCTGCCGGTCCACCACCCAATCCGCTGCGTCGTCCGAAAGCGCTCATCAGAATCCAATGTCCCCTCGTTCGGCGAGCGTTAACCGCGAAGGCTTGAGATTTGCCTAATCTTCCGCGGCGTGGGCGCAGCCGCTATGGACGGCCATGCGCTTCTCCCCCTCATGATCGTAGATCGTCATGCGCCGCACGGCCTGGCAGCGGCGGACATAGCGAGCGATCTGGTCGACATTCGCCTGGTTCAGCGGCGCGGCCGGCAGCGGCTCCTGGACGACGACGGTTTCCGGCGCCGCGCGCAGCACGCGGCGCAGCTCGGCCACTTCGTCGATGCCGCTCGCGCCCGATTCCGCGCCTTCGTAGAAATGGGCGGGGAAGGCGAGGGCACTGGGCGGGGCGCTGCCGATCGCGGCATAGAGATAGCTCGGCATCCCGAACACCAGCAGCCTGCCATGCGGCGTTGCCTGGCGCACCTGCTCCACCAGCGCGGCAGCGGCAGGCCGGGCGCGCGCACGGACGCGCAGGTCGAACATGTCCGACGTCGCGAGATTGAGGACCAGCAGCGCGGCGAAACCGAGCGCGCCGATTCCCGGCCGGGCAAAGAAGGGCGCGCCCAGTATCGCCAGCGGGGCCAGCAGGGGCAGGGCGTAATGGAGATAGAGGCCGGGAAAGATCGCGACGGCCAGGGTCGCCGCCCCCGCCCAGCAGGCGAGGAAATCGAGTGGTGCCGGCCGGCCGGCACGACCGCGCAGATAGCCGAGGACCGCGAACAGGAGCGGAAGGCACAACAGCCCGGCCAGCGCCAGTGCGCGCGTCATCCGGCCGGCATCATAGGCGCGGGCGAGGTTCGACAGCACCAGCGCCTGCCACAGCTGCGGGAAATGCCCCATCCACCAATAGGCGAGGCCGATCGCGGCGAGGGGCAGCGCGCCGAGCGCGGCCATCGCCGCGGCGCGAACCGCCAGCGCGCGCCAGTCCATGCCGCTGCGCGCCAGGATCGCGAGGGTGGCGATGCCGAAGAACAGGGCTTCGAACGCCGCCGATTGCTTGAAGCCGATGGCCAGGCCGGCGGTGAGCATGCCGAGCAGTACGCGAGGCGGCAGCACGCCGCGCCGCAATTGCGCGATGCTGGCGGCGATCGACCAGGCGGTGGCGAGGATCAGCGGATTGTAGAACACCGCAGCTTCGCCATTCCCGCCGCCGAAGCGCGTGAGCAGCACGCAATAGGCGATGCCGGCCATCAGCGCCGCCGGAAGGGGCGCGATCATCCGGGCGATTCGCGCGGTGCCATAGCCGCCGAGTGCGGCGAAGACCGTGGCGACGAGCTGATAGGCCAGGGCCGACGGGTGGACCCCGGCGATCGCGGCATAGGTGAGATAGAGGAGCGGCGGCTTGCGGTCCCAGATGTCGACATAGAGAAGGTCGCCGGCGAGGAGTCTGCGCCCGACCAGCGCGAAATACTGGTCGTCCACGGCATAGTTCCACTCGCCATAGGACGGCCAGCGCACCGCCAGCGCGACGAGCAGGAACAGGGCGAACAGTGCCGGGCGCGAGCGTTCGAGGCTCTGCCAGCGCGCCATTGCCATGGTCTCGGGTCCCCCTTCTCGTGCGCTGGAGAATAGGCCCATGGGGTTAAGACCGGGTAGCGGCCATGCCTAGAGGAAAGGCCCGCGCGCGCGGGTGCGGGCGTCGCTGGGCGGCATCCCGGCAAGCGCCCGGAAATCGCGGGCCATATGCGCTTGGTCGGCATAGCCGCGCGCCGCGGCGGTGCCGGCGAGCGTGTCCGCACCCTGCTGGACGTCCTGCAGCGCCTCGCGGAAGCGGAGCAGCCGCAAATAGGTGCGCGGGGCCAGCCCCAGCTCGCGCGCGAAGATGCGCTGCAGGCGACGGTGCGGCAGGCCGGTGCGCGTGGAAATCGCGGCGACGCTGTCCGACGCCAGGATCGCAATGGCCAGCGGGGGCGGCGCGATGCCGGCCAGCGCGCGGGCGAGGTTGGCGACCGGATCGCCTTCCAGCAGCGCCGCCAGCGGCGAATCCGGGGCAATCGCGATCCAGTCGTCGGCGAAGCCGGGGCATGGCGCGCCGCCCAGCGCGTGCCACGCCCAGGGCCAGAGCTTGATCGCGGTGAAGCGCGCGTCGCCGCTGAAGCCGAACCGGATCGGACGATCGGAAAGGCCGGTGGCGAAATATTCCGGCTGGCCGCGCCGCCATTCGGAGCGGCCGGCATGGCGGCGGATCAGCTCGACACAGCCATCGGGCGTCGCCTCATGCTCCACCCATCCCGGCTGGCTGGCGGCGAGCGTCCACACCGCGGCGGCGAGGCCGGCGAGCGCGGGCGGCAAGGGCAGCTCGGCATAGTCCATGACGCCAGCCTCGCATGTCGCGTCGGTTCAAGCCAGCGCGGGCGGCGCGGCGTATCGCGCCACGCGGAACAGGGAGGATTCGAGATGATCGCCAACATCATTCTGCTCGCCGGACTGGGCCTGGCCGGTCCGCAGGAAATGCCGTTCGGCTGGCTGGTCGGCAAATGGTGCACCGAGCCGCGGGGCGGCCGCACGACCTGCGAGACCTGGGAGCCGATGGGATCGGATCAGGTCATGCGCGGCGTCACCGTCACGACGAGCGCCAAGGGTGCGCGGCGCGAGCCGATGCGGATCAGCGGCGATGCGGCCGGGTTCGTCTTCCATGCCGAGCCGGCCGGACAGGCCGCGACCGATTTCCGGGCGGCAGCGCACGACGCGGCGGGGCAGGGCATCACCTTCGTCAACGCGGCGCATGATTATCCGCAGCGCATCCGCTATTGGCGCGAGGGCGAGATGCTGATGGCGGAGATTTCGCTGGCCGATGGCGGCAAGCCGATGCGCTGGGCCTATCGGCGGGTGAGCCGGTAGCACAGCGAAAGCCGGGATCTCAGGCCGCGAGAGGCGGGACGAGAGCTTCCCCGGGGATCCCGGCTTTCACCGGGATGACGGAGCCGGCGGGTTCGATCCGCCGGCTTCTCTCGTGATTCAGCCCTCGGCCTTCTCGGCGAGGACGGTCAGGCCCTTCTCGTTCACTTCCGCGAAGCCGCCTTCGATGCGGATCGTCTCCGGCGTGGTGGCACCCGCCTTGTAGATCTCGAGATTGCCGTCGCGGATGGTCGACATCAGCGGGGCATGGCCTTCGAGCACGCCGAAATCGCCCTCGGTGCCGGGGACGACGACCATGTGCACTTCCTCCGAGCGGAGGAGCTTTTCGGGGGTGACGAGTTCGAAGTGCAGGCTCATTTTCTAATCCTCTCCCCTTCCGCTTGCGGGAGGGGCCGGGGGAGGGCCTGTCAATTTCCAACGGGAGGGCCGGCCCTTACAGGCCCTCCCCTAACCCCTCCCGCAAGCGGAAGGGGAATTTGCAGCTTACGCCTCTTCGGCCAGCTTCTTGCCCTTGGCGATGGCATCGTCGATGCCGCCGACCATGTAGAAGGCGGCTTCCGGCAGATGGTCATACTCGCCGTTCACCACCGCCTTGAACGACTTGATGGTGTCCTCGATCTGCACGAACGCACCCGGGATGCCGGTGAACACTTCGGCGACGTGGAAGGGCTGCGAGAGGAAGCGCTGGATCTTGCGGGCGCGCGAGACGGTCAGCTTGTCCTCTTCCGAGAGCTCGTCCATGCCGAGGATGGCGATGATGTCCTGCAGCGACTTGTACTTCTGCAGGATCGACTGGACCGCACGGGCCGTCTCGTAATGCTCCTGGCCGACGACGCGCGGCTCGAGCACGCGGCTGGTCGAATCCAGCGGATCCACCGCCGGATAGATGCCGAGCTCCGAGATCGCGCGGTTGAGCACGGTCGTCGCGTCGAGGTGGGCGAACGACGTCGCCGGCGCCGGGTCGGTAAGGTCGTCCGCGGGGACGTACACGGCCTGCACCGAAGTGATCGAGCCCTTGTTGGTCGAGGTGATGCGCTCCTGCAGCGCGCCCATGTCGGTCGACAGGGTCGGCTGATAGCCCACGGCCGAAGGAATGCGGCCGAGCAGCGCCGACACTTCCGAACCCGCCTGGGTGAAACGGAAGATGTTGTCGACGAAGAACAGCACGTCCTGGCCTTCGACGTCGCGGAAATATTCGGCGATCGTCAGGCCCGACAGCGCGACGCGGGCACGGGCGCCCGGCGGCTCGTTCATCTGGCCATAGACCAGCGCCACCTTCGAACCGTCGGAGATGGCGTTGCCATCGGCGTCCTTGGCGATGACGCCCGCGTCGAGGAACTCGTGATAGAGATCGTTGCCCTCGCGGGTACGCTCGCCGACGCCGGCGAACACCGAAGTGCCGCCATGGCCCTTGGCGATGTTGTTGATCAGCTCCTGGATGAGCACGGTCTTGCCCACGCCGGCGCCGCCGAACAGGCCGATCTTGCCGCCCTTCGCATAGGGCGCGAGCAGGTCGATCACCTTGATGCCGGTGACGAGGATCGCGCTCTCGGTCGACTGGTCGATGAAGAGCGGGGCCTCGGCGTGGATCGGCGCGCGCAGATCGGTGGCCACGGGGCCGCGCTCGTCGATCGGCTCGCCGACGACGTTGAGGATGCGGCCGAGCGTCGCCGGGCCGACCGGGACCTGGATCTGGCTGCCGGTGTCGGTGACGGTCTGGCCGCGGGTCAGGCCCTCGGTCGAGTCCATCGCGATCGTGCGGACGGTGTTCTCGCCGAGGTGCTGGGCGACCTCGAGGACGAGCTTGTTGCCGTTATTGTCGGTCTCGAGCGCCGAAAGGATCGCCGGCAGCGCGCCCTCGAAGGCGACGTCGACGACGGCGCCGATCACCTGGCTGATGCGGCCGACATTGTTGGTGGTGGTCGGCAGAGTGCCGGCGGCATCCGCCTTCGGCTTGGTCGCGCGCGGCTTGCGGGCGGGCTTCTCTGCGATCGGAGCTTCGGTTGCCATTGCTGTTTCCTCGTTCGAACGGTCTTAGAGCGCTTCGGCGCCCGAAATGATTTCCACCAGCTCGGTGGTGATCGCGGCCTGGCGCTGACGGTTGTACAGCGTGTTGAGGCGCTTGATCAGGTCGCCGGCGTTGCGCGTGGCGTTGTCCATCGCGGTCATCTTGCTGCCCTGCTCCGACGCGGCGTTCTCGCGCATCGCGCGGTAGAGCTGGACGGCGACGTTGCGCGGCAGCAGGTCGGCGAGGATCGATTCCTCGTCGGGCTCATAAGTGACGGCGGCGCCGCTGCCCGGCGTCTCCGCGACGGCTGCCGGCACGGCGACCGGAATGATCTGCTGCGCGGTCGGCTCCTGGGCGAGGACCGACTTGAAGGTGGAGTAGAAGAGCGTCGCCACGTCGAACTCGCCCGCCTCGAAGCGCGCGATCAGGTCGTCGGCATAGCCGCGCGCATCGGCGAAGCCCAGCTTGCCCAGGTCGCCCGGCTCGATCGAATGGACGATGTCCTTGGGGAACTGGCGGTTGAGCACGGCGCGGCCCTTGCGGCCGATCGTGTAGATCTTCACTGTCTTGCCCTGCGCCACCAGCTCCTGTGCATGGCGGCGGGCCAGGCGGGCGATGTTGGTGTTGAACGCGCCGGCCAGGCCCTTGTCGCTGGTGGCGACGACGAGCAGGTGCACCTGGTCCTTGCCGGTGCCGGCGAGCAGCTTGGGCGAGCTCTCGCTCACCGTCACCTTGCCGGCCAGGCTGGCGACGACGCCTTCGAGGCGCTGGGCATAGGGGCGCCCGGCCTCGGCCGCTTCCTGCGCGCGGCGCAGCTTGGCGGCGGCGACCATCTTCATCGCCTTGGTGATCTTCTGCGTCGACTTCACCGAGCCGATGCGGATCTTGAGGGCCTTCAAACTTGCCATTTACGAATTCCGAGCAAGGGCCAGACGGCCCGCGAGACCAACAAATGCGACGCCGAGCACGCCCTCGATCCAGCGCATCGCGCTGCTCTGCTTCGCGGCGCGGCCCGCACGGGCGGCGACGAAGACGATACCGGTGAGCCAGAAGCCGCCGAGCACATAGGGCACTGCGATCAGCAGCGCGCCCTTGAGCGGGGCGTCAGCGCCGGTGCCGACGAACTGCGGCAGGATGGCGAGGAAGAACAGCGCGACCTTGGGATTGAGCGCGGTGGTGAGCAGTCCCTGCCAGAAGGGCTTGCCCAGAGCAGGCGCCTCGGCGGTGGCGGGAGCCGGCTGGATCGCGCCGCGGATCAGCTTGAAGCCGAGCCACGCCAGGTAGATCGCGCCGGCGGCCTTCACCACCGTGAACAGCGCCGGGAAGACCGACAGGACGGCGAGGAAGCCGAAGCCGCACAGCGCCATGTACCACAGTCCCCCGAGCACCACGCCCGAGACCGCCGCCAGGCCGGCCCGCACGCCTCCCCGCGCCGCGTGACCCGCGACGAGCATGGTGTCCGGCCCGGGCGTCAGCACGAGGCCGACGCTGAGCAGCGTCCATGCGAGGAGGGAGTGGTCGGCCATCGGCTGGCGATCAGGCGAAGGTCTTGGCGAACGCCTCGAGGGCGGTCTTGAGCTTCGCCTTCACTTCGTCCGACAGGTCCTTCGAGTCGCGGATCGCGCTCAGGATGTCGGCGTGGTTCGCGCGCAGGTCGGCGAGCATCGCCGCCTCGTAGCGCACCACGTCCTGCACCGCGACGGCGTCCAGGAAGCCCTGGGTGCCGGCGAAGATCGACGCCGTCTGCTCCTCGAAGGGCAGCGGGTTGAACTGCGGCTGCTTGAGCAGCTCGGTCAGGCGCGCGCCGCGGTTGAGCAGGCGCTGGGTCGAGGCGTCGAGGTCCGAACCGAACTGGGCGAACGCCGCCATCTCGCGATACTGGGCGAGGTCGAGCTTGATCGAGCCCGAGACCTTCTTCATCGCCTTGGTCTGGGCCGAGGAGCCCACGCGCGACACCGAGAGGCCGACGTTGATCGCCGGGCGGATGCCGGCGTTGAACAGGTCGGTCTCGAGGAAGATCTGGCCGTCGGTGATCGAGATCACGTTGGTCGGGATATAGGCCGACACGTCGCCCGCCTGGGTCTCGATGATCGGCAGCGCGGTGAGCGAGCCGTTGCCATTGGCGTCATTGAGCTTGGCGGCGCGCTCGAGCAGGCGGCTGTGGAGATAGAACACGTCGCCCGGATAGGCTTCGCGGCCCGGCGGGCGGCGCAGCAGCAGCGACATCTGGCGATAGGCGACGGCCTGCTTCGACAGATCGTCAAACACGATCAGCGCGTGCATGCCGTTGTCGCGGAAATACTCGCCCATCGCGGTGCCGGTGTACGGCGCGAGGAACTGCAGCGGCGCGGGATCCGAAGCGGTTGCGGCGACGACGATGGAATATTCCATCGCGCCATTCTCCTCGAGCGTGCGCACCAGCTGGGCGACGGTCGAGCGCTTCTGGCCGACGGCGACATAGACGCAGTAGAGCTTCTTGCTCTCGTCATTGCCGGCGTTGACGGTCTTCTGGTTGATGAACGTGTCGATCGCGACGGCCGACTTGCCGGTCTGGCGGTCGCCGATGATCAGTTCGCGCTGGCCGCGGCCGACGGGCACGAGCGCGTCGATCGCCTTGAGGCCGGTCTGCACCGGCTCGTGCACCGACTTGCGCGGGATGATGCCCGGCGCCTTCACTTCGACGCGGCTGCGCTTCTCGGCGACGATCGGGCCCTTGCCGTCGATCGGGTTGCCGAGGCCGTCCACGACGCGGCCGAGCAGGCCCTTGCCGACGGGCACGTCCACGATGGTGCCGGTGCGCTTGACGGTGTCGCCCTCGCGGATCTCGGCGTCCGAGCCGAAGATCACGACGCCGACATTGTCGGCCTCGAGGTTGAGCGCCATGCCCTGCACGCCGTTCGCGAACTCGACCATCTCGCCCGCCTGGACGTTGTCGAGCCCGTGGATGCGCGCGATGCCGTCACCGACGCTGAGCACCTGGCCGGTCTCGGAGACCTGGGCCTCGGAGCCGAAATTGGCGATCTGGTCCTTGATGACCTTCGAGATTTCTGCGGCGCGGATATCCATGTCTTAGCCTTCAGCCTTTCATCGCGTGCGCGAGGGAATTGAGTCGGGTCTTGATCGAGCTGTCGATCATCTGGCTGCCGATCTTCACGACCAGCCCGCCAAGGAGCGAGGGATCGACCGAGAGGTCGACGGCCACTTCCCGGCCGATGCGGGCGCGCAGCTGCTGCTTGAGCGCGTCGACCTGAGCGGCGGAAAGCGGATGGGCGGAGACGACTTCCGCAGTGGTCTCGCCGCGATGGGCGGCAGCCAGCTGGCGGAAGGCGCGGATCACCGCGGGCAGCTGGTTCAGCCGGCGGTTCTGCGCCAGCACGCCCAGGAAGCTGGTGGTAGTGGCATCGAGCTTCAGGCTGGCGGCGACGGCGGCGACGGCCTTGGCGGCGTCGGCACGCGAAACCAGCGGGCTGGCGGTCAGCGCCTTGAAGTCGCTCGATTCGGCAAGCGCCTTGGCCACGGTGCCGAGGCTGCCCTCGACCTGGCCCAGGGCCTTCGAATCACGCGCGAGCTCGAACAGGGCGGTAGCGTAGCGTCCGCTTAGGCTTGCCTGGATACCGGCGGAATTCTCCACGCGATCGGGTTCCTCTCGGAGGTTCGGGTTTCAGCCCCATATGAATTGGGGGCCGATTTCCGGCTCCATCAAAGTATTACTCTGACGGCTGCCCCATACGGCCCCCTATGGGTCGCGGCGCGGTTAGCATCGGTGTCACGGGGATGCAACCCGAGTCCGATTCGCACGCCATGAACGACTCTCGAAACAAGGGCCGCCATGGGCATGTACCGAATCGTTTCGTGTGGTAAACGGCGCCCGCGACGACCTTTTGGGGGGAAGGGTGAAGTGAACAAGCGGATTCTTGGCGGCATCGCGATCGCGGGCCTGTTCGCCGGCATCGCCCATGCCGAAGTGCTGGAGATCCGCGGCGAACTCGCCGCGCCGAACCGCGAGGCCAGCCTGTTGCGCTCGATTTCGATCGACCGCATCGAGGGGCAGGACGGCGAGGCGCTGGCCCGGGCGATCGAGCAGGGGCTGTCCGACACGCATTTCGGCCTGATGGGCGGCCGCGCCGGGCGGAACAATGCCGAGGGCTCGCTCACCGGCGGCGTGACGACGGGTGTCGACGAATCGCCGTTCCGGCGGCGCGAGAAGCGCTGCGTCGAGAAGGACAGCGCCAATCAGAAGAAGTGCATCCGCGAGGAGGAAGTGGAGGTGCGCTGCCGCCGCCGGATCGTCAGCGTGAAGGCCGATCTGCGCATGGTGCGCAATCGCGACGGGCGGATCGTCTATTCGGTGACCAAGCCGTTCACCCAGGAAAGCAGCTGGTGCGAAGGGAACCAGGATCGCCCGGCGCCGGTGGAGGAAGTGATCGCCGATGCGATCCGCAGCCTGGGCCATTCGGTGCGGGGCGATATCGCGCCGACCCTCTCGACCTATACCATCCGCGTGCGCGAGAGCGACAAGGGCATGGGCAAGGACCAGGCGAAGCGCTTCAAGGACCTGGTGAAGCTGACCAAGCGCGACGTGCGCGGCGCCTGCGCCGGCTGGGCCGCCCTGGCGGCGGAAGTGCCCAACCATCCCTCGATCAGCTTCGACCTGGGCCTCTGCGCCGAGCAGGCCGGCCAGTATGAGAAGGCACTGGAGCTGTACCATGCGGCTGCGCGGGCGGGAGCGTCCGAGGGCCGGGAAGGCGCCGACCGCGCGATCCGGCTGACCGCCGGCCGCGAGGATGCGGCGATCCGCGCGCGGTGGCGGTGAAGTTTCGGTAAGGGCCGAAGCGTCGCTTCTCCGATCGGCCGCATCCGGCGGATCGATTGGAGGAACCGATGCTCGAACCGATTCTCGCCGCCCCTGATGGAACCGCGCCTGCCGGGGAAGGGATTCGCCTCGCCGGCGATGCCGCCATGCCGGCGTTGTGCGTTCGCCGCCTGGCCGGACCGGGAATGCCGGTGCTCTATGTGCACGGCGCCACTTTTCCATCGGCGCTGTCGGTCGGATGGCGGATCGACGGGCGGTCGTGGATGGACGATCTGCGGGCGCGGGGCTTCGATGTCTGGGCGTTCGACTTCGCCGGCTATGGCGGGTCGGGACGGCCGGCGGCGATGCGCGGGAGTGCACCCTATGGCCGGGCGGATGCCGCGGCAAAGCAGATCGCGCGGGTCGCGGCGCATATCCGGGCGCGGCGCGGCGGCGCGAAGCTCCTGGTGATCGCGCATAGCTGGGGGACGCTCCCCGCCGGCATCTTCGCCGGGGCACGGCCGGAAATGGTCGAGCGGCTGGTGCTGTTCGGTCCGCTCGCGCAGAGGGAGGCTGGTGGCGGCCCCATGCCGGCCAGGGGCGCGACTCTCGTCACGCGCGAGGATCAGTGGCGCAGTTTCCAGTCCGGCGTGCCCGAAGGCCGGGGCTCGCCGATCGCGCCCGAGCGTTTCGACGCCTGGGCGGCTGCCTATCTCGCCAGCGACCCGGGCAGCGCGGGCCGGGATCCGGCGGGCGTGAGGGTGCCGAGCGGGCCGGATGCCGATTTCGCCGATATGTGGTCGGGGCGCTTCCCCTATGATCCCGGCGTGGTGCGCGCGCCGACCCTGATCGTGCGCGGCGCCTGGGACCCGCTGGCGAGCGACGCGGACGTGGCGTGGCTGGCGGGCCGGCTGACGGGCGTGCCGGGCGGTGCGCGCTGCGTCACTCTCGCGGACGGCGCGCACCGGATGCACCTGGAGGATCGCCGACAGGCGCTGTTCGACGCTGTCGGCGACTATCTCCTTGCGCGTTAGCGCCCGCGATTGCCGCCCTGGCGGCCGCCGCCCTGGCCCTGGCCCTGACGCTGGCCGCCGCCGCTGCCGGTCGGCCGGGGCTGCCACTTGCGCTTGGGGCGCGCATAGTTGCGGGGCTGCTCGCCCTGCGGCGCGTCGAAGCGGCGCGGACGCGGCTCGCCGGCGGCCGCGCCGGCAGCCTCGGGGCGCGGGCCGCGCTCGTCATGGCGGCGCGGCTGGTCGCCCCGCGGACGCTCGTCCCGGCGCTGGCGCTGCGGCTGGCCCGGGCGGCGGCCGTCGCGCTGCATCTCGCGGCCACGGGCGCCGTTCTGCTGGTCGCGGCTCTGCGGCACGTTGACGCGGCTGGTCTTGATCTTCTCGGCAGCGGCGACAAAGCCTTCCGGCAGCGGCACCACCGCGAGCTTCTGGCGGATCAGCCGCTCGATGTCGCGCAGATAGGGCCGCTCGTCCTCAGCGCAGAAGCTGATCGCCACGCCGTCATTGCCGGCGCGCGCGGTGCGGCCGATGCGGTGGACATATTGGTCCGCCACGTTCGGCAGCTCGAAGTTGAAGACATGGCTCACGCCCGACACGTCGATGCCGCGCGCCGCGATGTCGGTGGCGACCAGGATCTTCACCTTGCCGGCGCGGAACTCGCCGAGCGCGCGCTCGCGCTGCGGCTGGCTCTTGTTGCCGTGGATCGCGTTGGCCGCGACGCCGTTGCCGGCGAGCAGGCGGACGACGCGGTCGGCGCCGTGCTTGGTGCGGGTGAACACCAGCGCGCGATCGATCTCGATCTCCTTGAGCATCATCGTCAGCAGCGCCTGCTTCTCGGCCTGCTGGACGAAGGTGACGCGCTGCTCGACCCGCTCGGCCGTGGTCGCCTCGGGCGTGACCTTCACTTCCACCGGCTCCTTGATGAACTGGCCGGCGAGCTCGCGGATCGTCTTCGGCATGGTCGCCGAGAAGAACAGCGACTGGCGCTTGGCCGGCAGCTCGCGGACGATGCGCTTGAGGGCGTGGATGAAGCCCAGGTCCATCATCTGGTCGGCTTCGTCGAGCACGAAGATCTCGAGGCCCATCAGGATCGCGTAGCACTGGTCCATCAGGTCGACGAGGCGGCCCGGCGTGGCGACGAGGATGTCGACGCCCTTGGCGAGGTCGGTCTTGTTCTTGTGGATCGAGGTGCCGCCGAAGATGGTGGCGACGGTGAGGCGCGTGCCCTTGGCATAGTGGCGCGCCTGGTCGGCGATCTGGCTGGCCAGTTCGCGGGTCGGGGCGAGCACGAGCATGCGGCAGCCGCGCGGCTGGGCGCGCTTGCCCGATGCGACCAGCCGGTCGATCGAGGGGAGCATGAAGGCGGCGGTCTTGCCGGTGCCGGTCTGGGCGATGCCGAGCAGGTCGCGCCCTTCGAGGAGCGACGGGATCGCCTTGGCCTGGATCGGCGTCGCCTCGCTATAGCCCTTGGCGGCAAGCGCGGCGAGAACGGTCTCCGAGAGACCGAGTTCGTTGAATTGCATTATCTGTCCTGTGCGTACGGCCGGCGCGCACGGACGGATTCCGAACGCGAAGGCGGGGTCAAAAATGACGACCCGCGTGACTAGGGAAGCCGTGAAATCAACCGAGCCGGGGCCGGGACGCCTTGCGTCCGATCACGCTGCCATGCCGGCTCGATGGCCGCGCATATGGCGATGAAATCGGTTTCCGTCAAGGAAGCCGGCTGGCGAGCCGCCCTTGCCCGCTGCGATGGGCGCCAAGCATAGGACGAATCGACATTCAGCTCTGTCCTTTCCGTTCCCGGTGGCGAGGGAAGGGAGTTGCCTGTCGAAACCTCTCCCTTCCGTCATGCTGAACTTGTTTCAGCATCCAATTCTCCACCAGCGATACCGCTGGCGGCACGTTGGACCCTGAAACAAGTTCAGGGTGACGAAGAAGGTTGGTTCGGAGTGTTCCGGCCTGCCAAACCACCCTCTCAGCCTGAATGTCGATTGACCCTAGGGGGCGGCAATCCCGGTATATTCCCGCGGCCGGAGGCCCAGCCGCACCGCTTCGGTCTGGCCATGGAGCATCGGGTCCTGGAAGGCGCAGCGATCGTCCCATTGGCCGGGGCAGAGCGCGGGCGTGGCGGCACCGAAGATGTCGGCGATCAGGGCGTCGTCGAACGGCCGGTTCGGGAATTGCGCGAAGCGCAGCTGGATCATGCGCGCGAGCGCCAAGGGCGCCACCCAGGAAGTGTGCGGGGCGGTGATCGGGAAGAGCGCGGTGCTGAAATCGTCCGACTGGAGCAGCGGCGTGCGGTTGAAGGCATTGGGGCGCTGGGGCAGCACGCCGGTGTTGACGAAGATGTCGGCATCGGCGCGGGCGGGCCAGCCCTGCAGCACGGCGATGTCGCCGCGCCCGCTATCGTCCAGCCCCGATGCAAGGGTGGTGAAATAGCCGGTGCGGATGCGGTTGCGATAGGCCGGGATGCGCTGGTCATAGGGCGCGTCGTGGAGCCCGTCACTCTCCGACGCCGCCTGCACCGCGAGCACGCCGGGCGTGCCGAACAGCGCGGCATAGATCGGCGCATAGGCGGCGAGCCGGTCGCGCAGCACGGCCTCGGCGGGCAGCGGCGTGCCGCAGCGCGCCTGCCAGCTGTCGCGTACCGTCTGGAAGGTGTGGCCGGCGCTGTAGTTGACGAAGCGGACATCGTTGGCGCGCATCAGCGCGACGATCGCGTCGGCTGCGCGCCGGGCGGCCTGCACCAGCCGCGCCTGCGCCGCGTCCCCGCCGGCGGCATCGCAATAGTCGGCGGCCGCGATGGCGGGGAGGTCGATCGCGTCCATCAGCACCAGCGGCTGGGCGGGGCTGTTGTCGGCGATCAGCGAGAAGACGGTGCTGCCATGGCCGATATTGTCGAAGGCGATGCCGTCATAGGCCTGGTTCGCCGCATCGCCGATCGGCGCGAGCCGCTGGCTGGGCACGAAGGCGGGGCCGGAGAAACGATCCAGCGCATTCCACAGCGCCGCCGGAATGCGCCAGCTGGTTGTCGCGGTGTCCATCCGGCCGCCGGCACCCAGGCGGAAATAGCCCTTGATGTGCTTGCGGAAGCGGATGGCGCGGACGGGCAGGCGGGGAAGGCTGTCGATGATCAGGATGGCTTCGCCGCTGTTCGGCGCCATCTCGAATTCGGCCGGGCTGTAGGCGCGGTCGGTCCAGGCGCAGTTCGCGCCGGCGGGCCGGCAAGTGTCGGCGCGGATGGCGGCCGCCGCGTCGCCGATCGCCTGGTCGAGCGGGTCGCCGGAGGCCGTGGGGCTCGGCGTCGGGCTGGGGCTGGGCGATGGCGTGGGGGCCGGCCCCGGCGCGGTGGTGTCGCCCCCTCCGCTGCAGGCGGCGAGCAACAGGGGCAGGATCAGGGATATGCGTCGCGCCATGTTTCATCCTCGTCCGGCCACTTCGACAGGGAGGACGGAGCCGGGCAGCGGCGCCAATCGGGATTGCGACCGGGATGCAGGTTCGTGCGACGAAAACGGCGCGGGCGGGCACCCGCCATTGCGCATGCGAAATTAACGCAGGCGAACGCTTCCGCAAAGCACTCGTTAACGCATCGCCCGCTAGGCTCGAGGCGCCAACCATGGAGCCCTAAATTGCTCGTCGCCAAGCTTGAGATCCTCGGAGATATCGACCGCCGCGGCGCGATCCGGTTCGACACGGATTCGCCCTCGACCCTGCGCACGCCGGATGGCGGGCCGATCGACGTGCAGGTCGAGGATTTCTCGCGCACGGGCTTTCGCTTCACTTCGGAGCTCGACCTTCCGGAAGGCACCCTCGTCTCGCTCGGCCTTTCGGGTGCCGGATCGCGCGCCGCCAAGGTGGTGCGCCGCTCGGGCAACACCTATGGCTGCGCCTTCATGAAGGCATTGACCGAGGAAGAAATCGCGCACGCCTTTCGCGGCCAGGAGCATGTGCTCGCCGACCTCTCGGCCGCGCTCGCCGCGCGTTTCGGCACGGGCAAGGTCCATGCGAAGCCGACGATCCCGCCGCTGCGCCGGCTGATCAGGCGCCCCACCCGCGAGGACTGAATTCCCGCTCGCGATAGGCGAACCAGTCGAAATCGGCGTGGAGGCCCGCGCCGGACAGGTCCTGACAGGCCATGCCGATGAATGCCCCGGTGAAATTGGGCAGGCCGGGCGCGCTCGCCTCGTCCGACAGGATCGACGCGTCGAACGGTTCGGGGAGCCAGCACCATGCTCCGCCGGGCACCCGCCAGGCGAAGCGCAGCCGCTCGTAATCGACTTCGGCGCGCAGCTCGACCGGCCCTTCCGGGAGCGGGATCGGCGCGGTGAAGGCATCGGCCTGCGGCGCATCGGGCAGCGCGGACATCACGCGCAGATGGCGGCCGGTTTCCTCGTCATGGCTGACGTGCAGATAGTGGAACTTGGACGCGTTGTAATAGGCGACCAGCCCTGCCGCCTGCTGGAAGTGGCGCGGGGCGAAATCGAGCGCGCAGGACGCCGAATAGCAGAAATCCTGTTGCCGCCGCGCGACCAGCGCCTGGGTAAAAAGGCTGCCGATCGTCTCGCGGCCATGCAGGCGCAGATGGCCGGGCCGGGCGGTGAGGCTGAAGATCGCCTCCGGCTCGGGCGTGCGCAGCCACTGGAAGTCGATGGGCAGGGCGGGACCGTCGAAATCGGCGCGGGTGTCGACGGGTTCGCGGCCTTCGGGGCCGGGCACGTCGCGCATCGGCATGCCCGGCTCGCCGGTGGTATGGAGCCAGCCGTCCGCGCCCCAGCGCATCGGCTGGATCGCGGTCTCCCGCCCCAGCACGCAGCGGCCGCGATTGGGGAGCGGGCGGCCGCAGAGATAGACCAGCCAGGGCTCGCCCGCCGGCGTCTCGACCAGATCGGCATGGCCTGCCCGCTGGAGCGGCGCGTCCGGGCGGCTGCGGCTGGAGAGGATATGGATGTCCGGGTGGAGTTCGTAGGGGCCGGTGAGGCTGCGCGAGCGTGCCATGGTCACCGCATGGTTCCAGCCGGTGCCGCCCTCGGCGGTGAGGAGATGATACCAGCCGTCGCGCCGGTAGAGGTGCGGCGCCTCGGTAAGGCCGAGCGGCGTGCCGGGGAAGATGTTGACTCGCTCGCCGATCAGCCGGCGCTGCTCGGGGCAATATTCCTGCAGCACGATCCCGGCGAAGCGGTTGCGGCCCGGCCGGTGGTCCCAGAGCATGTTGAGCAGCCACTTCCGCCCGTCCTCGTCATGGAAGAGCGAGGGATCGAAGCCGCTGCTGTTCAGGGGGATCGGATCGGACCATTCCCCCGCGATCGTCTCGCAGGTGACGAGATAATTGTGGAAGTCGCGCAGCGACGCACCCGATGCGCCGCCGACCGTGGTGCGGCCATAGCGCTTCACATCGGTGTAGATCAGGTGGAAGCGCGCACCGTCATGCGAGAGGCACGGCGCCCACACGCCGCAACCGTCCGGATCGCCGCGCATGTCCAGCTGGCTCCGGCGATCGAGCGGCCGGGCGACCAGTTCCCAGTTGGCAAGGTCGCGGCTGTGGTGGATCTGCACGCCGGGGAACCATTCGAAGGTGGAGGTGGCGATGTAATAATCCTCGCCGACGCGGACGATCGAGGGATCGGGGTTGAAGCCGGGGAGGATGGGATTGCGGATCATGCGGGTTTGCGCACCAGTGCCCAGAGCAGCGCGGCCGCCACGAGATCGAGCAGGCCGAGCGCGATGAAGAAGGGGTTGTAGCCGATCGAGGCGACGAGGCTCCCCATCAGCAGCGAGAAGATCAGGATCGAGGCATTGGCGCAGGTGCCGGCCATGCCGGCGACGGTGCCGAGCTCGTCGCGGCGGAACAGGTCGCTCGCCATGGTGATCACGGTGACCGACAGCGTCTGGTGCGCGAAGCCGCCGAGCGAGAGCAGCGCGACCGCCGCCCAGGCGCTTTCCACCGTGCCGACGAACAACATGCCCGTCATCAGCACCGCGCCCAGCGTGAAGGTCCAGCGGCGCGCATCGATCAGGTCCACGCCGCGGCGCTGGAGCCACAGCACCACCGCCGGCCCGAACAGGCAGCCCAGGTCCGCGGCGACGAAGGGCAGGAAGGCGCTGAGCGCGATCTCGGCCAGGTCGAAATGGCGGACCTTCACCAGATAGAGCGGCAGCCAGAAGGTGAGCGTGCCCCAGGTCGGATCGGCCAGGAAGCGCGGGATGGCGATGCCCCAGAAGTTGCGCCGGCGCAGGATCGACAGGATCGAGGGCCGCGCCCCCCCGGCCTGGAGGCGCTCTTCCTGTCCGGCCAGGATATGGGCGCGCTCTTCCTCGCCGATCTCGGGATGTTCGGCGGGCGGGCGATAGAAGCGCAGCCAGAGGAGCACCCAGAACAGGGCGAGCGCGCCGGCGATCACGAAGGCCGCCCGCCAGTTCCACATCCAGATCGACCAGGCGACCAGCGGCGCCGCCAGCGCCGATCCGGCCGAGGCGCCGAGATTGTAGATGCCGCCCGCCAGGCCGCGCTCCCGCGCCGGAAACCATTCGGAGACGACCTTGAGCCCGCCGGTGTGCGAAGTCCCTTCGGCAAAGCCCAGCGCGCCGCGCAGGCCGAACAGCATCTGCCAGTTGAAGGCGAGGCCGTGCGCCATGGTCAGCACGCCCCAGCAGCTCGCGAAAATGGCGAGGCCGGTACGCAGGCCGATCGTGTCGAGGACATAGCCCACCACCGGCTGCAGCATCACCCCGGCCTGGAAGGCGGCGGTGATCCACGAATATTGATGCTCGTCGATGCCGAGGTCGGGCATGAACACGGGCGCGGCGACTGCGAGGGTGGAGCGCGTGAGATAGTTCACGACCGTGCCCAGCATCACGATCCCGATGATCCACCAGCGCAGGGCGCGCGTGCGTCGCCAGAAGGACATGGCCTCTCCCGTGCGGACGTCGGAACACGCGCCCGTTAGCGCTAACGGTGGCGGGTTTGGGAGGGAAGGGCAAGGGTATTTTGTATGAGTTATTATACCCCCCTCGTCGAAGGGAGGGGTCGGGGGGTGCGTATTGGCCCGCGATACGATGAGGCTAGGCATGGGGCGGCAATATCGCCAAGCCTCCACCCACCCCCAGCCCCTCCCTTGCAGGGAGGGGAGCTTCGGAAGCAGGTTTGACCGCAATCGCCGGGATGTGGCCCGCCTGCCGCGCGCCTATATCCACCCCATGACCCACGCACTCTCCCTCTCCGAAGACGCGGCCTGGGCCGCCTTCGAAGCGCGCGATCGCGCCTTTGACGGGCGGTTGATCGTCGCGGTGACCACCACCCGCATCTATTGCAAGCCGACTTGCCCGGCCCGCCGGCCGAAGCGCGAGCATGTCGAATTCTTCGACGATGCCGATGCCGCCCGCGCCGCCGGCTATCGTGCCTGCCTGCGCTGCAAGCCCGACGAAGTCGGCCGCGACCGGATCGCAGTGGCGAGGGCCGTGGCGCTGATCGAGGCGGCCGAGGAGAATCTTTCCCTGGACGACGTCGCCGCGGCGGTCGGCTATGCGCCGCACCATTTCCACCGCCTGTTCAAGCGCGCCACCGGCGTGACGCCCGCCGCCTATGCCCGCGGGCTCAAGGCGAAGCGCGCCGCCGAGGCGCTGACCGGCGAAGAAAGCGTGACCGGCGCGATCTATGAGGCCGGTTATTCCGCGCCGAGCCGCTTCTACGAGACCGCCAATGCCCGGCTCGGCATGAGCCCCGGCGTGTGGAAGCGCGGCGGCGCGGGGGTGACGATCCGCTGGACCGTCGCCGAGACCAGCCTGGGCCCGCTGCTGATCGCGGCGACCGACAAGGGCCTGTGCCGCGTCGCGTTCGAGGAGAATGCCTTCGACCTGACCCGGCGCTTCCCGGCGGCGGAGATCGTCCAGGGCGGCGCGGCGCTGGCGGCGCTTGCCGCGCGCGTGGTCGCCGAAGTGGAGAGCCCGGGGCGCGACACCGACCTGCCGCTCGACGTGCAGGGCACCGCCTTTCAGGAAGCGGTGTGGCAGGCATTGCGCGCGATCCCGCCGGGCGAGACGCGCAGCTATGCCCAGCTCGCCGCCGCCGCCGGCAGCCCCGGCGCGGTGCGGGCCGCGGGCACGGCCTGCGGCACCAATCCCGTGCCGGTGATCATCCCCTGCCACCGCGCGCTGCGCTCGGACGGCAGCATGGGCGGCTATGCGTACGGCGTCGACCGCAAGAAGGCGCTGCTGAAGCGCGAGGGAGCCGGCCGGTGAACTATGTGATCCAGGGAATCGACCCCGCGCCGTTCCGCTCTCTCTATGGCTTGTCGGACGCGGAACTGGCGGCGCGGAACGCCGTCCGCATGCGCGTGGCGAAGAAGCCCGGCGCGCCGTGCCGGGTGACGCTGGCCGATGCCGAGCCGGGCGAGACGGTGCTGCTGGTCAATCACGAGCATCTGCCCGTCGCCTCGCCCTATCGCAGCGCCCATGCCATCTTCGTGCGCGAAGGGGCGGAGGTGCCGGCGCGCTTCGAGAATGCGGTACCCGAGCCGCTGGCGATCCGCCTGCTCTCGGTCCGCGCCTTTGACGGCGCCGGCATGATGGCCGACGCCGAAGTGGTGGAGGGCCGCGATCTCGAGCCGCTGATCGCGCGCTTCTTCGCGGATCCGGCGGTGGCGTATCTCCATGTGCACAATGCCAGGCCAGGCTGCTTCGCGGCCCGCGTGGACCGGGGCTGAGTTTCCCTCTCCCCTGCGGGGAGAGGGAGGGAGCCGCGAAGCGGCGGAAGGGAGAGGGGCGGTGCGGTCAACCGCATACCTGCCTCTCGCACTGCCCCTCTCCCGGCTTCGCCTTCGGCTCGCCACCCTCTCCCCGGAGGGGAGAGGGAGATCACTTCGCCGCCCCGTCCGGCGCCGCGCAGCGATACACCAGCTTCTCATTGTACACCGGCGGCAGCGCGGTGCGGATCGATTGCTGCTGGGTCGCCAGTTCGGCGCGCTTGGCCTGGTCGGAAGAGCATTCCTTGAGCGGCACGCCCTTCCGCAGCGCGCGCGCCTGCTTCATCTGCTCCGAGGAGAGCAGGTAGCGCGTATTGGTGTAGGTGGCCGTCGCCGGGTCGAAATCGAGTACCGAGACATTGGCTTCCTGGTCCGGCACCAGGATGCGCTGCCAGTGCGTTCCCGACTCGGCATATTGGGTGCGGCCGTTGATGCAGCCGTCCTCGCCGATGTCGAGGTCCACCTTGTCGGTCGGGGAGACGATCACGCGGCTGCGCTCGGGGACCAGCGTGCAGACCAGCTTGCCCTGCGCCGCCGTGCTCGTGGTGCCCGCCGCCACGGCCTTGGGCACCGGCACCACCGTGGCTTCGTCGAAGCCCGGCCGGCTGAGGAACAGGGCGGCCGCGCCCAGCATCAGCACGCCGCCGCCCGCCGCGACCCAGATCGCCTCGCGCTTGCGCTCGCGCGAGAGCAGCAGCCCGGCACCGCCCACCGCCAGCGCGCCCAGCACGAGCAGCACCGCGGCGCCGGCCATATAGTTCTCGCGCGCGGTCTCGGCGCGATTGCGCGCCTGGGTGATCGCGTCGTCGCGCTCGGCCTCGGCCCTGGCGGCGTTGGCGCGCGAGGCCTCGTCGGCCGCCAGGCGGGCCTTCTCGTCGGCGCTGCGCTCCTGCGCCATCTGCTCCTCGACCGAGGTGCAGGGGATGTCGACGGTGGCGAAGGGCTGCTTCGCCTCGCCGAGAAAGGCGGCCAGCTCGCTGCCGGCAATGGCGAAGGCGAAGGTCGAATCGCCTTCGTCATTGTGCGTGATCGCCGAATTGACGCCCAGCACCCGGCCGCAGCGATCGAGCAGCGGCCCCCCCGAATTGCCGCGCGCGATGCTGGCGGTGTGGAGCAGCACGCTCACGCCGCTCAGCTGGCGGAGGCCGGCGAACCCGCCCTGCGAGCGCACCGGCGACTGGGGCTTGATGAAATCCGCCGCCGAGCGCGCGGTGGCGACGTCGACATTGCCCGGATAGCCGAGCGCGACGAGCGAATCGCCATCGGAGATCCTGCCGCCGAACAAGGTGAGCGGCGGCAGGCGCACGCCGGTGAACTCGATCAGCGCCAGGTCGCGGGCCTGGTCGATCTTGATCACCTTGCCCTGATAGGATTTGTCGCCTTCCGAAGGGACGACGCCGATCACGACATTGTCGGGATAGCGCGAGGCGAGGTCGACGACATGGGCATTGGTGACCACCCGGTTGGGCGCCACCGCGAAGCCGCTGCCATGGCCGAAGCCGACCACTTCGTCATCGACCACCGCGATGGTGACGATGCGCACCACGCCGCGGGCCGAGGCGGAGATGTCGTCGGCATGCGCCGGGGCCACCCATGCGAAGAGCAGCGCCACCACGATAAGCAACCGACGCATCATCGAACCCGAACCTCCGTTTGGCCGGCAGCTTTCGGGCAAAAGCCCCGGCGGTTCAAGCCGGGGCCCGCGGAGGTGGCGGGGTCTCAGCCCTTTTTCTTCTTCTCCGCGTCCTCGGCGGCCTTCTTCGCCTTGGCGTCGGCCTCGGCGAGCACGGCGAGCGCGCCTTCGGTCCCCTTCTCGTCGAGCGCGGTGAGGACCTTCAGCGCGACATTGTCGGCCGGCGCGTGCGGGCTGTAGGCCACCGGCTCGAAGGCGACGCGCGCGGCCTTGGCGTCCTTCATCTCGAGCAGCACCTTGCCCGCGGTGACGCGCAGGCCGGTGTCGAACGGCGCCAGCACATAGGCGCCGAGCAATCCGTTCCGCGCATTGGGCGTCGGCGCCTGCTTGGCCGCGGCGAAGCTCTCGTAGAACAGCACCAGCGGCTGGGGATAGTCGGTGTCCAGCTTGTTCGCCTTGAGGAAATGGCCGCGGATCGCCTTCCAGCGCTCGGGGTTGGTGTCGCCGGCGGCCTTGGCGACCTCCATCTGCGCCATGCCCTTGTAGAGCAGGGCGTGGATCGACTTGGGATCGGCGGCCAGCGCGCGATCGGCGGCCGCTTCGGCGGCGGCATAGTTCTTGGCGTCGAACTCGGCTTCGGCCAGCTCGTTCTGCGCCGCGGCGTCGGTAGGATAGGGGGCGGCCAGCCGGCGCGCGAGCTCGGCGACTTCGGGCGCGGTTTCCGTGGTCACGCCGCTGCTCGAGCGCAGCCGCGCCGGCAGGGTGGCGATCTCGCCGGCGCCGAGCTTGCGCAGCGTGACCTTGCCGACGACGACCTGGTCCTTGGAAAGGCGCAGCAGCGGCAGCGTCTTGCCCGAGATATAGCGGTTGAGCTTGTAGTCGAGGTCGCTCGGATTCCCGAAGGCCCGGCCCGCTTCGGCGCTCTTCCCCTCGTTGCTCAGCGTGATGTAGTCGGCCAGTTCCTTGCCGTGGCCGCCGAGCAGCGCATAATGGGTCAGCAGCCAGCCGCGGCCATAGAGGATATGGGTCTGCAGGTCGTCGAGCTTGCCCGGGTTGAGCATCAGCAGCTGGCTGGCCGGGATCTGGTTGGTCTGGTTGATGCCGTATTTGCGATATTCCGGCGGCGCGCCGAACGTCAGCGTGCCGTCGGTCCGGTAGCTGGCGGTGCCGACGAACTCGGCGAACCCCTCGACGAACCATTTGGCGAACACCGCGCTGGGCCAGCTCGCGAACATGAAGCTATGGGCATATTCGTGCTGCAGGATCGTCCGCGCGTTGAGCTCGCCGCTGGTCTTGCGCGGCGCGAACGCCATCGGGCCGGAGGCGCGCGCCTGATAATAGCCGGCGATCGAGTGGCTGCCGGAAAGCCTCCGGATCGCATCGACGTCGTCGAGCATGAACACGGTGACGCGCAGGTTCGGGCTGAGCGGCTTGTCCGGCGTGCCGGTGATCGTCCGCAGCGCCTGGTCGAAGCGCTCGAGCGATTCGGTCGCCGCCGCGACCTGCTCGGGCGAGCCTTCCGAATAGACGATGAAATGCTTGGAGCTGCCTTCGTACCAGTCGGCGGCGTGCGCGAAGGACGGCAGTAGCAGCGAAGTGGCGAGCAACAGATGACGACGCATGATTCTTCCCCCCGATCGACCGAGTTTATGAACTGCGGCCGGCTCGTCAATCGGTGACGTTGCGGGATGGGGCGGCCGGGCCCGCTTCCGGTCAGACGAAGCTATAGGGATCGACGTCCACGGCCACGCGCACCTTGGGGCTCCAGGCCAGGCCGCCCAGCCAGTCGCGCAGCACCTGCTGCACGTCGAAGCTGCGCCGGGCATGGACGAGCAGCCGGTAGCGGTGGCGGCCGCGCAGCATCGCCAGCGGGGCGGGCGCGGGGCCGTAGACGTGCATGTCCTCGCCGATCTCGGGCGCGGTGCGGCCGATCATCCGCGCGGCTTCCTCGGCGGCGGCGCGGTCCTCGCTCGAGACGATGATCGCGGCATAGCGGCCATAGGGCGGCGCATCGGCGTCGCGGCGCGCCTCGGCCTCGGCGGCATAGAAGCTCTCGGCATCGCCCGAGACGAGCGCGCGCATCACCGGTGCGTCGGGCGCGTGCGTCTGGATATAGACGGTGCCTGGCTTCTCGCCGCGCCCGGCACGCCCGGCCACCTGCATGATCTGCTGGAAGGTCCGCTCGCTCGCGCGCAGGTCGCCGCCGTCCAGCCCCAGGTCCGCGTCGACCACGCCGACCAGGGTCAGGTTGGGGAAGTGATAGCCCTTGGTGACCAGCTGGGTGCCGACGACGATGTCGATCGCGCCATGCTCCATCCGCGCGACGAACTCGGCGGCCTTGGCGGGCGACCAGAGCGTGTCCGACGTGACGATGGCGGTGCGTGCCTCGGGCCACAGCGCCGCCACTTCGTCGGCGATGCGCTCCACGCCGGGGCCGCAGGCGACCAGCGTGTCCTCGCTCTTGCACTCGGGGCACAGGCTGGGCGCCGGGATGGTGTGGCCGCAATGGTGGCAGGACAGGCGGCGCAGCAGCCGGTGCTCGACCATCCAGGCCGTGCAGTTCGGGCATTGGAAGCGATGGCCGCAATGCCGGCACAGCGTCAGCGGGGCATAGCCGCGCCGGTTGAGGAACAGCAGCGACTGCTCGCCCCTGGCCAGCGTCGCGTCGATCGCCTGCACCAGTCGTGGCGCCAGCCAGCGGCCGCGCTCGGGCGGCTCCTGGATCAGGTCCAGGGGAAGGATCTCGGGCATTTCCGCCGCGCCGTAGCGGCCGGGGAGCTTGAGTTCCGCATAGCGGCCCAGCTCGACCTGGTGGCGCGTCTCGATCGCGGGCGTGGCAGAGGCGAGGATCACCGGGCAGGATTCGAACCGGCCGCGCATCACCGCCACGTCGCGAGCATGGTAGTGGACGCCGTCCTCCTGCTTGAAGCTGGTCTCGTGCGCCTCGTCGACCACGATCAGGCCGAGGTTCGGATAGGGGAGGAACAGCGCCGAGCGGGCGCCCACCGTCACCATCGCCTCGCCGCTGGCGATCGCCCGCCAGGCGCGCCGCCGCTGCGAAGTGCGCAGGCCCGAATGCCAGGCGACCGGATCGCAGCCGAAGCGCTTCTCGAAGCGGGTGAGGAACGGCTCGGTCAGCGCGATCTCGGGCAGCAGCACCAGCGTCTGCCGCCCCGCCGCCAGCGCCGCGGCGACCGCTTCGAAATAGACTTCGGTCTTGCCCGATCCCGTCACCCCGTCGAGCAGGAAGGGCTGGAACGTCGCCGCGTCCACCGCCTGGCGCAGCGTCGCGGCGGCATCGGCCTGTTCGGGGTTGAGCCGGGGCGGGGCGAAATCGGGACGGGGCAGCGGATAGGGGGTATCGGTATCGACCACCACCGCCTCGATCGCACCGGCCTTCACCAGGCCGCGGATCACTGCGTCGGAGACGTCGGCGGCCAGGGCCAGCTCGCGCACCAGCCCCTGCCGTTCGCCGATCCGCTCCAGCGCCTGGGCGCGTTGCGGGGTGAGCCGGGCGGGCACCTGGCCGGTCGCGCGATATTCGGTGATCGTCGGCGCGCTCTCGAACGCCGCGGAGGTGCGCAGCGCCATCGCCAGCACCGCCGAGGGCGGGCTCAGATAATAGTCCGCCGTCCACTCGATCAGCCGGCGCACCGATGCGGGGATCGGCGGCGCGTCGGCGACGGCCATGATGTTGCGGAGGCGATTGTCGCCGATCTCCTCGGTCGGCAGCCGCTCGGCTTCCCAGACCACGCCGGCATATTGGCGCGGGCCGATCGGCACGACGACGATCGACCCCGGCGCGACCTGCATGCCGGCGGGCACGCGATAGTCGAGCGGGCCGAGCGCGGGATGGAGGACGAGGACGCGGGCGCGGGACATGGGACGTCCTCATATGGGCTTTTGCCAGCGAAACGGAATCCCCCTATTCCGCGGGCCGAAGGAGACTCGCCCCATGTTCCTCGCCATCGCATCGCTGCTGCTCCAGACCGATCCCGCCCCGGCCTGCACCGCGATGGACGCCGCGCTGCCGCCGTCGCTCGCGGCCTGGGCCGTGCGGGGGTCCGGGAACATCAACGATCTCACCAAGCCGGTGGTGTTCGCCAGCATCTCGCCCGAGGACCAGGCGAAGCTCGATACGCAGAAGCCCGGCCAGGTGAGGACGGTCGCCGATGCCCTGGCTGCGATCCGCAACGCGCCGCGTACCGTGGCGACGGGGGGCATGACGCGCGTGCCCCTGCGCATCGAGAAGGCCGGCCGCTACGGCATCGCGCTCGACCAGCCAGGCTGGATCGACATCGCGCCGATCGAGGGCAATCCGCCGGGGTCCGTCGCCGATGGGAAGCCGCTCGCGTCGGTGCAGCACGGCCACGGCCCCGCCTGCTCCACGATCCGCAAGATCGTCCGCTTCGATCTCCAGCCGGGCCTCTATCGCCTCACCCTGGCCAAGCTCACCAAGCCTCAGGCCAAGGTGATGCTCGTCACCGGCGACTAGGCTCAGGGCCGCAGCGTCAGCCCGATCGTCATCGCGTGGTCCATCTGGTCGCGCGCGCCGGCGCGGCCGAAGCGATACTGGTTGAGATAGCCGATCTCGACGCGCAGCTGGCGGCCCACCGGCGCCCCCAGCCCGATATTGGCCCGCACCCGCTCGAGCCCGCCGCGCTGGCCCCAGCCGGTGGTGTTGAGATTGAGGAACGTCTCGTGCGTGGCGAACAGGCCGAGCCCGGTACGGCCCAGCGGCGCGTTGAAGCGAAGCTGGCCGCGCACGCGGTGGCCGATCTCCGGCCCCGAGCTGTTGAAGCGCTGCTCGAGCCGGATCCGCGTGGCGAAGCCGGCGCCGAGCGGGACGATCACGTGCTGGCGCAGCCGCTCCTCGTTCGGCAGCGTCCGGTCGCCGACGAAATCCTCGACGTGGCGATAGCCGATGGCGAGCTCGACCTTGCCCAGCTTCCAGGCGAACAGCCCGCCGATCTCGGTGTGCGCCAGCCCCCGGGCACGGTCGCCGAAACGGGCGATGCTCTCCACCGTCGCCTCTTCATGCTCGCCCACGCGGACGATGCCGCTCGCCTGCAGCCAGAGCTGGTCGTCGGTCCGCTGCGCGTGCGCGGGCGCGGCGGCAAGGAGCAGGGGCAGGACGGCGCACCAACGCATCGCGCCTAAACGCATCGTCTTCATTCCGGTGCAAGCTTTACTTGCCGGCGCCGGAACATCCGTGGAACATCGTGGCGATCGAAATGGGGGAGCAGGGCGATGATTCTCACGACGATGCTGGCGCTGGGCCTGGCGGCGCAGGGCCGCTGCACGACGCTCGACATGCGGCTTCCGCGCCCGCTGGCCGGCTGGACGCGCGACGGACGCGGGCTGGATACCGGCCATGCGGTGACGCTGCCGGTGCGCGGCGGCAGCGTCGAGGCGCGGATCGCCATCCGCAAGGCGGGCACGGTCGGCATCGCGATCGATCGCGCGGGCTGGATCGATGCCTTTGCCGCCGGCAACCCGCGCGCGTTGCGCATCGCGTCGGAGCGCCGGGGGCCGCGCTGCTCGACGATCCACAAGATCCTCTATTACCGGATGCGCCCGGGCACCTATCGCGTCACGGTGAATCGGCTTAAGGGCGGCCGTGCAAAGCTGATGCTCACGCACGACTGACAGCAAATGTCATAAGGGATTCCCGATGAAGTTCTTCGCCGACACCGCCGACACCGCCGACATTCGCGACCTGGCCGCCACCGGCCTGCTCGACGGCGTCACCACCAACCCCTCGCTGATCCACAAGGCGGGCCGCGATTTCCTCGAAGTGGTCGCGGAGATCTGCGAGATCGTCGAGGGCCCGGTCTCGGCCGAGGTCGTGGCGCTCGATTTCGAGGGCATGATGCGCGAGGCGGAGATCGTCCGGAAGATCGCCGACAATGTCGCGGTCAAGGTGCCGCTGACGATCGACGGCCTCAAGGCGTGCAAGGCGCTCACCGACGACGGCACGATGGTCAACGTGACGCTGTGCTTCTCGGCCAACCAGGCGCTGCTCGCGGCCAAGGCCGGCGCGACCTTCATCTCGCCCTTTGTCGGCCGGCACGACGATATCGGCTATCCGGGCATGGACCTGATCGCCGACATCCGCACCATCTACGACAATTACGCCTTCGACACCGAGATCCTGGTCGCCAGCGTGCGCAACCCGATCCATGTGCTCGAAGCCGCCAAGATCGGCGCCGACGTGATGACCGCGCCGCCGAGCGTGATCCGCCAGCTGGTCAAGCACCCGCTGACCGACAACGGCATCGCCGCCTTCATGGCCGACTGGGCCAAGACCGGTCAGAAGATCGGGTGACTTTTTCTCCCTCTTCCCATTGGGGAGAGGGTGGCCGAGCGTAGCGAGGTCGGGAGAGGGGCAGAACGAGAGGCAAGCGCCTTGCTTGTCGCGCTGCCCCTCTCCCCGACCCTCTCCCCAGAGGGGAGAGGGAGATATATGCTCCCCCCATGCCCGAACCCGCCCTCCCGCTCCTCTATGCGCAGCATCTCGCGCGCGACCGGCGGCGTTCGGCACATACGGTGCGGGCATATGGCGCCACCGCCGAGCGGCTGGTCGCTTTCCTCCAGCAGCATTGGGGCGGCCCGGTCACGCGCGATTCGCTCGGCCGGGCGAGTGCCGCGGACCTGCGCGCCTATCTCGCCCATCGCCGGGGCGAGGGCTTGTCGAACGCCTCTGCCGCGCGCGAGCTTTCGGCGGTGCGCGGCTTCCTGAAGTTCGCGGGCGGCGAAGATGCGGAACTGCCCCGGCTCCGGGGGCCGCGCGTGAAGAAGGGCGTGCCCCGCCCGATCGCCCCGCATGAAGCGGTCGCGCTTGCCGAGACCGTTTCGGAGGAGGCGCGCGAGCCCTGGATCGGGTTGCGCGACTGGGCGGTGCTGCTGCTGCTCTACGGCGCGGGGCTGCGCATCGGCGAGGCGACGGGGCTCACCGGCGCCGTGCTCCCGCTGGGCCGGACGATGCGCGTCACCGGCAAGCGCGACAAGACCCGGATCGTCCCCCTGCTGCCCCAGGTGCGCGAGGCGATCGAGGCCTATGCCCGCGCCTGCCCCTATGGCGTCTCGCGCGACGCGCCGCTGTTTCGCGGCGCGAAGGGCGGGCCGATGCCGGCGGGGGTGATCCGCAAGTCGGTTCGCTCCGCCCGGGCCGCGCTCGGCCTGTCGGATCGCACCACGCCGCACGCGCTGCGCCACAGCTTCGCCACGCATCTGCTCGGCCGGGGGGCGGATCTGCGCGCGCTGCAGGAGCTGCTCGGGCATGCCAGCCTCAGCTCGACCCAGGTCTATACCGCCGTCGATGCCGCGCACCTGCTCGACGTCTATCGGAGCGCCCATCCCCGCGCCTGATTTCGATCAGTTACACGGGGACTCCGCTTCGCTACGGCGGGTGCATGGACCATCCCTATCTCGCTGATGTCGCGGACATCCAGCGCATCCCCGAAGTCGAGACCATCCTTGCCGAATTGTGCGAGCGCACCGGCATGGGCTTCGCCGCGGTGGCGCGCGTCACGGCCGATCGCTGGGTGGCGTGCCAGGTGCTCGACAAGATCGAGTTCGGGTTGAACCCCGGCGAGGAACTGGCGATCAAGACCACGATCTGCGACGAGATCCGCGCGAGCGGGCAGGGCGTCTATATCGACGATGTCGATGCCGATCCCGAATGGCGCCGGCATCATACCCCGGCGCTCTACGGCTTCCGCAGCTATATCTCCTGGCCGATCCTGCGCGGCGACGGCAGCTTCTTCGGCACGCTGTGCGCCGTGGATCCGGCGTCGCGCCTCGGCCTCGCCGGGCTCGCCCCGCAGATGGAAGCCTATGCCCAGCGGATCGCGGCCGCGCTCGACCGGATCAGTCTCGCGGCTTCCAGGTGAGGATCCGCCAGACATAGAGCAGCGCGATCCCGGCGACGATGGCGATGATCGCGGGCCCCACCCAATGCTCGATATCCTCGATCGTGGCGCCCAGCGCATAGCCCACGCCCACCAGGATGACATTCCAGATCAGGCTGCCCCCGGCGGTATAGCCGACGAAGCGCCAGAAGGGCATGTGCATCAGGCCGGCGGGGATCGAGATGATCGTGCGGCCCACCGGCATGAAGCGGAAGATCAGCACGGTGGGCCCGCCCCATTTGTCGAAATAGGTCTTGAGCTTCTCGATCTCGTGCCAGTCGAGCGTCAGCCAGCGGCCCCAGCGGTCGACCAGCGGGCGCAGGCGCTTATAGCCCAGCCGCCGGCCGATCTCCCACCAGAAGAGATTGCCCAGCACCGTGCCCGCGGTGCCGGCGAGCAGCACCAGCGCCAGGTTCATCTCGCCGCGCGCCACGGCGATGCCCGCAACGCTCATGATCGCCTCCGACGGTATCGGCGGAATCACATTCTCGAGCACCATCAGCCAGAAGATGCCCCAATAGCCCCAGGAAGCCGCGTCCCACATAAGGTGCCGATCAGCTCCGCTCGGCGACGCGGCGCTCGATCGCCTGCCAGATCAGCGCGCCGGTGTCGGTGCCGTTGAACCGGTCGATCGCGACGATGCCGGTGGGGGAAGTGACGTTGATCTCGGTCAGCCACTCGCCGCCGATCACGTCGATGCCGACGAACAGCAGCCCGCGCCGCTTCAGCTCCGGGCCCAGCACCGCGCAGATCTCCTGCTCGCGCGCCGTCAGCTCGGTCTTGGCGGCGCTGCCGCCCACCGCCAGGTTCGAGCGGATCTCGCCCTCTCCCGGGATGCGGTTGATCGCGCCGGCCACTTCGCCATCGACCAGCACGATGCGCTTGTCGCCCGCCGCCACCGAGGGGAGGAAGGCCTGCACCATGTGCGGCTCGCGCCAGGCGGTGTTGAACACTTCGATCAGCGAGGACAGGTTGGCGCCGTCGCGGCCCACCTTGAAGATCGCCTTGCCGCCATTGCCGTGCAGCGGCTTGATGACGATTTCGCCGTGCACCGCCAGGAAGGCGCGCGCCTCGTCCAGGCTGCGGGTGACGAGGGTCGGCGGCATGAACTGCGGATAGTCGAGGACGAACACCTTCTCCGGCGCGTTGCGCACGCTGGCGGGATCGTTGACCACCAATGTCCGGTCCGCGATCCGCTCGAGCAGGTGCGTCGCGGTGATATAGCCCAGGTCGAACGGCGGATCCTGGCGCATGAGCACGACATCGGCTTCCTCGCCCAGGTCGAGCGACACCGGATCCTCGAACCGGAAATGATCGCCCGCCACGCGCTGCACCGTCACCGGATGCGCGCGGGTCCAGACGCGGCCGGCCGAATAGTTGAGGTCCTCGGGGCTGTAGTGGAACAGCCGGTGGCCGCGCGCCTGGGCGGAGAGCATCAGCGCGAAGGTCGAGTCTCCCGCGATGTTGATCGCGTCGAGCGGGTCCATCTGCACGGCGACATTGAGCGACATTCGGCCTCCTTCGGGAACGCCTTAGGTGACTTATTCGAATAAGTCACCCCATCCAGGCGTTCTCGATATGGCGAGGTGGCGTCCCGGGGGCAATGAGGATCACGTCGACCCGGATATCGTCGTCCGGGCCGGCATAGCGCGGCATCAGCACCTCGGCCGCGGCGGCGACGCGGGCAAGCCGGCGCTCGTCGATCGCGAAATCGAGATCGGCCGCGGTGGCGCGCGTCTTGACCTCGACAAAGGCGATCAGGCTGCCGCGGCGCACAACCAGATCGACTTCGCCGGCCGGAGTGCGGACCCGGCGATCGAGGATTTTCCAGCCTTTCAGCCACAGCCACCAGGCGGCGCGGCGCTCGCCTTCGCGGCCACGCGTTTCCGCAGCGCGGCGATCCGTTGGTCTTTTACCCCTCACGACTCGCACCTGTGGATAACTTTGGTTACCATCGCCAGACCGAGTCGCACCGAACCGGGTTTATCGGTGCTTTCGGGGGGTCGCATTCTGATGGAATCCAACGAACGCTATTATCGGCGTCGCGCCGCTCAGGAACTCGCTGCCGCGAAGCGGGCGATGACGGAGGCCGCCGCGCTGCGCCGCCGCCAGCTCGCGGAGACGTATCTCAAACGCCTTGCCGAACTTACCGGCGCCGACGAGATGCGCGTGCTCGAGCAGGAATACGCCTGAGGCGGCCTTTGCTCCATTGCGTCATCCCCGCAAAGGCGGGGAGCCAGAGGCAGGAGCGATGCGCGCAGCAACCCTGGATCCCCGCCTTTGCGGGGATGACGGGATTGGGGCTTTCCCTATCCGTGCCGGACTATCCCTTCATCGCCATCGCCCGCGCATAGAGTGCCTTGCGATCGAGCCCGAGCTTCTTTGCCACTTCGCCCGCCGCCTTGCTCGCGGGGAGCCGAGTGAGCGCTTCGGCGAGCGCGGCATCGGCATCGTCGGCGCTGGCCGGCGCGGGGGCGCCCGGCGGGGCGACCACCACCACGATCTCGCCCTTAGGCGGGGCCTCGGCATAGCGCCCGGCCAGCTGGGTGAGCGAGCCGGTCACGCATTCCTCGAACTTCTTGCTGATCTCGCGCGCCACCGCCGCCTCACGGTCGCCCAGCCCCTCGGCCAGCGCGGCGAGACAGGCCGAGAGCCGCGGCCCCGATTCGTAGAGGACGAGCGTGGCGCGCACGCCGGCGATCTCGGCGATCGCTTCGGCCCGGGCATGCAGCTTGGCCGGCAGGAAGCCGAGGAACAGGAAGCGATCGGTCGGCAGCCCGGCCAGCGTCAGCGCCGCGATCGCCGCGCAGGGGCCGGGAATCGTCGTCACCGGATGGCCGGCGGCGCGCGCATCGCGCACCAGCTTGAAGCCGGGATCGGAGATCAGCGGCGTGCCCGCATCGGAGACGAGCGCGATCGCCTCGGTCGCCATGCGCGCGACCAGGCCGGGGCGGACCGCATCGGCATTATGGTCGTGATAGGGAATCATCTTCCCCTTCGCGCCCAGGTGCCGGAACAGGCCGGCTGTCACACGGCTGTCTTCGACGGCAACCAGATCGGCGCCCAGGAGTATTTCGGAGGCGCGCGGCGACAAGTCACCGAGATTGCCGATCGGGGTGGCGACGATATAGAGGCCGGGCGTAAGAACAGCGTGCATCGGGGAGAGTAAATGGCAGACGCGACCGTGAATCCGCAACGGGGCATCCTCCGCTGGGCCGCTTTGGGCCTCGCCGCCCTCCTTGCCGCCTGCGCCAGCGGGCCGCGAGTGATCCCCGAGACGCGCCCCGCGCCGACGGTGGAGGCGCCGCGCGAGCGGCCGTCGACTCGCCCGATCTCGCCGGGCCTGCCGCAGGACGTGGAGCGCCACCGCGTCGCCCTGCTCGTGCCGATGACCGGGCCGAACGCCGGCGTCGGCAAGTCGCTCGCCAATGCGACGCAGCTGGCGATCCTCGACACGAAGTCGGACGTGCTGCGCATCACCACCTACGACACCGCCGGCGGCGCCGCGAACGCCGCGCGCCAGGCGATCGCCGACGGCAACAAGCTGATCCTCGGCCCGCTGCTCGCCGAGGAGGCGCGCGAAGTGGCGCCGATCGCCCGGGCCGCGCGCGTGCCGGTGCTCAGCTTCTCGAACGATACGGCGGTGGCGGGCAACGGCACCTATCTGCTCGGCTATTCGCCGGCCCAGTCGATCGAGCGGGTGGTCGACTATGCCCGGGCGCAGGGCGTCACCAACTTCGTCGGGCTGATGACGTCCGGCGTCTATGGCGAGCGTGCCTCGACCAGCTTCCTGCGCGCCGTGGAGGACCAGGGCGGCAAGGTGCTGGCGATGGAAACCTATGACGGCCGCCCCGGCTCGATGACCAGCGCGATCACCAAGCTTTCGCGCACGCCCTATCAGGCGGTCCTGATCGCCGGCTCGGGCGCGAGCGGCGTGACGGCGGCGCCGATCATCCGCAAGTCGGCGGGGGGCAAGGCGTCGCGGATCCTCGGCACCGAGCTGTGGAACACCGATTCGGCGATCGGTTCGAACGCGGTGCTGAACGGGGCCTGGTTCGCCAGCGTGCCCGACAATTACTACCGGACCTATGCGACCAAGTACCGCACGCGCTTCGGCGCTGCGCCCTATCGCCTCTCGACGCTCGGCTATGACGCGGTGCTGCTCACCGTGCGCATCGCCCGCGAATGGCGGCCGGGGGACATCTTCCCCGAGCGCCGCCTGGTCGCGCCCGACGGGTTCGGCGGCCTGGACGGCGCCTTCCGCTTCGGCCGCGACGGCATCGCCGAGCGCGCGCTCGAGGTGCAGGAAGTGAAGGGGGGGACGACAGTGACGATCTCGCCCGCGCCGACCGGGTTCGGCGGCTGATATGGTTCCTCCCCGAGCAAGCGCGAGGAGGAATTAGGTAACCACCAGCTCGCGCAGGATCGCCTCGAGCACCGGCATCCCCGCATCGGTCACGATCAGCCGGCTGCCGGCGCGGGCGATCAGGCCCTGCGCTTCCATTCCTGCCAGCGCCTTCAGGTCGAGCGGGGCGCCCGGCACCCCGGCCAGGTCGACGCCCTCGGCCAGGCGCAGGCCCATCAGCAGCGCCTCGACGCCGCGGTCGTGCGGGTCGAGCGGGTCCTCGCGCTCGATGCCATGGCCGTTGCGCGCGATCGCCGCGAGCCAGTTTTCGGGCTTTTTCCGCCGCAGCGTGGCCACGCCGTTCCGCCGGCCATGCGCGCCGGGGCCGACCCCGGCATAGTCGCCATAGCGCCAATAGGTGAGGTTGTGCCGGCTCTCCGCCCCCGGCCGGGCATGGTTGGAGACTTCATAGGCCGGCAGCCCGGCCGCCGCGGCGATTGTACGCGTCGCTTCGAACAGGTCCGCCGCCGCGTCGGGATCATAGGCGGCGAGCTCGCCCTTTTCGAACAACGTGGCGAAGCGCGTGCCGGGTTCGATGGTGAGCTGGTAGAGCGAGAGATGTTCGGTGCCGAAGGACAGGGCGCGGCGCAGTTCCGCTTCCCAGCCGGCCAGCGTCTGGCCCGGCCGGGCATAGATCAGGTCGAAGCTGACGCGGCCAAAGGCGCGCTGCGCGGTGGCCAGCGCCGCCAGGCCTTCCTCGACGCCATGCGCCCGGCCGAGAAAGCGCAGGTCGTCGTCGTCGAGCGCCTGCAGCCCCAGCGAGACGCGATTGACGCCGGCCGATGCGATGTCGGCGAAGCGCGCGGCCTCCACGGAGGAGGGGTTGGCTTCCAGCGTGATCTCGATGCCGGGTTCGAAGCCCCAATGGGCCTCCGCCGCTTCGATTACCGCGGCGACGGTCTCGGGCGGCATCAGCGAGGGGGTGCCGCCGCCGAAGAAGATCGAACCGAGCCGGCGGCCGGCCAGCGCTTCCGCCTCGTGCGCCAGGTCGGCGAGCATGGCCGCGCGCCAGGCAGCCTGGTCGACGCTCTCGCGGACATGGCTGTTGAAGTCGCAATAGGGGCATTTCGACACGCAGAACGGCCAGTGCACATAGAGTGCGAGAGGGGCTTTCGTGTCGGTCATCGCTTGAAGGGCTTGGAGCGGGTAACGGGAATCGAACCACTAGCGTAGCCCGGCAGGGCGGAGCGCCACAAGGGCGCGTAGCCCGGCAGGGCGGAGCGCCACAAGGGCGCGTAGCCCGGCAGGGCGGAGCGTCACAAGGAACACGGGTTCGCCGGACGGGAGGCTGGAGCGGGTAACGGGAATCGAACCCGTGTATTCAGCTTGGAAGGCTGCTGCACTACCATTGTGCTATACCCGCGAGCCGAGGGCCGAGTGCCACAGCCGCCCCCGGCCGGTCAACCTCGCAGGCTATTTCCCGGTGAAGTTCGGCTTGCGCTTCTGGAGGAAGGCCAGGCCGCCCTCCATGGAATCGGCGCTGCCGCGCGCGCTGCGCTGGTGGTTGGCTTCCATCGCCAGCGTTTCCTCCAGCGTCGATTCGAGCGCCTGGCCGATGCCCCTGCGGATCAGGCCGAGCGCCACGGTGGGGCCGGCGGCAAGGCGGGCGGCCAGCGCCAGCGCCTCATGCTCCAGTTGCTCGTCCGAGACGACGCTGTGGACCAGGCCCCAGTCGCGCGCCTTCATCGCCGGCAGCTTTTCGCCCAGCAGCATCATCTCCGCCGCGCGCGAGCGGCCGACCAGGCGCGGCAACAGCCAGGTCGCCCCGCCATCGGGAACCAGGCCGATATTGACGAAGGCCTGGAGGAAATAGCCGGTGTCGCTCGCCACGCAGAAATCGGCGGCCAGCGCCAGGCTGCAGCCGATGCCGGCGGCAGGGCCGCGCACCGCGCTCACTACCGGCACGCCCAGCCGCGCGACGGCAAGGATCGTGGGGTTGTAGTGATCGGTCAACGCGGCATGGGTCGCCGCGGCCGGATCGCCCGAGGCGAGCGCGCCGCTCGCCACGTCGGCGCCCGAGCAGAAGGCCCGGCCGGCCCCCTGGAGCAGCACCGCGCGGGCGCCGTCCAGCCGGGCCAGCGCGTCGCGGATCTCGTCGAACATCGCGGGCGGGGCGGCGTTGAGCCGATCGGGCCGGTTGAGCGTGACCACCAGCACGTCGCCGGTCCGCTCGGTCAGGATCGTCTCGTAGGCCATCTTCCACTCCCGTTTCGCTTCGCAACCGATAGCGGGGAAGGGGGGAGGGTGGAAGGGTGAGCCAGATGACGCTAGGGCGCGGCCGCCCGTGGCCCCGCGGGCGTCATCGTCAGCAGCGAATCGCCGCCGAGCGTGCGGTAGAGCGTCACCAGGTTGGTCGCCTCGACGAGCCGGGTGTTCACCAGTCCGCGCTGGGCGGAATAATAGGAGCGCTGCGCGACCAGGCTGGCCAGGAAATTGTCGATCCCGCCGCGATAGCGCGTGTCGGCGAGGCGATAATTGTCCTGGGCCGCGGCCATGTTGGCCGTGTCCGCCTTCAGCTGGTCGGCGATGGTGCCGCGCCGCGCCAGGGCGTCGGCGACTTCGCGAAAGGCGGTCTGGATGGCCTTTTCGTAGCTGGCGAGCGCTGCGTCGCGCTGCGCCTCGCTCCGCTCCACGCCCGCGCGGCCGGCGCCGGCGTTGAAGATCGGATAGCTGGCGCTCGCCCCGCCCGACCAGTTGAAGCCGTTGCCCGAGAAAAGCCCGGTCAGCGCGTTGCTCGCGAAGCCGAGCAGGCCGGTCAGCGAGATGCGCGGGAAGAGCGCGGCGCGGGCGGCGCCGATCTCGGCATTGGCGGCGCGCAGCGTATATTCGGCCTGCACCACGTCGGGACGGCGGAGCAACACGCCCGAATCGACGCCGGCGGGCAGCTCGGCGACGGTGGGGGCGGCTTCCTCGATCGTGGAGGAAAGCAGCGCGGCATCGGTCTCGGCGCCGACCAGCAGCCGGAGCGCGTTGACGTCCTGCGCCAGCGCGGTCTTCTGCGCCGCCACGTCGGACTGGGCGGTGGCCAGGATCTGCTGCGCCTGGGCAAGGTCGGTGCGCGGCGCGATACCGCCCTTCAGGCGCCGATCGGTGAGCGCCACCGCGCGCTCGGCATTGGCCGCGGTGCTCTCGGCGATCGCGAGCAGGCTGGCGTCCGCCGCATGGTTGAGCCAGGCGGCGGCGATGTCGCCGATCAGCGTCAGCCGGGTGGCGCGTGCCGCCGCCTCGGTCGCGAACCAGCGGTCCTGCTCGGCCCGCGTGAGCGAGGCGACGCGGCCGAACAGATCGAGCTCGAAGGCGGGTATGCTGACATTGCCCGAGAAATTGGTGCGCGTGCCGCCGGTGGTGACGGCGCCGGTGCTGCTGCCGTGCGAAACGGTGGCCCCCGCGCCGGCATCGAGCTCGGGGAACCGGTCGGCGCGCTGGATGCGATATTGCGCGCGCGCCGCGGCGATGTTGGCGGCGGCGATGCGCAGGTCGCGATTATTGGCCAGCGCCTGCTCGATCAGCTTCTGGAGGCGCGGATCCTTGAAGATGTCCTGCCAGGTGACGCTGGGCAGCGCCGTTTCATTTGCCTTCAGATAGGCATCGCCCGCCGGCCAGCCGGGCGGCACCGGGGCTTCGGGCCGGGCATATTTCGGCGCCATCGAGCAGCCGGCGAGCGCCGTGCCGAGGAGCAGGGTCAGAACCGCGCGCTTCATGCCTGCGCCTCCCGCTTGCGGGCCCGCCGTTCGCGCAGCGCCTTGAGCGCATCGCGCACGCCGCGGCGGACGAGCACGAAGAACAGCGGGATGTAGAAGATGGCCAGGATCAGCGCGGTGAGCATGCCGCCGATCACCGCGGTGCCGATCGCGATGCGGCTGTTCGCGCCCGCGCCGGTGGAGATCGCCAGCGGCAGCACGCCGAAGATGAAGGCCAGGCTGGTCATCACGATGGGGCGGAAGCGGATGCGCGCTGCTTCGATCGCGGCTTCGATCACGCGCTTGCCTTCCTTCTCGGCACGCTCGGCGAACTCGATCATCAGGATGGCGTTCTTCACCGCCAGGCCCATGGTGGTGAGCAGGCCGATCTGCAGATAGACGTCGTTCTGGAGGCCGCGCAGCGTCACCGCGAACACCGCGCCGATCAGGCCGAGCGGCACCACCAGCATCGCGGCGACCGGGATCGACCAGCTCTCGTACAGTGCGGCCAGGCACAGGAACACGATGAGCAGCGAGACGCCGTACAGCAGCGGCGCCTGCCCGCCGGCCAGCCGCTCCTGATAGGAAAGTCCGGCCCAGGCGATGCTGGTGCCCGGGATCTGCGCCGCGAGTTCCTCCATGCGCTTCATCGCGTCGCCCGAGCTCTTGCCCGGGGCCGGCTGGCCCTGGAACTCGAAGGAGGAGATGCCCTGGAAGCGCGAGACGGTGGTGGGCGCGGTCGCCCAGCTGATCGTCGCGAAGGAGGAGAAGGGCGTCATCTTGCCGTCGGCGCCGCGCACGAACCAGTCGCCGAGATTCTGCGGATCGGCGCGATAGGGCGCGTCGCCCTGGACATAGACGCGCTTCACGCGGCCGCGGTCGATGAAGTCGTTGACGTAGCGGCCGCCCCAGGCGGTCGACAGGGTGTTGTTGACGTCTGCCTGGGTGAGACCTAGCGCCGCCAGCTTCTCCTGGTCGATCTGGATGTTGAGCGTCGAGACGTCCGGCAGGTCCGACAGGCGCACGGCCTGGAGATCGGGATCGGCATTGGCCGCGGCGAGCAGCTTGTCGCGCGCGGCGACGAAGTCGGTGCGCGGCATGCCGCTGGCATTCTGCAGTTCGAGCGTGAAGCCGTTCGACTGGCCGAGGCCGCGGATCGCGGGCGGCACCAGCGCGAAGACCTGGGCGTCGCGGAAGTTGCGGAAGGCGGTCGCCGCGCGCTGGACGATGGCGTCGGCGCCGTTCGCCTTGCCCGGGCGATCGTCCCACGAGACGAAGTTGACGAAGCCCTGGCCGGTATTCTGGCCGCTGGCGCCGCCTCCGCCGCCGCCGCCGGTGACGGTGAAGATGGTGCGGACGTTCCTGCCCTCCTGCTCGCGCAGATATTTCTCGATCGCGAGCTGGACCTCCTGGGTGCGGGCCTGGGTCGCGCCGGCGGGCAGGCGGAACTGCACGCTGGCGGCGCCCTGGTCCTCGGTCGGCAGGAAGCCGGTGGGCAGGCGATAGAACATCAGCACCAGCACCGCGCAGGCCAGCAGGTAGATCAGCAGGAAGATCCACTTGCGATCGACGACATAGGTGATGGTGCGGGTGTAGCGCTCGACCGTCCACTCGAAGCCGTGATTGAACTTCTCCATGCCGGTGCGGGTCCAGCGGCCGAGAAAGGGCACGCGGCGCGAGAACCAGCCGCTGCCGGGCGCGGGCATGTCCTGCTTGCGCTTCAGCACCGTGGCGGTCAGTGCCGGGCTGAGGATCAGCGCGACCAGCACCGACAGGACCATCGCCGAGACGATGGTGACCGAGAATTGCCGGTAGATCACGCCGGTCGATCCGCCGAAGAACGCCATCGGCAGGAACACGGCGGACAGCACCAGCGCGATCGCCACCAGCGCGATCTGGATCTGGTCCATCGACTTGATCGTCGCCTCGCGCGGAGTGAGGTCGGGATCCTCCTCCATCAGGCGCTCGACATTCTCGACCACGACGATCGCGTCGTCGACGAGCAGGCCGATCACCAGCACAAGCCCGAACAACGTTAGCGTGTTGATCGAATAGCCGAGCGCGTAGAACACCGCGAAGGTGCCGAGCAGCACCACCGGCACCGCGATCATCGGCACCAGGGTCGCGCGCCAGCTCTGCAGGAACACGAACATCACGATGACGACGAGGGCGATCGCCTCGACCAGCGTCTTCACCACTTCCTCGATCGAGAGCTTGATGAACTCGGTGGTGTCGTTGGCATAGGCGTAGTTGAAGCCCTGGGGGAAGTCCTTGGCCGCTTCCGCCACCGTCGCCTTGATCAGGTCCGCCGTCTTCAGCGCGTCGGCACCGGGCGCGGTGCTGATCGCGATGCCCGAGCCGGGATGGCCGTTGACGCGGCTGACGGCGTTGTAGTTCTCCGCGCCCAGCTCGATCCGCGCCACGTCCTTCAGCAGCACGTGCGCGCCGTTGGTCTGGGTCTTCAGGATGATCTTGGCGAACTGCTCCGGCGTCTGGAGCCGCGACTGGGCGGTCACCGTCGCGTTCAGCATCTGGCCGGGCGGCATCGGCTGGCCGCCGATCTCGCCGGCGGCGACCTCGGTGTTCTGGCTGGTGATCGCGTTCACCACGTCGCTCGGCATCAGGCCGTAGCTGGCGAGCGCCGACGGGTTGAGCCAGATGCGCATCGCATAGGGCGAGCCGAACACGTTGACGTCGCCCACGCCCGGCAGGCGCGACAGCGTGTCCTGCAGGTTGGACGAGAGCCAGTCGGACACGTCGCGATTGGTGCGCTTGTCGGTCTCGTCATAGACGCCGACGAGCAGCAGCGTGTCCGGGTTGGACTTGGTGACGCGCACGCCCTGCTGCTGCACCTGGTTGGGCAAGCGGGACAGCGCGGCCTGAACCTGGTTCTGCACCTGGACCTGGGCGATGTCGGGATCGGTGCCCTTGTCGAAGGTGGCGCTGATCGTCACCTGCCCGCGCGAGGTGGAAGACGAGCTGAAATAGAGCAGGCCGTCGATGCCGGTCAGGTTCTGCTCGATGATCTGAGTCACCGAGTTCTGCACCGTCTCGGCCGAGGCGCCGGGATAGGTGGCGCGGATGTTGACCTGGGGCGGCGCGATGTCGGGATATTGCGCGATCGGCAGCGAGAAGACCGCGCCCAAGCCCATCAGCATGGTGATGATCGCGATCACCCAGGCAAAGATCGGGCGATCGATGAAGATGCGCGACATGGGTGCTCAGCCGCCCTTCGACTTGGATGCGCCGGCGCCCTGGTCCTTGCGGGGCGGCTCGATCTTCTGCGGCGTGTCGGCCGGGACCGGGCGGATATCGGCATTGGGCTTCAGATTGGCGATGCCCTGGGTGATCACCTTGTCGCCGGGGTTGAGCCCCTGGGTGATGACCCAGTACGCACCCTGGGTGCGCTCGGCGGTCACGTCGCGGCGCACCGCCTTGTTGTCGGGCCCGACCACCCAGAGCTGGGCGGCGCCCCTGGCGTCGCGCGACACGGCCTGTTGCGGCACCAGGAAGGCGCGCGTGTCGATCGCCTGGGTGAAGACCGCGCGGACGAACATGCCCGGCAGCAGGATCCCCTCGGGATTGGCGAAGCGCGCCCGCAGCGTGACGGTGCCGGTGTTCTGGTCGACCATCACTTCGGAGAATTCGACCGTGCCGGTGGTGCCATATTCGCTGCCGTCCTCGAGCTTGAGGCGCACGCCGGCGCTGCCCGGCGTCACGCCCTGCTGCGCGAGCGCGCGGCGCAGCGCGAGCAGCTCGCCGCTCGATTGCTGGATGTCGACGAAGATCGGGTCGAGCCGCTGGATCACGGCGAGCGGATCGGCCTGGTTGCTCGTCACCAGCGCGCCTTCGGTGACCAGCGAGCGGCCGATGCGGCCGGTGATCGGCGCGGGGACGCGCGTGAAGTGCAGGTTGATCCGCGCGGTGCGCAGCTGCGCGCCGGTCTGGGCGACCTGCGCGTTCGCCTGGCGGGCGGCGGCCGCCGCATCGGTATAGTCCTGCTTCGACACCGCTTCGGCCTCGGCGAGCGGCTTGTAGCGATCCGCCCGGATCCGCGTCGCCTCGGCATTGGCCTGGGCGTTCTGCAGATTGGCCGCCGCCTCGGCGACGCTGGCGGAATAGAGGCTGGGATCGATCTGGTAGAGCGTCTGCCCCTGGCGGACGATCGTGCCCTCGGTGAAGAGGCGCTTGCGCACGATCCCGGCCACCTGCGGCCGGATCTCGGAAACCTGATAGGGGTTCACGCGCCCGGTCAGTTCCGCGACCACCGGCACCTGGCCCGGCTGGACCACCACGAAACCCACCTGGGGCGGGCCGCCGGCGCCCTTTTTCTGCGCGGTCTGGCCGCCACTCCCGCAGGATGCGAGGAGCAGCGCGGTGGCGAGCAGGGCAAAGGAAGGTCGGCACGCGCCGCCAGGGGTGATTCGGTGCAATTCTTCAACCCGGATCAGGGCGCCGACTCGGGCGCGGTTCTTGTAACGAATGCTCTTGGGCAGCGCCTTGTGCAGGTGCAACACAAGAAATGTGCCGGAAACGCGAAACACCCCTCCGGCAGACGGCACGTTTCCACGATTGGATACATGGCGCAACAATTGCCCGGTTATGGCAAGGTTCCCTGCGGTTATGGCGGCCCTGCAATCTCCCGCGTTGCGGCCCGGGCGGAACCGGCCTATTGGCGCGCGCCAATATGGCACGCATTGAAACGCCCAACCGCATCCGGGGCACCCAGGACATTTTCGGCGAGGATCAGCGCAGGTTCGCCCGCGTCCTCGAAACCTTCGACCATGTCCGCAAGCTCTATTGCTTCCAGCGCGTCGACATCCCGGTGTTCGAAGCGACGGGCGTGTTCGCCCGCTCGATGGGCGAGACCAGCGACGTCGTCTCGAAGGAGATGTACACCTTCGAGGACAAGGGCGGCGACCTGATCACGCTGCGCCCCGAATTCACCGCCGGCATCTGCCGCGCCTATGTCACCGAGGGCTGGCAGCAATATGCGCCGCTCAAGCTCGTCACCAGCGGCCCGGTGTTCCGCTACGAGCGCCCGCAAAAGGGCCGCTTCCGCCAGTTCCACCAGCTCGACGCAGAGATACTGGGTGCCGCCGAGCCGGCTGCCGATGTCGAGTTGCTCGTCCTTGCCGACCAGCTGCTGCGCGAACTGGGCATCGAGGGCGTGACGCTCCAGCTCAACACGCTGGGCGACGCGGAGACGCGCGAGGCATGGCGCACCGCGCTGGTCGCGCATTTCGAGGCGCACCGGGACCAGCTGAGCGAGGACAGCCTCGTCCGGCTCGAGAAGAACCCGATGCGCATCCTCGATTCGAAGGATCCGCAGGACCGCCCGATCGCCGACGGCGCGCCGGACATCGATGCCTATCTGACCGAGGAAGCCGCGACCTTCTTCAAGGCCGTCACCGACGGGCTCGACGCGGCCGGCGTGCCATGGACGCGCAACAGCCGCCTCGTCCGCGGGCTCGATTATTATCGCCACACCGCCTTCGAGTTCGTCACCGACCGGCTGGGCGCGCAGGGCACCGTGCTGGCCGGCGGCCGCTATGACGGGCTGGTCGGCAATCTCGGCGGCCCCGAGACGCCGGGCGTGGGCTGGGCGGCGGGCGTCGAGCGGCTGGGAATGCTGATCGCCGAGCCGGCGGCGGAGCGTATGCAGGTTGCTGTCGTCGTCGAGGCAGCGGGCAGCGAGGCAGCCGCGATCGGCCTGCTGGCGGGGCTGCGCAATGCCGGCTTCAGCGCCGAGCTGTTCGCGAGCGGCAGCCCCAAGAAGCGCTATGACCGCGCGATGAAGGCGAACCCGGCGATGACGGTCTCGTTCCAGCAGCGCGATGGCGAGCTATCGATCGCGCAGCGGGTGATCGATGGCGATGCGGTGGACGCCGATGCGGTCGCGACGCTGGTTTCGGGCGTCGCCCGATGAAGATCCCCGCCGACCGCATCGCCGCGATCGAGGCGCGGCGCGACGAGTTGCAGGCGCAGATGGCGACTGGCGACCTGTCGGGCGACAGGTTCGTCGCCGTCTCCAAGGAATATGCCGAGATCGAGCCGGTGGCGCTCGCCGCGGGCGAGGTCCGGCGGTTGCGCACCGAGGCCGAATCGCTCGCGCTGATGGCGCAGGAGCCCGACGAGGAACTGCGCGCGATGGCGGCGGAGGAGCTCCGCGCCAATGAGGCAGCGCTGGCCGATGCCGAGCGCGGGCTGGCCCTCTCGCTGCTGCCCAAGGATGCGGCCGATGCGCGCCCGGCGATGCTCGAGATCCGCGCCGGCGTGGGCGGCGACGAAGCCGCGCTGTTCGCCGGCGACCTGCTGCGCATGTACCAGCGCTATGCCGACCGGATGGGCTGGAAGATCGAGCTGATCTCCTCGTCCGAATCGGAATTCGGCGGGTTCAAGGAAGTGGTGCTCAGCGTCACCGGCACCGGCGTGTTCGCCAAGCTGAAGTTCGAGAGCGGCGTGCACCGGGTGCAGCGCGTGCCGGCCACCGAGGCGGGCGGGCGCATCCACACGTCGGCGGCAACGGTGGCGGTGCTTCCGGAAGCCGAAGAGGCCGATATCCGGATCGACGACAAGGACCTGCGCATCGACATCTACCGGGCGTCGGGCCCGGGCGGGCAGGGCGTGAACACCACCGATTCGGCGGTGCGCATCACCCACTTGCCGACCGGCACGATCGTGATCCAGCAGGACGAGCGCTCGCAGATCAAGAACAAGGCCAAGGCGATGAAGGTGCTGCGCACCCGCCTGTACGAGGCCGAGCGCGACCGGCTTGCCTCGGCGCGGGCGGGTGCGCGGCAATCGATGGTCGGCTCGGGCGATCGCTCGGAGCGCATCCGGACCTATAATTTCCCCCAGGGGCGCGTGACCGATCATCGCATCAACCTGACGCTCCACCGCCTGCCCGAAGTGATGGAAGGCGAGCTGGACGAACTGATCGGCGCGCTCGTCGCCCAGGACGAGGCGGACCGGCTGGCGCAGCTGGATGGGTAGCTCCCCGGAGGGAGTCGGCGGCGCGCTGATCGATACGACGAAGCGCCTCGAGCCCGTCTCCGATTCCCCCCGGCTCGATGCCGAGCTGCTGGTGGCGCATGCCCTGGGCGTGTCGCGCGAGGCGATGATCCTGCGCCACCTCGGCGATCCCGTGCCCGAGGATCTCGAAGCGCTGGTCGCGCGGCGGCTGGCGCATGAGCCGGTGGCGTATATCACCGGCCGCCGCGCCTTCTGGACGATCGAGCTGGCGGTCGGCCCCGGCGTGCTGATCCCGCGCCCCGACAGCGAGACGCTGATCGAGGCGGCGATCGAATATTTCGGCGCGCGGGCGCCGGCGCGCATCCTCGATCTCGGCACCGGCCCGGGCACGCTGCTGCTCGCCGCGCTCGCCGAATGGCCCGAGGCGCAGGGGCTGGGCGTGGACGCTTCGAATGTCGCGCTCGATTATGCCCGGCGCAACGCCGCGGCATTGGGGATGGCGGCGCGCGCCGGCTTCCAGCACGGCGACTGGGGCCGGGGAATCGAGGCGCGGTTCGACCTGATCCTGGCCAACCCGCCCTATATCGGGACGCAGGAGGGCCTGCCCGAGCAGGTCCGCCTCCATGAGCCCGGCTCGGCGCTATTCGCGGGCGCGGACGGGCTCGACGATTATCGCCGGATCATTCCCGACCTCCGCCGCCTGCTTGCCCCCGGCGGCGGCGCGGTGCTGGAGATCGGCTGGACCCAGGCCGAGCCGGTATCCGCGATTGCCCGGAATGGCGGTTTCGCCGTGACGCTGTACAAGGATCTGGGAGAGCGGCCGCGCGCGCTGCTGCTGACTTGAAAAGACGCTAAAACGACACATATTTCTGCTTGGACATTGGTGCTGCACCGGCTAAGACAGCGACGGGGTAGGGCACTTTCAACCAAGCCGTTGAAACTTGGGCCGTGAAAAGCACAGCCCCGATTCAGGTCATGATAGCCGCTGCAGTCCGGTGGCCATGGCAGGCGACTCGCGCCTCCCGAGGCGTTGGCGCGCATTTGTAAACTGCATCCGGGACCCAGGAATTGGACCGACGGACAGCGTAAACAAGACAGGACATACAGACCTTGATGAACAATCGTCAGGCCGGCCGCCGTCGTGGTCGTGGCGGGCAGCAGCAGCGCCAGGGTGGCAACCCCGGCCAGGGTAACGGGAACCGCATCGACAACCGTGCGCGCGGCAACGCCGCCCAGCTGCTCGAGAAGTACAAGAATCTGGCGCGCGATGCCCAGATGCAGGGCGATCGGGTCAACACCGAATATTATCTCCAGTTCGCGGATCATTATTTCCGCGTGCTGAGCGAGAGCCGCTCGCGCTTCGAGGAGCAGAACCAGCAGCGCCGCCAGCGTGACGATTTCGACGGCGACGACGAGGATTTCGACGTCGAGGCCGATGGCAATCGCGCCGACGAAGCGGACGAGCAGCAGGAGCAGCGTGCCCAGCAGCCGCGCCGCGAGCGCGAGGAGCGCCAGGAGCGCCAGCCCCGCCGCGATCGTGAGGACCGCAACGGCCGCGCCAATGGCAATGGCTATGGCCATGCCGTCGAGGCCGAGGGCTTCGAGGCGGCCGCCGAAGAGCAGCGCGCCCCGCGCGAGGAGCAGGCGCCGCGCCGCGCCCGGCGCCCCCGCCGCGAGGAAGCGCAGCCCGAGGAAAGCCATGCGATCGACGCCGCGGTGCTGCCGCCCGCGCTCGGCGTGATCGACGCGGCGCCGGCCGCGGAAGCGGAGGAGCCGGCGAAGAAGCCGCGCCGCCGCCGCACTCGCGCCGAGGATGCGGAAGCGACCGCCTGAACCGCGCGGTTCGCGATCCGGGAATCAGGACAAAGGATCGGCGGCTGGGCCCGGGCTCAGTCGCCGATTTCCATTTCGCCCTTCAGCCGATCCTCCACCTGCGCGTCATGGCCGGTGCCGGAGCTCAGGAACATCAGGCCCATCAGCATGGCGCCGAGCAGGATCGTGAAGAATATGCCGAGCGTGGTGGCGAGGATCACGGTCAGGTTGAGCCAGCCCAGCCAGTGCCACAGGACCAGGATCGCGAGGATCGCGGCGGCCGCCGCGGCCATCGCCATCCAGCCCAGGATGCGGCGATAGCGCCCCCAGGCAAAGGCGGCATATTCGGGATCGTCCAGGCCGTGCGGCGCGTCCATCTTTTGCAATTGGGGGCGATGTGTGGGAGACTCAACCGCCTGGACCCGAATGCGGAGTGAAAGCGATGACGATCGCGGCGATCCTGGGCGGCAAGGGGCACGAAGTGGTCTCGATCGATGGCGACCGGACGGTTGCCGATGCGGTCGCGCTGCTCGCCGGGAAGCGGATCGGCGCCGTGCCCGTGATGTCCGGCGGCGCGGTGGCCGGCATATTTTCCGAGCGTGACGTGATCTACTGCCTCGAGCGCGAGGGCGCCGCGGCGCTTGCGCGCAAGGTGGGCGATGTGATGACCGCCCCGGCGATCACTGTCTCGCCCGGCGAGAGCGTGCTCGCCGCGCTGGCGCTGATGACGCGGCGGCGCATCCGCCATCTGCCGGTGGTCGAGGGCGATACCTGTATCGGCCTCGTCTCGATCGGCGACCTGGTGAAGTACCGGATCGAGCGGATCGAATCGGAAGCCGATGCGATGCGCGCCTATATCCAGGCGGTGTGATCCTTCGCGGGCTGGCGAACGCCTGCTTCTCCACCGCCATCGCCGCTTTCTCAAGCGTCACCCCGCGTTCCCGACCGTGATCCCCCGCCTTCGCGGGATGACGAGGCTGGCCGCAGGGGCTTGCCCGGGCCCTCCCCGGGGCGGCGCGGCTCACCCGTGGCGATTGCGGATCAGGTTGATCGATTCGATCAGGACCGGGCGGGCGAACAGGAACAGCAGCCCGCCATATAGCAAGCCGCCAGCGCTCGCGAGCAGCGCGAGACGCGGGAGCGCGGGCAGCGGCAGCAGCAGCGTATCTAGCCCGGTGACGAGCAGCGCCATGGCGCCGGCGGCGAGCACCGGCGGCGCGATCGCCTCGATCAGCGCGCTCAGCTTCACGCCGATCACCGGCAGCGTTCGCCAGGTCGAGACCGCGAGATAGACGGGATAGGCCGCGAACCAGGCGGCGACGAGGCCCATCAGCCCCCAATGCACGCCGATCAGGAATGCGATCGGCAGGCAGAGCGCGCCGGTGGCCGAATTCTGGGCGCTGATTCCCGGCCGGCCACAGGCGTCGCTGGCCGGGGCATAGAGCACCTGCAGCGTCATCATCGGCATGGCGA
>NZ_NFUR01000005.1:252500-395831 GCF_002127225.1 Sphingomonas sp. IBVSS2
AAGTGGGAAAGCATGTGGGAATCCCAAAACAACCAGGAGGTTGGCTTAGAAGCAGCCATCCTTTAAAGAAAGCGTAACAGCTCACTGGTCTAAATAAGGGTTCCTGCGGCGAAGATGTAACGGGGCTCAAGACGTGCACCGAAGCTTAGGGTGTGGATTTATCCACGCGGTAGCGGAGCGTTCCGTAAGCCTGTGAAGCGATCTGGTAATGGGTCGTGGAGGTATCGGAAGTGCGAATGCAGACATGAGTAGCGATAAAAAGGGTGAGATGCCCTTTCGCCGAAAGACCAAGGGTTCCTGCGCAAGGCTAATCCGCGCAGGGTGAGCCGGCCCCTAAGACGAGCCCGAAGGGGGTAGTCGATGGGAACCACGTTAATATTCGTGGGCCTGGTGGTGTGTGACGGATGGCGTGTGTTGTATGCTCTTAACGGATTGAGCATGCTTCGAAGCTGTCCCGGGAAATAGCCCCACCGTATAGACCGTACCCGAAACCGACACAGGTGGTCAGGTAGAGTATACCAAGGCGCTTGAGAGAAGTGTCCTGAAGGAACTCGGCAAATTGCCTCCGTACCTTCGGAAGAAGGAGGCCCTCACATTGCGCAAGCAGTATGAGGGGGCACAGGCCAGGGGGTAGCGACTGTTTAGCAAAAACACAGGGCTCTGCTAAGTCGGCTTCAAGACGACGTATAGGGTCTGACGCCTGCCCGGTGCTGGAAGGTTAAGTGGAGGGGTGCAAGCTCCGAAATGAAGCCCAGGTAAACGGCGGCCGTAACTATAACGGTCCTAAGGTAGCGAAATTCCTTGTCGGGTAAGTTCCGACCTGCACGAATGGCGTAACGACTTCCCCACTGTCTCCAGGACATGCTCAGCGAAATTGAATTCTCCGTGAAGATGCGGAGTACCCGCGGTTAGACGGAAAGACCCCGTGCACCTTTACTGCAGCTTCAGAGTGGCATTAGGAAAGAACTGTGTAGCATAGGTGGGAGGCTTTGAAGCATTGGCGCCAGCCGGTGTGGAGCCATAGGTGAAATACCACCCTGTTGTTTTTTAATGTCTAACCTCGATCCATGAAACTGGATCAGGGACCCTCTGTGGCGGGTAGTTTGACTGGGGCGGTCGCCTCCTAAAGAGTAACGGAGGCGCGCGATGGTAGGCTCAGGACGGTTGGAAACCGTCTGTTAGAGTGCAATGGCATAAGCCTGCCTGACTGCGAGACTGACGAGTCGAGCAGAGACGAAAGTCGGTCATAGTGATCCGGTGGTCCCTCGTGGAAGGGCCATCGCTCAACGGATAAAAGGTACGCCGGGGATAACAGGCTGATGATTCCCAAGAGCTCATATCGACGGAATCGTTTGGCACCTCGATGTCGGCTCATCACATCCTGGGGCTGGAGCAGGTCCCAAGGGTTTGGCTGTTCGCCAATTAAAGTGGTACGTGAGCTGGGTTCAGAACGTCGCGAGACAGTTTGGTCCCTATCTGCCGTGGGCGTCGATACTTGAGAGGAGTTGACCCTAGTACGAGAGGACCGGGTTGAACATACCTCTGGTGTACCTGTCATTCTGCCAAGAGCGCAGCAGGGTAGCTATGTATGGACGGGATAACCGCTGAAAGCATCTAAGCGGGAAGCCTCCCTCGAGATAAGATTTCTTAGGACGGTCGAAGACCACGACCTTGATAGGCCGGATGTGGAAGTGCGGTAACGCATGGAGCTAACCGGTCCTAATTGTCCTATTCGCGCTTGATGAGTCCCACCATCAACGACAGCACTGACTGTCGATGATCGGATGTTCATCTCGACCTTGGTGCACCGATTTGAAAAACCTGCCGCAGCACAAGCTTCATTGCTTGGTGGCTATAGCGTCTGTGACCCACCCGATCCCATCCCGAACTCGGCCGTGAAACCAGACAGCGCCGATGGTACTATCGCTTAAGCGATGGAAGAGTAGGTCGCCGCCAGGCATTGAAGCTTGTGCTTCGCCAGGTAAAACCCATTCACTTGTCTTGTTGGCCTCAGGCGCCGGCAGCCTGCGCCCCAAGCGCATCCGGCTCCCCCGGAACCCCTGATCCCCAACCCATTGGTGGCGCGGGATGGAGCAGCCCGGTAGCTCGTCAGGCTCATAACCTGAAGGTCGTAGGTTCAAATCCTACTCCCGCAACCAACTCAGCACACACCCTCATCCCCGCAAGTCACACGACTTCGCGGGGTTTTCCATTTCCGGCCTCCACCGCACCGGAATCGCTCCGGAAGCATAGCGGAAGCAATCCAGCGGATATCCCGGCGCCCAATCGACCGTCGCTTCTCCGCGCCGACTGCCCCAGAATGACGGGCGCCAGCAATCAACCACCGCCTCTGCCGTCCCGGTCATGCCCAAGGACATCTCATGACTTCTCCTGTGAACCTCGCCCGCGTCGCGCTTGCGGATGCGCCCCTGCTGGACCGGATCTGGCAGTTCTACGAACTGGAATCGTCCCCATGGTCCGGGTGTGACCTCGACGAAACGGGGCGCTTTACGTCTTTGTCCGATTTCCTGACGCGACTGGGAGATCCCGATCCCTTCGACTGGGCATATCTGATTCGTCACCAGGGCCAGCTCGCGGGCCTCTTGCTGGTCGGTCGTCAGAACCTTCGCGGCCGCTCGATCATGGAGTTTGCCGATCTGTACGTACTGCCAAAGTATCGCGGCAGGGGTATCGCGTCCGAGATACTCCGCCGGACGGTGCTGGCCTCGGGCGAGCCCTGGCTGATCTGCGTTTTCCGAAGGGATCGGAAGGCGCTGGCATTTTGGCGCAGAGCGTTCGAGCGCCTGCCATTCTCCTCGGTGCGAGAGGCCCTGCCGTCGGAGGACCCGGAAATGCACGAGTTCATCGTCAACGAGGCGATCGCGCCCGGTTAACCGCCCAGGACATTGCTTGCGGCGCCAGGCTTGCAGGTTCGGATCCTGCCCCGCAACCGACCGCACGCACAATCATGCCCCCGCAAGTCAAACGACTTGGCGGGGCTTTTTTATGCCCGCTCCCGCTCGCCCAGCCTCGCAACCAACCCGCCGCAACGCGAATCCCTGCCTCCCAAAGGCTCTTCCCCGCTTCGCCGTTGACAGCAATGCGCCCACACTGCTTTCTCCCCGCCATGAAGCGCATTCTCCTCGCAGTCGTCGCGTTGGCCCTGATTGCGGCCGCCATCTGGTTCTTCCTCCTGCGCTCGAGCGGGATTCCGGTCTATGCCGTGACGGTCGCCGCGACCCATCCGCACGACCCGACCGCCTTCACCGAAGGGCTCTTCTTCCACGACGGCGCGCTTTACGAAGGCACCGGCGAAGTGGGCAGTTCCTATGTCCGCAAGGTCGATCCCGCGAGCGGCAAGGTGCTCCAGCAGGTCGAACTGCCCGCCCCCTATTTCGGCGAGGGCATCATCGCGTTCGGTGACAAGCTCTACCAAGTCACCTGGCAGGACAAGACCGGCTTCACCTACAACCTCAAGGATTTCGCGCTCGGCGACACCTTCACCTACACCGGCGAGGGCTGGGGAATGACCCAGAACGGCAAGAACATCATCCTGTCGGACGGCACGCCGGTGCTGCGCTTCCTCGATCCCAAGACGATGCAGCCGGTATCGACGCTGAAGGTGACGGCCAATGGCTGCCCGGTCGAGAAGCTCAACGAGCTCGAATGGGTGGATGGCGAGATCTGGGCGAATATCTGGCAGACCAACCTGATCGCGCGCATCGATCCCGCCAGCGGCCATGTGAACAGCTTCCTCGACGTGAGCGCGCTCGGCCCGCGGAACCGCGACGTCGACGACGTGCCGAATGGCATTGCCTATGATGGCGCGACCAAGCGCATCTTCGTCGTCGGCAAGCGCTGGCCGCAGCTCTACGAGATCAAGCAGGGCGCCGCGATGAACAGCAACGAGGAAGCGACCAAGCTGACGCGCTGCGCCGGCTAGGGCCCATGCTCGGTCGCGGCCGTTGCTGGCATCGGATCCGGTCCCCAGGCGGGAGAAGGCTTTGCGACCAACCAGGACATGACGTCGACAGAACCGGACGCCCGCCTTCCTGCATCGTGATATGAAGCGCGGATGGGGCTGAAGGATATGACGGGTCTGCTGCGCAAGCGCGAAGTACGCGCGGCCACGCTTCTGGCGCTGGCCCTCTGGTCCGTGGCGATTGTACTGTGGACGATGCCGGGACTGGCCATGGGCGATCCCATGTCGCCCGGCCTGATATTGCTACTTGCGAAGACCTTCGTCGTCGGCCTCGTCTTCTCCGGTTCGATCGCCGCGGTATTGCTGCGGGTCGAGCGCTGGGACTCCCGGCCACCGATCCTTGCCGTCGCGACCTTCACCCTGGCGCTTGCCCTGGCGCATGGCTGGCTGGACGCGATCTTCATCAACGATGCGCGCGCCGCCATCGGGCTCAAGGTCGTGCCGCTCTGGCGGCAATTCGTCTTCGGCCTGATGCCGTTCGTTCTGGTCTATGGCCTGTATGCCGCGGGGCTGGGCCTCGTGTTCAGCAGCATGGTCGCGCAGGAGCGCGAGCGCCAGCTGGCCGCGGCGCAGAACGCGGCACAGCAGGCCCAGCTTGCCGCCTTGCGCTTCCAGCTCAATCCCCATTTCCTGTTCAACACCTTGAATGCGGTCTCCTCGCTGATCGTCACGCGCCGCAACGACGAGGCCGAGGGGATGATCGGCAAGCTGTCCGATTTCCTGCGCGCCAGCCTCGAGGCCGATCCGCAGCGCGAAGTCACGCTCGACGAGGAGTTCGCGATGCTCCAGTCCTATCTGGACATCGAAGCGGTGCGCTTCCGCGATCGGCTCGATGCCGAGTTCGTCTGCCCCGTCGAGCTGCTGGATGCGCTGGTGCCCAGTTTCATCCTCCAGCCGCTGATCGAGAATGCCGTGAAATATGCGGTGGCGCCTTCGCGCCGCTCGGTCCGGATCGTCGTGCGCGCCACCGCTTCGGAAGAGGGCATGCTGCGCCTGTGCGTGGAGGATGATGGGGGGCAGGCGTTCGGCGGTGCTCCCAGAAGCGGCACCGGGCTGGGGCTGGTCAATGTGCGCCGGCGGCTCGAGGCCTTTTACGGCATCGAGGGCGGCCTGGTCGCCACGGCGCGCGAGCGCGGTTTCGTGGCGTTGATGACGCTGCCGCTGCACCGGGCGCACAGAGCGGAGGCTGCGGAATGATGCGGGTGCTGTTGGTCGACGACGAGCCTTTGGCGCTGGACCGGCTGAAGGTGGGCTTCAATGCGATCGAGGATGTCGAGGTGGCCGGCACGGCGAGCGACGGCGTGGAAGCGGTGGAGAAGATCCGCGCGCTGGAACCCGATCTGATCATCCTCGACATCCAGATGCCCGGCCGCAGCGGCATGGAGATCGCGCGCGCGCTCCGCCCCGAAGGACACCGGCCCGAGATCATCTTCGTCACGGCGTTCGACCGCTTCGCCACCGATGCCTTTGAAGTGGAGGCGGCGGATTATCTGCTGAAGCCCGTGGCGTTCGATCGCCTGCGGCTCGGCGTCGAACGCGCGCGGCGCCGACGTGCGCTGCGCGATGCCGAGGGGCAGGTGGCCGAGCTCGGCGCAACGCTGGCGGCGCTGCGCAACGATGCGCGCGCCGCGCCTGCCCCGGTGGTGGAATCGCCTTATGACCAGGGCATCTGGGTGCCGGGACGCCAGGGCGCCGTGCTCGTCCCGGTCTCGATGATCGACTGGATCGAAGCCGCGCGCGACTATGTGCTGCTCAACACGCCGCTCAAGAGCCACATATTGCGTGCGCGCATGAACGATATCGAGCAGCGGCTCGATCCCGCCCTGATGCTGCGCATCCATCGCTCGCATATCGTGCGGATCGGCGCGGTGGTGGGCGTCGAGCGTCCGGGCAAGGGGGCATTGCGGGTCGTGCTGTCGGACGATGCGGTGCTGCAGGTGGGGCCCAATTACCAGGCTACGGTCGAGGCGGTGCTCAAGCTCTAGGCTGGATCGGCATTCGGGTGCGGGAGGGGCCGGTGGCCCGTCGCCCCGGCTTGCAATATAGGATTTCGCCTGCTTGGCTGACTCAGCCGGAACGCCGTCCGACCGCTCTTTGACTCCTGTTGGAAAGATAGGATCGCGCGCGCGCAAGGATGTTGCGGCATGGGCGGCATTCCGGGGAGGATAGGAAGCGTACGTCCCTCGGGAGGACGCGCCAGTGCATGACCTTTGCGACCTTCCATGCGCACGATGCAGGGAATGCGGGCCGATCGCGGCCGATGGGGCAGGTGCGGGACTTCGCCCGCCCGGGGCCCGTCGCGCGCGCGGCGGCTCCCATCGCGAAGGAGAATGATGCGGTGGCGCGCAGGTCTACCAGTCTCGGACGAGACAAGGGAAAACGACTTGGAGGCCGTCCATGCCGAAGCCCAGGATCCGGGCGCTTGCCGTCATCGCGCTGCTTGCCCTGGCCAATGCTCCGGCGGGCGACGATTTCGAGACGCTCGTCGCCGCCGAGCGACGCTTTGCCGCCGACGCCATGACATTGGGAATCACTCCCGCCTTCCGCGCGCATGCCTCGCCCGACGCGCTGCTGATTTCGCCCGCGCCGCGCCCGGCGGCGCCTGAACTCGCCGGGCAGACGGATGCGCCCGGAGCCCGGCTGGAATGGCAGCCCGAGGCCGCGGGCATCGCCCGGTCGGGAGACCTGGGCTTCACCACCGGTCCCTATGTCATGCGGCGCGGCGATCGCGTGTCGCGCGGCCAGTTCTTCACCATCTGGCGCCGGGGCGAGGATGGCGACTGGCGCTGGCTGATCGATTCGGGCTCCCCGCCTCTTGCCGCGGGCGCGGTCGCGATGCCGGCGCGGGTCGCGCGGCTCGGCGATCCGGGGACGCCTGTGTTGAACGACGATCTCGCCGCGGTCGAGCAGCGGCTCGACACCGATATCTCGGCGCTGGCCGGATTCCTGGCGGCCGACGGGCGCGTGCTGCGCGCCGGCACGCCGCCGGCGATCGGGGAAGCGGGTGTCGCGCTGGCCGCGCGCGGGCCGAAGGGGGCCGGCAAGCGCCTTGGCGGCGGGCGGTCCTCCGCGGGCGACCTTGCCTATAGCTATGGCCGGGTCGAGGCGGGCGGCGTGCTCGTCGGGCACTATGTCCGCGTCTGGCATCATGGAGGTGCCGGATGGCGGCTGCTCGTCGACCAGCTCGCGCCGGCGCCACGCCGGCCCTGATGGATCAGGCCGGCGACGCGACCCAGCCGACCTTCGGATCGTCGAAGTTCACGACGTCGCCAAGCTCCCAGACATTCGCATAGCCATAGCCGACAAGGTTGATGAAGGTCTGGATGTTGAGTGCGAGCGGCGCCGCCTTGAGCGGCACCGGCGCGCGATGGTTCGAGAAATTGTTGTTGCAGTAGATCAGGATCGGGCGGTTCCGGTTCGGGCCGATCGCCGCCGCCAGCGATTCCGCGGTGAAATCGGTGAGCGGCAGGTTGACCGCGCCGGCGATGTGGCCGCGCGCGAAAGCGTCCCTCGAGCGGGCGTCGAGCAGCAGTGCGCCCTTTTCCCCCGTCATCGCCTGGAAGCGCGCAAAGGGCAGGAGGCGCTCCGCCCGCAGCGCGCGCACGTCGCGCGTGAGGGTGGCGAAGGCCGCATAGTCGATCTGCGGATTGGCGGGCGGATCCTGCGGCACGGTCAAGGCGAGCGCGAGGGCGGTGAGCAGCAGCACGGGCGTTCTCCCAGGCGAGGTCGGATGCGGAAGGATCGCGCGCCTCGGCTGACGGAAGGCTGAACGGCATTTCTCCCTCTCCCCGGACGAGGAGAGCGTGCGAAACAAAGTTGCGCCGGCCCTCCGCCGCGCTACACCGTTCACCCAAAGAGATAGGGGAGTATCGATGGCCAGCCTGTTCCGGTTGAAGCAGATCGTCGCGGAGGAAGACCGCGCGCCCGAGCACCGGCTCGCGCGCACGCTTTCCTGGCCGCATCTCGTCGCGCTTGGCGTGGGGGCGATCGTGGGGACCGGCATCCTCACCCTGATCGGCGTCGGCGCGGATCGCGCCGGCCCGGCCGTGATCCTTTCCTTCGTCGTCGCGGGCGCGATCTGCGCCTGCGCCGCGCTGGCCTATGCCGAGATGGCGACGATGATCCCCGCTTCGGGCAGCGCCTATACCTATAGCTATGCGTCGCTGGGCGAGATCGTCGCCTGGGTAGTGGGGTGGAGCCTGCTCGCCGAATATACGCTGGTGGTCGCCACCGTCGCGGTCGGCTGGTCGGGCTATGCGACGCCCTTCCTGACCGGATTGGGCGTGCCCGCCGAACTCACCCATGGCCCCCAGATGGCCGGCTGGCAGATCGCGCATTGGGGCGTGAACGTGCCGGCGCTGTTCGTCGTCTGGCTGGTGTCGGGCCTCCTCATCTTCGGCACCCGCGAGAGCGCGACGCTCAATGCGTTCCTGGTCGTGGTCAAGCTGATCGCGCTCGCGGTGTTCGTCGCGGTGGCGCTGCCTTATTTCAATGCCGCCAATTTCGAACCCTTCGCGCCCTTCGGCTTCGCCAAGCACGTCAGCGAGGGCGGCGTCGAACGCGGCGTGATGGCCGCGGCTGCGATCATCTTCTTCGCCTTTTACGGCTTCGACGCGATTTCCACCGCGGCGGAAGAGGCCAAGAATCCCGGGCGCGACCTTGCCATCGGCATCGTGGGCTCGATGGTCGCCTGTGTCGCGATCTACATGATCGTCGCCGTCGCCGCCGTGGGCGCGCTTTCCTATACCCGCTTCGCCGACAGCCCCGAGCCGCTGGCGCTGATCCTGCGCGAGATCGGCCAGCCGGGCGTCGCCAAGTTCCTGGCGCTGAGCGCGATCGTCGCGCTGCCCACCGTCATCCTCGGCTTCCTGTTCGGCCAGAGCCGCATCTTCTTCGTGATGGCGCGCGACGGGATGCTGCCGAAGAGCCTGGCCAAGGTCTCGCGGCGCGGCTCGCCGGTGCGCATCACCATCTTCACCGCCTGTGTGGTGAGCGTGTTCGCCGCCTTCCTGCCGATCGACGAGATCGCCGCCCTGGCCAATGCGGGCACGCTCACCGCCTTTGCCGCGGTCGGTCTCTGTCTGCTCGTCATGCGCCGCCGCGCGCCGGACGCGCCGCGCCCGTTCCGCACGCCCGCGGCCTGGCTGGTCGGCCTGGGGGCGATCTTCGGCTGCCTCTATCTGTTCGCCAGCCTGCCCTCGAAGACGCAGATCTGGTTCGGCGCGTGGAACCTCTTGGGTTTGGTCGTCTACTTCGCCTATGCACGCCGCAACGCAGCAAAGGGGTAGGCGATGGGTGGCTGGACGATCGGGATCATCGGCGGATCGGGGCTCTATGATGTCGAAGGCATCGAGGGCGGCGAATGGATTTCGACCGAGAGCCCCTGGGGCCGCCCTTCGGACGATTGCTTCGTCGGCCGTGTGGGGCATGTCCGCGTGGTTTTCCTGCCGCGCCATGGCCGCGGGCACCGCATCGCGCCGTCGGACCTGAACGTTCGCGCCAATATCGATGTGCTGAAGCGCCTGGGGGTCACCGACGTGCTCGCCATCTCTTCGGTCGGCAGCCTGGCCGAGGAGCGGGCGCCTGGCACCTTCACCATCGCCGACCAGTTCATCGACCGGACCAAGGGCCGGCCCTCGAGCTTCTTCGGCGCGGGGCTCGTCGCGCATGTCTCGATGGCCGATCCGGTCTGCCCGCGCCTTTCCGCGCTGGCGGCGGACGCGGCCAGGGCGGCGGGCGCCACCACCCATGCCGGGGGCACTTATCTGGCGATGGAGGGGCCGCAATTCTCGACCCGCGCCGAGAGCAATCTCTATCGCGGCTGGGGCTGCCACATCATCGGCATGACCGGCATGCCCGAGGCCAAGCTCGCCCGCGAAGCCGAGCTGCCCTATGCGCTGGTCGGCATGGTCACCGACTATGATTGCTGGCGCGAGGGCGAGGAGGCGGTCGACGTCGCCACGGTGATCGCCCAGCTCGGCACGAATGCCGACAAGGCGCGCAAGCTGGTGATGCACCTGCTGCGGAACCTGCCCGAAGCGCGGTCAGCCTCGCCGATCGATACCTGTCTCGACTATGCGCTGATCACCGCGCCGAATGCGCGCGATCCGCATCTGCTGCGCAAGCTCGACGCCGTCGCCGGGCGCGCCCTCTCCAACTAAGGATATCGCATGTCGTTTCTCGCTGCCCTTGCCCTGTTCGGCGCCCAGGAAGCGCCCGCGCCGGATCGCTCGCAGGACATGGCCTGGCAGAGCCAGCAGATGCTGGCGCTGGCCAAGCTCAATGGCGCGGACGGCTGGCACAGCACGCCCGAAGGGCTGCGTTGGCGCCGCGTGAAGGGCGATGGCACGGGCAAGCACCCGACGGTGGCCGATACGGTCACGCTCCATTATGCCGGCACCTTCATCGACGGCACCAAGTTCGACAGCTCCTATGACCGCGGCGAGCCGGCGACTTTCCCGCTCGGCATGCTGATCAAGGGCTGGCAGGTCGCCGTGCCGCTGATGGGCGTGGGCGACACGTTCGAAGTCGCGATCCCCGCCGACCTTGGCTATGGTTTCAAGGGCAAGGGGCCGATCCCCGGCGGCGCCACGCTGCTGTTCAAGATCGAACTGCTCGGCGTCCCCGCGGCCGGCTGAGCCAGGCCATTTTCCGGGGCGGCTGGATCGCCCGGACCGGACACAAAAAAAGGGGCGGTACCCGAAGGTACCGCCCCAAATTTTTGTCGTGCCGGCGATCAGAACTTGAAGTTCGCGCCTGCCCGGAAGGTGCGGCCGATCAGACCGGCCGAGTGCCACGAGGTCAGCGTGTTCACCTGGCTCGGATAGGCGGTGTTCGCGAACAGCGGCGCGCGCGCGTTCGTGACGTTGCCGACCAGGCCGAAGAAGCTGAACTGGTCGTTGACCTTCACCGTCAGATTCACGTCCGTGTAGATGAAGCTCTTGATGTGGCAGAAGTCCGCATTGCCGGTGAGCGGCTTGTAGATGGCGGCGGTAGAGCACGAAATGTCGCCCTTGTCCGAGGTCGCCTGGTCAGCCGCGACGCCTTTCATCGAGCCGATGAAATAGGTCGTCGTGCTGAGCGAGACCTGGTCGAAGGTGAAGGTGTTCTGCCAGTTGCCGCGCCAGCGCGGCGTTCCGCCGCCCGACGACAGACTCTCCGGACCCACGGTGCCGGCATAACGCTGCACCGCGCCGCCGCCCCCGGGATGGAGATCATATTTCAGCGTCTCCTGCACATCGACCCGGCTCTCCCAGCGGAAGTTCTCGGTGAACTTGATGCGCGCATCGGCCGTGAACTCGAGCCCGGCGATGACCATATAGGCCGTGTTCACATAGGGCGCGTTGACCACGAGCAGGCGCGGCAGCGCGTTGGGCGCGAAGGGATCGGCCCCGTCGACCACGTTGCACGAATAGCCGGCACCGATCGCCGCGACCTTGGCGCAGCCCGCAGCGGCGGCAGCCGCGGCGGAAGTGAAGCTCTGGCCCGCAACCGAATAATAGGCGTTGATCGCGTCCGACGACAGCGGGCCGGTGACGATCAGGTTCGACTTCTTCACGTTGAAATAGTCGGCCGTGAAGCTCAGCCAGGGCGTCGGCTCGAAGATCGTGCCCAGGGTGAAGCTGCGCGAGGTCTCCGGCTTGATATCGGGGTTGCCGACATAGCCGCGGCCCAGGCTGTACGGTGCGGTGTACGCCGCGTTGGCCGCGTGCGCAGTGAGGAACGCGCCGGTCGGCGTATAGCCGACAAAGCCCGAATAGGAGCTGCGCGGATTGGATTCCGCGAAGGTCGGCGCGCGGAAGCCCTCCGAATAGGTGCCGCGGATCGCGAGCTGCTTGATCGGCTGGAACTTTGCCGTCGCCTTGGGCGAGAAGCGGCCCTCGCCGGTCGAATAGTGATCGTAGCGGCCGGACAGATCGATGTTGAGCGAATCCAGCACGGGCACGTCGACTTCGAAATAGCCGGCCCACACCGAGCGGTCACCATAGGCCTGCGCGGTCGAGAGACCGGGAATGTCCAGGTTCGGGTTGGCGCTGTTGTTGGTCAGCTTCTCCTTGCGATACTGGCCGCCGACGGCCATCCGCACATCGCCGCCCGGGAGCGTGAAGAGCGTGCGGCTGATCGACGCGTCCACCGTCAGCTCGCTCGAATTCGAGCGGGTGGTGATCGGCGGAGCCACCATGTTGCGGACCGCCGCGGTGTTGAGGCTCGGATTGACGAAATTATACGCGCCGGTGTTGATCGCCCGGACCAGGCCGTTGAGATTGGCCCAGCCATATTGGGTGAGGTTCAGATCGGCGCGCGAGTAACCCGCCTCGACATTCCAGTTCCAGCTGTCACCGAAATTGCCGTGCAGGCCGCCGGTGATCCGGTACACTTCGTTGACGCGGTTGCTGCCCGCGGGGATGTCGCCGAACAGATAGTAGAGGCGCGCGGCGCCGGCGGCCGGATTGTTGGCGTAGGCGGCGGCATAGGGGTTGTTCGGGTTCAACTGGCGATCCGCGGCGGTCGCGCAGTTGACGCCCGACGAGCAGATATAGACCGGCAGCACGATGCCCGGATTGGTCGTCGACGTCGACGGGGACCCACCGAATGCCTGGTTCTGACGGACCGCGCGCGGCGGCGAGATGATGTTGACGCGGCTATGCGCATAGCTGCCCGCGAGATAGCCCTCGACATTGTCGCCGAGACGGAAGCTGGCGCGCGCGACGGCGTCGTAGCGCTCCTGCAGCGGCGTGATCTGGGCATATTCCCGGGTGAGGTCATGCCGGCAGGCCGTGCCGACGCGGGAGTTGGTGTTCTCCGAATAGGTCCCGTAGGCGCAATTCGCGAGCGGCGTCAGCGAAGTGAAGAGTGCCGGCGAACTGGCGTTCGTCACCGAGCCTGCGAGCGGGTTGTTGAGATCGGTCTGGGTCGTGCGCGTGACGACCGCATCGGTCGTCGGCGTGCCCAGCGTATCGTCGGCGCGGTTGTTGTCGTTGCCGCCGATCGAGCGGAGGTCGAGCGTGTTGAAGGGGAAGCCACGCGAGTCGGCCGAAATGCGGCCGCCATATTCATAGTCGCCGCCGACATAGACGTTGAAGCCCTGCGTGTCATAGTCGCCGAAGCCGACGAGCAGCTTCGCGCGATACTTCGCGCCGTCGCCCTTCTGGGTCGCGCCGCCTTCGACACCGGCCTCGAGGCCCTTCATGTGCTTGCGGGTGATGATGTTGACCACGCCGCCGATCGCGTCCGCGCCGTACAGCGACGAGGCGCCGTCCTTGAGGACCTGCACCTGCTGGACGTTGACCATCGGGATGCTGTTGAGGTCGACATAGGAATTGTGGCCGTCGTCGCTCAGCGGGAAGTTGGTCGAGCGGAGGCCGTCGATCAGCACCAGGGTGGACGACACGCCGAGGTTGCGCAGCGACACGGCGGCGCCGCCGGCCGAGAAGCCGCTGGTGAAGCCGTTACCGATCGAGCCGGCGCCGTCGGCCGAGGCCGAGCGGATCGCGTCCGTCACGTTGGTGATGCCGGCGCGCTCCAGATTCTCGGCAGTGATGACCGTCACCGGCAACGCGGTGTGGGTGTCCGACTGGCGGAAGATGGTGCCGGTGACCACGATGTCGCCGTCGCTGGACGGAGCGTCCTGCTGCGGAGCGGTGGCGCCGGTGCTGGCCGGCGCGTCTTGTGCAAGCGCGGGCGCTGCGAAAAGCGAGCCCGCGAGCACAAAGGCGGACAGAGCCGCTCCGGTGCGCAGGCGTACGATCTGAGTCTTCTTCATTATCTTCCTCACTCTCCCTGGTCCTGCCCCAAAGGCAGCCGGTGGAATCCCCCGAATCCTCGCCGCCCCCACCCCTGGGGCCGATTGGCGAAGTTGCGGCGAGGATTAGAGAGTGTCTGATCTGTGTAAAGCACCAGTGATTGTTGCTGCTCTGTTTCTTCATTGTGTGTTTCTGAAATGCAACACATCCGAAATGGGGGTATTGTGCACCGCCGCTTCGGTCCGCCTGGCATGCGCCGGCACCCCGAGCTCCTGAATGCCCAATCCAGGCACGAAAAAGGGGAGGGCGTCGCCGCCCTCCCCCGATATTCCCTGTCGTGCCGATCAGGCGGCGAGCTTGCGCAGCACGTATTGCAGGATGCCGCCGTTGAGGAAATATTCCAGCTCGTTGACGGTATCGATCCGGCAACGGGTGAGGAAGGTTTCCTTCGAGCCGTCCTCGCGGGTGAGCTCGACTTCGACGTCCTGGCGCGGGCGGAGGCCCGCGACGTTCCGAATCGTGAAGGTGTCGCCGCCCTTGAGCTTCAGCGTCTCGCGGGTCACGCCCTCGGCGAACTGAAGCGGCAGGATGCCCATGCCGACCAGGTTCGAGCGGTGGATGCGCTCGAAGCTTTCGGTGATCACGGCGCGGACGCCGAGCAGGTTGGTGCCCTTGGCCGCCCAGTCGCGCGAGGAGCCGGTGCCATATTCCTTGCCCGCGACGATCACGAGCGGCGTGCCGTCGGCCTTGTGGCGCATCGCGGCGTCGTAGATCGGCATTACCTGGCCGCCATAGCGGGTCATGCCGCCCTCGATCCCAGGCACCATCTCGTTCTTGATGCGGATGTTCGCGAACGTACCCCGCACCATGACTTCGTCATTGCCGCGGCGCGCGCCATAGCTGTTGAAGTCCTTCTTCGAAACCTGGTGCTCCTGCAGGAACGTGCCTGCCGGGCTGTCCGCCTTGATCGAGCCGGCCGGAGAGATGTGGTCGGTGGTGATCGAATCGCCGAGGATGGCAAGGGGCTTGGCGTCGAGGATGTCGGTGACCGGCGCGGGGGTCATCGTCATGCCCTCGAAATAGGGCGGGTTGTGGATATAGGTCGAACCGGCGGGCCAGCCATAGGTGTCCGAGCCCTCGACGTTGATCTTCCGCCAGTGATCGTCGCCGGCATAGACATTGGCGTAGCGCGAGCGGAACATCGCATCGTCGATGTTCGCGGTGATCAGCCCCGCAACCTCTTCGTTCGTCGGCCAGATGTCCTTCAGGAACACGTCCGCGCCGTCCGAGCCCTGGCCGATCGGCGTCTCGTACATGTCCTCGGTCACCGTGCCCTTGAGGGCATAGGCCACCACCAGCGGCGGCGAGGCGAGGAAGTTCGCCCGCACGTCCGGCGAGACGCGGCCCTCGAAGTTGCGGTTGCCCGACAGGACCGAGGCGGCGACGATGTCGTTGCCGTTGATCGCCGCCGAGATCGGCTCGGCCAGCGGGCCCGAATTGCCGATGCAGGTGGTGCAGCCATAGCCGACCAGGTTGAAGCCGATCGCGTCGAGATCCTCGCTCAAACCGGTCTTGTTCAGATAATCGGTCACCACCTGCGAGCCCGGCGCGAGCGAGGTCTTGACCCAGGGCTTGCGGGTCAGCCCCTTCTCGCGCGCCTTGCGGGCGACGAGGCCGGCCGCGATCAGGACGGACGGATTGGACGTGTTCGTGCAGGAGGTGATGGCGGCGATCACCACGTCGCCGTCGCCGATGTCATGGTCCTTGCCTTCGACCGGCACGCGCGCGGCATGGTCCTTCTTGTACACCTTGGTCAGGTCGCCGTTGAACACTTCGTCCACGCTGTCGAGGCTGACCCGATCCTGCGGGCGCTTCGGGCCGGCGAGCGACGGGCGCACGCTGCTCATGTCGAGCTCCAGCGTGTCGGTGAAGATCGGCTCGGGGCCGTTCACATCGTGCCACATGCCCTGCGCCTTGGCATAGGCTTCGACCAGGGCGACCGTTTCGTCCGGACGGCCGGTCAGGCGCATGTAGTCGAGGGTCTTGTCGTCGATCGGGAAGAAGCCGCAGGTCGCGCCATATTCGGGCGCCATGTTGGCGATCGTCGCGCGGTCCGCCAGCGTCATCGCGTGCAGGCCGGGGCCGTAGAATTCGACGAAGCGGCCGACGACGCCCTTTGCACGGAGCATCTGGGTGACGGTGAGCACCAGGTCGGTCGCGGTGATGCCTTCGCCGAGCTTACCGGTCAGCTTGAAGCCGACCACTTCGGGGATGAGCATCGACACCGGCTGGCCGAGCATCGCCGCCTCGGCCTCGATGCCGCCCACGCCCCAGCCGAGCACGCCCAGGCCATTGACCATCGTCGTGTGGCTGTCGGTGCCGACCAGCGTGTCCGGATAGGCGATCGTCGCGCCGTCGGCGTTCTTCGACGACCAGATCGACTGGGCGATATATTCGAGGTTCACCTGGTGGCAGATGCCGGTGCCCGGGGGCACCACCGAGAAGTTGTTCAGCGCCTTGGAGCCCCATTTCAGGAACTCGTAGCGCTCGGCGTTGCGCTCATATTCGAGGGCGACATTGTCCGCGAACGCCTTGGGCGTGCCGAACTCGTCGACCATCACCGAGTGATCGATGACGAGATGGACGGGAACCTGCGGATTGATCTTCTGGGCGTCGCCGCCGAGCTTGGTGATCGCGTCGCGCATCGCCGCCAGGTCGACTACGCAGGGCACGCCGGTGAAGTCCTGCATCAGCACGCGGGCCGGGCGATACTGGATCTCTCGGTTCGAGCGCGCGTCCTTCTGCCAGTCGACGATCGCCTGGGCGTCCTCGCGGGTGACGGTGACGCCGTCCTCGAAGCGCAGCATGTTCTCGAGCAGCACCTTCATCGAGAAGGGCAGGCGGCTGATGTCGCCGAGCTTCTTCGCGGCCTTGGGCAGCGAGAAATAGTCGTAGCTGGCGGTGCCGACGCTGAGCGTGTCGCGGGTGCCGAGGGTATCGTTGCCGATCGCGGTCATGAGGCGCGGGGTCCTTTCTTTTGTCCGGCCGGGCGCTCGGGGGACGTGGCTCCCTTATAGGGCCGCGCGGGCGCACCGGCGTGCTGCGAATGCGAAGATTCGCGGGTGCCGCTAGCACGCGGGAGGGGCGGGGGGAAGGGGAGGTTTCCCGCAGTTCGCGCGCGTGCGAACGGCTCCGATCGAACTTCTCAATGCTCGGGCACGGAAACCGGCGGTGAAACCCGGCGCGGGATCGCATGATGCGGGAAGTGGCGCAGCGCGAGCCGGGCGAGCAGCAGGCCGATCACGGCGGCGACCGCGATATGCTCGATCACGCGCAACTGGCCGAAGATCGCGTGAAGGCCGTGGCCAAGCGCATAGCCGACCAGGGTGAAGATCAGGCTCCACAGCAGCGAGGCGAGGGCGCTGAGCCACGTGTAGCGCATCACCGGGATATCGGTCATGCCCAGCGCCGTGGGGCCGATCATCCGCATGCCGAACATGAAGTGGAGCGCGAAGGTTAGGCTTTGCGGGTGATGGGCGATCATCGCTTCGCTGCGGGCAAGGGCGGGGCGGGCCATGGCATGATGCACGAAGCCGATATGCGAAAGATAGCGGCCCATCAGGAAGAAGACCTGCGCCGAAGAGAAGGACACCGCCGCCCCGATCAGCACCACCGCGGGCAGCGACAACATGCCCTGATGCGCGAGCACCCCGCCGGTGGCGACCGCCATCTCGCCCTGGAGCAGCGTGCCGATCAACAGTGCGACGACGCCATATTGTGCGAGCAACTCTTCCATCGGCGGCTCCTGCGGGATCAGGCGGGCGAGCCTATCATATCGCGCGCCGGAGCGGGCGGGGGCGTGTGCGGGCCCGACGAACGCGAAGATTCGTGGTGCCGCCGGCGTGGGGAGAGGCGCGGCGAGGCAATGGAGCAACGGCGCGATCCATGCCGGATCAGCTACGCAACCGAGTTCGATTGAAGTATCACTACGAAATGGAATCGGTGGGGGAATAGATGTTGCCAACTGATCGTCGACACAATCGCCTCAGGCAGCTCAAGGGGCTCGTAACGATAGACGCCTGGCATGAGCGCAAGCGTGGTACCTTGGATGTATCCTTGTTCGCCTATGCGAATTTCGAAGAAGCCCGCCTTGGCGGTGAAGCCGGCGATGAGGTTGCTTTCCGTTTGACGTTAAAAAGAGCGGAATTGCGGTTCATCCAATCCGAGCCGAAGTCTTATGATTTCGATCCTGCAAGAATTTGGCGAGGAGACGATGCCACCGTCGGGACGGTGGTGAAAAAGAATCACGGAATCACGAAAGAAAACAGTAAAGTAGCCGGAAGCTTGTCCCTGAGTGCGAAATCCGGATTTTCGACGAAGATCGAGTGTGAAGCGGGAGGCAATGCCGAAGAAGCTTCCTATTCTGAATTCACGGCTTCTGGCAGCCTAAGGACGGTTGCGGTGTCCTTTCAGCGGAACAGCCCTGGCGAGCCGGTATGGTTGTTCAAGCCGATGGCCGACTCCCCTCAGGTGCACGGCAGTTCGATACTCCAAGGGGCCCCATGGGACGAAGCGGTAAAAATGCTCGCCCGGATGAAGGTGGATGCACGGCATCTCGCGGAGGAGATGGAATCCCAGATACGGCTGGCTATAGTTTGTAAAAGGGAAGATCTCGTTTTCTCGGATATCATGATAAAATTGGCGGATGGCCAGTTCGTCAATATGTCCGAAGGATCACCCAAGAGGCTGATCGTTCAAGAGTATTTGAAGCAGTCATTGGTATCTGCGGATCTTCCCTCGGCCGATATGATGAGCCCATTTGCCGTTATCTGGCTTGGAGAAGCTATTTCTGAACCGAGATCCGATAATGGCTGAGAAATTCTGGAATGACATCGCCATAAATCGTATCATGGAATGCGAAAGCGGTCAAATAAAAGATATAATAGAATATCTCGGATTCTCTCCGAACACCTTCCTGCGACATGCCAATTTTGAAGGGGTCGATATAAGAGGGCAGGATCTATCCGAGATAAACACCGAATTGGCGAATTTCGAAGGGGCTATATCTGATCATACGACTAAGCTATTCGGCGGGATGCGTCCGATAACCGATAGGGATTTCGTACAGGATTATATTACAAGCTATCTATATTCATTCGATTGGGACAAATTGAAGAGTAAGGTGTATAGCGACAAATTTGTTTCGTCTATTAACGGCGCTTCCAGTGGCGTTGTGATGCGCTATAACAGGGAGATGGGGAATATTGGGGTAATAAATAATTACCGTCCATCTCCGGGATCTTCCAAGATGGTTTACGTTGGCCGGGAATATCCCCATCTATCTATCGGAATAGATGATCGTGAATCAAGCTTGGTCAATCGGATCATGCTGGAGATGCAGGGCATGTTCCCCAGCGTATATAAGGATTGGCGTGACGCCGGTGGAATAAATAAACATAGACCAGCCGAGAAAACCTCTAGCTTCTTGAATGAGCTTATGAGGAGGCACTTGATCGGATCAATAATTGTCTTCTTCGACGTCGAGAAAGCGTATATAAATCAAGATGATTTATTGGTTATATCTAATATAAATAATATAAAGTTGGTCCGCGAAATTATTGAGGACCCGATTGGATTTGATATACGAAATTACCTTGACTTTGAAATTGTTTACTATGACAATATCATTGATCCTATAAATACCATGGAAAAAATGTCTAAAAATCATTTGACATTTTCGAACGGTGCTAAGGAATTTATGAAGACAAGTTTTCGAACGTGGGATGAATTGTATTCTGTATTGATAAAAGCGGTAATAGATAAGATTTCTAATAGCAACGCTCTACCAATTTTAATGAAATCGAGTGATTTTAATTAGAATTGTTTGATGGCGCTGGCGCGCTCCCCAACCGATACACCGCCGTATCCCGAACATACCCCGTCCAGGTGGTGAGATCCGCCGTGCGCACCTCGACCAGCGCCGCGCCGAGCTTCTCGACGGCGCGGCGGGAGCCGGTGTTGCGGGTGTCGATGCGGAACTGGATCGCCGCATGGCCCTGTGCGAAGGCGCGCGCGATCATCAGCTGCTTCATCTCCGCGTTGAACGGCCCGCCGCGCACCTCCGGCGCGATATAGGTCGCGCCGATCTCGATCGCGTCGTCCGCCCCCGGCACCGGGATATAGCTGGTCATGCCGACCAGCCGACCGGCGGCGCCTTCCTTTCCATGTCCGTCGAACACCGCGAACATCGTCCAGCCCGGCAGCGCGCGCAGGAAGCGCAGCGACGGATCGAAATGCGCGCCGACCATGCTGACCGGATAGATCTCCCAGATCTCCGGATCCTCGGCACAGGCCGCGCGCAGCGGCTCGACATGCGCATCCTCGAACGGCGCCAGCCTCACGCGCGGTCCCGCCATCGGCATGCCCAGCATGGCCATCCTCTCCTCTCCTCCGCCGCCTTTTGCCGGCGTTCCGGCCCGGGGCGCAGGCTCGGCGCGGATTGCAGCCCAATTGCGGCGTCTTCGCGGGCGGCGCATGGCGGGTGCGTTCGGGCGGCGGTGCTGGCCCGGCATGGGCTATCGAGGCGGAGAAGGCGGCAGCCGCGCGCGCTATCCGATCGCCGCCGCCTGGTCGAGCAGGGCCGGCCAGTCGAGCGCCAGGCACGCGCCGATCGCGCGGCCCAGCGGGTCGTGCGGATGCAGCCGGCCGCGGCCGAGCTCGCTCGCCATCGCCGTGCCGCCGCCATATTCCACCTTGATCATCCGCAGGTCCGCCGCCGTCGCGCCGCCGGCATAGATGGCCGGGTCGAGCCCGAGCAGCCCGGCCGCGAGCGGCTTGACCCCCGGTTTCGCGCCGCGCCAGGCCAGCCGGGCCCTGGACTGGAGGCAGAGCACCCCGCGTGCCGTCTGCCCGTGCGGCAGCTCGCAATTGGCGAAGGACGGGTTCAGCCACAGCTTGAGCCACACGGCCGGCTGGTGCGAGCGGATGCGCGATCCGATGCGTTCGTTGCTGCCGGTATTGGGCTGGATCACGTTGAGCCGGAACGTGATCGCCCCGCGCATGACCGGCTGGGCCCGGGGGCCGAACTCCTTGCCATAGCCCTCGACCAGCAGCTCGGGCTCGATGCTGGTGCCGTGCGGATCGCGGAACGGCGCCGAGGCCATCACGCGCTCGGCGAGGAAGGCCATGCGGCGCTCGAACAGCGCTTCCTCGCCGGGCCGGGCCTGGCTGCGGACGATGTCGGCCCGGTACGGGCCCGGCGCGGCCCAGCCGGGAACCTCCAGCCCGGGATAGGCGGCCATCGCCGATGCCGGCGCGAGATAGGGCGCGCGCCAATAGACGCCGAGATAGGCGGCATAGTCCTTGGTGGTGCCCGCCATCGGGCTGTCCCAGCCGGCATTGGGGAAGAGCGGCGGCCGGAAGCGGCGATGGCCCGGCATGTTGGGTTCGAGCGCGATCGATCCCGGAGGCGGGGCGACGCCGGCGGACAGCGCCACCGCATTGGGCGGGACCGGGGTGCGGACGGGATGCTCGCGCAGCCCCTGGGGCGGTTGTACCGGGGTGAGACCCCCGTCCTGGACGAGGAGCAGCAGGGCGGCGGAAAGGGCGAGGGTTTTCATCGGGCGCGGGGTGCTCCGGGGCTGTTCACACCGTCGACCAGGGCGCGCCAGTCCGGCAGGAAGGCGGCGGCGATCAGCCGGCCATGGATGCTGTCCGGCGCAAGCGAGCCCTGATGGGCGTAGCGGGCGTCGACCGGGTTGCTGGCGCCGGGCTCGACGGTGAGGATCTGGATGTCGGTCTTCGGCCGGGCGGGATCGAAGAAGCGGGGATTTTCCACCTGCTTGCCGCCGCCGCCGCGGAATTCCGAGACATGCGTCGGCCGGTCTCCGGCGACGACGAGCGCCGCGAAATCCGGCAGGAACGCCACTTGCGTGCCATGGTAGCGGCCCCAGGCCGGGCCGCCGCGCAGCGGGATGTTGGAGGTGATGGCGATGCCCGCATTGTGCCCCTGGTCCGGCGTGCGCCAGCGGCCGTCGCTGCCCAGCGTCGCGCCGGGCGCGCCGATGCGGAGCGCGGGTGCGCCGATCACCAGGCGGAAGCTGTAGACCTCGACGCCGGCAATGTCCTTGCGGCGCGTCATCCACACCGATCCGCGCAGCGTCATGCCCTGGGCGCGCTGGAGCGCGGGCATCTTCAGCACGGCCTGGTACAGGGCGTCGGCCTGGGCGAACAGGGTGTCGACCGCCGCCTTGGGCAGGCCCGGGTCCGCGAACACCGAAGTGCGCGCGAGCCGCGGCGCTACGGCACCGGCCGCGGTGCGGGACTCGCCCGGCGCGCCGCGCACCTTGGCCTGCGGCCAGCTGCGCCAGAAATCGATGAGATAGTGATAGGCGAAGCGCAGGTCGGTGCCGGGCAGATAGGGGCTCTTCGGGCCGGCCTGGGCGGGCAGGTTGCTGCCCTTGATGATCGGCAGCAGGCGCGATTCGACCGCGGGCGAATCATAGTCGCCCTTCTCGTAGAAGGGCGTCCCGTCCTCGACGCGCAGCAGCCGCGTGGTCTCGGCCGGCTTGTCCTCCGGCGCGCGGACCTCCCAGCGGCCATAGGGATCATAGGCGGCGCCGGTCTGCGGCCGGTCGGGGATCGTCGCGGGGGCCTGGGCAAGGGCCGGTGACGCCCATCCCCATCCCGTTGCCAATATCGCCGCCGCCACGACAAGACGCATGCATCCCTCCATCGGGCCATGCGCAAAGACCGGAGCGGCCGGGAGGGGCAATCGGGCTGCGACGGACTCCGCGCGCGGCGCGACCGGCCCGTCCGGTTAGGGCGCGGGCCGAAGCCCGCGCCCACCGATGGAGACCGCCGGTGGGCGCCGGCAGCCCGCCAGGCCCCCGTATTGCCACGGGCGCCGTGCGGCGTGGGGGCGGCCGGTGCCGCGGCCGCCCAAGTCCCTTGATCTACTCCCGCCTATTGGCACGCGGGGCGCCGTCCTCAAGCGGGAGATTGCCCATTTTGGCGGAACCGCGCGCGCCGAGTTCAATCGAACGCCACCGGCGCGGGCCGGCCGGCGAGATAGGCGCGGGCGGGATCGTGGAGCGGGAAACCGTTTACACCCAGGCGCGCAAGCAGGAGCCGGACGGTGGAAAAGCTCCTGACGCTGGTCGCGATCGATTCGGGGCGGTTGAGCCAGGCCTCGGAGACGAGCAGCTTCTTGCCCACCCGCTCGACCCGGCCGTCCGCGAGCAGGTGGACGAGGCGGCGGCGCACCGTCGCCTCGGGCAGGCCGAGCGCGCGGGCGACCGCGCTGGTCCGCACCGGCAGGCGCAGCGACGGCGGCGGCTCCCTGCGGCCATCGGCATAATGCCAGGAAAGCTCGCGATCGGCGTTGAGCGGGCGCGAATTGGCGGCATAGATGGTCGAGAACAGCACCAGCTCGAGCCAGTCGCGATGCGTGCGCCGGTTGGTGTCGACCACCGCGAGCATCAGGTCGATCGCGGCCTGGACCCCGGCGGCGTGATGATAGGGGCGCACGGTGCCCACTTCCGGCATCGGCACCCCGGCGCGCGCCATGTCGGCGACGAAACGGACGGCGGCGTCGTGGACCAGCGTGAGGAATTCGGCGAGCGCGGGCGCGCGCAGCTCGGCGTGGCTGGCATGGACGCCGTCGGCCCCGCGCTCGCACCAGCCGGCATCGACCAGCGCGTGCACATGGCGGCGCACCGTCTCGTAGGGGCGCGACAGCGACATGGCGAGCGAGTGGGGGGAGACGGTGGGTGCCAGCCCCTCGCGCGTGCCGAAGGGATAGGTGTCGCGCGTGATCACGGCGAAGATCGTCACCCGGTCGAGATCGCCGTCGAACAGGCGGATCGCGCGCGCCAGCACCGTCGTCTGCAGCTCGGCGAGCAAGCGGGTCATGAGCCGGATCGGCGGGGGATCGGGAGGCAGGCGGATCGACATGCTCTGCGCCGATACTCGCCGCTGCGGGCGCCGGCAGCTAGCCCGGGGACGCGCCATTTCGCCAATTTGAGTAGCAGGAAATGGCGGATTCCCGAGGAAAATCAGCCGAAACCGTCCAATCGGGTAACCATGTTCGGCCCGGCACGGCCCAAGCCGGCCCTTGCCCGCGCGGGCGCGGCGCGGGACAAGCGCGGTAAAGAGACGAGGGGAGTCGCATGAAATCCTGGATCGCCGCGCCGCTGCTGGCGCTCGGCACGGTCGCCGCGCCGGCAGCAGCGCAGACCGTGCCGGTGCCGTCCGTGCCCGCGCCGCCCGTGCCCCCTGCGCCGCCCGAGCGGCCGGCCTGCCGCGAAGTGGGCGACCTGCCCTTCCTCGTCATCGATGCCGGCAGCGCGGCGCGGCTGGGGGCGATCGGGCTCGACCGCGCGGCGATCTTCGCACAGATGCGCGAGACTTCGATCCCCGAGACGATGGGCTGCTGGGCGATGCCGGTGGGCAATTTCGACAGCCAGCTCGTCTCGGTCGGCATGGCGCAGTGGAATTTCGGGACGGGAAGCCTGCAACCCCTGCTCAAGGCGTGGAAACGGGCGCAGCGCGGCAATTTCCGCCGCACGCGCAAGGCGCTGATGCCGGTCCATGGCAAGACGATCTTCTCGCACGCCTGCCTGGCGGTGCCGGTGAAGCCCGGATGCCGCGAGAAGATCCTGGCGGCGCACGGGCCGGACGGGAAGCTCGATCCCGTCCTGTGGGGCGAATTCAATGCGCTGTTCGAGAGCGATGCGATGCTGCAGGTGCAGCTCGACACCTATCTGGTGCTGCTCGAGGCGGTGCGGCAGGACCTGTTGCGGGTGTTCCCCGAAGGGCCGATCACGCTGCGCAAGGTGCGCTGGGCCGTGGATACGAAGGTGCAGCAGGGCGGCTTCCCGCTGGACGAGGACCTGGCGCGGCTGCGGCGCAAGCTCGCGGCGATGCCCGAGGGCGATCGCTGGGACCGGCTCGGCGCGATCTTCGCCTGGTACGGCGCCCTGTCGCGCTCGATCGACCAGGACGGCGTGCAGCGGGACTGGGCCTGGAACCTCGATCGCTGGGGCTGCCTGCTCGATCGGCGGCGGATCGATCCGGAGCAATATGAGATGCTCCACCTCACCTTCCTGCGCAGCCGCACCGCGATCGGCAATTCGGGGCGCTGGCAGGCGCTGACGTTCGAACGGCGCGCCAAGATCATCCTCGGGGTGGGCAGCGTCTCCGGCAAGGCGGACGGAGAATGTTTGCGCTGACCCCTTGGAACCGGCGGCGTGGCCATCCATTACGTGACGGGAACATTTATCCGGAGTGCAGGGCGATGCGTGGTTTGCTGGTGGCGGCGGGGTTGTTGGCGGTGGCGGGCTGCGCGAGCCCGCAAAAGGATGCGCGCTACATGGCCGGCCATGCCCGCGCCCAGGCGGACCTCAAGATGGCCGACGGCACCGATGTCGGCAAGGCGATCGCCGAGGAAGTCGACGGGTCGATCCGCGTGATGGTGGAAGTGCACGGCCTGACCAAGGGCGTGCACGGCACGCACGTCCACACCGTGGGCAAGTGCGAGGGGCCGGACTTCGCCAGCGCCGGCGGCCATTGGAACCCGACCGCGCACCAGCACGGCAAGGACAATCCGATGGGCCCGCATGCCGGCGACATGCCCAATCTCTCGGTGGGCGAGGATGGCCGCGACCGCACGATCTTCGTGCTGCCGGGCGGCACCTATGCGGGGCTGATGGACGCGGACGGCGCCGCGCTCGTCGTCCATGCCAATGCCGACGACTACAAGACCGATCCCTCGGGCAATTCGGGCGGGCGCATCGCCTGCGGCGTCTTCCACGCGATGTGATGCGGCGCGCGCCGGGGGAGGTTTCGTGACGTCGGTGCTGTTCGTGTGCCTGGGCAATATCTGCCGCTCGCCGCTTGCCGAAGGCGCGCTGCGGGCGGCGGCGGAGCGCGCCGGACTCGACATCGTCGTGGATTCGGCGGGGACCGGCGACTGGCATGTCGGCGCGCCCCCCGATCGCCGCGCCCAGGCGGCGGCGCGGCGGCACGGGGTGGACATTTCCGGCCTCAGGGCACGGCAGGTGCGGCCGGAGGATTTCCGCCGCTTCGACCATGTGCTGGCGCTCGACGACCAGAATCTGCGCGACCTCATGGCGATCGCGCCGGCGGACGGCACGGCGGAAGTCCGGCTGCTGATGGACTATGTGCCGGGGCGCGAGGGCAGCTCGGTCGCCGATCCCTATTTCGGGACGGACCGCGACTTCGACACGACCTGGGCCGAGGTGCGCGCGGCGGCGGATGCGCTGGTGGGGCGGCTGGGGCGGCGCTTTCCAAAATCCGCCGGCACCATGTAGCCCTGGTGCATGAAGGAGTTCCGGCTGTTCGCATCCTGCCTGATGCTCGCGAGTTGCGGCAATGAGGCGAAACCGGTGACAATGACGGACCAGCGCCTGATCGCCGGGCTGCGGGCCTGTGGCATCGATCCGGCGGACGCGGTGCAAGTGAACGAGCAGGGGGACGGAAACCCCAGGAACTATCTCGTCTTCAGTCACGTCGCGCCCTATCCGGAGGCGAAGATGCGCTGCTTGGCGCGCACGCTCGAGCAGGCGCAATACGGGATAAGCAAATCGGACCAATCGTTCGAGGATGCGTATCTGCCGGCCTGGAAGGCCGAGTTCGCGCTCTATATGCAGAAGCTTGCGATTTCTTGGCTGCGAGAACATCGGCCAGGGAAAAGCTCTCCGCAGTTCATGCCGGGAAAGCTTTCGCTCGGGGCGTTCGCGCGTTCGCTGGAGGAATTCTGCGGGGCCAGGCCGGGCGCCTTGTCGGTAGAACGGCAATCCGTCCGCATTCCATTTCCGGAAGACGAACCGCAGTCCGAATGCCTGCTTATGGCGGCACTTGCCGCGAATCCGGAGAAACACGGCTTCGCCGTACAGAATTCGAACTACGAGTAACGCGTTGCTCCAGCTGCTCTAGTGAACCGGCTGGCCTCGAACCGCCGCGACGCCCTGCAGGATATTGTCGACCACGAATTGCGGGGCTTCGTGCGGGAGGCCGTGTCCCGCGCGTTCGGCGATGTTCTGATGGGCGTTGGTCGACAGGGTCAGGAATTCACGCTGCATCTTCTGGGTGGCGTCCTCCAATTTGACGGCGATCGGTTCCGGCAATCCGGGGACCATGCGGAAGCGCGGGCTGTGGGTCGCGACGATCACCGGCTTGTTCCCGAGCGAAGTGAGCAGATGCGCCTGTGCGGCGCTGGCGCGCATGTCGAGCCGCTCGTCGTTCCTGGCTGGATCCGCCTGCACGCTCATGAGGAAGGCACGCGCTTCGGTGACGGCCTTTTCCTCGCCCGGCGCCGGTGCGGGCAGCTGCGCGAGCCATTTCGAGAACTGGTCGGGATGGGTTGTCGACACCAGCACCAGCCCCGCCGTGTCGGCCGGATATTGCGCCGCGAACACCTGGGAATGGAGCCCGCCGATCGAATGGCCGACGAGGAGGTACGGCCCCTTCTCGCCCGCGGCCGACAGGGCCGCATGCAAGTCGCGGGCGGCATCCCGGCTGGAGCGCGCCCCGGCCGGTGCCGGATCGCTCCCGCCGAGACCGGCACGATCATAGAGGCAGACCCGGGCAACCGGTGCCACCTGATCCGCTATGCCCCGCCAGCCCGGATCTTCGACCGGCGCCGTCCCCATGCCGGCGTCGATCACCACCGTCGGCCCGCCGCTGCCCTTGCACGACAGGCGGATCGACCGTCCGCCGACATCGAAGCGATCGCCGGCGGGCTTTTCCTGGGCCGCCGCGATCGTGGCGGAAGCGAGGAGGACCGCGCAGGACATGAGCTTGGCGACGAGCATGGTGTGCATAGGGGCCTCCCGGTCTAGGGCGAAGATGTAAGCATGGATCGGGCACCGCTCACAATGCCGGCGGCCCGTGCGCGTTGACCCGGGCGGGGGCATGACCCTACGAACCGCATCCCCGGATGCGGGCGGATGGCGAGAGGCGCGTGATGCAAAGGACTGCGACAGGATTTCCCCTCGGCATCGTGATCGGCGTGATATTCGGCGCGCTGATCGGCAACATGGCGATCGGCATATTGCTCGGTCTCGCCCTGGGCTTCGGGATCGTGAAGCTGCCGGGGAAGCGCGGCGGGCACTAGAGGGAGGACCCGATCGGGGTGCCGGCTTCCTTCGTCGTGGCGGCGTCTTTTCCCGGCGGAACTAGCATGTATAAACCACGGCCGGGGCGGGGCGCATGGGGAGCATGGATGGCTGAAGCCGATGCCGCCTGGCCCAGCCACGGCGGAGAGACAGGGGAAAGGCTGCGGGCGGCCGACTTCGTGGTGCCGGAGCTTGGCCCGGTCGCGGGCTGGCCGCGCGAGCTCAGGCAAGCGATCGACCTGATGCTCGCTTCGCCGCAACGGGCCTTCGTCACCTGGGGGCCGGACTATCTGTTCTTCTACAACGATCGGATCCTCGACGCCTATCGCGACGAGAATGTCCGGATCTTCGGCCGTTCCTATCGCAAGAGCTGGCCGGCCGTCTGGGAGAAGGTGGGCACCTATTTCGAGCGGGCGTTCGCCGGCGAGCCCGTGCTCCGCCCCGGCCTGCACGTGCAGACCACGCGTGGCGGCGGCGAGAAGATCGACATCCATGTCGATCTGTCGATGACGCCGATCCGCGACGCCGCGGGCAAGGTGGTGGGCATCTTCGGCACCAGCGCCGACCGGACCGAGCATTTCCACATGGTGGCGCGCGAGCGCGACGTGCGCGAGGCGCTCGAGGAGAAGTCGCGCACCCTGGAAGTGGTCAACCAGGCGGGCACCGCGATCACCGGCGAGCGCGACAGCGCGCGCGTTGCGCAGACCGCGGTGGATGCGGGGGTGGCGCTGATCGGGGCGAAGTTCGGCGCCTTCTTCTACAACAGCACCGACGAGGCCGAGGGCGAGCGCTACATGCTCTATGCGCTGTCCGGCGCGCCGCGCTCGGTGTTCGACAAGTTCCCGATGCCGCGGATCACCCGATTGTTCGAACCGACCTTCGCCGGCACGGGCATCATCCGCGTCGACGACGTCACTGCGGATCCCCGCTATGGCCGGAACGCGCCGTTCAGGGGCATGCCCGAGGGGCATCTGCCGGTGCGCTCCTATCTGGCCGTGCCGGTGCGCACGCCGGCGGGCGACGTGATCGGCGGCCTGCTCTACGGCCATCCCGAGCCCGGCCGGTTCAGCGCCGCGGCCGAGGCGAGCCTGGTGAGCCTGGCCGGCCAGGCGGCGCTGGCGATGGACAATGCCCGGCTGTTCGAGGCGGTGGAACGCGAGCTGGCGCGCCGCGCCGTCGCCGAGGAAGAGCTGCGCCTGCTCAACGAGCGGCTGGAGACGCGCGTCACCGAAGCGGTGGCCGAGCGCGAGACGGTGTTCGCCGCGCTCCAGCAGGCGCAGAAGATGGAGACGATCGGCAAGCTGACCGGCGGCGTGGCGCATGATTTCAACAACCTGCTCCAGGTGATCTCGGGCAACCTCCAGCTGCTCGCGCGCGACGTGCAGGGCAACGACAAGGCCGAGCGGCGGGTGGCGAATGCGCTGGCGGGGGTGCAGCGCGGATCGAAGCTGGCGAGCCAGCTGCTCGCCTTCGGCCGGCGCCAGCCGCTCGAGCCGCGGGTGCTCAACATCGGCCGGTTCCTGGGCGGCATGGAGGACATGCTGCGCCGCGCGCTGGGCGAGGCGATCGCGATCGAAGTGATCACCTCCGGCGGATTGTGGAACTGCCAGGCCGACCCGACCCAGCTGGAGAATGCGATCCTCAACCTCGCGATCAACGCGCGCGACGCGATGGCGGGCACGGGCAAGCTGACGATCGAGGCGGCCAACGCCTCGCTCGACGATGCCTATACCAGCGGGCTGGATGACGTGCCGCCGGGCCAATATGTGATGCTGGCGGTGACCGATACCGGCACCGGCATCGATCCCGGGCTGATCGAGCAGGTGTTCGAGCCCTTCTTCTCGACCAAGCCCGAGGGGCAGGGATCGGGGCTGGGGCTCTCGATGGTCTATGGCTTCGTCAAGCAGTCGGGCGGCCATGTGAAGATCTATTCCGAGCTCGGCCACGGCACGACGCTGAAGCTCTACCTGCCGCGCGTGCGCGGGCGCGAGGAAATGGTGGCCGCCTCGCCCGAGACCGTGACGATGCGCGGCGGCGACGAGACGATCCTGGTGGCCGAGGACGATCCGGACGTGCAGGCGACGGTGGTCGAGCTGCTGACCGACCTGGGCTATGTCGTGCTGCGGGCCAACGACGCGCAGAGCGCGCTGAGCGTGATCGAGAGCGGGGTGGCGATCGACCTGCTGTTCACCGATGTGGTGATGCCGGGCACGCTGAAGAGCCCCGAGCTGGCGCGGCTGGCGCGCGCGCGGCTGCCCGCGCTCACGGTGCTGTTCACCTCGGGCTATACCGAGAACGCCATCGTGCATGACGGGCGGCTCGACGCGGGCGTGGAGCTGCTCTCCAAGCCCTATACGCGCGAGCAGCTGGCGCGGAAGGTGCGCGCGGTGCTGGAGGCGAGGAAGCGGGGCTAGGTTGGCGATTCATAATTCTCCCCTCCCTGCAAGGGAGGGGAGTCAAGCGAGCGGATAGCGTTCCACTGCCTCATAGCGGGCGCCTTCATGGCCGAGATGGCTCTCGAACAGGTGGAAATGGTCGAGCGTGAAGGGCGGGCTGGCGAGGCCGGCATGCGCCTCGACGAAGCGCGCGGCGGCCTCGGCGGGGGCGTTCATCCGGGCCAGCGTGATGTGGGGGAGATAGGCGCGGCGCTCGGGCGGCTGGCCGGCGCGGACCAGTGCCTGGTCGATCTTGCGGTGGAGCCCGGCGAGCCCCTCGCGCGGGCGGATGCCGGCCCAGACCGCGTTGATCCGGCCGCGGCTGTCAAAGGTGCCGACGCCCTCCAGCGCGACCGCGAGCGGCGGCCAGCGCACGGCCGAGAGCGCCAGCGCGGCATCCTCGGCGGCGCGCTCGTCGACTTCGCCGATGAAGCGCAGGGTGATGTGGAGCTGGCCGTCGTCCTGCCAGCGGGCGCCGGGAATGCCGCCCATCAGCGCGCGCAGCTGGGCGCGGATCGGAGCGGGCGGACGCAGGCCGACGAACAGGCGGATCATGGCCCGGGCACTAGCGCGCCCGGTTTTGCTTGAAAACACCCGGCGCGGGGGCGATATTCACGGACACCGGCAGGTGCCGGGCAAAGGAGTTTTGAAATGGCTGACTGGTCGGATCCCCGGACGGGCGCGCCCTATGTGACCGCCGGCGCGGGCGCTGATGCGCGCGACGCGGGGCTCAGGTCCTATATGCTGTCCGTCTACAACTACATGGCGTCGGGCGTGCTGCTGACGGGCATCGTCGCGTTCGTCTTCGCCAAGAGCGGTGCGATCGACACGCTGTTCGCGGTGCAGGAGAATGGCCGGGTCGCGCCGTCGCTGCTCGGCTGGCTGGTGATGCTGGCGCCGCTCGGCATCGTGCTGGTGATGAGCTTCGCGCAGCGCAGCCTCTCCACCCCGGCGATGCAGGCGCTCTACTGGGTCTATGCGACGACGATGGGCCTGTCGCTGTCGACGATCTTCCTGCGATATACCGACAGCTCGATCGCGCAGGTGTTCTTCGGCACCGCGGCGGGCTTCGCCGGTCTGAGCCTGTGGGGCTACACCACCAAGCGCGATCTTTCGGGCTGGGGCACGTTCCTGATCATGGGCGTCGTCGGCCTGATCGTCGCCTCGATCGTCAACCTGTTCATCGGCTCGGGCCCGCTGAGCCTGGCGATCAGCGTGATCGGCGTGCTGCTGTTCGCCGGCCTCACCGCCTATGACACGCAGAAGATCAAGAGCCTCTATTTCTACGTCCAGGGCACGGACATGATGGGCAAGACGGTGGTGATGGGCGCGCTGACGCTCTACCTCGACTTCATCAACATGTTCCTGTTCCTGCTGCGCCTGTTCGGCAGCCAGCGGAACTGATCCGGCGGCGCCGCGCCTGGCGCGGCACCGAGCCTCGGGAAATGCGGCCCGGCGGGGAAACTCGCCGGGCCGTTTTCTTTTTGGCGGCACTGGGTCGCTTGCCTGCTTCCCATTCCTCCCCCTCCGGGGAAGGCCATTGTCCTGTCGCCTGCCTGCAAGCGATGCGATCGCCTTTCCTTGTGCCCGGCGCGGGGAACGCGAATCGAAGGGCGTTCGTTACAGCCCGGCAACGCTCAGGAGAGTGAGTCATGGACGCGAACCCGATCGACCCGGCGCTGGACCCCCTGTCGGCGGTACCGGGCCCGGATGAGGAAACCAAGCGCACGGCCGCGCAATCGGCCGATGCCGGCACCGACGAATCGATCGCCGAGCGGCTGGCGCGCAACCCCGAAAGCAAGGAGGCCCGGCTCGACCGGGCGCTCGACGAATCGATGGACGCGTCGGACCCGCCCGCCTCGACCCAGCCGGTGCACAGCCATCGCGGCGGCGACCTTCCCGAAAGCTCGGGCTATGATCCCAGAAAGGAAGCCAGGCTGGTGCAGAGCGAGGACAAGGGCGTCATCGGCCGGATCCTGGCGAAGATCGGTCTCGGCTAGGGCCGTATCGGCATCTGAAGTAGCGCGGCCGCAACGGCTCCCTGTGCTTCCGTCGCTTCGGGCCCGTGCCCGGGGCGACGGACATGGGAGTCCGGGGCGCACGCATGCCGGCCTTTCCGGCAGGCGGAGAAACGACCCCCGATAGCCCTAGATCCGCCCGCAATCGCTCGGCGGCCTTTGCCCGGCGAAGCGCGCATCGATCCAGTCGAGCGTGGTCCTGGCGGCGCCGGCATCGCGCGCGGCGGCGGCATGGTCGCCGCCGGGCAGCGAGACGTAGCGGAGCGGCGCCCCGGTGCGGCAGCGCTGGCGGGCAAAGGCCAGCGTCACCGCCGGTGCCACCACGGTGTCGGCGGCGCCCTGCGCGATCAGCAGGGGCCCGGGCACGGCGGCGGGGGCGACGCTGTTGGCATGGGCGATGCCGGCCCAGGGCGGGGTGCTGCCCATGTCCTTGCTGCGCAGCGCGCCCCGGATCGCGGCGATGCCGAGGATCGTGCCGAGCCGCGGCTTCTTGCCGAGCTCGACGCAATTGTTGCGCGCAAGGCGGGTGGCCACTCCGGCATTGGTCTTGTTGAACAGGCTGGAGAGCGGATGGCCGAAATGCTGCGACCAGCTATAGGCCGCATAGGCCGCCAGCATCGCGCGGACATTGGCATCGCTGCCCGAGCGGAGATTGGCGGCGAGATCGGTGGGCGGCGCCGCGGCGGCGGTGCCGAGCAGGCGCAGTTCGGGCGCATAGCGCGCGGCCGCCGCCGCGGTCCACAGCGCCGCATGGCCGCCCTGCGATTCGCCCCAGACCGCGAAATCGGCGCCGGCCCGGGCCTCGCGCAGCGACCGGGCGGCGCGCACCGCGTCGAGCACCGCGCGGGCGGTGTCGATGCCGATCAGATAGGGATGGGCCATGGGCGAGCCGAGCCCCGGATAATCGGGCGCGACCACCAGATAGCCGCGCGCGATCATGTCCGCGAGCGCAGGCGTCGCCTGCCAGAAATCGGGGCTCAGCGACGGCGCGCATCGCTCGACCACGCCCCAGGTGCCGTGCGTCCAGGCGATCACCCGGCGCGGCGCGGGCGACGGCACACGGTCGCGCGGGGCGACGATCATGCCGGTGACTCGGATGGCCCGGCCGCGCGCGTCGCTGGTCCAATAGGCGATGCGCCAGCTGCGCATCGCGTCCGTCCCGCCGGAGACCGGCTCGGCGGAGATCAGCGTGCCGGGGGACTCCGCCGGCCTTTGGCCAGGCCTCTGGGCGAGCGCGGTGGCGGGCAGGGCGATGAGGAGCAGGATGGCGGACAAGAGGGTGCGCAGCATGACGAGCCTCCTTCGATGCGCCGCTTATCCCAGATCGGGCGCCCTACCTCAACCGGCACGGGCCAGGGCGCGGTTCGTGGCGATGCCGGGATCGGGCGCGCATGCCTCCGCCACGACCCATTCCCGGAACGCGATCATCGCCGGGCTGGGCGTGCGCGACTGGAGCCAGGTGAGCCAGTAGCGCCCGGTCGAGACTTCGAGCGCGAAGGGGCGGACGAGCCGGCCTTCGTCCAGATGGCGGGAAAGCATCGCCGGCGGGGCGAGCGCGACGCCCATGCCCAGGATCGCCGCCTCGGCCATTGCCAGCGAACTGTCGAACACCGGGCCGCGCAGGGGCGGCGGGGCGATGCCGGCCTGAGCGAGCCAGCGCGGCCACTCGTCGGCGCGATAGGAGCGCAGCAGCGGCAGGGCGAGTAGATCCGCTGGGGTGGCGAGGCGCGCGGCCAGTTCGGGGGTGCAGAGCGGCGTGAGCGGCGTTTCCACCAGCGGCACCGCTTCGGTGCCGTGCCAGGCGCCGGCACCGAAGCGAATGGCGTAGTCGAGCCCTTCGCCGGCCAGGTCGACACGGTTGTTGTTGGTGAACAGGCGCAGGTCGATGCGCGGATGCTCGGCGTGGAAGGCGGGGAGCCGGGGGAACAGCCAGCCGGTGGCGAAGGTGCCCACCGCGGCCACCGAGAGCAGCTGCGCGGCGGTGCCGCTGGCGATGCTCTCGACCAGCTCGGCGATGCGATCGAAGCTGTCCCCCAGGGCGGGGAGCAGCGCGAGCCCTTCGTCGGTGAGCGCGAGCCCGCGCGGCAGGCGGCGGAAGAGCTGGGTGCCCAGGCGCTGTTCCAGCCCCTTCACCTGATGGCTGATCGCGGCTTGCGTCACGCACAGCTCGATCGCGGCGCGGGTGAAGCTCAGATGCCGTGCCGATGCCTCGAAGGCGCGCAGGGCATTGAGGGGGAGGTGGGGGCGGACCATCGGGCGCCGAGCATAAGTTCAGCTAATGCCGGGCGCCAGTGGGATGGACGGGTTGCGTGCCGGCGGCCCGCATGGCCGCGCTATTCCCAGCCCTGCTCGGTCCGGGCCGTGGCGGGGAGCTTCTCGAAGCGTTGCAGCGCCGGATCGAGATAGTCCCAGGGCTGCGCCGCCACCGTCCACAGCGCGACATTGGGCACGAAGCGCTCGGGCGCGTCGAGCGTGGCCGGGCTGACGATGAACAGCTCGGGAATGTCGGGGAAGGTCATGAAGACCGGGGCGCCGCAGGTGCCGCAAAAGGCCCGGCTCTTGCGCGTGCCCTGCTCGCCCGTCGTTTCCCAGCGGCTCGGCGTGCCGGTGGTGCGGACATCGGCGCCGAAGAAGGTGAGATGCGAGCTGTGGCCGGTGCCGCTGGCGAGCTGGCACTGGCGGCACTGGCAGTGGTTCATGTCGACCGGCGTGCCGGTGACTTCATAGCCGATCGCGCCGCAGGCGCAGCGGCCGGTATAGGGCAGGCTTCCGGGCATCGTCCGCTCCTTGCTGGATCGTGGTTCAGTCGGCCTCGGCCTCGGCCGCGACGGTGCCGACCTGCTTCACCACCTTCTCCCAGCCGCGATGCATATTGGCGAAGGCAGTCTCGTTGCGCGGCAGCTCGAAGCCCGAATGGGTGAGGCGCAGCAGCGTGCCGCCCACCACCGGCGCGAGATCGAAGGTGACCACGGTGTCGAGCCGCGAACCATAGCCCGTGTTCGCGGCGTGGCCGCCGGCCCAGCTATAGGCGAAGCGGGTGTTGGGGACGACGACGAGCACTTCGCACCGGATCGTGCCGTCCCATTCGCCGGCGGGCGTGGTCTGATAGGTGAAGCGGTTGCCCACCACCGGCTCGAAGCCCCTGGGCTCCATCAGCCAGCGCCCCATCAGCGCGCCGCTGGTCAGTGCCTTCCAGATCAGTTCCGGCGCGTGGGGAAGCAGCTCCTCGACGAGGATCTGCCGGGTGACGGTATCGGCTTCGGTCATGGGTCGATTTCCTTGAGCAGGCTGCGGAGGTCGGAGAAGCGATCGCGCCAGAACAGGTCGTAGTGGCGCATCCAGTCGAACAGCGGATCGAGGCCGTCGGGCCGCGCACTGTAGAAGACCTGGCGCCCCTGCGGCCGTTCGGCGACGAGTCCGGCCTGTTTCAGCGATTTCAGATGTTGCGAGATCGCCCCCTGGGTGACGCCGCTGCCGCGCGTGAGCTCGGCGACGCTGATCTGGTCGCTGCGCACGATCCGTTCGAACACCGACCGCCGGGTGGGATCGGCGAGCGCGCGCATCACGGTGTCGAGGGGGGCTGCCTGGAGCATGAGGATCAATTAGTATGAACTAATGCATTAGTCAATACTAATCGATATACCGTCCAAATGGCCGGCCGATTCGGTCCGTGCCATCGCGGCTGGCCTTCCCGACGGGGACCCGCTAGGCTGCGCCCATCGCTGCCAGTTCCGCTCGTAGGCGCCAGCGACTGAGAGACCTCCGTGCTCCCGCTTACGCAAGGGGGAGCAGCGCATTGGATCTCGACACGCCGCCGCAGGATCCGGCAGGAGAAGACGCGGCCAAGCCGGCGCGGAGCAATGGCTTCCGGCGCAAATTCGCCGAAGCGCGGCTTTCGCCCGACGGCGTGGAGCGCCAGGGCCGCGTTGCGCGAATCGCGTTCGAGGCGCTGGGGCGCGACGGCGCCACTGCCTTTCTCAACGGACATGACGACGCGCTGGGCGGGCGTCCGCTCGATCTCGCCATTGCGAGCGCCGAAGGGCTGGCCGCGGTCGAGCAGGCGATCGCCACGCGCCGCGGGGCGCGGTGAGGCACGGCGCGGCGCGCGATGCCGTCACCGTCACCAGCGCCGAACTTATCCGCGCGCATGCGACGCTGCGGCGGGGCTCGCATTTCCTGGGGCTCGGCCTGGGCGGCCCGGGCGCGGCGCCGCGCGCGATCGAGGGGCGCCACCGGGCGAAGGTGATCGGCAACGGACTGCGCGAACTCGACCGTTTCCTCAACCTGCTGGTCGGCGAGGCGGCGCGCTGCCGCGGCATTGCCATGCCCAGGGGCGAGCGCAACACCGCGAACAAGCTCGCCCGGCTGCGCCGCGCGCTCCGCGTGCCCGATCCGGACCATGCGCGACTGATGGCGCTGGGGCGCTCGCGCAATTGCCTGTTCCACTGCGGGGGCACGGTGCGGCGCGGCGACCGCCGCGGCGAAGCCGCGATGACCGCGGGCTGGCACGGCGAGGGCGACGTCCTGCGGCGCGTGCCCGTCGGCGCGGAGCTGGCCGTTTCGCCTGCCGATCTCTCCGAGGTCTGCCTCTTCTATCGCGACATCGCCGACCGCCTGCTCGCCGAGGCGCGCGGCATCTCGAACGGAACTCCATGAACCCGAGCAACCCGCACCATTATGCCATCCGGATCGAAGTGGACGACATCGACGCGCTGGGGCATGTGAACAACGCGATCTACCTGCGCTGGGTGCAGGCGGCGGTGGTCGATCATTGGGAACGGCTGGCTCCGCCCGAAGCGGTGGCGGCGCATCGCTGGGTCGCCGTGCGACACGACATCACCTATCGCAAGCCCGCCTTCCTCGCCGACGCGTTGGTCGCGACGGTGGTGCTCGAAAGCGTGCGGCGCGAAAGCGCGTTCTACGACACGGTGATCCGCCGCGGCACCGGGACGCTGGCCGAAATCAAGTCGCGCTGGTGCTGCGTCGACGCCGCCACTCTCCAGCCGGCACGGCTGCCGGCGAGCACCGTGGCATGTTTCCTGCCGCCGGCCGGGATGGCCGTCGCTTCCTAGTTTGCGGCCCGGCCTTTGCCTTGCCCGCGCAGGGGAGCTTTACTTTCGGCCAATATACCCATAGGGGGTATGGGTATGGCTCACCTCTCCCATGGTAACGACGCGCTGCTGGCGCGGGTCCGCCGGATCGGCGGGCAGGTCGGCGCGGTCGAGCGGGCGATGCAGGGCGATGCGGGCTGCGCCGAGATATTGCAGCTCGTCGCGGCGGTGCGCGGGGCCGTGAACGGACTGCTCGACGAAATCATCGCCGACCATCTCCAGGCGCATGTCGCGCATCCTGGCCTCAGCGATGCGGAGCGCGCGCAGGGGGCCGAAGACCTGCTGGCGGTGATCCGCCGCTACTCCAAATAGGATTCCCGATGGCGACCCTGCCCGAAATCGATGCGCTGGCGCACGATCACGTCTTTCTCGGCGCCGCGCATGACGCGAATGCGCGGCGGACCCTGTGGGTGGTCTGGCTCACCGCGGTGATGATGGTGGGCGAGATCGCCGCGGGCTATTGGACCGGATCGATGGCGCTGCTTGCCGACGGCTTCCACATGGCGACGCATGCCGGCGCGCTGGCCGTCGCGGCGGCCGCCTATGCCTATGCGCGGCGGCATGCGCATAGCGCCGCCTATAGCTTCGGAACGGGCAAGGTGGGCGACCTGGCCGGCTTCGCCTCGGCGATGGTGCTCGGGTTGATCGCGCTGGGGATCGGCGTGGAATCGGTGCTGCGGCTGTTCGAGCCGATCCGGGTGGCGTTCGGCGAAGCGACGATCGTCGCGGTGCTGGGGCTGGCGGTGAACCTGGCCAGCGCGGTGCTGCTCTCGGGCGGGCATCATCACGGGCATGCGCATCATCATGACCACGATCACGACCACGACCATCACCACGGCCACGACAACAATCTGCGCTCGGCCTATATGCACGTCCTCGCCGATGCGCTGACTTCGGTGCTGGCGATCGCGGCGCTGCTGGCCGGGCGCTATCTCGGCTGGGCCTGGATGGATCCGGCGATGGGGATCGTCGGCGCGGTGGTGATCGCGCGCTGGTCGTGGACGCTGATGCGCGACACCGCCGCGGTGCTGCTCGACCGGACCGACGATCCCGTCGCCATGGAAGTGCGCGCGCTGGTCGAGGCGGGGGGCGATGCCCGGATCGTCGACCTGCACGTGTGGCGCGTGGGGCCCGAGGCGCGGGCGGCGATCGTGAGCGTGGTGGGCGTCGATGCGGATGCGATCCGCGCCCGGCTGGCGCCGGTGCACGAACTGGCGCACCTCACCGTGGAGTGCCGCTGACGCCGCGCGGGAGCTCAGTCGATGGCCTCGATACCCAGGGCCGCGAGGCGTTCGATCGCGTCCTTCATGTGCTTCAGCTGCTCCGGGGAATGGCCCTGCCATTCGGCGACCTCGCCGACCACGCGGAGCGGCGCGCGCGAGCGGTAGGAGAGCGTGGGATTGCCGGGGAATTTCTGGTCGGTGAGGTTGGGATCGTCGACGATCCCGCCGGTCGGCTCGACGATGTAGATCCGTTCGCGCCCCGCGCCCCGGGCGAGCTCCGCGCCCCAGATCGCCGCCTCGAGCGTGCCGGTGAGATAGACCCAACCCGCCTGCTTCCGCGCGCCATAGTTGGAGGCATGGCCGGTGGCGATCAGGTCGCCGGGGCGCAGGTCCGCGCGGGTACCGTGATAGTAGATCATGTGCCGTTCCCTCAGTTGCGAATCGAGGGCGGCTTCATGGAACAGGGACCCCGGCTTGCCGCAAGCCCGGTTCCGGGTTAGACAATGATAGTGGGAAGAGGCCGTGGCGAAGCGCCGGCGCTCCCGCGATCCTGAAATCGACGGTCTCGATGCGCCTTGCCCGGCCGAGGAGCAGGTATCTTGCTGATCTATCTCCGTCATCCCCACGAGGGCGGGGATGACGGGAGCGGGGATTGACCGGGGGAAGGAGGGCGCGGCGGGCGGGTTCGGCCCTGGCCCGCCCTATTTCTTCAGGATGTCCAGCGCCGCCGCGGTCATCGCCTCGGTGGCGGTGCCGATCACGGCCTCGGCGTCGGGCGCCCAATAGGGGCTGTGGAGCGAGGGCAGGGGCTTGCTGCCATTGTCGGACGCGGCCCATTTGTCCGCCGGTACGCCGCCCACCCAGAAGATCAGGCTCTGGATCGACTGGTCGGCCAGCCAGTAGCGGCTGAAATCCTCGCCGCCCATCACCGCGCGGGTCTCGGCCACCCGGTCCTTGCCGAAGCGTGCCGTCCACAGCGCCTTCATCCGATCCGAAAGCGGCTGGGTGTTGAAGGTGGCGGGCGTGAAATTGTCGCGGACCTTCACCTCGGGCATGCGATCCTCGGGCACGCCGGCGGCGATCGCCTCGCCCTTTGCGATCCGGGCGATGCCGTCGAGCAGCAGCTTGCGGACCTCGGGCTTGAAGCTGCGCACGGTGAGCAGCATCGTGACGTCGCTGCCGATGATGTTGTGGGTCGAGCCGCCCTTGATCATGCCGACGGTGACGACCGCGGCTTCCTGCGGATCGACTTCGCGGCTGACCAGGGTCTGGAGCGAAGTGACGATACGCGCGGCGAGGACGATCGGGTCGCGGGTGGTCTGCGGATAGGCGCCGTGGCCGCCGACGCCCTTCACCAGCACGTCGACCGAGTCCACGTTCGCCAAGGCATAGCCCGGCGTCACGCCGATCTGGCCGGCGGGCTGGCTGGCGCTGTCATGGAAGGCGAGCGCGAACTGAGGCTTGGGGAAGCGGGTGAACAGCCCGTCGTCGATCATCGCCCGGGCGCCCATGCCGCGCTCCTCGGCCGGCTGGGCGATCATCACGACGGTGCCGTGCCATTTCGCCTTCATCGCGGCGAGGTTGCGCAGCGTGCCGATCCAGCTCGCCATATGGGTGTCGTGGCCGCAGGCGTGCATCACGCCGGTCTCGATCCCCTCGTCATTGGTGGTGCGCACCTTGGAGGCGAAGGGCAGGCCGGTGGTTTCGGTGACGGGCAGGCCGTCCATGTCGGCGCGGATCAGCACGACCGGGCCGGGGCCGTTCTCGAGCACCGCGACCACTCCGGTGCCGCCCACTTTCTCGGTGACCTTGAAACCGGCCTTGCGCGCTTCCTCGGCGAGCTTGGTGGCGGTCTTCACTTCGTGGAGGCTGAGTTCGGGATTGGCGTGGAAGTCGCGATAGAATTCCATGAGCTGGGGCAGCGCGGCCCTGGTCGCGTCGTGCACCGGATCGGCGGCGGAAGGCGTGGAGAAGCTCATCGCTGTTGCGAGAAGAAGATATCGAAGCATAAAGTTCCCCGCTGCATGGAGGCGCGAATGTTGCGTGGGGATGCCGGGCTGTCAAACCTCTCGCGCCGGGCGCTGCTCGCCGGTGCCGCGCTGCTGGCACTGCCGGCCCGGGCCTGGGCGGCCGAGGACTTCGCGATCGACTGGCAGGGCGGCGAGCGGACGCCGGCGATCGCCGCATCGCTCGCCGCGCAGATCGCGCTGGTGAAGGCGCTCCGGGTGTCGGACGCGGCACGGGATTTCTTTGCGGCACAGGGAATCACGGTGGACCTGCAGCCGGGCACCAGGACGCGGGCGGGGCCGCGCGGCGTGTTCTTCGCGCGCGAGACGCAGCCGGCGGAGAATCCGGTGCTGCTCCACGAGCTGATCCATCGCTGGCAGCTGCTCCGGATGCCGGGCGGGCGGGAGAATCCCGACGTGCTGCGCTTCTATGGCGAGGCGAAGGCAAGCGGGCGCTGGCCGGCCCAGTCCTATATGTTGACCAACCCGTTCGAATTCTTCGCGATGACGGCGAGCGTGGTCCTCCACGGCATCGCCGCGCGTCCGCCCTTCCGGCGCGAGAACGTGAAGGCGAAGGCGCCGGAACTCTATGCGTTCATCGTGAAGGAGTTCGGGCTGGTGGTTTAGGGGAAGCGGCGCTTTCTCTGCCCCCCTCTGGCAGGGAGGGGGATTCGAGCGTTTCCAGCTATCCCGCCGGCGTCAGTTCGATCACGTCGAGCTTCGATTCGAACCCCGGATAGGGCAGGACCAGCCGCCAGCGCGCTTCGCCGATGCGCTCGACATAGCCGATCATGTCGCGCGTCTGGTCGACGCCGTAGCGCAGGGGGGCGGTCTCGTCGCCCAGGACCATCACGCCGATGAACATCGGGCGCGCGTCGGTGTTGGTGTAGATCAGCCCATTCGGGCGCTGCTCGCCGTCGACGCGGACGAAATGCGTCTCCTGGCCTTGCACGGTGATCCGGCACCGGCCGGCGGGATAGGCCGCGAAATACGGCGTGAGCGGCTGCTGGGAGCCGAGCTTGAAGGTGCGGCAGCGATATTCGCCCGCGGGCGGCATCCCGGCACTCAGCGCGCGATCGGGGTCGAACAGGTCCGGCTCCGCCGCGATCGCGGCCGGTGCCGCTGCCTTGGCCGGCGCGAGCGCGTCGTCCCAGGCACGGCGCCAGCTGCGGATGCGATCGGCATCGGCCTCGGTCATCACCTTGCGCCAGCTCCAGCCGGCGGGCGGGCGCGTGGCGGTGGCGTCGCGATAGACGCTGCAGCCGGTGAGCCCGAGCGCGAGCAGCGCGGCGGCGGGAATCCCCTTCATTGTTCCAAGCCCCTTCTCAGGCCGCGGTCCAGCCGCCGTCGATCGAATAATTGGCACCGGTGATCTGTGCCGCCTCGTCCCGGCACAGGAAGAGCACCAGCGCGGCGACCTGTTCCGGCTGGACGAACTCCTTGGTCGGCTGTGCGTCGAGCAGAACGTCGTTGATCACCTGCTCGCGCGTGAGCCCGCGCGTCTTCATCGTGTCGGGGATCTGGTTCTCGACCAGCGGGGTCCAGACATAGCCCGGCGAGACGCAGTTCACCGTGATGCCGCTGGTCGCCACTTCGAGGGCGATCGTCTTGGTGAGGCCGGCAATGGCGTGCTTGGCCATCACGTACGCGCTCTTGTTGGGGCTGGCGACCAGGCTGTGGGCCGATGCGGTGGAGATCACGCGGCCCCATTTCTGTGCCTTCATGAACGGCACCGCGGCCCGCGTCATGTGCCAGGCCGAGGACATGTTGATCGCGATGATCGCGTCATATTTGTCGATCGGAAAATCCTCGATCGGCGAGACGTGCTGGATGCCGGCATTGTTGATGATGATGTGCGGCCCGCCGAGTTCGTCATGGCAGCGCTGGACCATCGCCGCGATCTGGTCGGGCCTGGTCATGTCGGCGGCGTCGTAGAGCGCCTTGGCCCCGCTCGTCGCCTCGAGCGCGGCACGCTCCTTCTCGATCGCGGCCGCGTCGCCGAAGCCGTTGATCATCACGCTCGCGCCCTCGGCCGCCAGCGCCTTGGCATAGGCAAGGCCGATGCCCGAGGTGGAGCCGGTGATGATCGCGGACTTGCCCTTGAGGAACATGGAATACTCCTAACGCTGCGTCAGATCGAAGGCGGCGGTGTTGCCGTCGAGGATGTTCTGGGCGACGAGCCGGGCATTGGCCATGGTCTCCGCCACCGCCATGCGCCCGGCCTGCCAATGCTCGTGCATCGAGCGCGCCGAGAATTCGAAGTCGCGCGCGCCGCCTTCCCAGGCGTTGGCGCGGTAGATCAGGTGGACGAGGCTGACCGGATATTCGGTGACCCGGGCGCGGACCGCCTGCACTTCGGGGTCCTCCAGCAGCTCGGGCGGCAGCTTGCCCAGCAGACGGCAGACCATCTGGCGCTCCTGGCGCAGCCGCATCCGCTCGTCCGAGACGGCGCGGGTGCGGCTGGAGAAGCGGATCTCCTTCTCGCGCGCCAGCACGTCGGTGATGGTGCGCGGCAGCTCGTCGGCGGCGGGGAACAGGTCGACCTGGAAGATCAGCGTCTCGGCATCCTGCCGGTCGAGGACATGGGTGAGCGGCGTGTTGGAGACGAGGCCGCCGTCCCAATACCAGCAGCCGTCGATCTCCACCGGCGGCAGGCCCGGCGGCAGCGCGCCCGACGCCATGATGTGGCGCGCGTCGAGCCGTTCGTCGCGCGTGTCGAAATAGCGGAAATTGCCGCTCTTGATGTCGACCGCGCCGACCGAGAGGCGGACGGGGCCCTTGTTGAGCAGTTCCCAGTCGACCAGCCGGTCGAGCGTCTCGCGCAGAGGGGCGGTATCGTAGAAGCTCAGCGCCTCGGGCGTGCCGGGGACGGCGAAGCCGGGCGGCAGCAGGCGCGGGCGGAAGAAGCCGGGCACGCCGCCCAGCATGACCATGCCGGCCGCCCATTCATGGCTCAGCTCGCGCGCGGCGTCGTTCATCGGCAGCGAGAAATCGGGGAGCGCGGCGGTGGCGTCTTCCCAGAAGGTGCGGATCGCGGCGATGCGCTTCTCGGGCGGATTGCCGGCGAACAGCGCGGCGTTGACCGCGCCGATCGAGATGCCGGCGACCCAGTCGACCTCGATGCCGGCGCCCTGCAGTTCGTCGATCACGCCTGCCTGATAGGCACCGAGCGCGCCGCCGCCTTGCAGCACCAGCGCTACCGTGTCCGGCAACGGGAGGCCGGGGGCCTGGCGGCGGGGACGTGACTCGGCGTCTGCCATGCGCCTGCCTTGGCGGAAACCATGCGCCGAGGGAAGTGCCTGTTTCGCGATGGTTGGTGCGTGCAACGCAACGCCGCTTGGGGCATTGTCGCGGCGCGCCAACGAAGAGGGATGCCATGCGGCTCGACGATATCGACCCCACCGACAATGCCCAGGACCTGGGAAGCGGCGGCGGCGGGGGTGGCGGCGGCTTCGGGCTGCTGGGGCTGTTGCCGCTGCTGCTCGGCCGCGGCATGGGCTGCGGCAGCATCGCGATCATCGGCCTGATCGCGATCGCGTGGTTCGCGATGGGCGGCGGTGGCGGGGGCGGTGGCGGGCTGCTCGGCACCTCGGGCGGCAATGGCACTGCCGGCCAGTCGCCGACCGCTGGGCAGAGCGGGCGGCAGGTCTGCCAGGGCGAGCTGCGCCTCGAATCGTGCCGGGTGATGCGGCTCGCCGACGATACCTGGGCGGCGATCTTCCGCGAGGAAGGCAAGCAATACCGGCCGGCGACGATCAAATTCTACCAGGGGCGTGTCGATTCGGGCTGCGGTTCCGCGAGCTCGGCGGTCGGGCCCTTCTATTGCCCGGCGGACCAGGGCGTATATCTCGACACCAGCTTCTTCCAGGAACTGGAGCAGCGCTTCGGCGCCAAGGGCGATTTCGCCCGCGACTATGTGATCGCGCACGAGATGGGGCATCATGTCCAGGACCTGCTGGGCGTCTCGGGCGAAGTCTCGCGGCGCCAGGCGCGGGCGAGCCGGGCCGAGGGCAATGCGCTGTCGGTGCGGCTCGAGCTGCAGGCGGACTGCTATGCCGGCGTCTGGGCGGCGCGCAACAAGGACCGGATCGAGCCGGGCGACGTCGAGGAGGGCATGACCGCCGCCAACGCGATCGGCGACGACACGCTCCAGCGCGAGGCCCAGGGCACCGTGGTGCCGGAGAGCTTCACCCACGGCACTTCGGCCCAGCGCGTGGCCTGGCTGCGCAAGGGGCTGGAGGGCGGCGATCCGGCGCAGTGCGACACGTTTTCGGGGAATATCTAATCTTCGTCATCCCCGCGAAGGCGGGGATGACGGGTTGGGGGGTGACGCGCTAAGCCATCGTCATGACCGAAGAGATCCAAGCCGCCCCGGAAGCGCCGTCCCGCCCCGCACTCGCCTATCATCACACGCCCGGCACCGGGCCTACGGTGCTGTTCCTGTGCGGCTATGCCTCGGACATGCAAGGCACCAAGGCGCTCCATCTCGAGCAATGGGCCAGGGCGAACGGCCGGGCATATCTGCGCTTCGACTATGCCGGCTGCGGCGAGAGCGAAGGCGATTTCGAGGCCGAGACGCTGGCCAGCTGGCGCGACGACGCGATCCGGATGATCGACGAAGTGGCGCGCGGGCCGGTGGTGCTGGTCGGCTCGTCGATGGGCGGCTGGATCATGGCGATGATCGCCAAGGCGCGGCCGGAAATGGTCGCCGGCATGGTCGGCATCGCGGCGGCGCCGGACTTCACCGACTGGGGCTTCACCATGGAGCAGAAGCTGGCGCTGCTCCAGACCGGGCGGATCGAGGCGCCCAACGACTATGGCGACCGGCCGACCGTCACCACCCGCGCCTTCTGGGCATCGGGCGAGGCGAACCGCGTGCTCGTCCAGCCGATCGCCTGGGGCGGGCCGGTGCGGCTGCTGCACGGGCAGAAGGACAAGGAAGTGCCGTGGGAGCACGCGCCGCGGCTGGCGGCGGCGATCCGTTCAGACAGGGTGCAGACTCTGCTGGTCAAGGACGCGGAACATCGATTCTCGCGCGAGCAGGACCTGGCCCTGATCGTGCGCGCGCTCGAGGAAGTGCTCGCCCTATGCTCCCTTTCCTGATCCTCGCCCTGCAGGCCGTGCCCGCTACCGCGCCGGCCAAGCCCGCGCCCGCTCCTGCCGCACCGGAGAAGGAGCCGCCGCGCTTCACCCAGTGCATGGACCTGGCGACCGGCGATCCGGTGAAGGGCCAGATGGATGCGATCCAGTGGCGCACCACCGGCGGCGGCGTGCTGGCGCGCCAGTGCCTCGGCGTCGCCTATGCGAACCAGGGGAAATGGGCGGCGGCGGCCGGCGCGTTCGAGGATGCGGCGCGCGAGGCGGAGACCGGCAAGGATCCGCGCGCGCCCAATTACTGGGCCTCGGCGGGCAATGCCTGGATCGCGGCGGGCGATCCGACCAAGGCGCGCGCGGCGATCGACGCGGCGCTGGCCACGGGCACGCTCGCCGGGCTCGACCTGGGCGAGGCGCATCTCGACCGGGCGCGGGCGATGGTCGCGGCGGGCGACATGGACGCGGCGCGCAGCGACATCGACAAGGCGCTCACCTATGCCGACAAGGATCCGCTGGCCTGGCTGCTCTCCGCGACGCTGGCCCGGCGCGCGGGCGATCTGGGCCGGGCTGCCCGCGACGTCACCGAGGCGCTGCGACGCGCGCCCGACGATCCCTCCGTCCAGCTCGAGGCGGGCAATGTCGCCGCGGCGAGCGGCAACGAGGCCGATGCGCGGACGGCCTGGAACCGGGCGATCGAGCTGGCGCCGGGCACCGGCATCGCCAGCGCGGCCCGCAAGGCGCTGGAGCAGTTCTCGGCGACGGAGAAATGACATCGCTTCCCCTCCCTGGAAGGGAGGGGATCGAGGGGTGGGTAGAGGCCTGGCGGTACGGATGCCGTATCGCCAGGCCTTTCCGTACTCCGAGCACCCGACCCACCCCCAACCCCTCCCTTGCAGGGAGGGGAGTGGAGCGCCTATCTCCCGCCGCATGCGCTACCTCCACACCATGATCCGCGTGACGGATCCCGACGCCACCATCGCCTTTTTCGAGCTGCTGGGCCTCAGGCAGGTGCGGCGGATGGACAGCGAACAGGGGCGCTTCTCGCTGATCTTCCTCGCCGCCGACGAGGATTCGAAGGGCGAGGGCCAGCGCGCCGATGCCGAGGTAGAGCTCACCTGGAACTGGCCGGCCGAGGACGGCAGCCCGGCCGAAATCTATACCGGCGGGCGCAATTTCGGGCACCTCGCCTATCGTGTCGACAATATCTACGAGACCTGCCAGCGGCTGATGGACGGCGGCGTGACGATCAACCGCCCGCCGCGCGACGGCCACATGGCGTTCGTCCGCACGCCCGACAACATCTCGATCGAGCTGCTCCAGGCGGGCGACCGGCTGGCACCGGCCGAGCCCTGGGCCTCGATGCCCAATACGGGGCAGTGGTAGGCTTTCTCGAGACGCTGGGGGCGCGGGCCCCGATCGTGCAGGCGCCGATGGCTGGTGCCGCCGGCGCGGCGCTGGCGATCGCGGCGATGCGGGGCGGTGCGGTGGGATCGCTGCCCTGCGCGATGCTGACGCCCGAGCAGCTGGCCGCGCAGGTCGCCGAAGTGCGCGCGGCCGCGAACGGGCCGCTCAACCTCAATTTCTTCTGCCACCGGCTGCCCGAGCCGGCGCCCGACGAGAATGCCTGGCGGGCGTTGCTCGCGCCCTATTATGCCGAGGAAGGCGTTGCACCCGGTCCGCCGCCGCCGCTTCGCCGGCCCTTTGACGACGCATTGTGCGCGGCGGTCGAGCAGGCGCGGCCGGCGATCGTCAGCTTCCATTTCGGGCTGCCCGAGGCATCGCTGCTGGCGCGGGTGCGCGGCGCGGGCGCGCTGGTGTTCGGCAATGCGACGACAGCCGAGGAAATGCGCTGGCTGGCCGCGCGCGACGTCGATGCGGTGATCGCGCAGGGGGCCGAGGCCGGCGGGCATTCGGGCTGGTTCCTGGGCCCGGCGCATCGGCCGACTCCGCTGGCCGAGCTGCTGGCCGAGAAGATCGCGGTGCCGGTGATCGCTGCGGGCGGGATCGTCGATGGCGCGGACATCGCCCGGGCGCTGTCGGCCGGGGCGAGCGCGGTGCAACTGGGCACCGCCTTCCTCGCGGCGCGGGAGAGCGGCATCGCGGCGCCGTTCCGCGCGCTGCTGGGCACCCGGGTGCCGACCGGATTCACCAACCTGTTCTCGGGCCGCGAGGCGCAGGGCATCGTCAACCGGCTGATGCGCGAACTGGGCCCGATCCGCGACGAAGTGCCTGCCTTCCCCTATGGCTCCAATGCGCTGGCGCCGCTGCGCGCGCATGCCGAGGCGGATGGCCGGGGCGATTATTCGCCGCTCTGGGCCGGGACCGGCGTGGCGCGGGTGCGGGCGATGGGGGCGGAGGAACTGGTCGGCCGGCTCCTCGCGGAACTGGCGCAGGCGCGCGGGCGGGCCTAGACTGCCGCCATGCTCCAGATCGTCCGCATCCCCGCCCTCAGCGACAATTACATCTGGCTGGCCCATGATCCTGCCTCGGGCGAGACGATCGTGGTCGATCCTGCCCAGGCCGAGCCGGTGCTCGCCGAGGCGGACGAGCGCGGCTGGGCGATCACCGCGATCTGGAACACCCATTGGCATCCCGATCACACCGGCGGCAATGCCGGGATCAAGGCGCGCACCGGCGCCGAGGTGATCGCGCCCGCGGCGGAGGCGGCCAAGATCCCGACGGCGGACCGCCTGGTCGGGGAAGGGGATGCGGTGCGTATCGGCGATCATGTCGCGCAGGTGCTGGAAGTGCCGGCGCACACGGCGGGGCACATCGCCTATCATTTCGCCGGGGACGCGGTGGTCTTCGTCGGCGACACGCTGTTCGCCATGGGCTGCGGCCGGCTGTTCGAAGGGACGGCGGAGCAGATGTACGCCAATATGCGGCGCCTGGCGCAGCTGCCGCCCGAGACCCGGGTCTATTGCGCGCACGAATATACCCAGTCGAACGGCCGCTACGCGCTGGTCGTCGAGCCGGACAATGCGGCGATCCGCGCGCGCATGGCCGAAGTGAACGCCGCGCGCGCGGCGGGCGAGGCGACCGTGCCCACGACGATCGGCCAGGAACTCGCCACCAATCCCTTTCTGCGCGCCGCCAGCGCCGCCCAGCTTGCCGAGCGGCGTGCGGCGAAGGATGCATTTTGATCGGCGAAGCGCTATGATGCGATGGTCGGGGGCGACAGGAGAATAGAGATGTTCCGCTTCGCCATTCCCGCGGTCCTCACCTTCGCCGCCGCCTGTGCCGCCAATGCCGCGCTGCCCCAGCGCACCGCCGATCGCGACGAGGCCAAGATCGCCAGGACGCTTGCCGGACTGACGCCGGGCAAGCCGCAGGACTGCATCCCGCGCGAGCGGATGGGCGAGACCCAGGGCTTTCCGAACACGATCCTCTATATCGAGGGCCGCAAGAAGGTGTGGCGCAACGACGTGACCGGCAGCTGCACCGGGCTGGCGAGCGATGACCTGATGGTGGTCGAGAGCACGTCGGGCCAGCTGTGCCGCGGCGACATCGTCCGCACGCGCACGCGACTGGGCGGCGGCATGTTGACCAGCAGCTGCGCGCTCGGCAGCTTCGTACCCTACACCAAATGAGGAGAGCCGGGATGCGCGCGCCCATCATCGCCGCGATGCTCGCGCTGGCCGGCTGTGCCGCCAGCAGCGAGATGCAGGCCTCGCAACAGGCCGAGGCGCGGAACGACCTGGCAGCGGCGCTCGGCGACCGGGTGCCGGGCGCGCCGCGCGACTGCATCAACATCTCCGATTCCGACGGCCCGCAGATCATTGACGATCGCACCATCCTCTACAAGCCGGTGGGGCGGACGCTGTGGCGCAACGACCTGGGGAGCAGCTGCCCGGGCCTGCGGCCCTACACCACGCTGATCGTGGAGGTGCACGGATCGCAGCTCTGCCGGAACGACCGGTTCCGCGTGCTCGATCCGGGTTCGAGCATTCCGGGCGCCTATTGCATGTTCGGCAGGTTCACGCCGTACGAGAAGGCGAAATAGCGCCCTTCTCCCCGCGAAGGGGAGCAGGGCTCACTTCGCCACGCCGAGCCGGTCCATCACGAAGCCGAGATATTCGGCCTGCTGGCGATAGCGTTCGAACCGGCCCGACTTGCCGCCATGCCCGGCCTCCATGTTGACGCGGAAGACGAGCGGGTTGGCATCGGTCTTCTTCGCGCGCAGCCGGGCGACCCATTTGGCCGGCTCGTAATATTGCACCTGGCTGTCCCACAGGCCCGTGGAGACGTACATCGCCGGATAGGCCCGCGCCGCGACATTGTCGTAGGGCGAGTAGCTCAGCATATAATCGTAATAGCGCTTCTCGGCGGGGTTGCCCCATTCGTCGAACTCGCCGGTGGTGAGCGGGATCGACGTGTCGAGCATGGTGGTGACCACGTCGACAAAGGGCACCTGCGCAACGATCACGCGATAGTCCTGCGGCGCCATGTTGGCGATGCCGCCCATCAGCAGCCCGCCGGCGCTGCCGCCCATCGCGGCGACGCGGCCCTTGGCGGCATAGCCCTGGTCGACGAGGAAGCGCGTCACGTCGATGAAATCGGTGAAGCTGTTCTTCTTGTTGAGCACCTTGCCCTGGTCGAACCATTTGCGGCCCATTTCCTGCCCGCCGCGGATATGGGCGATGGCATAGACCATGCCGCGATCGAGCAGGCCGGGGAGCATCGGCGAGAAGGCGGGGTCGGTCGAATAGCCGTAGCTGCCATAGGCATATTGGAAGAGCGCGGCGGTGCCGTCCTTCGCCAGGCCCTTCGCCCGGACCAGGCTGACCGGAACCCTGGTGCCGTCGCGTGCGGTGGCCCAGACGCGTTCGGTGACGTATTTCGCCGGGTCGTAGCCCGGCACCGGTTGGACCTTGAGCACGCGGCGCTCACCGGTCTTGTAGTTCACTTCATAGGTGGTGGTCGGCGTCACCAGCGAATCATAGGTGTAGCGCAGCCATTCGCTGCCCGGCTCCTCGTTGGTGCCGAGCGCCATGGTGTAGGCGGGCTCGTCGGCCGCGACCGGGAAGGGCTTGGCGCCAGGGACGAGGATGCGCAGCTTCTTGTTGCCCTCGGTGCGCTCCTCGATGGCGAGGAAGCCGTCGAAGGGCTTGAAGTCCTCGATGAAGCTGTCGTCGCTGGCGGGAACAAGATCCTTCCACGCCGCGCGGCCATGGGCGAGATGCGCGTCGCCAACCGCCATCAGCCGGTAATTGGGCGCCTGCCAGTTGGTGCGGACGATCCAGCGGTCGCCGAGATGATCGGCCTGATAGAGGAAATCGCGCTCGCGCGGGGCGACCACCGTGAAGCCGGCGGGGTTCGCGGCGGGCGCGCAGCGCTGCTCGTCGCTGACCGTGCTGTGCAGATAGATGCAGAGATACCGGTCGTCGGTCGTGCGGCCGACGCCCATGTAATAGGTGTCGTCCTTTTCCTCATAGACCAGCCGGTCCGCGGAAGCGGGCGTGCCGAGGATGTGCGCCTTCACCCGCTTGGAGAGCAGGGTGACGGGGTCCTTCTCCAGGTAGAGGATCGTCCGGTTGTCGCCGGCCCAGACCACGCCGCCCTCGACATTAGGGATGCTGTCCGCGAAGGTCTCGCCGGTCTCGAGGTTCTTCACCTGGAGCACATATTGGCGGCGGCCGACGGTATCGAGCGTATAGGCGAGCAGCCGGTTGTCCGGGCTCACCGCGCGGCCGGCGATCTGGAAGAAACTGTGGCCCTTCGCCATGGCCGGCTGGTCGAGGATCACTTCCTCGGGCGCTTCCATGCTGCCCTTGCGCCGCGCGACGATCGGATAGTCGGCGCCGGTGGCGAAGCGGGTGTAGTAATAATAGCCGCGCTTCAGATAGGGGACCGAGCTGTCGTCCTGCTTGATGTGCCCGACGATCTCTCCATAGAGCTTGTCCGCCAACGGCCTTTCGGGCGCGAGCACCGCATCGGCGTAGGCGTTCTCGGCCTTGAGATGGGCCAGCATCTCCGGGTTCTTCCGGGTGTCGTCGCGCAGCCAGTAATATTCGTCGTTGCGGGTGGCGCCGAAGGGTGCCTTGACCGCGTGCGGCTTCTGCGCGGCGACGGGCGGCGCGGGCGCGGGCGCGGGCGCGGGCACGGTCTGGGCGAGCGCAGGCAGCGCCGTGCCGGCAGCGAGCAGGGCGGCGGTGGCGAGCAGGCGCTTCATGGCGGTTCCCCTTGCGAAACGAATCGCCGGGGATCGTGGCAAGCCGGCGGGCAACGGGAAAGCCAAATCCTCCCCGGGGACGCGCCCGGGGAGGATTTTCGTTACAGCACGTAGCGGCTCAGGTCGGTGTTCCGCGCCACGGCGGCGAGCTGCCCGTCGACATAGGCGCCGTCGATCACCAGCGTCTCGCCCTTGCGGTCCTCGGCGCCGAAGCTGATGTCCTCGAGCAGCTTCTCCATCACGGTCTGGAGCCGGCGGGCACCGATATTCTCGACTTCGCCATTCACTTCGGCGGCGATGCGCGCGACTGCGCGGATGCCGTCGTCGGTGAAGTCGATCCGCACGCCCTCGGTGCCGAGCAGCGCCGCATATTGCTGGACCAGGCTCGCCTTGGTGTCCGAGAGGATCGCGACGAAATCCTCCTCGGTCAGCCCCTTCAGCTCGACCCGGATCGGCAGGCGGCCCTGCAGCTCGGGCAGCAGGTCGCTCGGCTTGGCGACATGGAACGCGCCGCTGGCGATGAAGAGGATATGGTCGGTCTTCATCGGCCCGTATTTGGTGGCGACGGTGGTGCCTTCGATCAGCGGCAGCAGGTCGCGCTGGACGCCCTCGCGGCTGACCGAGCCGCCGCGCACGTCCGACACGGCGATCTTGTCGATCTCGTCGAGGAAGACGATGCCGTTGGCCTCGGCATCCGCGAGCGCGACGCGGCTCACTTCGTCCTGGTCGAGGCGCTTGTCGGCCTCTTCCTCGACCAGCTTGGTCCAGGCGGCGCGCACGCTCATCTTGCGGCGCTTGAGCGACTGGCCGCCCAGGCCCTTCATCATCTCGCCCAGGTTGATCATCTGCATCGGTGCGCCGGGGATCTCGAAGGGCATGCCGCCGGCCTGCTCGACTTCGATCTCGATCTCCGAATTGTCCAGCGTGCCCTCATGGAAGCGCTGCTTGAACGCCTCGCGCGTGGCCGTGGACGAGTCCTTGCCGGTCAGCGCATCGAGCAGGCGGCCCATCGCCGCTTCCTCGGCCTTGTCCTTCACCGCGGCGCGGCGGCGCTCCTTTTCGAGCCGGATCGCCTCTTCCACCAGGTCGCGGGCGATCTGCTCGACGTCGCGGCCGACATAGCCGACTTCGGTGAACTTGGTGGCTTCCACCTTCACGAAGGGGGCATCGGCGAGCTTGGCCAGACGGCGGCTGATCTCGGTCTTGCCGCAGCCGGTCGGCCCGATCATCAGGATATTCTTGGGCGTGACTTCGTCGCGCAGCTCGGCCGAGAGCTGCTGGCGGCGCCAGCGGTTGCGCAGTGCCACCGATACGGCGCGCTTGGCGTCCTTCTGGCCGATGATGTGCGCATCGAGCGCGGCGACGATCGCCTTGGGCGTGAGATTCTCGTTCATTTGGGGAAATGGGTTCTCTGGTTCGTTGCGGTCCCCGATGTTGGGGGCCGCACGCGCCGCTTCAAGCCGTGCAGCGAAAGCCGGAGAAGAAGGCGCGCTGCTTCTCGAGGATCTTCGCGATCCGCTCGGGCTGGGGCGTGGGGTCCCATTCGCCATGCTCGAAAGTGCCGCCGCAGACGATGCCGTCGTCGCGAGGAAACATATAGCCCATCTGCCCGGCGACGGCATATTGCACCTCGGCCTGGGGCAGGAGCACGGCGAGCTGGCCGCGCACCGGCTCGATCCCGGTATCGCCGAACAGCTTGCCGGCGCCCAGGCCCGTGCAGTTGAACACCAGCGTCTCGGGCAGCGCGAGGATGTCGGCGGGCGTGGCGAAGTCGCGGACCACGAACCGGCCGCCGGCGATCTGGACGTCGCGCATCAGCTGGCGGAGGAGGTGGCCGCTCTCGGCATACATGGTGCTGAAGCGGCGGACGCGCCGGACCGGGAAGGGGTGCTCGCCGGGGCCGAGGATCACGCGGTCGGTTTCATAGGCGCTGGAGAGATCGGGTTCGGCATCGCCCCCGGCCGGATCGTCGGGCATCTGGAGATAGGTCGGCACCCAGCGAATGCCATATTCCGCGCCGACCATGATCTGGAAGCGACGCCAGCTATAGTCCATCGCCGCCTTGAACTGCGCGATCCATTCGGGAGTGACCTGATCGGGATCGTAGAGGCTGGCCGGATGCCATTGCCCGCCGGCGACGTTCGACGTGGTGTGGGGCGGAAGCTGGGCGGCATAGAGCGTGACCTGGCGGCCCGCTTCCTGGAGCAGGCGCGCGGTGGTGAGCCCGACGATGCCGCAGCCGAGCACGGCGGCCGGTCCGCCATGGCCGGGCAGGCCGAGATCGACCGCGAGGCGCGACGTGCCCCAGCCGAGCGTGATGCCGGCGCCGCCATGGCCGTAATTATGGACGAGGCACTTGTCCCCCAGCGGCTCGGCCCGGACGACGAAGCCCTGGGCGCGATAGGGGCGCAGGCCCGCGACGGTGCGGATGACTCGGCCGGGTGCGACATTGACGGCCGGCAGGCATTTCGGGCCGCGCGTGGTGCTGGCCAGCGTCGCCGGGCGCGGGTTCGCCGCGCAGCCGGGAAGGGCGAGTGCGGCGGAGGCGATCAGCGGGCGGCGGGCGATGTACATGGCGCGCAGGGTAGGCGCGGGGCGGGGAGGCTCAACCCCGTTTCGGATAGGGGGAGGCATGAGCTGGGCTCATGCCTGTCTCGCTTCCTCCCCTCCCTGCAAGGGAGGGGTTGGGGGTGGGTGGATGCATGCGATACGGGAACGCGCTGGCATGCCGCTTCCATCCGCCCCGACGCGACCCAACCCTCGATCCCCTCCCTTGCAGGGGGGAGGAAAAAGGAGGGGAAGCCTAGCGAGGCCTGCCTTCCCCCAGCCAGGCCTCGGCCTCCTCCATCGTCATGAAAATCCGCATCCGGGGATGCGTCTGGGTGCGCTCGGCCTGGAGCTTGTTCAGATGGCTGCCCACCACCGAGGCGGCGCGGCCGGAGGTGAGGGTCAGCCCGGCCTCGGCGATGCTGGGGAGGAGGTCGGCGACGTCGTTCGCCTGCACCGGGAAGTCGCGCGAATCGATCAGCACGTCGTAATCGTCGCGGATCGCGCGCACCTCCTGCGCCTTGGCGCCGGCCGCCGCCGCGAAGGCGCGTACCGTCTCCACCGTCCAGAAATCGCGGATATGGACCAGAATGCGGTTGCGGCGGGGATCATAGTCGAGGCGGAACTCCATCCGGCCGCCCCCGGCGTCAGGCATCACTGTCGAGCATTTCCACCGTCAGCCGATCATTGGTGTAGACGCACAGCTCGCCCGCGATCTTCATCGCGGCCCGCGCGATCTTCTCGGGGTCGCTTTCGTAGTCGACCAGCGCGCGCGCGGCGGCCAGGGCGAAATTGCCGCCCGAGCCAATCGCCGCCACGCCGCCCTCGGGCTCGAGCACGTCGCCGTTTCCGGTGACGACCAGCGTCACTTCCTTGTCGGCGACGATCAGCATCGCCTCGAGGTTGCGGAGATATTTGTCGGTGCGCCAGTCCTTGGCGAGCTCGACCGCGGCGCGGAGCAACTGGCCGTTATGGCGCTCCAGCTTGGCCTCGAGCCGTTCGAACAGCGTGAACGCGTCGGCGGTGGCCCCCGCGAAGCCCGCGATCACCTTGCCGTCGCCCAGGGGCCGCACCTTGCGGGCGTTGGGCTTCATCACGGTATTGCCGGCCGAGACCTGGCCGTCCCCCGCGATCACCACCTTGCCGGATTTGCGCACGGAGAGAATCGTCGTGCCGTGCCACGCATTTGTTTCGCTCATGGCGCGGATATGGGGAGTCCCCCGCACACGCCGCAAGAGGGGTGGCCAGCAACCCGCGGATGGCGGGGGCGGACCGAGGTGTTGCATCGACGACACATCGCAGTGCAGCAAAATTCAGCGCCGACAACGCTGACGCATCCGTGGGATTGACAGTTTCATGAAACCGGTTTCATGGGGGTTTCCGGCGGCAACCATAATCAGAACAACGCGCGCCACCGTTTGTAACCGGTTACAACTGGGTTGGGGAGGAATGACAGTGGGAATTTCGAGGAAGAATCGTCGCGTCTTGACGCGTGGCATCTCGGCGACGGCGATGGCCGCGGCGACCTTGTTCGCGAGCGGCGCGGTGTTGCTGCCGACCATGGCGTCGGCGCAGGTGAGCACCGCCAGCGTGCGCGGCCAGGTGATCGGCGCCGACGGCAAGGGCGCGGCCGGCGCGCAGGTGACCGCGCGCAGCACCGCCACCAACCAGACCTGGCGCGCGACCGGCGATGCGAATGGCGGCTACACGCTCACCGGCCTGCGCCCGGGCGAATATGAAGTGACCGCCACGGCGGGCGCCGAGACTACGAGCCAGCTGGTGGTGGTCGCAGTCGGCCAGTCGGCCAGCCTCGACCTGACGGTCGGCGGCGCGGCGGTGCCCGAGGGCCGGATCGTCGTCACCGGCAGCCGCCTGAGCGAGACGCGGACCAGCGAAGTCGCGACCAATGTCAGCGTGACGCAGATCCAGCGTCTTCCGCAGACCGACCGCAACTTCCTGTCCTTCGTCGCGCTCGCCCCGGGCGTGAAATATAATGACAGCGAGACCGACAAGGGCTTCACCTCGGGCGCCTCGACGGCGAGCCAGGTCAACGTGTTCGTCGACGGCGTCAGCCTGAAGAACCAGCTGCGCGAGGGCGGTATCGCCGGCCAGCAGAACAGCCGCGGCAACCCGTTCGGCCAGCTCGCCGTGCAGGAATTCCGCGTCCTCACCCAGAACTACAAGGCCGAATATGAGCAGGCCGGCGCGGCGATCGTCACGGCGGTCACCAAATCGGGCACCAACGAGTTCCACGGCGAGATCTTCGGCCAGTACACCGACAAGGGGCTGAGCGAGAAGGCGTATCTCGACAAGCGCAACAACCGCCCCGAGCCGCCGTTCGAGCGCAAGCAATATGGCGTGTCGCTGGGCGGCCCGATCATCAAGGACCGGCTGTTCTTCTTCGGCGCCTATGAAGGCAACGACCAGAATCGCGCCTTCAACGTCAAGAGCAGCGGGTCCGCCGACGCGATCCGGCAGTTCGAGCAATATTCGGGCCGCCGCCTGAGCGAGTTCGAAGGCGCATTCGTCAGCCCCTTCCGCGGCGACTTCTATTTCGGCAAGCTGACCCTGACGCCGGATGATCGCCAGACCTTCGACCTGTCGTTCAGCCGCCGCCAGGAAAGCGACATCCAGAACTTCGGCAATAATACTTCCTTCGAGAACGCCGAAAACAAGAAGAATAAGGTCGACACTTACCTGTTCAAGTGGAACTACAACGGCAACAACTTTACCAACGAGTTCAACGCCAGCTACCTGAACTACAACTTCAATCCGACATCGCTGCACCCCGAGCTTCCGTCCTACGACTATGTCAGCGTGATCCTGTTCGGCGGCAAGGATTCTACCCGCAACGAGACGCAGCAGAGCTACACGCTGCGCGACGACTTCACCTTCACCGGCTTCGACGGCCATGCGATCAAGTTCGGCGCGCGCGTGGAAGTGACGGACATCCAGTTCGACAACAACGCCTATATCCAGCCGCGTTATACCTATCGCATCGACGTCCCCGGCAACACCGACTTCTCCTTCCCGGCCGAAGCGCGGCTGGGGCTGGGCAGCGGCAAGATCCAGGGGTCGAACACCCAGATCGGCCTCTATGTCCAGGACGACTGGAACGTCACCGAGCGGGTGCAGCTGAATCTCGGCCTGCGCTGGGACTATGAGACCAACGGCTTCAACAACCATTATCGCACGCCGGCGGCGGCGGCGGCGGCGCTCCGCGCGCTGCCCAAGACCTATTATTTCGATCCCGAGAACTACATCACCGACGGCACCAACCGTAAGCCGTTCGCCGGTGCCTTCGCGCCGCGCCTCGGCTTCTCCTGGGACATCAAGGGCGATCGCTCGACGGTGATCTTCGGCGGGGCCGGCCGCTATTACGACCGCAACAATTTCAACAACACGATCGACGAGCTGTCGCGCACGATCAATCCGATCGGCATATTCCGCTTCTCGCGCGACGGCCAGCCGCGCTCGGGCCTGCCGACCATCCAGTGGAACCCGTCCTATGGCACGCGCGCAGGCCTGCTTGCACTGGTCGCCAGCGCCCAGAGCGCCGGCCTGCCCGAACTGTTCGCGGTCAAGAACAACGCGAAGCCGCCGGTGAACGACCAGTTCAGCCTCGGCGTGCGCCAGCGCATCGGCGTGTTCGAGGCCTCGGTCACCGGCTCGTACCAGCGCGGCCGCCACGGCTATACCAACCTGTTCGCCACCCGGCAGAACAACGGCCTGGGCAATTGCTGCAACACCGCGCCGGTGATTCCGTTCGGCTATGCCAATGTCCTGATCGGCTATGACGGGCTCGATACCCGCTACAAGGCGCTCTATTTCACGCTCGACAAGAACTACACCAAGAGCTCGGGCTGGGGCCTGAACATCGCCTATACCCTGTCCAAGGCGGAGCAGAATGGCGGCGACCTGTTCAGCCTCGATGGCGTGACGCCGGACCGCTATGGCTGGCGCCCCAAGGCCGGCGACGAGCGGCACCGGATCGTGATCTCCGGCATGGTCGACCTGCCGCTGGGCTTCCGCTTCTCGACCCTCACCACGCTGAGCAGCGGCGCGGGCTATCAGGTGACCGATGCCACCAACGGCTTCGACACCGGCGCGCTGCGCCTGGTCACGGCCTATCCGGTGAAGAACTGCATCAAGGGCCTGTTCGCCTTCTGCGAAGTGAATGCCTCGCTCGCCAAGGACGTGAAGATCGCAGGCGGCAACCTCGAGGCGGCGGTCGATGTCCTGAACCTGTTCAACAACAAGAACTTCAAGGACTTCGACACCTTCATGAGCTCCACCGACCCGCTCGTTCCGGGCCTGATCGGCGCGAACACGATCACGCTGCCGCGGCGCATCCAGTTCCGCCTGGGCTATCGCTTCTGAGGCGCTGCCCGCCCAGTCACTTTCGGGGGAGGCGAGCCACGGGGCTTTCCTCCCCCTTTTCATTCGGGCCCCTTTTTCATTCGGGCCCTTTTTCATTTGGGGAAGAACGATGCGCATCCTGTTTCCGCTCGGTGCCGGGCTGCTCGCGACGGGCACCGTCCAGGCACAGGAGGCGCGCCGGACCTATGCCAATCCGATCGACATCGATTATCGCTACAATTTCGAGCAGGTGAACGAGGGCATTTCCTATCGCACCGGCGCCGATCCGGCGATCGTCACCTTCAAGGGCAAATATTATCTCTTCCAGACGCTGGCGGACGGATATTGGTCGTCGCCCGACCTGGTGCACTGGACCTTCGTCACGCCCAGCCGCTGGCCGATGCGCTCGATCGTCGCGCCGGCGGTGTGGACCGATGGCGAGCGGATCCTCATCCAGCCCTCGATGATGGAGCCGAACGCGATCCTCTCCACCAGCGATCCCGACAGCGGCAAGCTCGACTTCTTCGTGCGGCGGATGCCGGCGATCCCCGGGCAACAGGGGCCGGGCGTGGAGCCGAAGCAGGGCGAAGTGCCGCCCGGGCCCTGGGATCCGGCGCTGTTCAAGGACGAGGACGGCAAATGGTACATGTACTGGGGCTCGTCCAACGTCTTCCCGCTCTACGGGATGGAGATCGCGTTCGCGGACGGGAAGCTGGCCTATAAGGGAAGGGCACGGCCGATGCTCGCGCTGCAGCCCGAACGACATGGCTGGGAACGGTTCGGCCAGGACCATAGCGGCGCCTTGCCCGACGGCACGCCGATCAAGCCCTTCATGGAAGGCGCCTGGATGACGAAGGCTGGGGGGCGCTACTATCTCCAGTACGGCGCGCCGGGGACGGAATACAACGCCTATGCCAACGGCACCTATGTCTCGGACAAGCCGCTGGGGCCGTTCGAATATGCGCCGTGGAACCCGGTCGCCTACAAGCCCGGCGGCTTCGTGCAGGGAGCGGGGCACGGCTCGACCTTCCAGGACGTCGACGGCAATTGGTGGAACACCGGCACGCCCTGGATCGGATACAACTGGACCTTCGAGCGGCGCATCGGCATGTGGCCGGCGAAATTCTGGGCGGACGGGCAGATGTCGGTCTCGACCCGGTTCGGCGACTTTCCCCATTATGCGCCGGGCGCGAAGGTCGCGGATCCGGAGAGCCTGTTCACCGGATGGATGTTGCTGTCGTACCGGAAATCGGCGGCGGCCTCATCGACGACGGGCGCGTTCGCGGCGGACCGGGTGACCGACGAGAATCCGCGGACCTTCTGGGTGGCAGGCGCGAACCGGCCCGGCGAGACGCTGACGGTGGATCTCGGCGCGGCGAAGACGCTGCGCGCGGTGCAGGTGAATTTCGCCGACTACCAGTCCGGCCGCTTCGGCGACGCACCGGATATCTATACCGAGTTCGCGCTGCAATCCTCGCTCGACGGCCGGAACTGGCGCCCGCTGGCCAGGACCGAGGCGCCGCGCCGCGACCGGCCCAACGCCTATTTCCAGCTGCCGGCGCCGGTGGAGGCGCGGTACGTGCGATACGTGCACGAGCATGTCGGCGGCGCGAACCTGGCGATCAGCGACCTGCGCGTGTTCGGCAGCGCGGGCGGCAAGGCGCCGGCGATGCCCGGCGGCGTGTCGGCGAAGCGGGACGGCGATGCGCGCAACGCCCATGTGGCGTGGAGGCCGGTGAAGGGCGCGGTGGGTTACAATGTCCTGTGGGGTGTGCGGCCGGACCGGCTGACGCTCGCCTATCAGCGCTGGGCCGACCAGGGCGCGGCGCTGGACATCCGCGCACTGAATGTCGGCGTGGACTATTGGGTCGCGATCGAGGCGTTCGACGAGAACGGGGTGTCGAAACGGACGCGGGCGATGCGGATCCGCTGATCCGCGCTCCAGTTCCGGCTTGCAATGTAGGATTTGCATTGTTCTCTATATGTTCCAAGTGGATTTATGGAGAATGTGATCATGGCGTATGTGACGGAAGCACAGCTGGCGGCATCGGACGGCGCTTCGCTCGTCGGCTTCGAACAGGCGGGTGGCGCGCATGCGGAGACGGTGGAGACTGCGCTTCGTCGGGTGCTGTCGCTCGAGAGCTTCGCGACCGGCGGCGGTTTCACCGACGACACGGCCGCGGTATCGGCCGCGATCGCCCAGGCCGCGGCGACGGGGCAGGTGCTGGACGGCAATGGCGGCCGGTTTCGGCTCACCGGCACGATCTATCTGCCCACGCGCACGCCGCTGAAGTTGCGCAACATCAACTTCCTGATCGATCACGCGGGACCTGCCATCTCCGCCCATGCGTCTTCGGGCAATGAAGTGGCGCGGTGCACATTCGAGATGGTCAATCTGCGCGCCATGCAGGACTGCGCGATCGCGTGGGACTGCAGCTATTGGCAATATTGCCAATGGATCAATTGCTTCGTCGGCACCGCGAACGGCACCGCCAAATTCGGCACGGCATGGCAGCTCCGTTCCGTGTGCTACTGGAACAGCTTCTATTCGCCCGAAGTCGAGCGTTGTGGTCTCGGCTGGGATCTGAACGATGCCAACGACACGCGATTCTTCATGCCGCGCATGGTCGATTTCACCGGCACGCCCCGGGCCGCGGTGGTCTTCAGCGGCCCGGTATCCGGGACGTCGTGGTACGGCGTCAGCTTTGAAGCGGCGTTCAGCCAGGCGCCGATCCAGTTCGATGCGGATTGCACCCAGAATTACTTCTATGGCGGACGTGCCGAATGCCGCGGCACCGCCGGTGCGCGCGCGATCGCGTTCAATGGTGCCGTGGCGAACGGCATCATGGGCATGGCTCCGGTGAACTGGAGCGACTTCTCCGATGCGATCGGCAATAATTTCGTGCAGTTCTACGGGTCGTTGAACGGCAGCGTGCTGAACGCCGGGACCGGGCAGTTCTTCGTGTCTTCCAATACCGTCAATGCGGACACGGTGGGCGGCCAGATCTACAACACCGTCCGGAACCGCTTCACCGGCTATCTCTCGGCCTTTGGCGCCAGGGACTTCGCGATGACGCCCGCAGTGGGTACGCTCGACATGAATGGTGAGCCGATCGACAATGTCGGCACGCTGGTCCTGTCCGGCGCCGCGACCAATCCTGGAAGCGGGAAGGTCGCGCTCGGAAACGGCACCGGCTTTACCGTGGGTGCAGCGGGCGGCGCTGCGATCCTGCCTGCCAGTCCGCTGGGCTATCTGACGGCCTATGTCGGCGCGACCGCGGTGAAGATTCCCTATTACAAGGCAAGCTAAGGCCGGAGGCTGATCCGGCGCGCCGGGGCGGGGCATGATGGCCGGCCCCGCCCCGGCGCGAAGCCGGATCACCCCAGCCACCCGCCGGTGAACCCGGCCAGCTTCAGCCCCTTCCGGATCGGCGCGCACGCCTGCATGCGCTTCCACACGAAGTCGCTGCGGTAGTTCGCCGCCTGGAGCAGGATCGGGCCCTGGTCGATGCCGATATAGTCGGTGTCGTACCAGCCCTTCACCGGATCGACGCGGCCCTTTTCGAGCTGCTTGTCGGTCCAGCGGAAGCTCGGGTTGAAGGCGTCGTAGAAGCCGTATTTGCCGTAGAGCAGGTCGCCATGGTCGCGGCGGAGCGCCTGCGCGGTGGGGATCACGATCTCCGGTGCGAAGGGCAGCGAGCCGAGCGAGGCGCTGGGCGTGATCGTGCCGTCGTCGCGGCCGTCCGGCTCATCGATCGGGCCGCGCGCGGAATAGCCGAAGAACTCGCGGTGCTCACCCTTGAAGTCGAGGCGGAAATTGCCCGGGCCATCGCATGCGGCGAGCCCCCAGCTCTGTGCGCCATAGCCGTCCCAGCGCATCGGATTGGCCACGCAATAGGCATGGTTGGCGAGCGTCTCGCGGCGGTTGTTCTCGAAATAGTCGAAGCCGGCCTCGCGCATCGCCGCATCGCGGATGCCGCGGAAGTCGATCCAGATATGGCTGTAATGCAGGGGGAACAGCGGCGCGAAGGCGAGGCGGCGGGTCGGCCCCTCGCCGCGCCAGCTGCGCGGATAGGTGGAGGTCCACACGTCCCAGCTGTCGGCCGGCAGCGGATGCTCCGGCCCCCCCAGGCCCAATAGGTAGACGCACATCCCCTCGTTATAGCCGGTCCAGTTGCTCGGGATCAGGCCGCGCTCGGGGTGCCAGCCCATCGACACGGCCTTGCGGCCGTCCGCCCGGAAGAAATTCCAGTCGGTACGGGCATAGAGCTTGTGCGCGAGCGCGCGGATCTCGCGCTCCTTGGCGTCCGCCCGGTCGTAATATTGGCCGGCGAACAGCACGCCCATCAGCAGCAGCGCGGTATCCACGCTGGAAAGCTCGACGTCGCGGAAGCGCGCGCCGGTGATCATGTCGATGAAATGATAGAAGGCGCCCTTGTGGCCGATCCTGCCGGTCGGCTCGGGCCCCTGGGGCGCTTCCCAGAAGAAGCGCAGCGTGGTGAGGGTGAGGTCGCGCGCCTCGGCCCGGGTGATCCAGCCGCGCTCGACGCCGATCGGATAGGCGGTGAGCGCGAAGCCGACCGAAGCGATCGAGCAGAAGCTGGGCGACGGATAGCGATCGGGGACCAGGCCGTTGTCGCGCCGCGCCGTTTCCCAGAACCAGCGGAAGGTGCGGTATTCGATGTCGGCGTAGAAGGGCGGCAGTGCGCGCGCGGCCGCGCCCTTGCGCGCCTGCGCCGCGGCGGCGCCGGGCAGCGCCGAGGCCGCGAGCAGCAGCGAAGATTGCGAAAGTAGCGCACGCCGGTCGATCATGTCCGAAGCCTCATAGCCGATAGAGCGGGGTCCCCGTTCCGCCCCGAAAAATCGGGGGCAGCGCGCGCGGCGCCGCCCCCGAGGGGGGTGTAACCGGGGAAGGGAGCCGTGGAACCGGTTACAGTCCAGGCCGAGAGAGAAACGGAGCCGCGGTCACGCATGCGCGGCTCCGTTCCCGGGGGCGGTGCGCGGCGCCGTGGTGGCGCGCATCACCAGCTCGGGAGTGAGGGTCTCGCTGGCGCGGTGCATGTCCTTGCCCTCGAGCAGGTCGATCAGCCGGGCGACGGCGCGGGCGCCCATCTCGGCGATGTTCACGCGGACGGTGCTGAGCGAGAGATAGCGGGCGAGCGGCACGTCGTCGAAGCCGGCGACCGCGATGTCCTCGGGCACGCGGGTGCCGGCGTCGCGCAGCGCATGGAGGCAGCCGATCGCCATCATGTCGTTGGCGGCGAAGACGGCGTCGGTGCGCGTGGTGCTCGCCAGTATCGCGCGCGCGGCGGCCTCGCCGGCCTCCTCGTTGAAGTTGCCCGGCAGGATGCGCGGGGGCAGGGCGTGGCGGGCGCAGACGGCGAGATAGCCCTCGGCGCGCTGGGCGGCGTCGAGATTGCCCTCCGGCCCGGCGATATGGACGATGTGGCGATAGCCGTTGGCGACGAGATGCTCGACCATCGCCTCGGCGCCCGCGCGATTGTCGAAGCGCAGCGCCGGGCGGCCGGGCAGATCGGCATGGCTGTTGAGCAGGATCGAGGGGAGCGCGGGCGGGATGGCCTGTTCGAGCGTCTCGGGCGCGATGTGCGGGGCCATGACGAGCAGGCCGTCGACGCGGCCTCGCATGGTGCGCAGCGCGACCGCCGCCTGGTCGCTGTCGTCGTGCATGTTGGAAAGGAGGAGGAGATAGCCGCGCCGGCTCGCCTCCCTGTCCATGCCGCGGACGCATTCGGAGAAGAACTCGCCGTGCAGGTCCGGCAGGACGACGCCGATCGCGTGCGCGCGGGCGAGGCTGAGGCTGCGCGCACCGGCATGGGGGACATAGCCGAGCTCGTTGGCCGCCTTGATCACTTTCTCGCGGGTTTCGGCGCGGACATTGTCGAGGCCGTTCAGCGCGCGCGACACCGACGCGACCGAAACTTCGGCGCGGCGTGCGACATCGCGGATGGTGGCCTCGCCCATTTCAGTCCCTTCTCCCCGATCGACGCGTGTTTTCCCGCGTTTCAGACCGCTTCGGCGATTGCAATACAACCCGTCCGCGAGTTATGTAACCGGTTACGGCGGGCGGCGACAAGCAAAAAAGTTTCGCGGTCGGCCGGGTGCAGACAATTTCCGTCGGCGTTCAGCGGCGGGCGTTCAGGAGAGGAAACGAGATGTTCGACACCAGGATTTCGCGACGCGCGGCTCTCATGGGAGCCGGAGCGGTCGCGGCCTGGGCCGCGAGCCCGGCGCGCGCGATGCTGCAGGCGGCGGGCAGCCTGCCGGTGCCCGCCTTCATCGATTCGCTGATCGCCAGGATGACGGTGGAGGAGAAGGCCGGGCAGCTCACCATCCTGCCCGCGGCCTGGGGCGGCGGCGTCGCCACCGCGCTCAACCCGCCCACCAACGGCCCGAGCTTCGAGCAGCAGCTGGAGGAAGTCGCGAAGATGCGGCTCACCGGCGTGTTCAACGGCAACGGCGCCGAGATGGCCCGCCGGATGCAGACCGTGGCGATGACCAGGTCGCGCCTCAAGATCCCGCTGCTCTTCGCCGCCGACGTGATCCATGGCCATCGCACCATCTTCCCGGTGCCGGTGGGCGAGGCGGCGGCGTTCGATCCCGATCTTGCCGAGCGCACCGCGCGCATGGCCTCGTACGAAGGCGCCGCGGCGGGCATCGACTGGACCTTCGCCCCGATGGTCGACATCGCGCGCGACCAGCGCTGGGGCCGCACCATGGAAGGCGCGGGCGAGGACACGCTGCTCGGCGAGGTCATCGCGGCGGCGCGCGTGCGCGGCTTCCAGGGCAAGGACCTGAAGGCGAACGACGCGATGCTGGCCTGTGCCAAGCATTTCGCCGCCTATGGCGCGGCCGAGGCCGGGCTCGACTATTCGACCGTCGACGTTTCCGAACGCACGCTGCGCGAAGTCTATCTGCCGCCGTTCAAGACCGCGTTCGACGAAGGCGCGCTTTCGGCCATGGCGTCGTTCAACGAGATTTCGGGCGTGCCCTCGACCGGCAGCGAATGGCTCATGCGCAGGATCCTGCGCGACGAATGGCGCTTCGAGGGCTTTGTCGTCTCCGACTATACCGGCGACATGGAGATGATCGACCATGGCTTCGCGGCCGATGCGCGCGAAGCGGCCAAGCTCGCCTTCCTGGCCGGCGTCGACATGAGCATGACCAGCGGCTTCTACCGCGATCACCTGCCCGATCTCGTCGCCAAGGGCGAGGTGCCGATCGCGCTGGTCGACGAATCGGTGCGCAAGGTGCTGGCGATGAAGGCGCGGCTCGGCCTGTTCGAGGATCCCTTCCGCCGGATCGATGCCAAGCGCGAAAAGGCGCGCTCGCGCACCAGGGAAGCGATCGCGCTGTCGCGCGAGAGCGGCCGCAAGTCGATCGTGATGCTCAAGAACGATGGCGACCTGCTGCCGCTGCCCAAGAGCGGCAAGAAGATCGCCATCATCGGGCCGTTCGCCGAGGGCAAGCACGACATCAACGGGCCCTGGGTGGTCTATGGCGACAATGCGCTGGCGATCGACCTGGCCACCGGCGTGCGCGGCGCGGTGGTGGACAAGGGCTCGGTGAGCGTCACGCTCGGCTCGGGCGTCGAAGCGCCGCTGGCCGGCGGCATCGCAGCGGCGGTGGCCGCGGCCAATGCGGCGGACGTGGTGATCCTGGCGATCGGCGAGAGCGAGAACATGTCCGGCGAAGCGCAGTCGCGCGCCGAGATCGTGATCCCCGCGCCGCAGATGGAACTTGCGGAAGCGGTGGCCCGGACGGGCAAGCCGATCGTGGTGGTGCTCAAGAACGGCCGGGCGCTGGCGCTGGACGGCGCAGTGCTGGCGGCGCCGGCGATCCTCGTCACCTGGTTCCTGGGCTCGGAGGGCGGCAACGCCACCGCCGACGTGCTGTTCGGCGATTATAGCCCCGCCGGGCGCCTGCCGTGCAGCTTCCCGCGCTCGCCCGGGCAGCAGCCCTATTACTACAACCACAAGCCGACGGGCCGGCCGAACCCGGAGGGGCCGCTGCAGCCCTACAAGGCGCATTATCGCGGCATCCCGAACTCGGCGCTGTTCCCGTTCGGGCACGGCCTGACCTATGGCAAGATCGGCTATTCCGACCTGTCGGTGCCGGCGACCCTGCCCTGGGACGGCGAGATCGCGGTCTCGGCGAAGATCACCAATTCGGGCAGCCGCGCGATCGAGGAAGTGGTGCAGCTCTACATCCGCGACCGGGTGGCGAGCGTGACGCGGCCGGTGCGCGAGCTGAAGGCGTTCCGCAAGCTGGCGCTGGCGCCGGGAGCGAGCGAGACGGTGACGTTCAAGCTCCGCCGCGAGCAGCTGCTGTTCATCGGCCGCGAGAACAAGCCGACCGTGGAGCCGGGGCTGTTCGACCTGTGGATCGCGCCGTCGGCGGAAGCCGAGGGCGTGAAGGCGCAGTTCACGCTGGCGGCTTGAGTTCTTCAATTCCTCCCCGAGCTTGCCTCGGGGAGGGGGGCCGCCGCCAAAGGCGGTGGTGGAGGGGTGCGCCGATGACGGCGCGTATCGCACCGCCCTTCCCAATCGCTTCGCGATGGTCCCCCTATCCCAGCAAGCTGGGGGAGGAATTAATTTGCCCGCCTCTCCAGGTCCTTCACGATCCGGGCATGCGCGCCCTTGCCCAGCGGGTTGAGCAGCATCAGCACGCATGACAGCGCCAGGAACGCCAGCGGCACCAGCGCGATGGTGAGGCGCATCGCGGCGAGGGTCGCCTCGCTCTGCCGGACATTGGCGACATAGCCGGCCGCGTCGAATCCGCTGGCGAGCAGCAGCGTGGCGAGGCCGATCGCGATGCGCTGGAGCAGCGCGGCCATGCCGAACACCGCGCCTTCGACGCGCAGGCCGGTGGCCTTCTCGCCATATTCCACCGTGTTGGGCAGCATCGCCCAATAGGCGAAGTGCAGCCCGACGATCAGCGCCTGCATCGCCACCAGGAAGAGCTGCATCGGCGTGGCCCGGTCGATATGTGCGCCGGCGAACAGCGCCAGCCCCGCCATGCAGAAGCCGGCGGCCAGGAACCATAGTCCGCGCGTGCCGAGCAGGCGCTGGAGCAGCATCCACAGCGGCACCGCCGCCGCCCCGACCACGCCCATCCAGGCGAGCGCGCTCTGCCCCGCCACGTCGTCGCCGATGAAATATTTGAAATAGTAGAGCACCGATTTGTTGAGGATCGTCACCGCGACGATCATCGCCATCATCGCGAGGTTGAGCGTGACGAAGGCACGATTGGCGGCGAGGCTGGCGAGGCTCGCCGCGATCGAGGGCGGCTGGGTGCGTGCGGGCGCGACCTGCTCGCGGTAGCTGGCGCCGACCAGCATGAGGATCGCGGTGCCCAGGATCGCGAACAGGATCGCCGCGCCGAGATAGGCCTGGGCGGGAACCGCGCTGCCGCTCAGCCAGGCGCCGAGCGGCAGCGTGCCGCGCGCGACCAGCACCGCCGCCATCGTGCCGAACAACATGCGCATGCCGGCGAGGAAGGCGCGGTCGCGGCTGTCGCTGCTCACCCGCGCGCTCATCGCCAGATAGGGCACGTTCACCGCGGCATAGGCGGTGCGGAAGAGCAGGTGGCCGGCGAAGATCGTCGCGATGCCCCACCATCCGCTTGCAAGGGGCGGCATGTAGGTGAGGACGAAGGCGAGCCCCAGCGGGATGCTGCCCAGCATCAGGAAGCGGCCATAGCCGCGCCCGGGCTCGCGCCGGTCGGCGATCGCGCCGGCGAGGAAATTGGCGAGCCCGTCCCATACCGAGGCGATGGTGTAGATCGCGGCGGCCCGCGCCACCGGCAGGTCGAGCGCCTCGGTATAGTAGAAGAGCAGGAAGAGCATGATGCTCTGCCAGTAGAGATTGAAGGCGAAGTCCCCGAAGGCGAAGAGCAGCAGCCGGAGGCGTGCCGGCGCGGCGCGGAGGCGGGCGATCATCGGGCCTGTCTAGCGCGGGCGGGGCGCGCGCGTCACGGGCTTATCGCGCATGCCGTCGTCCGGCTGGGCGATCGGCCGATCGGGCGGGCTTGCGCGGCGGTCCGGGCTCCGGATACGGCTGTCGTGCCGGGGAGCGGCGGGCGGCGTTGGAGGTACGCGATGGACATTCGGCCGGCCGACATCCGACGAGTCGAATGCCTCGACGGCCTGCGCGGGCTGGCGGCGCTCTGGGTGCTGTTCGGGCACATCGTGATCCTCACCGGCTTCCGCCTGCCGGTGCTGAGCAAGCCCGATCTCGGCGTCGATCTGTTCATCCTGCTCTCCGGCTTCCTGATGGTGTTCCAGTATCGGCTGCGCGCCGGTGCGGAGGATTGGCGCGCGCCCGGCACCTGGGCGGCATTCTGGACGCGCCGCTTCTTTCGCCTCGCGCCGCTCTTCTACGTGGCGCTGGCCGTGGCGCTGCTCGCCGGGCCGGCCCTTTATGCCGACCGGGTGGCGATCGACAGCTTCCTGGGCGAGCCGCTCCAGCCGCGCGAGCGCTATGCCGATGCGAGCCTCGCCAATATCGCGACGCATGTCAGCTTCGTGTTCGGCCTGCTTCCCGACTATGCCTTCCGCACCCCGCTGCCGGACTGGAGCCTGGGACTGGAGATGCAGTTCTACGCCGCCTTTCCGTTCCTGGTGCTGCTCGCGCGGCGGATCGGCTGGGTGCCGGCCGCGCTGGTCGCGGCGGGCGCGGCACTGGGGCTGGCAGTGCTCGCGCATCGGCTGGGGCTCGATTTCCCGATGCCCGCCTTCCTGCCGCTCAAGCTGCATCTCTTCCTGTGCGGCATGCTCATCGCCGCCGATCCCGGGCCGGGGCGAGGGCGGATCGGCGTCCATCTCGTCGTGGCGATGCTGCTCGCGGTGATGCCGGTGGGGGGCGATCACGACCTGCTCCACATCATCGTGCGCGAGATACTGGTGCTCGGCTTCTTCGCGCTCGTCCACCTGCGCTCGCTGGGTGCCGTCGACCGGGCGGCGCGGCTGCTCGGCGGCAGGGCGTTCCACTGGCTGGGGGAGCTTTCCTATGGCGCCTATCTCATCCACCTGCTGATCCTGTACCCGGTCGCGGCGGGCGTGATCGCGCGCTTCGGCACCGGGCTTGGCGCGGCCGGGCGATTCGCATTGACCGGCGCGATCGTGGTGCCGGCCACCTATGCCTTCGCCTATGTCACCTACAGGCTGGTCGAGCTGCCCGGGCAGCGGCTGGGCAAGGCCGTGATCGCGCGCGTCACCGGCAGCCGGACGCGCGCGCGCCAGACCCTGCCCGAGGAGATCGCGGCGCCCTAGCCGGGACGCGCAGGCGCGGGCCCGCGCGAATCCGCCGGGGTTCGCGGCATCGGGGCCATGGCTGAGGGAAGGGCCCCGAAAAGGGGCGGATCGGAGATCGATCGATGAAATGGTCGGGGCGACAGGATTCGAACCTGCGACCCCCACACCCCCAGTGTGATGCGCTACCAGGCTGCGCTACGCCCCGACCAAGGGTGCGCCCTCTAGGCCGGACCGGCGCGGGATGCAACCCATGGGCGACAATAGTTGCGCCGGGGTGTGCCGCATGTTAGCGCGCCGCGCTTGAACGGTGCGGATTCCTCCGCCCATGACAATAATAATCAGGACCCCATGCTCATCACGCCAGCACATGCACAGGCCGCAGGCGCGGCAGCCCAGGCCAACCCGATGGGCGGCGTCCTCGGACTTGCGCCGCTCGTCCTCATCTTCGTCGCCTTCTACTTCCTGATGATTCGCCCGCAGCAGAAGCGGATGAAGGATCTTCAGAACGCGGTGAACGCCGTGAAGAAGGGCGATCAGGTCGTCACCGGCGGCGGTCTGCTCGGCAAGGTGACCAAGGTCGACGAGACCGAAGTCGAGATCGAGCTTGCCCCCAATGTGAAGGTCCGCGCGATCAAGGCCACGCTCACCAGCGTGATGCCGGCCGGCGGCGCGAAGCCCGCGAACGACTGATGCTCGACTTTCCCCGCTGGAAGATCACGACGATCCTGGTCGGCATCGCGATCATGATCGCGCTGTCGATCCCGAGCTTCTTCCCCAAGAGCGCGCGCGACCATTGGCCGAGCTGGGTGCCCAAGCCGGCGATCAACCTGGGCCTCGACCTTGCCGGCGGCAGCTTCCTGCTGTTCGAGGCGAACACCGATGACGTGCGCCAGGCGAAGCTGACGCAGATGTCCGATCAGGTGAAGGCCGAGATGCGCAAGGACCCCAAGATCGACATTGGCGAAGTGTCGATCCAGGGCGGCAAGGTCAGCTTCATGGTCCGGGACGGGTCCAAGGTCGATGCCGCGCGCGAGAAGCTGCTGGCGATCACTGGCACCGGCGTGGGCACCACCGGCCAGCGCCAGTGGGACGTCGCGGTGGTCAATTCGTCGCAATTCGTGCTGACGCCGACCGAGGCGGGGATCAACGAAGCGATCGATACCGCGATGGGCGACGCGCGCGAAGTGATCGAGACGCGCATCAACGCGCTCGGCACCGTCGAGCCGACCGTGGTGCGCGAAGGCACCAACCGCATCGTCGTGCAGGTGCCGGGCCTGCAGAACCCGACCGCGCTCAAGGCGCTGATCGGCCAGACCGCGGTGCTCGAGTTCCGCCTGGTCGACGTCAACGCCGATCAGAACGCGGTGCAGCGCGGCGAAGCGCCCGCCGGCGACGTGATCATGCCGTACCAGGCGGGCGGCAAGGTCGCCGTGCAGCGCCAGGTGATGATCAGCGGCGACATGCTCGTCGACGCCAAGCAGACCTATGACCCGCAGACCGGCGCCCCGGGCGTCACGCTGCAGCTCAACGGCGCCGGCTCGAAGCGCTTCGCCAAGGTGACGCAGGAGAATAGCGGCAAGCCGTTCGCGATCATCATCGACGGCGTCGTGATCTCGGCCCCGAACATCAACGAGCCGATCCTGGGCGGCAGCGCCGTGATCAACGGCGGCTTCACCGTGGAAAGCGCGAACCAGCTCGCGATCGCGCTGCGCTCGGGCAAGCTGCCGGTGAAGCTGAAGGTGGTGCAGGAGTCGACGGTGAGCCCCGAGCTCGGCGCCGATTCGATCCGCGCCGGCGTCACGGCCTCGATCATCGCGGTCATCGCGGTGATCGCGTTCATGATCCTCACTTATGGCCGCTTCGGCATCTACGCCACGCTGGCGGTGATCATCAACGTGCTGGTCATCCTGGCAGTGATGGGGCTGCTCAACGCCACGCTGACGCTGCCGGGCATCGCCGGCTTCGTGCTGACCATCGGCACCGCGGTGGACGCGAACGTGCTGATCAACGAGCGCATCCGCGAGGAGCGGCGGCGCGGGCGCAGCGTGAGCCAGGCGGTCGAGCTTGGCTACAAGGAAGCCAGCCGGACGATCTTCGAGGCGAACGTGACGCACGCGATCGCCGGCCTGATCATGGTGATCCTGGGTTCCGGCCCGGTGCGCGGCTTCGCGGTCGTGCTGCTGATCGGCATCGCGACTTCGGTGTTCACCGCCGTCGTGTTCACCCGCATGCTCGTCACGATCTGGTTGCGCCGTAACCGGCCGACCGAAATCCACATTTAACGGAAGCGACGCGCATGCGGCTCCTCAAGATCATTCCCGACAATACGAACATCGGGTTCGTACGCGTCCGCTTCATCGCCTTCGCGGTCACCACGTTGCTCACCGTCGCCGCCGTGGCGCTGGTGGCCGTCCATGGGCTCAACATGGGCGTCGACTTCGTCGGCGGCGTCTCCATCGAGGAGAAGTTCGCCAGCCCGCCGCATCTCGACCAGGTGCGCGAGACGGTGAACGAGCTCGGCTTCGGCGAGGCGGCGCTCCAGCAGCTGGGCGGCCAGAACACCGTGACGATCCGCCTGCCGGTGCCGCATTCGACCACGCCGGATGCGGTCGACAAGATGGTCGAGACGGTGAAGACGGCGCTGGCGGCCAAGTTCCCCGGCGCGACCTTCAGCACCTATTCCACCGTGTCGGGCAAGGTCTCGGGCGAGCTGGTGAACAAGGGCATCCTGGCCGTGGTGCTGGCGATCATCGGCATCGCGATCTTCTCGTGGTTCCGCTACGAATGGCAGTTCGGCATCTCGACCGCGGTGGCGATCATCCACGACGTGCTGATGGCGCTCGGCTTCTTCGCGGTCACCGGCATGGTGTTCGACCTGAACATCGTCGCCGCAGTGCTGACGATCATCGGCTATTCGATCAACGACAAGATGGTGATCGACGACCGCATCCGCGAGAACATGCGCAAGTACCGCAAGATGGGGATGAGCGAGCTCATCGACCTTTCGGTGAACGAGACGCTGCCCCGCACGGTGATGACTTCGCTGACGATCATGCTCGCGCTCGCTTCGCTGCTGATCTTCGGCGGTCCGGTGCTGCGCGGCTTCACCGCCGCCATGATGCTCGGCATCGTCGTCGGCACCTATTCGTCGATCTATGTCTCGTCGTCGCTGCTGATCACGCTGGGCCTGAAGCCGGGCCCGCGCGAGGAGAAGCCCTCGCCGGCGAGCGGCGCCGAGCGCGTCCGCTGAGCCGATGGAAGTAAAGCGCGCCAGCGCGGAGGGGCCGGTCATCTCCGGCTTCTCCGGGCGCGGCTTTCGAGTCGACGAGGGCGTCTATGAAGGGCTGCTCATCACGCCCGAGCGCGCGGACGGATGGGCGCCGCCGCCGATCGCCGAGTTGACCGAAGCCGATCTCGCGCCCTTGCTGGGTCTGGAGCCTCGGCCCGAATTCCTGCTGCTCGGCACTGGCAGGACGCTGGTGCGCCCGCCACGGGCACTGGCCGAGGCGCTGGGTGCCAGGGGCATCGGCATCGAGGCGATGGACAGCCGCGCCGCGGCCCGCGCCTGGGGCGTGCTGCGCGCCGAACTGCGCTGGATCGCCGGAGCGCTCTACCCGCTGGACTAGGTTCCCGGAGGGGAGGCTTTCCGCATCGCTCGAACATTGGATATGCTGCCCGGAAAGGGAGAGGCAGCATGATGATTCTCGCGCTCGCGCTGGCCATGGCCGCTGGATCGGACACGCCGGACTATCGCAACGCCGCCAACTGGCTCTGCCGGCCCGGCCGGCAGGATGCGTGTACCGCGGACCTCTCCGCCACGGTGGTCGCCGCCGATGGCGCGCGCAGCGTCGAGCCGTTCAAGGCCGCGCGCGCGCCGCAGTTCGATTGCTTCTACGTCTACCCCACCATTTCGCTCGACCCGACTCCCAACAGCGACATGATCCCAGGGCCCGAGGAGAAGCGCGTCGCGCAGTTCCAGGTGGCGCGGTTCGGCGCCAATTGCCGGGTGTTCGCGCCGGTCTATCGCCAGGTCACGCTCACCGCGCTCAGGAGCATCATGGGCGGCGGCGCGCCCGCGATCGACCGCGACATGGCGTATCGCGACGTGAAGGCGGCCTGGGACGATTACATGGCCCATGACAACAAGGGGCGCGGCGTCGTGCTGATCGGGCACAGCCAGGGCTCGCTGATCCTCACCCAGCTCGTCGCCCGCGAAATCGACGGCAAGCCCGCGCAGAAGCAGCTGGTCTCGGCGATGCTGATCGGCAGTTCGGTGCCGGTCCCGGCGGGCAAGGACGTGGGTGGCATATTCCCGACGATCCCGCTGTGCCGCAGCGCCGACCAGGCCGGATGCGTGGTCACCTATGCGAGCTTCCGCGCCGACTCCCCGCCCACCGCCGCCAGCCGCTTCGCCAAGGGCGACAGGCCGGGCGTCGAGGCGGGCTGCACCAATCCGGCGGCGCTGGGCGGCGGCAGGGCAGTGGCGCACGCCTATCTCAATGCCGGCGGCAACATGCTCGTCCCGGGCCCGGCCGAGGCCTGGAGCAAGGACGGCGCAGCGATCGCCACGCCCTTCGTCAGCGTGCCGGGGCTGATCTCCACCGAGTGCGTCGACAAGGACGGCTTCAACTATCTCGCGGTGACGGTGAACGCGGATCCGGCGGATGCGCGCACCGATACCATCCCCGGCGACGTGAAGGTGGGCAGCATGATCCTGAAGGACTGGGGCCTGCACCTGATCGACATGAACCTGGCGCAGGGCGACCTGGTCGACCTGACCGCGCGCCAGTATCGCGCCTGGGCGAAGAAGCGCTAGGCGCCGTCCGAGGCGGGCTTGGTCCCCGCCCGGTAACGGCTTGCCGATACGGGCTTCAGCGTGCCGGCGCCAACCGTGTCAGCAGCATGCGCCAGAGCGGAATGGTGATCAGCACTATCTGGGCAAGGAACGGGATGAACAGGCTGGTCACGAATGCGGTGATGGAAGCGAGCAGCGCCGCAAGGCCGCGCTGGCGGATCATCCGGCGCTGTGCCGGCGTCACATGCTCTCCCACCACCGGCGGCGCGGTGAGGACGCGTTGGATCAGGATATTGAAGATCGATATCAGGATCATCCAGCCGCAATAAAAGGCGGTGGGCACGCGGTGGCCATAATATTCGGACGAGAAGGCCGTGAAGAAAGGCATCGCGGCGATCGCGCTCAGCAGCAGCAGGTTGGGCAGGAAGAGCCTGGGGCTCCAGTGGCGCGCACAATCGAACGCCCGGTGATGCCCCGCCCAGAAGGCGCCTATCACGAAGAAGGAAACGAAGAAGCCGATAAAGTTCGGGATCAGCTTGTTCAGCGCCTCCAGGAACGCGGTGTCGCTATAGGGCGCGGCGACATGCGGCACGTGGATCTCGATCACGAGCAATGTTATCGCGATGGCGAACACGGCATCGGAAAAGAACGCCATGCGCTCCAGCCCATGCGCCGGACTGTCGGCGTGCGTTTCCTTCGGCTTCATTGAATCCCCCCTCTGGTTCGGCAGCGTGCCTAGCAGAGGATCAGCGCGTCGTCTTGGGCGGCGTCGCCTTGGCGCGGCGCGTGGTGGCGCGTGGCGTGGTGGCCGGCGCCTTGGCCGCCGCGGCCTTGCGCGGTTTCGGCGCCGGCTTGGGTGCCGCAACGGTCTCGGTGGCCGGCTTGGCCGGAGCCGGCTTGGGCTTTGCCGCGGCCTTGGGCGCCGCCGGCTTGGCTTCGGCCTTGGCGGCGGGAGCCTTGGGTGCCGCCGGCTTGGCCTCGGCCCTGGTTGCGGATGCCTTGGCGGCGGCCGGAGTGGCGGGTGCCTTGGCCGCGGCTGCGGGCTTGGCCGCACGCTTTGCCGGCGCCTTGGCGGCCGGCTTCGCGGCGACGCTGCGCGTGCGCTTGGCCACCGGCTTGGCCGCAGCGGTGGCCGCTGCGGGTTTCGGGGCGGGCGGGGAAGCGGGAGCGGCCGCTTCCTCGGCCTTCTCGCTGGGCTTGAGCTTGGCGGCCAGCGCGACCAGGCCCGCGGCGAGCAGATCGTTCACCACCGGATGCTTGGCCAGCGCGTCAAGCTGCCTGCGCAGTTCCTTGGGCAGTTTCATCCCGGCGATGCTCTTGGGAAGAAAGCCCTTCTTCTCGGGCTTGGTATCGCCGGCCCGCTTGTCCTTCTTGCCCGCCATCACTCGGTCTCCACCGCTGGTAACTTCACTGTCATGAATGTCACGGACCGACGCCGCCTAGTCAACGCGGAAAAGGATCACTCTTCTTCCGCTTCCCAATCGGGTTCGAACTCTATCTCCAGGTCGCCCGGGCCGATCGGCGCCTCGGGCGCCTGCTCTGCCTGGGGCAGGATGTAATAGACGAGCGGCGGCGCTTCGGCAGGTCGCTCGGGCAGGTTGCGAAAAGGGTCCATGGTTCGTCTCTCTCCGTTACGTTCCGGGCACGAACGGCGGGCGGGGCGAAGCGGTTCCCTCAGGCGCCGTGGCGGCGATCGACGAGGCGCTGGAGAAACGCGTGGAGACGGGTGCTGTTGGCGGCCCAGGTGAACGGTGCGGCGACGGCGCGGGTGTCGGCCGGAGCGGGCGGCGCGGCGATCAGCGCGCCCAGTGCCTCGGCGAAGGCGGCGGGGGTGCGCGGAACGATGCTGCCGGCCGCCGGCGCGGTGACCACCTGGCGGGCGCCGCCCACATCGGGGATGACGATCGGGGTGCCGCTCGCCAGCGCCTCGAGCCATGCATTGGCGAGGCCTTCGCGTTCCGAGGCGAGCGCCATCGCATCGGCGGCGGCGAGCGCCGCGGCGACGCGATCGGGGGGGATCGAGCCGAGCAGCCTGACGCGGTCGCCCAGGCCGAGCTGTTCGATCCGCGCCTCGAGCCGCTTGCGATCGGGGCCTTCTCCGGCGATCCACAACGTGACGCCGGGAAGCGTCGAGACGGCGTCGATGACGATATCGTGCCCCTTGATCGGAATCAGCGCGCCGACCGAGAGGACCAGTGGCCCGTCGATGCCGAGCTCCGCCTTGGCGGTGGCACGGTCGCGGGGCGCGAAGCGGGCCAGGTCGACGCCGGTGGCGACCGTCTCGATCTTCTCGCCCGGGATGCCCATGGCGATCATGTCGGCGCGCAGCGCATCGCTCACCGAGAGCACGCCGTCCGCGCCCCGGCCGGCGGCGATCACCTGCGGCCCGATGGCGTTGCGCCGGCCCCAGTCATGGATATCGGAGCCGCGCGCCTTGATCGACACGGGCACGCCGATGCGCTCGCCGAGCACAACTGCAGCAGGGCCGTCGGGGAAGAAGAACTCGGCGGAGATCACGTCGAACGGGAATTCCCGGTGGATGGCGCCGAGCAGCGGGGTGAGCGCGGCGGCGAGGGCCCGGGCATGGAAACGGCCGCCGGTGCCCGGCAGGTTGCGGAAGCGGGGGCGGTGGACCGTCAGCCCGTTCCAGGTCTCGCGTTCCGGCAGGGCGGCGAGACGGGCGTAGCGGGAAAGCCGTGCCAGCGGCCAGGGCGGCAGGCCGAGCGGGGCGACGACGCGCACTTCCACATCCTCCCGCTCGGCCAGCGCCCGGGTCTGGCGCTCGACGAAGATGCCGAAATTGGGGCGCGACGCATCGGGGAAGAGCGTCGAGAGGACGAGCACGCGGAGCATGCTCCTGCCTATAGCCGGCAACGGTTAACGGGCCGCTCGCCACGCGAAAACGGCTCGCCCGGCGCGTTCTCCGGGCGAGCCGTTTCCTGTTGCCGGGGAAGGATCAGCGGCAGCGGCGCTTGCCGCTGCGCTCGATCTCGCGGCCCGCCACCGCGCCGGCCGCGGCACCGAGCAGCGTGCCGACGGTGCGGTCGCCACGGGTGTCGATCGTGCGGCCGACCAGCGCGCCGGCCACGCCGCCGACCACCAGGCCGGTGGTGCCGTCGGGCTTGCGGCAATAGCTGCGGCCGTCACGCCCGCGCCATTCGCGATATTCGTAGCGCTTGCGGTCGCGGCGATCCTGCGACCAGTTGCCGTCGACACCGGCCTTGGCGATGGGGGCGGCGTTCGCCGCGACCGGAACCACCGCGACGGACGGCACGGCCACAGCGATCGCGCCGAGCGCGAGAATGAATTTCCGCATGTTACACTCCTGATGCACTTTGGGGCAAACCGGGAACCTAACGTTTCGGTTCCGAACTAGTTTCATGAACGGAAAACAACATATCGTTCATCGAAGGGAAGGAAAATGGACGAAGCGCGGGCGATCATCGAGCGGCTGGAACTGGCGCCCCATCCCGAAGGCGGCTGGTATCGCGAGACCTGGCGCGCGGCGCCGGGCGCGGACGGGCGGGCGAGGGGAACCGCGATCCATTTCCTGCTCGAGCAGGGCCAGCGCTCCCACTGGCACCGGGTGGATGCCGACGAATGGTGGCTCTGGCACGCCGGCAGCCCGCTCGCGCTCCACATCGCCGACGCGGCGGACCGCGATCCGGCGACGACCCGGCTTGGCGGCGACGTGACCGCGGGCTATGCGCCCCAGTGCCTGGTCCCGGCGAATCGCTGGCAGGCGACCGAGGCGCCGCACGGATGGGCGCTGGTGAGCTGCATCGTCGTTCCGGGCTTCGATTTCGCCGGGTTCGAATTGGCGCCTCCAAATTGGTCTCCGCGCAACAATATTGCCTAGTTGTCCACGTTATCCACAGTCTTCACAAGCCTGCAGGGGCATTTCGCGCTTTGCGCGACTCGGGTTCGATGACACCATCATGACTGTAAGCGGAACGGTCCGGCGGCGGGAAACCAAAGCAAGATCAGAGGTTTACACGGGCCGGAAACGGTGCAGGTGCCTTCGGGAAACCGCATTCGGTTACGGTTCGGGGATGCGAGGCCCCGGAAGTTGCGAAGCCGAAGTGCCGCCCAGGCGCTGCTAAGGTTTCGCGGGACGCCGGAGCACGGTTCGGCCGGAAGCGGAGGGTGCTGCGCAAGCATTGCCCGAGGCGGAAGGGCGAAGCGGAAAGGGGTCGGAACCCTGGTTCGCGGAAAGGGGTGCGCAAGCGCCCGGCTTCGCGGACGAAGGAACGGCCTGCCGGGAGATTGGCCAGCCGGACGCGACGCGCAAGCGATGCGGAAGGATCTGGAGGGATCGAGCGGAGAGAAGCATCCAGCAAGGCTTCCGATTTCCGGCCCCCGGCCGGAGAGACGAAGCGGGCCGCCGGGGCTGGCAACCGCAACTCCCCTTCGGGGTGAGTGGACAACGGCCAGCCTCGACGACCGACCCGAGGTTCGCATGCCCTTGCCGGCGCGAGCCGAGGATGCCGCCGAAACCATGCCGACGATCCGTCCGGATCCACGGCAGCAGTCCGGCGACACGGGGCCTGGCAGCGATGCCGGGCCCCTTTTGCGTTGTCCGGCGCCGCAGGGCCCGGAGTTCGGGAGCCGGCGGGCATCTGGTTCGTTGCCGTCACCCCGGTTCCTCCGACATCGGCATCTGTGTGGCGGCTAGGACCAATTGATATTCGGGCTAACGGTGGCTTGGCGGGCCGGAACGCTTCCAGCCAACTTCTTTCGTCACCCTGAACTTGTTTCAGGGTCCAACGTGCCACCGGCGATACCGCGGGTGGAGAATTGGATGCTGAAACAAGTTCAGCACGACGGAAGGGAGAGGCTTCGACATTCAACTTCCTGCCCTCGCCACCAGGAATGGAAGGGGCAGTGCTGGAATGTCGATCATGCGCTAGGTCCCGGACTAGGGCGACGCCGAGGCCGAGCGATACCCACCACCGCACCTGGAAGTTTACGAAACATACGCTACGGGGCCCCGTTTTCGCTTCCCGTGCACCTGGTCGCCACCCCGGCCCAAGGCCGGGATGACGATGACGGGCCAGGCAACTCCTCGCGATATTCAGAGCAGGGTCGCGTCGAGGCTGCTTTCCGCCTTGAGCAGTTTGGAGACCGGGCAATTGGCATGGGCGCCGGCGGCCAGTGCCTCGAACTGCGCCTGGGCCAGGCCGGGGACGCTGGCCCGGAGCGTCAGGTCCGAGCGGGTGATGGTGAAGCCGTCGCCGTCCTGCTCGAGCTTCACCGCGGCGCGCGTCTCCAGTGCGCCTTCGCTGAAGCCGGCCCGGGCCAGGGCGAAGCTCAGTGCCATGGTGAAGCAGCCGGCATGGGCGGCGGCGACCAGTTCCTCGGGATTGGTGCCGGGCTCGTCGGCGAAGCGGGTGTTGAAGCCGTAGAACTGGTCGGTCAGCACGCCCGACTGGGTGGTGATATGGCCCTTGCCTTCCTTGCCGAAGCCTTCGTAGCGGGCAGTCGCGGTACGGGTCGTCATGATATGCATCTCCCTCTTTGCCGGGCCCCCGATCTAGGGAATCCGGGGCCCGGCTTGAAGGCCGCCCGTTCGGACTAGCGGCAGCGCGCCTCGCCCTTCTCGACCGACGAGCCTACCGCGCCGCCGGCCGCCGCACCGAGCAGCGCGCCGAGCAGTTCCGAGCCGCCCGGTGCGATCGCCGCGCCGAGCAGGCCGCCGGCCACGCCGCCGACCACCAGGCCGGTGGTGCCGTCGGAGCGGCGGCAATAATAGCGGCCGTCCTGGCCCCGATAGACGCGGTCGTTCCGGCCCAGCCGATATTCGCGATAGCCGCGGCCCTCGCGGTAATAGCGATCGGCATAATAGCCGCCATACGACGGATCGGGGCGGTTATAGTCGTAATCGCGATAGCCATAGCCGCCGCCGGGCCGCGTGTCGTAATCGGTACAGCCGGCAAGCGCCGTCGTGGCCGCCAGGCCGAGGATCAGGATGCGCATCGGTCTCTCCTCCGTGAACCCGCTCGCCTGGGGGAATGCACGGGGGGCGGAAAAGGTTTCGCCTCCATCACGAAATCGGGCGGCGGGGCCGGTGTTTCGCCGCCCCGCCGCTTGCGTCAGCTCTTCTCCTTGCCGGTGCAGGCGCCGGCGCGCTTCGCGTCGATCGTCATCGCCATGGTGCCGGCCTGGCCGCCGCTGGAGGTTACTTCGGTGTGATAGGAATCGGGGGAATAATTGCCCTTGATCGTCATGTCGCGCTTCTGGCCGGCGGTCTCGCAAGTCATCTTCGCGTCGATCGTGCCGCCGGCCATGGTGAAGTGATCGTAGCGGCAGCTCTTGTCGCCGCCGAACATGCCGGCCTTGGGCGACTTGACGTCGGCCTCGGTCACGCAACTGGCGAACTCCTGGCCCTTCATCATCTTGTCCTTCATCGCCTTCGCCATTTCGGGCGGCATCTTGTCCATGCCCGGCATGTCGAGATTGGTGATGGTGACCTTGCCGTCCCAATGGCCCGGCGAGATGAAGCTGCCGGCGCCCTGGGCCGCGGCGACCTTGTTCGAGACTTCCTCGACCGAGGCATTCTCGGCCGTGACCTTCGGCCCGGAATTGCAGGCGGCAAGGACCAGCGGCAGCAGCATGGTGAAGCGCTTCATCGAAATCCCCTCTTCAGTTGACCTGCCCCGGACGGGGCTATGCCTTGAACGCGGAAAAAGGGCATGCGGCCCCGCCGCCGCGCTCGACTGGGCGCACGAGGAGACCGGATGGACGGAAGCGTTATGGAAAGGGATGGGCCGGGGCCAGGCCGGTATGCCGGCCCCGGGGAGAAACGCCGGCCCCTAGCCGAGCACCTCGATCGCCGCGGCGCGGGCAATGGCGCGCTGACGCTGGCTGGTCTCGAGGGGGAAGAGGCGGCGGTGCGGCGGCACGAAGGCCTGGAAGGGCCGGCTGGCGCCGCGGATAATCTGGGTTTCGTGTATTCGATTGAAAAAGTTCATGTAGTTTCCTGTGTTGTTGATCGGATGGCCGGACTGGCCGCCTCTCGTGCAATGCGCGAGCTGACGGTACGTTCCTGGCGGACGGCCATTTCGAGCCATGCCGCTTCTGCCCGCAACCGCTGTTCGCGGACATTGTCGAGCGTGGCGGCATCGGCCTCGGCACGGCATTTCGCCGCCTGAGCCCGGAAATCGGGTTGGTTTGCCACTAATGCGTTCTCCAAGAGAGGACGTTGGGGTGGCGGCGCCCCCACAAGGGAGCGGAAGACGCCGCCGACGGCCAAGGCCGCCTGTCGGAGTCCGTTATTCGGCCGGCGACAGATTGGCGGCCGACGGGCGGCCGCGCTTGTCGTTCTCCAGCTCGTAGGTCACGCGCTGGTTCTGGCTGAGCGTGCTCATGCCCGAACGCTCGACGGCGCTGATATGGACGAAATGATCGTCCTTGCCGCCATCGGGCGAGATGAAGCCGAAGCCCTTCGTCGTATCGAAGAACTTGACGGTGCCGGTATAGCTCATGGCTTTCTTCCTCATGGTATCGGCCGCGCCCAGTGCGAGCGGACCTCGCGCTGCAAGGGGCAGATGGGAGGAAGAAGGGGCCGCAAAGCGCCGAAAACCGTCGAAATGCGACTGTAGCGGCAAGTATGTGGGAAGCGGGGGCCGAAAGCGCAACCCCCTGGTCATGCGGGCGCCGCCTCCTCCCGCCGCGTGATCGCCGTCACGCGTGCCGGTTCCGGGCCGGCGCTATCTCGGGCGCGGAAGGCCTGGCCTTCGTTCAGGGAGAAGAGACATGAGCTACAGGATCGCATTGGCCGCCGCCGCGGCCGCCCTGCTGGCGCCGCTGGGCGCGCAGGCACAGGAGACCCTCGCCCCCAGCGAGCTGACGCGCGACGCGCTGCCGGCCGATGCCGACATTGCCCGGATCGAGATCGCCCGCGCCGACCTGGCCGGAGCGATCGGCACCTGGTCCGGGGTGCGCAACTGCGGCGACGCGGCGCGGGTGAAGGGGCTGATGCAGGCGGCGTTCGACCGCTGGATCGGCCAGCAGGTGCAGGCGCGGCCGGGCAGGCTGCTGATCACCCATGGCTGGGAATCGAGCAGCTGGTCGTATCGCAACGGCAGGAGGCCCTGGCCCAGCAATGCGCGATACTGCCGGGGCAGCTTCGGCAGCGCCAAGGTCTATGCGCGCTTCTATTGAGTAAGGGGAGGGGCAAGCCGCCCCTCTCCTCTACCCTCGCCCCGCGGACGGGAAGAGGGTGCGCTATTCCGCCGCTACCGGCTCCTTCCGTGCACCGCTCCTTTCGAGGAGCGGCGCCAGATACCTGCCCGTGTAGCTGCGCGGTTCCTTCACCACGTCCTCGGGCGTGCCCTGGGCCACGATCTCGCCGCCCTTGACGCCGCCCTCGGGCCCCAGGTCCAGGATCCAGTCCGCCGTCTTGATGACGTCGAGATTATGCTCGATCACCACCACGGTGTTGCCCTGCTCGACCAGCGCATGGAGCACTTCCAGCAGCTTGCGGACGTCCTCGAAGTGCAGGCCGGTGGTCGGCTCGTCGAGGATGTAGAGCGTGTTGCCGGTGGCCCGCCGCGCCAGCTCCTTCGCCAGCTTCACTCGCTGCGCCTCGCCGCCCGAGAGCGTCGTCGCCTGCTGGCCGACCTTGACATAGCCCAGGCCGACCTCGGCCAGCATCGCCATCTTGTCGCGGATCGGCGGGACGGCCTTGAAGAACTCGACCGCGTCCTCGACCGTCATGTCGAGCACCTCGGCGATGCTCTTGCCCTTGAACTTCACTTCCAGCGTCTCGCGATTGTACCGCGCGCCGTGGCAGACGTCGCAAGTGACATAGACGTCGGGCAGGAAGTGCATCTCGATCTTGAGCACGCCGTCGCCCTGGCATGCCTCGCAGCGGCCGCCCTTGACGTTGAAGCTGAAGCGGCCGGGCTTGTAGCCCCGCGCCTGGGCCTCGGGCAGCCCCGCGAACCAGTCGCGGATGCTGGTGAAGGCGCCGGTATAGGTCGCCGGGTTCGAGCGCGGGGTGCGGCCGATCGGCGACTGGTCGATGTCGATCACCTTGTCGAGGTGCTGGAGGCCGGTGATCCGATCGTGCTTGCCGGCGAGCAGGCGGGCGCCGTTCAGCTGGCGCGCGGCGGCGGCATAGAGCGTGTCGATCGTGAAGCTCGACTTGCCCGAGCCCGAGACGCCGGTGATGCAGGTGAAGGTGCCTAGCGGGATCGACGCGGTGACGCCGCGCAGGTTGTTGGCGGTGGCGTTCTCCACCGTGAGCTTCTTGCCGGTGCCCTTGCGGCGCTTCGCCGGCACCGGGACTTCGCGGGTGCCGTTGAGATAGTCGGCAGTCACCGAGCCGGTGGCGGTGAGGATCTGGTCGAGCGTGCCGCGCGCGACGACTTCGCCGCCATGGACGCCGGCGCCCGGGCCCATGTCGAGGATATAGTCGGCGGTGCGGATCGCGTCCTCGTCATGCTCGACGACGATCACGGTGTTGCCGAGGTCGCGCAGCCGGCGCAGCGTGGCGAGCAGCATGTCGTTGTCGCGCTGGTGCAGGCCGATCGACGGCTCGTCGAGCACATAGAGCACGCCCGACAGGCCCGAGCCGATCTGCGAGGCGAGGCGGATGCGCTGGCTCTCGCCGCCCGAAAGCGTGCCCGAGGTGCGATCGAGGTTGAGATAGTCGAGGCCGACATTGTTGAGGAAGCCCAGCCGCTCGTCGATCTCCTTCAGGATCGCGCGGGCGATCTCGCGCTGCTGGTCGGTCAGCGTGGCGGGGAGCGCCTTGAACCAGCCGAGCGCATCGACCACCGAGAGGCGGGTGGCATGGCTGATATCCTCGCCCGCGATCTTGACCGCCAGCGCCTCGGGCTTGAGGCGGGCGCCGCCACAGGTCTCGCAGGGATGGGCCGCCTGGTACTTCGACAGCTCCTCGCGCATCCAGGCGGATTCGGTCTGGAGCATGCGGCGGTTGAGGTTGCCGATCACGCCCTCGAACGGCTTCTTCACATCGTACGACTTCTTGCCGTCGACGAAAGTGAGGGTGACCGGCTTGCCGCCGGTGCCGTGGAGGATGATCAGCCGGACCTCGCCGGGCAGGTCGCGCCAGGGCGTGTCGAGGCTGAAGCCGAACTCGCGGGCGAGGCTGCCGAGGACCTGCATGTAATAGGGGCTGGGCGGGTTGGACTTGGCCCAGGGGACGACCGCGCCCTTCTTGATGCTGAGATCGTGATTGGGGACGACCAGATCCTCGTCGAACACCAGCTTCTCGCCCAGGCCGTCGCATGCCGGGCAGGCACCCTGGGGCGCGTTGAACGAGAATAGGCGCGGCTCGATTTCCGGTATGGTGAAGCCGGAGACCGGGCAGGCGAATTTCTCGGAGAAGACGATGCGGTTGTCGGGGATGCCGGCGCCCTTGAGATTCCCCTCCCGCTTGCGGGAGGGGTTAGGGGAGGGTGAGTCCTGGCCTTCTGCCGTGAACGTCGACTGTGCCTCCCGCACTGACCCTCCCCCGGCCTCTCCCCCGGCCCCTCCCGCAAGCGGGAGGGGGGAAGAAAGTTCGGCGACCGTCATGTCCACCAGATCGACATAGGCCAGCCCTTCCGCGAGCTTGAGCGCGGTCTCGAAGCTCTCGGCCAGGCGGGTGGCGATATCGTCGCGGACGACGAGGCGGTCGATCACCACTTCGATGTCGTGCTTGTATTTCTTGTCGAGGGCGGGGGCCTCCTCGATCAGATAGGTCTCGCCGTCGATGCGGACGCGCTGGAAGCCGGCGCGCTGCCATTCGGCGAGCTCCTTGCGATACTCGCCCTTGCGGCCGCGCACGACCGGGGCGAGGAGGAGCAGCCGGGTGCCCTCGGGCAGCGCCAGGACGCGATCGACCATCTGGCTCACCGTCTGCGCCGAGATCGGCAGGCCGGTGGCGGGCGAATAGGGAATGCCGACGCGCGCCCAGAGCAGGCGCATGTAATCATAGATCTCGGTAACGGTGGCGACCGTCGAGCGCGGGTTGCGCGAAGTCGTCTTCTGCTCGATCGAGATGGCGGGGCTCAGGCCCTCGATATGATCGACATCGGGCTTCTGCATCAGTTCGAGGAACTGGCGGGCATAGGCGCTCAGCGACTCGACATAGCGGCGCTGGCCCTCGGCATAGATGGTGTCGAAGGCGAGGCTCGATTTGCCCGAGCCCGAAAGGCCCGTGATCACCGTGAGCGTGTCGCGCGGAATGTCGACGTCCACGCCCTTCAGATTATGCTCGCGCGCGCCGCGGACGGAGATGTGGGTAAGCATGCGGGAAGCCTGACTGTTCCAGTTATGTTCCGATTATAGGGAGCACGCCGGCGAGGTCAACGCGCGAGATCGCATGTGGGGCCACGGGGCGGGTGCGGCAAGGGCGAGGGGGCAGGACGGCGTGACGGCCGTCACGCGTGATGCTCCGGGAAATATGGGATCGATCCTCCGTCAAGGAAGAGGGAGGTTTCCCATGCTGACCAGGGAAGTTTTTTCCGGTGACTGCCGGAGCCAGATTCTCGCCTATATCGACGGGCTGACGCGCGCGAGCCTGATCCGCGACGATATCCCGCTGGATACGCAGCTGGGGGACATCGGCTTCGGGCCGCAGAAATGCGCCTGGCTCGAAGTGAAGGTCCGGGCCGAGCAGCGCGCGCGCGGCAAGCCCGAGATTCCCGGCGGCACGATCAAGGTGACCACCACGGTGGGGGAGGTCATCGGCTATGTCTGCGATTGATCCGCGCGCCGCGCTGGCGGCGTTCACCGCGCTGGCCCTGTGCCCGCCCGGCGCCGTGCTGGCCCAGGATGGGCCCGCGCCGGCGAAGAAGAAGAAGATCGAGGTCGACTTCAGCCTCTCGCAGCAATCGGCACCCGGCGCGAAGCCATGGGAACAGCCGGCGCTGCTGAGCTACACGATCGATCGCGATGGGCCGGACTTCTACAATGTGGAGCTGAACGCCGATCTCGACATCGGCGTGTACAAGGCACCCGCCCAGGGCACGGAATTCTCGATCGGGCCGAGCATTTCCTATGCGGGAAGCAATGCGAAGAGCAGCCGGCAGGACAATCTCGCGGCCGGCCTCACCGCCAAATATCGTACGATCTCGGCCAGTGGCGAGGCCGGGCTGCGCGCACTGGCGGGGCTGGACTATGCGCGCGAGGGCATCTTTCCCGATCGCGGCAAGGCCCCGTGCGATACCGATACGACCAGCGTCTTCTGCCGCAAGCAGCATGCCGAATCGCTGAAGGCCAGCCTCGATCTCTATCCGTTTCTCCGATGGTTCGAGGGGAGCGCGAACGAAAGCCCGCCCTTCAAGGGCAGGCACAACCGATCACTTTCCTGGTCGTTCAGCCCCCGCATCCAGATCGCGCATGACGATATCCTGGACGGGGCCGTGGATGCGTCGACCGGCGCGAAGGTTACGGGCGGGGTCACTTCGGTTCTCGCCGGTGCTGGCCTCAAGCTGACGCCGGGCTTCATCAATCCCCCGTTCGAGGTCAACCTGACCGGAACGGTACGCCAGCGGCTGTCGGCCTCGCCGCGGCGGACCGACCTGACCGACAAGACCGAGGCGCGGATGCAATTGTCCGCGACCTATTTCATCGCGCAGTCGGAAGATTCCGGCTGGCGGGCCGGCTTCTCGGTCATCTGGACCGAGGGCGGCGATTCCTTCGTCGACAAGCCCAAGGAAAGCACGATCGTCCTCGCATTCCGCATCGGACATTTCTGAGCCGGCCGGCCGGTGACGCAGGGAGTGGTGCAATGAGCGATTCCACGATGGACGCGATGCGCGCGTTCTGCACAGGCTATGTGCCGGCCGGGCTGGAAATGGCGGGGCTGGCCCGATGGTTTCTCTGGGCGGCACTTGCCGCAGGCCTGGTCGCGATGGTGCTCGAGACGATTGCGAAGGCGCGGGAGGCGCTGGCCGCCAATGCGGCCGACGGCGCGGCGGCGCCGCGCACCCTGACCCCGCTCAAGGAAGTATTCGAGGCGCTCAAGGGACTGGTCGAGGCGCTGGCCAAGGCGCCGATCTGGCTGGCGCTGTTCGCGGTGGGAATCGTCGTGTTCTGGGTTCCCGGCAGCGCCGTCTCCGGCGCCTGCGGATCCGAGGGGATCGAGAATTCCATGGCCAATGCCGGCATGGCCAACGAAGCGGCGCCCGCCGGCGAAGTCGCCGAAACCAACCGCAACGGAAAGGCCGAATGACGCACGTCGTGCAGGCATGATCCGCCGCCCCGGCTCGCTTTCCTTCGCCGCTCTCGCGAAGGGGGGAGCGGTCCGCCCCTCGACCCGGCGGGCCGCTCCTTGGCCTTCCTTTCGCGAAGCTGCATATGCATTTCACATGCCGTTCAGCGGCGTGGGCGGAAGCTCGCGGCACGATACAGGAGGGCAGGGCGATGCGGTTCGAGAGGATGATCCGGCTGACGATGCTGACCGGGGCGGCGCTCGCGCTGCCCGGCGCCGGCGTGGCGATGGCCGGGGCGGCGCCGGGCATGGGCCAGTCCGCACCGCAATCGGCCGACGACTATCAATGGATCGACCAGGCCGATGCGCTGTGGGACGCGATCGGCGACGCGCCGCCCGACTTCGCCTTCGCCTTCGAGGGGCAGGAACCCTGGGCCTGGCAGACGGCCGACGGCTATACGATCATCGTGGAGGATGCGGGCGCGGGTGGCATCCGCAGCTATTATTTCGCGCCGGGCGCGTCCGGGCCGTTCCTCGCGGTCGAGCCGGGGATGAGCTTTGCCTATGTGCGCGGGCGGCTCGCCATGGTCTATGACGCCGATGGCGAGGCGGCGCCCCGGGCCGAGTTCGGCGATTATGACGATGCGGCCGGCGACCTCTATGCGCGCGCCGTGCGGCTGCGCGAGGCGCTGGCGGGGCACGACTATCGCCCGGTCGATACCGATGCCTGGATCGATGCCAGCCCCTATCTGCTCAGCTTCATCCAGGTCTGGGACAGCGGCCGCAGCCGCTATCCGGGCTGGAACCGCTATCACGACCGCAGCGATGCCGCGGCCTGGCGCCGCCGCTTCGAGGCCGAGCAGCGCCGCCGCCGCGAGGCCGCCCAGCGCTTCCGCCACTGGCGCGAGGGCGGTTTCCAGGGCCCGCCGCCGGGCCGTTTCCACCCGCCGGGCCGCGGGCCGCATCAACCGGGCCGGCCGGGGGCAGAGCGCCCGCCGCAGCCGGGCTGGGGCTGGTCGCGCCAGCCGGGTCGCCCCGGCGGGCCGGGGACCAATCCGCCGCCGCGCCCGGGCACGCCGAACATCGAGCCCGGCGGCCCTCCGGTGCCGGGCCGGCCGCCGATGACGCGCCCCTGGAACGGCGGGCCGGACGGCCCGCGCGCACCCGGCTGGCGGCGCGGCCGCCCCGAGATGCCGACACCGGGAGCTCCCGGCGCGGGGCCGGATACGGGCAATCCGCCGGGTTCCGGCCCGCGCCCGCCCCGGCCCGGCGGCGGCACCGGCTGGCAGCGCCCGACTCCACCGCCGCCGGTGGCGACGCCGTCGCCCGCGCCGGTCCCGCCGCCTGCCGGGGCGGAGAATCCGCCCGCGCCGCCGGCATGGTCGCGCCCGCCCCGGCCGGAGGGTGGCTGGAACCGCCCGCGCCCGCCCGCGGATGGAGACAATGCGACGCCCGCGCCGCCGCGTCCGGTCCGGCCGGAAGGGGGCTGGAACCGCCCGCGCCTGCCCGCGGCCGGGGAGGGCGCGGCACCCGCACCGCCGCGTCCGCCGCGGCCGGAAGGGGGCTGGCAGCGGCCCGCGGCGCCCGCACCCGGCAGCGCGCCGCCGCCTCGGCCAAGCTACACGCCGCCGCCGCGCCCCAGCGCGCCGCCACCGGCTCCGCATCCGGCTCCGTCACCACGCCCGCCCAAGATCACGTCCGAGGACATGCCGCACTAGGCGGTGTGGAAGGGCAGCAGCGCCGCATAGCTGCTCAGCGGCGCGGCGCCGGGCAGCTCGACGCCGTGCCCGAGCAGGAACGCGTGGCGGACGATTTCCGCCTGCTGCTCGATGCCGTAGCGCAGGAAGGGACGGCCGGGCTCGAGCACATAGCCATAGCGGCAGAAGGGATGGCGCCGTAGCGGCAGGAACAGGCCCTGCTGATGCTGCCAGACATGGACGAGCTCGTGGACGAACAGCCCCTGCAGCACGAGGGGGGCGGCGGCGAAATCCTCGCGGTAGAGGCCCGAAGCGGGGTTGAAGTGGATCGTGCCGAGCGGCGCCATGGTGGTGTTACGCGGCTGGAAGAACGCCCATTTGCGATTGGCGACGAAGGCGCGCGCCGGATCGAGCGCGTCGCCGAACACCGAGCGGGCGAGCTCGGCTTCGCCGGGGGTGAGCGGGCGGGAAGCAGGCATGCGCCCTAGATGGCGCGGGCGGACGGGCTTGTCATCCGCGCGCCGGCCCGCCAGATAGCGCCTTCCCGAATTCCCAAGGAGTGAGCCGCCATGCGCCAGGAACCGATCGTCGTTCGCCCGATCGTCTCGTCCTGCCCGCAGGTGCCGCATGTCTTGCTTCGTAACTCTGGATTCGCTTTCCGCCGCCACGCCTGAGGGCGGCCGGCTCTTCGACGGCCTTACGCTGGCGCTCGGGCGGGAACGCACCGGGCTGGCGGGGCGCAACGGCTCGGGCAAATCGACCTTGCTGCGCATCGTCGCGGGCGAAATGCCGCCCGTGGCGGGGGACGTCACGCGTGCCGGCAGCATCGGCGTGCTTCGCCAGGACTGGCCGGGCGGCTGGCGCGTCGACGAAGTGCTCGGCGTGCGCGCGGAGCTGGCCCGGCTGGCCCGGGTGCTGGCTGGCAAGGGGAGCGCGGAGGACCTTGCCGAGGCCGACTGGACATTGGAGGAGCGCGTGGCCGCGGCGCTTGGCGAGGCCGGGCTGGACGCGATGGCGGTCGACCGGCGCGTGGCGACGCTTTCGGGCGGCGAGCGAACGCGGGCGGGGATCGCGCGCCTGCGCCTCGACGCGCCCGATCTGCTGCTGCTCGACGAGCCGACCAACAATCTCGATGCCGCGGGCCGCGCGGCGGTGGCGGCGCTGGTGGATGGATGGCGCGGCGGGGTGCTGGTCGCCAGCCATGACCGCGAACTGCTCGAGCATATGGACCGGATCGTCGAACTGACGCCGCTCGGCGCGCGCGTGTTCGGCGGCGGATGGTCGGCCTTTGCGGCCGCGCGGGCGGCGGAGCGGGCGCGGGCCGTGACCGAAGTGGAGCGGGCGGGCGACCTGTTGCGCGGCGCGGAGGCGGGGGCGCAGCAGGCGCGGGAGCGCCAGGCGCGGCGCGACCGGGCCGGTCGCGCCTATGCCGCGAGCGGATCGGCGCCGAAGATCCTGCTCGGGCGGCAGAAGGAGCGGGCGGAGAATTCGGCCGGGCGCGGGGCGGGCCTGGGCGAGCGGCTGGTGGGCGCTGCGGCGGAGCGGCTGGCGGCGGCACGGGCCGGGGTGGAAGTGGTGACGCCGCTGGTCATCGACTTGCCTGCCATCGGCCTGCCGGCGAACCGGCGATTGCTGGCGTTCGAGGACGCGGCGCTGGTGCGCGCGGGCCGGGTGTTCGGGCCATGGCGCTTCGAGATCACCGGGCCGGAACGCGTGGCGGTGACCGGCCCCAACGGTGCGGGCAAGACGAGCCTGCTCGGGATGGCGGCGGGCGCGTTGGCGCCGGATCGCGGCACGGTGCGGCGGGCCGAGGGGCGGGTGGCGATGCTCGACCAGCATGTCGGGCTGCTGGAGCCGGGGGCGTCTGTGCTCGACAATTTCCGGAGACTGCATCCGGGTGCTACCGAGCGCGAGGCCCATGCCGCCTGCGCGCGCTTCGCGTTCCGCAACCGGGATGCGCTGAAGCATGCGGGCGATCTCAGCGGTGGCGAGAGGCTGCGCGCGGGGCTGGCCTGTGTCCTCGGCGGCGTGACGGTGCCGCAATTGCTGCTGCTCGACGAGCCGACCAACCATCTCGACATGGAATCGATCGAGGTGCTGGAGGCGGCGCTGGCCGGCTTTGACGGCGCGCTGCTGGTGGTCAGCCACGACCGCGCGTTCCTGGAGGCGATCGGGGTGGCGCGGGAGATCGCGGTGGGATGTTGACGAGGCAGGCGTGCCGCGCCAGCATCGATGGATGCAGGAGCCGTCAAAGCGCGTTAGCCTAGGCCTGATCTATGGCTGTTGGGTGGGTGGCGTGCTCGGCACGATCATGGGGATCGGCTGCTGGCTGATCCTGCTCGGCGGCGGCAGGGTCTATTACAAGAACGCCCACCGGTATCTGTCGCTCGGCGAGAGCGCCCTGCAAGCGACGGGCATCCTGGCGCTGGGCCTTGGGCTGCTATGGGTTGCCGTGAAGATCACGCGGCCCGCGAAATAGGGCTTCCGATCGCCGGGGCGCATGGTCCGGATCGCCCTTCTCAGCCTTGCAATGGCGGCTCGCCCAGATCCTCGTGCACCATGTCGATCTCGCGCACGCCGCGGGTGCGGCGGGCGGTGTTGACCAGGTCGCGCAGCTTCTCGCGGCGGGCCCGGGCGCGGGCGACGTCGCGGATCACCAGCGGCGCCTCGCGCGTGGTCTCGTCCGACGAGGCGATGCTGATCGTGCCGATGTCCGCCAGCTGGTTGACGATCGTGAAGTCGATGCGGACGTCCTTCACCCGGTAGAGCTCGATCTCGTCGATCGACTTCCGGAGAATGCCCTTGTGGAGGATCAGCCGGTCCTCGGTGACTTCATAGGCGATGCCGAGATTCTCGAACCATTTGAGGACCAGCACCACGATCGCGACGACGAGCAGCAGCGGCGCGACCCAGGCGGCACCGGCCAGCATGCCCTGGGCGAGGAAATAGAAGGTGCCGACCAGCCCGAGCAGGAAGAGGAAGCAGGTGCCCCAGCCGGCGAGCGTGCCGATCAGCCAGCCGAGCGTGGAGGAACGGAAACGATCCAGGACTTGCGGCATGCGTGCGGGCCTTTCCTGCGGTGTTGGCCGGGGAAGATAGCGGATGGCGCCGCCACATCAACTCGGGGGAAGCTCAGCTTGTATATTTGTCGCAGGTCGAGCGCGTGGCGGCGGGGACGGGATTGAAGAGCTGCGAGAAGTCGCGCCGGTCGCGCACGATGAAGGAGGCGACATAATGGAGCCTGGCCGGGCCCATGAAGCTGGAGCCGAACAGGCGCTGATAATCGTAGTTCACTTCGACGAAGATCAGCCCCGAGCCGCTCGGCGCGGTGACGACCGCGCCCGGATCGCCCATGCCGGCGCTGGCGGTGCCGGCATTCGCCTGGGTCGCGTCGGTGCCGGCGGCCGCGCTGGTGGTGCCGTAGCTCGAATCATAGCCGGTCCCGCTCCTGAGCCCGAAGCAGCGCTGCCAGTGGATGCGCTGCACCGGCGCGGTGTCGTAGCTCTGCTGGACATATTCGAGGCTGGAGAGCGTCACCCGGCCATTGGCGCCGATCCCCAGCGCGCTGCCCTGGAGGCGCGCGGCCTGCAGCGCGTTGTTGATGTCCAGCTCGCGCAGCTGGACGGTGGAGGCCGTGCTCATCAGGCCCATGCGCGAGCCATTGTCGGCCAGGCTCGCGGTGAGCTGGCTGACCCGCAGATTGGCGAGCGCGAGGTTCGCGGTCTCGACCCCGTAGCAGCCGAGCACGAGCACGACGGGCAGGGCGAGCGCGAATTCGAGCATCGCCAGCCCCGACCTGGCGGCGGCGAAGCGGCGGAGCGGTGCCGGGACGCGATGCCGGCTCATGTGCAGATCGTCGCCGGCGAGGGGATGTTCTGGGTGGCGTAGGGCTGGTTCATCAGCGTGGTGGTGGCGCTGAGCGTTGCGGTGCCCGGCCAGCCGAACAGGCGCGTGACCGGGAACAGGCGGCCATAGGTGATCGCGGCGGTGTAGACGGTGACGTCGTTCGGCCCGCCCTGGCCCGCGCGCCCGGCATCGGCGTCCCATTGGCCGTTGCCGTTGATATCGGTGTAGCATTCGCCGGGGTCGCGCACGCCGTTGCCGTTGGTGTCGACGAACGGCTCCGGGGCGACGGCGCTGAAGCTGGTATAGCTGCGCCGGGTGGGAGAGCCGGCGGCGAAGGCGGCGCCCGGCGCCACCGCCTGGACCTGGGCCAGCACGCGCGCATCGATCGAGGCGGGAGTGGCCCCCTGGATACCGCTGTCGCGCCCTGCCTTCTGCACCGCGCCGGTGATCACCGACTGGACATAGGCCTGATAGCCCAGCTCCATCATGCCCATCATCAGCACCAGCATCACCGGCAGCACGAAGGCGAACTCCACCACCGTGACGCCGCGCCGGTCGCGAAGGAGGCGGACGAGGCCGTGCCGGCTCATTGCGAGACCCGCAGCATCGCCACCTGCTTGGCGATGGTGGCGAAGGCAGTGGACAGGCCGGCGCCGGTGGTGGTGGCGAGCGCCTGGTTGGTGGTGGTGGCGCAGGACTGCATCTGGGTGGTCGCGCTCGAATCGATCGTCACCGTCCAGATCTGGATGTTGCGCGCCTTGGCCGCGGCGCATTCCGCGAGGAAGCGGGCGTTGTGATAGGCCTTCAGATTGGTGAAGTCGCCGCCGCTCACCCGCCGGTCGTAATATTCGTTGCCGTACATGCCGTAGATCGACGTGCTGGGAGCCATGTCGCCATCGGTGAGGAACACGATCACCCGGTTGGGCGCCTGGCGCGCGGGCCAGGGCGCGGTGTCCGCCGCGAAGATGCCGGTGGGCGAAAGCAGCCGCGTGCCCCAGATCATGCCGGTGTCGTGATAGGTGCCGCCGATCGGCCGGAAATCGCTGGCGTTGACATAGTTGGACACCTGGGTCCGCGTCATCACCGCCAGGCGCGAGACCGGCTTGCCGCAGGAGACATAGCCGAGCTGGTAATAGGACGCGGTGCCGATGTTCGGGCTGCCGCTGCTGTCGCCGGTCGAAGTGGCGGTGGCGGTGCTCGAATAATTGTTGCGGGCATAGAAGAGCTCGGGCCACATCGGTTTCCACTGGGTGTCGATGTTCGAATTGGGCACGAGATCGGGATCGAGATCGGGCGGCAGCGTCGAGGTGTTGAAGCTCGTGGTGCCGGCGGTGGTGGCGCGCTCCTCGATGCAGCCGGTCCAGCGATTGGTGGCGCCGGTGGTCTTGCTGGGATCGGTGACCGTGCTGCCGGCGACGAAGCTGCGCACGTCGAAATTGAGCTGCTGGTACTTCCAGATCGGGATGCCGAGCAGGTTCCCGGTCTGGCTGCGCGATTCATAGTTCCACTGCGTGTTCGCGCTGCCCGTGCCGCCCACCATATAGGCGGGGGACAGCGCGACGATCGCCTTCCCGGCGTTCACGGTGGAAGTGTAGGTGACGAAGCCGTAGCGGATATGGGTGGAGGGATCCGCGGCGGCGGCGAGCGTGTCGTAGAAGTTCAGCACCGCCGAGCGCAGCGCCGAGATGCGTGAGCCGCTCTTCTCCGGCACGTAATAGGCGGTGCTGCCCGGATAGCCGGCGACGCTGTCATTGCCGCTGCCCGCGCCGTCGGCGGGGCGGGTGTAGGTGGTGGTGCCGGCCGAACCGACATAGTTGTTGCACGTGCTGTCGTCGTCCTGCGGCAGGCAGGCCATCGAGCCCGTCGTGTCGAGCACGAAGATCACGTCGGTGTCGCCGACGTCGTAGCTCGCCTGGCAGGTGACGTTGATCGTCTGGCTCGGCACGCCGAACATCGACAGGATCGTCATCGGCACCACTGCCTGGGCAGTGCCGGCGACCTGGGCGTCCGAGGTCTTGCTGGGCGTGAAGCTGGCGGTGCTGGTCTTGAACCAGCCGGTGCGGAAATTGTTGGTGAAGAAGGTCTGGGCCTGGGCAGTCGCGGTCGCGTCCAGCGTGGTGTTGCCGGCCGAGGTGTCGGTCATGAACTTGCGGCCGGCCAGGACGCCCGCATCGCACGCCTGCTGCAGCCGCGTCTTGACGACGTACATGCGGGCGGAGTCGATCGCGCAGCCGCAAAAGGCGGCAAGCGGGATGAGCGCGGCCGCCATCATCGCCAGGGTATTGCCGCGGCGGTCCCGCGCGAGACGCGCCAAGAACCCCGCGGGACGTTGCCGATCCTGCACCACGATACGCTCCGCACCGGGACCTGCTAAGGTCCACAATATGGAGCATTTTTTCTTCCGAAACTGAAAAAGAGATGGTTTCCGGCGGGGTAGGGAATTCTCCTCCGGGGGTTTCTACGGAGGCGGCCTAGCTCCCCGGCGCCGGATCGCCCGCGCCGACGACCTTCGCGTCGAGCTGGAGCGTCTTGCCGCTGGCGAAGGACAGCTGGAGCGGGACCGTCTGGCCGGGCTTCACCGCCGGCCCGATCGAGAAGAGCATGACGTGACGGCCGCCCGGCGCGAAGGCGAGCTTGCCGCCGGCGGGGACGGCGACGTCCTTGAGCGGGGCCATCGACATCATGCCATGCTCGCCCTTCATGTTCTCGTGCAGCTCGGCCTTCAGCGCGGCGCGCGAGGAGACGGCGAGCAGCGTGTCGGCGGTCGCGCCGCCCTGCACGGTGAAATAGGCCGCGCCCGGCTGGCCGGCGACGGCGGGCAGCCGGACCCAGGCGTTGTCGGCGGAAAGCGTGCCCGCGGGCGTGCAGGCGGAAAGTGCCGCCACCGTAACGATCATCGAGAAACGCCGCATCCGCCTTACTCCCATTCCGGGAAACCCTCTAGAAAGCCCTGCTTCTTGCGGCAAGCGCGTGTGCACCTATATCCGGCAACGTGACCGGTTCTCCGCGCTGCCTCCTAGCAGGGGCGTGGGGGCCAAGTTTTTGATTTGAACTGGGGGCCAACGAGGGACCATGGCTAAAGTTATCGGTATCGACCTGGGGACGACCAACAGCTGCGTGGCAGTGATGGAGGGCGGCAAGCCCAAGGTCATCGAGAATGTGGAAGGCGCGCGTACCACGCCGTCGATCGTCGCCTTCGCCAAGGATGGCGAACGCCTGATCGGCCAGCCGGCGAAGCGCCAGGCAGTGACCAATCCGGACAACACGGTTTTCGCGGTGAAGCGCCTGATCGGCCGCCGCTTCGACGATCCGGTGACCAAGAAGGACACCGAGCTGGTGCCCTACACCATCGTGCGCGGCGCCAATGGCGACGCCTGGGTGCAGGCCGGCGGCGAGGACTACAGCCCGTCGCAGATTTCGGCGTTCATCCTGCAGAAGATGAAGGAAACCGCCGAGGCCTATCTCGGCGAGAACGTCACCCAGGCCGTCATCACGGTGCCGGCGTATTTCAACGACGCGCAGCGCCAGGCGACCAAGGACGCCGGCAAGATCGCGGGCCTGGAAGTGCTGCGCATCATCAACGAGCCGACGGCGGCGGCGCTCGCCTATGGCCTCGAGAAGAACGACGGCAAGACGATCGCGGTCTATGATCTTGGCGGCGGCACGTTCGACATCTCGGTGCTCGAGATCGGCGACGGCGTGTTCGAAGTGAAGGCGACCAACGGCGACACCTTCCTGGGCGGCGAGGACTTCGACGCCAAGCTGGTGCAGTTCCTGGCCGAGGACTTCAAGAAGGCCGAGGGCATCGACCTCACCAAGGACAAGCTGGCGCTGCAGCGCCTGAAGGAAGCCGCCGAAAAGGCCAAGATCGAGCTTTCCTCGGCGCAGACCACCGAAGTGAACCTGCCCTTCATCACCGCCGACGCCAATGGGCCGAAGCACCTGGTGAAGACGATCAACCGCGCCGAGCTGGAGCGCCTCGTCGAGGACCTGATCCAGCGCACGCTCGAGCCGTGCCGCAAGGCGCTGGCCGATGCCGGCGTCAAGGGCTCGGCGATCGACGAAGTGGTGCTGGTGGGCGGCATGACCCGCATGCCCAAGGTCCGCCAGATCGTGAAGGAGTTCTTCGGCAAGGAGCCGCACACCGGCGTGAACCCCGATGAGGTGGTTGCGATCGGCGCGGCGATCCAGGCCGGCGTGCTTCAGGGCGACGTCAAGGACGTGCTGCTGCTCGACGTGACTCCGCTGAGCCTCGGCATCGAGACGCTGGGCGGCGTGTTCACCCGCATGATCGACCGCAACACGACGATCCCGACCAAGAAGAGCCAGGTCTATTCGACCGCCGACGACGGCCAGCAGGCGGTGACGATCCGTGTCTTCCAGGGCGAGCGCGAGATGGCGGCGGACAACAAGCTGCTCGGCCAGTTCGATCTGGTCGGCATCCCGCCGGCGCCGCGCGGCGTGCCGCAGATCGAAGTGACCTTCGACATCGACGCCAATGGCCTGGTCAACGTGTCGGCCAAGGACAAGGGCACCGGCAAGGAGCAGCAGATCCGCATCCAGGCCTCGGGCGGCCTTTCGGACAGCGACATCGAGCAGATGGTCCGCGACGCAGAGAGCTTCGCCGAGGAGGACAAGAAGCGCCGTGCCGCGGCCGAGGCGAAGAACAATGCCGAGAGCCTGATCCACACCACTGAGCGCCAGCTCCAGGAAAATGGCGACAAGGTCGATGCCGGGTTGAAGGCGGAGATCGAGGCGGCGGTGGCCGAGGCCAAGGCCGCGGTCGATGGCGGCGACGCCGACGAGATGCAGGCCAAGAGCCAGAACCTCGCCCAGGTGGCGATGAAGCTCGGCCAGGCGATCTACGAGAAGCAGACTGCCGAGCAGGCTTCGCCCCAGGCGGGCGCCGGCGCGGCGGCGGGTTCGGAGACCGGTGGCGAGGAAGTCGTCGATGCCGAGTTCTCCGAGGTGGACGACAACAAGGCGTAACTTAACTTCCCTCCCTCTCCTCGCGTGCGGGGAGAGGGCCGGGGAGAGGGGGAGTGGGGCGGCAATGCGGATTTCCGGCGGCGTGCCCCTCTCCCGACCCTCTCCCTGCGAGCGGGGAGAGGGCTTTAATTGATGACCACCGAAGTCGATTATTACGAGCTGCTCGAAGTCGAGCGCACCGCGGACGACGTCACGCTCAAGTCCGCCTATCGCAAGCTCGCGATCAAATATCATCCGGACAAGAATGCCGGGTGCAAGGATCACGAGGCCAAGTTCAAGGCGATCAACGAAGCCTATGACTGTCTGAAGGATCCGCAGAAGCGCGCGGCCTATGACCGGTTCGGCCATGCGGCGTTCAAGAACGGTATGGGCGGCGGCGGCGCCGGCCCGCAGCCCGATTTCGGCGCGTTCAGCGACATTTTCGAAAGCGTGTTCGGCGAGTTCATGGGCGGTGGCCGGGGCGGCGGCCGCCAGGTGCGCCGCGGCGCCGACCTGCGCTACGACATGGAGATCACGCTGGAAGAGGCCTTTCACGGCAAGACCAGCGAAGTCACCGTCGACGTATCCGGGCATTGCGACACGTGCGAGGGCACCGGCGCCAAGCCGGGCACCAAGGCGACTCAGTGCAAATATTGCGGCGGGCACGGCAAGGTGCGCGCGCAGCAGGGCTTCTTCATGGTCGAGCGCGCCTGCCACCATTGCCACGGCGCGGGCGAGATCATCGACGAGCCGTGCCGCGATTGCCGCGGCGAAGGCCGGGCCGACAAGACCAAGACGCTCAAGATCAACGTGCCGCCGGGCGTGGACGAGGGCACCCGGATCCGCTTGCAGGGCGAAGGCGAAGCGGGTGCGCGCGGCGCGCCGGCGGGCGACCTCTACATCTTCCTGCACGTTAAGAAGCACGCGATCTTCGATCGCGAGGGCACGAACCTGTTCGCGCATGCGCCGATCAGCTTTACCACCGCGGCGCTGGGCGGCGAAATCGTCCTGCCCGGCCTGGACGGCGAGAAGCATGTGGTGAAGATCGCGCCGGGCACCCAGAGCGGCCGCGAAGTGCGCCAGCGCGGCGCCGGCATGCCGGTGCTCCAGGGGCGCGGGCGCGGCGACCTGGTCGTCGAGCTCGTCGTCGAGATGCCGACCAAGCTGACCGCGAAGCAGCGCGAGCTGCTCGAGGAATTCCGCGCGACCGAGACGGGCGACGAATGCCCCCAGACGACCGGCTTCTTCGCCAAGCTCAAGGCGGCGTTGGGGTAGGGCAGATCGACATTCAGTTCCCTCCCTTCCATTCCCGGTGGCGAGGGACGGAAGTTGAATGTCGAGCGCTCTCCCTTCCGTCATGCTGAACTTGTTTCAGCATCCAATTCTCCACTGGCGATATCGCTGGTGGCACCTTGGACCCTGAAACAAGTTCAGGGTGACGAAGGAGGTTGGTTCGGAGTGTTCCTGCCTGCCAAGCCACACCCCCAGCCTGAATGTCGATTGGCCCCAGAGTCGTGGGGATGACGAGAGAAATCGGGATGATGGGGGAAGCCAAACCTGGACTTGTTCCCGGGGTGACGCCGGAACCGCGGAAGACGCAGCTACCTGCAGGTGCGCCCGTAGTCGATGCAATCCCCTCCCTTTCGCACCGTTTCGGTCCGGCTCGCTCCCATATGGGGTCTGTCCCGATTGCCGCCGGGTGTCGATAGTTGCGCGTCCTGGGGAAGCGGGGGAGAAAACCCATGTGGGCTTGGCTGAAGGCATTGCTGGCGCGGCTGTTCGGCGGCCGGGCGCCGAAGCCCGCTCCGCCGGTACTGGAGGAGGAAACCGTCCGGCCCGGCCCGCCGCCGCCTTCGGGCATGCAGCAGCTGCTGGTGATGAACGGCGTCTTCCCGCAGGACGGCCCGGCCCCCGCGCAATTCACCGTCGGCATGATCGAGAGCTTTGCCGGCAGCTACCCGGCCTATGGCGCCAGGCCGTGCACCGGCGGCACGCTGCCGATCCTGTGGAACCAGCCGCTGACGGCGGTGATGGGAACGAGTTTCGGCGGCGACGGAATCACGACCATCGGCGTGCCCGACCTGCATGCCCGGGTCGTGATCGGCGGCGGGCCGGTGGGCGGGATGCCGCCGGGCGCGCTCGTCCTCAGCTGGCTGATCGCGTTGGATGCGAGCGTCGACGCGCCGTTGCCGGGAACGGTGACGCCCTTTTGCGGGACCGTGGTGCCGGGCGGCTGGGCGCCCTGCGACGGCGCGACGCTGCCGGTCCAGCAATATGCCGCGCTGTTCGCGGCGATCGGCACCGCGTTCGGCGGCAATGGCGCGACGACCTTCCAGCTGCCGGACCTGAACGGCGCGGCGCCGGTGGGCCTGGGACCGGGCATGGCGCTGGGCCAGAAGGTGTCGGGCACGATCGGTGGGCTGGGCCTCAACTATATCATCAATACCGGCGATCTTCTGGCTCCCGGCAGCGGCGATGGCGATCCGCCGGCCTATCATGCCTATGCCGGGCAGGTGACGGCCTATGCCGGCGCGCAGATCCCCCAGGGCTGGGCGGCGTGCGACGGCAGCGTGCTGCCGATCTCGCACTATCCGACCTTGTTCCAGGCGATCGGCGACATCTGGGGCGGCGACGGCAAGACGAGCTTCGGCCTGCCCGATCTGCGCGGCCGGATGATGCCCGGGGCCTGAGCCGCCGCGATTTCGTTACGTGAACGCAAGCTGCAAGACGAGTTCAGCATCGCATCAGGCCGAATCGCCTAGACCCATCCTCGTACCCGGTGCCCAGGCACCGGCCAAAGGAGGAGATAGATCATGCGTAAGACGCTTCTGGGCCTCGCGGCCATGGCCGTTGCCCTTCCCGCCCTGCCCTCGACCGCGATGGCGCAGCGTTATGACGGCTATCGGGGCGACGATGGTCGCTACGAGCGCGGCTATGACAATCGCGGCTATGACCGGGGCTATGACGACCGCGGCCATTACAACGGCCCGAGCTGGCGTGGCCGCGACGGCCGCAACTATTGCCGCCGTTCGGACGGCACGACAGGCATGCTGATCGGCGGCGTCGCCGGTGCGCTGGTCGGCCGCAGCATCGATCGCTACGGCGATCGCACCCCCGGCACGCTGCTCGGCGCCCTGGGCGGCGCGCTGCTCGGCCGGGCGATCGACAAGGACAGCAGCGGCGGCCGTCGCTGCCGCTAAGTCCCGAGGGATTTCAAGCAGGAGGCAGGGGCCCGGTGGAAACGCCGGGCCCCTTCTCTTTGCCGGCCCCCTTCTCCTTGGGCGTGTCGCTCAGGCGGCGCGGGCGGCCTTGAGCGCGTTGCCCCACCAGGCGATCTCGTCGAACAAGGTGGCGCGCGCGGCGGCGAGATGGGGATAGTCGTCCAGCGTCTTGCCCTGCTGCAGGATGCCGAGGAACGGCTCCATGCCCACATTCACCTCGGCCCTGATCGGCGCCATGTGCAGCTCGACCGCGATGCCGCGCAGCTGCTCGATCGCACGGGCGCCGCCGACGCCGCCATAGCCGACGAACGCCACCGGCTTGCGGCGCCATTCGAAGGTGGCGGAATCGAGCGCGTTCTTCAGCACCGCGGTGGGCCCGTGATTATATTCCGCAGCGGTGACGATGAAGCCGTCATATCTGCCGACCTTCTGGCGCCAGGCCTCGGCAGCAGGGTGCGAATAGACGCCCTGGGTCCAGGATGGGGGGACGGGCTCCTCGAACAGCGGCAGATTCTGGTCGCGCAGGTCGAGGATATCGAGCGTGAAGTCGTCGCGCGCGGCGGCACCGGCGGCGATCCATTGGGCGGGAACGTCCGCGAAACGCTGCGGGCGGGTGCTGCCGATGATGAGTGCGAGGTTGAGCATGGAAATTTCGACCCTTTCCGGTTACGAATCGTAACAGGGGATCAAATGATGCGGTGGGCGCATCGCCACAAGGAGGCACATTTCTGGAACCCAGGCACATGCATGTAAGCGGCGGGCAGATAGGCGGACAGCACCAGGGCTGTACGCCGGTGCGCGAGATCCTCGCCAAGATCGGCGACAAATGGAGCATCCTGACGATCATGATGCTGAGCGGCGGCACCAGGCGGTTCAGCGAGCTGCAGCGCGGGATCGAGGGCATCTCGCAGCGGATGCTGACGCTCACCCTGCGCGGGCTGGAACGCGACGGGCTGGTGATGCGCGAAGTGTTCCCGACGATCCCGCCGCGGGTGGAATATACGCTGACGCCGCTGGGGCGCTCGCTCCAGCAGCCGGTGACTGCGCTCGGCCAATGGGTGACGGCGAACCTGCCGGAGATCGATGCGGCGCGGCGCCGGTTCGATGCGTCGGCGGAGGATCGGGCGGGCAGTTGACGGAAGAAGCCTGGCGGATGTGCCGGGCTCCTTCCGTCCTGTTTCAGGCAAAGGCGCGGCGGAACAGCGACAGGCCGTGGAATTCGAGCGCCGCGAGCCCCGCCACCGCCAGTGCCTGGACGGCCAGGAAGGCGGCGCCGAGCGGATTCGGCGCGAGCAGGGCGATCACCGCGAAGCTGGCCGCGGTCCAGCCCAGGTTGAGCAGGGCGATGGCGCGAACCGGCCATTCGACCCGGTCGGTCCGGCGCGCCGCCCAGAGCATGAACGCAGCCGAGGGGAAGAGCAGCAGCCCGGCCTCGAACAGCAGCGCCGCGGGCAGGCCGAGCAACCCGGCGAGCGGTCCGGCGCCGGCGGCGAGCAGCGCGCCCATCGCCAGGCAGGTGACTGCGTCGATGGTGAGCACGGTGCGGAGGAAATGGATCGGATTGGTCATGGGTCGTCTCCCTTGCTGGTGATGACGCAAGGCTGACGGCATCGGCGCACCCGGTCGATTACGCGGGAGGTAATGGAAACCGGCGCGGCTTGCGGGCAGAGAAGCGGCGAAGGAGACTATCCGTGCAGCCAGCCGTCCGCCCGCTCGGCGACCAGATCAGGGAATGGCGCCGCCGCCGCCGGCTGAGCCAGATGGACCTGGCGCTGGATGCGGAGATATCGACCCGGCATCTGAGCTTCATCGAGACCGGGCGCACCCGGCCGAGCCGCGAGATGGTGCTGCGCCTGGCCGACCAGCTCGCGCTGCCGCTCCGCGAACGCAACACGATGCTGCTCGCGGCGGGGTTCGCGCCGCTCTATGCTCAGCGGGCGCTCGACGATCCTGCCCTGGCGGCGGCGCGGCGGGCGATCGACCTGGTGCTGAAGGGGCACGAGCCCTGGCCGGCGCTGGCGATCGACCGGCATTGGCATCTGATCGCGGCCAATGCGGCGGTCGAGCCGCTGCTCGCCGGCTGCGCCCCGCACTTGCTGGCGGGGCCGGTCAACGTGCTGCGCCTGAGCCTGCACCCCGAGGGGCTGGCGCCGCGGATCCTGAACCTCGCCGAATGGCGCGCGCACCTGCTCGAGCGGCTGCGGCGCCAAGCGATGACCACCGGCGACCAGGCGCTGGAGGCGCTGGTCGTCGAGCTGGAGGGCTATCCCTTTCCCGACGGGGCGGGGCAGCTGGAGGATATGGGCGGGGTGGCGATCCCGCTGCGGCTCGCCACCCCGCTGGGCGACCTCAGCTTCATCAGCACCACCACCGTATTCGGCACGCCGCTCGACGTGACGCTGGACGAACTGGCGATCGAGGCCTTCTATCCGGCGGACGCGATGACGGCGGAGCGGCTGCGGGGGGTGCATTGAAATTCCTCCTCCGGCTTGCTGGGGGAGGAACTTGGAGTTCACCGCCCGTCGTCGCTCCAGTGCGGCGGGTCGCTGAGCAGCTTGATCACACCATAGGTCGCGCCGATCCGATGGAGATCGGTGTTGGTGTCGCCCGAGCGCGGTGCGCCGATCTCGCGCGGCTTGCCCTGCTTGTCCCGCACCTTGATCGTGCCGTTCCAGCCGATCGTCATGTCGATCGCACGGCCTTCGATATGGCGCGAAGTGAGCGAGGGCTCGAAGGCGATCTGGAACAGGTCGCACATCGCCTGCGCACCGGCCTTCGACCTGGCGAGGTCGCCATGATCCCATCGGATATCCAGGCCGGGCAGGGCGGGGACCTTGTTCGGCGCGACCAGCCCCTTTGCCACCCGCCAGCTGTAATGCATCAGCTGCGCGCGGAGGGCGTTGCGGCGCGTGGCGGAGATCGTGACGCTGGCGCCCGCATCCTTCAGCGCCTTCAGAAAGGCGGTGACGTTGTCGCGGAAGGGCTGGACCAGGTCGGCGACGGCGGCGCTGTTCGGATATCTGGCCTGGTTGGCGTTCCACCAGTCCGCACCCGCGAACGGCGGGCGGGTGCCCTGGCCGGCGGCGAGCGCGAGCCAGGTCCTGCCGCCGGGGCCGATCAGGCCGTCCGGCCTGGCCGCACCCAGCACCTGTGCCTGGTAGCCGGTGATCGCCGCAATGGTGAGCGTGCCGCATTCGCCGCTGGTCGGGAGCAGCTTCTGGCCGGTGGCGCCGAGCCAGTCGTTGAGGAGGTGCTGGACGACCAGTACGTCCGCCAGGTCGTTGACGCCGTTCTTCCCTACCGATGCGCCGATGGGCATGTGATCCCTCCCTTGAGATTCCCCTCCTTGGAAGGGAGGGGTTAGGGGTGGGTAGATGCGCACGATATGGCAGCCGTTCGCCCGCCTTTACCATATCGCCAGGACACGACCCACCCCCAACCCCTCCCTTCCAGGGAGGGGAGCTTGTGAGTCGTATCGGCTGAAATCCTACATTGAAAGCAGGTCGGAGAGCGCGCGGGAGATGCTTGCGAGCGTATAGGGCTTCTGGGTGACGAGCGCAGCGGCATGCTCGCCGGGAAGCTTGAGCTGCTCGCCATAGCCGGTGGCGAAGAGGAAGGGCACCTGGGCGGCGATGAGGTCGTCGGCAAGCGGCAGGCTGGTCTCGGCGCCGAGATTGACGTCGAGCACCGCGGCTTCGAACGTTTCGCGGGCGATCTCCTCGCGCGCCTGGGCGAGCGTGCCGGCGGTAACCACGCGGTGGGCACCCAGGCGCGTGAGAATGTCCTCGGCGTCCATGGCGATGATCAGACTGTCCTCGACCAGCAGCACCACGCCCGAGAGCAGCTTGGGCACGGCGGTGCCCGGCGCGGGTGCGGATGGCGCCGCGGGATGGCCCGCGCGGCTCGGGTCGATCTCGATATAGCGGGCGGGCACCCGGAAATCGGCTTCGAGCCCGGTGAGCGGATAGCGCACGTCGGCGCGGCCGCCCAGGTCATAGGGGATCGAGCGCGTGATGATCGTGGTGCCGAAGCCTTGCCGTTTCGGCGGTTGCACGGCGGGGCCGCCGCGCTCGCGCCATGCGATCGCCAGGTCGCCGTCGCGCTCGATCCGCCAGCCGATATCGACCGAGCCGCTGTCCGAGAGCGCGCCATATTTGGCCGAGTTCGTCATCAGCTCGTGCAGTACCAGCGCCAGCGCCGAGAAGGCCTGGGGATGGAGCAGCACCGCCGGCCCGTCGGTCTCCACCCGGCCCGCCTTGCCGGCGAGATAGGCGGCGGCCTCGGTCTCGATCAGGCGGAGCAGGGGCGCGGCGGACCAATTGTCCTGCGTGATCTGGTCGTGCGCGCGGGCGAGGCTCTCGATCCGGCCTTCGAGCAGGTGGATGGTGTTGCGGGCATCCGCCTCGGGATCGAGCGACTGGCGGACCAGGCCGCGGATCAGGCTGAGGATGTTGCGGACGCGGTGGTTCAGCTCCGCGATCAGCAGTTCCTGGCGCTCGGAGAAGCGGCGGCGCTCCTCCTGGGCTTCGTCGCTGAGGCGCAACACGACTTCGATCAGCGACGCGCGCAGCATCTCGGCGACGCGCAGTTCGGCGTTCGAGAAGGGCTCGGAGCGGCCGCGGACTTCCTGGCTCCACAATTCGAAGCTCTTGCGCGGCGTGAGGCGCGGGCCGTTGGGGCCGAGCTGCGCGGGCTTGTGCGGGTCGCCGGCCCATTTGACCGTGCGGATCTTCTCCTGGCGGAACAGCAGCACGTAATCGCGCGGGCGGCGCGAGATCGGAATCGCGAGCAGTCCGGCGGCGACATCGTCATAGTCGGCGGCGGCGGGAAGAGTGTCCGCGAGGCGATCGGTCGAGAAGATCCTGCCCGCGGCCATTGCGTTCAGTCGGCGGGTGATCGCCGAGAATGCGGCGGCCGGCGGCGTCATGCCGGAAGAGGAGACCTTGCCGTCGAGCCAGATCGCGATGCCGTCGCACGGCACGGTTTCGCGCATCATCGTGCCGAGCCATTCGGGATTGTCGAGCAGCGTCGAATCGCCGGCCACCGCGGCGAGCAGCCGGTCGCTGGCGGAACGCGCCGCCAGCTCATAGGCGGCCAGCTCCTTGCGCTCGCGGCTCTCGAGCTTGAGCGCGAACATCTGGCCGAACAGCTCGGCGATCGAGCGCCGTTCGAAGCTGGGGCAGCGCGCGGCATAGTGATGGCAGGCGAACAGGCCCCAGAGCTGGCCCTCGACGATGATCGAAATGGAGAGCGAGGCGCCGACGCCCATGTTCTTCAGATATTCGATATGGATCGGCGAGACCGATCGCAGCACCGATAGCGAAAGGTCGATCGGGGCGCCGCGCTCGTCGAGCCGGGGCAGCACGGGCACCGGCTCGGCATTCACGTCGGCGATGATGCGGAAGGGCGTGCGGACATAGAGCTTGCGCGCCTGTTGCGGGATGTCGCTGGCGGGGTAGCGCAGGTCGAGAAAACTGCCGATGCCGGTGCGGGCAGCCTCGGCCACCACCACGCCCGAACCGTCCCGATCGAAGCGATAGACCATCACCCGGTCGAAGCCGGTCAAGGCGCGGACCTGGCGGGCGCCCTCGCGATAGAAGGCGGCGGCGTCGGCGGTCTCGTCGAGCCGCGCCATCATCGCGCGGATCGCCGAGCCGATATCGGTGGAGGCGTCCTCGCTGCAATCCTCGCCTTCCAGCACGATCGTGTCGCCGATCATGTGCAGCGCGAAATCGAAGCAACGGCCGCTGGCGATCCGCAGCCCGAAGACGCGCTCGACCGCGTCGCCGCCGCGCAACATGGCGAGGCGGTTGCGCAGGGTGTGGACGGCGTGCTCGCCGAGCAGCGGGATGGCGGAAGTGCCGAGCAGGTCGTCGGCAGGTTTTTCGAGGAATTGCTCGGCATTGGCCGAGACGCGGCGGATCAGCCAGTCGACCGAAAGCGCCAGCAGGAAGCCGAAGGGCTGGACGGCGCCCAGCGCGTGAATCGGCTCGCGATCGCAATTGGTGAGATCGACCTCGAAATCGCTGTTACTGGCCAATCTCTGCCTTTCGCCATTTCTCCGCCGAACGCTCGAACGCCGTGAAAGTGGCAAGCGCCGCGGTGATCGCCGCCTCGAGCGCGGCGGGCTCGTGCAAGAGACGATCGATAACCGTCAGTAGTTGTTGCCACTTTTCGGTGCGCTGATCTGCATCAAGATAGGCACGGGGAAATCCGGCGGGCAGGCGCCGGGCAAGGAATTTCCCGCCGAGGCGCGAACCTTCGAGGACGTAGAGGGTGCCGGCGATCCAACTATCGTCATCCCGGCGAACGCCGGGATCTCGTGCGGCTCCTTCCTCGCCCTCCTGCCCGAGATCCCGGCGTTCGCCGGAATGACGGCTTGAGGCGGGCTTCGGGAGATGGGCCAGGTCCTCGCGCAGCAGATGCCCCCGCTTGCGCTCTTCCCAATCGTCGACCACCCGATCGCCCGGAAGCGCCGCTTCCAGCGCCCACACCACATCGGCATGGGCCGCGAGGAAGCGGGCATAGCTTTCCCGGTGGGTCAGGTCGAAACCGGCAAAGGCCGTATCCACCCGGTCATGCGCCGCGGACGTCGCTGCACGCAGCGCCTGGCGGGTGGGGTTCAAGCGAAGACGCGCTCGAAGATCGTGTCGACCTGCCTGAAATGATAGCCGAGGTCGAACTTGTCCTCGATTTCCGCCGGCGAGAGTGCCGCGGTCACTTCCGGATCGGCCTTGAGCAGCTCGAGCAGCGAGAGTTCGCCGTCCGATTCCCACACCTTCATCGCATTGCGCTGGACCAGCCGATAGCTGTCCTCGCGGCTGACGCCGGCCTGGGTAAGGGCGAGAAGCACGCGCTGGGAATGCACGAGGCCGCCCATTCGATCCAGGTTCTTCTGCATGCGCGCCGGATAGACGAGCAGCTTGTCCATCACGCCGGTGAGGCGGGCCAGGGCGAAGTCGAGCGTGATCGTCGCGTCCGGGCCGATATAGCGCTCGACCGAGCTGTGCGAGATGTCGCGCTCGTGCCACAGCGCGACATTCTCCATCGCCGGGATCGTCGCGCTGCGGACCATGCGGGCGAGGCCGGTGAGATTCTCGGTCAGCACCGGGTTGCGCTTGTGCGGCATCGCCGACGAGCCCTTCTGGCCCGGCGAGAAATATTCCTCGGCCTCGAGCACTTCGGTGCGCTGCAGATGGCGAACCTCGATGGCGAGGCGCTCGATCGAGCTCGCGATCACGCCGAGAGTCGCGAAGAACATCGCATGGCGATCGCGCGGGATCACCTGGGTCGAGACCGGCTCGACCGCGAGCCCGAGCTTGGCGGCGACATGCGCTTCGACGCGCGGATCGATATTGGCGAAGGTGCCGACCGCGCCCGAAATGGCGCAAGTGGCGATATCCGCGCGGGCGGCGACGAGGCGCTCGCGGTTGCGCTTGAACTCGGCATAGGCTTCGGCGAGCTTGAGGCCGAAGGTGACCGGTTCGGCATGGATGCCGTGGCTGCGGCCGATCGTCGGCGTGAGCTTGTGTTCATATGCGCGGCGCTTGAGCACTTCGAGCAGCTGATCGAGATCGGCGAGCAGGATGTCGCTGGCGCGGGCGAGCTGGACGGCGAGGCAGGTGTCGAGCACGTCCGAGCTGGTCATGCCCTGGTGCATGAAGCGGGCCTCGTCGCCCACCTGCTCGGCCACCCAGGTGAGGAAGGCGATCACGTCGTGCTTGGTAACCGCCTCGATCGCGTCGATCGCAGCGACGTCGATGGCCGGGTTGGTCGCCCACCAGTCCCACAGCGCCTTGGCGGCGCTCTTCGGCACCACGCCCAGTTCCGCCAGGGCCTCCGTCGCGTGCGCCTCGATCTCGAACCAGATACGGAAGCGCGCCTCGGGCGACCAGATGGCGGTCATTTCAGGGCGCGAATAACGGGGAACCATTGCAAGCCTTTCGCCGGGGGTATGGCGCGCCCCTAGCAAGCGTGCCTCAGACTTTCCACCGAAAGCGGCCGGTGATCGGCCAATCGAGCAGCGCATCCTCCTCGCGCGCGCCCCGGCCGATATTGTGGAGGATCATCGGCGCGCGGGCGCCGGGCAGGTCGGAGACCAGCCCGATATGCGTGCCGGTGCCGCCGATGCCGTTCGCCGGCGCGGAGGTGAAGATGTCGCCGGGCTGCCAGCCCTTGCCGTCCGCCGGGATCGGCAGCCGGGCACCGGCGCGGGCGAGGAAGACGGCGAGATTGGGCACGCGCCGATGGTCGATGCTCGGATCGGGGCGGGAAAGGCCCCATTTGCGCGGATAGGCGACGAAAGCGCGCTTCATGTCGGCATTGACCAGCGCCTGGATATCTATCCCGAAGGCATCGCGATAGGCGCGGATCACCACATCGGTGCACACGCCCTTCTCGCGCGGCACGTCGCCGCCAGGGAAGGGCAGGCTGGTATAGGCGCTGTCATAGCGGCGCGTGACGCCGACTTGGGTGCGGGCGGCGGCGATCAGCTTGGCGGCGGGCGTGCTCGCGGGAAGGTGCGGCTGGTCGACCGTGCCCGATGCCTGGGGCGCACCGTGGCAGCCGGCAAGGCCGGCGGTCATTCCGAACAGCAGCGTCCGACGGTCGATCATGACGCCCATCCTGCCGCAGCCGTTGCCGAGGCGCCACAGCGCAAATGAAATGCGATGAATCGAGCTGCATCGGGGGCGTGTTGAGGCTAGTGCTAGTGAAATCGGGAACATCGTCTCAAGATCATTGGTTGATAGAGTGGTTGTTCAAAATACAATCGGGCTGGAAATGAAATATAATTCCTGAGTAGAATAGGAGATAAGCTTATGCTGAAGCCGATGCTTCTTGCTACATCTATATTTTTCGTAATTCCTGCTGTTGCGCAGGAAGCTCCCGCGCAGGACAAGCCTGCGCAGACTGTCCCGGCGCCCGAGCAGGCGACTCCGCCAGTTACCAGTGACGATGCGGCGCCCGCCGCCCAGGGCCAGGCTGCAGCCCCGGCCACGACTGCCGAGGCGATGCCGGCGCCCGCCGAGCCTGCGACTCAGCCTGCCGAGGTGGCGAGCGCGCCTGCCGCGGCTCCGGCCGCCCAGCCGGCGGCGACGCAGGAACAGGTCGCCCAGGCGGTGGGTCGCGACTTCGGCGGCTATGACAAGGATAGTGATGGCAAGCTGAACGCCACCGAGTTCGCGGCCTGGATGGGCGATCTGCGCAAGGCGTCGGAGCCCAGCTTCCAGCCCGGCAGCGCCGAGGCGAGCAGCTGGACGAACCAGGCATTCGCCAGCGCCGATACCGACAAGAACGCCTCGGTGAACAAGCAGGAGCTCACCGTGTTCCTGACCCCGAAACAGCCGGGCTAACCCCCTTTCGTCGCGCCTGAATACGCATGGCGCTTATTCCCGAACGGCCGCCGGGCTTGCCTCCGGCGGCCGTTTGGTTACTCAGGGCGCGAGGCGGAGCAGGGCATCCTTGCCCGGCCGGATCAGCAGTACCGCTCGCGAGAGCAGGTCGAAGCCGAGCAGGGCGTCGCGGCCTGCGCCCGTGCGGCGGGCGCTCTGCACGTGCAGCGGCCTGCCGCCGAGCGTGAGCGTCAAGGGGCCGACCAGTTCGGCGGCCTCCGCGATGCCGGCGACGCCGCTATGCGCCTCCGCGCCAAGGACAGGGACATCGGGCGCGAACTCAGCGGGCAGGCTCGTTCGCCACGCGCCGCTGTCGACGAGGAAGTCGGCTTGGCTGCCGTCCGATGCGCTGGCCGGCGCATAGGGGCGATACCCCTTGCCCATCGGCACCGCCACGCCGTCCAGCGTGCAGGCGGGGTCGGCCGGTGGCGCCAGAGTCGCGATGCCCAGCGCGAAATCGATGCGGAGGCAATCGGGGTCGGCGAAGGATTGCGGGCTGATCACTCCGTCGATACCGAGCGGGTCGAGCATGCCGATCTGCATCACTGCCAGTCGCGGAAACCGGCGCCGCACGGTGCCGATGGTGATGTCGACCTGCTCCAGCGTACGGCCGGTGACCGGCCTGCCGCCGCTGTCATGCCCGGCAATGGCTGCACCCGGGACGAGGCCGGTCGCATCGGCGAACCGGGGCGCGATCACCGTGAGGCCGGCGCCGGTATCGAGCAGGAAGGTTCCCGGCCGGCCCGCGATGACGGCGTGGACGATCGGCAGCCGGCCGCCGACCGGGCGCCCGCCGAGCGTTTCGGGGCGCTCGATCGCGAAATGCGGCAGCTCGGGCGCGGCACCGAGCAGCAGGGCGAGGGCGGGAAGCGCAAGGGCGCGAAGCATGGCGGGATGGTATCGGGCGAGCTGTGGTGCCGCAATGACAGGCTGGATCGCTCGCTAGATCAGCCCCTGGCCCCGCAGCGACGCATGCCCGTCGCGCCCCATGATGATGTGGTCGTGCACGCCGATCCCCAGCCCCTTGCCCGCGGCCATGATCTGGCGGGTGATCTCGATGTCGGCGCGGCTGGGTGAGGGGTCGCCGGAGGGATGGTTATGGACGAGGATCAGCGCCGCGGAGCCGAGCTCGATCGCGCGGCGGATCACTTCGCGGACATAGACGGCGGCCTCGTCGATCGTGCCTTCGCCCATCAGTTCGTCGCGGATCAGCATGTTCTTGGAATTGAGATGGAGGACGCGGAAGCGCTCGATCGCGTGATGGGCCATGTCGGCGCGCAGATAGTCGAGCAATGCCTGCCAGTTGGCGAGCACCGGGCGCTCGGCGACCTCGGCGCGCAGCAGGCGGAGCGCCGCGGCATGGGCGGTCTTCAGGGCGGCGACGCTGGTCTCGCCCATGCCCTTCACGCGGGCGAGCGCCTCGGCATCGGCGGTGAGAAGTCCGGCGATGCCGCCGAATTCGTGGAGCAGCGCCTTGGCCAAGGGCTTGGTATCCTGCCGGGGAATCGCCAGTGCGAGGAGGTATTCGACCAGTTCGTGATCGAGCAGCGCGTCCGGCCCGCCCTCGAACAGGCGGCGGCGCAGGCGCGCGCGGTGGCCGCTATTGTCGGAAGGCTCGGACATGCCCGGCTTGTTCCTGCAAATGCGCCGTTATTCAAGGCGAGGATTTCGCCGATTTGGCGGCGAGACCTGACCCGGAGTTGACTCGGTCCGCCAGCGTTCCTAAAGCGCCCGAGCAACGCGGCCGAACAGCCGGCGATGCTTGTATGTCGTCGGCGCTGTCGGCGGCTTTTTTCATATCTGGAACGCCTTGACCGCCTTGACCCAAGACCGTGCTCCGAGCGACCTTGACCGCCGCATCGCCGATGCGAAGGCGGCCGAGGCTGCGCGCACCGGATCGGCGGTTCCCAAGGCGCCTGCCGACGCCAAGGGCTACAAGCAGGGTTCGCGCGTGCTGATGGACCTGATCGGCATGCCGCTGGGCGGTGGAATTCTGGGGTATGCGCTGGACAGCTGGCTGGGCACCAGTCCGTGGCTGCTGCTGACCCTGCTCGTGCTGTCGATCGCGGCGGCTTTCCGCAACATCTACAAGATCTCGAAGGAGCGCGTTGAGTGAGCGCCGGCGCAATCAATCCGATGGAGCAGTTCGAGGTCGGCAAGCTGATCAAGTTCGATCTGCTTGGCTATGATCTCTCGTTCACCAACTCGGCCCTGTTCATGTTCGTCGTGGCGGCGCTGCTGTTCGTGTTCATGATGGGCGGGATGAAGCGCGCGCTGATCCCGGGCAAATGGCAGCTGATGGCCGAAGGCGCGGTGGGCTTCATCGATTCGATGGTGAACACCAGCATCGGCAAGGGCGGCAAGAAGTTCGCCCCGTACATCTTCTCGCTGTTCTTCTTCATCCTGTTCGCCAATCTGGTGGGCATCCTGCCGCTGGCGGTGGTGCCGGGCCTGCACACCTTCGCGGTGACCAGCCACATCACGGTGACCGCGGTGCTGGCCTTCTTCTCGTTCGCCATCGTGCTCGCGGTCGGCTTCTGGAAGCACGGCCTGAAGTTCTTCGGCCTGTTCGTGCCGCACGGCGCGCCGCTGTGGCTGATGCCGGTGATCATCCCGGTGGAATTCATCTCGTTCATGGTGCGCCCCTTCTCGCTGGGCCTGCGACTGTTCGTCGCGATGACCGCGGGGCACATCCTGCTCGAAGTGTTCGGCAGCTTTGCGGTGCAGGGCCTGAACGCCGGCGGGATCGGCTATGGCGTCTGGTTCGCCTCGATGCTGATGATCATCGGCGTGAGCGCGCTCGAACTGCTGGTCTGCGCGATCCAGGCCTATGTGTTCGCGCTGCTGACCTCGCTCTATCTCCACGACGCGGTGCACCTGCACTAAGTCGCGCTGTTCGTTTGTTTTTTTGGATTACGTAGGGAGCTTGAAATGACTGACGTTGGTGCAATGTACATCGGTGCCGGCCTCGCGGCGATCGGCATCGGCCTGGCCGCGCTCGGCGTGGGCAACGTGTTCGGTTCGTTCCTCGAGGGCGCGCTGCGCAACCCGGGTGCCGCCGACGGCCAGCAGGGCCGCCTGTTCATCGGCTTCGCCGGTGCCGAGCTTCTGGGCCTGATCGCGTTCGTCGTCGCGATCCTGATCCTGTTCGTCGTCAAGGGCTAAGGTCGAAGGACAGCCGATGCCGCAGCTATCCCAAATCCCTGAGATCTACGCGTCGCAGCTCTTCTGGCTCGCGATCGTGTTTGCGCTCATCTATTTCGGGATCGGCAAGGCGATGGTTCCGAAGATCGAGCGTACGGTCGAAGACCGCAACGCCCGCATCGCCGGAGACCTCGCCGCGGCCGAGGCTGCCCGAGATGCGGCCCATGCGTCCGACGCGGCATATGAGTCCGGGCTGGAATCGGCCCGGACCACCGCGCTCGCGACGCTGAGCCAGGCCAAGGACAAGGCGACCGCCAAGTCCGAGGCCGAAGTGAAGAAGGGCGATGCGGCGTCCGAGGCGAAGATCGCCGAGGCCACCGTGCGCATCGAGGCTACCAAGACCCAGGCGCTGGGCGAGATCGAGGCCGGGACGGTGGATGCCGTCCAGGAGATCGTCGCCAAGCTCTCGGGCGTGACGGCCGACCGCGCGTCGGTCACCAAGCAAGTGAAGGCAGCGCTGGCCAATGGCTGAACAACCCCATGGCCTGAAGGCGGAGACCGGCACCGTGGAACTGCATCATGAGCCGGCTGCGTTCGGCGTGATCACCGCGCCGATGTTCGTCGCCATCGCGATGCTCGTCGTCCTCGGCATCGTGCTGTGGAAGCGCGTGCCGGCGATGATCGGCAAGATGCTCGACGCCAAGATCGATTCGATCCGCAAGCAGCTCGACGACGCGACTGCGCTCCGGACCGAGGCGGAGGCCGAGCTGGCCCAGGCCAAGGCGCGGAACGCCGCGAGCGCGGCGGATGCCGCGGCGATCGTCGAGCATGCCGAGGCCGAGGCCAAGGCGCTGCTGAAAAAGGCCGAGGCGGACGCCAAGGAACTGACCCGGCGCCGCGCCAAGATGGCCGAGGACAAGATCGCCGCCGCCGAGCGCGCCGCGATCGCAGAGGTCCGCGCCAGGGCGGCCGATGCCGCCGCCGCCGCCGCCGCCGCGATCATCGCGGAGAAGCATGGTGCCGAAGCCGACAAGAAGCTCGTCGACCAGACGATCGCCGGGCTCGGCCGCCTGAACTGATGTGAACGCGGGGCTGGCTTCCGGTTCGGCCCCCAGTTCAGGCGCGGATGGCAACACCGTCCGCGCCCGCCTCGATCCGGGGCTGATCGCGCTCCTCATTTCCTTCGCATTGCTCGCCGCGGCGCTGGTCGGGGCGCTTTTCCTCGTGCGGGGGCAGCAGCAGGCGCAGCACTGGGTCTCGCATACTCTCGAGGTCGAGGAGCAGCTGAGCAGCGTGCTCTCCGGCGTGCAGCAGGCCGAGACCGGCCAGCGCGGCTATCTGATCACGCGCGATCCCGCCTATCTGGAGCCGTTCACCAGCGGCGGGCACGGCCTGCACCAGGAACTCGCCGAGCTGCGCGCGCTGGTATCGGACAGCCCGGAGCAGAGCGCCCGCGCCGCGACGTTGCAGCGGCTCGTCGAGGATCGGCTCGACCGGCTCACCGATTTCGTCGAGATGATCCGCCGGGGCGACACGGCCGGCGTCGCCGCGGGGGTGAAGTCCGGAGTCGGGCTCGGCCAGATGCGCCGGATCCGTACGCTCGTCGCGGAGATGCGGACCCATGAGGCGGGGCTGTTCGCGGTGCGCAGCGACAGCGCGGCCTGGCAGGCGGGGCTGCTCACCCTATGGCTGGCGGTGACGGCGATCGCCGTGGCGGTGGTTGCCTATTTCGTCACCCGATCGGCGATCCGGCGTGCCCATGCCGCCGCATCGGCGCGCGACGCCGCGGAGGCGGCGCATGCTCGGCTGCTGGCCGAGAGCGCGCAGCGCGAGGCGGCGGAAGCGCAGCTGCGCCAGCTCGGCAAGATGGAGTCGATCGGCCAGCTCACCGGGGGCATCGCGCACGACTTCAACAATATGCTGGCGATCGTGATCGGCTCGCTCGACATGGCCAAGCGCCGCATCGGCAAGGATCCGGCCAAGGCTGCCCAGTCGATCGACAGCGCGCTCCAGGGGGCCGAGCGCGCGGCGCAGCTCACTTCGCGCCTGCTCGCCTTCGCCCGGCGCCAGCCGCTGGCGCCGGCGGCGCTCGACGCGAACCGGCTGGTGGCGGGCATGTCCGAGCTTCTGCGCCGCACGATCGGCGAGACGATTCGCTTCGAGACGGTGCTGGCGGGCGGGCTCTGGCCGGCCTTTATCGACGCGGGGCAGCTGGAGAACGCGCTGGTCAACCTGTGCGTCAACGCCCGCGACGCGATGCCCGAAGGCGGGCGGCTGACGATCGAGACGGCCAATACCTATCTCGACGATGCCTATTCGGCGCACCACGCCGAAGTGACGCCCGGGCAATATGTGATGGTGTCGGTGACCGACACCGGCACCGGCATGAGTGCCGAAGTGATCGAGCGCGCCTTCGACCCCTTCTTCTCCACCAAGGAAGTGGGCAAGGGCACCGGGCTCGGGCTCAGTCAGGTCTATGGCTTCGTCAAGCAGTCCGGCGGGCACGTGAAGGTCTATTCGGAGCTCGGCGTCGGCACGATCGTGAAGCTCTACATCCCTCGCCATTTCGGCGAGGAGGACCGGCGCACGGTGCCGGCGCCGGAGGCCGAGCTGCCGCGCGGCGGGGGCGAGATCGTGCTCGTGGTAGAGGATGAGGAGCAGGTGCGGATCATGTCGGTCGATGCGCTGCGCGAGCTCGGCTATGTCGTGATCCACGCCTCCGGCCCGGTCCAGGCGCTGGCGATGCTGGGCGAGCATCCGGGCATCGACCTGCTGTTCACCGACATCGTGATGCCCGACATGACCGGCCGTACGCTTGCCGAGCGGATGCGCGAGAAGCTGCCGCACCTGCCGGTGCTGTATACGACCGGCTATACGCGCAACGCGATCGTCCATAACGGCATGCTCGACCATGACGTCGATTTCCTGGCCAAGCCGTTCAGCATCGCCCAGCTCGCGGTGAAGGTGCGGCAGGTGCTCGACGGCGGGAAGTGACGCGCCGGCTGGCCGTTGCCGGTATCGCCGGCGGCTCCTAGGGTGGCGGCATGACCATCCAACGCTGGCTCCAGCTCGCCACTGCGCTCACGGCCCTGCTGCTCGTCTTCATGATCGCGGTCGCCTGGCGCAGTGCCACGGAGGAACGGCGGCGCGCGGACGATGTCGGCGCCCGTGCCCAGGCCACGATGGAACGCATCGAGGCCCGGGCGAACGCGCTGGAGAATGCGGCCGGGCGCTGACCCCCATTCCTCCCCTCCGGAGGGGAGGACCGGGCTCACGCCGCCGGCTTGCGGAACTTGTAGATGAACTGGTCGGTCTTGCCGCGGATCTCCGGCGTGAAGACATTCGCCGTGTGCGGGTCGTTCGGATTGCGCAGCAGCGGCAATTCGCCCTCGAACTTGAATCCGGCCGATTCGATTTCCGCGCGCGCGGCGGCGGGATCGATGCGGTGCAGCGTCTGCGGTACCGCGAAGTCCGGATCGGTGTTGGCGACATGGTCGATCACCAGCAGCACGCCGCCGGGCTTGAGCGAATCATAGAGCTTCTTCGCGATGCCCCGGGCGGCGCCCGGTGCCGCCGCCTTGAGGTGCAGGTCGTGCCAGTTCTGCACCGTCACGATCGCGTCGAGCGGCTCCGGAAAGGCGAAGCTCCTCAGGCTGTCGCTGAGCGGCGCGACATTGGCGCGCCCCTCCGCCGCGGCCTTCTGCTCGTCGGCATAGGCGGCGCGGTACTGGATGAACTCCGCCGGCTGATAGGCATAGACCTTGCCCTTCGGCCCCACCGTCGGCGCGAGGATGCGGGTCCAATAGCCGCCGCCCATGATGAAGTCGGCCACCTTCTGGCCCGGCGCGATGCCGGCAAAGGCGAGGATCTCGCCGGGATGGCGGCCGGCGTCGCGGTCCTTCTCGGCCTGGGGGCGGCCCGCATCGCCCAGGGCGGCGGCGATGGGAGCGGGGACGGTCTGGGCATGGGCGGCGAGCGGCATGGCCAGCGCGAGCAGCGCGGCGGACAGGACGAGCTTCATGGGACGACTCTCCTAAATATGTGGGCGGAGCATCGCACATCCTCGTGACGGTTCAAGGCGTTCCCTTGCCGCCATCGCGCCTTTCGCCCGGATGGCGAGAAGGGGAGTGGCGGTCGTCCTCCGCACCCCCTAAATCCCGTGCGACGATGTCCGATCCCAACGCGCCCGACCGCTTCAACGAAGAGACCGCCACCTTCGCCGTGCGCGGCGCCGACGCCCCCGATCTCGAAGCCGGGGTGGCGGCGATCCGCAACGTGCTGAAGACGCTGCCGGCGCGGCCCGGCGTCTATCGCATGCAGGATGCGCGCGGCGACGTGCTGTACGTGGGCAAGGCGCGGGCGCTGAAGAACCGGGTGACCAACTACACCCAGGTCCAGCGGCTCTCGAAGCGGCTCCAGCGGATGGTGGCGCAGACGCGATCGATGACGATCGTCACCACCAACAACGAGGCCGAGGCGCTGCTGCTGGAAGCACAGCTGATCAAGCGCTTCCGTCCGCCCTACAACGTGCTGCTGCGCGACGACAAATCGTTCCCGTTCATCCTGCTCAGGCGCGATCATGATTTCCCGCGCATCCAGCTCCATCGCGGCGCGCGCAAGGTGAAGGGCGATTATTTCGGGCCGTTCGCGGGGGCGGGGCAGGTGCGCAAGACCCTGAATGCGCTCCAGAAGCTGTTCCTGCTGCGGAGCTGCACCGACGGCTTCTTCAACACGCGCGACCGGCCGTGCCTGCTCTACCAGATCCGCCGCTGCTCGGCGCCGTGCGTCGATCGCATCACGCCGCAGGCCTATGAGGAACTGGTCGACGACGCGCGTGACTTCCTGATGGGCAAGAAGACCCAGGTGCAGGCCAAGCTCGGCGCGCAGATGCAGGCGGCGGCGGAGAATCTCGATTTCGAACTGGCGGCGATCCTGCGCGACCGGTTGAAGGCGCTCACCTTCATCCAGGGCAGCCAGGCGATCAACGCCGAGGGCGTGGGCGATGCCGACATCTTCGCACTCGCCTGCAAGGGCGGGGTGATGGGCATCCAGGCCTTCTTCATCCGCGGCGGCCAGAATTGGGGGCATCGCAGCTTCTTCCCCGCACACACCAACGAGGTGTCCGAGGACGAAGTGCTCTCGGCCTTCCTGATGCAATTCTACGAGGAAGTGCCGCCGCCCCGGACGATCTTCGTCGATCGCGACCTGGAGGAGGCGGCGCTGCTAGCCGAGGCTCTGCGGGAACGCGCCGGGCACAAGGTGGCGCTCGGCGTGCCGCAGCGGGGGCCGCGCCGGCGGTTGCTGGAACAGGCGACGCGCAATGCGGCGGAAGCGCTCGACCGGCGGCTGGCCGAGGGGACGACCCAGGCGAAGCTGCTGGCCGAGATCGCCGACATCTTCGAACTGCCCGAGAGTCCCGAGCGGATCGAAGTGTACGACAACAGCCATATCCAGGGCACCAATGCGCTGGGCGCGATGGTCGTCGCGGGGCCCGAAGGCTTCCAGAAGAACCAGTATCGCAAGTTCAACATCAAGCGCGCCGAGACCGTGCCGGGCGACGATTACGGGATGATGCGCGAAGTCCTCGCTCGCCGCTTCGCCCGCGCGCAGGACGAGGACCCGGACCGGCAGGGCGGGAGCTGGCCCGACCTGGTGCTGCTCGACGGCGGGCGCGGGCAGCTGAATGCGGCCAAGGCGGTGCTGGAGGACCTGGGCATCGAGGACGTGTGCATGGTCGGCGTCGCCAAGGGGCCGCATCATGGGCGCGAGGGCCGCGAGGTGTTCCACCTGATGGACGGGCGCGAGCTGATGCTGCCGGTCAATTCGCCGGTGCTCTTCTATCTCCAGCGGCTGCGCGACGAGGTCCATCGCTTCGCGATCGGCGCTCATCGGCAAAAGCGTGCCAAGGCGATCGGAGCGAGCCCGCTCGACGAGGTGCCGGGGATCGGCCCGGCGCGCAAGAAGGCGCTGCTGATGCATTTCGGCACGGCGCGGGCGGTGCGTGCGGCAAGCCTCGAGGATCTGCAGAAGGCGCCCGGCGTGAGCGCGGGCGTCGCGCAGCAGATCTACGATCATTTTCATATGCGATAGATATTTTCTGCACGGATTCCGCGCGAAATCTTGTCGCTGGCCGGCTTGCCGCAGCCTCCGGGGCCGTTAGATACGGCCACGAAACGGGGGATTCTCATGTATCGTAGTGCGCTGGCGTCGATCGTGTTCCTGGGCGCGTCCGGAGTGGCGCATGCCGGCGAGAAGCCGCTCTACCAGCCGGTGCCCGATTGGGTGCAACTGGCGCCCGAACCCGCAGCCGCCGGCCTGACCGATGATGCGCCCGCGATGGTCATCGGCGACGTGCAGGCCCGCATCGCCGACGGGCAGAGCTGGACCTATCAGGAGCGTGCTACTCGCCTTGCTTCGATCCAGGCGGTTTCGCAGGCGGGCACCGTCAAGCTCGAATGGCATCCGGCGCATGGCGACCTGATCGTGCACGGCGTCGATATCCTGCGCGGTGGCAAGCGGATCGATGCGCTGAAGGGCAAGAGCTTCACGGTGTTGCGGCGCGAGCAGGGGCTCGACGAGATGCAGTTCGACGGTCGGCTCACCGCCACCCTGGCAGTGGAAGGGCTGCAGGTCGGCGACGTGCTCGACCTGCGCTATTCGGTCACCAGGAAGGATCCGGCGCTCGGCGGCAATGCGGTGATCATGGGGCCGGTCGTCGCGGAGCCGATCAAGGTCGGTTTCGCGCGGGCGCGGCTGCTGTGGCCGACGGGCCAGGCAGTGAAGTGGAAGACCTATCCGGTGGGGGCCGAGCCGCAGGTGCGCGACGCGGGCGGGTGGCACGAGCTGGTGTTCAAGCTGCCGGTCGCCCGGCAGCCGGAGATGCCGGAGCGCATGCCGGGGCGGTTCGCAAGGCCGCCGATCGCGGAGGCCACGACCTTTGCCGACTGGCAATCCGTCTCCAGGGCGATGGCGCCGCTCTATCGCGTCGACGGGCTGATCGCCCCCGGCAGCGCGCTGGCCGCGGAAGTGGCGAAGATCGCCGCGGCGGAGAAGGACCCGCGCAAGCGCACGGCGGCGGCGCTCGCCCTGGTGCAGGGCAAGGTGCGCTACCTGTTCCGCGGCATGGACAATGGCAATTACGTGCCACAGACGCCGGCCGAGACCTGGACCACCAAATATGGGGATTGCAAGGCGAAGACGCTGCTGCTGCTCGCCATCCTCCACGAACTGGGGATCGAAGCGGAGCCGGCGGCGGCGAATCTGGACAATGGCGACCTGGTCGCCGAACGGCTGGCGTCGCCCGCTGCCTTCAACCATGTCTTCGTGCTCGCCAAGGTGGGCGGCCAGCTGCTGTGGCTCGACGGGACGGGCACGGGCACGCATCTGGAGGACATAGGCGACGTGCTGCCCTTCGACTGGGTGCTGCCGTTGCGCGCCGAGGGCGCGGGATTGCTGCAGGTGCCGGCGCGTGCGCCAGTGCGGGTTACCGCGGCCAGTGTGTTCGATATCGACTTGACCGGCGGCATCGATGTTCCGGCGCCGTTCGAGGCGAAGGTGACGATGCGTGGCGCCGCCGGGGGCGTGCTGAAGGCATTGGTGAGTGTGCGCAGCCAGGAGAGCCTGCGGGACCAGTTCCGCAAGTTCGCGCCGCCAGCATTCGCCCGGGATCTGGTGCTCACCGGCAGCGAAGTGAGCTTCGACCAAGCGAATGGCACGGCGACGATCGCGCTGTCCGGCATCCTGAATTGGGGCTGGCGCTATCAGGACGGGCGTTTCCGGCTCGATGCGGCGCCGCCGATCGCCTATCCGATTCCCGATCGCACGCGCGCGACCTGGAAGGACATTCCGGTCGCCACGGGCAATCCGGTACGTACCTCGACTGCGCTGCGGGTGCGCCTGCCGGAAATGGGCGGCTATATGCTGGACGGCGATGCGGCGCTCGACGCCACCTTGCCGGGCGGCAAGCGCGTGGTGCGCCGGGCGACGCTGGTCGGCGGCCTGCTTTCGATCGATACCGAGGACGCGCAGACCGGAGGCGAGATCGCCCCGGCGGAGATTCCCGCGGCGCGCGCGAAGCTTGCCGAGCTCAACAACCGCGTGTTGCGCGTGCGGACCCTGCCGGGTGCGCCCGGTCCATGGCGCGGCGTGGAGGCCGCCAAGCGTGCCGGCAAATACGACAAGGTGCTCGCGCGCTACGCTGCCTATATCGCCGAGAAGCCCGAGGATGTTTCACGCTATCTTGCGCGCGGGCGCTTCCTGGCCAAGACGTTCGAGCGCCCGAAGGCGCTGGCCGATTTCGACAAGGCGATCGGTATGCAGGCAACGGCCGCGACCTATCGCGAACGCGCCGCGCTGCACCGGGCGCTTGGGCACAAGGCGGAGTCGCTCGCCGATCTGCGCGCGGCGCAGGAGCTCGATCCGGGCAATACGGGCACGCTCTACGCGCTGGCGAGCGAGCTTGCCAAACTGGACCGCGTGGACGAAGCGCTGGCGCTGCTCCAGCCCAGGATCGACGAGGAAGGCGAGAACCAGCCGGACCTGCTGGTGGCCAAGGGGGCCGCGCTGGGCCATGCCCGCGACGCGGCGGGCGCATTGGCGGCCTTTGACGCGGCGATCGCGAAGCGGCCGGGCAATGCCGGCTTCCTCAACGGGCGCTGCTGGATCAAGGGTACGCTGGACGTCCAGCTCGATACCGCCCTGAAGGACTGCACGCGCGCGATCGAGCTGGGATCGGGCGGCACCGCGGCGGCAGCGCTCGACAGCCGGGCCCTGGTCTATTTCCGGATGGGCCGCTTCGAGGAGGCGCTGGCCGATATCAACGCGGCGCTGGAGCAGCGGCCGGCAGCCGCGAACAGCCTGTTCCTGCGCGGCCTGATCCTGCGGCGTACCGGCGATGCCAAGACGGGGGATGCCGCCTTGGCCGAGGCCCAGCTGCTCTTCCCCCAGATCGACGAGGATTTTGCCCGCTACGGGATCAAACCCTGATTCCCGAGCGCGCATTCGGCATTTCTTCATGCCCGTGCGATAATCGGGCGCGATGGCTACCCGGGTCTTCATCACGATCGACACCGAGATCATGTGGCGGCACCATGTCGCCGGGCTCGATGTCGACACGATCGTCCAGCGCTCGCTGGAGCCCGCCAATGTGGGCGTCGCCTGGCAGCTGGAGCAGCTCGCCCGTCACGGTCTCAAGGCCTGTTTCTTCGTCGATCCGATGCCGGCGCTGGTCTATGGGCTCGACCCGATCCGGCGCGTGGTCGGCGCGATCCTGGACGCCGGGCAGGAAGTGCAGCTGCACCTCCATCCCAACTGGACCGGCGCGCATGCGGGCGACAAGGGCGCGACTTATGGCGCGTTCGAACTGATCGACTATAGCTTCGACGAGCAGATGGAACTGCTCGCGGGCGCATCGGACATGCTGGTCGCCTGCGGCGCCGCCGAACCGGTCGCGTTCCGCTCGGGCAGCTATTCGGCGAGCGACGACACGCTGGGCGCGCTGGCCCGGCTCGGCTTCGAATATGATTCCAGCCATAACGGCTCCGAGCATCCCTGGCCGAGTGCGATCGGGCTGGGGCCGCGCCAGATCGCGCCGATCGCCCATCGCGGGATCATCGAGGTGCCGGTGACGCTGATCGAGGATCGCGCCGGGCATCTGCGCCATTTCCAGATCTGCGCGCTCTCCGCCGGCGAGATGCGCGCGGCGCTCGACCATGCCGTCGTGCGCAGCCATGCGGCGGTGACGATCGTGAGCCATGGCTTCGAGCTTGCAAATCGCGCCGGGACACGGCCTAACGCCGTGCATGTGCGTCGCTTCGAAGCGCTGTGCCGCATGCTGGCCAGCCGCCGGGGGGTTCTGGTGACCGAACATTTCGCCGACAGGCCGAGGATGGCGCTCGGGCAGGACGATGCGCCGCTCGGGCCGAGCCTGTTCCGTACGCGCTGGCGCCAGGCCGAGCAGCTCTGGTCGAACCTGGTCGAGGAGCGTGCCGCGTGAACGCGATGAGCGACGTTGCCGCCGAAGCGCCCCAGGCCCGGCCCACCAGCCTGAAGTTCGAGATCGGCGCGCGTACGCTGGCGACGATCCAGCGTCATCTGGTGCGCATCCCGCTGACGCTCGACCAGGCACGCGCCGATCGGTTGCCGGCGCTGCCCCCCCTGCCGCGCGAGGCGCATGGCTATGTCGTCACTTCGCTGCCCGAGCAGCTGGTGCCGGCGCTCGTGAGCGCATCGGGCGGCATGCTGCCCTTCGTCCGGCAGCGCTACACGCGCTATTTCGCCGATTTCGGGATGGGGTTCGATGCCTGGTGGAACGGGCTCTCGTCCAATGCCCGCCAGGGCATCAAGCGCAAGGCCAAGAAGATCGCGGCGGAAAGCGGCGGCGAGCTCGATGTGCGCGCCTTTCGCGGGCCGCACGCGCTGGAGGCCTTCCACGACGTCGCCCGTCGGATTTCGCTGCGGACCTATCAGGAGCGATTGCTCGGCTCGGGCCTGCCCGACAGTCCCGAGTTCCTCGCGACGATGCTGGCGCAGGGCGCCGCCGACCAGGTACGCGCCTGGCTGCTCTACGTCGCGGGCGAGCCGGCGGCGTATCTCTATTGCCCGGTGATCGAGGGCGGCGTGGTGATCTATGCCCATGTCGGCCATGATCCGGCGTTCAACGATCTGTCGCCCGGCGCGGTGCTCCAGCTCGAGGCGATGCGCGACCTGTTCGAGGAGGGCAAGTTCGCCCGCTTCGACTTCACCGAGGGCGAGGGCCAGCACAAGCGCCAGTTCGCTACCGGCGGCGTGGCGTGCGTCGACCTGTTCCTGCTGCGCCCGTCGCTGGCCAATCGGGTGACGATGGCGGCGCTGGGCGGGTTCAACCGCGGCGTGGCCGGCGTGAAGGCGCTGGTGCACCGCGCCGGGCTGGAGAAGGTCGCGAAGAAGGTGCGCCGAGGGGCCTGATCTCCCCCTCCCTAACCTCTCCCCTGAAGGGAAGGGGCGGATTATAGACCTTCCATGCATCTGCGGGCCGAAGCCATCATCCTCTCCGTTCGCGCGCATGGCGAGCATAGCGCGATCGTGCGGGCGCTCACGGAAGAGCATGGCGTGCAGCCCGGCTATGTCCGCGGCGGGCATGGGCGGGCGCTGCGGCCGGTGCTCCAGCCGGCGAACCTGGTGCAGGGCGAGTGGCGTTCGCGGACCGAGGATGCGCTGGCCGGCTTGACGGTGGAGCTGCTCCACAGCCGCGCGGCGATGTTCTCCGAAGCGCTGCCCGCCGCCGCATTCCAATGGGCGACCGCGCTTTCCGCCTTCGCCCTGCCCGAGGGGCTGCCCTATCCGCGGCTCTACGACGCGCTGGGCGGCGTGCTCGCCGCGATCGAGGCGGCGCCGGCGGCGCGGGGCTGGGCGGTGGCGATGGTCCGCTACGAGCTGCTGCTGCTCGCCGAGCTCGGCTTCGGGCTCGATCTCGACCATTGCGCCGCCACCGGCCGCAACGACGATCTTGCCTATGTCAGCCCCAAGAGCGGGATCGCGGTGAGCCGGATCGGGGCGGAAGGCTATGAGGACCGGCTGCTCCGGCTGCCGCGCTTCCTGGTCGAGGGCGGGGAGGCGGGATGGGGCGACATCCTCGACGGCTTCAGGCTCACCGGCCATTTCCTCGAGCGCGACCTGCTGATCGGAAAGGGCGCCGAACTGCTCGCGGCGCGGGCCCGGCTGGTCGATCGGCTGAAGCGCGCTGTTGCGTGACGGCGACAAGGGCGGCAAAGCAGGCGACGACGACGTGGGGAGCATGAATTGCCACTGATTGCTGTTCTGCCCGGTGACGGGATCGGGCCGGAAGTTACGCGCGAGGCGCGCCGCGTGCTGGAAGCGCTGGCGCTGGGCCTGGACTTCGAGGAGGCGCCCGTCGGCGGCGCGGCCTATCTGGTGACGGGGCGCCCGCTGCCGCAGGAGACGCTCGACCTCGCCAAAAAGGCCGATGCCGTGCTGTTCGGCGCGATCGGCGATCCGCGCTTCGAGGCGCTGGAGCGGCGGCTGCGCCCCGAGGCGGCGCTGCTCGGCCTGCGCCGCGAGCTGCAGCTCTTCGCGAACATCCGCCCGGCAACGCTGTTCCCGGCGCTGGCCGACGCCTCGCCGCTCAAGCCCGATGTGGTGGCCGGGCTCGACCTGGTCATCGTCCGCGAGCTGGTGGGTGATGTCTATTTCGGCGAGAAGGGCCGGCGGCACACCGCCGAGGGCCTGCGCCAGGGCTTCGACATCATGAGCTATGACGAAGTCGAGGTGGAGCGCATCGCCCGGGTGGGCTTCGAGATGGCCAGGCGCCGCAAGAAGAAGCTCTGCTCGGTCGACAAGGCGAACGTGCTCGAGACGTCGCAGCTCTGGCGCGACGTCGTGAACGAACTGGCGACCGAATATCCCGAGGTCCAGCTCACGCACATGTATGTCGACAATGCCGCGATGCAGCTGGTGCGCGCGCCGGCGGCGTTCGACGTGATCGTCACCGGCAATCTCTTCGGCGACATCCTTTCCGACCAGGCGAGCATGTGCGCCGGCTCGATCGGCATGTTGCCCTCGGCTTCGTTGCGCGCCTGGAGCGGCGACAACGGCATGTACGAGCCGATCCACGGCTCGGCGCCGGACATTGCGGGCACCGGCAAGGCGAATCCCTGCGCGGCGATCCTTTCGGCGGCGATGCTGCTGCGCCATTCGCTCGGCAACGACGAAGCGGCGCAGAAGGTGGAGGCCGCCGTCGCGGCGGCGCTCGCCGGCGGTGCGCGGACGGCCGATCTCGGCGGATCGCTGTCGACCACCGAGATGGGCGACGCGGTGCTCAAGGAACTCGCGTGATCCCCGACCAGCTCGAACTCGCGGTGGTGATACCGACGTTCAACGAGCGGGCGAACGTGCCGTTGCTGATCGAGAAGCTGGACGCGGCGCTGAAGGGGCGGAACTGGGAAGCGGTATTCGTCGACGATAACAGCCCGGACGGGACGGCGGATGCGGCGCGGGCGCTGGGGCGGCGGGATCCGCGGGTGCGGGTGATCCAGCGGATCGGGCGTCGGGGCCTGTCCTCGGCGTGCATCGAGGGGATGTGCGCGACGGCGGCGCCGTTCGTGGCGGTGATCGACGGGGATCTGCAGCATGACGAGACGCTGCTGCCGAAGATGCTGGATGCGCTGGAGGGGGATGGCGGCCTCGACGTGGTGATCGGCTCGCGTTTCGTCGATGGCGGCGGGACGGGGGAATGGGACGACGACCGGGTGGCGAAGTCGGCCTTTGCGACGAAGCTGTCGCGGCGGGTGCTGAAGGCGGATTTGTCGGACCCGATGAGCGGCTTCTTCATGATCCGCACGGAGATCGTGCGCGGGCTGGTGCCGACGCTGTCGGCGATCGGGTTCAAGATCCTGCTGGACATCATGACCGCGTCGCCGCGGCCGCTGAAGTTCCTGGAGCTGCCCTATGTGTTCCGGACGCGGGCGCTGGGGGAGAGCAAGCTCGATTATGTGGTGGCGATGGAATATCTCATCGCGCTCTACGACCGGATGTTCGGCCGGGTGGTGCCGGTGCGCTTCGTGATGTTCTCGGGTATCGGCGCGCTCGGCGCGGGCGTGCATTTCCTCGTGCTCGGTGCGCTGTTCCGCGGCCTCGCCTGGCCCTTTGTCGGTGCGACGATGCTGGCGGTACTGGCTGCGATGACCTTCAATTTCTTCCTGAACAACGCACTCACCTATCGCGAGCAGCGCCTCAAGGGGCCCGGTCGCTTGCTGCGGGGCTGGGCAAGCTTCTGCCTGGTGTGCAGCGTGGGGGCTGCGGCGAATGTGGGCGTGGCGGCGTTCCTGCACAACGTCCAGCATGGCGACTGGCGCTTCGCGGCGCTGGCCGGCATCGCCGTTGCCGCGGTGTGGAACTTCGCCCTGTCCTCGCGCTTCGTCTGGGGACGGTACTGAACCGGCAGGTCAGGCCACCAGCCGCAATCGCCGCCGCATCGCGGCGCTGCGCGAGCCGCCGCCCACCAGGGTCTGCAAGTCGATCATCCCGCGCGCCAGCCCCAGGCCCGGAGGGGCGGCGATGTAGCGCGCGGTCCATGCCGGCGAGAATTTGTCCTTGTACGCGCGCAGCCCCTCGAAGCCGTAGAACGCGTCGCCATGGCGATAGAGCAGTGCCCCGATCCGCGCCCACATCGGCGCCAGGCGGCGCGATTCGATGCCCGATAGCGGCGCCATGCCGAGGTTGAACCAGCGATAGCCCTGGTCGCGGCCCCATTGCATCAGCTGGACGAACAGGAAGTCCATGGTGCCATAGGGCATCTCGGCCAGATGCCGCATCAGATCGACCGAGAGTTCCTCGCGATTCTCCGTCGCCCAGATATTGGCGAAGGCGACGATCCGCCCATGCTGGCGCACCAGCGCGCAATCGAAGCGGGAGAGATAGGCGGGATCGAAGCGGCCGACCGAGAATGCCTTCTCGCTATGCCCCTTGTCATGCAGCCAGGCGTCGGAAACGGTGCGAAGCTCGGCCATCAGCGCCGGCACCTGCGCGGCGGGGACGATCTCGAAGCTGGCGCCTTCGCGGGCCGCGCGGCGTTCCGAATGGCGCAGCGAGCGTTTCTCCGGCCCCTCCATGGTGAAGCCGGGCAGCGCCACGCGCGCCTCTTCGCCATATTTGACGAGCTGCAGGCCCAGGTCGATCGCGATCGGCAGGGCGTCGGTGGAAATCTGGTAGAGCAGCAGCCGGCCCTGCGCCGCGTCCGCCATCTCGCGGATCTGCCAGAGCATGTCGCCCCATTCCTCGGCGGGGCCCACCGGATCGCCCATCACGATCCAGCTCTGGCCCTGCACCTGGTACATCAGCAGCGTCTGGCCGCTTTCCGAACGCAGGAAGCGCTTGTCGCCGGCATAGGCGAGCAGCGCGTCGGTGCGGTTGGCATGGGCGAGCGGCAGGCGCGGAAGCTCGGTATCGGGCGCATGTTCCTCGCGTTTCGGCTGGGCATAGCCGAACCATTGGGTCACGGCGACGCAGGTAAGCGCCACCGCGGCCGCGAAGCTTGCGCGCAGGAAGCGCGAAGCGTCGCCGCGCCAGGCGAATTCCCACCACAGATCGTCCTGATAGGGCACGTTCTTGAACGCGAAGAAGCCGATCCAGGTCGCCAGCGCCACGGCGACCGCGACGGATAGCAGCGCCCGTGTCGAGAGCGTGCTGGTGAGCGCGGTCTTGCGGTAGAAGGCGGTGCGCGAGAGCTGGAGCAGCCCCGCGATGATCAGCAGGATCATCGCCTCCTCATAATCGACGCCCTTCACCAGCGAAAAGAGCGCGCCCGCCAGCAGCAAGGTGCGGCAGAGATGGAAGGCCGCGTCGAGCCGCCGGTAGAGCGCCGGGGCGATCAGCAGCAGTGCGGTGCCCGCCAGGCTCGCCGCGATGTGCGAGGCCTCGACGAAGGGCAGGGGCACGAAGGCGTGCAGGTCGCGCAGGCGCGCATGGATCGCCGGCAGCGAGCCCGAGACCAGCAGCACCACTCCGCCCACGAAGACCAGCGCCGCGAGGAAGGTCGGCGCCAGCCCGTGCATCGCCAGCCCCACCGCACGGATCGCGGCGAGCGGCTTGCGCAGCTGGCGCCGCTCGTGCACCGCGAGCAGCGCGGCCGCGACGAGCAGCGGGAACACGTAGTAGATCAGCCGGTAGAGGATCAGCGCCGCCACGATGCGCGATGGGTCGGCGCTGGGCAGCACCGCGAGCATGACCGCCTCGAACACGCCCACGCCGCCGGGCACGTGGGTTACCAGTGCTGCGATGATCGCCAGCGCATAGCCGAGGAAGAAGGCGGGGAAGGCGTGCAGCCCCGCGCCGGGGACCAGGATCAGCAATGCCGCGCTGGCCAGCGCGAGGTCGACGGCCGAGATCGCGATCATGCCCAGCGCCTGGGCCAGGCTCGGGCAGCGCAGCCGCCAGCGCCACAATTTCACTTCGCGCGCCGGGCCGCGCAGCATTGCCAGCACGCCCAGCGTCACGACCAGGATCGCGATGCCGATCCCGCGCTGCACGCCGGCCGGGATGGTGAAGCCGGCCAGTTCCAGGCCGCCGCCGTGCAAGGCCAGCGCCGCGCCCGCCATCACGACCACGCCCGACCAGAAGGTGAGGCTCGCGGTGGCGACAACCTTGACGATCTCCGCCGTGTCGAGCCCCGCCGCGCTGTAGACGCGGTAGCGCGCCGATCCGCCGGTGAGCAGCGCGAAGCCCAGATTATGGCTGAGCGTATAGCTGGTGAACGAAGCGAGCGCGGCGGTGCGATAGGGCAGCGGCCGGCCGATGATACGCAGCGCGAGCACGTCGTACAACGTCAGCATCACATAGCTGCCGATGGTGAGTGCCAGCGCGCCGGCGATCTGCCATGCGCTGATTGCGTGGAAGGCGTGGCGCACGTCGCGCCAATGGACTTCGTGGAGCAGCCCGCGCAGCGCCGCGAAGGCGAGGGCGGCGATCGCGACGACGGCGCCGATCTGTAGCGCGGTCTTGTAGGCGGGGCGCATCGCGGCCGGCTTCAGCCGCGTTGCCAGACCTGCGACTTGCAGATCCAGCCGCCCAGGATGCATCCGCTGATCTTCAGGCTGTTCGGCCCCTGCTGCTCGATCTTCGAATAATAGGTCTGGCCCATGTCGGGCACATAGACCCGGCCCTGCCATTTGCCGTTGCCGGTCGGGTGATAGTCCTGGAGCAGCTCGGTGCCGATCAGCTTCTGGACGCCGCTTTCACGCGCGTCCCGCTGGGCCTCGTCATTGGCCCAGACCACCCAGCCGCACAGCTTGTCGCCGCACGCGCCGGTCTGCACCTTCACGGTGCCGCGCGGATTGACCCAGGTGCCGACCACGCCGGTCGCGGCTGCCGGCGCCTGGGCCGATGCCTGCACCGTGCCGAGCAGAATGGCGCCGATGCCGATGCCGGCCAGTATCTTGCCGAAGCGCATTTCGAAACTCCCTCGGTATCTCTCGTGCTGCTCTTTGGCCCTGCGCGCCTGTCGGTGGCGTGGTCGCAATCCTAATTTTTGGTAATGTCCGTGACCGCCCGGTGGAGCGTATCGTACAGCGTATCGGGATCATGGTGAAGCATGTGCCCGCCCGGAAGCGCCACGCGGCGCACATTTCCTTGCGTCAGCATCGGGCACAGGCTGTTCTTCTCCTCCACGCCCTGCACGCAGAGCGTCGGCACCCAGGTGAGCTGGCGGCCGGTGGGCAGCGCCATGGCGTCGGGCGCGACCCAGTTGAACATTTCGGAAGGCGAGGCGTGGTAGAAGACAGTATCGGTCGGCACCACCAGCGCGACCAGCTTCACCTTGGCGCGCAGGTCCTCGGGCAGGCCCGTCAGGCCCACATGCGTCATGTCGGCGCCGAAGGATTGCCCGATCATCACCAGCCGGTCCGCATGGCCGAAGGCGAGCGCGCGCCGCGCCGCGTCGGTGATCAGCGCCCGTATTTCGGCGGGCGTGCGCTGGTAGCGGAAATAGGCGAGCGAGCTGACGCCCACCACGGGCACGCCGTCCGCGGCGAAGCGCCGCGCGATATCCGGTCCCATGCCGATCTTGAAGCCCATGTCGCCCGATACCAGCACCACCGCCAGCCCCTTCATTGCCGGCGGCGCCGGGCGCGTGGGCGATATGTCGTAATAGACCGGGCCGCCCAGATAGCCGATATAGGCGAGGAAGCCGGTGAAAGCGGCGAGTATCAGTGCCAGGGCGGCGAGGGCGATGCCGAGCTTGCGGCGGCGAAGGCGCATGGCGAACTCCTTGAAAGTCCAGCTTCCATAGCTACACGCAATTCGCTTTCCCGTGACGAGATCATGACCAAAGCTTAACGTGACTTGGCCCCCTGCCAGGGGCATCCCCATGCTCGCAATGACGAGCCGCGACATCCAGGACAACACCGCTTCCGCCGGCCGCACGATGCGCGGAGCCGACGGCTTCGTGCTGATCCTCGTCCTCTCCTTCGCGCTCAGCGCCATGGTGATCCTGGGCTGGGCCTGGCGATCCGGGATCAACCACGTCTTCGCCGCGCAGACCGGCGCCAGCCTGTTCCCGGGCTTCACCGCCGAGACGCCGGGCAACACCGCACGCGGACTGGTGGTGACCAGCCTGCGTTCGGGAAGCGAGGCGGCCAGGGACGGGATGGAAGTGGGCGATGCGATCGTCGCCATCGACGGGCGCGGGGTGGACACGCTCGACCAGGCCCGGCGCTATCTGCGCAACGATCCGCATCCGCAGGTATATCTCGACTTGGTGCACCAAAAGCAGCTACGCCATCTCAAGCTCTTGCGAAGTGCGAGTGGAGAGAATGGGGCACAAGCTGCTGCTGGTGGAGGATGACGAGCCCACCGCCGCCTATATCGTCAAGGGAATGAGCGAAGAGGGGTTCACGGTCGACCGTGCCGATAATGGGCGCGACGGCCTGTTCCTCGCCAGCGACGGCAGCTACGACGCGATCGTGCTCGACCGCATGTTGCCGGGAATGGACGGCATGGCCGTGCTCGGCGCGCTGCGTGCCGCCAAGATCGAGACGCCGGTGATCATCCTCTCGGCGCTCGGCACCCCGGACGACCGGGTCGGCGGCCTCACCTCGGGTGCCGACGACTATCTCGTGAAACCCTTCGCCTTTGCCGAACTGCTCGCCCGCGTCCGCCTGTTGCTGCGCAAGCGCGGTGCGGCGGAGACTGCGGTGACCAAGCTGAATTCCGGCGACCTGGAGATGGACCTGCTCTCGCGGCGCGTGAAGCGCGGCAGCAAGGTGATCGATCTCCAGCCGCGCGAATTCCGGCTGCTCGAATATTTCCTGCGCCATCCGGACCAGGTGATCACGCGCACCATGCTGCTCGAAGGGGTGTGGGACTATCATTTCGATCCCGGAACCAATGTGATCGACGTCCATATCAGCCGGCTCAGGAAGAAGCTGGACGATGGCGGCGAGCCGATCCTCCACACGATCCGCGGTGCCGGTTATCGTCTCGGCCCGGCGGCGTGAGGTGACGCTGCGCTGGGGGCAGCTCGCGCGCTCGGTCATCGCGCGCTTCGTGATCGTCGCCTTCCTGGTACAGCTCACCGTTACCGGTGGCATCCTGCTCTTCGTTCAGCAATCGAGCGAAAGCGCACTCGCCGCCGAGCAAAAGGCGCTCGTCACCGATCTGCGCGACGACCTTGTCTCCGCCTGGCATGCCGGCGGCGATGCCGCGCTCATCCGGATCATCGATGCGCGGCTTGCCCAGGCGCATGCCAGCCCGCTGGTGATCCTGCTCGCCACCGCGAAGGAAGACCCGATCCGCGGCAATCTGGGCGATTGGCCCACGGTGATCCCGGCCGAGACCGATTGGCGCGCGATCGAGCTCTATCGCACCGGAAGCGACCGGGCCGAGCTGATGGGGGTGTCTTCCACCACGCTCCCCAATGGCGAGCGGCTCCTCGCCGGCCATGTGATCACCTCGAGCGTTCGCCTGGCGCGCGTGAACGAGGAAGCGATCACGGCGGCACTGGTGATCGGCGTGATCTTCGCGCTGCTCAGCGCGCTGCTGATCGGCCGCGTCCTCTCGAACCAGATCCAGGCGGTGGTCACTACCGCCAGCGACGTGGGCGAGGGCCGGCTGGGCCGCCGCGTGCCGATCGACGGCAGCGGCGACGCGTTCGATGCGCTGGGCGAAGCGGTCAACGCGATGCTCGACCGGATCGAGGCGCTGGTCTCGCAACTGCGCATGATGACCGACGGGCTGGCGCACGACCTCAGGTCGCCGGTCACGCGGATCAAGGTCACGCTGGAACGCGCGATCCTCGAAACCGAGGACGAGACCGCGCTCGCGGCGCTGGAGCGCGTGTCGGGCGAGGCGGAGACGCTGCTCGGCATGCTTTCCACGGCGCTGCTGATCAGCCGGGCCGAGGCGGGGATCGGGCGCGACCGCTTCGTCGATACCGACATCGCGGCGCTGCTCGAGGATCTTGCCGAAGTCTATGGTCCGCTTGCCGAGGATCGCGGCTTCGAGATCGCGGTGGAGGCCGAGCCCGGCCTGCACGCGCCGCTTCACCGCGAACTGATGGGCCAGGCGCTGGGCAACCTGATCGAGAACGCCACCAAATATGCCGAGGGCGGCCATCGCATCGTCATCGGTGCCGCGCACGAGGCAGGCGGCATCACGCTGTCGGTGGCCGATGACGGCCCCGGCATTCCCGCCGAGCGCCGCACCGAGGCACTGAGCCGCTTCGGCCGCCTAGATCCTGCCCGCCACGTCACCGGCTCGGGCCTGGGGCTGTCGCTGGTCGAGGCGGTGGCCCGGCTCCATCAGGGCAGTTTCACGCTCGAGGACAATGCACCCGGGCTGCGCGCGGCGATCCGGTTCTGACGCCGTTCCCGCGGTGGGTCAGGGACGGCGCCTAAACCGCCAGCGCATAGGTCATCACCAGTGCCGCCACGGTCATCAGCAGCATCGCGGCGATGAAAGTCACGTCGGCGACGCGCTCGAGGTCGTGCATCCGCTTCGTCGTCACCGTCCGCAAGGCGAAATAGGACGTCAGCGTGGCGATCAGGAACAGCACCGCGTCCAGCGCCAGCAGATCGTCGGCAAGCGTGTTGGCACGCCGCACCGCGATCACCACGCGCAGGATGCCGATCGCCGTCAGGCACACGCCCACCATCGCCGCGGCGATCGGACAGATCATCCGGCACGCGCGCTCGTCCAGCACATATTGGCTGGGTCTTTCCTCGGGCGATTTCCTCATGCGGCGGTTGCCTGCGTCTCCCGCGTTTCCTGTGCTGCCTGGGTTTCCGGCGTCGCCTGCGCCTCCACCCGGCCGCTGCGCTCCAGCTTGCCCCAGCCGACCCAGGGGCCGCGCAGCGCATTGGCGACGGCGCGGATCACCACCCAGTACATCAGCTGGCGATAGACGAAGCGCTGGGCGAGCAGCAGCAGCCCCGGATAGCGCTTCTCGCGCTTCTCCATCCGATAGGCGACCCAGCCGCACAGGAAGTCGATCGCCATGAACGAGATCCAGTAGATGCCCATGCGCAGCACGTCGCTCTCGGTCTGTGCCCAGCCATGCTGCCAGACCCGGATCGCGGTGCCGACGATCGAGGCGATCAGCGCCAGGTCGATCAGCGGGGAGATCAGCGCGAAGGCGATCTGGAACACCCAGGCCTGGGGAATGCCGACCAGTGCCAGGCCGGCCGGCTTGCGGGTGCGCAGGATCGCGCGGTGCTTCCACAGGCACTGGAGCGTGCCGAAGGCCCAGCGGAAACGCTGCTTGGCGAGCGCGCGGAAGCTCTCGGGCGCTTCGGTCCACGCGACAGCGTCGATATCATAGCCCACGCGCCAGCCCTTGCGCTGGATCGCGATGGTCAGGTCCTGGTCCTCGGCCAGCGTGTCGATCGGATAGCCGCCCACATCCTCGAGCGCCGCCTTGCGCCACGCGCCGACCGCGCCCGGCACCACCATGATCGCATCCAGGCTGGCGAGCGCGCGCCGCTCGAGATTCTGCGAAGTGACATATTCCACCGCCTGCCAGCGGGTGACCAGGTTGATGCGGTTGCCCACCTTGGCGTTGCCGGCGATGGCGCCGACTTCGGGGTCTTCGAACCAGCGGGCAAGGCGCGCGATGGTCAGGGGCTCGAACTGGGTGTCGGCATCGAGCGCGATGACGATGTCGCCCCGGGCCAGTGCCAGCCCGTGGTTGAGCGCGCGCGCCTTGCCGCCATTCTCCAGCGTCAGCAGCTTGACCCGCGGCTCGTCGGCAAAGGCGGCGCGGACCAGGTCGCCGGTGCCGTCCTGCGACCCGTCGTCGAGCACGATCACTTCGACGTTCACCTGCTCGCTCGCGAGCACGCGGCGGATCGAGGCTTCGATCACCTTCGCTTCGTTATAGGCGGGGATCAGCACCGAGACGAAGCGATCGGGCACGATCTCCGGCGCTACCGGGCGGTTCTTCCGGCGATTGCCGTTCACTGCCAGCCCGGCGAGGACGAGGGCGCGGGCGATGCCGAGCGCGATCGCCAGGAAGAACGACCATTTCAGCATGAAGCCCAGCGTCGCCGCGACCAGGAAGATGCCCACGTCCATCCGCACCGCGGCCAGGTCGCCTTCCTGCACCTCGGGCATCACCTGGTCGCGGCTGAGGCCGGCGAGCTGCGAGACGGGGACGAACTGATAGCCCTTGGCCCGCAGCCCGTCGATGATCCGCGGTAGCGCCGCCAGCGTCTGCGAACGGTCGCCGCCGCCGTCGTGGAGCAGGATGATCTGGCCCGACTGCTCGGCATTGCCCGCTTCCACCTCGCGCAGCGTGGTGTCCACGATCGCGTCGACGCCGGGGCGCTGCCAGTCGTTCGGGTCCACGTGCAGGCCGACATTGGTGTAGCCGGCACGTTGCGCCGTCAGCGCGGGGATCAGTTCGTCCGCGGTCGTCGGCTCGGCGTCGCCGAAATAGGGCGCGCGGAACAGGCGGACCGAGCGGCCGGTATAGGCCTCGATCAGCCGCTGGGTGGCGTTGAGCTCGATCCGCGTGCCGCGCGACGAGGTCAGCGCCAGATTGGGGTGGGTGAAGGTGTGGCTGCCGATCTCATGGCCCTCGTCGACCACGCGGCGGACGAGGAACGGCTCGGCCATCGCATTCTCGCCGATCATGAAGAAGGTGCCCGTCACCTGCTTCTGCTTGAGCACGTCGAGGATCTTCGGCGTCCAGTCGGCATCGGGGCCGTCGTCGAAGGTCAGCGCGACCTTGCCGGGCATATAGCCGGTGCGGGTGACGACATAGGGGGTCGGCAGCGACTGGAAGATCTCGTCGACGATCAGTCCCTGCGGATTCTGGACGATCGTGCGCGCGCCGACGCTCGGCGTGCTGGTGATGCGCAGGATTTCGCCCGATCCCTCCACGTCGACATCGCCGACGGCTTCGATCCGGCGCAGGTCGGGGATCTTGCCCGAATGCGCCGCGCCCAGCGCTGCCCAGAAATTGGAATCCTCCGAGCCGAGGCGCCACAGGGCGACGCCGCCCACGCCCTTGATGTTGGCGGCGCGCAGCTGGTTCCAGGCAGTGGTGGCGTCGGCCATCCACACGGTGTGCTCGATGCCGTTCTCCTCATAGGCGAAGCTCTGGTTGCCGCTCGCCTTGTCGAAGGTGACGGTGGCCTCGCTGTCGTGCGCGATCAGCCAGGCCTCTTCGATCGAGATCGGGTCCGCCTTGCCCGGCGCCGTCCAGTTATAGCCATAGTTGGCGATGCCGACGATCAGCTTTTGGGCGGGCACCTGGGTCAGCGCGGCGTTCATCTGGCGGACGAACCAGGCCTGGCTGGCGATCGGGCCCGCGGCGGTGGCCGGCGCGTGCTCGTCATAGTTCATCAGGATCACATGGTCGGCCGCGGCGGCATAGGCCTTCATGTTCCAGTCGTCGTCCTGCGCCGGCACGGTGACCGCGATGCTCATCTTCGCCGCGGCGAAGCGCGCGCGCGCCTCGCGCAGCAGCGCCAGATAGTCGCGCTGCGAGGCAGTGGGCAGTTCTTCGAAGTCGAACACCGCGCCGTCCGCCTTGCGCGCCACCAGGGCGCGCTGCAGCTCGTCGAGAAAGGCGGCGCGCGTCTTGGGATCGCGCAGCAGCGCGGCGGCGCCGGTGCTGTCCCAATTGTCGCCGGTGGCGTTCTGCACCATCGGCAGCACCTTGGGCCGGCGGGTGGCCGAGGCGAGGATCGGGTCGAACTCGGTGTCGGGCGCCGTTGCGATGTGGTGCTGCGGCCCGGTCACGGTGTAGAGTGAGGGGACCACCCAATCCAGCTCGTTGATATGGCGGCGCAGCGAGGCGCCGCTGGCATCGTCCCAGGGCACGTAGAAGCCCACCGCGAGCGGCGCTGCCGAGGCCTTGGCCGGTCCCTGCGGCAGCCAGGATGCGAAGCTGTGGCGCAGCCGGTTGGCCTGTTGCTTGAGCGAACGCGGCTGGGGATGCTCGAGCGCCATGGCGAGAGGGCCCGGCGTGGGCACCCGCACCACGGTCATCGCGAAGGCGCCGGCGGCGAGCACGATCACCAGCAGCAGCGCGAAGAAGGCGCGCATCGTCCAGCGGTTCCGCTTGCCGCTCGCATCGAAGAAGATCGGACGTTCCATCGCCTGTGTGCCCTGGTTGCAATGTCTGGGTGCGACGCCCGGCCCGAGGAGTGCAGGAGGGCCGGGCGCCGCGGTTTGCCGGCCATGAACGCGGATATGGCCTGCCCGTTCGGGATAGCCTCGCCCGCCCTTCCCGGACCTGCCTTACAGATTAACTTACTGTCATGTGCGTGGATGGCCAAAACAAAACGGCCGGCGCGGGAGGGGGGACGCGCCGGCCGTTCAGGTATTGCGGGTGCGGGAAAAAGAGGAAACCCGCACCCGCTGACATCGCCCCGAACAGGGAGAGTAGGCGATGCCGAAACTCTCGGGTCAGCGCCCGTGCGCGGCCACCACCGGCGCATGCGCGACGAGGCGGGCATCCGCGGTCGACCAGGCCGCCGACCCGCTCACCAGCGTGGCGATGGCCAGAAGCGCGATCGTGGTGCGGCGATGGGGCATTGCCTTACTCCTCTCTGGTCGTTCTCGGTGACCGTGGATGGGAAATGCACCCCTGCCGGTATCGGGGCGGTGGCCGTCAGGTTACATTTTGGACAGGCATGCGCAGCCCCAGCCAGCGCGCCAGCCCCGGCGCCGCGCGCCGCGCGCCCAGTTCGAAAGCCGCCGCGATCGCCAGCGTGATCCCGAACAGCGGCATCAGCAGCCCGAGCAGCATGGTCAGGCCCACCAGCGCCCAGCTGTGCCGCAGCGGGTCCTTCGCGGCCGGCGCGCCCAGCCGGCCCTGCGGCCGCCGGCGCCACCACAGCACCAGGCTCGACACCGCCAGCGTCACCAGCCCGATCAGGATCGTCAGGTTGACCAGCTGGTTGAGCAGGCCCAGCCAAGCCCCTTCGTGCACCGCCACGCCGAAGCCCACCGCGCGGTCGATCCAGTGCCGGTCGCCAAAGCCCTGCGACCCGATCACGCCGCCGTCCTCGCCGATCTCGACTGAGACGCGCCGTGTCCGGTCCTCGGCCTGCGACCGGGCGAGCCAGCGGCCGCCCGGGCGGGTCGGCGGACTTACTTCGGCCGGTGCCGCGAGCCCCAGGGTCATCGCCTTGCCCACCACCCGGTCGAGCGCCGGCCCGGCAGGCACGACATGCGCCATCGTCATCCCGTGATGCCCGGCATGTTCGTCCAGCATCGCGCGGGCGCCCTTGTCGAGCTCGGCGCGCGCCGCCGCGTCCGCCGCAGACCCCGCCGACCAGTCCTGCCGGCCCGCCGCCGTGCCGGTCACCACGCGCACCTGCTTGAGATAGTCGCCCCAGTTCTTCGCCCAGGGCAGGCCCGATGCGATCAGGAACACCGCGCCGATCGATATCCAGAGCCCCGTCACTGCGTGCATGTCGCGCCAGAAGACGCGCCTGCCGGCGCCGAGCCGCGGCCAAAGGATCCCGCCCGCTCCCTTGCCCTTGCGCCCGCGCGGCCACCACAGGAACAGGCCGGTGAGGATCATCACGATCGTCCAGCAGGCGGCGATCTCGACCAGCGCCGATCCCCGGTCGCCCGCCAGCAGCTCGCCGTGCAGGCGGAAGATCACGCGCATGAACCGGTCTTCCTCGGGCACCGCCTTCAGCACTTGCCCGCTCTGCGGATGCACCCAGACCCGCGTCTCCTCGGCGCCGGTGCCGACGAGCAGCTGCACCGCGTCGTCCGGCGCTTCGGGCAGCACATATTTGTGCAGCACCGATCCCGGCACTGCGCGCGTTCCCGCGGCGACGATCCTCTCCGGCGCCAGCATCGGCGCGCCCGGCGCGGCGACATGGCTATAGGGCGCGTAGAGCCAGCCCTCGATCTGCGGCTTGAACAGATAGATGCCGCCCGTCACCGAGAGCCACAGGATGAAGGGCACGCAGAAGATGCCGGCATAGAAATGCCAGCGCCAGACCGCGCGGAACCAGCGTTCGTGCCGGGCGGGGGCGGGCCCGCTCACAGCGTCCACCCCGCTTCGACCAGGAAGCTGCGTTGTGGATAGGGGTGATAGACCCAGGCGCGATCGTTGGTGATGTTGTCCACGCCCGCGCTCAGCCGGAACCTGTCCGTCATCTTCCAGTTCACTTTCGCATCGAGCGCGAACAGCTCCGACGTATAGCCGAAGGTATCGCCGCGCTGCAGCCCGAACAGGTCGGTATTGGGCCGTGTCGCATAGCGCAGGCCCAGCGATGCGAGCACCCGCGGCGTCACCTGATACCGGGCATTCGCATTCAGCCGCCAGCGCGGGATACGCGGGAACTGCACGCCCTCCGCCGCCGGCGCGCTGACGTTGCGCACCGTCCTCGAGTCGATCCAGGCGAGGTTGGCATCCAGGGCGAGCCCGCGCACGCCGACGTCGCGCGCCTCGGCGATCAGCTCGAGCCCGATCTGCCGCGTCACGTCGATATTCTTGAAGCTCGAGCTGGTGATCCCGTTCTGGTTGAACCCGACGAACGAGAAGATCGTGTCGTCGACACGCTGCCAGAAGGCCGAGCCGGTAAGCTTCAGCCGGCCGAAGTCATGCGCCACCACCAGGTTGGCGTCGCGCGAGCGCTCGGGCTTCAGGTTCGGATCGAAGCTGTCGCGGTTGAAGCTACCGTCGCCGTTCAGGCTTCCCTGGAAGAGCTCGCCCACCGTCGGGAAGCGTGTCGCCTCGGCCAGGCTCAGCTGCACGCTGGTCGCGCCGCCATGCCATTCGACCGAGAATTTCGGATCGAATGCCGTGTCGCCGCGCGCCGCATAGCGGTTGGTCACCGGCTGGCCGGAGGTGCCGATCCGCCCGAGCCCGCCGTCGAACGCCCGCCAGCTCTCCAGCCGCGCGCCCAGCGTGAACACCAGCGCCTCGGCATGCAGCCGCGCCTCGGCCCAGCCGGCGAGCAGCCGCGTCTTGCCGAAGGTGCGGGTAGAGAAGGCGCGGCCGCTATCGGCCCGCCAGCGCGGCAATGTGTAGTTGGTCAGGTCGGTCCGGTAGAGATTGGCGCTGGCCCCCGCGGCGAGGTCGAGTGCGCCCGCCTTGCCGTCCAGCGAGAACTCGGCCGTATACCAGCCGGTCGGTCCCTGACGGGCAAGCAGGCCCGCGCCGTCGGCGGCGCCCGCCGCCCAGCTCGCCGAGGTGAACCCGTCCGACCGCGCGATCTGATAGGTGGAGAGGTTGAGCTTGGCAGTCACCCCGGCCCCGATCGGCGCCGCGATCCTGGCGCCCGCGAGAAACTCGTCCCGCACCGTCCGCGACCAGCGCGCGCCCGACGCCGTCCAGGTCCGCCCCAGCGTCGTCACGCGCCCCTCGCAGACCTTGTTACCTGCCGCGTCGCGCAGATAGCAGTCGGGCGCATATTGGGCATCGAGATTGTGCCAATAGGCGAACAGCATCTCGCCGGTGAGGCCCGATGCGCCGTCATAGCCGATCCGCAGCTTGGCCTGGTCCTGCGTCGTCGCCGCCGGGCTCTGCGCGGCGAAGATCGGAGCGCCGGCGCTGCCCGGCGCATTGGGGATGGCCTGGCCCGGATCGATCACCGCGCCGGTCACCGCCGTGCCCGCCGCACCTGTGGCCGGAACAAGCCCGTACCAGCTCATCGGCTGGCCGTCGTTGCGGAAATGCCGTCCGGAGATCCGCGCCGACCAGGGCCCGTCCTGCTGCCGCCAGCCCAGGCCTGCCTCGCCCGACCAGCCCCGATAGGTCGCGCGGGTGCCGTACTGGTTATAGGGCTCGGCCAGGCCCTGCACCGTGGCGAAGGCCTCGGTCGTCTCCGGCGAGCGCGTGGTGATGTTGACGATCCCGCCCATGGAATTGCCCGAATAGCGCGCCGAATAGGGGCCGTAGACGATATCGAACTGCGCGACTTCGCCCGGGCCGACCACACCCCATTTCGGCGCGAAGCCGAACGAGTTGCCGAGGAAGTTCGACACCACGAACCCGTCGACCATCACCAGCGTGCGGGCGCTCTGCGTCGAATGGGTGCCGCGAAAGCCCGGCACGCCGTTGGAGTCGCCGGCATAGCGTTTGCGCACGAAGAAGTCGGGCGCATATTTCATCAGGTCCTCGACATTCTGGGCGTTGACGCCGGCGAATTGTTCGTCGCCCAGGCTCACCGAGAGTCCGCGCGGGTCGATGGTGATCGGCGCGCCCTTCTGGCCGACGACGAGGATGGAGGAATCATTTTCCGCTTCCTGCGCCAGGGCGGGAGCGGCGATGCACAGGAGCGGCAGCGCGCAGAGGCGCGCGCGACGATGAGAAGACATGGGAAATCACCTGAACGAGGAAAGTCCGACGGGTTCAGGTGCGGGCAGGGGGCCCCTGGGCGGGCGGCTGGGCGAAGGCCCGGCGCCGGATCATGGGCTGCGCGGCGGGTGCGAAGCCCAGTGCGAGCAGGAAGGCGATCGCGGCGAGCAGCAGCACCGGATCGGTGCCGCCCGCCATGGCATGGCCGAGCGAGGAATAGGCGCAGCCGCCGTCCTGCTTGGCGCCGTCGGGCGCCTTGGCGTGATCGGGGTTCATCGGCACGTCGATGGTCATCGTCGCCGGGCCGCTGCCGTCGCAGATCGCCACGGTGAGCGTCTTCCCGTCGGTGTCCGCGAGCATATAGCCCTGGGGAACAAGCGCCTTCATCGCCAGCGCCATGGCGATCAGCCACAGCGCCAGCCGGCGATGTTCCTTCAGGAAGACGCGCCATGCCCCCATGGCCGACCGGGCTACGCGCTTCGTGGCCGCCTGTCACCTCCGTATTGCGGGACGAGGGCTGGGCATATTGTCCGAGCCGGGAGGATGCGTGGTGCTACTTGTCCCAAAGGGGTAGCTGCCTTCCAGTCCTCCTCCCTTCCAGGGAGGAACAGATACGGCACAAATCACTTGACATTATGAACCATATGGGTTAGCACTGCACCCGTCCCGCCTGCCAGGCCAGCATGCGGACACAGAAGGCCGGTGGATGCACGTTGCAGCCACCGGTGGACCGGCGCGG
>NZ_NFUR01000006.1 GCF_002127225.1 Sphingomonas sp. IBVSS2
CTCCTCCGCCAGCAACCCGCGGCGATTATAGCTATACTCCGTCACCCCGCCGAGCTTGTTGACGAAGCGGATGCGGTTGCCGAACGCGTCATAGCCGCTCGTCTCGACCCCGCCCTCGGCATCGGTGGTCGTCACCACCCGGCCGAGCTTGTCATAGGCGAAGCTGGTCGTCGCCCCGGCCCGCGTCACGCTCGCCACCTCGCCGAACACCGTATAGCTCGTCGTGGTCGCGTAGTTCAGCGCATCGACCACCGACGTCACCCGGCCCGCCTGGTCGTAATAACTATACGTGCTGAAACCTCGCGCGTTGGTGACGCTCACCCGCTCGCCGAACGCATTGTAGGCGAAGATAGTGGGTTCGACCAAGGAATTGCGCTGCCGGACCAGGCGGCCCGCACGATCATAGTCGAACGAAGTCGTATGGAAGTTGGGATCGGTCGTGCTGACCAGGTCGCCCAGGCCACTATATTCATACTGGGTGATCGCCTGCTCGGGCGTGCCCCCGGCATCGTAACGCGCGAGCAGACGGCCCGCCGCATCATGATAATACCAGATGTCGCTCTGGTCGACAGTGCCAAAGGCGCGCGAGACCTGCCCCAGCTGGCCGTTGCCGCGATACCAGTACCAGGTACGGACACCCTCCCCGTCATACTGGTCGGAGACCCGGCCCTGCACGTCGTAGACGGTCCGCGTGTCGGTATAGCCTGATCCAGCCACCGCGGCCGCCACCACCGCCGCGGTAGCGCCATCCGCAATGCCGGTCCGAACATCATAGCCGATCGTCTGCACGACGCGGCCATCCGCATCGTAACGCTTCTCGGTGACGAAGCCCTCCGCGTCGATCGCGTAGAGCAGGTCGCCGCGGCCATTGTAGAAGGCCCGCGTCACGCGGTTGGCGGTGTTGCCGGCGCGCGCCGCGGCCCAGGCTTCCATGTCGCCCGGCAGCGGCTGGCTCGAGGTCGGTCGGGGTTCGGCGAAAGCGATCGTCTTCACGACCCGGCCGAGATCGTCATAGACATGGCCGATCACCCCGCCCGCGGCGTCGATCGCATAGATCAGCTGGCCGGCCTTGTCGTAGACATTGTAGCTGGTGCGGTTGCCCGCCGCGCCGACCAGCCCCGCGCTCGAAAGCGCGGACGCCACCGAGCCCAGCGTGAAGGTGCCCGGCAGCGCGATCGTGCCCGCATAGCGCGTCGTGCTGCGCACCCGGCCATAGGCCCAGGAATAGGGCTCGACATAGCCATATTCGGTGACGCCGCCGAGCGGGTCGACCTGATAGCGCAGCAGCCCCTGGCCATCATAGACGAAATGGACATAGCGATCCGCGCCGCTGGTGCCCGCGCTCGCCTCGAGCTGGTCGAGCGTGCCGGCGGCGCGATATGCCGCGTTGGTCGCATTGGCATAGGCGATCGTCTCGACCACCTGCCCGGCGCCGTCATAGATCGTCCGGGTGAGATAGCCCTCGCCGTCCAGCGTGCCGAGCAGCAGGCCGTCCTTGTCGAAGAAACTGCGCGAGACCCTGTCCCCGGCGCTGCCGCCCGGCAGCACGATGCCGCTCACCGGATTGGCGATCAGCGCGGCGATCTGGCCGCCGGGCAGCTTGTTGGCATAGCCCATGGTGCGGACCAGGCGGCCCGCGCCGTCATATTCATGGGCAGTGACGGCGCCGTCGCCCTGGATCGTCTCCAGCACCCGGCCGGCGATGTCATAGACCGTCCAGGTCCAGACATCGGCGGTACCGCCTGCCACGGGTCGAATGCGCGAGACGTCGAGGATGCCATCGGTCTCGCGAAGCAACTGCATCTGCCCGACGCTGAGCGCCTGATAGTAGCGGACGCTCGCAACCTGACGCCCCTCGGCGTCATAGCGATACTCGACGATCGTGCCGTCGGCGGCGACATCGGCGGTCTTTCGGCCGCGCTTGTCATAGATGTAATAATGCTTGTTGCCGCGGAAGTCCGTCGCGCTCTTCAGCCGGCCGGCATCGTCATAGGCGTAGGTGGCGGTGCCGCCGGTGACATTCTTCCCCGTCTCGGTCAGGCTGACCAGCTCGCCGACGCGATTGTAATGCGCCGACCGGACGAGCGTCGCCTCATCGAGCGTGGACTGCACGAAATCGTCCACCGGGCGGAACGAGGCACCGTAGAAATAGGTGCTCTTGTTCTGCAGCGACTCTTCGTAATAGTTGAAGAAGCGCAGGAACACGCTGTTGTTGGGCCGCCCTGCCGACCATTGATAATTGGAGACGGATTCCATCTTCTGGCCGGTCGCGACGTCATAGACGCCGCCATAGTTCGTCGCCGTGCCCAGCACCGATCCCTGGGGCAGGACATAGCCGACGATCTTGTACCATTTGCCCGGCTGGTAGCCGGCTGCGGCGGTCGGCACCCAATACATGAAATAGGGGTTCTCGCTTACCGAGCCGGTCCATTGCTGGTCGACATAGCCCGGAGACGATGGGCTCAGGCCCAGATAGACATGATGCTGGTCGGTGGCCGAAAGCTGGAAATAGATCGAGAACTCATAGGCCTGGCTGGGATCGATGGTCGCCGTGTTGGTGTAGTTGCCGCCACCTTCGGCGCTATAGTCGGTCTGGCCGGACTGGATCGCGACGACCGGCCTGCCGTCAGGCCCGATCATCCGGACCCAGTTGGTCTCGTCGACATGATAGCCCGGATTGTACCAGCCCGGCACCTGCGCATAGCCGGACTGGACCGGCATCGGGCCCTGATATTCGCGGATCTCCGGCTTGTAGAAGAGCGTCGAATAGCCCTGCGCGCTTTCCCCATAATAGGTGAAGAAGCGCGAGGTGATCTGGTTGCTCGGCCGGCCCTCATACCAGCGGAAATTGTTGACGCTGGCGATACGCTGGCCGGTTACGGTGTCGTAGACGCCGCCATAGTCGGCCGTGTTGATATTTGCGCTGCCCTCCGGGAAGACATAGCCGACTACCTTGTACCAGCGATCGCTCTGCAGGTTCTGCGTCTGCCAGTCGGTACCCGCGCTGAAGAAATAGGGGTTGTGCTGTACGCCGCCGTCCCATGCCTGTCGGGTATAGGCGTTGCCGCTCCAATCGTCCTGAGCGCCGAAATAGATGTTGTGGGAACCGGGATCGGTCTTCCTGAAATAGTAAGTGAACTCATAGGCCTTGCTGCCGTCGATGGTGATGGCATTGGTGTGGTTGCCGCCGCCTTCCTGATCCGGCTCGGTCTGCCCGGCCTGGATCGCCCAGACCGGGTTGCCGTCCGGCCCCGTGGTACGCGCCCAGCGCGTCTCGGCAAGGTACGACAGGACGTTCGACCAGCCTTCGATCGTGGCGGGGCCACTGCCGAAGTTCAGCTGGTGCATCTCGGGCTTGTAGAAGTTGGTGTAATAGCCCTGAATTTCCTTGTTGTAATAGTTGAAGAAGCGGGCCCCGGCCTTGCTCCCCGTATAGGTCTCGTTCCAGCGGAAGCTGTTGACGTTCAGGACCTTGTCGCCGGTCTCCGCGTCGTAGACGCCGCCGAGCGAGCCCCAGGCGACGTTCTCGGCACCCGCGGGCAGGACATAACCCACCATCGTGTACCAGCGCCCCGCCTGAAGCGAGTTGCCCGAGCCGGGGATTATGTAGGTGAAATAGGGATTGCTATCCTCGCTACCGTCCTGCCCGTTACGGACCATCGCGTTGGGACCGTCGCCGAGAAGGCCGAAGAATACGAGATGCTTGTTCGCCTCGGTCACCTGGAAGTTCAACGTGAACCGATAGGCCTTGGTCGGGTCATAGGTGGAAAGGTTCGTCTGGTTGCCGCCGCCGGAATCATAGGCGTCGGACTGGCCGGCATTCATCGCCACGACCGGCAAGCCGTTCGGCCCGATCGTGCTGACCCATCGGGTTTCCGAAGTGTAGGCGTTGTTCCAGGTCGGCAGCGTCGCCGTGCCTCCCGGCACCGAAGCCGGATTCCCCGGCCAGTTGGCGAGGTCGATGAGGTTGGGTCCCTCCACTTCCTCCGGCCAGCGGCTGTTGTCGACCAGGTTCGGCCCGCGCACCGACTGACTGCCGGCCGGCTGGGTCGGCCAGCCGCTCTGGTTGACCAGGTTGCCCCCCGCCGGCAGCGTGACCGTGTCGACCTGGTTCAGCCCGTCGCGATAGATGGTAAGCGTGGTCGCGCCATTGGCATCGGTGCTCGAAATCAGGCGGCCGAGCCCGTCATAGACAAAGGTCTGCGGGTTGGTGCCGGCAACGGTCTTGCTCAGCAGCCGCCCGGCGCTGTCGTACACATAGTAGGTCGTCTTGTAGTCGTTCGCGCTCGAGGGCGTGCCGTCGGCGTTCGCCGCGCCCCATTCCGTCGTCCGGGTGAGGTTGCCGCGCCCGTCATACCAGTTCTGGTGGAGCTGGACGGTGCTCTTGTCGGCGATGGCGCCGCGCCACGCGTCCATCTGCGCTGCGCTCGGCGCGGCATCCGCCGCCCATCCGGCAAGGTTGAAGCGCTGGTCCACATAGGTGGTGACCATGGTCGGCAGGTCATAGGTGTAGCTGTATTGCGTCACCCGGCCTTCGGCGGAGATGGTGTAGGTCAGCCGGTCCTGGCTGTCATAGACATAGCGGGTCGTCATCCCGCCCGAAGGCAGGACGCCGCCCGCGCCATCGGGATCCAGGCCGGTATGGCTGGTCTCGGTGAGGAGGCGGTTGCTCGCCGAATAGGTGCGCACGATGGTGTGCAGGGTGCCGTCGACCGTCTGCACGATATTGCCGCGCGCATCGCGCAGATACGCCATGTAGGAGCTGAAGCTGTTCGCGGCGAGCTTGGCCGCACCGTCATAGCCGCGCACCGCCTCCAGATCGTCGCCGGAATATTGGAACGTCGTGATGTGCTCGGCCGCGCCCGGGCCGGCGGCGGCTTCGTCGAGCCGCGTCAGCTTGCCGACGGAATCATAGTAGAACCGGGTGCCGACTCCGGCGGGGTCGATGACCGTGGTCATGCGATTGGCGAGATCATAATCGATGCGAGTGGTGCGGCTGACGCTCTCGTCGACCCATTGCTTGACGGCAGTGACGCGATAGTCGCCGCCGATCTGCGCATAGGCGAACTCGATCCGGCTGCCGTCGGTCTGGGAAAGCGAGGCGACGCGCTTCGAGCTGCCATGATAGGTATAGAAGAGCGAATAGACGGAGCCGCCGCCGGTGAGCTCGGTATCGACGCGGCTCAGCCGGTCGGAGGTGTCGTAATAATAGCGGGTGGCGGTGCCGTCGCCCGAGACGACCTGGGTGATGTGGTTGCCGCTCCAGCTATACTGGATCTGGCCGCCGTCCGCGGTGGTGACCGTGGTCAGCTTGTCGCCGGAATAGGTGAAGGTCAGGCTGTCGCCGCTGGTCGTGTCGGTCTGGCGGGTGATGACATAGCCGTTCACCCAATAGCCGTAATCCTCGACGATCCGGCCGTCCTCGCTGCTCCAGTGCCAGCTGCCGTCATAGGTGACCTTGTCGTGGATGCCCGCGGAGTTGGTCGCGCGATAGGCCGTGCCGTCGCTGACATAGGTGACCACGCTGCCATCGGCGGCACGCCGCTTGACCACCGAGCCGACCGCGTTGAGCGCGCCGTCGAAGCCGAAGAGCTTGCGGTCCGTGCTCTGCAGCCAGTTGTCGCCATTGTCGTCCGAGCCGTCGCCCAGGCTGTTATAGGTCCGGCTCACCGCAACGTCCGGGCCCCGGCCGACCAGGAACTCGTCCTGCCGGCTGATCAGCAGGTTGCCCGTCGCGGCATTCAGGAGGAGCTGCTCGCCACCGCGCCCGACACTGGCCGATCCCAACAAGCCCGACGATCCCAGGGCACTCCCCGAACCGCGCTCGAACCCCGTCCCGGCGCCCGTGAAGATCGCAACCATCCGTTCCCCCAAACATCAACCCGGACGGCACGACACGCCGCCCCTTCACATCCAAATCGGAGGAATCTCGCGATCGTTTAGGAGCGGATCGAAATTTCCCGGGCGGAAGGGATCCCGCGCGCACCGGCGGCGCCGGAAAGCCGTGGCCGAACTTACTGGAAGTCACTCATTTCCCACAAGTTGAAGCGAAGATTCCTAGCCGTTGGCGTGTAGAAATTTCCGGTTAACTTTGCCACCTTTGAGCAATAGCCCACCGAAAAGCACCGAAATGGTTGCGAGATTTAAGCGATTACCGCTTCCCACATTCCAGAATAACCCGGATATTGCGCCATGGATGCGCATTGGGGGGATTCGCATGCTTCGTCCGATCATTTGTCTTTCACTGGCGCTGCTCGCGATTGCGCCTGCATGGGGCCAGCCTCTTCAGACGTTTACGTCGAATTCCGGCGCGATCGCCTTTCGCTATCCCCAAGGATGGAACGTGATCACGACGGATCGCCAGCCGAGCCGCTATATCGAGAATTATGCGGTGCAGCCGGCCGGACAGGACTTCACTGGCCGGCCAGGGCAAGTGGTCGTCCGGATCTTCGATCCGATGTATGTCGTCGAGGAGGCACGTGTTCGATTGCCGGCGACGCCGGAGGTGCTGTTCCAGCGTTTCGTCCAGGCCATGCCGGGCGGAAGCGGCGCTACGTTCGGCCGGCGCACCTATGGCGGCATGACCTATCTCTTTGCGAGCGACACCAGCAACGGGTTCGAGACCGACTATGCGGCGATCTCAGTGGGCGGGTATCTCAACGTGGCGGGCATGGCCGCGAGCCTGCGGGACGCACCGGCGCGGCTCCCGCTGCTGTTCCAGACGGTCGCTTCGATGAGCACGCCCTGGCCGAGCCGTCCCCTCGATGGCGCCGGCGCGGCGGTAAAGAATTGGTATCGCGTCTTGCGTCTCGGAGACTCCCTCGCACTCCCTCCGCTCGCCTGCAGCCAGGCACAGATGTCGCTGTTGCTCATGTCGTTTGCGAGCCCCGAATCCATGGATCTGGTCGCGCGTGCATCCCGGGGGTTCGACTTTTCCGGCCTGCGCTTTCAGACGGTCGCCTCGGGCGCACGAGGCTCGGTCGTGCGCGTCGGAGGCAATATCGCGGCGGCCAATGGCAGCGTGACGCCGATCTATCAGAACGGACGGATACTGGGCGGATCGAACAGCCTGTTCGTGAAGCTGGAAAATGGCGCCTGGAAAGTGTGCGGGCCGGTTCGCGGTGGCTATCGCTGAGCACCGCGACCAAGGCACTCTCCGCAAGGGATCTCCAGGGCCCGCCGCGGGAAGCCCCCGGGCCCTGGGCCGTTGCGGTCTCGGCGCCATAGCAACCGACGGCAGGCCCCGGCCGCGCCGGAACCATTCCCGCGCCCAGCCAGCCTGATCGAGCCGCTCCGTCCATCGACAGGTTCCCGCATGGCTGCCGGCCGGCAGGCCCGCGATCTGTTGCCAGACTCAGCTGGCCGACATCGCGCCGCGATATACCGGTTCCTCGAGTGCGCGTCCGGCGCCCGTCGCTACGCACATCAACGCATTCTCCGCGACCATGACCGGCAATCCGGTCGCCTTCGACAGCACTTCGTCCAGATGTGCGAGCAGGCTACCCCCTCCGGTCATCACAATGCCCTGGTCATAGATGTCGGCGGCCAGTTCGGGCTCGGTCTTCTCCAGCGCGCTGTGCACCGCCTCGACGATCTGGGCGGTGAGTTCCGCGAGCGCATGTGCGATCTCGGCCTGGTTGACCTCCACTTCCGAAGGCATGCCCTTGACCAGGTCTCGCCCCCTGACTTTCCGGACAAGGCCGATCCCGTCTTCCGGAACCTGGGCGGTGCCGATCTCGACCTTGATATGCTCGGCGGTGGCCTCGCCGATCATGAGATTGTGCTTGCGACGGATGGACGAGGCGATCGCCTCGTCCATCCGGTCGCCGCCGACGCGGACCGAGGCGCTGTACGCAAGGCCATTGAGCGAAAGCACGGCGACCTCGGTGGTCCCTCCGCCGATGTCCACGACCATGGCACCGACGGGTTCGGTGACGGGCAAGCCCGCGCCGATGGCCGCGGCCATGGATTCCTCGATGAGATAGACCTTGCGGGCCCCCGCATTGGTGCCTGCCTGCTGGATCGCGCGCCGTTCGACCTGCGTCGCGCTGCTGGGGATGCTGATCGCGACTTCGGGACGGCGGCCGAGCCGCCTCGTGCCGCCGCGCACCTTGTCGATGAAATATTTGATCATCCGCTCGGCGACTTCCAGATCCGCGATCACGCCGTCGCGCATCGGCCGGATCGTGCGGACATTGTCGGGGGTCTTGCCAAGCATCAGCTTCGCTTCCGCGCCGACTGCGCGCACGCGGGAAATGCCGCCAACCGTTTCCATGGCCACCACCGACGGCTCGCTGAGCACGATGCCACGGTCCTTCAGATAGATTACGGTGTTCACGGTGCCGAGGTCGATCGCGAGATCGTAGGAGCCACCTGGGATTAGACGAGGAAATCGCATCAAGTTCAATCTGTTGGCATCGCTTGCGCTTCGCAGGTTCACGGGTAGCGATATCGATTGCGTGGGCCCCGTGCGGTGGGTCTGCGCCCAGCCAGGGTCAAGCCATTAGCGGCTGAACGACCGCTCCGGGCGCCGATGCGAGCCGATCCGGTGCCTTGTGCCCCTTCCAGCGCGCGCCAGGGCCGGCCGATCGCAACTTGAACCACAAGCGACGCCCCACGGCCGACAGGCACCGGGCAGCGCGTCGGCCCGGTGGCCGCAGGGGCAGGTTTCAGGCCGCGCGGCTGACGGCGGACCTCAGCCGGGCATAGGCCTGGAACAGCTCGGCAAAGTGCATGTCCATCGTCCGCGGCGCCTCTTCCAGGGTGCGCGGCGCGACGGAGGAACGGCCTGCGACGAAGGCGAGGATCGCATCGCGCAGCGCCTGCACGTCTCCCGCGCGGTATCTGCGGCTCGGCGCGCGATCGGCATGGTCGGCGGCGCCGCCGCGATCGGGCACGATCACCGGCAGCCCGCTCGCCCGTGCCTCGGCCGCGACCATGCAGAAGGTCTCGGCCTCGCAGCCATGGACCAGTGCATCCGCGCTCGCCATCAATCGCGCGAGCGCGGCGCGGTCGGCGAGCGGCCCCGGGATCCGGATATGCGGGGAACCGCCCGCACGGGCCACCAGCCGCCCCTGCAGCCGCCCCTCGCCTACCAGCAGCAGCGCGATCGGGTGCAGCGTGCCCGCGGAAAGGGCCGCGTCGATCACCATGCCCCAGCGTTTCTCCGCCGCGTGGCGGCCGATTCCCACCAGCAGGGTGGCGGAGGGATCGAGGTCGCATTCGGCGAGCAGCGCGGCGCGATAGTGCGGGTCCCGATGCCAGGGCCCGAAGATTCCCGGCTCGACCCCCATCGGAATGGTGACCACGCCGGGCATCCCGCCACCGCTCAGCCGCGCCGCGAACTCCCCGCTGGCGCTGACGACCAGATCATAGGCCTCGCCCAGCCGGCGCAAATGTCGCCAGAAGAAGTCGAACCCGCGATCGATCGTCTCGATGCTCGCGACCGGCCCGAACCAGCGATAGGCATAGGCGGAGAGCGGGTCGGCGTGCATGACCAGCGCACGCGGCGCGGCGCCGTCCCAGCGTGCCACCATCGAGGCGCTGCCCCAGGGCGAGGACGCCTCGACGAAATCGGGGCGCCAACGATCCAGGGCGCGATGGAGCGTCTTTTCATTGTCGAAGTAGCGATAGCGCCGATCGAGCGGAAACGGCGGGGAGGCCAGCGTCTCCAGCACCGCGCCGGGGCCGCGCCGGATCACGGCATCGTGCTTGCCCGGGGCCAGCACGATGACCTCATGGCCCAGCGCCGCCGCGGCTGCCAGCTTGCGATCGACATAGGCACGCACGCCCCCGCCCTTGGGCGCGTAGAAGGCGCTGACATCGACGATCCTCATCTTGCACCAACTACGCCGCAGGTGCGATTCGAGCCTGATTGCCGCAGGACAGGCATGAACTTCGCTCGCTTCTCCATCATCCGAAGCAAGGACGCCGCCGATTACGCTGCACCGCAGTAGGATTCGAATTTTTTGTCTTCCGTCCCCGCTTGCCCGGCGGGGGGACATCGGGCAAAGCCCGCGATCGGAAGGAGTCGACCGATCCATTCTCCTGCTTCCGGACTAACGCAGCTTTACCAGGAACTGCGCGGCGAGCTGCTGCGCTTCCTGGTCGCGCGTACCGGCAATCCGGTCGAAGCCGAAGACCTCCTCCAGGAACTGTGGCTGCGCACCCGCGAGGCGCCACCCGGCCCGATCGCGAATGGCCGCGCCTATCTCTATCGCGCCGCCCAGAATCTCGTGCTCGACCGCATCCGCGAGGCGCGCCGCCGCGAGGCGCGCGACAAGGACTGGAGCGACAGCCAGGCCGAGACCATTGCCGGCGACCGCGTCGATCCGCAGCCCCGGGCACTCGACGCGATGATCGCCCGCGAGGACAATGCGGCGCTGCATGCGGCGATCGAACGCCTGCCGGAGGGCGCGGGACGCGCATTCCGGCTCCACAAGCTCGAAGGCCTGCCCCATGCCGAAGTGGCGGCGCGGCTGGGCATCAGCCGAAGCGGCGTCGAGAAACACATCGCCGTTGCGATGGCGCATCTGCGTCGCGCGCTGGAGAACTGAGGTGCCACCGATATGGTGGCGTCTCATACGATAACAGGGAGGCATCGGCTCGAACCGATGCCGGGAACGGGCGATGAACGAGGATATCCACGAGGCTGCGGCGCGCTGGCACGTCGCGCAACAGCATGACGACATGAAATGGCGGGGTTTCACCCGCTGGCTGGAAGCCGATCCGCGCCATCGTCTCGCCTATGACGAGATCGCGCTGCTCGACGCGCGGATCGACGCGACGCTGCCCCGGCCGGCGATCCACGGCGGAACGCCGGAGATGCCCGTGCGCAGCTTGCCGCGCTGGGCCATCGGTTCGGGCATCGCCGCGGCGGCGACGATCGCCCTTGCCCTCGGCATCGGCTTCCAGGACGACGCGCAGCCCGAAGCACCGCCCGCGCGGGAATTCGCCAGCGCGGCCAGGACGACGCGCACCGTGCAGCTTGCCCATGGCGTCACCGCCTCGCTCGGCGCCGGCTCCCGCCTCTCCGCGCCCGAGGCAGGCGGGCCGATGCGGCTGCGCGGCAGCGCCTTCTTCAGCATCCGCCACGATCCCGCGCGGAGCGTCGTCGTCGAGGTGGACGGGTATCGCATCCGTGACGTGGGGACCCGCTTCGCAGTCAACTCCGCCGATGGGGTGCTGAGCCTGTCCGTCGAGGAAGGCACCGTCGCGCTCCAATTGCCCGGCCAGACCGCGGAAACGCTGGTCGCGGCCGGCCAGGAGGCGATCGCCCGGGCCGGCAGGGTCACGCTGCGCCCGGCACGGGTGACGAACATCGCATCCTGGCGCAGCGGACGTTTCGTCTATGATCAGACCCCGCTCGCACTGGTCGCCGCCGACATCGCCCGCTACACGGGGCAGCCCGTGTCGGTTTCCGGTCCCGCTGCACAACGCCCCTTCTCGGGCGTGCTCGCGCCCGGCGACCGACAGGCAATGGTTTCCACCCTCACCCAATTGACGGGGCTGCATGCGGACAGCGATGGTCAGACGGTCCGGTTGGTCGATCGTACTGGCGGCTAGCGCCCTGTTGCCGCCTCCCGCCCAGGCGCGGGACGAGCGTTTCGCGATTTCCCTGCCCGCCGGCAACCTGGCCGACATCCTCGAGGCGCTTTCGGCCCAGACCGGCGTCTCGTTCGTCTATGACGTCCGCCTGCCCACCGCGCGCACGCGCGCCGCACGGGGGCACATGACCGCACGCGACGCGCTGGACCGCATATTGCAGGGCACGCCGGTGCATGCGGTGCGGATAGGCCCCAGGGCCTTCCGGATCGCGGCGCGTCCCCGCTCCGCAGCACGCCGCCCCGCCCCGCCCGCCGCACCGGAACTGCAAGCCACCGCGACCGCCGACGAGGAAATCGTGGTCACCGCGCGCAAACTGCCCGAGGCCCTGTCGTCGATCGCCGGGGCGATCGCAGTCTATGTGCCGCGCGATCCCGCGCGACAGGACCGGGCGACTCGCGCCGGCGACGTGGCGCGCGCCATCGAGGGCCTGAACGTGGCCAATGGCGGCCTGGGCCGGGAGAGGTCCTTCATCCGCGGCCTTGCCGACAGCCCCTTCAACGGCTTCAGCCAGTCCACGGTGAGCGTCCAGGTCGACGAGGGCCGCGTCACCTACGACGCCGCGGAGCCCGGGCTCTATCTCACCGACATCGCCCGTGTCGAAGTCCTGAAGGGGCCGCAGGGGCCGCTCTACGGCACCGGCGCGCTCGGCGGCGTCTATCGCATCGTGACCAATCGGCCCGTGATCGGCTCCACATCGGGTACGGCGACCATGGGCGGGCAAATGGTCGGATCGGGCGGCCTGGGCGCGAATGCCGAGGCGATGCTCAACCTGCCGCTCGTCAGCGATCTGGCAGCGCTGCGCCTGGTGGGCTATGCGCGCAGCGATGCGGGCTGGGTCGACGACGCCGATGGCCCGTCGGACGTGAATCGCACGCGCATCGCCGGCGGCCGCGCCGCGCTCCGCCTCGCGTCCGCGACCGGATGGACCACCGACCTGATCGGCGCCTATCAAGTGAGCCACACCGCCGACAGCCAATATGTCGATCGCGACTATGAAGACCTGACGCGCAACATCTCCCAGCGGGAACCGCGCCGCGGCGTCTTCGGGCTCGGGCAGGCGATCGTCTCCGGCCCGATCGGCGCGCTACGGCTCACCGCGGTCACCAGCCATGCCTGGCAGGACCAGCATGACGTGTTCGATGCGAGCGCCGCGGCCACCCAACTCGGCGTGCCCGGCGCATTGCGCTACCGCGACGGCCGCGCCTATCGCGTCTTCGACCAGGAAGTGCGGCTGACCTCGGCACCCGGCAGCGCCTTCGCCTGGACCGCGGGCGTCTCCTACATCTCGGCGGTGACGCGCGCGACGGGCGCGATAGAAACGGCGACCATCACCGTACCCGACTACTTCGCGCTCCATCGCCGGGTTACCGAGACATCGCTGTTCGCCGACGGCGCCTATCCGCTCGCCCCACGCCTCAAGCTGGCGATCGGCATGCGCCTGTTCCGCGCCACGACCGAGGACGAGCGCCAGGAGGAGCTCGACGCGCGGAAGGTCAATCACGCGGTGATCGGCTTCACGCCCAGCACCTCGCTTTCCTATCAGCTCGCGGACGATCGCCTTTTCTATGTCCGGCTGGGCACCGCCTATCGGCCGGGCGGCATCGATCCCAGCAACAGCCGGACCGGCCGCTATGTCGGGGATTCCGTCCGCAGCATAGAAGCCGGCGGCCGCGCGAGCTTCGACGGCGGCCGGCTGGATCTCACCTTTGCCGGCTTTCACGCCGTCTGGCACAATATCCAGTCGGACTATCTCGAGCCCGCGGGCCTGGTCGCCACCCATAATGCCGGCGACGCGACGATATTCGGAGTGGAAGGAAGCGCGACCTGGCGCCCGGGCGGGGGTTGGCAATTGCGCGGCGGCTTCACCATCCAGCGCCCAAGGCTGACCAACGCGGCGGACGGCACGCGCCTGCCCAAGGATCGTCGCCTGCCCGTCGTCCCCGACCTTGCCGGCGACTTCGCGATCGCGCGCACCGTCCGCCTGTTCGGGCACGAGATCACGCCCTATGCCGCCTTCAACTATGTCGGCGCTTCCCGGCTGAGCTTCGACGACGGCCTGGACCGCGGCATGGGCGACTATGCGCTGGCGCGCGCCGGCGCGACGACGACCGTCGGGCCGTTCACCCTGGCCCTCGACGTCGACAATCTGCTCGACGCGCGTGCGGACAGCTTCGCCTATGGCAATCCCTTCTCGATCCACAGCGAACACCAGTACACGCCGCTTCGGCCGCGCACCTTTTCGCTTTCCGTTTCCCGCAGTTTCTGACGAAAAAAATCGCGGCATGGCTGTGGAGCCGGCCGGCGGCGGCGTCTTGCCCATGTGACCCGCACCGGAACAACACCGCCCCGCCGGCTCCTCGCCTCGATCCATGACGTGTCGCCGCGCCACGAGCCGGCGATCGATCGGCTCGTCGAGGAGCTCGCTTCGTCGGGCGTGGAGCGCCCGGCCATGCTCGTGGTGCCCGACTTCTGGCGAGAGGCGGAGATCCGGCCGGGCTCGCCCTTCGCGGCCCGCCTGCGGCGCTGGGCCGAGGATGGGGTGGAGATGTTCCTCCATGGCTACAGCCATCTGGACGAGGCCGAGCACGCTTCCTGGCAGGACCGGGTCAAGGCGAGCCGGATGACGGCGGGCGAAGGAGAATTTCTCGGCCTGGATGCCGAGGAGGCCGAGCGCCGCATCCGCGCCGGCCGGACCCTGATCGAGGACATCACCGGCCGCCCCATTGCCGGCTTCATCGCGCCGGCCTGGCTCTACGGCGATGGCGCGCACAGCGCCATGAAGACGCTCGGCATCGCACTCGCCGAGGACCATATGCGCGTCTGGGCGCCGGATACCGGGCGCATATTCCTCAAGTCCCCCGTGATCACCTGGGCAACGCGCACGCGCGCGCGCATGCTCTCGTCGCTCGCCGTCGCCAGCGTCGCCCGGACGATCCCGCTGCCCCGGGTCGTGCGGCTCGGCGTGCATCCGGGCGACGTGACGGTGCCGGCGACGCTTTCGAGCATTCGGCGGACCGTGGCGAAGATCGCGCGGACCCATGTTCCCAGCCAGTATCGCGACATGGTCGGGGACCTTGCGTGCGCGTCCTGACGTTCCTGCACAGCTTCGAGCCGGGCGGTGTGGAGCGCGTCGCGCTGCGCCTCGTCAGGCACTGGCGCGCGATGGGCGTGGAGGCACCGCTTTTCCTGGGCCGCGAGGACGGGGCGCTTCGCGCCGAACTGGCCGACGGCCTGGCCTATACCACCCCGTCCCAGCCTTCGATCGGCACCGCCTGGTGGGAAACCCTCTGGATGATCGCAAGGCTGCCCGCCGAGATACGCCGGACCCGCCCGGACGTGCTGTTCGTCTCCGGGAGCACCTACACCATCGTTGCCGCCGCGATGCGGTTGCGCTTCGGCAAGCGCTGCCCGGCGATCGTGGTGAAGATCAGCAACGACCTGGCCCGGCGCGACCTGAAGCCGACGGGGCGCTTCTTCTGGCGGCTCTGGCTGGGTATGCAGGCGCGCTTCGCATGGGCCTGGGTGATCATGGACGAGGCAATCGCCAAGGATCTGCCCCCCGGCATGCGCGGAACGTTCCGGGTGGTCCACGACCCGGCGATCGAGGAAGCCCGGATCCGTGTGCCGGCGCCGCGCCGCGCGGGCGCGCCCCGCCGGTTCGTCGCGATCGGGCGCCTGGCGCCGCAAAAGGATTATCCGTTGATGCTGCGTGCCTTCGCACGCGGCGCGTGCGCCGGCGAGACGCTGACGATCTATGGGGACGGCCCGGACCGCGCGGCGCTGGAGGCGCTGGCGGCAATTCTCGGCATCGCGGAGCGCGTCGATTTCGCCGGCCACGTATCCGACGCCGCATCGCAGCTGCCGGGTTTCGATACCCTGTTGCTCTCCTCCCGCTATGAAGGCGTCCCCGCCGTCCTGATCGAGGCGCTCGCGGCCGGACTCGCGGTGATCTCGACCGACAGCGGCGCGGGCGTGCGCAGCGTGCTCGGCGAGGGCCGTCACGGCATGATCGTGGCGCGCAACGAGGCCGCGTTCGCCGCCGCGATCGCGGACGCGGACTCCGCGCCGGCGCCGCATGCCAGCCGAGGGGAGCATGTGCGCCGCTTCACGATCGAGCAGTCCGCCGGAATCTACCTCGATACCTTTGTCGCCGCCGCACGCGGCGAGGCGCACACGACCTCCACCCCATCTCAAATCGACGAGTTCGCATGGCCAGTTCCGCCAGCCAGATGAACGCGCGCGCCGATCAGGCCGCGCTGCTGTTTCCCCCCACGCCACCCGTCCGCGAGTGGCTGCTGACGCTCGCGGGCCTCGGCCTCTCGACGGCGATCCTGCTCGCCGTCCTGGTCCAGCTCGGCGGGATCGATACCTCGCGCTTCGCCGCCGCGCCCGCCAATCCCTGGTTCTGGCTCTGCTTCGCGCTCTTCTACGCGCTGGGCCCGGCGATGGAGTGGCTGATCCTCCGCCGGCTGTGGAAGCTGCGCGCCGATGCCCTGCCGGCCCTGTTCCGCAAGCAGGTCGCGAACGAGATCGTCTTCGGCTATTCGGGCGACGCGCAATTCTATCTCTGGGCGCGGCAGCACCAGCCGCTCAAGGGCTCCGTCTTCGGCACGCTGCGCGACGTCGCGGTCCTCTCCGCGCTGGCCGGCAATCTCGCCACGCTCGCGATGATGGTGATCAACGCCCCGCTGCTCTATGCGATCGCCGGCGGCACGCTGCTCAACAGCTTCGCCGCCTCCGTCGCCGTCATCATCCTCTCTTCGCTCGGGATCCTGGTGATGCGGCGGTTCGTCTCGCTGCTTACCCTTTCGCGGCGCGACCTGGTCGTCACTTTCTGCCTGCACGGCCTCAGGATCATATTGGGCCTGGTGTTCACGGCATTGCTCTGGAAGCTGCTGCTGCCCGGCCTTTCGCCCATGATCCTCATCGCGGTGGCGACGCTGCGCATGATGGTCCATCGCCTGCCGCTGGTGCCGGCCCGCGACGCGCTGCTGGCGCCGCTGGTCCTCGCGTTGCTGGGGCCGGGCTCCGGCCTTGCGGCCGCCACCATGCTGGTCGCGGCGTTGACGCTGGTCACGCACCTGGCAGTGGGCGCGCTCACCTCGATCGCTTCGTTCCTGCCCGCCTCCCGGGCTTCCCTCTGAAGTCCGTTCGGAGGGCGTCCCCCGGAGCATTGCAACCTTCGCATCTCGTATAGTTCCGGCGGAAATCCGCGAAGCTGCCGGCCGCTAGACCCGCGACCACGAATTCCACGTGGAGGGTTGCCGGATGCTTCTCGAACTTGCGCTCCAGCCGCCGGCCGGTGCGCGGCGGCGTTCCGGGGAGCTCCCGCGCGTCCGGTCGCGCGACGCGGCCCTGTGGATCGCCCTGAGCGGCGCCGCGCCGTGCCTCGCCCTGCTGGCGCTTTCCGCCTGTAGCGGCCCGTCCGACACCCATGCCGCCATCAAGCCGGCCAAGGTCGATCCCGTCGCGCACGAATCCGAGCTCATGCGGATAACGCTCACGCCCGAGGCGGAGCGCCGGCTGGGCATTGCCGTCGCCGCGGCCGGCCCCGGGCGCGCGCGCGACATGGTGGCGACGCACGGCGAGGTGGTCGTTCCTCCCGCCACGCGCGGAAGTGTCCCGATCACCACCGCGACCGACCTGATGACGCTCGCCGCCAGCCAGGCGCGCGCCGATGGCGACATCGCCCGCGCCGCCGCCCAGGCGCGCGTGGCGCAAATCAATGCACGACGCGCCGATGCGCTGGTCCGGGAGGAAGCGGGCAGCGTCAGGGCGCGCGACGACGCGCTCGCCGCCGCCGCAGTCGCCCAGGCCGATCTGGCAACCGCCCGCGCGCAGCGCCACCTGCTCGGCGCGCCGGTCGCGGCGCTCGGGCGCCAGAGCATCCTGTGGGTGCGCGTGCCCGTGCTGGCCGCAGACGTGACGCGCATCGATCGCGGCGCACCCGCCACGATCCGGCCGCTGGGCGAAGGGGCCCGGAGCCTGTCGGGGCGTCCCGTGGCCGCGCCGCCCTCTGCCAACGTCACCGCCGGCAGCATCGATCTCTATTATGCAATCCCGAACACGCGTGCGCTCGGCGTCGGCCAGCGTGTCGCCGTCGCGCTGCCGGCGGTGGGCAATGCCGCGCAAGGCCTGGCCGTCCCCGCATCCGCGATCCTGCACGACGCCTATGGCGGCGAATGGGTCTATGTACGGACCGCACCGCGCACGTTCGAGCGCCGGCGCGTCCAGCTTGCCGGGATCCGCGAGGGCACTGCCATGCTCGCCATGGGGCTGAAGCCCGGCGACCAGGCCGTGACCGCCGGCGCCGCCGAACTGTTCGGCACCGAATTCGGCGCGAAGTGAGGGCCCGGCCGTGCTGAACTGGCTCATCGCCGCCGCGCTCAGGCAGCGCGTACTCGTCATCGCGCTGGCGCTCGTCCTGGTCTTCTTCGGCGTCCGCGCCAGTCAGGACGTGCCGCTCGACGTGTTCCCCGAATTCGCGCCGCCGATGGTCGAGGTGCAGACCGAGGCCCCCGGCCTGTCGACCGAGGAGGTCGAGGCGCTCGTCACCACGCCGCTCGAATTCGCCGTGAATGGCACGCCGGGCCTCAGGACGCTGCGCTCGAAATCGGTGCTCGGCCTGTCCTCGGTGCAGCTGATCTTCCAGGAGGGCACCGACGTCGTCCGCGCGCGCCAGCTCGTGCAGGAACGCGTCGCGATCGCCGCGCCGCGCCTTCCCGCGAACGTCCGGCCGCCGACGATGCTGCCGCCGCTTTCGGCGACCAGCCGCGCGATGAAGGTCGGGATCACATCCTCCCGGCTTAGCCAGATCCAGCTCTCCGAACTGGTGCGCTGGACGATCCGGCCCAAGCTGATGGGCGTTCCGGGCGTCGCCAATGTCGCAGTCTGGGGCCAGCGCGATCGCCAGCTCCAGGTGCTCGTCGATCCGAGCCGGCTGCAGCAGATGGGCGTGACCCTGGCCGAGGTGCAGAAGGCCGCGGGCGACGCCGCGGTGACGCTGGGCGGCGGGTTCGTCGATACGCCCAATCAGCGCCTCGCGGTCCGCCATCTCTCGCCGATCGCCGGCGCCGACGATCTGGGCAATACGGTGGTCAGGCTTGCCGGCACCGCCCCCGTCCGCCTCCGCGATGTCGCCACCGTGGTCGAGGGTCATGCCGCACCCATCGGCGGCGCGATCATCAACGATGGATCGGGCATCCTGCTGATCGTCGAGAAGCAGCAGGGCGGCAACACGCTGGCGGTGACGCGTGGCGTCGAGGCGGCGCTGAAGGAACTGCGTCCCGGGCTCAGGGACGTCCAGATCGATTCGACGATCTTCCGCCCGGCCACCTTCATCGAACGCTCGATCGGAAACCTCACCGAAGCGCTGTGGATCGGCTGCATCCTCGTCGCGGCGGTGCTGATCCTGTTCACTCGCGACTGGCGCTCGGCGGCCATCAGCCTGACCGCGATTCCCCTCTCGCTGCTCGGCGCCGCGCTCGTCCTCGCCAAATCGGGGATGAGCATCAACACCATGGTGATCGCCGGCCTGGTGATCGCGCTGGGCGAGATCGTCGACGACGCGATCATCGACGTCGAGAATATCGGGCGAAGGCTGCGGCTCAATCGCGAGGCCGGATCGCCCCGCGCGCCCTTCGCGGTGGTGCTCTCCGCTTCGCTCGAGGTGCGGACCGCAGTGGTGTTCGCCAGCCTGATCGTCATGCTGGTGTTCCTGCCGATCTTCTTCCTCGACGGCGTGTCCGGCACCTTCTTCCGCCCGCTCGCCACCGCCTATGTCCTCGCGATCGGCTGCTCGCTGCTGGTGGCGCTCACCGTCACCCCGGCGCTTTGCCTGATGCTGCTGCCGGGCGGCACGCAGGTCCACCGGGAAACGCGCCTGGTCGCCCGCCTGAAGGCCGCCTATCGCCGCTTCCTGCCCGTCGTCATCGTCCGGCCGGGCACGGCGATCGGCGTCGTCGCGGGCGGCCTGTTGCTCGCGGGGATCGGCTATGCCGGTTTCAAGGACCAGTTCCTCCCCAATTTCCGCGAAACCGACTTCCTGATGCACTTCGTCGAGAAGCCGGGCACTTCGGTGGAGGCGATGGAGCGGATCACCATCCGCGCCTCGAAGGAACTCCGCGCGATCCCCGGCGTGCGCAATTTCGGCGCGCATATCGGCCGCGCCGAGGCCGGCGACGAAGTCTATGGCCCCAATTTCACCGAGCTGTGGATCAGCCTCGACGAAAAGGCCGATTATGACGGCTCGGTCCGGAAGATCCAGCAAGTCATCGACGGCTATCCCGGCCTCTATCGCGACGTGCTCACCTATTTGCGCGAACGCATCAAGGAAGTGCTGAGCGGCGCGGGTGCCAGTATCGTCGTGCGCGTCTACGGACCCGACATGGCGACGCTCCGCCAGACCGCCGATCGGCTCAAGAAGGAACTGGAGGGCGTTCCGGGCACCAGCGAGCTCAAGGTAGAGATGCAGGCCGCGATCCCGCAGATCCAGGTGCGCCCGCGCCCCGCCGATCTGGCCGCTTATGGCCTGACCACCGGCGATGTCCGCCGCACCGCGGCGACCCTGATCCAGGGGAGCAAGGCGGGCGAGCTCTACGAAGGCAATCGTTCGACCGACGTGGTGGTATGGGGCGTTCCCGCCGCTCGGGCGGACCTGCGATCGATCCGCGATGCGCTGATCCAGTTGCCCGGCGGCACCGCCGTCCGCCTCTCGCAAGTTGCCGATGTGATGGTCATGCCCGCGGCGAACGAGATCAAGCGCGAGAATGGCTCGCGCCGCATCGACGTGACGATGAACGTGTCGGGATCGGACCTGGGCGCGGTCGCCCGCGCGGTGCAGGCCAAGGTGAGCGGCTTCACGTTCGGCACCGGCTATCATCCCGAAGTGATCGGTGAATTCGAAGCGCTGCAGAAATCGCGCCGGCAGCTCGCGACCCTGGGCGCGCTCTGCCTGCTCGGCATCCTGCTGCTCGTCTGGCTCGAGTTCCGCTCGTTCCGGGTGACCGCGCTGGTGGGCATCAGCCTGCCCTTCGCCCTGGTGGGCGGCGTGGTCGCGGTGCTGCTGTCGGGCGGCGTCCTGTCGCTCGGTTCGCTGGTCGGCTTCGTCACGGTGCTCGGAATCTCGGCGCGCAACGGCATCATGCTGATCAGCCATTATCGCCACCTCGAATATGAGGAGGGCGAGCCCTGGGGGCCGGCACTGCTGCTGCGCGGCGCGGAGGAGCGGCTGGTGCCGATCCTGATGACCGCCTCGTGCGCGGCGCTGGCGCTGCTGCCGCTGGTCGTGCGCGGCGACGCGCCTGGGCACGAGATCGAGCATCCGATGGCGCTGGTCATCCTGGGCGGCCTGGTCAGCTCGACGGCGCTCAACCTGCTGCTGATGCCGTCGCTGTACGGGCGCTTTGGCCGGGAAAGGCGCAAACCCCGCGACGAGCACGGCGCGGCACTCGAAGGAAAGGTTGTTCCGGCATGAATATCCGTTTCCCGCAGGTCGCGGTGGCCGGCGCGCTCGCGCTGACGACGGGCTGCGCGGCGGGGCCCCGGCACGTCGCTCCCGTCGCGCCGCCGCCCGCGCAGGGGGCATTCCTGGGCGCTTCGGAGGCGGGGATCGCCTCGGCCCCGGTGCCCGACGACTGGTGGCGGCTGTTCGACGACCCGGCACTCGATGCGCATGTCGGGCGGGCGCTGGCCGCCAATGCCGATATCCGGGTGGCACTCGGCAATCTCGAAACGGCCCGCGCCGCGGTGCGCGGCGCCTGGGCGGCGCAGCTTCCGAACACCATGCTCGAAAGCGGCGCAGGCCCCAGCCCGGCGCAACGGCAACCGAGCACCGGCGCCGTGCCGAAATCGAGCTACGACCTCGCCGCGACCATTGCCTATGAAGTCGATCTGTTCGGCCGGCTGCGTGCGACCGCCGAGGCCGCCCGGGCCGATCTTCAGGCCAGCGAAGCCGCGCGCGACACGGTGCGCGTCGCCGTCGCTGCCGATACCGCTTCCGCCTATGCGGCGGCATGCGGCGCCGTTGCGGGGAAGCGGATCGCCGAGGCGCAGCTTGCGGCGCAACAAAAGGGTTACGACCTGATTGCCCGCCAGCTCGACGCAGGCGAAGCCTCCCCCTTCGAACTCGCCCAGTCGAAGACCCTGGTCGAGCGCACCCGCGCCGCATTGCCGGCATTCGACGCGGACCGCGCGCGCGCCCTGTTCCAGCTCGCCACGCTCGAGGGATTGCCGCCGAAGGAGGCGGCACATCTGGCGCTGCCCTGCACGGCTGCACCGACTGCGCGCCAGGCCCTGCCGGTGGGCGATGGCAACGCCCTGCTGGCCCGGCGGCCGGACATTCGCGAGGCCGAACGCAAGCTCGCGGCGGCCGCCGCGCGGATCGGCGTCGCCACCGCCGATCTCTACCCGCGGTTCCAGCTGGGCGGATCGGCCGGCCTGCTCGGCGGCGATTTCACCGGCTTCCTCACTCCGCTGATCAACTGGGCCTTCCCCAACCAGAGCGCCGCGCGCGCCAGGATCGCCGCGGCCAGGGGAGCGCAGGAAGCTGCCCTGGCCGGCTGGGACGTCGCGGTGCTGCGCGCGCTGCGCGAAGTCGAGACCGCACTTGCCGACTATCAGGCGGAACAGCGCCGCAACGCCGATCTGCACGGCGCACTCGCGGAAGCCATCAAGGTCGTGACGCGCGCCGGAGCGCGCTTCCGCCTGGGCGCCGACAGCTATCTGCAGGTCGTCGACGCCGAGCGCACGCGCAACGACACCGAGGCCCTGCTGATCGCGTCCGACCTCAGGATCGCCCTGACCCAGGTCGCACTGTTCCGGGCGCTCGGCGGAGGGTGGGCTTCACAGCCCGATACGCCATCCACTACGGGGGAAGCGCTTCCCGTCGGCAGCAGATAGAGACGCACGTCGCCATGAAGATCCTGATCGCCGAAGACGACCGCGAAACCGCCGAGTATCTCGCCAAGGGGCTGACGGAATCCGGCATGAACGTCACCGTCGCCGCGAACGGCCCCGATGCGCTGTTCCACGCGACGCAGCAGCAGTTCGACGCGATCGTCCTCGACCGGATGCTGCCGGTGATCGACGGACTCGCGGTTCTCCGGATGATCCGGGCCGGCGGGATCGCCACGCCGGTCCTGCTCCTCACCGCGATGGCGAAGATCGCGGACCGGGTCGAAGGGCTGGAGAGCGGCGCCGACGACTATCTGGTCAAGCCGTTCGCCTTTTCCGAACTGCGCGCCCGGCTCAACGTGCTGATCCGCCGCCCCGCGACTTCCGCCATGCCGGCCGAAACCGTGCTGCGGGTCCGCGACATCGAGCTGGACCTGCGGCGGCGGCGCGTGACGCGCGGCGGAAGCCCGATCGATCTCCAGCCGCGCGAAGTGCTGATGTTGGAGGAGCTGATGCGCAATTCGGACCGGGTGATGACCAAGACGATGCTGCTCGAGCGAGTCTGGGAGTTCGATTTCGATCCGCGCACCAACATCGTCGAGACGCATATCAGCCGGTTGCGCGCGAAGCTCAACGCCGGCTTCGATAGCGATGCGATCCTCACCGTGCGGGGCGCCGGCTACACGATCCGCACCGAATGAAACCGCATCTGCCCCGCTCCACCTTCGGGCTCGCCGCGCTCGCCAGCCTCGCGCTCGCCATCGCCACCATCCTGCTCGGCGGGATCGTCTATTTCGTGTCGCACGAGGCGCTGGAACAGCAGCTCGACCATCGCATCGCCGCCGAGACCAGCAGCCTGAAGACGGTCGCCGAACAGGACGGGATCGCCGCGCTCGCCATAGCCATCGCGCGGCGCGAGGACGGCCACAACACCAACGGGCTGGGCTATATGCTCTTCGCCGGTTCCGGCACCAAGGTGGCGGGCAAGTTCGACGCTGCCCTGCCGCGCCCGGGCTGGCACGAACTGCTGCCGTTCCATGATGCCCGCGAGGGCGCGAACGTGGCCCAGGCCCTGGCGACGCCGCTGCAGGGCGGACATGTGCTGGTGGTGGCGGCGGATCGCACGCCGATCGACGAGATCGACCGCTCCATCCTCATGATCTTCTCCGCGGCATTCGGCGCGATGCTGCTGTTCGGCATGATCTGCGCCTGGGGGCTCGGCTTCGTGGTCCGGCAACGCCTGGGGCGCATCCACGCGACGGCGGAAGCGATCATCGACGGCGATCTGAGCCGCCGCGTCGACCGCGACGACGTGCCGAACGAGTTCGACAGGCTGGCCGAAACGCTCAACCGCATGCTGGATCGCATCGGATCGCTGCTCGACAATCTGCAGCAGGTCACCACCGACATCGCGCATGACCTGCGGACGCCGCTGGCGCGCCAGAAACAGATACTGGAAACGGCGCTCGAGACCGATCTCGATGCCGATGGCTATCGCGAAGCCATCCGCCGCGCCGCGGATTCGAGCGAGGAGATATTGGACATCTTCACGGCGATGCTGCGGATTTCGGAAGTGGAGACCTATCGGGTCCGCGAATCGTTCAGGCCGGTCGACCTGTCGGAAGTGGCGGAGCGCGTCGCGGACGCCTTTCGCGCGAGCGCGGAGGCGACCGGCCACGAAATCGCTCTCGATGCCGATGCGGAGGCGATGATCGCGGGCGACCGGCACCTGCTCGCGCAGATGTGCGCGAACCTGGTCGAGAACGCGCTGCGGCATACGCCTTCCGGAACGCGGATCGCGATCCGCGTGCAGCGGCAGGCAGATGCCGTACGCCTGGTCGTTGCCGACACGGGACCAGGCATCCCGCCTGCGGAGCGCACGCGCGTCCTCCAGCGCTTCGTCCGGCTGGAGCGCAGCCGGTCGACACCCGGGCACGGCCTGGGACTCAGCCTGGCGACGGCCATTGCCCGCGCGCATTTCGCGACGATGGAGTTGTCCGACGCGGCCCCCGGCCTGCGGATTGTCCTCCGCTTCGGCGGCTGACGGCCCGATCGGGAGAAGCGGCGGCCCCTTGGCGGGGCCGCCGCACCTTGCCTCAGGCGAAGATCGCCTCGAGATCGGAAGGCGCGATGCCGTCCTTGAGCTGGCGCAACTCGACATAGATGCTTGCCTGCACCGCCACCATGACCATGCTGCCGATCGCCCCCACGGCGGCGCCGACGAACGCGGTCAGGAAGGCATTGCCGGTCGCGATCATCGCCGCGGTGAGGAAGCTCACCGGGATGCTGAGCACCCAGAGCAGGACGAGGACGATCAGCATCGTCAGGAAGATGCGCCAGCGCGCACCGCTGGTCAGCGCGGCGCTGCGGCTGAAGGCCTCGAAGATTCCCACCTTCTCCTGGACATAGGCCGGCGTGACCACCGCCCAGACCAGCCAGAGGATGACGCCCGGCACGATCAGCAGCAGCATGCCGATGCCGACGCCGATGCCTGCGAGCAGGCCGATCGCGATCATCGGCAGGATCATGCTGATCCCCACTGCGAGAAGCGCACCGAACTGCGGCGTCTCGCCCGAGAGGTGCATCACCGTTGCGCGGGTGAGCGCGGCCTGGAGGATCGCCCCGGTGACGATCGAGACCAGCCAGGTGAGGCTCGCCATGCCCCAATAGGCGCCGCTGGCGAAGATCGCGGCGTCCGCCGCACCAGCGTGCAGGTTGAAATTGCTCGCCTGCCAATATCCCAGCACGAATTGCGGCGTGCCTGCCAGCACCAGCGCAAGTCCGCAGAATAGCAGGAAATTCGACCCGATCGTTTCGAACGCGCGCGAAATGACCGCGCCGATTTCGTAGCGCGCTCCACCAAGATCCGCTTCAGCCATGATTTCCCCTCTTTCATCGAAGTGCAATCGACGCTGAAGAAAAACTGAACAAAAACGGGTGCAAAGTCCAGTCTTGCCGGGTTTCCCGCGGCGAGCTGTTCCGGTAGCAAGGGGCGCGTGGGGGATTCGACGTGACCGTACAGGGATCGACTGCACAGTCCGTCGCCAGGGCGCACGAGGCCTTGCGCGCACGCTCCGACATCCAGTTCGAGATGAGCACGGCCAAGCCGCCCGAGATTCCGCCCTGGATGCGCTGGCTGGCAAGGCAGCTCGACGGGGTTGCGCCCTATATGGGCTGGATCCTCCTGGCCTGTGTGGTGATCGGCGCGGCGATCATTCTCTATCTCGTCGTCAGTTCGCTGATCCGCGCCCGGCCCTCGGGCGATGCCGAGGCCACGGCGACACAGGATGTCGCGGCCTGGCGCCCGAGCGAGAAGGCCGCGCGCGCGCTGCTCGCCGATGCCGAGGCGCTGGCGGCCCAGGGGCGTTACGAGGAAGCCGTGCACCTGCTGCTCCAGCGCAGCCTGGAGGACATTCAGCGCCATCGCCCGCGCCTGCTCCGCCCCGCCCTCACCAGCCGCGAGATCGCGGGATCCGAATGGATGCCCGGCATCGTCCGCCGCGCCTTCGCCGCGATGGCCACGCCGGTGGAGCGCAGCCTGTTCGGCGGCCACAGCCTGGCCCGGACGGACTGGGAGGAAGCGCGCGCCGCCTATGGCGATTTCGCGCTGCCGGGGGCATGGCGATGAGCGGCGAAGGCACCGCCACGCCCTTCACGCTGCGCACCGTCCTGGTGCTCGTGCTGCTCGGCGTGGTCGGCTTCGTCGCCTTCCTGCTGCTCACCGCCTATGCCGACGACCTGCAACCCGCGCAGCGCCCGGGCAACCATGCGCTCGCCACTTCGGCGGTGGGCTTTGCCGGCGCGGCGGACCTGGTGCGGCGCGTCCATGGCACGGTGAAGATGGTCCGCCGCGACGGCGAGCTCGACACCAGCGACATATTGGTGGTGACGCTGGAGCCGACGACCAGTCCCGACACGGTGAAGCGGATCATCGATCGCCGCGCTTCGCAGCCGACGATCCTGGTCTTGCCCAAATGGCTGACCATGCCCCGGCCCGACAAGCCGGCCTGGGTGCGGTCGTTCGGCAGCCTCCCGCCTCGCGAGGCCTCGCGGCAGATCGCCCAGGTCACCCAGGCCCAGGTGCAGGAGAATGCAGAGGGCCTCAGGACCATCTCGGGCGAAGCGCTCGAGCCGGTGATCGGCGACGGGCATGGCGGCGCCCTGGTCGCCACGCTGAAGAACCAGCCGACGCTGATCGTCGCCGATCCCGACCTGCTCGACAATCAGGGCCTCAAGACGCTGGCGGGCGCCGAGCGGGCGATGCAGCTGCTCGACTGGTTCGACGATGGCGATCGCGGCATCGCCTTCGATCTCACCCTCCACGGCTTCGGGAGCAACCCCAACCTGCTCAAGCTCGCGTTCGAGCCGCCCTTCCTGCCGCTCACTCTGTGCCTGCTGATCGCGGCGTTGCTCGCCGGCTGGCACGCGATGCTGCGCTTCGGCCCCGCCCAGCCCGAGGCGCGCGGCGTCGCCTTCGGCAAGCGGGCGATCGCGGAGAATGGCGCGGCGCTGCTGCGGCTTGCCGGGCGGCGGCACCGCACCGGCGACCGCTATGCCGCGCTGATCCGCGATGCGGCGGCCAGCGCCACCGCCGCCCCCGCCAACCTGCCGCCCGATGCGCTCGACAAGTATCTCGACCGGCTCGACGAACAGGGCGAGCCCTTCACTGCCCTCGCCTCCCGCGCGGGCCATGCCCAGGACACGCGGGCGCTGCTCGTTGCCGCCCGCGCCCTCTATCAATGGAAAAGGACCGTCACGCGTGAACATTGAGGAAGTGAAGGCGCTGGGCGATGCGATCCGCGCCGAAGTGGGCAAGGCCGTGGTGGGGCTGGACGAGGCAGTGGAGCTGATGCTCGTCGCGCTGTTCGCGTCGGGACATATCCTGCTCGAGGGGCCGCCGGGAACGGCGAAGACCTTCCTTGCCCAATGCTTCGCGCGCGCGGCGGGGCTCGACTATGGCCGCATCCAGTTCACGCCCGACCTGCTGCCGGGCGACATATTGGGCTCCAACCTGTTCAACTTCCAGACGAGCCAGTTCACCCTGACGCACGGCCCGATCTTCACCGAGCTGCTGCTCGCCGACGAGATCAACCGCACGCCGCCCAAGACCCAGGCGGCGCTGCTGGAAGCGATGCAGGAGCGCACCGTCACCATCGACGGGATCGACCACAAGCTCTCCGAGCGGTTCATGGTGGTGGCGACGCAGAATCCGATCGAGAGCCAGGGCGTCTATCCGCTGCCCGAAGCGCAGCTCGACCGCTTCCTGTTCAAGTTCGAGGTCGGCTATCCCAGCCTCGAGCAGGAACGCGAGATCGTCGCCAAGCAGGGCAGCCGCTTCGGCATGCCCCGGCCGGAACAATGGGGTGTCGCCCAGGTCGCCGACCATGCGACGATCAGCGCCGCGGCCGATGCGGTGGCGGCGAACCGGCTGGCCGACGAGGTGGTGGACTATGTCGTCCGCCTCGTCCGCGCGACTCGCGCCACCGGCGACCTGCAGATCGGCGCGAGCCCGCGCGCGGGCGCCACGCTCGCCGCCGCGGCGCGCGCGCATGCCGCGCTCGACGGGCGCGACTTCGTGCTGCCCGACGATGTGAAGAAGCTCGCCCCCGCGGCGCTGCGCCACCGCGTGATCCTCTCCCCCGCCGCCGAGATCGACGGCCGCACCGCCGATGCAGTGATCGCGAGCCTGATCGAGCAGGTCGAGGCGCCGCGTTGATCCGACCCAGCATCCGCTGCGTGCTGCTGACGGCGGCGGGCGCGCCGCTGGCGCTGCTCGTCGGCATATTCGCGCCGCAGCTCTGGTTCGCCGGGCTGATATGGGTGCCGATGATGCTCGCCTTCGCCGCGATCGACGCGCTGCTGGCGCCGCGCGCGCCGGTGCTGAAGGCATCGTGCCCGGGCACGATCGAGATCGGCGCGCCGCTGATCGTCGAGATCATGGTGGCCGGCCGGCCGATCGACGGGCTGGAGCTGGCGGTGGCGACGGGGCCCAGGCTGGCGCCGCGCGCCGAGGGGCGCATCCGGCTGGCGCGCGGCGAGAACCATGCCGCGATCGCCTTCCTCCCCGTACGGCGCGGCACCGACAAGGTGGAAGCGCTGTGGAGCCGCTGGACCGGTCCGTTCGGGCTGTCGTGGCGCCAGCGCGTGGAGAAGCTCGACCGGCTGGTGGTGATCACGCCGGACATCCGCCCCGTGCGCAACTCGGCCCATCTGCTGCTGCGCGACGCGCAGATGGGCGAGATGGCGCGTGTCGATCGCGGCGAAGGCAGCGAGTTCGAAGCACTCACCGAATGGCGATCGGGCATGGAGCGCCGCACGATCGACTGGAACCACAGCGCCCGCCACCTTCAGCTGCTCGCTCGCGAGAACCGGATCGAGCGCAACAACCAGATCGTCTTCGCGATCGATACCGGCCGGGTGATGTGCGAGCCGGTCGACGGCCTGCCGCGCGTCGACCGGGCGATCACCGCGGCGCTGCTCGGCGCCTATGCCGCCTTGAAGCTCGGGGACCGGGTGGCGCTGTTCGGCTTCGATTCGCAGCCCCGGGTCGCCTCGGGTGCGGTATCGGGCACCCGCGCCTTTCCGCTGATGCAGCGGCTCGCCGGACAGCTCGACTACAGCACGGCCGAGACCAACTATACGCTCGGGCTCGCCACGCTGGCGGGCGACCTCACCCGGCGCTCGCTGGTGGTGATCTTCACCGAGTTCACCGATCCCACCGGCGCCGAGCTGATGCTGCACGCCGCCGTGAACCTGTTGCGCGGGCACCTGGTGCTGTTCGTGATCCTGGCCGATGCGGAACTGGAGGCGCTGGCGGCGGCCGAACCGATGGCGATCGACGACGTCTCGCGCGCGGTGATCGCCGCGTCGATGCTGCGCGAGCGCCGGATCGTCCAGGCGCGGCTCCGCCATGCCGGCATCCACGTGCTGGAAGCGCGGCACGATCAGGTGGGGCCGGCACTCGTCCGCCAATATTTCGATTTCAAGCGGAGGAACCTGCTGTGAGCGGCGGCGCATCGTCCCAGTTCGCCAGCGCCCGTTTCCGCGAGGCCCGCACGCTGGACTGGCTGGAACTGGAGCAGCGCATCCTCCAGATCGAGCGCGGCCGTGCCGGATCGCTTTCGGACGAGGATCTGTTCGAGCTGCCGGTGCTCTATCGCGCCGCGCTCTCCTCGCTCTCGGTGGCGCGCGAGACCTCGCTCGACGCCGATCTGGTCGCCTATCTCGAGGCGCTGTGCGCGCGGTCCTATTTCGTGCTCTACGGCGTCCAGCCTCCCCTTCGCCGGCGCATCGCGGCATTCTTCGGGACGAGCTGGCCGCTGGCGCTGCGCAGCCTGGCGCGCGAGACGGTGATCGCGGTGCTGATGATGCTGCTCGGCGGCATCGCCGCCTATTGCCTCGTCGCCAGCGATCCGAGCTGGTATCATTCGATCGTGCCCGAAGGACTGGCCGGCGGACGCGGGCCGCAATCGAGCGCGGCGGAACTGCGCCAGGGCCTCTATGACGGCGGCGGCGACGGCAGCAACATGCTCGGCGCCTTCGCCACCTATCTGTTCACCCACAATGCCCAGATCGCGCTGATGTGCTTCGCGCTGGGCTTCGCGTTCGGCGTGCCGACATTGCTGCTGCTGGTCTACAATGGCTGCATCATCGGCGCCTTCCTCGCGGTGTTCGTCTCCAAGGGGCTCGGCCTGCCGCTGGCCGCATGGCTGACGATCCACGGCACCACCGAATTGTTCGCCATCGCCATTGCCGGCGCGGCCGGGCTGCGCGTGGGCATGGCGCTGGCCTTTCCCGGCACGCTCTCGCGCACCGCCGCCACCGCCAGAGCCGGGCGCACCGCCGCCTTCGCCATGATCGGCGTGGTGCTGATGCTCGCCGTGGCCGGGCTGCTCGAGGGCGTGGGGCGGCAAACGATCACTTCGGACCTGTTCCGCGTGGCGATCGGCGGGGCCGCGCTGCTCGGCTGGCTGCTCTATTTCTACGTGATGCCGGTGCGCGGCGGAGACTTGGATGGCTGAGGCACGCGCGACGCAAGGCTCGGGCCGCGAGCGCGGCACCGACCGCCGCACCTTCGTCACGCCCGAAGGGGTGGACCTGAAGCTCGACATCGCCACCATCGGCGAGCGAGCGGGCGCCTTCATGCTCGACCTGGCGGTGATCGTCCTCACGCTGGTGGTGCTCACCATCGTCCTGCTGCTGGTGCTGGCGGGCACCGGAAAGGCGCTGGCGCAGATCCTGCTGATGATCTGGCTGCTGGGCTTCTTCGCGCTGCGCAACGGATATTTCGCGATCTTCGAGCTGGGCCTGCGGGCGGCGACTCCGGGCAAGCGGCTGATGCGGCTGCGCGTGGTGGCGCGCGACGGATCGCGGCTGCGCGGGCACCAGGTGGTGGCGCGCAACGCCATGCGCGAGCTGGAGCTGTTCCTGCCCCTGTCCTTCCTGGCCTATCAGAGCTCCGCCGGGATGGCGACGTTCGCCACCGGCCTGTTCGGGCTGCTCTGGACCGGCATCTTCCTGCTCTTTCCCTTCTTCAACCGCGACCGGCTGCGCGTGGGCGACCTGATCGCCGGCACCTGGGTGGTGCGATTGCCGCGCCGGAGCCTGAACCACAGCGTCGCGTCGCGCGCCGAGCCCGAACAGGCCCGCTACACCTTCACCGACGCGCAATTGAACGTCTATGGCGAGTTCGAGCTGCAGAAGCTGGAGGAAGTGCTGCGGCGGAACGACGAATATTCCATGCTCGTCGTCGCGCGGACCATCCGCGAGCGGCTCGGCATGGCCGGCGTCGAGGGCGACGAGCATGGGTTCCTCGAAGCCTATTACACCGCGCTATGCCAGCGACTGGAACGCAACATGCTGTTCGGCAAGCGCAAGAAGGACAAATATCAGCGCTAGGGGGCGAATAGCCGGCCGATGTCGCGGAATGCCTTGAATTCCAGCGCGTTGCCGGCGGGATCGAAGAAGAACATCGTCGCCTGCTCGCCAGGCTTCCCCGGGAAGCGGACGTGCGGCGCGATCGCGAACTCGGTGCCCGCGGCGCGCAACCGCCCGGCGAGCGCCTCCCATTCCTCCCAGTCGAGCACCAGCCCGAAATGCGGCACGGGCACCGCGTCGCCGTCCACGGCGCTCCGCGTCTTCACGCCCGCTCCCTCCGCCTTGTGGACGACCAGCTGGTGGCCGCGGAAATCGAAATCGATCCAGTGGCCTGGATCCTCGCGCCCCTGCGGGCAGCCGAGCGTGCCGCCATAAAAGGCGCGCGCCGCCTCGATATCGTCGACGGGAATGGCGAGATGGAAGAGCGGCACGGTCATCCGCGCGAGCATAGGAAAGCCCGCGCACTTGCGGAAGACCGGCGGCGCGGGGGACGGAAACCGGTTTCCATGGCCCGGCCACGGCTCTATATCAGGCATATGACCCCAGCCTTGTTCCGCATCGCCCCCGAGGACAGCACTGCCACGGCACTGCGCGACATGGCCGCCGGCGAGGAAGCGCTGGGCGTCACGCTCGCCGGGCCGGTGGCGAAGGGGCACAAGGTCGCCGTGAAGCCGATCGCAGCGGGCGAGCCGGTGCTCAAATTCGGCTTTCCCATCGGCCTGGCCACCCGCGCGATCGCGCCGGGCGAACATGTCCACACCCATAATGTCGCCACTGCGCTGGGCGGCAGCGGCGATTATGCCTTTGCGCCGGCCGCACAGGACCAAGCCCGGGCCGAGGGGCCGGCATTCCTCGGCTATCGCCGCGCCAGCGGCCGGGTGGGCACCCGCAACGAGATCTGGGTGATCCCCACCGTCGGCTGCGTCGCGCGTACCGCACAGAAGATCGCCGAACGCGCCGCGGCGCTGCATGCGGGCAAGATCGACGGCATCCACGCCTTTCCCCATCCGTTCGGCTGCTCGCAGCTGGGCGACGACCTGCAAGGCACGCGCGCGATCCTCGCCGCCCTGGCCAGCCATCCCAATGCGGGCGGCGTGCTGATCGTCGGGCTCGGCTGCGAGAACAACCAGATCAAGGGCATGCTGGAGGGGATCGACCACCCCAATCTGCGCACCCTGGGCGCGCAGATGGCGGATGACGAAGTCGAGGAAGGCGTGGCGCTGGTCGCCGAGCTCGTCGCCGCCGCGGCCGCCGAGCGGACCCCTGCCCCGCTCTCCGAGCTGGTGCTCGGCGTGAAGTGCGGCGGTTCGGACGGCTTTTCGGGGCTCACCGCCAATCCGCTGGTCGGGCGCATGGCCGACGCGGTCACCGGGGCGGGCGGCACCGCGATCCTCACCGAGATCCCCGAGATATTCGGAGCCGAGCAGCTGCTGATGGCGCGCGCCCGCGACGAGGCGGTGTTCGAAGCGATCGTGGCCCTGGTCAACGACTTCAAGGCCTATTTCACCCGGCATGGCGAGCCGGTCTCGGAGAACCCTTCTCCCGGCAACATCGCCGGCGGCATCACCACGCTCGAGGAGAAGTCGCTCGGAGCGGTGCAGAAGGCCGGGCATGCGATCGTCACCGATGTGATCCCCTATGGCGGGCGCGTGCGGCACCACGGCCTCACGCTGCTCGAAGCGCCCGGCAACGACGCCGTATCCTCCACCGCGCTCGCGGCGGCGGGCGCGACGGCGATCCTGTTTACCACCGGGCGCGGCACGCCGCTCGGCTTCCCGGTGCCGACGATCAAGATCGCCTCGAACAGCGACCTCGCCGCGCGCAAGCCCGGCTGGATCGATTTCGACGCCGGCCAGGTGCTCGAACTGGGCATGGATGCGGCCGCCGGCGCGCTGCTAGAGGCGATCGCCGCGATCGCATCGGGCGGGGAAACCGCCGCCGAGCGCAATGGCGAACGCGAGATCGCGATCTGGAAGCGCGGCGTCACGCTCTGACGGGCAGGGATTTTCCCAGGGATTGAAACATCTCCGTTTCGAAACGGTCGAGTCATGACTGTGCTGCCCGCCGGTTTCTGTTAACCATATCGCGCGCGACTCAGGGGGAATAGCGTGGCGATCATTCTGGCTTCGATCGGCAATCTGGCAGCGGGCGCGGCGCATGCCGCAGCCGCCCGGCCGATCAGCGCGGAAGCGATCTACTGGCCCGCCTGGATCCTGGTGGGCGGCGTGCTGATCGCGCTGCTGGTCGTCATCGGCGTGCTCACCTCGCTCAAGGCCGCGCTGCTCGCAAAGCCGAGGAAGCGCGACGAGGAATTCACCCGCATGCTCTGCAAGCAGGTGTGGAAGCACACGGCCACGGTTACCGACATATTCGCCCAGCGCCTGCGCCAGCCGCAGCGCGACCTGGTGACGCTGCGGGTGCTCCTCCGCCTGCTGCGCGAGGACATCGCCGGGCCGGTCAACTTCGTCGAACAGATGCGCCCGCACGCGCCGGCGACCTGGCCGGACTATGAGCTGTTCGCTGCCTTCAACAATTGGGGCGGCCAGATCTGCGCAATGGAATCGCAGCTGGCGGACATGCAGCAGATGCTGAGCTATCCGGCGGTGAAGGAGCCGGTGGACGCGCATCGCGACGCGATGCTCGTCCATTTCTATGCCACCGAGCAGGTGGCGATGGGCCAGACCGTGTCGACGCTCGGCAATCATGCGATCGCGGTGTGCGAGGCGGCGAAGAAGATACTGAAGAAGGAACCGGGCGGCTTCCGGTTCGGCGGGGGCGATCACGATCATGACGAACATGATCCTGGCTGCCCCGCCTGCGGCGCGCGCCAGCACGGCGTCTATGCCGGCGCCAATGCCCGCGACCTGTTGCCGCTGCCCGCCCTGCCGGATCCGCCCGAAAAGCCGAAGAAGAAGGAAGAGACCAGGCCCGTGGCGCAGACCTGCGGCTGCGCGACGCCCCGGCCCTGCCGTTGCGCCCCGGTGCCCTGTGCCTGCGCCTGCAGTTGCAAGACGGCGAGCACGCCCGCGCCGGCCCATCATTGATCGTTTCGACGGCGACGGAACATTGCTGCACTGCGATAAACCGGAGGCACCGGGCATTGAAGCGTTAACCCTCCTCCCTTAGGGTCGCGCGCAGGGGTTTTCCGGGTGGGTTGATGACCGAGTTTATCGTCTTCGCATATGCGATGCTGGCAATGTTCGTGATCCAGTCGATGCAGCGCAACAAACGCGAACAGCGCGCCGATTCGCAGATGGTCACCATGGTCGGCTGGGGGCTGTTCTCGCTCTCGTCCACGCTGGCGGTGCTGCTCGGCGCGGTTGCGCTGGCGCTCGCGCTGGGCGCCAATATCCCCCTTCCCCCGGGCTTCGAAGCGCCGCTATCCTGAGCGGCATGCCGCTTTACGAATTCGCGGGGCATCGCCCCCAGCTCGCCGAGGATGCCTGGATCGCGCCAAGCGCCGACCTGATCGGCGACGTGCGCCTGGCCGCGCTCGCCTCGATATGGTTCGGCGCGGTCATCCGCGCGGACAACACGCCGATCCTGGTGGGCGCCCGCTCGAACATCCAGGACGGGGCCATGCTCCATTCCGATCCGGGCGCGCCCTGCACCGTGGGCGAGGACGTGACCGTGGGCCATCACGCCATCCTGCACGGCTGCACGATCGGCGACCGCACGCTGATCGGCATGGGCGCGACGATCCTGAACCGCGCGGTGATCGGCGAGGATTGCCTGGTCGGCGCGGGGGCGCTGGTGACGGAGGGCAAGACCTTCCCCGCCGGCCATCTGATCGTCGGCTCGCCGGCCAAGGCGATCCGGCCGCTCGACGACATGCAGAAGGCGTTGCTCAAGGCCAGCGCCGCGCTCTACGCCGCCAAGCAGCGCGAATATGCCGCAGGGTTGAAACGGGTCGACTGATCCGCCGCCTGTCGCTTGGACAATCGTCACATTGCCGTTCTAGCCCGAACCTCTTTCGAGTCGGGTCGGGGTGTCGTGATGGGTTTGTTCGACTGGTTGAAGCGCCGCGTCGGGGCGCAGGCTCCGACGCCGGTGCCGGTCGCACTACCGGCCCCGGCCGCAGCCCCCGAAGTGGAGCCCGAGGGGCTGTGGCAGACGGGCGTCGAGGCCGATCGCCTCTGGGTGCGCGATCCCGAGGGCGATCGCCAGGCCGTGACGCTCGACGCACTCGCGGCGGTCGCGATCGAGACCAGCGATACCGGCCCCGACGGGCGCGGCGCCTGGTGGCTGTTCTACGGGCCGGACGAGGACGTCGCCTTCACCCTGCCGCTGGGCGCGCGCGGCGAAGGCGCGATGGTCGAGCGGATCGCCGCGCTGCCGGGCTTTCGCCACGATGCCTATGCCACCGCGATTCGATCGGCCGACATCGATACCTTCGTGATCTGGCAGCGGCCGTTCGACTAATTGTCGAGGCGGCGCGTCACCTCATAGCCGGCCTTGCGCAAGGCCATCACCGCGGCCAGCGCCTGGTAATGGCTCTCCTGGCCCGCCTCATAGAGCTTGCCGCTCTGCTGCGTCGCGGCCTCGATCGCCTTGCGAACGATGACGTACATCTCGTTGGTGACCATATCGGGCTCCCGGGGCCGTTGCGTGAGGCGATAATGGGGAATCGCGCCGCCCGCTTCAATATGGGTACGGCCGAGTCGGCCCTGTCACCGGAGTGATTGCGCCGCGCGCGACCATGCATGCCGTAGCGTCGCCGGCATCGGGCTGGACGGCCATTCCGGTTTCGCTACAAAACTGGTCCATGGCTCTGCCCCCGCTCTTCGATCGCCTGCGCCTTCCCGTCATCGGATCGCCGCTGTTCATCATCTCGGTGCCCGATCTGGTCATCGCCCAGTGCAAGGCGGGGATCGTCGGTTCCTTCCCGGCGCTCAACGCGCGGCCGGACACCAGGCTCGACGAATGGCTCCACCAGATCACCGAGGAACTGGCCGCCTGGGACCGCGATCATCCGGACACGCCCGCCGCGCCCTTCGCGGTCAACCAGATCGTCCACCGCTCCAATCCGCGCCTGGAGCATGACGTGGCGGCCTGCGCCAAATGGAAGGCGCCGATCGTGATCACTTCGCTCGGCGCGCGGCCCGAGCTCAACGACGCGGTGCATGGCTGGGGCGGCATCACGCTGCACGACGTGATCGACGATCGCTTCGCCCACAAGGCGATCGAGAAGGGCGCGGACGGGCTGATCCTCGTCGCGGCCGGCGCCGGGGGCCATGCGGGCCGCCTCAGCCCCTTCGCGCTCGTCCAGGAAGTGCGCGAATGGTTCGATGGCCCGGTGGTGCTCTCGGGCGCGATCGCCAATGGCCGCTCGGTGCTGGCCGCCCAGGCGATGGGGGCCGACCTCGCCTATATCGGCTCGCCTTTCATCGCCACCGACGAGGCCAATGCCGCACCCGCCTACAAGCAGGGCATCGTGGACGGGACGGCGGACGATATCGTCTATTCGAACCTGTTCACCGGCGTGCACGGCAATTATCTGAAGGCGTCGGTCGTCAATGCCGGGCTGGACCCGGACAATCTCCCGGAAAGCGATCCCAGCGCGATGAACTTCGGCGGCGCAAAGGCCTGGAAGGACATCTGGGGATCGGGCCAGGGCATCGGCGCGGTGCATGCGATCGAGCCCGCCACGGTGAAGATCGACCGAATGAAGCGGGAATATGCCGCGGCCAGGGCGGCGCTCTGCGGCTGAGCCGGCGCGGCGAGGATCAGAAAGCGGCGGCCAGCCGGTCCATCATCGAGCGCGCCGGGCTTTCGATCGCCGGCGCCTCCCCCAGCGACTCGTCGAGCCGGGCCACGCGGCGATACAGATCGATGCTGGTGTTGATGATCGCCACCGCCTGGGGCGGCATTGCGTCGAGCAGCGCCTCTTCGGTTTCCGGTGCGTCGCCCAGCCGGCGCGAGGAGGCAAGCGCGTCGTGCGGCGTCAACTCGCCGGCATCGACCGCGCGCTGGGTGAGCAGCCAGGCGATGATGTGCATCAGCCGCGTCGTCACCTTGAGCGACTCGCAGGAGAAGGCGACGCGATTCAAGGCCTCCAGCGCCTCGCGCTCGTCACGGCCCAGTTCGTCGAAATAGGCACGCGCCTCGTCGGCCAGCAGCATCGCCTCGACATAGAGCGTGTCGATCAGCTTGCGATGGATCGTCGTCGTGCCCTGTCTGCCCATGAAAACAACGCTGCCACAGCCCGCATGGTAACGAAATGCTTAATTTCGCAGTGATTTCGTCCCGATCCGGATCAGGCGATTATATCGGGGATCAACTGGTCCTCGAGCAGCGCGATCTCGTCGCGCAGCATGAGCTTGCGCTTCTTGAGGCGCGCGATCTGGAGCTGGTCGGACGTGCCCGTGGCGAGCAGCGCGTCGATCGCTGCATCCAGGTCGCGATGCTCGGTCCGCACCGCTTCGAGCCGTCGCACAATCTCTTTCTCGTCCATCGCGAAAGCCCCCGTAGCGGGATCTCCCTGCACCAGCCCGAGAGGCTCCGCAACGGATCATCGCGCTATTTCCGCATGCTGTCGATTAGCCGCCGGTTAGCCGCGTTTCCCCCGCGACAAAGCTGTGGAAAAGTGATCTAGTCACAGGTTCCGGCCACCCGAAGAAGGAGACTGCTTCGATGCAGAACGCGCATTTCTCGGCACTTTCGGCCAAGCACTCGGTGCTCGACCAGCGAATCGCCGCCGAATCGCAAAGGCCCCGACCCGACCAGATGGTCCTGGCTTCCCTGAAGAAGCAGAAGCTTCGCATCAAGGAAGAAATGGCGCGTTAGAAGCGCCGCGCAAAAGGGGTGTGGCCCAAGCCGCACCCCGACTGCGCGAAGTCTCCGAAACCTGGTTCCGAAATGATTCGAGCCGCTGGATATCCGGCTCGGAAAGACGCTAGCGGCGCGTGAAGATCGGCTTTACGAAAGTCGGCGTCTGCGTGCCCCCGCCCACCGGCTTGCGGGCAAGCAGGGGGTCGATCGGCGTGTCGAAGGCAATGCCGACACGGCCATCGGTCGCCCAGGCGATACGGCCGCTGACCCAGCCCACGCCGCGCACCTCAACCTCCACCGGCGCGCCCCGCTCGATCGGCTGCGTATATTCGGCCATCAGCCCGCCCTGCGAAAGATTGCGCACGCGCACCTGCTCGTCCGGGCGCCCCGCCACGCGGAACTGCGCGGCCAGCATCAGGCTGTCGCGCGAACCGTTGCGCTGGCTGGCGGCGAAATCGTCCGCCGAGAGCGCAGTGAGAGGGTCGAAGGGAAACTGGTCCATCATGTCGCTCGAAACGCAAAGAGTTACGCGCGCAGAATAGAGCAGCAAACCTTGTCGAAACCGTAAACGAAGGCCGAAAATGTGCCTCCGCCGCCGAACCGGGGAGGCACAAAAAAGGAGGCCCTCAGCCCCCCGTCATTCGTCCCGCGATACCTTCTCGTTGCGCTCGTGGCGTTCCTGCGCCTCGACGGTCATCGTCGCGATCGGCCGCGCTTCCAGACGGCCGAGGCTGATCGGCTCGCCGGTCACCTCGCAATAGCCATATTCGCCGTCCTCGATCCGGCGCAGCGCCGCGTCGATCTTGGAAATCAGCTTGCGCTGGCGGTCGCGCGTGCGCAGCTCGATCGACCAGTCGGTCTCGCTCGATGCGCGATCGGTGAGATCGGCCTCGCGCAGCGAGTCGGTCTGCAGCTGGTTGAGCGTCCCCGCGGCCTCGCGATAGATGTCGTCCTTCCACGCGTTCAGCTTGTTGCGGAAATATTCCAGCTGGCGCGGGTTCATGAAGGGTTCGTCGTTGCTCGGCCGATAGCCGTCGTCGCCGTCATTTGCGGCGGGAGGAACGCGTTTACCCGGTTCGTCGAAGCGATCCAAAACAGTAGCCATCCCCACTCTCCACTACGGTCCTCAGTAAGGCCCGAGCCTTACGGAGACCGTTTGCCCTGCGCGGCCCTATACTTACGCGCGACGGCGTTAACAAGCGCGCCGTCATTTTAATCCACAGGCGTAATACCCCGTAAATGGAGGGAAATTAGCAGCGGGTGAACCGCGGCCCGATCCACCGGGAATTAACCGAGAATGTTCATGAACCGGCGGCCACGAAACACGCGCCTCGTGCCGAAGTAGAACATTAACCACGCCAACAGAAATCCAGAGCGCGAAAAATACGCGCAAACATGGTTAAGCCGCCTTAACGGCATTGCACTTAACAATTTGTTTTGCACTTTTCGGGCATTGACCAGCGTGAAGCTGCTGACGGTCCCGCGGGGAGCGACACGCCAGCAACGGGAAGAGTGGGAACAATGTCGGTTCGCATGGCCTTGGCTAAACTGTGCGCCTGCACTTGCGGGGGCGCAGTGATCGGCGGCGGTGGCGTCTACGTCACCGAACGCATCCATCAGCCGCGCGTGGTGAAGCACGTCACCGTCACGAAGAAGCGCGTCGTGAAGCGCACCGTGGCGCGTCCCGTGAAGCGAGTCGTCAAGCGCACGGTCACCACCACTACCCAGGGCCAGCCCCAGGTCGTCGTCGTCACCGCGCAGGGCGCGCCGATCCCGGTGCCTCCGCCCTATGGCGAGATGCCGGTGGTTTCGTCGAGCAGCAGCGGCTCCTCCTCCTCCTCGGGCGTGATCGGCGGCTCGGGCGGCGGCGGCTTCATGGGCGGCTTCTTCGCGGGCGGGTTCTTCGGCGGCTCGAGCAGCTCCGGCGGGTCGAGCGGATCCAGCGGCATCAACATCGAGATCTCGTCGTCCAACTCCTCCTCTTCGGGCGGCTCGACTTCCACTTCCACCGGCGGTTCCTCGACCTCGACCGGCGGTTCGTCGACTTCCACCTCGACCGGAGGCTCCTCCACCTCCACGTCGAGCGGCCAGATCAGTTCGACATCGACCTCGTCGTCGAGCGGCGACGTCTCGTCCTCCACTTCGACGAGCTCCAGCACCTCGTCGTCCAACAGCTCCTCGACCAGTTCGTCCAATTCGTCTTCGACCTCGTCCTCCTCGAGCGGCCATTGGAGCAATTCGAGCGGCTGGAGTTCGAACGGCGGGCACGGATCGAGCAGCCACGGCGGCTGCCGGCGCGACTGCGGCGGCAGCAGCTCGGGCGGACCGGCACCGGTGCCGGCCCCGCCGATGATCCTGCTGTTCGGCGGCGCCGCGGCGGCGCTGGTCGCCCGCAAGCGCTTCATGAAGAAGAAGGCGCCGGACGAACAGCCGGAGGGCTGAGCCCGCCCTATTCGGCGTTGATCAGCGCTTCCTCGATCTGCGGGACGGTGTGGCGGGTCAGGTCCTTGGCGATCTCTGCCGTCAGGCGATCGCTCACTTCCTTGTGATAATGTTTGCGCAGCTCGCCCAGCGTGCGCGGCGGGGCGACGATGATCAGCGATTCGAATTCGTTGCGCAGCGCCCGCGCCTTGAGCAGGGCCGCAGCGTCGGCCGCGAAGCGATCCTCCTCGAGCTGGTGGAAATCGGTCTCCTCATAGGCGCTGCGCCGCGCGCCGACGCTCTGGAAGGAACGGCCGGGCGCGTCGCTCGCCTGCGCGCCATTGGCCGGGTTCTCCTGCTCCTCCTTGCGCTCCACCTGCAGGTTCGGGCGCAGCGCGTCGCCCTCGTTGCGCAGCATCAGCAGCTTGCGACCATCGGCAACCAGAACGATCGCATCATGGGGAACCCGCATATCCTGTCTCCTTCGTTGATCCTGCCGCACTGAACGCCGCCACGCGCGCCAGGGTTGCGCGCGGGCGGGAGCCCGGTCATACGCCCGGCCATGCACGACATCCGCGCCATCCGAGAGAATCCCGCTGCCTTCGACGCCGGCCTGGCGAAGCGCGGGCTGGAACCGCAGGCGGCCGAGCTCGTCGCCCTGGACGAGAAGCGCCGCGCGCTGATCACCGAGGTCCAGGCCGGCCTGGCGCGCCGCAACGAAGCCTCCAAGGCGATCGGCGCGGCCAAGGCGGCGAAGGACGAAGCCACCGCGGCGTCGCTGATGGCCGAAGTGGCCGGACTCAAGGAGCGCCTGCCCGCGCTCGAGGCGGAGGAGAAGGAAGCCGGCGAGGCGCTGGAGGCCCGGCTCGCGAGCCTGCCCAACCTCCCCTATGACGACGTGCCCCAGGGCGCCGACGAGGACGACAATGCCCTGATGGCGACCGTCGGCACGCCGACCGTCCTCGCCTTCCCGGCCCGGGAGCATGATGCGATCGGCCCGGCGCTCGGGCTCGATTTCGAAACCGGCGCGATGCTCTCGGGCGCGCGCTTCACGCTGGTGCGCGGCGCCGCCGCCAAGCTGCACCGCGCGCTCGGCCAGTTCATGCTCGATACGCTCGAGGCCCAGGGCTATGAGCAGACCGTCCCGCCGCTGCTGGTGCGCGACGAGGCGGTGTTCGGCACCGGCCAGCTGCCCAAATTCGCCGAGGACCTGTTCCGGACCACCGATGGCCGCTGGCTGATCCCCACCGCCGAGGTCTCGCTCACCAACATCGTGCGCGAGCAGATCCTGGCCGAGGAGGAGCTGCCGCTGCGCTTCACCGCGCTCACCGCCTGCTTCCGCTCCGAAGCCGGCGCCGCGGGCCGCGACACGCGCGGCTTCATCCGCCAGCACCAGTTCGAGAAGGTCGAGATGGTCTCGATCACCACGCCCGAGCAGAGCGAAGCGGAGCATGAGCGCATGACCGGGTGCGCCGAGGGCCTCCTCACGGCGCTGGGCTTGCCGTTCCGCCGCATGAAGCTGTGCACCGGCGACATGGGCTTCACCGCGGCGCGCACCTATGACCTGGAAGTGTGGCTGCCCGGCCAGGGCCGCTATCGCGAGATCTCGTCCTGCTCGACCTGCGGCGATTTCCAGGCGCGCCGGATGAACGCGCGCTACCGGCCCGCGGGCGAGCCGGCCGGCGGAGCCGGATCCGCCAAGAACCCGACCCGCTTCGTCCATACGCTCAACGGTTCGGGCCTGGCGGTGGGCCGTACGCTCGTCGCCGTGCTGGAAAACTACCAGCAGGAAGACGGATCGGTGGCGATCCCCGAGGCGCTCAAGCCCTATCTCAAGGGCCTGAACCGGCTCGAACCGGCAAACTGAGCACCTCCGCATTCAGACGTACCTGACGCGCGCGGAAATGCGCGATATGGTACGGCCGGTTATGGTTAATGTGGGGGTCGGGATGATGGGGGCAAGGCTGATGGCGCCGGTGGCGCTGCTGATGCTGGCTGCCTGCATTCCGCAGACTGGCGGCGGCTATCGCGATCCGGGCTATGATGCGCCGCCCGCGCGGCACCAGGATCGTCGCCCGCGCGGCCAGCCGGAGCAGGACGGATGGGAGCGCCCCGCGCTCGGCAACGAGCAGGACGTCCGCCGCCTCCCCGCCCCGCCGCCCGCCTGGCAGGCACGCAAGGTGCAGGCGGATTCGCGGGTGGTGGCGGGCACCAGCTACACCGTCCAGCCGGGCGATTCGCTGCGTTCGATCTCGATGAAGACCGGTGCCGGATCGGAAGCGATCGCCCGCGCCAACAACATCCCCTCGCCCTTCGTGATCCGCGTCGGCCAGAAGCTGACGATCCCGGGCGGCCGCTATCACCTGGTCCGCGACGGCGAGACCGGCATCGCCATCGCCATCGCCTATGGGGTCGACTGGTCGCGGATCATCGCGGTCAACGATCTGGAAGAGCCGTACATCCTGCGCACCGGCCAGCGGCTGCTGATCCCGGACACGGTTTCGCCTTCGGGCCGGCCCGAGACGATCGAGCAGCGCGCCGCGCGCTTCCATCTCGACCTGGGCGTCGACGACATCGTCACCGGCGGCCAGCCCGCCATCGCCGAAAAGGCCAAGCCGGCCCAGCCGACCGCTTCCTCCGCGCGGGTCCTGTCGCCCACCACGCCGGTGGCAGCGCCGGCACGGCTCGCCGGCGGCTTCCAATGGCCGCTCAAGGGCAATGTGATCCGGCGCTTCGGCCCCGGCGCGAGCGGGGAGCGCAATGACGGCATCAAGATCGCCGCGCCGCTCGACACGCCGGTGCTCGCCGCGGCGGATGGCGTGGTCGCCTATGTCGGATCGGACATCCCGGCGCTGGGCGGCCTGGTGATCCTTCGCCATGGCGATGGCTGGACGACGGTATATGGTCATGCCGGCCAGCTGCTCGTGCAGCGCGGCCAGGCAGTGAAGAAGGGCCAGATGATCGCGCTATCCGGCAATTCGGGCTTTGCGGACCGCCCGGAGCTCCATTTCGAGATCCGTCAGGGCCGCAGCCCCGTCGATCCGCTGCCGAGGCTGCCCGCGCGCTGATGGCGCTCAGGCCGCCCTCCACGCTGAAGCGCCGGTCGAGCATGCCCGTCTGGGCCTCGATCGGATGGCGGGTGCTGGCGGTGCTGGCCCTGCTCGCGCTGGCGGTGGGCGTCCATTGGATCGAGCGCGACGGGTTGAAGGATTCGGCCGACGGGCAGGTCAGCTTCCTCGACATCCTCTATTTCACGTCGATCTCGATAACCACGACCGGCTATGGCGACATCGTGCCGGTGAGCGATTCGGCGCGGATGTTCGACGCGTTCGTCGTCACGCCGATCCGCATCTTCGTGGTGCTGCTGTTCCTCGGCACCGCCTATAATTTCGTGCTCAAGCGCACCTGGGAAAAATGGCGTATGGCAGTGATCCAGCGGACCCTTTCGGGACACATCATCGTGGCCGGATACGGCACCACCGGCTCGGAAACCGTGGACGAGCTGATCGCGCGGGGCCGCAAGCCGGGCAACATCGTCGTGATCGACCAGAACGAAGCCAATGTGCCGAGGAGCGCGGCTGCATCGTCCTGCAGGCGGATGCGACGCGCGACCAGGTGCTCCAGGACGTGCACATCGCGAGCGCCGAATCGATGATCGTCTGCGCCGGCCGCGACGATACCTCGATCCTGATCACGCTCACGGCGCGGCACCTGGCGCAGGGCGTTCCGATCAGCGTGATCGTGCGCAACGAGGACAATGAGCTGCCGGCGCGGGCGGCGGGCGCGACCACGGTGGTGAACCCGGTGAGCTTCGCCGGGCTGCTGCTGGCCAGTTCGTGCCAGGGCCGCCATCTCGCCGACTATCTGACCGACCTCGCCTCGATCCATGGCACGGTCGAGCTTGCCGAGCGCAAGGTGCGGCCGGAAGAGATCGGCAAGCCATTGTCGGCGATCGCGACCGGCCTGGGCGTGCGCGTCTATCGCGGCAGCGTGGCGCTCGGCCACAAGGCGCCCGAAGCGCAGGCGCTGCAGGCCGGGGACACGATCCTGGAGATCGTGACCGGATAGAACCGGATAGAATGGGGAGCCTTATGTAAATCGTCGATTTTCCTGGAGGCCGGGCTCTCATTTCGTCACACCCGCGAAAGCGGGGAGGACGGTAGAGCGGATATGCGCCCCCACCTAGGATCCCCCGCCCCGCGCTACGGCTTGCAAAGTAGGATTTCGCCTGCTTGGCTCACGCAGCCAAGGCAACGGCCCGGCAGCTCTTTGACCCTGCAGGAAAGATAGGATCACGCTCGCGTAATAATGTTACGCGCGCGGAGCCGGCCGCGTGGGCGATCTTCGCGATCTTTGGCGCAGGCGTGCGATCGAAGCTAGAGGCTCTCCCGCGCCTCGTCGCACTCCTCGCATCCCTCATCCTCGCCATGGAGGAACACCAGCGGATCGGCCCGCACCCGCGCGGCCGCGATCCGCACCAGGTCCCCGGCGTCCATCAGCCGGGCCTCGGCATGGCCGACCCTGCCCTCGCGCAGCATGCCCTCCGCCTTCAGCCAGGCATTCGCCAGCTCGAACTTCTCGCAACAGCTGTCATTCTCGCCGTAATGCACTTCGGCGCCGCTGGCATCGATATAGTGGAAGTCGCTGCGATAGGGCGCGCCGCCGACCAGCTCGGCCAGGTGCAGCATGGTGTTGGCGTGATGGCCGACGCCGAGCAACAGCACCTGCCCGCCGGCCTGGCGGACCCGGTCGATCGCGCTGTCCGGCGCGGCGGGCGGCAGCACGAACGGGCCGCGGGCGATCCACTCGGCCCGGGGCCCGCGCGCCGAGACCGCGTCGAAATGCGCGCTGCGCAGCACGCCGGGCATGCGCCAGAACAGGTCGGCGACGACACCCAGATCGTCGCGATTGGGCGTGACCGCCGGATCGAAGGGCGCGTCGTCGTCGCCGGTCGCCGAGGGCATGGCGAGCGTGCCCTCCGGCCCCAGCACCGCGGTGAGCGCTTCGACCAATCCCTCGGGGCCGCCCTCGATCGGACGGACGGCGCGATAGCTCATATGGACGAGCAGCACGCCGCCTTCGCGCACGCCCAGTTCGCGCAGCTGCGCGCGCAGCTTCTCTCGGGAGATCATCTCCATCTTGACGCTCATGCCATCCCGGCCATGGTCGCGCCATGCCCGAAATGCTCTTCGCCCGCCTCGTTCCGGTCCTGCTGCTGATCGGCTCGAACGTCTTCATGACCCTTGCCTGGTACGGGCATCTGAAGTTCAAGCAGGCGCCGTTGCTGCTCGTCATCCTGGCGAGCTGGAGCATTGCCTTCGTCGAATATTGCCTGGCGGTGCCGGCCAATCGCTGGGGCAGCGCGGTCTATTCGGCGGCGCAGCTCAAGGCGATGCAGGAAGTGATCACGCTCACCGTGTTCGTCGGCTTCTCGATCCTCTATCTCGGGCAGAAGATCACGGTGAATCACCTGATCGGCTTCGCGCTGATCGCCGCGGGCGCCTGGTTCATCTTCCGCGCGCCCGGCTGAAGCGGCCGGCGGCGGAATCCGCCCCGGAAAGCACCGGCCTAGCTTTTTCGGCGAAAATCCCTATGTCGCCCGCCAATCATGGCAACCAAACTCCCCGAGGCGCCCCGCGTGGGCATGGTGTCGCTCGGCTGTCCCAAGAACCTGGTCGACAGCGAACGGATCCTCACCAAGCTGCGCAGCGACGGCTATGCGATGTCGCCCGACTATGCCGGCGCCGATGTCGTGCTGGTCAACACCTGCGGCTTCCTGGACAGCGCCAAGGAAGAATCGCTCGAGGCGATCGGCGAGGCGATCGCCGAGAATGGCCGGGTGATCGTCACGGGCTGCATGGGCAAGGAGGCCGAGACGATCCGTGCCCGCTTCCCCAATGTGCTCGCCGTCACCGGCGCGCATCAATATGAGGAAGTGGTCGGCGCGGTGCACGAGGCGGCGCCGATGCCGCCCTCGCCCTTCGTCAACCTGGTGCCGGACGCGGGGCTGAAGCTCACCCCGCGCCACTACAGCTATCTGAAGATCTCCGAGGGCTGCAACCATCGCTGCGCCTTCTGCATCATCCCGGCGCTGCGCGGCGACCTGGTCAGCCGCCGCCCCGACGCGATCCTGCGCGAGGCGGAGAAGCTGGTGGAGGCCGGGACGAAGGAGCTGCTGGTCATCAGCCAGGACACATCGGCGTACGGCGTCGACATCCGCAAGGAGCCGCGCCTGTGGAAGGGTCAGGAAGTGATCCCCCACATGACCGACCTCGCCCGCGAGCTCGGCAGGATCGCGCCCTGGGTGCGGCTGCACTATGTCTATCCCTATCCGCATGTCGACCAGGTCATCCCGCTGATGGCCGAGGGGCTGATCCTCCCCTATCTCGACATTCCGTTCCAGCATGCGAGCCCGAGCGTCCTGCGCTCGATGAAGCGCCCGGCCAACGAAGCCAAGGTGCTCGAGCGGCTGAAGAAGTGGCGCGAGATCGCGCCGGACCTGACGATCCGCTCGACCTTCGTGGTCGGCTTCCCCGGCGAGACGGAAGCGGACTTCCAGTATCTCCTCGACTGGCTCGACGAAGCCCAGCTCGACCGGGTCGGCGCGTTTCGCTTCGAGCCGGTCGAGGGTGCCGCCGCCAACAGCCTGCCCGGCGCGGTGCCGGAAGAGGTCAAGGAAGAGCGCTATGCCCGGATCATGGCGAAGACCGCGGCAATCTCCGCCGCCAAGCTCCAGGCCAAGATCGGCCGCACGCTCGAGGTGATCATCGACGAGGTCGGCGAGGAAGGCGGCGCCACCGGCCGCAGCCAGGCCGACGCCCCGGAGATCGACGGCGAGGTGTTCCTGCGCGACGCGGGGCATCTCGGCCAGGGCGATATCGTCCGGGTCGAGATCGAGGATGCGGACGAGCACGACCTTTACGGCGTGCCGCTCGCCTGACGCGAGCAAGGCGGTGCCGCGGGAGCACCGCCCGCCCCCTAGAGCTCAGCGCGCCTTGGCGTTCAGCCCCATCACCGCTTCGACGGCCGTCGCGACGGCGAGCCCGCCGAAGAACGCCGTCAATCCGGTGACCATCAGCCCCTGATCGCGCAGCATCGGCTCGAACAGATTGACGGCGATCACGCCGCCCGCCGCGCCGAGAATGCCGTCGACCAGCCGCCACCAGGGCTCGGGATCCGGATGCGGCGGACGTGGCCAGCGCCACCAGCCCGGCCATTTGGTGCCGCACCATCCCATCATCGCTGCGAATGCAAACAACATGGCAATCCCTCTCCCAATTGAGGTGATCTAAATGCTTTTGATATGCTGCAACCCCGCGAAGATCATACCACCTATCTACTTTGATTAGAACATAGTCTATTTTACCCTCTGCAGAGGACCGCAATAACTTTACTAACAGGCAATTACACCATTCTGGCGGAGCACCTGGCTAGGTCGCAGCAAGGCCATGCCCGCCCGGCAAGGCAGGTGCGCCAAACGGAAAGATGACGGAAACAGCATGCTGGCCTAAGCTCCCCCCGACATCGCTCCGGAGGCCCAATGTTCCGATCCACCCTCGCCGCAGCCCTTCTCATCGCCACGCCCGCCGCCGCGCAGCAGCTCTCCGCCGACGAGACCGCGCAGGTCGACGCCATCGTCACCAACGCCCTCAAATCCTCGGGCGTGCCTTCCGCCTCGATCGCGATCGTACGCGACGGCAGGATCGTCTTCGCCAAGGCCTATGGCGATCAGGGCCCGGGGATGAAGGCGACCAGCCCGGCGGCGAAATACCAGATCGCATCGATCTCCAAGCAGTTCACCGCGGCGGCGATCCTGCTGCTCGAGGAGGAAGGCAAGCTCGGCCTCGACGACAAGGTGTCGAAATGGGTGCCGGACATCACCGGCGCCGACCGGATCACCATCCGCCAGCTGCTCAGCCACACTGCCGGCATCCAGGACTATTGGCCGCAGGACTATGACTTCGCCGCGATGGAGAAGCCGGTCACGCCCCGGCAGATCCTCGATCGCTGGGCGAAGAAGCCGCTCGATTTCGAACCGGGCACCGCCTGGCAATATTCGAACACCGGCTATGTCGTCGCCGGCATGATCATCGAGAAGGCGTCGGGCATGAAGCTGCTCGACTATCTCCAGAAGAAGATCTTCAAACCGCTCGGCATCGACGCGATGGATCAGGACTATGCGGTGGGCAAGGGCTTCCCGCAGGGCAATCACCGCTTCGCGCTCGGGCCCGTCCGCGCGGCCCGGCCGGCGGCGCATGGCTGGCTATGGGCGGCGGGCGAGCTCGCCATGTCGGCCAGCGACCTCGCCAAATGGGACATCGCCCGGATCGACCGCAAGATCCTGAGCCCCGAGGATTGGGCGACGCAGGAAACCGCGATCAAGCTCACCAACGGCACCGATACCCATTATGGCCTCGGCGTCTCGGTCGGCAGCCGCGCGGGCGACAGGACCGTCGAGCACGGCGGCGAGGCCGTGGGCTTCCTTTCCGACAATTTCGTGATGCCCGAGAAGCGCTTCGCCGTGGTGGCGCTGGTCAATGCCGATTTCGGCGGCGCGCAGGACGCGATCACCGGCGGGATCACCGATCTCCTCCATCCGCTTCCTCCGCCCGTCCCCGTCATCTCGACGGACCTTTATCACGATCAGCTCGCGCGCAAGCTGTTCGACCAGCTCCGCACCGGCACGCTCGACCGGTCGCAGCTCACCGAGGACGCCAGTTATTACTTCACTGCCCAAGCGACCGGGGATTATTACGCCAGCCTCGCCCCGCTGGGCGATCCGGCGAGCTTCACCGCGCGCGGCAAGCCACGGTTGCGCGGCGGGTTCATCAATCGCAACTACGACATCGTCTATGCAGATGGCCGCAAACTGATCGCCATCACCTATGCCGAGCCGGGCAAGGATGGGAAGTTCGAGCAGTTCCTGATCCAGCCGAGGGACTGATGCGCCTTCCCGCCCTGGTCGCCGCCGCATTGTTCACCGCCAGCCCGCCCGATGCGGCGACGGTGCGGCCGATCGACCCGCTGACCGTGCAGGACGACGACTTCGCCCGGCACCGCGATCCCGCGGAGTGGCAAGGGCTTGCCGTCTCGGCCCTGGAATTCCGCGAGGAGCGCGCGCGCTGGCGCCTGTGGCGTATCGCCAATGCGAAGCACCCCGGGGGGCCGCTCTTCTTCGTGCCGCACGACAACGAGAATGCCGGGTTCGAGGCCGGGCTGGCGGCCGTACGGAAATATGGCGGCGTGCTGATCGCGATCGACTCGGGCATCGCTCCCGGCGGCGACGGCAGGCGGCTCAACGAAGCCGTCGACTATGGCAGACCGATCGACCCCAATCGCAATTTCGACACCGCGCTTCCCGGCTATGCGCGCAACGTCCTGGCCGATCTGGCGCACGGCGCCTGGCCGATCATCGCGCTCCATACCAACGCCAAGGGCTTCGAAACGGCAGGCTCGCACTGCAACAAGGGGGATCCGGAGGGCAGCGGGATCATCTCGATCCGCTATTGCGACGATACGCTGATCCCCAGCCCCTCGATATCGAAGGCCTGGCCGTTCGACGATGACGACACCGTCGCTTTCGCCACCTTCCTCGCCAGGGACCCGCCGGGCGCCGCCTTTTGCCGGGACGCGATGGTGGGCGCGGATTTCAACGTCGTGCAGGAGCGCGTGGTGACGAGCGACGGCTCGCTCTCCAACTATGCCGTGCTGCACGGCCTCGCCTATCTCAACTTCGAGACGCTCGACCGGGGGCTGGATCCGGCGGAACTCGCCCTGGCGCGCGACCGGCTGGGCTTCATGATCGACCGTGCGATCGCCCTGTGCGCACCGGCGGTGAAGGCGCTGCGCTGAACGCCGGCGGGGGCCTGGCCGGCTCCTGCCCGCCCTCGCCGTCGCGCATCCTTCCGATCCCGGCAAGAGCCGAGATGGCGCTCAGTCACGGCAGCGCATAGGCGACCACTTCGTCGCCGACCGGCGTCTCCATGAAATGGTGGCCGCCGGCATAGATGACCAGATACTGCCTGCCGTTCGTTTCATAGGTGATCGGCGTCGCCTGCCCGCCCGCCGGCAGCACGGCCTTCCACAGCGTCTTGCCGGTCTTCAGGTCGATCGCGCGGATCAGGTTGTCGGTCGCCGCCGCCACGAAGATCAGCCCGCCCGCCGTCACCACCGCGCCGCCATTGTTGGGCGTGCCGATGCTGATCGGCAGCATCGAGGGAATGCCGAACGGCCCGTTGGTGCGCGCCTCGCCGAAGGGACGGTCCCAGATCGTCTTGCCGCTGGCCATGTCGATCGCGCGGATTCCGCCATAGGGCGGCCGCTTGCAGAGCAGCCCGGTGAACGGCATCCGCCAGCCGGCATTGACGTTGATCGCATAAGGCGTGTTCGCCTGCGGATCGCCCGCGCCCTCGGCGCCGCCGATCCTGCCCCGTGCCTGGTCGCGCGGCGCCCAGCCGAGCTTGTCGGCCTCGGCGCGCGGCACGAGGCGGACATAGTTGGGCATGTCGTTATAGTTGGCGACGATCACCCCGCGCTGCGGATCGACCGCGATGCCACCCCAGTCGGTCCCGCCATTATAGCCCGGATACTGGATCGAGTGCCGGTCGGCCTCGGGCGGCGTGAAGAAACCCTTGTAGCTCGCCCGGCGGAAATTGATGCGGCAGAGCATCTGGTCGATCGGCGACATGCCCCACATGTCGCGCTCGGTCAGGTCGGGCTTGCGCAGCGTATGCCATAGCGACACGCGCTGGGTGGCCACGCGCTGCTCCGGCTCGACGCCGCCGCCCGGCACCTTCATCTCGCCCACCGGCGTGAGCGGCTGGCCGCTGCGGCGATCGAGGATGTAGATATCGCCCTGCTTCGAAGGCAGGATCAGCGCGGGCGCCCCCTTATAGTCGACCAAGGTCGCCTGGGCGCCGAAATCATAGTCCCACACGTCATTGCGCACCGCCTGGAAGCGCCATTTGGGCTTGCCGGTGGTCACGTCGAGCGCCACCAGCGAAGTCGCGTAGAAATTCTCCTCCGGCCGGCGCAGCGAGGAGTAATAGTCGGCCGCGGCATTGCCCATCGGGAGATAGACCAGCCCGAGCTGCTCGTCGCCACTCGCCATCGTCCACATGTTCGGCGTGCCGCGCGCCCATTCCTGCCCGGCGGGCGGCGCGCCGTTCCAGTCCGGATGCATCATGTCCCAGGCCCAGCGCAGCCGGCCGGTGACGACGTCGAACCCTTGGATCACGCCCGACGGCGCCCAGCGATCCTGCCCGTCCAGCACCTGATGGCCGGTGACGAGCACTCCGCGGACCAGCGTGGGCGGCGAGTTGATCGAGACGAAGCCGGCGGGAACCTTGCCCATGCCCTGCTTGGCATCGACCTGGCCATTCGTGCCGAAATCGGCACAGGGCTTGCCGCTCCTCGCATCGACCGCGATCAGCCGCGCATCGAGCGTGCCCTCGATCACCCGGGTCGCGCAGGCCTGGTTCGCGGGCGCATTGGGCACGGCGTAATAGACCACCCCGCGGCACGCCGCGGTATAGGGGATCGCATCGTCCGGCACCTTTGGATCGTAGCGCCATTTCTCCATGCCCGTCGCCGCGTCGAGCGCGAGCAGGATGTTCTTGGGCGTGCAGACGTACAGGCTGTCGCCCACCTTGAGCGGCGTGTTCTCGGCGCCATAGGTCTTCCGGATCATCGGGGAGGACGGCAGGTCGCCGGTATGGGTGAGCCACACCTGCTTGAGCTTGGCGACGTTCGCCGGAGTGATCTGGACGAGCGGCGAATAGCGCCTGGCGCTGGCAGTGCCGCCATAGACGGGCCAGTCGGCGCCGGTCTGCTGGCCGGAGGGGTCGACCATCCCCGCGGTTCCCGGCGCAGGCAGGCCGGCGAGCACCGGATCGGGCCGGCCGGCCGCGGCGGCCCAGAAGTTGATCACGGTGAGCAGCAGCGCCACCGCGACGCCGCCCAGCGCCAGCCGCCACTTGCCCGGCGCGGGGGTGAGCGTCGGCAGCACCAGGATCACCGCGACGGCGAGCACCACCGGCGCGATCACGCGCGGCACCTGGGCCCAGGGATCGGGCCCGACTTCCCACCAGGCCCAGAAGATGCTGGCGACGACGATTGCGAGGTAGAGCCAGCCCCCGCTCATCCGCCCGCGGATCAGCAGCCAGCCCGACCACAGCATCAGCGCGCCGGTGAGGAGATAATAGAGCGAGCCGCCCAGTACCACGAGCCAGGCGCCGCCGATCGCGAGCACCAGCCCGATCAGGCCGATCGCCGCGCCGACGATCATCGCGGCGATGCTGCGGGGGCGAGGCGTTTCCTCCACCGGCTCGAGATAGGGGATGCGCTCCCCTTCATAGCGCGTGTCGGTCATCGCTTGCTCCCTGTTGCCCGCGGACGGATTGGAAACCGGGAGCGCAACGATTGAGTTCCATCGTGAAGGAAGATTCTTGTCCCTCGGGGAAACGCAAAAGCCCCCTAGCCCTCGCCGCCGCCATTACCTAGATCAACGCCCATGCCTGATCCCAACACGCTCGTTCAGCCCGACAAGGGCCAGCCCGCCCGCACCATCCATGTGATCGACGCCAAGGGTTTCGATGCCTGGCTCGCCGCCCAGCCGCCGCGCCACCGCACCGCGGCCGCCGCGCAGAAGCTGGCGCCCAGCGCCTATGCCAGCGCGATCCTGCCCGGCGACGGCGCGGAGGACTGGTCGGTGGTGAGCGTCGTCGCCAATGCCGAGCGCCTGTCGGTGTGGTGCCTGGCCAAGCTCGCCGAAACGCTTCCGGAAGGGACGTATCGCGTCGAGGGCGTCGAGCCGGGCAAGGCGGTCCATGGCTGGCTGGCCGCCCAGTACAAGTTCGATGCCTATAAGAAGGACGAGAAGGCCCCGGTCGGCCCGCGCGTGCTGCTCACTTCCGATCCCGCCCGGATCGAGGAAGCGGTGCGCATGGCCAATGCCACCTACAAGCTGCGCGACCGGATCAACACCGGTGCCAACGACATGGGGCCCGCCGATCTCGAAGCCGCCGCCGCCGAACTGGTCAAGGCCCATGGCGGCCAGCTGACCGTGGTGAAGGGCGACGAAGTCGAGAAAGGCTATGGCCTGCTCTGGGCAGTAGGCAAGGCCGCCGGCAAGGGCCGCGAGCCGCGGCTGATCGAGATCGAATGGGGCAATCCCGAGCATCCGAAGATCGCGATCATCGGCAAGGGCGTCTGCTTCGATTCGGGCGGCCTCGACATCAAGCCGGCCGCCGGCATGCGCCTGATGAAGAAGGACATGGGCGGCGCGGCGCACGCGCTGGCCACCGCCGAGCTGATCATGGCGTCGCGCCTGCCGGTACGGCTGCACATGCTCGTCCCGGCGGTAGAGAATTCGATCAACGGCGAAGCGACGCGCCCGGGCGACATCATGCGCTCGCGCAAGGGCATCACGGTGGAGAACAGCAACACCGATGCCGAAGGCCGCCTGATCCTGGCGGATGCGCTGACCAAGGCCGAGGAAAAGGGTCCGGAGCTGGTGATCGACTATGCGACGCTCACCGGCGCCGCCCGTGTCGCGCTGGGGGCCGACCTGCAGGCGATGTTCGCCAATGACGACACGCTGGCGAGCGAACTGCTGGCTGCGGCGGAGACCGAGGCGGATCCGATGTGGCGCCTGCCGCTCTACGATCCGTACAAGGAGATGCTGAAGTCGGACGTGGCCGACATGGTCAACGCGGCCGAGGCGCCGTTCGGCGGCGCGCTGACCGCCGCGCTGTTCCTCAAGGAGTTCGTCCCGGAAAAGGCGCAATGGGCGCATCTCGACATCTTCTGCTGGAACGGCAGCCACAAGCCCGGCCGCCCCAAGGGCGCCGAGGCGGTGAGCCTGCGCGCCGTGTGGAAGGTGCTGAAGGACCGCTACGGGAAGTGAGGCCCGTTCCCCTCCCCCGGAAAGGGAGGGGGTACGGCGTCAAACCATGAGACACTGATCTGAACCGAAGACATTGGACACTTGCTGCGCTTCGATCGCGCGCAGGCGCAAGGAGGTCGTCGCATCGGATCAGTGTCTAGCGCCCGTCCCGGCAAGCAGGGCCAGCTTGCGATCGAACTCGCCGCCGTCATTGGCGAGGCGCGATATGCGCGCCGAGTGCCACAAATGCCGCCGCCCCGCTCCGATCCGTCCCGCCGCCAGCTCATGGCTACCGAGCCGTTCGCATGCCTGTGCCTTCATCGGTTCGTCGTCGAACCCTTCCCGATCGCACAGCAGTGCATAGAGCTTCATCGCGCCGACGGAGTCTCCCAGCTTCTCCAACACCTCGCCGCTCCAGAACGGGATCACCGGGCGGCGGTCGGCGTTCAGATCGAAACTGGCGAGCAACTGGCGGGTCGCGGGCTCCAGCCCGGGCGAGGTGACGTCCGCCAGCAGCCGCAGCATATAGACGTCGGCACGCGCGAACCGTTCAGGCGCCACGCGCAGTAGAAGCTCGCTCAAGGCGACCACGCGATCACCGCCCTGTCCGGCCATGCGGGCGCGAAACGCCTGAAGCAGCGCTTCGTCGAGCAATTGTTCCACCACCATGGGCGCCGGCTTCGCGCCGATTGCGCGCGCGACGTCGGCCAGCGGCCGATCGAAGTCGATCGCCTTGCCGCCCATCACCCAGCCATCGACGAACGCCAGGCCGAAAGGCTGGCGAAGTACATCCGCATAGTCGAGCTGCGCCAGCGCGGACGGCGTATCGGCATTGGCGAGGAATATGAAGGTCAGCTTCTTGTCCGGCACCCGCAGGAACAGGGCAGACTCGGCCTGACCATAGCCGAAGACCCAGTGCAGGCGCATCCCCGCGCTCACCTGCGTGAACCAGCCATAGCCGTAAGGATGGCCATTCCGCGGCGCCGTCAGGCGCTCATAGGCAGCCTGACCGATCAGCGTGCCGCGATCCAGTGCGGCTGCGTACCTGGCCAGATCGTCGATCGTCGAGATCAGGCCCGATGCCGGATAGGCCGCATCCCAGTCATAAGGCCGCTCGACATAGTGCCAGCCCGTCGGAGAGGCTTCGGCCTGGTAACGCTTGACGGCCCGGGCCGCGAGCGGGTTGTCCTTCTGATAGCCCGTCATCGTTTCGGTCATCCCGAGCGGCGTCAGGATCCGCTGGCGGTTCTGCACCACATAGCTCTGCGGCGACGCCGTGGCACTGACCTTGTCGAAAAGGCCGGAGAGGAGATTGAAGCGGGCGCCGTTATAGACATAGGTTTCGCCGGGCCGCCCTCCCGCGCTCATGCTGAGCACATCGCCGAGCGTGATGTTGGGATCGCCTATCCCCTCCGGCGGGTGCCAGCCGGTGTTGAGCGGGTATGCCAGCAGAGGGTCGCTCAGCCGAATCTTCCCCTCCGCCTCGAGCTGGCTGAGGATGATCCCCGTCATCGACTTGGTGACCGATGCGATACCAAATAGCGAACCGGACGTGATCGATGCGCCCGAGGCGCGATCCGCGATCCCCTCGTGGTGGCGATAAACGATCTTGCCGTCCTGCACGACGGCGGCGCTGAAGCCCGGCAACCCCAACTGCGCGGCGATACGATGCAGGCGGGCTGTGAAATCGGCATCGCCCTGCTGTGCCTGGGCAGGCAGGGAGAAGAAGATAGCTCCAAGCGCCAGAATCCAGAACCGCAAGCGCATGAACACCCTCTCGATCCGATGACGAGATCGAGCATGACCCAAAATGCAACCGGTTACAATATCGCGGCGCGATTCACTATTATTATATAGAATCAAATGTTTACTTGATCCACGATCTAGAACACCAGCTTCCTCGCGAAGAAGGGCAGCATCTCTGTGTAGATGCGCCCGTCCTCGCCCCAGTGCCGATCCCCCCAGCCGCCACGATATTCCTCGGCCTCATAGGGTATGCCGAACGCATCGAGGGTGCGGGTGAAGGCCTGGAGCGAGACGATATGGTCGGGGTTGGCGTCTCCCCGCCCCCAGTCGAACATGAAGCCGCGCAGGCGCTTCAGATTATCGGCATGCGCCGGCACCTGGCGCTCGAGGAAGAAGCTGGCGTTGAGCCGCTCGGTCAGCGCCGCATCCACTTCCAGCCTGCCGTCCTTCAGCCGCGCCGGCGGATCGAAGAACAGCGACGCACGCGCCGGATCGGGCAGGTGCGCCTGGAAGATCGAGGTGAAGATCAGCGAGAAACCGTCGCCGCGCAGATCCTCGATCGATTTCGCGTCCTGCAACAGCTGCCAGTTGGGCCGTGAGAACATCGTCTGCAGCCCGGGCCCCATGCCGATGGGGTGCAGCGCATAGACCGCGCCGAAGACCTCGGGATGGCGCATCGCCAGGCGGATCGCGCCGTGCCCGCCCATCCGGTCGCCCGCGATCCCGCGCGAATCCCGCGAAGCCAGGGTGCGGTAGCGCGCGTCCACCCAGGCGACGAGTTCGCGGGAGAGGAAATCCTCCCAATTCCCGGTCGCCGGCGAGTTGACGTACCAGGAACCGCCTGCCGGGGTGGTACAGTCGACGGTCACGACGATCACGCTGCCGATCACGCCGCGCGCGACCGCCTGGTCGAGCAGCGCCTGCGCCCCGTTGTTCGCCCAGGGCGCCCGGTCGTCTTCGAAGAAATTGCCGAGATAATAGATCACCGGAAAGCGCTTCGCGCGGTTCGCGGCATAGCCATCGGGCAGATAGACGGTGACGCCCCGCGCGCTGGGCAATCCGGCGGCGTTGCCCCTCAGACTGGCGGCGTCGATCCGGCCATGGTCGAGCGTGCTCGCGGCAGCGGCGGGCGTGGCGACGAGGGCGAGCAGGCAGGCGAACCAGGCGAGAAGCGGCATCGGACCCTCCCGTGAACCACGTGCATGCTATGCGGATAGCGGCGCGGCACAAGCCTGCTCCACCATGGCGGTGCGATCTGCTAAGGATGCGCCATGCAGGCCAGGCACCCCAATCTCACCCTCACTGCCTGCATCCTGGCCTCCAGCCTCGCATTCATCGACGGATCGGTCACCAATGTCGCCCTGCCGGCGATCGGGGCGGACCTGCACGCGACGCCCGCCGAGCTGCAATGGACGATCAATGCGTACATGCTGCCGCTCTCGGCCCTGCTGCTGATCGGCGGCGCGGCGGGGGATCATTTCGGGCGCCGCCGCCTGCTGGTGCTCGGCATCGCACTGTTCACCGCGGCCTCGCTCGCCTGCGCGGTGGCGGCGGACCTCACCCTGCTGCTTGCCGCCCGTGCCGCGCAAGGCATCGGCGCGGCGATCCTGCTGCCGAACAGCCTCGCCACGCTCGGCCATGCCTTTACCGGCGAGGCACGCGGCAAGGCGATCGGCACCTGGGCTGGCGTCGGCGCGATCGCGGGCGCGGTCGGCCCGCCGCTCGGCGGCTGGCTGGTCGACGCGATCGGCTGGCGCGCGATCTTCTATGTCAACGTGCCGGTGGCGCTCGCCGCGATCTTCCTCGCGATACGCTATGTCGAGGAAAGCGCCGAGGGCGACCTGCCGCTCGACCTGCCCGGCGCCGCCGCCGCGACGCTGGCACTGGGCGCGCTCACCTGGGCGCTTACGCTCTGGTCGAGCCATCACGCGCTGGACGCGCCCGTGGCGATCGGGCTCGTCACCGGCGGGCTTGCCATCGGCCTGTTCCTGTGGATCGAGCATGCCCGCGGCGACCGGGCGATGATGCCGGTGGCGATGTTCGGCTCGCGCGCCTTTGCCGGGCTCACCCTGCTCACCTTCCTGCTTTACGGCGCGCTGGGCGGCGTGCTGCTGCTGCTTCCCTATGTCCTCATCCAGGCCGGCGGCTATTCGGCGCTCCATGCCGGCTTCGCGCTGCTGCCGATGCCGCTCGGCATGGGGATCGCCAGCCGCGTGATGGGCAAGGTGACTGCGCGGGTGGGTCCGCGCTGGCCGCTCACCATCGGCCCGCTGATCGTCGCCATCGGCTTCGCGCTGCTGCTGCGCGTCGATGCGGACGCGCCCTACTGGACCTCGGTGTTCCCCGGCGCGCTCGCCATCGCGATCGGCATGGCGAGCGTCGCGGCACCGCTCACCACGGCGGTGCTGGCCTCGGTCGACGAGACGCATACCGGCACGGCGTCGGGCTTCAACAGCGCGATCGCGCGCACCGGCGGGCTGATCGCCACCGCGATCGCCGGCGCGGTGATCGCGGCCGCCGGCGCGGGGCTGGTCAGCGCCTTTCACATGGGCGCGCTGGTCGGCGCCGCCGCGGCCGCGCTCTCGGGCGTGACCGCGTATCTTACCCTGGGTGAAGTCAGGAAACCGAAGCCGCGCCCCGAATGATCGGCACGAACTTCTCGGCGGTAAGGCTCGCGCCGCCGACCAGCGCGCCGTCGACATTGTCGAGCGCAAGGATCTGCGCGGCGTTGGCCCCGGTCACCGATCCGCCATAGAGGATGCGGATGCCGTCGGCCTTGGCCTCGCCGATCATCATCCGCAGCTTGGCGCGCAGGATCGCGTGCATCGAGGCGATCTCGTCGGGCGTCGGCGTCCTGCCGGTGCCGATCGCCCAGCGCGGCTCGTAGGCGAGCGTCAGCCAGCTCGGATCGGCATCGTCGGGCAGCGATTTCTCGATCTGCGACTGGACGATGCGCTCGGCCCGCCCCGCCGCGCGCTCGGCCTCGAGCTCGCCGCAGCACAGGATCACCCCCAGGCCGTGCCGATGTGCGGCGGCGGCCTTCATATAGGCATCGTGGCTGGTCTCGTGCTGGTCGCCGCGGCGTTCGCTATGGCCGACGATGGTGAGGGTCGCCCCCTCCTCCACCAGCATCGGCGCGGAGATGCAGCCGGTATGCGCGCCCTGATCGGCCTCATGCAGATCCTGCGCGCCGATCGGCAGGCCGCCGGCGACCTGGGCCGCCGGGTGGATCAGCGTGAAGGGCACGCAGAGCGCCACGTCCACCGCCGGCGTTGCGGCGGCGGCGGCCGCGATCGCCTCGATCTCCGGCAGCTGCGCCCGCAGCCCGTGCATCTTCCAGTTCCCGGCCACCAATTTGCGGCGCATCACCCAACCTCCCATTTTGATTATTTCGTTCGCGGATAGCAGGCGCGGGCGTTCGCACAAGCTTGATGGCGGCGGATGAGCGCCCTAAAGCACCGGGAAACGCGTCTCCAACGATCGGCCCTTCATGCTCAGCTTCTTCCGCAATTTCACCAAGTCGCGCTACGGCCTGATCGCGGTGTTCCTCTTCCTCGGCCTCATCGCCATCGCCTTCGCCGCCGGCGACATCACCGGCATCCGCAACTCGGGTGGCGGCGCGACGAGCAGCACGCTGGCCACGGTGGGCGGCGAGAAGATCAAGGACACCGACGTGAAGGACCGGATCGACCGGTTCATCCGCAACCTCCAGCGCGAGGGCCAGAGCGTGACGATGGCGCAGTTCCTCGCGCAGGGCGGGCTCGACGTCGCGATCGACGAGATGATCAACCAGGCCGCGCTGGTGGAATTCGCGAAGAAGTCCGGCATGCAGGTCTCGAAGAAGCTGATCGACACCGAAATCGCCAGCAACCCGTCCTTCGCCGGCATCGACGGCAAGTTCAGCCAGCAGAATTTCGAGAAGGTGCTTGCGGACAACCGCCTGGCGCCCGCCCTCTTCCGCGAGAGCATGATGCGGGAACGCTTCGGCAACTGGCTGATCAACCGGGCGACGATCGGCACCGACATTCCGAACGGCGTGGTCGCCCCCTATGCCTCGCTGCTGCTCGAGCGCCGCGCCGGCGTCGTCGGCATGGTCAACACCGCCCAGATGGATCCGGGCGCCGATCCCGACGACAAGGCGCTCAACGCCTATTATATCAGCCACCGCGCCCGCTATCTGGTGCCCCAGCGCCGCATCGTCCGCTATGCGACGGTGATGCCGGACCAGATCCGCGCCCAGCAGACCGCGACCGAGGCCGAGATCGCCGATGCCTACAAAAAGGCCGGCACCCGCTTCGCCGCCACCGAGAAGCGCGGCGTGCGCCAGCTGGTCGTGCTCGACCAGGCGACCGCCAACCGGATCGCCGGCGAAGTGAAGGGCGGCAAGGCGCTGACTGCCGCCGCCCAGGCCGCCGGCCTCGAGCCGAGCAACTTCGAGGGCATCGAGAAGGCCGAGCTCGGCCGCCAGACCACCGCCGCGATCGCCGATGCCGCCTTCGCCGCGGCGCAGGGCGGCGTCGTCGGCCCGGTCAAGTCGCAGCTTGGCTGGCACATCCTGGTCGTCGAGAAGATCGAGAAGATCGCCGCCAAGTCGCTCGACCAGGCGCGCGAGGAGCTCTCGGCCGAGATCACCCAGCGCAAGACCGCGCAGGCACAGGCCGACATCCGCCAGAAGATCGAGGACGGCGTGGGCGACGGCAAGAACTTCGCCGAACTGCTGGCCGACGCCAAGCTGACCGCGCAGGTCACCCCCGCGCTCGCCGCCGGTGGCACCGATCCGGACAACGAAGCGTACAAGCCCGATCCCGCCACGGTCGCGATCATGCGCGGCGGCTTCGCGATGGAGAATCCCGACGACGATTCGCAGATCGTGCAGGTCTCGCCCGAGGGCGGCTTCGCGATCGTGAAGCTCGACCGGATCGTCGCGGCCGCCCCGCGTCCGCTCGCCGGCATCCGCGACAAGGTGAAGGGCGACTATCTGACCGACAAGGCGCTGGAGAAGGCGAAGGCCGTCGCCACCGCGGTCGTCGCCGCGCTCAACAAGGGCGTGCCGATGGAAAAGGCGCTGGCCGATGCGGGCGCCAAGGGGCCGCAGCCCAAGCCGTTCGACTTCAAGCGCCAGGAAATCGCGCAGAAGGAGAATTTCATCAAGATGGCCTTCAGCATGCAGCCGAAGACCGCCCGCATGCTCGATGCGCCCAACCGCAACGGCTTCTACATCGTGTACCTGGGCACGGTGGAGCCGCATGACGCATCGGGCGACGCCATGGCGATGGCCGGCATGCGCAGCGCGCTGCAGCAGCAGATTCCCGCCGAATATGCCCGCGAGTTCATCCGGGCGATCCGGGGGGACCTGAAGGTCACGCGCAACGAGGCGGCGATCGCCCGTCTGCGCGCCGACCTGACCCGCCAGGGCGCGCGTTAAGGACGTGCCGCACGGCGTCGAGGGGATCGAGGCCGCCCGCGCGGCGCTGGCTGCGGGGCGGCCGGCGCTGCTCTGGCGGCGCCAGATCGCGGACACGGAGACGCCGGTCGCCGCCGCGCTCAAGCTGATCGAGCCCGGCCGGGGCGATTTCCTGCTCGAATCGGTCGAGGGAGGATCGGTGCGCGGGCGCCACAGCCTGATCGGCCTGGCGCCCGACCTCGTCTTCCGCGCAACCGGCAACGAAGCGGCGATCAACGCCGAATGGCTGACCGACCGGAACGCCTTCCGGCCATGCGCCGAGCCGGCGCTGGACGCCTTGCGCGCCCTCGCCGCCCGCTGCCGCGCCGAGGTGCCGTCCGAGCTGCCGCGCGCGCTCGCCTGCCTGGTCGGCTATTTCAGCTACGAGACGGTGGGCCTGGTCGAGAAGCTGCCGCGCCCGCCCGAGAACCCGATCGGCGTGCCCGACATGATGTTCGTGCGCCCCACGGTGGTGCTGGTGTTCGACCGGCTTGCCGATGCGCTGTTCCTGGTGGCCCCGGTCTGGCCGGACGGGAATGTGGATCTGGCCGCCGAGCGGATCGATGCGGTGGCGGCACAGCTCGCCGGCGCGGCGCTCCCGGCCCCGGTCCGCGCCGAGCCCGAGGAAGTGCGCCTCGCCCCCGTGCTGCGCCCGGGCCGCTATGGCGAGATGGTCGCCGCGGCGAAGGAATATATTTCGGCGGGCGACATCTTCCAGGTGGTGCTCGCCCAGCGCTTCACCACGCCCTTCGCGCTGCCGCCCTTCGAGCTTTATCGCGCGCTGCGACGGATCAATCCCTCGCCCTTCCTCTATCATCTCGACCTGCCGGGCTTCGCGCTCACCGGATCGAGCCCGGAGATATTGGTGCGCGTGCGCGACGGCGAAGTGACCATCCGCCCGATCGCGGGCACGCGCCCGCGCGGCAAGACCGCGGCGGAGGACGAGGAGAACCGCGCCAGCCTGCTCGCGGATCCCAAGGAACGCGCCGAGCATCTGATGCTGCTCGACCTGGGCCGCAACGATGTCGGCCGCGTGGCGGAGGCGGGCAGCGTGCGAGTGACCGACAGCTACACGGTCGAATTCTACAGCCACGTCATGCACATCGTCTCGAACGTGGTCGGCCGGCTGGCACCGGGCAAGGACGCACTCGATGCGCTGTTCGCGGGCTTCCCCGCGGGCACGGTGAGCGGCGCGCCCAAGGTGCGCGCCTGCGAGATCATCGCCGAGCTGGAGCCCGAGACGCGTGGCCCCTATGCCGGCGGCGTCGGCTATTTCTCGCCCGACGGCTCGATGGACAGCTGCATCGTGCTCCGGACCGCGCTGGTGAAGGACGGGACGATGCACGTCCAGGCCGGCGCCGGCATCGTCGCGGACAGCGATCCGGCATATGAGCAGCGCGAGTGCGAGGCCAAGGCGGGCGCCCTGTTCGCGGCGGCGCGCGAAGCGGTCCGCCAAGCCGGCGAGGCCGGGTTCGGGCAGTAATTCCCTAGATCCTCCCCCGCCGCGCGAGGGAGAATCTCTTACCCGCTCAAGGCACCTGCGCGGCCTTGGCCTTCTGGTCGAGCCGCTCCTGATACCATTGGCGGATCATCTGACGGGTGCAGCCGGTCTGGCCGCCCATGCCCACCGGCGAGCAGCTGTTGGGCAGCCCGGCGCGATTGACTTCCTCCACCGTCTCCACCCGGTTGGTCCAGGCCTGGGACGCCGCATCGTCCTTGGGCTGGTTCCGAAAGCGCTTGGGAATGCGATAGGGCGATTCCCCGGCATTGGCGCACACCACGATCTCTTCCTCGCTCTGCGGCTTGGGGCATTCCTCCTGCCCGTAGAGCAGGATGCTGCGCACGCGCTTGGGCGGGCCGCTGCTATCGGTATTCTGCGACTGCTTGCTGTCCTGCGCCATGGCGGGCCCCGCGAGCAACGCGGCGGCAACGAGCAAACGAACGATCATGAGCACTCCTTCCGGCGCAACAACGCCCCTCGCCGCCCGGCGTGCCGCCTCACTATGGCAAGCCCAAGGCACGCGGCGTCTTGCCTCCGCGTCTTTTGCCCCTAAGTGGCACGGATGATCCGGCCGATCGCCCCTGCCGGCGCCTTCCTGCTGCTCGCCGCCTGTGCCTCCAACGGCGGCATCGACGCGGCCTGCCGCGACATCCGCTTCGAAGGCACGCGCTTCACCGTGTGCCGCGCCGATCCGCAGAAGCACGAGCTGATGCTGGTCGACAAGGGCAAGGACGGCCGCCCGATGCGCGACTTCACCGGGCTCGAGCCGCGGCTGGGGCCACGCTACCCGCGCATCGCCTTCGCGATGAACGCCGGCATGTTCGACGCGTCCGGCCTGCCGATCGGCTATTATGTCGAGGACGGCGCCGAGCAGAAGCCGCTCAACCGGCGTTCCGGCCCCGGCAATTTCCACATGCAGCCGAACGGCGTGTTCTGGGGTGATGCCAAGGGCTGGCACGTCGCCACCACCGACGATTTCGCGAAGAACAAGCCCGATCACGTCCGTTTCGCCACGCAGTCGGGGCCGATGCTGCTGATCGACGGCCAGCTTCATCCCAAGCTGGCCGAGAACGGCACTTCGCTCCAGGTGCGCAACGCCGTCGGCGTGGGCCTGAACGGCAGCGCCTGGTTCGCGATCAGCAACGAACCGGTGTCGTTCGGCCGCTTCGCCCGGCTGTTCCGCGACCGGCTCGCCGCGCCCGATGCGCTCTATCTCGATGGCGCCGTTTCGCGCCTGTGGGACCCGGTATCCGACCGGCTGGACGGTGGCGCACCGATCGGGCCGATTGTCGTAGCGTTCCAGACGCGGTAGCGCGTTCCCCCATGATCCTCGTCATCGACAATTACGACAGCTTCACCTGGAACCTGGTCCATTATCTGATGGAACTGGGCACCGATGTGCAGGTGGTGCGCAACGACGCGCTCACCGCCCGGGATGCCGTCGCCAGCAATGCCCAGGCGTTCCTGATCTCGCCCGGCCCCTGCACGCCCAACGAAGCGGGGATCAGCCTCGATCTCGTCGCCGCCTGCGCCGACCTTGGCAAGCCGCTGCTCGGCGTCTGCCTCGGCCATCAGGCGATCGGCCAGCATTTCGGCGGATCGGTGGTCCGCGGCGGGCTGATGCACGGCAAGACGAGCCCGGTGAACCATGACGGCACCGGCCTGTTCGAAGGCCTGCCCTCGCCCTTCACCGCGACGCGCTACCATTCACTGATCGTCACCGACATTCCCGAGGATCTGGTGGTCAACGCCACTGCGGACGACGGGCATGTAATGGGCTTCCGGCACCGGACGCTAGCGATCCATGGCGTGCAGTTCCATCCGGAGAGCATCGCCACCGAACATGGCCATGCGATGCTGGCGAACTTCCTCCGGATCGCCGGGATCGAGGCGCGCGCGCTCACCTGACGGACGCCACGATAATTTGCGACAAATTCGGCCGTCCGCCGACATAGTCGCGTGACGTTCGCCCGCGATTTTCTCCAGCCTGGCCCGATTCCGGGCGGGAAGGAGAACGCAATGGACCACAAGCTGCAGCTGGTCAGCGCAACGCTCGCGGGCGTGCTGGTCACCGTGGCGGCGGGCGGCATCGCCTCCGCCAGCATGGGCCACGCCCGAAATGGGGGCCTGGGCCAGTTCGCTCGCGCCGATGCCGATGGCGACGGCACCATCACCCGCGCCGAATGGATCGCGGCGGCCAATGCCCGCTTCGACAAGCTCGACGTCCGCAAGGACGGCAAGCTCACGCCCGACGAGCTGCCCCTGCACCATGGTCGCCGTCATGGCGGATGCGCCCCGGATGGCGATGACGACGCGCCCTCCGACAACGCCAGTTGATTGATCCGGGAGCTATTGCGCGGGCCCGCCGCCGCGCTAGCCTCCCGTCATGAGCTTCTTCGAGAGCCTCGTCGCATTGCTGGCGCTGGCGGTTCTGCTGCTGCAGGTCGCGCGGCGCACGCCCATTCCCTATCCGACGATGCTCGCCGCTGCGGGCGTGATCGTGGCGACCATCCCCGGCTCCCCCGCCATCGCACTCGACGGACACACCGCGATGGCGCTGTTCATCGCGCCGGTATTGCTCGACGCCGCGTTCGATTTCCCCCTGGCCGCGATCCGCAGGCTCTGGCGTCCGCTGATCGCCCTGGCCGTGGTGGCGGTGCTGCTCACCACCGCCGTGGTGGCATGGATCGGCTGGGCCTTTGCCGGCCTGCCGGTCGCCGCCGCGATCGCGCTCGGCGCGATCGTCGCCCCGCCCGACGCGGCCGCCGCCACCACCGTGCTGCAATCCGCCGCGCTGCCGCGCCGCACCGTCCAGATACTCACGGGCGAGAGCCTGCTCAACGATGCCACCGCCCTTCTCCTCTTCGGCGCGGCGCTCGCGGTGCAGAGCCATGGCGGGATCGACGCCGCCGTGGCGACACGGCTCGGCCTCGCGGTCCCCGGCGGCATCCTGCTGGGGCTGTTCTGCGGCTGGCTGATGGGCCGGCTGATGCCGTTCACCCGGGGCTCGTTCGGCGGCAACCTGTTCGAGTTCGTCAACACCTTCATCGTCTGGATCCTCGCCGAGCGGCTGGGCCTCTCCGCCGTGCTCTGCGTCGTGGCGACGGCGATGTACATCGCCAACGCCCCGGCGGTGTCGATCGGCGCGCGCAACCGCGTCCAGTCCTTCGCGGTCTGGGGCGTGGCGGTGTTCGTGCTCAACGTGCTCGCCTTCCTGCTGATGGGCATGCAGGCGCGCCAGATCGTCGCGGAGATGAGCGCGGAACGGCTGCGCGAGGCCGCGGGCTTTGCGGGACTGGTGGTGCTCGGCGTGATCGTGACGCGCCTGGCCTGGTCGCTCGCCTATAACCTGCTGACCCGCGCCTTCCCGCTCCTGCGCGGCCCGCTCAATCCGCCCAGCTTCGCGCAGAGCGTGGTGGTCGGCTGGTGCGGAATGCGCGGGCTGGTCACGCTCGCCACCGCTTTCGCCCTGCCGCACGACTTCCCCCAGCGCGACCTGATCGTGCTTTCCGCCTTTGCGGTGGTGCTGGCGACGCTGGTGCTCCAGGGGCTCACGCTTGCCCCGCTGATCCGGCTATTGGGCCTTGCCGGCAAGGACGACGGCGACGCCGCGCTGGCCGATGTCCGGCGCGCGCTCGCCGATACCGCGCTCGCGGCACTGGCCGGGGAGCAGGGCCGCGTCGCCGGCGAAACCCGCCGCCGGCTCGAGATCGATCGCAGCGGCGCCGGCAATGATTGCGCGGAGTTCGACGCGCGCCAGCGGCTCGAGCTCGCCGCCGTCGCCGCCCAGCGTGCCCGCCTGGACGCGCTGCGCGACAGCGACGCGATCGGCCAGGACATCTATGAACGGCTCCAGGAGGAACTGGACTGGCGCGAGCTCGCGATCAGCCCCGAGGGCCGCCGCCTGATCGAGGCGGGCTAGGGAAAGGCCATAATGCTGCCGTCGAGCGGCAGCTCGTCGCGGCGAACACGCGTGCCGGGCGCCTGCACGGGCACCGGCACCGCCGAGTCGAAACTATCCTCGATCTTCGCCTCGCCGAGCAGCGTGAACCTATCGATGACGAAGGGAAGCCCCTCCGATCGCTCGAAGCCCGGCCGGTCGCTTATGTGGAAATGGAGATGCGGCGCGCCCGCGCTCCCGGTCTGGCCGAGGCGGCCGATCACCATGCCGCCACGCACGCGCTGGCCAGGCCGCACCTGCACGCTGCCCGCCTGCAGATGGGCGTAGTGCGCATAGACGCCCGGCGCGATCCGCAGGACGACGAAATTGCCGTACAGGCTCCGCGCGGTAAGGTCGTCCGGCACTTGCTGCGGCGCCAGCGGCTTGCCGTTCGGAACGCCGTCGCGCGCATCGACCACCACGCCGTCGCCCACCGCGAGCACGTCGCGGCCATAGCCGATCCAGTCCGCATCCACGGTGGCCGCCGGCGAGGCATGCGCGCCGCGGATCGAATGGCTGCCGGCGTCCAGCCCGAACCAGTCGATCGCATAGCGCTGCGGGATGCTCAGCATGCCGTCGATCGCGACCACGCTGCCCCAATGATGCGACAGATGATTGCCCGGCCCCTCGACCGCCAGCCAGCGCCCCCCGCGCAGGGGCGGCCCGATCCGCACGGGGGCCGCCGCAACCACGGGCGTCCGCACGTCGTCGGCGCGCTGGATCGCTCCCTTGTCGGCGCGGAAAGTCAGCTGGTGCCGCAGGGAGGCGGGCCGCATGCCGGGCGGCAGGGCGAGCCAGAGGAAGAAGGTCCGGCTCGCGCCATCGGCGATCGGGATGCCGTCCTGCCGCGCCTCGTTCGCCGCCTGGGGCCCGAGCAGCGCCCACAGCGCCGCGCCGTCCAGCGTCTTCAGCGGTGTCCGCGCATCTCCCGCGAAGATCGCCAGGCGAGTCAGGCGGAGCGGCGCATCGCCCGAATAATGGCTGGTCACCTCCAGCTCATAGGCAAGGTGCCGCGCGCCGTCGCTGCCCGCGACCGGACGCGGCGCCACCCGGATCCGGGCTTCCATCTGCGCCTGATGGACCGGTTCGTCCCGATCCTGCCCCGTCGGCGCGGCGATCGACAGCAGCAGGGCCAGTGCCTGCACCAGATGGGAGACCATATCGACGCCAAGCCCCAAGGTTGAGCGCCTTCAAGACGATGCCCCGGCGATCCGGTCAAGCCGCTTCCGCCCCAGCCGGTCTTCACACCGCCTCCAGCAGGATTTGCTCGACTTCGCCCCGTCCAAGGGCCGATAGAGCCGGCGTGACGCCCTTTGCCCTCCTTCCCGATCCCGCGACGCCGCTTGCGCGCGAGTCCGCCGCCCAGGCCTTTTCCGACATTCTCGACGGCACGGTGCCCGAGCCCGAGATCGAACGCTTCCTGATCGACCTGTCGGAGCGCGGCGAGACCAGCATCGAGATCGCCGAGGCCGCGCGGGCGATGCGCGCCCGGCTGATCCCGATCACCGCCCCCGCAGGCGCGATCGACGTGTGCGGCACCGGCGGCGACGGGCACCACACGCTCAACGTCTCCACCGCCGTCAGCCTGGTCGTCGCCGCGGCGGGCGTGCCGGTCGCCAAGCATGGCAACCGCGCCGCCTCGTCCAAATCGGGCGCTGCCGACACGCTGGAGGCGCTCGGGCTCGATCTCGATCGTGCCGGCGCCCGGGCCGAGGAATCGCTCCACGAGCTCGGCATCGCCTTCCTCTTCGCCCAGGCGCATCACCCCTCGCTGGCGCGGATCGGGCCGCTGCGCCGCCGCATCGCCCGCCGCACCATCTTCAACCTGATGGGGCCGCTGGCCAATCCCGCCCATGTCCGCCGCCAGCTGATCGGCATCGCCCGCCCCGATTATGCGCCGATCTATGCCGAGGCGCTCCAGCAGCTCGGCGTGGATTCCGCCGCGATCGTCTCGGGCGAGGAAGGGCTGGACGAACTCTCGACCGAGCGGGCCAGCGTCGTGGTCAGCATCGGCAGTTCGGGCCTGCCGGCGCGGATCGTTCCCGAGGATGCCGGCCTGCCCCGCCACCCCCTGGCGGCCATTCGCGGCGGCGGCCCGGAATATAACGCCCTCGCCCTGCACCGCCTGCTCCTGGGCGAGCACGGCCCCTATCGGGACGCCGTCCTGCTCAACGCCGCCGCCGCACTGGTGGTCGCCGGCCAGGCGAGCGACTTGCGCGAGGGCGTCGAGGAAGCCGCCGAAGTGATCGACAAGGGGCTTGCAAAGGCGCTGCTCGACTGCTGGATCGCCTTTTGATGTCCACGATCCTCGACAAGATCATCGCCACCAAGCACGACGAGGTCGCGACGCGCCGCCGCGCCACCTCCGTCGCCGACCTGCACGGCCTCGCCCTCACGCGCACGCCGCCCCGCGGCTTCCGGGCTGCGCTCGATGCCAGGGCCGCGGCGGGCGGCTATGGCCTGATCGCCGAGATCAAGAAGGCCAGCCCCTCCAAGGGCCTGATCCGCGCCGATTTCGATCCGCCCGCCCATGCCCGCGCCTATCAGGCCGGCGGCGCCGCCTGTCTCTCGGTGCTCACCGATCTCGAATATTTCCAGGGGCATGAGGAATATCTGATCGCCGCGCGCGCCGCCTGCGACCTGCCGGTGATCCGCAAGGACTTCATGGTCGATCCCTGGCAGGCACTCGAATCGCGCGCGATCGGCGCCGATGCCATCCTGATCATCGTCGCCGCGCTCGAGGACGCGCAGATGGCCGAGATCGAGGACGCGGCGCTGGGCCTCGGCATGGACGTGCTGGTCGAGGTGCACGATGCCGTCGAGCTCGAACGGGCACTTCGGCTCCGCTCGCGGTTGATCGGCGTGAACAACCGCAATCTCAAGACCTTCGAGGTCGATGTCCAGAAGACCTACGAGCTCGTCGCCCATGCGCCGGCCGACTGCACCTTCGTCGCCGAGAGCGGGCTGAACGGCCGCGCCGACCTGGACGCGATGGCCGCGCACGGCATCCGCTGCTTCCTGATCGGCGAGTCGCTGATGCGCCAGGACGATGTGGAATCCGCGACCCGGGCCCTGGTGGGATGAGCGGGGTGCGCGAAGCCTCCCTCTTTCCCTCGGGGAACGGGAGATGACGGACCTCACCCATCTCGACGAAACCGGCGCGGCGCGCATGGTGGATGTCGCGGGCAAGGCCGTCACCATGCGCGAGGCGGTCGCCACCGGGCGGATCGCTATGTCGGCGGAGGCCGCCGCCGCGATCCGCGCGGGAATGGTGAAGAAAGGCGACGTGCTCGCCACTGCCCGCATCGCCGGGATCATGGCCGCCAAGCGCACCGCCGAGCTGATCCCGCTGTGCCATCCCCTGCCGCTCACCCGCGTCGCGATCGACCTCGCTCCCGACGAGACCGGCGTGACCGTCACCGCCACCGCCGCCACCGAGGGGCGGACGGGCGTCGAGATGGAAGCGCTCACCGCCGTTTCCACTGCGCTGCTCACGCTCTACGACATGGCCAAGGCGCTCGACCGGGCGATGGTGATCGGCGAGATCCGCCTGCTCTCGAAGAAGGGCGGCAAATCGGGCGACTGGGCGGCCTGAGGGCCTATCTCCTTGTGCTCCCCTCCCTGGAAGGGAGGGGGATGAAGAGAAAACGCGTGACAGCGCCTCCATGCCAAGATAGTTAGTCCATAACCTAACTATTAGAGGATGCCATGACCCTTCAGCTCTTCGGCCACCCCTTCTCGTCCTACACCTGGAAAGCACTGATCCCGCTCTACGAGAACGGCACCGCCTTCACCTTCCGCAACCTGGAAGACGCCGCGGCCAATGCCGAGCTGGAGGCGCGCTGGCCGCTCAAGCTCTTCCCGGTCCTGGTCGAAGGCGACCGCACGGTACTCGAGGCGACCGCGATCATCGAATATCTCCACGTCCATCACCGCGGCCCGGTGCCGATGATCCCCGCCGATGCCGATAGCGCCGTGCAGGCCCGGATGCTCGACCGGATCTTCGACAATTACGTGATGGGCACGATGCAGCGGCCGGTGCTCGACGCGCTGCTGCCCGAGGAACGGCGCGATCCCATCGGCCTCGACGAGGCGATGGCGCGGCTCGACAAGGTCTATGCCTGGCTCGATGCCCATCTGGCCGGGCGCGCCTGGGCGGTGGGAGACGGCTTCACCCTTGCCGATTGCGCCGCCGCGCCCTCGCTCTTCTACGCCGATTGGGTGCGCCCGATCCCCGAGGCGCTGGCCGATCTGCGCGCCTATCGCGCCCGCCTGCTCGCCCGCCCGTCGGTCGCCCGCTGCGTCGAGGAAGCCCGGCCCTATCGCGCCTATTTCCCGCTGGGGGCACCGGATCGGGATTGAGGGTCCGGCGCGCGCATTAGGAATTCCGCAACCCTGCGGATTAACCCCGCCTTCAGATCCTGGGTTCCACTATCCGCATGGGCCGGGGCGGGAAAATCATTTATGCGACAAGGACTTGCGTCCTCCACTATTTTCAGCCTGTCGGCCGAGCCCCCGGGCACGCAGCTTCTTGCCGAACCAGGCGAGCATGCCGCATTCGATTCGGCCTTCCTTGCCGGCGAGACCGGCCGCCTGGCTTGCGCGATCCGCAAGCTCAGCGCGGTCGGTGCCATGCTCCAGCTCGATGACGAGGTGGTGGAGGAAGAAGGGCTCCGGCTCGAACTCGCCAACGGCCAGTCGCTGCCCGGCCGCATCGCCTGGACTGAGCAGGGCTCGGCGGGATTCCTGTTCGACTTGCCGATCGACGTGATCGGCACGCTCGCCCGCAATCTCGCCGCCCTGCCCGCCGAACGCCGCTCGGTGCCCCGCGTCGAGCTGCACCAGACGATCTGCGTGCGCCGCGGCAACCAGGTCGAATTCACGCGCAGCCGCAACCTCTCCCAGGGCGGTTGCGGCTTCGAAACCGATATCGCGCTCCAGCTGGGCGATCCGGTGCAGATCAATTTCGACGGCCTGCGTCCGCTCGATGGCGCAGTGAAATGGTCGCAGGGCAATCTCGCCGGCGTCGCCTTTGACGAGGACCTGCCCTGGCAGGTGCTGATGCCATGGCTGCGCCAAGTGCAGCAGACTCCGTCGCACCACACCCGCATCGCGATGATGCACGAGCCGACCGGGCTGATCCCGGACAAACAGGCCATCCGCCTCGACACGCCGGCGCGGGTGCGCGAGGGCGTGCGCTGGTGGAACGTCAAGCTGCGCGCGATCACGCCCCAGCTCGTCGAGTTCGAGACGCGTGCGCCCTTCGCCACGGGCGCCCAGCTGTGGATCTCGCTGCCGAACATTGGCGGCGGCCCGGCCGCGGTGATCGAAACCGACGACCGCCACCGCTTCCTGTGCGAGTTCCGCCTGCCGCTGAAGCAGCACGACCTGGGGCGGATCGCCGGCCGGTCCTGAGGCTGGCGCCGCGCGCGGCGCTGGCCTAGGCCGGATCCATGACCGCCCTCCTGCCCGTCGCCGAAGCCCAGCGTCGCCTGCTCGCGCTCGCCATGCCGGTGGCGGAGGAAACCTGCCCGCTCGCCGAGGCGGCGGGGCGATGGGCTGCCCAGGACGTGGCGGCGCTGCGCACCCAGCCCGCCTCCGATCTCTCCTCGATGGACGGCTATGCCATCCGCTTCGCCGACCTGCCCGGCCCCTGGGAGATTATCGGGGAGAGCGCCGCCGGCCATGGCTTTGGCGGCGGGATCGGCCCCGGCCAGGCGCTGCGCATCTTCACCGGCGCCCCGCTTCCGCTCGGCGCCGACACCGTGCTGATCCAGGAGGAAGCCGCGCGCGACGGCCGCCGCCTCGCGCTCGCCGGCGAGGGCCCGCCACATCCGGGCAGCAGCGTCCGTCCGCGCGGGCTCGATTTCGCCGAGGGCGACCTGCTCATCCGCGCCGGGGAAGCGATCACGCCCGCCCGGCTCGCGCTCGCCGCGATCGCCGGCCATGCCACCCTGCCCGTCCGCCGCAGGGTGCGTGTCGCGCTGCTTTCGACCGGCGACGAGCTGGTCCCCCCCGGCGCCCCGCCCGGCCCCGACCAGATCCCCGAGACCAACCGCCTGCTCCTCGCGGCGCAGCTCGCCGGCCTGCCGGTGGAGCTGATCGATCTCGGCATCCTGCCCGATCGCCGCGACGTGCTCGAAGCGGCCTTCCGCGCGCTCGATTGCGATCTGCTCGTCACCACCGGCGGCGCCTCGGTCGGCGATCGCGATCTCGTCCGCCCCGCGCTCGAAGCGGCGGGCGCGACGATCGATTTCTGGAAGGTCGCGCTGCGCCCCGGCAAGCCGCTGATGGCCGGCCGGCTGGGCGAGGCCGCGATGCTCGGCCTGCCCGGCAATCCGGTCTCGGCCTATGTCACCGCGGCATTGTTCGTCCGTCCGCTGATCGCGCATCTCGCCGGCGCCGCCGATCCGCTGCCGCGCACCCGCATCGTTCCCCTGGGCGAGCCCTTGCCCGCCACCGGCTCCCGCGCCGACTATCTCCGCGCCGAGCTGATCGACGGCCGCGCTCATGCCGCGACGATCCAGGATTCCTCGATGCTGCGCACGCTGGCGCGCGCCACCTGCCTGATCGTCCGCCCGGCAGGGGCTCCGGAGGCGAAACCCGGCGACTCGGCGGAAATCCTCGACATCGCTTGACAAGCGGGCGGAACATTGCAAAAACGTTCCCAGTCTGTTCCAGACCGGGAGAAACTGGATGCTCACGCGCAAGCAGCACGAGCTCATCTGCTTCATTGCCGATCGGCTTGCCGAGACTGGCGTGTCACCTTCGTTCGAGGAAATGAAGGAAGCGCTCGACCTCAAGTCGAAGTCGGGTGTCCATCGGCTGATCTCGGCGCTGGAGGAGCGCGAGTTCATCCGCCGCCTGCCCAATCGCGCCCGCGCGCTCGAAGTGCTGCGCATGCCGGAGCGGGGCGAGGCGAAGAAGCCCGCGACCTCGAGAAATACGGCTCCCGTGGCGGCAACTTCGCCGACTGCCGCGTCGGCAACGCTGCCGCCCCCGGCCAATGACGTGGTGGAGATTCCGCTGCACGGCCGCATTGCCGCGGGCACCCCGATCGAGGCGCTGCAGGATTCGACCATGCTGCCCGTTCCCGCCGCCCTGCTCGGCGCAGGCGAGCATTATGCGCTCGAAGTGGCGGGCGATTCGATGGTCGAGGCCGGTATCCTCGATGGCGATTTCGCGCTGATCCGCCGCACCGAGACGGCCCGCGAGGGCGAGATCGTGGTGGCGCTGATCGACGAGAACGAAGCGACGCTGAAATATTTCCGCAAGGAAGGCGCGATGATCCGGCTCGACCCGGCGAACCGCGATTATAATCCCCAACGCTACCGCCCCGACCAGGTCCGCGTGCAGGGCCGCCTCGCCGGGTTGCTCCGCCGCTACTGACGGCTCAGGCCAGGAACTCGGCCCAGGCGGCCCCGCCGTCGCCGTTACGGCCGAGTTCCGTCCGGCATGTAGGGCGGCTGCACCCTGGGCGGATCGATCCAGGGATGCCGGCCCTGCCCGCGCACCATCGTCACCCGCCCATCGGCAAAAGCTATCGCCACTCCGCCGGTCTTCGCCAGCGCCGGCCGATCGAGCTTGAGCCAGCGCGGCATGCAGCCGGCCGGCAGGCGCCGGTCGCTGATCATCACATCGACGCTGCGGCACAGGGCGATGAACTCGGCCCAGGGCAGTGCATAACCGCTCCGCGTCGCCGCCACGCGCCAGGTGCGGCCGCCGGCCCGATGCTCGATCATGCAGAGGTCCGGGCTGCATCGCGCGCCCGGCTGGTCGGCGAGCGCGACCGGCTCGGCATCGGAGCCGCCCGTCTCGGTCAGCATGTCGCGGGTATAGTCTCCCGCCCGGTCGCGCAGCAGCGCCATGCTGCCATCGGGCATGCGAATCGCGAGATGCCGCCCGTCCCCGGTGACGATCAGATCGGGCGCGGGCGTGGCGAGCATCCAGGCCAGGCCGATCGCCAATGGCGCCGCGCCCGCCCAGCGCATATGGCTACGCCACAGGGCCAGCCACAGGCTACCCGCCATCGTCAGCGCAAAGGCGCCGTGCGGCACGGCCGGCAGCGCCGCCACCGCGCCCGGCGCCGCCGCGGTGGCCCGGGCCAGCCAAAGCAGCAGGTCGAGCGTCCGCGCGGTGAGCCACCAGGCGGGATCGCCGAGCCCGGCCAGGTCGAGCAGCAATGCCAGCGCCTCGAGCGGCATGATCGCGAAGGTCGTGAGCGGGATGGCGACGATGTTGGCGAGCGCGCCGTAGAGGCCGGCCTGGTGAAAGTGGAACAGCCCGATCGGCATCAGTGCCAGCTCGACCACCACCCCGGTGAGCAGCAGCGAGCCGGCACCGCGCAGCAGCGCCACGCCCCGGCCCTCCTCGCGCCTGCCGAACCAGCGATGCATGCGCGGGCTCTCGTGCAACGCGACGATCGCGGTCACCGCCGCGAAGCTCAGCTGGAAGCTCGCCCCCGCCAGCACCTCTGGCCAGAGCAGCAACACGAGCAGCGCGCCCGCCGCGACGAGCCGCAGCGTGATCGCCTCGCGCCCCAGGCTGAGCGCCAGCAGCACCAGCAGCGCGGCGACGCAGGAGCGGATCGTCGGCACTTCGGCGCCGGTGAGCCAGGTATAGCCGATCGCCGCCAGCGCCCCCGCCCCGGCCGCCACCAGCGGCAGCCGCCAGCGCTGCGCCAGCGTCGGGCTCAGCGCGAGCAGCTTGAGCACCAGCAGCATCGCCGCCGCGGTCACCGCCGTCACGTGCAGTCCGCTCACCGAGAGAAGGTGCGCCAGGCCCGAGCGCTGCATCGCCTCGACATCGGCTTCGGCGATCGCGCCTTCGTCCCCGGTGGCCAGCGCGGAGGCGATGCCGCCGCCGCTGCCGGGAATGCGCGACTGGATATGCGCCGAGAGCGTGGCGCGCAGGTCCGCGCCCGATGCCTCGGCATGGGTCACCACCTCCACCGGGACAAAGCCCTTGCCCGTGGCCCCCAGGCCGTTGAACCATGCCGCGCGAGCGAAGTCGTAGCCGCCCGGCACCGATGCGCCCGCCGGCGGCATCAGCCGGGCCCGCAGCCGCACCGTCGCGCCGCGCGCCATGCCTTCGGGCGCGTCCTTCGCCGCCAGGTTCACGCGCACGCGCGGCGGCAGGTCGCGCCGGCCAGGCAACAGCGTCACGCGCACCAGCGCGCGCGCCGGCAGCGGTTCGACGGCCGCCACGCGGCCAGTCATCTCCACCACTGCGGGACGCGCCAGCACAGGCGCCGCGACATGTTCCGCCCGCCACCAGATCAGCGCGCATCCCGCCGCCAGGGCGAGCCCGCCGAGCAGCAGCACCCGCCCCAGCCGCCCCGGCAGCGCCAGCCCCAGCAGCGCCAGCGCGCCCGCTGCGAGCAGGAACCCGGTCCAGCGCGTCGCATCGGGAAGCAGGAACCAGGCGGTGACCCCGCCGCCCAGCGCCACGGGCAGCCAGAGCGGCAACTGCGCCTGTTCCGCCTCCAGCCAGCGCTCGATCGCCGCCCCGGCCTGGCGGAACAGCGCCGCGCCTCCCATTTGAAGGGAGGAAAACCCCGTGCTAGGGGCGCCTGCGGCGGCTGAATGGGCCATCGGAAATCTAGTCTGGGAGCAAGCGCGGTTGGGCGCAACATCTGATACGGGTGCGAAACGGGTCGTCACGCGGTTCGCGCCGTCGCCTACGGGTTTCCTCCACATTGGCGGCGCGCGCACCGCGCTGTTCAACCTGCTGTTCGCCCGCCATCACGGCGGCAAGTTCCTGCTGCGCATCGAGGATACGGATCGCGCGCGCTCGACCGAGCCGGCGATCGCCGCGATCCTCGACGGGATGCGCTGGCTGAACCTCGATTGGGATGGCGACGAAGTCTATCAATTCTCCCGCGCCGAGCGGCACGCCGAAGTCGCGCACGCGATGCTCGCGGCCGGCCATGCCTATAAGTGCTTCGCCACCGCCGAGGAGCTCGAGGCGATGCGCGCCGAGCAGAAGGCGAACAAGCAGCCGCTGCGCTATGATGGCCGCTGGCGCGACCGTGATCCCGCGGAGGGCGGCAACGCACCCTTTGTCATCCGGCTGAAGGCGCCGCGCGAAGGCGCGGTGACGATCGAGGATCATGTCCAGGGCCCGGTCACCGTCAACAACAGCGAGCTGGACGATCTCGTCCTGCTCCGTTCGGACGGCACGCCGACCTATATGCTCGCGGTGGTGGTCGACGATCACGACATGGGCGTGACGCACGTGATCCGCGGCGACGACCATCTGAACAACGCGTTCCGCCAGCTGCCGATCTATCGCGCGATGGCGTGGGAAGAGCCCGAATACGCGCACATCCCGCTGATCTTCAATCCCGACGGCACCAAGATGTCGAAGCGCAAGAACGCCGTGGCGGTCGACGAATATCGCGACCAGCTCGGCATCCTGCCCGAGGCGCTGAGCAACTATCTGCTCCGCCTCGGCTGGGGGCATGGCGACGACGAGATCATCAGCCGCGAACAGGCGATCGAATGGTTCGACCTGGCCGGCGTCGGCAAGTCGCCCTCCCGCTTCGACCTCAAGAAGCTCGAGAATCTCAACGGCCACTACATCCGCGCCACGGACGATGATCGCCTCGCCCGGCTGGTGGCCGCGCGAATCGGTTTCGAACTTTCGGAATCGCAGCTGGATCTTCTGCGCCGCAGCATGGCCGCGCTGAAGCCCCGCGCCGCGAATCTCCTCGAATTGGCGGACGGAGCGGCCTTCCTGTTTCGCACCCGCCCACTGGAATTGGACGACGGTGCCCAGGCTCTGCTAGAGGGCGACGCGCGGGCGCTGCTGGCCCAGCTGCACACCGCGCTTGACGGCGTGGAAAGCTGGGATACGGAAGCGCTCGAAGCGGCGGTACGCACCGTTGCGGAAGATGCGGGTGTCAAGCTCGGTGCGGCCGCGCAGCCTTTGCGCGCGGCGCTCACCGGGCGCCGGACGTCCCCGGGCATCTTCGACGTCCTGGTTCTGCTGGGACGCGAGGAGAGCCTGGCCCGCATCGCTGATCAGATGACCGTGCCGGCCTGATTCCAGGCCCGGCCCAAAGATAGGACGACGTTTATGAGCGATACCGCGAAGCTGCAGGTTCCGGGGAAGGATGTCGAGTATCCGGTCCTGTCGGGCAGCGTCGGACCGGACGTCATCGACATCCGCAAGCTCTATGGCCAGACCGGCATGTTCACCTACGACCCCGGCTTCACGTCGACCGCGTCGTGCGAATCGGGCCTGACCTATATCGACGGCGACGAGGGCGTGCTGCTCCATCGCGGCTATCCGATCGGCCAGCTCGCCGAGCAGTCGAGCTTCATGGAGGTCAGCTACCTCCTGCTGAACGGCGAGCTCCCCTCGCAGGACGAACTCGACAAGTTCAGCCATACGATCACCCGCCACACCATGCTGCACGAGCAGCTGGCGACCTTCTATCGCGGTTTCCGCCGCGACGCGCACCCGATGGCGGTGATGTGCGGCGTGGTCGGCGCGCTCTCGGCCTTCTACCACGATTCGACCGACATCACCGATCCGCAGCAGCGCATGATCGCGTCGCACCGGCTGATCGCCAAGATGCCGACGATCGCGGCCATGGCCTACAAGTACAGCGTCGGCCAGCCGTTCCTCTATCCGCAGAACGACCTGAGCTACACCGGCAACTTCCTGCGCATGACCTTCGGCGTGCCGGCGGAGCCCTATGAAGTGAACCCGGTCGTCGAGAAGGCGCTGGACCGCATCTTCATCCTCCATGCCGATCACGAGCAGAACGCCTCGACCTCGACGGTGCGCCTCGCCGGCTCGTCGGGCGCCAATCCCTTCGCCTGCATCGCGGCGGGCATCGCCTGCCTGTGGGGCCCGGCGCATGGCGGCGCCAACGAGGCGGCGCTCAACATGCTGCGCGAGATCGGCCGTCCGGAGCGCATCCCCGAATATATCGCCCGCGCCAAGGACAAGAACGATCCGTTCCGCCTGATGGGCTTCGGCCACCGCGTCTACAAGAACTACGACCCGCGCGCGACGGTGATGCAGAAGACCGTGCGCGAGGTGTTCGACGCGCTCAAGGTCACCGATCCGGTGTTCGAGGTCGCGCTGCAGCTCGAGGAAATGGCGCTCAACGATCCCTATTTCATCGAGAAGAAGCTGTTCCCGAACGTGGACTTCTATTCGGGCGTGATCCTCTCGGCGATCGGCTTCCCGACCACCATGTTCACCGCGCTGTTCGCGCTCGCCCGCACCGTGGGCTGGGTGGCGCAGTGGAACGAGATGATCTCGGACCCCGAGCAGAAGATCGGCCGTCCGCGCCAGCTCTATACCGGCCCCGTGCAGCGCGATTACGTGCCCGTCGGCCAGCGCTGAGCCGCCTTTCCCGATATCGGGTCGAAAACGCCGTCCCTGCCTTCGCGGGGGCGGCGTTTTCGGTTAACCATCCGCGACCTTCGCTTCGGAGTCGTGGAATGCGCCAGAACATCCTGATCCTCGCCGGCATCCTCGGCATCATCGCGGGCGTGGTGTTCATGCTCCAGGGCCTCGGCATTCTCCATCTGCCTGCTTCCAGCCCGATGATCGGCAGCCAGACCTGGGCGATCCGCGGCGGCGTCATCGCCGTGCTGAGCGCGATCCTGGTCGGCGGGGTCCGCCTCGTCCCCACCAGCGCCGAGCGCAAGGCGGCCCGCCGCGCCGAGCGCGAGGAGCGCCAACCTTAACCGCAGCATACCAACGGGTTCAGCAACGCGACTCAATCGCTTCTCTATCGTTCTGCCCATGCGGGAAGAGAGGAATGGAGAACCGAAATGAACCTTGCCAAGCTGATCGCCGCGGCCGCGCTCGCCACTGTCGGCATCGCCAGTGCCGCAACGCCGGCCGCTGCCGCGCCGGTGCCCACCACCAGCGTGATCGCGCTGGCCGCCGCCGCGCCGGCGGCGCAGGACTGGCGCCAGCGCGATCGTGACCGCCGCCATTGGGATCGCGGCCGCCATCGCGGCTGGGATCGTGGCCGCGGCTGGGACCGTGGTCGCGGCTGGGATCGCGGCCGCTATCATCGCGGCGGTCGCTATTGCCGCACCGAATGGCGCCATCATCGCCGCGTGACGGTCTGCTATCGCCGCTGATCGGGCCTGAGGAGGCCGCTGGGGCGTCCGCCGGGTTCCGGCGGGCGCCCTATTGCCGGATCGGCAGGCTGAACACGAAGCGGGCGCCCTGCCCCGGTGCGCTGTCCACCACCAGGTCGCCGCCCATTGCCCGGGCAAGCCGGCGGGCGATGTAGAGGCCTAGCCCCGATCCGCCGGGCTCGTTCGGATCGACGCGGCCGAACTTCTCGAAGATCCTCTCCTGATCGGCCTGGGCGATGCCCTTGCCCTGATCGGCGACGATCACATGGCCACGCGCCTCGTCGCGCTCCAGCCGGATCCACACCATCCCGCCCTGCGGCGAATAGCGCACCGCGTTGCCGATCAGGTTGACCAGCACCTGCAGCGCGCGGCGGAACTCGCCCTGCACCGGAATGCTCTCGTCCATCGCCGGCCGGTCGATCCGCACCTCGGCCTGGGCGGCGCGCACCGCGAGCAGCCCGGCGGCGCGCCGCGCGACATCGGCCAGGTCGATCTCCTCGTCCGCCGTGCCGAAATCGTCGCGCTCGATCGCCTGCAGGTCGACCAGGTCGTCGACCAGCCCGAGCAGATGCCGCCCGGCATTGGCGATATCGCTCGCATATTCCGCATAATCGGGCTTGAGCGGCCCTTCGGTCTGCGCGCTGATCGAATCGGCATTGGCGATGATCTTGCCGAGCGGCCCGCGCAACGCCCGGTCGAGCCGCTGGCTGAACGAATCGGGGAAGCCGCCAAAGGGCACCGCGGCGGCCGGCACCGGCGCATCCACCTTGGGCGCGGCCGGCAGCGCCTGGTCGAGCATGTGCGCCGCCCCCACGAAGCCGGCGAAGCGGCCACCCGGATCGGTACGCGGCGTGGCGGCAAGCCGCACCATCCGGCCGGTACCGCGCAGTTCGGCCTTCTGCCCGTCGAACCGTCCCTGCGCCGCGACCGCGGAAAGGATCGGCAATTCGCCGGCCTCGTCCTGCTCGAGCCGGAAGAGCCGGGTCAGCGGCTGGCCGAGCATCATCGAACTGTCGAACCCGTAGCGCGCGCCCGCCTCGATCGAGAGGAAGGTGATGCGCAGCGACGCGTCGGTTTCCCACAGCCAGTCGGCCGCCGAGCGGAAGAAGTCGCCGTCGCGCTCAGGCTCGCCCGCCGGGGCGCGCCAGCCCGGCCGCAGCCGCCAGCCGCTGACCTCGAGGCGCACGCCGCCCTGCTCGGGCTCGGCCCGCACCCACAATTCCAGATCGTCCTCACCGTCCGCCGCGATGACGTTGCGCGAGATGGCGATGCCCAGCCGCTGCGAGAGTCTTGCGAGCGTGGCGATCTGCGGCACGGCGAGCGGAGCGCCGATCGTGCCGCCGGCACGCATGTTGAGCTCGAACAGCCGCGCCTCGGCATCGATCAGCCGTCCTTCGGCGTCCAGCCTGGCGATCGACAGGGGCAGCGTGGGGTCGATGACGTTCACTTCGCCCCGCCCCGCTGCAATGCGATCCGCGCCGCGCGATAATCGGGATCGAGCCGGAGCGGCGCCAGCGCATTGCGCGCCTCCGCCGGGGCGATCGCCGCGATGGTGTCGAGCGTGTCGGCGAATTTCTCCAGGTCGCGCCGCGGATCCGCCTCGCTCAGCGCATAGCCGATCTGGGCCACGCCCTCGCGGCCGATCTCGAGCGCGCGCAGCGCCAGCCACAGCCGCTCGGCGGCGGGATCGAGCACCAGATCGCGGGCAAGCGCATAGGGCACGCTCATCGCATGGGCGAGCAGCGCGATGAACAGCACGACCCGCCGGTCGCCCAGCGATTCGACGAGCATGCCCGAAAGCTCGCCCGGCTGGGCGTCGATCGCCGCGGCGAAGCGCATCGCGGCGGCCTCGAGCCGGTCGCCCTCGTCATAGGCGGCGAGGCTGCGCTGGGCCGCATCGCAAAGCGCCCGGTCGAGCGCCTCGTTGATGCCCTCCACGCCTTCGCGGAGCGCGGCGGCCGTCCACCACACCAGCTTGTGGTGCAGTTCGGCGGGAAGCTCGGTCTGGAATTGTCCCACTTCGGGACTCGTCCTGCGGCGACTTTCGGCGATCAGCACGGCCATGGCGCTGGCGGCGACCACCCGGTCGGGGTGCTGGACGAATCGGTTGATCAGGCTGGGCCGCTCGGGATCGTCCGGCGCGCTCATCGGCAGCGCCGTGCCCAGCATCTCCTGGCGCACCCTGGCGATCAGCTCGGCCATCAGTTCGCCGTCGCGCAACAGGCCGGACGACCATAGCCGCGCGAGCACGGCGGTATCCGGCTCGATCAGCGCGCCGACCAGCTCCGCCTCGCCGCGCCCGGTGAGCAGGCGCACCGCATGCTCGCGAATCTCGCCTTCCACGGTCTCCACGAGCCCGCGGAGCAGCGCGGCCAGGCCTGCGCGGCTATGCTCGTCGAGCCGTGCCTCCTCGGGCAGGAAGAAATCTTCGACCGCGACCATCAGACCCCTATAGGCGCGCAGCTCCGCAGCCGCCGCACGTGCGAGCAGCTCCCGGGCGCCGACGGCCGAACCATCGCGCATGTCGACGGGATTATCCGACATCGACCTCAAGCTAGCGGAAATGTCCTTAAGACGAGACTAAGCTTTTTCGCGTGCGCCCTCAACCGCCGCGGCGAGCGTGGCGAAGGAATATATCGCAACCGCAGCAAGGCCGATCGTGGCGAATCCCGCCAGCGCGAACGGCGTCAGGATCAGCAGATGCGCCGAGGGGCTGGACCACCAGCGCTTCGGCCGGGAGGGCGCGCGCTCGACGAGCAGTTGCGCGGCCATGGCCATCAGGGCGAGCACCGGCGGCGTGGTGCTGGCCGTGGCGGCGAACTCGCCCCAGCCGATGAGCAGCGCGACCAGGGCAAACAAGGCGAAGATCGCCCATTCGAGCAGGCGCGCGCGCTTGTCCTCGCCGCGCAGCACCGCCATCGCCGCGCCGGTGGCCAGCGTCGCGGTGCCGACCAGCGCGGTGACGGTGCCCGCACCCGGCCAGCGCATCGCGGTGAGGACCAGCGCCAGCGCGGCGATCGCGCCGCCGGCGATGCTCAGCGACCAGCCGGGCACGTTGCGGCCCACCAGCTCGGGCAGCGCGATCCGCGCGGCGCGGGTGAACACCCAGCGATCCGCCCAGTCGGTGCGTCGCTCGGTAAGCGCGGCGAGCACGCCGGTGTTGCGCGCCGCCAGCCCCTCGACGCTGCGCTCCACCGCATGGCCGCTCTTGAGCCAGCCCGTAGCGAGCGGCACATGTTCGGCGCCGGATTGCGCGGCGACGCGCAGCAGCGCCGACTGGAAGTCGTAATCCTCAGGCATCTGCGCGATCTGGGCGAGCTGCTCCACGGTGATCCGGGCGACGCCGGCCCAGCTGTCGCGCATGTCGAGGCGCTCGATCGCCGCGGGCGAGGCCGGGTCGTCGGTGACGAGCAGCGCCTCGCCCCCCACCGTCGCCATCTTGTCCATCACCGGATCGGTGGTGACCAGCCCGTCGGCCATCACCAGCACCTGCGCGCCGGGCGCGATCTTCTCGGCGGCTTCCTCGGCCGAGCGGACGATCTCGATCCGGGGGTGGCGCTTGGCGGCGCGATTGACCGCTGCGAGCAGCGCCGGCGTCATCTTGCCGACCGCGACGAGCACCTGCTCCGCCCCGGCGCCGAACAGCAGCCGCGCCTGATATTCGAGCAGCGTCATCCCGCCGAAGGGCAATGTCGCCATCAGCGTCCCCGGGCGGCCTTCGGCCTCCTCGACTGCGAATATGAGCCCCGCGAGCATCCTGGGGTGGTTAAGGGGTTCACGCACGACAATCAAATCCCGCTGCTTCCCCTCCCTGGAAGGGAGCGAGGTCAGTACATCAGATGCGGCGCCCGCACCGCTTCCCAGGCCGCCTCGTCCGGCGCGGCACGCGCGTCGAGGTCGCCCGGCTCGGCCCCGGCATCGTCGACCCATTCGCGCAGGTCCGGGCCGCCGTTGATCACGTCGATCGCAAGCTTGTCGAAGACATATTCATAGGGGAAGTCGCGCCACAGCGGGTAATCGCCATAGAGCTTGCGGATCGCCTTGAAGCCCAGCGCCTGGAGGCGCCAGGGGCGGAACGCGGCATGGTCATAGGCCTGCCCCTCGGCATGGATGAACACGCCCGAGCAGAGCTGGCCGACATGCTTGTGGAAGGTCGGCTGGAACCAGAGATCGCGCAGCGTGCAGCCGGCGAGCCAGGCAGGGGCCAGCGCACGCATCTCGGCGATCACGGCCTTTGCGTCGATGTCCGGCGCGCCGAACAGCTCGAGCGGCCGCGTGGTGCCGCGCCCTTCGGAAAGCAGCGTCCCCTCCAGCATCACCGTGCCCGCATAGGCACGCGCCATGTTGACGTTGGCGGCATTGGGGCTCGGGTTGATCCACGGCCGTTCGGGCGGCCAGCCGAAGCCGGGCGCGGCATCGGGCTGCCAGCCTTCCATCGCGATCACCCGATAATCGACGTCCAGCCCGAACTGGGCGATGAACCAATGCCCCATCTCGCCCAGCGTCATGCCGTGGCGCATCGGCATCGGCCCGGCGCCGACGAAGCTCTCCCAGCCCGGCAGCAGCGTCGTGCCCTCCACCGGCCGGCCGGCGGGATTGGGCCGGTCGAGCACCCACACGCTCCTGCCGTGCGCCGCCGCCGCCTCGAGCACATAGAGCAGCGTCGTCACGAAGGTGTAGATGCGGCAGCCCACGTCCTGGAGGTCGACCAGCAGCACGTCGAACGTGCCCATCGACTGGCCGGTCGGCCGGCGGACCTCGCCATAGAGGCTGAACACCGGCATGCCATAGGTCGGATCGGTGAAGTCGGGCGACTCCATCATATTGTCCTGCAGGTCGCCGCGCACGCCGTGCTGCGGGCCGAACACTGCCGAGACGTCGAGCCCGGCGGCGACCAGCGCATCCAGCGAATGGGTCAGGTCCGCCGTGACCGAGGCGGGGTGCGCCAGCAGCGCCACGCGCTTGCCCTGGAGGGGGCGACGAAGCTCAGGGTCGGCGAGCAGCCGGTCGATGCCGAATTTCATGGCGCAGCAGGTGCCGGGAGTTCGGCGGCGAAGCAAGCCGGATCGTCGCACCCAACCGGCGGGCTATCCCGCCGGCACCTCGATCACGAAGCTTCCTGGCGCGTGGAAATCGGGCGGCCCCGGGGCGTGCGCGGCGGACCAGTAGGATTTGGCGCCGTCCGCCTCCTCGGTCACCGCGGTGATGGCGACATGCCAGACGCCCTCCGGCAGCCCGCCCAGGTCGACCTGCACGCGGATGCCGTCTTCCAGCGGCTCGATCAGCGGCGCGGCGAGCGGCTGGTCGCGCATGCCCTCGCGATACCCGTCGAACCGATAGGCCGCCCATTGCGTGGAAGGCGCGAAATTATACTCGAAATAGCCCTCGCCGCCCGCCGGCTTCACGAACAGTTCGAAGCAGGTGTGCTTCCATAGCGCGTCGGTCCGCTCCGGCAGGGCGGGCGCCGGCAGCTTCGGCATCCGTCCCCTCACGCGATAGGCAAGGACGCTCGGGCCGCGCCGGATATCGGCGGTGACTTCGACGCCCTCCACCGCATGCGGCGGATATTCGGGATGCGGGACCAGCAGGACTTGGAGCGACATGCCCCTGCCCTAGCCCGGTTCGTCCGTTCGGCGAAACCCGTTCAGAACCGGAAGCTGACCCAGCCGGACAGGAAATCGGAGCTGCGATACCCCGCCCTGGCGAGCGACGGGCCGGCCGCCAGATGCTCGTACCGGCCCGTGACGGACAGGCGCGGCGAGATCGTCCAGACCAGCTGTGCCCGGCTCACATCGGCGATCTTGCGATCCGCCACCTTCTGCGTGCCCGCAAAGGGCTGGCCATTGGCGCGGTACACCGCGTCGCGCGCATCGTCGCGCCAGGCCAGCTCATATTCCGCCGTCAGCCGCACGCCCTTCACGGGCGAGAAGGCCAGCGTCGGCGCCACCGTGATCAGGTTCGAGGGGGTCAGGAACAGCTGGTAGCTGTAATAGATGTTGTTGCCGAACGGCGCATAGGCGTTGCGCAGCTTGCCGTCGCCATAGCCGCCGCCGCCGCTGGCATAATCGGCATGGAAGCCGATGCGCGGCGCAGTGGCAGCCTTGCCGAGGCGATAGCTCTGGGCGAAGAATGCCTGCCAGGCATCGATGTCCTGGCCGATATAGCGGCCCCATTGATGGTTGACCGACCAGTCGATCGCGACTCGCCCGACATCGCCCCACAGCCGTGCGCCGGCATAATAGCGCCGTGCAGGGCCCACTCGGCCGCCCCAGGCGCCCACATCGTTGCGCCGACGCCAGAGAAAGGGATCGAAATAGAGCTTCGAGCCGCCCAGCCAGCGCTTCGGCAGCGCGACGCCCAACGTCACGCCCGAGAAGCGGCGCGCGGGATCGTTGACGTCGTCGTCGGGCCCCAGGTCGCCGTAGGCGGTGGGCCGCAGATCGAACAGGTCGACTCGTAGCCAGCTGCTCCGCGCCCAGGCCCGGACGCCGTTCAGCGTATAGCGGATCGTGTTGTTGTCGCGCTGCGAGACCAGCAGGTTGGGCCCGTCGGTGAATTCCTGCCGCCCATAGCGCGCGCCGATCGCCACCCCGCCCAGTTCGGCGGTCGCCTCGGCGAAATATTGCTGGAAGACAAGGTCGTTGCGCAGCGAAGCAGCCGGCACGCCCAGTTCCCGTCCCGAAATGCCGCCATGTGCGACTTCCCCGTACAGGCGCAGATGCGGCCCCAGATGGAGGTCAGCCCCGGCGACCAGCCGGTTGATGTCCTGCCGCTGATGCGGTGCCTCGCGCAGCCCCGGATTGCTCGTCAGGTTGACGCGCAGCCGCGCTTCGCCGGACAGCGTCAGATAGATGTCGCCATCCTTGTCGAGCGGCAGGAACTTCAGCCGGTCGAGCGGATCGTCGCGCCGCGCCGGATCGCGCATCGCCTGCCAGTCCTCCGCCCAGCGCGACAGGCTGTAGCCGCCGGGGACCGCGCCGTCGCCCGCCGCCGCCGCGGGATAGCTCCCGCCGCCCGCCTTGTCCTGCGGCGCCGGGGCCGGGGCCGGAACCTCCCGGACGACCTGCGCCGCCGCCGCGCCGCCGGTCAGCAGCATGGCAAGCGGCACGGTGCCGCCGGCAAGCGTGCGCAGCGCTATGGGCACGGGATCGAATCCTCTCTCGGATACTCGGCCGGTTTCGTGACGGACGATGTTGATGTCCGGCCATTGTACAGCCACTCGCCAAACCCCGCCGCCCGGCAGGCCATCCGAGGAAATTCACATCTTCACAGATACTTACTCATGTCACTCTTTAAGTGACACGCTCAAAGCGTGCGAATCTGGTGACGCACTTTCTCGTTGCTGTGCGAAAATCCGCACATTCTCCGCACCTGCCGCATGTCCTACCCGGGGATGACGCGCCCGCGCGCCTCGGCTATGCGGCGCGCATCATGACCGAATTCAAGTCCGATCTGCTCCGCCTGCTCTCCACGCGCGGTTACATCCACCAGGTTACCGACCCGGAGGCGCTCGACGAGCTCGCCACCAGGCAGATCGTGCCCGGTTATATCGGATTCGATCCCACCGCGCCTTCGCTGCACGTCGGCAGCCTGGTCCAGATCATGCTGCTGCGCCGCCTCCAGCAGGCCGGCCACAAGCCGATCGTCCTCATGGGCGGCGGCACCGGCAAGATCGGCGACCCTTCGTTCAAGGACGAGGCGCGCAAGCTGATGACCGACGAGGTGATCCGCGCCAACGTCGCCTCGATCAAGACCGTGTTCGAGAAGTTCCTCACCTTCGGGGACGGCCCCACCGATGCGGTGATGGTCGACAATGCCGACTGGCTCGACAAGCTGGAATATATCGCCTTCCTGCGCGACATCGGCCGGCATTTCTCGATCAACCGGATGCTGAGCTTCGATTCGGTGAAGCTGCGCCTCGACCGCGAACAGTCGCTCTCGTTCCTCGAGTTCAACTACATGATCCTCCAGGGCTATGATTTCCTGGAGCTGTCGCGCCGCGCCGCCTGCCGCCTGCAGATGGGCGGATCGGACCAGTGGGGCAACATCGTCAACGGCATCGAACTGGCGCGCCGGGTCGACGGCACCGAAGTCTATGGCGTCACCACGCCGCTGATCACCACGGCCGATGGCGGCAAGATGGGCAAGACCATGTCGGGCGCGGTGTGGCTGAACGAGGATCAGCTTCCGGCGTTCGACTATTGGCAGTTCTGGCGCAACACCGACGATCGCGACGTCGGCCGCTTCCTCCGCCTGTTCACCGACCTGCCGCTGGACGAGATCGCCCGGCTGGAGGCGCTGGAGGGCGCCGGGATCAACGAGGCCAAGAAAATCCTGGCCAATGAGGCGACTGCCATGTGCCGCGGCCATGCCGCCGCCGAGGAAGCCGCCGAGACGGCCCGCAAGGTGTTCGAGGAAGGCTCTGCCGGCGGTTCGTTGCCCACTTATGGGGTGGCGGGCGGCAGCATCGCCGTGGTCGACGGGCTGATCGCGCTCGGCCTCTGCCCTTCCAAGGGCGAGGCGCGCCGCAAGATCGCCGAGGGAGCGATCCGCGTCGACGATCAGGTGGTCAGCGACCCCGCGCTCGAGATCGCCGTGGCCGCACCGGTCAAGCTCAGCTTCGGCCGGAAGAAGCACGGGATGCTGGTGCCCGCATGACATTCCTCCGACAGGCCTGATAAGTCGCTGTTAAGCGTCTTCGTTGCAACGAGATTCACGCGGTAACGGTATCAACCGCAGACGTACCTCAAGCGTTTCATGAGGCCGTGCGTGAATTTTGGATCGAACCTGGCTTATTCGGAGATCCGGCGGGAGGGACGTGAAGACGTCTATTACCGCGCGCGCGCCTTCGGCCCCGATGCGAAGCAGCTGAACTTCATCATCGTCAACATCTCGCCGCACGGCCTGATGGCGCGATGCGACGATGCGTTCGAGACGGGCGCGCGCATCCGCGTGGTGCTGCCGCATGCCGGCACCGTGGTGGCCGATGTGCGTTGGGCGCTGGGCGGCCGGATCGGCTGCCAGTTCGAACGGGCGATCGATCTCGCCAGCTATTACGAGCTGATCTCGACGATGGTGAAGGCGAAATAGGCGCCTTCCCCATTCCGGCGACCGGAATGCCGGGGCCCTATCGCAACTGGCGCCAGACGCGATCCGCGGCCCTGCCGAGCGCCAGCGGCAGGGCGACGGCCAGCAAGAGGATCACCCAATGGGGCATGTCCAGGCGCATCGCCGCCAGGGCCCCTTCGTAAACGACCGCCACCAGGCCGATCCCGACCACCAGCAGCCCTGCCGCCAACCACCATGACCTATGCATAGAGGCCTCTCTTCATGTGCCTGACGGCCAATATAGCATGGATGCGGGGTTCGGGCATGCGTTGATGCTTGATGCGCGCCTGACGTGCCTCCCCGTCACCCGATCCCGTTCACGGCGGTCATTCGCCCTCCTCGCGGTCTCGGGAGACGCCGACCCTGGGGAGGGAAAGAGGAAGAAGTAGCAGGGACAGCGCATAGGCATATTGGGTCAGGGTGACGCCAATATCGAAGGGGAACCAGATGGTTGGAATACCCAGCTGAGCAAGTTCGTTGACGAACAGGGCAATCGCGATCAGCGACATCGTCGCCAAAGCCAGCATCCTGCGTTCGCCTCGCACGGCTATCCGCACGGCGATGGCCGCGAACAGGATGATGAAGACGATGCGAGCCGTGGCAATGAGGACGGCCAGATGCGCGATGGCCCCGACCACTCTCGCCACCCATGCCGCGACGGCGCAACCCAGGACGACCGATCGATCGCGCCCCTCGGCCAGCGCGTTCCATGCAGCGGTCCAGGCAAACATGGCAAGCGGCGAAAGGACGACCGCATTCTGGCGGTCGAGAGTGGACGCGTCGAGCAGGTCCGTCCAGGCCGAGATCGCATTGCCCAGGCGAAGACAGGCCGTCGCGACAAGGGCGATCGCCAGCCATCGCGCAAAGTTCGGCCTGGCGGTCGATGGCGCAACCGCGAGCGCCGCGCCGGCGAGCAGAACCATCAGCACCGGCAGCGCGATCTCGACGATATAGCCGGCGATGGTTCGCATCCACTGCGCCCGATACAGTCTCTCGCCAAAGGCTGCCGTGGCAAGCGTCGGAACGCTCCTCAGCCCGCCGCTGATACGGTTGCGGCCGAGACCCGGCTGCATGAACGTCCGGATCGCCAACACGCCGTCGCGCTGGCCGGCAAACCGCGGAAGCGCGGCCAGAAAGGGCCGGGCACCGATGACTTTCGGGTCGGAGCCGAGCTTGCCGATGCCTCCGATCGGTTGGCCGTTCCAGAACATCGCATAGCCGTCGTCGACCATGGTCGGGCCGAGCAGCACCAGATCCCCCTGGGCCGGCAAGGTGACCCGCCGGCGATACCAGCCATAGCCTTCGAGATCGGGGTGCCCATGGGCTCGCCAACCGGCAAGCCATCCCGGCAGGCCGACATCATCGTCGCGATTGCCCGGCAGCGATACCAGGTCGAGCCGATCCCAGCTGCGATCGTCGATCTGCGGATCGGCCCATTTCGGGTTGTCGCCGGGATGGAAGCGCCAGGTGCCGTCCAGGGCGATCGCCGGACCGACCGGATCGGGGCGGCCGCCGATTGCAAGCATTGCGACCACCATCCCCAGTACGATCAGCGCCAGGATGCAGAACGAAAGCATGAGCCGTCTCGACAAGCCGACCTCCCCAACTGCGGCATGGCGCCCCATCGCCATGGATGGATATTCTAACCGTTTATACGGTTATGTTGTGGAAATGGCGCCAGCAAGCGAAAAGAAGGACCATGGCAGAGCAAGCGCGCGTTTCGGCTGGGATCGGGGGCAGCCTGGCACTGGAGTTCGCCAACACGGCGGGCTGGCATCTGGCCCAGCAGCCGGTCGAACGGCTCGGAGGCTGGCGCGACCTGGTCCGCTGGGCGGTAGAGCTGAAGCTGGTCCAGCCCGACCAGATGGACGACCTCTCGGGTGCAGCGGTCGAGATCGGACCGGCGCTCGATCTGCGAGAGGCGATCTTTCGGATCGGCGTCGCGGTGGGCCGCGGCAACGCGCCCCAGGAAAGCGACCTGAATGCCGTCATGGCACAGGCCTCCGCCCCCCCGCCGAGCGCGATCTGGTCCGGCGGATCCCTGTCCTGGCGATTCCAGCGCCAGAGCGCCTTGCCGCAATTGCTCGGCATCGTTGCGCGCGATGCCGTGGCACTCCTGGCCAGCGACCGCGCTACCAGGCTGCGCCTGTGCGCAGGCAGCGATTGCGGATGGCTCTTCCTCGACGAGAGCCGCGGCAAGCCGCGAAGGTGGTGCTCGATGAGCGATTGCGGCAACCGTTCCAAGGCGCGGCGCGCTTATGCCCGGCGCAAGGGCTAGTGCCCGGCGCAAGGGCTAGCGCGGAGCCCCCCTTTCTGGATGAAGCGCCTCCCCATCAACAAGATGCCGCGCGACGATATCATGATCGGCAATAGTAATTCCTATATTCTTGCAAATTACGTATATCTTCTTTCCATTTAACAACACACCATTCAGCTTGCATAATATCGTTCAATGAGAAGCATTGACTCCCACTAAAGGAGGGATGCTGAAATGAAGGTATATATTGCAGGAACGGCATTGTTCGCGATGTCTGCCTGGGCGGCGCCGGCTTCGGCCGACCAGGTCCACACCTTCTCCAACGGTTGCACGCGCACATGCTCGGGCACCTGGATAAACGGATCGCTGCCGGGATCGGTCGCCTGCTACAACAAGGACGGGACCCCGGGCACGGTGGGTCCGCTGAACTGCCCGAGCGGCCCTGAGAAGACGTTCAGCCCCAATATCTTCGATGCAGGCGGCATTCCGCTGCCCGCGCGCGCGATCAAGGCGACGCCGCGCCGCGCCGACTGAGCGGAGCCGGACAGCCGCCGCCGATCCGTCGGCGGCGGCGAACCCGCGCGCATCGATCGCTCGGCCCCGCCCCTATCCCGCCCGCAACAGGCTCACCGCCGCGTCGCGCTCGAACAGGTAGAGCGCGATCCGCGCCGCCTCGCCCCGCGCGGTGTGCAGCGCGCGGTCCTGGTCCTCCAGCAGCCGGGCATCGGCATTCGCCGCCGCGATCAGCGTCGCAAGGCTTTCGGGCGTCGCCAGGCGGAAGGTCTGTTCGCCCGATTGGCGGGTGCCGAGTATCTCGCCCGCGCCGCGCAGCTCCAGGTCGCGCTCGGCGATCAGGAAGCCGTCGGTGGTGTCGCGCATCAGCGCCAGCCGCGCCCGCGACGTCTCGCTGAGCTTCTCCCCGCGCAGCAGGATGCAGTGCGACTGCCCGCCGCCCCGGCCCACCCGCCCGCGCAGCTGGTGGAGCTGGGCGAGGCCGAACCGGTCCGCCGCCTCGATCACGATCAACGTGGCGTTGGGCACGTCGACGCCCACTTCGATCACCGTGGTCGCCACCAGCACGCCCAGCTCGCCGCCGGCGAAGCGCGCCATCACCGCATCCTTCTCCGGCCCCTTCATCCGGCCATGGACGAGCCCGACCTTGTCGCCAAACCGCGCGGTGAGCGTGGCGGCGCGGTGCTCGGCGGCGGCGAGATCGGTCTTCTCGCTCTCCTCCACCAGCGGACACACCCAATAGGCCTGCTTGCCCGCGTCGAGATGCCGGCCCAGCCCGGCAATCACCGCATCGAGCTTGTCCTCGGAAATCACCGTGGTCTGGATCGGCTGGCGACCGGGCGGCATCTCGTCCAGCCGGCTCACGTCCATCTCGCCATGGCTGGCCAGCTGCAGCGTGCGGGGGATCGGCGTGGCGGTCATCACCAGCAGGTGCGGCGGCACCTGCGCCTTAGCCTGGAGCATCAGCCGCTCGGCCACGCCGAAGCGATGCTGCTCGTCCACCACCACCAGCCCCAGATCGCGATAGGTGACGCCCTGCTGGAAGATCGCATGCGTGCCCACCAATATGTCGATCTCGCCGGCGGCGAGCCCCATCAGAACGGCCTCGCGCACCTTGCCCTTGTCGCGCCCGGTGAGGATCGCGATGCGGATGTCGAGCCCGGCGAGCAGGCGCGAGAGATTGTCGTAATGCTGCCGGGCGAGGATCTCGGTGGGGGCCAGCATCGCGCCCTGTGCCCCCGCCTCGGCGGCGATCAGCAGCGCCATCGTCGCCACCAGCGTCTTGCCCGCGCCGACATCGCCCTGGAGCAGGCGGAGCATCGGCTGGCTCTGCGCCATGTCGCCCTCGATCTCGCGGATCGTGCGCGATTGGGCGCCGGTGGGCGTATAGGGCAGCCGGAGCCGGTCGCGCAGCCGCCCGTCGCCGGTGAGCGGCCGGCCGCGCTTGGCCCGCGCCTCGCCACGCACCAGCATCAGCGCGAGCTGGTTGGCGAAGACCTCGTCATAGGCGAGCCGTTCGCGCGCCTTGGCGTCGGCAGGGTCGGCATGGATGCGGACCAGCGCGTCCTTCCAGCCCGGCCATTGGTGGCGGTCCTTCAGGCTCGGCTCGATCCATTCGGGCAGTTCGGGGGCGCGCGCGATCGCCTGCGCGGCCAGCGCCGCGATCCGCTTGGAAGTGATCCCCTCGGAACAGGGATAGATCGCCTCGCGCCCACCGCCTTCCGCCTCTTCGGGCAGCGCGACCTCGGGATGCACGATCTGCAGCTCCTGCCCATATTGGTCGAGCCGGCCGGAGACCCAGCGCTTCTCGTTCAGGGGGAGCAGTTTCTTCGCCCAGCCGGAATTGCCGCCGAAGAAGACGAGGCTGGCATGGTTGCCGTGCGCGTCCACCGCCTGCACCCGAGCGGGGGAGCGGGCGCTGCCGCCGAAACGATATTGCACCGGGGTCAGCTCGATCGCGATGACCCGCCCGGCGTCGGACGCCGCCAGGGCGTCGCGCGGGATACGGTCGATGAAGCCGGTGGGGAGATGGAAGGCGACGTCGACGACGCGCGCCAGCCCCAGCCGCTCGAGCGGCCTGGCCAGGGCCGCGCCGATCCCCTTGAGCGCCGTGACTTCGGCGAAGAGCGGATTGAGGATCTCGGGACGCATGGCGCCCGACCTAATCCCTGCAATGGCGCGCCGCTAGAGGGCGCGCGCGGGATCAGGCGGCGCTGCGCACCGGCGCGATCGCCTGGCCGGCCGCCTCGATCGCGGCATGGACTTCGGTCACGGTCGAGCCGACCACCACTTCGTGCGCGCCGTCGAACGAGAGCACGCCGACATCGGCGCCGGCCATGTTGATCGTCGCGACCGTGCGCACCGCGGCGATGTTCACCAGGATGGGGTCGCCATTGATCGACTTGAGCATCACGAAACGCATTTTTGGACGGCCTTTACGCTAAGTATCTGTCCATCATAGCAAGATCGCCGGCCGGGCGGGCGGAAACGGCCGATTAAGTTGCGGCTGGCGTTCGTTTGCGCGGCAACCTATCTGGGGAAGCGTATCCACCATTTTCGCCGACACGCATTTTTTTGCGCTGCCGGCCATTTCCCGTTGAGGACCGAATGGACCGCGAAACCCGTCTCAAGCGCCTGCGCTTCCGCGCCTGGCACCGCGGCGTCAAGGAAGCAGATCTGCTGATCGGCGGCTTTTTCGACCGGCACGGCACCGGCTGGAACGATGCCGAGATCGACTTGTTCGAGGCCCTGCTCGAGGAACAGGATGTCGACATCATGGCCTGGGCGATGGGCACGCAGCCGGTGCCCGAATGTTATGCCGGCACGGTAATGACTGCCCTCAAGACATTGAACTACGTGCCGATTTCTCGCTGAGCCCGAATGCCCGACCTCAAGACCATCCTTTCCGCGCAAAAGCCCCTCACGCTGTCGGGCGCGCCTGCCGGCTTCCTTCCCTGGATGCTGGCCGATCTCGCACGCATCGGGCGACTGACCGTGTTCGTCGCGCCCGACGAGGCGGCGATGCGCGCCGTGGCGGGCACCGCCCCCTATTTCGCGCCCGAGCTAGAGGTCCTGGGCTTCCCCGCCTGGGACTGTCTCCCCTATGACCGCGCCAGCCCCACCCTGCGCGTCATGGCCGAGCGGCTGGCGACGCTCCATGCCCTTCAGGTCAAAAGCGAAAAGCCGCGCCTGCTGGTCACCACGGTCAACGCCGCGACGCAGCGGACGCTGACGCCCTTCCGCATCCGCCAGCTCGTCGCGCGTCTGGCGCCCGGTGAGCGTATCAGCCTGGAAAAGCTCGGAAACCTGCTTCAGGCAAACGGCTATGTCCGTGTCGACACAGTGAACGACGCCGGCGAGTTCGCCGTCCGCGGCGGCCTGGTCGACCTGTTCCCCTCGGGCGCCGAACAGGCGCTGCGCCTCGATTTCTTCGGCGACGAGATCGAGAGCGTCCGCACCTTCGACCCCGCCGACCAGCGCACCACCGGAAGGATCGACGGCTTCACGCTCCTTCCCGCTTCCGAAGCGCTGCTCGACGAGGAATCGGTCAGGCGCTTCCGCACGCGATATCGCGAGAAATTCGGCGCCACCGCGACCGGCGATCCGCTCTACCAGGCGATCAGCGACGGTCGCCGCCTCGCCGGCATGGAACATTGGCTGCCGCTGTTCGAGGAGCGGCTGGAGACGCTGTTCGAGCATCTTCCCGGCGACGCGATCCTGATCCGCGACGCAGGCGATGCCGGCGCTGCCGAGGCGCGGTTCGAAGCGATCGCCGACTATCAGTCGAACCGCGTCCGCGCCCAGTCGGCCGATCCGGGCAGCTATCGCCCGCTCGCCGCGGATGCGCTCTATCTCGTTGCGAACGAATGGGAAAGCCGCCTTGTCGACTGGCCGGCGCATGTCAGCACGCCTTTCCACGAGCCCACCAGCGCCACCGTCCTGGACTTCAACGTCGATGGCCCGCGCGACTTCGCACCCGAGCGCGCCGCCGGCACCAACGTCTATGAGGCGGTGGTCGAACATATCGCCAAGCTACGGAAATCGGGCAAAAAACCGGTGCTCGCCAGCTATTCCAACGGTGCCCGCGAGCGCCTGACCGGGCTGCTCGCCGATCACGGCCTCAAGACCGCGCGCAAGGCGGACAGCTGGCACGAGGCGATGGGCATCGCCGACAGCGCGGTCGCGATGATCGTGCTACCGCTCGATCACGGCTTCGCCGCGCCGGACGTCGCCGTGCTCACCGAGCAGGACATGCTGGGCGATCGCCTGGTCCGCCGCTCGAAGCGCCGAAAGTCGACCGACGCCTTCCTCAACGAACTGGCGACGCTCTCGCCGGGCGACCTGGTCGTGCACGTCGATCATGGCATCGGCCGCTATGAGGGCCTGACCCAGATCCCCGTGCAGAAGGCCCCGCACGACTGCGTCGCCCTAACCTATGCCGGCGGCGACAAGCTCTATGTGCCGGTCGAGAATCTCGAGGTCCTGAGCCGCTACGGCGCGGGCGAGGAAGGCGCGGCGCTCGACCGGCTGGGCGGCGAGGCCTGGCAGCGGCGCAAGAGCCGCATGAAGGAGCGGATCCGCGAGATCGCGGGCGAGCTCATCGCCACCGCCGCCAAGCGCGCCACTCGCCCCGCCGAAATCGCCGAGCCCGATGCGGGTGGCTATCCCGCCTTTGTCGACCGCTTCCCCTATGAGGAGACCGACGACCAGGACCGCGCGATCGGCGACGTGCTCGAGGATCTCGCGGCCGGCCGCCCGATGGACCGGCTGATCGTCGGCGATGTCGGCTTCGGCAAGACCGAGGTGGCGCTGCGCGCCGCCTTCGTCGCGGCGATGGCCGGCATGCAGGTCGCGGTGGTCTGCCCCACCACTCTGCTCGCCCGCCAGCATTTCAACAATTTCACCCAGCGCTTCGAGGGGTTCCCGATCAAGGTCGGCCGCCTCTCCCGCCTGGTCGGCTCGACCGAGATGAAGGCGACCAAGGATGGCGCCGCCGACGGCACGATCGACATCGTCGTCGGCACCCATGCGGTGCTGGCCAAGGGCGTCGAGTTCAAGCGGCTCGGCCTGGTCATCGTCGACGAGGAGCAGCGTTTCGGCGTCACCCACAAGGAGCGGCTGAAGGCGATGAAGGCGGACGTCCACGTCCTCACCCTCACCGCCACGCCGATCCCGCGCACGCTGCAAATGGCGATGTCGGGCCTGCGCGAGCTCAGCGTGATCCAGACCCCGCCGGTCGATCGCCTGGCAGTGCGCACCTATGTGATGCCCTGGGACCCGGTGGTGCTGCGCGAGGCGCTGCTGCGCGAGCATTATCGCGGCGGCCAGGCCTATTTCGTCACGCCGCGCATCTCCGACCTGCCGGAGATCGAGGAATTCCTGCGAAACGACGTGCCCGAGATCCGCTATGTCGTCGCGCACGGCCAGATGGCGGCGGGCGAGGTCGAGGAGCGGATGTCCGCCTTCTACGATCGCAAGTACGACCTGCTCGTCTCCACCACCATCATCGAGAGCGGCATCGACATCCCCAGCGCCAACACGCTGATCATCAACCGGGCGGACAAGTTCGGCCTCGCCCAGCTCTATCAGCTGCGCGGCCGGGTCGGGCGCTCCAAGACCCGCGCCTATGCCTATCTGACCACCCCCGCCCAGCGGCTGATGACCGAGGCAGCGGAGAAGCGGCTCAAGGTGCTGTCCGACCTGGAATCGCTGGGCGCCGGCTTCCAGCTCGCCAGCCATGACCTCGACATCCGCGGTGCGGGCAATCTGCTCGGCGACGAGCAGTCCGGCCATATCAAGGAAGTCGGCTACGAACTCTACCAGTCGATGCTGGAGGAAGCGATCCTCGACGCCAAGGCCGGCGGCCTGCGCGACGAGCGCCCGCGCGACCTGAGCCCGCAGATCACCGTCGATGCGCCGATCATGATCCCGGAGGACTATGTCCCCGATCTCGACCTGCGCATGGGCCTGTATCGCCGCCTCAACGAAGTGGAGGACCGCGCCGGCATCGAGTCCTTCGCCGCCGAGCTCATCGACCGGTTCGGCAAGCTGCCCGAAGCGACCGAGAACCTGATCACGCTGATCGAGGCCAAGCTGAACGCCAAACGGGCCTGCATCGCCAAGCTCGACGTCGGCCCGAAGGGTGCGCTGGTCAGCTTCCACGACGACAAATTCCCCAATGTCGACGGCCTGCTCGCCTATGTCGACAAGCTGGAGGGCACGGCCAAGCTGCGCCCCGACATGAAGCTCGTCATCACCCGCGCATGGGCGACGCCCCAGGCGCGCCTCAACGGCGCGCTCCAGCTTTCGCGGGGCCTCGCGAAAGCGGCGGGATAGACCCGCGCTTCCATCGCCGGAGCCTTCGACGCACGCCGCCCATCCGGCGGGCGGCGCACCGAGCGGCGGTTTCCGCGGCACCCGGTATTTTTGCGTAGTTGCGCATACTGGAACTCCGTCCAGGATGCAGGCGAAATGGTGCTACTCGGCGCAATGTCCGGACCGCCTGCCTCGTGGTGTTCAGGCGGCCCTGGGTCATCGCGCGGCTTCGTCGTGTTGAAGCCGATCCGATTTCGCCGGTTTCGCGTTGAAACGAACAGAACAGGGCTGCGTATCTGGCCGTGACCAATGGGATTGAGGCAGGCGAGACCCTGAACGGGTCCGCTCGTGAGGAGCGAGGCTTGAGGGAGCCGGACAGTTTCGAGCAACGCCGATTGTTGACCGAAGCGATGGCCCGGTTGTCGCATGCGACCTCGATCGACGAGTTGGTCAACGTGCTGCGGGAATGCGCGCGCACGATTGCGCGGTGCGATGGCGTAACCGTCATCCGGCGCGAGGGCGACAGCGTCGCCTATGTCGCGGAGGACGCGATGACCCCGCTCTGGGCCGGCGAGCGTTTCCCGATCGAGAATTGCATATCGGGCCTCGCCATCCTCGAGGCGCGCCCGATCCATATCCCCGACATCTATGACGATCCGCGCGTTCCCGTGGACGCCTATAGGCCCACCTTCGTACGCAGCATGTCGATGTATCCCATCGGGCTGATGGGGCCGAGCATGGCAATGGGCGCCTATTGGGCGGAAGCAGGGCCGATCGATCCGAGCACCAGCGCGCTGCTGGCCAGCCTGGCGCGCTATGCCGGCGTCACGCTGGGCCGGGTCACCCATGGCAAGGGCGCCGATCCGGCCTGAGGTCAATGGACCTGGAGGCTGTCCTCACGTTCCCCTTCCAGCTCGTCCGCGGAGAATTTCTCGCGCTGCATGCTGAAGCCGCCGTGAACCCAATCCACTTTCCAGTTGCCGCTCGCCTCAGTGCCCCGGTCGTCCACGCTGCCTTCGTAGAAGACGGCGTGATTCCAATCGCCGTGATATTGCTTCACGAACTGGATGCGCGCGCCGCTGCGCCGCCCCGCCACCGTGGCGCTGCGCAGGCCGCCCTGCCCGTCCCGTTCGCTGATGCTGCCCGAGAAGACGCCGCCGGTCTCTTCCAGCAGGGCAATGAAGCCATTGTCCTGCCCATCGACGCTGCTGACATAGCGGCCGTACCAGACACCGCTCAGGTCGCGCGGGTCGCTCACCCCCGGCTCACCAGCTGGGCCAGCGCCGGCACGTCGATCGGGGCCGAGCAGAGAAATCCCTGGAAATATTGACAGCCTTCCTTGGCAAGCAGATCGAGCTGCTCGGCGGTCTCGACGCCCTCGGCCACCACCGCCAGTCCCAGCGAGCGCGCCATGTCGATCACGCCCCGCACCACCACCCGGTCGCGGGGCGAACCGGTGATGTCCTGGCTGAGCTTCTTGTCGATCTTGAGATAGTCGAGCGGCAATGCCTTGAGATAGGCCAGGCTTGAATACCCCGTGCCGAAATCATCGATCGCCACCCGGCACCCTGCCGCCCGCAGCAATGTGAGCAGCCGTGCCGCTTCGCCCAGGTCCGACATGATGCCGCTTTCGGTGATCTCCACCGTCAGGCGATTGCGGGGGAAGTTGCTCGCATCGATCCGCCCGAGAAGCGCATCGACGAAACTTGCCCGCGCCACGTCGGCGGCAGTGACGTTGATCGAAAGCCGCAACTTGCTCAGCGACATCGGCCAATTCGCCGCCGCCGCCAGCGCGCGACGCTGGACATGGTCGGAGAGCGTCGCGTCGAGCCCTGCCCGTTCCGCGGCCGCGAACAGCGTATCGGCACCCAGCTCGCCGAACTCGGGATGGTTCCAGCGGGCCAGCGCTTCCACCCCGACGATCTGCCCCGTGGCGATCGAGACCTGGGGCTGGAACAGCACGCCGATCTCGCCGCGTTCCAGCGCACGGTGAAGATTGTCGACGAGCAGATCGACCGGTGGCGCGCCCTTCTCCAGCGGCACGTCGCCGAGCAGCGCCTCGCTGGTTCGGCGGAGCAGCGCCGCTGCAGTGTCGCCGGCAACACTCTCCCCGGTCACCAGCCGCGCCCCGAGCGGAGCGATGTCGCCGCCCACCACGAAAGGCCGGGCCAGCGCGTCCTCGAGCCGCGCCACCGCGGCCCCGATCCTCGCAGCATCGGCATCGTCGCTGGCGGCCAGGAATTCCGATCCGCCGATCCGCGCGACGATCGCGCCCTTGCCCAGCGTCTCGCGCACGACTTCGCCCACGCGGCGCGAGACGCTGCGCAACAGCTCGTCTCCCACGGCCCGGCCATAGGCGGTGTTCACCGTCTCGAAGCGCGTCAGCCCGATCAGCACGACGCCCACGCGGCAGCCCTCCGCAAGACGCCGGTCGATCCAGCGGCGCGCGCTGGGCCCGTCGCGCGCGCCGGTGAGCGCGTCGCGCACCGCCGCATTGGCGTCGGGCGCCACGCCCAGGGCCTCGACCAGCGCATGCAAGCGGTTGGTCTGCGCGTCGTACTGAAGATGCTGCACCACGCGCCCCACCCCGGCCAGGTCATGTGCAAAGGCAGTGGAAGGCGTGGCCGCATCCAAGCGGCGCAGCGCGCTGCGCGCCAGCGACCGATCCGCCGGATCGAGCCGGGCGAAGAAGGTCCGCGTGCCCGGCGCCTCGGGCAGGCCCAACAGGCTCGCCAGCGCGGGCGTGAGCTGGAGCGAGCGCATCGCCGGATCGAATCGCCAGCCGAGCGGCTCGGGCGGCCCCTTTTCCTGCCCGTTCCATCCGGAGAGCCGCTCCACATGCCGCTGGGAGAAGCGGATCGCATGCGCCATCGCCGCCGAGGACATCGGGCTGGACAGGAAGTGCGTGGCGCCGGCGTCGAAGAAGTGGCGCATGTGCACCGTGTCGCTCTGCGAGACCAGGATCAGCATCGCCGCGCCATGCGCCTCGATCGTCGGCCCCAGCACCCTGGCCGCGTCCATCCCCTCCGAAAGCGCGCCGCGCGCATCGATCACCGCGACGGCGGCTCCGCTCGACAGGAAGCGCCGCTCGAGCGCATCCGAGCGCCGCGCGGCCACCACCCGCCAGCCGCCCCCCGCCGCGGCCGCGGCGACTTCGTCGCGCTGGCGAAAGCTGAGGACGAACACCGGGGCCGCATCTGCGTTGGCGCTTTCGATGACTGTGAAATCTTCGGACATTCCACTCTCGATAACGCGAACGCTTGCCCACCGCCATCATCATGCGTAACTCGTCTTGCATGGCAGCCGCGCCCGCCTTGATCGACGCCCATGGCCGCGCGATCCAGTATTTGCGCATTTCGGTCACGGATCGCTGCGACTTGCGTTGCCGCTATTGCATGTCCGAGCATATGCGCTTCCTGCCGCGCGGCGCGCTGCTGCGCCTCGACGAGCTCGCCCTGGTCGCCGACCGTTTCGTCGCGCGCGGCGTGCGCAAGATCCGCCTTACCGGTGGAGAGCCGCTGGTCCGCGGCGATACGATGGCGCTGGTCCGCCGCATCGCCCGTCATCTCGGCGCGGGTCTCGATGAAATCACCCTCACCACCAACGGCACCCGCCTCGCCGAACATGCCGAAGCGCTGCGCGCGGCCGGCATGCGCCGCATCAATGTCAGCCTCGACAGCCGTGATCCCGAGACCTTCCGGCACATCACCCGGCATGGCGACTTGTCGAAAGTGCTGGCCGGCATTGCCGCCGCGCAGGCCGCCGGCCTTGCGGTCAAGCTCAACATGGTCGCCTTGAAGGGCCTCAACGAGGACGAGATCCCCGTGATGCTCGACTGGGCGGCGACCAGGGGCATGGATCTCACCCTGATCGAAACCATGCCGCTCGGCGAAGTGGACGAGGATCGCGTCGATCGCTTCCTGCCGCTCACCGGCGTGCTGGCCGCGCTCCGCGCGCGCTTCGAACTGATCCCCGATACGCATCGCACCGGCGGTCCCGCCCGCTATTGGCGCGTTGCGGGCACCGGCACGCGGCTGGGCCTGATCACCCCGCTCAGCGCCAATTTCTGCGACGGATGCAACCGCGTCCGCCTCGCCAGCGACGGAAAGCTCTATATGTGCCTCGGCCATGACGAGGGCGTGGACATCAAGGCCGCGCTGCGCGGTGGCGATCTCGACGAAGCGATCGATGCCGCGCTGCGGCGCAAGCCCGCCCGCCATGATTTCCGCATCGCCGCCGGCGCGGCCCCGGCCACGCGCCGCCACATGAGCGTCACCGGCGGATGAGCCAGCTCCGCGCGCTCGTCGTCTCGCCCACCGAACCCGCCCAGCTCGCCGCCGACGAGTTGCGCGAGGCGTATGAATGGGTCCCCCTCGAACAGGCCGAGGCGATCGTTGCCCTGGGCGGCGACGGCTTCATGCTCCAGACCCTCCACAATCTGCTGGAGAGCCGCCGCAGCGTTCCGGTGTTCGGCATGAATCTCGGCACGGTCGGCTTCCTGATGAACGACTGGCGGCACGAACGGCTCGACGAGCGGCTCGCGCGGGCCAAGCCGTTCAAGGTGAGCCCGCTCAGGATGAACGCGATCAATGCCGCCGGCGAGCGCTTCGAACTGCCGGCGATCAACGAAGTCTCGTTCCTGCGCGAAACGCGCCAGACGGCGAAGCTCGAAGTCACCGTCAACGATCGCGTCGTGCTGCCTGAGCTGGTGTGCGACGGCCTGCTCGTCGCGACGCCCGCCGGCTCCACCGCGTATAATCTGTCGGTCCAGGGCCCGATCCTGCCGCTCGGCTCGGCGATGCTGGCGATGACGCCGATCAGCCCGTTCCGTCCGCGGCGCTGGCGTGGCGCGATCCTGCCCGACAAGGCTCGCATCGCGATTCGCGTGCTGGAGGCGGACAAGCGGCCGGTGAGCGCCGTGGCGGACCAGCGCGAGGTGCGCGATGTCGCCCGGGTGGAGATAGAGATCGACCACCACCGCGACCTCACGCTGCTCTTCGATCCGGAGCATGCGCTGGATGATCGGATAACGATGGAACAATTCGTCGCCTGACCCCTTGCAATCCGCGAAAACCCGCTGCTATAGGGCCGCCTCCGCCGCGGTTCGCCGGGCGGAAACATGGTGATCCCTGATAGCTCAGCGGTAGAGCTCTCGACTGTTAATCGAGCGGCCGTAGGTTCGAATCCTACTCAGGGAGCCATCCTCCAGCACAGCGCGAGATAACCGAAACCCAGGCTGGGGTTTCGCTGTTCCCTCCACGCCTTGTGCTGATCTGAAGCGTTCTTTCGCTCTCGATTGGAGTAGAGAAGCGCTGCTCTGCGAGAAGCTCCCCGCAGTGGCCGCTTGGGAGCAATCTGCCACTTGCGATCTCCCTGCAGGACCGTCCGACGCCGGCGGCCGTGCCGAGGCCGATCGAAGTCGCCGATTTCAGGGCAAGAACCGGAGTTCGAGCCGACCGGCGCCGGCCTAGTCGGGTGTCGAGGCCATCGAATTCCGTCGATGCACCTCGCGCAACACTCGACGAGGACTCGTTTCAATGAGCAAGGAAGAAGACAACAAGGCCGTCGTCGGCCGCTGGTTCACCGAATTCTGGGGCAAGGACGTCGATCTTGCCGTCGTCGACGAGATCGCCGCGCCCGACATGCTGCTCCAATATTCGCTGCATGCGCCGCGCCGTGGCCGCGACGACATCAAGGCATTCATGACCGATTTCCGCGCGGCCTTCCCCGATCTCCATTTCTGGGGAACCGCCGATCTGATCGCCGAAGGCGATTATGTCGTCGGCCAATGGCGAGGCGGCGGCACGCATAGCGGCCCGGCCTTCGGCGACTTCCTGATCGGCGACCTGCCGGCTGCGACCGGCCGCAAGATGCACTTCACCGGCACCACGGTGCTCAAGGTGCTCGACGGCAAGATCGTCGAGGAAATCGGCCTGGACGACGGTGTCGCCGCACTCACCCAGCTCGGCCTGATCGAGGCCGCTGCCGGCGGCGCGGGCGCCTGAGCCGCCTGGCGGGGCATGCCCCCGCCCCCCGGTGGGGCCGCGCATCTCGGTGCGGCCCCATTCGGGGTTCTCCATATTCGACGGACGACGAGTGTCAGAACCTTCCCCGGATACCGACGCGGAACCGGCGAAAGGCAATCTCGCACCCATTCACGGCATCCTCGGCTTGAATGGCCGGGAGATTGGATATCCGATCCTGGCGAATGCCGTTCGGAGCATTGGCCCGTGATGGCGAACAGCCAGTTGACGCCTCCGCATCGACGCCGCGAGCCACCCGGCCCGACCGAAACCCCCATGTCATATCGAACGCATATGCATCTCTCCCGATGGCTTCGAGTCCTGCCCATTTGAGTGCGCAACGCATTGGCCTGCTTGAATATGTGGGACGGCAGGTCCACGACTCGGCGCTGAGCGAGGACATTGTTCAGGAAGCCTATCTCCGGCTGCTGATCTTCGAAGCGAAGCCGGACAATAGCGTAAAGAATGCACCCGCCCTGCTGCGTCGCATCTCGCTGAATCTGGTCAGGGACCATTTCCGCCGAGCCGGCCGGGCTCCGCTCGTCGAACTGTCCGACGCGATCCCCTGCCCCCAGCCGATGATAGATCAGCAATTGGCGCGCAAGCAGCTGATCGAGCTGATCGCGAGCATCCTCAAGACCATGCCCTCCCTCAGGCGGGAAGTCTTCATTCGCCGGCGGGTACGCGGACAATCGGCGAGCGAGGTGGCCTTGGCCTTGGGCCTTTCCCCCAGCGCCGTGAGCAATCATGTTGCGCGCGCCATATTCGATCTCGATTCGGCGATCGAGAAGATCGAGAAGAGAGGCGGCCCTGTCCGAGACTAGCTCCATAAAATGGGAAGCGGCGCAGTGGATCGAGCGGCGCATGGGCGACGAGGCCTTTGACGAGGCTGCCTTCGACGCATGGCTTGCCGGTGACCCGCTTTGCCGATCGACCTATGATGCGATGTGGCGGCGCATCATGGGGTCCGACATGGACGCCGCGCTGCAAGCCTATGGGCGCGTGGGCGGATCGGGGCATGCCTGGCTGGTCGGCGGCGTGACCGTCCTGCTCGTCATGCTGGGCGGCTACAAGTCACTCCCCCTGATCGCATTGTACCTCGCCCAGCCGCAGGACTATTCCGTGGTGGACGGCAAAGTGCGCGCAGTCACCCTTGCCGACGGTACGCAGCTGACCCTGGGCGGCGGTGCGCAGGTCAAGATCCGCTATACGCGCCACGACCGCGTGGTCGAGCTGACCCAAGGCACGCTCTTCGCCAAGGTCGCGCATGACGAGGAGCGCCCCTTCCGGATCGATACCGGAAACGCGCGTATCGTGGATGTCGGGACCAGCTTCGAGGTCTCGAACAAGCCGGGGAGCATCCGTGTCGCCGTCGCATCCGGCGTGGTCCGGTTCGGCAGGAACGGATGGTTTGACGCGCCGATCCAGCTCCAGGCCCGGCAGGTGGCCATTCTGGACAAGGCGGGCCTCAACCGGATCGCCGACGTGAAGCCGGAGGAAGTTGCTCGCTGGCGCGGCGAGTGGATCGAGTATAGGGGCGCGCCGTTGCGGCAGGTGATCGCCGATCTGCAAAGCCTTTCGCCCCTGCCCATCGATATTGCCGACAAGGGCCTGGCCGAGAAGCCGGTGAGCGGCCGGATAAGGCTGACCGATCCGGTCGGCCAGCTCGAGAACCTGTCGATCACGCACGCATTCCGGGTTCACAAGACAGAGCGCGCATTGACGATATCGAAGAGCTGATTGCTCTGAGCTACCCGTGCCAATCGCAACAAAACTGAAGCAAAAAACTTTGTGAAGTTTCGGCGCGTGCCGCGTCTTTCCCCTGAGGTCGCTCGATCCGAGCCCAAAGGGGGGAATAGATAGTGCCGAAGTTCAAGGGGTCGCTTCGTACAGGCGTTGCCGTTTTCGCTCTCGCCATCGGCGCCATTTGCGCCGCTCCGCCAGCACTGGCGCAACATGGCATCACGCTTCCTGCCGCCAGCCTGGAGGATTCACTGAACGTGCTGTCGCGCCAGTCCGGCGCGCAGATCCTGGTCGATCAGGATCTGGTGCGCGGGAAGAAGGCGCGTGCGATCAAGGGAGCCTCCTCCGTCGAAGCGGCGCTGATCCAGCTCCTGCACGGAACCGACCTGACCTATCAGAGGCGCGGCGATGCCTTCCTGATCGTTCGGGGAGGCCATGCGCAGCCTGCCAGGAGGACGGTCGCCGCTCCGCGACCCAAGGCTGCCGTCCGCGGGCAGGGCCCGGCCCTCGCCGCCGATGACGGGCAGGCATCCGGAGAGGCCGGCGGCGGCAACGACATCGTCGTCACCGCGCAGAAGATGTCCGAGCGCCTGATCGATGTGCCGGCCGCGGTCTCGGCCTTCACGGCGCAGGACCTGTCGGACCAGAAGATCGAAGGCGGCCCCGAGCTGCTGCGCGCCATCCCGAACGTCTCCTTCTCGAAGGACAATTTCTCAGGCTATAACTTCACGGTCCGCGGGATCGGCACCAAGGCGATCTCCGTCACCGCCGACCCGGCAGTCGCGATCAGCTTCAACTACACGCCCCTGATCCGCAACCGACTGTTCGAGCAGGAATATTTCGATGTCGAACGCGTCGAGGTGCTGCGCGGGCCGCAAGGCACGCTCTACGGCCGCAACGCGACGGCGGGCGTCGTCAACATGCTGCCGGCCAAGCCGAAACTCGGCATATGGGGCGGCGAGATCCAGGGCGAGGTCGGCAATTATGCCTCCACCCGCCTGCGCGGGTTCGTCAACATTCCCCTCGGCGACACCCTGTCCTTCCGTGCCGCGGGCGCGTGGACCAAGCGCGACGGCTATGACTACAACACGGTGACGCAGAAGAATGTGAACGGCCGCAATCTCTATTCGACGCGGCTGTCGGCGCTGTGGGAGCCCGATCCGGCGCTGCGCTTCAGCTTCTTCTGGGAGCATTTCAACGAGAATGACGACCGCGCGCGCACCGGCAAACAGCTTTGCACGCGCGGCGAGACGCCGCAGAAGATCGACTATACCGACCGGAACGGCGTCGCCCAGTCGCAGCCCGTGGTCGGCGCGTGGAGCATTGGCGCGCTGACGCCGGGATGCCAGCAAAAGACCCTCTATTCCGACGCCGCCTATGGCGTGCCCAACGGCCGCGGATTTCCGATCGTGACGGCGCTCACCCTGGCACTGGCCGGAAACCGGGGGCCCTATGGCAGCTATTACACCCCGATGGGGCTCGATCCGTTCGGCACCGCCAACGGGCAGCAATCCCATGACCTGCGAGAGATCGGCACCTTCTACGACCCGAGATACCGGGCACGGAACGACCTGTTCCAGTTCAACGCGGAGATCGACCTCACCGATCGCCTGCATCTCACCGGTCAGGTCCTCTATACGAAGGACTATTACAGCGCCTCGCAGGACTTCTTCCGCTTTCAGGCGGTCCCCTATTTCATTGCGCCGGAGCAGTACGCCACCGGCGTCAAGGCAGCCTGGAAGCCCTATCTCGGCTCTCGCAATGGCCTCGGCACGTTCAAGGATCCGCAGCTCGGCGAGCTTACCACCCCGGCGGCAATCGATCGTTCGGAGGCACGCAGCGAGCAATGGGCGCAAGAGATCCGGCTGAATTCATCCTTTGACGGACCGCTCAACTTCAATCTCGGCGCCAATTACCTGTCCTATGAGACCACCGAGAATTATTACGTCTTCAGCAACCTCTTCACCATCGCCGCGCTGTCCGAAGGACCGTATTGCGATGCCAAGGGCGTCGGCTGCGCCTATATCGACCCGAACCCCATCGACAAGATCAATGGCGAGGGGCACAATTATTTCCGGAGCATTCAGCAGCTCAAGACCAAATCCTGGGCGACGTTCGGCGAGATCTACTGGAAGCCCGCCGATAATTTCAAGGTCACCGGCGGGCTGCGCTATACCGACGATCAGAAGCTGATCATACCCTATGCCACCCAGTTGCTGAGCGACACCCGAGGGCTCAATAGCGGCACGGTCGATCGCGGCTATCCCGCGGATCCCGCCGAGACGATGCGATGGCGCCGCGTGACCGGCCGGCTCGCGTTGAACTGGAAGCCGCATCTGGCGTTCACCGACGAAACCGCGCTCTACGCTTCCTATGCGCGCGGCTATAAGGGCGGTGGCGACAATCCCCGGGGCCAGGCCGACAAGCCCTGCGGCCCGAACGGGCTGCCGGTGGCACCGGCGCTGGTGTGCGGAACCTATACGCGGCTTCCCACCAATTTCCAGCCGGAGGAACTCAACACCTTCGAAATCGGCATGAAGAACAAGATTGCCGGCGGCAAGATATTGCTGAACTTCTCCGCCTTCTTCAACGATTACAAGAATTACCAGATCTCGCAGCTGATCAATCGGGCGATCAATACCGAAAACCTCAACGCAATCACTTATGGCGCAGAGCTGGAAGCCGCCTGGATACCCTCGCGGCATTTCAAGGTGGGCGCGACCCTGGGGTATCTCAGGACCCGGATCGGCAACGGGCAAAGCTCGATCGACGTCATGGACCGCGTGCAGGGCCATGACGACTGGATGACCGTCAATCCCTGGGCGCAGAGCCCGAACACCTGCATCGCGCCCAAGGCGCTGGTCGCCGCCTATCTCAAGAAGGTCAATCCCAAGGATATCAACAGCACCTCGGATTCGGGGATCAACTTCTTCTGCGAGGCACCCCATGTGTTCGGATCCGCCGGCAATCCATTTGCGCCGGGCGGGATAGGCCAGGCCCTTTACGGATTTACCTACAGCCCGACCGCGCCCTACGATCCGAACAAGCCGGCGAACTATTACGGCCCGAACCCGTCCAACTATGGCGCCCCCAACAACGGCTATGGCTTCGCCGCCGACCTGAGCGGCCACGAACTGCCCAACGCGCCGCACCTCACCTTCAACATCGGCGCGGAATACACCGTGTTCCTCGACGATTGGCGGCTGTCGCTGCGCGGCGACTATTATCGCCAGTCGGCAAGCTTCGCCCGTGTCTACAACACCGATTATGATCGGCTGCGCGCCTGGGGCAACGCCAACCTGGCGATCACGCTCAGCCGCCCGGCCTCGAACCTGACGTACCAGTTCTACGTCAAGAACGTGTTCAACAGCACGCCGATCACCGACGCGTTCACCGGGCCGAACGAAGTCGGCACCTTCTCCAATGTATTCACGCTAGACCCCCGCATCATCGGCTTCAGCGTCCGCGTGGGCATTAAATAACAATCATTCAAAAATTCGAAGATGTGGTCGCACATATAACAAGAAACTACTCGTGAAGGACGTGCCTTGTTTCAAATTCATCCCAATTGAAAAGGAAACTCACGATGAATATCTTCACCAAGTCTGTCGCCGCTCTCATCAGCCTCGTTGCCTTCCAGTCGGCGGCGATGGCCCAGACCCTGTCGCCCGCCAACACGGCGGTGACCGCTTCGGGCCAGCTCACCCAGGACCTGAACGGCACCCTGACCACGGTGTGCAATGTCACGCTGAGCGGCACCACCGACTCGACGGGCATCACCTTCACCAGCTACACCGGCAGCGCCGTCAGCGGCCCGCTGGCGTGCGACGATGGTCTGGTGCTTCCGCTGCGCGTTCAGGCGACGTCCTCGACCAGCGTGACGATCAAGGACATGGCCGTCTCGACCCGCCTCGGTGACTGCGGCCCGCGCGACGTCGTCGGCCCGTGGAGCAACCTCACCTCGACCGCCGGCCCGCTCTCGGCCGCGCTCCCCGGCACCACCGGCTTCCTGGCCCTGATCGGCGGCGTCTGCAACGCCTCGGGCAGCCTCACGGTCTCGCCGGCTGTCACGATCAACTGACCCCCCAACTGGGCGATGCGGCGGTTCCACCCGCCGCATCGCTCCTTTGCTCAGCAAGGACAGCATGGATGCGCACGGGTTTTCGTATCTTGCAGCTCGCCATCGCCCTCCAGGCGGTCGCCGCTCCGCTGCACGCCGTTGCCGGCCAGGACAAACCCGCGTTCAGCGCGAGGACGCCGATCGAGCAGCTCGCCGCCAATCCCGCCGCGAAAGCCGTGCTGGAACGCGAATTGCCGGGTTTCACGACTCATCCGCAATATGATCAGTTCAAGGCGATGAGTCTGGAGACGCTCGAGGCGATGTTTCCCGATGCGATGCCGCATGAGCGGGTGAAGGCGATCGACGCGGCGCTGCGTGCGATCCCCGCTCCCGCGAAATCGCCCCCGGCCTCCGCCACGACACCCTCGCCCTCGCCCTCGCCCTCGCCCTCGCCGGCACCGGCGCCGATCGATCCGCGATAGTCCTTCATTTCCTGCGAGAACCGACATGACGATCATCCTGGACCGCCGCAGCCTGATCCTGGCGGGCAGCTTCGGAATCGGCGCGCTGGCCATGGGCGGCGCGGCACGTGCCCAGGCATTGCTGACCGCGCGCGGCTTCACCCACAATGTCGCCAGCGGCGAGCCGGGGCCGGACTCGATCCTGCTCTGGACCCGCTATGTGCCCGCCGACGGCGGCGACGTGCAGCTGACCGCGGAGCTTTCCGAAACCCCTGATTTCCGGAAGAAGACGAGCGGCGGCGCCGGGGCGAGCAGAGCCGACGACCATACCGCGCGCGTCGTCGTCGGCGGCCTGCAGCCGGGGCGCACCTATTATTACCGCTTCATCGCCCCGGACGGCGCGGTTTCGCCGGTCGGGCGGACCAGGACGCTGCCGGCCGGGCCGGTCGAGCGCTTCGGCCTGGGCGTCTTCTCCTGCGCCAACCTGCCCTATGGCTGGTTCAACGCCTATGCCCATGCGGCCGCGCGGGACGACATCGACCTGATGGTGCATCTGGGCGACTATATCTACGAATATCAGCGCGGCTATTATCCGGGTGCGGACCAGGCGATCGCCGACCGCCTGATCGAACCGGCGGGTGAGGCGATCCGCCTGGCCGATTACCGCCTGCGCTATGCCAGCTATCGCACCGATCCCGATCTGCAGCGCCTGCACCAGATGTTCCCGATGATCGTCCAGCACGATGATCATGAGACGGCGAACGACGCCTGGGCCCATGGTGCCGAGAACCACCAGCCCGACGAAGGCGATTATGAGGAGCGCAAGCGCGCCTCGATGAAAGCCTGGAACGAATGGCTGCCGGTATCGGGCAAGCCCTGGTCGAGCTTCGAGATCGGCGACCTGGCGACGATCTTCCGCCCGGAAACCCGGCTGACCGCCCGCAGCGAGCGGCTCGATCCGGTGGCGATCGTCGGCACGAGCGGCGACCCCGTCGCCAAGCTCAAGGCGCTGCGCGACGGGCCATTGGCCGATCCGAAGCGGACGCTGATGGGGCCCGAGCAGGAGCAATGGCTCCACGACGGGATCGCGCGCTCGAAGCGGCGCGGCGCGAAATGGCAGGTCCTCGCGCAGCAGGTGGTCATGGGGCAGATGCGCCTGCCCGAGCTGCCGGCCGCATTCGTCGCCAGCCTCAAATTGCCGGCCGAGCAGGCCGCGTTCCTCAACGTGCTCTCGGCCGCCGGCAAGGCCGGCACGGCACCCGACTTCGATTCCTGGGACGGGTTCCCCGCGGCGCGCGCGCGCCTGCTGGGTGCCGCCCAGGCTGCCGATGCCGACCTGGTCGTACTGTCGGGCGACAGCCACAATGGCTGGGCGTTCGATCTCGCTTCGCAAGGCAAGCCGGCGGGCGTCGAGTTCGGCGGGCACAGCGTCTCGTCGCCGGGGATCGAAGCCTATCTGGCGCTGCCGCCCCAATTGACCGCCCAGTTCATCATGCGCGCCAGCCCCGAGCTGAAATGGGCCGATACCAGCAATCGCGGCTACATGACCGTCCAGCTCACGCCCGAGAAGGTGACGGGCGAATGGGTGTTCATGGACACGGTCAGGGCCCGCTCGCTCGCCGTTCGCCCCGGCAAGACGATGACGGTGGAACGGGGCCGCCGGACCTTCAGCGCCTGACCTCCAGCAAACCCGAAGGAAGCCGATCATGGTGGATTGCAACGATCTCTCGTCCGCCGGCACGCGCCGCGACTTCCTGCAACGGGCCGGCGCCATGGGCGTCGGCGCGTTGCTCCCCGGCGCTGCCTTCGCGGCGCCGGCTGCGGCGGACGAGCTCGCCGAGATGGACGCGACGGCGCTTGCCGAGGCGATCCGCACGCGCCGGATCCATCCGGTGGAAGCGCTGGACGCCGCCATCGCCCGCGCGGAAGCGGTATTGCCCGACATCAACTGCTTCAGCGAGAAGCTCTATGATCGCGCGCGCAAGCAGGCGCTCGCCACGAAGCGCTTCTCCGCGCCCTTTGCGGGGGTGCCTTTCCTGGTGAAGGACGAGGAGGACCTCGCCAAGACGCACGTGCATTTCGGTTCGCGGCTCGACAAGGTCACGCCGATCGCCAAGCATGACGGCCCGATGGCTGCGGCGATCGGCCAGGCGGGCTTCAACGCCTTTGCACGAACGACGATGAGCGAGTTCGGGGCACTGCCCACCGTCGAGACGCTGGCCTATGGGATCACGCGCAACCCCTGGGCGCTCGACCATACGCCGGGCGGCTCGTCGGGCGGATCGGCGGCCGCCGTCGCCGCCGGCATCGTGCCGATGGCCCATGCTGCGGACGGCGCGGGCTCGATCCGCATTCCGGCGAGCAATTGCGGCCTGGTCGGCCTCAAGCCGTCGCGCGGGCGCGTGCCCGATGCGCCGGGCCATCTCGCCCAGCTCGACCTGACCGAGCCGCTATGCGTCTCGCGGACGGTGCGCGACACTGCCAATTTCCTCGCCGCGGTCGAAATCGGCCGGGGTGGCGTCTATCCGCCGGTGGGGCGCGTCGAAGGGCCGTCGACCCGGCGGCTGCGCGTGGGGTTGCTGATCAGCGGTCTCGGCGGGGCATTGCCGGACAAGGAAGCGCTCATGGCGCTCGATGCCACCTACAAGGTGCTGAGCGGCCTTGGCCATCAGGTCAAGGAAGTGAAATGGCCATTCGACACCAAGGCGTTCCTGGCCGATTTCACGCAAATCTACCTGCTCGAGGGCGCCCAGCTCAAACGCTATCTGCTCTCCGCCACCAAGCTCGACGCACAGCATCTCGCGGAGCTGATCGAACCCGCATCCGCGGCGATCGGCGCCATGGGGGATCTCATCCCACCCGCCAGTGCGGACCAGGCGCTGGGGCGCGTGAGCGGCTATGCCAAGGGATATTACGGCGTGTTCGACAAGGTCGATGTCCTCATGTCCCCGGTCCTGCTCAAGCCGCCGGTGAAGATCGGCGAGATCAACGGCTCGCTGCCGCTCGACATGCTGGCCTCGCGGCTGAACGCCTATGCCGACTATACGATGGTGCAGAATGCGTTCGGCGGACCGGCGATCAGCCTGCCGGCCCATTGGACCGCCGAAGGCCTGCCGATCGGCGTGCAGTTCGCCGGCCGGCTGGGCGACGAACGGACGCTGCTGGAACTCGCCTTCGAGCTGGAACAGGCCGCCCCCTGGGCCAAGCGGCGCCCGCCGCTCTGGGCGCCGGCGCGCGTCGCATCGCGAACCTAGAACGGCTTCGGAAAGCCGTGAAACGGGCATGGACCGGGATGGCAGTTCGGCGGCCTGCCGGGCACGAGGAGGATGGCGCTTGCAATGCAGTTGCTAGTCTGCGCGCTTGCGGTCCTCGCGAACGGCGGGCAATCCGCCGGCTCCGCCCCCGTGCCGGACCGCGGAGTCCCGACGGGACAGGAGGTGCCTGCCCCCCTGCCCCGGCCCGACCAGATCGTGGTGACGGGGCGCCGCGGGGCCGCGGACATCGCACCCGAGATCGAACTGAACGCGGACGAGATCGACGCGCTGGGCGCCTATGATATCGGCGAAGTGATCCAGCGCACTATCCGGAGCAATGCCCTGGGAGACGATCCCGTCGTCATCGTCAACGGCCAGCGCGTCGCCAATCCCGGTGTCTTCTCCCGGTTTCCGTCGGATGCGCTGGTGCGGGTCGAAGTGCTGCCGCGCGGCGCCGGTGCGCAATATGGCGGCGATTCGTCGCGGCGCGTGCTCAACATCGTGCTGCAACGACGCTTCAACAGCCGGGACGGCCAGTTCGACGCGAAGGCCCCCACCGCCGGCGGGATGTCGAGCCTGTCCGGAGATCTTCGCCAGGGCGCCATATCCGGCAACAGCACGACGCAGTTCGGCATCCGCGCCTCACGGGATTCCGCGCTGCTCGGCGCGGAACGATCGCATTATCTGGAGGACCATCCCGGCTATGAGGCAACCAGTCTCCGCCCCTGGGTTCAGACCGTGGACGCCAATCTGGCGTTGACGCGCGCCCTCGGGCGCTGGTCCTCGAGCCTCAACATCCAGGGTCAGATACGAAGCGACCGCGCCATATCCCTGTCCGGCGGCGAACCGATCGAAAGCCGGAACACCACGCGCAACCTGGTGGCGATCGGCGGCCTGAGCGGCTCGCTCCTGGGCTGGTCCCTGCAGGCATCGCTGACCGGACAGCTCTCCACGAGCAGCCAGTCGGGCCTGGCAGATACCGCGTCCCGCCAGCAATCGCTGGCGACCGCCGTGTCAGCCAACCGCCCCATATTCAATCTTCCCGCCGGACCGGTGACCGTCAACCTGACCACGCGGGCATCCCTGTCTCGCACGTCCATCCTGGGCGCCGGACCCAAGCAGGCCTTTTCCGCCCGCGACCTCAACCTGGGCGGCACCGTGTCGCTTCCGCTCTGGCGCGCGCCCTCCCCCGGCAACGGCTCGGCGATCGAGCGCCTGCTGGGAAGCATGTCCGCAACGTTCGGCGGCACCCTGCGTCAGACGGACGCCGGACAAGGCAAGGGATTGAATGCCGGCCTGATCTGGCTGCCCCTGACCAAGCTGCGGCTGATCGGCAACTGGTCGACCACGATCGACAGCGTACCCGATGCGCAGCGCTTTGCACCGGCCTATTATGGCGCGCCGATCACGGTGTTCGACTTCGTCACCGGGGAATCCGCGCAAGTCCTGCCGATCCTGGGCGGCACGCCGGATTTGCTTCCGCCACGCTTCGACAGGAGCGCGCTATCGGCATCGGCGGGTCCATTCTCTCCCTGGAACCTGACCGGGAGCGTCAGCCTGCAGCGATCGAATGCCGTCAACGGCATCGGCTCCCTGCCGGAAGCCACGCCCGAACTGGAGGCGGCATTCCCCGAACGGTTCACGCGTGACGCCGGCGGACGGCTCACCGCCATAGACCGGCGGCCGATCAATTTCCGTTCCACGCGTGCCGAGAGCCTGGCCTCGAACCTCAGCGTCACCCTCCCGCTCGGCGGGGCAAAGCCGGGCACGCTGCGGATCGCGATCAACCACAATCTGCAGTTGCGCAACCGCACCATGATCCATGCGGGCCTGCCGGAAATGGATCGGCTGGTCGGGGACGGCGGTGGCGTGCCGCGCCACCAGCTGGATGTGCAGATGGACGGGCGAGACGGGCCATGGGGCGTCAACCTGGCGGCGCGCTGGCGCAGCGGCTATCGCGTGCGGCGCGACACGGGCCGCGACGGTCCCGAAGATCTTCTGGTATCCGCGATCGGCACGGTGGATCTGAAATTCAGCTATGCGCTGGCACGCGCCATCCGGCCGGGCCAAGATGGCGCCGCGCCGCGCCGTTCCGCAGGCATGCGGCTCGGGCTGGACATCGACAATCTGTTCGATGCGCGGCCCCGCGCCCGCCTGGGAACGGGCAGCCCGGCGCCAGGCTATGGTCCCGACGACCAGGACCCGGTGGGCAGGACGATCCGCCTGACCATCAGAAACCGTTTCTAGTGCATTCCGCTCTCGATTGCAGGGCACACAGGGACGGGCGCAAACCGGCGTGGCTCCGTGCCGCGGTTGCGGTCGTGCGGTTCGCCTGCGGCTATCGGGTCGTTGGCTGCCGTCCAGGTTCGCGGCTGCGTGCGGGACCTGATCCAGCACGCACCCTCCCCCCGGGGCCCGGCCGAAATTTTGCGCCGTAGCTAAACAAAAGCGAGATTCCGCCGATTGCTCCTATCGAGCGGTGCATTCCGTGCTCCGCATCGAGCTGTGGGGGAATGGATGGTTGCGATCTTCACGGGCGCCGGGACGGGATTCGAGCGCGGTTCGGGAAGCAAGCTGGGTTCGTCGGGCCTGCTGGGCTCGGCAGGTTTCGGGCGGAGCGGCGAACAGATATTCCTCAACGCGGCGAACGGCAATCTGCTGATCAGCCAGCGGGACGAGTTCCTGGTCGGCCGCGGCCCCGATGCGGGAGTCAGCCGCACCTATAACAGCCTCGGCAACCAGAGTGACGACAATGGCGACAACTGGCGCCAGAGCACCCAGCGCGCAGTGAGCCTCAACGGCACGGCGAATAGCTGGGGCAGCTCCGTCACGCACCAACTGGGGGACGGGTCGGAGATCATCTACTATTGGAGCGGTTCCGCCTATGTCACCACCGAAGGCGGCGGCGTCCACGACAAGATTACCTGGGACGGCTCGGTCTTTCGCTGGACGGACGGCGATACCGGCACCGTCGAGACTTATGCCGCCGGCGGCCCGAGCCCATGGTATCGGTTGTCGACGGTCAGCGACACGAGCGGCAACGCGCTCACCTATGGCTATACCGGCGACAAGCTCACCTCGATCACCACCGCGAATGGCGAAACGCTCACCTACACCTGGAGCGGCAACCATATCACCGAGGTCAACTCGGGCGACGGCACGCTTACTCGCTATTATTACGACGGCTATGACCGGCTGAGCCGGGTCGATACCGAGCTGACCAGCGGCGGCGCGGTCTATTCGACCTATTACAGCTATCACGGCAGCTCGAAGCTGGTCGCGACGATCAGCGAGACCGACGGTTCCTACCTCGCGATCGGCTATGATGGCGCCAACCGCGTCACCAGCCTCAGCCAGACCGTCGCGGCGGGCGATACCCGTACCACGAGCATCGCCTATGGCGCGGACTATACGGTCGTCACCGATCCCGCCGGCCAGGCGACCACCCTCCATTATAACTATGCCGGGGCGCTGACCCAGATCACGGCACCACCGGCCTCGGCGGGCGCCGCGCCGCAGACGGTGATGTTCACCTATGACGAGGACGGGAACCTCAGCGTCGTCACCGATCCCGCCGGGCAGACCACCACTTATACCCATGACAGCTGGGGCAATGTCGTCTTCGCGATGGACCGGCTCGATAATGTCACCGAGCGCGTCTTCGGTCCGGGCAACAAGCTGCTCATCGAAACCCGGTCGGGGACCGGCTCCACCCGCTATGCCTATGACAGCGCCAACCGGCTGCGCTTCGCGATCAGCGCGGAAGGCGACGTGACCGAGTATTTCTACAACAGCCTGGGCCAGAACTGGCTGACCAGCCAATATCGGACGAAATATGACCTGACCGGCCTGGATTCGAGTACTCCGCTCAGTGAAGCGCAGCTGGAGAACTGGGCGAACTACACCGCGGATCAGACCCAGATCGAAAGCGTCGTGTTCGCCTATGACGCGCGCGGGAACCTGTCGCAGCGGGTCAGCTATGGCGCTTCCTATAGTCGCGGCAATCCTTCGGTCGCCGACGGCTATACGCACGAATATTTTACGTACGATACTGCCGGACGGCTGCTGTCCTCAGTCGTTGCGGGCAGGAACAGCGAGATCTACGCCTATGACGGCCTGGGCCGTGTAACGGCGAAGACCGACATCAATGGCGGGACGACGAGCATCGTGTTCAACGATGCTTCGACGCAGACGATCGTCACGCTGGGCAATGGCTTCGTCCAGACCTCGACCTACAACAAGGCGGGCGAGCTGGTCAGCTCCACCGAGAGCGGTGCGTTCGTAGAGGGCGGCACGGCGCAATACGGCTATGACAAGAATGGCCGGCTGCGGATGACGACCGACGCGACCGGCCGGAAATTCTATTATCTCTACGACAAGGCCGGCCGGAAGGTGGCCGATATCGTCGAGAATGGCGAGACCACCGAATATCGCTACGACGCCAATGACCGGCTGATCGCGACCATCCATTACATGCTCTGGACCGGCGGAATGGCGCAGGTCGCCGATCTCAATTCCAACGTCGAGATGGCCTCGATCCGGCCCAGTCCCAATGGCGCCGATCTTTGGACCTGGTCGGTCTACGACAAGGAAGGCCGGGTCATCGAGGCGATCGAGGGCGACGGCTCGGTCACGGCATATGAATATGATGCGTCCGGGCGGCTGGTGAAGACGACCGGCTATGCCAACAAGCTGAGCAGCGGGCAGCTCGACGCGTTCAAGGTGAACGGCCCCAGCGCCTGGCTGCCGGCGGCGCACGGCAAGGACAGCGTCGCGCGGATCTTCTACGACAAGGCCGGCCGCAAGATCGGCGCGCTCGATGGCGAAGGCTATCTCACGCGCACCCTCTATGACGGTGCCGGGCGCAAGGTGCAGGAGATCGCCTATGCGAACATCACCAATGCGGCGCTACGGGCATCGGGCAGCTTCCAGAGCCTGATCGACAGCGCCGGCACCAGCGCGAGCGACCGCTCGGTGCGCTATGTCTATGACGGGCAGGACCTGCTGCGCTTCACGATCGATGCGCTGGGGCAGGTCACCGAATATGGCTATGGCAGCAGCTCGGCGGCCATCGGCCTGGTGCGCCAGACCACCCGCTATGCCGGCACGCTCGGCGCGCTGTCGAGTTACAGCTATGCGAGCGTGAAGGCCGCGGTCGCCGCGCTGGCGAGCGATCCCGCCAACCGCACGGGCTGGGCGGCCTACGACAATGCGGGCCGCTTGGCCTATTCGATCGATGCCGCCGGCGCGGTGGTTGGCTTGACCTATGACGCCAGGGGTCAGGTCATCCGCAAGGTCGAATATGCCACGGCGCGGCCGACCGGATCGCTGCCGAGCTTGGGCGACATGGACGCCTGGGCGAGCGGTACCACCACATCGGGCGATCGCATCACCCGCTATTATTACAATGCGACGGGGGAGTTGCGCTACACTGTCGACGCGGAAGGCTATATCACCGGCAACGACTATGACGGCGCCGGCAGGGTGCGCTTCAGCGCCCGTTGGGACACGCCCGTTTCGGCCAATGACAGCTGGACGATCTACACCGTCGACGGTGCGCTCAGCGGGCAATGGGCGGGCACCAACAGCTATTATGATGCGAACGGCCGCCTGACCCTCACCACCACCAATGAAGGCCAATCGCGGCGCTTCTACTATTATGCCACGGGCCTGCTGGCGTGGGACATTCTGTCGGAGGGCGGGCAGGACGACAGCCGGACCTACTACACCTATGACGCGGCGGGGCGGAAGGCGTCGGTCTATGCGGCCTATGGCACGGCGGAGCAGGCGATCACCACCTATGCCTATAACGGGCTGGGCGACCTGGTGGAGGTCAGCGACCCCAACGCCCATGCGACCAGTTTCGAATATGACCATGCGGGGCGGGTGATCCGCCAGACCAATGCGTACGGCTCGCCGACGGTGTTCGAATATAACGCGTTCGGCGAAGTGACGCGGACGATCAACGCGCGGGGTTTCAGCACGTATAGTTATTACGACCAGGCGGGCCGGGTGACGTCGGTGGTCGATGCGCTGAACTACGCGACCACGACCAGCTATACGGTGTTCGGCGAAGTGGCGAGCGTGACGCGGGCAGGAGCCACGACCAGCTTCGCCTATGACAAGCTCGGCCGGGTGGTGACGACCACCGATGCCGAGGGCGGGGTCGAGACGAGCGGCTATGACGCGTTCGGCAACCGCACCTCTTTCGTGAACAAGCTCGGCGGGGTCACCCTATACGAATATTATCGGCGGGGGTTGCTACGCTTCGAATTCATAGTCGCGCCTGTCCATGATTCCTACGGGAACGAGGTCGCGACTGGTTACTACCGCAACCTCTATGAATATGACGCGCGCGGCAATGTGGTGCACCGGATCGAGGCGCACGGCCTGGCCGAGCAGCGCGACACCTGGTTCGCCTATGACAAGGCGAACCGGCTGACGTCGAAATGGGGCGAGGCGGTGGCGGTGGGGCTGTCGCCCACCACCGTCACGCCGACCGAATATTATCGCTACGACACGCGCGGCAACCGGGTCGAGACGATCGATGCGAACGGTGCGCGCACGCTCGTCTATTATGACGATCTGGACCGCAGGGTGGCGACGGTGGTGCAGACGGGCAGCGCCGGCAATCCGCAGGGCGTGCTGTCGACCTTCGCCTATGATGCGGGGGGCAACCTGATCCGCAGCCGCACCTATGCGGCGCTGGTCGCGCTGCCCGGCACGGCGGGCGGGACGCCGCCCGCGCCGGCGGACGGCAATTACCGCGAGACGGTCAATACGTACGACAATGCCGATCGGCTGAAGACGCGCAGCGTCACCGGCCAGTCCTATGGCTATTGGAACGGCAGCAGCTACGTCCATGCGACGGGCGCGACGCTGACCACGAGCTACGACTATGACGTGGTGGGCAATGTGGTGCGCACGACCGGGCCGGACGGTGCCATGGTCTACAGCTATTACGACGTGCTGGACCGCAGGATCGCGCAGGTGGACGGCGCATCCTATGCGACGAGCTGGAGCTATGACGCGGAGGGCAATGTCCTGTCCGAGCGGCGATATGCGGGGCAGGCGAGCGGCGTCTCGACCTCCGGCTACAGCGCCGCGACGTCCACCGCCGACCGGGTCACCGAGTTCAGCTATGACCGGATGGGCCGGCGGCTCACCGAGGCCCGGAGCGGGGTGGAGGCGTGGTCGCTGAACCTGGCGAACGGCCAGCTGTCGGGCGCGAGCGGCACGTCGCTGATCCGCTATACCTACAACGCGCTGGGCGAGGTGAAGTCGAAGACCGAGGCGACGGGCGACGTCACGCTCTACAGCTACGACAATGCCGGGCGGTTGAGCCTCGAGATGCGGCAGACGTTCGCGACGCCGGGCGGGGACGTCAATCCGACGGTGCGCTACCAGTATAACGGCCTGGGCCAGCTGACCGTGACGCGGCAGGGCAATTATTACATCTCGGGCAACGACCGGATCACCACCAACCTTTACGACGGCGCCGGGCGGCTCGCCGGCACGGTCGACGCGCTCGGCCAGACGCGCAGCTATGTCTATGACGCGGCGGGGCGCAAGATCGGGGAATATTACACGCGCGAACTCGGCAACGGCAGCGCGGTCGGCAACGGCACCACGGTCGTCGAAGGCATTTCCTACCAATATGACCTGGCCGGCAATATCGTGCGCCAGGCGGTGAACACGGTCTCGGGCGGCAGCTGGAGCGAAGTCAGCTATACCCGGATGGCCTATAACGCGTTCGGCGAGATCACCGATCGCGGCACCAATGGCGGCTGGCAGGAGCAGTTCGCCTATGACAATGGCGGCCGGCTGATCCGCTCGAACGCGGGCGACGGGGTGTGGCGGATCCATGGCTATGACCAGGCCGGCCGGCAGACGCTGAGCCTGGAGAGCGACGGGGTTACCGATCTGTCGGGGATGTCGCAGGCGGATGCGATCGGGCGGATCGCGGGCGGCACGGTGACGGCGAGCGCGACGGTGTATGACGGGCGCGGCCAGGCGATCCAGGCGGTGCAGATCCTCCGCCGCACGGCGATGGGCGGGGCGGCGCAGACCATCGCGACGGGGCGCGGCTATACCGCGTTCGGCGAGCTGGCCTGGGAAACCGACGCCTATGGCCGGCAGACCGACTATAGCTACAACGCCATGGGCCGGGTCATCCAGATCCAGCGGCCGGTCGTCTCGGCGACGATGGAGAATGGCGAGATCCGGTCCAATGTCCGCCCGACGGAGCGGATGTTCTACGACATATCGGGGCGGCTGATCGGGACGCAGGACGCCAACAGCGTGGAGACGGGCTCGGGGGTGAAGACCACGCGCCAGCTGCTGGCGGGCACCGGCTATGGCGATAGCGAAGCGCTGGTGGTGCGCGAATGGCATCCGGACGGCGGCATCGTCAACAACAGCTATGACGTGTTCGGCGACCGCACGGGCGCATGGGACGAACTCAACCGCTATACCGCCATGGCCTATGACAAGCTCGGCCGCCTGATCCAGGTGACGCGGCCGGCGACGGCGGCGGGCACGCTGGTGCAATCCTATGCCTATGACGTGCTGGGCCAGCGGATCGGCCAGTGGAACAATGTCACCGGCTATGCGGGGCGCGAACGGACGCAATATGACGCGCTCGGCCGCATCACCCTGCAGGTTGCGTTCGGCGGCGATACCACCTCGACCAGCTATGCGTGGAACGGCAGCCTGGCCACCACGGGCATGGGGAGCTTCGGCGGCTGGGTCGCGACCACCATTTATGCCAATGGCATGACCTCGGTCTCGAGCAGCGACCAGTTCGGGCGGCTGACCAGCAAGACCGATCTGGGCGGCCATGTCACCACCGCCGGCTATGACCGGGCCGGCCGGATGACGAGCCGCACCATCACCGGCGCGCACGGGACGGAGAGTTCGAGCTACACCTGGCTGAGCAACGGCCAGCTCGGCACGATGAGCACGAGCGCGGGCGGCATCACCACCACCCAGAGCTCCACCTACGACCTGATCGGCAACAAGCTCACCGAATATGGCACCCGCGCCGGCGTGGTCATCCAGAATGCCACCGCCACCTATGACGCGCTGAACCGGCTGGTGACATGGAGCGAGGCGGGGGACACGCCTTCGATCACCCCGCCGGCCAGCTCCACCTACCAATATGACGCGAATTCCAACGTCATGCGCACCAACAGCAGCTTCCGCTATCTGGACCAGAACGGCGTGGCGCTGGGGTTCGTGGCGACGAAGGCGGACGTCTATCGCTACGACAGCATGAACCGGATGGTGGAGGGGGGCGGTGTTGGGATCGCCTATGACCAGGCGGGGCAGCGGGTGCGGGTGACGACGTACTCGGACGGGCTGGAATGGCGGGGCTGGCGGGCGACGAGCCCGGGCTCGGGGCAGGTGGTGCTGGCGGACGATCCGTCGATGTACGAATGGCAGGGGTATAACTGGGTGCCGTCGGGGCGCGCGGTCTATTCGGGCCAGGTGGTCGAGACCTATACGTACAATGCCGATGGGCAGCTGGCGCAGGTCTGGGTATCGTCGGAGCAGGCGAGCGCCAATGGCGGAACGACGGTGACGCCGAACGGGACGTTCGGTGCGGCGGTGAAGCGGGCGGCGTTCGACTATGACCTGCAGGGGCGGCTGGTCGGCCAGAGCGACTATGAGAATGACGGGACGACGGTGGCGTACAGCCGCAGCGCGATCGTCTACAACGCCAAGGGCCAGGTGACGAGCGAGACGCAGACGACGCGGCAGGGCAGCACCCTGCTGGTGAGCTATATCGCCAATCGCTACGACGCGGGGAGCCAGGCGAGCTATGCGCTGGGGGCGCTGGTCTCGACGACGAGCAACGTCTGGAAGAACGGCTCGGACGCGGCGGCGCCGGATACGGTGACGGCGAACGGGTTCGAATGGTGGGACGGGGCGGTGCAGTCGTCGGTGGCGTATCGCCCGAATGCGAGCGACACGTCGGTGCAGTGGAACACCAGCTATGCGCTGAGCGCGGGCGGGCTGACGACGAGCGCCAGCATCGCCGACGGGCGGCCGCGCGGGGTGGGGTTCGTGCTGGATGCGACGGGGCAGGTGCTGCGGCGGGACGAGACGGACAACAATGCGTCGCTGGGGGATCCGCACCAGCTCTGGTACCGGTTCAACGGGCGGGAGATGGGCAATGTCACGAACGACAATGTGGATGCGGCGTATCTGAGCTCGATCGCGAGCCGGCAGGCGGTGTCGGGGACGGGAGCGTTCCGGAACGGCGCGCTGACGGGCGGCGGGCGCGCGGTGTTCGGAGAGGCGTACCGGGCGCTGACGAGCTTCAGCCAGGGTGGCGCGGGCGGGAGCTACGAGGCGCAGGGCGGGGAGACGCTGGAGGGAGTGGCGGCGCAGCTCTGGGGGGATGCGGGGCTGTGGTATCGGCTGGCGGAGGCGAACGGGCTGTCGGCCTCGGCGACGCTGGTGGCGGGGCAGCGGCTGACGATCCCGGCAGGGGTGGTGCGCAGCTCGAACAGCGCGGCGACGTTCAAGCCCTATGACCCGGCCGAGGCGCTGGGCAGCCTCAGCCCCACCAACCCCAGGCCGACCCAGAAGGGCAACAAATGCGGCGCGCTCGGGGCGATCCTGGCGGCGATCGTCTCGATCGCGGTGACGGTTGCGCTGCCGCAGCTGTCGCCGTTCTTCAAGTCGTTCGAGGGGATCGTGCTGGGCGGCCTGATGGCGAATGCGGCGGGCCAGGGGGTGGCGATCGCGACGGGGGCGCAGCAAAGCTTCGACTTCAAGGGGCTGGCGATGGCAGGGGTGAGCTCGGCGGTGACGGCGGGCCTGGGCCGCGAACTCCAGGGGCTGGGCGGCAGGAGCGCGTTCGACAAGATCGGCGTGGGCACGACGCCGCTGGGCCAGGCGGCGCGGGCGATGATCGGGAGCACGCTCTCGCAGGGGATCGGGGTGGCCACCGGGCTGCAGGGGCGGTTCGACTTTGCGGGCGTGGCGGCGGCGGGCGTGGGCGCGGGGCTGGCGGGGGCGAGCAGGCTGGGCGGCTTCGCGGGCGACGTGGTGAAGAACACCGCCGGCGGCCTCGCCAACGCCGCGACGCGCAGCCTGATCGACGGCACTGACTTTGGCGACAACATCCTGGCGGCGCTGCCCGATATCATCGCGCAGACTGTCGGGGGATTGCTTGCCGATAGGCTTGCCGACACGCCGCCCGCTGGATTCGACGGGCCTAGGGCCGCAGGGCAGGTCGGCGTGCCCGCCTATGTCGGGGAGCTGGCGCTCACCGGCGCTCCGCTTTCGGACCTGCCGGGCTTTGCCGGGCCCTCGCTGGCTCCGCTGACCGGTTCGTCCGGTTCATCGGCTTCGGCGGGCAGCAACGCAGCCATAGCGGATACCGGCGCCAATATCGTGGTGACAGGGAGGCGCTACGGAGGCGGCAGGACCTATTACTCCGTCGGGCAAGGCTATTACTCGCCGGTCCGGCAGCTGCAAGGCGGGAGGTTCGCCGGCAAGGCGCTTGCCCAGGCGCGTTCGGTCATCACGCGGTCGGGAGGCGGGGGCCTGTATTCGATCGACCGCACGGTCGATGGCATCCTGCACCGCGAATGGTATGACGCGCGGAGCGAGGACTATCTCGGCGACCATGTGAACATCGCGGACGGCAAGTCCTATGCACTCGGCGGCGGCGCGACGATCACGACCGCGCTCGTGGCCGCGTCTGCTGGCTCGGCCGATGTGCCGACGACTTTCCTGGGCGGGATCGCGCAGGGGTTTGGCAATAGATTCGGATGGCTGGCCACGTCGGAAGGGCGCGGAGCATTCGTCAGCAACCAGCTGGCATTGACCGCGGACGTGATGCTGCAGCTGTCGGGCGGAATTGGGGTGGATCCGGGGGTGTCGTGGCGCAATGGCCAACGCGCATGGGGGATGGCGATCGGCATGGCCGAGCTGGTCCCCGCGGTCGGCATGGGTGCTGGCAACGTGATCGACGGGCTCTCGACCGGCAACTACGGTCAGGTCGGAGAGGGCACCTTCGACACGACCATGGTCGCGGTGGAGCTTCTCGCGCTGAGAGGTGCGGGGCGTGCTGCCACCCTCACAAGGGCTGAGGCTGCGGTCGGGGCCGCAGAGACTACCGCGTTCGGCGCTCCCCGTCTTGGGCTGAGAATTCCGCAGGGCATGGGTCCGCGAACCTTTGACGTTGTATCCGGCAAGGTGCGGGCCGAGGTCGGCGCTTTGGGTTACGGCGACGACATCTTCGTGATGGGCTCCCGCTCTGGTGGTACTGCAAGAGCCGGGTCTGATATCGACTTTGGCATCCGCGTGTCGCCCGACAGATTTGACGAACTGATCACCCAAAGCTTTGGGAATCCTAGGGCTGGCAGCGCGTTGTCGCGGACTAGGGATATTGCGATCCGTGATGGTAGAATACAGACCGGTGAAGCCGGATTGAGGGGAGTACGGGGGACGATATCGCGCACCTTGAATGTGCCACAAAACAAGGTGCAGATATCGGTGATCCGAGGCGGGGGAGTGTTTGATAACGGACCCCAAACGCCGCTCGCATTTGGATTTTAGGAGGCATCATGCCAGACCCGTATTACTGCAAACTATACGTCGATACTGACGACGATATCGGAAAACTCGAAGCGGCTTTGGACGATGCGGCAGGTGACGCCTTTGCAGATATCAGGGTAGAATACCCTGTGTATGAGAACGAGAACTTCGATCCATCTTCTCAGGCTAAGGTGCCCTACGAGTTTATCGAATGCTCACGCTATTATGTTGAGCTGGGTACTTTGGAGCAGGTTCCGGATCAACTCGCTGACTTCCAATCTGGGGTCGCGACACTGGTCAAAAGCCTCCGAGATGAGGGGCGTTTTGTGACGGCATCGTGTGACTTTGAGGACGTGATCGCTGATGCCACGGGCTGGAACTGGACGGAGGGCAACCCTGAACCGCCGGGGAGAGCTGTTGCGGCCTGAAAGCAAGATGAAGGGCTGGCACTGTCGTGTCGTAAGCCATTGTCTGCACATCGTTATTTAGGGTGATGGACGGCACTGGGGTGCGAATGCCCGGTGCCGTTTTGGTGCCGGGTTGATGCTAAGCTTCTGAATTATCCTCCTTCTTTAGCCGCTGGTTGTCCGGGGCATGGGGTGCTGGCGGGGGGCATGGGAGGAGACGCAAGATAAAAGGCATGTGTCGGGCGGAATTGGGGTGGATCCGGGGGTGTCGTGGCGCAATGGCCAACGCGCATGGGGGATGGCGATCGGCATGGCCGAGCTGGTCCCCGCGGCTGGTATGGGCGCTGGCAACGTGATCGACGGGTTGGCGACCAGCAACTACGGTCAGGCCGGGGAAGGCGCCTTCGACACGACCATGATCGCGGCGGAGCTTCTCGCGCTAAGAGGCGCGGGGCGTGCCACTACCCTAACCAGGACCGAAGCTGCGGTAGGTGCCGCAGAGAGGGGGAGAACAGCCCTGCCGGTTGTCTTTGACGGGGAGTTTGCGACCCAGCAATTGCTTGGAACAACGACAACGCCAGGTGGTCGCCAAATCATGTTTCATGCGGCTGACCGAATGGTGAATCCACCTGGCGGCCGAATAGCTATGACGCCAGGGGAAATAGACGCTGTGTTGGACGGTGGCATCGCTGTCAAACGAAGCTATCATCCTCAGGGCGGCACTCTTACCATTGAGAACCCTACCCTTCCTGGAAGGCCGCGAGTCATAGTAGACGAGGCGACAGGCCAGCGTGTAATCACCGTGATCAACCCAAAGCCGAGGTAGCAGTGAACGAAAATCTGAAAGCCTTGATCGAAAATTTCGTGTCAGGGAGCGACACGTCGATTGAGTCGGCGAACGAGATCGAAGTTGCTCTCGATGACCAGTTTCCATCGGATGATTATTTGCAGCAGACCGTCGAAATGTTGGCAATGTATCGTCCCGAAGGAGGGGAGTTCCTTTTTGATACACTGGCAATCAAGGAACGCCTGATCGAAACTGCCGCATACTTGGATGATTGCGTATAACATCGCAGTTTCATTGCCGCAAAGGGGACAACTGACTTTATTGAAGGTCGCCTTGGCGGTGTGCTTTACGACACGACTAAGCTCGGTCGCTTGGAGGGCTATCTCGGCAGGCGCGGCGTGACTTTGCAGGTTGGTGACGAGTTCCTTCCGCTCGGAAAGGCGGGCGGCTTCGACGCCGTGAATGGACGCTTGGCTCTTAAGAGCAATCCCACTGAATATGAGGTTTGGCACGAGCTAAATCACTACATTCAGTATCGAAAGCTCGGGCCGGAAGCGTATTCTGCCCAAGGGCGGATTGCCAAGGAGCAGTATGTGTTTGACGCGCTAGAGAACTCGCCAAAGAGGTGGGGTGCGCTTACACCTGAACAGCGAACGCACGCTGTCGACTATATCTATGCCGTGGGAGGGATACGATGACCGAAGACGAAGCCCGCGCTGCGGCGGACAGTCTCTTAGAGACCATGGACAAAAAGGGTCACAGGATGGCCTTCGTGGAAGCAAAGGCGAGCACCAGGTATCCCGGCGAATGGAACGTGATCTATGATCTTTTCAGTCCTCAGGGGACGTTGATCGACGGTCCAATCGTCGTCATCGTCGATGAAAACAGTGCTGAGGCGCGCTTGATGGAAGGCCCGTGATTTAGCGGCTGCTCTGTTGCCGCAGAGACAGCTGGAGTGAGGATTGCCACAGAAGGCCCAGCCGTCGCAGGCCAAGGTGAGAGCCTACTACTCAATCAAATCCGCGAAGCTGGCGGCACTCTTCCAGTCAGTCGAGGGCAGTTCGGCGTTCAAGACATTGCGGCAGCTTCAAGGGCCGGCGGCAATGAGGTGGCGTTTTTCAGAGATCGAGCGTCCGGCCAGCTTTTCCTCCGCGAGCTTGGGCCGCAGATGGGCGAAATTCCTTTGAACTCACGTCTTATTCTGCATACCCAGCCTGGGTCAGGTTTTCTCGCAGTCCAACCGAGTGCGGCAGACCGGGCAGCACTCTCGATGCTGGGTCAAAGGTCTTCGGTGATTGTGAATAGCGAAGGGACATTCGCCATACGGTTTAGGCTGGCAAATGCAGGCGATGGAAGTATTCGTCCTATTGGAGGTTGGTGAGATGACGATTGAGAATTTTAAGCTCGCCATGCCGGGGCAACTTTTCATCTTCATCTCGGCGCGCTCGGCAGAGCGGTCTGTCGCTGTCGAGAAAGCTCTGGTTGGAATCGGCGCCAAGGTGGTCGGGCCGCATGCTCTTGCGGTTCGCCAGGACAAAACGACAGTGGATGACATTCAAAACGCCTTGGGCGATTTTGAAGAAGGCGAGTGCCTCTATGTCATTGCCGCAAAAGACGACCTGCTGGAAACTACTCTCATGGTCCCGCCGCGCTTAGATGGCGGCATTGTCGTAGCATAATCCTAAATAACAGCGTCCTGTTGCCGTAGAGACGGTTCCGGTCGGATATACTCGCGCATATCGCGCTGTGAGCCACGCCGAATTTGACGACATTACCGCCACCTATGATGCGCTGAACCGGCTGGTGACATGGAGCGAGGCGGGCAATGGGGTGGCGCCCGCCGCATCGGTGAGCTGGCGCTACGATGCGAACGGCAACATCCGCGTGCAGAGCAACGCCTACAGGTTGCTCGGCGGGGATGGCGCGGTGTCGACGGTGGACGGGCCGCAGTCGACGACGTTCTGGTATCGGTACGACAGCATGAACCGAGTGGTGACGGATCGCGGGATGCTGTCGGGCGGTCGGATCGTGCGGGGCGCCGGGGGTGTGGACCTCAGCTATGACGCGGCGGGGCAGCGGCGCACGGCGCTGAGCGACAAGGCGCTGAGCGGCTATGTCAATGTCTGGGTCTGGTATCCGGACTTCGACCCCGCGCTGGGCCATGAGCTCACTGTCGAGCAGCCGGGCTATAATGGCGACTATCAGCTGCAGGAGCGGGGCTATTACGGCCAGAGCCTGGAGACCTACAGCTATGACGGCCTGGGCAATCTCGGCTCGGTCCAGATCACGGCGTCGGGCTATCAGGACAATGGCGCCGGATCGCTGATCGAGACCGGCGTGATCGACCGGGACATGGGCGGCGGGGTCTATCTCTACGACCTGCTCGGGCGGCAGACGCGCCAGATCGATTCGGTGGAGGGCGGGACGGTCCTCTACGACCATGGCCAGGCCTGGGATGCCAAGGGGCGGGTGTGGCAGGACAATGTCTACCAGAAACAGGGCAACGACCTCGTCACCACCAGCACCACCAACTATTATTCGGACGATGCCGGCAGCGGCTATGCGCTGGGGGCGCTGACCTCGTCGGTGAGCACCGGCTATCGCTATGTGAACGGCTATAGCTACTAGGCCGCGCCGAGTGCAACGACGACGATCGGCTATGCCTGGTTCGACGGGGCGGTGCAGGCGCAGGTGACCTATGCGGTGGCGGGCAGCGCGGCGCAGAACACATACTACACCAATGGCCCCGGCGGGACGTTCCAGTCGGCCAGCGTGCAGGACGGGCGCCCGCGCGGGGTACGTAACGCCAAGGAGAAGTGAGATTTACTGGCCATATGGCACGGGCATCGGGGTTTCTCACCTCCCGGAGTTGGAAAGCCACGCCGGGCCCGACCGGAAAAATGGCGAGATGCACGAAATTTGCTCCAGGCGCGGTTGACAGCCCAAAGGTGCACCCGTAGAGGCGCTCGCCTACCCCGTGCCCAGATGGCGGAATTGGTAGACGCACCAGCTTCAGGTGCTGGCGCTCGCAAGGGCGTGGAGGTTCGAGTCCTCTTCTGGGCACCATTACCCCATCCCGCGATATTCGCGGATGGGTTAAGCCTCAGGAAAATAGCGAAAAACTCGAAGTGGCCGTCCGCCGCCGTTCGCCTGAATTTGGCTCTAACCACGAGGCGTTGGGGGCCAATTTGGGGGCGCTGAAATCGGCGGGCCCCCAAATGGTTTTGGCTCACTTCGCTGCTGCTTTAAGCGCGTCCAGACGGTCCGACCACCACTGCATCATCTCGACACGCTCGTCCCAGTAGTCAGTGCGGTTGTAAGCCGCCCGGACGGCGTTCCTTTCCTCATGCGCCAGGGCGCGTTCGATCACGTCGGGGCGCCAGCGCCTGCTCTCATTGAGCAAGGTGCTGGCCGTTGACCGGAAGCCGTGGGCGGTCATCACCCCGCCATATCCGAGCCGACGGAGCGCTTGGTTCACCGTGTTCTCCGAGATCGGCTTCCGGAACGAGTGGAAGGCAGGAAATACGAACTCGGTGCCGCCCGAGGCCGCATCCATAGATCGGATGATCTCGAGCGCCTGGCGCGACAGCGGCACGCTGTGGTCCCTCCGCATCTTCATAGTGGCGGCAGGGATATTCCAGCGCGCCCGACCGAAATCGAGGTCCGCCCATCGCATCGTCCGGATCTCCCCCGGGCGCTGGAACACGTGCGGCGATAGCTTCAATGCTGCACCCGTCGAGGGGTATCCCTGGTAGTCGTCAATTGCCCTCAAGAGGGCGCTCAGCTTTCTGTCATCGACGATCGCCGGATGGTGCTTCTCCTTCGGAGCAGCCAGCACGCGGGTCAGCATCGGAGCGGGATTGATCTGGGCCCGTCCGGTCAAGATGGCGTACTGGAGAACCCGCCCGACGAACGAGCGCAGGCGCCGCGCAGTCTCCCGCCGGCCTGATCCGTGGATTTCCCGCACGGCAGTTAGCAGGATCGGTGCTGTGACATCACTGACCGGGAGCTGCCGAAAGCTTGGGGGAAGAAGAGATAGCAGCCACCGCGTCTTCTCGACGGTGCTGAGGGCGAGCCCCTCTGCTTCGCGCATGTCGATATACTCCTTGGCGACGGCGCTGAAGGTGCTCGCTGCCTCCATCTGCGCTGCGAGCTTGCTCGCCTGCTTCTCCCGTTGCGGGTCCTTACCGTCGGCCAGCAGGGCCCGTGCCTCATCGCGCTTGGCGCGAGCGATCTTCAGGCTGACCTCGGGATAGGCGCCGAAGCTGAGCTTCTTCTCGGGCCCGAGATGGCGGTACTTCATGTACCAACGCTTCGAGCCTGCCTTCGCGACGAGAAGGTAGAGACCCTTCTCGTCGTACAGCTTATAGTCCTTGTCGCCGGCACGCGCGGCGTCGATTTGCTTCACTGAAAGCGCCACGATGTCGCTCCCCGTTATGCGGCACAGCGCTGCAAGAGCGCATCGACGTCAGCGGCAGGGATAAGCGTGATCGAACCGACCTTGATCCGGCTGAGCTTTCCTTCCTCCATTAGCTTGTAGATGGTCGAGCGACCGAGGCCGGTAGACAGTACCACTTCGTTCACGCGGTAAGCTTTACGTTCCAAAACTACTTCCTCTTCTGTTCAGGGAAGTTCGCCATTTACCCACGCGCCAAGGCGCAACCAGAGCGCGCGGGCATCGAAGCTAGGTTTCGCCTTTCTATTCGGGTCGGCCGGCCTCCATGGCTCGGGCGAGCTCATCCACCTGGTCGTCGAGCATGGAGAGCGCCGAAGTGGGGAGGAGCCGCTGGTCGAACGGTCGCCATTCGAAGACCGGTTCGTCTTCACCGGTTGCGCATAGTGCATGCAACTGCTGCTGCATGGCACCCAGCACCCGGATCGGTGCGCCGGTCTGATCGTCGGTATCGTCCGCGAGGTCTGCGGTGAAACTCAAGCGGCACGGGACGGACAGGCACTCACCGAGGATGCTGATCGTCATGTTGAAATCGATGGCGCCAGTCAGCTCCCGCTCAATATGAAAGCGAGGTTGCAGGTCAGGTAGTTGCTGTTCGGGGTCAAGGCCGATGGCGCGGGTGAGCGAGCGCATGCGCTCCGGCGACAGGCGCCGCACGAGCTCCTGCGCGATGTAGGTGGGGAGCATTATCGTTCCTTCTGGACTCGCACCTCGACCGCCCCGCTGGCAAGCAGCAGGCGGCCGAGGTGGCGATATTCGGGGGATCAGGCGCCCAGCAGAGCGCTCTGGGCCTGGATCAGGCCCTCAAAGTCCTCGAGGATCAGGCGGCGCTCCTCGGACGCCTGATCGAGGCCGTGAAGCTCGCCCTCGAACAGGATCGCGAGCTTCTGCAACACTGCGGTAAGTGTAGGCGCCGGCATGTCCAGCAGGGCGTCTTGCACCTCCGCCCGAGCGCGCTCTAGCCGTTCATGCTGACGCGGCTCGGCATGCTCCAGCTGTTGGATCAGGTTCAGATAGTTCTGGAATTGGGTATTCCACGCGCCATCGGGCGCGCTATGGGCTGCTGCAGCCATTCGGTCGTCTCCTGTAAAGACGGTTGGTGGTCAGGACCGGCTCGGCGTTGGCGCGCCGGGTCGGTCCGAAGGGTGACGTAAGAGTCCTGGAGTCCAGCGTCAACCGCGCCACTTCGAAGAAACACGGATAACCTAGTTATCAGCCAAAAAAATGCATTCGGACCGGCCGCCGCTGCCATTGGGTTGTCGCCCGTCAATTTTATGAAGGCCGTAGCGCCCAGCTGTTCTTTCACTCATTCTACTATACAGATGAAGAATTTTTACTAAGAGATCGTGACTAGGTTATATAAGTCTTATTTAAATCTTTTGTTGTATATAGAGGCGATTTGGCGGGGCTTATATTATAGTCCAACGCGATCTTCTTTCGCGAGATCCGCAGAGTGATCTGCTTGCACTGTTGACGCGGGCAGAGTTGGAGGCGGCTCCATTTCGCGCGCATCCGTATGGCCCCCGGCCATCCCCTTAATAAATCGCTATCGCCTGGGGCGAGAGCTCTGACGCAAGTCAGCGGTCTCGGGAACGCTGGCACGTTAGCGAACTCGCTCGAAGATCGCGAGCGCCCTTGTCTGGTCGTCCGGGTCGTGGCGCGACTGGGTTGTTTGCGGCGTCTTCTCGCTCTCGTAGACCGGCAGCCGGACCATCCGTTCGATAATTCGCGCCATTTCCTCGGACGCGATCTCCGGGACTGGCGTGCGGCCGCGGGAAGGCTCGATGGTCGGGCGGAGTCGCCCGACCATCGCGAGCAACTTTGCCTCATCGATCGGATCGAGATTTGACGGGACCGGTTGCTGTTCTTTCTGGTCCTCGTAAGCTGGCACCCGCGCCATCATCTCCGCGAGGCGCGCCTGCATCTCAGGCGGAACCGCGCTCTCGGGCCAGATCGTATGCTCGCCGATACGAGGTAAACGAAACCGTCCGGCATCCATCTTTGACATCGCATTCAAGTATCGATCGTCGGCGAGGACTCGATAGAGATCTGATGGCAGGTGATCGACCTCATCAGGCAGGCTCCAGCACAGCTTGTTCACCGTTGCCGGCGCGACGCCGAACTCCTCAGCGATTGCGTTTTGGCGGCTGCCACGCATGTACTCCCGGCGGATTTCCAGTTTCGTAATCAGGGGGAGATCGCCCTTTTCTGGGCGAAGATAGCCGAGCTTGATGCAGTCTTCCTTGGTAGCCGAAGCCCAGTTTTCGAGCACCTCGTCTTTCAGCTCTTCATATGCTCCCATGAACTGCTTCACCAATCGTGGCTCATGCCCGAGCGCCTCAACGTGATAGCGGATGCTGAACCCAGGCATGGCGAGCCAGATGCGGAGTTCGCGACGCATATCGTCGGGCAGCGTGTGCCAATTGGACCGCCTGAATTCCATCAGCTTCTCCGGAGCGTCCATCGGATTGAGAAGCCCACAATGAAAATACACGCGCGATCTCCAGTCTTTGCCTAGACGGGCAGATAGCGATCATCGTTAGACGAGTGTGGTGAGTTCGCTATGGTAGCCTAGTTCCGATAGTGTTTTCCGAATGCCGCGTGAGTTGGTAACTGAGACCTTGGTCGTTCAGCGCGCAGCTGGATGGTTCGACTAGGTCCCCCGACAGATAAGGTCGATGAAGCGCGAGAGCCGCGAGCGACCGAGGAGTGCGCTTTGTGCGATATTGCAGCGCTCGCTCCGGCCAAAATTTGAATTGTCCGAAGGCACCCTTCCTAGGGTCGATTTGAACCCTAACCGTAAGGGTACCACCCTTATGAAGACGGGGTGGGGGTCGTTTTCGGCTAACTATGGTCGATTGCTCGCGCAGAAAATTTTTGGAAATTCAGGTAAGTGCGTTCGCCACCAGATGACGAAGCGCGGCTCGTACATCAGTAGGCAGTTGCTCAAGTGAAATTGTTGCAACGTCGAGGCGCTCCGCACCCCGCGCGATGCCGCGAGAGTGGGTGCTCAGAGCCTCTTCCCCCGGGAGCGCGGGATAGAGCAGTGTCAGGCGCTGACAGTCGTACAGGCGCGCGTAAGCCATCATTTGATAGATGTCAGCGTGCGAGATGCCCTTCTCGGGATGCTTCCACTTAGTATCGAGCACGGCGACGACGCGGTTACCACGCTTGACGAGAATGTCTGGGCGTGTGGGGTGACTGTCCGCGACCACGGTAGTGCCGTCTCTCCAGGGCCCGAGGCAATAAGCGAAGCCTCCTTGCGCCACGACGTCGAGTTCGGTGTCGGCGAGAGCGTGGCGTAGCTGCACAGCGATGTAATGCTCAAACAGCTCATTCATCGGGAAGAGAAGCGTTACGCCCTCCGGCGCGCGAGCATCGGCACGAGTTTCCTGCCACCGCGTGCCGAGTAGCAATAGCGCCAGTTCAAGCAGCGTGCGCCAGCGCCGGCTCGACCGATCGATCCGAACCTCCCGCCACGGCAAGGCGCCGGACGGGACATCACTTATGTCAGCGAACAGAAAGCGGAGTTCTGACAGCTTGCGCTGCGTATCCGCGGCTCGCGCATGCCACGTGAGCAGCAGCACGCATGCCTTCATGATCTGCATCAGCGGGACATCGGCGCCAAGTTCATCGAAACGGCAAGCGAGCCGGTCCGGTCGCACAGCATTGACGGTAAACTGCCTTCCTACATGCAACTGACCCCGAAGCGCGCGCAGATCTTCCTCTCGCGACCGATAGAGGCGGGGCAGGCCTCGACGTACCTCCGCCAACAGACGGTCGACAAAAAGCGTAATGAACAACTCGAGCAGCGAGTCCGCACGATGCGCCATCGCCGTCGCCTCTCCGGTCGAGAGATCGAGACCCAGTGCGACGTCGAGCATATGGACAAGCCGGCTGCGCACCGTCGCGGTCCCTTCCTCAACGCTGTCGGGATCGACCTTGGGCAGGATTTCGAGGCTGCACCCGCGTCCGGCTACCACCCCGACTACCTGGCGAGCGCGCAGGAACCGGTGATGATCGCACAGAATGTCAGTGCCATCGGCACCACCGAGTGCATGTCCCCGAGCCGCGGCGAGCAACGCATCGGCCTGCTCCCGTGAGAAGCCATCGTCGCCAACTGCAACACGGCCCCACTCATGGACCGTGAGATGCGTCACTCCGTGGCCTCATCCGCGACGTCGAGGATCGTCGCGGGAGGGAACCTGCCCACTAGCCGATCATACGCATCCTCCGCGAACGTCTCCCGCACACTCCAGCTATGGCGCTCCTCGCCGCCTTGCCCGGTCGGGTCCTTGAGCTTGCGGCAATCCAGGAAGCCGCCGCCCTTGCCTGCAGGCTCGCCGAGCACCGCGGCTACGCGGCCCCAGTCCTCGAAGAAATACTCCTGGAGCAGGGGAATGATCTTGTTGCGCATCGCGGCATCGACATCCGCCCGGCTCCGACACGCGATGAAAAAGGCGTGGCCGATACGGTGCTCGCGATCGATCAGATATTCGATGCGGTCGTTGACGATCCCCAGCACCTTGCGCAGGGGCACGGCGTCGACGCTTTCAGGCAGAAGCGAGGGATCAGGTGCCAGCTCACGGAACACGAAGCGTCGGCGCAACGCGGTGTCGAGCAGCGCGATCGAGCGGTCGGCCGTATTCATCGTGCCAATAATATGGAGGTTGGCGGGAACGCCGAACTCCTGCTTGGAATAGGGCAGCCGGACGGTGAGCGCATTTTCCTGGCCGAGGCGCTTGTCCGGTTCGAGAAGCGTGATCAGCTCACCAAACACCTTCGAGATGTTGGCGCGGTTGATCTCGTCGATGATCAGCACGAAGGGCTCCGGCGCCCCGGTCGTGGTCGTCGCGTCGCCCCCCGCGACGATTTGCTCCAGCCCGTCCCAGTTCACGTGGCGGCCGTTCATCTGATACACCGAAACTTGGCTCAGTTCCTTGTCGTAGATGAGTTCGCGCGGCAGGCTTTCGTCGCTGTGCCATAGCCAACGCACCGGACGGCGATGGTTATATTCCCCGTTCGGACCCGGGACGAATTGATACGGACCGGTGATCTCGCCGACCGCGCGGAATTTGCGGTTCCCGTCCGAGATAACGACCAGCGAGCCAATCTGCATGTTGATGCGAAAGGCGAACATCTGCGACAAGTTGGGATCGTTGCCGCTTGCATCGGGATGATCCTGCCGCCAGCGTTCCTTGATCGAGTCCCATGCGTCATAGTGCGTGCCCGACCAATCGATCTCGCCGCCCCAGCCGAGCACCACATAGCCGCCGCGGATGGCGTCCTGATAGATTGCGTCGTCTTCGGATGCCCAGCTGCGCCCGAGCGACATCTTGAAGATCTTGCGGTTGCGATCGATCACCGGGGTGCCACCGCCGGCAGCCTTGCCGCGATTGTTCGCCGCGAGATCGGCGACCAACTTGAAGATGCCGTCCTGCGGCTGGAGGCTGAAGCCTGCGCTTGCTCCGGTGCCCTCCTCCTGCGTCGCAGTGACGGGGCGCAGGCCCTCGACGAAATCCTCGTAACTGAAATTCTGGTGGAAGGTGACGAAGGCGATGCGCCCTTTCTGGTGCAGCGAGCGATAGAGCGCCATCAGCGCCTCCCGCTCGTCCGGCACTGCTTCACCGCATAGCCTGACGGCTTCGGCGGCCGTGGCATAGGTCTTGCCGGTGCCAGGCGGGCCGTAGAGGATCAGGTTTACCGGTCCGGCGTCGGGAGAAGTGGCATGCGTCTCCGCGCCAAGATTGAAGATCAGCACCGTGGTGGAACTGGTGTCGGGGCCACTATGCGTGGGCGCGCGAAGGTTCGCCATCGCCAGGAATTTCTGCCCGCGAAGTGTCGAGCAGACGTTCGGATGTGCCTGCTTCAGCCCAAGTGCGTTGTGCAGCTCACCCACCCGGATCGACAGACTCCGCTCACCTCGCGCACGCGCGGGCTGAACATAGTGTTCGAGCGCATATTGGCGGATGCGATCGCTCTGCCCCGTGCCGTTCGTCTGGCTGCTTCCGTCCATCTCCAGCTTCTCTCCGCAGGTGACCCAGATAAAACCCTGCACATCCCACAAATCGCGCGGATGCCAGCCCCAATCCCGCATGGCGGTGAACAGCTCGGCGGAGAGTGCGAGGACATGCTCATATTCGGCCGCCGTGAGCGGGTTGTTGCCGAAGAGGGAGCGACCCCACAGCGCCATGCCGAGATTGTAGAAGCGCGTGTAGCTGACTGCGATCGCCTCGGTCGGGCGCGCTAGTGCCTGGAACAGCGTGGCCAGCACGCGAATGTCGCCATACGGTTTGCTGTGCTCACTGCCTTCGAGCACTAGCGGCCAAGCGGTATCGACGAACGCCGCTGCTGCCTGCGGCGGTTCGTCCTTCGATAAGGTAAGAGTGCCTACCGCGGTCTCGAAGGCTCCATCCGACCGATCGCGCACGATGCGCAAATGGTCCTTCCGGCGACGATCGCCGATAAGATTCATTTTGGGGTCGTCCAGCACGGCCGCCAGCAAGGATCTGCCGAGCGCAGCGCTATTCGGGTTTTCGGCCAGCAGCGCCTCAACCGCCGCGATCAGCGTACGCTTATAGTCATCTTCCTGCTCGTGATAGCCGCTCCGTCCCGTGAAACCGCCTCCGCTTTCGAAATCGTCGTGCGCCGCAAGGAAGCGCTCCCTAAGCGCTTCCAGCGCCGCCTCATCGATTTCTTCGGCCTCCGGTTCGTCCCCCTCGCTATCGTAGTTCGGATCCTTACCCTCAACGAAGTGCCCGTACTGCCGCGCGACGTTGATCAGATTGGTGAGCTGTCGCGTGGGATCGGTGGCCTGTGGCGCCATCTTCCGCGCGGCGGCTTCATTCGAGCGCCAATCTGCCGCGACCCCGCGGACTGCTTTCACAAGTTCGGGCCAGCGGCCATTCGCATGCAGTGTTTCGAGGTCTGGCTCGGCAAAGCCGAGTTCGCCCAACGCGCGCTCGATACGCGGCGCCTTCCGCACGCGATTATTCACGCCCTTTTGGGTGAGGCTTTGGCCTTGATAGGTACGCCGACCCAGCCAAGCGCGGAACTCAGCGTCACGCATCAGCTGCTCCGTGTCAGAAGTTCTTCGAGGCGTTGCGGCGCCCAGCCGGTTCGATCCACGGACACCGAACGGTGGCCGGGCACGGAGGGCAAGTGGTGGAGGTGGCCATGGATCACCTCGTGCGCGGGCTTGCGCTTCGCTTCGGCTGGGATGTGGATCAGGAACAGCGATCCGCCATCCACCTCCAGCCGGTGACGATTGCGTACCGTCTCGAAGATCCGACTGGCCTCGATTTCCGCCCTCTCTTCCTTGTCCTTCTTGTCGTCATTGCCGAGGATCAGGTGCTTGACGCCCGGTAGCGTTGCGAGGCGGCGCCAGTCCGGGCCGATGTCGCCCAGGTGCCAGATGACATCGTTTTCAGCGACACGATCGCGCCAATTGGCTTCGATCAGGGCGTCCAGCTCCCCAGCGGACATGCCGGACCATTTGCAGCGCCCGCCGGGCTGCTTGCCGAAATGGGTGTCCGCAATGAACCACGTCGGCATCTTCAGTTCTGCCCGCCAGTTGCCAGAGGAAAGCGCTCCCCCAGCGCTTCCCATTCCGTCCGATGCCCGGTCGCGTGGTTCGCCATGCCGGGCCGGGTCAGGTAGCCGTTTCGCTTCCATCCCGCGTCGGCCTGCCATTTGGCGTAGCTGTAGATCGAGCGTGCCGGCTGTTCGTGCCAGCCGATGTTGACGGCCCAGTTCGTCGGAAAGAACTCGAGCGTTGCGTAAGGCAGGTGATCGTGGATCCACCAGGCGAGCCGGGTCCAATCGCCGTCGCCGGGGAAGGCATCGACAAATTCGGCCAGGACGATGCAGGCCATCGCGCCCATATGGCCGGCGGCATCTCGCCGGTCCCATATATGCGCGGCATAGTTCTTGGCGTTGCTTGCGCAGTTATGTCCCCTCTCGTTCCCGAGCTGGTTCACGGCGCATGAGCGATAGGCGGAGCGGATCGCGACGCGGCCGAACAGGCGCTGCAGCGGCTCAAGCAACTGCTCGCACAGCTGCGTTCCGGCCGCGACAGCCAGTTCCGGATCGTCCGGCGCATTGACCAGGCCATGCACCGCCGCGATGTCCGAAAACAGGAAGTCGCGCATGTAGAAATGCTGCGACAGTCGTGTGCGGCCGAAATCGTTCAGGCTGGCGACCCTCCACCCCGTCATCCCTAGGCTTCCGTTTTCCCCTTGCGTCCGCGCTTCGGCTTGGGCGCGGCTGAGCACGAACACCACGCTCGTGGACCCGTCAATCGGGACATGCGGCACGACTTCGCCACAGATGGTAGGTTCGGGCTGCGATGGTCCAGCTCAAAATAGATCATCGATGAACTCCGAGCCGGGGGAGACGCCCGAGAGCATTAACCTGTCTCTCGCGCGGGTTGCGGCAACGTAGAGGAGGTGGCGTTCGGTGTTCTGTACGGCTTCCAAATCGGCCATATCGCCGATGCCTGAAAGCCGCTCAGGATCTGGAAGGACGTCTTCGTCCAACGCCATCACGGCCACAGCGCGGAACTCCAACCCTTTTGCGTCATGCATGGTGACAACTGCAATTGAGTCGTCCGTCGTCTTCACGACCGCACGAGCACGTGCCAATTGTGCCTCGCCCCGGATCAGGATCGCCAGCTCGTATGCGGCGGTCTGCTCGTCCATTCGCGCGTGAAGCCATGCCGCTACCCCGGCGATCTCCGCGTCTTCGTCGTGGAACAGCTGCGCGATCGGTTCCGGGCCATCGAAAACAGAAACCGTTCCGCGCCGACTTTCCTCAATCCCGTCCTGGTCGAAAATCTCAGGCGCCAGTAGGCGATCGGCCGCATGGCGGATTTGATGCGAGGTTCGATAGCAGACCTTGAGGACCTGAGCGCGGCCGCGCACATTGAGCCCGAGCTTCGCCCAAGAGAAGGGCAGGTGGAAGATGCGCTGCCCAAGATCACCTGTGAAGAACAGTGCATCTCGGGTTCCAGTGCGTCCGGCTGCAGCGAGGAACCGCACTTGCGCTACAGAAAGGTCCTGCGCTTCGTCGACAACCACATGGGTGAACGGGAGCCGCCCACCATCGTCGATCCAGCGCGTAAGACGTCCGTACACATCGGCAAGCGTCACTGCACCGCGAGCTGCGAGCTCCTGGCGAACAAAGGCGAACACCGCCCACGCGCTCTCACGCTGTTTCAGGCCCAGCCGCGTGCGCCGCCCAATACGGGGCACCTGAGCATAGGCTTCCGCGTCGTGAAGTCCCCAAGCATCGACTAGCTCCTCCCACTCCTCAAGAAGAAAGGCGGGGCTGTGGCCGGTGCCGAGGCCGGCTTCAACCGCAACCCCGATCGCCGCGCTGATCTGAGCGGTCGTCGCCAAGTTCGGCTGGCCGAACGCCTGCGCGTAGAGTTCGTGAGCAGCCTGGTCGATCGCGCGTACTTTCAGTCTTTCGCGCACTTCGGGAGACGCATCGGTCATCAGGATCGCCTTGCCGTCGAGGCTGGCGGCGAGCGGCTTGGAGAAAGTCGTCAGTAGTACCCGTGAGTCCGGGCGGCGGGCTAGGTGAACCGCGCGATGCAGCGCAACAATCGTCTTGCCTGTGCCGGCTGACCCGGAAATGCGCGCAGGGCCCTTCCAGTCGCGGGTGACAGGTCCGCGTTGCGCAGGATGCAGGAATACTGCCCACTGTGCAAACGGGGCATCGAGCGCTGCCCTAAGCTCTTCCAGGCCCTCCACCGCGCGGAAGCGACGTTGCGCATCTGGATGCGAAAAGGGATCGGTGCCCGGCTCTGCCGGAGTTGCGATATGATCCTCGATCCGCCCGCCGGTAGCGAAATCAAGCAACGCCTCGGCCGCTTCATCCGGAAGCGAGGCAAAAAGACCATCGACGCTCGCCTCGTCGGCGGAGCGAACAGCCTCGAGCCAGTCACGCGGAACGCCGACATCCAGCAGTGCATCATCAGATAGCGTCGCGAACGGCCGGTGCGTCGCTACCGGTTCTGGCGCAGTTCCATGAACTCTCTCGGTGTAAACGAGACGCTCTTCGGTTCGCTCAACGACCTCGACGAGTTGCATCGCACCGGTCCGCTCATGTGGCACAAGCCGGCGCCGTTCGGCCCACCGATATGCTTCGTTATGATGCCCCACCCACGCCAACAACGTGTGGTCCCCGTCCTTATGCAGGACGATGCGAATGTCCTGGTTGACTCGCACGGTCCAGAAACCGGGCGCCGCCTCGACGCGGTGGAGCGACAGCCCATTGCCGCTCTCGTCCTGAGCCAAGTCGAAGGCAGTGATCTTCACCTGCTTCTGTTCAGCAGAGGTTAGGCGGTCGAGCGCCTTAGTGAAGGTCGAGGCGTAGAGGAGCGTCATTGCCGCTTGAGACGTCGCTCAATTTCGTCGAGCCGTTTACTCAGCGTGCCGATTGCCTCGAGAACTTCGTCTTCGTCATCTTCCTCCCAAGACTGAAAGAATTGCTCTGCTTCACCAAATTTGCCGCCTTGGCGATTGAGCGCGGGCTCGGCGGCCGCGATCAGGATAGCTTCTAGGTGGTTCAGTACCGCGTCGACAGGTGGTGCCGAGGGATCGCGCTCTTCAACATATCGTTTGCCGGCCTTGCCGACGACTGGATCTATTCCGAACCAGGAAAAACGCTGCCAGCGCTCTCCAAGGTGATCGGTCATGTGATTGTCGAGTCGGTCATAGAGGCGCTTATTTCCGTAGCCGGCTTGACCGACATAGAGAATTTTGAAGTTTTCGTCGTACAGAGCGTAGACGCCACGCTGGTATCGGAAGTCGATTGGGTCTTCCTTTACCCTTTGGCGCCCGAGCAATTTCCCCTGGTTGCCTTTACCGGGGCTTCCCCAGGTGATCCTGTCGGCGTGCCAGAATAGTCCATAATTCTGGAACAGCATCTACACCCCCACCACCTTCATCACCTCATCGCCAAGGTGGTTGATGACCTTCACCGCCACCCGGCGGCCCTTCGGCTTGTGGAAGGGGCGCGAGCGGGTGCGTTTCAAGCTTTCCCAGGCGTCGGCGTCGATTTCCGCCTTCAGCGTGGTCTTGAGCGCCTTGTAGGGATCGTTCGCGCCGGGGAAGTAAGCGTGGCGGACGAAGAAGCTCTCGTAGTTGTAGTCCGTGTCGATGAACCAGACGGCAATGTCGTCGGCGTCGCTGGCGACGATCTCGCCGCCCCTGTACATATCGATGCCTGCCACCTCGATGCTGATGCAGCCGTCACCCTCATCGTGCACCTGAATGTCCGGCTCGCCGAAGACGGTGAACAGGTTGCCGGCGCCCGTGCTGGCGAGGTCCGGCATATGCAGGTCCGGGTTGATCCGCGCCTGGAGCACGGTGAGTGCACCCATCCGATCAAACTCGGAGGCATGGGCGTCGAAGTTGAACGAGGCGGCGATCAGCAGGTCGAAGCCCGCCTCCATCGCCTCGCGGGCGGCTGCGGTCAGGTCGGCGCGGGAAACGGTGCCATATTCTGGCCCGATCAGGATCGCGGCGCGGCGCGTGGGGCTGTCTGATAGCGTGTCGCTTTCGCCCTCGGACGCCTGCCGCACCGCGCCTTCGGCACAAATGAAGCGGCCGGGCCAAGGCTTGAGCGAAGAGAACACCAGGCGATCGGCCTTGTGGGCCTGCTGCACGCCCGAGCGCTTCAGGTTTTCCAGCACCATCTCGGCAAAATCGGCGCTCTCGGACGCAGCGCCGGCCTGGCGCCGGCCTTCGGCTGCCTCCAGCTCGTCGAACAGGCTGTCGTCCACGTCCATCGCGGGGACGCGGTGCGGCGAGAGGCTCTCGACCGTGAACGGGCCGGCAACGCGGACGCGGCCCTTGTCCTCATAGGGCTGGTCGTAGAGATACTCCGTCTCCGCCTTGGCGGCGATCGAGGCATCGATCTCCTTCTGGCGTGCGATGCGCGCCTGCCACCAGGCGGCATGGGGCTCGGCCGCGGCGGATTGCTGCGCGGTGAGTTCGCGCGGGATTTCCCATTCCTGCCAGTCGGCGCCGAGCGTGGCGTTGATCGCCTGGCGCAGCGGCTCCAGTTTCGTCTGATAGGTCTCCCAGATCGTGTCGATCTCAGCATTATTGGCGATCGACTTGAGCGTGATGTGCGGCACGCGCTTGTAGACGAAGCCCTGGCGAATGCGGCCATAGGTGGGCGTGTCGGCAGGGACGGTGCGCGTGACCTTGCCTTCCTCCAACTGCCCCTCGCGGCTGTCGGCGAGCAGATACCAGGGATAGCGCGCGCCCATGATTCGCGCGCGGGCCAGCGCCAGCGCGACCCGGCTGGTATCCATCGTGATCCATCGCCGGCCCCATTGCTCTGCGACATAGGCGGTGGTGCCCGATCCGCAGGTGGGATCGAGGACGAGGTCGCCGGGGTCGGTGGTCATCAGGATGCAGCGTTGGACGGTTTTGCTGCCTGTTTGGACAACATAAACTTTTTCATCCGTGAAACTGCCCGTCCCCATATCGGTCCAGACGTTGCCTATTTCCGCCGCCCGGTAATCACCGATGAAGCGTATATACCTGAGCGAATTTGAAGCCGCGAAAACCCGGTTGGCTTTCGTCAGCCTCTCAGCGCCAGTCTCACCGGTTTTCCAGTACCCTTTGCCCGGCGTGAACGCCTTCCCTTTGAAGCTAATTGGAAAGCTGCCGGGCGGGCGTTGAGAAGTGAAATTATCGAGGCAGAAAACTTGTGCATCGCCATTTGCCGCCGCGAAATCCGACAGCTCCTGATCGCCAAGCCTCCGCACGTTCATGTCCGGGCCGAAAACGCAGCGATATACGCCCGAGTTGTCATCGCTAAGATTTTTATCTCTCAACGGCCGGCGGAATTTTGCTTTACCCTTGTCCTTGGCGAACCAAAGAACGAAGTCGGCCACTCCGGGCAAAAGTTCTGCGGTCTGACCGGCCGTCTTGGTGATGGTGATCGTGGCGACGCAATTCTCATCCCCAAACACCTCATCCATCAGCGCACGCACGCGATGGACATTCTCATCACCGATCTGCACGAACACCGACCCGCTCTCGGTCAGCAGATCGCGCGCCACGGTCAGCCGATCGCGCAGATAGGTGAGGTAGCTGTGGATGCCGTCCGCCCAGGTGTCGCGGAACGCCTTCACCTGCTCGGGCTCGCGGCTGAAATGGTCGGCCTTGCCGTCCTTCACGTCGCGGCTGGTGGTGCTCCACTGAAAGTTGGAGTTGAATTTGATGCCATAAGGCGGGTCGATATAGATGCACTGTACCTGACCCTTCAGCCCCTCGCGCTCGGCCAGGCTCGCCATCACCTTCAAGCCGTCGCCCAGGATCATGCGGTTCGACCAGTGCTGGTCGTGCTCGTAGAACTCGGTGCGCTGGTCTGGCTCGATCCCGTTGAAATCGGCGAACAGATCCGGCGCGGCCTCCGGCTCCTGGCGTCGCGCGCTGGCGCGCTTCAGATCTTCGACCAGCGCTTTGGGGTGGATCTTCTCCTGAATGTAGAGCGGCGGCGCCTCGACGATCAGATCGGACCAATCGGCCATATCCTTGCCGCGCCAGACGAGTTGCGGGTCCAGATCGGGGTTGCGACGCTCGTACGCCGCGCGGATCGGCGTCTTCACTTCCGGCGGCACGAACGCTTCCAGCTCCGCCGTGGGCGCGTTCAGGCGCGTCGCCTCGTCGTGCGTCAGAGTTTCAACGGTAAGCGGCTTCTTAGCCATCAGGCTTTGTCCTTGTCCTTCAGGCTGGCCGGGCGCTTCAGCGCGGTTTTCAGCCCGTCAATGTGCTCGAAAAGATCATCCGACACTGACTGCCAAAGCGGATCGAGAATGAACTGCAAGCCTTCGCGCCGTGCGAGCTTGGCGGCGGGTACGAAATCGGCGTCCCCCGCTACCAGGATGATCGTTGAAGCCAGGCGCTTGAGGGTGATCGAAGCGATGTCCAGGCCGATGCGCATATCCACCCCCTTCTGGCGTAGATCGAGCCGGATCATCCAATCCTGAAGCGCGTTCCAGTGCTTCGCCTGGGCCGCCAGTTCAGCCACGTCTGCGGCGCTGACGTTGATCGATCCGTCCGCAAGCGGCGGTATTGCAGCGAGTGTCTCGATTAGCGGCTTGGTGCGCAGAAGCTTGGTCAGTTGTTCGCTTTGAAGTGTCCAGCCGCTTAGCTTGCTAAGTGTGCCTAGTCGCAACGCTACGTTGCGTTGCTTGCGCATGAGATCGAATAGCTCACGCTGAAAAGCCGCCTGGTCACTCTTGGCATAATTTATCTGCTTGCGACTCAGCGGATGGTGCGCCTGTCCCTCGAAAGGGGGCGCGTCATAGTAGAAAATGCGATAGACGTGCTGATGCCAGTTGGAGCTGTCGTCATCCGTCAGGCGCTGCACATGCTCCTTGCACATCGCGCGGACGATCGCGACTACCTTTTTGGGCGTCAGCTTTTCGGGGTTCGCTACCAAGCGGGTCAGGCGCTTCGTCAGGAAGCCGCCATCGATAAGGATTGCGATTTCGCGGCTCATCCGTTCGCTCCCGCGAGGCGCAGAAACGAAAAGGCCCCAAGATTTCGGTAACGCTCTGGATGTTCGAGCGAACCTACTCTCAAGGGGCGGATGTAGGCGCTATGTAGGCGTGCAAATCCTACTTTGCAATTAAATTTATACACAGAATGTGTATCACTCACGCGACTGCCTCCCCCAAAGCAACCTCGTCCAGCCATGCCTCTACCTTAGCGGCGAACTCCGTAGCGATGGTCCAGACATCGGTGAACTCGGCAAAGCCCCAACGGCCATGCTCGCTGAGCGCGTTTACCCCCGGCACCCACAGGGTGCGCATAGTTTCAGCTTTGTCTTTGTCGTCTTCGTCACGCGCGCCCTTAATCTCGACCACGAGATTGAGCGGATCGTCGGGGCCATGGCCGTCATCGATGCGTAGGATGAAGTCCGGGCGATAGCGCTTCGCTTCCCCTCCGGCACTATAAGGCACTTCGAAGCCAAGATTATGGTTCTTAACCCAGGCGAGGACGCGCGGATGCTTGTCCGCAACGCGACAGAACTCAGCCTCCCAGTCGCTATCGATCACGGCGTAGTTTATGTGGCAGCGCTCGCCCGTTTCGTAGCGGTCCCTGCTCGTCATGAAGCTGACGTGTCGGGTGCTGCCTTCGCGGTTATAGGGATCCAGCATCGCGAGCACGCGCCCACCGCCTTCCTGCCCACGGGTGATCGCCGCCATGATCCGGTCGGCCACACGATCGGCGATGTTGTAGTAGAGGAGCTGCGCCGGCTGCGTACCTCCGGCCAGCACGAGATGATCGGCCATCCATTGGCGCACGATCGACTTCGCCTGGATGATGAGCCCGACATTGGGTCGGTCTCCCGTATTCGTCATTTTCCGCTTCACGATCCATTCGGCGAGTTTGAGGTGGATCGTAGCTGCGCGCGTGTCGGCGAGATGCTCGATGGTCAGATCGGCCGTTTCGCCAATGATGCCAGAGTTCACTGTCTCAGTCGCGCCAACCAGTTCGGGCGTTAGCTCGAGCGTCGAGTCGTTCGAAAAGGTCGCGGTGAGCCGTTCGCTCGGCAGCTCGGTGCGATAGCCCTCGACGCGCGGATAGCGGATCTCGGACGTGTCACGCGCCGGGCTGATTGCATGGACGCGGACCATGTTTTCGGGCGGTTTTGGCGGCGCAACGACGGGCTGTGCAGTGAAGTCGAATGGGATGCCCAGCACGTCGGCATATTCCACAGCGAAATGACCATCAGCCTGAAGCTGATACGATTGGCGCCGCAAGGCACGGCCGATCACCTGCTCACACAATAGCTGGGTACCGAATGCGCGGATACCGAGGACGTGCGTAACGGTATTGGCATCCCAGCCCTCGGTCAGCATCGAGACCGATACAACGCAACGAATGCCCTCGCCGAGTTGCCCCTTGCGCCCAACGGTATTCATCACCTCGCGCAGGATCGCAGCATCGTCGATCTTCTCGGCCGCAGCGCGATCACCGGTGCGTTGGATCAGCTCATCCTTGAAGCGTGCGATCTCGTCGGACGCAGCATCGCGAAAGTCGGTACTGATCGCTTCGCCGCTCTCAAGCTGATGGCTGTCGATCAGCAAAGTGCGCATTCGCGGGAGTGCGGATCCATCGGGATCGAAATTGCGGAACAGCAGGCATTTGCCTGTCACCGGCGTCACATTGCCGTTCGCGTCCTGAATTTCGTAGCCGGCGATATAGTCGTGGACGAGTTTCGATGTGGCTGTGTTGTTACACACGACGATGAACACCGGATCCACGCCAACGCCCGCCTCGCGCCAAAGCGCGTGCGTCTTCTCATAGTGTCCATAGAGCGCGTCGATCGCGGTCAGCAGCTCGTTGGGCAGCTTCTGGGGGTCAAGCCCCTTCGCATTGCCTCGGCCCTTTTTCGGCAAATGCTTACCGACATGATCCCACAGGTTGCGGAACATCGGTGTGTCGCCGCCTGGCACATTGTCCATCACCGGCACGCGCGGCAGCTTCACGATGCCGCACTCGATCGCATCCATCAGGCTGAAGTCGCTCATCACCCATCCGAACAGCGAGCCTTCCCGGTAGCCGGAGCCTCGCAGAAAGAAGGGTGTCGCTGACAGGTCGTAAACCATAGAGACGCCCAGCTCGCGCTTCACCGCTTCGATGCCGGAAATCCAAAGCCGCGCAGCCTCATTGTTCTCCCGGGCCTCGGCCAGTTCGTCGCCCTTCAGTTCCTCGCCGGGCAGCGGCGGGCGTTCCCGGTAGCAATGATGGGCTTCGTCATTGAGAACGACGATGTTCTTGAGGCCCATGAGCTCGCCCGCCACGCGACGGATCATCGCTCCATCGCTCTCCGGCTTCGGAGTGGTGCGAAGCGCGGCCTGCTGCACCTTGTTCAGCGGCACCTCGTCCTTCTTCTTGAAGGCATGATAATTTGTGATGACGATTTTTGCGCGACCAAGATCGAGCAGCATGTCCTCGGGTACGATCTCACGGCCCTTATAATAGCTCTCTGGATCGTTCGGCTGGAGGACCCGCAGTCTGTCCTTGATGGTGATCCCAGGGGCGACAATCAGGAAGCCCTTGGAGAAGCGTTTCGCGCTAGGGTGTCGCACCGCATTCAGCGTTTGCCATGCGATCAACATCGCCATGACGGTCGTCTTACCTGCGCCAGTTGCCAGCTTTAGCGCCATGCGCATGAGTTCTGGGTTCGACACGGCATTGGCGGCTTCGAGATGCGTCCAGAAGCGCTTGCCTTGCGAAGAAGACCGCGGAGCTACCTCGGTCAGCCAGATCACTGTCTCAACTGCTTCGACCTGGCAGAAAAACGGCTTCTGGTTGGCGAACTTGTGGGTGCGCCAGTGACGAAGCAATCGCGCGGTAGTCGCGGTTACTTGCCATTGGCTTTCGGGCAGTGTCCGCCAGCTCTCGACCGCGGACCTAATGCCATTGACGACTTCCGTCGGATTATACTCCTGGCCCGTGTCGTCGGCTAACAGGTCCGCCTGCATCGCCTTACCGCGGACCTTTCGCGCCTTGGGAATAGGCGACACAAGTGCACTGGGCCTACGACGAGACACGATTACGCTCGTCGGCTGGCCATTTCCATCAAGCTCCCAATGACGACCCGGCTCTTCATACGGAGAGTTCAAGATTGGCGACTGAAAAAAAGCTTCACTCATTCGAACATCGCCCCCGCACCCCGACCCTCTCCCGGCCGCCTCAGCGCGTTCCTGAATGGTTCTTGTAACCCAAGTCCGTCAAGCGCGACGCGATGATAAGTGTTGGCGGAAGTTCTGCTTTATGATCCATTACGGCGCGAGCGGGCGGGCGCTAGATGGCCGGCAGCCCTCCGGCGATGCCTATCGCGGCGGATGGAGCTTGCACGGGGGCCGTTTTGGGGGCGGACTCGATCGGTCCCGTAATAAAAATATTAATATTGAAGGCGTTGCTTGAATGGCGCCGGTGCTCTCTGTGTCAGCAAAGCGCCCCAATTCTGGTCGTTCGGCGATGGCGGTTCATCGCCTCAAAGCCGACGTTATTTCAGGCCGTTGCCCAGCAACGCGAGTATCACGAGATTAGCAATCGCTCGTTACCAATGATCATAAAGGTCGAGATCGATCTCATGGTGCGGACCGACCTTCTCATTGCGGATGACCCGAAATGCGCACCCCAGCGGTAAGATTGCTTCGTCCTCTTCTGGAAACTGAGAGTAGCGCGCTATCAAGCGTGGGGCGCGTTTTCCGTGCATTGAAATCCCGCTTTTTGGTTGAATGCGGAAAGTGACGTTTCCATCAAGGCAGGCATCGATACGCGTCGAGACCGATGTAAAGCTTGCCCAGACGAATTGCTGCCCGGGTATATATTTTTCTATCGTCTCAATAACGAAAGCTGCGCCTCGGAAGGTGACGCCGAGATGCTCTGGTTCATTTCGAATGATGGCATTGAGATGCGCAATCCACGGAACCAAAGGATGTGCACTCACATCTTCGCCATGATGGCCTTTGCGTAAGAGCGCGTTGACCTGATAATAAAGGCTACACTCCTCGGTGTATTGGCCAATGAGACAAGCGTTCATCGCTAATTCATCACTACACGCCTTGACATCTCCTCCTTGACGAACGAAGCCTGCGGCCTTGAGGCCGCTCGCGATGAGGTCTCGCACAGCAGGAAAATGCTCTTCAGCCGTGTAAGGTTTCTTTCCATCTAGCTCCAGATGGAAATGAAGCGTGTGTGCCGCCCAATAAGCGAGGCCATGCTTTTCGACTACGCCATCGAGTAAGAAATTTTCACACTCATATATTTCTAGGTTCTCGCTCAGGGTAAGGAATTCGCTGATTGGAGAACTAGACAGTCGATCACGCAAAGAGGCACTCCTCACCTAGAAACCCTTGATGCGCCTCAGTCTAAGTCGTTTCTTTCGATTTCACGACGCTCCGGCAATGGCCGTCAAACTACGTGCCAGTGAGCTGCGGGTTGACTACCAAAGGTACCTCGCACTCAACTACCTTGTAGTCGTGATCTCACTCTTGGCCGATGTCTCCGGTTTCTGGAGAGTTTCCGCGAAGCCAGAGATGCCAGATCGCGATGTCGCCCGGGGTGCTGCCACCGATTTCGCTCGGGTAGAAAAAAGGCCGTCCATGGCTGGAGGAGGCGGTTGGAAGCGAGGCTCCCGGGCTCGCAATCGGCAGCTCGCGCGTGTGCCAAGGATCTGTGTTGCCGGACATCGACCGTTCCAGCAACGGCGTCAGGTGGGCTTCTAGCGTGGAATCGTCACGGACATAGGCGATCATCACCGCCTCGCGATTGGCCCAAGCATACTGCCCCTCGACGAAACGGGCGAGTCCATTCCTGCAATATAGGTCGGCGCCTTTGGAGGTGGACCGGTCGATGAGCTTGCATTCCACGACGATGGGGAAGGAAGGATGGCGGCCTGTGAGAAATATGGAAAGATCAGGGCGCCGCTCGAGATGGGCGCCGTCGAAGCTGATGCTTTCCACCCCTCTCGCTACCGTTGATACCAGCTGGGTCCAGAGTGGATCACTAGATCGCAGATTGTTGAGTCTCGCGGCGAGCATCATGTTGATTTCGGCCTCATCGAGATCCAGCGACGTCGGCTGGTCTCGCATCAGGTCGAGCCAGACGCGGGTCACGGTCTCGAGAATGATATCGAGTTGTTCTGCCCCGACGGCGGCAAGCGGCAGTTTTTGGCCCGCGGTCAGTTCGGTCACGAGGTCCGGGCGGGGGCTGAGTACGGTACCCGTCACCGGGGCGTCGTTCCGGACAGAAAGGGCATATGATCCCAGACGAGCCGCCGCGCGACAAGGCGCGCTTGGCTCTCCGACCAGTAGCGCGCCTGGTTGAGGCGGCCGACGACGAGTCGGTTCGCATCTTGCGATGCATAAATGATCTCGGTCGCCGATAGCTGATCAGCGGCCGCGATCACCTCCGTCCAGGCTAGGTTCCCCGACTGAAGCGAACCAGCCAGTTCCAATGCTACGAAGCGCCAGGGAGACAAGAGCGGAGTTTCCAGTATCTTCACGGTGAACTCACGGCCGTAGCGTATGCCCCACGGCCCGAGGTCGCGGGCCAGCCGATCGACGAACCCGCCAAGTTCTAGGGGCGTCGCCGGTTCCTGCGCGGCTTTCACATTCGCGGCGAACGGGAGCCGGAAGCGAAGCGTGTCCTCGATGACAGCCAGATCATCCGCATCGAGACCATAAAGTTGGGCCACCCAGAGATCGACCGCCGCCCATCCTGCGTCCGTCTCGCGTTGCGCAAGAGTGTCGAACAATCGAGATAGGTGGAGCCTATCCTGGGATCCGAGGCATTCGAACCTGGGCAGAGGGATCTCGTCGAGAACGAATTTCTCCACTACCTCGCGTTCGAAACCGAAGCGCCCGCTCGTGATCAGAGCGTGCCACAATGCAATGCGGCTGCAGAGGATCAGGGAAAGATATTTGGCTAGGTCGCTATCGTCTGGATGATTATGGGTGCTGTAGCCGTGAAAGCTCTGGTTGAAGACGACGTCGCCGAGTGAGATCGTAGCCTTGATCCGCCCGTGCCGGACGGGAGGAGATTCTGCGACCAGCAATAGCGGTCCAGTGAATAGCGAAATCGGACGCGGGTCGTGTATCCGGTTCGCGGAGAACCGGTCAAAAGGCGAAACGTCGAGAAGGAGGCTGAGGTCGGCGCCCTTCGGAAGCTCGGGCAGGTGATGGAGGTAGGCGGCGGATGCTCCCGGCTCCTCCTCGCCCTTGCGGATGCGGCTACTTTTCCTGAGGCGCTGGTAGCCATTGCCCATGTTGCGCGGGCGCCCCTTCTCGGCGCCAAACAGTTCTGCCCAGTAATCGCGAAGCGTGGGCAGGCCCTTGCTGGCGATGCGATCGTACAACTCGAGGTCGAGCCTGGATCCGCGAAACAGAATCTTGAGAAGCTCGGGGCGGGCCCTGACATCGCGATTGGGCAGCACCTCGGCATTCGCTGCATCGACGCGCCAGTCTCCGCTGGCATTGAGCGGGCCCTCGAGATGGGGGCTTGTGAAGCGGAAACCCGCTCCGGGCGGAGGGGCTGTATTACGGGCGAAGAGTATGCAGAATGGAGCGGTGATTTCAGGCCAGACGCGGGTACGCCTCAGTTCGGTGCCATTCACGATGCCCGTAACATCAAGGGATGCGAGCAGCGCATTGCGCGCGTCGGGCATGGTCTCGCCGCGCTGGAATAACAGGCGGGCGTGGAGGGCGAAAGCGATCTGGCCGCCGGGGCGCGCCCATTCCATCGCGCGCCAGACGAAGGGAAGATCCAGAACCTCATTCGGTATCGGAGCGGCGAGTGCCGGTTCGCCCGAGCGCTGACGAGCGAGTCGCCGAACTCTTTCCTGAAGATTCGACCAGTTCGTGAGGCGCGTCGCCGTTGCCCACGGCGGGTTGCCGATGACGAGATCGTACCGGCCTTCATGTTCGGCCCCGACGGTATCGCCGAGGCTACCGAGCCCCTTGGGTTGTTCCGGGTCGTCGTCCGGGCCGGCGGTCAGTGAACCGACATTGCGAAGCACATTTGGCCGCAGATCGTCGAACCGTAATTTTTCGATCGGTTCGGGATTGGGATCAAGCTCGATCGAGATCAGATACAGGCCAAGTGCAGCAAAACGAAGCGCCGCTTCGTTGATATCGAACCCGGTGATCTGACCGTACAGGATCTCGCGTAATATCTTCGTGTCGGGACGTGAGCCGTCACTGCGCCAACGCTCGGCAACGAGTTGCCGGAACGCGGTCAGCAAGAACACCCCGGCGCCGGCCGACGGATCGAGCACTTTCACGCCATGCGTTTCGCCTTCGCGAGCCAGCGCGCCAAACGCCGCACGCACCATGAGGTCCGCTATATGGCGAGGCGTGTAATAGCCGCCTTCGTTGCGCTGGGTCTCGGGATCGCGATGGCTGAGATATCGCTCATAGGCCTGGCTGAGAACGCCTACTGGAATATGGGCGAAGTCGAGCTGGTCCCATTTCTCGTGCCATCCGATATGGAGCTGATTACCAGTCGCCCGTCGCAAGATGCTCCCAAGAATCCGGAACGCGTCGGATGGGAGCGAGCCGATCGTCTCAGAAGCGAGGGGAAGAAAATCGCCGTTGAAGGTTGCGTCGAGCCAGGCTGAGGCTGCCACCGCGCTTGCCGGTTCGTCGAAAAGGGCTGCCGCATCGCCATTTGCCAGCGCGGTGACCGCAAGAGGCAACATCTCCCGGTCCGCGAGGAAGCGGAGAAAGAGCGCCCGCCCGACGAGTGAGATCGCGTCGCCGCTCGCGACGTCCAGCCTGTCGAGATCATCCAGCGCTCCCGTGAGAAGCCGCAGGACGACCTCGCCGATCCAGCGGCGGCTCGCTGACAATCTCGGACGAATGTTGCCAAGATGGGGAATGACGATCTGTTCGTCGATCCCGAGGTCGCCGAGAGCCAGTCGCGCGCTTTCGGCCGGGCCATCGAGTGCGATGTCGTAGACGGTGAGCCTTCCGGCATCAACAACGACGAGATAGGGCGTGTCGCCTCGCATAGCGAGCACTCGGCGAATGCGCGCCAGCTGGTCGGCATTGATCGCGACGGAAGCGCCATCGACGAGAAAGAATAGCGGACGATCATGCCACTCGTAGACACCAATCAGCGGAGCCAGATCTGAATCCTCGGCCGAGCGCGCTGCGGTTATCGTCGCATAGGGCAGCAGCGCGGGGCCATCGCAATCGATCGGAATCAGCGAATCCGGTTCGCCGCCGTATCGGCGCAATATCTGATCTAGGGCCGCCATAGGATCAAACTTGTCAAGGGGCGGTTCAGTGGGCGACTGCGGCCGGAGGCGACAGTCGCCGCAGTGCCAGGTCGATCAGACGATCCTCGAAGATTGCTTCCTTACGGCGTGCGGCATCCGGGCCGCCCGGCCAGGCCTTGATGCCTTGGCGGATTGCCGGCAGCGTCGCCTCGACACCCTCGACCGCGATCAACCAGTCGATCGTCGCCAGCAATTCCATGCCGAGCGGTGACTCGAACCCGTCGATCAGCTGCGCCGTGGCCTCGAGCGCTGCCCTATAGGGCTTCGCTTCGTCCGTGGTGAAGTAGGCCTGCAGCTTGTCCTTCTTCTCGTCATTGAAACGGATGACGTCGAAAGGGCCTGCATCGTTGATGCGCTTGTCGCAGGCCAGATAGCTGCCATCGAGCGAGTTCAGAAGATGGCGCAGGTCATCGGCATAGGGGCCATAGCGATTGGCCGCGAAGTGCAGGTCGAGCGGGTCTTTCTCGGCAAGCCGCTTGGTCGCGGATTCGAGGAACCATGCGAGCTTCTGGACCTCGAGAAGCGTGCATTCGATGCCGAGCACCCAATAGCGGCGCACAATCTCCGCGACCAATGCACGCGCGGGGGTGAGCTTCTCCACCCCGGCGCGCTTGGCGACATTCTGATATTTGGACGTTGGCTCGAAGACGATAATCTCGACATCCGACAGATCTGTAAAAGCACGCTCGATCTCGGGCCTAACCTGATCCCATTCGAGCCCGCCATTGCCCGCGCCGAGCGGCGGAATCGCGATCGAGCGTACATGGTTGGTGGTGATGAACCGGTGCAGCTCCGAGAGCCCCGAGCGGATCCATTCGATCCGCGACGGGTGGCGCCAATGCTTCTTAGTCGAGAAGTTCACGATCCAGCGCGGACCAAACATGTCGCTGTTCTGGGTGACGAAGATCGAGCCGGGCTCCAGCGCGTCGTCCGCGCAAGCGCGCTCGTAGAGCTTCGCATTCTCCGGATACCTCTCCTTGAACATCAGTGCGATGCCCTTGCCCATCACGCCCACCGTGTTCACGGTATTTACTAGCGCATCAGCGGGCGCGTCGAGCAGATTGCCTGTGGTGTAACGAATCATGGGAAATACCATCCGGGACGGGTGCGTGCCTTCACTTCTGTTCCGCCCGCCGTCAACTCGGCTGCGACGGATGCGGTGACCTTATCGCTGTAGCAGCCGATTCCGATCAACGCTTCGACCGGTACATGCGTGCGGACGAGTGCCTCCGCCTCGTAGCGCTCGAACTTCGACGGGTCATTGGGGTCGCGCTTGAAGTTGCGTGCCGCAAGCATTCCCCAGTCGATCCAACCCAAATCGTCGGGATTGGCGCTGAACTGAGCCGCCTGGAGATAGGCATGACGATCGGAGAATACAAACGGGAGGCCGAGCTCGCCCAAGCGAGAGATCGAGGAGACGAGGATCACGATATCCTCATTGTGCTGCTTCTCGATCCCCCCATAGCCCGTATGAATGTTATACATCATCGGTGAGTACGGCGTGAAGTAGAAAGGGACATAGTCGCTGAGGACGCCTCCATAAGCGAGCGGAAGCGCACGGTGCCGGCGTTTTCCAATCAATTCAGCATTGCCGATAGGCCGGAACGCCGGATCCTGCATCGGAGATGTAGCGCAGTGAATGCCGTTCGCTGTGAGCCAGGGAACATTGGCCCGGTGGGTAATCCGGAAGATGAGTGCTTTTTCCCGGTTGATCAGATCAGCAGACATTGCGTTGGTGTAACAGATCGGGCGCCATCGTGAACCTCCCCGTAAGCCTATGAGATCCGCGGAGCTGGCGGCCGGCACGCCGAAACATCCTTAAGACAACAGTTTCGCGGCTGGTCGAGCTCATCATGTCCGATTTCGCGAGCCGGCCACTGAAAGCAATCAGACCGGGACCGGCCCAAGAACCGCTATTGGAACAGAGGTGGGGCCAATCCGGGGGCCGACAAAGCTCGGCGCAGAAAAATTTACTGTGAAATTAGTTACGTAGTTGCAACGCGCCGGTCCTCTTCTGGCACCATTTTTCCCGGGCTAAGTATGTCCGGGGGCGTCCAGCAAATGGCTGGTTTTACAGCATAAATCGACGGAAGCTCGCCGGCTAAAATTCCGGTGACGTCCGGCCAAGACCATCAACAGCACATCATTTTGTTGGTGCCTCTTTTGTCCCGGATCGACCCGGCTTTGCTGGGAAGAAACGACATGCTGACCTACATCCAGATCAACGCCGCAAAGCCTGCGACCAAGCCCTACCTCCTGCGCGATTCCCAAAGCCTGTACCTCCAGGTTAAGCCCAACGGCTTGAAGCTGTGGCGCATGAACTATCGCTTCCTCGACAAGCAGAAGACCCTCCATCTGGGGAAGTGGCTTGAAGTCGGCCTCGCCGACGCGCGCGCCAAGCGCGACGAGGCAAGGCAGAAAGTCGCCGCCGGCTTCGATCCGGCGATCGAGAAGAAGCGCGTGCGCATCGCCGCGAAATATGCGGCAGCCAACACGTTCGAGCTGGTCGCCAAGGAATGGCTGGTGAAGTGCGAGCGCGATGGCCTGGCGCCGGTGACTGTCGAGAAGATCAGGTGGCTGCCGGCATCGCGTCAGGCGGCGATGTAGCCCTCCAGGAATTGCTGGTGCGCCGGCATCCGCGCCACGGCGTCGGCGATGCCGGACCTCAGCGCACCCAGCGCGCTCCGCAATTCGCCCTCCACGATCATCCGGCCCATATGATGATGGCTGCCCGGCGCCAGCCGCTGGCCCAGCATCACCTGCACCCAGCTGTCGACCCGGAACAGGTCGTCCGACGCCTGCCACGCGATCGCGCCGTCGCGAAAGGCGGCGATCCGCTCGGCGAGGCTGTCGGGGATCGCCATCGTCCGGCACCGGTCCCAGAAGCCGCCGTCGGCGCGCTGGTTCAGGTGATAATGGAGGATGATGAAATCGCGGATCCGTTCGATCTCGACGCGGCCGAGCGCATTGAAGCGCGCCGCCACGCCTTCGCCGATCCCGCCAAAGGGGAAGAGCTGCACCAGCCGGGTGACCGCGATCATGATCAGGTGGATGCTCGTCGATTCGAGCGGCTCGACGAAGCCGCTCGCCAGGCCGAGCGCGATCACGTTCCGATCCCATAGCTTGCGCCGGCGCCCGGCCTTGAAGCGGATGATGCGCGGCTCGATCAGCCTCTCGCCCTCGATCCGGGCATCGAGCAGCGCGCGGGCGCCATCGTCGTCGAGGAAATCGCTGGCATAGACCAGCCCGTTGCCGACGCGGTGCTGGAGCGGAATGCGCCATTGCCAGCCGGCCCGGTGCGCGGCGGCGCGGGTATAGGGAAGCGCGGGCCCGGTCGACGCCGTCTGCACCGCGATCGCGCTGTCGGTGGGGAGCCAATGGCCCCATTCCTCATAGCCCGCCCGCAGCGCCTGCTCGATCAGCAGGCCGCGGAAACCCGTGCAGTCGAGGAACAGGTCGCCTTCGATCCGCGCACCCGAAGCCAGGCGGAGCGCCGTGACGAAGCCGGTCTCCGGATGCTGCTCGACGGCGTCGATCCTGCCTTCGATGCGGCGCACGCCCAGCGGCTCGGCGAAATCGCGCAGGAAACGCGCATAGAGTCCGGCATCGAGGTGATAGGCATAGTTGATGTGCCCCTGTTCGGGGATGGCGAAGCGGCCGGCCCGCGCCGCCTGCAGCTCGAAGCAATAGTCACCCAGGTCGCCGCCCCAGCCTTCCGCGCGCGCCTCCAGCCAGAAATGGTGAAAATCGCCCATCCAGGTCGATTTGCCGATCTGTCCGAAGCTGTGGATGTAGCGATCACCCTCCCGCGCCCAATCCTCGAACGCGATGCCGAGCTTGAAGGTCGAGCGTGTGTCGCGCAGGAAGGCGCGCTCGTCGATGCCGAGCAGCTGGTGGAAGGTGCGTGCGGTGGGGATGGTGCTCTCGCCGACGCCGATCGTGCCGATCTCGTCGCTCTCGACCAGGGCGATGTCGAGCAGCGGCCCGAGCAGCTTGGCGAGCGCGGCCGCCGCGATCCAGCCCGCGGTGCCGCCGCCCGCGATCACGACCCGCCGGATCGGTGCCTGGTCCATTCCCATCCCCCTAGCGATTGAGCTTGTTGATCAGCTGTGCCCGCAGCCGCCGTGCCAAAGTCGCGTCGATCGGGGCGAGCGGGCCCTGCGCGTGTGCGGGCAGGTGCGCCGCGGCCCGGCCGGCGGGGCCGAAGACATAATAGTCGAACATCGCCTTCCAGCCGGCCTTCTCGGCATCCGAACGATCGCGCAGGCTCAGCATGGCGTGGAGCAGGGTGGTCTGGGGCGTGTCGAGAAAGGCGGGCGCTTCGTTCCACCAATAGTTCACGAGGACGTTGAAGCGCTCCAGTGCCTCGACATGATGCCACCAGAGCGCGGGATAGAAGAGCAGGTCGCCGGGCTCCAGCTCCGCCACCTGCGCGGCGGCCATGGCTTCGCGGAAGCGGGGGTGGCGGTCGAAATCGGGATCGGCGAAGTCGACCATCGAGATCACCTGGCCGCCGGGGGTCGGCTCCAGCGGGCCGGGATAGAGATTGGCGACCTGGTCGGGCGGGAACAGGGTGAAGCGCCGGCGCCCGGCCGCGCAGACCGCCAAATTGTGCGACATGTCGTGATGCGCATGCGCCGTGGTGCGGTTGCCGATCCAGATGCTGGCGAGCACGCCGTGCACGAACATCGGATCGTCGAGCGGCAGGTCGTTCGCGGCGCGGAAGCCGGGAAGATGGCGGTCGAGATCGGCCGAGCCGACATAGAGGCTCTCGGGGCGGGGCGCTTCCAGGCTAGCCCCGATCCGCGCGAGGAAATCGGCCAGGCCGATCCGGGCCCCCGCGAAATTGAAGCCTGTGAGGCCGGCGTCATAGTGGAAGCGGCCCTGGATCGCGGGCGGGCCGGTGAAGCCCACCACCGGCTGGCCGGAATCGAAGGCCCGGAGATAGGCGATCGCTGCCGTATCGGCCGCGCGGGCGGCGGCGACCAGCGGCCAGGTCCGCGCAACGCCGCGCAGGATCACCGGGGCCTGGCCCGCCAGCAATTCGGCATAGGGAATGGCGCTCGGCGCGACGCCGTCCAGCGCGCGGACCCGCGGGGCGCCGGCTGCCGCGGCGTTCACGCGGCGTCCCGCGCATTCTTGCGGGCGATCAGCCGCGGCAGGTTGCCGAGCGAGGCGGCGAGCAGGAAGGCGGCGCCGAGATGGCCGGCCTGGTGGAGGTCGCCGAGCGCCGCCGGGCCGAGCGCGTCGAGGCGCTCGGCGGCCAGGACCTCGTGGTCGGCGATCGCATAGCGGCGCGCATCGTCGAGCATCAGCTCGAGCGTGGCCGGCTGGATCAGCCCGAGCGCGTCGAACGCGGCGTACATCGGCCCGGCATCGGCCATGCCGACATGGATCGCCGCGAGCAGGCGGCCGGCATGGTCGAGTATGGGCGTCTGGCCGCCATGGGGCAGGAAGAGCGGCTCGCCGTCCCCGGTGCCGACGCGCGGATCGTCGAGATCGATCTGGATCACCGGCGCGGCGCCATCGGCGGTCAGCCCGATCAGGAAGGGGCCGCGCTGGAGGCTCAGCGGAACATGGCCGCTGGTCCAGCGATCGCCCTCGAGGAACAGGTTCTCGTCGCGGTCGAGCCCGAGCAGGGCGACGGCCTGGAGCCCCTTGGCGGGGTCGCGGCGGAAGAGGATGGGGAAGTCGCGCTGCGCCTCGGCGAATTCGGTGGGAAAGACGAGCGCCCGGTTGACCGCATGGCCATAAGCGGCGCCGTGGCGGAACGCGACGCGGAGATCCGCATGGGCGACATTGTCGAGCGCGACCGGTCGGGGCATCGGGCAGGTCCAGCTATGGGTGGCCAGCATGGCGCAAAGCACCGCCAGCCTCAACTTGGGGACGCATGGGGCGGTCCCTGAACTCCCTCTCCCCGCGATCGGGGAGAGGGAGAAGGGCTTCAGAACTTGAAGCGCGCGCCGAGCAGGAAGCGCCGGTCGAGCTCTTGCGCGTACCAGAGCTCCTTCTTGTCGCGGGCATAGGTCCGCACCGCCGTCTCGGTGAGGTTGATGCCCTCCAGCGTGATCGCGACCTGCGGCGTGATCTCGTAGCTGATCGATGCGTCGAGCTGGCCGAACGGCGCGGTGAACTCGGGGTTGCGCGAGCCCTGGCGGTTGATCCCCGAAAGGAACCGGTCGCGCCAGTTATAGGCGACGCGGGCCGAGATGCCGTGCTTCTCGTAGATCAGCGTGCCGCTGATCGTGTCCGAAAGGCCGAGCAGGGCGAACTGGTCTTCCGCCGGGCTGGCTCCCAGGTTGAACCCGACATCGCCGCGCACCAGCGTATAGGCGGCCGCGACACCGATGCCCGTCCGGCCGAAGAAATACTGGCCGGCAAGCTCGACGCCGTAGATCTCGGCGTCCTTGTTGTTGATCGGCTGCGTCACCTGGAACTGGTAGAGCGGATCGCTGGCGATGCCGTTCAGGTCGTAGGTGTTGTTGATCAGCTTGAGATAGTCGTCGTCGAGCTGGCGCGTGGTGGCGTTGTAATGCGCCGCGAATTGCGCGGTGGCGGCGGCGACCGATCCGGTGGCCTGGATCAGCGCCGACATCACGAATAGATTGCCGTCGCTGGTATCGGCGCCCAGGCCGCCCAGCGCGGTCCTGGCCTGGCCCGAACGGCTGCCCGCCGCGCCCGAGCTGGGGTCGCGCAGGCCGAACAGCGTCGCGTTGAACTGGCCGTTGCCGATGAAGTTGCGCACGCGCTTGTCGAAGAAGGCGATCGACACATAGCTGTCCGGCTTGAAATACCATTCCAGCGAGGCATCGAAATTGTCCGATTCCAGTGCCTTCAACCGGGCGTTGCCCGTGGTTGCGCCGGGGATGCCGCCATTGAAGGTCGGCCGCGGCGGGCCGCCGACGGTGGTCGAGGTGTAGAGATTGTTGTAGTTCGGCCGGGCGATCGTCTTGCTGTACGACAGGCGTCCGATCAGGTTCTTGGCGAACTCGACCTGGAAATCGACCTGGGGCAGCAGGTTGCTGTAGCTGCCGCCGTCGCTGACGAACTGCGTCTGGTTCGAGATCGACACGGTGAAGTCGTTGTCCGACACCCAGGCGATGCCCGCCGGGATCGCTTCGAGCGACGTGGTGTGCGACTTGGTGTGCTCGTAGCGGATGCCGGCGACCAGGCGCGCCGGTGCGCCGCCCAGCTCGCCCTTCCAGGTCAGCTGGCCATAGACTGCCCAGATGTCTTCCTTGACCTGGTTGTCCTGCCTGCCGGTGGTGCCCACCGCATTGCCGCGATTGGCATAATAAGGCGAGAGGATCGCATAGAGATCCGAGGCGACGCCGCGAAAGGCGATCTGCGATTCCGGATCGCCGCCGGGATTGAACTTGTGGAACTTGCACTCGAGGCAAAAGGCCTGGAGCGCGCCCGGCGCCAGCGTTTGCACGTCGCCCGGGCTGGTGATGCCCCAGTCGCCCAGCGTCTGCTGCGTGGCGACGAAGGTCTGGCGCATGTCGGTGGTGCGATAATTGCCGCCGAAGTCGAAGCGGCTCTCGCCGCCCAGATCCCAGCCAAAGTCCGCGCGCAGTTCCTTCACCCGCTGGCGCTGGGTCGAGCGGAAGGTGCGGCCGACCTGCGAGCCGACATCGTTGACGTCGAGCGGGCCGCTGGCGCCCAGCGTGATGTCCTGGCGCGGAATGCCGCCCGAATAATCGACCGAATGGGCGGCGACGACATTGGCGCCCATGCCGACCAGCGTCGACGAGTTGCCATTGGCATTGTCCGGCGTGCTCGACGAAGTCGAGATATGGCCGTCGAGCTTCAGCGAGAAGTTGCTCGCCAGCGCCCATTCGAGGTTGAGGCCGTAATCCTCCAGCTTGCCCCTCTGCGCGCGCGACTGGGCCTCGAAACCCTCGTCCTTCTGGCCGTTGATCGTCTCATGCAGATAAGTGGCGGTAGCGACCGTGGGATTGCCGTCGAAGGTCACCACGTCGAACGGGCGGCTGAACCAGTTGGACAGGTCCGAACGCGTCTCGCGCTGCTTGTTCTGCGCATAGAGCGCGTCGGCGGTGATCGTCAGCGCATCGGTGGGCCTGAACTGCACCACTGCCTGGCCGTTGATGCGCTCGCGCGTGCCTTCGGCATAATGGTAGCGGCTGTCGTTCGGGATCGCGACCAGCTGGTTGGGGTTCGACGGCGCGTTGTTGACCACGGTGCAGTTCGGCCCCGGTGTGGAGCCAGGGCAGGCGCCGCCCGAGCGGGCGAAGCCGCCGGTCAGGAAAGTGTCGTAGGACACGATGTTCCAGTCGTTCGACGTGGCGGCGATCGAAGTATAGTTGCGCTTCTGGTAGCTGCCGAACAGCATGACGCCGAAGCGCTGGTCGGGATCGCTCCAGCTGAGGACGCCGGAGAATTCGGGCGTCACCTTCGATCCGCAATCGAGGCAGTCGTTGACGCTGGTGTCATAGACTGCCTTTGCGCCGATGCTGCCGTCCAGCCCGCTCTTGCCGTCGTCGAGCGGGCGGCGCGAGACGATGTTGATCGTGGCGCCGATGCCGCCCGAGGGGACGGCCGCGCGGCCGGTCTTGTAGACTTCCAGCGTGCGCACGCCTTCGGTGGCGAGGTTGGAGAAGTCGAACGAGCGGCTGGTGCCCTGCGCGCCGTCGGCATTCTGGTCGCCGCCGACCACCGACACGGTCGAGGTGGCGAGCTGGCGGCCGTTCAGCGTGACCATGTTGTAGGTCGGGCCGAAGCCGCGCACCGTGACCTGCGAGCCTTCGCCGTTGGTGCGGTTGATCGACACGCCCGGGATGCGCTGCAGCGATTCCGCCAGGTTGGTGTCGGGGAACTTGCCGATGTCCTCGGCCGAGATCGCGTCGACGATGCCCGGTGCCTCGCGCTTGATTGCGATCGCGCGCTCCAGGCTGGCGCGGATACCGGTAACAACGATTTCCTGGCTGTCTTCCTGGCCGCCCTCCGTGGCCTGTGTGGTGACAGCGTTGTCGGTTTGCGCATGGGCAAGGCCAGGCATGGCGAGGCCAGCGGCGACGGCGAAGACGGATACGGAATGCGCAAGTATAGGCACGCGCCTGTGACTAGTCATAACCCCTCCTCCAGCGCGCTCCATGTCGAACGCGACTTTATTTTTATTTCGGGTGAGCGAAATGCCTCCCTGATGTTATCGCTATCATCATGAAGCCATCTGTCAATCGGGCTGAAATGATTGGAACCGCTTCCAAATTCGGATTGATGCAAACTGTTGCATTACTGCGACAGAATGTGGCGCGGCATCGCCTGCCGACGGCCGGCAAGTTGCGGGCTGGCGGGGGTTATCTGTCCGGATCGGTGCCATGGGCATCCGGCGAATCGGGCGCGGGCGGCGGGCCCGCGCCCGGCCGGTTCAGGCGGGGTCCTCGACCTGGTCGAGCCAGGCGCCATAGCCCTGGGCTTCCATCTCCGCGCGCGGCACGAAGCGCAGCGAGGCCGAGTTGATGCAATAGCGCAGGCCGCCGCGATCGCGCGGGCCGTCGTCGAACACATGGCCGAGATGGCTGTCGCCCTGGGCGGAGCGCACTTCGGTGCGGATCATGCCATGGCTGATGTCGCGCAGCTCGGTCACGTTCGCGATCGGCCTGGTGAAGCTCGGCCAGCCGCAGCCGGATTCATATTTGTCGCTCGAGGCGAACAGCGGCTCGCCCGAGACGATGTCGACATAGATGCCGGGCGCCTTGTTGTGCAGCAACGCGCCGGTGCCGGGGCGTTCGGTGCCGTTCTGCTGGGTCACGCGATATTGTTCGGGGGAAAGCGCGGCGACGGCCTCGGGCGTCTTGCGATAGTCGGTCATGCGGAGTCTCCGTTTCGCCACGCTATGTGGGGACGCCGGCGTGCCAACGCCACGGGCGCGCGCTATCGTCGGGGCATGGCGAAGAAGAAGCGCATCCTCACCGCGACCATGGCCGATGGCTATGTGAAGACGATCGGGCCGACCGCGGTACCCTTCACCCATTATTGGCGGATCGTCGCGCATCTCGGCGGCGGCCGGACCGAAGTGTTCTGGGGGCATGCCAAGTCGCTCAGGGAAGCGACGGGCAAGCAGGCCGCGCTCGCCGAGGCGGCGAAGCAGCGCGGCTGGGAACGCTATGACTTCGAAGTGGTGCCGCTGGTCGAAGCCTGAGGCGGGGAGAAGCGCGGGGCGGGGGCCGGCTGGACCACGCCGGCGCGCTCGATAAAGGCGCCGCGCGCGACATTGTGCGGATGCGCGGGCGCTTCCGCCATCGAGAGCACCGGGGCGAAGCAGGCATCGGAGCCTTCGAGCAGCGCGCACCAGGCGTCGCGCGTCCGGGTGCGGAAGATCGCGGCGAGCTTGCCCTTGAGCGTCGGCCAGGCGGCGGGATCCATCTGCGCGTCGAAGTCCGGATCGTCGGCCAGGCCCGTCGCAGCGCGCAGCCGGGCATAGAATTGCGGCTCGATCGCGCCGATCGCGACATATTTGCCGTCGGCCGTCTCATAGCTGTCGTAGAAATGCGCGCCGCCGTCGAGGATGTTGACGCCGCGCGCGTCGCGCCAGCCGAGCGTCTCGCGAAAGCCCCAGACCATCGACATCAGCAGCGCCGCGCCTTCGCTCATCGCGCAGTCGATCACCGTCCCCCGTCCGCCGGTCCTCGCCTGGAGCAGCCCCGCCGCCATGGCGAAGGCGAGCAGCATGCCGCCGCCACCGAAATCGCCGACCGCGTTCACCGGCGGGGTCGGCTTGTCGCCCGCGCGGCCAAAGGCATGGAGCGCGCCGGCGAGCGCGATATAGTTGATGTCGTGCCCGGCGGCCTGGGCGAGCGGGCCGGTCTGCCCCCAGCCGGTCATCCGGCCATAGACGAGGCGCGGATTGAGGATGTGGAGCTCGGCCGGCCCGAGGCCCAGCCGTTCCATCACGCCGGGGCGAAAGCCCTCGATCAGCCCGTCCGCACCGGCCGCCAGGGCGCGGACATGCGCGGCGCCGCCGGACGATTTGAGATCGGCCTCCACCGGCACCCGCCCGCGCAGCAATGGGTCGCGCGGATCGGGCGGAGCGCCGGGCCGATGGACGTACAGCACTTCGGCGCCATGATCGGCCAGCATCATCCCGCAAAAGGGCGTGGGGCCGATCGCGGCGAGTTCGACGATCCGGATGCCGGTCAGCGGGCCCATGATTTCTCCTTCGGCTCCCTTCCCTGGAAGGAGGGGATGGGGGTGGGTGGGGGGGCGACATCGACCTTCGACCAATCCTCCCCCGGAGGGGAAGGAAGCTGGGCAAATCTCGCATCGCTCAATGCACAAGCCTTCTCCGTGCAGAGAGGGACATCACCGCGGTGCCATGCGGATGCCGCCGTCGAGGCGAACATCCTCGCCGTTGAAATAGCCGGTCTCGATCATGCAGAGCGCGAGCTTGGCATATTCCTCGGGCCGGCCGAGCCGCTTGGGGAAGGGGACCGAGGCGGCCAGCGCCTCCTTCACGTTCGGCGGCGCGGCGGCGAGCAGCGGCGTATCGAAGATGCCGGGCAGGATCGTGTTCACCCGGATGCCTTCGCCCATCAGGTCGCGCGCGATCGGCAGCGTCATGCCGACCACGCCGCCCTTCGACGCCGAATAGGCCGCCTGGCCGATCTGCCCGTCCTCGGCCGCGACGCTGGCGGTGTTGACGATCGCGCCGCGCTCGCCCTCTTCCAGCGGATCGAGCGTCAGCATGCCCGCGGCCGATTTGGCGATGCAGCGGAACGTGCCGACCAGGTTGATCTGGATCACCCAGTTGAACGCCTCGAGCGGGAAATGCCGGATGGTGCCGTCTTCCTTCGATCGGCTGGCGGTCTTCACGGCGTTGCCGGTGCCGGCGCAATTGACCAGGATCCGCTCCTGGCCGTGCGCGCCGCGCGCGCGGGCGAAGCCGGCGTCGACGCTGTCGTCCGACGTCACGTTCACTTCGCAGAACAGGCCGCCGATTTCGGCCGCGACCGCTTCGCCCTTCTCTCTCTGCAGGTCGAAGATCGCCACCTTCACGCCCCTGGCCGCGAGCGCGCGCGCGGTGGCCGCGCCGAGGCCCGAGGCGCCGCCGGTGACCACCGCGGCGATGCTGTCGTCGAGCTTCATCCTTCCCTCCCTTTTCTCAGAGCCGCTCGACGATGGTGACGTTGGCGATGCCGCCGCCCTCGCACATCGTCTGCAGGCCATAGCGCTTGCCCCGCCTGCGGAGCGCATGGACCAGCGTAGCCATCAGCTTGGTGCCCGAGGCGCCGAGCGGGTGGCCCAGCGCGATCGCGCCGCCATTGACGTTGAGCCGCTCGGGATCGGCGCCGGTGTGCCGCAGCCAGGCGAGCGGCACCGAGGCGAAGGCCTCGTTCACTTCGAACAGGTCGATCTCGTCGATGGTCATGCCCGCGCGGCGCAGCGCCCGGTCGGTGGCGAACAACGGCTCCTCGAGCATGATCACCGGATCGCCCGCGGTGACGGTGAGGCTGTGGATGCGGGCAAGAGGCGTGAGGCCGTGCGCCTTCAGTGCCGCCTCCGAGACGATCAGCGCCGCGCTGGCCCCGTCGCAGATCTGGCTGGCATTGGCCGCGCTGATCACGCCGTCCTCGGCGAGGAGCTTGACCGATCCGATGCTCTCGGCGGTCGCGTCGAAGCGGATGCCCTCGTCGCGGCGGTGGAGCGCCGGCCCCTCCGGCGTATCGATCGCGAGCGGCACGATCTCGGCGTCGAAATCGCCGCGCTCCGTCGCCGCGGCGGCGCGGCGATGGCTTTCCAGCGCATAGGCATCGAGCTCGGCGCGGCCGAGGCCGTGCTTGCGCGCCACGAGCTCGGCACCCAGGAACTGGCTGAACTGCACGCCCGGATAGCGCGCTTCCTGGCGCGGCGATTTGGGGCCGCCCAGCCCGGCCTGGGCGAAGAGCGCGACGGTGGCGCCCATCGGCACGCGCGTCATGCTCTCCACGCCCGCCGCGATCACCATGTCCTGCGTGCCCGAAAGCACCGCCTGGGCCGCGAACTGGATCGCCTGTTGCGAGCTGCCGCATTGGCGGTCGATCGTCACCGCCGGCACGCTTTCGGGCAGGCGCGAGGCGAGCACGGCGCCCCGGCCCACCTGGAAGCCCTGTTCGCCGCCCTGGCCGACGCAGCCCATGATCACGTCCTCGATCGCGGCGGGATCGATGCCGCTGCGCTCGACGATAGCGTCGAGGACTGCCGCTGCCATATCCACCGGGTGCCATCCGGCCAGCTTGCCGCCGCGCCGCCCCCCGGCGGTTCGCACGGCATCGACGATATAGGCGGTGGCTGCTCCCATGATCCTGCTCCCGTTCTCTTTCGAATCGGCGTTGTCGGGCGAGGGTAGCGCGATATCGGTTCGTCGCGCAGCCATTGTGCGCCATCGGGGCCGCGGGGCGAACTATCCCGGCCATCGCGCTGATTCTGCGGAAAAAGCCTTAACGCGCGGTTCGGTGCGTTCCTGCAAAACGACGGAAAGGCATGCGCGCCACAGAGGTGGAAACGGATGCGCAATCAACTGTCATCCGTGCGTGATAATCCAGAGGGGCGGCGCCCGGTCCGCCCCGGCATGCGAGGTGGAATGGCCCGGATCATCTATGTCGAGGACGACGAACGGGCCGGGGCCGCGGTGCGGCAGGCGCTGCGCGAGGCGGGGCATATGGTGGGCTTGATCGACCATGGCATGCTGGCCTTCGACACGATCGCCTTCAACAAGCCGGATCTGGTGATCCTCGACCAGTCGCTGCCCGGCGCGCAGGGGCTCGACATATTGCGCGCGCTGCGGCGGTTGCCCGCGCTTTGCCGCACGCCGATCCTGATGCTTTCGGCCAAGGGCGGCGAGGCGGAAGCGGACGAGGCGATGGGGGCCGGCGCCAATGCCTGCCTGGTGACGCCGTTCGAACCCGAATTGCTGGTGCGGCGAGTGGCCGAGATGCTGGACGACGACAGCCTGCCGGACGACGCGGGCGCGTAGGGGTTTTCGTCGGTATTCCGCGATGCGATCTGCCACCAGCGTTCCTCCCTCGGAGGGGGAGGAATGCGAACGACATCTCGCATCGCTGAATGTCCATACGCGCTGGCCCTTCTCCTACCCCAAGGCTAAGCTCCCCGCCGCATGGGCAAGAGGCGTATCCTGATCGTCGGCGGGGGCACCGCGGGGTGGCTTGCGGCAGCCTATCTCGCGCGCTTCCTCGACCTGGCCGACCAGGCCCAGATCGAGATCACCCTGCTCGAATCGCCCGAGCTCGGCATCATCGGGGTGGGCGAGGGCACCTTCCCCACCATCCGCTCGACGCTGAAGTTCCTCGGCATCGACGAGACGCGCTTCATCCGCGCCACTTCGGCCACGTTCAAGCAGGGCATCCGTTTCAACGACTGGCTGCACGCGCCGCTGCCCGACGGCACGCGCCACCATTATCTCCATCCGTTCGAGGCCCCCTTCTACACCGAGGGCACCAGCCTGGTGCCCTATTGGCTGCTTCAGGACGCCGCGACGCGCCCGCCCTTCGCCGAGGCCGTGACGATCCAGAACCGCGTCGCCGAGAGCCGCCGCGCGCCCAAGAGACAGGGCGAGGGCGAATTCTCCGGCCCGCTCAACTATGCCTATCATTTCGACGCCGCGCGGCTCGCGCGCATCCTGCGTGAGCGCGCCGAGGAACTGGGCGTGCGCCACGTCGCCGGACTGCTCACCGATGTCCAGCTCGGCGAGGACGGCGCGATCGCCCGCATCGTCACCCGCGAGCAGGGCGCGCTGGAAGCGGACCTCTATGTCGATTGTTCGGGCTTCCGCGCCGAGCTGATCGGCAAGGCACTGGGCGCCCGGTTCAAGTCGGTGCGCGACATATTGTTCACCGACCGGGCGCTCGCCTGCAAGATCCCCTATGCCGAGCCCGACGCACCGATCGAGAGCTTCACCATCGCCGCCGCGCACCAGGCGGGCTGGACCTGGGACATCGGGCTGGAAGGCGCGCGCGGCATCGGCACGGTCTATTCCTCCACCCACATGTCCGACGACGAGGCCGCGCAGGTGCTGCGCGCCTATGTCGGGCATGGCGACTACAAGGCGCGCATCATCCCGTTCGAGCCGGGCTATCGCGAGGCGCAATGGGTGAAGAACTGCGTCGCCGTCGGGCTGTCGGGCGGTTTTCTCGAGCCGCTGGAATCGACCGGCGTGGTGCTGATCGAGGCGGCGGTGGGGATGATCGCCGAGCTGTTCCCGCACAACGGCCCCGTGGATGCGCCGGCCCGGCGCTTCAACGAGCTGATCGTCGGGCGCTACGAGCGGATCATCGCCTTTCTCAAGCTGCATTATTGCCTGAGCCGGCGCGACGAGCCCTTCTGGCGCGACAATGCCGATCCCGCCTCGATCCCGGAGGGGCTGCAGGAGCTGCTGCGCCAGTGGCGCCACCGCCCGCCGGGGCGCTTCGACTTCCTGCTCGACCTCGAGAGCTTCGCCTTCTTCAACTATCAGTACATCCTCTACGGGATGGACTATCGCACCGACCTGTCGGGCGGGCGCGGCGACTTCCCCAATGTCGAGGCGGCGGAAAGGCTCTTCGCGCGGATCCGGAATTTCAGCGAACGCGCGACCGAGGACCTGCCGACGCACCGGGCGCTGATCCGGGCGATCAACGGCTGATCGGTCACTCCCCTCCCTGGAAGGGAGGGGAAATCGAGCGCGAGAATCCCTACAGCGTCCAGTCCAGCTGCAGCCAGAACTTGTCGGTATCCGTCGCGAACCTGTCCGCCTTGTAGTGCGCATAGCGGGCCGAGAGCGCATAATGGCCGCGCTTCACCCCGGCGATCAGGTCGAGCTCGTCGCCATAATGCTGGTCGAGCCGATCGCTCCCGAACCGGTGCCAGGTGGCGCCCAGGTTGATTGCGTCGAGCGGCCCGACTTTCTTCCAGCCATAGCCCAGCGTCCCGTAGAGATCGCGCAAGCCGCCCGGCGGCGTGGTGCCGAACTTGCCGGCCCAGCCGTTGAACTTGAAATAGGATGCCAGCGGCGTTTGCACGCTGGTCAGCGCCGCGCCCGTGCCGGCGCCCAGCACCTCATAGCCCGCGGTCAGGCTCAGCGCCTTCGCGGCGAGGGTCAGCTCGCCCAGCCAGTAATCCGCGGCATAGCGATTGGGATTGCGATGCCAGTCGCTCTGCCGCGCCCAGCTGGCGACATAGCCGAGCGTGAGGTCCTTGCCCAAAGCCTGCCGGCCGGCAAAGCGCAGGCCATAGGTCTGGCTCGACAGGCGATAGCCCTGCAGCGCCGCCAGGTCCTGGTCGACCAGATAGGCGAAGCCGCTCAGCGTGCCGGCCCTTGTGCCATAGCCGATCACCGCGAAGACATTGTCGCCGCCGATCGACACCGGCCGCGCCCCGGTGCCGCCCCGGCCGTTTATCGTGCGCACGTCCCAGCTATAGGCGAGGTCGAGATTGAGCCCGAGCGGCTTGCCATACTGGACGCGCACCGCGTCGAAGGTCTGCTCGCTCTGGCGCCAGGGCGCGTTGCCGACGAAGCGGTCGTCGACGAAGTTCAGCCGCTGCCGGCCGGCGGTGAAGGCCAGCCCGTCCTTGCCGGCATAGCGGAGCTGCGCGCGGTTGAGCTCGATATTCTCGGGATCGACGACCAGCGGATAGCGCGTCCTGCCGTTGGTGCCGTCATTATAGCCGCGCGCGAGGGCGACCACGCCCTCGCCCTCCACCAGCGCCGACCAGCCCTGCCAGCTGGCGGCCAGGCCGGGACGAACGCGCAGGGTCATGGCGTCGGCGTCCCTGGGGAGCCCGTCCTGGTCGACATGCTCGTAGCGCAGCCGCACTTCGGCGGTGGGCGTCAGCTTCACGTCCTGGGCATGGGCGGCGCCGGCGGCGAGCAGCCCCGTGGCGCAGAGAAGCGCTCGTCTCATCATGCTTCCTTCGGAAAGTCCCGTCCCGCAGGGGTGTTGCGGGACGGGGAGGAGGACCTCAGGCGGCGGCCGCCAGCTTCGGGTCGAGCGCTTCCAGCTCGCCGCTCTCGCGGGCCTTGCGGCCATAGACCGCTTCGAACAGGGGCGTGGCCATCACGGTGGTGACGATCGCCATCAGCACCAGCATCGAGAAGAGCGTGGGGCCGATAATGCCCTTTTGCAGGCCGATGTTGATGATGATCAGCTCCATCAGCCCGCGCGAGTTCATCAGCGCGCCGATGCCGAGGGCCGTGCGATTGTCCTCGCCGGCGATGCGGGCGGCGGCCCAGCAGGCGCCGAACTTGGCGAGGGCCGACACCGCGAGCACGCCCAGCGCGATCAGCAGCAGCTCGACCGAGTTGACCATGTCCATCCGGGTGTTGAGGCCCGAATAGGTGAAGAACATCGGCAGCAGCAGCACGACGGCGAGCGGCTCGACCTTGCGCTTCAACTCCTCGACGAACAGGCCGCGCGGCATGCACACGCCCATCAGGAAGCCGCCGAAGATCGCGTGGATGCCGATCGCATCCATGATGAAGGCGGAGGTGCAGAACAGCATCATGGTGACGGCGAGCATCGCGGTGCTCATCTCGCCCTTCGCCTCGACGATGCGGCCGAGCGGGGCGAGCAGCTTGCGCCCGAACAGGAGCATGAACGCGGTGTAGAGCACGGCGCCGCCGATCGCGAGCACCGCCACGCCCGGCCCGGCGCCGAACGTGGCGAGCACCACGGCGAGGACGCACCAGGACGCGGCGTCGTCAAACGCGCCGGCGGTGAGCGACAGCGTGCCGAGCGACGAGTTGGCGAGGCCGCGCTCGTTGATGATGCGCGCGAGCATCGGGAAGGCGGTGAGCGCGATGCAGGCACCCATGAACAGCGTGGCGTTCGCCTGGCTGATGCCCGGGGTGAACAGGCCGGGCACGGTCAGCAGGAAGGGCGTGATCAGCGCGGCGAGCAGGAACGGCGCGACGATGCCCGCGGCCGAGACGCCGGCGGCGCTCTTCGCCTTGGACTGGAAATGGTCGAGCCGCAGCGTCAGGCCGACCATGAACATGTAGAGGCCGACACCCAGCTGCGCGCCGGTATAGAGCACGTTGCGCGTCTCCTTGGGGAAGATCGCGAGCTGGAGATCGGGGAAGAACAGGCCGAACAGCGATGGGCCGAGGACCACACCGGCAATCATCTCGCCCACCACCTGGGGCTGCTTGAGCAGCTTCTGGCCGAGCCAGCCGACCACGCGGCACGCCAGGATGATGATCGCCAGCTGCAGGAAGAAATGGATGCTGTAGTCGCCGGGCGCATAGCTCTTCGCGGCGTTCACCGCGGGCCCGTGCGGGCTGAGAACATCGGTCAATGCGTGCCAGGCACTGTTCAGCAGATCGAGCATGGTTACCTCCCCCCAATTCCCCGCGCGGTGCGTTTCCCGCCCGTCGCGAGCCTTCAGGGAGCGCACGGCGCAGGCCGCGTGCAACTGCAAATCGCTCGACCCCCCTTATTTTTCCGGCTCCGCAGCGCTTTGTGTTGCGCGGAGCGCACATAGTAGTAACGTACCTACATGACAACGCAGACAATCTAGGTACATAGGTACGAAATGAAGGTGATCACCAGCCGCGAATTCAACCAGGACGTCAGCGCGGCGAAGCGATTCGCCCGGGCGGAACCGGTGTTCGTCACCGATCGCGGGCGCCCCACCCATGTGCTGATGAGCATCGACCTGTTCCGCCAGCTGAACGGCCAGCGCGAAAGCATCGTCGACTTGCTCGCCCTGCCCGCCGGCGCGCCCGACGCCGTGCTGGCGCCGCCGGAGCGCTGGTGATGTTCCTGCTCGACACGCCGATCGTCTTCGAGCTGCGCAGGGCGCGCGCCGGCGGGGCGGAGGCGGGGCTCACCGCCTGGGCATCGGGCGTGGCGCGCGAGCGGCTGTTCCTCTCGGCGATCTCGCTGGTCGAGCTGGAGGCCGGCGTTGCCGAGGCGACGCGGCGCGACAAGGCGGCGGGTGCGGTGCTGCGGAGCTGGATCGACGCGCAGCTCGTCCCCGCCTTCGAGGGGCATGTCCTGCCGCTCGACGCCGCGATCGCCCGCCGCCGTGGCCAGCTCGCGCTTGCCGAGACGCGTTACGCACTGTTCGCCGCCACCGCGCTCGAGCACGGCCTTACCCTGGTGACGCACAACACCGCCGCCTATCGCGGCGCGCGCGTGAAGCTGTTCGACCCCCGGGGCTATGCGGCCGACGCGACCGAGGACGAAGGCGACTGGCGAGATGCCGCCCGCACCGGCCCGCTTTGGCTCAAGAACCTGTTCGTCCGCGCCTGAGGGGGCCGTGAAGCCGGGGGCATCGGCGGGCGATCGCTCCAACCTCCTCCATTCCGGACCCGGAGCCCCCGGTTGAGCACTGCGCCCCGCTCCACTAGCCTGAGCCGCCCGAGGGAGGACCGCTCCATGAAGCTCGACGACAGTGCCGCGAGCCGCATCCGCGACCGGATGCTGGACGCCGTCGATCTCGCCGCCACCTTCGTCCTGGCGATGGAGTGCGCGCTGACGGCGGTTCGGGCGGACTTCGACCTGTTCGGCATCCTGGTGCTGTCCTTTGTCGGCTCGGTCGGCGGCGCGGTCCTTCGCGATCTCCTGCTCGGGGAGCATCCTCCCGCGCCGTTCCGCGACTGGCGCTATGCGGCGCTGGCGCTCGCGGCGACGTCCGTCGTCATCGTCGCGTCGCTCCTCCTCGGCCGGATTGCGAATTTCACGCCGCCGCTCCTCGTCGACGTGTTCGAAGGCGGCGGCCTCGCGCTCGCGGCGGTTGCCGGTGCCCGCAAATGCCTAGACTACAGGCTCAACAGCGCCTCGGTCGTGATCATCGCCACGGTCAACGGATGCGGGGGTGGCATGTTGCGCGATGTGCTGATCGCGCGGGTCCCGCGGGTCCTGCACGAGGATTTCTACGCCACCGCCGCCATCGCCGGCGCGACGCTGCTCGTCCTGCTGGTCCGGCGCTTCGGGGTGCGCCCGGACCTGGCGGGAGCGATCGGCGGCATTGCCATCTTCGCGTTGCGGACCGCCGCGCTCCTCGGCGCGTGGCGGCTGCCGCACCTGCGTTAGTTCCCCCTCCCTTCCAGCGAGGGGAGAACGACCTACAGCGCCCGGAACCGGAAATCCCGGAACTTCGCCGCGCCCGCGCCGGCCGAATAGAGCCCCGGCCGCAGCATCAGGAAGCCGCCGCGCACATTGTGGTGATAGCCGGATACTTCCATCCCCCGGTCGAAGCGCTTCCACGTCTTCCCGCCATCGCCCGAGAGGTGGAAGGAGACGATATGCTGCCGGTTGGTCACGCGCATGCGCAGCCGCCGGCCATGGGGATTCGCCGGCCGCCCGCGTTCCATGCCGTACTGGTGGGTCACGAAGCGCTTCTCGTCGAAGCCGAGCCCGCAATAGAGCTTCTCGTCATAGAAGAGCACCAGCCCCGCCGTGCCGCCCGGCGCAATCTCGATGTCGCATTCGAACGCATAGCCGGTATCCCCGGCGATCAGCAGCAGCGGGGAGGAGTCCGCCGGCGCCTTGCCCGACGCCTTCAGCACCAGCGTGCCGGCTTCGATGGACACTCTGTCCGATTCGCTCGGCGCGGGCTTGAAGAAATTCCATTTCCGCCCGAGCGCCAGCGGCCCCGAGAAATCGTCCGACAGCGCCTGGCCATGCGGCAGGGCCGCGCCGCCCCCGGGCTTGCGGATCGGCCCGGAGAGGTCGCCGCCGGTCATCCGGAACCAGCCGTCCGCCGTCCATTCCACGGGATCGAGCAGCGCCTGGCGCCCCAGCGTCCAATAGCCGTTCTCGAAGCCGTGATAGACCGACCACCAGCTCCCGTCCGGCGCCTCGACCAGCGAGGCATGGCCGCGCGACCACCAGGCCTCGTCGTTGCGGACGGTGCGGACGAGCGGATTGGCGGGGCATTGCTCCCAGGGCCCGTGGATCGAGCGTGCGCGCGCCGCGATCACCATGTGCCCGGTCGGCGGGCCGGCCGTGCCGCCCACTGCGGTGATCATGTAGAACCAGCCCTTGTGGCGATGGATCTTCGGCCCCTCGGGCGAGAAGCTCTCGACGTCCCATTCCTCGGGATAGTGCCAGGGGTCGTAGACATGCTCGACCTTGCCGATGGTGGACAGCCCGTCCTCGGAAAGGCGCACGCGGTCGCCGCCGGAAAGGAACAGCCAGCGCGAGCCGTCCTCGCCCACTGCGTGGCAAGGGTCGATATGGTCGTGCAGGCCCAGGTCGATCGGCTCGCTCCACGGCCCGTCGATATGGTCGGCCCAGATCACGAAGATCGAGTTCGGGCTGGCCTTTACCGGGATGTAGAGGAAGTAGCGCCCGTTGTGCTTCTCCAGGCTGACTGCCCAGACCGCGCCGATGTTCTTCGTGAGCGCCGCGCCGCGCGGCTGCCAGTTCACCAGGTCGCGGCTGTGCCAGATGGTCAGGCCCGGATAGGAATCGAAGCTCGAAAAGGTCATGTAATAGTCCGCGCCGTCCTTCAGGATGGCCGGATCGGGATGGTCGCCGGCGAGCAGCGGGTTCAGGAAGCGCCCGTCGCCCAGATCGCAGATGCGCTGGTTGTCGAAACCGCGCTGCCGATCGGGGGCCGGAGCGCCCGGCAGGGTCCGGTCGGGAGCGGCCTCCGCCTCGCCGGGTCGCAGCAGCGCCGCGGCGCCGCCCGCCAATGCCGCGCCGCCCGCCAGAGCCGCCCCAAATGCCGCGCGCCGACTGATGTCCATGCAGTTCCTCTCCTTTTGCCGGAGCTTATGACACCGATGTCATTCGGGGGGAAGGGGCCTCGACCCTGCGGATGCAGCCGCTTTTGGTGACCGTTTCGTCCACTTCGGCGTGAAGTCGAATATTTCCTATTATTGTTGGAAATGCCGTGCCTACAAACATCGCACGTTTGAGGGGGCGGACGCGGATGCGGCAGACCACGCTATCGGTGGCACTCGAAGTGAAGCCCGAGAGCTTCGACCATCTGTCGGGCCTGCTCGACGCGCTGCGCGACCGGCGCAGCCAGGATCCGTCGGGGGGCAAGGGGCCTTTCGCCGATTTCCTGACGACGGTGCCGGCGGTGCATTTCCTGTCGCTCAGCGTGTTCCCGGGCTTCGACTATGACCCGCTCTTCGTGATCGAGGCCAATTTCGACGGCGCGCCCGGGCCCTTCTGGGCGCAGCTGGAAGCCGCGATCGGGCCCGATCTGCGGAGCTTCCTGTGCTGCTGCAAATGCCCGCTCGATCATACGGGCCCGCTGTTCGACGCCGTGACCGCGCCGGGCAGCCGGGCGCCGATCGCCCCCTATCTGGAGGCGCGGACGCTTGCCCCCACCGTGTTCCACCACGGCAATCGCGGGATGACGCGCGACCGCATCCTGGACGAGGGCAAGCTGTTCCTCGCCACCCGCGCCGAGCTGGCGCACAGCAACGATGGCGGGCCGAGCCCCTATCGCAAGCTCACGCCGGTGGAGATCCACGCCCGGCTGCGCGCGGCGCTGCTCCCGCAATTCGGCTGGCTGGCCCAGAAGGCGCCGGCGCGCATCCCGCTGGCGCAGGGCATCGGCGACTATGCCCGGCTCGCCCTGTTCGCGCTGGCGCTGGTGTTTGCGCTGTCGATCCCCGGGCTGGTCCTCAAGAGCCAGCTCGCCTGGCCGCATTATGTGCTGCTCTGCCTGGCGCTGTTCGCGCTGTTCACCGGCATGCTCTACCGGATGGGCAAGGCGCTGCCCGGCACGGCAACGCCGACGCGGTTCAGCTTTCTCGGCTTCTTCCTGAAGAAGCTGCTGGGGCCGGTGGCGCTCGCGGCGGCGGCCTATGTCGTGGTCGCGGCCTTTCTCGCCGCGCCCTTCTGGTCGGCGATCGCGCACCGGCCCTTCTGGTCGGCGTGGCGGGACATGGCGATCTGGGCCGGATGGAGCGCGGGCAGCGTCGCGGTGGTGGTGGCGGGCCTGCTCGTCTGGCTGCGCTGGCTCGAGCGGCGCGACGCGTCGCAGGACGCGCCGCCGGTGGATCCCCGGATGCTGCGCGAGATGGCGCGGCGCGAGGACTGGATTCCGCAGAACCACATGGGCTCGGTGGTGCTGATCAAGCCGGGCGTGCTGCGGACCGTGATCATCCGCGCGGGGCATCTCGGCCTGCACCTGCTGCTGCGCGTGCTGCCCAGGACGCGCCAGGGCTATCTCGGTTCGATGCGGACGATCCATTTCGCGCACTGGGCGCGGGTGAACAACAACAGCCGGCTGATGTTCTTCTCGAACTTCGACCAGACCTGGGAAAGCTATCTCGACGACTTCATCGAGAAGGCGCATGCCGGCCTCACGCTCGCCTGGAGCTGCGGAGTGGGCTTCCCGCCGACGCGTTTCCTGGTGAAGGACGGCGCCAGCCATGGCCGCCAGTTCAAGGAATGGGCGCGCCATTCGATGGCGGTCAGCCGCTTCTGGTATTCGGCCTACAAGGACCTCACCGCGGAGCAGGTGGAGCGGAACTACCGCATCGCCTGCGGCCTGAGGAAGAAGCAGCTCAGCGAGAAGGAGGCCGCGGCGTGGATCAACGACCTGTGAGCGAGGGCGGCCGCACGCCGAGCTGGCATCTCGCCGCGCCGGACAATGCGCAGACCCAGGGCCTGGTGGTGAGCGGCTTCGCCGCGCTGCCCACCGGCCGCGCGCTGTTCCTCGAGCTCGGCTGGAAGGGCGTGAAGAAGAAGGGCGGCGGCGCCTGGCTGGAAGCGCTGCGCAAGGTGGCGCGGGTGAGCGATGCCGAAAGGCCCGATCCGCGCGCGGCCGCGATGGGCTTCACCTGGTCGGGGCTCCAGAAGATGGGGCTCAACGCCAATGCGCTCGCCTCGTTCGATCGCCCGTTCAAGGAAGGCATGTTCCAGGAGGATCGCCTGCGCCGGCTGGGCGACCGGCGCGGCGATGCCTGGCAGGGCACGGTGATTCCGGGCGGCCCGCGGTGGAGCGGCAACACGCCGCTCGACGGCGCCGCGGTGGACGACGAGGCGCGCGCCTTTGACGACCGGCAGGAGAATCCCGAGCAGCGGGTGAAGACGCCGCTGACGGTCCATGCGCTGCTGCTGCTCTATTGCGAGCATGACGAAGCGGCCGAGGGCTGGTGCGAGCAGGTGAGCGCCGCGCTGGCGCCGTTCGAGGTGCGGGTGGTCCACCATCTGCCGCTCGACCTGCGGCTCGATCCGCAGGGCATCGCCCGCGAGCATTTCGGTTTCGCCGACGGCATCTCGCAGCCGATCCCGTTCGAGGCGGGCACCGTCGTCTACCGGGATGGCGGCGACGTGCCCAAGGATTATTGGAACGGCGTGCCGCTGGGCGAGGTGCTGATGGGCCATCGCAACGGGCACAACGAGATCGCGCAGGGGCCGGTGGTCGCGGACGGGATCGGCGACACCGCCGGGCTGCCGCCGCATCCCAAGGGCGTGGGCTTCCGCGATCTGGGGCGCAACGGCAGCTATATGGTGGTGCGCGAGCTCAAGCAGGACGTCTATGCCTTTTGGGAATCGATGCGCGCCGCCGCCCGGCACATCCGCGAGCGCGATCCCGAGGGGGCGGCGCACGTCACCACCACCTGGCTCGCCGAGCGGGTGGTGGGGCGCGACACGCATGGCAACCTGCTCTGTCCGCTGGGCGGGACGATCCCGGTGGCAGACAATGATTTCGGCTTCTGGGATCGCGATCCCCACGGCATGGGCTGCCCGCTGGGCAGCCATGTCCGCCGCGCCAATCCCCGCGACGGCCTGGCGCCGACCGAGGCGGACAAGCAGACCCTGCTCGATGCGGCGAACAACCACCGCATCCTGCGCCGGGGCCGCAAATATGGCAGGACGATCAGCGTGCCGCCGACGCCCGACGATGTCGATCGCGGGCTGCTGTTCATCTGCCTCAACACCGACATCACCCGCCAGTTCGAGTTCGTCCAGCAGACCTGGGTGCTCAACCCGAACTTCGCGACGCTCTATGACGAGACCGATCCGCTGATCGGCCCCAAGGGCACGATGACGATTCCCGAGGATCCGCTGCGGCGGATCATCGACGTCGAGACTTTCGTGCAGATGGCGGGCGGGGAATATTTCTTCCTGCCGAGCATGCCGGCGCTCGACTATCTGGGGGCGCTGTGAACGCGCTGGCTTCGCGCGAGGTGCTGCGCCCCGGCAAGAAGGGGATCGCGCGCTGGATCGAGGGGCGGGTGTTCGCGCTGATGCCCTACGCCTTCGCCTTCCTGCGGCGCTGGAAGCCGGTGGCGAAGTTCGGCGGCATGGTGCTGACGTCGCGCTATGACGATGTGAAGGAAGTGTTCGGCACCGATCCGGTGTTCGGCGCGCCTTACAAGCCCAAGCTCGACGTGATCATGGGCGGCGAGCCCTTCTTCCTCGGCATGGCCGACACGCCGCTCTATCACCGCGACACCGATGCGATGCGCACCGTGGTGCGCCCCGGCGACCTGCCCGGGCTGGCGCAGAAGGCGGAGGCGATGGCCGAGGCGATCGTGGCGGCGGCGCCGGGGCGGATCGAAGTGGTGGACACGCTGGTCCGGCGGGTGACCTTCAGTGTGCTGGGCGATTATTTCGGCGTGCCCGATCCGGCGGGGGGCGATTTGCGGGTATGGGGAACCCGGCTGTTCGAGTTCCAGTTCGCCGATCCCAAGGGCGATCCGGCGCTGCGCGCGGAGGTCGACCAGATTGCCCCGGCGCTGCGCGCGCACATCGACCGGGAGATCGCCAGGCGGAAGGCGGCGCCGGGCAAGGACGATGTGCTGTCGCGCTGCCTGGCCCAGCAGAAGCGGGGCGTGCCGGGCTTTTCCGATGTGGAGATCCGCACCAACCTGATGGGCTTCATCGTGGGCGGGCCGCCCCAGCCGCCGATGGTCGTGCCGCAGGCGATGGAGCAGCTGCTGCGCCGGCCGAAGGCACTGGCCGGGGCGCAGGCGGCAGCACGCTCAGGGGACGACGACTTGCTCTGGGGCTATGTCCAGGAGGCGATGCGCTTCGATCCGCTCGCGCCGGGGCTGCCGCGCATCGTGCTGGCCGATGGCGTGATCGCGCGCGGCACTGCGCATGCGGCCGTGGTGAAGGCGGGCGACACGGTGCTCGCCGCCTTCGCCTCGGCGATGATGGATCCGCGCCGGCTGGCCGATCCCGCCCGTTTCGATCCGCATCGCCCGGCGAGCGACTACATTCACTTCGGCTATGATCTGCACCAGTGCTTCGGCCGCCACATCAATCGCGCGACGCTGCACCTCATGCTCAAGCCGTTGTTGAAGCGTCCGAATCTGCGGAGGGCGCCGGGCAAAGCGGGGCGCCTCGCCAAGAATGGACCGTTCGCCGAGGCGCTGACCCTGGTGTTCGACTGAGCGTCAGCGCCGCGGCGACGGGCCGCCGCGATAGTCGCGCTGGCGCTCGAGCATCCAGCCGGGATATTCCGCCGGCAGCTTGCTCACCGCATCGAGCCGGGCGAGTTCCTCGGCGGTGAAGGTGACGTCCACCGCGGCGAGATTGTCGGCCAGTTGCTCGGGCCGCTTGGCGCCGACGATCACGCTCGAGACCGCAGGTTGATGCAGCAGCCAGGCCAGCGCCAGCTGGGCGACCGAGCGGCCCTTGGCCACGGCCAGCTCGCGCAGCACGTCGATGACGTCATAGCCGCGGGCCTTGTCCACCGGCGGGAAGTCGAAGCCGGCGCGGCGGCCTTCGCCGTCGCCCTCGCGCGTGTACTTGCCGGAAAGGAAGCCGCCGGCGAGCGGGCTCCACACCATCAGGCCCACGCCTTCGGATCCGAGCATCGGGATCACTTCGCGTTCCAGGTCGCGCCCGGCGATCGTGTAATAGGCCTGGAGCGAGGCGATCGGGGCATAGTCCCGGGCCGCCGCGATGCCGACCGCCTTCATCACTTGCCACGCCGCCCAGTTGGAGAGGCCGATGTACCGCACCGTTCCGCGCCGCACCAGGCTGTCGAGCGCGTAGAGCGTCTCCTCGATCGGCGTCGCCGCGTCGAAGCCGTGGATCTGGTAGAGGTCGATATGGCCGGTACCGAGCCGTTCGAGGCTCTTCTCGACCTGGGCCAGGATGTGGCCGCGCGAAGCGCCGGCGCCGTTGGGGCCCTCGTGCATGCGGCCGACCACCTTGGTGGCGACCACCAGTTCGTCGCGTGCGACGCCCAGGTTCCTGAGCGCCTGGCCCAGGATCCGTTCCGAGCGGCCCTCGGCATAGATGTTCGCGGTGTCGAAGAAATTGATGCCGGCATCCAACGCCGCCTTGACCAGCCCGTCGGCCTCTTCCTGACGAAGCTGGCCGATCCGGCCCCAGATGCCTTCATCGCCGCCGAAGGTCATGGTGCCGAGGCAGAGTTCCGAGACGATCAGGCCCGAGCGGCCGAGCTGGTTGTAGCGCATGGAATACCCCTGGGAGCGAAAGGGAGAGGGCCCGCAGATGTGGTCCGGGCGGCGGCTCCGCAATGGCCCGGTGCGGCTAAAATCGACCTGAGTCGGGCGCTGGCAACGGTGTCACTATACTCATACAATATGGTGCGATGCGGCAATTCTCCCGTCGCGATCCGATAAGTGATTGTTCCTGCGTCAAACTAACGCGATACAAATGTATGAGTTGACAGCATGACAGGCGCGGCATAGCCAAATGTGACCGCTAACATCGCGATCCGCGCGATTGGCTCAATGGCCCGGGAAGAGGCCTTCACAGGAGGGGAATATGCACGCTCGAGTTGCGCCTCGTTTCACTGCGCGCCGTCTGGGAGTGATCGGCGCCGCGCTGCTCGCCGGCACGGCCTGGCCCGCGCTCGCCCAGACCCAGTCCGGCGACACGCCCGCCGCCGCCCAGGACCAGAGCGTCCCGGAAGCGGAGCAGTCGATCGTCGTCACCGGATATCGTGCGTCGCTGCAGAGCTCGACCAATGCGAAGAAGAACTCGGTGGGTTTCACCGACTCGATCTTCGCCGAGGACATCGGCAAATTCCCCGACACCAACATCGCCGAGAGCTTCAACCGCATTCCGGGCGTGACCATCGCGCGCGAAGTGACGGGCGAGGGCCTCAACGTCACGATCCGTGGCCTTGGCACCAACTTCACGCGCGTGCTGCTGAACGGCGCGCCGGTGGCCGTCGCTTCGACGGGCCGCACCGACTCGCAGAACACCAATCGCGAAGTAGATCTCGACATGTTCCCGACCGAGCTGTTCACGTCGCTGACGGTGAACAAGAGCGGCATCGCCGACCAGGTCGAAGGCGGCGCCGCCGGCACGGTCAACATGCGCAGCGCGCGGCCGTTCGATCGGTCGGGCACGCGCGTCACTTATGGCGCACAGCTGACCAAGAACACCAATTCGAAGGATTGGGGCTATCGCGGCTCGCTGCTCGGCAGCACCACGATGGGCGATTTCGGCATTCTGCTCGGCGTTGCCGGCGTGCACAACAAGGTGCGCACCACCGGCTTCGAGACGATCGGCTGGACCAACCCGAACCTGTCCGCCGCCCAGTGCGGCGCGACCAGCGGCTGCAATCCCACCGGCGGCGGCAACTGGACGATTCCGGGGACGGTGCCCGCCAATTCGGGAGCGGGCCTGGTCACCGGCACCACGATCGACCAGGCGTTCCTGCTCGCGCGCAATCCGGGGGCGTCGATCTCGCAGATCGACAACGGCATCATCCCGCGCCTGGGCCGCCCGATGTTCGAGGAAGGCACCAAGGACCGGATCAACGCGATCGCCAGCCTGGAATATAAGGGCGACCGGTTCCACGCCTATGTCGACGGCATGTTCGGCTGGAAGGACAACCAGCTCGAGCGCGTCGACATGAACTGGGTGGGCCGCAACGGCGCGGCGATCCCGATCAACACCCAATATGACCGTTCGGACTGTACCCAGGGCTGCGTGGTCACCAAGGGCACCTATGCCAATGCGCAGTGGTTCCTCGAATATCGCCCCTTCATCGAGAAGACCAAGTTCTGGGGCGTCAACCCCGGCTTCGACTGGGAGATCGCCGACAAACTGAAGCTCGACGTCGCGGCGAACTACACCTGGTCCAGCTTCCACCGCGAATCGCCGAGCGTCGTGGTGCTCACCGCGCCCAATGCGGGCGTGGTGGTGAATTATGACAATAGCGGCGGCGACGTGCCGTCGATCACGACGAACATCGACCTGAACAATCCCGCCAACTTCGCCTGGCCGGGCGGGCGCGTGAACATCCAGGACGAGAAGCGCCAGACCGAGACCAAGGGCGTTCGCGGCAATCTGACCTGGGGCGACAATGCGTTCAACCTCAAGGTCGGCGCCGCCTATGACGACACGTCGCGGCGCATCAACGCCTATGACAACAGCCAGGCCTGGCAGAATGCGGTGTGCGGCAATCGCCCGAGCGTGTTCCTGCCCTCGCCCAACACCCAGCCGCCGTGCAACGGCCTGGTCCAGCCCGGCGCGGCGCCGGCGGGCTATCCCAGCTATCCGGCCTATGGCACCGGCTATTCCTCCGGCGCGAGCGGCGGGGTGACCTATGGCGGCTCGCTGATCTCGAATGCGCAGCTCGCCGGGCTGCTGCGCCCGACATCGGCGGGCTTCGTCACCGTGGACTGGAACGCGTTCAAGGCGGCGTCCAACTATGACGCCTTCCACAATGCCGCGCCCGAGGCGGGCTCGTCGAACACGGGCGCCAGCGGCGGCTATGTCCGCGAGAAGGTGATCGGCGCCTATGCCGAAGTGAATGGCGACCTGCAGCTGGGCGACAATCACCTCAACTACAATGCCGGCGTCCGCTACGTGCATACCGATCAGACGATCGGCGGCCGCGTCTCGATCTCGGATCCGCGCAATTCGCAGGACCCGGACGGCCCCGGTCCGCTGCCGGCCGCGTGCCCCGGCACGGGCAATCCGCGCGACGGCAGCTGCTATCCGAACATCACGAACTTCGTCTACACGGATACGCGCTACACGAACTGGCTGCCCTCGGTGAGCGGTGCCTTCCACATCGGCGACGCCGCCGTGGTCCGCGCCGCGGCATCGCGGACGATGACCCGGCCCAACCCGAACACGATGTTGCCGGGCCTCAACTTCTCCAGCCCCTCGGCCGATGTCGGCTCGGTCGGCAATCCGTCGCTCCAGCCCTATCTCTCGACCAATATCGACCTGGGCTTCGAATATTATACCGGCAAGGAAGGCTATGTCGGCTTCACGGCCTTCCGCAAGGCAGTGACCGGCTTCACCACCACCGGCACGGTAACGGTGCCCTTCTCGGCACTGGGCGCGTACGGCGTCACCTTCGACACGCTGACCCCCACCCAGCAGGCCGCGATCAATTCGCGCGGCGGCCCGACCGGCGCCACCGTGGTGCTCAACCAGCAAGTGAACGCGACCGGCACGCTCAAGGTCAACGGCCTCGAAGTGAACTGGGTGCAGCCGCTCGACTTCCTGCTGGGCAGGATCGGGCTGAACGGCTTCGGGTTCAACGCCAACCTGACGCTGATCGACCAGACCGGCTCGGGCGCCGCCCCGGCGGTCGCGGTGGGCGTGTCGCCGGTGACCTACAACATCACCGGCTATTACGAGCAGGGCGGCATCAACATCCGCCTGTCGACCACCTTCCAGCGCGGTTCGGTCTCGTCCGATGCGAACCAGAACGGCATCGCGCTCGCCCGGCTCTATTCGAACGACTATCAGCAGTTCGACATGTCGGCGAGCGTCGACTTCGCCAAGGTGCTCGACCTGAAATGGGCGCCGGAGCTGACGCTCGACGTGATCAACCTCACCAAGTCGAAGCAGCGCAGCTACTTCCAGTTCAACAATGCCGCCTTCACGCTCTACGATCCGGGCCGCCAGGTCATGATCGGGCTGCGGGGCCGGTTCTAGGGCTTCACTGCAAAGGGGGAGTGGCGGCCTGCCTTGCACCGGCCGCCACTGCCGGGCCAATCCCCCAAGGGAGTCGGGTCGCCTGCGGGCGGCCCCTTTTTTGTCGCGCCGAACCGCGTTAACGGGCCCCATGACTGAGGCGAAACTGATCGCGGGCATCGAGCTTGGCGGCACAAAATGCGTGGCGCTGCTGGCGACCGGGCCGGACGATGTGCGCGACCGGGTGACCGTGCCCACCACCGATCCGCGGGCGACGCTGGCGGCGATCGAGGGGGTGCTCGATCGCTGGACCTGCGACGCGATCGGCGTGGCGAGCTTCGGGCCGCTGGGGCTCGATCCGGCGCGTGGCGACTATGGCACGATCACCGCGACGACCAAGCCCGGATGGAGCGGCACCGACCTGATCGGCCGCTTGAAGGCGCGCTACGGCAAGCCGATCGGCTTCCAGACCGATGTGGAAGGCGCCGCGCTCGCCGAGGGCCGCTGGGGCGCCGCCCAGGGCATGGCCGCGCACGCCTATATCACCATCGGCACCGGCGTGGGCGTGGGCCTGGTGACGGGCGGCAGGCCGGTGATGGGCTGGGCGCATGGCGAGGCGGGGCATATGCGCCTGCCGCGCGCGCCGGGCGATACCTATCCGGGCTGGTGCCGCTTCCATGGCGATTGCCTGGAAGGGCTGATCGCCGGACCGGCACTCGCCGAGCGTTTCGGCATGCCGGGCGACCAGCTGCCCGACGAGGCTCCGGCATGGGATCTGTTCGTGCACGACCTGGCCGGCATGCTCCACAATCTCGTCGTCACCGCCGCGCCCGAGCGCATCGCGATCGGCGGCGGGGTGACGGCCGCGCGGCCCTATCTGTTCCCGAAGCTGCGTGCGCGGCTGGTCGAGAGCCTGGGTGGCTATGGCGCGCTGGCCGAATGGGCGGAGGATATCGAGACGCGGCTGGGCACGCCGGGGCTGGGCACGATGGCGGGGCCGCTGGGCGCGATCGCGGTGGGGCTGGGGGCGAGCGCCTGAGTCCCATCCCGCCGACGATCACCATTCGGGCAGATACCCCGCGGCGAAATCGATGCCGTGATAATAGGCGTCTTCGAAGTTTGCGCCTTCCATCTTCGCACCGATGAAAGTCGTACTGCACAGCGCCGAGCCGGCGAAATCGGCATCGCGCAAATCCGCGTTGGCGAAGATGCAGGTCTTGACGTTGGCATGAACCTGAGCGCCACGCAGATCGGCACCGGTGAAGTCGCAGGTGACGAAGCAATCTTCGATCACGATGCCGCGCAGATCCGCGTCGACCAACGGGGTTTCGTCCGCATCCGAAACCTCCAGATTCCTGAATTCGCGAACACCACGCGCGTAGCGTACGAGCAGTTCGGCCGAAGTGATGCTGTCCTCCGCATGCATGGGAAGGGAACTAGCCCATCCTCGCACTCAGATCACGTCCATCTCGGAATTGTAATGGTGCCAGGCCAGCACCGCCGCGGCGCCGCGATGGGGGCGCCAGGCTTCGGCGATTTCCCGCGTCAGCTTCTCGCTCGGCCGCTCGGCATGGCCCATGATCCGGCCGACCTCGATCTGCACGGCCAGGTCGCCGGCAGGCCAGATGTCGGGGCGCCCCTCGGCGAAAAGCAGGTAGATCTCGGCGGACCAGCGGCCGATGCCCTTGATCCGGATCAGCTGGGCGATCGCTTCCTCGTCATCCTCCGGCAGGCGGGCGAAATCGAGCCGGCCGCTCGTCACCTCCTCGGCCAGGCTGCGTGCATAGGCCGTTTTCTGCCGCGACAGGCCGGCGGCGCGCAGATCCTCGTCGCTGGCACGGGCGATATTGCCGGGATCGGCAAGCGCGCCCAGCTGCGCAGCCATCTTGTTCCAGATGGATTGCGCCGCGGCGACGCTCACCTGCTGGCCGATGATCGTGCGCAGCAACGTCTCGTAGCCGCGGTCGCGGATGCGGGGCGGGGGATAGCCCACGCGCCCGATCGCGGCGGCGATCAGCGGCTCGCGCTTTGCCAGTGCATCGAGCGACGCCTTGAGCTGGTCAGCGGTCAGGCCCATGCGCGCCTGCCTTGCGAAGCGCCGTTTTCGGCGGCATGGACGGGGCCGGAACAGGAGAATCTCATGCCCAAGCTTATCGTCGTGACCAGGAGTGGTGAAGAGCGCGAGGTCATGGGGGAAGCGGGCCTGAGCGTGATGGAAGTGATCCGCGAGAACGGCTTCGACGAGCTGCTCGCTTTGTGCGGCGGTTGCTGCTCCTGCGCGACCTGCCACGTCCATGTCGATCCGGAATTTGCGGCCAAACTGCCGAAGATGAGCATGGACGAGGACGATCTGCTCGACAGCGCCGGCGACCGCGACGCGACGTCGCGGCTGTCGTGCCAGATCCCGTTCGGACCCGAGCTCGACGGGCTGCGCGTGCGGATCGCCGAGGAGGACTGAGGCTTCCCCCTCTCCGCAGGGGAGAGGGAGATATTTACCGCACCGTCACCGCATAGAGCGCGATCGCCGCCGCGTTCGACACGTTCAGGCTCTCGACCTTGTCCGAGATCGGCAGCTTCGCGAGCTCGTCGCAATGCGCCTCGGTGTTCTGGCGCATGCCTTCGCCCTCGGCGCCGAGCACCAGCGCGATCTTCTGCTGGCCGCCCATCACCTGCGCCAGCGTGCCCTTGGCGTGCCCGGTCAGCCCGATCCGCCAATAGCCCGCCTCGGCGATCTCTTCGAGTGCGCGGGCAAGGTTCACCACCCGGCACCAGGGCACCACTTCCAGCGTGCCCGCCGCCGAGCGGGCGAGCGTACCCGTTTCGGACGGGGCATGCCGGTCCTGCGTGACGATGCCGAGCGCATCGAATGCCGCCGCCGAGCGCAGGATCGCGCCGACATTGTGCGGATCGGTCACCTGGTCGAGCACGAGCAGCGGGCGGTTGTCGTCCGCGCCCTGGGCGAGCAGGTCGCCCAGCCACATCTCCTCGAGCGGATCGACTTCGGCGACCAGCCCCTGATGCGGCGCGTCGCCGGGCACCAGCCGGCCGAGATCGGCGGCATTGGCGAAGGTGATCGGGATCGTCGAGGGAATGTCGAGCCCGGCCAGCGCCTCGTGCGTACCCCAGATCTTGCGCACGGTGCGCTCGGGATTGTCGAGCGCCGCCAGCACCGCGTGCCGCCCGTAGAAACGCGGGCGGTTCGACGATGCCTGGCTCGGCCGGTGTCCACGCTTGGCCATCACTTCGCTCCCGGTGCCGGGTAGAATTCGCTCAATGTCTTGGGCTGGGTCGCCAGCGGCACGCGCGGCAGCGGATCGGGTGTGTTGGCCGCGTTGATCAGGAAGGCGGCGAGGATGATCGCGCCCTGGCGCATGTCCTCGGGCTTCAGGTGATCGAAGGTGTCGACATCGGTGTGGTGCACCGTCGAGGCATAGTCGAGCGGATCCTGGATGAACTGGAAGGCCGGGATGCCCACCACGTCGAAGAACACGTGATCCGTGCTGTCGGTGAGGGCGGTCGCCACCTTGGTGGCCCCGAACGAGCTGAACGGCGCCAGCCAGTCGCGGAAGATCGGCACCACCGCGGTGTTGCCCTGGGTATAGATGCCGCGGATCTTGCCCGAGCCGTTGTCGAGGTTGAAATAGGCGGCGAGCCTGGCATGGTCCGGGCCCGGCTTGATCGGGTAGGACTTGCCCCAGGCCGCATAGCGGGCGGGGCCGGTCAGCGTCGGGTCGATCGTGCGGGTGGCGATGTGGTTCTCGATATAGGCCATCGAGCCGAGCAGGCCCTGCTCCTCGCCCGACCACAGCACGAAGCGGATCGCGCGCTTCGTCTTGATATTCAAAGCCTTGATGATGCGCGCGGCTTCCATCACCATCGATACGCCCGCGGCATTGTCCGCCGCGCCGTCGCCCATCGCCCAGCTGTCCATATGCGCGCCGGCCATCACATAGCCTGCCTTGGCATCGGTGCCGGGAATGTCGGCCATGATGTTGTAGGCCTTGGTGTCGCTGTCGTCATAAGTGACGTCGCTGCTCAGCTCGAGGCTGGGCGTCGCGCCCATCTTGGCCAGGCGGGCAAGGCGGCGATAATCCTCGGCGGCGATCTCGAAGCCGGGAAGCGGCGGCGTGGCGCCGACCCTGAACTGGCTGTTCTGGCCATGGATCAGCTTGCCGTTGCGCGACGACATCGTCGCATAGGCAATCGCGCCTTCGGCCTTCAGGAAGGCGTCGCGCTTGGCGAGGAAGATCTGGCGCGCGGGGCCGCGCTGCGGGCGCGTGGCGGCGGAAGGGCCGCCCGGCAGCTCGAACGTGTCGGCCTTGTCGAGATCGGCGTCGCCATAGCGGCGGAAGTCCGGGCTGGTCGCGTCGGTGATGTCCGCAGGCTCGGTGATCAGCACGATCTTGCCCTTGAGCTTGCCCTTGTACTGGTCGAACGCGGCTTCGTCGGCCATCGGGGCGAGCGCCACCTGGCCGGTGATCGGGCCGTTGGTGCCGGGCGTCCAGGCGAGCGGCGCGGCGATCAGGGTGAGCGGGCGCGGGGCGACCATCTTCACGCTGGCGTTCCTGGCGGACCAGCCGCGGCCGAACTCGAAGCCTTCCTTGTGGACGTTGACCAGGCCCCATTCGCGGAACTTGGCCTGGGTCCACTCCTCGGCCTGGCGCATGCCGGGCGAATTGGTGAGGCGCGCGCCGATCACATCGGTGAGATATTGGGCGATGCGCATCACTTCGCCGTGGCGGGTGCCCTGGTCCACGATCTGGTCGACCGGCGCGCTGGGGCCGTCCGGGCCCTTGGCGATGGCGAGCGGCACCGTGGCGGTGGCCGCGAGCAGCGTGGCGATGGCGAAGGAAAGTCGGCGCATGGGTGCCCCCCAATGAAGTCTCTGCATGGAAGCGGCGGACGCTATGCCGCACAAAGGTTGCGCGCAAGGCGTTGACAGGGGCGCAGGGCTTCGGCAATGGGCCCCCTCTCGCCGAACGGCGCCATGGACAGGTGGCCGAGTGGTTAAAGGCAGCAGACTGTAAATCTGCCCGTGCAAGCGTACGCTGGTTCGAATCCAGCCCTGTCCACCACCGCCCCCCGGCGAGGCTCAGCCCCGGGGTTCTCCGCAGAACAGGGAAAGGGCCCGGGAGACCGGGCTCCCAGGGCAGTCAGGCTTGCACCTTCTCCGTTTCGGCGACCTGCGCATCCTCCGCAAATCCGCGCTGGTCGGCACCGGCCCCGCCTTGCTCGAGCGTGATCCCCTCCGCATCCTCTTCGGCGATGCCGTGGATATGCGTCTCGTGGACGTGTCGTATCATCGTCGCCAGCTGGCGGAACGAACCCATTTCTGCGACCCCTCGCTTGGCTCTGATTGCAGGGGTCATAACTTAACTTTGGGTTCGAGGTTGCGGGAAATAAATCCTTAACGCGGCGCGAATCACCTTTCCTGGTCGAGCACCGCGGCAACGAGCTGGCGGAAGGCGTCGGCGCGGTGGCTCATCGCATGCTTGGCCGAAGGCTCCATCTCGCCGAAGCTCTGCGCATGGCCGGCGGGCACGAACATCGGATCATAGCCGAAGCCCTGGCCGCCGCGCGGCGGCCAGACGAGCGTGCCGTCGACCCGGCCCTCGAACCATTCGACATGCCCATCGGGCCAGGCGAGGGCGAGGGCGCAGACGAAATGCGCGTCACGGCTGGTCTCGGGCGGCAACGCCGCTAGCCGATCTTCCACCCGCCGCATCGCGAAGCCGAAGTCCTTGCTCTCCCCCGCCCAGCGCGCGGAGAAGATGCCGGGCTCGTTGTTCAGCGCCTCGACGCACAGCCCCGAATCGTCGGCGAGCGCGGGCAGGCCGGAAAGGTCCGCCGCCTGCAGCGCCTTCAACTCGGCATTGGCGACGAAGGTGGTGCCCGTCTCCTCGGGCTCGGGCAGGTCCAGCTCGGCCGCGGAGACCGGTTCGACCCCATAGGGGCCGAGCAACTCGCGAATCTCGCGCACCTTGCCGGCATTGTGGCTGGCGATCACCAGCCTGCCCGGCTTCAGCTTGCGGATCGCCTGGGGGCCGATGTCCTTGGGAACTTCGCTCTCGCTGGTCATCCGATTGCCTTCAGCTGTGCGTCGAAGATCCGGTTGCAGCCGATCCGCGCGAGGCGGAGCAGGCGAAGCAGCCCTTCCTCGTCATAGGTCGCGCCTTCGGCAGTCGCCTGCGCCTCGGCGATGTTGCCGTTGGAGAGCAGGACGAAATTGGCGTCGGCGTCGGCGGCGCTGTCCTCGTCATAATCGAGGTCGAGCACCGGAATGCCCTTGTAGATGCCGCAGGAGACCGCCGCGACCTGCGCGGTGATCGGGTCTTCCTTGATCAGCCCTGCCGCCATCAGCTTGTTCACTGCGATGCGCAGCGCGACGAAGGCGCCCGAGATCGCCGCGGTGCGGGTGCCGCCGTCCGCCTGGATCACGTCGCAGTCGAGCGTGATCTGGCGCTCGCCGAGCAGCTTGAGATCGGTCACGGCGCGAAGGCTGCGGCCGATCAGGCGCTGGATCTCCTGCGTGCGGCCGGACTGCTTGCCCTTGGCCGCCTCGCGCTGGCCGCGCGTATGGGTGGCGCGGGGGAGCATGCCATATTCGGCGGTGACCCAGCCCTCGCCCTTGCCCTTCAGCCAGGGCGGCAGCCGTTCCTCGACGCTGGCGGTGACGAGCACGCGGGTGTCGCCGAAGCTGATCAGCACCGAACCCTCGGCATGGCGCGTGAAATGGGGCTCGATCGTGATCGTACGCATCTCGTCGGGGGCGCGGCCGGAAGGGCGCATCTGCTTCAGTCTCCTGCAAGGTTCGCAGCGGCACGTAGACGTAACGGTGGGAACGCGCCAGTCTTGGCGGGTGATCCGTGGAGGAACAGGGGAATGCGCAGGCTCTTGATCATGGGATTCGGCACGCTGGCACTGGCGGGCTGCGTCGAGCCGAGCGGCGGGCCGGGCAGGCCGGTGCCGATCGAAGGCGATTCGATCCGCTACGAGACCGGCGCCTGTTTCGGCCGCTGCCCGATCTACGCCGTCACCGTGCGCCCCGATGGCACCGGCATGTTCGAGGGCAAGCGGTTCACGGCAGTGACCGGCGAGAGGGCGTTCAAGCTCAGCCCCGCGCAATATGACGCCTTTGCCGCCAAGCTGGCGCCGTACCGGCCGGCGAGCGGCCAGGTCCGCTACGCGCCGGGCGAGAAGAATTGCGAGCCGGCGGCAACCGACATGCCCAGCGTCGACGTCACCTGGACCCGTGCGATCGGCGACAGCCAGGGGCTCTATTTCTATTATGGCTGCCTCGCGGAGAAGAACCGGGCGCTCGGCCAGGCGCTGGGCGATGCCGTGGAGGCATTGCCGATCCAGGCGCTGATCGGCGAGCGGCCTTGAAGCCGAGGGGCGGCTGCCCCTAGATCAAAGGCATGATCACCCCGCCGATCCGCGAACTGACCGACCGCGCCCGCGACGTGTTCCGCATGGTGGTCGAGTCCTATCTCGACACCGGCGCGCCGGTGGGATCGCGGACGATCGCCCAGATCTCCGGGCTCAACCTCTCGCCCGCCTCGATCCGCAACGTGATGCAGGACCTGGAGGAGCTGGGGCTGCTGGCCGCGCCGCACACCAGCGCCGGCCGCATGCCGACCGAGACGGGCCTGCGCCTGTTCGTCGACGGCATGATGCAGGCGAGTGAGCCTTCGATCGAGGAGCGCGCGGCGATCGAGCGCAACGCCGCCGAGCATGGCCCGGTGGAGGAGGCGCTGGCCAACACCACCGCCGCACTCTCCGGCCTGTCGGCATGTGCGGGGCTGGTACTGGTGCCCAAGGCCGAGCCGGTGCTCCGCCAGTTCGGGTTCGTGCCGCTCAGCCGCGACCGCGCGCTGGCGGTGCTGGTGGGCGAGGACGGCTCGGTCGAGAACCGGGTGGTCGAGCTGCCCGGTATGGACCCGGCGGCACTGCAGCGCGCGGCAAACTACCTCACCGGCACCTTTGGTGGGCTCACGCTCAGCCAGGCGCGGGCCAGGGTGGAGCGCGAGCTCGGCCAGCAGCGCGCGGCGCTCGACAGTGCCGCCGCCGCGCTGGTGGCCCGCGGGCTGGCGGTGTGGAGCGAGGATGGCGGCCGCCGGCCGGTGCTGATCGTGCGCGGCCAGGCACGGCTGATCGATACCGCCGCGACGGAGGATCTCGACAAGGTCAGCCGGCTGCTCGACGAGCTCGAAGGGCAGGAGGAGATCGCCCGGCTGCTCGATTCGGCCCGGGAAGGCGAAGCGACGCGCATCTTCATCGGATCGGAGAACAAGCTGTTCGCCTTGTCGGGCTCGTCGGTGATCGCCAAGCCGGTGCGTGCGCTGGACGGGCGCGTGGTCGGCGTGGTGGGCGTGATCGGGCCGACGCGGTTGAACTATGCGCGAGTCGTCCCCATGGTGGATTTCACGGCGGCCACATTGGCCCGATTGCTGACCTGAACAGGGAAATATGACGGAAGAATCGAAGGTGACGGATACGGACGACACGACGCTGCGCGCGGAAACCGCGGAGGCTGCGCCCGAAGCGGCCGAGCAGGATCGCGTGGCGGAACTCGAGGCGCAGCTCGCCGAGGCGAAGTCGGCGGTGATGTATGCCCAGGCCGAGACGCAGAATGTCCGCCGCCGCGCCGAGAAGGAGGCGCAGGACGCCAAGACCTATGCCGCGACCGGTTTCGCGCGCGACGTGCTGTCGGTGGCCGACAATCTTTCGCGCGCGCTCGCCGCGATCCCGGCCGAGCTGAAGGACGACGAGAAGTTCAAGGGCCTGGTGACCGGCCTGGAGGCGACCGGCCGCGAGCTCGATTCGGTCTTTGCGCGCCACGGCATCTCGAAGATCGTCGCGCTGGGCGAGGCGCTCGATCCCAATCGCCACCAGGCGATGATGGAAGTGCCGAGCGCCGATGCCGAGCCGGGTACGATCGTGCAGGAGATCCAGTCGGGCTACATGATCCGCGACCGGCTGCTCCGCCCGGCGCTGGTGGGCGTGGCGAAGAAGGCGGACTGAGCGGGGATGCATCCGTAACGGTAGCGATTGTGGGGACGCGTCCTTTACCCTGCGCCGGCGCGACTCTATTTTCCCCGCATGTCCAACGAAGATGCGCGCGCCCGCGCCCTGCGCCTGGCCGCCGAGGCCATCGAGATCTGCGATGAAGCGGGGCTCGACATTGCCGCGACCTATCTCCAGCACGGGCATGATCTGATTGCCCAGACGCCGGGGCGAGTCCGGCAGGATCGCTGGATCTGGGGTTCAGATGAGCCCCAGATTCCGCATGCTGACGATTCCGCTGCCGGCAACGACTAGGTGATCGTGGACGACGACGCCCAGCGTCCTGCCCGCGTCGATCAATTGCCGGGTGATGTCGATATCGGCCTTGCTGGGCGTCGCGTCGCCTGACGGATGATTGTGGACGACGATGATCGCGCCGGCCCCCACCTGAAGGGCGCGGCGCAGGATGTCCCGCACATAGAGCGGCGCTTCGTCGAGACAGCCTTCGCTGACGATCTCGTCGCGGAGCAGGCGGTTGGCCGAGCTGAGAAAGAGTATGCGGACCTGCTCGGTGCGCTTGTACGTCAGGTCCGCGCGCAGATAGGCGACGAGGTCGGCATAGTTGCCGACGATCTCGCGGTCCCGGATGGGTTCGCGCAGCAGGAACAGGTGGATCTCGCGCGTGACCGCGAGCAGCGCGGCGGCACGATCGTCGCCGTCCAGCTCCTCGCCGAGCAGCGTCTCGTCCGCGTTCAGCACCGCGGCGAGCGAGCCGTGCGCCGCGATCAGGGTTCGCGCAAGATCGCCGGATCGCTCGCCAAGGAACGGCGCGATGAGGCGTTCCACGAGGCGTCCTGCCCCCGTTTCTTCAGGCGTCTGCGATGGTTGCGCGTCGCCACGATCAGGATCGCCGTGACGAGATAGCTCCACAGGCTGCTGGTGAGCCAGTAGAGGAACGGATAGATGTGCGGATCGAGGGTCTTCAGGAAATGCCCCGCGACCTGAACGATCAGCAACGCGGCCATGGGAATCGGCCATAATCGGTTAGCCCGCACGACGAGGATCAGAATCGCGGCCAGCATCGTCGCGTCGACGATCAGCAGGCCCGTTTCCAGATTGAGCCAGCGCGCATGCGCGCCGGACACGGCGAAGAACGACCCGAGCGTGCCTCCCAGCACGACTGCCGCTCCGATCCTCTCGGGCGCGCCGCGACGCCAGAACGCATAGCCGACGCTCGCAAGGAGCAGGATCAGAAAGACTGCGACGTGCCACATGGGACGGACGGCTGCCCGTCCCATGGGGCGCGGTCAAGCCGTTAGGCGGCGGCGCGCAGGCGCGGCGCCTGCTCGGTGGCACCGGTCGGGAAGCGCGGGCACGGCCAGAGGTCGCCGAACGACTCCGGCGATGCGCCGAGCCGCTGGGCGAGCGCGCCGAGTTCCTGATGGGCCATCACCACGGCCCGGCGGCTGTCGAAGGCGGCGATCATCGCGGTGCGGAGATGGTCGAGCGTGGATTGGGTGGCATGGGGCGGAAGCTGGATCGCCTCGGCCTGCGTCGTGGTCGCGCTCACCAGGTCCGCCAGATTGCGCAATGCGGCGTCCGAGGCCTGCTCGCCGGCGATGGTGGCCCTGGCCACGATGGTGATGGCGTCGAGATGCGGGAGATTGGACATGCGTTTTCCTTTCCCCGCGCGGCAGGGCCGGCGCAGGTTGTTGCGACATTGGGTTTTGGCGAGGGCTAGCGGAGGAAGAGGCGGCCTATGGCGACGACGCCGTAGAGCAGCATGCTCAATCCGCCGAGCAGCATCGGCACGCCGATGGCGACCAGCAGCGTGAGGATGAACCGCTGTGCGGTACCGAGATCATGTGGCCGTACCCCCTTCAACAGCTGGCGCAGGCTGACATGTCCAACCCCCGGATCCATGTCGAACGCGCTCCGCGTCGCCTGGACCCGCTGGACGGGCATGTCGTTCCTGTCCGCCGCCGACGGAAATGCAGTCGCCGGGGCCGGATAGACAAGCGCCGCCGGGTCACGTGTGATTCGGTCATATCCCGGCTCGAGCCCGGCGAAGATGCGTGCCGCCTCGCGCCGCGAGGAAGCTCCGAGCACCTGGCGTGCACGGTCGAGCCGCTGGTCGATGGCCGATTTCGAGATGCCGAGCAGGCGGGCGATCTCCTTCGAGGAAAGATTCTGCTGGACGAGGCGCAACACCTCGACCTGCTCGGCGGTGAGCCCGGCCGGCAACTCGTTCATGCGGCGATCGCGATGGCCGCGACCGCGCGCCGGGATTCCGGCCCGAAGGCCCGGAGTCTTTCATCCGGCGGCAAGAGATCGCCCCATCCCCGAAGCATCGCGACTATCCAATCCCTGTTGCTCAGACATATCCGTCATCGCACCCGGACGGGGTGCCCATCAACTGCTTAAGCATCCGGAAGGGACCGGGAGCGGATTCGGCGCCTGCGCGGCCCCTGCGAACATGACGGCTTTTTCATTTGAAATCCGGGGGCGCCGCCGCCATCTCGACCGTGGACGCACAGTCGTGCGCCCGCAACCGCCACAACTCCGAGAATGGGGTCATGTCCAGCAACGATCATAGTCGATCGACCGTGCCGCCCAGGGCCGCCGCGCTGAGCTGATCCGCTCACCTCGCGTACCGGCCGCCTGAGAAATCGGGAAGGGCGGCCGGTCGGCAGTGAGGTGTAACATGAACGCAGCCATCCGTTTCCTGTCGGATCTCCGCCGCCTGGGCATCGGGCGCGATCCGAACGCGCTGTTCGACGCGCGGCTGACCTTTGGCGAGAAGCTGGCCGATCGCGTCGCCGCGGTGGGCGGCTCCTGGAGCTTCATCATCGGCTTCGGCCTGTTCCTCGGCGCCTGGGCGCTGCTGAACACGATTCTGCTCGGCGCGCATGCCTTCGATCCGTTCCCCTTCATCTTCCTCAACCTGATGCTGTCGATGCTCGCGGCGCTGCAGGCCCCGATCATCATGATGAGCCAGAATCGCCAGGCGGCGAAGGACCGGCTGGAGGCGCGGCTCGACTATGAGACCAATCTGCGCACGGAGGTGCAGATCGACAGCCTGCACGCGAAGATCGATGCGCTGACCGCGGAGATAGCCAGGCTTTCGCGCGTCGAATAAAAACTACGCTATTGCTAATCATTCGCAACAAACGCTAAGGCGATTCGCGTGCCCGGATTCCCCCCGGGGCATGGGGATCGCCTTTGTACCAGTTCCTGGATCGCTCCGTCGCCGAGGTCGTGCCGATCGACCGATTGCTGCTCTGCTCGATGCGGCAATGGGTGGCGAGCGTGCGTGCCGGCCGCTGCCCGTGCTCGGCGCTGGGACCCGTATTGCAGGGACAGGGGCTTGCGAACATGCTCCCCGATCTCAACATGGCGATGCTGCTGCTCGAGCGCGAGTCATTGTCCCAACTTCGCTTCAAACCGCCTTTCGCGGCGGAAATAGGCGACGACGAGGCCTTGCTCCTTTCGCTGCATGCGCTAGCACGCGCCGGCGCGCAGCCGCGCGTCGATGCCATCATCGAGCAGATCGTGAAGCCCGAAGCGCGCCTTCCGCTATCTGTAGCGGTGGCGCGGATTGCCGTCGCAATCGGGCGTTGAAGTGAAATTAGAGAGACCTGACCCCGTGAACATGCATGCCCGCCCGCCGATCGTCCTTCCCGAGCACGCCGCGTTTCAGACGTGCGCCGTCCGCTGGGTGAAGCACTGGAACGAGCATCTGTTCAGCTTCGCGATCGAGCGCCCGGCGAGCTTCCGCTTCCGCGCGGGCGAGTTCGTGATGATCGGGCTCGAAGTGGACGGCAAGGCGCTGATGCGCGCCTATTCGATCGCCAGCCCGACCTGGTCGGACGAGATCGAGTTCCTGTCGATCAAGGTCGAGGACGGCCCGCTCACGTCGCGCCTGCAGCTCGTCCGCCCGGGCGATCAGGTGTATCTCGGCAAGAAGCCGACCGGCACGCTCGTCGCCGACGCGCTGCTGCCCGGCAAGCGGCTTTTCATGCTCGCCACCGGCACCGGCCTGGCGCCGTTCCTGAGCCTGGCGCGCGATCCCGACATCTATGACCGGTTCAGCCAGGTGGTGATCGTCCATTCCACGCGCCGGGTGAGCGACCTTGCCTATCATGACGAACTGACCGCGCAGCTGGCGGGGGATCCGCTGGTGGCGGACCAGGCGCTGCTCCAGTTCCATTATATACCCACCGTGACTCGCGAGCCGTTCCGCACCAGCGGACGCATCGGCCAGCTCATCGAGAATGGCTGGCTGTTCAAGGCACCGGTCCAGGGGCATCCCGAGCTCAACCCCGAGACCGACCGCATCATGCTTTGCGGCTCGAACGCGATGATCAAGGATTTCGCGCACATGCTCGAGGGCCATGGCTTCACCGAGGGCTCGAACGCGAACCCCGGCAGCTTCGTGCTGGAGCGCGCCTTCGTCGGCTGATTCTGCAATTCTTCCCCCGGCTTGCCTGGGGGAGGAACTGAGTGGATGACGCGCGCGCCGCGAGCCTCTATCTCCGCGGCATGTCCAGCCGCTTCGACAATGTCCCCAATCGCCGCGCGCTGATCGACCGGCGCGGCGTTGCCGAGCGGCTGCATGCGCTGCAGGCCAAGGACGGGGCGAAGCTGCGCGCGGCCGGGACGAAGGAACTCAAGGCGGCGCTCGATGCCGGACGGGCCGAGATCGCCGCCCGCCTCGCCGAGCATCCTTCCCGCGGGCACGAGATCGCGGCGGCGGGCGCCTTTCTGATCGACCAGCTCCTGCGCCTGCTCTGGGACTTCACCACGGAGCGGCTGCACCCCAACCCCAATCCCAGCGCCGCCGAGCGCATGGTGCTGATCGCGGTGGGCGGCTATGGCCGCGGCGAGATGGCGCCGCATTCGGACATCGACATCGGCTTCCTCGCGCCCTGGAAGGTCACCGGCTGGTGCGAGCAGGTGATCGAATCGATGCTCTATTCGCTGTGGGACATGCAGCTGAAGGTCGGCCATTCGTCGCGCTCGCTCGACGAGATGGTGCGCCAGTCCAAGGCCGATGTGACGGTGCGCACCGCCCTGCTCGAGGCGCGCTATGTCTGGGGCGACACCGCGCTCTACGACGAGGCCGCGGCGCGCTTCAAGGCGGAGGTCCAGGCCGATACCGCGCGCACCTTCATCGCCGAGAAGCTTGCCGAGCGCGAGGCGCGGCACAAGCGGATGGGCGACAGCCGCTATGTCGTCGAACCCAATGTCAAGGAAGGCAAGGGCGGGCTGCGCGACCTGCACACGCTCTTCTGGATCGGGAAATACGCCTATAACGTCCGCGAGCCCGCGGAGCTGGTCGAGAAGGGGCTGCTCACCAAGCTGGAGTTCCGCCAGTTCCGCCGGGCCGAGAACTTCCTCTGGGCGGTGCGCTGCCATCTCCATCTGATCACCGGACGCGCCGAGGACCGGCTGACCTTCGACGTCCAGCGCGAGATCGCCGAGCGGATGCGCTATGCGGACCGGCCCGGCATGTCGAAGGTGGAGCGGTTCATGCGCTTCTACTTCCTCCAGGCGAAGGTGGTGGGCGACCTGACCGGCGTGTTCCTGGCCCATCTGGACGAGAAGTTCGCGGCCCGCGGCAGCCGCTTCGGCTTCCCGACCTTGTGGCGCCGCCCCCGCAAGCTCAAGGGCTTCACGCTCGATCGCGGCCGCCTTGCCCTGCCGCGCGACGATTTCTTCCGCGAAGATCCGGTGCGGCTGATCGAGCTGTTCCAGCTGGCCGACCTGCACAATCTCGAAGTCCACCCGCTGGCGATGCGCGCCGCCGCGCGCGATGCCAAGCTGGTCGACGAAGTGCGCGACGATCCCCGCGCCAATGCGCTGTTCCTCGACGTGCTGACGTCGCCGCGCAATCCGGAGACAGTGCTGCGCTGGATGAACGAGGCGGGCGTGTTCGGCCGCTTCGTGCCCGATTTCGGCCGGGTCGTCGCGCAGATGCAGTTCGACATGTACCATCATTATACGGTGGACGAGCATTCGATCCGGGCGATCGGGCTGCTCAACCAGATCGAGAAGGGCGAGCTCAAGGACGACCACCCGCTCGGCACCAGCATCTTCAAGCAGATCGCCCAGCGCCGCGCGCTCTATGTCGCGGTGCTGCTGCACGACATCGCCAAGGGGCGTGGCGGCGACCACTCGATCCTGGGCGCCGACGTGGCCGGGCGGCTATGCCCGCGGCTCGGGATGAGCCCGGCCGAGACCGAGACAGTGGCCTGGCTGGTGCGCTGGCACCTGATCATGTCCGCCACCGCCTTCAAGCGCGACCTGAGCGATTTCAAGACGATCCTCGATTTTGCCGGCCAGGTGCAGAGTCCCGAACGGCTGCGCATGCTGCTGCTGCTCACCATCGTCGACATCCGTGCAGTGGGGCCGGGCGTGTGGAACGGCTGGAAACGCCAGCTGCTCGCCGACCTGTACGACGCCACCGAGGAAGTGCTCCGCCTCGGCCACAAGCAGCGCGGACGGACCGAGCGGATCGCCGCCAAGCAGGAGGAGCTCGCCCAGCTGCTCCGCTGGGACGAGGCGCGGATGGCCGCGTTCAGGAAGCGGATGACCGAGAGCTACTGGATCGCCGAGCCGGCCGACGTGCTCGAGCGCAATGCCCGCCAGATCGACGCGGCGGGCGATGCGCAGCTCTCGGTCGAGGCACAGGTCTATCCCGAGCGCGGCGCGACGTTGGTGACGGTCTATGCCGCCGACCATCCCGGCCTGTTCTATCGCATCGCCGGGGCGATCCATGTCGCCGGCGGCAACATCATCGATGCGCGCATCCACACCACCCGCGACGGCATGGCGCTCGACAATTTCCTGATCCAGGACCCGCTGGGGCGCCCCTTTGACGAGGAGGCGCGGCTCAACCGGATCAAGGCGACGATCGCCGATGCGCTGGCCAACCGCGCCAAGCTCCAGGACCGGCTCAAGGCCAAGCCGCTCGTCCGCCCCCGCGCGGAAGCCTTTGCGATCGAGCCGAACGTGCTGATCGACAACAATGCCTCGAACCGCTTCACCGTGGTCGAGATCAATGCGCGCGACCGGCCGGCCCTGCTCTTCCACCTCGCCTATGCGCTGTTCCAGTCGAAGGTGACGATCCATTCCGCGCATGTCGCCACCTATGGCGAGCGCGCGGTCGATACCTTCTATCTGACCGATCTGATCGGCGATAAGATCGAGAGCGGCGGCCGGTTGAAGACGATCGAGCGCCGCCTGCTCGAGGCCGCGACGGGCGATGGAACGGTGGCCGAGGCCGCCTGACAGAAGGAGATCGAGAATGCCGGTGATCGGACTGGGGGGCTTCTTCTTCCGGGCGCAGGATCCCGAGGGGCTCAAGGCCTGGTACGGCGAGGTGCTCGGCGTGGGCGGCGGCTTCGGGACCGACGAGAGCGGCCAGACCAGCCCGTGGTTCTGGCATCCGGAACCCGGCCCGGTGGTGTTCGAGCCGTTCAAGGCGACGACGGACTATTTCGCGTCGGACAAGAGCTGCATGCTCACCTTCCGCGTGCGCGACCTGGACAGCCTGCTCGAGCAGCTCAATGCGCGCGGCGTGGAGATCACCACGAAAGACGAGTGGGACACGCCGGAGACCGGCCGCTTCGCCCGCATCCACGATCCCGAGGGCAATCCGATCGAGCTGTGGGAACCGCCCGCGGCCTGAGCTTCGGCGCGGTCGGTGATTCCCCGGCAAGCGCCCACCGTCACCCAGGCGAAGGCCGGGGTCTCGTGCGGCTCCTGTCCTGCGCTACGGCATGAGATCCCGGCTTTGGCGGAGATGACGATTTGGGCGGGATGACGGAGTGGAGCGAGGCGCGGGGCCTGGGCGGGAAGCGCGTCTGTCCCGGTCTGCCATTGGGCAGCCGGGGGATGACGGAAGGAAGGACCGGCGCGTTCTCTTCCCAGGCGCTCGGCGCTCGACGACGATGGTTGGTTGGCATTGGTGGCGTGTCGCGTCGAGACTTGATGCTGCGGCGTGCCTCCCCTGTATTGCGGCCGTGGAAAGGGTCAGGGGTAGTTTT
>NZ_NFUR01000007.1 GCF_002127225.1 Sphingomonas sp. IBVSS2
GCCGACGCTGTCGGCGATCGGGTTCAAGATCCTGCTGGACATCATGACCGCGTCGCCGCGGCCGCTGAAGTTCCTGGAGCTGCCCTATGTGTTTCGGACGCGGGCGCTGGGGGAGAGCAAGCTCGATTATGTGGTGGCGATGGAATATCTCATCGCGCTCTACGACCGGATGTTCGGCCGGGTGGTGCCGGTGCGCTTCGTGATGTTCTCGGGCATCGGCGCGCTCGGCGCGGGCGTGCATTTCCTCGTGCTCGGTGCGCTGTTCCGCGGTCTCAACTGGCCCTTTGTCGGTGCGACCATCCTCGCCACCGCGGCGGCGATGACCTTCAATTTCTTCCTGAACAATGCGCTCACCTATCGCGAGCAGCGGTTGAAGGGCGCGGGCCCGATGCTGGCCGGCTGGTTCTCCTTCTGCCTGGTGTGCAGCGTGGGGGCTGCGGCGAATGTCGGCGTGGCGGCGTTCCTGCACAATGTCCAGCATGGCGACTGGCGCTTCGCGGCGCTGGCCGGCATCGCCGTTGCCGCGGTGTGGAACTTTGCCCTGTCCTCGCGCTTCGTCTGGGGACGGTACTGAAGTTCCCCGCCCTGGAAGGGAGGGGTTAGGGGTAGGTGGCGTCCTGGCGGTATGGATGGGCTGGCGCTCGCGGCGCCGTATAGCGAGCAATCCACCCACCCCCGACCCCTCCCTTCCAGGGCGGGGAGTTGGCTACCGCCAGCTGCCGATCCACATCCAATGGGTGAAGCCCTGGCTGTCCGCCAGCGGGGCGGCCGAGAGGATCGGATAGAAATAGCCGAACACCAGCAGCGAGAGCGCGGCGAACCATTCCTCCCAGCCGCGGTTCCGGCCGCGATCGAAATGCTGGAACGCGATCGCCAGCACCATGCACAGGAAGATGCTGCTGGGGTGATAGTAATAATAGAAGCCGATCGACTTGGGGATGACGACATAGATCGCCAGCGACGCGGTCCATAGCAGCGCCATTGCCAGCGGCCGGATCGCCCTGTCCCTGAACCAGGCCCAGTAACAGGCCGCCACCGCGACCAGGCCGCCCCACATGATCAGCGGATTCCCGATCAGCAGCACGCCGCGCTGGGCACCCCGGTCCCATTCGTAGAAATACCAGATCGGCCGCAGCATCAGCGGCCAGCTCCACCAGCTCGACTGATAGGTGTGGTGCGGCAGGATCTGCGTCTGCATCTGCCACATGTGGATCTGCTGGCTGAACAGGCCGGAAAGCGAGGTCAGCGGATCGGTGGTGTAGAAGAAGGCCGGGGCGAAGGTGACGAAATAGGTGAGCACGCTCACCACGCCCATCGCCAGGATCGCCGGGACGGCGGGCAGGCCGGCCCAATGGCGTTGCCCCTTGCCCGAAAACGCCGAAAGGATCGGCTGCTTCGCCAGGCGCACGTCGCGCGCGCGGATCACGAGGAAGGCGAGCGCGGCGAGCACGATATAGGGCACACCCGCCCATTTGACCGCGGTGACGCAGCCGAGCAGCGCGCTGCCGGCGATCCAGCGCCACCACACCGCCCTGCCGCTGCCCTGCATCGACCAGAGCAGCATCACCAGCGCCCAGACCAGGAAGGCGCCGAGGAAGATGTCGAGCATGCCGGTGCGTGCCTGGACATAGACGGTCTGGTTGAGCGTGGTGAGCACCGCGCCGACCAGCGCGGTGCGCATGGTGCCGGCCAGCAGCCAGAGGAACGCGAAGACGCCGAGCACCGTGGCGGTGCCCGCCAGCGTCGAGGCGATGCGCCAGCCAAAGGGATTGTCGCCGAGCAGCGCCATGCCCGCCGCGATCAGCTCCTTGCCGAGCATCGGATGCTCGACGTTGCGCGGGCCCGACAGGTCGAGCAGGGCCTGGGCGGCGGGCAGGTAATGCACCTCGTCGAACATGATCACGCTCGGCTGGTCGAGATGGACCAGGAACAGCGTCTGCACGGCGATGGCGAGGAGCAGGGCGACGAGCCAGGGACGGTCCTGCAGGGCCTTGAGGCGATCGAGCATGGCGCGTTGATTAGCCGAGCGTTTCGTGGCCGTCATGCTGAACTTGGTTTCCGGATCCGCGGAGCGACGAAGCAGGACTTGTCGGCGCCCAAGTGACGAGCGGTGTTGACGCCCCGTCCCCTCAGCCGCAAAGCATCTCGCACTATGAAGCGTCGTACCGGCCAAGACCGCAGCGTAACCCGCAACTGGAAACCCGCCACCCAGGCCGTGCGCGGGGGCACCGCGCGTTCGGAATGGGGCGAGACGAGCGAGGCGATGTTCCTCACGTCCGGCTACGCCTATGATTGCGCCGGCGATGCTGCCGCGCGCTTCGCGGGCGAGCAGCAGGGCATGACCTATTCGCGCCTGCAGAACCCGACGGTGGAGATGCTCGAGGAGCGGATTGCGCTGCTCGAGGGCGCCGAGGCGTGCCGCACCATGTCCTCGGGCATGGCGGCGATGACGGCCGCGATCCTCTGCCAGGTGAGCGCGGGCGACCATATCGTCCAGGGCCGCGCCGCCTTCGGCTCCTGCCGCTGGCTGACCGACAGCCTGCTTCCGCGCTTCGGCGTGGAGACCACGGTGATCGACGCGCGCGACCCGCAGCAGTTCGCGGACGCGGTGCGCCCGAACACCAAGGTGTTCTTCTTCGAGACGCCCGCCAACCCGACGATGGACGTGGTCGATCTGGAAGCGGTGTGCGCCATCGCCCGCAGGCACGGCATCACCAGCGTGGTCGACAATGCCTTCGCCACGCCCGCGCTGCAGCGCCCGCTGGAGTTCGGCGCGGACGTGGTGGCCTATTCGGCGACCAAGATGATGGACGGGCAGGGCCGCGTGCTCGCCGGCGCGGTCGCCGGCTCCTCCGCCTTCATCAACGACGTGCTGCTGCCCTTCACCCGCAACACCGGGCCGACGCTGTCGCCGTTCAACGCCTGGGTGGTGCTCAAGGGACTGGAGACGCTCGATCTGCGCATCCGCCGCCAGAGCGAGAATGCGCTGAAGGTAGGCAGCTTCCTCGAGGCGCGCGTGCCGCGGATCAATTTCCCGGCGCTGCCCAGCCACCCGCAGCACAACCTCTTCAACCGCCAGATGGACGCGGCGGGCCCGATCTTCTCGTTCGAGGTCGATGGCGGCCGCAAGCAGGCGCACGCGCTGCTCGATGCGCTCGAACTGGTCGACATCTCGAACAATATCGGCGATTCGCGCTCGCTGATGACGCATCCGGCCTCCACCACCCATTCGAGCGTGGCCGAGGAGAAGCGCTTGGAGATGGGCGTGACCGAGGGCATGCTGCGCCTGAATGTCGGGCTGGAGGATTCCGAGGACGTGATCGCCGACTTGGACCAGGCGCTGAGGGCCGCCGGATTGTGATGGACGCATTGTTCACCGATGCGGCGGAAACGCGCGGGATCACCGTGCGCGTGTCGGTGAGCTATCTTCCCGAGCAGAGCGAGCCCGATCGTGGCCGCTGGTTCTGGGCCTATCACATCCGCATCGAGAATAGCGGGCCGATGACGGTGCAGCTCCTGACGCGCCACTGGATCATCACCGACGGCCGCGGCGCCCGCCACACCGTGGAGGGCGAGGGCGTGGTCGGCGAGCAGCCGATGATCGCGCCGGGGGCGAGCTTCGACTATGTCTCGGGCTGCCCGCTGAGCACGCCGATGGGGAATATGCAGGGCAGCTATCACATGATCGGGGAGGATGGCTCGGCGTTCGACGTCGCCATCCCCAAGTTCGCGCTCACGGCGCCGGCGGTGGCGGAATGAAGCGGACGCACAACAAGTCCCCCTTCCGCTTGCGGGAGGGGTTAGGGGAGGGCCTGTCCCGCTCCAACCCACGTCGGGCCCTCCCCCGACCCCTCCCGCAAGCGGGAGGGGAGCTATGAAGCGGACGCATCTTCCCTTGAACGGCCTGCGCGTGCTCGACGCGGCGGCGCGGCACCTGAGTTTCACGCGCGCGGCGGACGAGCTGGCGGTGACGCCGGCGGCCGTCGGCCAGCAGATCCGCGCGCTGGAGGATACGCTGGGCGTCGTCCTGTTCCGCCGCACTACCAAGGGGCTGGAGCTCACCCCCGAGGCCGAGGCCGGGCTGGCGGCGCTGCGGGCAGGCTTCCTCCAGTTCGAGGAAAGCGTGCGCGCGATGCAGGCGGGCCAGTCGTCCAAGTCGCTGACCATCGCCGCGCCGCGCGACTTGACCGCGAAGTGGCTGATGCCGCGCCTGGCCGAGATCGCGCGCGAGGACAGCGACCTGCGCTTCATGCTCGTCCCCGCTGACGAGGCGATCGACTTCACCGAGGCCAATCTCGATCTCGCCATCCGCTGGGGCGAGGGGCCCGGGGAGCATGAGGGCGAGGCGCTGGAGAGCGACGGGATGGTCACGGTCGAGCGGCCGGGCGGCAGCATCGACGTGCGCATCTCCTGGCCCGGCTGCATGGCCGAGGATGCCGGCTCGCTGGTGCGCGTCGCCGATGCCGGGCTCGCGCTCGACGCTGCGGCCGAGGGGCTGGGCCGTGCCACCGTGCCCGAGCTGCTGGCCCGCAGCGACATCGAATCGGGCCGGGTCGTCGTCGTCGGCGAGCCCAAGAGCTCGAAGCTCGGCTATTGGCTGGTCGCGCCCCTGCCCCAGTGGCGGCAGAAGAAGGTGAAGTCCCTGGTCGACGCGCTCGCGGCTTGAGCCGTTCCGCGCCCGCGCCGCGACGGGCGCGGCACCGCTGGCCTGTCAGAAGGCGGGGCGGGGCGCCACATAGAGCGAGGGCGGAATGCTCGAGGTCGGCCGGTCAGGGGTGAGGTCGAGCCAGACCAGCCTTCCGGTGTTCGAACGCATGCCCATGTTCGAGCCGGTGGAGTCGCCCGCATCGAATACCAGCGTGAACCGCTCGACGCGGACCATGCCGTCCGAGTCAGGCGGAAGGCGCAGCGGAGCATAGCGCCGCGTGGCGATCGCCTTGCGCACGCGCGCCGACCAATCGGCCGATATCTCTGGCGAGCGGCGAATCTCCTCAAGGTCGTGCACGCGGCCATCGGCGCCGATCCGGAAGCGGAAGTCGGCCCATTCGGGATTCGAGTCGATCGCCTTGCGTATTGCCGCCCGCGCCCCGTTTCGAAGGGGGAGGTCTTCATAGACCAGCACGGGCTCGGTGAAACCGGCGTCGGCCAGGCTGGCGATGGCGCGATTCCTTGCCCCGTCGTCGCCCGCGATCGCGGCAATGCGCGCGCGCAGCACGCGGGCGCCGATGCGAATCCGGTCGAGCTCGGGCGCGGCGGTCCGTTCGATCCGGGCGATCCGTTCGCGCGCGGTGCCGCGATACATCGGGTCCTGTGCGGAAAGCAAAGTGTACAAGGTGGCGGAACGGAGCATGGCAACGCCTGCGACCTGACGCTGGCCGGCGTCGCGTGCCTGCTTCTCGATCTGACGATAGACTTGGTCGGCGGCATCGGTGCGGCCGGTCAGCAGAAAGTCGTCCCCGGCAACCAGCTGCTGGAGCAGGATGCGCGTGTCCTTGCGGTCCAGCGCGCTCCTGAGCGTATCTATGGCGTCGACCTGGGCGATACGGGCTCGGGCCGGAAAGCCGTCCAGGTCGGTCATCCGGCCATAATTGCGTTCGAGATCCGCGATCTCCACCGGATATGCCTTGCGGTTGCGCCCGTTGCGGGTGCGCGCAGCCGCGAGCGTGGCACGGGCCTGGCGATAGTCGCCGGCGAGCAGCTGGTTCTCGGCATGCGCGATGCTCGCTGCGATATCTTCGGGAGGCGGGCAGCCATGCGCGATGCACTCGGCGAGCCGCCGGGCCGAATCGGCGAGCGGGCTTCCCGTGACGAGGATCGGCGCGGAGGTTTCCCGTTCGGGCTTTTCCTGCGCCTGGATGGGCGCTGCGACCAGTAAAGCCAACGCGATGCGCATGTCTCGTGTCCCCCATATCGAAAGGACCGCATCCTTCCTGCGATGTCCAGTGGCTGGCGCCGGCCGGAGCGGCTAAGGCGGCACCGAACCGATTGGAGAGCCTTATCATGCCGCAAAGCCCGTGGAGCCATAGCCGCAGCGCCGGTGTCGCCGACGATATCGATTTCGAGATCAAGGGGCAGGAGCTCCAGTTCGTCGAGATCGAGCTCGATCCGGGCGAGAGCGCGGTGGCGGAGGCGGGCGCACTGGTGTGGAAGGACGCGGCGGTGGGGATGACCACCGTGTTCGGCGACGGCAGCGGCGCGCAGGGCGGCGGCTTCATGGGCGCGCTGCTCGGCGCCGGCAAGCGGCTGGTCACCGGCGAGAGCCTGTTCACCACCGTCTTCACCCATAACGGCTCAGGCAAGGCGCGCGTGGCCTTTGCGGCGCCGGTGCCGGGCGCGATCGTGCCGCTGAAGCTCGATTCGGTGGGCGGCACGCTGATCTGCCAGAAGGACGCATTCCTCTGCGCCGCCAAGGGCGTGTCGATGGGCATCGCCTTTCAGCGGCGGATCATGACCGGCCTGTTCGGCGGCGAGGGCTTCATCATGCAGAAACTCGACGGCGATGGCTGGGTGTTCGTCCAGTTCGGCGGCATGGTCGTCGAGCGCGAGCTGGCGGCGGGCGAGGAGCTCCATGTCGACACCGGCTGCGTCGCCGCCTTCACGCCTTCGGTGGAGTTCGACCTGGTCGGCGCCGGCGGAGTGCGCAGCGCGATCTTCGGCGGCGAGGGCCTGTTCTTCGCGCGGCTGCGCGGGCCGGGCAAGGTCTGGATCCAGTCGCTGCCCTTCTCCCGCCTCGCCGGGCGCATGATGGCGGCGGCGAGCAGCCATGGCGGGCAGAATCGCGGCGAAGGCTCGGTGCTGGGCGGGCTTGGCGACCTGATCGGAGGCAATCGTTGAGCCGGCCGATCCCGGATCTGCGCGATCCGGCGCAGCGCAGCGCCTATCGCCGCGAGCTGATGCAGGTGGCCAAGGGCTTTCGCCGCACCGGCGTCGCCCTCGCGGTGCTCGGCTCGGCGCTGATCCTGGTCAACGCCTATTGGATGCCGATCCCGAACATCGTCACGCTGGCGGCGATCGTCGCCGGCTTCGCGCTGATGCTCTTCGGCATCGGCGCACGGACCAAATACCACAGGCGCCGGATGCGCGGGGAGATCTAGGGCGCGCTCAGCTCCGCCGCCTTGCCGATCAGCGCGGCGAAGCGGCCCTCGTCGACGGCCTTCTGCACATCGTTCCAGCTGCCGGTGACGACGTACCAGTCGCCATTCTGCGCCTGGAGCAGCAGGGTCATGTTCATCACGCCGGGCTCCGATCCGCCCTTGTAGCCGATCCATTGCCACTTGCCGCGCACATCGGGGCTGACTCCCGGATTGGCGGACAGGATCCGGCGCGCCTCGGTGCCGGCCATGCCCTCGGTGTTCCGCCGCAGCCAGTCCATCACCCGGACGAGATCGTTCGGGCTCTCGAACCATTCGAGCGTGTCGATGCGGTTGGGGATCTTCCTGGTGAAGCTGGTCGCGTCGATCAGGATCGGCGGGATGCCGGCCACTTCCCCCTCGAGCAGCTTGCGCCGCCCGGCCTCGTCCAGCGCCAGATAGCGGTCGCCCAGTCCGGCGACGCCCTTCAGCCGGAAGACGTCGAGCGTGCCCAGAAAGGGCCGATTGCGCGCCGGATCGGCAATGCCGAGCACCGGCATCATCGCCTCCACCTTCGCGCGGCCGAGGGTGTGGAGCAGGATGTCGGTCGCGCTGTTGTCGCTGATCGAGATCATCTGGGTGGCGAGCTCGCGCAGGGTCACCTGGGTGCCCTTGGGCTTCATGGTGTAGCCGCCGCCGGGCAGCATGCCGCCGTCGAGCGTGACGAGATCGTCCCATTTGCGCTCGCCGGCATTGGTGGCGCGGACCATCTCGGCGAGGATCACCAGCTTGAACGCCGATCCGATCGCATAGGGCTTGTCGGCATTGCGGCCGGCGAGCGGCCGCGGCGCGCCGCTGCCCAGTTTCGCGATCGCATAGCCGACATCGCCGGGCAGGGCGGCAAGGGCGGTTTCGACTTGCGGCAGCGTCTTCTCGGCACTTTCGAATCCGCGGATGAGCAGCCCGCCCACCCGGTGCGGCGGCGCCGGATCGGCCACGAGGAGGACGTTCGCCACCGCCTTTTCATACTGGACCCGTATATTGGCCCGCCACGGCGTCTCCTGCGTCACGCCCAGGATCGCAAGCGGCTTGCCATTGGCGGCGATCAGCTGCGCGGTGACGCCCTGGAGCATCGCCTGCGGCACTTTCTCCTGGAAGGCCGGCGTGAAATAGCCGGCATAGTCGCCGCCACCGTTCAGGATCGCGATGAGCTCGCCGAGCCGCAGGGTGAAGGCGGGGTCCGCCCGAACCGGCTGGGGCGGCGCGGTCTGCGCGGAAGCGGGAGCGGCGAGCAGGAAAGCGGCGAGAAGCGGGAGCAGGCGCATCATTGCCTCGGCGGCTGTGGATGCGCCACTTCTACGCGAGATAAATCATGATATCAACATTTATTGCCCTCATCGTCGCCACGGCGAAGGCTGGGACCTCAGGCGATGGCGGGAAAGGAGCCGCACGCGATCCCGGCTTTCGCCGGGATGACGGCGCTGGGCCGGGATGACAGCCTAGGGCGAGCCCCCTCAGGCGTCGATCACTTCCTCGTCCAGCCGTGCCGCATTCTCCTGGATGAAGGCGAAACGATGGGCGGGATTGTTGCCCATGAGGCGATCCACCAGATCCTTCACACCGGCGCGCTCCTCATATTCCTGGGGCAGGGTGATGCGCAGCAGGCCCCGGGTCGCCGGGTCCATGGTGGTTTCCTTGAGCTGGTTCGGGTTCATCTCGCCCAGGCCCTTGAAGCGGCTGACCTCCACCTTCTTGCCCTTGAACGCCGTGGTCTCGATCTCGAGCCGGTGCGCGTCGTCGCGCGCGTAGAGCGACTTGGAGCCGACCGTCAGGCGATAGAGCGGCGGCTGGGCGAGGTAGAGATGCCCCTGGCGGACCAGGTCGGGCATTTCCTGGAAGAAGAAGGTCATCAGCAGCGTGGCGATATGCGCGCCGTCCACGTCCGCGTCGGTCATGATGATGATGCGCTCGTAGCGCAGGTTGCTGGGGTCGCAATCCTTGCGGGTGCCGCAGCCCATGGCGAGGATCAGGTCGGCGATCTCCTGGTTGGCCAGGATCTTCGCCGAGGTGGCGGAGGCGACGTTGAGGATCTTGCCGCGGATCGGCAGGATCGCCTGGGTCTTGCGGTCGCGCGCCTGCTTGGCGGAGCCGCCCGCCGAATCGCCCTCGACGATGAACAGCTCGGTGCCCGCCGGATCGTCGGCCGAGCAATCGGTGAGCTTGCCGGGCAGGCGGAGCTTGCGCGCGCTGGTCGCGGTCTTGCGCTTGACCTCGCGTTCCTGCTTGCGGCGCAGGCGGTCGTCCATCCGCTCGATCACATAGCCGAGCAGCGCCTTGCCGCGATCCATATTGTCGGCGAGGAAATGGTCGAAATGGTCGCGCACCGCCTTCTCGACCAGGCCGGCGGCCTCGGGCGAAGTCAGCCGGTCCTTGGTCTGCGACTGGAACTGCGGATCGCGGATGAAGACCGACAGCATGAGCTCGGAGCCGGTCATCACGTCGTCCGCGGTGATGTCCTTGGCCTTCTTGTTGCCGATCAGCTCGCCAAAGGCACGGATGCCCTTGGTCAGCGCGGCGCGCAGGCCCGCCTCATGGGTGCCGCCATCGGGCGTCGGGATGGTGTTGCAATACCAGCTGTACGACCCGTCGGACCATAGCGGCCAGGCGACCGCCCATTCGACGCGGCCGTTGTTCTCGCCCGGGAAATCCTGGCGTCCGGCGAAGAAATCGGCGGTGGCGCATTCGCGGGCGCCGAGCTGCTCCTTCAGATGGTCGGCCAGGCCGCCGGGGAACTGGAACACCGCTTCGGTCGGGAGGCCGCCCTCGCGGTCTCCGTCGGAGATCAGCTCGGCGTCGCACTTCCAGCGGATCTCGACGCCGGCGAACAGATAGGCCTTGGAGCGGACCAGCTTGTAGAGCCGGCCCGGCTTGAACAGCATCTCGCCGAAGATCTCGGTATCGGGCACGAAGCTGACCGAGGTGCCGCGCCGGTTGGGCGTGCCGCCGACATGCTCGAGCGGCCCCAGCGTCTTCCCCTGGCTGAAGCGCTGGCGATAGAGCTGCTTGTCGCGCGCGACCTCCACGGTGGTGTCGATCGACAGCGCGTTGACCACCGAGATGCCGACGCCGTGCAGGCCGCCCGAGGTGGCATAGGCCTTGCCGGAGAATTTGCCGCCCGAGTGGAGCATCGAGAGAATCACCTCGAGCGCCGACTTGTCGGGGAATTTCGGATGCGGATCGATCGGCATACCGCGGCCATTGTCGACGATGGTGATGCGGTTGCCGGCCTCGAGCGTGACTTCGATGCGGTTGGCATGGCCGGCCACCGCCTCGTCCATCGCATTGTCGAGGATCTCGGCGGCGAGATGGTGCAGCGCGCGCTCGTCGGTGCCGCCGATATACATGCCCGGGCGGCGCCGGACCGGCTCCAGCCCTTCGAGGACTTCGATCGAGGAGGCGTCATAGGTGCCGGAGGGCACGCCCGGCGCGGCAAACAGGTCTTCAGCGGCCATGGAGAACGTATAGGGGGTGCGAGGTGAGGGGCGCAAGAGATGGGGCTTTCCAATTCGTCCCCCGGCTTGTTGGGGGAGGGGGACCGCCGCGGCACGTGCCGGTGACCTGCGGTCCCCTCCACCACGACGCTCCGCGTCGCGGTCCCCCTCCCCGAGGCGAGCTCGGGGAGGAATTTTTGGAATCACGCCGCCTTGAGCTGGGCGATGAACTTGTCGGTCGCCGCTTCCAGCGCCACCGCCGCCTCGGAAAGCCCGGTCGCGGCGCTGGAGACCTGGTCGGACAGCGCCTCGGTGTCGCTTGCCACGGTGGCGACGGCGCCGATCCGCTCGGCCATGCGGGTGGCCCCCATCGCCGTGTCGTGGGCGGTCGCTTCGATCATGCTCGCGGCCTGGCGCTGCCCGTCGACTTCGCCGCGGATCGCCTCCGCGGCCGCCGCGACCTCGGCGACGGTGGCGGCGATCTCGTCGAGCGCGCCGTGCGCCAGGGTGGCGCCACCCTGGACGGTGCCGGCAAGGGTGCGAATCTCCTCGGTGGCGGAGCCGGTCTGGTTGGCGAGCGCCTTCACTTCGTGCGCGACCACCGCGAAGCCGCGGCCGATATCGCCGGCGCGCGCCGCTTCGATCGTGGCATTGAGTGCCAGCAGGTTGGTCCGGGCGGCGATCTCCTGGATCGATTCGGCGAAGCGGGTGATGGTGTTCGCGCGCTCCGCCAGGGCGCGCACCGCATTCTCGCCCGAACGCGAGACGCCGCGCGCCGCGCCGCTCAGATTCGCCTGCTGGTCGACGCTGGTGGCGATCGCCACGATCGAGGCGGTGAGCTGGCGCACGCCGCTGGCGAGCCCGCCCGCAGTGTCCGAAGCCTGGCTGGCGATGTGCGCGGTCGCGGCGAGCTCGACGCTTGCCGTGTGGGCCAGCGAATTGAGCGCATGGGCCGAGCGATCGAGGTCGCTCGCGGCACGGGTCACGTCGCGCACCGTCTCGGCGACCGAATCCTGAAAGGCGGTGGCGAGCGCCAGCATCTCGCGGCGGCGCTCGGCAGTCGCGTCGCGCTCGCTCGTCTCGCGGCGCGCCCGCTCGGCGCGCTCGCGCGATTCGGCGGCGCGCATCGCGGTGAGCGCCGCCTCGGCATCGTCGCGCCGCGCGGTGGCGTCGGCTGCGAAGCGGTCGCTCTGGGCGCGGGCATCGGCCTGCGCCTCGATCAGGCGGACGAGCTGGGTGGTGAGATAGGCGAGCACCGCGAATTCGAGCAGCACCGCCACGGCATGGAAGACGACGCGCCCGAAATTGCCGCCGCCCTCGAACACCCAGGCCGGCACCGCGAGCTGGAAGACGATGTGATGGGCCGCGATCATCGCGCAGGCGAGCGCGATCGGACGCCAGTCGTAGAGCAGCGTCAGGCCCGAGAGCGCGACGAAGAAATACATGTGCGAGTCCATCTGCCAGGGATGGCCGGTCAGCGCATAGACGGCGAGCGCGGGCTGGATCGCGGCGAGCGTGCCGACGATCAGCCGCGCGGCGGCATCGTAGCGGCGGCGCAGCGCGACGATCGTCGGGACGATGTTCGCCGCGGCGCCCAGCAGGAAGGTCATCCACTCGCGCTGGCTGCCCAGCAGCAGCCCGAGCAGGAAGACCACGCCGACGGTCGCCCAGCTCGCCATGACCAGCGTCCGGACGCCGCGGCGGCGAAGACGATCGATCTCGTTCATGCGGCTGCTCCTCCGCACAGGGCCGGTGGTGCCGCGAGGATGAGGATCGCCCGGCCCCGGAGCGCCGAGGCGATGGCGAAATGCGTGCCCGTGACGACGAAGCTGCCTGGCAGCGGCCCGTCGCCGAGCAGTTGCGCGCCGCCGTCGATTGCCTGGGCGAGCATGCGGTCCGCTGCGCCGGGCAGCATCGGCACGAGCAGCATCCGCCCCTGGCTGGGAGGCCAGAAGGCCGCGCAGGCCACTACCAGCCCGGCGAGCGCGAGCTGCGCGGCCAGGGCGTGATGGGCGAGGATTGATCCGAAACGGTTCATTCCGCGCGTCTAGCGGGAATTAGGTTAGAAACACGTAAACCACGGTATTTGCGTAGATTACGATATTCGCCGTGCGTGTCCGATGGCCCTTGGCCCGGATCGGCGGTGCATGCCGATCCAGATCACCGCCTCGGTTGCGATGCCGACGCCGGCGTCGAGGATGTGCTGGAGGGGGCCGCCCCGCAGATGTGCCACCGATCGATCGTGATGCTCCTGCTCCTCCTCGACGATGTCCAGGAGGATGGCGACCGCGGCCGGATCGCTGGTTTCGAGCGCCGCGATCTGCGCGGTCATGTGGCGCAGCACGACTCGCTCGATCGCAACCGTGGTGGCGGCGATCGCGTGGCGGCCGAGCAGGCCGGTGATGGTGCCGAGCACGGTGCCGAGCGCCGCGCACAGGGCATGGCTAGGGCAATGCGCCTGGTCGCGGCGCGCGAGTTCGGCGGCGAACAGCGCGCGGTGACGCATCTCGTGCGCGATGAACGCCTCGATCTCGGTCAGCAAGCCCGGCGCGGTCCAGCGGGCGAGCCGCAGCTGCGCCCGATAGACGCACACTGCGCCATGCTCGCCGGCATGGTCGACGCGCAGCACGCGGTCACCCAGCGTCTCGCCAGGTGCCAGGCGTGCCGCGATCGGCATCAAGGTTCAGCGGACGCGCGGGCCGCCAAAGGGCAGGGGCGGCGGCGGGCGGCGATCGCGGCGGGGCAGCTGCGCCTGATAGGCATGGCCGCAATGCTCGACGCAATAAGGGAAGCCCGGGTTCACCTTGTCGCCGCAGAAGTGGAAGTCCGGCTCGCCCGGATGGCCGATCGGCCATTTGCAGATCTTGTCGTTGAGATCGAGCAGGCTGGTCTTGTCCGCGATCGCCTCGGACGGCTTGGCGGGGACGAGCCGGCGGGGCGGGGCGGGCGAGATCGGCGGGGTCTGCTCGCCGGGATTCTGGCGGACGAAGCCGCCCGGGCCGACCGAACGGAGCACCGGTCCGTCGGAAGCGGGCTTGGGCTCGGCGGGAGCGGAAGGCGTGGCGGCCGGCGCGGCGGCGCGCGGGGCCGGCGACTCGACAGGCGCGGCGGCGGCTGGCGTCGGGCGCGGCGCGGGCGCCGGCTTGGGCTCGGCCGCGACCTTGGGTTCGTTGGGCTTCACGGGCGACGGACGCGCGGGCAGGCCCAGGCGGTGCGCCTTGCCGATCACGGCATTGCGGCTCACGCCGCCCAGCTCCTCGGCGATCTGGGTTGCGGTCAGGCCGCTGTCCCACATCTTCTTCAGCGTATCGATCCGCTCTTCGGTCCAGCTCAAAACTTCTCTTCCTTCACCTTGCAGGCGGCCCGCGCAGCGGTTACGCGAACGCGCGATGAGCAGCCAGCCTGAATTCGGTCAACAGCTCCCCGAGCCCGGCGTTCCGGTGATCCGCAACGTCAACTGGGGAGGTTTGCGCACCCTCTATATCAAGGAGGTGCGCCGTTTCTTCAAGGTGCAGCTCCAGACGGTATGGGCACCGGCGGTCACGACGCTGCTGTTCCTGGTGATCTTCACCGTCGCGCTGGGCGGCGGCGGGCGGATGGTGACGCTCCAGCACCGCGAGATTCACTTCGCCGAATTCATCGCGCCCGGCCTGATCGTGATGGGCATGCTGCAGAACGCCTTCGCCAACGCCAGCTTCTCGCTGCTCGTCGGCAAGATCCAGGGCACGATCGTCGATTACCTCATGCCCCCGCTCTCGACCACCGAGGTGCTCGCTGCCCTGTGCGGCGGGGCGGTGACGCGCGCCTTCTGCGTCGGCGGCACGGTGTGGCTGGCGATGGCGATCTGGGGCGTGAACGTGTGGCCGCAGCATCTCTGGGCGGTGCTGTGGTTCGGCTTTCTCGGTTCGCTGTTCCTGTCGCTGATGGGTGTGCTCACGTCGATCTGGGCGGAGAAGTTCGATCATGCCGCGGCGGTGACCAACTTCGTCGTGGCGCCGCTCGCCCTGCTCTCGGGCACCTTCTACTCGGTCGAGCGGCTGGCCCCGACCTTCCAGGCGATCAGCCACGCCAATCCCTTCTTCTACATCATCTCGGGCTTCCGCTACGGCTTCCTCGGAGTCGCCGATTCGCCGATCCTGGTCGGCAGCCTGGTGATCCTGGGGCTGGACGTGCTGCTGGGCTTTGTCTGCTACGCGCTGCTGCGGCGCGGATGGAAGATCAAGAACTAGGCCGATTCCAAGTCGATAGCGTGGGCGCATGCCCCTTGCCGAAACGATTATTGACCTCTCCCGGCCGCCGCACGTAAACACCCGCCTCGGGCGGTCCCGACAGGCCGCCCTTTTGCGTTTCTGGAGTCTCGTTTCGAGCTTTTCACGAAGGAGGTACGTTCCCATGACCATCACCCCGCTCATGCCCGTCTATCCGCGGTGCGCTGTGCGGCCGGTGCGAGGCGAGGGCGTGTATCTCTATGGCGAGCGCGGCGAGCAGTATCTCGACTTCGCTGCGGGCATCGCGGTCAACGCGCTCGGCCATGGCCATCCGCACCTGACCAAGGTGCTGCAGGACCAGGTCGCCACGCTGATGCACGTGTCGAACCTCTATGGCAGCCCCCAGGGCGAGGCGCTGGCCCAGCGGATCGTCGACAACAGCTTCGCCGACACGGTGTTCTTCACCAATTCGGGGGTCGAGGCGATCGAGTGCGCGATCAAGACCGCGCGCCGCTATCACTATGTCAACGGCAACCCGCAGCGCCACAAGCTGATCACCTTCAAGAACGCCTTTCACGGCCGTTCGATCGGCGCGATCTCGGCGACCGACCAGCCCAAGATGCGCGACGGCTTCGAGCCCCTGCTGCCCGGCTTCGACTATGTGAAGTTCAACGACCTGGAGGGGGCGCTCGCCAAGATCGACGGCGAGACCGCCGGCTTCCTGGTCGAGACGGTGCAGGGCGAGGGCGGCATGACCGCCGGCACGCCCGAGTTCATCCAGGGCCTGCGCAAGGCGTGCGACGCGCATGGCCTGCTGCTCATCCTCGACGAGATCCAGTGCGGCTATGGCCGCACCGGCAAGATGTGGGCCTATGAGCATTATGGCATCACCCCGGACATCATGACCGCCGCCAAGGGCATCGGCGGCGGCTTCCCGCTCGGCGCCTGCCTGGCGACCGAGGAAGCGGCGAAGGGCATGGTGATCGGCACGCACGGCTCCACCTATGGCGGCAATCCGCTCGCCATGGCCGCGGGCCAGGCCGTGCTCGACGTGATGCTCGAGCCGGGCTTCCTCGATCACGTCACCAAGATGGGCGAGCGGCTGCGCCAGGCCTTCGAGCAGATGATCCCCAACCATGATCATTTGTTCGAGGAGATCCGCGGCAAGGGGCTGATGCTCGGCATCAAGATGAAGGAGCCGGCGGTGAGCCGCGACTTCGTGGCGCATCTGCGCGACAATCACGGGCTGCTGACCGTCGCCGCCGGCGAGAACGTGTTCCGCGTGCTGCCGCCGCTGGTGATCAACGAGGATCACATCGCCGAATGCATCGAGCGCCTGAGCGAGGGTGCGCGGACCTTTGGGACGCCCAGCGATGACTAGGCCGGGTCTGCGCGACCTTGCCGCGAGCCTGATGCTGCTCGTCGGTCTGGCCGCGCTGACTCCGTTCCTCCTCCTGCTCGGCACGACGATCGTATCGGGCATCGATCCCCATGAAGGCATGCTCTTCTTGTTGCTCTTCGCCAGCGCCGCAGCTGGTGGAGCGCTGCTGGTTGGGTCTGCCTGGATGTACACCTCTTCTCTCAAGGCGAAGCTTTGATGCGCCACTTCCTCGATCTGTCCGACGCCGGCCCTGTCGGCATCCAGGCGATGCTCGACGATGCCATTGCCCGCAAGCAGGCCCGTGTCGGCTGGTCCAAGGGGAAGGTGGACGCCGACGCTCCGCTCGCCGGTCGCGTGCTGGCGATGGTGTTCGAGAAGAACTCCACGCGCACCCGCGTCTCGTTCGACATGGCGATCCGCCAGCTCGGCGGCACTTCGATCGTGATGGATGCGGGCAGCATGCAGCTCGGCCGCGGCGAGAGCATCGCCGATACCGCGCGCATCCTCTCGGGCTATGTCGACGCGATCATGATCCGTACCGACGATCATCAGAAGGTGGTCGACATGGCGCGCTATGCCAGCGTGCCGGTGATCAACGGCCTCACCGACGCTTCGCACCCCTGCCAGATCATGGCGGACCTGGAGACGATCCTCGAGGCGGGCTTCGCGCTGCCGGGGCTGAAGGTCGCCTGGCTCGGCGACGGCAACAATGTCCTCGCCTCGATCATGGAGGCCGGCGGGCTGATGGGCTTCGACGTCGTCGCGGCCTGCCCCCAGGGCTATCAGCCGAGCGACGCGGACGTCGCCCGCGGCAAGGGCCGGGCCAGGGTCGTCGGCACGCCGCACGAAGCGGTGGAGGGCGCCGACATCATCGTCACCGATACCTGGATCTCGATGGGCCAGGCCCATGCCGAGACCAAGCTTGCCGCGATGATGCCCTTCCAGGTGACCGAGGCGCTGATGGCCGAGGCCAGGCCAGGCGCGAAGTTCCTCCACTGCCTGCCCGCGCATCGCGGCGAGGAAGTGGTCGATGCCGTGATCGACGGGCCGCAATCGCTGATCTGGCAGGAGGCGGAAAACCGCCTCCACGCGCAAAAGGCGGTGCTACGGTGGTGCTTCGGGCAGATCTAGGAGGCGTGTCTTGCCGTGGGTCCGCATCGCGGCATTGGTTGCCACGGGCCTCGCGGTGCTGCTCTCGTTGCTCTGGTTCGTGCCGCGCGAAACCGACTATGCTGAGCGGCTGATCTGCCTGGCCGCGCTGCTCGTTGCCGCTGCGAACGCGGCGATGGTCGCCCATCTCGGGCGCATCCGCCGTGCAGGGCTGTCAGGTTGGGCGCTCCGGCTGGTGATGATCGGGGTCGCCATGGCGATCGCGTTCGGCAGCTTCGAAGACTGGGCCCAGATTCTGGTTCCCGATGATGGCAGTTTCACCGGCGTCCTTGCGTCCGTCGCGGTGGCGGGTTGGATCGCCGTGGCGCTCTTCCTGGCCGGCCCGTCTGCGCTGGCCGCGGGATGGGGGCTCTGGTTCATGGCGCGGCTCGCCGGGCGCGCTCGGGCGGCCTGAGTTGTCTCGGGCCCGCAAGGCCCTACATAGCGGGCAACTTCCGACAAATTGTGCCACAAGCGGCATCCCGGCTCCGGCCGGGCAGCGAGGATTTCGACGTGACCAACACCGCCCCCACCACCGATCTCGATCGCGTGATCGGCTTCACCATCCCCGGTCGCCACACCCGTGGCCGCGTTGCGCGGCTGGGGCCGGTGCTCGACGAGATCCTGTCGGCCCATGCCTATCCCGAGCAGATCGAGCGGCTGCTGGCCGAGGCGCTGACGCTCACTGCCCTGCTCGGCTCCACGCTCAAGCAGGCCGAAGGGCAGATGACGCTCCAGGCGCAGACCCAGGGCGGCATCGTCAGCCTGCTGGTGTGCGACTATAAGAATGGCGAGCTGCGCGGCTATGTGCAGTTCGACGCCCTGCGCCTGTCGCAGCTCGGCAAGAACCCGTCGCTGTTCGCGCTGTTCCACAAGGGCCATCTGGCGATCACCTTCGACCAGGCGACCACCAAGGAGCGCTATCAGGGCATCGTGCCGCTCGACGCCGGCTCGCTGGCCGAGGCGGCGCAGAGCTATTTCCTCCAGTCCGAGCAGATCCCCAGCCTGGTACGGCTGGGCGCGCGGCGCGACAGGGAAACCGGCAAGTGGATCGGCGGCGGCCTGTTCCTCCAGCACCTGCCGGAGGGCGAGGCGGGGCGCGAGCGGCTGCATGTGCGGCTCGACCATCCCGAATGGCAGCATGTCGAGGCGCTGGGTTCGACCATGGGCGTCGACGAGCTGGCCGACGCGGCGATCCCGCTCGAATCGCTCGTCTGGCGGCTGTTCAACGAGGAGGAAGAGGTGCGTGTCCTCAGCGGCGCGGATCTCGCGCGCGGCTGCCGGTGCGACCCCGCATACATCACCGAGGTGCTCGCCAAGTTCCCGGAAGAGGAGCGGGCGGCAATGGCGGACGAGGCCGGGGTGATCGCCGTCGATTGCGTCTTTTGCTCGAAAAAATTCCCGGTGAAGCTCGCCGATTTCGTTCCGCCACCGTTGTAATCGGGCGGACTCGCGCCATATCGGCTGCAAAGGGCGCGGGCTCCTGGGCCTGCGGCGGGAGGACGTTGCGTATGTTGTTCAAGCGTCTGGTGTGCGTGGCATTTGCCGGCGCATCGCTGTTGATCGCGGGCGATGGGCCGGCCGTGGCCCATCGTTCCTCCACCCAGGCAGTGCTTTCGCAGATCGAGCGTGGCCAATGGCTGCTCAAGGAGCGGCGGGGCGGCGAGCGCAAGATCTGCTTCGCCGGGCCGAACAGCTTCATCCAGCTTGCCCATGGCGCCACGCCCTGCGAGCAGTTCGTGGTCGCGCAGGACCAGCACGCGGCGACGGTGCGCTACACCTGCACCGGGCACGGCCAGGGCCGCACCACGATCACCGTGGAGACGCCGCGGCTGGTGCGGATCGAAACGCAGGGCGTGCTCGACGGCTCGCCGTTCGAGCAGGAATATGAGGCGCGCCGTGCCGGTGCCTGCGGCTGAACGGGATTTAACCCTTATTTCACTGCTGGCGGACTATAGTGTTCCTCGCTCCTAGTGAGCACTTTCCTCTCTGGCATGGGTTATCCCAAGAAACTGGGCCGCCTCCGGGCGGCCCATTTTGCGCCCGGACGCGCGTGGCGACGCGTTTTGCCTCGTGGCGAAATCCGGAGTAGGGCGCGCCGATGACAGACAGCGTTGCAATTGTACTGGTTTCCGGCGGACTCGATTCGATGATCTCGGCCGCGCTTGCGCGCGAGGCGGGGTATCGGCTGTACGCGCTCTCCTTCGACTATAACCAGCGCCACCATATCGAACTCGCCGCCGCCCGCCGCGTCGCCGCCGCGCTGGGCGCGGAACGCCATATCGTGATGCCGATGGACCTGCGCGCGTTCGGCGGATCGGCGCTCACCGCGGATATCGACGTGCCCAAGGACGGTGTGGGGGACGATATCCCCGTCACCTATGTGCCGGCGCGCAACACCATCTTCCTCAGCCTCGCGCTCGGCTGGGCCGAGGCTTCGGGTGCGCGCGACATCTATATCGGTGTCAATGCGCTCGATTATTCGGGCTATCCGGATTGCCGCCCGGAATTCATCGAAGGGTTCGAGAAGCTGGCCGAGCTGGCGACCAAGGCCGGGGTGGAAGGCGCGCCCTTCCGCATCCGCGCGCCGCTCCAGCACATGACCAAGGCGGATATCGTGCGCGAAGGCACGCGGCTCGGGCTCGACATGGGCCTGAGCTGGTCGTGCTATGATCCGGCGCCGGGCGGGCTGCATTGCGGCTTGTGCGACAGCTGCCGGCTACGCGCGAAGGGCTTCGAGGAAGCCGGCATCCCCGATCCGACCCAGTACGCGGCCCATCCATAGGGGGTTCTGGGCGATGACCTACAGCGTCAAGGAAATGTTCCTCACGCTCCAGGGTGAGGGCGTGAATGCCGGCGCGCGCGCGGTGTTCGTGCGCTTCGCCGGGTGCAATCTTTGGACCGGCCGCGAGCAGGACCGGGCCGGTGCGATCTGCCGGTTCTGCGACACCGATTTCGTTGGCACCGACGGACTGGGCGGCGGCAAGTTCGCCGATGCCGATGCGCTGGTCGATGCGGTGGCCCGACATTGGGGCGAGGGCGCCGAGGCGCGCTTCGTGGTGCTCACCGGCGGCGAGCCGATGCTCCAGGTGGACGATGCGCTGGTCGACGCGCTCCATGGCCGCGGCTTCCGCATCGCGATCGAGAGCAACGGCACCTTGCCGGTGCATCCGGGGATCGACTGGATATGCATCAGCCCCAAGGCAGGCAGCGAAGTCGTCCAGCGCGCCGGCGACGAGCTCAAGCTGGTCTGGCCGCAGCCCGGCACCGATGTCGCGATGCTCGAGGGCTGGGATTTCGCCAACTTCCTCATCCAGCCGATGGACAGCGCGGAAGCACAGGAGAATATCGAGGCCGCGATCGCCTTCGCGATGGCGCGGCCCCGCTGGCGGCTGACCCTGCAGGCGCACAAGATGCTGGGATTGCGCTAGGCGCGGTTCCCGTCTTCCGGCCTCACGCAGTCTTCCGGCGAAAGCCGGGATTTCGTGCGGCTCTTGCCCGCGCCTTCGCCTGGGATCCCGGCTTTCGCCGGGATGGCGGAAGCGGGCTAGCCGATCAATCGAGCAGCAGCGGGCCGCACTTCTTGACCTGATACTGGCCCTTCTTCCAGCACTTGTCGTTGCCGAAGGGCGGCATCTTCACACCGTACATGCCGGTGACGATATAGCCCGACGGACGATATTGCTCACCCCAAGGGCCCAGGCTGGCGCGGAGTTCCTTGATCCGGTCCTGCGCCAGGTCGCCGAACTTGCCCGGCTTCACGAAGACGGCATCATGGCCGATTGAGGCCGCCGTCTGGCAGAAAGAAAGCTGTCCCTGAACAGTCGAGAATCCCGAGTAGATGCGGGTACCGTACTTGTCGAGCTCTAGCTGGCCCTGCTTCTTGTTCTTGTACGCTCTTAGAAAATATTTCTCGAGCGTAGCGTAGGAATCACGCAGTTCGATCGCGTGATCCTTGATCAGCGAATTGTAGTTGTCGACCGACAACAGGGTCGGCTCGAACTGGCACTGGAGCGCCGCGACGTTGAGCGCGGCGCGCAGGTTCCAGGCGAGCGCGGCGCGCAGCTCGTCGGCGGTGGCGCCCGGCAGCGCCGGGCCGGTCATGCCCGGCTCGGCACCGGTGACTCGCCCGCTCTCGAGATTGGCGGGCTTGAGGAAGAATTGCGCCGAAGCCGGCGCGGATCCGAACAGGCCGATCCCCCCGGCCAGCACAAGTGCGATACGCGATGCGAACATGCTGCCTCGAAAACTACCAGTTGACCCCGTGCGCACGGGTTACGGCGTTCCGAGTCCGGGTTGAAGCCCTTTTTTACCATCCGGGCCGTGCCATGCCGGCATTTCATCGCAAATCGGCAAGCGAAAAGGGCCGCCCGGTCGCCCGGACGGCCCTTTCTTCAAACACCCTACCGGGCGCGCGATCAGTGCGCGTTGGTGGTGTTGGTCTCGACGGTGGTGGTGTTCTCGACCACGGCGCCGTTCTCGGTGGCGGCGGCGTCGATGTTGGTCACCATGGTGTCGGTGGTCACGTTCTCGGTCGGAACGACTTCGGTGGTGTTGGTCACGTTGGTCGACTCGTTGCTGGTGCACGCCGAGGCCAGGAGGGCCGCGCCGGCGATCATCGAACCTGCAACGATCTTCGAAATGACTGCACGCATGTAGAAAGCTCCCTAGATAATGGATCTGGATTACGGTTACGCCGTTTAATACCCAAACCGGAGTGGACATTAGACGGTTCGGGCAAACCCCTCAAGACTCGATTTGACCTGCGCTCAGGAGAGAGCGTCCAAAAATGGCAAAAATGTGGCCCGGAGCGCCGAATCGAATTGCCGGGATGTTACCGGCTTGCCGAGCGCGGCTGCGCTGGTGACGGGGAACTCGGCGATGCCGCAGGGGACGATTCCGTTGAAATCGCTCAGGTTCGGCGAGAGATTCACTGCGAAGCCGTGCATGGTCACCCATTGCCGGATGCGCACGCCGATCGCGCCGATCTTCGCTTCCCGGCCGGTCTGGTCGAGCGTCCAGATGCCGATGCGGCCCTCGGCGCGGAACGCCTCGATCCCCAGCTCGCCCAGCGCGGCGATCACCCAGCCTTCCACGGCATGGACATAGCCGCGCACGTCGCGCTTCCGCCGGCGCAGGTCGAGCATCGGATAGCCGATGCGCTGGCCGGGCCCGTGATAGGTGTAGCGCCCGCCGCGCCCGGTGCGGAACACGGGGAAGCGCGGGTCGATCAGCTCGCCCGCATCGGTGGCGCTGGTGCCGGCGGTGTAGACGCTCGGATGCTCGAGCAGCCAGATGCGTTCGGGCGCGGTGCCGGCGGTCAGCGCGGCGACATGCGCCTCCATTTCGGCCAGCGCGGCGCCATATTCGATCGGCTCCGGCGCGACCCGCCATTCGATATCCTGGTTCATCGGCATGCGAATTGCGCATCCGAAAGCGATTGCGCAAGCATTGGCAACATAATGCGCGCCCGCTAACACCGTCCGGAGGGAGGACATCGGGCGCATGGCGAAGATGGGCACCGTCTGGGATCGGACGGCGGAGTTTCTGAGCGACAATCTGGGCGCGATCCTGCCCGTGGCGCTGCTCGCCTTCTTCGTGCCGGCCTCGATCGAAGGCAGCTTCCAGGCGGCCAAGACCGGGGGGAGCCCCGGGCTGGTGCTGTCGCTCTATCTTGTCCAGCTCGCCTTCGGCATCCTCTCGCTCTGGGGTTCGCTCACCATCTCCGCGATGGCGCTCGACGCGACGAGCGTGCGCGGCGCCGGCGTGATCGGGCGGGACCGGCTGCTGCCGGCGCTCGCGGTCTCGGTGCTGCTGTTCGCAGTGATGTTCGTGCTGGTGCTGCCGATTCCGGTGGCGCTGCAGCTGAACGGCTACGACCTGATGGAGATCGCGCGGGGCGCCAATGCCGGGCTCGGCCCGCAGATCGCCGGCGGCATCGCGCTCTACGGGCTGGTGCTGGTCGTGCTGCTCCTGTGGATCGGCGCGCGGCTGTTCGTCACCAATCCGGTGATCGTGCGCGAGAAGCGGATGTTCTCCGCGCTTCGCCAGTCGTGGAAGCTCACCCGCGGCATGACCTGGCGAATCATCGGCGTGATCCTGCTCTTCGCGCTCGTCTCCTGGGTTTCCATGCTCGCCGCCAACATGGTGTTCGGCAGCATCTTCGCGCTGGTCACCGGTGCCCCGGCGGAAGGAGTTACGCTGGCCGGCGTGCTCACTTCGATCGTCGTCGCCGCGGTGCAGACCGGCTTCACCGTGCTGGTGCCCGCCTTCACCGCCAAGCTCTATCTCGCCCTGGCGGCCGACGCCGGGCTGCGCGAAGGCGCGTTCCGGGCATGAGCCTTACCAGCCGCGGCATCCTTGCCGATGCCGTCACCCTGTGGCGCGCCGAGCGCGAACTCCTCCTGGCGCTGGCGGGCATGTTCTTCGTGGTGCCCATGCTGGGCGCGGCGCTGCTGCTCGCCGGGCTCGAACCGATGGCGACCGGGGATCCGGAAAAGCTCCGCGCGGCGCTGACGGCCTTCTACACCGCCAATCTGCCGGCGATCCTGGCGATCAACATCGCCATGGAATTCGGCACCTTCGCGATATTCAACCTCTATCTCCAGGGCGGCGGGCGCACGCTGGGCGAAGTGCTGCTGATCACGCTGAAGCGCTTCGCCGCCTTTTTCGTGCTCACCGTGATTGCCGGGCTGCTCTTTTCCATCGGCTTTTCGCTGCTGGTGATTCCCGGCCTGTTCGTGCTGGCGCGAACCTGGCTGGCGGGACCTGCCCTGGCCGCCGATCCGGCTATGGGTGTGCTGGGCGCCTTTCGCGAGGGATGGCGGCGCAGCGCCGGCCTTACCGGCTTCGCGCTGCTGGGCCTGGCATCGATGACGATGTTCCTGGCGTTCGGGCTGGTGATCCTCACCGGCGGGATATTGGGGACCATCGCCGCGCTGATCGGCGGTGCGCAGGCGGTTGCGCCCGTCTCCTATCTCGTCACCGCGCTGTTCGGCGGCGGCGCCTGGGTCGCGCTCGCGCTGATCCGCATCGCCGCCTATCGGCTGGCCGGGGCGCCCAGGCGGGGGATCTGAGGCGCGGCGCCGGGCGCCAGCACGCCCGCCAGCCGCGGATCCGCGAACGTCTCCACCGTGCGCTTGTAGGGCACGAAGCCGTGCTTGCGGTAGAAGCCGAGCGCGCCCGGATGGTCGAGCGTGCAGGTGTGCACCCAGACGCGCGTCACTGCCGGCGTCCAGGCGAGCATGAGCGCCTGCGCCATCAGCCAGCCGCCATGCCCCTTGCCCGCCAGCTCGGGCACCAGCCCGACGAAACCCAGCTCACAGGTCGCCTCGACGCGGAAATCGAGCTCGAGCATGCCGACTTCGATTCCCGCGCGATCGACCACCGCGAAGACATGGACCGCGGGGTCGTGGAGGATCGCGGCTAGGCGCTCCGCGTCCATCACCAGCCGCGAGAACCAGAGCCAGGGCTCGCCGACGCGCCGGAACAGCGCGCGATACTTGGCCGGATCGGGCGTGGGCCAGCGCACCAGCCGCAGCGGCGAATCGGGCAAGGGCCGGGGCCGCGGGCGCGCCAGCATCTCGAGCGCGGTGACGATGGTGGCGACCTGGTCGTCGGCGACCGGAATCAGGCCCATGCTCAGCTCCACGCCGCCATCGGCGGCAGGCTCATCAGGATCGCATCGATATTGCCGCCGGTCTTCAGCCCGAACAGGGTGCCCCGGTCGTAGATCAGGTTGAACTCGGCATAGCGGCCGCGCCATTCGAGCTGCTGCCGGCGTTCGGCCTCGCCAAAGGGCAGGCCCATCCGCCGCCGCACGATGCGGGGATAGATGTCCAGGAACGCGCGGCCGACATCCTGGGTGAAGGCGAAGTCCGCCGCCCAGTCCTTCTCGAGGTGGTCGTAGAAGATTCCGCCCACGCCGCGATGGACCTTGCGGTGCGGGATGTAGAAATATTCGTCCGCCCATTTCCTGAAGCGCGGATAATGTTCCGGGTCGTGCGCGTCGCAGGCGGCCTTGAGCACCGCATGGAATTCCTCGGTATCCTCGGCATAGGGAAGGGGCGGGTTCAGGTCCGCCCCGCCGCCGAACCAGCGCCGGGTGGTGGCGAGGAAGCGCGTGTTCATGTGCACCGCGGGCACGTGCGGATTGGCCATGTGGGCGACCAGGCTGATGCCGGTGGCGAAGAATTTGGGATCCTCGCCGGCGCCGTGGATCGACTTGGCGAATTCCCCCTCGAACGTGCCGCCGACGGTGGAGACGTTGACGCCCACCTTCTCGAACACCTTGCCCTTCATCACGCCGCGCACGCCGCCGCCGCCAGGCTCGCCCGAGGGATCGGCGCGATCCCAGGGGATATATTCGAAGCGTGCGTCCGATCCGGCCTCGGCCTCGATCGCCTCGAACGCGGCGCAGATCGCGTCGCGCAGGCTCTCGAACCAGGTGCGGGCGGCCTGTTGCTGTTCGTCGAGCTCGATCATTCCGGAAATCCTTTGGTCTGGCGGAGCGCCTCGGCGAGCCCGATGCCCGCCGATACCGCGAGATTCAGGGAGCGCAGTCCGGCGCGCAGCGGTATGCGCACGATCAAATCCGCGCGCGCATGCACGAAATCCGGGGCGCCGCGGCTCTCCGAGCCGAACAACAGCGTGTCGCCGGGCCGGAACGCCGCCTCGTCGAGCCGGATCGCCCCCTTGGTGCTGAACAGCACCACGCGGCCGGCAAGCCTTTCGGCGAACGCATCGAAATCCGCGTGACGCGCGACTTCGGCGATCTCACCATAGTCCATCGCGGCGCGGCGGCGGGCGGCGTCGTTCCAGGCGAATCCCATCGGTTCGATCAAATCCACGGGCGCGCCGAAACAGGCGCCGAGGCGCAGCACGGCACCCACATTGCCGGCGATATCGGGCTCGAACAGGGCTAGTCGCATGGTGCCGCTCCTAGCGTCCACCCGCCCGGCGCAGCAAGTCGTTCAAAATCCCTGTTGCCGAAGCGCTTGGGCGCCGTCTATCAGGCCAGCTGGCTTAACCGGGAGACACCGGTGGGCCGCGAGGGGGGCCTTAGCGCCCGTGTCTGCGTCACGTCCTACCCGCGCGTCCGCCGCGGCAAGTTCGAAGTGCAAGGGGTAAACATGGCAATTGAAGGCGATCTCGCCGGTCTCGAAAATCCCCGCCGCCGCGATTATCTGCAATATGCCGCCGTTTCGGTGGCGGCTGTGGGTGCGGGCGTCGTGGTGCTGCCGCTCGTCAATTCGATGAACCCGTCGGCCGATGTGCTCGCACAGTCCACCACCGAGGTGGACGTGTCGAAGATCGAGCCGGGCCAGGCGATCAAGACGAGCTTCCGCAAGCAGCCGCTGTTCGTGCGCAACCTCACGCCGAAGGAGATCGCCGAGGCGGACGCGGTGCCGCTCTCCAGCCTGCGCGATCCGCAGACGCTCGAGCAGCGCACGGCCAAGGGCCATACGAACTGGCTGATCACGCTGGGCGTCTGCACCCATCTCGGCTGCGTGCCGCTGGGCGCGGGCGAGGGCGAGAATCGCGGGCCGTTCGGCGGCTATTTCTGCCCCTGCCACGGTTCGGCCTATGATACGGCCGGCCGCATCCGCCAGGGCCCCGCGCCGAAGAACCTCGAGGTTCCGAAATATAATTTCACGTCCGACTCTGTCGTCGTGGTTGGGTGAGGATAGAGCGCGATGAGCTTTCCCTGGGCCAAGCATTATGAGCCGAAGCATCCGCTGATGCAGTGGGTGGACTCGCGTCTGCCGCTGCCGCGCTTCGTCTACAACGCCGTCGGCGCCGGTTATCCGGTGCCGCGCAACCTCAATTACTGGTGGAACTTCGGCGTGCTCGCCGGGGTGGCGCTGGTCTGCCAGCTGATCACCGGCATCGTGCTGGCGATGCACTTCCATTCGTCGGCCGCGGGCGCCTTCGAATCGGTGAATGTCGGCATCATGCGCGACGTGAACGCGGGCTGGTTCCTGCGCTTCGCCCACGCCAACGGCGCCTCGATGTTCTTCGTGGTGATCTACATCCACATGTTCCGCGGCCTCTATTACGGGTCGTACAAGGCGCCGCGCGAGATGGTGTGGCTGCTCGGCGTGGTGATCTTCCTGCTGCTGATGGCCACCGCCTTCATGGGCTATGTGCTTCCCTGGGGGCAGATGAGCTTCTGGGGCGCGCAGGTGATCACCGGCTTCTTCTCGGCGATCCCCGTGGTCGGCGACTGGGTGCGCATCTGGCTGCTCGGCGGCTATGCGCCGGACGATGCGGCGCTGAACCGCTTCTTCTCGCTCCACTATCTCCTGCCCTTCGTGATCGCGGGCGCCGTGATCCTTCACATCTGGGCGCTGCACATCCCGGGCTCGTCGAACCCGACCGGCGTGGAAGTGAAGGGCGAGCAGGACACCGTGCCGTTCCATCCCTATTACACGGCGAAGGACGGGCTGGGCGTGGTGGTCTTCCTGATCGCCTTCTCGGCGCTGATCTTCTTCGCGCCGGACCTGCTGGGCCATCCGGACAACTATATCCCGGCCAACCCGCTCTCCACCCCGGCGCACATCGTCCCCGAATGGTATTTCTGGCCGTTCTACGCGATCCTGCGCGCCTTCACCGCGGACTTCATCCTGCCGGCGAAGCTGTGGGGCGTGCTGGCGATGTTCGGCTCGATCCTGCTCCTGTTCTTCCTGCCCTGGCTGGACAAGTCGCCGGTGCGCTCGGGCAGCTATCGCCCGATGTACCGGATCGCCTTCTGGGTGCTGGTGGCGGACGTGCTGGTGCTCGGCTATTGCGGCGGCTCGCCGGCCGAGCCGCTCTATGTGATCGTCAGCCAGATCGCGGCAGCCTATTATTTCGCGCACTTCCTGATCGTCGTGCCGATCATCTCGCACCTGGAAACGCCGAAGCCGCTGCCGGGCTCGATCACCGAGGCCGTGCTGGCCAAGACCGGCGCGTAAGGGGGACTGGGAACAATGACTTCGCTGTTCATCAAATCGATCAAGTTCCTGGTCGGCGGTGCTTTCATCCTCGTGCTGGCGATCGCGCTCTTCGGCTCGGTCAAGGGCGTGATCTACGAGCCGCCGGCGGAAACCGCCGAGCACATGATGCACAAGCATCCGGAGCCGCTGAAGCTCGCCTCGGACGGGCTGCTCGGCAAGTTCGACCGGCGGCAGCTGCAGCGCGGCTTCCTCGTCTACAAGGACGTCTGCTCGACCTGCCACTCGCTCAACCTGGTCTCGTTCCGCAATCTGAAGGACCTCGGCTATACCGATGCCGAGGTGAAGAAGATCGCCAAGGACTGGGGCACCAAGCAGCCGGTGTTCGACGAGAAGGGCGGCACCTGGGGCGAGCGCGACAATGTGCCGTCGGATCGCTTCCCCAAGGTCTATTATCCCGGCACCGGCACGCCGCCCGACCTCAGCCTGATCACCAAGGCGCGGCATAACGGCGCGGCCTATGTCCACTCGCTGCTGACCGGCTATAACGAGAAGCCGTCGGCGGAGGCGCTGAAGCACTTCCCGGAATTCGCCAAGACGCCCGACGGGATGCACTTCAACCCCTATTTCGCGAACCTCAACATCGCGATGCCGCCGCCGCTCACCCAGGACGGCCAGGTCAATTATTCGGACGGCACCCGCGCGACGATCCCGCAGATGTCGGAAGACGTGGCGGCGTTCCTGGTCTGGACGGCTGAACCCACGCTCGAGACGCGCCATGCGGCGGGCCTCGCCGTGCTGGGCTTCCTGATCTTCGCGGCGTTCCTGACCTATGGCGCCTATCGCTCGGTATGGGCAGGCGTTAAGCACTGATCCGCTTCGGCGGCAGTATTGGCCGTATCGAATCCCGCCCCGGCACCGCCAGGGCGGGATTCCTGTTTCGAGGGCTTCGATGGCTGAGAATGACGACATCCGGCAGCGCATCCGGACGATTCCCGATTTCCCCAAGCCGGGCATCATGTTCCGCGACATCACCACGCTGCTGCTCGATGCCGAGGGGCTGCGGCTCACCGTGGAGCGGATGGCGGCGGCGGTGGACGGCCCGATCGATCTCGTCGCCGGGATCGAGGCGCGCGGTTTCCTGTTCGGCGCGGCGCTGGCGGTGAAGCTCGGCGCGGGCATGCTGCTGGTCCGCAAGGACGGCAAGCTGCCGGGCGCGACGATCGCCGAGGATTATGCCCTGGAATATGGCACCGACCGGATCGCCATCCATGCCGACGCGCTGGCACCCGGCGCCCGCGTGCTGCTGGTGGACGACCTGATCGCTACCGGCGGCACCGCCCGTGCCGCGGTGCGCCTGTTGCGCAAGGCCGGGGCGGAAGTCACCCAGGCCTCGTTCGTGGTCGACCTGCCCGAGCTGGGCGGCGCGGATGCGCTGCGCGGCGACGGAATCGCGGTCCATGCGCTGGTGGCGTTCGACGGGCATTGACCGGTGCCCGAGGGGCAGGGAACTCTCCGCCCTCCTCGCTCATTTAGGTCGATACGGGGGCGCGCAGATGCGATCCCGCTTCCGTCCGCGTCTCCCGCCAGGAGACCGGACATGCGCTTCGTCTTCAAATCCATGGTTTTCGCCGCCGGCATCGTCGGAGCCGCCACGCTCGGCGGCTGTGTCGATGACGGTTACGGTTATGGCGGCCGCGTCGCGGTCGGCTATGATGCCGCCTGGGGCGATCCCTATTGGGGCTGGTACGGCGACTATTATTATCCCGGCACCGGCTATTACGTCTATGATCGCGCCCGGGTCCGCCACCCCTGGACCGATGCGCAGCGCGGCTATTGGGAGGGCCGCCGCACCAATTGGCGCGGCAACCCGCATTGGCGGAACAACTGGCACGACTTCCGCGGGCCCGGCGGCGGCAGGCGGCGCTGATCGGAGGGCCTGGCTTCACGGCGTGGTCCAGGCAGATCGTTGATTCGCCTGGAGACTGGACTCTCATTTCGTCATCCCCGCTCAGGTGGGGATGACGGGTTTGCTGCCTGAGTCGTGCTCTAGGCCGGGCGCCGCCGCATCAGCGCCAATGCGACGAAGCGGAGCACCGGCTCGCCATGCTGGTTGTAGGTGGTCGTCTGCGTCCGCATGCTGCCCATGTCGGGCCGGCTGCGCGAGGGATTCACTTCGAGGATCTCGCTCTCGCAGCGCAGCACGTCGCCCGGATGGACCGGCTTGAGCCAGCGCAGCTCGTCCACTCCGGCGGCGCCCAGGCTGGCCTGGGGATGCACCGCCATCTCGGCGACGAACATCGACATGGTCATCGCGCAGGTGTGCCAGCCGCTCGCCGCCAGCCGGCCGAAATGCGTCTCGGCGGCGGCTTCGTCGGAGAGATGGAAGGGCTGCGGATCATATTTCCGCGCGAAGTCGAGCACTTCCTCGCGCGTGACTTCGTAACGGCCGAAGCTCCGCGTCGCGCCGACTTGCATGTCATCAAGGTAGAGCATGAGATCAGTTTCGGATGAAAACGGAACTTTGGCAAGCCCCGTACGCGCATTCGCATGGGCCGCGCGGCGTCCGGACGGGGGCCATACTCCCCGTCATCCCCGCGCAGACGGGGATGACGAAGCCAGTTTCAAAGCCTTGCCCGGATTCTCGACCCAGCGCTATCGCACCAGCACGTCCCGGAAGGGCGCGTCGGTGCCGTCGACCCCGGCCTTGGGCGGCAGCCCGATCAGGTCGCGCAGCAGCGGATAGACGTCGACATTGGTGAAGGCCGGCAGCGTCGCCGGGCGGAAGGCGGGCCCGTTGGCGATGAACAGCGCGGTCATGTCCGGCGACTGGTTGTCGAACCCGTGATTGCCGCCGGTATCGCCCGGCTTGCCGGCCTTGTCGCTGATCATCCAGCCGGTCTCGGCCAGGCAGAAGATCGCCGGGATGCGCGGATTGGTGCCGTAATGGAAACGCGCCGGAATCTCTGCCTTGCGCCAGCATTCGTAATGGTCGTGCTTGCCGAGCAGCGCCTTCTCCACCTTGGCCTCCTTGCCCGGGGCGGGCGTGAGGCTGAGATAGGGGCCGGTCTCGACCAGGTGATAATCGTCGGGATCGAGCCCGCCCAGGATCGCCAGCGTCCGCTCGCCGCTGGTTGCGGCCATGCCGTGATCGGCGACGATGACGAGGTTGGCGGGCTGGCCCAGCGCGGCGAGCCCGTCGGTGAGCATGCCGATCACCGCGTCGATATCGGCAACGGCATCGGTGGTGCGCTGGTCGCCCGGGCCATAGCTATGGCCGGCGGTATCGATCGTGTCGAAATAGAGCGTCAGCAGCTTCGGCCGGATCGTCGCGGGCCGGCGCAGCCAGTCGATCACCGCATTGACGCGCTGCGCGCCGGTGATCACCTGGTTGAACTGTGCCCAATCGCTCGGCCGCGTGCCGCCCGCGATCGCATGGGGCCAATTACTGGCCTTCACACCGCCGATCGCCACGTTCGAGCCGGGCCAGAATTCGGTTGCGGTGCGGACGCCCGCCTTCTCCGCGTCCACCCAGATCGGCGTCGCCGCGTTCCACCAGAACGGGTCGTCGCTCATCATGGTGAAGACTTCCTTCGGCCGGGCCGCATCCTCCATCTTGTTGGCGGTGATGCCGTGATGGTCGGGATAGAGGCCGGTCACCAGCGTCCAGTGATTGGGGAAGGTCTTGGACGGGAAGCTGGGATGCATCGGCGCGGTGACGCCGCCCGTGGCAAGGCGCGAGAGATTGGGCGTCACGCCGCGCGCCAGATAATCCGCGCGGAAGCCGTCGATCGAGACGAGGATCGTCACCGGCGCACGCTGCTCGACGGCCCCCACCGGTGCCGCGGCGGGTGGCGGCGCGGCGACGGGCGCCGTGGCACAGGCCTGGAGAATGGCGGCAAGCGCCGCGGCGGCGATCTTCGAATACCAGCGCATGCGCGGCCCCGTGACAGCGAAATGTTGCGGGGACATGTCGTTACATGCCGGCGCCCGGCCGGGCAAACCCTGCCCGGCCGGGCGCCGTCCCGCCCTGGGGGCGGCGGGTCTCCCGTACCTACATCGCCATGCCGCCGGGCCCGGCGATCATCCACAGCGCCATGCCGATCATGAACAGATTCTCGGTCAGCGAGACGAAGCCGAGCGGCACGTTGCTGCTGCCGCCCACACAGGCGCATTTGAGCGTGCGCCGGTCGACATAGACCGCCTTGAACACCGAGACCGCGCCGATCGTGCCGATGGTCAGGCCCAGCGGCGCGGCGAACCAGGGGAGGGCGCCTGCGGCCATCAGCACGCCCGCCAGCCCTTCGAGGAACGGATAGGCGTAGGCATAGGGCACCCAGCGCCGCGCGAGCAGATCATAGTTGAGGAACATCGACGAGAATTTCTCGACGTCCTGCAGCTTGAGCATCGCGAGCACGCACATGCTGAAGCTCACGAACCATTCGGCCGCGCGCACCGTGAAGGGCGAGCCGGTCACCGCGAAGCTCGCCGCCATCGCCAGCGCCGCGGTCATGCCGAACAGCGCGATCACCGGGCGATAGCTGGTCGCGCCCGGCTCGGCGACCCTGCCGCCGAGGAAGCGGGTCAGGTCGTCATTGCCGCCGATCCGCTTGCCGTCGATGAACGTCTGCGGCGTGGTCTGCACGCTGTGCTCCCACTTGAACGCGTCGGTTGCCTCCCGCGTCGTCAGCCAATGATCGTCCACCGTGTAGCCGTGCCGCTCGAGCTGCCATTTGGACTTGATGCCATAGGGGCAGACATGATCGGGCATCACCATGCGATAGAGCGTCGCGCGCTTTGCGTTTTCAGTCATGCGCGCCATATAGGGTCCGTACCATAGTACGGAGTCAAGGCGATATGCTGACGATCGGAAAATTGGCGGAGGCAGGCGGCGTGGGGGTGGAGACCATCCGCTATTATCAGCGCCGCGGACTGCTGCCCGAGCCGGAACGCGGCTATCATGGCGGGGTGCGGCGCTATGGCGAGCAGGACGTGCGCCGGCTGCGCTTCATCCGCTCGGCCCAGGCGGCGGGCTTCACGCTCGAGCAGATCGGCGAGCTGCTCGCGCTCGATGCGCGTGACGATCGCCCGCGCGCCCGGGCCCTGGCCCGCGAGCAGATCGCCGTGCTCGACCGCAAGATCGCCGAACTCGGTGCCGCGCGCGACGCGCTTGCCAGGCTGGCGCGCGAATGCGGCGGCGGCGGCGCCGGGCCATGCCCCATCCTCACGGCGTTCGAAGGATAAACCTGCCGTTCATTTCGCGCGCGCCACGATGCCGCGAAACGGGGAGGGGCGGGATGCGGATTCTGTTCGGGCTGATCATGGCGCTGGGGCTGGCGGGGGCCATGCCCGCATCGGCGAGGGACGCGCTGGCCCTCACGCCGGGCACCGAGACCGCGGCGGACGGCCGCCCGGTCCGTTACGAGATCGGCGCGATCGAAGTTCCCGAAAACCGCGCGAAGCCCGACAGCCGGCGAATCACGGTGGGCGTGCTGCGGATCAAGGCCGCGAAGCCGGGTGGCCAGCCGCCGATTTTCCTGCTCGTCGGCGGCCCCGGCGTCACCATGCTCGACACGATCGGGGACCAGAGCCCGGCGGCCAGGCGCCGCCTGGGGACCTGGCTCGACTATAGCGCGACCAACGACCTCGTGATCGTCGAGCAGCGCGGCTACACTCTGCGCGGCGACATGCTGGAGCTCCGCTATCCGGCGATGCCGCTCGACCGGCCCGCGACGATCGAGGACGATGTCGCGGTGATGCGCGCGCTCGCCAGCGATGCCGCCGCCGCCAATCCGGGGCGCGACCTGGCCGGCTATACGATCGCCGAATGCGCGGACGATGTCGACGCGGTCCGCCGGGCGCTGGGCTATCCGAAGATCGGGCTGATGGGCGCCAGCTTCGGCTCGCAATGGAGCTTCGCGGTGTTGAAGCGCCATCCCGGCACGGTGGCGCGCGCGCTGATCTCCTCGGCCGAGCCGCTGAACAACGGCTATGACATGCCCGGCCATGTCTTCGCCGTCCTCCAGCGCGTCGCGTTCGAAGCGGAGCAGGACCCGGCGCTGCGGCCCTTCATCCCCCAGGGCGGCCTGATCGCGGCGGCGCGCGCGCTGCGCGATCGCTTTGCCAGGAGACCGATCACCGTCGATCTGCCCGAGGGCAAGGTGGTGATCGGACTGGGCGACTATCAGCAATCGCTGTTCGCCAAGGTGATCAACGCCGCGCAGTGGCCGGCCTTTGTCATCGATCTCCATCACGGTCGGTACCAGGCCTGGGCGCGCGAAGTGGCCGATGGGCGCAAGGCCGCCACCCAGTCGCTGATCGGCCCGCTGATCGACACCGCCACCGGCGTCACCGCCGCGCGGCTGGCCCAGCTCGAAAGCGATCCGGCGCTCGACATGCTCGGCCGCTGGAACTTCGCGACCTACACGGCCTCGGCCGGGCTGTGGCCCACCGCGGACCTGGGCGACGGCTTTCGCCTGCCGGTGCGCGACGAGACGCCGATCCTGTTCGTCCAGGGCGATTGGGACGCGAACACGCCGATGGAGAATCTGCTCGATCTGCTGCCCTGGTTCCCCAATGCCCGCGCGCTGATCGTCCATCGCGGCCAGCATAACGGCCCGATGCCGCTGCTGCGCGACCATCCCGATCTCGCCGCCGCGGCGCTGCGCTTCCTGCGCGAAGGGGGGATGGCGGGGCTGCCGAGCCGCGTCGAGGCGGCACCGGTCAAGTTCGCGCTGCCATCGACCGGCGGCTGAACCGGCGGATGCGCGGTACTTCGTCCGATCCGCGCCGCGTTCGGCCGCTAACCGGCGGACGGTTCATTCGGAGTTCAGTCTTCGCTCCGTTTCTCGGGTGAAACGAAGTCGCGGGGGAGGCGATATGCGGGGCGGAATCTGGGGTATGGCGGCGGCGCTGGCATGCACGGCGCCGATGACGGCACAGGCGCAGACGGCGCAGGTCGCCGGGCGCTGGATCGTCACCGTCGATTATTTCGGTACGCCGACCATCTGGACGCTCGACATCAAGCAGGACGGCGACCGGATCAGCGGCGACCTGACCGGCGACATATTCACCGGCACGGTGAAAGGCAGCGAGATCCGCTTCCTCGCCAAGGACACGGTGGGCGGATCGGAGGACGTGACTGCCCGGCTCGCGAACGGGCGGATCGCCGGCGAGATGATCCTGATCGACGGCGCGGAGCAGGCGCGCACGCCGCATCGCCTCGGCTTCACCGCCGAGCGCGCACCGCAGCCGAGCGGAGCGGCGCCGCGCCGGCACGAATTCGTCCCCGAGCGCTTCTATCGCCAGTTCTCGGCGCTCAACCCGCCGGTGCTGCACGTCAATCCGGGCGACACGATCCACACCACGACGATCGACGCGGCGGGCATCGATGCCCAGGGCGTGCGCCGCGCCGCGCCCGGCAATCCGCAGACCGGCCCCTTCTATATCGACGGCGCCATGCCCGGCGACACGCTGGTCGTGCGCATCCGCAGGCTCCGGCTCAACCGCGACACGGCGATCAGCACCAACGGGATGACGGAGCGCGGGCAGGATGCGCGCACCGCGGTGCAGATGGCCGGGCTCGGCAAGACGGTCACCTGGCGGCTCGACCGCGACAAGGGCATCGCCACGCCCGCGGCGCCGGGCGATGCGCTCAAGGGCTATTGGGTGCCGGTCAGGCCGATGCTCGGCGGCATCGGCGTGGCGGCCGATCCCGGCTCGGCCGCGCCGGGATCGGGCGATGTCGGCCGGTTCGGCGGCAACATGGACTTCAACGAGATGGGCGAGGGGACGACCGTCTATTTCCCCGTCGCGGTGCCCGGCGCCTTGCTCTATTTCGGCGACGGCCATGCGCTGCAGGGCGATGGCGAGACCACCGGCGACGCGCTGGAGACGTCGATGGACGTCGAAGTCGAAGTCGATCTGGTGCGCGGCAAGCGCGCCGGCCAGGTCCGCATCGAGACGCCGACCCACATCGTCGCGATCGGCCTGGACGGCTCGCTCGACGCGTCGTTCCGCAGCGCCAGCTCGAGCATGTTCGCCTGGCTCGCCGGGGACTATGGCCTCGCCCCGGCCGACATCGCGCAGGTGTTCGGCACCGCCGCCGAATATCGAGTCAGCGCGGTGCCGGGCCGCGCCGCGGGGATCGTGCTCAAGATCCCCAAGGCGCGCCTTGCCACGCTGCCGGGGGCGCCGAAGCCGTGAGGGCCGGCCGGCCTCAGCTGTGCAGGAAGTGCATCACGTCGCCGTCCTTGACGACATAGGCCTTGCCCTCGGCGCGCAGCTTGCCCGCCTCGCGCGCCCGCGCCTCGCCGCCCAGCGCGACATAATCCTCGTACGCGATCGTCTCGGCGCGGATGAAGCCCTTCTCGAAGTCGCTGTGGATCACGCCGGCCGCCTCGGGGGCGCTGGCGCCGGCATGCACGGTCCAGGCACGCGCTTCCTTGGGGCCGACGGTGAAGAAGGTGAGCAGGTGGAGCAGCTTGTAGCCGGCGCGGATCACCCGGGCGAGGCCGGTCTCCTCCAGCCCCAGCTCGGCCAGGAACTCGCCGCGATCCTCCACCGGCATGGTCGCGATCTCGGCCTCGATCGCCGCCGAGACGACCACCGCCTCGGCACCCTCCGCCCTGGCCTTCTCGAACACGCGGGCCGAGAAGGCATTGCCGTTGGCGGCATGCTCCTCGTTGACGTTGCACACATAGAGGACGGGCTTGGACGTGAGCAGCTGCGCCTGGCCGAAGATGCGCTCCTCGTCCACGTCCTTGGGCTGGGTCAGCCGTGCGGGCTTGCCGTCGCGCAGCAGGTCGAGCGCCTGGCCGAGCACGCTCGCCGCCGCCTTGGCTTCCTTGTCGCCCTGCGCCGCCTTCTTCTGGAAATTGGGCACGCGCTTCTCGAGGCTTTCGAGGTCCGAGAGCATCAACTCGGTCTCCACCGTCTCCGCGTCGGCGATCGGGTCGACCTTGTTGTCGACATGCTGGATGTCGTCATTCTCGAAGCAGCGCAGCACATGGACGATCGCGTCCACTTCGCGGATGTTACCCAGGAACTGGTTGCCCAGCCCCTCGCCCTTGCTCGCGCCGCGCACCAGCCCGGCGATGTCGACGAAGCCGAGCTGCGTCTCGATGATCTTGGCCGAGCCCGCGATGGCGGCGAGCTTGTCCAGCCGCGGGTCGGGCACGGCGACGTTGCCGACGTTCGGCTCGATCGTGCAGAACGGATAGTTCGCCGCCTGCGCCGCCGCCGTCTCGGTCAGCGCGTTGAAGAGCGTGGACTTGCCGACGTTCGGAAGCCCGACGATGCCGCAGCGGAAACCCATGTGAAGCCTGTTCCAATGTATTGGGAAAGGCGCCCCGATAGAGGCAATGCGCCGCTTTTGCCAGCGCGTTGACTTGGGAAGGCCGCATGGCAGAGTGCCGCGACGAAAGAGGGGAGAGAAGCAATGATCCGTATCGGGAATCTCGCCATGGCCGGCGTCGCGCTCGCGCTGGGCCTTTCCGCCTGCGACGACAGCGCCGCCAACAAGAAGGCGAACGAGGAAGCCGCAGCCCGCGCCGCCGATGCCGAGAAGGCGCAGAAGCTCAAGGACAGCGTCGAGCATAATTTCGACTGTCTCGCCGCGTTGCGCTGGCAGAAGGCCGCGATCACCGCCGCCGCTGGCGACGCCAAGCTGTACGAGGATTTCTACCGCGAGAAGCTGGAGGCGTCGCTCGGCGACCAGACCTTGCCCGCGGGCGAGGACGGTGCGCCGGCGCTCTCGCGCGCGACGATCCAGCAATATGCCGACTGGGCCTATCCGAAGACGGTCGAGGCCAAGTTCCGCGCGGGCAAGGATGCCAATGGCGACGGCAAGGTCTCCGACCAGGAGCGCAGCGGCCGCGGGTTCAACATGGTCGGCCAGTGCGTCCAGTTCGCCGCCGAGATGGGCAAGGGCCCGCTGGCGGGGAAGGACAAGGTGGCGCGCATGTTCAAGATCGAGGCGCTTCGCAAGTCGTTGAAGGACAAGGAGGCCTGATCGGCGCCGCGGCCGCTCGTGGCGCGTGGGCGACGAGCGGTTGCGGGTTGGCGTGCGCGGCTCCGTCCCCGCGGGGGAGGCAAGTGGGGCTGCGATCCGCGGTTTCGCCTTTCCAGGCCCTCAAAACGCCGCATTGGAGCCGGATTAGCCGGTCCGTCCGGCTTGACTGGGGGCCGTTCATCTGGGGTACAGGGGTGAGCCCTTTCGGTGCCCGCGTGTTTTTGAGGAGCAGGGAATGATTCGCCGTCACATGTTCATGAGCGCGCTCGCCGCGACGGTTGCGCTGTCGGGCTGCGGTGGCGGCAAGGGTGGCGCCACGCCGACTCCGACTGCGAGCCCCACGCCGACGCCGACGCCGTCGCCCACCTATGCGACCTTCCCGCTCGCCGCGGCGGCCGAATTCAACACCTATAGCGCCGCGATCAGCTATACCGGCGATCCGGCGACCAGCGCGGTGACGCTCGGCGCCGCCAGCACCGAGACGCTGTCGACCCGCGTGCGCCTCGCCACCGATTCGGCGATCAACACCGGCACCTATGTGATGCGCGAGAACACCGAGGAATCGCGCTTCTGCGTGCCGACCGGCCAGACCTGCACCTCGACCCTGGTCACGCCCTCGGCGGCGGCCAACCCCGAGTTCGTCTTCCGCACCAACGATGCGACCACCGCCGGCAAGTTCGCCCAGGTCGAGTATCTGAACAACGTGATCCCGACGACGATCACCAACGACCCCGCGCTGGCGCTCACCCGGGTGAGCTACGCCAATTGGTGGCGCGGCGATTCGACTGCGGGCCAGAAGCGCCTGGCCTATACTGCCTGGGGCTATTCGACTGCGCTGTCCGACATGCCGACCACCGGCACGGTCGCCTATACCAACCGGATCACCGGCCGCCTGGTCAGCACCAGCGGCACCACCACCGCGATCAACCAGGTCACCGGCACGGTGACGACGAACGTGAACTTCGCCACCGGCGTGGTGGACATGACCTTCACGCTCAGCACGATCCCGGCGGGCGGCGGCACGCCGGTGGCCTATGCCAACTTCACCGCGCAGGGCGCCATCCCGGTCGGCCAGAACCAGTGGACCGGCAGCTTCACCAATGCGAGCCCGCTCTCGGGCACGCTGGCCGGTGGCTTCTTCGGTTCGCAGGGCGAGCAGATCGGCGTGGTCTTCTCGGCCTCGGGCACGCTCGGTGGCGCCCAGCAGCGCCTGATCGGCGTGGTCATCGGCAAGAAGTAAGCGCTTCGCCCAAGATCGATGCTTTCGCGGCGCCGCTTTCCCTTGGGGGGAGGCGGCGCCGTTTGCTTGCGGGATCGACAAGCATCGTCTCCAGCCGCTAGCTTGACCGGGTGGATCTCTCCGAGCTGATCGCGCCGCTGGCGCCCGAGCAATTCCTTGGCGAATATTGGGGCCGCAAGCCGGTCCATATTCCCGCGCCGGCGGGGGCGAACCGCCAGGCGGTGATCGGCTGGGCGCGGCTCAATGCGCTGCTCGGCGTGCGGACCCATTGGGGGGCGGAGCACATCAAGCTGCTGCTCAACAGCGCGCCGGTCTCGCCCGATTTCTACATGGACCCGGTGCCGGGCCGCGGCGGCGTCCGCCAGCTCGCCAATCCCGCCAAGGTCGAGATGTTCCTCGCCATGGGCGCCAGCCTGGTCGCCGATGCGGTGGAGGAAGTCGCGCCCGAGATCCGTCGCCTCACCGATGCGCTGGCGCGGCAGTTCGCCGCACGCGCGGAAGCGAACCTCTATTGCTCGTTCCAGGGCATCCAGGCCTTCGCCTCGCATTGCGACCTGCACGAAGTGTTCGCGATCCACTGTGTCGGCGAGAAGCGCTGGCGAATCTACGCGAACCGCGCCGAGAATCCCATCGCGCCGCTGAAAGGCGACGATGCCCAGGCCCGGATCGACGCCGCCAAGGGCCCGGTGCTGATGGACGTCACGCTGCGGCCCGGCGACGTGCTCTATATTCCGCGCGGCTATTTTCACGACGCGCTGGCGAGCTCCGCCGAATCACTCCACCTGACCATCGGCATCACCCCGCATTCGAGCACGCTGCTGTTCGAGCTGCTGGAGGAGATGGCGATCCGCGAGCCGCTCTTCCGCACCTATCTCGCCGACGCGCGCGAGGGGGGAGGGGCCGCGCTTGCCGGCCAGCTCGCGGCGCTGGGCGAACGCCTGGCCGAGCTGGCGCGCAGCCGGGCGATGCTGGAGGCGGTGGCGGTGCGCCAGCGGCGGCTCGCCGCGCCTGGCCGGACGCTGGCGCTGCCCGAGCGGCCGCTGCTCGATTTCTATGCGCGCACCGATCGCGCCGGCACGGTTGCCTGGCTCGAGACGGGCGCGGTGCTGCGGGCCGGTGGCGGCGAGCACGCGCTGGGCCCCGTCGCCGATGCGGCGGAATATGTGCTCGATCGCCCGGCGGTGAGCGCGCAGGAGGTGCGGGCCCGTTTCGCGCATCATCCGGCGGACGAGGTGGACGCGCTGCTTGCGCTGCTCCTCCGGCTGGGGCTGGTGCAGCCCTATCGGCCGGCGCTCTAGCCCGGGGAAGGCCGGCCGCACCGGCGTTCGGCCCGGATATCGAGACGGCCTAGAACCAGCCCGCTTCCTTCAGCGTCGGCGCATAGGTCCGGCTCACCGGCGTCACGAGGCCGCCGGCGAGGCGGATCTCGCCCGCGCCGCGCCGCCAGCGCACATCCTCCACCGCATCGGCGGCCACCCACCAGGAGCGATGGACACGCCAGCCATGGGCCCGCGCCAGTTCGTTCAGCGCATCGGCGAAGCGCAGGGTGATCAGCTCCTCGCCGGCGTCGGTATGGACTTTCAGATAGTGATCATGCGCCTCGATCGCGATCAGCCGGGCCGCACGCCGTTTCGCCGAGAGCCGCCGCCTGAAGGTCGCCTCGGCCTCGGGCAGTGGCGGGGCGACGATGGTCCGCGTCTCGATCCGGCCGGGCAAACGCCGCCAGACCAGGGTGCGGACCACCAGCACCGCCAGCAGGATCGGCCATACCTGCCAGAGCAGCCGCTGGTAGCTCCGCCAATCGAAGGGCCCGCCGATGAGGAGGTGTTCGGTCGTCAGCACCAGCAGCGACACGAACGGCGTCATCAGCACCGAGACCACCGCTATCCTTCGCCAGGTCCGCGCCATGCGCCGGCGCAGCAGATCGTCCGCCACCACGCCGATCAGCCCGCCGCCGACCATGCAGATCATCCAATAGACATAGCGCCCCATGACGGGCAGGCGCTCCGAGGCGAACGGGCCCAGGAACCCCATCAGCAGGCCGAACGCCACCAGCAGGGCGATGTCGATCGACCATCGCCGCGCCGCTCGCTCTTCCCACCCCGTCGCCCAACCGTCCATGCGGCTCCGTTCGCGCAATCCTGGCACCATTCGCGAAGCATGGCCTAGCGAGCCGCCGGCTTACCGGCAACGAGCTTCGGCGAGACCGCCAATGGAGGCCCCCGCTTGACCACCACCGCCGCAACCTTGCCGTCCAGGGCCACGCCCTGGTCCGTCCGCATCGCCTGGATGATCCTGGCCATCCTCTGCCTGGGGATCGCCTTCTATTCCGCGCATTATCTGCTGCATCCGCCCCGCAAGCCGGCCGAGGCACTGCACAACCCGCTAGGGGTTCCCTGGCTTTTCGTGCATGTCGCCGGCGCGGTCGTTGCGCTTGTGCTGGGTTCGTTTCAATTCCTGCCCGCCCTGCGCCGGGGCGCGATTCCGCCGCACCGCTGGATCGGCCGGCTCTATGTGATGGGATGCCTGGTCGGGGGCGCGGCGGGGCTGGTCCTGGCGCCCGGATCCTCGGCGGGCCCGATCGCCTCGACGGGCTTCGGCAGCCTCGCCATCGTCTGGATCGCCGTGACTCTCCTGGGCTGGCGCGCGGCTGTGCAGGGCCGCTTCGCCGTGCATCGCCGCTGGATGATCCGCTCCTGGGCGCTCACGCTCGCGGCGGTCACCCTGCGGCTCTACCTGCCGCTGGTCATGGTCTTGGATCTGCCGTTCCTGCCCTGGTACCGCGCCATCTCGTTCCTGGCCTGGGTTCCGAACCTGGTCGTGGCGGAGCTTTGGCTGCGGCGCACGGGCGCGCGGGGCCAGGCCGGTTCATGACGTCGCCGCCCACCGGCAGGGCGCCCGGAATGTCCGGCGTGATCGGATAGCATAATGGCGCGATCCGATACTGATCTCCCGGCGTTCGTCCCATAAATTGGCGCTCATCACGAAATTGGGAAGCGCAAGATGACTGGAACGATCCTCATCACCGGAACCTCGAGCGGCCTTGGCCGTGCCACGGCCAGGCTCTTTCAGGCGAAGGGATGGAACGTCATCGCGACGATGCGCGACCCCGCGTCCGAAACGGAGTTGACGCAGCTTGCCAATGTCCTCGTCACCCGCCTCGACGTTCAGGACGTCGCGTCGATCGCCGTCGCGGTGAACGCCGGTTTGGCAAGGTTCGGGCGTATCGATGCTCTCATCAACAATGCGGGCTACGGCGCTTTCGGTCCCCTCGAGGCAACACCCCTGGAGAATATGCGTCGCCAGTATGACGTGAATGTCCTCGGCCTCATGGCAACGACCAAGGCCCTTTTGCCGCATTTTCGGGCAAATCGCAGCGGCGCTATCGTCAACATCTCGTCGATGGGCGGGCGGATCGCCTTTCCGAGCGGCACGCTCTATCACGGCACCAAGTTCGCGGTGGAAGGGCTTTCCGAAGCGCTGCAATATGAGCTCGCGCCCCTCGGCATCCGCGTGAAGATCGTCGAGCCCGGCATGATCGCCACGGATTTCACCAGTCGGTCTGTCGAATACAACAACGAGCCGGAACTTGCTGAGTATCAGCCCCTTATTCAGAGCATGGGGCTTCTTGTGAGTTCGTTGTATGAGCACGCGTCGTCGCCAGAGGTGATTGCGGAAGTTGTTTACGAAGCGACCACGGACGAGAGCGACCGGCTCCGTTATGCTGCCGGCGCGGATGCGGAGCATCTCCTCGCCGCGCGCTACGCATCGAGCGACGCGGAGTTCTTCGCTGCGTTGAAAGCGCAAGTCGGGATGGTCTAAGTCGTCGCGCGCGAGAAACCGGAATGGCCCCATCGGACACCTACGCACTCGACACGACCTGGTGGATGGTCCTCAGAGACCTCGGCATCGTCGCGGCCGACGTGCTGCGACGCGCCGGCCTGCCGGAGGATCTTCCGCGACTTCCCTCGGTTCGCCTCCTGCCCGATGAATATCACCGCTTCTGGAACGGGATGGAGGCGGAATCGGGCGATGAACTTCTTCCGCTGCGGGTCTGCGAAGCGATCCGCAGCGAAGCTTTCTCGCCGGCGCTCTTCGCCGCACTGTGCAGCCCGAACCTCGCAACGGCTGTCCGCCGCATCGCGCAATATAAGCGGCTGATCGCGCCGATGCGCCTCCAGGTGTCGGAGGGGCATGACGGGATGACGCTGGAACTCCTGTGGACCTGTGCGTCCCGGCCGCCGGATTCCCTGGTCCTGATGGAACTGCTCTTCTTCGTGTCGCTTGCCCGCATGGGCACGCGCGAGGCGGTGAGGCCGGCCGCAGTAACGACGACCATCTTGCCCTCGCCGATCGCCCCCTATGAAGCGTTTCTGGGCGCGAGCCTGAAACGCGGCGCGCGCCACCGGCTCGTCTTCGACGCGGCCGATGCGAGCCGGCCTTTCCTGACCTCGAATGCGCGGATGTGGGAAACGTTCGAGCCGCATCTGCGCCAGCAGCTCGCCGAACTCGATGGCGCGGTCACGATGTCGCAACGCGTTCGTGCGGCGCTTCTCGAAGGGATCCCGAGCGGGCGTATCTCCATCGAGGCGATCGCCGGGAAACTCGCGATGAGCAAGCGGACCTTGCAACGGCGCATCGAGTCCGAAGGTGCCAGCTACCAGCAACTCCTGGCGGGGACGCGGGAGGCGCTGGCGCATCATTACCTGATGAAGACGGCCCTGCCCCTGGCGGAAATCGCGTTCCTGCTCGGCTTCGACGAGCCGAATTCCTTCTTTCGGGCCTTCCGGGCATGGACCGGAAGAACCCCCGAGGATGTGCGCCGTTCGGGTTGAAGCCTGCCGGTGGGGAAGGCGGGGAAGGCGGCTGAGGGAATATGGGTCCCCAAGCTAGTCCTGCAGCCGCAGCGCCACGTCGCTCATGAAGCGCGCATCGTCGCCCGCCGCCAGCCAGGGTGCTTCCGCGGCGATGGCGCCGAGCATATCGGCAAGCGGCTCGATCTCGCTCTTGGCATAATTGCCCAGCACATAGCCGTGTACCCGGTCCTTGTGGCCGGGATGGCCGATGCCGATCCGCACGCGGCGGAAATCGGGGCCGATATGCTTGTCGGCCGAGCGCAGGCCGTTATGCCCCGCGGTGCCGCCGCCACGCTTCACCTTCACCTTCATCGGTACCAGATCGAGCTCGTCGTGGAACAGGGTCACGTCCTCGGGGGCGAGCTTGTAGAAGTCCATCGCCGCGCGCACGGCGCGCCCGCTCTCGTTCATGAACGTGCCGGGCTTGAGCAGCAGGATCTTCTGGTTGCCCACCCGGCCTTCGCGCACCCAGCCCTGGAACTGCTTCTTCTCGGGCGAGAAGCCATGGGTCTCGGCAATGGCGTCGACCGCCATGAAGCCCACATTGTGCCGGTGCATCGCATATTGCGGGCCCGGATTGCCCAGGCCGACCCAGAGCTGCATCGCATGTTCCTGAAAACGAAAATCGCCCCCGCACCTAGGATGCGGAGGCGATTTTTTGAACCGGTAAGTTCGGAGGCGGGATTACTCGCCTTCGCCCTCGGCGGCAGCCTCGGTCTGGGTGGTGTCGCCTTCGCTCGACTTGAGCGCCGACGGGGCAACCACGGTCGCGATGGTGAAGTCGCGATCGGTGATCGCCGGGGTCGCGCCCTTGGGCAGGGTCACCGCCGAGATGTGCAGCGAGTCGCCGACTTCGAGGCCCTTGAGCGAGATCTTGATCTCGTCGGGAATCTCGGCCGCGTCGACCACCAGTTCCAGCTCGTGGCGGACGACGTTCAGCACGCCGCCGCGCTTGATGCCGGGGGCCGCTTCCTCGTCGGTGAAGACGATCGGCACGTTCACGTGCACGGTGGCGTGCTCGCTGATGCGCAGGAAGTCGGCATGGACCGGACGATCGGAGACGGGGTCGAACGCCACGTCCTTGGGCAGGGTGCGCTCGCCGCCGATCATCACGACCGAGTTGAAGAAGTGCCCGGTCATGAGCAGCTTCGTCAGTTCACGCTCGGAGACGTGGATGCTCTTGGGATCCTGCTTGTTGCCGTAGATCACGGCGGGGACGCGGCCTTCACGACGAAGCGAACGGGAGGCTCCCTTGCCAACCTGCTCGCGCGCCTCGGCCGACAGCGTAAGCGTATCGCTCATGTGTCGTTCCAATTCGCTAGTGTTGTATCAATGCAACCGGCCAGGCCTCCAGGGATGACCCTGGCACGGAAGGCGCGCGCATAGCGGGGGGCTGGGGGAAAAGCAAGGCGACTCTAATTCCTCCCCGAGACGAGCTCGGGGAGGAATGAACGCCTACAGAAGCGCCGGCAGCACCGCTTCGAGCTTCTCGAAGCTCTGGCTCCAGCCTTCCTTCATGCCCGCCAGCGCCGGCAGCATTTCCGCGCTCGCCTGCAGCACCACCGTGGTCATGTGCATGCGCGTGCCGCCTTCGGGCGCGTCGGTGAAGGCCATGCTGGTGCGGTGCTCGATGCCCCAGCTGCCGTCCGCGCCCTGGAAGGCGCGCAGGACCATGACCAGGCGATCCGGACGGTCCACCACTTCATATTCGCCGTGCACCGGGTTGGTGCCATAGGGCTCGGGCCCGCGCATATCGAGGCGGATCCTGCCGCCCGGCCGCGCGTCGCTCTCGGCGAAGGGCACGTCGAACTGATGCGGCCCCCACCAGCGGGCGAGATGCTCGGCCTTGGTCATGCAGTCGAACACCAGGTCGCGCGGGGCCGCGAAGATGCGGTCGATCGTCACTTCATAGCCGACACCGATTTCGGTCGTGGTCATTTGCTCTCTCCATTGCGTTGCAGTTCAGCGAGATACGCGTCGAGGTCGTCGAACTTGGCGTCCCAGAAGCGGCGATATTCGGCGAGCCACTCGCTCGCCGCCTTGAGCGCGGCGGGCTCGAGCCGGGCCGGGCGCTGCTGCGCGACCCGGCTGCGCGAGATCAGGCCCGCATGCTCGAGCACCTTCAGATGCTTGGTCACCGCCGGCCCGCTCATCGCGAAGGGCTGGGCGAGTTCGCCCACCGAAGCCTCGCCCAGGGCCAGCCGCGCCAGGATCGCGCGGCGGGTGGGGTCGGCCAGGGCGGCGAAGGTGTTGCTCAGTCGGTCCATATCTAACTCATCGGTTATCTAACCGATCAGTTATATTAAGCCGCGGGCGATGTCAATCCGGCGGTGACCCAGCAGGCTTTGGTGTCCGTCAGGGGCGGACGCGCTCCACCTTGAGGCCGCGCTTGGCCAGCTCGGCCTGCACGCTGGCCTCGCCCGCCAGGTGCCCGGCGCCCACCGCCATGAACACAGTGCCGGGCCGCGCCATCCGCCGCTGGATCCAGTCGGCCCAGTTGCGGTTGCGGCGGACCAGCAGCGCCTCGGTCACTTCGGGCGCGCTTGCCATGTCCTCGTTGACCAGCTTCGCCAGCCCGTCGGCATCGCCCTTGCGCCAGGCGGCGACCGCCCGGTCGATCTTGCTGCCGGCCCGGGGCAGGTCGTCGATCGTCTCGATCAACAGCTTGCGCTGGGCGGGCAGGGGCAGGGCATCGAAATAGCCGAGTTGCTGGCGCGCGGTCTCCAGTCCCTCGATCCGCTTGCCCCCGGCCTTGGCGGCATCGGTGAGCACCCGCTCGGCGCCCTGCTTGTCGTCATAGCCGAGCCGGCGGAGCGGCATCACCGAGAGCAGGGTTGCGGCCAGCCAAGGCTCGGCGCGGTCGAGCGAATCGGGGGCCATGCCATATTCGGGCAGCGCCGCGCGCATCCGGGCCGCCTCTGCCGGGGGCAGCTGTTCGGGCAGGGGCGGGCCGCCCTGCGCGGTGCCGAGCTCGGCGACGATCTTCTGCATCTCGGCATCGGGTGGCATCACCAGCTCGAGTACCAGCGTGTCGGACTTGTCGAACGCCTGCTTCACCCCGCCCCGGAACCAGGCGATGCCGGGCTTGAGCACGTGGACGGTGCCGAACAGATAGAGGGTGGTATCGTCGTCCTTGACCACCCAAAGCGCCGGATCGGCCTGCTCGGCCGGGGCGGGCGGCTGCTGCCCGCAGCCCCAAAGGGCCAGTGCCAGCAATGCGGGGAGCAGGCGGCGGATCATGGGGCTTCCGATCATCGCCAACCGGTAGCCGCGAACCGCGTCCCGATCCAGCGCCGCGGCGGTGCGGGATTGACCGGCATTGACCGGCAGAAGGGGAGACGCCAAAGCGCGAGGCTATGGCAGAGCCTCTCAGCTTCCAGCGCATGATCCTCACGCTCCATGACTATTGGGCGGAGAAGGGCTGCGTGATCCTCCAGCCCTATGACATGCGCATGGGCGCGGGCACCTTCCACCCGGCAACGACGCTGCGCGCCCTCGGCCCGGAGCCGTGGAACGCCGCCTTCGTCCAGCCCTGTCGCCGCCCGACCGACGGCCGCTATGGCGAGAATCCGAACCGCGGGCAGCACTATTACCAGTATCAGGTGATCCTGAAGCCGAGCCCGCCCGACCTGCAGAACCTGTATCTGGGCTCGCTGGCGGCGATCGGCATCGACTTCACTCGGCACGACATCCGCTTCGTCGAGGATGACTGGGAGAGCCCCACGCTCGGCGCCTGGGGCCTGGGCTGGGAAGTCTGGTGCGACGGGATGGAAGTCACGCAGTTCACCTATTTCCAGCAGATGGGCGGCTTCGACTGCAAGCCCGTCGCCGGCGAGCTCACCTACGGGCTCGAGCGCCTGGCGATGTATCTGCAGAACAAGGATTCGATGTTCGATCTCGCCTTCAACGATACGGGCGTGACCTATGGCGACGTGTTCCTGGAGAACGAGCGCCAGATGTCGAAGTATAATTTCGAGGTCGCCGACACCGAGATGCTGTTCGACGGCTTCCGCAAGGCCGTGGCCGAGTGCGAGAACTGCCTGGCCAACAACATCCCCATCGCCGCCTATGAGCAAGCGATCGAGGCCAGCCACCTGTTCAACCTGCTGCAGGCCCGCGGCGTGATCTCGGTCGCCGAGCGCCAGGCCTATATCGGCCGCGTCCGCGACCTGGCCAAGGGCAGCTGCGAAGCCTGGATCCAGCACATGACGCCCGCCTGGAACGCCAAGTATCCGGAGTGGACGGTATGAGCGCCGTGACCGAAGACTTCCTGCTCGAACTCCGCTCGGAGGAAATTCCCGCCCGCATGCAGGAAAAGGCGCGCACCGATCTGGCCGCGCTGTTCGAGGCGCGGCTGAAGGCGCTCAACCTGCCGTTCGAGAGCATCGAGAGCTATGCCACGCCCCGCCGCCTCGCGCTGATCGTGCGCGGCGTGGCCGCGATGACCGCGGCCGCCAGCGAGGAGCGCAAGGGCCCCCGCGCCGATGCGCCGGCCCAGGCGATCGAGGGCTTCCTGCGCTCGACCGGGCTCAGCCGCGAGCAGCTGGTGGAGCGCGACGACGGCAAGGGCGGCAAGCTGCTGTTCGCGGTGATCGACCGGCCCGGCATTGCCGCCGGCTCGGTGCTCGCCAGCGCGATCACTCATGTCGTCACTGCCTTTCCCTGGCCCAAGTCGATGCGCTGGGGCGCCGCTTCGGAATCGACCGAGAGCCTGCGCTGGGTGCGTCCGCTCCAGGGCATCATCGCGCTGCTCGGCGACAGGCTGGTGCCGGTGGAGATCGCCGGGGTGCAGAGCGCCTCGGTAACCGTCGGCCATCGCTTCCACCATCCGGGCGGGATCACGATCGGCTCGGCCGCGGATTATATCGAGAAGCTGCGCGCCTGCCATGTGATCGTCGACGGCGCCGAGCGCCGCAACATCATCGCGCTGGGCGCCAAGATGGCGGCGCAGAAGGCCGGCCTGGCGCTGATCGAGGACGAGGGGCTGCTCTACGAGAATGCCGGCCTCACCGAATGGCCGATGCCGCTGCTCGGCCGCTTCGATCCGGCGTTCCTCGACGTGCCGCCCGAAGTGATCCAGCTCACCGCGCGGGTGAACCAGAAATATTTCGTCTGCCGCGACGCGGCGGGTGCGCTTGCCAACGCGTTCGTCTGCGTGGCGAACATCGACGCGACCGACGGCGGCGAGAAGATCGTCGAGGGCAACCAGAAGGTGCTCGCGGCGCGGCTGAGCGATGCGCGCTTCTTCTACGAGACCGATCTGAAGACCCGGCTCGAGGCGCTGACGCCCAAGCTCGGCAAGATCGTCTTCCACGACAAGCTGGGCACGGTGGCCGACAAGGTCGACCGCGTGGCCAAGCTGGCGCGGTGGCTGGCGGAGCAGGGGATCGTCAAGGCGGATCCCGACCAGGCCGAGCGCGCCGCGCGCCTCGCCAAGGCCGATCTCGTCACCGGCATGGTCGGCGAGTTCCCCGAGCTCCAGGGCCTGATGGGCGGCTATTACGCCGCCGCCCAGGGCGAGCCGGCAGCGGTCGCCGAGGCGATCCGCGATCACTACAAGCCGGTCGGGCAGGGCGATGACGTGCCGACCGCGCCGGTTACGGTGGCGGTGTCGCTGGCGGACAAGCTCGACAGCATCACGGCATTCTTCGGCGTCGATTTGAAGCCCAGCGGCTCCAAGGACCCCTTCGCGCTCCGCCGCTCGGCGCTGGGCGTGATCGCGTTGATCCTCGACAACGGCCTGCGCTTCCCGCTTGCCACGTCGGTCAACCAGGATGTGCTCGACTTCTTCGCCGACCGGCTCAAGGTCCAGCAGAAGGAAGCCGGCGTCCGCCACGACCTGATCGACGCGGTGTTCGCGCTTGGCGGCGAGGACGATCTCGTCCGGCTGCTCGCCCGGGTGAAGGCGCTCCAGGCGTTCGTCACGTCGGAAGAGGGCCGGAATCTGCTCGCCGGCTACAAGCGCGCCGCCAATATCCTCAAGAAGGAGAATTGGGTCCCCGGCGAAGTCGCGGATACCGGCATCTACGAGGCAGAGCCCGCCGAATCCGCGCTGATCGCGGCGCTCGACGCAGCCGAGCCCAAGGCCGAGGCGGCGATCGCGGCCGAGGATTTCGAAGGCGCGATGGCTGCCCTCGCCTCGCTCCGCGCGCCGATCGACAGCTTCTTCGACGACGTCACCGTCAACGATCCCGACGCGCAGAAGCGCAACGCCCGCCTCGCCCTGCTCGCCCGCATCCGCGACGCGGTGAACAATGTCGCCGATTTCTCCAGGATCGAGGGATGAGCGCAGCGGGGCAGGGGCTTCCGGTTTCGCCGGAACTCTTCGCCGCGCTGTTCCTGCTGGTCTTCCCCTTCTTCTGGCTCGCGATCATCGCCCTGGTCGCGAACCAGGGATGGCGCAAGGTCGCCCGCGCCTATCCCGCGACGTCCGATCCGCCCTATTCCGCGCGGCGCTGGCGCTTCGTGTCGCTCAACATCGGCGGATCGCTGCGCTCGCCCAACTATGCCTCCTCGGTCCAAGGCTGGACGTCGGAATCGGGCTTCTGGCTGCGCCCCTTCCTGCTTTTCCGCCCCTTTCATCCGACGATCCACGTGCCCTGGACAGGCGTGGAGTCGGTCGAGCGCGAACGCAGGCTGGTGGGCGAACGGGTGCGCGTGAAGCTTGCGGGCGAAGTGCCGGACCTGTTGTTCGTCGGCGCGCTCGGCCATGCGCTCCTCGAGCGCCAGCGGGACAAGACGGGATCGGCAAAAGGCCAATGACCCCAGGATTTACCCTTGGTAACCGGTGTCTTCGAAACTTGTCCCCAACCCAAGCAAATCTTGCGGTATGACAACGTAGTCAGCGGGTTTCCCCCTGTTCGCACCTGCGGTAGGCGGCCCCAACGAACGAAGGGCTTTGCATGACGCAATATGTGTACCGCTTCGGCGGGGGTGTGTCGGACGGGGGCGAGGGCGACAAGAACCTGCTCGGCGGCAAGGGCGCCAATCTCGACGGCATGGCTTCGATCGGCCTGCCGGTGCCTCCCGGCTTCACGATCAGCACGCCGATGTGCGCGGTCTATTACGATCAGGGCGGCATCTTCCCCGATGGCGTGAAGGCCGAAGTCGCGAACGGCATCGCCCACATCGAGGCGATCACCGGCAAGAAGTTCGGGGACGCCGGCGATCCGCTGCTGGTCTCGGTCCGCTCGGGCGCGCGCGCATCGATGCCCGGCATGATGGACACGGTGCTCAACCTTGGCCTCAACGACACCACGGTCGTCGGCCTCGCCGCGATCAGCGGTGACGAGCGTTTCGCCTGGGACAGCTATCGCCGCTTCATCCAGATGTATTCGGACGTGGTGCTCGAACTCGATCATGGCCGCTTCGAGGAAGCGCTGGAGATCGCCAAGGAGGATCGCGGCTACAGCCTCGACACCGAGCTGAGCGCCAGGGACTGGCAGGCGCTGGTCGCCGAGTACAAGGCGCTGGTGCAGGAGCTGTGGGGCAAGCCCTTCCCGCAGGACGTGCACGACCAGCTCTGGGGCGCGATCGGCGCGGTGTTCGGCTCGTGGCAGTCCGAACGCGCCAAGGTCTATCGCCGGCTCAACGACATTCCGGGCGACTGGGGCACGGCGGTCAACGTCCAGGCGATGGTGTTCGGCAACATGGGCGACACCTCGGCGACCGGCGTGGCCTTCACCCGCGATCCCTCGACCGGCGAAAACGCGTACTATGGCGAGTTCCTGATCAACGCCCAGGGCGAGGACGTCGTCGCCGGCATCCGCACGCCGCAATATCTGACCCGGGCCGCCCGCGAGAAGGCGGGCGCCAGGCCCGCCTCGATGGAAGAGGCGATGCCCGAGGTCTATGCGCAGCTCGCGGCCGTCTTCGAGACGCTCGAGAAGCATTACCGCGACATGCAGGACATCGAGTTCACCGTCGAGCGCGGCAAGCTGTGGATGCTGCAGACCCGTTCGGGCAAGCGCACCGCCAAGGCGGCGCTCAAGATCGCGGTCGACATGGCGAGCGAGGGGCTGATCACGCAGGACGAGGCGATCCTGCGCGTCGATCCGGCAGCGCTCGACCAGCTGCTCCACCCCACGCTCGATCCCGCGGCGTCGCGCGACGTGCTCACCAAGGGCCTGCCCGCCTCGCCGGGCGCGGCTTCGGGCAAGGTGGTGTTCGACGCCGATACCGCCGAGAAATGGGCCGCGGCGAACGAAGCGGTGATCCTGGTCCGGGTCGAAACCAGCCCGGAGGACATTCACGGCATGCACGCGGCGCGCGGCATCCTCACGGCGCGCGGCGGCATGACCAGCCATGCGGCGGTGGTCGCGCGCGGCATGGGCCGGCCCTGCGTCTCGGGCGCGGGCACGCTGGCGATCAACGCGCGCGAGAAGCTGTTCCGCGTCGGCACCCGCGAAGTGCGCGAAGGCGATCTCGTCACGATCGACGGCGCGACCGGCGAAGTGATGCTGGGCGCCGTGCCCACCGTGCAGCCCGAGCTGGCCGGCGATTTCGGCACGCTGATGGTCTGGGCCGATGCCAAGCGCCGGCTGAAGGTGCGCACCAATGCCGAGACGCCGCTCGATTGCCGCACCGCGCGCGATTTCGGGGCCGAGGGCATCGGCCTGTGCCGCACCGAGCACATGTTCTTCGAGCAGTCGCGCATCACCGCGGTGCGCGAGATGATCCTGGCGGCCGACGAAGCCGGGCGCCGCGCCGCGCTCGACAAGCTGCTGCCCGAACAGCGCAGCGATTTCGTCGAGATCTTCGAGGTGATGGCGGGGTTGCCCTGCACGATCCGCCTGCTCGATCCGCCGCTCCACGAATTCCTGCCGCACGAGGAGGCGGAGTTCGCCGAAGTGGCAGCCGCGGCGGGCCTCGACGTCGAGACGCTCAAGCGCCGCGCGGCCGAGCTGCACGAATTCAACCCGATGCTCGGCCATCGCGGCTGCCGCCTGGGGGTGACCTACCCCGAGATCTACGAGATGCAGGCGCGCGCGATCTTCGAGGCGGCGTGCATCGTCGCCGAGAATAGCGGCGAGGCGCCGATCCCGGAGGTGATGATCCCGCTGGTTGCCACCAGGCGCGAGCTGGAACTCATGAAGGCAGTGGTCGACCGTGCCGCGCGCGACGTGTTCGCCGAGCAGGATCGCACCATCGACTATCTGGTGGGCACGATGATCGAGCTGCCGCGCGCGGCGTTGCGCGCGGGCGAGATCGCCGAAGTCGGCGCCTTCTTCTCCTTCGGCACCAACGACCTGACCCAGACCACGCTCGGCGTCTCGCGCGATGACGCGGCCAAGTTCCTCACCACCTATGTGGAGAAGGGCATCTACGCCAAGGACCCGTTCGTGAGCCTGGATGTCGAGGGCGTGGGCGAGCTGATCGCGATCGCCGCCGAGCGTGGCCGCGCCACGCGTCCGGACATCAAGCTCGGCATCTGCGGCGAGCATGGCGGCGATCCGGCCAGCATCGCGTTCTGCGAGGAGACCCGGCTCGATTACGTCTCGGCCTCGCCCTATCGCGTGCCGATCGCCCGGCTGGCGGCGGCGCAGGCGGCGCTGCGCAAGGCCTGATGCTCGCGGTTGCGCTGCTGCTGGCGCAGGCAGACCCGGCGGAAGCACTCCGCCAGGAACTGCTCGCCGCCGGTAGCGCGACCGCGGTGCTCCAGCGCCGTTGCGCCGTTCCGATCCGCGCCGAGGTGGATCGGGCGGAGCGGAAATCGCCCACCGCCGAGCAGCGCGCGCATCTGGAGGTCGGTCCCGACGAGCCCGTCGCCTATCGCAGCGTCGTCCTGAGATGCGGCGCGGCGGCGCTGTCGATCGCGGAGAACTGGTATGTTCCCGCGCGGCTCACCCCTGAAATGAACGCCGCGCTGGCCGGTGACGCGCCCTTCGGCGCGGTGATCCGTCCGCTGGCGCCCAGCCGCCGCACCCTCGGTATAGCCACCCGGCGCGAGGATGCATCGGTCGCCCCCGATGTCGTGCGGCAAAGGGCGATCGTGCTGGACGGGCAGGGCCGGCCGCTGGCCGAGGTGGTCGAGAATTACACGCCCGCGCTGCTCGGCCTGCCCGTGCGGCGCTAGGGGGAGCCGAACTTCTCCGCATGCGCGCGCTCGTTGCCGGCGCGCAGCAGGGCGGCCTGCTCGCGCCAGCCCTGCCCGGCGATCGTGCCGGGCGCGACCTCCAGCCGCTGTTCCAGCGCGGCCTCGTCATCGGGCGCCATCTTCTCGATCTCGCGATAGGTCTTGATGCCCAGCTCGTTGAGCCGCTTCTCGCGCGCTTCGTCGATGCCCTTGATCCGTGCGAGATTGTCCCGGCCCCAGCCGAACCAGCCGCGCCAGCCGGCGCCGGGCGCGTCCTCCACCACGGGAGCGGGCGCCGGCGCCTGCTTGCGCGCCGCCCCCAGTTCGGCCTGGAGCGCACGGATGCGCTCCTCGGCCTCGTCACGATAGCGGGCGTGCTCCAGTTCCTCGTCCTGGTAGCGCTCGCGCCACTTTGCGCCGCCGGAGCGGCTGGCAAGACCGAGGAACCAGCCGCCGACCAGAGTCAGTCCCAGTGCCGCGAACTGAGTCGCGGTCTCGAACGGAAGCGCCATCGTCCGCGGTCCTAGTGCGCGTGCTCGGGATGCGAGGGCTCGGCCTCCGCCGCCGGCACCTCATGCGCCGGCTCTGCGGGGGCGAGGTCCGCAGCAGCCGCCGCCTCGACGGGAGTGGCTTCGACATGCGCCGCTTCCACGGGCGCGGTCTCGGCAGGCACAGGCTCCGGCGCGGGTTCGGCATGTGCCTCCGCCGCATGGGTGACGGCAGCTCCGGCGACCGCGCCGACGGCCGCCGCCGCGGCCATGGTGGCGGTCGAATGGCCCTCGGGCTCGGCGACGGGGGCCGGAGCGGGAGCGGGAGCGGCAACGGGAGCGGGCGGGGCGGCCCTCAGCCGGGCATTCTCGGCCTCGAGATCGCGGATACGGCGGGCGGCGTCGCGCAGGTCGCTCTCCGCGCGGTCGCGATAGCCGGCATTCTCGGTCTCCGCTTCCTCGAGTCGTTCGCGCCATTTGCGGCCGCCGCTGTGGCTGGCGAGCCCCAGGAACCAGCCGGCGATCAGCGTAAGACCCAAGCCCGCGACCTGCGTGATCGTCTGGAACGGCAAATCATGCATCGAGTCGACCTCCCCTTAGTCCGGCGGGAAGCTATCCCGCCCGGGAAGGCCGCGCCACCGGAAAGGTTAGGGGCCCTTCGAGATCAGCGCGTCGTTGATCGAGCAGGCAGCGGGCCCGAGGATCACGACGAACAGCACCGGCAGGATGAACAGGATCAGCGGCACGGTCATGATCGCGGGCAGGCGCGCGGCCTTTTCCTCGGCGCGCATCATGCGCTCGTTGCGGAACTCGGCCGAGAGCACGCGCAGCGCCGACGCGAGCGGCGTGCCGTATTTCTCGGTCTGGATCATGGTGGTGACCACGCCGCGGATCGAATCCAGGTCGATGCGCTCGGCGAGGTTCTCGAAGGCCTGGCGCCGATCGGTGAGGAAGCCCAGCTCGATCGCGGTGAGCTGGAATTCCTCGCCCAGCTCGGGATAGGCCTTGCCCAGTTCCTTGGCGACGCGGTGGAAGGCGGCGTCGACGGTGAGTCCCGCTTCGGCACAGATCACCAGCAGGTCGAGCGCGTCGGGCAGGCCCTTGCGGATCGCCGCGCTGCGCTTCTGGATCTTGTTCTTGAGATAGAGATCCGGGAACTTGTAGGCGAGGATGAAGCTGCCGGCGACCAGGCCATAGGCCTTGATCGGGCTCCAGTCCGCGAACATCGTGGTGCCATAGACCAGATAGAGCACCGGCCCGCCGATCACGATCGGCAGCACCAGGCGGCCGAAGATCACCGCCACCGCGAATTCCTTGCGGCGGATGCCGGCCTGGAGCAGCTTGGTCTGCGCCTGCTTGACCTGGCTGTCCTGCAGCACCTTCATCGAGGAGAGCAGCGAGCGGATGCGGTCGGTGGTCTCGTTCTTCTGGACGAGCTTGGCGCGGCGCTTGGACGTGGAGGCGGTGATGCCCGCCTTCAGCTGCTCGCGGCGTTCGTTCAGCGACTTCACGCGCTTCGCCATCGGGTCGCGCACGGTGGTGGCGGCATAGATCGCCAGCAGCACCGCGAAGGCGGCGACGGCCGACAGGATCGTCGCCACCCAGATGACGTCGACGCCGAGCAGCGTGGGGCCGGAGGGAGGAGGGTTCATGCCGCTAGATCTCGAAATTGACCATCTTGGCCATGATGAAGGCGCCGATGCCCATCCAGAGCAGGCCGCCGCCGCCGGCGATCATCAGGCGCTGGTCGGCGAAGAAATTGGCCATGTAGTTGTTGTTGATGAACCAGACGAGCGCGAAGACGATGAAGGGCAGCGCGCCGACGATCAGCGCCGATGCCTTGGATTCCGACGACATCGCCTTGATCTTCAGCTTCATCTGCGCGCGCTTGCGCAGCACGTCGGCCAGGTTGGCCAGCGTCTCGGCCAGGTTGCCGCCGGTCTCGCGCTGGATCTGGATGGTGATGGTGAAGAACTGGAATTCGGGCGTGCCGAGCCGGTCCGCGGTTTCCTGGAGCGCGGTGTCGAGCGACTTGCCGATCTTCATCTTGTCGCTCACCGCGCGGAACTCCTCGCCGACCGGCCCGTCGACTTCCTGGCCGACCACGCCGATCGTCTCGGTGATCGGCAGGCCCGAGCGCAGGCCGCGCACGAGCAGTTCGATCGCATCGGGAAACTTGGCGGTGAACCGGGCGACGCGGCGCTTGATGAAGAAGCCGACCACGAAGTGCGGCAGGCCGACGCCCAGGAACAGGCCGACGCCCAGCCCCAGCAGGATCGGCAGGCCCTGGAGCATGATCAGCCCGGCGGGCACCAGGGTGAGCCCGGCGCTGACCATCATGTACTGGCCGAGCGTCCAGGGCTTGCCGGTCATGCTGAGTCGCTTCTGGAGCAGCGCCGGATTGGGAAGGAAGCGCGCGGCGGTGACGTCCATGCGCGTGGCGCGAGCGGCGGCGACTCGGCGCATCTGCGCTTCCATCGCATTGGCGCCGACGGCGCTCACCACATGGCGCTCGCGCATCGATTTGACGCGGCGCGCGCCCGCTCGCTCGGCCGAGGGGCCCGAAAAGGCGAGCACCATCAGCGCGAGCACCACGAAGGTGCCTCCAGCGAGCATCAATACCGGCAGCATGTCCACGCCGCACCAACTCCGCTTGCGTAACCCTTGCGCAGCCTAGCCGCGCAATGGTTACTTCTTTGCCTTTGCCGGCATCTTCGCCTTGAACTTGTCGAGCAGCGAGCCGCCGCCCTTGGGCTTGTCGCCCTTGCCCTTCGCCTTGCCCGGGGCGGCTTCGTCCGCGCCCGAATCGGCGATGCCGGCGATGCGCTGGGCGAGGTCGGCGAGCGGGGCGATGCCCTTGTTGCCCTTGCCCACTTCGGCGAGCGGCTTGCCCAGCTTGGCCGATTGCGAGGCGAGCTTGGCATCGAAGGGCAGCATGAAATCGATCTTGCGCTCGATCGAGCCCTCGAAGTCCTTGCGGCTGATCTCGAGCACCGCCGCCTGCTGGATCTTGTTGGCGACCACGATCACCTGGGTCTGTGGCGCGTTCGACTTGAACCAGCTCAGGATGCGGATCGCATCGCGCGCGGACGCCAGCGTCAGCTCGGTCGCCAGCACGGCCACCTGCACATCGGTGATCAGGTGCGGATGGTTGACCAGCATCGAGCGCGGCAAGTCGACGATCGTGCACTCGAATGCGGTGCGGATCTCTTCCTGCAGCTGATAGAAGGCCGCGCCGTCGGTCATGATCGGCGAGTGGATCGGCGCTTCGGCACTGAGCACGGCCAGGCGGTCCGAAGCGCGGACCATCGCGCGTTCGATGAACAGCCCGTCGATGCGGCTCGGATTCTCGATCGCGTCGGTCAGGCCGCGGCCGGGCTCGAGGTCGAGCGCGAGGGCGCCGGTGCCGAAATGCACGTCGAGGTCGAGCAGCGCCGTGCTGCGGCCCAGCCGCTCGCCCATCAGCCAGGCGAGCGAGGTAGCGAGCGTGGAGGCGCCGGCGCCGCCGCGCGTGCCGATCACCGCCACCGCGCAATGCGGCCGATCGGTGCCGGTCTCGGCCAGCTTGGGCGCGTTGAGCGCGGCCTGCGCCTGGGCGAAGGCGTCGCGCAGCGCATCCGGGTTCAGCGGCTTGAGCAGATAGTCGTGGATGCCGCTCGCGACGAGGTCGCGATACAGGCGCACGTCGTTCACCTGGCCCGACGCGATAACGATCGTGCCCGGCTCGCAGACCTCGGCGAGCGCGTTGATGTCGTTGAGCGGATCGCCGCTCTCGGAGAGGTCGACGAACAGGATGTTCGGGCTCGCCGAGACCGACAGGGTCTGCACCGCGTTGCGCAGGCCGCCCTTGTTGACCTTCTCCGGCGACCAGCCGAGCTCGACGGCGATCGGGCGCAGGATCTCCGCCGTCGTCTCGTCGCAGACGAACGCAACGAACGGATCGCGATGCCCGGTGCGGGCGGGATTGAAAGGCGCGTTCACTTGGGGCTCCCCGAACCGGCGTCGACCTTGCCGCCGCTGCCCGAAGGCACCGCCGCGCGCAGCGCGCCGATGGCCTTGGACGCGGTGATCGGATCGGCCGTGGGCGAGCCCGCGGCGCCGCGGACGAGATCGGCCGGATCCGCGATCATCGCGGCGAGATTGCTGTTGCTCGCACAGCCAAAGTTGGAGCTGGTGCTCGCCTCGAACGTATATTCCGCGGGGCGCGAATTGTCGGGGCAGCCCGGCACATTGGCGGCCATCCGGGTGACGACCACGCGGATCGTGCCCGGCGCGATCTGGCCGGTGGTGACGGGTGCGCGATCGGCAAGGATCAGGCCGTAGCGGCCGGCCTCGGCGGCGATTTCCGTGCGGCCGGTGGTGCCGGCGGCGCCGTCGTCGATCGCGACACGGTCGCCGTAGCGAAGGTTCATCGCCGACATCCAGCCGGCCAGGCGCTGGCTCTCGCCCGGCGCCAGCGAATAGCCGGTCGTCTGCAGGTCGAGCACATAGTCGCTGCGCTGGACGATCGGCTGATGGATCGATTCCACGCCGCCATTATAGGTGCCGCAGCCGGCGAGCAGCAGCGCCGGGACGAGCAGGGGAGTGAAGCGCGGAAGCACGGGCGATCTCCTCGTCAGTCGCATCGGGTCAGAAGCCGAAGCCGGGGGCCGCGGAGCCGCCCTTCTTCTGCTTGCGGTTGGGTTGCGGGGCGGGCGCCATCTGGACCGGCGCGGTCGCCTGGCCGGCCGGGGCAGGCGAATAGGCGCCCACCGAAGGCTGGCCGTCCGCCGGCGCCATGCTCGGCTTGGGGCGCTCGCCATTCTTGTCGCGGCTGGAAAGGGCGCCCATGAAGACGCGGTCGAAATCGTTCGGCGCCTTGTAGCCGTCGGTCGGCAGGACGATCTGGTTGGCGTTGACCGGCTTCACCAGATAGGGGGTGATCACGATCACCAGCTCGGTCTCGTTGCGCTGGAAACCGTTCGAGCGGAACAGCGCGCCCAGGATCGGCACGTCGCCCAGGCCCGGCGTCTTGGTGATCGTGTTGTTCTGCGAATTCTGCAGCAGCCCGCCCACCACCATGCTTTCGCCCGAGCCGAGCTCGACGGTGGTCTCGCTGCGGCGCGTGCTGAGCGCGGGGATGGTGACGCCGTTCAACTGCACCGCGCCGGCCGAAGTCAGCTGCGACACTTCGGGGCGCACGCGCAGCGAAATGCGGCCATCGGCCAGCACCGTCGGCGTGAAGGCCAGGCTGATGCCATACTGCTTGTATTCCACCGTGGTGGTGCCCAGGCCCTGCGCGACCGGGATCGGGATCTCGCCGCCGGCGAGGAAGTTCGCGGTCTCGCCCGAAAGCGCGGTGAGGTTTGGATTGGCGAGCGTGGTAACCTGGCCGATCGTTTCGCCGAGGTCGATCGCCGAGAGCACGTCGAGGCCGAACAGCTTGCCGGCCAGGCCCATGGTGGCGTTGTCCGAGCCGCGGGTGATGTCGGCCAGGCCGGTGGCGCGCGGATTGACGAACCGGCCCGTCGAGGGGTCGTAGGCGCCGGTGATGGTGACGCCGTTCTGCGTCATCGTCGCGGTCGGATATTTGGCGAGGTCGGCCGCCGAGAACGAGCCCGGGCTGCGGCCCTGGGCCAGGCCGAACTGGAAGCCCCCGGTCGAGTCCTTGGTGGAAAAATTAACGCCGATGTTCTTGACGAAGCTGCGGCTCACCTCGGCGAACTTCACCTGCAGCTGCACCTGCAGCGGCGTGGCGGTCCGCAGGCGGTTGATCACCGCGATCTTCACCTGCGCATTGGGGTCGTTGACGTTGACGCCCGGATTGAGCAGCCCGGTCACCAGGCGCTGCGCCTGCTCGCTGTCCTGCGGCGACTTCACCGTGCCGTTGAGCACCGCGATCTGGCCGACCGTGGTCACCTGGACGTCCGCATCGGGCATGGCGACCTTCACCATGCGGTCGATCGACGTGATGTTCTGCGCCACGCGGACATTGGTGGAGAAGACCACCGCGCCCGAGGCGCTGGTCGCGAACACCGTCGCCTCGCCGAACTCCTTGCCGAACAGATGGATCTGGCGCGGATTGTTCACATAGATGTCGGCGACGGAAGGATTGGAAGTCCAGACGTTGGCGACGGTGGCGGGAAGGGTGATCAACTCGCCCTGGCCGGTCGAGAGCAGGATCTCGCCGCTCGGCCGCTGCGTGCCCGGCGGCAGGTTGGCGACGCCCACATTGGCGCGGGCCGGCGCATTGGTGCGGGCCGGGTGGGGCCGCTTGGACTTGGCAGCCTGGGCGAAGCCGGTCGCCGGCGTACCGACCAGCGCGGTCGACACGATCGCGGCGAGCGAGCGCTTCAGGAGAAGCTTGCGAGTCATTTCAGTTCTTGCCCCCCAGAGCAACGGCGGTCTCGGCATTGCCGCGAACGACGGTCACGACCGGGCCGCGCGGAGTCGCGGCGCCGGGAAAGCTTTGGCCGGGCGTGGGCGTGGCGCCGGGCGCAGCAGCCGTGCCCATGTCGTGCGCCTTGGTCGGCACGGTGCTGCGCTGGAAGCGCGACACGTCGGCGCCGGTGGCGAAGGTGGTCGCGCCGTCCTGCGGCGCGCGCGCCACCTTGGCGATCATTTCCTTTTCCTTCTTCGGATCGCTCGGCACTTCGACATCGCCGTTCGCGATCGCGTCCTCGAGCTCGCCCTGGTTGTCGGCGATCGAGCGCAGCGAGAGCGAGAGCGTGCCGATGGTCTGCGCCACCGCGATCTTCTCGGCGATCTTGGGCGTCGCCTCGACCGTGACGGTCGAATAGGTGTTGACGATCGTGTTGCCCTTGTCGTCGGTCTGCTTGTCGGTCTTCTGGTCGGTGGCGAGCACGCGCAGGTTGCGCAGCACCGTCTCCGAGGCCTTGAGCGCCGGGCCGTCGCCGCCGCCGCTCACCGACTGGGTGAGGATCAGGTCGATGCGGTCGCCCGGGAAGACGAAGCCCGCGACCGCGCTCTGGGTCGAGACGGGCACGGTCACCGCGCGCATGCCGGCGCCGAGCGCGGCGGCGAGGAAGCCGCGGTCGCCGGGCTTCACCAGCGCGCCCTGGGTCACCGGCTGGCCGGCGGGAATCGGGAAGCGCACAACGGTGCCGACCAGCTTGGCCGGATCCGATTCGCTGCGCACATAATAGGCGCCCTCGACCAGTTCCTTGGGCCAGGGCCGGAATTCGAGCGACTGGGCATCGAGGATGGTGCCCACCGGCAACTCGCGCTTGGCGACGAGCACCTCGGTGGTGTTCTGCGGCTGGACGGCCGCGGGCACGGCACCGGCCTGGGGCGCGGGCGCGCCGCTCATCAGGTTGCGCGCCATGAACGCGGTGATGGCCGCCACGACGAGCGCGCCGACGAGCAGGATCAGCTTGCGTGCATCCATTTCGCTATTCCCAAGCCTTCTCAAAAGCGCCGGCGTATGTGGTTGCGCCAGCGTTAAACATCACCCGAACTGGTTAAAAATCGGTTCGCGAAGAACCAGCAGCGCGGCGATCGCGATGGCGACGCCATAGGGGATCTCCAGGGGCCCCCCCGCGTCGCGGCGCAGCCGCTTCTCGATCACCATCAGGAGCGTGAGCCCGCCGCCGATCAGCGACATGAGCACGAGCATCCACACCAGCGGCTGCACCGGCAGCCACAGCGCGAGCGCCCCGATCATCTTCACGTCGCCGCCGCCCATCTGCCCCAGCGCGAAGGCGCCGAGGAAGAAGGCGAAGACGAGCGCGGCGACGCCGGCCTGCATCGCCACGTCCGGCCACAGCGCCAGGCCGTTCGCCCACCACCAGAGCGGTGCCAGCAATGCGATGGCGGCATTCTTCCAGTTGGCGATCTCGCGTGTGCGCGCATCCTGGATGCCCGCCGAGACGAGCAGCAGCGCAAGTGCTACGAGCAGCAAAGTGACGAACACATCCCCCATGTCGCCAAAGTCCTAGACGGGACGGCTTATCAAAACGTAACCAAGCCCCATGCGTGAAAACCCGGATATCCGCCGCACCATCCCCGTTGGAGCCAAGGTCCATCACTGGACGGCCCCCGACGGCTGGCAGCTGCGCGCCTTCGCCTGGCCCGCCGAGACCTCCACGCCGCGCGGATCGATCCTGTTCCAGGGCGGCCGGGGCGACATCTTCGAGAAGTATCTCGAGGCCTTCCACCATTGGCACGACCAGGGCTGGACGATCACGTCGTTCGACTGGCGGGGCCAGGGCGGCTCGGGCCGGCTGACCGCCGCGGCCGATTGCGGCGACATCGACAGCTTCGACAGCTTCATCGCCGACCTGCGCGCCTTTTACGCGGACTGGGAGGCGGCGACGCCCGGCCCGCATGTGGTGATGGGCCATTCGATGGGCGGCCACCTGGTGCTGCGCGGGCTGGTCGACGGCGCGATCCGCCCCGATGCCGCGGTGATCGTCGCGCCGATGCTCGGCGTGAAGAGCGCGCTGGGCCCCTTTGCCGAGCGGGCTGCGCGCATCCTGGGCGGCGTGGGCGACAGCACCCGGCCCGCCTGGAAGAGCAACGAGAAGCCCTATACCACCGAGACTCGCGCCAACCTGCTCACCCATGATCCCGATCGCTATGCCGACGAGATCTGGTGGCAGCAGCACGATCCCGCGATCGTCACCGGCCCGCCGAGCTGGCGCTGGCTGATCCAGGCATTCAAGTCGATGCGCGAACTGGCGGGCAATCCGAAGCTTCGGAAGATGCCGGTGCCCGTGCTCGCCCTGGTCGCCAAGGCGGACGGGCTGGTCGATGCGAAGGCTGCGCTCCGGATCGTGCCGAAGCTCCCCGACGCCCGCATCGTCAGCTTCGGCAAGGAAAGCGCACACGAGATCCTGCGCGAGGAAGACAGGGTCCGCAACCGCGCGATCGGCGAGATCGACCTTTTCCTCGCCGCCCGCGCCCAGCGGCGCTGATGGCCCATGACATAGCGATCGTGGGTGCCGGCATTGCCGGTGCCAGCCTCGCGGCCGAGCTCGCGCCGCATGCGCGCGTGCTGCTGCTCGAGGCCGAGGAGCGCGCCGGTTATCACGCCACCGGTCGCTCGGCCGCCTTCTGGTCCGAAAGCTATGGCGGGCCCGCCGTCCAGCCGCTCACCACTGCCTCGGGCCCGATGCTCGCGAAATATCTGGAGCCGATGGGCTCGGTCCATGTCGGTCGGGCGGACGAGGCCGGGGCGATCGCGGCGTTCCTCGCCGAGTTCGAGGGCACGGGGGTGGAACTGCGTTCGGTCGATCCGCGGGCGATGATCCCGGGCCTGCGCCCCGAATGGACGCTCGGCGTGTTCGAGCCGAGCTGCGAATATATCGATGTCGGCGGCCTGCACGGCGCCATGCTCGCCGCGGCGAAGCGGGCGGGAGCGGAATTGCGGACGCTTGCCGGGCTCCTCTCCGCGCGGCGCGAGGGCGGCACGTGGAAGCTCGATACCCGGGCCGGCACCTTCGAGGCTGCCATTCTCGTCGATGCCGCCGGCGCCTGGGCCGATCCGGTGGCGGAGATGGCCGGGGCAAGGCCGCTCGGCATCCGGCCCTATCGCCGCACGATCATGCAGCTGAAGACCGATCCCGCGCCCGTGCCCGGCAGCCCGATGGTCGCGCATATCGGCGGCAGCTTCTATTGGAAGCCGGAGGCGGGCGGCCGCATCTGGCTGAGCCCGCACGACGAGATCGCGACGCCGCCCTGCGACGCCCAGCCGGAGGATATCGACGTCGCCACGGCGATCGACCGGTTCGAGCATGTCGTCGACTGGCAGGTGGAGAAGCTCGAGCACAAATGGGCCGGCCTCAGGACCTTCGCTCCCGATCGCCTGCCGGTCTATGGCTTCGACGCGGCGGTGCCGGGCTTTTTCTGGTGCGCCGGCCAGGGCGGCTTCGGCATCCAGACCGCGCCGGCCGCCGCCAGGCTCGCTTCGGCGCTGCTGCTCGGCGGCGCACCCGATCCTCTGGTCGCGGCTATTGACCCGGACCCCTATTCGCCTGCACGTTTCGGCAGCTAACCTGGGTTAGCCGTTCTAGTTCGGGAGAAAGCCAATGGCACACAAGTTCGTGATCGAGCAGAACAAGGCCGGCGAGTATGTCGCGAAGTTCAAGTACAACAGCGAGATCATCTTCTGGACCGAAGGCTATTCCAGCAAGGCGAACGCGCGGAACGCCATAGAATCGATCCTGAAGAACGGTCCGGGCGCGCCGGTCGAAGAAGGCTGAGGGGCTCGAAGAGCATCTCCTCCGACCTGTCACCCCGGGCTTGACCCGGGGTGACGGGGGAGGTGGCTGGCCCCGTCGCCTCTTCCAACATAGGATCTCGCATGCTTGACGCGCCTGGCGCGCCCGCAGCGGCTCACCAGTTGAACATCGTCCCGTCCTCGAGCCGGTTCACCGGCAGGTAGGCGCGCTTATACTCGTATTTCGCGGCGAGGACCTCGTCGATGTCCACGCCCAGGCCCGGCTTGTCGCCCGGATGCATCAGGCCCCGCTCGAAGCTGTAGGCATGGGGGAATACCGCGTCTGTCTCTTCCGAATGGCGCATATATTCCTGGATGCCGAAATTGGGGATCGACAGGCCGAAATGCAGTGCCGCCGCCATGCACACCGGCGACAGGTCGGTGGCGCCATGGCAGCCGGTGCGCACCTGATAGAGATCGGCGAGCGCCGCCACCCGGCGCAGATGGGTGATGCCGCCGGCATGCACCACGGTCGCGCGGATATAGTCGATCAGCTGTTCCTCGATCAGCTGCTTGGCGTCCCAGATCGAATTGAAGATCTCGCCCACCGCCAGCGGCGTGGTGGTGTGCTGGCGGATCAGCCGGAAGGCCGCCTGGTTCTCGGCCGGCGTCGCGTCCTCCAGCCAGAACAGGCGATACGGCTCCAGGTCCCTGCCCAGCCGCCCGGCCTCGATCGGCGTGAGGCGGTGGTGGACGTCGTGCAGCAGGTGGATGTCCCAGCCCAGCGCGTCGCGTGCCTTCTGGAACAGCTCGGGCACGAAGCGCATGTATTTCGCCGTGCTCCACTGCGATTCCTCGGGCAGCGATCCCTTGGCCGGTTCGTAATAGAAGCGCTCGCCCGACACGCCATAGGTCGTCGCCATGCCCGGCACGCCGGACTGGAGGCGCACGGCGCGATAGCCTTGCTCCAGATATTCCTGCGCGCGCTCGATCGTCTCCGCGATATCGCTACCATTGGCATGGCCATAAACCATGCACCCTTCGCGGGCGGCGCCGCCCAGCAGCTGGTAGACCGGCATGCCCGCCAGCTTGCCCTTGATGTCCCACAAGGCCATGTCGACCGCCGCGATCGCGGTCATCGTCACCGGGCCGCGGCGCCAATAGGCGCCCTTGTAGAGATACTGCCAGATGTCTTCGATGCTGTGGGCATCTCGGCCGATAAGGCACGGAATCACATGGTCGGTAAGGTAGCTCGCCACTGCCAGCTCGCGCCCGTTCAGCGTCGCGTCGCCAAGGCCGTAGACGCCCTCGTCGGTCTCGATCTTCAGCGTGACGAAGTTGCGGCCGGGGCGCGTCACGATGACGCGGGCGGCAGTGATACGTGGCAAAACGAAACCCCCTGGAAGTGGTCAGGCCAATATCCACTTGTATGACCTATCGTGTCAACCTACGAGGTAGTGTAACAATGAGGGTGCGATGAAGATTACCGGCAACAAGCTCTATCAGCGGGTGGCCGCTTCGATCACCGAGGCGATCGAGGCCGGTCGATGGTCGCCGGGCAGCCGGCTGCCGGGCGAGCGCGACCTGGCCGAGGAATACAAGGTCAGCCGGCCGACGATCCGCGAGGCGATGATCGCGCTCGAGATGAAGGGCTGGATCGAGGCGCGGCACGGCTCGGGCCTCTATGTCACGCGCCGCGACCATGGCAGCGGCGAGCGTGCCGATGCGCTCAATTTCGATGTCGGCGCCTTCGACCTGACCGAGGCGCGCATCCTGTTCGAGGGCGAGGCGGTGGCGCTTGCCGCGGTCTCGATCACCGACGAGCAGATCGAGGAACTCGAAGCCATATTGCACGACATGGGAGCGGACGATTCGGACGAGCCCGCCGTGATGGATGCCGATCACCGTTTCCACCTCGCCATTGCCACCGCCACCGGCAATGCCGCGATCCGCAGCGTGGTCGAGTATCTGTGGGAGTTGCGCACCAAGTCGCCGCTGGCCGCCAACATGTTCGCGCGCGCCAAGCGCGGCGGCATCACGCCGCGGGTGGAGGAGCATCGCCCGATCCTCGATTCGCTCAAGGCGCGCGATCCGCATGCCGCGCGCAACGCGATGCGCCGCCATCTGCGCGGCGTGGTCGACGACCTGCTCGAGGCCACCGAGCTCGAAGCGATGGAGCGCGCCCGCAGCGAGATCGACGCGCGCCGGAACAGCGTCGCCCAGCGGCTCAAGATCGGATCGGCCTGAGGTTCGCGCCTTCGTCCTCTTCTCGTCATCGCCGTCCTTTCTCGTCATCCCCGTGCGGGCGGGGATCCTGAGTCGCGAGGGTCTGCTCCCTTGCCCTGGCTCCCCGGCCGTGCGGGGGTGACGGAAAACAGGGCAATGCTTTACCGTAACACAGTGGCTTGACACCGATTACCATGGCATGGAAATTGGCCTGACCAAAAGGAGAGGCCAATTGAAGAATCACTCGCGTGCGCTGCTCGGTGCCGCCTGTCTCGCGTCGCTCGCAAGCCCGGCCGCGGTTGCGCAGCAGGCCGCGCCTGCGCCACATGGCCCGGTCTATGTCACGGCGCCGCCGATGGACGCGACGATCGAGGAGCGGCTGATGCCGCAGCTGGAGAGCCTGCTCCACCAGTTGCTGCGCGAGAAGCGCGACATGCGGCTGGACGGCGTGCCGGTGTTCGACAGCGGCGACAAGTTCCTGCCCGGCAAGATCGCCTCGGGCCTGCACTATCTCCTGCTCGATACCCCGCGCGGCGACCCGCGCCTCGCCGGATATCTCGCCGGCTATCGCGAGATCGCCGACCTGACCGTCGCCGACCCGAACGATACCTGGGGCATCTATTACTATGTCTCCGCGCTCCACGCCCTGAAGCAGGCCGGGCTGCTGGAGGAGGCGGTGCGCCCCGAGACGCTGGCGCGCCTCCGCCAGCGCCTCGACTGGCGCAGCTTCGTCGATGCGCGCTCGCTCGAGCTGCTGCACGGGTTGCCGAACAATTATTACGGCGTCGCGTTCAGCGTCGCGCGGCTGCGCTACCTGCTCGGCTGGGAGGACGAGACCGCGTCCAGGGCGCTGCTCGAGCGGATGCTGGCGCATTACCGCACCTATTCGGGCAGATATGGCTTTGCCGACGAGACCGACGGGCAGGGCCGCTTCGACCGCTATTCGGTGCTGCTGATCGGCGAGATCGCCCAGCGCTTCATCGAGACGGGCATGGCGCCCACGCCGGAAGTGAAGGCCTGGCTGCGCAAGTCCGCCGAGCTGATGCTGGCGCGCGCGACGCTCACCGGCGAAGGCTGGGAATATGGCCGCAGCATCGGCACCTATGGCGAGACGGCGTTCCTCGAAGTGCTCACTGCCGCCGCGAAGCTGGGCGTGCTCGCGCCGCGCGAGCGCGACATGGCCTATGCGCTCTCCAGCCGGATCGCCGCACGCTATGCCGATTTCTGGCTGAACCCCGCCACCGGCTCGGTGAACCTGTGGGACGATGGCCGGCGTACCGACGGCTATCGCGGCAAGCATCGGATCCTGGGCGAGAATCTGAGCCTGGCGCGCCAGTATATCTACACCAACGCGCTGTGGAACGCGCTGGGCTACAAGCGCGCCGCGCCGTCGCCCGGCTATGCGGCCTGGCTGGAGACGCTGCCCGCCGCCCGCTTCACCTGGTTCGCGCGCGGCGCGCATGACCGGGCGCTGCTCACGCTGCGCGACCGCGGCCATGTCATCGGCCTGCCGATCATCAACGGCGCCGAGAGCCAGCACATGCACAATCCCTATTTCCCGATCCCGTTCGCGGGCGGGATGCTCCAGGGATCGGCGGACGCGAGCTTCCCCCAGCTCACTCCGCGCTTCGCGCTTACCGACGGCAGCATGCTGATGCCGCTGGCCTGGTTCCGCGGTGTGACCTGGCAGCGCCGGGGCGATCGCACGATCGTCAGCTGGCGGCAGGATGCGATGGACCGGATGGGCGGCAACGCGCCCGCCGCCGACAAGCGGATCACCGTGCGCACCCGCTATGAATTCGCACCGGGCCGGATCACGCGCACCGATGTCTATCGCGCGGCCGTGCCCGTCGATCTTTCCGAAGTCGCGCTCGAATTCGCCAGTTTCTCGGGCGATCCGCGCAGTTCCGGGCCGGGCGTCGTGACGTTCGGGGCTGGCGAGGTGACCGGCTTCTCCGCCACCGGCTATGACGGCTGCACGGTCGGCCCGGCCAGCGGCAAGGAATATCGCGCACCCACCGGCGCCTTCGCCTCGCTCGTCCGCTGCACGCTGGCGGGCAGGCGCCTTGCCGCACCGCTCACGCTGCGCTGGTCGCTCAGCTACAAGTGACGGGCGTTACGATCCGGGATTGCTTGCGCTGGCCAATTGGGTTGACACCGGTGCCAAATTGGCCTTACCACACCATCAGACCCGAAAACGGGCGCAATAATTGACGGGGAGATTCCATGCCTGGGACTGTTTTTTCCGCTTTCGGACGCAACTCGCTGCGCCTGGCGTTGCTGGCATCCGCCTGCATGGTGATGCCCGCCTATGCGCAGACCACCGAGGCCGCGCCCGATCCCGCTCCGGCGGACAGCGCGGCGCCCCAGGATGCGGAGCAGGCCATCATCGTCACCGGCGCACGCGCCGAGCAGCGCAGCTCGATCGACGTGAAGCGCAATGCCGATGTCGTGCTCGACGGCATCGTCAATGACGAGATCGGCGCCCTGCCTGACAACAGCGTGGGCGACACGCTGGAGCGCATCACCGGCGTCTCGGCCGATCGCTTCAAGGGCAACGCCAACGAGCTTTCGGTGCGCGGCCTCGGCCCGACGCTGAGCTTCTCGACCTTCAACGGCCGCGAAGTCTCGACCGCGGGCGCGGATCGTTCGGTCGCCTTCCAGCAATTCCCCTCGGAGCTGGTCAACGGCGTCATCGTCTACAAGACCCAGCGCGCCGACTTCCTCGAAGGCGGCATCGGCGGCGTGATCGAGCTGCGCTCGATGCGCCCGCTCGACTATGGCAAGTCGCGCTTCCAGGCGGAGATCCGCGGCTCGTACCTGCCCAAGGACGACAAGATCATCGGCCGCGACGGCCTGGGCTATCGCGCCAATGCCAGCCTGGTGAAGCAGTTCCGCACCGGCATCGGCGAGATCGGCATCGCGATCGGCTATCAGCGCCAGGACGTCGCCGCGCCGGAAGACTATTATAACGGCAATTCGAACTTCGTGCCGTGCAACACCTCGGCGAACAACGGCACCGTGCTCACGGGTGCCGGCGCCACGGTCAACTGCCAGGTCGGCAGCACGCCACGCACCGGCGAGACGATCGGCACCACCTATTACGCCACCCAGTCGCGCAACTTCCGCCAGCAGACCACGCGCGAGCTGCGCAACGCCGTGATCGGCGCGCTGCAGTGGCGCCCGGCCCCCAATCTCGACATTTCGCTCGACGGCCAATGGTCGAAGCGCGAATCGACCGAGAACCGCAACATCCTGTCGATTGCGGAGGCGCTGCGCGGCATCAAGCCGATCATCATCGGCGACGGCACCAATGGGTTCAGCAAGGGCGCGCTGATCAAGTACAGCGGCAATTCGAACATCGAGAACCAGCTCGAGCTGCGCGAGCGCGACGAGACCTACAAGGGCGGCGGGGCCACCGTCACCTGGAAGCCGGGCAATTTCATCATCACCGCCGATGGCAGCTTCTCGGACTCGCATCGCACCGAGACGCAGAAGGCGACCCGCATGCGCTCCACCACGCGCGTCGGCTATGAGCTGGACTATTCGGAGAGCCCGATCGTCCCGCGCGTCACCTTCTTCAATTTCGACGTGAACAATCCGGCGAGCTTCGCCGCCAACACCGCGACCTCGGTCTATGCCCGCCAGCGCTTCGTCACCGATCGCAAGGACGATATCTGGGCCGGCCGGCTCGATGCCGAATACCGGTTCGCCAATGACGGCTTCATCAAGTCGATCAAGGCGGGCGGCCGCTATTCGGAGCACCAGCGCACGCTGGACAACAACCGCAACACCGATCTGAACACGATCGTGCCCTATGGCGGCATGTCCGTGGCGCAGATCATCGGCAACGCCAACGCCAATTGCCGCCGCGGCTTCCCGACCAGCGAATATTTCCCGACGACCAACACCAATCTCTCGAGCTGGGCGACTTTCGACAACCAGTGCCTGTTCAAGACCTTCACCGGCCAGGATTCGCTGGCGCTGCCGGCCGACAGCCGCGACCCCAGCGACATCGACGTCACCGAGAAGATCCGGGCCGCCTATGCGATGGCGAGCTTCGGCGGGGACCTGGGCAGCCTGCCGTTCAGCGGCAATATCGGCCTGCGCTATGTGAAGACCAGCATCACCTCGGTCGGCTTCCGCCTGCCGTTCAAGGTGACGATCGACACCGCGTCGGACAATTACACCGTCGCCGCCGACCCCAACGGCACGATCCAGACCGACACGCTCAAGGGCGACTATGAATATTGGCTGCCCAGCCTGAACCTGGCCTTCGACCTGTCGAGCAAGATCAAGCTGCGCGCGGCCGGCTATCGCGCCCTGTCGCGCTCGCCGATCGAGAGCTTCGGCGCGGGCATCAACCTCAATCCCACTTCGGGCTCGGGCGGGGCGTCGAGCGTCACGTTCAACCCGACCAGCGGCAACCCGAACCTGAAGCCGATGCGTGCCTGGAACGCGGATCTGAGCCTGGAATTCTATCCCAGCCGCGACACGCTCTTCTCGATCGCCGGCTATTACAAATGGCTGCGCGGATCGGTGATCTCGCGTTCGGCGGGCATCCCGACGACGATCTCGGTCACCACCCAGGTGGATAATGGCGCGCCGACCCAGCAGACCTACAATGTCAACCTGATCGCGCCCGCCAACGATCCCGATATGCGCCGTCTCTACGGCTTCGAGTTCACCGGCAGCCATGCCTTCACCTGGCTGCCCGGCATCCTCAGCGGCTTCGGCATCAACGGCTCGGTCAACATCGCCGTGGCGAACTTCCAATATCCGGATACCTCGGCGCTGGCGACCTATCTCGATCCCGAGAACCTGATCGGCCTCTCCAAATATGTCGCCAACGGCACGGTCTATTGGGAGCGCAAGGGCTTCTCGCTGCGCGCGATGTATCGCTACCGTTCGCACTACTACAAGCCGAACGGCGGCACGAACCGCGGCGTGCAGGATGCGGGCTATCTGAACCTTTCGGCCCAGTATGACGTGACCAAGAACGTCCAGCTCAAGCTGCAGGCGCTCAACGTCACCAACACCAAGGACGTGTTCTACAAGGGCGGCTACGATTCGATCGCCGAAGTGAGCGAGAGCGGGCCGCAATATTATTTCGGCGTCCGGATCCGCTACTGAGCCCGCGAAAGGAACCTCCGATGCGCCGCAGCTCCTCTCTTCTCCTTGTCCTGGCTGCGGCGCTCGCGCCGCAGGCTGCCTCCCATGCCGGGATCGCCTCCCCTGGCCTAAATACCCAGCAGCCGGTCTGCGCCGGCGCGGAAGGATATTCCGCGTCATTCGGCGGACGCAGGACCTTTTTCTTGGCGCCGGACGCGATGATGCGGCTCAAGGCCGCGATCCAGACCGATCCGGCGGTGAAGGCGGCCTATGACGCGCTGATCGCGCGGGCCGAGGCGGCGATGAAGCGGCCGCTCTACACCGTGGTCGACAAGCGCACGATCCCGCCCTCGCGCGATCGGCACGACTATATCAGCCTCGCGCCCTATTGGTGGCCGGACCCCAGCAAGCCGGGCGGCGTGCCCTATATGCGCAAGGACGGCGAGATCAATCCGGACCGCAACACCGACAAGTTCGACGTCACCGATCTGGAGGGCATGAGCTCGGACGTCGAGACGCTGAGCCTGGCTTATTATTTCTCCGACAATCCGCGCTATGCCGGGCGCGCCGCGAGCCTGGTGCGCACCTGGTTCCTCAACCCGGAAACGCGGATGAACCCCAATATGAACTATGCCCAGGCCGTGCCCGGGCGCGAGGAGGGCCGCGCCGAGGGCGTGCTCGATACCTCGCGGCTCGAGCGGGTGGTCGACGGCATCGGGCTGATCGGCCCGTCGGCCAGGCTCACCGCCGAGGAGCAGAAGGGCCTGGAGAAGTGGTTCTCCGACTATCTCGACTGGATGCAGACGAGCAAGAACGGCAAGGCGGAGAATGCCGCCAAGAACAATCACGGCATGTGGTTCGACGCGCAGACCTCGCAGTTCGCCCTGTTCGCGCGGCGGCCCGAGATGACCAGGGCGGTGGCCGAGGCCTTTGGCAAGAAGCGCATCTCGCCGCAGATCACGGCCGAGGGCAAGATGCCCCTCGAGCTCGCCCGCACGCGCAGCCTCCATTACTCGATCTACGCGCTGTTCGCCGCCTATGACGTGGCCGACATGGCCAAATGCGTGGGGGTGGACGTGTGGAACTATGCCGACGGCACCAGGAGCCTGAAGGGCGCCACCGATTTCCTGAAGCCCTATTATCGCAAGGTCGATGCCTGGCCGATGCCCGAGCTGCGCCCCGATGCCGGCGAGCTCGACGAGTTGATGCGGCGCGCGCGCGGGGCCTGGGGGGATGGCTATCCGCTCGCGCCGGAGACCGAGCTGAAGCGCTATTTCGGTGCGGCGCCGGCGGTGGGCGAGGGGAAGAATCCGGGCTGAGCGGCCGCTTCCCTCGATTTGCGGGGAGGGGCGCCATCTTGCGCTCGCCGCATTGCCATCCCCTCCACCGTCATACCTGCCCCGTCTATCGTCATCCCCGCGCAGGCGGGGATCTCAGCGGTATGTCTCAATTTCACCGTCATGCTGAACTTGTTTCAGCATCCAACCCCCCTCAGGCGATATCGCGCGTGGAAAGTTGGACCCTGAAACAAGTTCAGGGTGACGCGAGTTTTGGCACAAATGGTCCGGCATGGAGAGCCGTATAGGTTAATCAAGCCGTCGCCCCGCGCCGGGCCGGCAGCGCTTCCGCCTTTTCCCTCTCCCCGTTTGCGAGGGGAGGGCCGGGGAGAGGGAGAAAAGCGCTATCGCTGCGGGGAACCCCCTATTTCGCCGGGCAGGTCTTCTGGGCCGTGCTCACCACGAACGGCTGGCGCGCCAGCTCGGCCGCGGTATCGTCCAGCCATTTCCGGAACTCGCGCTCGGTCTTGGGTGCGCCAGGCTCTTCCACCCATGCTGCGCCGAACGCATAGCGCAGGTTCCGCGGATCGCAGAACTGCACATAGAGCGACTTGCCGTCGCTTCCCGTCGCCGCTGCCTCGTCTGCCGGATAGAACAGGGCGATGCCCAGATCGTCCTTGGCCAGGCTCTGCTGGCCCCAGGTGGCGAAATAGCGCCACTTGCCGCGCTTCGGGCTCTCGATTTTCGTCACCCCGTCATGCAGCGTCAGCCCGGCGACCATCGCCGGCACATTGCCGTTCACCCGCGCCTCGACATTGGTGAGGCGCGAGCCCGCGAAGATCCGATAGGTGGTCGAGAGATCCGCCGGCCCGCCTTCGCCCGGAAAGCCGGTGTTGGTCACCAGCACCGTCGCCGCGCGATCGGTGTTGAACACGCGCGCGCTGATCTTCGCCTTGCCGAGCTGGGTCGCCGCGCCGCCGCGCAGCACGCCGATCCCGCCCATGCCCAGCGACTGGTCGACCTGGAAGATGTCCTGCCCCCAGGGCGCCATCGAATGATAGTCGTCCTTGCCCATGCCGATCTTGGGCAGGATGTTTCCGGGCAGCTTCTTGCCGTAGATGTCGGGCACGTTGCGCTCGTCGAGATACAGGCGATAGGCGATCCTGTCGCTTTCCCAGCCCGGGCCCTCCATCGCGATCAGCCCGTCATGGATCTTGTGGTCCGCGGGCACGTCGATCCGGTCGACCAGCTTGTAGCTGCCATCGGCCTGGCGGACGTTGAGCGTCGCCAGCGGCGCGGGCGGAGCGCTGTCCTGCCCGGCCGCGATCAGCAGAGGGGCGGCGAGGAGCCAGAGGGCGTGCTTCATGCTTCTTCCTTACCTCGTCAGATCATAGACCGCGGCGCCGGCGAGCAGATAGGCGCCGGTGCCGTAGAATTGCGCGTCCTCGGCCTTCACCACATCGGGCCGGTCGCTCACCTGCTGTACCCAGCCCAGCATGCCGCTCGGCTGAACGGCATGCTCGAGCGCGGCCCAGCCCCTGGTCACTGCAGGAAGATAGGTCTTGCGGTCGAGCAGGCCGGCCTTGATGCCCCAGGCCATGCCATGGACGTAGAAGCCGGTGCCGCTCGATTCGTCCTGGGAACGATCGGGATCGGCGAGCAGCGAGGGCGGCCAATAGCCGTTGCCGCGCTGGAGCGTCACCAGCTTCGCCGCCATCTCCTTGAACAGCTTGATATAATAGGGGCGGCGCGGATCCTTGGCCGGGATTTCGGGGATCATCCGGGCGAGGCCGGAGAACACCCAGCCATTGCCGCGGCTCCAGAACAGCTTCTCGCCATGCGCGCCGCGCTGGTCGAAGAAGCGGCTGTCGCGGAAATAGAGATGCGCGCCCTTGTCGAACAGATAATCGGTGGTCGCGCGATATTCCTTGTCGGCGAAGCTGGCGTAGCGGCCGTCCCTGGTGTCCTTGCTCAGCGCCCAGAGCGTCGGCGGCGCCATGAACAGCGCGTCGCACCAGCACCAGCGCGTGGTGCAGCCCGGGTCGCCTGCGCCGGGCTCGGGCGCGATGAACTTGAGGTCGTTGGCCTTGGGGGCGGCGAGGATCTGGTCGAAGCTCGCGCGCATCGGGGCCAGCGCGGCAGCGCCGGCGCCCTTGCGGGCGGCCCAGATCCAGGCGGCGCCGATGATGTGGTCGTCGGCATGGTAGAGCCGGTCGCCGAGCTTCCAGCCCTCCTCGCGGCCCTTGGAGAAGATCGCGTCCTTGTAGCGCACGCTGCCCGAACGGTCGGCGAGGTGGGTGAGCGCCACCCAGAAGGTCGCCTGCTGCCAGTCGCGCGCGCGCTTCGTGCTCGGGCGGGCGGCGGGCATGTAGCTCAGGTCGTCGAGATGCGTCAGCTGCCAGTCGGCGACGCGCTCCATCGACGCCATCACCTGCATGCGGCTCGGCAAAGCGGGGGCGGTCGCGGCGGCCGGCGCCACGGGGCGGGCCATGCCGCTCGGGCTGGCGGCGAGCGCGGCTCCGGCAAGGAGGGCGGCGAGCTTCAGTTTCATCTTGTCTCCTCTCTGCTACCGCTGTCACCGCGATATGCCCGGACGATGTTTGCCCGAGGTGTCCAAGTCAAGTGGTAAGGCCAATCCGTCGCGCGGACCGGGCGGCTTTGCCACGTCGTGCCGGGATGACGCTACGGCATCCGTCGGTTCCCCGAAGTCCTCGGATTCCAGGGATTTTAGTCGCTTCGAAACCCGATTCGCCCTATGATGCGGGAATATGTCCGGCACCGCGCTTCCCTATGAGTTTCCGATCGACGTCGCGCAGGACGATATCGACTTCATGGGGCATGTGAACAACGCTTCCTATCTGAAGTGGGTGCAGGAGGCGGTGATCAGCCACTGGCAGGCGCTGGCGCCGGTCGAGGCGGTGGCCGAGCATCTCTGGGTCGCGCTCAAGCACGAGATCACCTATCGCAAGCCCGCATTCCTCGAGGACGATGTCGTCGCGACCGTGCTGCTCGAGAAGGTGCAGGGCGCGCGAGCCTTTTACGAGACGGTGATCCGCCGCGGCGGCGAAGTGCTGGCCGAGGTCAAGTCGAGCTGGTGCTGCCTCGATGCCGAGACGCTCCGTCCCGCGCGGCTGGCGCGCGAAGTGATCGACCGCTTCTTCGTCAAGGCCGAGGATTGACGGCGAGAATCCGTTAACCTCTCGCTGCGAGAGGAGCCGGATGTACCGCGTGAGGTTTCGCAAGGATTTGAATCTGCTCGATATCGAGTGGCTCGCTATGTTCGAGCCCGATCGGGTTGGTGACTATGCCCGCAAGTTGCGTGACGAGTTCGACGCCGAGGGTTTCGTGCCCGGCTATCTCCTGCGCATGGACATGCGCCGCAGCGGGGTGCAGGCGCAGGAGGCGGTGCGCGCGTTTCGCCGCCACTTTGCCGGCTTTCCCCAGGCGAGCCGCATCGCGGTCGTTACCGAGAGCGCGATCGCGCGGATGCAGGTGCGCCGCGAGATGACCCAGCCCTATCTGCGCATCTTCGAGCGGGCCGAGGGCGCGCTCACCTGGCTGCTGCGCCGCTGATACGCCGAACGCCGGACTTCCGAGGAAGCCCGGCGCCGGGGGGAGTGGAGGGGAGAGGGGCCTATTTCGCGCCCTTCGCCGCTTCCTCGATCACCGCGGCGACCGCGGCCGGCTTCGAGACGTACACCGCATGGCTGCCCGCGACTTCGCTGACATGGGCCCCGGCCCGCGCGGCCATCTGGCGCTGCGCCGCCGGCGGGATCATATGGTCGTCGCTGGCGACCAGGTACCAGCTCGGCTTCACGCGCCAGGCCGGGCTGGTGACGGCACCGCCCAGGGCATCCACGCCCCAGGGGACCTGCGAGTCCGCCATGAACCGGGCGACATCGGGCTTCACATCGGCGGCGAAGGCGGCAGCGAACTTCGCCTTGTCGAGGAACAGATAGCCATCCTGAGGCGGCAGGATCGGCGGCACCGGGGCGCCGGGGGCGGGATTGGCGATCAGCGACGAGACCGACTCGCCCTTGTCCGGCGCGAAGGCGGCGATGTAGACCACGCCGGCGACCTTGGGATCGGTGCCCGCTTCGGAGACGACCACGCCGCCATAGCTGTGGCCGACCAGGATCACCCGGCCCTTGGCCGCGGCGATCGCGCGCTTGGTCACCGCGACGTCGTCGGCGAGCGAGTTGGTCGGGTTCTGGACGATGGTGACGTCATAGCCGTCCTTCTTCAGGATCTTGTAGACGTCCATCCAGCCGGAGCCGTCGACGAACCCGCCATGCACGAGCACGACCGACTTGGCGGGGGCGGCGGCCTTTTCCTGGGCCGAGGCGGGGGCCGTGCCGAGGGCGAGGGTGGCAGCGACGGCGAGCAGCATCTTGGACTTGGTCATCTGAGGTCTCCTTTCAAAAGTTTCCGCGACATTGTTTATCGCGATAAACATTAATTGGACCCGTTCGACCCTCTTGTCCAGAAGAAATTTATCACGATATGCATTTTCGTCGTAAGTGCATGATTCGGAAGCGAGGAATTTTGTGGCCAAGACCCCTGGCGAGCCATTGCCGCTCGATGCGCAGCTCTGCTTCTCGCTCTATTCCACGTCGATCGCGATCAACCGGCTCTACAAGCCGATGCTCGATTCGCTGGGCGTGACCTATCCGCAATATCTGGTGCTGAGCACGCTGTGGGAGCGCGACGGCCAGACCATCTCGGCGATCGCCGACCGGCTGGCGCTCGATCCGAGCACGATAACCCCGCTCATGAAGCGGCTGGAGGCTGCGGGCTTCGTCGCGCGCCGGCGCAACCCGAAGGACGAGCGCCAGGTGCGGGTGTTCCTGAACGCCCCGGGCAAGGCGCTGCGGAGCCGCGCTTCGTGCCTCACCGATGCCTTGCTCGCCAATTCCGGGCTGAGCGTGCCCCAGATGGTCGCGCTCAACGATCAGGTGGTGCAGCTGCGCGCGGCGCTGACGGGGGGCAACGCGGGCTAGGGCCAATCGACATTCAGCTCTGTCCCTTCCGTTCCCGGCGGCGAGGGACGGGAGGTCAATGTCGAGCGCTCTCCCTTCCGTCATGCCGAACTTGTTTCAGCATCCAATTCTCCACCAGCGATATCGCCGGTGGCATCTTGGATCCTGAAACAAGTTCAGGGTGACGGTGGAGGTTGGTTCGAAGTGTTCCGGCCCGCCAAGCCACACCCCTTAGCCTGAATGTCGATCCATCCTAGGAGCCTTTCCGACAGCCGGCTCCGCAAGGTTGGCGCAACCTTTCCCGGCAATCCGTTCGGTCGATCCGGCGGATGGTGATCCATGTATGAAGTTGCGTCTTGCTGACTCCCCGGCGCCCGGCGCCGTCGCTCCGATCTCGCGCTTCGCGGCTGCCTGACCCTTCCTTGCGAGGGGCTCCCAATATGTGCCGTGCCGATCTGATCGAGATATTGCTCATCGACGACGATGTTCAGCTGGGCGCCCTGATGGGCGACTATCTGCTTCCGCAGGGCTTTCGGGTGACGGCCAGCGCGACGGGGGAGGAGGGCGTCGATCTCGCCTTGTCCGGCCGGTTCGCCCTGGTGCTCCTCGACGTGATGCTGCCCGGGATCGACGGCATCGAAGTGCTCCGCCGCGTCCGGGCCCGCAGCGCCGTGGCCGTCGTGATGCTGACCGCGCGCGGCGATGACGATGTCGAGCGGGTCATCGGCCTCGAGCTGGGCGCCGACGACTATCTGGCGAAGCCCTGTTTCCCGCGCGAACTCCTCGCCCGGCTTCGCGCCGTGTTGCGCCGCACCCGCGACGTGCCGGCCCAGCCCATGATCTCGGCCGGCCGTCTGCGCCTCGACAAGGCGCGCCGCACCACGCTGTGGGGCGACCAGCAGGTCGCCCTGACCGTGACCGAATTCAATCTGCTCGAATTGCTGATGCACGGCGGCGACACGGTCTCCACCAGGGATGCGCTGTGCCTCGCGGCGCTGGGGCGTTCCCGCCACCCTTATGACCGGAGCATCGACGTTCATATGAGCAACCTGCGATTGAAGCTCGATCGCGCGACCGGCCGCAACATCGGCATCGAGACGGTTCGGGGCGTGGGATATCGGCTGCGGCTGGAGGGATAGCGTCGGCGGTCGCTGCCGCCGGATTCCGCGGCGCAATGCTGATGCAAGGTTCCCCGCCCAACCGAATGCCGAGCCGCCGGAAGAGGCGGTTCCTGTGAGACCGGAGGGAAAATTCGATGAAGCGTATCTGTGTACTGATCGGCGTCTTGGCGGCAATTCCCGGGACCGCCTTCGCGCAATCGGGAGGCGATGCGACGTTTAGCGGCGTCAAGGCCGGCGTTTCGATCGACTATCGCTGGAATGACGGCGACTATTCCCTGCCGCGGATCGCTTCGCGCATCGACCAGAGCAAGGGTGGCATCGGCTTTCGCGGCCATGTCGGCTATGATGCGCAACTCGGCGATCTGCTGGTGGTCGGTGCCGAGGCCGGGATCGGCAAGGGCGGCAAGACCCTGACCGCCGAAAGCCCCACGGGCGACTATGCGTTGAAGCCGGGCTGGACCTGGGACGCCTCCGGCCGCGCGGGCATCCTGCCCGCCCCGAACGTCCTGCTGTACGGCCGAGCCGGCTATAGCTGGCTGCGCGTGCGGGAAACGACCGATTTCCGCGCGACCAATCTCAAGGATCTCCGCACCAGCGGGACCGAGAAGGGCTTTCTTTGGGGTGCCGGCATCGAAGCCGGGGTCACGCCGGGAGTGTATGCACGCGCGGAATATAACCGTGCGAATTATCGGGATGGGCTGACGGCCTCGAATGTCCGACTGGGTCTATCGGTCGGCTTCTAACTTGCCCCGAGGGCGGACGGAGGAGAGACCGTCTGTTCTCAACCCGAGGACGGGCGGTCTTGTCGGCCGTCCGTCCTCACCCCGTCTGGCGCTTGGCGCCCGGGGGCTTCGATGGCAAACCCGGCACATCGTCGGCGGACCAGGCAGCGGCAGGAAGAGGCGTAGTGCGTATATTGCTGGTCGAGGACGAAGCCGAGTTGGCGGGCGCGATGCGGACGGTCCTGGAACGCGAAGGCTATGTCGTCGATCATGTCGCCGGCCTCGCCGATCTGCGCGAGGCGGCGCGTCTCGCCAACAGCGATGTCGTCCTGCTCGATCGCGCGTTGCCCGACGGGGACGGCGTCGAGGCGATCGCGGAACTCAGGCAATGGATCCCCGGCGTTCCGGTGATCGTGATCACCGCTCGCGCCGAGGTCGAGGATCGCGTCTCGGGCCTGGATCTCGGCGCCGACGATTATCTTGCCAAGCCGTTCGCGATGGAGGAACTCCTCGCCCGCATCCGCGCGATCCGGCGGCGGCCGGCCGCGTTGCCGCTCAACGAAGTGCAGGTGGGCGAACTGGTCTATGACATGGCGCATGACGAGGCGCTGGTGCGCGGCGTGCGGCTCGACCTGCCGCGCCGTGAATTGCGGGTGCTCGCAGCGCTGATGCGGCGGCGGGGGCGAACGGTGCTGCGCACCGCGCTTGAGGACGCCGTCTACGGCTTCGACGACGAGATCCAGTCGAACACGCTCGATTCGCACATCTCGCGCCTGCGCAGGCGGCTTGCGGAAGCTGATGCGGAGGTTCAGATCCATACCATTCGCGGCGTCGGCTATCTGCTGCGCCATTGCCCATGAGCGCGTCGCGGCCGGTGCCGCTCAAACGTCAGCTGGTCGTCCGCCTGCTCGCCTTCCAGATCTCGATCCTGCTGGTCTTCAGTGCGGCGTTCGTCGCCTATCTCATCCGCGCCGACGACGGCGGTGCGCTGATCGACTCCAACTTCGCCGAAGTGGCGGTGCGCGCGATCCGGCGCGACGCCGACGGCCAGCTTCGCCTGGTCAAGACACGGGACCTCGAGGCCTTGCGAGCGAGCACGCCGGACATGTGGTTCGTGGCGCGGAGCGATCGCGGCGAACTGATCGCGTTCGGCAAGATGCCTTCGCTCTACCTGCCGATCGCGCACAATCTCGATCGCATCACCTTCGCCGATATCCGGGACACCTCGCCGCCGTTTCGCGACATCGCCGTGGTGCGTCGCGCGTCCGGGCCCGCCGGCGCATTCACCGTGCTCGGCAAGGGCGGGCTGTTCAGCATGACCTTCGTCGTGCTCTTCCTGTCGAACCTGATGATGATCCCGGTGCTCAGCCTGTTGGCGGTGATCACGATCGTCGTCACGCCGCTGATCATCCGGCGCGCCTTTCGCCGGCTTTCCATTGCCGCCCGGCAAGCGGGGCGGATAGACATTGACCGGCGCGGCACCAGGCTGTCGCCGGAAGGGCTTCCGGCGGAAGTCGTGCCGTTGATCGAGTCCATGAACGGCGCGCTCTGCCGGCTCGACGAAGGCTATGACCGGCAGCAGCGCTTCATCGTCGATGCGGCGCATGAACTGCGCACGCCCATTGCGATATTGCAGGCCAAGATCGAGGCTTCGGCCGATGTCCCCCTGGTATCGCGGCTGCAGCGCGACGTCGCCCGCCTGGCGACGCTGGCCGAGCAACTGCTCGATCTGCAAAGGCTGGAGCGCTTCGCTCCTCTCCGCGAGGGCGTGGACCTCGGCCAGATCGCGCGCGGTGTCGCCGCCGATATCGCGCCGCTGGTGATCACCGGGGGCGGCGATCTGGAGGTCACCGATCTGGGCGGCAGGCCGGTGCGGGGGGATCCCGCCGCCATCGAGCGCATGCTGGCGAATCTCATCCAGAACGCGGTCGATCATGGCGGGCGGAACGTGATCGTGCGCGTCGAGGGGGAGGCCATCGAAGTCGAGGACGATGGCCCCGGCATTCCCGTGGAGGAGCGCGACCGGGTGTTCGACCCGTTCCACAGGCTGCGCGCGCGCGAGACCGGCTCCGGCCTGGGGCTCAATCTCATCCGCCAGGTCATGACGCTGCACGGCGGCGCGGCCTATGCGCTGGAGGCGCCGGCCGGCGGAACGATCATGCGGCTCGAATTTGTCGAGAGCGCGCAAGGTTGACGCAAGCTTCGGACGAAAGACCCGGATGCGAGTGATCGAGCTTCCGGAGAGTGCGCATGCCGTTTCGTTTCTTCGTTCCTGCCCCGCGCCAGGCCGCGCATGGGGCCGGCTTGATGGCGTTGGCGGTGGCGCTGCAGGGGTGCTCGGCGGACATCATGCGCGGCTATATCGGCCGGCCGCCGGAGGCGGTGATGGCGCGCTATGGCCCACCGGTGGACGTGCGCGATCTTCCCGACGGGCGCCGCGCCTATCAGTGGATGGAAGTAGAGACGACCACCAGCGGCGGCAGTGAGACGACCACGTACGAGAGGGGGCGGCGGCGCACCGAATACACGCCGACGACCACCCAGCAGAAGCGCTGCTTCTATACCTTCTATGCCAACCGGACCTCGCGAGGCTGGCGGATCGACAGCTATCTCGACCCCGAGCTCGGCTGCTGACCCGGCCCGCGCCAGACTGACGCAATGTCGATCGGCTTTACTCTGCCCGCGCCCGGCAAGGGTGCGTGTCGAGGAGTGAATGGCATGGTGGCGAAACTTGGCCGAACGGCCCTGATGTTTGGCGCGGCCGCCTATCTGGCGGCTGCCATGCCCGCCGCCGGGCTGCCGGCAGTTGTGCAGGACGAGCGCCGCGGCGACTGGCACGGCGATGGCGGCTGGGACCGGCCGCGTTGCGACTGGCGCGAGGGTCGCGACCGGATCCGGTGCGAACGGGATCAGGGGCGCTGGGAGCGCGAGCGCGAGGATCGCTGGCGGCGCGAAGCGGATCGCAAGCGGCGCGACGATGACCGGGCTAAGGGCGTGGCCGCCGGCGTCATCGGCACCGCGCTGGTCGGCGGACTGATCGTCGCGCTCGCCAGCGACAGCAAGAAAAAGAAGAAGGCGCGCGAGCGCGAGCGCTACTGCATCGAACGCTACGGCAATTACGACGAGCGCAGCGACACGTATCGCGACCGCGACGGCCGCAGCTACCCCTGCACCTAATCCCGACGAGACGGAGGCTGCGATGTCCTTCCTGCTTCTGGCGGCGGCGCTGAGCGCGGCCTCCGGCCCGGGCGCGCCCGTGGATTGCGCCGGCTATTATTACTTTGCCGATGGCCGCAGGATCGAGACGGTGACCCTGGATGCGCGGGGATCGGTCAAGAACCGCAAGCTGATGACCGTGCGCGCGGGGCAGGTCGGGCCGCGCTCGGCCACGGCGCTGCTCACGACCCGCAGCCTCGACACCCGCGAGCCCGCCACCACCAGCGAGGCGCGCTGCGAGAATGGCGATCTGCTGCTCGACCTCACCGGCAGCCTGCCCAGCCAGAAGGACACCCTGTCGTCGCGCCGCCCCGTCCTGCTCCGCTATCCCGGCGGCATGCGGGTGGGCGACGCGCTTGAATCGCGTATGGACTTCGATCTGGACGGAGAGACCAAGGGCAAGGCCATGAAGGTCAGGTTCAGCCTCTCGGATCGCCGGGTGCATGCGGTGGAGGCGGTCGACACGCCGCAGGGGCGCAAGCAGGCGTTCGTCATTCGCTCGACGCTCAACGTGTCCTTCCGCGTCATCGGCATCGCGATCCCGATGCGGTACGAGCTGGTGGAGTTCTTCGTGCCCGGGCTCGGGGTGATGCGCACCGAGGCCGAGGAGAAGGGCAAGACGGTCGAGCGGTCCACGGTTCGCTTCCTGAATTGAACCGCGACGACGCCGGCGCAATGTTCACGCAATCCTGGTTCCGGACGGCGGCGTCGGCCGGTGCGCGCGCAGGGACGGATGACGATGAAGGGGGTGCATCGATGAAGACGGGCCTGTGGTACCTGCCGCGCCGGGGAAGCGGCGTGATGGCGGCAATGCTGCTGCTGGTGGCGGCGCATCCGGCGCTGGCCCAGGCGCAGGCGGAAGCCGCGCCGCCGGCCGCCGAGCGCCGGGTGGCGATCACTTTCGACGACCTGCCCTATGTCCATGCGTCGGCACGGGGGGAGGCAGGCGGGGCTCGCGTGGCGGCCGATGCCAATCGCGCCATCGTCGCGGCGCTGAAGCGGCAGCGCGTGCCCGCGACGGGCTTCGTCACGGAGCAGCACGTGCGCGCGCTGGGCGATGCGGGCCCCGCATTGCTTCGCGAGTGGAACCAGGGGCTGCTGGAGCTCGGCAACCACGGTGCGCGCCACGCCGACAGCAACGGCCTGGACATCGACGGCATCGGCCGCGAAGTGATCGACGGCGAGGCGACGATCCGGCCGATGGTCGAGGCGGCGGGCCGCAAGCTCCGCTTCTTCCGATTCCCCTATAATCATGTCGGCGACACGGTGGAGAAGCGGCAGGCCGCGGAAGCGCTGCTGGCCCGGCATGGCTACCGGCTGGCGGCTGCGACGATCGACACGTCCGACTATGTGTTCGACCAGGCCTATGAGCGCGCGCTCAAGGGCGCGGACGACTGGATGCGCCGGCGGATCGAGGAAGCCTATCTCGCGCACAGCCGGACGCAGATCGCTTATTATGCAACGCTCGATCGCACCGTGCTGGGATATGAGCCGCCCGCGATCCTGCTGCTGCATCTCAACCGGCTGAACGCGGCGACCATGGACCGGCTGTTGCGCCTGATCCGCCAGCAGGACTATCGTTTCGTTTCGCTGGACGAGGCGCAGTCGGACCCCGCTTATCGGGAGTCGCCGCGGATCGCGACGAAATATGGCCCGATGTGGGGGTATCGCTGGGCGAAGGAGCGCCAGGTCAAGGTGGATGGGAGCAAGGAGCAGGAGCCGCCCGAATGGGTGGCGCGCTACGCGGAGGGCAAGTGACGGGCAGGAATGTGCGACTCGACGGGGCCGGTTCGCTCCATACCGCCCGGCTGACGCTGCGGCCGGCGCGCACCGACGACCTGGCCGCGCTGCACGCGATACTGAGCGATCCCGTGGCGACGGCCTATTGGTCGCATCCGCCCCATTCCCGCATCGGCGAGTCGGAGGAATGGCTGGCGGCCATGCTCGCCATCCAGGCCGGCGAAGGCGAGGACTTCATCGTCGAGCATGAAGGGGCGGTGATCGGCAAGGCCGGCTTCTACTGCTTTCCCGAGATCGGGCTGATCCTGCATCCGCGAAGCTGGGGCCGCGGTTTCGCGACGGAGGCGCTTGGCGCGGTGCTCGCGCGCGGATTCGAGGTCCACGGACTGCCGGCCGTGACGGCCGATGTCGATCCGCGCAACGCCGCGTGCCTGCGCTTGCTGGACCGGCTCGGATTCCGCGAGACCGGCAGGCGCGAGCGGAGCCTGCTGGTCGGCGCGGAATGGTGCGACAGCGTCGATCTGCTGCTGGAACGCGACGCATTCTTCGTGGCGCAGCGGCTGGCCTGATGCTCCGCATGCTGCTGTCCGGATTGCTGCTGCTGGCGACCGGCTGCACCGCGACCGCCACCTCCCTGTCGCCTCGCGGCGACGCCGCCGCGGCCTATCTGCATGCCACCGGCGCGCCGGGCGTGGTGATCGGCTGGAGCGCGGGCGATGGCCATCCGCAGATCGCCACGGCGGGCACCGCCAGCCTTGCCACCGGCGTGCCGGTCGATCGGCGCACGATCTTCCACATGGCCTCTGTGACCAAGCCGCTGGTCGCCGCGGCGATCCTGCAGCTCGCCGAGCAGGGACGCCTCGACCTGGACGCGTCGCCAACCCGCTATCTGCCCTATTTCCGCTTGGCCGATCCCCGCTTCGCGCAGGTCACGATCCGGCAGATGCTCAATCACACTTCGGGGCTGCCCGATGTCGAGGATTATGAATGGGAGCACCCGCAGACCTCCGACGCGGCGCTCGAGCGCTGGGTGCGCGGCCTGGCCGGGCTGAAGCTGGTGAGCGATCCCGGAGCGGCGGTGCATTACAGCAACCTCGCTTATGACGTGCTCGGCGATGTGATCGCCAAGGCGAGCGGCATGCCGTTCGAATCCTATGTGCGCCGGCACCTGCTGGCGCCGCTCGGCATGCGGCACAGCTCGCTGCTGCTCGCCGAGGTCGATCGCAGCCACCTCGCTGCGCCGCACATGCCGGAAGGCGGGCAGGTGCGGGTGAGCGCGGTCTTCCCCTATAACCGTGTGCACGCGGGCAGCTCGACGCTCTATGCAGACGCGACCGACATGCTGCGCTGGGCGCGCTATTGGGCGGCGCGTCCGGGGCGCGCGAAGGCGCGGCTGCTCTCCGATGCCGGCATCGCCGCGATGCTGAAGCCCAGCGCCGCCGTCGATCGTCCGGACCGGGCGCAATGGCGGCCGGCGATCGGCCTTGGATGGTTCCTGCTGCGGGTGGAGGGGCGGGCGATCGCTTTTCACATGGGGCAGGATGTGGGGTTCACGACCGGGATGATGGTCGAGCCGGGGACCGGCCGGGCCGTGGTGGCGATGAGCAACATCGCCACGGAAGCAGCCGGCGAGCGGATGTTCGACCTGTGCCTGACAATGATGACCGCGATGCAGGCGCCGCCGCCGGCCACACGGTCCGGCTCCTATTCCGGAAGATGAGGCGCAGCATATGAAGCATTGGATGGCCGGGCGGATGGTCCCCGCTCTCGTTATTGCCGGTCTTGCCGTCCAGCCCGTGGCGGCAAGGGACGTGACCCCGGCTGCGGCCAGGCTCGATGCCGCGATGGAGCGGTGGATGCCGGGAATCGTGCGGGCGGAGAAGATCGGGGGCATCGGCATCGCGGTGATCCGCGACGGCCGCCTGATCTGGTCGGGCCATTATGGCGAGCAGGCGCCGGGCGTGCCGACCAGCGCGGACACGGCGTTCAACACCGCGTCTATCGCGAAGACGGTGACGGCGGAGACGTTGCTCGCGCTGGCGGCGGCGCGGCGGATCGATCTGGACGAACCGATCGCCGCCTATGTCCCTTCGCCGGATCTCGCCGGCGACCCGCGCTACAAGCTGCTCACCACGCGCATCCTGCTCTCGCATCGCTCGGGCCTGCGCAACTGGGCCGACGACTATCCCGACGGCAGGCTCGCCTTCGACTGGGCGCCAGGCACGCGCTATCGCTATTCGGGTGCCGGGATCGAACTCGCCGCCCGCTATGCCCAGGCGAGGACCGGGATGACCTTGCGGGCGCTCGCTGCGGAAACCGTGCTGCGCCCCTGGGGCATCGCGCACATGGCGGTGGGCGAGCTGCCGGACTGGACCGCGGGGCGCCTGGCGCTGCCCATGGGCGCGAACGGCCGGTTCCTCGACCTCGCATCGCTGTATCCGGGGCTTCGGGAAGGGACGGGGCTGGGGGCCGCCTATGACCTGATCGCGACGACCGGCGCCTATGGCGCGTTCCTCGAGCGCCTGATCGCCGCATCGCGGCCGGGATCGGCGGTGCGCGATATCCGCGAGAAGATCGTGACTCCGCTTGCCGGCGACGCGCGCTATGGCTGCGAACCCCGCTTCACCCGGCGCTGCCCGGATCGCTACGGCTATGCCTTTGGGTGGCAGGTGCAGCGCTATGGCCGCCATACCGTGCTCCAGCATACGGGCAATGACGAGGGCGAAACCGATCTCGTCTATTTCTCGCCCGATCGGCGCACGGGCGCGGCGATCTTCGTCAACGGCGCGAACGGATGGGTGCCGATCGTCCGCGCCCTCGAGATCATCGGCGACGAGCCGGAACTCGCCGGCTATTATCGCGGACTGGTCGAGAAGCTGCTGCACCGGCGCCTCGAAGCCTTGCCCCGCAAGGCGGGTGCCGGCCGAAGTTCGCCCGGCTGACATCGGCGTCGGATAGGGCGCGTTCCCGAAACCCGTCGCGCCATCTCGTCGGCATGCGGACGAGGTGAAGGGCGATGTCGCGCGCCCGTGCGAAGTCGTCGTCGGCCAATGTCTTTTCAGAAAATTTACGCTTTGCTTTCGAAGTGCTTACGCACAGCGGACGGATCGTAAGCCATAGTTGCCCATCGGCAGGCCCAAAAGGGCCGCGGACTTGAAAAAGGGGTAACTTCGTGCACTTCAGGAACACATTGCGCGCCACTGCCGCGCTTTCGGCGCTTGTGCTCGCTACCGTCCAGGCGCCGGCCGCCCTGGCGCAGGACCGGGCCCAGCCCGGCACCCAGGCCAATCCCGGCGAAGCGCCGACGGTGGATACCGGCGACCAGATCGTCGTCACCGGCTCGCTGATCCGGCGCACCGACACGGAAACGCCGTCGCCGGTAACCGTGCTTTCGGCCGAGACGCTCGAGCAGCGCGGCCTGAACACCGTCACCGAAGCGTTGCAGCGCCTGTCGGCCGGCAATGCCGGCACGATCACCCAGGGCTGGAATGCGAGCGGCAATTTCGCGGCGGGCGCCAGCGCGATCTCGCTGCGCGGCCTCACCGTGCAGGCCACGCTGACGTTGTTCGACGGCCTGCGCATGGCGCCCTATCCGCTGGCGGACGACGGCCAGCGCAACTTCGTCGACCTGAACACCATTCCCAGCGCGATCATCGAGCGCATCGACGTGCTGAAGGACGGCGCCTCGTCGACCTATGGCGCCGACGCGGTGGCCGGCGTGATCAACGTCATCACCAAGAAGGAGATCAAGGGCCTGCACGCCAACGTCTCGGCCGGCATCTCGCAGCGCGGCGATGCGGGCGAGCGGCGTGCCGACCTGACCTGGGGCTATGGCGACCTGAACGACCAGGGCTTCAATTTCTATATCAGCGGCGAATATATGAAGCAGGACCCGCTCTGGGCGCGGGACCGTGGCTATCCGTTCAACACGACGGACTGGAGCCGCATCTGCAACGCCGGCGGCGCCTGCATGAAGAACGGCAACTGGAACGGCATCAATGTCGACGGCTCGGTGAACGGCATGTTCGCCACTCCCAATGTCGCGCTGGTGCGTCCGGTGACGACTCCGGGCGCGGCGGTCGGCGCGGGGCGTTTCTCCTATCTCAACGCCTCGATCGACTGCGGGCGCGCCGCGCGGCGCCAGCTCACCGCCGCCCAGATCGCAAAGCTGGGCTCTGCCCCCGCAAACGGCATCATATGCGAAGGCAACCCGACGGATTATGCGATGCTGCTGCCGGAGACGGAGCGCTTCGGCGTGTCCAGCCGGTTCACCGCCAATATCGGCGATTCGCATCAGTTCTACGCGCAGGCCAACTATTACAAGACCTCGACGCACGCGACGTCCGTGCCGAGGCAGTTCAACTATTTCATGCCGGACCCCACCACCGTGGGCACCTATTATGCGATCCTGCCGGTCTATGTCTGCGCGAGCGGCGTGGGCACGCCCAACGGGCTGAACACGGGCTGCAACGCCACCAACGGCGTGCTCAACCCGCAGAATCCCTTCGCGGCGGCCGGCCAGACCGCGCAGGTCCTGTTCCGCTCGGATCGCGAGCGCTCGGACGACACGGTTTCGCGCACGCTGCGCGGCACGATCGGCCTGTCGGGCCAGATCGCGGGCTTCGACTATTCGGCGAACTTCGTCGCCGCCAATTCGAAGCTCACCCGCACCCAGACCAACTATCTCATCCCCCAGCGCATCATGGACGTGCTGGCGCGCGGCACCTTCAACTTCGTGAACCCGTCCGCGAACCCGCAGAGCGTCTGGGACTATATCATGCCGAAGGCGAGCACCATTTCGAGTTCGGACCTGTGGCAGGCGACCGCGAACCTGTCGCGGCACGTGTTCGACCTGCCGGGCGGCGGCGTGGATGCGGCGGGCGGCATCTCCTATCGCTATGAATCGATCGAAGCGCCGAGCGCCAATCCGGGCAACGACGCGCATCCCTGGGAGCGCTATTACGACATCAACGCGGTCGGCACCTCGGGCAGCCGCAAGGTCTTCTCCGCCTTTGGCGAAATCCAGGCGACCGCGCTGGAGAAGATCGAGCTGAACCTCTCGGGCCGTTACGACAGCTATTCGACCGGACAGAAGAACTTCTCGCCCAAGGTCGGCGCCAAGTTCACGCCGATCCGCGCCCTGGCGATACGCGGCACCTGGTCGAAGGGCTTCCGCATCCCCAGCTTCAACGAAGCCTTCGGCCTGCCGACCACCGGCTTCGTGACCCGTGGCGGCGGCACCTTCTGCCAGACCTATGCGAGCTTCTGCGCGGCGCATGGCAACAACGCCTATGCGACTCAGCAATTCTCTCTGGGGCTCACCAATGTCGGCAATCCGGCGCTGCGTCCGGAGAAGTCGGAAAGCCTCACCGCCGGCCTGATCTTCGAGCCGATCCGCGGCCTGAGCTTCACGGTCGATTTCTGGCGGATCAAGGTGAAGGACCAGATCGTCGGCGTGAACAACACGGCGCCGGTGCTCGATGCCTATTATCGCAACAACGGCGTGGTGAACATTCCGGGCTTTATCGTCCGGCCCGGCCCGGTGGACGCGGCCAATCCCAATGCGCTGCCGCATATCGGCACTATCCAGGCGTCCTATGCCAATGCGAACAACCAGGTCGTCCAGGGCATCGACGCCGGCTTCAACGCGAATCTGAAGCTGGCCGAGGGCCTGCGCTGGATCAGCTCGCTCGAAGTCTCGTACCTCGACAAGAACCATCTGACGCTGGTCGACTCGATCACCGGCGTGGCGCAGCCCCCGCAGCGCTACGAGGACACGCTCAGCCCGTGCAACAACACCTCATGCTCGGGTTCGCCGCGCTGGCGCGCCAGCTGGCAGAACACGCTCCAGCTCGGCGGCACCAGCGTGACGGCCACGGCCTATTACACCGCCGGCTATCACGTGTCGCAAGTCGATATGGGCGCCACGCCCTTCGACTGCGCGAGCGCGGTCGAGCATGGCGCCGTGACCTATGGCGATGGCACGCCGGTGCAGTGCCGCTCGAAGGGCATCTGGAACGTCGACCTGACGCTCCAGCACAGGATCAACGACAATTTCTCGCTGTCGCTGAACGTCCTCAACCTGCTCGACACCAAGCCGCCCTTCGATCCGAACGCTGCCTATAGCCTCTTCGGCTACAACCCGGCCTGGGCCGGCCCCAACATCATGGGCCGCTATTTCCGCGTCGGGGCGAAGATCGATTTCTGATCCGATCAGCCAGGCCCCGAGGCGCTGGTCGATTGCAACTTCGCAGTGTCTCATCACTTCGGGCGGCCCTACGGGGCCGCCTGCTTTTTCGCCTGCCGGTCCCGTGAGAGGCGCTGGAGCCTGGTCGATCACGGCACGTCGCGGGCTGCGCCGCCAGGGCGTCAGGCCGCGATCGCCGCGTCGCTCGCCAGCTTGTCGGCACGCTCATTGTCGGGATGGCCGGCATGGCCCTTCACCCACACCCATTCCACCCGGTGCGGCTTGGCGGCGGCGAGCAGTTCCTGCCACAGGTCGGCGTTCTTCACCGGCTTCCTGTCGGCGGTCTTCCAGCCATTCTTCAGCCAGCCATGGATCCACTTGGTCAGGCCGTCCATCACATAGCGGCTGTCGGTCGACAGGGTGACGCGGCAGGGGCGCTTGAGCGCGCCCAGCCCCTGGATCGCCGCCATCAGCTCCATGCGGTTGTTGGTGGTGTGCTTCTCGCCGCCCGAGAGTTCCTTCTCGACGCCGCCCATGCGCAGCACCACGCCCCAGCCGCCCTTGCCCGGGTTGCCCTTGCACGCGCCATCGGTGGCGATCTCGACATGTTGCAATTCCATCAGGCAAGCGTCCTTAGACGGCTCCCGAGGTCGCTGTCATAGGTTTTCACGCGCCGCCAGAAAGCGAGCGGATCCTTGCGCGTCACCAGCGCGTCCACGGGCGTATTGAGCCAGTCCCAGGCCCGCGACAGGGTGAAGCGGATGCAGGCGCCGGTCGCCAGCACCGGGAATTCCACCTGTTCCAGGTCGCTGAGCGGAAAGCTTTGCGAATAGCCCTGGATCAGCGCCTCGCCGACCGGCTTGTCGTGCGCGCGGCCGCTGGCGTCGAACGACCAGGCGGCGTGCATCACGGCGAGATCGTAGACGCGGACATCGGTACAGGCAAAATAGAAGTCGATCAGGCCGGTCACTCGATTGCCGAGCATCAGCACATTGTCGGGGAAAAGATCGGCATGGATCGCGCAGCGGTCCATATGGTCGCCGGACCATGCGGAGCGGACGTCGTCGAGGGCGAAGCCGATATCGTCGTAGAGGCCGGGCGCGATCTCGTCGAGGCTGCGGCCGCAGCGCTCGAACAGCGGCAGCCAGGTGTCGAAGCCCATCGAGTTCGGCCGGTCGAGCGGGAAGTCGGCCGCGGCTGCGTGCATCCTGCCCATCGCCTCGGCGGCGGCGTGTGCCTGGGCCGGTGTCGGGTGCGACACGGAGACGCCGGACAGGAACTGGATCAGGCAGGCCGGCCGGCCCTCCAGTTCGTGGATCAGCGTGCCCTCGCGATCGGGCACCGCGGGCGGCACCGGCAGGCCCTTGCCCGCCAGATGATCGAGCAGCGCCATGAAATAGGGCAGGTCGCCGGCGGCGACGCGCTTCTCGTAGAGCGTCAGGATGAAGCGGCTCTTCGTCGTGTCCACCAGATAGTTGGAATTCTCCACGCCCTCGGCGATGCCCTTGGCCGAGACGAGTTCGCCGACGTCGAACCTGTCGAGGAACGCGCTCAGCGCCTCCGCCGAAACCTGCGTATAGACTGCCACATTTCCCCCCTCGTCATCCCCGCGGACGGGGCGACCCATCTCCTGCCGGCGCCCCGCGCACAACCGCAGTTGTGCTTGGGGCGTGCATCAAGCCGCTTCCAGTCCGCGCGGCAGCTTGAAGGTGACGTTCTCGGGTACCGTTTCCACTTCGCGCTCGCTCACCTCGAAGCGCTCGGACAGCTTGTCGACCAGCTCGCGGACCAGCAGCTCGGGGGCCGAGGCGCCCGCACTCACGCCGACCGTGCCCACCCCGGCGAACCATTCCCAGTCCACGTCCTCCGCGCGCTGGATCAGATGGGCGGTGGTGCCCTGCCGCTCGGCGACCTCGACGAGGCGGAGCGAGTTGGACGAGTTCCGGCCGCCGATGATCAGCACCAGGTCGACCGACGAGGCGATCGCCTTCACCGCGCCCTGACGGTTGGTGGTCGCGTAGCAGATGTCGTTCGGACCGGGGGCGAGGATGTCCGGGAAGCGGCGCTGGAGCACCGCCAGCGTCGCCGCCGTATCGTCCACCGAAAGCGTGGTCTGGGTGAGGAAGGCGAGGTTGGCGGGGTCGGAGACCCGCACGGCCTCGGCATCGGCCGGCGTCTCCACCAGCGTCATCGATCCCGCGGGCACCTGGCCGAAGGTGCCGATCACTTCCGGGTGGCCGGCATGGCCGATGAACAAGATGTGCCGCCCGGCGGCGACCAGCCGCTCGGCCTGGCGATGGACCTTGGAGACGAGCGGGCAGGTGGCGTCGAGATATTCGAGGCCGCGCTCCTCCGCCTTGGCCGGCACCGCCTTGGGCACGCCGTGCGCGGAGAAGACCACCGGCACGTCGTCGGGCACCTGGTCGAGCTCCTCGACGAAGATCGCGCCCTTCGCCTTCAGGCTGTCGACCACATATTTGTTGTGCACGATCTCGTGGCGCACATAGACGGGCGCGCCATATTTCTCGATCGCCAGCTCGACGATGCGAATGGCACGGTCGACGCCGGCGCAGAAGCCGCGGGGCGCTGCGATCAGCAGCTCGAGGACGGGTTTTACAGGGTCTGCCATAGTTCCGCCTCGCACCTACGCGATTGCTTGCGCGGGCTCAACGCGGTTCCTATGCTGCGCGCCGTTTTGGACCCCATCTGGTCCCGTGTGTTTGAAAGGGTTTCCGTCTTGGTCCGCAACCTCGCCGTTTTCGCTCTGATCCCGCTCGCGCTCGGCGCATGCAGCCGTACCGGCGAAATCGATGCCAATGGCGGGGGTGCCGGCGTCACGGCGGTGCGCTCGGCCTGCCCGCACGTCGCGATTCCGGCCGGCACCGGCGACATGACCATCTTCAACCCGGCGACCAGCCGCGAGTCGAGCGCGATCGACGTCAACGCGGTGATGACCAACGTCACTTCGACTTGCGACGATGCCGGCCCGCAGGTCGTCACCACGGTCAATTTCGACGTGCTGGCCCGCCGCCAGAGCGCCGATGGCCCGCGCGACGTGAGCTTCCCGTATTTCGTGACGGTGGTGCGCGGCGGCACTTCGGTGGTCGCCAAGCGGATCAACCGCGTCACCGTGCATTTCGAGCCGGGCCAGTTGCGTGCCCAGACCAGCGGCACCGCCACCACTTATGTCGACCGCACCGCGGCGACGCTGCCGGACGAGGTCCGCAAGCGCCTGACCGAGAAGCGCAAGGCCGGCGAGCAGGCGGCGGCGATGGATCCGCTGGCCGATCCCTCGATCCGCGGCGCAGTGCTCTCGGCCACGTTCGAGGCGCTGGTCGGCTTCCAGCTGACCGAGGACCAGCTGAAGTACAACGTCACGCGATGACTTCCTCCCCTCCCTGGAAGGGAGGGGATCGAGGAGTGGGTAGGGGCCTGGTGATACGGCGTCGTATCGCCGGGCCTTTCCGTGTTGCGAGCATTCCACCCACCCCCTGCTCCTCCCTTCCAGCGAGGGGAGTTCCGGGACGTTTTGATCGTTGACTCGAATCACCCTCACGGCCAAGGCTGCGCTTCGTCGACAGGCACGCGCGGGAGAGTGTGGGGCAACCCACCGCCGAAGGAGCAACCGCCCCGGAATCTCTCAGGCACCAGGGACCGCGCGGGCACGACACTCTGGAAAGCGGACGCGGCCCGGCCACGTCCCACCGAAGGGGTAAGCCAGGCGACTGGCGAAAGCTCTCAGGTTCCGTGACAGAGGGGGCGATGGAACGGTGCGCGAGGATTCCGCGCCGCTTCGTCGAATTCCTCTCGAATCCGGAGTGCCGCGATGAGCCAGCAAGTCCAGGACCAGCCCATGAGCGGCGATCCCGAAGGCGGGGACGGCACCGAAGAGCTTCTCCTGCTTCCGCTCGACCGGTGGCACCGCGCCCGGGGCGGGCGCATGGTTCCCTTCGCCGGCTATGAGATGCCCGTCCAATATGAAGGCATCATGGCCGAGCATCTCTGGGTGCGCGCGCATGCCGGGCTGTTCGACGTCAGCCATATGGGCCAGCTGACCTTCACCGGCGAAGGCGTCGAGGCCGCGCTCGAGGCGCTGATGCCCGCGGACATCCAGGCCGCGAAGCTCTCCCACCCGGTCTATTCGCTGTTGATGGCGGAGAATGGCGGGATCCTGGACGACCTGATGCTGACTCGCCTGAAGGACGGCGAAGTCTACATGGTCGTCAACGGTGCCTGCAAATGGGACGACATCGCCCATTTCCGCGAGTTCCTGCCCGACGAAATCGGCATGAACCACATGGAGGATCATGCCCTGCTCGCGCTCCAGGGGCCCGAAGCGGCCGCCGCGCTGGAGCGCGTGATCCCCGGAGTCTCCGCGCTCGTCTTCATGCAGGGCGCGCCCTTCGCCTGGCAGGACCACGACCTGTGGATCAGCCGCTCGGGCTATACCGGCGAGGACGGGTTCGAGATCTCGGTTCCCGTCGAAGGTGCCGAGGCGCTGGCCGATGCGATCACCGCCCAGCCGGAAGTGAAGCCGATCGGCCTCGGCGCGCGCGATTCGCTGCGCCTGGAAGCCGATCTGCCGCTCTACGGCCATGATCTGGATACCGAGACCACGCCGGTGGCGGCCGCCCTGGGCTTCGCGCTCAAGAAGCGCCGCCGCGAGGAAGGCGGCTTTCCCGGCCATGCCCGGATCATGCTGGAGCGGGAGAACGGCCCGATCCTCAAGCGCGTCGGCCTGGTCGTCGAGGGGCGCCAGCCGGTCCGGGAGGGTGGCCTCGTCCTCGATGCCGATGGCAACGAAGTCGGCAAGGTCACTTCGGGCGGCTTCGCGCCGACGCTGCAGCAGCCGATCGCCATGGCCTATGTGCCGGCCGCCAGCGCCGAGCCGGGCACGAAGATCACCCTTGCCCAGCGCGGCAAGATCCATTCGGCGGAGGTCGTGAAGATGCCCTTCGTCCCCCATCGTTACGTCAGAAAGGGAGCCTGATGAGCCGCTATTTCACCGAGGATCATGAGTGGGTCGACGTCGACGGCGACACCGCGACCGTCGGCATCACCGAATATGCCCAGAGCCAGCTCGGCGACATCGTGTTCGTCGAAGTGCCGGACGAGGGCAAGCAGGTGTCGAAGGGCGACGATGCCGCCGTGGTGGAGTCGGTCAAGGCCGCGTCCGACGTCTACGCGCCGGTCTCCGGCACGGTGATCGAGGGCAATGCCGAGCTGGCCGACAACCCCGCGCTGGTCAACGAAGACCCCGAGGGCGAAGGCTGGTTCTTCAAGCTCACCCTCGCCGATCCGGGCGAGCTGGAAAGCCTGATGAACGACAGCGCCTATCAGGAATATGTGAGCAAGCTGTGAGGCCCTTGGCCCTTCTCGGCGCCCTGCTGCTCGCCGCGTGCGGGCAGCAGCAGCCCGTGCCCAAGGAAGTCGGGTCGCCGATGCCGGTGCAGACGGTTGCCGAGGTGGCATCGAAGCTTGCCCAGCTGGACGGGCAGCGGGTTCGGGTGAAGGGCTGGCTCTATGCCTGTTTCGAGGAGGGCTGCTCGTTGCTTGCCGACAAGGCGGCGCTCAAGCAGCTCGGTCCCGTGCTGAAGGCGCAGCTCGCCGGCAAGGAGGCGCCGAAGGTTCCGAGCATCGAGATCGACAATCGCGCCGGCCTGGTCACCGGGTCGAGCATGGTTCAGAAGGACGTGGTCGTGAGCGGCCGCATCCAGAAGGCCTGTCTCATGGTCGGCAAGCCGAAATGCATGGCGCTGACCGTGCTGACCCCCGACGCGATCCTGCCGGCTTCGTGATCCGCGGACCCGCCCTGCTCGCCGCCACGGCAATGCTCGGCAGCTGCGGGGAGCCGCAGCTGCTGACGGTCGATCGCTATCTCGCGCAATGCGAGGCGCTCAGAGGGGGGCAGGTGCGGGTTGCGGGCTATCTCGGCAATTGCTCGGGATATGACTGCGCGCTCTATGCCGACAAGGCGCGTGCGCGGGCCTATTTCGACTATTTCGCCGGCCTAGCACGCACGACCCGTATCGAGGACAAGGCAGCGCACAAGGCTGCGCTCGACAGGCTCGGCATTGCGCCGCGCTCGATCGGGATCGGTGGCGACCAGGCGTTCGACCGCAGGGCCGCGCCTTTCCAGAACAGCTATGTCGTCCTCACCGGTGTCGTAGCCAAGGACAGCTGCACCGGCGAGGGCAGTCTGGACCGTGGCTGGGGCATCGACCCCTCCCATATCCGCGCCTGGACCTCGTCCGAAGGCGCGCCCGCGAACACCAATTGAGAAGGCTCTGATGCGCTACCTGCCCCTTACCCAGCCCGATCGCGAGGCGATGCTCGGTGTCATCGGCGCCAAGTCGATCGACGATCTCTTTGCCGACGTTCCCGCCGCCGCCGTGCTCGACGGCCCGATCGCGGGCCTGCCGATGCATGCCAGCGAACTCGCGGTCGAACGTCACATGACGAAGCTGGCCGCCAAGAACCTGGCGGCGGGGGCCGCGCCCTTCTTCCTCGGCGCCGGCGCCTATCGCCACCACGTCCCGGCCAGCGTCGACCACCTCATCCAGCGCGGCGAGTTCCTCACCGCCTACACGCCCTATCAGCCGGAAATCGCGCAGGGCACGCTGCAGATGATGTTCGAGTTCCAGTCGCAGGTCGCGCGGCTGCTCGGCTGCGACGTGGCGAATGCCTCGATGTACGACGGCTCGACCGCGTGCTGGGAAGCCATCACCATGGCCCGCCGCGTGACGAAGCGCGGCAAGGCAATCCTCTCGGGCGGCCTGCATCCGCATTATGTCTCGGTCGCCGAGACCATGGCCAAGTTCACCGGCGACCAGCTGGTCACGTCGCTGCCCACCCTGTCGGCCACGCCCGACACCGATGACCTGATCGCCCGGATCGACGACGATACCAGCTGCGTCGTGGTCCAATATCCCGACATCCTCGGCCGCATCGCCGATCTGTCGAAGCTCGCCGAAGCCGCGCATGCGAAGAAGGCGTTGCTCGTCGCTGTCGTCACCGAGCCGGTCGCGCTGGGCGCGATCAAGGCGCCGGGCGAAATGGGCGCGGACATCGTGGTGGGCGAGGGCCAGTCGCTCGGCGTCGGCCTGCAGTTCGGCGGCCCCTATGTCGGCCTGTTCGCCTGTTCGGAGAAGCTGGTCCGCCAGATGCCGGGCCGGCTCTGCGGCGAGACCGTGGATGCCGAGGGCAAGCGCGGCTACGTGCTGACGCTCAGCACCCGCGAGCAGCATATCCGCCGCGAGAAGGCGACGTCGAACATCTGCACCAGCTCGGTGCTGTGCGCGCTCGCCATGTCGGTGCACATGACCCTGCTCGGCGAGAAGGGCCTGCGCCAGCTTGCCGCGATCAACCATGCCGGCGCTTCGGCCGCCGCCGACCGCCTGGCCCGGGTGCCGGGCGTCGAGCTGGTCACCCCGACCTTCTTCAACGAGTTCACGCTGAAGCTTTCCAAGGAAGCGCGCCCGGTCGTCCGCACGCTCGCGGACCGGGGCATCCTCGCCGGCGTCTCGCTCGGCCGCCTTTATCCGGGCGCCGGGGATCTGGCCGACGGCCTGATCGTTGCCGTCACCGAAACTACCACCCAGGAGGACGTCGAGACGCTTGCCTCCGCGCTCCAGGAGGTGCTGGCATGAGCACGATCAACCAGTCCGGCTGGCGCCCCACCACGCCGCAGGCGGGCGAGGCCAGCGATCTTTCGACCTTCACCGGCAATCGCGCGCTGATGCTCGAGGAAGCGCTGATCTTCGAGATCGGCTCGTCCGAGACCACCGGCGTCGACTTCGGCGAACTGCCCCAGGCGAAGTCGCGCCTCGGCGGTCTCGAGCGTTCGGCATCTATCGGCCTGCCCGGCCTGTCCGAGCCCGAGACGGTGCGCCACTATACCCGCCTCAGCCGCCAGAATTACGCTATCGACCTGGGCCTGTTCCCGCTCGGTTCGTGCACGATGAAGCACAATCCGCGCCTCAACGAGCGCATGGCGCGCCTGCCGGGCTTCGCCGACATCCATCCGCTCGCGCCGGTCGACACGGTGCAGGGCGCGCTCGAGGTCATCGACCAGCTCGCGCACTGGCTGATCACGCTCACCGGCATGCAGGCGGTGGCGATGAGCCCCAAGGCCGGCGCGCATGGCGAGCTGTGCGGCATCCTCGCGATCCGCTCGGCGCTCGACGCGCAGGGCCAGCAGGACCGCAAGATCCTGCTCGTGCCGACCAGCGCGCACGGCACCAACCCGGCGACGGCGGCGTTCGCTGGCTTCTCGGTCGAGGATATTCCCGCCACCGAGGACGGCCGCGTCGACCTCGAAGCGCTCAAGGCGCGGCTGGGGCCGGACATCGCCGGCGTGATGATCACCAACCCCAACACCTGCGGCCTGTTCGAGCGCGACATGAAGGCGATCTCGGACGCGGTGCATGCGGCGGGCGGCTATGTCTATTGCGACGGCGCCAATTTCAACGCGATCGTCGGCCGGGTCCGTCCGGGCGACCTCGGCGTCGATGCGATGCACATCAACCTGCACAAGACCTTCTCGACCCCGCATGGCGGCGGCGGCCCGGGCTCGGGCCCGGTCGTGCTGTCGGCGGCGCTGGCGCCCTATGCGCCTTTGCCCTTCGTCGAGAAGGATGGGGACAGGTTCCACCTCGTCGAGGAAGAGACCGCGGGCGAGCATCATGCCGGTACCTTCGGCCGCATGACCGCGTTCAACGGCCAGATGGGCATGTTCACGCGTGCGCTCACCTATATCCTCAGCCACGGCGCGGACGGCCTGCGCCAGGTCGCCGAGGATTCGGTGCTCAACGCGAACTATGTCCTGCGCTCGATGGAGGACGTGCTCGACGCGCCCTTCGCCAAATACGGTCCGTGCATGCACGAGGCGATCTTCAGCGACAGGGGGCTGCCCGAGGGCCTGTCGACCATCGATATCGCCAAGGGTCTGATCGACGAAGGCTATCACCCGATGACGGTCTATTTCCCGCTCGTCGTCCACGGCGCGATGCTGGTGGAACCGACCGAGACCGAATCGAAGGCGACGCTCGACCAGTTCATCGGCGCCTTCCGCAGCGTGGCCGCCCGCGCCAAGAACGGCGACCCGACGATCCGTACCGCGCCGCACTTCGCGCCGCGCCGCCGGCTCGACGAGACGCTCGCCGCGCGCAAGCCGGTGCTGGCGTGGAAGGCGCCTGCTGCGGCCGAAGCGGCGGAATAGTCCCCGGCATCCTCTTGCCCGGGGGGAAGGGCCGGATAGCGAAAGGCCGGGGCGCGATGCCCCGGCCTTTTTCTTTATGTCACAGCGCAATAGCCCCGGAACCGTGCAAATGCGGTTTGCCTTGTCGCATACCGCCGGGGCAGCGTGCGCCGAAACGGACAAGGGGGAAACCGACATGAAGACCGCGCTGCTCGCCGCTGCCATCGCCACACTTGCCGCGCCGATGCCGGCCTATGCGGGCAACGACCCCTTTGTCGGCGAGATCATGCTCTTCTCCGCCCGCTACTGCCCCGAGGACTGGGTCGAAGCCGATGGCCGGCTCCTGCCCATTCGCGGCTATGACGTGCTCTACACGCTGCTCGGCAACAGCTATGGTGGCGACGGCAAGACGAACTTCGCCCTGCCCGATCTGCGCAAGGCGATCCCCGCCGCGGCGACCGACCAGCAGAAGCAGCTGCGCTACTGCATCGCGATGCGCGGCGACTATCCCCGGCACCCCTGAGCGTCGGGGCGCTCAAATCCAGCGGCGCACCGCGGACTTGTAGCTGAGATAGCGCTCGCCGAACTTGCGCGCGAGATAGCTTTCCTCGCGCTCGATCACTTCGCGCTGGATCACGATGACCAGCGGGATGAGCAGCAGCAGGGCGACCAGGCTGTCCATCCAGATCGCCACGCCGGCATAGGCCAGCGCCATGCCGAAATACATCGGGTTGCGCGACCAGCGATAGACGCCGTCGGTGACGAGCGCGGTCGAGCGCTTCCATGGCTTGGGATCGGTGCCCGCGGCGCGGAACAGCCCCAGGGCGGAAAGCATGATTCCCACGCCGAGCAGGGTCGCCAGCGAGCCCAGGCCGCGCTCGGTCGAATGGGCGAGCGGCAGGTCGGGGCTGCCCAGAAGCTTGCCCAGTGCCAGCCCCACCACCAGCGTGCCAAGGAAAGCGGCCGGCGGTGCGAACTTCACCCCCGCGCTATCGTGATCGACGTCCATGAACCCTCCGGGCGCCCTGATGGACCGGCGTGGCCGCATGCGCAATCCTCTTGCCTTTGCCAGCCAGTTCGGCTGGCATAGGAACTGTATTACTTATATAGATCACTTGCAAGTTTACGGGGGTCTCGATCGATGCACACGCAGCCCTTCCATCCCAATCCGCTCTACCAGCTCATTCCGATCGCGATCATCCTCGTCGTGCTCGCGCTGCGCTTCCGCCGGCTCACGCGCGAGCGGCCGTTGCGCATCGAGCGGCTGTGGATCGTGCCCGCGCTCTATCTGGCGATCACCGCTTTCACCTTCTGGAACATCCCGCCGGCGCCGATGACCTGGGCCGCGGCGGCTGCCGCCCTCCTCGCCGGGGCCGCGCTCGGCTGGCAGCGCGGCCGGATGATGCACATCCAGGTGAATCCCGAGACGCACGAGATTTCGCAAAGGGGCTCGCTCGCCGCGATGGCGTTCATCCTTGCGCTGGTCCTCGTCCGCTCGCTTGCCCGCAACGCCGAGTCGCTCGGCATCCCGGGCATGCATTTCGACGTGATGGCGATGACCGACGTGCTGATCGCCTTCGCGCTCGGCATGCTGACGGTGCAGCGGGTGGAAATGTTCCTGCGCGCCCGCCGCCTGCTCGAGCAGGCGCGCGGCGGGTGAGGCGCCACGCCCCGGCCACCGAGCGGAACCGCGATCCGATCGCCGCGGTGCTGGCGGAGGAACTGCCCGCGCGCGGCCATGTGCTCGAGATCGCGAGCGGCAGCGGCGAGCATTGCGCCTTCTTCGCCGGGCGCTTTCCCGGCCTGGTCTGGCAGCCGAGCGATCCCGATGCCGATGCGCTGGCCTCGATCGCGGACTGGTGCGCCGGGCTGGCCAATGTCCGTGCGCCGCTGGAGATCGATGCGGCGACGGGCGCTTTCCCGGCGGCGGACGCCATCCTGTGCGTCAACATGGTCCATATCAGCCCCTGGGAAGCGACGCTCGGGCTGATCGCAGGGGCGGGCGCCGCGCTGGCCCCGGGAGCGCCGCTGATCCTCTACGGCCCCTATCGTCGCGAAGGGGTGGAGACGGCGCCGTCGAACGAACAGTTCGAGCTGTGGCTGAAGGACAGGGATTCCCGCTTCGGACTGCGCTTCGTGGAAGCCGTGACCGCGGCGGCCGTGCCGCACGGCCTGTCGCTGGAGCGGCTGGTCGAGATGCCGGCGAACAATCTGATGCTGGTGTATCGGCGAGCCTGAGACTCCCCTCCCTTCCAGGGAGGGGAGCGGCAGGATCAAACCGGCTCCATTTCCGCGCTGGTCACGGCCGGATCCGGGATCCCGCGCCGCCGCTCCCGCCACACGATGTAGAGCCCGCTGGCGATGATCACCGGCGCGCCGAGCCAGGTCCAGGGGCTGGGCCACATGCCGAAGATCGCCCAGCCATAGAGCGTGCCCCAGATCAGGCTCGAATAGTCCATCGGCACCACCGCGCTCACCGGGGCATGTTTCACCGATCCGGTCAGCGCGAGCTGGCCGACGCCGCCGATCAGCCCGATCCCCACCAGCATCGCCCAGGTTACCGGATCATGCGCCTTGAACGAGAAGGCGTAGGGGATCGCCAGCACCGGCACGGAGAGGACCGAGAACCAGAACACCGTCGTCCCCGTCGCTTCGGTCTTGCCGATCTGGCGCAGCAGGATCGCCACGATCGCCACGAACAGCGCGGCGAGCAGCCCCACCATCGCCCCGAACGCCGGGATGTGGGCGCTTCCCGGCTGCGCGACGATCAGCACGCCGACGAATCCCGCGATCACCGCGCCCCAGCGATGCCAGCCGGTCGGCTCCTTGAGCAGCAGCGCACCCAGGATCGTCGCGAAGATCGGCACGGTGAACTGGAAAGTCACTGCCTCGGCCAGCGGCAGCAGCAGCACCGCGCCGAAGGTGAAGACCATGCCGGTCAGCCCCACGGCGGTGCGCGAGACGTGCGCGCCGAAGCGTTGCGTCCGGATCGATCCCAGGCCGGGGCCCGCCGCCACCCAGGTGGTCACCAGCGGCACCGCCCAGAGCTGGCGATGGAACATCGTCTCGACCAGCCCGGCGCCGCGCATCTCGGCCAGCTTGATCAGCGCCGACATGGTGGCAAGGCAGGCGACCGCGAACAATCGCAGCAAGATGCCCTTCAAAATCCGATCGCCCTGCACCCCATGGCCTTTGCGGCAGCGGGGCGGTGGGGGCAAGCGTCAGCGAACGATGCTGAGCATCAGCGGATAGGTTTGCTCGAATGCGGCGTCGGGCATTGCCGCGGTCGATTGGAGCGCGGCCAGGCCATCGCGGCAGGAAAGCGGGTTGGGATTGGGCTCGACCACTGCGAGCGTCCGCCCCGCGGGATGATCGCGGGCCGCTGCGGCGGCTTCCCACAGTGCGATATTCTGTCGGAGGTACAGCGCGCGCAGATCCGGGGCATACCAGCTGGCTTCGTCGGGGCGATCGTTGAAATAGGCGGCGCAGCGCTCCGGCGACGTCGCCGCGAGTTGCTCGACCAGCGCGATCTCGGCGGTGAGATAGGCGCGCAGTGCCGGTGCCGGCGCCTGGATGAGTCCTGCGCTGTGCCTGCGCGTCGCCGCGCTTAGGAACGCACCCGCTGTCTCCTGCACCTCGGCGGGCCCGCCGCCGTCGCGGGCGCGGGCGACCACCGCAGCCTTCAGCGCGTCGAAATCCTCGGGGAAGCTCCGTTTGATCGTCCGGCTCAGCGCCCCGCCCGGCGCGTCGGCGAGCAGCTCGCGCTCGACCGATGCCGGGTTGGTCAGCGGGTTCTGCGGCCCGGCCGGGCGGAACTGCGTGAGCGCCCAGGCCAGCACGCCGAGTGTCACCAGCACCAGTGCCAGGGTCCGCCACCGTCCGCTCACCACCTGCTCCCCACAATCACGCGCGACTCCTCTTTGCCGATGCAAGCTTTGTCGCTATCCGCCCGGCATGATCAAGCATGCGCTCAACGTCACCCGCGAAGCCAATTTCGCCGAATGGTACCAGACCGTCATCACCGAGGCCGACATGGCCGAGGAGAGCGGCGTGCGGGGCTGCATGGTCATCCGGCCGTGGGGCTATGGCATCTGGGAGCGGATCCAGCGCCTGCTCGACGATCGCATCAAGGCCACCGGCCACGAGAATTGCTATTTCCCGCTGTTCATCCCGCTCTCCTATTTCGAGAAGGAGGCCGAGCATGTCGACGGCTTCGCCAAGGAGATGGCGGTCGTCACCCATCACCGGCTGATCCACAAGGACGGCAAGATGATCCCCGATCCCGAGGCGAAGCTGGAGGAGCCGCTGGTCGTGCGCCCCACGTCGGAGACGGTGATCGGCGCCGCGTTCAGCCGCTGGGTCCAGTCGTGGCGCGACCTGCCCGTGCTGATCAACCAATGGGCGAACGTCGTCCGCTGGGAGATGCGCACCCGCATGTTCCTGCGCACCGCCGAGTTCCTCTGGCAGGAAGGGCACACCGCCCATGCCAGCGTGGCGGAAGCGCGCGAAGAGACGATGAAGATGCTCGAAGTCTATCGCAGCTTCGCCGAGGAATGCGTGGCGATGCCGGTGATCGCCGGCGAGAAGCCCGAGAATGAGCGCTTCCCCGGCGCGGTCTCGACCTATTCGATCGAGGCGATGATGCAGGACGGCAAGGCGCTCCAGGCGGGCACCTCGCACTTCCTCGGCACCACCTTCTCGAGCGCGCAGGACATCAAGTTCCAGAATTCGGAGGGCCAGCTCGAGCTGGCCCAGACGACGAGCTGGGGCATGTCGACCCGCATGATCGGTGGCCTGATCATGACGCATGGCGACGATGACGGCCTGCGCGTGCCGCCCCGCGTCGCGCCCTGGCAGGTGGTGATCGTGCCGATGCTGCGCGACAATGACGAAGACGCCGCGCTGGTCGACTATTGCAAGGCCATCCAGCAGGAACTGGCCAGGCAATATGCGTTCGGCGAGCCCGTCCGCGCGCTGCTCGACCTGCGCGCCGCCAAGGCGGTCACCAAGCGCTGGGGCTGGATCAAGAAGGGCGCGCCGCTGGTCGTCGAGGTGGGCGGGCGCGACATGGCCGGCGGCAACGTCTCGGTCACCGTCCGCACCGACCTGTACAAGGAGGACGGCAAGCTCAATTCGGCCATTGTCGCGCGCGACGCGTTCCTCGCCGAGGCCGTCGGCCGGCTCGAGGCGGTGCAGAAGGCGCTGTACGAAGAAGCCAAGGCGCGCACCGATGCGAACATCGTCCGCGACGTCGCCGACTTTGCCGGGCTGGAGCGCTATTTCGAGGGCGCGGGCAAGTTCCCCGGCTGGGTCGAGGTCGAATGGGCCCGACCGAGCGGCGCCGAGCTCGACAAGGTGGTCGAACGGCTGAAGGCGCTGAAGCTCACCTTCCGCAACGTGCCGAACGATGCGGCGCCCGCCACGGGCACCTGCATCTTCACCGGCGCGCCGGCGGTCGAGCGCATCCTGGTGGCGCGTGCGTACTGAGCTCCGTCACGTCTGGCCGAATTCCGCTGCCGGGCCTTGTGGCGGGGTGACGCAGTAGGGGGCATGCGCACGCTTTTCTCCACCTTGCTGTACGAGCAGCCGCTCGGCGACCCCGATCTCCTGGCCGCGCTGGAGGAATCCTGCCTCCAGCTCGCCGAGGACGACATGGCCGGCCGCCGCTGGTGCCGCGAGCATGAGTATCGCGGCTACACCAGCTACGCCTCGCTTGACGACCTGCCGATCCGCGACCCCAATTTCGCCGATCTCAAGCGCCTGCTCGACAAGCATGTCGCGAAGTTCGCCAAGGCCTGCGCCTTCGACCTCGGGGGCCGGAAGCTCAAGCTCGACAGCCTCTGGGTGAACGTGCTCGACGGCAAGGGCGGGCATGGCGCGCACATCCATCCGCACAGCGCCGTCTCGGGCACGCTCTACGTGGCGCTGCCCCCGGGCGCGCGGGGCCTGAAGCTGGAGGATCCGCGCCACGCCATGATGATGGCCGCGCCCCCGCGCCTCGAAGACGCGCCCGAGGCATTGCGGGGCTTTGTCGAGATCGTGCCCGAGCCCGGCACGGTGCTGCTCTGGGAAAGCTGGCTGCGCCACGAGGTCCCGCCCGGATCGGGCAAGGCGCAGCGGATCAGCATCAGCTTCAATTATCGCTGGGGATGACCGCCGTCCGCTGGTGACGCGGGGCAGCCGCGGGTATATTCCGGAGCGCTGAACGGGGCGTTTCCGGGAGCGCAGTCATGGAACTTCTCGCTATCGTGCTGAGCCTGTTCGGGGCCACCGCCTCGGCGCAGGGCTATGATGTCTCGGCAACCGGCAAGCTCGTCGACAAGGACAGCTGCTACAGCTTCCAGGTGCCGGCGGGATGGAAGCTTGTGGCGGGCAATCCCATTCCCTTGCTCATTTCCGCGCCGCCTGGAGAACGCGCGCGTTCGCTGCAGACCCTGCCAAGGGGATTTGCGATTCTCGCGATCGGCCGGCGATCCGGCGAGGCCAAATCGATCGAGGCGTTGATGGAACTGCGGCGCCGGGCCAACGCATTTTCCTCGACGCGTAGCGTTGCCCATGCATCGGCTACGGGCATCACCAGGGCCGTCGAGGCGCGGTGGACCGACAACGCCAACGAGCCGGGCGAGCAGACCATCGCGCGGTTCTTCGTATTTCGGGGGCAACCCTTCGCAGCCTATTTGAGCTTCTATCAGAGCGATCGACGGCGCAGCCAATATCCGATGGCCCTTGCCCGGCTTTTCGACAGCATCCGGCCGCTGGCCGGTGCCACGGGATGCCCGGTTCCGGCTGGGCACAAGGATGCGCGGAGAATCCACGGCGGATGATCGCGCGGCGCACCCTGCTCGCCAGTGCGTTGACGCTGCCGTTTTCGGCCCGGGCCGACGAACAATGGGATGCGGTGGTCGATCCCGTCACCGGCACGCTCGGTGCCGCGCTGGCGCAGGCGGAGAGGGCGGGGCGCCCTTTCCGCATCCTGCTCCGGCCCGGCATTTTCACCGAGAAGCTGACGGTGCGCGCGCCCGGCATCACCCTTCAGGGCAGCCCCGGCACGGTCCTCCAATATGGCACCGCGGCAGGCACGGCGAAGCCTGGTGGCGGCAGCTGGGGCACCGGCGGATCGGGGACACTCACCATCGCCGCGCCGAACGTGACGCTGCGCGGCCTCACCATCCGCAACAGCTTCGACTATATCGGCGCGCGCCGGGACGGCGCCGGCAATGGTGCGCAGGCAGTGGCGCTGGCGGTGCGCCGGGAGGCGGACCACATGATCGTCGATCGCTGCGTGCTGCTCGGCTATCAGGACAGCTTCTACCTCCAGGCCCGCAGCCTGATCACCGATACCCGTATCGTCGGCGGGGTGGACTTCATCTTCGGCGGCGCGGCGGCCTGGTTCGAGCGCTGCGAGATCGTCACGCGCTACGTCCCGAACGCCGATGGCTTCGGCTATGTCGCGGCACCCAGCACGCCCGCCGCGCAGGAATTCGGCCTGGTCTTCTCGCGCTGCCGCCTGCGCCGCGAGGCCGGCGTGCCGGATGGCTCGACCTGGCTCGGCCGCCCCTGGCGCGCCGGCGGCGACATGGCGCTCACTGGCCAGGCGGCGTTCCTCCAATGCTGGATGGACGCCCATATCCGCCGCGAAGGCTGGACCTGGATGGGGTACAAGGGCCCCGATGGCGAGCAGCGCCGCCTGACCCCGCCCGAGGCGCGGCTATGCGAATTCGGGAATGCCGGGCCGGGCGCGGGGCCGGCCGGAACTGATCGCCGCTTGCTGACGGCGGAAGCGGCGAAGCGCTTCACCCGGGCCAATGTGATCGGGTTCTAGCCACGCAGGATCAGCGGATCACCAGGGTCAGCTGCCGCACCAGGCTCCGCTCGATCGGATCGTCGAACCGGCAGCCGATATGGGCCCCGTCGTTCCAGACGATGGTCGCAGGCACGGGCAGATCGTCGCGCAGGCTGAGCCATACCTTGTCGCCCGCGCCATGCGGGGCCGCGCAGGCGAGGCGGCAGCCATAGACCGAGAGATCGTGGAGCATCGCCTCGACCGGCTTGTTGCCGCGCTTCGTCACGGTGGCGCGGGTGACGAGGATACGGTGACGCGTCGCCGCACGCTGTTCGACGAGCGCGGGTGTCACGGTCCGATATTGCGAGAATTTGGTCGCCATCTCTCTCCGCCCCGGCGCAACCCTGCCGCGGACGGTTTAACAAGCACTTAAGGCCGTCCTACGTCGTAGCGCCCGAGGTGGAGGCGGCTGGCGCGGGTGACGATCACTCTTTGCATCACGCCGGGCCGTTGCGGCTTCCGGGCGCAGACCCGGAAGTCGCCATAGACGCTGGCGTTGAACAGATTGCCGGTCGGCAACCAGAGCCTGCGGACATTGGCCGGCAATTGGTCGAGCGACAGATCCTCGTCGGCGTCGATGCCGAGAATGCGCTTCGTGCCCACCACCCAGATGCGCGCCGCCGGATTGCCGTTCGAGGCGAACAGCCGGCCATGAACGGTGCGGCAGAGCGTCGGAGGGCCGCCGGCAAGGGCCATGGCCAGTAGGGCAGCGATCATTTCTCCTCCAGCACCTTGGTCACCCGTTCCGCCAGCTCCGGCCCCGCATGCAGCCCCAGCTTGCTGCGCCGCCACAGCACGTCCTCGGCGGTGCGGGCCCATTCATGGTCGCGCATCCAGCGTATCTCGGTGGCGGTGAGCCCCGCGCCCAGATCCTCGCCCAGGTCGGTCCGGTCGCGCAGCATGTCGGCCAGGCCGCAGCCATAGGCATGCGCCATCCGCTCGGCCCGCGCGGCGCCCAGGAACGGCCAGCGCACCTTGGCGGTGGCGACGAACCGGTCGAAATCGGCGATCGCGCCGCCGGGGAAGACGCGGGCCCGCGTCACCGGCTCGACCTTCGCGCCGAGCACCGGCCCGATCTTCCCCAGCGCTTCCTCGGCCAGCGCCCGCGCCGTGGTGATCTTGCCGCCGAAGATCGAGAGCAGCGGCGGGCCATCCTCGTCGAGCTCGAGCACATAGTCGCGCGTCACCGACTGGGCCCTGGCCGCGCCGTCGTCGTGCAGCGGCCGCACGCCGGACCAGCTCCAGACAATGTCGGCGGGCACGATCCGGCGGGTGAAATAGCGGTTCACCGCCTCGCAGAGATAGGCCTGTTCCTCCTGCGAGCACACTGCGTCCTCCGGCCGGTCGACCGGGATGTCGGTGGTGCCGATCTCGGTGAAGCCGCCTTCATAGGGAATGGCGAAGACGATCCGCCGGTCGGGCTGCTGGAGGATATAGGCATGGTCGCCGTCGTACAGCCTGGGCACCACGATATGGCTGCCCTTGACCAGCCGTATCCGCGAATGATTAGCAATAGCCAGCTTGTCGAGCAGGCGCCGGACCCAGGGGCCGGCGGCGTTGACCAGCCCGCGCGCCGTGACGGTGCGGCCGTCGGACAGTTCGGCGTGCCAGGCTCCGCCTTCGCGTCGCGCGGCCAGCAACTCCGTCCGCGTCGCGATCTCGGCGCCGTGATGCGCGGCGTCGAGCGCATTGGCCAGGGTGAGGCGGGCATCGTCCACCCGGCAGTCCGAATAGACGAAGCCGCGATGCGTGCCGGCCAGCGGATCGGTGAACGCCTTGTCCCTGGCATGCAGGCTGCGCGAGCGGGGCAGGGTGGAATTGCCGCCCACCGCCAGCGCGTCGTAGAGATAGAGGCCGAGCCGGACCATCCACCACGGCCGCACCGCATGGGCATGGGGCAGCACGAAGGTGAGCGGGCGGATCAGGTGCGGGGCCGCCTCCAGCAGCCGCTCGCGCTCGTGCAGTGCCTCGCGGACCAGGCGGAACTCATAGCTCTCGAGATAGCGCAGCCCGCCATGGATCAGCTTGGTCGAGGCCGAGCTGGTGTGGCTGGCCAGATCGTCCTTCTCGACGAGCAGCACCTCGAGGCCGAGCAGCGAAGCCTCCCGGGCGATCGCGCACCCGTTGATGCCGCCGCCGGCGATGAGCAGGTCATATGCCACGAAGGCAGGTTACGGCGTTGGCAGCGGGCCCGCGAGTCCCTATCTTGGGGGTCAATGGCAAAAACCAAAATCAAAGCAGGGCTGCCCACGCGGCAGCAGATTCTCGATTTCATCACCAATTCCGATACGCCGGCAGGCAAGCGCGAGATCGCCAAGGCCTTCGGGCTGCACGGGCAGGACAAGATCCTGCTCAAGGCCTTGCTCAAGGACATGAGCGACGAGGGGCTGATCGACGTCGCCCCGGGCCGCGCCTTCCACAAGATGGGCGGCGTGCCCAAGGTCACCGTGCTGCGCGTCACCGATGCGGACGGCGACACGACCTGGGCGGTGCCCGAGCGCTGGGAAGCCGAGGGCGTGCCGGTGCCGCGCCTGCGGGTTCGCGAGGCGCGCGGCAAGCGATCGGCGCTGGCGATCGGCGACCGCATCCTCGCCCGCACCGAAGAGGCCGGCAAGGGCTGGATCGCGCATCCGATGAAGAAGCTCGCCCGCGGCGAGGAGTTGATGCTCGGCGTGCTCAAGGAAGAGGCCGGGCGGCTCTGGCTGCAGGGGGTGGAGAAGAAGGAGCGGCGCAACTGGCCGGTCTCCGATGCCGGCGGCGCCCAATCGGGCGACCTGGTCCTCGCCGAAAAGGCCGGCCGGCCGCCGCGGATCACCGCCAAGGTGGTCGAAATACTGGGCGATCCCTTCGCGCCGCGCAGCTTCTCGCTGATCGCGATCCACCGGCACTCGATTCCCAATGTCTTTTCCGAAGACCTGCTGGACGAGGCCGAGCGGGTGTCCCGCCTCGATCTGGGCAAGCGCGAGGATCTTCGCCACTTGCCGATCGTGGCGATCGATCCGGCCGATGCGCGGGATCATGACGACGCGGTGTGGGCCGCGCCCGACGAGGATCCGAAGAACGAAGGCGGCTGGAAGGCCGTGGTCGCGATCGCGGACGTCAGCTTCTATGTCCGCCCCGGCTCGGAGCTGGATCGCGAGGCGCGCAAGCGCGGCAATTCGGTCTATTTCCCCGACCGCGTCGTCCCGATGCTGCCGGAGATCCTCTCGGCCGAAGTCTGCTCGCTCAAGCAGGGCGAGGACCGGGCGGCGCTGGCCTGCCACCTCCAGATCGGCAAGCATGGCGAGCTGAAGAGCTGGCGCTTCACCCGCGCGGTGGTCAGCATCGCGGCGAACATCGCCTATGAAGACGCGCAGGCGGCGATCGACGGCACGCTCGAGCACCCGCTGACCGAGACGGCGCTCAGGCCGCTCTGGGCCTGCTGGCATGCCCTCAACAAGGCGCGCGACAAGCGCGAGCCGCTCGACCTCGATCTGCCCGAGCGGCGGATCGTGCTTGACGAGATGGGCCGCATCCTCTCCGTGGCGCCGCGCGAGCGGCTCGACGCGCACAAGCTGATCGAGGACTATATGATCGCGGCGAACGTCGCCGCGGCCAAGGCGCTGGAGGCGAAGAAGGCGCCGGTGATGTACCGCATCCACGAGCCGCCAGCCCGCGAGAAGCTCGTCGCGCTGCGCGAATATCTCAAGACCTTCGGCATCGAGTTCGCACTGGGCCAGGTGATCAAGCCGGCCACCTTCAACCGCATCCTCGAGCGGGTGGGGGAGAGCGATTTCCGCGAGCAGGTGATGCAGCAGGTGCTGCGCACCCAGACCCAGGCCTATTACGGGCCCGCCAATCACGGCCATTTCGGCCTGTCGCTGGGCAGCTATGCCCATTTCACTTCGCCGATCCGTCGCTATGCCGATCTGGTCGTCCACCGCGCGCTGGTCGAGGCCTATGCGCTCGGCCCCGGCGGCCTCACCGGCGAGGAAGCCGCGGGGATGGAGCGGATCGGCGAGAGCATCTCCAGCCTCGAGCGCCGTGCGATGGAGGCCGAGCGAGAGACGATCGACCGCTATGTCGCCGCCTATCTCGCCAACCATGTCGGCGAGATATTGGAGGCGCGGATCACCGGGGTGCAGAGCTTCGGCTTCTTCGCCACGGTGGACGGCGTGGGTGGCGACGGGCTGGTGGCGGCGCGGGACCTGGGCACCGAATATTTCCGCTACGACGAAGCCGGGCAACGGCTGGTGGGCGACGAGAGCGGCGAGGAATTCACCCTTGGCCAGCGCCTCCGGCTCCGGCTGGTGGAGGCCAATCCGGTCTCCGGCGCGCTCCGCTTCGAACTGCCCGACGGCAAGGGCTCGGCAGGTCCGTCCGCCTTTGCCAGGGATCGCGGCAAGGGGCGCCCCCGCCCGATCAAGCGCCGCGGCCGGCCGCCCAACATCCGGCACAAGAGCCGCTGACCGGGGGCGATTGAACCGGCGAGCGCAAGGGTTTATGATCGCCTTCTAATATTCCGGGGGAACCGACCAGATGTCGACGCCCGTCCTCTTCGTCCCGGTACGCGCCGCTGCAGTGGCGCGGGGCAGGCGGAGGGCGCCCGGATGATGTTCCGCTCCCATGCTCCGGTCTCCATCGGCGCCCTGGCCATGCGGGCGCGGCGGCGGATCCGCGCGCATTTCTTTGCCCAGCACGCGGTGACCGCCGAGGAGGCGGTCTCCTTCGTGCCCCAGGACCGGATCGAACGGACCCAGTTCGAGCGCATGCGCGGTGCCGGCATCGTTCACGAGGCGGAGGCGGGGCGCTACTGGTTCGACCTTGCGGCCTTCCGGAGGCAGCTGGACCGCACCCGGGCGATCATGGTGCCGGTGGTGATCGTCCTCTGCCTCGCCATCGCCGGGGTGACGATGCTGTTCTACTGATCAGTCGACCGCAAAGCTGAGGCCGGCATGCGCCTCGAGCCGCTTGGCCAGCGGCGCGGCCATCAGGCCCCCGGCCGTCCAGATGCCGCCCTTGCCCGCCGCCGGCACATCCTCGATCAGGCAGAGCGCGCTTTCGGCGATCATCTTGCTCGTCGAGCCATAGCCGGGATCCCGGTCCCCCTTTACGGTGGCCGAGAGGCGCTGCCCGTCGGGCATCTCCGCCACGAAAGCGAGGTCGTAGAAGCCGGTCTCGCGCTCCTCCTTGCTCGGCCCCTCGCCAGGCGCCGGGCCCTTGTCCGCCGCCATCGGATTGACCTTGGCCAGCGCTTCCGCCGCCGCCTTGCCGACCTCGCCCAGCCCGGGGACGACCAGCATCTCGTCATAGCGGAAGTCCGCGCCATAGGGCTGGCCCGCCAGGAAGTTCGAGCGATGGACGTTCTTGGTGTTGATCACCGCCATCATGAAGGGCGCGACCCATGCGTCGACCGCTTCGTCATGATAGGGGACCATGCCGTTCGGCTGCGCTGGCCCCGCGAAGCCCGGCGTGAGCGCGAAGGGATCGAGCATCAGCTTGAGGATCGCGGGATCCCGGGCCGCCGCGGCCATCGAGGCCTTGCCGCTGGCGAAGGTGCCGCCCGAGAAGGTGCCCTTCATCGCCCGCACCCGGCCCTTCACGCGGGGCGCCGGCCGGCCGAAGCGGGCGATCGCCGCCTGCTGCACGGTCCACACGCCGAGATCGAAGGGGATCGAATCGAAGCCGCAGGAGAAGACGATGCGCGCGCCGCTGGCCTTGGCCGCGTCTTCGTATTTGCGGATCATCTGGCCCATCCATGCCGGCTCGCCGCACAGGTCGACATAGGCGGTGCCCGTCTCGACGCAGGCGGCGAGCAGCGCCTCGCCATGGAGCTGATAGGGGCCGACCGTGGTGATCACCACCGTGGCGCGCGCGACCATCGCCTGCAGCGCGGCGGGGTCGTCGGCATTGGCGGTGAGCAGCGGCGTCGCCGCCGGCGCGCCGATCGCGTCGCGGACCTCCTGCAGCTTGGTGAGCGAGCGCCCGGCCATCGCCCATTTCACGTCCGGATAATGGCCCGCGAGATATTCGGCGACGAGGCGGCCGGTGAAGCCGGTGGCACCATAGACGATGATATCGAATTCGCGGTCTGCCATCTGCCCGTTTCCTGCTCCTCGACGCTCAACCGGCCGGTCGAACGATTCATTGAATCTCTTGGTGCGCTCTCCTGTGCGCGAGAGAGGGCGGCGATGTGCCCGGCTCCCGAAGCGACGCGGCGAGTGACGGATACAGTGAAGCAGGGAAATTCCAAGATTGGAAGAGGCGGTATGGTGATTGACGCAGCGTATCGGTGCGTGGGGCCGGTTCTTCCGTCCGCCTAGTCCCGCGTCTCGCGCAGCGCGTTCCACAGCGTCTTCACTTCGCGGTTGAGCGCGCCCAGGTCCTCGCCGCGCATCCCCGAGCGATCCAGCAGTTCCTCCGCCAGGCAGCCGCATTCCTCGCGCATATGGCCGCCGCGATCGGTGAGGCGCACCTGGACCTGGCGCTCGTCCTGCGGATTGCGCTCACGCGTGACGAAGCCCGCCGCCTCCAGCCGCTTCACCAGCGGAGTCACCGTGCTCGATTCGAGCGCGAGCCGGTCGGCGATGGCGCCCACGGTACGCCCGTCCTGCTCCCACAGCGCATGGAGCACCAGATATTGCGGATAGGTGATGCCGAGCCGGTCGAGCATCGGCTTGTAGGCGCGCGTGATCGCCATGCTCGTCGCGTAGAGCGAGAAGCAGAGCTGGTCGTCGAGGGGCATCGCGGCGGGCATGTTCGTCTCCTTGGCCGAGGCCGATATCATCAAAACCATATCGCGATAACGAATTCGCTGGACAAGCCCCGACTCGCATATTAGCTAAACGGTATCGCGATAAATGATATCGCGAACCTTAGTGAGGAGATCGAGCATGTCGGTTGACGTAAAGTACAGCACCCGCGCCACTGCCACCGGCGGCCGCGACGGCGAGGCCCGCAGCGAGGACGGACGTTTCGTCGCCAGGCTCTCGACGCCGAAGGAACTGGGCGGCGCGGGCGGTGAGGGGACCAATCCCGAGCAGTTGTTCGCGGCCGGCTATTCGGCCTGCTTCATCGGCGCGCTGAAGGTTGCGGGCATGCAGCTCAAGATCAAGGTTCCGGCCGAGACCAGCGTGACCGCGACCGTCGGCATCGGCCCGCGCGCGGCGGGCGGCTTCGGCATCACCGCCGATCTGGAAGTCAGCCTGCCCGGCGTGGAGCAGGCCGATGCCGAGAAGCTCGTCCAGGCCGCGCACCAGATCTGCCCCTATTCCAACGCGACCCGCAACAACCTCGATGTGGGGCTGACGATCGCCTGAGGCATCGTCTCGCCCGATCGCTGCCGGTCCGCCGGGGCCGGCAGCGATCCGGGGATCAGCCGGTTCGCTTGCGCACCAGCACGTCGTGCAGGACGAGCGCGTCGAGCGCCGTTTCGGCGAACAGCGCGACGGCTTCCTCCGGGCGCTCGACCATCGGCATGCCGCGCCGATTGAAGCTGGTGTTGAGCAGCGCGGGAATGCCGGTCCGTGCATGAAACGCCTCGAGCAGCGCCGCGAATTCGGGATTCCAGTTCCGCTGCACCGTCTGGACCCGGGCGGTGCCGTCGACATGGGTGACGTTGCGCAGCGCCTCGGCCAGCCCGGATGGGCGAGGATCGAGCGGCGGCCGAGCGCGCGGGGGCCGAATTCGCTGCCGCCCTGGAACCAGCCGATCGTCCTGCCCTCGGCGAGCAGCGCGGCGACTTGCGCGGCAAGCGCCTCCGGGCGGGTGATCTCCCAGTCGCCGGGCGCATCGGCCAGGGCCGCGCCGATCGCCGCGGGGCCATAGGCGCGGCCGAAACAGGTGCTGCCGTCGTGCGGCACCTTCTCGCGGCCGAGCAGTTCGATCCAGCCATGATAGGCGCAGCCGAGCGCGATGCCGTTGTCGCCCGCGGCGGGTTCCATATAGAGTTGCCGGACCACGCCGTCGTCGAGCAGCCTGGCATTGGCGACGGCGTTGAGCGCGACGCCGCCGGCATAGCAGGCGTGGCTTGCGGGGAAGCGGGCGAGCCGATCCTGGAACAGCGCGGCGATCGCCGTCTCCACCTGGCGCTGCGCCCAGAAGGCGATGTCGGCATAATATTGGAAGTCGGCCCGAAAGGCGTCATGGCCGGTGGAGGGGCGATCGAGCGCTGCCTTCCATCCATCGGCGACGAAGATGCGGCCTTCGCGCATCGCGAAGGCAGCGGCATCCACCGCGCCGGGCCGGCCATAAGGGGCCAGGCCCATCAGCTTGCCGACATCGTCCAGGTTGCCGAAGACATAATGGCTCACCGCCGAATAGAAGCCGCCGATCGAATGGCGGGTGGCGTTCATGCGGAAGCGATCGGCGGTGCGGTCGAGCGGGCTGAAATCCTTGACGAGCGGCGTCATGCGGCGGCCGTCGAAGCGATAGAAGCTGTCCTTCTCGCACCACATCGGCGCATCGGGGCCGGTAAGGTCACCGGGCAGGACGGCGCCGGCAAGGTCGGTGCACTGCGCAAGCGGGCTGCCGCAGCCGTCCACCACCAGGATGGCGCAGCTGTCGAACGGGCTGGTGCCGGCGGCGCTCCAGGCATGGGCGAGATGGTGGGAGATGGTGGCGATCGGCGGATGGGCATCGTCCGCGAACAGGCGGGCCCCCTGGAAGCGCGCCCGGGACGGCACGTCGAAATTGGCGGACTGGACGACGAGGGCGATGTCCGCGAGGCCGATCCCCTCGGCATCCAGGCAATAGCGGATCGCATCGCTGTCGTTGCCGCCGTCATGCTTGCGGCGGGTGAGGCGTTCCTTCTCGATCCCCACCGCGACCTGGCCGTTCCGCAGCAGCACTGCCGAGCCATTGTGCGACAGCCCCGTGCCGAGGACGTAAACCGGTTTTCCCATCCTTGCCCGTACCCTCTCCCCGCGGCGAGTGAAGCAGACCGGATCGGATGTGGGAAGCGTGGTTCGTGTCGCCGCGAAGCCTTTCAGGCTTCGTGGAACTGCAACGCGGCCAGCCGGGCATAGAGGCCGCCCCGCGCGACCAGCTCGGCATGGGTGCCGGTCTCGACGATGCGGCCCTCGTCCATCACGATGATCCGGCCGGCGGCGCGCACCGTGGCGAGGCGATGGGCGATGACGAGCGTGGTGCGGTTCGCCATCAGCCGCTCGAGCGCGTCCTGGACGAGGCGCTCGCTCTCGGCATCGAGCGCGGAGGTGGCTTCGTCGAGCAGCAGGATGGGGGCGTCGCGGAGCAGCGCGCGGGCGATGGCGACGCGCTGGCGCTGCCCGCCCGAAAGCCGCGCGCCGCCTTCGCCGAGAAACGTGTCGAGGCCCTGGGGCAGGTCGCGCAGGAAATCGGCGGCATTGGCGGCACCGGCGGCGGCCCAGATCTGGTCGTCGGTCGCGCTCCAGGCGCCATAGCGCAGATTGTCGCGTGCCGAAGCGCCGAAGATCACCGTCTCCTGCGGCACCATCGCCATGCGCGCGCGGATATCGGCCGGATCGGCTGCCCGGACCGGTACGCCGTCGACACGGACTTCGCCGGCATCGGGATCGTAGAAGCGCTGGAGCAGCTGGAACAGCGTCGACTTGCCGGCGCCCGAGGGGCCGACCACCGCCACCGTCTCGCCGGGGCGGACGTCGAGCGAGAAATCGGTGAGCGCGGCGCTGTCCGGGCGGGTGGGATAGCGGAAGGTGACCCGGTCGAACGCGAGTGCGCCCAGGGGCGGCTGGGGAAGCGGCACCGGGTTGGCGGGAGCGGCGATGTCGGGCTCCTGGTGGAGCAGCTCGGCGAGGCGGCTGGCGGCGCCCGAGGCGCGCAGCAGGTCGCCATAGACTTCGGTGAGCGCGCCGAACGAGCCGGTGACGAGGCCGGCGGTGAGGACGAACGCCATGATCGAGCCGCCCGAGAGCCGGCCGGCGGCGACATCGGCCACGGCGGCCCACACGATCAGCGTGATCGCCGTGAACAGCGAGCCGATCACCAGCGCCGTCATGATCGCGCGCAGGCCGAAGCGGCGCTTGCCCGCCTCGAAGGTGCGGGTGACGGCGCCCTGGAAGCGCTCGGCCTCGCGCTGCTCCTGCCCGAAGGCCTGGACGATGCGCATCGCGCCCAGCGTCTCCGAGGCGATCGCGCCGACATCGGCCACCCGGTCCTGGCTGGTGCGCGAGAATTGCCGCACCCGGCTGCCCAGCCAGACGATCGGCAGGATGGTGACGGGGATGCCGACGACGAGATAGGCGGCGATCTTGGGGGCGAGCGCGAAGAGATAGAGGACGCCGCCCGCGCCGGTGAGCAGGTTCCGGAGCGCGATCGAGACGGTGGAGCCGACCACCTGCTCGACGATCGCGGTGTCCGCGGTGAGGCGCGAGGCGATCTCGGACGGGCGATTCTCCTCGAACCATTTGGGCGGGAGGCGGAGCAGGTTGCGATGCACCGCCATGCGCAGGTCCGCGACGGTGCGCTCGGCCAGCCAGGAGACGAAATAGAAGCGGACTGCGGTGAAGGCTGCGAGTGCCACGACGACGAGCAGCAATCCCTGGAAATAGATGCCGATCCGGCTGGTATCGGCCCCGGCGGCGAAGCCATGGTCGACGATCTTCTGAAAGGTGCGGGGGATCAGCAGCGTCGTCAGCGACGAACCGATCAGCGCGACGATCGCGATCAGCAGCTGAAGCGGATAGCGCCGCGTGAAGCCCCACACGACCAGGAGATTGGAGATCTTGCGCCGCTGCGGCCCATCGGACGGGGGGAGCGCGGGCGCAGGCGGGACGGGTTCGGCCATGCGCGGCGGACTAGCGCGATTGGAGAGAGAGGGGAACCGTCCTTTGCCGGGACGGGTTGCCTAGATATCCACAGGAATTCCGGAACGGCCAGTTCGTCGTGTGTACAGAGGGGGTTAGCCGGATATCGACTGCGATTTCGTGGTTGCGGTATGGGAGCGGAGCATCGTTCCGTCGCATTACGGCTGCGCCCGGCGTTGCGCCGCAGCACGGCTCGCCTATAACGCTAACATAGCCGCCGCCGTTTTTGGGGAGGGGGACGGCGGAAGGGACGCAATGCTGTACGACGCTTATGAGATTCAGCGCTCGCTTCTCGCAGGTGCGAGCGCGCTGGCCAATTTTTCCGCCGGTCTGCTGAACAACCCCGCAAATCCCTTCGCCTATTTCGGCGGCGGACCGGTGCTCGCCTCGGCGCTCGAGGTGTTCGCGCACGCCTCCGCACCGCGCGGCAAGCCGGAATTCGGGCTCGATCACACGGTGGTCGACGGCCGGCAGGTCGAGGTTCACGAGGAAGTGGTGCTGCGCAAGCCGTTCGGCCAGCTCAAGCGCTTCGTGCGCGCAGGGGTCGAAGGCGGACCGAAGCTGCTGATCGTCGCGCCCATGTCCGGCCACTATGCCACGCTGCTGCGCGGCACGGTGGAGCGCATGCTGCCGGTGGCGGACGTCTACATCACCGATTGGCGTGACGCGAAGCTGGTGTCGCTCGCGCACGGTCGCTTCGACCTGGACGACTATATCGATTATCTGGTCGAGTTCCTCGCCTTTATCGGCAAGGACGGCGATCCGCGGCCGCATGTGCTGGCGGTGTGCCAGCCCTCGGTGCCGGCCTATGCCGCCGTCGCGGTGATGAGCGCCGACGCGCATCCGAATCGCCCGGCGACGCTCACCATGATGGGCGGCCCGATCGACACGCGCGAAGCGCCGACGGCAGTGAACACGCTCGCCACCGAGCGGCCGTTCAGCTGGTTCGAGCAGAACGTCATCGCGACCGTGCCGATGAGCTATGCCGGCGCGGGGCGGAAAGTCTATCCGGGCTTCCTGCAACTCGCGGGCTTCATGACGATGAACCTCGGCAACCACATGATCTCGCACTGGGAGATGTTCAAGCATCTCGTCCAGGGCGACGACGAGAGCGCCGATGCGACGATGAAGTTCTACGAGGAATATCGTTCGGTCTGCGACATGACCGCCGAATTCTATCTCCAGACGATCGACACGGTGTTCCAGGCGCATGCGCTGCCCCGCGGCACGATGACGCATCGCGGGCGCAAGGTGGATCCGGCGGCGATCCGCGACGTGGCGATCCTCGCGATCGAGGGCGAGAAGGATGATATCTCGGGCATCGGCCAGACCAGGGCGGCGCTGACCATCGCGACGGCGCTCCCCGAGGAACTGAAGCACTATCACCTCGCCGAGGGCGTGGGCCATTACGGCATTTTCAACGGCTCCAAGTGGCGCAACCGCATCGCGCCGATCCTGGAGCAGTGGATGGCGGCGCATTCCGCCTAGGGCCCAGATCGTCCCCCGGCGAAAGCCGGGGTCTCGGGCGAAGGCGCAGGGCTGAGCCGCACGGGCTCCCGGCTTTCGCCGGGATGACGATGGGGTTCGGGGTGACGCTTGCCTAATTATACTCGCTGGTCGCGACTATGCTCCAGATCAGCCAGGCGGCGCCGATCCAGATCGCCAGGATGAGCAGCACGCCGGGCCAGCTTACCGGCCGCTGCGTCTCGATCTCGGCGCGGGCGCGGTGCTCGGCGAAGAGCGCGGGCGGGATCAGCTTTTCGAACAGCCAGACGCCGATCGGAATGACGATCGCATCGTCGACAAGGCCGAGGACCGGAATGAAGTCCGGGATCAGGTCGATCGGCGAAAGCGCATAGGCGGCGACCAGCACGCCGACCAGCTTGGCGAGCAACGGCGTGCGCGGATCGCGCACCGCGAACCAGATGGCGTGCGCTTCGGTGCGGATGCGGTGCGCTAGCGAGGGTCCGGTCATGGACACGGGGTGGCTCGGGCCGCTCCCAGCGTCAAGCGCCATCCGTCGTGCGCGGCACCCTTGGCGGGGGCTTTGCGTCAGGCGCTGCCATATGCCGCCGCCGCGCCGATCAGCTCGAGATCGTTGCGGTTGACCAGCACTGCCGGGACTTCGGAGAGCTGGCGGCGGAACACGGCCTTGCCCTCCATCCGGCGGCGAAAGCCCCGATCCATGAGATGGGCGTGGAGTGCGCGGCTGATCGCGCCGGTGAGATAGACGCCGTCCCAGGCGCCGAAGGCGAGCGCGAGGTCCCCGGCAAAGGCGCCGAGATGCTCGACGAACATGCGCACCACCGCCGCCGCGACCGGATCGCGCGCGGTGCCGCGGGTGACGTCCTCGGGCGAGGCCAGCCTGGTGCCGCCGGACAATGCTTCATAGGCGAGGCACAGCCCGGGCGCGCTGAGCAGCGTCTCCACGTCGAGCGCATGGCCGCGCTTCCGGCAGAATTCGGCGAATGTGCGCTCGTCCGCCGTCTCGGGCGCGAAGGCGATGTGGCCGGCCTCGCTCTGCACGGGGACGAGCCGGCCACCCGCGCTGATCAACGCAGCGACGCCGAGCCCGGTGCCGGTGCCGATCACGACATAATTGCCGCCGGGCTCGACGGGGCGGGGCGGCGGCCCGTGCAGCGGGGTGAAGGCGCTGGGCGGCAGGGTGGTGAGCGCCAGCGCGTTGGCGGCGCATTCATTGAGCGCGCGGGGCGGCGCGCGCAGCACCGCCTCGACGCCGGAGAGCGAGATGTACCAGCGGCTGCCCGTCAGGTTGATCAGGTCGCCACGGGCCGCGCCGGCCACCGCCAGCACGCTTGGCAATCTGGCGTCCTGCAGGCCGAGGCCGCTCAGATAGGAGACGAGGGCGCTGGTGAAGGTGGGATGCTCGCTGGTCGAGAAGCGCCGGATGTCGCGCGGAGCCGCTCCCGCCTCGCCGCCGGTCAGCCCGAACCGCACCGATTGGCGGCCGATATCGGCCACCAATGCCAAGCCCTCGCCCATTTGGCGCACCCCCTGTTTCGCCGGCCTCGCTTTGCGAGGTCTGGATTCATTCTCGCCGGCAATCCCTCCGCGCGTAACAAGATTATGATTGGCAGCGTTGTCAGAGAGTAAATCGAACAACTGCGCCCATGCAAGCGGCTTTGTTACATGCGGATTTACATCGCTGCACAGGGCGTTACGGCGCGACAGCGCGTCGACCTTCGGCATATCCTCTCGCCGGATCCACTTTGGGAGAGAGACGGATGAAGGTGCTTTTCGCGATCCTGCTGGCGGCTGGCCTGGGCCATGCCGCGCCTGCCCTGGCCCAGCAGGCGGCGCCGTCGCCGCTGCTCGGCAGCTGGGCGGTCGATCTCGAGCGCTTGCCGATGCCGCCGGAGGCGCGGCCGAAGAGCGTGACGATCACCTATAGCGAGGTGGCCGGCGGCCGGTGGCAGACCAGGGTCGACATCATCGGCAAGGATTACGAGAACCATACGGCCGGCACCTATACGCCCGACGGCACGCCCTATGTGGTGGAGGGCAGCCCGGAAGCCGATATCGCCGCGGTCAAGCTGCCGGCGCCCAATGTGCTGGTGATGGTGCTCGGCAAGGGCGGCGTCCCCGCCTCGACGCGGATCTACACGGTCGCTCCGGACGGGAAGACCATGATCGAGACCGCCGGCTATATCGGCGCGGACGGCAAGCCGGTGATGCGGACGAACTATTTCAACCGGGTTCGGTAGACGCATCCGTTGCGGGCCAGTCTCCCGGCACATGATCGATCCGGATGTAGGTTCGGCGTGGCGGCAATCCTGCCGCTGCAACAGGAAGGTGAACCTATGTCATTCGCCGATCTGTGCCTGTTCCTTGGCGTGCTGTTCGCCTTTGCGACCCTGGTCGTGAAGGCGATCGAGGCGACTCGAAAGAAATAGGTGCACGGGCGGGGCTCGAGCTGACACTCGGGCCCCAAACGTTTGAGCCCCGGTTGCTGACACAACCGGGGCTCACAGAAAGGCGCCTATGTCATCGCCTGCCATCCGAATAGCATGGCGGACGTTGATCTTCAACGAAGGGCGGCCTGGCAGCCGGGCCCCGAACGATTTGGGCCCCGATCGCTGCCACGATCGGGGCCCATATCAACGGGACGAACCCAATGACGCTTGCAACACCTCTATTGCATTGCAGATGTCATCCTTCAACGAAGGGCGATCACAGCACCTCGAACAGGCCGGCCGCGCCCATGCCGCCGCCGATGCACATGGTGACGACGACATATTTCGCGCCGCGGCGCTTGCCTTCGATCAGCGCATGGCCGGTCATGCGGGCGCCCGACATGCCATAGGGGTGGCCGATCGAGATCGCGCCGCCATTGACGTTGAGCAGCTCGTTCGGGATGCCGAGCTGGTCCTGGCAATACAGCACCTGCACCGCGAACGCCTCGTTCAGCTCCCACAGGCCGATATCGTCCATCTTGAGGTTGTAGCGCTCGAGCAGCTTCGGGATCGCGAAGACCGGGCCGATGCCCATCTCGTCCGGCTTGGTGCCGGCGACGGCCATGCCGACATAGCGGCCGAGCGGCGTGAGGCCACGCTTCTCCGCCACCTTCTCCTCCATCAGCACGCTGGCCGAGGAGCCGTCCGACAGCTGCGAAGCGTTGCCGGCGGTGACGGTGCCGTTCGGCAGCACCGGCTGGAGCGAGGCCAGGCCCTCGGCGGTCGTCTCGGGGCGGTTGCCCTCGTCCTTGGCGAGCGTGATCTCCTTCTGGGAGACTTCCTTGGTCTCCTTGTTGACGACGTTCATCGTCGCGGTGACCGGCACGATCTCGTCGTCGAACTTGCCCGCGGCCTGCGCGGCGGCGGTGCGCTGCTGCGACTGGAGGGCATATGCATCGCAGCGGTCGCGGCCGATGCCGTAGCGGGCGGCGACCACTTCGGCGGTCTGCAGCATCGGCATGTAGATGTCGCCATGCATCGCGAGCAGCTCGCGATCGGGCTCGACGCGCATCTGCGGGGTCTGGACCAGGCTGATCGATTCGACGCCGCCGCCGATGGCGATGTCCATATTGTCGACGATGATCTCCTTGGCGGCGGTCGCGATGGCCATCAGGCCCGAGGCGCACTGGCGATCGACCGACATGCCGGCGACGGTGACGGGCAGGCCGGCGCGCAGCAGCGCGGTGCGGGCGATGTTGCCGGCCTGGCTGCCCTGCTGGAGCGCGGCGCCGAACACGACGTCCTGCACTTCCGCCGGATCGATGCCGGCGCGCTCGACGGCGGCCTTGATCGAATGCGCGCCGAGCGTCGGCGCCGGCGTGGCGTTGAACGCACCGCGATAGGCGCGGCCGATGCCGGTACGGGCAGTGGAGACGATGACTGCGGAGCGAGACATGGACTTATTCTCCTTCAGGCGGCGGGAAAGCGTGCCGCTTGGGTTTCGAGGGGAAGATCGAACGCGCCGCAGATGAGCGCCACGCCGTGGTAGAAGGCAACGAGCTGGACGATTTCGAACGCCTGCTCGTCGCTGAAATGCGCCTTGAGGCCGGCCCAGGCGTCGCCGTCCAGCCGGCGATCGTCGAGCAAGGCGTCGACCGTGGCGAGGAGCACGCGCTCCTCCGGGCTCCATATCGCGGCGTCGGCAGGACCGTGCACGGTGGCGTGGAGCTGGGTCGTGTCCAGCTCTACGGCCGCCGCGAAAATCGCCGCATGGACGCCCCACTCATATTCGCAGCCGCACCGTGCCGTCGTGCGGTGGATGACGATCTCGCGCTGCCGAAGCGAGAGCGGGCTATCGCGGTCGAGCAGCGAGCCGGCCGAGAATTTCGTCCAGGCGCGATCGGATTTCGCCAGGGTGGTGAACAGCCGCAGCGGCTCGGCACCGCGCATCAGCACCTTCATCTGGGCATCGAACGCGGGGGGGAACGGCCTTTCGAGGGGAGCGATGCGGGGCGCGCTCATACATATACCAGCGCGATCCACTCGGCGATCAGCGCCGGCTTCGCCTCGCCTTCGATCTCGAGCGCATATTCCTGGACCTGTTCCCAGACACCGGGCTTGCGCTCGGTGAATTTCAGCAGCTTGAAACGGCCGCGGACGCGCTTGCCCGAGCGTACCGGCTGCATGAAGCGGACTTTGTTGCCGCCATAATTGACTCCCATTTTCGCGCCTTCGATCGCCGGCGCATCGGTGCGCGCGGCGAGCATCGGCATCAGCGAGAGCGTGAGGAAGCCATGGGCGATGGTGCCGCCGAACGGCGTCTGCGCGGCGCGGACGGGGTCGACATGGATGAACTGGTGGTCGCCGGTCGCCTCGGCGAACTGGTCGATCATCGCCTGGGTCACTTCCACCCAGTCGGAAACGCGTTCGGTGCCGATGCTCTCGGCCATCTGCTGCACGGTGATCGTCGCCAAGATAGCGGTCCTCTCGCCTGTTCTGCGCCCATCTAGTGGCGAGGCGGTGGCTCCCGCAAGCCTCAGCCGACCGGAAATTTGAAAGTCACGACTGACGTAGCGTCCGGCTGGGGACGGAACGTGGAGTCGACGCGGCGATGATGCAAACCCGATATTCGAAAATCCGAGCCTCCGAGTCGGTCCGGGCACGTAAGCGCCGCCATTCCCGAACCCGGGGCCGTCATCCGCCGCTATTGGCGTGGAGGATGTTGCCGTCCGGATCCTTGAACCAGATGGCACGGAAATCGCCGAGGATATGGACGCCGTCCTCCACCCGGTCGAAGCCGCCGGGATATTCCTCCAGCCTCACGCCCTTGGCCCGCAGGTCGGCGGCGATCGTCTTCAGGTCGTCATGCACGTCGAAGACGACCGCATTGGCCTGGTTGGTGCCGGCGAAGTCGCTGCGATAGACGTTGAGCAGCGTGGTGCCGGTGCGGAGCAGGAAGACCTCGCCATGATCCGCTGCCAGCGGCAGCCCGAGCGTCTGGGTATAGAAGGCCTTGGCGATGGCGATGTCCCGGCAGGGGAGGATCGCGTGGCTGCTATGGTCCTTGAGCATGGGATATTCACTCCAGATCGTCACCGGCACGGGCGTTCAGGCCCTGGCTTCCTCGGGATAGGGCAGGATGAACTTGCCGCTGGGATCGGCGGTATAGCTGGTCTGGGTGGGATAGGGGATCGAGATGCCTTCCGCGGCGAACCGGCGCAGGATCGCGAACATGATCTTGTCGCGCACCAGCTGGGCGTGCGGCACGTCGTCGCCGGCCACGTCGAACTCGATCACGAAATCGATCGAACTGGCGCCGAACCCCTCGGTGCTCGCGCGCGAGAGCGTGCCGCCGGCCTGCTCGACGATTTCCCGGAACATCGCGGGCAGCGCCTCGAGCTTCTCGACCGGCGTTTCATAGGCGACGCCGATCGGCAGCTTGGTGCGGGTATGGTGGCGCAGCGAGAGGTTCTCGATCAGCTTGTCGAGCAGCTGTTTGTTCGAGAAGACCAGCTCCTCGCCGATGAACGAGCGGATGCGCGTGCTCATCAGGCCGATGGACACGACCGTGCCGCTGTTGCGGTCGAAGCGGATCTTGTCGCCGACGCGGAAGGGGCGATCGAAGAGGATGGTCAGCGCGGCGAAGAGGTTGGCGAAGATGCCCTGCGCGGCGAGACCGATGGCGATGCCGCCGACGCCGAGGCCGGCGACCAGGCCGGTGACGTTCACGCCCAGATTGCCGAGCACCATCACCGTCGCGATGGCGAAGAGCACCACCGTGATCAGGATGCGGATGATGCCGAGCGCGCTGGCAAGGCCGGAGCCGTGATAATTGTCGGCCGTCGTCTTGCGCTCGATCGCGCCGAAGATCAGCTCGCGCAGCCAGATCGCGCATTGGAACGCAGCCGAGATGGTGAAGAGGAACTCGACCGTGCGCTCGACCATCTGGGGGGGATTGGCATAGCCGGTGACCAGCCGGATCGAGACCATCAGGATGAAGAAATTGCCGGTCTTGGCAACTGCGCGGCCGATGACCGCATACCAGTTGGCCACGCCCTCGCCCTTCTTGCACACCCGTGCGCCCCAGCCCTTGATCGCCTGGAGGAGGAAGAACACGGCAATGGCGATGCCGGTGGCGATCAGGATCTGGAGCCAGTGCGACTGGGCCCAGGCCCAGCTGTCGTTGGCGAAGGCCTCGGCCTGGATCTCGAGGTCGTCGCTCTGCGGGAAGCCGGTGGCGGTGCGGTTGATGATCATGCGGCCTTTCGGGGCTGTTGGTGCGCGGCGAGAGCGTCGAGAAAGGCGACCAGGCCGCGTTCGTAACGATTGAGCCAGCGCGTGGCGCGGGGCAAGTGGAGACCGGTGCGCCACGCCGCCTGGGCTTCGCGATCCTTGGCGAGATCGACGAGCGCGGGGTGGACATAGGATTTGCGGGCGATGGCGGGCGTGTTGCCCAGCGCTTCGGTCACCGGCTCGAGCATCGCCTTGAGGCCGAGAGGGTCGCGTGCCTCGGCCAGCGCGCGGAAGGCGAGCACGCTGGCGCCCCAGGTGCGGAAATGCTTGGCGGTGAAATCCTCGGCCATGGCCGCGCGGATATAGGCGTTGACGTCGGTCGAGGTGACCGGATGCGCCTCGCCGGCTTCGTCGAGCCAGCGGAACAGGTGCTGCCCGGGCAGGTCCTGGCATTTCCTGACGAACCGGCTGAGCGAGCCGTCGGTGATCGTCAGCACGCGCAGCTTGCCCGACTTGGCGCGGAACTGGAGGCGGAGCGTCTGCCCCTTCACCCGGGCGTGGCGCTTGCGGAGCGTGGTGGCGCCGAAGCTCCGGTTCGCCTGGACATATTGTTCGTTGCCCACCCGGATGCTGCCGAGATCGAGCAGGCGGACCACGGCGGCGACGGCCTTTTCCTTGCAGAGGCCGCGCAGGCCGAGATCGTGCGCCACCCGGGCGCGGAGCCTCGCCAGATGCGCGCCGAAATCGGCGCAGCGATCATATTTCGCGGCCTCCTGCGCCTCGCGGAAGGCGGCGTGGTAGCGATATTGCTTGCGGCCCTTCTCGTCATGGCCGGTCGCCTGGATATGGCCGTGCGGATCCGGGCAGAACCAGGCATCCGCATAGGCCGGGGGCAGGCCGATCGCGTTCAGCCGGTCGATCGTGCCGCGATCGGCGATGCGCATGCCGTCGCTGTCCCGATAGCCCCAGCCGTGGCGCACCTTGTGCCGGGTGATGCCGGGCTGCTGGTCGTCGACATAGACGATCTCGGGTTCGGGCATGGTCCTCCTCGCGATGCCCGGGTCAATGCGCGGCCCTTCGCTTCGTTCCGGAGGCGGGGCTAGGGCAGCGCCCGTTCCGGGGCGCCCCGGGGGAGCCCGGCGGCGTTCACCCAGCGCTGCGCCGGCCGCTCGACCAGATGGTAGAGCGCGATCGAAGCGAGCAGCACCAGCAGCAGGAATCCGCCGACCAGCGGCCAGGGCACGGCATGCTCGTTCTCGACAAAGGCGAGCTTGAAAGCGAACCAGAGGAGATAGTGGGAGAGATAGGTCGCGTAGCTGATCTCGCCGAGATAATGGATCCAGCCCGCCTCGAGCGGATTGCCGCGGCGCGCGGCGGTGAGCCCCAGGGCGAGCAGCAGGGCGGCGAAGGTGGCGGGCGCGGCGAAGGTCTCGGGCAGGCCCAGCGCCCAGCCGGCGGCCAGGGCGAGCGCGAGCGCGGCGGCGGCCAGCGCGGGCCCGCGCCACTGTTCGCGCCAGCGCAGCCACAGCGCGGCGATCGCGGTGCCGGCGGCGAACTCGATCACGCAGCGGACCAGGCCCAGGCTGGTGATTTCCTGGCCGAGCGCCCAGGCGCCGCGGCTGGCGAAGATCGCGTGGAGCAGGCCGAGCAGCGCGGCGATGGCGGCGATCACCGCCCAGCTCGGCACGCGCCGCCAGTCGATCGCGAGGGCGAGCAGCGGGAAGATCAGATAGGCGCCGAGCTCGCAGGAGATCGACCAGGCCGGGTCGTTCCAGGTCAGATGCTCGGTGAAGCCCCAGTTCTGGAGCAGCAGGACATGGAGCGGCAGCTCGTGCCAGGGGAACTGGTCGCTGCCCCGGCCGGTGAGTTCCAGCGCCGCGGCGATCGCCACGCCCGTGCCGAGCATGAACAGATGGAGCGGCCAGACCCGGGCGACACGCCGCCGCAGGAAGCCGGGCACCGCGGCCGGCCCGCCGGCGCGGATGCGCTCGCTCCAGGTCATCCAGATGACGAAGCCGGAGAGCAGGAAGAAGAAGTCGACCGCCAGATAGCCCTTGGCGAGCAGGTGCAGCTCCGGATCGGGCAGGCCCAGCGCGAAGCGGATGTGGAAGAACACCACGAACCAGGCCGCGATGCCGCGGACGCTGGTGAGGGCCCTGAGTTCGCCCCTGGCGCGTTCCTCCTTCATGCCAGCGCCGGCCTTGCCTTGCGCAGCGGCCGCCAGCTCGCTTCCTCGCGCTTGCGGGCCATATAGGTGTCGAGCCCGATCTGGGCCCCGATCAGCATGTAGACGAAGGGCTGGAAGGCGATGGCGATGAAGGTGGCGCCCAGCATGTAGACGATGTGCGCAGTCTGCAGCGCCGAGGCGAGCGGGGCGACCCATTCCTGGCCCGGATCGGGCTTGCGATAGCGCTGGCGCAGCACTTCCATGCGGAAGATGCCGAGCAGGTTGATCGTCAGCCACAGCGCCAGGCCGGGATAGCCCTGTTCGCCGAGCATCTCGAAATAGGCGCTGTGATAGGCGCGGGCCTTGTCCACTTCGAGGCTGCGGTCGACGGTCGCCTGGCCGGCGCCATCGCTCTCCACGGCCACCTTCTCGTAGCGGATATGGTTCTGGCGATAGGCCTCGAACCCGCCGCCCATCGGATGGGTCTTGGCATAGTCGATCGTCCACTGCCACACGGCGAGGCGGGTGGAGGCCGAGGCGTCGGCCTTGTAGGTCTTGATCGTGCCCATGCGCTCGGTGAAGGCCGAGGGCAGGAAGGGCACGGCGACGAGGCCGAGGCAGCCCAGCGCGGCCAGATAGACGAACTTGCGCTTGGTATCGCGGAGCATCAGCAGCGCGACCAGCCCGATGCAGAGCAGGCCGGTGCGCGTCGAGGTGCCGACCGGGATCAGCAGGCAGGCGAAGATGAGGGCGATGCAGAACGTCTTCACTTTCCAGTCGGGCGGGAAAATGGTTCCGAAACGCATGAACCAGATGATCAGCGGAACGATCGCGATCGCGACGGTGGAAATGGTCGAGCCTTCGTACAGGCCCGAATTGTTGGCGACCATCAGGTTCAGCTCGCCATAGCCGCCGCCCGAGCCGAGCGTCTTGATCCCGCCGACGATGATGATCGAGGCGGCGGAAAGGATCATGAAGAGCAGCAGGCTTTCGATGCGCAGCTTGGTGCGCAGCGTCAGCGGCAGGAAGGCGGCGAAGGCCAGGGCCTTCCACACCCAGTCCCATTTGTCCAAGGCCTCGACTTTGAAGTCGGCGTTCTTGGTGGTGTAGAAGCAATAGGCGAGCAGCAGGACGATCATCAGCTGGCGCGGCGCGACGCGCACGTCGCGCTTGTCGTCCATCGCCAGCCAGCCGAGCACCGAGAGGCCCACCGCGATCAGCGAGATCGGCACCGAGTTGAGCAGGAGATAGGTGAGCCGCTGCGGCGAGACGATGTCGATATAGGCGTAGACGAGCACGAAGAGGAACGGCTTGCGGAAGCCCATCCCGAAAAAGGCCAGCAGAAAGGCGACGAAGACGAGATCACGCACCGGGCTTGCCCCAGCGGCTGGGCTTGGCCTTGGACGGCTCGTCGCCGGGGCCGGGTTCGTGGTCGAGATCGGGGCGGCGCAGCAGCAGGAAGGCCGCGAGCAGCATCAGCCCGTGCGATATCGCGAGCGATAGATTGTCGATCATGTGCCCGTCGGCGCTCCTGCTTCGAAGCGCCGGTGTAGCGGGATGCGGTTGACGCGGCGTTAAGTGCTCCCGTGGCAATGGGCGGGCATGCGGATCCTCCATATCCTCGATCACGGCCTGCCGCTGCACAGCGGCTATACCTTCCGGACCCGGGCGATCCTGAAGGCGCAGATGGCGCGTGGCTGGGAAGTCGCGGCGGTGACCAGCCCGCGCCACGGCAAGTTCGACACCGACGAGGAGACGATCGACGGCATCCGCTTCTACCGGACGCCGCGGGTTAATTCCGGGCCGCCGGTGATCGGCGAACTGCGCGAAGTCGCGGCGTTCGCCAGGCGGATCGAAGCCGTGGCGCGCCAGTGGCGGCCGGACGTGCTCCACGCCCATTCGCCGGTGCTGGGGGCAATGGCGGCGCAACGGGTGGCGGACAGGCTCGGCCTGCCGCTGGTCTATGAGATCCGCGCCTTCTGGGAAGACGCGGCCGTGGGCAACGGCACGGGGACCGAAGGCAGCTGGAAATACCGGGCGACTCGCTGGCTGGAAACCCGGGCGGTGCGCAGGGCCGATGCCGTCGCGGTGATCTGCGAGGGGCTGAAGAACGACCTGGTCGCCCGTGGCGGGATCGATCCGGGCAAGATCATGATCTCGCCCAACGGCGTGGACCTGGGCGTGTTCGGCGAACCTCTGCCTTACGACGGGGCCTTGGCAAGGGAGCTGGGGATCGACGGCGCCGAGACGATCGGCTTCATCGGCAGCTTCTACGATTATGAGGGGCTCGACGTGCTGCTCGAGGCGATGCCGGCACTGGTTGCCGCGCGGCCGAAGATGCACCTGGTGCTCGTCGGCGGCGGACCGTGCGACGCGGCGCTGACGGCGCAGGCGGCGGCCTCGCCCGTCGCGGATCGCATCCATTTCGTCGGCCGGGTGCCGCACCAGCAGGTCGAGCGTTACTACAGCGTGATCGACGTGCTGGTCTATCCGCGCAAGCATATGCGCCTCACCGACCTGGTGACGCCGCTGAAGCCGCTCGAGGCCATGGCCCAGCGCCGGCTGGTCGCGGCGTCCGACGTGGGCGGGCATCGCGAGCTGATCCGCGATGGCGATACCGGGACATTGTTCAGGCCCGACGATCCCGTGGCGCTCGCACAGGCCGTGGCCCGGCTGTTCGCCGAGCGCGACGGATGGGAAGCCCGCCGCGCGCGCGGCCGTGCCTTTGTCGAGGCGGAGCGCAACTGGGCGACGAATGTCGGGCGTTATGACTCCGTTTACCAAAGACTCGCCAAAGTCGGGGCCATGGAAGACTCGTGGTCGCATACGCCCATGGTGAGCGCATGAACCTGCCGCTGGCGCCGTTGATCGCCGCAGTCGCGGGGGGGCTCGCCGCGCTCGGCGTGGCGATGATCCCCGTGCCCGCGCTCGAGGCGCTGGTGATGGATTCCGGCCTTCCCTCCATCCTCGCCGCGGCCGAGCCGCCGCTGGGCACCACTGCGCGCCTCGCGGTGGCGCTGGGCACCGGCGCGTTCGTCGGCGCGTTCATGTGGCTCTCGGCCTTCATCCTGCTCGGCTCGCGCGGGCTGACCATCGGCGAGGCGGAAGACATCGCGCTCGATCCGGAGGAAGTGCCGCTGCCGGTGCTCCGCCGCGCCGATGCGCATCCCGATGCGCCGCCGCGCCCCCCGCTGCTCGCCACGCGCGACCTGGGCCGGCCGTTCCTCGAAATCCACGCCGCAACGCCCGCGCCGCCCGCGCCCGCGCCCGAGGACGAGCATATCGATTTCGACGCGATCTTCCCGCCGCGTGCGATCACGCCGCCCAAGGAGCCGGTGGCACCGGCGCCCGCCCCCGTTGTGGTGCCGGTGGCTGCCGCCGCGCCCGAGCCCGTGATCACGGTGCCGGAAGTTTCCGAAGTTCATCCCATGCAAGCCCCGATTCCCGCCCCCGAGCCGATCGTCGAGACGCCGGAAGGTCACGAAGGCCGCGACGTCCATGCGCGCGCGCGCCAGCCGCTCGCCGAGCAGGAACTGCCGGCCGATTTCGACCAGCCGCTCTCTGCCTTCGATCCGCAGGCGATTCCGGCCGTGCCCAAGCCCGCGCCGGTGCCGCTCGCTCCGCTACGCCGCTCGCCGCGCCCGTCGATCTTCGAGGAGAGCGAGCGGTTCGAGATATTCGAACTGACACCGGCGGTGCGCCGCCATGTGCCGGAACCCGCCGCCGAGGCCCCGGTGCTGCCGCCCAGGGGCGAACGGATCGTGCGGCCGGAAACCGATGCCTCGATCCACGCGCTGCTCGAACGGCTCGAGCGCGGGGTGGCCGACAAGGGCCTGGCGCCCGCGACGCCGCCGACGCCGAAGCAGCATGAACGCGGACTGGAAGAGGCCCTGGTCACGCTGCGCAACCTGGCGCGCCGGACGGCCTGATACCGCGCGGGATCGTCTCTTTCGTCATCCCCGTCCTCGCGGGATGATGGATTTCGCGCGAACGCTCACCGTCCCTCCTCCACCGTCAGCACTTCGAGCGAGATCGTCACTCGATCGCCCGCGCGGCGGACATGCTCGATCATCAGGTCCGCCACCAGATGGCGGCGCAGCCGCAGTTCCGCATCGGGCAGGCCGAGGATCCAGGCGTCGAGCGCGGCCGAGGGCGGGGCGGCGAGCGTGAGGAGATGGCGCGCGCCGGTGAAGGTGGCGCTGGCCCAGCGCGTCCAGTCCGATTCGACCAGCGCTACCGGGCAGCCTGCCGCCTCCGCGCTGGCCTCCAGCGCCCGGCGCAACAGCGCCTCCGCATCGGGGCCGCGGCTCATTGCCCGGTCTCGCGCTGCGGGGGCTGTACCGGTTGCTGGGCGGCCAGGAACGCCTCGACTCGCGCGACGATGCGCGGGCCGGGTTCGCGGCCCCGGCGCAGGTCGAGCACGAAGCGCGGGTCGCGCACTGCCAGCCGGCCGAACTTGGTGGGCGGCATGTCCGTCGCCCGAAGGAATTTCTCGATCTTGCGATGCACCGACATCCGCCTGTCTCCCGTCCGATTCGCTGAAGATCGTTCCTAATTTGTTCTATATTTCCTACTTGTCTAGGAAAAATCCTACGGGTATGGAGATGTCATGGATCCGGAAGCGCAACGTGCCGCGCTGGAAGCGCTGATCGCGGAGAACGGCACGAGCCTCTCCGAGCTTTCGCGGTTGCTCGGGCGCAATCCGGCCTATCTCCAGCAATATCTGATGCGGGGCACGCCGCGGTTGCTGGCGGAGGCGGACCGCGCGCTGCTGGCGCGCTATTTCGGGGTGCCGGAGGCGCGGCTGGGCGGGCCCGAGGTGCCGGGGATGGTCGCGGTGGCGCGGCTCGACGTGGGCGCCTCGGCAGGCCCTGGCGGCCTGGTCGAGGGCGAGGCGCGTCGGCGGCCGGGGAACTTCGCGCCCGACTTGCTGCGCGCACTGGGCGTGCGGGCCGAGGCCGCCTCGATGATCCGGGTGAAGGGCGATTCGATGGCGCCGACGCTGGAGGATGGCGACGAGATACTGGTCGATCGCGACCGCCGCCGCGTCGAGGGGCGGGGCGGGGTGTTCGTGATCCGGCTCGACGGCGAGCTGATGGTGAAGCGGCTGCGCGCCGGCGTGGGCGGGATCGAAGTGATCTCGGACAATCCGGCCTGGGAGGCGCGGGTGGTGCCGGCGGCGCTGGTCGACGTGGTGGGGCGCGTGGCCTGGCTGGGCCGGGCGATCTGATCCTCTCTCCCTTGGGAGAGGATCGGGAATTACCGCCCCGTCCGCATCCGATCGGCCAGCCACACCAGGATCAGCAGCGCGATGCCGACGCCCAGGCCGATGAGGAAGCCGAACGAGGCTTCGCCGCGGGCGATGCCGGCGAACACGCCGACGATCAGGCTGAGCGCGAGCAGGAAGCCGCCGGCCATCGGCGTCTTGGAGGGGGTCTTGGTCATGGCCGCTCCTCTGCCACGTCCCGGGCCGGGACGCCACCTGTGCCGAACCGGGGCAGGCGATACGGCATTTTCGGGATGGTTAGCGGGAATTCAGCATCGTGTGGCGCGCGCAGCAGGGGATTCCGCGGAACTGGCACGATGCGTGAGTGTCGTGCGCGCATGGACATGATGCCTTATCTCGGCGATCGCCGCGAAATCGCCGACGCCAACGAACTCATCGCCCGGTTCGGCGAACTGGCCGGCAGCGAGGCCGCCGCGCTTGCCGATCGCAGCCGCGACCTTGGCAACCACATCCATTTCTGCCGCTGGCGCCAGATCGAGCGGCTGATCGTGCTGATGTCGGTCGGCCGGGCGGTGGGGACGGTGCACTGACGATCCGGATCCTCCCCCAGCAGGGGGACCGCGACGCGAAGCGGCGTGGTGGAGGGGCGGCGGTGGCACACCGCCGACTTCGCCGGCGGCCCCTCCACCATTCGCTGACGCGAACGGTCCCCCTCCCCGAGACGAGCTCGGGGAGGAATTACCTGGCACGGACCCGAAGCCATCGCGCGGCGTTCCTCCAGCGATGAACACGCCCCAATTGCTCTCCGTCGGCGTGCTCGCCGGCATGATGCTGCTCTTTGTCTGGGGACGTTTCCGCTACGACATGGTCGCGGTGATCGCGCTGCTCGCGGCGCTGGCGCTGGGGATCGTCTCGCCCAAACAGGCCTTTTCCGGCTTTTCCGACGACATCGTGATCATCGTGGCCAGCGCGCTGGTGCTTTCGGGCGCGGTGCAGCGCTCGGGCGTGATCGAGCGCGCGATGCTGTTGCTCCAGCGGCGCGTGACGCGGATCCGCTCGCAACTGCTGCTGCTCTGCGCCTCGGTCGGCTTCGCCTCGGCCCTGGTGAAGAATATCGGGGCGCTGGCGATGATGATGCCGGTCGCCTTCCAGATGGCCAAGCGCTCGAACATATCGCCCGCCGCCTATCTGATGCCGATGTCCTTCGCCTCGCTGCTCGGCGGGCTGATCACGCTGATCGGCACGTCGCCCAACATCATCGTCAGCCGGGTGCGCGAGGAGATGACCGGCCGGCCCTTCGGCATGTTCGACTATGCGCCGGTCGGGCTGGGGCTGACGCTGATGGGGCTGGTCTTCCTGCGCTTCGCCTATCGGCTGTTGCCGCGCGACCGGCGGGCCGCACCGACGCTGGGCGAGGCGATCGACATCCAGGACTATGTGACCGAGGCCGCGATTCCCGCCGGGTCGCCGGCGGTGGACGAGACCGTCGCCGCCTTTCGCGCGCGCCACGACGATGAAGTGAAGGTCACCGCGATCCTGCGCGCCGGCATCCGCGCCACGCCCTTCCCCGACACGGTGCTGCGGGCCGAGGACCTGCTGATCCTCACCGGCGCGCCCGACAGCCTGGAGCGGGTGATCGCCGGCGACCGGCTGGAGCTCGAGGGCTCGCAGCGCGAGCGGCCGGAGGGCGCCGAGGGCGAGCTGGGCGTGATCGAGGCGGTGATCGGCACCGAGAGCCCGCTGATCGGGCGCAGCGCCGGGCGGCTGGGCCTGCACGAGCGCTTCGGCGTGAACCTGATCGCGGTCTCGCGCCAGGGCGAGCGGCTGGCGAGCCGGCTGGGCGCGATCGTGCTGGAGGCGGGCGACGTGGTCGTGCTGCAGGGGCCGCTGGAGCTGCTGTTCGAGCGGCTGGGTGAGCTGGGCTGCCTGCCGCTCGCCCAGCGGACGCTGCGGCTCGGCAGCGCCCGCAAGGGGTTGCTGCCCGTCGCCATCCTGGCTGCGGCGATGGCGGCGACCGCGCTCGGCTATGTGCCGGTGGCAGTGGCCTTCTTCGCGGCCGCCGGGCTCACCATCCTGCTCGGCGCGCTGCCGGTGCGCGAAGCGTACGACCATATCGAATGGCCGATCCTGGTGATGCTGGGCGCGCTGATCCCCGTCTCCGATTCGCTGCGGACCACCGGGGCGAGCCAGATCATCGGCGACTGGCTGGGGCAGTTCGCCGCGACGCTGCCGCCCTGGGGGGCGGTGGCGCTGATCCTGGCGGCGGCGATGGCGGTGACGCCCTTCCTCAACAACGCCGCGACCGTGCTGGTGATGGCGCCGATCGCCGCGACCTTCGCGGGGCAGCTCGGCTATCGGCCCGAGGCGTTCCTGATGGCGACCGCGGTGGGCGCGGGCTGCGACTTCCTCACGCCGATCGGCCACCAGTGCAACACGCTGGTGATGGGGCCGGGGGGCTATCGGTTCGGCGACTATGCCCGGCTGGGCGCGCCGCTCTCGGTGTTGGTGCTGGCGGTGGGAACGCCGCTGATCCTATGGGTATGGCCGGTATTCTGACGGGAGTCGCACATATGGAACGGATGGCGCGGATCGAGCGGACGGGCGGGCCCGAGGTGATCGGGTGGAGCGATGTCGCGCTGGCACCGCCCGGGCCGGGCGAAGTGCGGATGCGCAACACCGCAGTGGGACTCAATTTCATCGACACCTATCATCGCTCGGGCCTGTACCCGGTGCCGCTGCCGAGCGGGCTGGGCGGCGAGGCGGCGGGCGTGGTCGAGGCGGTGGGCGAGGGCGTGACCGATTTCGCCGTCGGCGACCGGGTGGCGACCTTCGGGCCGGGGCTGGGCGCCTATGCCACCGCGCGCAACGTGCCGGCGAAGATCCTGTTCGCGCTGCCCGACGACATCGGCGACGAGACGGCGGCGGCGGCCCTGCTCAAGGGCGGGACGGTGGAGTTCCTGGTCGAGCGCTGTGCCCGGGTCGAGCCGGGCTGGACGGTGCTGGTCCATGCCGCGGCGGGCGGCGTGGGGCAGATCGCGGTGCGCTGGCTGAAGGCGATCGGCGCGACGGTGATCGCGACGGTGGGGCATGGCGACAAGGTGGCGCTGGCGCGCGCGGCGGGGGCGGACCATGTGCTGCTCTCGCGCGAGGACGACATTGCCGCGCGGGTGCGCGAGATCACCGGCGGCGCGGGCGTGGAAGTGGTGCTCGACGGCGTCGGCAAGGCGACCTGGGAAGCGTCGCTGGCCTCCGCCCGGCGGCGCGGGCTGGTGGTGAGCTTCGGCAATGCCAGCGGGCCGGTGGAGGGCGTGGCGCTGGGTGCGCTGGCCCGGGCGGGCTCGCTCTACGTGACGCGGCCGACCATGTTCGACTATTATGTGACGCCCGAGGAACGCGCCGCGGGCAGCGCCCGGCTGTTCCAGATGCTGCGCTCGGGCGCGGTGCGGGTGGACGTCAACCAGCGATTCGCGCTGGAGGACGCGGCCGAAGCGCACCGGGCGCTGGAAGCCGGGCAGACGACGGGATCGACGATCCTGCTGCCCTGAGAGAGGGGAGGCCGCGATGAAGCTGCAAGGTCTGGTGCCGCTGCTTCAGGTGTTCGACATGCCGGAATCGGTGGCGTTCTATCGCGACGTGCTCGGCTTCGAGCTTGTCGAGCATTCGCCCGAGATCGAAGCGGCGGAGGGGCATTATTTCCACTGGTGCTGGCTGCGCCACGGCGGGGGCGAACTGATGCTCAACACGCTGCACGATGCGGGCGAGCGTCCGCCGGCGCGCGATCCGGCACGGACGGCGCGGCTGGGCGACGATATCTGTCTCTATGTCGGCTGCGCCGACCTGGACGGCGCCTGGGCGGAGCTTCAGGCCCGGGGCGTGGCATCGGCACGGGCGCCGGTGACGACGCCCTATGGCATGCGCCAGCTCTATCTCGCCGATCCCGATGGGTACGGCATCTGCCTGCAATGGCGGGCGTGATCTCCTCCCTCTCAGGGGAGAGGGAGGAGATCAGATGCTGTTCGGATCGACGCGCTGCTGGATCGGGCGGCGCTCGACCCTTTCGGTGGTGGTGCGCGTCTCGGTCCGGCCGCTCCGCGTGATCGTCCAGGTGGCGATGCGGGTGCGGCGGCTGATGGTGCCGGCCAGGTCGATCGTCACCTTGATCGTGCCCGCGATCTGGTCGCCCGCATGCGCCTTGCGCGCGGCGTCGAGACCGAGCGCCTGCCCGCCGATCTCGGCCGCCGCGACATCGGCCCGGGCCAGCTCGTCGCGGATGGCGGCGGGGTCGACCGCCAGCTCGGCGGTGAAGCCCTTGCCGTCGGGCCTGGCCCTTAGCGGTGCCGGGCGTGCCGCCTGGGCATCGGCATAGGGCGCGCCGTCGACGAGCTTCAACTGGCCGATCGCGAAGGCATCCACCGTGCGCAGCGCCGTGTCGGGGTCGCACTCGATGCGAAAGGCGGTCCAGCCGGCGACCCAATGGCCGCATGCCGCGCGAGTCAGGTTGGCGTCCTTCAGCCATTTGTCGATGCGGGCCTCCAGCGCGGCGCGGTCGCGCAGCTGGCGCGGGCCGTCCTGGGGCTGGAACACGCGGACCGGGAAGGTCCAGTCGCCTCCCTGGCTGCCGGGCGGCAGGCTGTATTCGAGCTCGACCCCGGCCGGCGTCACCGCGACGATGCGCTCGATCAGCGCGTCGCTGTTCTGCGAACTGCGCATCGTGCCGGGGCCGCGCTGCTCGACCAGGGTGGTGCGGACGAGCTGGAACCGGTCGCCGGCCTGCTGCTGCGCCGCCGCGATGGACGGCGCGAGCAGCGCGAGAGGGAGGAGGAAGGCCGCGCGCATCATGCCAGCGCGCCGACCATCGCCTTCACTTCCATGAACTCGGCCAGGCCGAACTTGCCGTGCTCGCGGCCATTGCCCGACTGCTTGTAGCCGCCAAAGGGCAGGTTCGGGTCCGGCTGGCCGCCGTTCACATAGACCATGCCGGCGCGCAGCCGCGGGGCGACGCGCTTCACCGCCGCGGCATCGCCGAAGACGACCGCGGACAGGCCGTAATCGGTGTCGTTGGCGATGCGGACCGCGTCTTCCTCATCCTCATAGGGGATGATCGTCACCACCGGCCCGAAAATCTCCTCGCGGGCGATCGTCATGTCGTTCCGCACGCCCGAGAAGAGCGTGGGGCGGACGAAATAGCCGGTCTCGACGCCGTCCGGACGGCCGGGGCCGCCCGCCTCGAGCTTGGCGCCTTCCTCCATGCCGCGGGCGATCAGGCCCTGGACCTTCTCCCATTGGGACTTGTTGACCAGCGGGCCGATATGGCGGCCCTCCTCGGCCGGATCGCCGGTGTGGGTGGCCTTCATCACTTCGGCGGCGGCGGCGGCGACCTGTTCCTGCATGTCCTTCGGCACGAGCAGGCGGGTGGGGGCGATGCAGCTCTGTCCCGAATTCATCAGCACGCTGAACAAGGTGGTCTGGACCGCGCGGCCGAGATCGGCGCCTTCGAGCATCAGCGAGGGCGATTTGCCGCCCAGCTCCTGATGGACGCGCTTCACCGTCTCCGCCGCATTCTTGGCGACGAGTACGCCGGCGCGGGTGGAGCCGGTGAAGCTCACCATGTCGACGCCCTTGTGGCGGCTGAGCGCGGTGCCGACGCCGGGGCCGTCGCCATTGACAAGGTTGAACACGCCCGCAGGCACGCCGGCGGCGGCCAGCACCTCGGCGAAGATCATCGCGCAGCGCGGCGCTTCCTCGCTGGGCTTGAGCACCATGGTGCAGCCGGCGGCGAGCGCGGGCGCCACCTTGGAGACGATCTGGTTGAGCGGCCAGTTCCAGGGCGTGATCATGGCGACGACGCCGATGGGCTCGTGCACGACCAGGCTGTTGCCGATCTGCTCCTCGAACTGAAACTCGCGCAGCGCCTTGGCGGCCGACATCAGGTGGCCCAGGCCGGAGCCGACCTGCGCGGTCCTGGCCAGGCTGATCGGGGCGCCCATTTCCTGGCTGATCGCCTCGGCCATGTCGCCCGCGCGCGCCTTGTATTCGGCGAGGATCGACTCGATCAGCGCCACCCGCTCGTCAACGCTGGTGCGCGAGAAGCTCTCGAACGCCTTGCGCGCGGCGGCCACCGCCTGGTCGACATCGGCCGCGGAGCCGAGCGTGATCTCGGTGACGGCTTCCTCGGTGGCCGGGTTGATCACTTCGTGCCGGGTGCCGTCCTGGCTCTCGACCCATTCGCCCCCGATGAACTGCTTCAGATAGCTGCGCATCACTCGCCTCTCCAATTCTCGAAAACCCGGTATGGCGTCTAGATGGACAGTTGCCATTCGCAACGCAAGTGCGCGACTCAGCCCGGCTGGACCATGAAGACGCTGCCGCCGATATCGACGAGGAACAGATTGCCGGCGGCATCTTCCCCGAACGAGACCAGGCTGCCGATCGTGCCGGCGTCGGGCGCGAAATCGAGGTTGCGCCGTTCGTAGCCGGCGGCAGGGAAGAGCTGGCCCTGCACGAGCGAGGCCGCCGGCAGCGTCCAGATGTTGCCGCTCACATAGTCGCCGAAGACATATTGCCCCTGCAGCGAAGTGACGGGGCCGCGATAGACATGGCCACCGATGATCGAGGCGCCCTGCTTGGGGCCGTTGCCATGATCATATTGCGAGACCGGGGACGTGAGCCCGCCCGGCGCAGTGCCGGAATAGGGCCGGGTGCCTTCGAGATAGCGCCAGCCGAAATTGAGCCCGGGCTGGTCCGGTCGCAGCACGTCGATCTCCTCGATCGCGCCCTGGCCGACATCGCCGATATAAAGGCGCCCGTCCGGGCCGAAGCTGGCCCGGAACGGGTTGCGCAGGCCGAGCGCGAAGACATAGGGATCGCCGCCCACGCCGAGGAGGAACGGATTGCCCGTGGCCGGCGTGAAAAAGATGGGCGCGGCGCCGGCATAGGGATCGGAAACGACGTTGATCCGCAGGATCTTGCCAAGCTGCGAATAGGGATTCTGGGCATTGTTGCCGGGATCCCCGGCACCGCCACCGTCGCCGATCCCGACATAGAGATAGCCGTCCGGCCCGAAGCCCATCCAGCCGCCATTGTGATTGTTCGCCCCGGGATGCGGGATCACCAGCTTGGCCAGTACCGTCGGCGGAAAGCCGGCGGCGTGGAAGACATATTGGCGAAGCTCGATATCGCCGTTCGCCGCGGTGCAGAAGATCATGAAGCGATCGGCGTTGATCGGATTGGGCAGCAGGGCCATGCCGAGCAGCCCGCGCTCTCCGTCGGTGCTGAGATCGCCCACCGTGAAGACGAGGGTGCGCGCGCCGGTAGCCGGGGTGAGGCGATAGAGGTTGCCGCCCTTCTCGAGCACATACACGTCGCTGCTGCCGGGGATCCCGGTCACGAAGGTCGGCTGGTTCAGCCCGGTCGCGACCCGTTTCACCGCGATCCCCTCCCGGCTGTTGGTGACGGTCACGGCCAGGTCGAGCGTCGAGGCGGCGCTACCGTCGCTGGCGCGCAGCTGGACGCGATAGACATTGTCGCCATCGGCGTCGGTCGGCGCCTCGAAATTGGGCGCCGCGACGAAGCTGAGCGTCCCGGCGGTGGTGATCGCGAAGCGCGCCGCGTCGGCACCGCCGGCGATCGAGAAGATGATCGGGTTCCCCTCCGCATCGACCGCGGTCGCCTGATAGGCGGCGGTCCCGTTCTCGACCATGTTCGCGGCGGCCGGCGACGTGAAGCTGGGCGCGGTGTTGGCGGGCGCCGGCGTGCCCCCATTGCCCCCCCCTCCGCTGCACGCAGCGACGAGGAGCAGGGCGGAGATCGTCGAGAGGCTGCGCATGGCCGTCATTCTAAGGACGATTGTTTAACTGGCGAGACGCGCTTTCTTTCCGTCTCCGGGAAAGGAACCGTTCCGGCGGCAAAGAAAGTCACGCGGCTTACGCTGCAATGCAACAGGGATGTCATGATCCGGGGCCAACGGCTTGCGCAAGCGAATGGCGGGCACTGACGCGTTAAAAGGGGGAATGCGCCCGGTCCTTCGGGGCCGGGCGTATTTTTGCCAGCCGTGGCGCGCGTTCGGGTGGCGCATCAGGAAGACGACGGGGCGTCCTTTTCCCCTGCGGCCGGCGTGGCTCCGGGCATGACATCCGGTGCCGGAGCGGCGGAGAAGGGGAGGAGCGAGCCGAGCTGGCCCGCCACGCTTCCTATCTGGCTGCCTGGCCCCACCGTCCCCGGGATGCCGGGATGGATGGCGAGCGCACCGCCCGGCGGAGCGCCCGGGCTGCCGATCGGGTGCCCGAAAATGCCCTGCGGTGAAGCCTGGGGAGAGGCGGGCAGGAACGGCAGGCCGATGCCGGGGAATTGTGCCGAGATGCCCTTGATGCCAAGGCCTTCGGCGATCGCGTCCGCGGGCAGGGGGCCAGGGGGCTTGGGCAGCGCGCCGATGGGCGAAATCGAGCCGAGGCCCGGAATCTCGAGGGGGATCGCGGTCGCAGGCTCGCGGGGCGATCGCTTGTCGGTCGGGCGATGATCCTCGTCCATCTCGGCTCCTCGTGGCGGGGGGGGCGGGCAGATGGGGCCAGCCTAGAGCGCACCGGCGGGTCGCGTCGAGTCCGGCGGCGTCGCGCGCGGCTCCCGAAACGGAAAGGGCGCCCGGGTCTCCCCGGACGCCCTTCCGCATCGTCTGATTTCCCGTGGCTCAGGCCGAATAGTACATGTCGTACTCGACCGGCGACGGCGTCATCTCCCAGCGGGCGACCTCGCCGCGCTTGATCTCGACATAGGCTTCGATCTGGTCCTTCGAGAACACGTCGCCCTTGAGCAGGAAGTCCATATCGGCTTCCAGGCTGTCGAGCGCCTCGCGGAGCGAACCGCACACCGTCGGCACCTGCGACAGCTCGGCCGGCGGCAGGTCGTACAGGTTCTTGTCCATCGGGTCGCCCGGGTGGATCTTGTTCTGGATGCCGTCCAGGCCGGCCATCAGCAGCGCCGCATAGCAGAGATACGGGTTGGCCAGCGCGTCCGGGAAGCGGAACTCGACGCGCTTCGCCTTGGTGCCGGCACCGTACGGGATGCGGCACGAAGCCGAGCGGTTGCGCGACGAATAGGCGAGGAGCACCGGCGCCTCATAGCCCGGCACCAGGCGCTTGTAGCTGTTGGTGGTCGGGTTGGTGAAGGCGTTGAGCGCCTTGGCATGCTTGATCACGCCGCCGATGAAATAGAGGCATGCGTCCGACAGGCCGGCATAGCCATTGCCCGCGAAGGTGTTGGCGCCCTTTTCCCAGATCGAGATGTGCGTGTGCATGCCCGAGCCGTTATCTTCCTTGATCGGCTTCGGCATGAAGGTCGCGGTCTTGCCATAGGCATGCGCGACCTGGTGCACGACGTACTTGTAGATCTGCATGCGGTCCGCGGTCTGGACCAGCGTGCCATAGGTCAGGCCGAGCTCGTGCTGCGCGGCGGCGACTTCGTGGTGGTGCTTGTCGCAGGGCAGGCCCATTTCGAGCATGGTCGCGACCATCTCGCCGCGGATGTCGACGGCGGAGTCGACCGGGGCGACCGGGAAATAGCCGCCCTTGGCGCGCGGACGATGGCCGAGATTGCCGGCCTCATATTCCTTGCCCGAATTGCCCGGCAGCTCGATGTCGTCGATCGCATAGTAGCTGGTCGCGTAGCTGTTCTCGAAGCGGACGTCGTCGAACATGAAGAACTCGGCCTCGGGGCCGACATAGACGGTGTCGCCGATGCCGAGCGACTTGAGATAGGCTTCCGAGCGCTTCGCGGTCGAGCGCGGGTCGCGGGCATAGAGCTCGCCGGTCGAGGGCTCGACGATGTCGCAGACCAGGATCAGCATCGGGGTGGCCGAGAAGGGATCGATCCACACCGCGTCCAGATCCGGCTTCAGGATCATGTCGGACTCGTTGATCGCCTTCCAGCCCTCGATCGAGGAGCCGTCGAACATCAGGCCGTCGGTCAGCTCGTCCTCGCCGATCACCTTGGCGACCATGGTGAGGTGCTGCCACTTGCCCTTGGGATCGGTGAAACGCAGATCGATCCACTCGATCTCGTTGTCCTTCACCATCTTCAGAACGTCGCTGGCCGAATTCGCCATTGTTAAGCCCTTTCGCTCTCTTTCGTTGACCCGACGAATCGGGAAAGAATCTTGCCCAAATCGGGCGCTACATCGACGCTATGTTGCGGCGCGTCAAATCGCGTTTTCGTTGCGCTCGCCGGTGCGGATGCGGAGCGCCGTCTCGACCGGGATCACGAAGATCTTGCCGTCGCCGATCCGGCCGGTCTGCGCCGCGGCGGCGACCGCTTCGACCACGCGGTCGGCAAGCGAATCCTCAACCACCACCTCGAGCTTCACCTTGGGAAGGAAGTCCACGACATATTCGGCTCCGCGATAGAGCTCGGTATGGCCCTTCTGGCGGCCGAAGCCCTTGGCCTCGGTGACGGTGATGCCGGAGACGCCCACTTCGTGCAGCGCTTCCTTCACTTCGTCGAGCTTGAACGGCTTGATGATCGCTTCGATCTTTTTCACGGTTTCCCCCGAGGCACATGAGGCTTGCCTGTCCGCGCGTCTGGCAAACTTCGTGCCAGAGGCGGGACTCGGCTCACCCTCTCGGTTGCACGCGCCGCGCCGCTTTAACAAGTGCCTATCAAATGGGCAGCGCCCCGGGCGGTGCCGGATTTGGGGGCAGCGGCGAAAGCGTTGCCCGGCGGCAACAAATTATCGGCGACCGGCTTGTGGAACCATTTCGGTGTGATCGCGTTGGGGGCGGCGAGCGTACCGGGGTGCGATGTATGCAGCCTATGCCTATGGACCTGCCCGCCGAACTGCATCGGCGCGGGAACGACCTGCCGGACGGCGACGTGATCGTCGCCACGGGGCCGCTTGTCATCATGGCGCATGGGTTGCTGGCACTCGATCCCGAGGCGCGCAAGACCTGCTGGATTCACAGCGAGATTGGCGATCTGGACGCGGCGGCTGCCGAGGAGCAGCTATCGTTCTGGTCGCGTGCGGCGCACTGATATGCGGCCCACCTCAGCAAATAACATAATTTACGTAATAGCGTTTACTATTGCTGTGAAGTAATACTGTCCAAAATGGGAATAATGTCCCTGGGAAGTTGCATTGACTCCCTAGTCGATATGGGGATTCCTTGTGTGAGTTGTTCGAATCGGTTCGCGCTTGACTATTTGCGAGCGAATGAGCCCCGGCGGCGGTGCGGCCCACTCCCTCCACCCGCCGCATGCGTCCGCCCGGCCCTCAGGCCGCTGGCGGACGCAACCCGTTGCGTGGTGTCACTGGCCGTCTGCGCGAGGCTTCAATAAGGCGGGTGGTCGAGGCCCTTGGGGCTCTTGGTGAAGATCTCGCAGCCGTCCTCGGTGATCCCGATCGAATGCTCGAACTGCGCCGAGAGCGAGCGGTCGCGCGTCACGGCGGTCCAGCCGTCGTCGAGCAGCTTCACGTCCGGCCGGCCGATGTTGATCATCGGCTCGACGGTGAAGAACATGCCGGGGCGCAGCTCCGGGCCGGTGCCCGGGCGGCCGACATGCACGACTTCGGGCGCGTCGTGGAAGATCTGGCCCAGCCCGTGCCCGCAGAAATCGCGGACCACGCCGTAGCGATGCTTCTCGGCATGGCGCTGGATGGCATGGGCGACATCGCCGAGATGGTTGCCCGGCCTGGCCTGTTCGAGCCCGAGCATCAGGCATTCATAGGTCACGTCGACCAGGCGCCGCGCCTTGATGCCGACATCGCCGACCAGGAACATGCGGCTGGTATCGCCGTGCCAGCCGTCGAGCATCGGCGTCACGTCGATATTGACGATGTCGCCGTCCTTGAGCGTCTTCTCGCTCGGGATGCCGTGGCAGACGACATGGTTGATCGAGATGCAGCAGCTGTGCGTATAGCCGCGATAGCCGAGCGTCGCAGGCACGCCGCCGGCGGCGACGGTCATTTCGCGGACGATGTCGTCCAGCTCGGCGGTGGCGACGCCCGGCACGACATGGGGGACGAGCGCATCGAGGATCTCGGCGCCGAGGCGGCCGGCGCGGCGCATGCCCTCGAAGCCCGCTGGGCCATGGAGCTTGATCGCGCCGTCGCGCGCCTGGGGCATGTCGGCAGTAACGGTCACATATTCGGTCATCGCGGCGATATAGGCCGATCGGCGCCGTTTTTCGAGAGGCAGAAACGCTCGCCAAGCCGGGCGAAGCCCGCGCCGCCGCGTTCCGCCGCGCGGCGCTTCGCCGAAGCGGGGAAGCGGGCCGGGTTGGTGTGGTTCAGATGGATGAAGCGGACCTTCGCGGCGAGCGCGGGCGGCAGGCGGCGGATCGTGTCGGCGATGCGGGGATGGGGGACGCTCTTCATCCGCGCTGGGTCGCCGAGTTCGGTGTCGTCGAAGAAAGTGCCGTCGAGATAGGCGACGTCCACCCGGGCCAGCATGTCCTCGAGCTTCTGGTCCCATTTGTCCCAGCCGTCGATGTCCGGCAGGTAGAGGGCGCTTCGCCCGGAGCCGGCGATGACGAAGCCCACCGTCTCCGAATATTCGTCGCGGTGCGGGACGAGATAGGGCGTGACGGCGATGCCTGCGGGCAGCCGGGTGGCGGCCCCGGCGGCGAGCGGCCGGAGCGTGATGTTTCCCAGGCTGACCAGCTGGCTCCACGGGCCGTTGTTCCCCAGGAATTCGGCCATGCGCGGCATCGCATGGACGGGAACGCCGCTGGTGTTCGCCGATTCCCGGCCGAGGAACATCAGGCCGGCATAATGGCCGATATGCGCGTGGGTGAGGAAGATGCCGTCGATCCCCAGGCCGGGCGCGCGCTTCGGATCGTGCACGTCGAGCCATTCCAACTGCTCGCGCAGATCCGGCGTGGCGTCGAACAGGAAGCGCGCGCCGCTGGCGTGATCGACCAGGGCGAGCGAGGCTGCCCAGGCCCGCAGGCGCGGGTCCCGCCAGGCGGGATCCTCGGGATGGCCGATCTGGGGGGTGCCGGCATCCTGCGAGGTGCCGAGCACGACCAGCTCCGCCTGGCAAGGCGTGGCGGCCGAAAGGGCGAGCGCGGCGAGCGTCGAAAGCATGATCGCAACGCTAGGCGCGGGCGCCGCATGCGTCTATGCCGGGAAAATGGGCGAACGCATCTGGACGGCTGGACTGGCAGTGATCGGCGACGAGATTCTCTCGGGCCGCACGCAGGACAAGAACATCGCCCAGATCGCGACCTGGCTGAACGTGCAGGGCATCCGCCTGGCCGAGGTGCGCGTGGTGCCGGATGTCGAGGCGCGGATCGTCGAGGCGGTGAACGCCCTGCGCGCGCGCTACGACTATTGCTTCACGACCGGCGGGATCGGGCCGACGCATGACGACATCACCGTCGATGCCATTGCCGCGGCCCTGGGCGTCGGCGTGGTGATCCACCCCCAGGCCCGCGCGGTGCTGGAGCGCTATTACGAGACGCGTGGCGGGCTCACCGACGCGCGGCTGCGCATGGCGCGGGTGCCGGAGGGTGCCGAGCTGATCCCCAACCGCATGTCCGGCGCGCCGGGCATCCGCCTGGGCAATCTCTTCATCCTGGCGGGCGTGCCGCACATCACGGCGGGCATGCTCGATGCACTGACGGGCACGCTGGAGGGCGGCCGCCCGGTGCTCTCGCGTACGATCGGCGCCTGGGTGGCGGAGAGCGAGATCGCCGAGTTCCTGGGCGAGACCGAACGCGCGCACGAAGGCGTGGCGATCGGCAGCTATCCCTTCTTCCGCGACGGCCGCACCGGCGCCAATTTCGTGGTCCGCGCGACCGGGCAGGCGCTGCTCGATGCATGCGGAGACGCGTTGCTCCGCGGGCTGGCCGAGCGGGGGCTGGAGGCGGTCGAAGGCGGCATCTGACTTTCCGGGGGGATGGGGCATGACGGAATCGAGGCGGCCATTCGGCTTCTGGACGGCGACCGCGCTGGTGATCGGCAACATGATCGGCTCGGGCTTCTTCGCCTTGCCCGCGCAACTCGCGCCCTATGGCTTCACCAGCGTGGCGGCGTGGATCGCCGCGATCGCGGGGGCGATGGTGATCGCCTGGGTGATCGCCGGCCTTTCGCGCGCGATGCCCGAGGCGACGGGAACGCTGGCGATCTGCGCGCGCGCGCTGGGGCCGCTCCCCGGCGTGCTGATTGCCTGGACGATGTGGGTGGGCGTCTGGGCGGCGAACGCGTTCATCGCGCTCACCGCGGTGCGCTATCTGGCGGTGTTCTGGCCGCCGCTGGCCGAGTCTTCGCTGAGCCTGGTGCTGGCGGCGGTGGCGCTGCTCTGGGGGATCACGCTGCTCAACCTGCGCGGGGCGCGGGCGGCCGGCGAGTTCCAGGTCGTGACGACTTTGGTCAAGCTGGTGCCGCTTGCCGCGATCGTGCTGCTGCTCGCCCAGCTCGGCGCCAAGGGCGACCTCGCCGCCAGCGCCCATCCGCACACGCCGTTCGATGCCGGCCAGCTGGCATCGGCGGTGACGCTGGCCTTTTTCGCGATGGTCGGCTTCGAATGCGCGGGCGTCGCCGCCGAGCGGGTGCGCGATCCGGCCCGGACCATTCCCCGCGCCACGCTGACCGGGGTGGGGCTGACCGGGCTGCTCTACCTGATCGCCTGTTCGGGAATCATCTTCGCGATGCCGCAGGGATCGGTGGCGGGCGCCAATGCCCCGGTGGCGCTGTTCGTCGAGACCTTCTGGGGGCATTGGGCCGGGCTGGCGGTGGCCGGCTTTGCCGCGGTGGCCGCGATCGGCGCGCTCAACGGCTGGGTGCTGCTGCAGGGCGAGGTGCCGCTGGGCATGGCGCGTGCGGGCGTGATCCCCGCCCGTATCGGCCGGACCAGCGGGCGCGACGTGCCGGTGGCGGCGCTGCTCGCGTCGAGCGTGCTCGCCAGCGTGCTGGTGCTCAGCAACGTCTCGCGCGATACCGCCGCGATCTACGACTTCATGCTGCGCGTGACGACGGCGGCGACGCTGTGGTTCTATGCCGGCACCTGCCTGTCCGCGCTGGTGCTGGGCGTGGTGCGGCCCGCCGCCGCGATCGGGCTGGTCTTCGCGCTCTGGGCGATCTGGGGCGCGGGCTATGAGGCGATCGGGCTCAGCCTGTTGCTGATGGCCACCGCGATCCCGCTCTACCTGATGCGCGGTTCAGCCGAGCAGGCGGCCAAGGAGGCTGCGATCCCTTAGGATCTCGTGCGCGGCATTGTGCCCCGGCGCGCCGGTGACGCCGCCGCCGGGATGGGTGCCGGCGCCGCACATGTAGAGCCCCCGGATCGGCCCGCGATAATCGCCATGGCCCAGCACCGGGCGGGCGGCCCAGAGCTGGTCGAGCGACATATGGCCATGCATGATGTCGCCGCCGACCAGGCCGAACTTGCGCTCCAGGTCGAGCGGCGAGTGGATCTGGCGCGCGATCACCGATGCCTTGAAATTGGGCGCGTGCCTGGTGACGGTATCGATGATGCGGTCGGCGGCGGCTTCGCGGTGCCGGTCCCAGTCCAGGCCGGGCGCGAATTGCTGGCAGAACAATGCGGCGACGTGCCGGCCCGGCGGGGCGAGGCTGTCGTCCACCGTTGAGGGGATGGTCATCTCGACGATCGGCTCGTCGGACATGCCCCTGGCCCTGGCGCTCGTATAGGCGCGGTCCATATAGTCGAGCGTCGGGCAGATCATGATGCCGGCGGTATGATGCTCGCCGGGGCCGGGCAGGACGGTGAAGTCGGGCAGTTCGGAGAGGGCGACGTTCATCCGGAAGGTGCCCGAGCCGGCCTTGTAATGGTCCATCCGCCGGGCGAAGTCGGCGGGCATGTCGGCGCGGTCGACCAGCTGGCGATAGAGCAGGGCGGGGCCGATATTGGCGGCGACGATGCCGGCGGCGATCTCCTCGCCGCTCTCCAGCCGCACGCCGGAAGCCCGGTTCCCGTCGACCAGCAGCTTCGCGACCGGGGCTTCCAGGCTGATTTCGACCCCGGCCTCGGCACAGGCTTCGGCCATCAGCCGGGTGATCGCGCCCATGCCGCCGATCGAATGGCCCCAGGCGCCCTTCTTGCCGTTCACTTCGCCGAAGACATGGTGGAGCAGCACATAGGCGCTGCCCGGGGTATCGGGGCTGGCATAGTTGCCGACCACGGCGTCGAAGCCGAAGGCCGCCTTGACATAGTCGTTCTCGAACCAGCCATCGAGGAAGTCGCGCGCCGACTTGACGAACAGGTCCATCGTGTCGCGCTGCGCCTCGATCGGCATGCCCGCCAGCTTGCGCCCTTGCGCGGCGGCGGCGAGCAGCGCGCGGATGCCGCCGCCGGCATTGGGCGGCGTCCTCAGCGCCATGTCGCGCAGCACCCCGGCGACGCGCTCGAGCGCTTCCTCGTAGCGGGGCAGTGCCTCGGCATCCCTGGCCGAGAAGCGGGCGAACTCGGCGCGGGTGCGCGCGTGCCCGCCGCCCAGCTTCAGATAACCGCCCTCGTGCGGCAGGAAGTTGGAGATCTGCCGCTCGACCACGCGCCAGCCGCGTGCCGGGAGCTTCATGTCGGCGATCACCTTGGGGCGGAGCAGGCTGACCGTGTAGCTGGCGGTGGAGTTGCGGAAGCCGGGGTGGAATTCCTCGGTCACCGCCGCGCCGCCGACGACATGGCGGCGTTCCAGCACCCGCACCTTCAGGCCGGCGCGGGCGAGGTAGAAGGCGCAGACCAGCCCGTTATGGCCGCCCCCGATGATCAGGGCGTCGTATCTGGCGGTCATCGGCTCTCCCTTCGTTGCGGCATGGGCTTACCGCGCGAACGGGATATCCGCCATGGCCGCCCGCCATCCGCGGAAGCCAGGCCCCGCATGCATGTGGTAAGGGACATGCGAAGGACTGTTTCGAAAGCAAGGAGGCGCAGGATGCCGATCCCCGCGACGGTGGGCGCGTTCGCCATCGTTCCGCACAACGACCTTGCCGCCGCCATCCCGTTCTGGGAGCGGCTCGGCTTCACCCGGGTGGGGGGCGACGCCGCCTATGCGATCATGACCGGCTGGGGGTGCGAGGTGAACCTCACCCAGGCGGGATCCGGCCCGTGGCGCGTGCCGGAGGAGCACAACCCGTTCGGCGTCTTCATCCGCACGCCGGAAGTGGAGGCGATCGCCGCCCTGGTCGACGATCTGATCATTCGTCCCGGCGGCGTGCTTCGTCATCGGGAATGGGGCCTCTACGAAGTGGGGATCGCCGGCCCGGACGGCATGCTGATCCGCATCGGCTGGCCGTCCCCGCTGATACGAGAGGCATCGCCCGACGGCGGCGATCCGGCCTGAACCGGCTATTTCGTCAGGCCCTGGAGCAGGAATTTGTAATATACGATCGACGGCGCGATCTCGCTGAGCGGGGTGCGCTCGTTGAGGCCGTGGGCGAAGCTGTCCGAACCCTTCATGAAGATCGGGCTCACCCCGTAGCTCGGCACCCCCTTGGCGCGGAACCACATCGAATCGCTCGCGCCCGCCGACATCGCCGGGACGATCGGCACCCCGGGGAAGCGGGCGTGGATGCCGTCCGACACCAGCTTCATCAGGTCGGGCCGCAGTGGCGAGGCGGGGCTGGCGACGGTGCCGCTGTCGAGCGTCCTGAGCTTGAGCTCGGGATCGCCGACCACCTTGGCCAGCGTCGCCGCGACGGCCGCGACCGAGGTGCCGGGGAAGATGCGGCAATTGATGTTGGCGGTGGCGCGCTGGGGCAGCGCGTTGGTCGCATGGCCGGCATTGACCATGGTGGCCACGCAGGTGGTGCCGGTCTGGCCGATCAGCCCGGGCTCCGAACGCAGCACGGCGAGCGCCTTGGCGTCCCGCGGATTGGCCAGGAACGCGCGCATCGCCGCGGCCATCTCCGGATCGGCGGTCTTGGCGCCCTGGACGAAGCCGGCGCGGGTGATGTCGTTGATCTCGCCGGGGAACTGATACGCCTCGATCTTCGCCAGCGCATGGGCGAGCGAATAGATCGCGTTGCTCTTGGTCGGCGCGCTCGAATGGCCGCCGGGATTGGTGAAGGTCAGCTCATAATCGGCATAGGTCTTCTCGGCGCCCTGCAGGCCGAAGATCTCGGGCTTGCCATGCTCGTCGAGCGCGCCGCCGCCGCCGTCGATGTTCAGCAGCAGTTCGCCGTCATGATATTGCTCGGCCATCGCGGCGGTGGTCTTCATGCTGGTCTCCTCGTCGCCCGAGGCGAGGAGGATGATGTCGCGCGACGGCCGATAGCCTTCGCGCTTCAGCTGGATCAGCGTGGCGACCATCGTCGACAGGTCGTATTTCATGTCGGTCGCGCCGCGGCCGAAGATATAGCCGTTCTCGACGATCGGCGTGAACGGATCGCGGGTCCAGTCCTCGGGCTTCGCCTCGACCACGTCCATATGGCCGGAGATGTAGATCGGCTTGGCCGCCTTGTCGGTGCCCGGATAGCGGGCGGCCAGCCAGGCGGTATCGTCGATCCGCTCGATGCGGATGTCGGCGGGATCGAAGCCGCCGGCGACGAGCTGGGCCTTCAGATAGGCGGCATAGTCGGGCGTCTGGTTGCCCGGCCCGGCAACGGTGCGGAAAGCGATGCCGCGCTTGAGCAGCTCGAGCGCCTGCGCCTCCGCCTGGGGGTTCTGCTGCGCCCGGGCGGCCGTTCCGGTGAACGCCATCGCGACCAGCGCCGCACCTGCAAGAACCCGCATTACCCCTGTCTCCCATTGCCTGCGCGCGACGCTAGCGCCGGACCGGGGGAGGTCAAACTTGAATCTGGGCGAAAACGCGCGTAGGAGCCCGCGCCAGTCGGGGGACCATTTCCGCCCGGCGACATGGAGAAATGACGTGTTGGCCACGAACGCCCGAAACGGCCTTCTGCCCTGCGTCGCTTCGTTCCGATAGTGCTCGCCTGAGCGCTGTGGGAGCCGAGCGGCGCCCGCAGCATCCGTCTCGATAACATGATCAGAGAACCGCGCCGGCCGATGCCGCGCGTCGCGAAGACGCGCGCCTGCGCCCGGGGCGAGCACGGGAATTTATGCACGAACATCAGATCGTCCGGCGGATGCTCCGCCGGATCGGCCGGAACCTGCCGGCCACGGCACCGCTCGCCAAGGCGGTGCACGAATGGGCATTGCCGCATATCGACTGGCTCACCGGCTCGGCCGTGGGGGGCGAGGATATCGGCTGGGAGGCGCTGCACGCGGCGACGCTGCGCTGGCGGCCGCTCGGCGAGGTGCGCCCCCAGGTGCTCCAGATCGCCGACGAGCTGGCGCTGCTGCTCGGCTTCGGCCCGCTCGACCACGGGCTGCTCGAGCTGATGATCGCGGCGCGGCGGGTGCCGCGCGTCTATGGGCTGGTCGAGGCGCTCTGCGGGGCGAGCATCGACCTGCCCGAGCTGCTCGGCGCGCTGGCCGGGGCCGAGCCGGTGGATGCCGGGCGGCTGGCCCGGCGCTCGGGGGCGGTGCGGCTCGGGCTGGCGAGCTTCGGCCATGACTATCAGGGCCGGGACGAGATCAGCCTGAGCTGGTCGCTCGAGCGGGTGCTCGACGCGGCGCCGCGTCCCGGCCAGCCGCTGCTCGAGGCGCTGGCCGGCACCTGCCAGGTCGCGCGGCTCGGGCTCGACGACTTCGCGGTGGAGGAGGCGGACTATCTGGTCCGGCTGCTTCGTGGCGCGCTGGCCGAACAGGCGGCGGGGATCAACCTGCTGATCCATGGGCCGCCCGGCACCGGCAAGACCGAGTTCGCACGGACGCTGGCGGTGGCCGCGGGCGCGCGGCTGCATGCGGTGGCCGAGGCGGACGAGGACGGCTCCGAGCCGAGGCGTTGGGAGCGCATCGCGGCGATGCAGCTCTCCCAGCGGGTGCTCGGCGGGCGGCGCGGTGCGGTGCTGCTGTTCGACGAGATGGAGGACCTGATCGGCGATGCCAGCCCGAGCGACGGCGACTGGTTCCAGAAGCGCACGGGCAGCAAGGTGTTCGTCAACCGGATGCTCGAGACCAACAAGGTGCCGGTGATCTGGACGACCAATGCGATCGGCAATGTCGACGGCGCGATCCTCAGGCGGATGAGCCATGTGCTGAAGCTCGGCCTGCCTTCGCGCGGCGCCGGGCAGCGGATGCTGGCGCGGGTGGCGGCGGACGAGGGCGTGGCGCCGGGGGACGGCTTCGCCCGGCTACTCGACGCGGCGCCCGAGGCGGCGACGGTGCTGCGCGTGGCGGCGCGGGCCGGACGGCTGGCGGGCGAGGCCGATGGCGGGGTGCGCTCGGCCGAGGCGCTGGTGAAGGCGCTTCGGGGCGGCGAGCTGCCGCAGCCGGGGCCGGGCGCGCTCGACGTGACGCTGTACGAAAGCGATCCGCCGGTGGCGGAAGTGATCGAAGGCATCGCGGCGTCGGGCGCGGCCGACGTCTCGCTGCTGCTCACCGGGCCGCCGGGCACGGGCAAGACCGCGCTCGCCTGGCATCTGGCGCAGCGGCTCGACCGGCCGCTGGTGGTCAAGCGCGCTTCGGACCTGTTGTCCAAATGGGTCGGCGAGACCGAGGCGAACATCGCCGATGCCTTTGCCGAGGCACGGCGGCGGGGCGGGGTGCTGCTGTTCGACGAAGCGGATTCGCTCCTCTTCGACCGGACGACGGCGCAGGCGAGCTGGGAAGTGGGGCAGGTCAACGAGCTGCTCACCTGGCTCGACCGGCATCCGCTGCCGGTAGTCGCGGCGACGAACCATGCGGGAAGGCTCGATCCGGCGACGCTGCGCCGTTTCGTGTTCAAGCTGGCGCTGCGGCCGCTGGGGCGGGAACGGTCGGCGCGGGCGTTCGCGCGCTTCTTCGGGATGGACGCGCCGGCGGGGCTCGACGGACTGACGCCCGGCGACTTCGCGGTGGTGGCGCGGCAGCTCCGGCACCGGCCGGCACAGGGCGCGGCGGACATCGTCGCGCGGTTGCGGGCCGAAGCGGCGGCGCGGCCGGAGGCGGCGTCCCCGATCGGGTTCTGACGGACCGGATCGGGGATGTTTCCGAGCCGTCCGTGCAAAGATGCGCCGCGCTAGACCGCCACGTCCTGCGCCGCCCGGCCCTCGCCGCCGAAGATGCGCAGGTAGCGGTCGATCTCGGCCGGGTCGCCGGTGGCCTTGGATGGATTATCGGAGAGCTTGACCGCCGGGCGGCCGTTCGCGCTGGTGACCTTGGCGACGAGCGAGATCGGCTCGAGGGCGTGCCCGCCCGCCGGGTCGCAGCCGCGGAAGTCGTTGGTCAGGTTGGTGCCCCAGCCGAAGCTCATGCGGACGCGGCCGTGAAAGTGGCGATAGGTCGCCTCGATGCTGTCGACGTCCATGCCGTCGGAGAAGATCAGCAGCTTGGTGCGTGGATCGCGGCCGCGCGCCTGCCACCAGGCGATGATCTGCTCGCCGCCTTCGATCGGCGGCATCGAATCGGGGCGGAAGCCGGTCCAGTCGGCGACCCAGTCCGGCGCGTCGCGCAGGAACGCGGTGGTGCCGAACGCATCGGGCAGGGCGACCAGCAGGTTGCCGTCATAATGGGCGCGCCATTCCTCCAGCACGCGATAGGGCGCGGCGGCGACTTCCTCGTCGGTCTCCGCGAGCGCGGCGAGAACCATCGGCAGCTCGTGCGCATTGGTGCCGATCGCTTCCAGGTCGTTGTCCATCGCGAGCAGCACGTTCGAGCTGCCGATGAAGCGGCCGCCCAGGCCTTCCTTCAGCGCCTCGACGCACCAGCGCTGCCACAGGAAGCCATGGCGGCGGCGCGTGCCGAAGTCCGAGATCACCAGGTCGGGGAGCCGGCGCAGGCGCTCGACCTTGTCCCACATCTTCGCCTTGGCACGGGCATAGAGCACGTCGAGTTCGAACCGGCCCCTGCCCTTCAAGGCGGCGCGCGAGCGGAGCTCGTTGACGATGGCCAGCGCGGGGATCTCCCACATCATCGTGTGGGTCCAGGGCCCGGCGAAGTGCAGCTCGAACTGGCCGTCGACTTTGTGGAGGTCATATTCCGGCAGCTGGAACTCGGCGAGCCAGGCGATGAAATCGGGCGCGAACATGCGCTGCTTGCCATAGAAGCTGTTGCCCGCGAGCCAGATCAGCTCCTTCTTCGAGAAGCGCACGGTGCGCGCATGATCGAGCTGGGCGCGCAGCTCGGCCTCGTCGATCACCTCGGCCAGGCGGACGCTTCTCGTGCGGTTGATCAGCGAGAAGGTCGCCTGCACGTCCGGGTGCAGATGGCGGATCATCTGCAGCATCAGCAGCTTGTAGAAATCGGTGTCGAGCAGGCTGCGGACGATCGGATCGAGCCGCCAGCCATGATTGTAGACTCGAGTGGCGATGTCGGTGACGGGCAAGGCTTCCTCCGGATGTGGCCGGTGACGATAGACGCGGCGGCGCGGCTCAGCGAGGGGCTTCGCCGGGCGGGCGGTAACGATAGAGTTCGGCCGGCCGGAACGATGCGCCGGTCTCGCGCTCGCCGGTCGGCTCCAGCCAGCCGCGATCGAGCATGCGGCGGCGGAAGGCGGGCTTGTTGAGACGGGTGTCGAGGATCGCTTCGTACACGTCCTGGAGCGCACGCAGGGTGAAGCGCTCGGGCAGCAGGGCGAAGGCGATGCCGGAATAGTCGAGCTTGCCGCGCAGCCGCCGCATCGCGACGCCGAGCATCTCGCCATGGTCGAAGGCGAGGGCGAGCGGTGCTCCCTCGGCGGGCCGGACCTCGACCGGGCCACCGGCCTCGCCCCGCCAGGGGACGGTCAGTTCGGCCAGCGCCAACTCGGGCGCGGCCTTGAGCGCGGCGGCGAAGGCGCTGGCGGGGATCAGCGCGAAATAGGCGACGCTGACGATCCGCATGCGGGGGTCACGGTCGACCGCGCCGAAGGTGTAGAGTTGCTCGACCCAGGCATCGGCCATGTGCGCCTTATCGGCGAGGATGCGGCGCGCGGCCGCGTCCAGGCTCTCGCCGATGCCGACAAAGCCGCCGGGCAGCGCCCATGCGCCGTGAAAGGGATGCTGGTCGCGGCGGGCGAGCAGCACCACGGGGACACCGTCGACCACGCTCATCAGGATCAGGTCGACCGCCACCGACGGGCGCTCGAACACGGCCGGATCATAGCTTTCGAGAAAGGCGGCCTCGTCCATCGCGTCACCCTTATGTGCGTTCTGCACTTTACTTATGTTCGTACTGGATATATGTCAAATGCGGAATGTGGAGACGAACGATGTCGGACTTCGTGATCGTGGTGGACATGCAGCGGGATTTCGTGGCGGCGGACGGTGCCTTGCCGGTTCCGGGCGCCGGGCAGATCGTTGCGCCGATGCGGGACTGGCTGGCCGGGCTGCGTCCCGAGGAAACGGCCGGCGTGCTTTTCACCTTCGATACGCATGTACCGGCGATCTACGCCATTTCCGAAGAGGCGAAGCAGTTCCCGCCGCATTGCGAGAAGGGCACGCCGGGCTGGGAGCTGGTGGTCGACGCCGATGCGGTCGATCCGGCGATCCCGGTGCTGCGGCTGGAGAAGGGCGTGTTCGACATGTGGGCCGAGCCGGGCCTGGCGGTGGAGCGGATCGGCGTGCGCGAGGCGGTGGATCGCGACGCATTCTTCGGCGGGCTGCGCGGCGCCGGGATCGAGGCGGTGACGGTGGTCGGCGTAGCGGCGGACTATTGCGTGCGTTGGGCAATCGAGGGGCTGATCGCGCGCGGCTTCCGGGTGACGGTGCCGGCCGGCCTGACGCGCGGCATCGCCCGGCCGATCGACCAGGTCGCGGCCGAGGAATGGCCCGGCGCGGCGGTTGCTATCGAGGGGGCAAGGCAGTGAACGATGTTCGACTCTCGAAGCGGTTGTCATTGTGGTTGCGGCACGATCCTGGAGCGGGCGGACTGGCGCTCGACGCCCAGGGCTGGACCGAGGTGGACGCGGTGCTGGCGGGCTTCGCCCAGGCAGGCATGGCCTGCAACTGGGAGGACCTGCTCCGGCTCGTGGAGGAAAGCGACAAGCAGCGCTTCGAGCTTTCGGATGATGCGGCGCGGATCCGGGCCCGGCAGGGGCATTCCGTGGAAGTGGCGCTCGACTGGCCGCGCGCCGACCCACCGGATTTGCTGTGGCACGGCACCGTCGAGCGCTTCCTGCCGATGATCCTGGCGGAGGGGCTGAAACCGATGCGGCGCCATCACGTCCACCTCTCGGGCGACCTCGATACCGCGACGCGCGTCGGGCAGCGGCGCGGGACAGCGGTCATCCTGGCGGTTCGCGCGGCGGCGCTTGCCAAGGCCGGCCGGGACTTCTTCCTCACGAGCAACGGGGTGTGGCTGACCGAGCAGGTGCCGCCCGCCTTCCTCGAGCCATGGGAGCCGAAGTGATGCGTGCCGATCGCGTGCCGACCTTATGGGAGTGGCTGCTGCTCTGGGTGTGCCTGAAGCTGCTGTTCCGCAAGCGCCGGCCGCTGCCGCATCGTCTGAAGCTTCGACACTGAGCGGAGCGGCTTGACAGAATCGGCAAAAGCGGGGATTTCGGCGGGCCCGAGCGGGTATGGTGAAATGGTATCACAGGAGCTTCCCAAGCTTCTAGCGCGGGTTCGATTCCCGCTACCCGCTCCAGCTTCCCGTTGATTCCGAAGCCGTTGCCGCGAATCGCGGGCGATACGCCATGCGTGGTTCCCATGCGCGATTAAATCAGACTATTGTGCATGCCATGCTCCGCTGGCTCTCCGCGCTCGCCCTTTTCCTCGCCGCCCCCGCTTTCGCCCAGGCGCCGCATCTGGAGGGCGGGCGGCTGATCGTCGACGGCAAGCCGTTCCTGATTAGGGGCGGCGAACTGGGGAACAGTTCGGCCACCGATCGCGCCTGGCTCGCGCCGCACTGGCAGCGGCTAAAGGCGCTGCATCTCAACACGGTGCTGGCACCGGTGACCTGGGAAGCGATCGAGCCGGAGGAAGGCCGGTTCGATTTCTCCAGCCTCGACTGGCTGGTCGAGGATGCGCGGGCCAACGACATGCGGCTTGTGCTGCTATGGTTCGGCAGCTGGAAGAACAGCATGTCGACCTATGTGCCCGCCTGGGTGAAGCGCGACGGCAAGCGCTTCCCGCGCTCGACCGGCAAGGATGGGCAGCCGCAGGACATATTGTCGGTGTTCGGCAAGGCCACGCGTGACGCCGATGCACGGGCCTTTGCCGCGTTGATGAAGCATCTGAAGGCGATCGACGACGGCCGGCACACCGTGCTCATGGTGCAGGTGGAGAACGAGATCGGCTTCCTGCCGACCGCGCGCGAGCACGGCCCGCTGGCCGACGCCGCCTTCGCCAAATGGAAGGGCGGCGAGGAGGCGTTCACCGCGCGTCATTATGCGCGCTGGGCCAATGCCGTGGCCGAGGCCGGCAAGCGCGAATATGCACTGCCGATGTACGTCAACGGCGCGCAGGGGCGACCCGGCAAGCTGCCGGGCGACTATCCGAGCGGCGGCCCGCTCGCGCATCTGATGCGGATATGGCGGGAGGCCGCGCCTGCGATCGACATGCTCGCGCCCGACATCTACTTCCCGAACTTCGCGGGCATTGCCGACGGCTATGCCGTGCCGGGCAACCCCCTGTTCGTGCCCGAGGCGAACCAGGCGGGCGATCCGCGCGCGCCGGCCAATGCCATGCGGGTGATCGGCAAGCATGGCGCGATCGGGTTCAGCCCCTTCGCGATCGAGAACATTGCCGACAAGGACCGCCTGGGCAGCTTCTATGCGATGCTCGAGCAGCTGACCCCGGCACTGTTCGCGGCCAGCGCGCGCGCGGGGTTCGCGCCGCCGGTGAGCTTCGAAGGGGTGGTCGACAGTGCGCCGCAGGCGGCGACGCTGGGCGGCTATGTTCTGACCGTCGGGTTCGTCGATCCCTGGACGCCGAAGGACAAGCAGGAGCCGGCCGAGCATGGCGGGATCCTGCTGTGGCTGGGCGGCGAGGACTATCTGGTCGCGGGCAGCGGGATCACCGTGACCTTCGGGCCGCGCATTGGCCTGGATTTCGTCGAGGAGGGCAGGTTCGTCGACGGGAAATGGGTGGCCGGGCGTAGGCTCAACGGCGACGAGACGCATCAGGGCCGGCACGTCCGCCTGCCGCCCGGGCAGTTCGGCATCCAGAAGGTGCGGCTCTATCGTTATTGAGATCCGGTTGAGCCAAATCATATCTCGAGCGTTACGATCCGGATGGAAAGACTCTGGTTCATCACCAACCCCGGCTCGGGATCGACCACCAGGGCCAAATGCGATGCCCTTGAAATCGTGTTCGCGGAACGTGGGCTGGCGCTCGTCGGCCGCACCGAGTTTCCGGAGCAGAAGATGCCCGCCGGGGCCGATCTCGATCGGGACGGGGTCGACACCGTGGTGCTGTTCGCGGGCGACGGAACGATCAACGCGGCACTCTCGGCGCTCAGGGCATGGGAGGGCAGCTTCCTGATCCTGCCGGGCGGAACGATGAACCTCCTCGCCAAGTCGCTGCACGACACGCTCGACCCCCAGGCGATCGTCCAGGCCGCGCATGACGAAGCCACCCGCATCGCCCTGCCCTATGTCCAGGCGGCCGGGCATCGCGCGTTCGTCGGGCTGATCCTGGGGCCCGCCACTGCCTGGTTCCGCGCGCGCGAGGCGGTGCGCAAGGGGGCGTTCCGGCGGCTGTTCCAGGCGGCGCGTGTCGCATGGACCCGCACGTTCGGCGGCGGCATCCGCATCTCCGGCATATCGGCGCTCGCGGGCCGCTATCAGGCGGTGTTCGTCCGGCCCGAAAAGGGCGAACTGCACGTGGCGGCGGTGGACGCGCGCGACTGGAGCGCGATCGTCCAGCTGGGCTGGGAATGGCTGACCGGGGATTGGGTCGCGGCGCATGCGGTGAGCGAGAGCCTCACCCGCGAGTTCGCCGCCCGCGGGAAGAAGCCGGTGCTGGCGCTGTTCGATGGCGAGCCGGTCCCGCTGGCGCCGGGAACCCCGATCACGGCGGGGTTGAGCCGCAAGGCCTTCATCGCCACGCGCCAGGGGCCGGGATGACGCGGCTCTTCCATGTCAGCGACGTCCATTTCGGGCGCGAGGACCGTGCCGCGGTCGACTGGTTCGCCGCGCGGGTGCGCGAGGAGCAGCCCGACGCCGTGATCGTGACCGGCGACCTGACGATGCAGGCACGGGCAAGCGAATTCTCGGCCGCCGCGCAGTGGCTCAAGGGCCTTGGCCGGCCGGTGACGTTGGAGGTGGGCAATCACGACCTGCCCTGGTTCAACCTCTGGGCGCGGTTCGTGACGCCCTATAAGCGCTACCATGCGCTCGAGCGGATGATCGAGCGGCCGCTCGACATGAAGGGCGTGGCGATAGTGCCGCTCAAGACCACCGCGCGCTTCCAATGGCGGCTCAACTGGTCGAAGGGCTATGTCAGCAGCCGGGCGCTGCGGACATCGCTGGCATTGGTCGAAGCCGTGCCGCCGGGCGGCCTGGTGTTCGTTGCCTGCCATCATCCGTTGGTCGAGGGCGGGACGCAGATGACCTCGGAGACGCATTGCGGGGCCCAGGCCCTGGACGCGCTGGGCCGGGCCGGGGTGGATGCGGTGCTCACCGGTCATGTCCATGATCCGTTCGATGTCGAGCGGCGGATCGGCGAGCGGACGGTGCGGCTGATCGGGGCGGGCACCTTGTCCGAGCGGGTGCGGGCACGGCCGCCTTCGTTCAACGAGCTCAGTATCGAAGGCGCGGGCTTCTCCACACGGGCCCGGTTCATGGGGGAGGGGAGCGTTCCCCTCTGATCACCGCTTCGAGATGTCCTGCCCGAACACCAGCAGGTTGCCGTCCGGTGCCACCACCATCAGCTCGCGCTGGCCATAGATCTGGTCGACCGGCCCATGGATGTCGCCATCGTTGAGCAGGTGCGCCCTGGGCTTCAGTTCCTCGGCGATCGCCTCCACATCCTCGACGTCGACATAATAGCAGAAGCGCCGATTGCCCGGCGGGGCGCCGTCGTCTCCGGCATTCTCGAGCAGGCGGAACGCGGCCTGTTCGCGCTGGACATAGGCATAGTTGGAGGTGCGGAAATAGAGCGTGAAGCCCAGCACCTCGGTGAAGAACCAGACGGCCTTCTCGAAATCCGGCACGTGCATGAACGGTGTAACGCGATAGAGATTGGCCATCGTCCGCCTCCCCGAAAGGCGCGCCCCATTACCGGAGCGGAACGATAGCGCAATCCCGATACGCAGTTAAGCGCCGAGGAACCTAAGTTCGGAACAGGCCCAGCGGCCCGCGCCCGCCGGTGCTCCAGGTCGACCAGTTGGGGAAGACATAGGGCAGGTCCGCATCGGCGACGCCGTGCCAGCGGGCGATCGCGCCGATATATTCCTCCTGCGCCACGGCGGGAACGAAGCGGCCCTCGCTGCTCACATCGGCGGCGCCGCCGAGCACCGGGTCCGGATAGGCGCCGAAGATCCCGCCGGGCGCGACATTGCCGCCCACCACCAGGTGATTGCTGCCCCAGGCGTGATCGGTGCCGTTCTGGGCATTGCCGCGATAGGTGCGGCCGAAGTCGCTCATCGTGAAGCTGGTGACGTTCTCGGCCATGCCGATCGCCTGCATCGCGCGGTGGAAGCCGGCCAGCGCCATGGCGAGGTCGCCGAGCAGATTCGCATGCGTGCCGGTGTCGTTGTTGCCGCCATTGGTCTGGCCGGAGTGATTGTCGTACCCGCCCTGGCTGACGAAGAAGGTCTGGCGGCCATGGCCCAGGCTGCCGCGCGCGTCGATCATCCGGGCGACGCGCATCAGCTGGCGCGCGACGTCGCTGGTGAGCGCGGCACCGGTCACCGGATTGACGAAATAGCCGTCGAGCGCGCTGTTCGCCGAGATGATCGTGTTGGCGGTGATCGCCTGATCATAGCTGGCATTGATGTCGCGCGCGCTCGCCTCGGCGACGTCGCCCAGGCCGGTGGCGGAGGAGAAGCTGGCGAGCGCGGCGTTCTTGGCGTTGTTCGCCGCGTTGCTCATGCTCGAATAGCCCGAGCGGGTGAGCGTGCCGGTGGACGGCAGCACCAGCGCCGAGCTGGTCTTGCCGATCACCGCCAGGTTCGAGCCGGCGATCGAGATCATCGACGGGACCGCGCTCGTGCCCATCCGGTCGGTCAACCGCCCCATGAAGCCGTCGGTCGCGAAGTCGCGGGCGCGCAGGCCCTGCCAGTGCGCCTGCTCGTCCGAGTGGCTGAGCAGGTTCATCGGGCGCAGATCGGCGCGCGACTGATAGGTTGCCTTGGTAAGCGGGGCAAAGAGGGTGCCGGCGTTGAGGACGAGCGCCAGGCTGCCCTCGTCCCAGAGCGGGCGCAGCGCCGCCATCGCCGGATGCAGCGCATAGGGGGCGCCGGTCAGCCCGGTGAGCTGGCTCGCCTTGATGCCCACGGTGCCGCGGGAGGCCAGATACTGGGCATGCCGGGCATCGGTGGGGATCACCATGTTCCAGCCGTCGTTCCCGCCGAACAGGAACACGCCCACCATCGCGCGATAGCTGCCGCTCGGCGCGGCGATGGCGGTGGTGCGGCCGAGCTGGCCGATCGCGGCGAGCGCGCCGGTACCGGCAGTGACCTTGAGGAAGTCGCGTCGGGAAATCGTCATCGGTCCGGCTCCTCAGCGGTCGACCAGGAACATCGGGCTGGTCGCCGCGACGTAGAGCATCATCTGGGCGCGGCGGCGCGCCTGCACATTCGCATCGGCATTGGTGATCGGCGTGACGGCGGCCTTGAGCGCGTCCTTCTGCGCCTGGTTCAGCGTATTGGCGAACAAGATCAGGTCGATGCGGGACACCATCGCGTCGAGATCGGTGCCATAGGCCTCCCAGGCCGCCCACAGGGGCTGGGTCAGCGAGGACATGGGCAGGCCGGAATCGAGCGCATATTCGCTGCGATTGGCATCGCCCGAGACCGTCCAGTCATAGACGAAATTGTGCCAGCGCAGCACGTTGGAGGTGTTGAGCAGCTTCGAGGCCGGGCTCTTCAGCACGGTCGATCCGGGCAGCGGGAAGTCGTCCGGATAGAAGTTGAACACCGAAGGCGCCCGGAACACCGGCTGGGCGAGATTGGCATCGCGGGTGGTGAAGACATAGCCGTCCGTCGCGAAGCCGATCGCGCGGGCGAGCGCGGTCATCAGCAGCACCGGTTCCTTGAGCTTGCCGCTGGTGCGGGTGGGCGCCGCGCGCGCCTCGCCGTCGAGCAGGACGGCGCGGACCACCGCCTTCATGTCGCCGCGCACGCCCTTGCCATTGTCGGCGAACGCCGCCGCCACGCGGCCGACATAGGCCGGGCTCGGATTGGCGGTGACGAGGTGGACGATCATGTGGCGCGCGACGAAGGGCGCAGTGGAAGCGTTGTTGAACGCGGCATCGACCACCGCCGCGACGCTGGCTTCCTGCGTCGCGCCCGCGGCGACGGTGGCGCCGAGGAACTTCTTCTCCGTCGTGTCGTAGCGCGTCGCGACCTGGATCATCGGCTTGGAATAGTCGCGGGCATTGCCGTCGGTGATCGCGGCGCCGCCGACCCGGGCATAGGTCCAGCCGGTCAGCGCCCTGGCCACGCCCTTGATGTCGTCGGTCGCATAATTGGGCATGGCCGCGCCGCTGCCGTCGCGCTTCAGGCTGCCGTCCATGTTCAGCTGGTCCGGCCCCATCGAGAACAGCTGGAGCAGCTCACGGGCGTAATTCTCCGACGGGCCCGACTTGTTGCTGTCGGCCATGTCGAGATAGTCGCCCATATAGCCGCTCATCGTCACCTGCTGGAGGATGTCGCGATAATTGCCGAAGGCGTTGGCGAGGAAGATCTGGTTGAACGCGGCGATGCCCGCGGTCGAGTTCACCTCCGTTTCGGAAGCGACGATCATCTGGCCGAGCGCGAAGGCGGTGCGCTGGCGCAGCTGGTCGGAACCGGCGACGGCGTTGGCGTAGAAGCGCATCGCCACCGGCGTGCGGCTGAAATGGGCGCGCGAGCAGACCGTGTCGTTGCTCGCGCAGAAATCGCGGCGCACTTCGGTGGCGAGATCGGCATAGGAACTGCTGGATGCGGCGAGCTGCTCGTCGACCCAGGCAGCGGCGCCGAGCTGCTTGATCCGGGCGACCAGATCGGGCGTGGGGCCGAAGCTCGCCTGCTTGGCGAGGCGTGCAGCGTCCCCTTCGGTGAACACGGCCGGCGTGGGCGTCGGTGCGGGCGTAGAGACCACGCCGCCGCCCCCCGAGGACGTGCCACCGCCGCCCGAATCGCAACCCGCGAGCGCGAGCAAGCCAAGCGCCGCGCCAAGCACGGCCGGTTTTCTTTGCCGGAACACCAATTTCCCCCGCCCGCCGCGAGAAGCCGCGACCTGCACGGGGATGCATAGTTTGTCGGCGGAATCCCAGCAACACGCGGAAATACCTAAGAGGGGCTTCAGTTCGATTGTGCCGGACGCAAGGGCGCGGATCCGGCCGGTAGTTGCGCAGCCGCAACGGTGCGAACGGCGACGAAACGATCGGAACATGGGACGGAATGCGCAGTCCGACAGCGCTTGACTCTTCCGCAATCACGTCTCATATTTCTGTTATGACAGAAATTACGGACAATGCTGTTCAATTGCCGATCGCAGTGCAGCAGTTCGTGCTGCACTGGGGCGAGATGGGAGGGCAATGGGGCGTCAACCGCTCGGTCGCCCAGATCCATGCGCTGCTCTATCTCTCGGACCGGCCGCTCAACGCCGAGGAGATCAGCGACACGCTGCGCATCGCGCGGAGCAACACGTCGAACAGCCTGAAGGAGCTGCTCGGCTGGAAGCTGATCCGCCGCGTGCCCGTGATGGGCGACCGGCGCGATCATTACGAGGCCGAGGTCGACCTGATGCAGATGCTCACGCGCATCGCCCAGGGCCGCAAGGAGCGCGAGATCGATCCGGCGGTGGCGGCGCTGCGCGTGTGCACCGAGGAAGCCAGGCGCGACGGCCGCATCTCCGGCGTTGCGCGCCAGCGGATCGAGGCGATGCAGGATTTCGTCGTCACGATCGACGACTGGTACCAGCAGATGATGAGCGTGCCGCCGGGGCGACTGATGACGCTGATCAGGCTGGGCAAGCGGATCCTGGCGTTTCTGCCGAAGGGCAAGTCGGAATAGCGGCCGGCACGACCGCGGAAAGGACGGCATATGGACATGGCGGTCGGAGCAGCGGCGCAAGGCTGTGCGCCGGGTTCGCTGGCGCGCTACGCCGATTGGCATCGCCGGCCGGCGCCATGCCGCGACGATGCGGAAAGCCCCTTTGCCCGGCTGCTCGGCCAGCGCTGGCTGTTCCTGCCGCCCGCGACGCGCCGCCGCTTCCTGCGCAAGATCGAGGCGGGGGCATGTGTCTCCTATCTCGGCGAAGTCGCCGAATGCCGGATGAGCCGGGTGGGGTGGGCGTTGGCGCAGGCTGCGCGGCTCATCGGCGGGCCGTTGCCGCTCGGTACGGAAGTGGGGGTGTCGGCCAGCGTGAGCGTGACGGCGGACGCCGACGGCCAGGGCCAATATTGGACGCGGCAATATGGCCGTGCACAGGGTTTTCCACAGGTTATCCACAGCGCCAAGCGCTTTGCCGGGCCGACGGGGATCGAGGAATATCTGGGGCTTGGCGTTGGCATTGCGCTCCGGCTCGGAGAGGCGGGCGGGGCGCTGCTGTTCGTCAGCGACCATTATTTCCTGAAACTTGGCCGGTTTCGGGTGAAGCTGCCGGGCTGGGCGATGCCCGGTGCGCTGACGGTGGGGCATATGGACCTGGGCGGGGGGCGGTTCCTGTTCAGTCTCGACCTGGTGCATCCCTGGCTGGGCGAGCTGGTTCACCAGCTCTGCGTGTTCGCGGATCCGGCGGAATGAAGGGCGGCGGCTCACTTTTCCTTGCCGGAGCGGCGGCGATCTGGGCTGCGGGATTGGCGGCCGCCCTTGGCACGGCCGTCTGGGTCGGCGGCTTTGGCTTCGGGGTGCTGATGGCGATGGTTCTGGCCGCGTTCGTCGCGCTGCTCCATTTGCTTTTCCTCGGGCTGCCGGCCTTCCTCATCCTGGGGATGCTGGGGCCGGTACGCTGGTGGCAGGCGGGGCTTGTCGGGATCCTGGTCGCTCTGCCGTTGCCGTTGTTCCTGCAGGGCGTCCATCCCCGGGCTCCCGGCATTCCGGCCGAAGCCCTGGCCGGGTTGCTGTGGTTCTGCGGTTCGGGGCTGGCCGGCGGGCTCGCCTTTCGTGCGGTATATGGCGCAGGGAACACGAGGGCGTGAGCCGCATCCTCGTCATCGGCGGCTATGGCGGGTTCGGTGCGCGGCTGAGCCTGCGGCTGCTCCGTGCCGGGCACGGGGTGCTGGTGGCGGGGCGGCGTTTCGATAGGGCAGCGGCGTTTTGCGCGGGGTTGGAGGGGGCGGAGCCCGTGGTGGCGGATCGGACCAACGGCATCGGCATGGTGCTGGCGCGCGAGCGGCCCGACCTGGTGATCGATGCGGCCGGCCCCTTCCAGGGCAGCGGCCATACCGTGCCCGAAGCGTGCATCGCGATGCGCATCCCCTATCTCGACCTCGCGGATTCGCGCGATTTCGTGACCGGGATCGCGGCGCTGAACAAGGGTGCCGCGGTAACGGTGCCGATCGTCAGCGGCGCCTCGAGCGTGCCGGCGCTATCCGGCGCCGTGGCGCGTGCGCTGGCGGAGGGGCTGGCGCGGGTCGAGCGTGTCGACATCGCGATCAGCGCTTCGAACCGGGCAGTGGCCGGCCCATCGGTGGCGGCCGCGATCCTCTCCTATGTCGGCAAGCCGGTGCGCGTCTGGCGCGGCCAGCGCTGGACGCAGGCGACGGGCTGGCAGGACCTGCGCCGCGAGCGCTTCGCCATCGAAGGAGGAGGAAGGTCGCTCCGCCGCTGGATCGCGCTCGCCGAAGTGCCGGACCTGTCGCTGGTGCCGGAACGGTTGCCCGGCCGCCCGGCCACGACCTTCCGTGCCGGTACCGAGCTCGGGTTCCAGATGCTCGCCCTGTGGCTGTTGAGCTGGCCGGTCCGCTGGGGCTGGCTCGGGACGCTGCGCGGCGCGGCGCCCCGGCTGCACAGGCTCCAGCGGATCACCGCCTGGGCCGGGAGCGACCGATCGGCCATGTCGGTCACCCTGGTCGGGCCGGGTGTCCGCCGGCGCTGGACGCTGATCGCCGATCGCGGGGACGGGCCTGAAATTCCCACGCTGGCGGCGGAACTGCTCGCCGGGGACATTCTGGCCGGCCGGGTGCCGCCGGGCGCGCAGGATGCGAGCGGGCTGTTGACGCTCGACCGGTTCGAGTCGCTCTTCGCCGGCCTGGCCATCCGCCATGCGGTGCGCGAATATGCGGTCGAGCCGCTCTACGCACGGGCCATGCGCGCGCGCTTCGCCCAACTGCCGGAGCAGGTGCGTGCCATGCACGCGCTATATGGCGATGCCGGTGCGGAGGGGGAAGGCGAGGTGCGCCGGGGCAGGGGCCTGGCCTGGCTGGTCGGGCGGGTGATGGGCTTCCCGCCGGGCGGCAGCTATCCGCTCCGCGTCGTCTTCGCGGCCAGGGGCGGCAAGGAACGCTGGACGCGGGATTTCGGCGGCCATGTCTTTTCGAGCGAACTCAGCCAGGCGGGGCAGGGCGTCGCGGAGCGCTTCGGCCCGCTGCGCTTCGCCTTCGATCTCCCTTCGGACGGCAAGGGGTTGCAGATGGTGCTGCGGCGCTGGAGCGCGTTCGGCGTGCCGATGCCGCGCCTGCTGGAACCCCGCATCATCGCGCGCGAATGGCAGGAGGATGGCCGCTTCCGCTTCGAGGTGGGGGTAGCCCTGCCGCTGCTTGGCGAAGTGGTCCATTATACCGGCTGGCTGGCGCGCCTCTAGCGCAGCCAGCGCGCCATTCGGGGATAGGCGGGGAGGCCGAGCTGGGCGGCCTGATGCGGCTCGGCGGTCATGCCGAAATATTGCAGCATCGGCGGCCCAGGCCCGGCGCCGCTGTCGAATGCGGCCGCCAGCGCTTCGCCGCCGCCGAGATAGCCATGGGCATGGAACAGCGCGCGCGTGTCGATGCCGATCGCGCGGGCGGCGGCATAGGACCAGGCGATCGCCGCCATCTCCTCGCCCGGATCGTCGCGGACCTCGCAGAGCGTCGGGCGGTCGGCGGGATCCGTGACGGCGACATGGCCGGCCTCGTGGAGCAGGTCGCCGGGGTGGAAGGGGCGGGCGGGATCGAGCACCAGCCCGCCGCTGCGCACCTCGATGCCGGGCAGGAAGCTGTCGCCCTCGATCCTGCCCCGGGACACCGGGATCCCGATCTCGTCGAGAAAGGCCAGGATGCGGGCCGTGTCGGGATGGTCGAGCGCCATGGCGCGAGGCTAGCCGCGGTCGGCGTCGGCGCACAAACGAAAAGGGCGGCCCGTTGCCGGACCGCCCCTTCGTTGTTCCGTGAAGAACCGCTTAGCGCTTCGAGAACTGGAAGCTGCGGCGCGCCTTGGCCCGGCCGTACTTCTTGCGCTCGACCGTGCGGCTGTCGCGGGTCAGGAAGCCGGCCTGCTTCACCGGAGTGCGCAGGATCGGCTCGTACTTGGTGAGCGCCTGGCTGATGCCGTGCTTCACCGCACCGGCCTGGCCCGAAAGGCCGCCGCCCTTGACGGTGCAGACGACGTCATACTGGCCCTCGCGCTCGGTGATGCCGAACACCTGGTTGATGACGAGACGCAGCGTCGGGCGCGCGAAATAGACTTCCTGATCGCGACCGTTGATCGTGATCTTGCCGGTGCCGGGCTTCAGCCACACGCGCGCGACGGCATCCTTGCGGCGGCCGGTCGCATAGGCGCGGCCGAACTTGTCGAGCTCCTGCTGGCGCAGCACGGCCGGGGTCGACGGCGCGTCGAGCTGGCCGGCGAGATATGCCTCGGCGCGGTTGTCGGACGAAGCCTGGGCCTCGGCGGCCACGGCCTGCTCACCGGCGGCGATGGCGCCGAGATCGGAAAGGGACTGGCGGTTGTCGGACATTATGCGCCCACCTTGTTCTTGCGGCTCATGCCGGCGATGTCGAGGACCTCGGGGTTCTGGGCTTCGTGGGGATGCTCGGCACCATTGTAGATGCGCAGGTTGCGCATCTGCTGGCGACCCAGCGGACCGCGCGGGATCATGCGCTCCACGGCCTTTTCGAGCACGCGCTCCGGGAAACGACCCTCGAGCACCTTGCCCGCGGTGATCCCCTTGATGCCGCCCGCATAGCCGGTGTGCTTGTAGTACACCTTCTGGGCCAGCTTCTTGCCGGTGAACCGGATCTTGTCCGCGTTGATGACGATGACGTTGTCACCGCAATCGACGTGCGGGGTGAAGCTCGTCTTGTGCTTCCCGCGCAGGACGTTGGCGATCACGACGGCAGCGCGGCCGACGATCAGGCCATCGGCATCGACGATGTGCCACTTCTTCTCCACCTCGGCCGGCTTGGCCGACTTGGTGGTCTTCATCAGCGCCTTCATGGGCGAGACCTTTCGAGTATGAAACGCAAGCGCGCCACCCTTCCGGGCAGCGCGGTTGATGGCCCTCTGACGATTCGCGCGGAGAAAGTCAAGAAAAGCGCGGGTTTGCTGACGGGTACTGGAATACCATAGCCTAATCGGCGACCCGTTCCACGGTGAGCGATGTGACGCTGACCTTCTCCAGGCCGCCCGCCCGGATGCGCAGCGTCTTGCTGTTGCGCGTGATCAGCCCGGTGCGGGGATCCATGTCGGTCACGCGCTCGAACGCCACGTCGGCCGCATCGGCGCGGACGGTGCTGCGGAGCAAACCGCCCGGCAGCGCGACGACGGTGCGCTGCCCCTCGAGCGCTGTCGTGCCGCCATAGGCCGATTGGCCGGGCAGCCGGACCGGCGTGCTGCCGGGGGTCATCGCCTCGTCCGCAATCACCGCCACCACGAGCGAGCCGAGCATCGCGCGCTGGCGTTCCACCGGCAGTGCGCGGAGCGGGGCCGCGATGCGCGCGGCGAGCTTCTCGCGCTCCGTCGGCGCCAGGGTGCGCCGGGCGGCGGCGATGTCGGCGACACGCTGGCAGAAGCGCTCCCACAGCGCCGCCATGTCGTCGATCGCGACGACGGCGCCCCGCGGATCGAGATGGAAGACGATCGTCTTACCGGCAAATGCCTCGAACCCGGCTTCATAGGCGGCGGCGGTGCTGTCCGGGGTTTCGCCGACGCCGGCGCGCAGCGTCACTTCGGCGCGATAGCCTGTGCCCTCGCGCGCGAAGCGGACATCGCGCTCCATGCGATAGATGCGGGCGTCGTCGCGGCGTTCGGTCACCACGCGCCGCGGCGCATCCAGCGGCGGGGCGAAGCCGGCCGTGCTGGCCTGGAGGACGATCGCGGCGAGCAGCATCAGCGCGTCTCGCCCTCCACCCAGGCGGCCACCCGCTCGTCGGCAGTCACGGTCCAGCTCTCGATCACCGGCAGCTCATAAGGGTGGAGCGCGGCGATCCGCGCGCGCAGCCGAGTGGCGAGCATCGGGCGCGTCTTGAACAATACCGGCACTTCCTCAGCCCGCTCCAGCGCGCCGTGCCACAGATAGAGCGAAGCGCAGGGGGCGAGGATGTTGGCGCAGGCGGCGAGATGCTCGGCGAGCACGGTTTCCGCCACGCGCTCCGCATCCGCGCGGGCGGCGAAGGTTACGTAGAAGAGCGCGATCTCGCTCAAGCGCCGGCCCGGCTGCCGGCGACGTGCGCGCCCCAGACGGTGGCGATCACCACTAGCGCGCCGGTGAGCTGGTGGAGCGCGGCGAGCCAGATCGGCACCCCGGCCATCACCGTGGCGATGCCGAGCAGGATCTGGGTGCCGAAGGCGCTGTGGATCGCGATCGAGGCGCGGCGGCTCGTGGCGCGCACCTTGCGCGCGAGCAGGATCAGCCCGGCCACCGCCACCCAGGCCCACCAGCGATGGATGAAGTGCACCACGGCCGGGTCCGAGAAGAGGACATGGCCCAGGCTCGCACCCTGCTGGGTTGCCCCCGGGAAGAAATGGCCGTTCATCAGCGGCCATTGATCGGTCACCAGCCCCGCATCGAGCCCCGCGACCAGCGCGCCGTAGAAGAGTTGGACGAACAGCACGAGCAGCACGCCGGTGGCGAGGCCGGTCAGCCGGGCGGGCCGGGCCATCGGATTGCGGTTCAGCGCGAGCAGGTCGAGCGCGGTCCACACGATGCCGCCCAGCGTGAACAGGGCAGTGAGCAGGTGTGCGGCGAGCCAGAAATGGTCGACCGCGGTGCTGGTCTTGTTGAGCCCGGACTGGACCATCCACCAGCCGAGCGCACCCTGCAGCCCGCCCAGCGCGAGCAGCGCGGTCAGCCGCCAGCCATAGCCCTTGGGGATCGCGCGGCGGACGGCGAACCAGACGAGGGGCAGGAAGAAGGCGAGCCCGATCACCCGGCCGAGCAGCCGGTGGAGATATTCCCAGAAGAAGATGTTCTTGAATTCGGCCAGGGTCATGCCGCGGTTCAGCTGCTGATACTGGCCGATCTGCTGATAATGGGCGAACTCGGCCTGCCACTGCGCATCGGTGAGCGGCGGGATCGCGCCCGACAGCGGCTTCCATTCGGTGATCGACAGGCCCGATTCCGTGAGACGGGTGATGCCGCCGATCACCACCATCAGCACGATCAGCGCCGCGACGGCGAACAGCCAATGGGCAAGGGCGCGAGGGCGGGCAGAGGCGGGAAGGGAAGTCATCTGGAGCACGCGGCGAGGTCTAGTGGCGATGCGCGGCCAAGGCGAGTCCCGATCCGGACCGATTTGACCATTGGCGGGGGAAGGCACGCCCATGCGCGGAAGCAATGAGGTTAATCATTTTTAGGGATTCGTCTTCGCGCCGCTTCCGCGCATAGTCGGCCCTTGAGGTCGAAGAACAGGGGGAAGGGGCAATGACCCAGCGGTTGACACGGCGGCAGGCCATCGGCGGGGCCGTGGCGGCGGGCGGGCTGGCGAGCTGGCCCGGCCTGATCGCGCTGGCGGCCGAACCCGAGACGCTGTTCCGCGAAGTGCTGCTCGTCGACGGGACGGGCGCGGCGCCCCGGCTGGCCAATGTGCTGGTCGCCGGCGACCGGATCCTCGAGGTCGGGCCGCCTTCGGCCGGAGGGTCCGCGGTGCGGATCGTCGCCGGCGAGGGGCGCGTGCTCGCCCCGGGCTTCATCGACATGCACAGCCATGGCGATCCGCTGGACGACAGCTACGAAGCCTTTCTCGCGATGGGCGTCACCACGATCACGCTCGGCCAGGACGGTAACGGCCCCCGGCTCGGCAAGGACCTCGATCCGCGGAGCTGGATGGCGGCCGTCGACCGGACGGCGATCGACCTCAACATCGCCCTGCTCGCCAGCCATGGCACGCTGCGGCGCGCGGCGGGCGTGGCGGACGCGGTTCGCCGCCCGGATGCGGCCGGGCTCGCGCGGATGGCGGCGCAGCTCGACGCCGAGCTGAAGGCCGGGGCGTTCGGCCTGTCCTATGGCCTGGAATATGTGCCGGGCATCTATTCGGAGACGCCCGAGCTGACCAATCTCGGCAAGGTGGTGGCGCGGTACGGCGGCGTGGTGATGAGCCATATGCGCTCGGAGAATGACGAGGATATCAAGGCCTCGATCGACGAGCTGATCGCCTCGTCGCTGCCGGCGCGGCCGCACATCTCGCATCTCAAGGTCGTCTTCGGCAAGGGTGAGGCGCGGGCGCGCGAGCTGCTCGCCTATCTGGCCGAGAAGCGCCGCCAGGGGATCGACCTGACCGCGGATCAATATCCGTACGAGGCCGGCTATACCGGCATCGCCATCCTCTTTCCCAAATGGGCGCTGCCGCCGACCGACTATGCCAAGGTGGTGGCCGAACGGCGGCCGGAACTGCGCGACTATCTGGTGCAGCGCATGACCCGGCGCGGCGGGCCGGAGGCGCTGCTGATCGGCACCAGGCCCTATGCCGGCAAGACGCTGGCCCAGGCGGCGCAGGAGGCCGGGCTGCACTATGCGGATTTCCTGATCAAGATCGGCCCGCAGAGCGGATCGGGCGCGCATTTCACCCAGGACAAGGCGTTGCAGGACGTGCTGCTGGTCGATCCGCACGTGGCCTTCTCCACCGATGGCGGCCCGGGCATGCGCCATCCGCGCGCGACCGGCACCTATGCCAAGCTGGTCGAGGAATATGTGGTGCGCGACCGCAAGCTCGCGATCGAGGAGATGGTCCGCAAGGGCACCGGCTATCCCGCCCATATCCTGCGCCTGGGCGATCGCGGCGTGATCCGCGCCGGGGCGAAGGCCGACCTGATCCTGTTCGATCCGGCGAAGGTGAAGGCGCGCTCCACCTATGTCGATCCCTTTGCCAGGGCGGAGGGGTTCGACCTGGTGATGGTGAACGGCAAGCCCGCCTTCGAGGGCGGCGCGCGGGTGGGGAAGAGCGGGCGCCTGCTGCGGCGCGGCCGGTAGCTCCCCGCTACCCCGGATCCCCACCTTCGCGGGGATGACGAAAAACAGGGACGGTGCCCTATTTCCTGCCCTTCGCCGCCGCCTTGCAGAGGTTGTCGGTCGCCAGCGCGATGCGCGATTCCGGCATGTTCCGGTTGCCCGGATCATTCTCCACGCCGCGCGTCTCGGTGTTGAAGGCGAGCAGGGTGCCCAGATGCTGGTCGGGGCACAGGCTCAGATAGGCGCGGAAGCCGTTCTGGTCGCCATTGTGCCCGACGATGCGGATGCCGTCGGTTTTGTCGAGGAAGAAGGACAGGCCGCTCCAGGTGGTCGGGGCCATCCGGCCCTGGGTGTAATCCTCGCCCGCGCTGATCACCGGCTGCCACATCTCGTCCAGCGAGGCGCGCTTGAGGACGAGGTCGTATTCGGCGGCGCGCTTCGGGTCGCCGAGTAGGAAGGCGACATATCTCGCCATGTCGGGCAGCGGCGCATTGAGCCCCCCGTTCGAGACGGTCACGCCGGTATCGGCGTCGAACGGGGCGGGCACCCGCTTGCCGCCCTGGATATAATAGCTGTGGGCGCGGTGGGGCAGGAGATAGGGCGGGGTGCGGTCGAAATAGCTCGATTGCATGCCGAGCGGGCGCAGGATGTTCTTGTCGACATAGACTTCGAAATCCTCGCCCGAGAGCCGTTCGATCACCTGGCCGAGATAGACGATGCCGGGGTTGGAATAGCCGAACCGGCTGCCCGGTTTGAACTGTACCTCGGTGTACGGGATCATCGCCTCGAGCTGCTTCCAGCCGGGGGGTTCGAAGGGCTGCCATGGCTTGTCGCGCCACGGCCAGGTGCCGTTCCGGAAGCCGGCGCTGTGGCTCATCAGCTGGCGGAGAGTGATCGCGCCCGGATCGCCGAACGGGTCGTGCACTCCGGCGAGCTCGGGGACGTAGCGGATGATCGGGTCGTCGAGCTTCAGCAGCCCGCGGTCGCGCAGCTGCATGATCGCGATGCCGGTCATCGTCTTGGTGATCGACGCCCAATGGTAGATGGTGCGCGCATCGACCGGCACATGCGCATCGGCATCCTGCTCGCCGAGATGGTCGGCGACGATCGTCTGGCCGTCACGGATCACATAGAAGCTGCTGCCGGCGATCCCGGCCTTGGCGACCTCGGCACGGTGGAGCGCGCGGAAATCGGCCACGGCCCTGTCGAACGCCTTGTCGAAGCCGCGATCCTGCGCCGCGGCCGGGGCGGCGGCGAGGGCGAGCAGGAGCAGGCCGGCGCGCCTCATGCCGGCCGCAGCGTGGTGCGTGAGGCCGCGCGGGCGTCCACCGCGGCGCGGCTGAACGGCATGGGCTGCATCCGGCCGTTCGCCCAGTTGCGATACTGGTCGCGATAATGCGGCGAGCGCGGGTCGATCGACTGGCCGGGCAGGAGGAGCATCAGCGAATTGTCCCATGCGCCGACGTCGATCACCTGGAGGTAGCTGGCGCCGCCGCCGACCTGCCAGCCAGGGCCGGCGCCGAGCCAGCGTGCCATCACCGTATAGCCGTCGCCGCCCGAGCCTTCGCCCTCGATCGCGGGGAAGGCCCTGGCGATGGCGGGGATCGCCGAGAGCGGATGGCGCAGGCGCACCTGGTGGAGCGCGCCGTAACGCCAGGCGGCGGGATCGGGGCCGAGCTTTTCGCGAGTCACGGCCCAGCCGGCGGCCAGCGCCGCATCGAGCATCGCATCGCGCGCCGCGACCGGATCGGCGCCCAGCCGCGCGTCCGGCCTGGCCAGCGCGTCGAGCAGGATCGAAGGCGCGATGCCGGGGATCAGCCCCTTGGCGCGGGCCGGCACGATCGCGGCGAGCATGCGCTTGCCGGCCTCGCGCCACACAGCCTCGAACAGCGCGGCGGCGCCGCTGTCGCGATCGATCCGTGCGTCCCAGCCACGCAGCATGTCGACCGCGGGCCTGGCGGCGGGCGAGGGGGACTGGGGGAGCAGCGCGAGGAACTGGCGCGCCGGGGTAGAGAGCGTGTCGTGCTGGAGCGCCGCGCTGTCGGCCAATGTGTGCTTCGGCTGGGAGGATAGCACTTCGGCGATGCGATCGTAGCGATAGGGATCGCGGAAGGAGAAGGCGGGGATGCGGTCGCGCGGCCAGTCGGCGGGCAGGTTGTTCTGGTTGGCGGAGGCGAACCAGCCCTTGGCGGGATTGTAGGCGCTCGGCAGCGCTTCGAACTTGCGCATGCCGGTCCAGTCGTAGCGGCCGTCGCCGGGCACGGGGAGCAGCCCGTCGCCCCGTTTGCGTACCGGCACGAAGCCGATCACCTGCCAGCCGGTATTCCCGTCGACATCGGCATAGTGGAAGTTGGTGGGCGAGGGGTGGAGGGCGAAGGCCTTGCGCAGGCTTTCCCAGTCCCTGGCCAGGTTGATGGCGATCATCGCGAAGGCGCCGTCGCCGCCTGGCTGCATCGCGATCGTGGCGAGCGCGGTCGCGCGGCGCTTCGCGGGATCGTGCGCGATCACCGGGCCCTGCACCGAATAGCGCAGCGTCACCGTGACGGGCGCGCCGTCCTTCACCGCGATCGCTTCCTCCACCTTGTCGAACCGCTTCCAGCCGCCGTCGTGGCGATAGCGCTCGGGGTCCGTCGGATCGAGCTCGAGGACGAACAGGTCGCCCTGGTCGATATGGAAGTTGGTGCGGCCGAAGGCGAAGCGATCGGTATGGCCCTGCATGATGCCGGGCAGGCCGGGCGCGCCGCCGCCGATCAGATCGAGCCCCGGCGCGGTCAGGTGGGCGACGTGGCGCGGGCCGAACCCGCCGATGCCGAGGTGCGGATCATTGGCCAGGATCGGCCGGCCGGTGGCAGTGCGCGACGGCGACACCGTCCAGGCGTTGCTGCCCGCATTGGCGCGCTCGGCAGAGGCGGCGGCCGGGTCCTGGCCGGTAAGCTCGGCCCAGGGCAGGCTGTCGATGTTGAGCACGCCCAGATCCGCCGTGCTCACCGCCGCGGCGTCGAGCCCGTCGGGCACCTTCATCGTCCAGGCCGGGCGAAGCGGCGCGACGATCGCATCGAGATCGAGCAGCCCCAGGGCGGCGAGGCGGGCACGGCGGATCTCGTCGTCGACATTGCCGCTCGAGGCTTCGCGGGCGCGCACCAGGTCGCGCAGGTCCCAGCGGATCGGGACGATCTGGAGTATGCGATATTCGAGCGGCAGCAGCGCGGGATCGGCGATCACTTCGTCGATGCGCGCATTGATGCCGGCGACATAAGCCTGGGCGCAGGCCAGCACATCGGCGGGCACGCGGCGCAGCTCGGCATCGATGTCGCCGCGATAGTGGAAGAGGCGGGCATTGGCGTCGTGCCGGGCGAAGCGCGCGCCGAACGCCTCGGCGAGCCGGCCCATCTCGCGGCGATGCGACAGGTCGATCTGGAACAGCCGGTCGCGCGCGACGACATAGCCCTGGCCGAAAAAGGCATCGGGGATGGTCGTGGCGCGGATGTGCGGCGTGCCCCATTCGTCGTCGACGATCTCGATCGGCGCGCTTGCCCCGCGCACGCTCTGCTGCTTCGCGGCGACCAGCCGGGGATTCGCCACGGCGGCGGCGCCGGTGAGCAGCGCCGTGGTCGAGCTCAGCAGGAAGGCACGGCGATTCAGCATTGGATATTCCCCGGATGGCGCTTTGGCGCGGAGGGTGGTCCGGGCAAATGCGGCTGTCCATCGGAACATAGGTTCGACGGACATAACCTGGGGCTATTGGGGAGGAGGCAGTCCCCAATATCCGTCATCCCCGCCTGCACGGGATGACGGAACCAGGGGCAATCGACATTCAGGCTAGGGGAGCGGTTTGGCGTGCCGGAAGACTTCGAACCAACCTCCTTCGTCACCCTGAACTTGTTTCAGGGTCCAGCGTGCCACCGGCGATTCCCTGGTGGAGAATTGGATGCTGAAACAAGTTCAGCATGACGGAAGGGTGAGGCCGCGACGTTCAACTTCCTCCCTCGCCACTGGGGGTGAAAGGGACAGAGCTGAATGTCGATCCCGCCTGGTGTTCAGAGGCGCGCCTGGGCTTGCGTCAGGCCCGCGCCCCGTCCGCCGCCACCGCTTCGTTCCAGCGCAGCGCCTTCAGCACCGTGTCGACGATGTTCTCGGCATTGAGGCCGGCCTCGGCATATTGCAGCTCGGGCTTGTCCTGGTCCTGGAACAGGTCCGGCAGGCGCATCGTGCGCAGCTTGAGGCCCGCATCGATCAGGCCCTGGTCGCTCGCCATGGTGAGGACGTGCGCGCCCAGGCCGCCGATCGCCCCTTCCTCGATCGTCACCGCCACCTCATGCGTGGCGAGCAGGCGGCGGATCAGTTCCTCGTCCAGCGGCTTGGCGAAGCGCAGGTCAGCGACGGTGGTCGAGAGCCCCCTGGCCTCGAGCGTGTCGGCTGCCTTCAGCGCTTCGGCCAGACGGGTGCCGAGCGAGAGGATCGCCACGGTCTTGCCCTCGCGGACGATGCGGCCCTTGCCGATCTCCAGCCGCTGCGGAACTTGCGGAAGCGCCACGCCGGTGCCGTTGCCGCGTGGATAGCGCAGCGCGATCGGGCCGCTGTCGTGCAGCACGGCGGTGTGGGTCATGTGGACCAGCTCGGCCTCGTCGGCCGCGGCCATCACCACCATATTGGGCAGGGTGGCGAGATAGGTGATGTCGAAGCTGCCGGCATGGGTCGCGCCATCGGCGCCGACCAGCCCCGCGCGGTCGATCGCGAAGCGCACCGGCAGGTTCTGGATCGCCACGTCGTGCACGACCTGGTCATAGGCGCGCTGCAGGAAGGTCGAGTAGATCGCGCAGAAGGGGCGCATACCCTGCGCCGCCAGCCCGGCGGCGAAAGTCACCGCATGCTGCTCGGCGATGCCGACGTCGAAGGTGCGGTCCGGATAGGCTCTGGCGAAACGGTCCACGCCGGTGCCCGAGGGCATGGCGGCGGTGATCGCGACGATCCGGGGATCCTGCTCGGCGTCCTTGATCAGCTGGTCGGCGAAGACGTTCTGATAGGCAGGCGGGCCCGGCGGCGCCTTGGCCTGGGTGCCGGTGATCACGTCGAACTTCTGGACGCCGTGATATTTGTCCGCCGCCGCCTCGGCCGGGGCATAGCCCTTGCCCTTCTTGGTGACGACATGGACGAGGATGGGGCCTTCCTCGGCATCGCGGACATTTTCCAGCACCGGGATCAGATGCTCGAGATTATGGCCGTCGATCGGGCCGACATAATAGAAGCCCAGCTCCTCGAAGAGCGTGCCGCCGGTGACGAGGCCGCGGGCGAACTCCTCGGTCTTGCCGGCCGCCGCGGTCAGGCGGCGCGAGAATTTGCGGATCGCCCGCTTGGCGAGGCTGCGCAGGCCCAGATATTCGGACGACGAGACCATCCGCGCGAGATAGGCGGAGAGCCCGCCCACCGGCGGCGCGATCGACATGTCGTTGTCGTTGAGGATCACCACCAGCCGGTTGCCCGCGGCCTCGGCATTGTTCATCGCCTCATAGGCCATGCCCGCGCTCATCGCGCCGTCGCCGATCACCGCGATGCCCTTGCCCGGCTTGTCCGAGAGCTTGTTGGCGATCGCGAAGCCCAGCGCGGCGCTGATCGAAGTCGAGCTATGGGCGGCGCCGAACGGGTCGTACTCGCTCTCGCTGCGCTTGGTGAAGCCCGACAGGCCGCCGCCCTGGCGCAGCGTGCGGATGCGGTCGCGGCGGCCGGTGAGGATCTTGTGCGGATAGCATTGGTGCCCGACGTCCCAGATCAGCCGGTCGTCGGGCGTGTTGAAGACGTAATGGATGGCGACGGTCAGCTCGACGACGCCGAGCCCGGAGCCGAGATGCCCACCGGTCGAGCCCACGGCCGAGATCGTCTCCGCGCGCAGTTCGTCGGCGAGCTGGCGAAGCTGCTTCGGATCGAGCTTGCGCAGGTCCTCGGGCGTATCGACGGTATCGAGCAGCGGCGTGCTGGGTAGATCGGCCATCCAACTGCCCTTACTCTTCCGATTCCGGGAAGTCGAACCTTGCGCGTGTGGATTTTGCGTGCAGGCGCCGTGCAGGAGGGGCGATCAGTCGCAATCCGCGCATTTGCCGCGCACTTCGATCACCGGGCGCTCGGGCGAAAAGCCCATGTCCTTGGCGGCGGCGCGCACCGTCCGGGTGATCGAGTCGTCGTCGATGTGCGTGGTCTGGCCGCAATTGTCGCAGACCAGGAAGATGCAGTCGTGCAGGCAGTCGGGATGGGTGTTCGCCATATAGGCGTTGGCGCTTTCCACCCGCCGCGCGAGATTGGCGCCGACGAACAGGTCGAGAATGCGGTAGACGCTGTTGGCGGCCACCCGGCGCCCCTCCGCCCGGGAGACGGCCTCGGCAATGTCATAGGCCGAGGCGGGCTTGTCGAAGCCCGCCAGCGCTTCGAACACCCGCTCGCGCATCGTCGTCCATTGCTCGCCGGATTTCTCCAGCGTCGCCTGGGCGGCCTTGGTCAGGTCGTTGCCGTGATGCTCGTGATGGTCGTGCGCGTGCATGGATATTATGTAGGCCCGCAGGCCCCTCGCGGCAAGTTCAGTAGGTGGCGCGCCGGTTGAGATCATGGCCCAGGGCGACGAGGCTGACGCCCACCAAAGTCCAGAAAATCTCGAAATCGCCGTGCGGCAGCGACAATGCGCCGGCCATGATGCCGAGCCCGAAGGCGCCCACCACCGCCGGGGCCATATAGCCGTGGGACATCACGCCCTTGACCAGCGCGAAGGCGCCGAAGCCGATCGCGAGGGTGAGGCCGACCTCGTGGATCGCCGGATTGAGCAGGCCGCCGGCCGAGGAGATCACGGTGAGCAATATCGTGGTCGTGACACAGTGGACGAGGCACAGCCCGCTGATCCCGATCGCGATACGATCGAGACGCGCATCAATGCCGCCCCATATGCGGGCCAACGGAAGACTCACCGGCATGGCGCGGATATAGGGCAAGCGAGTTAAAGATACAACATAACATCCGGCGAAAACGGTTTTGGGGTGCCATCGTCCTCGGCCCGGCCGGCCGTTCGCCCTCAGGGCCCCTTAGCCCAGCAGGCCGTGCCCCCTGGCCCAGGCGAGGAACAGTTCCGGCCAGGCGTGCGCGGGCCTGCCCTGGGTGCGCGATCCCCAGCCGAAGCCATGGCCGCCTTGCTCGAACAGATGCGTCTCCACCGGCACCCCGGCTGCCTTCAGGGCGGCGCGCAGCGCGATCGTGTTCTGGATCGGTACGGTGGCGTCGTCTTCGGCATGGCAGAGGAAGCTGGGCGGCGTATGGGCGCCGACCTGGCGCTCGGGGGAATGCTCGGCGGCCATGCCGGGCGTGGCTTCCTTGCCGATCAACAGGGTGCGCGAACCCATATGCGCGAAGCCCGGGTCCATCGAGACGACCGGATAGATCGGCGCCGCGACGATCGGGCGGGCGTCCCGGGCATCGGCGGCGTCGATCGGCGCATGGAGCCTGCGGCCGAAGCGGGCCGCGAGATCGGCGCAGAGATGCCCGCCGGCGGAGAAGCCCATCGCGCCGACGCGTTCGGGATCGACCTTCCACTCGGCCGCGCGATGCCGGATCAGCCGCATGGCGCGCTGCGCATCCGCGAGGGCGACATTGCTCGGATCGCGCCAGGGGTCGCCGGGCAGCCGGTAGAAGAGCACGAAGGCAGTGATCCCGCGCGCGGCGAGCCACGGCCCCAGTTCATAGCCCTCCTTGTCGACCACCACGCGGGCATAGCCGCCGCCGGGAATGACGAGCATCGCGGCGCCGTTCGGCCGGGCTGCCTGGAATATGTCGAGCCGCGGCGTGCGGACATGCTCCATCGCGCGATCGGGAAAGCCCGGATCGGCACTTCGGACCGCGACATGATCCTGCAGCGCCTGGTCGAGCAGGCCCGGAGCGTCCCCCGGCCAGAGATTGATGCTGGCATCGGGGGAGACGGGGCCGTGCGGCACCGCCCTGGCGGCAAGCGGGAGCAACGGGCCGGCCAGGCCGGCGGCAAGCAGGTCGCGACGATCCATGACACCGGTGTACCCGGGCGGAGGGACTGGCGGAAGGAAAAAGGCGCGGGTAGGCCGGGTGACGCTCTAGGGTACGCCACCCGGCCACGCCCGCATTCCCTATTTAGGGGATTTGCGGGCAGTTACCAGTAGCGTGCGTCCGGAAGCACCGGCCACACGCCGAATCACGCATACCGGCCCAGATAATGTGCCTGGGCGGCTTCCGTGGCATTGATCGCGAGCAGCGAGCGCGCGTCCGCCGCGGTTCGGACGCGGCCGGACCGGTCCGACGCGGCATCGAGCACGCGGTCGAGCAGTTCCTGCCCCTCGTGCCACCAGCCGATGCCGCTGGCGGCGTTGAGATGCCCTTGCGGCCCGGCATCGACGAAGAAACTGCCCCAGCCCTTGGCGAGCTCGCGGGCGCGATCGATGCCGATCCAGGGATCGTCGCGGCTCGCCACGGTGATCGAGGGGAAGGGGAGCGGCTTGGCCGGCGCGGGGGCGAAGCCGGCAAGCTCGGACTTCACGTCCGGCCGGTCGACATCGGCGGGGGCCACCATCAACGCGCCCGCCACCGGCCAGCCAAAGGGCTGGGGCGAGAGCTCGGCCCACCAGGCGACGGCGAGGCAGCCCAGGCTGTGCGCCGCGAGCACCACCGGCGCCTGGGCGGTGCGGATCGCCTGGTCGAGCCTGGTCACCCAGGCATTGCGATGCGGCGTATCCCACATGCCGAGCTCGACTCGGCTGGTGTCGGGGCGGGACTGCTCCCAGAGCGTCTGCCAGTGCGAGGGCCCCGAGCCACCGAGCCCGGGGACGGTGAGGACGATCGGCGAATGTTCGTCAAACGGAGCGAAGATACTCATTGCAATTGCACTCCATCGGGAGGGCAGGCCGGAGCTCCAATTTATTCCCACTATTTTGATGGGCAATATGGGTTGCGCCGGATCGAAGCCCGGCTGCGGCAGTCCGTTGGGCCGGCCCCGGGGCCGTGCGCGGGGGATGCGGCTTTGCATCCTGGGCGGTTGCACCTAAAGGCCGGCAATGCCCAAGCAGCGCGCCGACCAGATGCTCGTGGACCGCGGCCTCGCCGAGAGCCGGACGCGTGCCCAGGCGCTGATCATGGCCGGCCTGGTCTTCGCCGGCGACCGCAAGGTCGACAAGCCCGGCCAGCAATTTCCGGAGGAGACGGTGCTCGACGTGCGCGGGCGCGACCATCCCTGGGTGTCGCGCGGCGGGATCAAGCTGGCGCATGCGCTCGCGCATTTCGGCTGGGACGTGACGGGGGCGGTGGCGATCGACGTGGGTTCCTCGACCGGCGGCTTCACCGACGTGCTGCTGAGCAACGGGGCGGCCCGCGTCTATGCGGTGGACAGCGGCACCAACCAGCTCGCCTGGAAGCTGCGCCAGGATCCGCGCGTCATCGTCCATGAGCAGACCAGCGCGCGGATCCTGACCGATGCGCACATCCCCGAGCCGGTGGACCTGATCGTCTGCGACGCGAGCTTCATCGGCCTGGCCAAGGTGCTCGAAGTGCCGTTCCGCTTCGCCCGGCCCGGCGCCCGACTGGCCGCACTGATCAAGCCGCAGTTCGAGGCGGGGCGCGACGAAGTGGGCAAGGGCGGGGTGGTCCGCGACGCCGCAGTGCACGAACGCGTCTGCCGCGAAGTGTCCGAATGGGTTGCCGCGCAGGGCTGGACCGTCGTCGGCGTCACCGCCAGCCCGATCACCGGGCCCGAGGGGAATGTGGAATTCCTGATCGCCGCGACGCGCGAAACATAACGGCAACGCTTGCGTTTCGGCGCGCTGCAACATAGCCCTTGCGCCCACAGGATCTAACCGGAGGGCGCGTTGAGGGAAATCGCATCGAAGGGGCAGCTGAGGCTCGCCTATCTGCGATGGGCCGTGGTCACGGTGCCGTTCATCCTGCTGCTCGGCTTCACCTCGGCGCGCCTGGCGCCGTCGGGCAGCGCCAACCCCTGGTTCGCCCGGCTGGCGAAGCCCGCGATCATGCCGGAGGAATGGGTTTTCCCGGCAGCGTGGACCGCGCTCTACATATTGATGGGGCTGGCGCTGGCGATGATCATCAATGCGCGCGGATCGGCGCTGCGCGGGCCCGCGCTGGTCGTCTTCGCGGTGCAGATGGTGGCGAACCTCGTCTGGTCGCCGGTCTTCTTCGGCATGCACCAGGTGGTACCGGCGCTGGCGATCCTCGGCGCGCTGTTCCTGCTCGCGCTGATCACCTTCGTTCTCTTCGCCCGCATCCGCACCTTCGCCGCGGTGCTGCTGATCCCGTATCTCGCCTGGATCGCGTTCGCCGGCATGCTTCTCTATCAGATCCACCAGCTCAATCCGAACGCGGGAAGCCTTGTATCCTCGCGTCCGGCTGACGAAATACAGATCAAGTGATCGCGCGAGGAATTTGAAATGCAGACCGACAACCGCCTGTTCGACGATTTCGTGAAGTTCGTGAACGGCGCGGCGGGCACGCTGGCCGGCGTCGCCCGCGAGACCGAAGGCGCCGCGCGCGAGCGTGCTCGCGAATGGATCGGCGGGATGGACTTCGTCTCCCGCGAGGAATTCGAAGCGGTGAAGGCCATGGCAGTGGCCGCGCGCGACGAGAACGATGCGCTCCAGGCGCGCCTCGCCGCGCTCGAGGCACAGCTGGGCGGCGCTGCCAAGCCGGCGGCAGCACCCAAGGCGCCGAAATCGCCTAAAAAGCCGGCAGGACAAGCATAAACACCTTGTCCACAGCTTTTGCGCAGGGTTGTGAACCCCGCGCTTGTGCGGGCCCGATGCGGTTGGCAGATTCTGCCCAAGCAATCCGGCCCCAGTGGAGAAACTGATGCTCGACGAAGCGGAATTCGACCGCGACGACGCAGCCCCTATCGACATGCTCGAAAGCTATTTCGCCGCGCATGGCTGGACGCACAGCCGCGAGGAAGACGAGATCGTGGCGAAGGTGAAGGGCAGCTGGACGGAATATGAGCTGCGCGCGATCTGGCGCGAGGACGATGGCGTGCTCCAGTTCCTCGCCTTTCCGGATATCCGCGTGGCCGACGAGCGCCGCATGGCGGTCTATGAGACGATCGGCCTGGTCAACGAGCAGCTCTGGATCGGCCATTTCGAGCTCTGGTCGCAGAGCGGCATCCTGCTGTTCCGCCACGCCGCGCTGATCGACGGCGAGGAGCCGACGCTGAGTCTGGCCCAAGCCGAGCTGCTGGTGGAGAGCGCGATCGACGAGTGCGAGCGCTTCTATCCCGTGTTCCAGTTCGTGCTGTGGGGCGGCAAGACCCCGCAGGACGCGCTGGCCTCCGCGCTCATCGAAACGCAGGGCGAGGCGTGAGCGCGATGCCCCCGGCCAGCCTCTGGCTGGTCGGCTGCGGCAACATGGCGGGCGCGATGCTCCGCCGCTGGATCGATGCGGGAACGGTGGACCCCGCCGGGGTCTTCGTCGTCAACCGTCAGGATCGCGCGCTGCCCGAGGGCGTGCGCCAGGGCCGCGCCTTCCCCGAGGGCCCGCTTCCGCAAGCGGTGATGCTCGGCATGAAGCCGCAGCAGATCGACGCGGTGGCCGAGGCGCATGGCGATCGCATCGCCGGGGTGCCGCTGCTCATTTCCATCCTCGCCGGCGTCGAGCTGGCTTCGCTCGCGGGCCGGTTCCGGGCAGCGGGCATCGTCCGCGCGATGCCCAACCTGCCGGTCGCAATCGGCAAGGGCGTGGTCGGCCTGGCCGGCGATCGCAGCGAGGCGGTCGACGCGCTGATGCGGCCGCTCGGGCTGGTCGAATGGGGCGACGAAGCGGGGCTGGACCGGCTCGGCGTGCTCGCCGGCTGCGGGCCGGCCTTTGTCTATCGCTTCATCGATGCGCTTGCCGCGGGCGGGGTGTCGATCGGGTTCGGCGAGGAACAGGCGCTGCGGCTCGCCATCGCCACGGTGGAGGGGGCGGGGCTGCTCGCCGCCCAGGCCGACGCGCCGCCCTCGGCGCTGGTGGACCGGGTCGCCAGCCCGGGAGGAACCACGCGCAAGGGGCTCGACGTGCTCGACGCGGACGACGCGCTCGCGGCGCTGCTGCGCGCCACGCTCGGCGCATCGGCGCGCCGCAGTGCCGAAATGGCCGCCGCCGCGCGGCGCTGATCGGAACGCCCCTAGTCTCCCTTCGTTGTTGCGCCGACAGCGTAACATCGGAGCCGAAGGCCATGACGACCACTACCGCCACGCGCGACAGCAAGGGCCGCTTCACCGGGTCCAAGCGAACGAGCACCACCCACAATCTCGGCGTGATCGCCGGCGCCGCCGCGGGCGGCATGGCGCTGGGCATGCTGGCGCTGCTCGGGCGCAAGGCCGTGGTGCAGGCGCCCAGCCTGCTCGCCGGCAATTGGGACGAGGCGCTCGCCACCGAGCATGAGGCGGTGCGCAAGGTGTTCGGCCAGATCGAGGCCACGGACGAGCATTCCTCCACCAGGCGCAACCTGCTGCTCGCGCATCTGAAGCATGCGCTGATGAAGCATGCGGTGGAGGAGGAGAACGTCCTCTATCCGGCGCTGCGCGAGGCCGGGCAGAGGGATGCCGCCGACCAGCTCACCCAGGAGCATGGCTATGTGAAGCAGCATCTCTACGAACTGGAGAACATGCCCACCGCCTCGCCCGACTGGATCGCCAGGGTCCGCCGGTTCCGCGCCGAGATCGAGGCGCATATGGAGGAAGAGGAACTGCGCCTGTTCCCGATGCTGCGCGCCCAGCTGAGCGACGAGAAGAACAAGGCGCTGACGCTGGCGATGAACCGGGAAGGGTTCAAGGTGGCTTGAGGCGCGGGGACCTGGGCGCGCCCCGATCGCCGCGCCAGGGGCCATGTCCTGGCTTCCCTAAAGCAGCTCTGACGGAAGGCGCGGAAGTCTCCGTTTGGAGCTCTGTCGCGTGTCGGCCATACTCGACGCGCACACCGAAGAGCTGGAAGCTCGGGGACCTGGAGGGGGACGCATGTATCGTGGCATTGGATGCGCGGTCTTTTCGATTGTCTGTTGTGGTGGAGCGTTGGCTCAAGTCGCTCCGGCTTCTCCCGCCAGCCTGTCTGCCGTGGAGATCACGAGCATCGAGAACGGCCTGACCCCCCGGGTCGTTCTGGCCGATGAAACGCGAAAGACGTACGATATCAACGATCGCATGGCATTGCTTGGCGTCCCAGGCGTCAGCGTGGCCATTTTCGATGACCGGCACGTTATCTGGGCGAAGGGCTATGGATCCACCGATAGTCGACGTCTTCAGCGCGTGGATGTGCATACGCGATTTCAGGCGGCTTCCATCAGCAAATCGGTCACCGCTTTTGCCGTGATGACCCTGGTCCAATCCAAAGGCCTGAACCTTGACCGGGATGTGAACGACTATCTTCGTACTTGGAAGGTTCCTTCAAGCGAGCCCAACCGAACCGAGAAGGTCACGATCCGCCGATTGTTGAGCCACACCGCCGGGCTGAACGTTGGCGGCTTTGCCGGTTACGAGAGGACCCAGACAATACCCGATGCGATCGGGGTGCTGAACGGCAAGGGCAACAGTCCTGCGCTTCGTGTCGAGGCGGTGCCGGGATCGAGATACTCCTATTCGGGCGGTGGTTATGTCGTGCTGCAGAAGCTGATCGAGGATCAGTCCGGCATGCCCTTCGGCCGTTACCTGCAGCAACATGTGCTGACGCCGCTGCACATGGTGGACAGCACGTTCGATTCCTATCCCGAAGGGAATGTCAGCCTCGCCCACCAGTTCGATGGCCAGCCCTTTCCCGGCGGCTGGCATGTCTATCCGGAGCTTGCGCCGGCCGGCCTGTGGACGACTCCCTCCGACATAGCGAAATTCTGTTTCGGCATGCTGAGGGCGCTGTCCGGGGCGAAGGGCGCATTGATATCCCGATCGCTCGCCGAGCAGATGATTCAGCCGAGCGGCAAACCGGGCGGCGGCGATGGCTACGGCCTCGGCTTCGAGTTGCGCGGGAAGGATGCGACCGCCTCGTTCGGGCATGGTGGCAGCAATGCCGGCTTCAAGAGCGAGCTGTTCTATTTCCCGCAGCGCCGATTGGGAGTCGTCTTGATGACCAATTCCGAGAATGGCCGGGTGGTCAGAAATGAACTGGCCCGGGCCATCTCGAACAAATTCGCACTGGGGCTGTTTCCGACGCGCGCGGTTACGCGGATCCCTGTGTCCGCTGACGCGCTGGCGGCGATCACGGGGCGATACCAGTACCCGGGAGCGAAGAACTACTTCTTCGATGCGACCGTTGGACCCGATGATGAGCTGGTCCTGAAGGACCTGACCACCGGAAAGACCAATCATCTGGTGGCGTTCGATCGCGACAAGTTCATCGATCGCTACACCGGTGAAGGAATCACCGTCACCCGTGACGCTGCCACCGGAGAAATCACGGGCCTTCTGGACAATGACGGGGATGCGCTGCTGCGCGTGAAGGGCTGAAGTGTAACGCGGAGGAGGTTGGCAATCACGGGCGCCCAGCCTTGGATGGGAAGCCGCTCCTCTCCGCCAGCCGCTCCACATACCCGCACAGCATGTCCGCCGCCGCTTCCGACCATGCCGCGATCTCCGCCTCGGTCCGCGGCGTTTCGGAGAAGCTGCTGCCCACCTGGCTGAGCGTCATCTTGATCAGGTCTCCCGCCAATATCCGCGCATCGTCCGCCACATCGGGCAGCGCCTCGCGCAGAAACGTCCGGAAGACCTGCGCATTCTCTCCCTTCGCCTCGATCGCCTCGGGGGCGTCGCGGTAGAGCGGGGCGGCGTCGCTCAACGCGGTGCGGACCGCCGCTTCCTCGCATTCGGACTGGAGGAAGGCATGGACCAGCCGGCGCAGCCGGGCGAGGGGCGGGGTGGCGGCATCCTCGAGGATGCCCTGCAACATGGCCGAGGTGCGCCGCCATTCGTCGCTCTGCAGGCGGAACAGGATCGCCGCCTTGTTGGGGAAATATTGGTAGAGCGAACCCACGCTCACCCCGGCGCGCTCGGCGACTCGCGCCGTGGTGAAACGCTGTGCCCCTTCCTTCGTCAAAACCTGAACAGCCGCGTCCAGCACGGCCTCGACCAGCTGGCTCGAACGGGCCTGTCGCGGCTGTTTCCGCGAGGCGACGCGGGTGCTGCGGGGGGTGGTCATGCGGGCACGCTGCCAATGCGAATAGTCAAAACTGACGAACTAGTCGTATTTTCCGGGTCGGCAGGCAAGCCCCTGCCGACACATGGAGAACCCCCAGATGACGACGCTGTCCAGCGCCCCCGTGGCGCCCCTGCTCGCGCGCCTGTTTGCCGAGACCGAAGCCAACCCGCCTGCCGCCAGCCCGGCCTTTGCGGGCATGACGAGCGAGGACCACCGCGCGATGATGCGCAGCAAGACCGGGTATCGCGATTTCTACGCGAAGCTCGCCGATTTCGCCCTGCCGGTCTCGCCCGAGGTCGGAAAGCTGCTCTACATGCTGGCCCGCGCCACCGGGGCCCGTTCGATCGTCGAGTTCGGCACGTCGTTCGGCCTGTCGACGCTCCATCTCGCGGCGGCGTTGCGCGACAATGGCGGCGGCCGGCTGATCACCAGCGAGTTCGAGGCGGGCAAGCTGGTTCGTGCCAGGGCGAACCTGGCGGAAGCCGGGCTGGCCGACCTTGTCGAGTTCCGCGAAGGCGATGCGCTGGAAACGCTGGCCGCCGACCTGCCCGACCAGATCGACCTGCTGCTGCTCGACGGTGCCAAGGCGCTCTATTCGGACATTCTCGACCGGGTCGAGAGCCGGTTGCGCCCGGGCGCGATCCTGATTGCCGACAATGCCGATCATTGCCCGGAATATCTGGAGCGGGTCGGCGACGTGGCGAACGGCTATATGTCGATGCCGTTCACCGACGAGGTGGAGCTGTCGATCCGGCTGGGGTGATCGCGCGAGGGAAGGGGACCGGAGGGCCCCTTCCCTCGGGGCGGGGCGGCGGCCTACCGCCCTAGCGCCGCCACCCGCCGGCGCTCTTCCTCGGGCACCAGCCCTTCGAGCACGGCCCAGAAGCCGCCCACCGCGCCCTGTCCCGCGCTCGAATAGGCGTTGGCCATCTTCTCGCGCAGCGCGTCGAACAGCTCGCCTTCCAGCTTCGCCCCTGCGGGGGTGAGCCGCAACAGGCGCTGGCGCCGGTCGCGATCGCCGGTGCGGGTCTCGACGAAGCCGCGATCGGCCAGTTCGGTCAGCACCCGGCCGAGCGACTGCTTGGTGATCGCCAGGATCGCAAGCAGCTCGCTCACCGTCAGGTCCGGCTTGCGGGCGATGAAATAGAGCGCGCGATGATGCGCGCGGCCCAGGCCCTGCGCCGCCAGCCCCGCGTCGATCGAGCGCGTCAGATGGGCATAGCCGAAATAGAGCAGCTCCACGCCGCGCCGGATCTCGGGCTCGCGCAGGAACAGCGGAGAGGCAGGAATTGGGGCAGCCATGTTGACGCTTTCTGCCACCGCGCCTAACCCGCTGCAAGCCGGTCCGGCAGAGTCGAAGGCGAGTGCTATGCAAGACACCACGATCCTGGATTTCGAGTTCGAGGCGCATCCCAACCCGGTCAGCGACAGCGACCGTGCGGCGGTGCTCGCCAATCCGGGTTTCGGCAAGGTGTTCACCGATCACATGGCCGTGATCAAATACAGCGCCGACAAGGGCTGGCACGACGCGAAGATCCTGCCGCGCGGCCCGATCCAGGTCGACCCGGCGACCGCGGTGCTCCATTATGCGCAGGAGATCTTCGAAGGGCTGAAAGCCTATCGCCTGCCCGATGGCGGCGTTTCGCTGTTCCGCGCGGACGAGAATGCCCGCCGCTTCCGCGAGTCCGCCGAGCGGATGGCGATGGCGCCGCTGCCCGACGCGCTGTTCCTGAACTCGATCCGCGAGCTCGTCCGGGTCGATCAGAAATGGATCCCGGAGATCGAGGGCGGCTCGCTCTATCTGCGCCCCTTCATGTTCGCGAGCGAAGTGTTCCTGGGGGTGAAGCCGGCCAGCGAATATCTCTACATGGTGATCGCCTCGCCGGCGGGCGCCTATTTCAAGGGCGGTGCGCCGTCGGTGACGCTGTGGGTCTCGGAACATTACACGCGGGCCGCGCCGGGCGGCACGGGCGCGGCGAAATGCGGGGGCAATTATGCGGCCAGCCTGGTCGCGCAGAAGGAAGCGATCGATCAGGGTTGCGACCAGGTGGTGTTCCTCGATGCGGTCGAGAACCGCTTCGTCGAGGAACTGGGCGGCATGAACGTGATGTTCGTGATGGATGACGGCTCGATCGTCACGCCGCCGCTGGGCGGCACGATCCTGCCCGGCATCACCCGCGATTCGCTGATCACCCTGGCGCGGTCGCAGGGAATCGAAGTGCGCGAGGAGCGCTATTCGACCGACCAGTGGAAGGCCGATGCCCAGAGCGGCAAGCTGCGCGAAGCCTTTGCCTGCGGCACCGCCGCGGTGCTCACGCCGATCGGCAAGGTGCGCGGCCGCGGCTATGAGTTCATGATCGGAAACGGCGGACCGGGCATCCTTACCGAGAGGCTCAGGGGGGAATTGGGCGGCATTCAGCGCGGAACCGCGCCGGACCCGCATGGCTGGGTTGAACGGCTGCCCTAAGTCCCTATAAGCGCGCTTCCCGCTGGGGCGTAGCCAAGTGGTAAGGCAACGGTTTTTGGTACCGTGTACCGAAGGTTCGAATCCTTCCGCCCCAGCCAATTTGATCAAATGGCCATCCACGGGCCGGTGCCGTACATCCGCTCCCCCCTCGGGAGCGGATGCGTCGCCCTTCATTCGATCCCGCGTCAGCGCTGCAGCCGGCAGGCCTTGGGTGCGTTGACCGGATTGCAGCGCGCCTCGCCGCCGCCCGGCAGCCGCACGACATAGTTGGTCCCATAGGCGTTGCCCGGCTTGTAGAAGTCGGTCGAGACGATCTGGGCGCCGCTGGCAAAGGCCCGGTTGGCGCGACCCAGGTCGTCCACCTTGGCCTCATAGGTCTCGATATCGGCGCGGGCGCGGACGAGATATCCCTGCTTCACGCGTTCGGGGATCTCCCGGGCGCGGACATCGGCATTGTCGAGCAGGAGGAACGCGGCATAGCTCTGCCCCGGCGTGGCGCGCAGGAACGCCGCGCGACCCTCCAGATTCTCGCGTCCCGCATGATAGGCGGCCAGCGCCCTGGGATCCATCGCGGTCAACAGCAGGAAGACGAACTTGCCGCGCGACTTGGCGAGCGTGGGCCAGTTATGGGCCAGCACGCCGGCTTCGAGCGTGGGATGGCGCCCGCGGACATCGTCGGGGATCACCAGCTTGTCGCGGCCGATCTCGCGGAAGATGGACTGGTCCATCTCGTCGAACGCGGTGCGATCGAAGGCAAGCGGCGGCGTCGCGTTGGGGAATACCGGCAAGGCATCGCTCTTCGCCTCGACCAGGATGAAGATCGGGGCGTGGTCCGGATGGGCATCCGACCAGGCGCGAAGCTGCTTCAGGCAGCGCGTGAACAGGTTGCAGCTGGAGCGCACGTCGAGATCGGCGACATGGAACACCTTGAGGCCCGGCTTTTCCATGTCGGTGGCGTCATAGGGCAGCATCTGGCCGTCCTTCACGCCCTTGGCACGCAGCGCCGCAAGGCCCGCGGGATGCGCGTAGCGGCCACCCTGGGGATCGTTGTTGATGTCGATCTCGAGGCTGCGCATCCCGGCGTCGAGCTGGTCCGTCAGCGTGGTGTAGCGATAGTTCAGCCCTTCGCTCATGCTGGTGAAATTGGGGTGATATTCCTGCCAGTCCGCCTTCATCTTCTCCGGCATGGCCTTGGCGAAGGCGGCCAGTTTCGGGCCGAGCGTGGCATCGACCATCGCCAGCAGCTGCGGGTCGACGCCCTGCGAATAGCTGTTGTGGGTGCCGATCACCTGGATCTGGTTGAGCCGCACTTCGTCGGTGCGCGGCGCTTCCTGGGCGATGGCGATTGCGGCAATGCCGCCGGCGGCGATTGCGGCAATGCCGCAGGTGGCGATCAGGCCGAGGCCGGTTGCGAGCTTCTTCATGTCGGGTGTCCTTGGTGCGTCGGGTCGCGCGCATCCCTCCCGGCCGCATGGCCGGGAGAGGCGAAGGCGCGCGTCAGAAGTTGATCTTCGCGAAGCCGCCGAGCGTGCGATAGGCGTTCGGCGAAGTGTAGTGGAGCAGGCCGAGCGCGCCGTAGATCTGCCACCCCGTCGAATAATAGGTGTTCAGCAGATTGCGGGCATAGACACCGAACTCGACCGCGCCATCCACCTTGGCCAGGCTGATCCGGCCGTTGAGCAGGCCATAGCCCGGGATCCGCGAATAGGTGGAATTGGGCGTCTTGGTGCCGTCCCGGTTGCTGACGGCGGGCGCGAGGATGTCGCCGAGCATCGCGCCCGTCACCGTCTGGGTGTCGCTGCGATAGCCATAGTCGAGATGCGCCTTGAAATTCAGCCCGGCGCCGATCTCGTCGGCATAGTCCATGGTGACGCTTGCCTGCCATTCCGGCGCGTTGGTGAGGCGCGTGCCGGTATAGTTGGCGGTCGGGCTGGCGACATAGTCGGTGAACATGGCGTCGGTGTAGGTCACCGAACCGCCGAGCGTGACCTGGCGCGCCGGCTTGATCGCCAGCGATGCCTCGATGCCGCGCGAGCGCAGGCCCGGTGCGTTGCCGATCGCCGAGGCCAGGATGAACCCGCCGACGCCGGTGCTCACCGGAGTCAGGATCGTCGCCTGGAAATTGGTGAACTTCGACGCGAACGCATTGAGGTTGAAGCGCACGCGGCGATCGAACAACTCGCTCTTCAGGCCGATTTCCCAGCTCTTCACCGATTCCGGATTATAGGGATCGTAGCGATTGCCGACGAACGCGACGCCGCCCGGCTTGTAGCCCGTGGCATAGCTCGCATAGAGCATCACGTCGCGGCTGATCGTGAACTGCGGCGCGATGCGATAGGTGAAGCGGCCGCCCTTCTTCGATCCCGATCGGAATGCCTCGGTCGGCCCGGAGCTGGTGGCGACGAAGATGGGCGAATAGCCGGTGATCGGCACTGGATCGATATTGATGTAGCCGATCGTCTGGCGGTTCCAGTCATAGTTGTAGCGGCCGCCCAGGGTCACGCTGAACTGGCGTGCCGGCGTGATCTTGACCTGGCCGAACGCGGCCGCCGTCTCGTTGGAGGCATCGAAGAGCACGGCGTTGCCGAGCATCGCCCGCGTGATCGGATCGAACGCGCCGGTCAGCGCATAGAGCGTCGGCGACGGCACGCCGGCGGGCGAGAGCAGCGGCGCGCCGAGCGTGCCCCATTGCAGCTGGGTCTGCTTCGCGTTCAGCTTGTTGTAGAAAGCGCCGAACAGATATTCGAGCGTCCCGCCCGTGGGCGAAGCGAAGTGGATCTCCTCGCTGAATTTGTTCGTCTTCAGCCGGCCCGAGTTGAACGGGATGTAGGCATAGATATTGCGGGGCAGCAGATCGGCCGGCGTATCATTGTCGAACGTCGTCTCGCGATAGGCAGTGATCGATGTGAGCGTGTGCCGGCCCATCTCGTAGTTCACATGGAGCGAGCCGCCCTTGTTGGTCGTGGTGTTGTGGCCGAGCGACCCATCGGCGCTGTCGGCATTCTCGGGCCCCGGGATCACGCCGAGGGCGATCTGCGCCGCGGTGAGCGCGGCGGCGGGCGCATAGGTCGAGCCGGCCGGACCGCCCACCGGCACGCGGATGGCCGTGTCGATATGGTGGGTATATTCGCCGGCCAGCACCAGTTCGAGCGAGGGCGCCGGCCGGAACAGCAGCTTGCCGCGCACGCCCCATTCGCTGACCAGGCCCAGATTGCGGTCGAGCACGACGTAGCGGCCCTTGCCGTCCTGGCCCAGCGCGAAGGCGGAAAGGCGAAGCGCGGCCTGGTCGCTGATCGGCACGTTGAGGGTCAGGTTGGTGTTGCGGTCGTTGCGCTCGCCATAGGCGGCATAGGCAGTGCCGGAGAATTTGCCGATCACGGGCTTGTTGGTGGTGATCGCGATCACGCCGGAGGTGGAATTCTTGCCGAACAGCGTGCCCTGCGGGCCCATCAGCACATCGACGCGCTGGATATCGGTGAGGCCGATCAGGCCGTTGTCGCGCTGGGCGTCCATCACCACGTCGTCGACGACGACGTTGACCGACTTGGCGTTGGAGAAGTCGAACGAAGTGCTGCCGACGCCGCGGATCTGGAAGGCCGCGCCCTGGGTGGGGTCATATTGAACGCCGGGCACGACATATTGCAGGTCGGTGAGCGAAGTGAAGCCGCTGTCCTCCAGCGCCTGGCCGCTGACCGAGGTGATCGAGATCGGCACCGATTGCGCCTTTTCCTGGCGGCGCTGCGCAGTGACGACGATGTCGGCCAGGCCGGTATCCGACGTCGCCTCCGATGCCTGCGCGGGAGCGGCGGAATCGTGCTGGGCGTACGCTTGTTCAGTCATGCCGAAGCCGCATGCAATCGTCGTTGCACTGGCCATCAGCACGCGAAGCAGGTCGTTCTTCATTCGCAATCCCCCTGTAAGTTCCACCGATTCGGCGGGATACGAGGGTCGCCCTAGGGTTTCTGCATGACAGCAGAATTACATTTGTTCAGTTAACGTGGTGGAGCCTGTGCAGCGCGTTGAATCTGCCTCCTCCGCCAGGATCCGCAGTGAAGCCATGGTGATCAGCGCGGCGGCGAGACTCGGGACCAGCAGCACTGGCGCGAACGTCTGTTCAGGCGCGAGCATCGCGCGCGGATCGAACCCCAGGGTGCGATAGCCGGTGAACAACAGACCCGAGGCGACGGCCCCGCACAGATTGAAGGGCAGGTGGAACCCGGCATAATGCGCCGCGGCGCGCTTCCCCGCGGGCGTGTCCGCGGCATCGAGCCGTGCGCCGAGCAGCATCCGCAGGGCCATGAAGTCGATCGCGGAGACCAATCCGAAGGGCATCGTCCACAGCATCAGCGCAGTCGGGGAGCGAGCCGGCAGCATCGGCAAGGCGAGCGCCAGAACCAGATTCGCCCAGAGCGTCAGCCGCAGCAGGGTGTGTGCGCTCAGATTGGCGGCGATGTGCAGCGCCGCCAGAATGCCGATGGCGGCGCAGATCGTCTGGACGAGAATGCCGGCCGGGGCCCAGCCGCGCAGCCCCAGCCCATCGTCGACCATGTAGAAATAGCCGGTCGCGGTGATCGCCGCATGCGCGCCATTTAGCGCGAACAGCGCGGCCAGCCGGCGGTTGTCGCGACTGGCGAACAGCAATCGCAGCGGGGCGAGCAGGCCGGCGACCCGCCACCTGCCCGGCGGGCCCGCACGATCCGGTACCAGCGCGATGAGTGCGGCGTGCAGCACCAGCGCGCCGCAGGCGACGAAGATCATGATCGCCATGAAGGGCGAGGGCCAGGCGGGGATCCGCGCCGCGCCGATCGCCGAGAAGCCGATGCCCCCGGCGATACCGAACAGCGTTCGGGTGCCGAAGACCCGTCCGCGGGCCCGGGCATCGCGCGCCGCCTCCAGCGCCCAGGCGCCATGCGTGACGTTGCACAATGCCCAGCCGACCACCAAGGCGGCCAATGCGCTCGCTATCGAGGCGATCGAAGGCGCGGCGCCGTGCGCGAGCAGTGCGGCGGTGCCGATCAGCACGAGCGCCGTACCCAGGATCATCCACAGGCGCCGCCGCCCGAACCGGCGCGATCCGTGATCGCCCATCGATCCCGCGAGCAGCTCGGCCGGGATCGGCGCGAAGTTGGCGAGCAGCACCAGCCAGCCGACGACGCCCATCTGGAGCGCGAGTTCGCCGGAGAGATACGGTGCCAGGAAGATTCGCCGGGCCAGGTCATAACCGGCAAAGGCCAGCGAGGGCAGCGACAGCACGACGAGGCGCGTGCGCGACAATGTTTCCCGATCCGCCATCCCGCGCACTCCGGCACGGCGCCTATCAGCGGGTTATGCCGTTTCGATGACTCCGCGCGCTCAGCGAGTCGATCGCGTGCGCCAGGCTTCGAGGGCGGCGAAGGCACGCATATAGTGCGCGCGATCGGGTATCTTGCGCGCCATGCCGATCATTCCCATGCCGAAGACGGCGATCGACAGCACCTGCGCGGCCGCACGATCGAAGCCGGCCCCGATGCCGATCCCCATGGGTGCCAGATCGCTCGCCCGCCAGTTCTCGCCGCGCCTGCGCCGCATGTCGAGCGCATAGGGCAACAGGCTGGGCTCGCGGGCGCTGGCCAGCGCGATCATCGACGTCGCCTTGACCAGGTCCTGAATGCTGGTGTCGTTCGGCGGTCCACCGTCATGCGCGGCGCGAATATCGCTCCGGCGGCCGTGGAAACGGGCGATGACGGCGTGGAGCCCCGCCACCACCAATGCCGGGCGCCCCCCGAAATGATAGACGACCGTGGAGGCGGGCACGCCCGCGGCCAGCGCGACCGAACGGTGCGTCACCCTATCTATGCCTTGCGAGACGATCAGATCGGCGGCGCTGCCCGCGATCCGCTGGCGCTTGGCATCTCCTTCCCGCGCCGTGAGCGGCACGTCGGCCTCGAGCAAGCGGATCAGCGAAGCGATCGTTTCGCCGTCCCCGGCCTCCGCCCCGGGGAATATGCCGCCAGCGAAGCGCCGGAGGCACAGGGAGCGCAGCAGCGCATATTGCGGACTATCGTCGGCACCGAGCGAGAATCCCGCCTCGTCGAGCACATAACCGATTGCGAGATCGGCCAGCGCCACGTCCCCGAATAGAAGTTCGGCCCAGAACCGGCCGGCATCGTCGAGCCAGTTCTCGAGCGCGGGCAGCCGGTCGGGCCGCAGTGCCCGATCATGGACCAGCTCGATGAGGAGGACGACCTGGCGCCGCTCCCGGGTCACCCATTCGCGCAGGGCGAGTTCCGCCATCGCGGCGCGTGCGGCGCTATCCGGAGCGCCCACATCGCCCGCGAGTGCGCGCCATTTTCCGAAGAACGCCAGATCGCCGGCATGCGCCGCCTGCGTCACGCCTTCGAGCAACTGCTCCTTGCTGCCCATGCGTGTCGAGATCACCGGCACGCTGACGCCGAGGCTGGTTGCGAGTGGCCGCAGCGTCAGTTCGGCAAGGCCGCCGGACGCAACAAGGTCCAGCGCCTGGTCGACGATCGCACCGACTGAAATACCAACGGGAAGAACGGATCGATTCACTGGCACGGCACGCATCTATCGCAATCGCATCTCCCGGTCACGATGCGCGTGGCGCAGCCGAGCGCTGCATTGGCCGACAGGATGAAAGTCGGTGCGCGCGGGATTCCTTCCGCCCGAGATTATTTGGGCGCGCTCCTAAACTATCGCCGAATTCCGCCGACAGCCCAATTCGGGCGGCGCATCTGCCGTCCGTGTATGCGTAGGGGGAACGGATGGTTGCGATCTTCACGGGCGCCGGGACGGGGTTCGAGCGCGGTTCGGGGAGTGCCCTGGGATCGTCGGGCTTGCTGGGATCGGCCAGTGTCGGGCGCGGTGGCGAGCAGCTCCTCCTGAATGCCGCGACGGGCAACCTGCTGATCAGCCGGCAGGACGAGTTCCTGGTCGGCCGGGGCCCGGACGTTGCGG
>NZ_NFUR01000008.1 GCF_002127225.1 Sphingomonas sp. IBVSS2
CAAGGCGCACCGGCTGCTCGCCCTCTTCACTGCCATCGCCGCCGCCATGTGCCTCTATGTCTTCGCGGTGGGCGGCGTCACCGCCGGCTTCGTCGCGCTCAGCATCGGCCTGTTCAACTCCATCATGTTCCCCGTCATCTTCACGCTCACGCTCGAACGGTCGGGCGCCAGCGAGGAGGCCACTTCGGGGCTGCTGTGCACTGCGATCGTCGGCGGCGCTTTCCTGCCCCTGCTGGTCGGCCTGGTCTCGGAGCACAGCAACTATGCGACTGCGTTCACCGTCCCTGCGCTGTGCTACGCGACGCTCTGCGCGTTCGCCGTGGCCGCCGCGCGCAAACCGAAGCTGCCGCGCGCTCAGCCCGCCGCGACCAGCCTCCATTAGGCGGTGCCGGAGGATCCGTCGCAAAGGGGCAGATAGACCAGAAAACATGCCCCCGAGCGATCGGATCTGTTCGCCGCGACAATGCGCCCGCCATGCGCCTCGACCAGCTTCGCGGTGAGTGCCAGCCCGAGGCCGCTGCCGGAGCGCACCGCGACCTGCGACCTTGCCGCTCGCCAGAACGGCATGAACAGGCGGTGCTCGTCGCCTTCCTCGAACCCCCTTCCCTCATCGGAAACGCGAAGGACGGCGGCGGCGCCTTCGACGGCCACCGATATCTCGACCGCGTTGCCATCCGCGCCGTGGCGGATGGCATTGCTGATGAGGTTCATCACAACCTGGCGCATCCGCACCGGGTCTGCCCGTACCCGTGCGGGCTGGCAGGCCTCGCCTATCGTCAGGCCGGCCGCCTCGGCCTCGGGGCGAAGGTCGACGATCGCGAACTGTACGACCCGGGCGAGGTCGACCACCCGCAGGTCCAGTTCGAGGACATGGGCATCCGCATGGGCGAGCGTGCGCAGATCCTCGACGATACGCGACAATTGCTCGACCTGGCGCAACAGGCGCTCCGGTTCGTCGGTGCTCGGGTCGATGAAGCCGTCCGTCAGCCCGTGGAGACGCCCCTTGAGAATGGTGAGCGGCGTCCGGAGCTCGTGCGCGATGCCCGCGGTCAGGATCTTGCGCTCGCGCTCATAGGCTTCGAGGTCGGCCGCCATCCGGTTGAAGCTGTCGACCAGCTCCGCGGTTTCCCCCGCCAGGCCGACTGCCTCGACCCGCACGCCGCGCTCGCCCTCCGCCACCTGGCTCGCGGCGAGGCTGACCGCGCTGATCGGAGCGCTGATCCTGCGCGCGAAGACATAGGCGATGCCGCCGCCGACACTGGTCGAGACGATGCCGATCACCGCCAGGAACAGCCAGTCGCTCGGCAAGATCAGCGCGCCCGAATATTGCTCGTGGAGATCGAAGAACCGATCGCTGTCGGTCTGCCCCGAACGCACCAGCCGCTCGAACTCCGCACGCGCCTTGGGCGGCATGCTGTTGCCGATCTGATGGAGACGAAGGACCGTAGCGCCGTAATAGACCGCGACGCTCATCACGATCGTGATGAGCGTCATCATGCCGGCAAGCAGCCAGACGCGCGTGACGATACGGTTCAGCGCTCGGGCCAAAGGCGATATCCCACTCCGCGAACCGGCTCGATCATATCGCCGCACCCCACGGCATTCAGCTTGGCCCGCAATTTCGACAGGTGCGAATCCACCACCCGATCATAGGCATCGCTGTCGGGCGCCGCCGCGTCCAGCAATTCCATGCGGGTGAAGGCACGGCGCGGCTGGCGCGCCATGTGCGCGAAGATCTGGAACTCGGTGGGAGTCAGCGGCAGGCGCTCGAGCCCGCTCCCGTCATCCGCCCGGCGCAGCACGGCATGGGCATCGATATCCACGACCAGATTGCCGATGCCGATCGTCCGGTGCGGGCTCATCCCCTGTGCACGACGAAGCACCGCGCGAACGCGCTCGACCACTTCGGCCGGATTGAACGGCTTCACCACATAGTCGTCGGCGCCCATCCGCAACGACGACAGTTTCGAGCCGTCGTCGTCGAGCGCGGTGACCATGATGACCGGGGTGCCCGCACGATTGCCGATGGTGGTGAGCACCTCCAGGCCGTCGCCGCCGGGAAGCCCGATATCGAGAAGCACCAGGTCCGGCCGGAACTGCGCATGCTGCCGGATCGCCTCGGATACCGAGAATGCACGCTGCGTCTGATAGCCGCCCTTGTCGAGATAGAGCGCCAATATGTCGCCAATCTCGCGTTCGTCTTCGACGATCAATATCCTGCCGCTCATCGCGCCTCCTGCGGACGGCCCTAGTCGCCGATTATGTAGATTGGGTGGAGGGGGCGGAGGCCCAAATCGTGCCCCTCCATCAAGCCTCCATCAAATCCTCCATAAGGCTCCATCGATCTGCCGGAAGAAGCATGGCGACGCGGCGCTCATGCCGCTTCGGCAGACAGGAGATTTTCATGGTACCCGCTTTCCGTCACTGCGCGTTCGCCGCGCTCGCAATCGCCGCGGCCGGCATCACTCCCGCAGCCGCGCAGGATGACCAGTCGACCGGCGTCTATGGCGTGGCGCGGGCCGGCCTGTCCATCGACTCCAATGCGCGCCTGCAGGGCAAGAACCCCACCGCGGGAACCACACTCCAGCGCGACACCGACTATAAGCGCGGTTTCAACGGCGAACTCGGCATCGGCTATGACACCGGCCCGTTCCGCCTCGAAGGCACGGTCGGCTACACCACTGCCGGCGTCGACAAGAAGCAGGCGGCCACCGGCGGCTTCACCGCGGACGGACGGACCAAGGCGCTCACCATCGGCGCGGCGGGCTATTTCGACATCCCGATGAGCGCGCATGTGGTGCCCTATGTCGGCGGCGGCGTCGGCATGTCGCGCGTGAGCTCGCGCATGAGCCGCCTGAGCGGTTCGCCTGCCACCGGCAGCCGCTATTCGGGCAAGGACTGGGGCTTCAACTGGCACCTCGACGCAGGCGTCGGCATCGCTGCCACGCAATCGACCACGGTCGAGCTGGGTGCGCGCTATTCCCGAACCTCGTCGCTGCGCTTCGACGGCTTCAACGGCACGACCAAGGCGCAATTCCGTCCCCGCATGTCGGGCTGGTCCGCCATGCTCGGAATCCGCCAGGCGTTCTGATGCACGGCGTCCGCATCCCGTCGGTACTGCTCCCCGCCGTCCTCGCGACGGCGGGATGTGCCCCGAGCCTCGAGATCGGGCGCCCCGTCGCGCCCCTGCCCGCACGCTTCGAGGCGGCAGCGTCGCATCCCAGCCCGGAGCCGGCGGCGCTGGACCGGTGGTGGACGCTGTTCGGCGATGCGCAGCTGGATGACCTCGTCGCACGCGCGCTGCATGCCAATGCCGATGTCCGGCTCGGCCTGGCGCGCCTGCGCGAAGCCCAGGCGATCCGCCGGGCAGCGCTCTCCCCCTTCCGGGTCCAGGGAGACCTGCAAGTGACCGGCGGCGTGCAGCGCAGCGAGAGCCTGTCCGGCCCCGACGTGCTGATCGGCGGCCCCGGCGGCACGGCGGTGACCTCGGGCGCCACGGTCGCCGCCACCTCGCCCACATTCAATCTTTCCTGGGAGCTGGATCTGCTGGGCCGGCGCGGCATCGCGCGCGCCGCGGCGGAGGCCGATCTCGCCGCCGCCCGTTTCGTGCAGGAGGGAACGCGCGCGACGCTCGTCGCCGATGTGGCCGACGCCCTGTTCGCGGCGCGCGGCCTCGCCGCGCAGGTCGAGGCCGCGCGGGAAACCCTGACCATCCAGCACGGGATCCTGGCGGCGGTGCGCACGCGCGCCGAGCGCGGCCTGGCGGCGCACGCCGATGTCGCACGGATCGACGCCGATGTCGGGCAGGCCGAGGCGCAAGTTGCCCAGCTGGAAGCCGAGCTCGGCGCGACGAAGCGCGCGATCCTCGTCCTGCTGGGGGAAGCCGACAAGCCGCTCGACACCTTGCCGATCGCCCCCCGCCTCGATCTCCCGCCCCAGCCGCCCGCGGCCCTGCCGGGCATGCTGCTGGAGCGCCGGCCCGACGTGCGGGAGGCCGAGCAGCGCCTCCGAGCCGCGATCGCGCGCGCCGAGCTCCAGCGTCTCGAGCTCTTCCCGCGCCTGACGCTCAACCCCGGGGCGGGACTCACCGCCACACGCGGCGGCGGCCTCAATGCGGTCAGCACCTTCTGGACCCTGGGCGCAGGGCTCGCCATGCCGATCCTCGACCGGGCGCGACTGCTCGCCCAGATGCGCGCCGAGGGCGCACGTGCCGAACAGGCAGTCATCGCCTATGAGCGGGCGGTCCAGACCGCCTTTTCCGAAGCCGACCAGTCCCTGCTCCGACTGGCGGGAGACCGGGCGCGCGTCGCCCTGCTGGCACGTGCCGAAGGCCGCGCCGACGAGGCCTATGCGGCCGACCGGCTGCGCTTCGCGCGCGGATTGAACGATCTTCCCGCACTGCTCGAGACGCAGCGGACGCGCAGCGCTGCGCATCTCGCCACCGCCACTGCCCGCGCGGAAACCCTCCGCCGCGCCGTCACCGTATTCCGTGCGCTCGGGGGCGGCTGGCAGCCCTCGCCGATCGCCGCCTCACTTTCCGGGGAATGATGATGAAACCGCCCCTGTTCGTCACCGCCATCGCGCTGACGCTCTCCGCCTGCGCAAAGGAAACGCCGCGCGCCGACGAGGCGGAAGCGCCGCCCACCGTCGGGGTCTTTCGCGTGGCGCTTCGGCCAGTAAGCGCCGGTATCGATGTTTCGGGGACCATCGTCGCGCGCGAGGAAGCCGCGATATTGCCCGAGCTGTCCGGCTATCGCGTGCTGCGCGTGCTGGCCGATGAAGGCGATCAGGTGCGGCGCGGCCAGCCGGTGGCGTTGCTTGACGGTGCGCTGCTCGCCGGCGAGGAAGCGCGCCTCAGAGCGCAACGCACCAGCGCGCAGGTCGCGGCGGAACGCGCACGATCCGAGCATCTGCGCGTCGCGGATCTTACCGGGCGCGGCGTGATCGCCGACGAGACGATCGTGCAGCGCGGCTTCGAAGCGCGCGCCGCGCAGGCGCAATTGCAGTCGGCGCAGGCCGCCCTGCGCGAGATCGTCGTGCGCCGCGGCCGGCTGACGCTGCGCAGCCCGGTATCGGGGATCATCGTCCAGCGTTCCCTGCGCCCCGGCGACGTCGCCGGGACGGGCACCGAGCCGCCCTTCCGCATTGCCCGCGACGGCCTGTTCGAACTCGACGCCGAAGCGCCCGAGCACCTCCTGTCCAGGCTCGCCCCCGGCACGACCGCCACCGTGACCCTGGCATCCGGCAGGCGACTGACCGGCACCGTCCGACGGCTGGGCGAGCGGATCGATCCCGCCACCCGCCTCGGCCGGGTCCGCATCCTCCTTCCCTTCCATCCCGGGCTTCGCCTCGGCGGCTTCGCGACTGCTTCGATCGCGGGCGAAGCGCGCTCCGTCCGGTCGGTCCCGCTGCGGGCGCTCTCCCATGAGGGGGGGCCATCGGTGATGACGGTGGACAAGGCGGGCCGTGTCGCGCGCGTGCCGGTGCGCACGGGCGCGCGGGGCGGCGGAATGGTGGAACTGCTGGACGGGCCGCCGTCCGGCACGCCGGTCCTGCTGGGTGGAAGCGCCCTGGTCGTCCCCGGGCAGATCGTCAAGCCGGTGGAAGGCCAGCCATGAACGTCGCCATTTCAGCCTGGTCGATCCGCAACCCGATTCCGGTCTGCGTCCTGTTCGTCCTTCTCACCCTGGCCGGCATCTGGGCGTATCTCGCACTGCCGATCAAGCAATTGCCCGACACCTCCTTTCCGATCGTCGCCGTCAATGTGACGCAGAGCGGGGCGGCCCCGGCGGAGCTGGAAACCCAGGTCGCCCGCGTGGCCGAGAACGCGGTTGCGGGCATTCCGGGGGTGAAGCACGTCTTCTCCACCATCACCAACGGCCATTCCTCCACCCTTGTCGAATTCAGGATCGGCGAGAACCAGCAAAAGGCGACGGACGAAGTCCGCACCGCGATCGACCGCATCCGGGCGGACCTGCCGCGGGGCATCGACCCCCCGGTGGTCGAGCGCGTCGAGATCGATGCCGTGCCGGTGCTGACCTATGCGGTTGCCGCGCCGATGTCCGACGTCGACCTGTCCTGGTACATCGACGACCGTGTCGCCAAGACGCTCCAGGCGGTTCCCGGCGTCTCGTCGATCCGCCGGCTGGGCGGCGTCAATCGCGAGATCGTCGTCTCGCTGCTGCCCGACCGCCTGGCCGCCTATGGACTCACCGCCTCGCAGGTCAGCCAGGCGCTGCGCGCCACGCTGGGCGACAATGCCGGCGGCAGGGTAGAGCTCGGCAAGAGCGAGCAGGCAGTGCGCGTCCTCGCATCGCCACGCAGCGCCGAGGCCCTCCGCACCGTCGAGCTACCGCTCGACGGCGGGCGCAGCGTACCGCTGTCGGCCGTGGCCGAAGTGGGCGACGGCGGCACCGAGCCGCGATCCTTCGCGCGGCTCGATGGACGGCCGGTCATCGGCTTCGAGATCATGAAGACCAAGCCGGCGAGCGACATCAGTGTCGAGGATGCGGCAAATGTCGCGATCGAGCAGCTGGCGCGCGAGAGCGGCGGCGTTCGCTTCACGCGCATCGTCTCCAGCGCGGACGAGACGCGCGCCGAGTTCTCCGCGACGATCGAAGTGCTGATCGAAGGCATGGCATTGGCGGCGCTCGTCGTCTGGCTGTTCCTGGGCACCTGGCGCTCCACGCTGATCGCGGCCGTAGCCATGCCGATCTCGCTCCTTCCCACCTTCGCGGTCATGCTCGCGCTGGGGTTCACGCTCAACCTGGTCTCGCTGCTGGCGCTGACGCTGGTGATCGGCATCCTCGTCGACGACGCCATCGTCGAGATCGAGAATATCGAGAAGCGGATCGAAGGCGGCGAGAGCCCCTATCGCGCATCGATGATCGGGGCGGACCAGATCGGCCTGGCCGTCATTGCCACCACTTTCGCGATCGTCGTGGTCTTCCTGCCGGTCTCGCTGATGGGCGGCGTCGTCGGCCAGTATTTCCGCGAGTTCGGCATCACGGTCGCCGTGGCGGTGCTCTTCTCGCTGCTGGTCGCGCGCCTGCTGACGCCACTGATGTGCGCCTATCTGCTGGTGCCGGCGCGCACGCCGCACGCGCGCAAGCCGATGGCCGGCTGGTATCGCCGCATCCTCGATTGGGCGCTCGATCATCCCGGCCTCTCGATCCTGCTCGCCTTCCTGTTCTTCGCCGGGTCGCTCGGGCTGGCTTCGCTGCTGCCGACGGCGTTCATTCCCGAAAGCAATCCGAAGAGCATGGTCTTCAACATGGCGGCGGCACCGGGATCGACCCGCGCGGACCTCGACCGGGCCAGTGCCGAGGCGACGCGGATTCTGAAGGGAGATCCGGACGTCGCATCCGTTTTCACCCGCTTCGGCGGCGAGGCGATGCACAATGGTTCGCTGACCGTCGTCTTCAAGGAGGATCGCGCCGGCACCGCGGCCGTCTTCAAGCGCCGGATGGTGCCCGCGCTGCGCGGCATTCGCGACGTTCGCATCACGCCGGTGGGCCAGAACGGCACCGGCGCCGATCTCGAGGTCATTCTCGTCGGCAGCAATCCGCAGGCATTGGAGGCAGCCGCCGGGCGTATCCGGCACGAGATGCAGGGAATCGCCGGGCTGCGCAACGTACGCGCTGCCGAGCCGCCCTCCTCCTCCGAACTGGTGATCCGGCCGCGCCTCGCCGAGGCTGCGCGCCTGGGCGTTACCGCCGAGGCCATCGCCGACACCGCCCGCGTCGCGACGATCGGCGATATCGACGCCAACCTGGCCAGGCTGCCGATCGATGGACGCAACCTGCCCGCCCGGGCACTGCTGCCGGCCGCCGCGCGCCTGGATCTCGAGACGATCGCCGGACTGCGCGTGCCGATCGAAGGCGGTGGCACGACCCGGCTGGACGCGGTTGCCGATATCGGCTTCGAGGCCGGCCCCGGCCGCATCGAACGCATCGATCGCGAGCGCCGGGCAACGATCCAGGCGGACCTCTCCGGGCTGACCCTGGGCCAGGCGACCGATGCGGTGGCGGCGCTGCCGGGCATGAAGGCATTGCCCGCCGGCGTGCGCCAGCAGCTCTACGGCGACAGCGAGGCGATGTCCGAGCTGTTCGGCGGTTTCATCGGCGCCATGATCGCCGGGGTCGGGATGATCTTCGCGGTGCTGGTCCTGCTGTTCCGCTCCTTCTTCAAGCCGGTCACGATCCTCACCGCATTGCCGCTCGCGGTCGGCGGTGCGTTCGCAGGCCTGTTGCTGGGCGGGTTCGCGCTGTCGCTGCCGGCGATGATCGGGTTCCTGATGCTGCTCGGCCTGGCCGCGAAGAACTCCATCCTGCTGGTGGAATATGCGATCGAGCGCGAACGGGACGGCGTGCCGCGCCGGGCCGCACTGGTCGAGGCCTGCCACGAGCGCGCCCGGCCGATCGTGATGACGACCGTGGCGATGGCGGCGGGAATGGTGCCGACGGCCCTGGGCATTGGCGAGGGATCGGAGTTCCGCCAGCCCATGGCGGTCGCCGTGATCGGCGGACTGATCACCTCCACCGCGCTGTCGCTGGTGCTGGTGCCCGTCGTCTACGAGGCGATCGACAGGCTGGAGCGCTGGCTCGCTCCGAAATTCGGCCGGCTCGTCCGACAGCCCGACCCTCGGGAAGTAGCCGCCCTGGCGGCTGGGGAAGCCCTGCCGGCGGCCGTGCCGACACAGCCATGACAAGGGCATCGGCCCGCTCGACGGAACCAACAAGCGCAGTGCGCGCGATATTCTTCATGTCCTGACGATAGGGGGCGAAATTGCGACTGCTTGTTCTGGGTGCGGGCGAAGTCGGCCGGGCCTTCGCCAAGGCCGTCAGGCTGTTCCACAGCTTCTCCGAAGTCACGATCGCGGACCTGTCGGAAGAGGCAGCCGCGCGGGCGGCCTCCCTGTGCGGCGCGCGCGGCATGAAGGTCGACATCGAGGATGCGGCCGCGCTGGGCACGATATTGCGCCAGCACGACATCGTGGTGTCGACCGTCGGTCCGGCGAGCCGCTTCGCGGTGCCGCTTCTCCGACAGGTCATCGCCGCCGGTTGCCACTTCGTCGATGTGACGGACGATCCCCTGCCCACGCTCGACATGCTGGCACTCGACGCGGCGGCCAGCGCGGCCGGCATCACCGCCATCATCGGCTGCGGCGCCAGCCCCGGCATCGCCAACCTGCTGGCGGTGCACGCGACCTCCCATCTCGATCGGATCGACCGCCTGATCACCATCTGGGGCAGCCGCGGCGACGAGAAGGAAAGCCTGGGCAATGGCGTGACCGCGGCATTGCGGCACTGGGTCGAACAGATCAGCATGCCGATCCCGGTCTGGCGCAATGGCGGAATCGTCAGCGCGCAACCGCTCGAACGGGTCGAGGTGAACTATCCGGGAATTGGCCGGGTCTCCGCCCGTCTCGTCGGTCATCCGGAAGCGGTCACGCTGCCGCGAAAATATCCATCGCTGCAGGAATGCCTCAATGTCATGGATTTTTCGGGCTATGTGAACGCCGCACTGGAAAGGGCCGCTCGCGGCGTCCGCATCAAGGGCCTGACGATCGACGAAGCCGCCGCCCGGCTTGCGGCCTCCCTGGACGAACAGGGTGGCCGCTTCCGGCCGAGGGATGCGGCGTCCTATATCTACCATGGCATCTCGGATGTGGTTCGAGGCAAGAAATGGCTTCCACCGCTCAGCGCGGTCGCGGAAGGCTGGCAGGGGCGAAAGCAGGTCGTCGTCGGCACGGCATTGAACGGCGTCATCCCCGGCGGGACGGGCTTCATGACCGCTCTGCCGGCGGTGATCGTGGCGGACATGATCGTCGGGAGGGCGATCAAGCGATCCGGCGTCGCAACGCCCGAGCAGCTGATCGATCCCGAAGCCTTCTTCTTCGCAATCTGGCCATTTCTCGTCGACAGCCAGGGCGCATCGCTGTCCACCGACGAGCCCGCGATAGCCGTGACGACCGCCACGACATCTCCGCCGGTCAGCCGATCCCGCATCGCCGATGCCCGAGCATGATCGAAGCCGGATAGTCACGCCACGATCCGGTGACGCGTCCTAGCGCAGGCCGTCAAGCTCCGCGGTTCGCCTGGCGCGTTTCCATTGCGCGATCGCCTCGCGCAGCGCACGTACCCGTCCGGCATCGGTCCGGCTCCGCGGTCCGCGTGCGAAGCCGAGGGCCAAGGCATCGGGATGCGGCGCCGGCCCGGGGCAGCTCGCCGATGCATGGACTTCCCGGACGCCGGTATGCTCGAGCAGCCAGGCGACATTGTCCGAAGTCACCCCGGATCCGGCGACGATCGACAGACGCGCGCCGCCCGCCTCGACCATCGCCGCAAGCGTCGCCGCACCGTCGATCGCACGGGGCGCACCGCCGGAGCTCAGGATCTTGTCATAGCCGAGCGCGGCGACGCGCCGCACCGCCTCGACCGGGTCCGCGACGAGATCGATCGCGCGGTGCAGCACGATCCGGATGTCGCGCGCGGCATCGCGAAAACGTGCCAGCGCGTCATAGTCGAGCCCGCCCTGCGGCCGCACAGCCCCGAGGACCACCCCGGCGATGCCGCACCACGCGCCCAGGCGGATCTCCTCCCGCATCAACGCGATCGCCGCGCCATCGAGCACGAAATCCCCGCTGACCGGCCGGATCATCATGTGCACGGGGCATCCCGTGGCGACCGCCCGCTCGACGAGCGCCGCGGACGGCGTCAGCCCACCCAGTTCGAGGCTCGCGCAGAGTTCGAGGCGATCGGCCCCGCCCGCCACCGCGGCATCGATGCCGGACACGTCGTCGACGCAGATTTCCAGCAGCGTATTCATGGCCGGCCCCGGGGCGGAAGGGGCGCACCCGCCAACGTGACCATCATCGCTTACCGAACGCTCCGATATCCGCGATCGCCAGTTCGCGGGCCGGCACCGCTACCGCCTCGAAGACGAGGCGAAGGAAGCGCGCGGACCTGACGCTCGAGAGCGCGATCCGCTGGGTCGCCAGCGCATAGGCGATGTTGGAGAATTCGCCCTCGCCTCCCGCCTCCCAGGATCGGCCATCGAGGCTCGTATCGACGCGATAACCCCTGGGCGGCGCGGCATCGGCACTCGGCTCGCGAGCAGGCGTCAGCGTGAACCCGGCGAGCGGCTGGGCCACGCCCAGATCGATGACGACATCGACGGGACGGCCCGGCGCCGGTGCGGGAACGGTCCAGAGCGACGTCGCATCGTCGTCCAGCAGGCGCCGGGGATCGCCACCCGGACTCGCCCGGACGACCGTCCAGCGCGCGCGCGACAGGATCGACGGATCGCTCGGCGCGATCGCCGCGAGCCGCGCGGGCGCAACCTGGCGGAAAAGCGCGACTTCGCTGATCGCCGGGCAAACCGGGGCATCGAGGATGCGCAGCCGGATGCGCCGCGCCGCGATCGGCGCGGGAAGCCGGATCAGGCGCTGCGCCCCGATGCAGCTGTGGCTCGCCAGCGTCCGCCAGCGCCCCCCGATCTCGGCATCGACCGCGAAGCTGGTCACGCGGACGCCGAGCGGCAGATATTCGCGCAGCCGGATGAGGTCGAACAGGGTGCCGGGTGCAAGATCGAGCGTGAGGCTCGGGGTCTTCACCGCATCCGGCGTCGACCAATAGCTGTTCCGGTCGCCGTCGAGCACCTTGCCGGCACCGAAGGCCGCCCCCCGCTCGTCGCTGGCATGCGCGACCGCCCCCTTGGCCAGGTCGCGCGCGAAGGTGGCGCGCATCGCGTCGCCAAAGGCGCGCAGCGACGCCAGGTCGGCAGCGGGGATCCGTCCGCTCCGGTCGGGCGGGATGTTGAGGTTGAGATTGGTCCCACGGCCGACGGACTCGTCATAGAGGCGGATCAGCCGCTCCGGATCCTTGACCTTGCCATCCTCGTCGGCGTGGTAGAACCAGCCCGGCCGTATCGAGACATCGGTCTCCGCCGGCCACCAGAGCGGCGCCCCGCGGACGCCGGAATTCCCCTCCGACTGCACATAGGGATGATCGGGCATGGTCGGCCAGCACGGATCGCCGGCGACGCCCTTCTCATTGCCCACCCAGCGCACATCCGCGCCCAGGGGATCGAAGGTGCAGGCCATGGGCTGATGCCGGTGCACCAGCGCGACGATCGAAGGCCAGTTGTAATAAGCGGGCGCATCGATCTTCCGGGCCTCGCGAGCGCCGCCATAATAGCCGTCCCCGCCATTCGCTCCGTCGAACCAGAATTCGAAGAGCTCGCCATAGCGCGTGCACAGCTCGACCACCTGCTTGCGGAAATAGTCGATATAGGCCGGCCGGCCATATTCGGCGTGGTTCCGGTCCCAGGGCGAGAGATAGATGCCGAATTTCAGTCCCGCGCGCCGGACCGCGCCCGCAAGCTCGCCGACGATATCGCCCTTGCCGCCCTTGTACGGCGCGTTGCGGATGCAATGCTCGGTCAGCATCGTCGGCCACAGGCAGAAGCCGTCATGGTGCTTCGCCGTCAGGATCAGGCCGCGCATCCCCGCCGATTTCGCCGCCGCGGCGATCTGATCCGGATCGAATCCCGACGGATCGAACAGGCGCGGGCTCTCGTCGCCATAGCCCCATTCCTTGTCGGTGAAGGTGTTGATCGAGAAATGGACGAATCCGAACATCTCATGGGCGTGCCAGGCGAGCTGGCGCGGCGACGGCGTCGCGCCCCAGGGCGCGGGCGGCGCGACGCGGCCCCGCGCCCGGGCCGGCACCGCCGCCATCAGCAATCCCATGCCGGCGAAACCGCGGCGCGTGAGGTCGATCATCTGTCAGGGCCTTTTCGAGAAGGGCGCATGCATGTGCGCGACGATGCCGGCTTCCGGGCTCATGCCGGGAACCGGCCGCCGGACGGCGGGCGATCCTTCGGCGCGCGCCCGAACGCCGGATTGGGCTTCGCGCTCATCGTGAAGCGCAGCGTTCCGCCCCGGGCGAGATCGGCATGCGAGATCCAGCTCTTAGACCAGGGGCGATCGTTCCAGCTGACCGCGTGCACATAGGGCGTCGCCGCCGAGTTGCCGGGCGCCTCGATGGTCAGCGTGCGCCCCTGCGCCAGGGCAATGCTGGCGCGCGTGAAGAGCGGCGAGCCGAAGACATAGACGGCCTCGACAGGGTCCACCGGATAGAATCCCAGCGCCGAGAACACGAACCAGGCGCTCATCTGGCCGCAATCGTCATTGCCGATGATGCCCTTCGGCGCGTTCTGGTACATTTCGGTGCACAGCCGGCGAACCATTGCCTGCGTCTTCCAGGGCGCGCCCGTGAACGCATAGAGATAGGGCGCATGCTGGTCCGGCTCGTTGCCATGGGCGTATTGTCCCACCAGCCCGGCAATGTCGGGCGGCGCATTGGCCGGCAGGGTCGACGGTGCGTTGAACAGCGCATCGAGCTTCGCCTCGAAGGCGGCATCGCCCCCCATATGCGCGATCAGCCCATAGACGTCGTGCTGGTTGAGGAACGTCGCCTGCCAGCCATTCGCCTCGGTATAGTCGCGCCACCAGGGCTTGGGCATGTGCCCGAGCTGGATCGGATCATAGGGCTGCCACCAGCTGCCATCGTCGAACCGCGGGCGCGCGAAGCCGATCCTGCCGTCGATCACGTTGCGCCAGTTCCCGGAGCGCTTGCGCAACCGCTCGGCGTCCTCCCCCGCCCCCACTGCGCGCGCCAGATGCGAGGATGCCCAATCGTCATAGGCATATTCCTGGGTCCGGCTCACGCTCTCGAACACCTTGTCGGCCGGCACATATCCCTTGGCATCGTACAGGTCGCGGCCCAGGCTGTTGTCCTTGTCGGGCGCGGAGAAGTCGAAGCTGCGACGCCGGATCGCCGGCCATGCCGCGGCATAATCGGCGGGAATGCCTTTTGCCTGTGCCTCGGCGAGAGGCACCACGCCGTGCCAGCCGATCATGGTGCCAGTCTCCTTGCCCTGGAGCGGCCAGACGAGCGGACCGAAGGGCGACTGCGCCGTCTGGCGGATCAGATCGTCGACGAAGCTCTTGCTCCGCTCCGGCGCGACGAGCGTGAGCAGCGGCAGCTGCGCGCGATAGACGTCCCAGAGCGAATAGCTGCTATAGGCGGCGGCATCCGTCGGCACCTGCTGGATCTTCCCGTCGAGCCCCGGATAGCGGCCATCGACGTCGGAGAGCAGCGTGGGCGCCAGCAGCGCATGATAGAAGGCGGATGCCATCACCACGCGCTGGTCCGGCGTGCCGCCCTCGACCGCGATCCCGCCCAGCGCCGCATGCCACCGCGCCGCCGCCGCGTTCCGCACCCGATCGAAATTCCAGTGCGTCGCGTTCGGCGCCAGGTTCGCCCGGGCCCCGGCGACGTCCACTGCCGAGATGCCGCAGCGGATCAGGATCGGCGCCGCGCCGGCATCGTCATAGAACAGCGCCGCCTTGACGCGCTTCCCGGCGACACGCTGGGCGCCGGCCGGCTGTTCGGCATCGTCGTCGCCATAGAATGCGATGCGATCGGGCTTGCGGGAGAATTGCATGGCGAAGAAGATCCGCCGTCCCTTGGCCCAGCGGAACACCCGGCGGCCGCCGGTGAGCGTGCCGTCGGCATCGATGGCGAGATGCGCGTCGTCGACCAGCCACCCCTGGTCCGACTTGTCGCGTATCATATGCGACAGGTCGATCAGGATATGACCCGGGCCCTTGGGGAAGCTGTGGCGATGCCAGCCGGTGCGCTCGGTGACGGTGAGCTCCGCCTGCACGCCGCTCTCGAGCTTCACCCGATAATAGCCCGGCTCGGCATGCTCGGCGGAGAAGCGCTGGCGATAGCCGGCATCCGGATCGGCGAGCGGCCCCGGCAACAGATGCAGCGGCCCCCGGGTCGGCACCACGAGCACGTCGAGCATATCGCCGATGCCGGTGCCCGACAGATGCGTGTGGCTGAAGCCCATGATCGAGGTGTCGCTGCGATGATAGCCCGAGCAGGTATCCCAGCGCTCGACATCGGTGTCCGGCGAAAGCTGGACCATGCCGAACGGCAGCGTGGCGCCGGGATAGGTATGCCCATCGCCGCCGGTGCCGATGAAGAGGTTGGGCGTTGCCGGCGCGATCGCCGGGACGGGCGGCAAGGCCGCGGCGACGGTCCCCAGGGCAGTGCCGGCGAAAAGCTGGCGACGCGACAGGTTCATAGCGGTTCCTTCAATATCTGCGGGCGCACGTCCGCCAGATGAACGATCAGCTCGCCGAAAAGGCCGTTGGCCCAGGCGAACCATTTGCGAGTGAAGATCGAGGGATCGTCCTTGTCGAAGGCTTCGTGCACGAAGCCGGTATCGGCATCGGTGTCGCGAAGCGTCTTCAGGCATCGCCGGATCGTCGCATCGTCGCGCGCGCTCAGCGCGCGGACGATCAGCGACATCGGCCAGACCTGGCCGCTTCCGACATGCGGCCCGCCAATGCCTTCGGCGGCGCGCCCCTTGAAGAACCAGGGATTGGCCTCGCTCCATGCCGCATCCGCCGTCCTGCGCCACAATGCGTCATTCGGCTTCGCGCAGCCCAGATAGGCCAGGCCCGAAAGCGACGGGACATTGGCATCGTCCAGGAAGACCGCATTGCCATAGCCATCGACTTCATAGGCCCAGACGCGCCGGCCGTCGGGCAGGCGCATGGTGCCATGCGCGCGCAAGGCGGCGGACACTTCCGCGGCGAGCGCCAGGGCTTCGGCCGCGAGCACGGGATCGGGACGCGCTTCGGAGCACAGCTCCGCCAGCTCGCGCAGCGCGGTAACTGCGAACAGGTTGGACGGGATCAGGAAGGAATAGAGGCAGGCATCGTCCGACGGACGGAAGCCGGAGTGGATCAGCCCGATCGGCCGCGTGGGATTGCCGGTGCTCCACAGCAAGGTCTCGGTCGGCTGCGGCGCATTGCGGCGAAAGCGATAGGGCCCCGGGCCCGTCTTGCGCTGCTGCTCGCGAAAGGTCCGCAATATCGCGCGCATCGCCTGGGCCCAGGTCGCATCGAAGGGGCGGGTATCGCCGGTCGCGCGCCAATATTGATGGCCCAGGCGAATGACGTAGCAGAGCGAATCCACTTCCCATTTCCGCTCCGCGACGCCCGGCTTCATCTCGGTATCGTCGTTGACGGCCCAGGAAAGGCTCGTCCTTGCCAGCGGATCCTCCATGAAAGCATTGGCATAGGGATCGATCAGCACCGAACGGGCATGGCGCGCGATCAGGCCGCGCAGCAGCATGGCGAGCCGGGCATCCTCCCTGGCCAGGTGGAGATAGGGTTTCATCTGCGCCGAGGAATCGCGCAGCCAGAGGCAGGGGATGTCCCCGGTCACCACGAAGCTGTCCTGCTCGCCGGCACGCAGGACAGTGGTGTCGAGCGTATTGGGCCAGGCGTTGGCGAACATCCAGGCGAGCTTGGGATCACCGATCCGGGCCGACACGCGCGCTATTTCACGTTCCACCGCCGGGCTCGTGAAGCGACGCTCGCCTATGGGAGGGCGTTGCGAGGCGAAGGACGGGGTCATGGCCCATGCCGGGCGCGGCGCGGCGAACGCCAACCCCGCGGCGAGCATGCTGCGCCTGTCCATCATTTCGGGAGCTCCCACGCGCTGCCCGACAAAATCGCCTCGACCCATTGCCCGGGTCCGTCGCCGGGCTGGCCGCCGCCGATCCAGATGCGATACTTCCCCGGCAGGACGCGCCGGGTGCCGTCGCGCGCAACGCTCGACAAGCCGCGCGGATCGATCGTGAAGGACAGCGTCCGCCCCTTGCCCGGTGCCAGCGACACGCGCGCGAAGCCGGCGAGCTGCCGTTGCAGGACCGGATCGGTCATGGTCGGCGTTTCGTCGTCGGCGGGCGGCACGATATAGGCCTGCACCACTTCGTCGCCCGAACGACTGCCGGCATTGGCGACCCGGACCGTGAGCGTCACCGGCTCTCCGGTCTTGCCGGCGCGCGCCGCGGCAGCGGAATAGCTGAACCGGGTATAGCTCAGGCCATGGCCGAAGCCCCAGAGCGGCTGCCCGGTGAAGTAGCGATAGGTGCGCTCCTTCATGCCATAGTCGATGAAGGCAGGCAGATCGCCGGTCGCGCGATAGAAGGTCACCGGCAGGCGCCCGCTGGGATTGCTCGCGCCGACCAGCGTATCGGCCAGCGCCGTTCCCCCCGCCTCGCCCGGATACCAGAGCGCGAGTATCGCATCGGCCTGGCTCGGCTCCACCGACACCGCGCTGCCGCTCGCCAGGACGAGCACCATCGGCTTGCCGGTCGCCCGGATCGCCTCGACCAGGCGCGCCTGGGGCACGGGCAAGGCAATGTCGGTGCGATCGCCGCCGACGAACCCCGGAACCTGAACCTGCAGTGCCTCGCCCTCGAGGTCGGGCGAGAGGCCGACGACCACCACCGCCACCTCCGCCGCCTTTGCCGCCGCAACCGCTTCGGCCAGCAACGGCTCGGCCGGCGGCAGCCAGAGGAGGCGGAGGCTCTCGTCCTCGCTGCGATGATCGAGCTCGAGCGCGATCGGCTGGGGCGACCCGTCGCTGTCGATCGTCAGCTCCACGCGCCCCTTGGGCAGCGCTCCCGCATGGAGCACGCGCCCGCCCAGGGTGAGCGTGGCCGTGTCGTGCACGGTGCAGTCCTTCCAGCACTGGGCCTGATCGAGGACCAGGCGGTAGCGGCCGGGCCCCGGCGGCACGAAGCGCCCCGTCCAGCGACCCTGCCAGCCGGTGACCGGAACACCGGGACCCGGTGCGGCGCGATTGAAGTCCAGGTCGATCCTGGGCTCGGCGCGCGCCAGGACGGTCTTGCCATCGACCTGATATTCGGCGCGCAGCTCCCGCAGCGCCGTGCCCGGCATCACGACCGGCGCGCCGTCCGCGAGGATCGAGCCCTGCGCATAGGAGACGCTGGCGAAACGCTTCCGCAGGCCGGCCAGCGGCGTGACGGGATCCACGGCGGTGCCGTGATAATTGCCCTGCAGCACGCCGAGATCGTCGGCATTGGCACCGATGACCGCCAGCCGGGTGCGCGGATCGAGCGGCAGCAGCGCGTGCTCGTTGCGCAGCAGCACGATCGCCTTGCGCGCCGCTTCGAGCGCGACCGCCTGGTGGCCCGGCGTGGCGATCTCCTCGGGCCGGATGGCGGACCAGGGCGAGCGCGCGCCAAAGGCGATGCCCAGGTCGCGCCGTGCCGTGAGGACCTTGACCAGGGCGGCATCCACCTCGGCTTCGCGCAGCAGGCCCTGGCGCACCGCAGCGGGAAGCGCACCATAAGCGGAGCCGCAATTCAGGTCGGTCCCGCCCTTGAGCGCCGCCGCGGACGCCGCCGCGCCGCCCAGGCGATAATGGTGGAACAGATGGATGTTGGCGACGGCATCGCAATCGGAGACGGAGAAGCCCTGGAACCCCCAGTCCCGCCGCACCCGCTCCACCATGAGCGCCGGCAGCGCGCAGACGGGAACGCCGTGCACGGCATTATAGGCGCACATCACCGATCGCGCCTTGCCTTCGGTGATCGCCATCCGAAAGGCGGGGAGATAGGTCGCCTCGAGATCGCGCGGCGAGGGATCGACGTCGAAGCCGTCGCGACCCGCTTCGGGGCCACTGTGCACCGCGAGATGCTTGGGCGTGGCGATCACCCTGGGCGCGCGCGGATCGGGTCCCTGCAGGCCGCGGATGAAGCCCACGGCCAGGCTGCCGCTCAGATAGGGGTCCTCGCCATAGGTTTCCTGCCCCCTGCCCCAGCGCGGATCGCGGAAGATGTTGATGTTGGGCGACCAGATCGTCAGCCCCTCATAGATGCGGCGATCGGCGCCGGCCGGCCGGGCATTGAAGCGCGCCCGCGCCTCGGTGGACACCACGTCGCCCACCCGGCGCAGCAGATCGGCATCCCAGGTCGCCGCCAGCGCGATCGCCTGGGGAAACACCGTGGCCGGCCCGTTGCGCGCGAGGCCGTGCAGGCCCTCGTTCCACCAGTCATAGGCCGGTAGCCCGGCCTCGGGCGCGGCCGGGGCGGTCGACTGGAGCTGCGCCGCCTTCTCCTCCAGCGTCATCGCCGCAACGGCCTCGACGACCGGATCGGCGGCAGCCGGCGCGGCCTGGGCCAGCAGGAGCCAGATCATCGCGCAAGGCTCCTCAGGGTCAGGGCGCGTGCCAGCGCCGGACGGCCGGCCTGCGACGCGATGGAGACGGTCACGCTCTCGCCTGGAAGCAAGTCGAAGCCATTGTCGCTCGGCTGGGCCGCGACCGTGCCGAAGTCGAGCATCACCGCACGGGCGAGGCCGGTGGCCGACAGCGTGACGCTGTCGCCGTTCCAGCGCGCCTGCAGGCCCGGCGCGGGATAGGCCATCTCCCCCGGCGGCGCGCGCTCCACGATGGTGCGGTGCACGACCTGCCCGCCGATCAGCAGCTCGGCCACCGCGAAGCTGGCGCGGGCCGGCGCGTCGCGGAACAGGGCGGCATCGTCGATCCGCTCGACTTCGGTCGCGGCCAGCGGCGCCAGGCTGATCTCCGCGGCCCGCTCCCCGAGCGACCGCCCGTCCATCGTCATCGCGCGCACGCGCCAGCGCGCCGCGATCGGCGCGGTCGCATCGGACACCAGGACGACGCGCGTCACTGCGTCCTTGTGCTCGGCCACGATCGCCTGGGGCGCGAAGAAGCGCCGCGCGGCGAAATGGAGCAGCTTCCAGCGGCCGGCATGGTCGATGCTCGACCAGGAAATCCCCGGCCAGCTATCGTTGAGCTGCCAATAGAGCGATCCCATCGTCACCTGCCGGCAGGCCCGATGGTGGAGCGCCGCCATCTCGATCGCCTGGGCCTGGTTCACCTGGCTGAGATAGACGAAATCGGCGAAATCGCGAGCGGGGCGCAGGCGCTGGTCGATATAGAGCTGGAGCCGGCCATTGCCCTCCCCCGCCAGGAATTTCTGGTGCGCCTTGAGGACTGGGCTGTCCGGCGTGAACGGCCCCTCGCCGGCAAATTCGCGGATCGTCGCGAGCCCGGGCATGGCCTGGAAGCCATATTCCGACATGAAGCGCGGGCAGGAGTCGAGATAGCGCTCGACGGGCTTGGATCCGGACCAGACGTCCCAGAAATGCCGGTCGCCGCTCGCATCGGTGTCGACGGGCCCGCGGTAATCCGTCGAGGGCGAGCCGGGCCAATAGGGAATCCCCGGCGCGTTGCGCGTCACCGCGTCGCGCAGCACCCGGTCGAACAACACCGCCATGCCGACGCCGATCCGCTCGCGCTCCCCCGGGCCCACCGCCTGCTTGAACGCCTTGCGGTCCGACCAGTTCTCCCAGCCCGACAGGACTTCGTTGTTGCCCGCCCACAAGACGATCGACGCATGATTGGCCAGCCGGGCCACTTGCTCGTCGGCCTCGTTCGCTACGCTGTCCCGGAAGGCGGCGTCGGGCGGCGTCACCGCGCCACCGAACATGAAGTCCTGCCAGACGAGGATGCCGAGCTCGTCCGCTGCATCGTAAAAGGCGTCGTCGAGATAATAGCCGCCGCCCCAGATCCGGATCATGTTCATATTGGCCGCCCGCGCATCGGCGAGGATCGACCGCATCTTCCCGGCCGATACCCGGGCGGGGAAATTGTCGAACGGGATGAGGTTGGCACCCTTGGCGAAGATCGGAATCCCGTTGATGCGAAAGCCGAAGGCGCCGCCGTCGCGCAACAGCTCGACGGTGCGCAGGCCGATGCGGGTGGCGGCACGGTCCGCACCCTCTAGCTCCGCTTCCACCCGGTAGAGCGGCTGATCGCCATAGCCGACCGGCTGCCAGCGCTTCGGATCGGCAAGGGTGACCGGGACGGAGACGAGATTCCTCCCCAGCGCCAGGACGATGGCACGATCGACCGTCACGGTCCCGCCGGCCGGCGTCGTCACGACCAGCCGCACGCGCCGTGCGCCCGGAGCTCCCGCAACCACCTCCAGCCGCACCAGCAGGCGCGCCTCGGCGTCGGAAAGCGCCTCCTGCTCGACCCTGAATCGATCGATCCGGGCGGCGTCCCACTGCTCGAGCCGCACTTCCCGCCAGATGCCGGCAGTCACGATGCGCGGGGCCCAGTCCCAGCCATATTGATATTTGGGCTTGCGGACATAGGGCGAGGTCTGGCGACCCTTCGGCTCGTCCCCGAACGCGCTGTCATACTCTCCGGGAAGCGGATGTGCCTCGGCCAGCACCATCGGCTGGAGCCGCCGTATCGGCGAAGCGATCACCACGGTGATCTCGTTGACGCCCGCGCGCAGCAGCGGCTTCGCATCCGCCCGCCAGCGGCGATGGGCGTTGTCCGCGGCAAGCAGCAGCGTGCCGTTGACCCGCACTTCGGCGAAGGTGTCGAGGCCGTCGAAGACCAGGTCGAGATGGTCGGCCGCGAGCATCGCGGGCGTCACCGTCATGGTCCGCTTCCATTCCCAGTCGGTCAGGCCGGCCCATTGGATCGCGCCCTCGTTGGTGCCCCGATAGGGATCGGGCACCAGCCCGGCGGCGATCAGATCCTGCTGCACGCTGCCGGGCACCGTCGCGGGGATCCAGCGCGCCGCGCGGGGATGTGCCGCTGCGGCCGCCTTGTCCGAAGGCGCGATCCGCACCTGCCAGCCGGTGTCCAGCCGGGTTATCGCCTTCGGCGCGGCGAACGCGGCCGCCGGGGCCAGTGCGAGCAGGAGTGCGACGAGCCATTTCATTCGCCCTGCTCCATCAGCTGCACCTTCTCGACGGCATAGAAGGGCCCGGAAGTCGGCGCGGTGAACTGGAAGCAGATGTCCCGGTCGTCCATGCCTCGGGGCAGCGCGCCGCGGAAGGTGAAGCGCTGCGGCGCGGCGCCCGGGTCCGGCAACGGGAAGATTCCCGCGACCACGGGCTTCGCATCCTTGTCCGTGCACCCGACCTGCACCACCAGTTCGCCGAAGGGCGTCACATTATAGTGCGCACGCACTGCCTTGAAATCATGGGCGAGGCCGTAATGGCGCGGCAGGCGGGCGACATCCACGACGAAGGCGGGCGCGATGTCGAGCGGCGCGGCGGGATAGGCCGTGCAGGTGTCGAAAAGGTTCACGTTGAATGCCGGCTGGTTGGCCGCCGCCTCGGAAGCAAGCGGCACGCGCAGCCCGAGCGCGCCCTTGGGACAGGCGACCATTTCGGATGCGCTGCGGGCGAGCAGCGCGGCACGCGTCACCTCGAAGCTGCGCGGCGCCGCGATCGGCGTGCCGTCCTCGCGGAAGCCGGCCGCGCGGATCGTCGTGCCGAAGGCAATGTCGAGCGGCTGGGCATAGACCGGCGAGGACGCCTGCGGCACGCTGCCGTCGACGGTGTAGCGGATTGTGCCGTACCGGATCTGGCTTGCCAACGAGAGCCTGGCCCTGCCCTTGCGCAGCGCCTCCCCCCGCGTGCCGTCGAGCTTGAAGCCGACCGCGAAGCCGCTGTCCGCGACTTCCACGCCGCCCCGGCGCCAACGCATCATCTGTGCATCGACGCGCGGCAGGAAATCCGCGAAATCGCGACGCTGCCTGGGGGTCCAGCCCATTTCGGCGATCGCGGCGGCGCGCGGGAACAGCATGTGCTGCACCTGATAGGGCGTCACCAGATACTCGCTCCATGCATTGCCCTGGGCACCCAGCACGTGATGCGCCTTGTCGGGAGCGATGCCCGCGGGCAGCGGCTCATAGGCATAGACCGTCTCGAGCGACTGGATGGTGATCCGGCCGGGAGGCTCGTCGCTACGGTCGCTCTGCAAACTATCCAGATAGAGGATCGGCGCGGGCGACAGCACGACGTCATGGCCGGCATTGGCCGCCTCGACCGCGCCCTTCTCGCCCCGCCACGACATGATCGAGGCGGAAGGCGGGAGCCCGCCCTCCAATATCTCGTCCCAGCCGATCAAGCGCCGCCCCTTGCCGGCAAGATAGGCGCCGAACTGGTCGATCAGCCAGCTCTGCAACCCATTCTCGTCCTTGAGGCCGAGCGCCGCGATCTGTGCCTGCACCGCGGGGCTGCGCTGCCACTGGTCCTTGATGGCCTCGTCCCCCCCGAGATGGATATAGGTGCCGGGGAAGACCGCCATGAGTTCGTCGAGCACCGCCTTGACGAACGCGACGCCTTCCGGGCCCGGATTGAGCAGATAGGGATTGACGCCCCAGTCGTGGCTCACCGGGGGCCGGTCGCCGAACACGCCGAATTCGGGATAGGCGGCCACCAGCGCCTGGGCATGCCCCGGCAGATCGATTTCCGGCACGATCGTGATGCCGCGCTCCGCGGCATGGGCGACGAGCGCCTTCAGTTGCGCCTGGCTGTAGAAACCGCCGACCTTGTCGCCCACCGGGCCACCGGCGGAAGGCGGCAGCCGCCATCCCCCGACCTCGGTCAGCCTGGGATAGCGCTTCACTTCGAAGCGCCAGCCCTGGTCGTCGGTCAGATGCAGGTGCAGCGTGTTGAGCTTCACCGCCGCCATCTGGTCGACGATGGTGTAGAGTTCCTCGATCGGCTGGAAATGGCGGGCGACGTCCACCATCAGGCCGCGCCAGGCGAAGCGCGGCATGTCCTCGATCACGACGCCGGCGATGGTGGCGGGCTGGCCGAAGCGCCCATCCGGGCTGGCGAGCTGTGCCAGGGTCATCGCGCCCCAGACCAGGCCGGCATCGCCGGATGCGGCAATGGTGACGCCACTCGCATCCACGGTCAGCCGATAGGCCTCCTTCCCCTTTATCCGCCGGTCACGGACGAAGCGCACCGCCGCCTGGCCATTGGTCTGGACCAGTGCGATCCCGCGCACGACCTTCAGCTGCGCCGCAAGCAGGCGCGCGGCGGACGCCGCTCCCCGGTCGCCCGGCTCCGCGCCGATCCGCAGGTCCGGGCCCAGCGTGAAGCTCCCCTTGGCGGGAACCACCGATGCCGGCAGCGGCACCAGCGGCAGCGGATCCGCCGCCGCCACGTCCGGGATGCCGAGCGCCAGCGACGCGAGCAGGATCAGTCCGGTACGGCGGCGTTCATTCATCGGGGGAAATCCTTTCCTGCGGCTGCGCCAGGATTCGTAGAGCGTGCCGAAGCGCACAAAAAGCCGCCCGCGGCGTACCGCGGGCGGCGAGGTTCGAATGCCAGACTTGGAGAGACACCGGCATCAGGGAACACCCAGGTAACGGGGCGCGGCAACGATGCCGCCGCGCCCGGAACGCGCCTACATGCGCAGCGACGCACTCAGCGAATATACGCGACCGTTTTTGTACACCGCAGTCGGGAACTTCGGATCCGAGCTGTACTGATAATAGGTTTCGTCGAGCAGGTTCGATGCCGAGGCGCTGACCTGCAGCTTGTCCGTCAGATTGACCGAGACCGACGCGTCGAGCTGGCGATAGCCGTCGGTATAATCCTGCGACTGCTGCCGGCCGAAGCGATAGAAATATTTCGAACGCCGATTGTAGCTGACACGAGCCTGGAACGGCCCCTTCTCGAAATAGGGCACGATCGTGAAGACGTCGCGCGACAGGAACGGCAGGCCGGTCGGCAGGCCCGTATCGGCATCGGTGAAGGTATAGTTCGACTGGATGCCGAAGCCCCAGATCAGATTGGCATTGGCCGTCAGCGAGAAGCCGGTGACCTTCGCCTTGCCGCCATTGACCGGGCGCGAGATCGAATAGGTCTGCGTCCGGCCCGTGACGGTGTTCGTCATCTGGACGCCGTCCTGCGTCTCGTTGCCGATATAGTTCGAGACGTCGCGATAGAAAATCTCGGCGGAGATATAGCTCGCCGGCGCGAAATACCATTCCGCCGACAGGCCGAAATTGGTGGCCGCATAGGGCTTCAGGTTTGGATTGCCGCCGCTGCCGCTGCGCCTGGTGTCGTCGAGCGAGAGCGAGCCGGCAAGGTCCGAATAGCGCGGACGCGCGATCACTTTCGCGGCCGATCCGCGAAGCACGACATTCTCACCCGCCTGAAAAATCAGGTTGGCCGACGGCAGGAAGCGCTTGTCGTCGGTGGTGACGGTGGTCGGCGCGAAGATGCCGCCGCTCTGGACGTAGAATTCCGAACGGTCGCGCGTGAAGACGTAGCGGCCGCCGATATTGCCCCGGAAGCGGCCCGCTTCGAAATTGGCCTGCACATAGCCGGAGAGGATATTCTCCCGGACGCGGAAATACTGGTCCTTGGACAGGCCGCGGTTCACGTTGATCGTGCCGTATTTCTCCAGCGTCCGCCGGATCGCGTCAGCGTCCAGCGTGGCGTAGGGCGTGCCGTTCCCGCTCACGCCCAGGCCGTTGTACAGATCGGCGTCGAGCACATAGGGGTTCAGATCGGCAAGCGTGAAATTCTGGTTGGTGAACGCGGCGCCGCCAAGGGTGGTGCTGCTGTTGGTGTGGCTGGCGAAGCGCGCGCCGAACAGGATCTTGTTGATCGGGCCAAGATTGACGGCGCGGGCGACGTCGGCCTGGCCGAACAGCTCCTGGTCCCGCGTCTTCTCGGCGAAGGTGATGCCGCCGATCTGCCGGCCGAAGAACGGGCGGCCGCCATTGGCCGCGAGCACCGCGGGCTCGCCCTGGTTCTCGCCGCCGAGCGCCGTGAAATTGCTCAGCCAGCGCGACGCGTCGCTCGCCGGGAACTGCCAGTTGACATAGGTATTCCTGCCGTTGGTGCCGGACGTGAAACCCTGTTTCGTGCGGAAGTCGAGCAGATATTCGGGATCCTTGCCGCCCGATGCGCGGGTCGCGCCGAAATTGCCCGAAATCTCCCACGCGCCCGGCTTCCAGTCGAACATCAGCGCGATCGAGTCGTTCTTGACGCGGGTCCGGCGGAAATTGGTGTCGAGCTGGCCGGTGGCGCCGTTGCCGGTGATGCCGGCGAAGGTCGCCGAGGTCACCATCCCGTTCGCATAGGTCGCGCTCTGCAGGAGCGACCCTTCATAGCCATAGGTATATTCGGAGTTCGACAGATTGTCGTAATTGCCGCGAATGACGAGGCCGGTCGCGGTGAGCGTCAGATTGTCGGCGGGACGCACCTGGAGCGCGCCGGAGAAGCCGATGCGCTCGCGCTCCTGCCGGAAGAATTCGCGGGCGAGGAAAGACGCCACGCGCGCCTTGCTGAACTCGGCGATCATCGCCGCGTTCGGCAACTGGCCGTTCAGCGTCGGACCGCCGGGAACGCGGCCGTCCGCGCCATAGAGGATGTTGCCCGAACCGTCGCGCGCGTAGCGTTCGAGGAGGGCGTCGCCGGTACGATACCAATAGACCGCGGAACCGGCCCGGCTGAGCTGCTCCTTGTCGTAATTGACCGCGCCCAGGAAACCGATCGTGCCGCTTTCATTGCGCCAGCTGTACAGTGCCGAGCCGCGGAAGCTGCCGCGCTTCGCCCGGCTGTTATACTCGCCGCCGCCCGTCACCGCGACGGTGTTCGGATCGAGGTCCAGCGGCTTGCGCGTGACGATGTCCACGCTGGCGCCGATCGCGCCTTCCTGAAGCCGCGCCTCGGGGGTCTTGTAGACCACCGCCTGGCTGATGATGGTGGGCGAGAGCAGTGAATAGTTGAACGAGCGGCTGGAGCGATCGGAGGGGTTGCCGCCCCAATCGGCGGAGGCGACGGAATGGCCGTCGATGGTCAACCGGTTCAGCGCCGGCTCCACGCCCGCGATCGACAGCTGCTCGCCCTCGCCGAACTGGTGGTCGACGGTCACGCCGGGCAGGCGGGCGAGGGATTCGGCGACGTTGCTGTCGGCCAGCTTGCCGACATCCTCGGCGCTGATCACGTCGACGATGGAATCGGCGCGCCGCTTGGTCTCGATCGCGTCCTGAAGGCTCTTGCGGATGCCATTGACGACGATCTCGCCGTTCGAGCCGTCCTCACGCTGCGACGGCACGGCATCCTGCGCGCAGGCAGGCATCGCGGCGCAGGTCAGCGCCGTACCGATCAGGAATTTCAGGCGTAGATTCATTGACATAACCCCCTCGCTTGCATCGCAGGACTGACGACGCCAGCCCAGATTCCCTGCGGATACAGAACGTCTCTCTGACGCCTCTCCTGGTCGATTCTGCCGAATCCAACGCCGGGACGCCTTGGGACCAGTGTGTAACCACGAACGAACCAATCACGCAACGGATTTTTGGAAATTTGTTTTGTGTATGAAAATGAAGCATGACATTTGCTTAGTTTCCCCTGATGTTGCGCCGGACGATTCGAGCCGGATGAGAGGAAAAATGAACGACACGGGCATGTCTGCGCAGTTCCCGATCGCGCGGTCGCGGCGCTTCTGCCGAGCGCATGCGCTCGGCATGATTGGTCTCTTGTCGAACCGCCCGCGCACGACATGCGAACGCCGTCCGGGCGGGTTCCCGGCATGACCGCCGGCATCGCCCTCCAGGGCTCAGGGATACACGCCGCGCCCGCGCCGGCATCCCTGCCCCAGCTGGATGGAAACGCGCGACTGGGCGAACTCCTGCCGCGCGACCGCAAGCCGCTCTACGCGCAGTTCGCGCACATGCTGCGCAGGGCCATCACGGAGGGGCGGCTGGAAGCCGGCGCAGCCCTCCCGCCCGAACGCGATCTCGCCGCCGAATATGGCGTGTCGCGCATCACCATCCGCAAGGCCATTGCCGAACTGGCGGAAGACGGATTGCTCACGCGCAAGCAGGGCGCGGGCACGACGGTGACCCGCCGCATCGAGCAGAACTTCTCCCGGATCAGTTCCTTCTCCGAGGAGATGACCGCGCGTGGCCAGCTGCCGAGCAGTGCCTGGATTCTCCGGGCTGCGGGAGCGGTTACCCCGGTGGAAGCGATGCAGCTCAACCTGTCGCCGGGCGCGCCGGTGATGCGGTTCCACCGCGTCCGGATCGCCGACGACGCGCCGATGGCCATCGAGTTCTCCACCGTCCCCAGCTATTGCCTGAGCGGGATCGATGACGTCTCGGAATCGCTCTATGCGGCCCTCGCCCTCACCGGCCATCGCCCCGTACGTGCGCTGCAGCGGCTGCGCGCGGTGCCGTTCACCGGCTCCCAGGCGCGCCTGCTCCGTGTCGAAGCCGGCACGCCCGGGCTGTTGATCGAGCGATGCGGCTTCCTGCGCGACGGCCGGCCCGTCGAATACACCCAATCCTATTATCGCGGCGACACGTATGATTTCGTCGCCGAACTCACGGATCTCTAGCCAGTGACGATCACGAGCATTTCGACAGCGCCTAGCCTCATGTGGCAGGAAACACAGGAAATTCCGACGACCGTCGCGCGGCAGCTCGCGGAAAATCGCGATGCGTTCGGCGCATTGGGAGAGCGGTTGCGCAATAGGCCGCTCCATCTCGTTGGAACCTGCGCGCGCGGATCCTCGGATCATGCGGCGACCTATGGGAAATATCTGATCGAGACCATGATCGGCGTGCCGGTCGCTTCGCTGGCCCCTTCCGTGGCGTCGGTATTCGCGGCGCGGGTCGCGACGGACGACGCCTTGTGCCTCGCCATATCGCAGTCCGGCCGCAGCCCCGACCTGCTCGCGACGGTCGATGCCTGGCGGGACGCCGGCATCCCTGTCGTCGCGATGGTCAATGATGCGGAATCCCCGCTTGCCCGGTGCGCGGATACGCTGCTGCCGCTATGGGCGGGACCCGAGCGCTCCGTCGCCGCGACCAAGTCGTGCATCGCCGCCATGGTGGCCATGGCGGCATTGGTGGCGGCCTGGTCGGGCGATGCGGATTTCGCCGCCGGGGTGGAGGCGCTTCCCGCAGCATTGTCCCGCGCGGTGGCGCTGGACTGGAGCGCCGGCGTCGCCTCGCTGTCCGCCGCACGGCAGATGTTCGTCCTCGGACGCGGCTATGGCTTCGCGGTCGCGCAGGAAGCCGCGCTCAAGTTCAAGGAAACCTGCGCGATCCAGGCGGAGGCGTTCAGTTCCGCGGAGGTCCGCCATGGACCGATGACCATCGTCGGCCCCGGCTTCCCGATCCTGGCGTTCGCGACCTCCGACGCCGCGGGCGACGGCGTCGCCGCGATGGCGGAGGAATTCCGGGGGCGCGGCGCGATCGTGCTGACGGCGCGCGCCGGAGGGACTTCGCCGCTCCCCGCCGAAGCGATGCATCCGGCGCTCGAGCCGATCCTCCAGCTCGCCAGCTTCTATGGCCTTGTCGAACGACTGTCGCGCGCGCGCGGGCTCGACCCCGATCAGCCGCCCTATCTCGCCAAGGTCACCCGGACCCAATGAGCCCCTATCGCTTCGGCAATGGCAATGTGGTCGTCAACGGGCTGATCTGGCAGGGCGCGGAAATCCATGTGGCGGACGGGCGCATCGCAGCGCTCTCGCCATTGCGGGGGATGGACGGAGACGCCATCGACCTCGACGGCGGATGGCTGATGCCGGGCTTCGTCGACACCCAGGTCAATGGCGGCGGCGGGACGCTGTTCAACGACGATCCCAGCGTCGATGGCATCGCCAGGATCGCCGCCGCCCATGCCGTCTTCGGAACCACGGCCTTCCTTCCCACGCTGATCAGCGATCGCCCCGATCGCATCGCCCAGGCCCTTGCGGCGAGCGATGCGGCGATCGCCGCGGGCATAGCCGGCGTCGTCGGCATCCATATCGAAGGGCCCTGCCTTTCCGCCCGCCGCAAGGGCATCCACGATGCCGCGCATTTCCGTCGGCTCGATGCGGAAATGGTGGCGCTTCTCACCAGGCCGCATCGCGGCGTAGTCATGGTGACGCTTGCCCCCGAATGCGCGGATGCCGGCGCGATCGCGGCGCTCGTCGCTGCCGGAGTCAGGGTGAGCGCCGGCCATACCGACCTGGGCTATGCGGAAGCGCGTGCCGCATTCGGAGCGGGTGTGACGGGAGTCACCCATCTGTTCAATGCCATGCCGCCGCTACATCATCGCGAGCCCGGAATTGCCGGCGCGGCGCTCGACGATCCCCGGCCCTGGTGCGGGCTGATCGTTGACGGCGTGCACGTGTCCCCCGCCATGCTGCGCATCGCGATCCGCGCGCGGGGACTCGAGCGGATGATGCTCGTCACCGACGCCATGCCCTCGGTCGGCGCGATCGAGAAGGATTTCGTCCTGCAAGGGAGGCAGATTCGCGTCGCCGATGGCAAGGCCCTTTACGACGACGGCACGCTTGCCGGCGCCGATCTCGACATGGCGAGCGCCGTCGCCAACAGCGTGGGAATGCTCGGCTTGCGCGGCGAGACCGCTTCGGCACTGGCATCGACCAACCCCGCCGCCTTTCTGGGCCTCGATCGCGAGCGGGGGACCCTGGCACCGGGCTTCCGCGCGGACTGGGTGCGACTGGACCGCGACTTCAGGCCTTGCGGAACCTGGATCGAAGGAAAGCGTGCCGCATGAACTGCACGCGGCGCGCCCTTCTCGGCGACTCGGCCGGGATCGCGACGATCCTGGCCGGCGCGCCGGCGGCGGCCATGCCGCGCGCCCCGGATGCCGGCTTCGGGCCGCCCATGCCGCCGCCGAGCGACGTGCTGCCCCCGCCCCTGCCCGAGACCGATCCCTCGCGGACCTGCTTCGATCTCGGCTGGCGCTTCCATAAAGGCGAAGTGCCGGCCGCCGCCCCGGTGACGCACAACGACACCTATCTGAGCGTGAAGGCCGGCACCGCACCGGGCGCCGCGGCGCTCGATTTCGACGACAGCGACTGGCAGCAGGTCGCGCTGCCGCACGATTGGGCGTCGTTTCAGCCCGTCGTCGAAACCGCCAATGTCAGCCAGGGCTATCGCGAGCGCGGCATCGGCTGGTACCGGCGGACATTCCGGCTCGACGAGGCGGATCGCGGCCAGCGGCTGGAAGTGCAGTTCGGCGCGATCGCCACCAATGCCACCATCTGGGTCAACGGCAATGTCGTCGCTCATAGCTGGTCCGGCTATACCGGCATCTATATCGATATCACGCCGTTCGCCCGGTTCGGCGATGCCTTGAACGTCATCGCCATACGGGTCGATGCCACCGTGATGGAAGGCTGGTGGTACGAAGGCGCCGGCATCTATCGGCATGCCTGGCTGGCCCGGCGCCCGGCGGTGTCGATCGCCACGGATGGCATCCATGCGCGCCCGGTGCGCGGCAAGGACGGCCAATGGCAGTTGCCCGTATCGGTGACGCTCGAAAGCGTAGCGGCGGAAGAGGCCGAGGTGGCGATCGAGGCGGTGTTGCTGGACCCGGAAGGCCAGGAGACCGCGCGCACCCGCATCTCGGCCCGCGTGGCCGCGCTCGAACGCGGCGAGGCGAAGCTGACGCTCGCCGCCGGGCAGCCGCGGCTCTGGTCGCTGGAGCGTCCGGCGCTGCATAGGCTCGTGGTTCGGGTTACCCGGACAGGGTCGCCCGCCGATGCGCGCTATCTGGCCATCGGCTTTCGCACGATCGATTTCGATCCCGATCTGGGCGTGTCGCTCAACGGCCGGCGCATCAAGCTGAAGGGCGTCTGCCTCCACCAGGATCATGCCGGCGTTGGCGTGGCGGTGCCCGATGCCCTGCTCGCCTGGCGCCTGGCGCGGCTGAAGGACATGGGCTGCAACGCCATCCGCTGCTCGCACAATGCCTGCGCCGCCGAACTGCTCGATCTTGCCGACCGGATGGGCTTCCTGGTGATGGCGGAGAACCGGAGGTTCAATCCCGCGCCCGACTATCTCGCCCAGCTCGAATGGATGGTCCGGCGCGACCGCAATCATCCCAGCGTGATGCTCTGGTCGGTATTCAACGAAGAACCGATGCAGGGCACCCATGCCGGCGTGGAAATGGTTCGCCGGATGGTCGCCGCCGTTCGGCGGCTCGATCCCCATCGCCCGACCACCGCCGCCATGAACGGCGCCTTCTACGACCCCGAGAACGTGTCGCAGGTCGTCGACGTCATGGGGTTCAACTATTATCCGAACGACTATGACCGCTATCATCGGTTGAACCCGGGCAAGCCGATCCTCAGCTCCGAGGATACCAGCGCGATGATGACGCGCGGCGCCTTTGCCAGCGATCCGGCGGCCCATGTGCTGTCCTCGCTCGACACCGAAGCCGCCGACTGGGGTGCGACCCATCGCCGAAGCTGGGCCGAGATCGCCGGCCGCCCCTTCGTCGCCGGGGGCTTCGTATGGACCGGCTTCGACTATCATGGCGAACCGACGCCCTTCGCCTGGCCGACCACGTCGAGCTTTTTCGGCATCCTCGATCTCTGCGGCTTTCCCAAGACCGCCCATGACATCCGCCGTGCCCAATGGCGCGACGATATCCCCGTCGTGGCGATCGCCCCTCATTGGACCTGGCCGGGCCGGGAAGGCCAGCCCATGAAGCTGCTGGTGACGAGCAACGCGGACAGCGTGACGCTGCGCCTGAATGGCCGGACGATCGGCGAGGCGCGCGTCGATCGCATCAACGGCAACGAATGGACATTGCCCTATGCGCCCGGGCGGATCGAGGCGATCGCGTATCGCGCGGGCCGCGAAGTCGCCCGCGCCGCGCACGAAACGGTGGGGAAGCCCGTTGCGCTCAGGCTGACGCCGGCGCGGCGAAGGATGGCGGCGGATGGCGAGGACGTCCAACCGTTCACCGTCGATGCGGTCGACCGGCTCGGCCGGCACGTCCCGGATGCGGATTGCCTCGCCCATTTCACCGTGCACGGCGGCACGATCATCGGCGTCGGCAATGGCGACCCGAACAGCCATGCCTCCGAAAAGGCCCCTTCCCGATCGCTCTTCCATGGGCTTGCACAGGTCATCGTGCAGGCGGATGCCGGCGCGGGCCCCTTGTTGGTGCGCGCAGAGGCGGCGTCGCTTCGCCCGGCAGGGGCGATAGTGGAGAAAGTGGCGCGCGCGCCCCGCGCGCAAGTCGCGATGGAGGCGCAGCTCCAGGTCATCACGGCCTGGCGGCGATCGCCGGCACTGTCCGAGCGCCCCGATCCCTCGCTCGCGCCACGCGACGGAGACAACAATGCATGGGCTTTCGTCACGCCGGGCGATAATTTCGCACCCGAAGCGAAGGCGGGCTGGCGCGCCTATCGCGCGACCGTCACCCCGCGCCGTGCCGTTCGCAGGGCAGGTGGCGAGCTTCGGTTCGGCACCGTCGTCGGCCGCGCGGAGGTCTGGGTGGATGGCGTTCTTGCCGCGGAGAAACACGAACAGGCGCCGAGGCCCCTCTCCGCGCCTTGCCGTGCGGGAGAGGGATCGCGGACGGTGGTGCTGCTGGTCCAGGTCGCGCCCGGCCAGACCACGGGCTTGGCGGGCGCCGTGACGATCACCGAGGACAAAAGGAAACGATGATGATCGAAGTCGAGCTCGGCGCACCGCTCGCCGGGTGGGTGATCCCGCTGGAGAAGATCCCGGATCCGGTGTTCGCGCAGGGCATGGTCGGGGATGGGCTGGCGATCGAGCCGATCGGTGACACGCTGCACGCCCCTTGCGCCGGGACGATCTCGTCCATTCATGCCGCCCGCCACGCCGTGACGCTCACCCTTGCCGAAGGCGTGGAGCTGCTGATGCATATCGGGATCGACAGCGTCGGCATGGCGGGCCAGGGGTTCGAAGTCCTGGTATCGCCCGGCGCCAGGGTCGCCGCCGGCGATCCGCTGGTGCGCTTCGACCTCGATCAGCTGGCTCTGCGCGCGAGCGCCGCCGCCACGCCGGTCATCGTGACCGGCCCGGGCGTCGATGTCCTGGCGCGGCATACCGGCGGCATGGTGGCGGTCGGCGAGACGGTGCTCCGGATCGGCGCGCGCGCGGTGGCCAATGGCGTCGCCCGCCCACAGGCGACGGCCAGCGAGGCGAGGCGTCACGAAGCCGTCGTCGCGCTCGCGCACGGGCTTCACGCCCGCCCCGCCGCGCGGATCGCCACTGCGCTTCGCGAATTGCGGGCGGAAGTCTTCCTGGAAAGCGGCGAGCGGCGGGCTTCCGCCGCGAGTTCGATCGCGATGCTCGGACTGGGCCTGCGACATGGCGCCCCGGTGGCCATCGTGGCGCGCGGCGCGGATGCCGACGAGGCGATCGCACGCGTCCTGGCGGTGCTGCAACACGATACGGACGCCCCCACGGCCATTGTCGCGCGATCGCAAGGCATCGTGCCCGAAGGCGCCATTGGCGGCGTCAGTGCCGCGCCGGGCCTGGCGATGGGGCCCGCCGCCTGGCTGCGCACCAATCGGCCGGCCCCGACCCGCCTGGGCGCAGGCGTCATGATCGAGCGGAGCAACCTCGTACAGGGGATCGGCACGGTATGGGCCGAGCTCGAGGCGGAGTCCCAGGGCGAAGGGCAGGCAGCGGACGTATTCACCGCGCATCGGGCGATTCTGGAGGATCCCAGCCTCATCGATGCGGCATTGGCCCGGATCGACTCGGGCGAGAGCGCGGCATTCGCGATCCTGTCCGCGGCGGAGGCCCAGGCCGGCATCCTGCGCGCTTCCAGCGACGCGCGCATCGCGGAACGAAGCGCCGATCTCGTCGATGTCGGCGAGCGGATCGCCCATGCGGTCCTCGGGACCAGGGCGAACATGACCAAGCCTCCGGAAGGCGCGATCCTGCTTGCCGACGATCTGCTGCCGTCGCAGTTCGCGGCGCTCGACACCGATCGGATCGCCGGCATCGCGCTCACCCGGGGCGGTCCCACCGCGCACGTCGCCATTCTCGCGGCCGGAATCGGCCTGCCGATGATCGTTGCGCTCGGCGCGCCGCTCGAAGCCGTGGCCGAAGGCACCAGCCTGCTGATCGATTGCGATTCGGGCTTCGTGCGTATCGACCCGGACGCGCAGGCACGCGAAGGATTGGCGACCGCCAGGGCCCGCCGCGCCGCCGTCGAAGCCCGGGCGCGGACGATCGGCGCCGCGATGGTGCATACCGCCGACGGCATAACGGTTTCGGTGCAGGCGAATTGCGGCTCCGTCGCCGATGCGCAGGCAGCGATGGCGGCCGGCGCAGACGGCTGCGGGCTGCTGCGAACCGAGTTTCTGTTCCTCGAGCGAGCAGCCGCCCCCGATATCGGCGAGCAGAGCGCGGCCTACCGCGCCATTTTCGAGGCGCTGCCGGAACGGCCGATCACGGTGCGGCTCCTGGACGTGGGCGGCGACAAGCCCGCCCCCTATCTCAGCCTTCCGGCCGAGGAGAATCCGGCGCTGGGCCTTCGCGGCATCCGTGTCGCGCTGTCCCGTCCCGAGATCCTGGAAGCCCAATTGTCGGCGATTCTCGGCCTGCCGGTTCAGGGGCCCTTGCGCATCATGGTCCCGATGATCGCCAGCGCCCATGAGATGGCCGCGGTGCGCGCGGTGCTCGATCGGTTGCGCGGCGACACGGCAGTGGCCCTGGGCGCGATGGTCGAGACGCCCGCCGCCGCGATCGGCGCCGACCTCATCGCCGCCGAGGCAGACTTCCTGTCGATCGGCAGCAACGACCTCACCCAATATGCGCTGGCCGCGGATCGCGGCAATGCCGCGGTCGCCGCAATGCTGGACGGCCTTCATCCCGGGGTTCTGCGCCTGATCGCGGAAACCTGCACCCGCGCCGGCTCGACACCGGTCAGCGTGTGCGGCGGGCTCGCCGCCGATCCCATGGCGGCGCCCATCCTGATCGGGCTGGGAGTGCGCACACTCTCCGTCCCGCCGGCCCAGGTGGCGCTCACCAAGGCGCTTGTCACCACACTCACCGTCAACGCCGCGTCCGACCATGCCCGGCAGGCGCTGGCCTGCGCATCCGCAGCCGAAGTCCGGGCGCTGGCGCGTCGGTTCGCCGAGGAGCTTTCCGCATGAAGTCCCCCCTCACCTTCCTCCAGCCGCTCGGCCGTGCGCTCATGCTGCCGATCGCAGTGCTGCCGATCGCCGGGCTCCTGCTCCGGCTCGGCCAGCCCGACCTGCTCGACCTCCCCTTCATGAGTGCGGCGGGCGATGCGATCTTCGCGCATATCGGCCTGCTCTTCGCCGTCGGGGTCGCGACGGGCTTTGCGCGCGACGGCAATGGCGCGGCGGCCATGGCGGGCGTGGTCTGCTATCTGGTGATCGGCAATGCCGCCAAGGTGTTCCTCGCGGTACCGCCGGCAACGATCCCGCCCGGCGCCGACGAAGCGATCGCCGCCGCGCTCTCCGCCGCATGGAAGGCCGCGACGATCGACAAACTGCAGGTTCCGGTCGGCATCGTCGCCGGGCTGGTCGGCGGCGCTTGCTACAATCGCTTCTCGACCGCCAGGCTGCCCGACTATCTGGCATTCTTCGGGGGCCGGCGCCTGGTGCCGATCATAGCCGGCGTCCTCGGCCTGGCGATCGGGGCGCTGCTCGGCCCGGCCTATGACTGGATCAGCGGAGGGATCGACGTGCTGAGCCGCGGCGTGGTCGCCGCGGGCGGCTGGGGCCTGTTTGCCTTCGGCGTGCTCAACCGGCTGCTGATCGTCACCGGCCTGCACCACATTCTCAACAATATCGCCTATTTCGTCGTGGGCGAATATGCCGGGAAGACCGGCGACCTGACACGGTTCTTCGCAGGCGACCCCAGCGCCGGCGCCTTCATGAGCGGCTTCTTCCCGGTCATGATGTTCGGCCTGCCCGCCGCCTGCCTGGCCATGTACCACACCGCCGTGCCGGAACGGCGCAAGGCTGTCGGGGGGATGCTGCTCAGCCTTGCCCTCACCTCGTTCCTCACCGGGGTTACCGAACCGATCGAGTTCAGCTTCATGTTCCTGGCGCCCGCGCTCTATGTGGCGCACGCGGTGCTCACCGGTCTCGCCCATGTCGTGATGCACCTGCTCGGCGTGAAGCTGGGCTATGGGTTCTCCGCGGGCCTGTTCGACTATGTGCTGAACTATGGCCGCGCCACCCATCCCCTGCTCCTCCTCCCCGTGGGCCTGGCCTATGCGGCGATCTATTATGGGCTCTTCCGCTGGGCGATCCTGAAATTCGACCTGAAGACGCCGGGCCGGGGGGCCGTCGAGGAAGGCGCCGTGCCCGTGGCGGCACCGGCAGGCGACCGGGCCGGCGCGATCGTCGCCGCGCTGGGAGGCGCCGGCAATCTGCGCACCATCGACGCCTGCACCACGCGCTTGCGCCTGCGTGTCGAGGATATGTCGGCGCTGGACGAGCCCGGCCTGCGCGCACTCGGCGCACGCGGGATCCTGAAGCTGGCGGACAACAATCTCCAGGTCGTGGTGGGCGGTATCGCGGACACGCTGGCCATGGAAATGCGCGATCTCGTCGGGCGCCCGGCGCCGGCGGCGCCTGTCCAGCCAGGCACCAAGGCCGGGATTCCGCTTCCCGCCGCCATCACGGCCGCCTTGGGAGGCGCGGCCAATCTGGTCGATGCATCGCATCGGCCCGGCCGGATACGTGTCGTCGTGCAGGATCCCGATATCGTCGATCGAGACGCGCTGGCCGCCAATGCACGCGCCGTGATCATGCCCGCGGCAAGGACCTTCCATCTTCTCGTCGTGGACCGAACGTGACGAAAGCACCCCAATGGGAGAATCTCTCTTGCGCGGGACATGACAAGCCGTCCGCGCTGCGCTAGCCTCGGCCGATGCCGCCGAAGCCCGCATCGCAGATCAAGCCCGTCGCCAAGAGAACCAGATCGGACGGAGAGACCGCCTCGCCCAACTATAGCGCGCCTGCGCTGGAGAAGGGCATCGACGTGATCGAGCTGCTCGGCGACGAGCCGTTCGGGCTGACCATCACCGAGATATCCCAACGGCTGGGCCGCTCGGTAAGCGAGCTGTTCCGCGTGGTCGTCGCCCTGGACCGCCGGGGATGGCTGCACAAGGAGGCCGCGAGCGATCGATATCGCGTCACCTACAAGCTGCTCGAGCTGGCGCACCGCGCCACGCCCGCGCAGGAGCTCACCTATGTGGCCGCGTCGCGGATGCGCGCGCTTGCCGCGGCAACGATGCAGTCTTGCCATCTCGTGGTCGTCAATGGCGGACGCGGGTTGATCGTCGCGCGCCAGGAAAGCCCGGGACCGACCGGATTCGCGGTTCGCCTCGGCACCGACATCGCGCTGGAGACCAGCTGTTCGGGCCATGTGCTGCTGGCGTTCATGGACGAGGCGAGCTGGCCGGACGTGCTTGGCGAAGCACCGTCGCGCAAGCTCGCGAAGCGACTGGCCACCGTGCGCGCGCAGGGACATGAATCCATCGCCAGCTCGCGGCTGGCCGCCGTCTCGGACCTTTCCTGCCCGATCTTCGGGTTCAGCGGCCAGGTGGTCGCCGCGCTCACCATTCCGTTCCTGGCGGCGATCGACGATGCCCCGCATTTGTCGATCGAAGAGACGCTGGCGCTCCTGAAGGCCACGGCACTCGACATATCGACTGTCCTGGGCTGGTATGATCGGCAGGAAGCGCCCGTGGTGCCGAGCCTTTCCGTACCCGAACCAAAGCGCCCGCGCAGGACCCGCAAGACCAGCTAGGCCGGCGCGGCCCGGTGCCGCGCCTCGAAGGGCATTTCCGGATTCCATTCTCGCGCGTGGCTCGAGCGGCGCCGCACGCGGCGGAGGTGCGTGCCCTCGCCGGCATGCCCCTCGGCACCTGCACGAATATGGAAAACCCATGCCGGGAAGCGCCCGCAATGGCACTGCCAGCCCGGCTATCAAGGCCTTAAGAGGCGTAATTTTATCTAGAAATCATATTTCCATATACAAAATTACCATGGCCCAATATGAAAGGCTTAGTGCTCGACATATGATCTCCCCTGTCACGGAGAAAACCAACCAATGACCGTGATCACCGGCCTGCGCGTGCTGGACATCAGATTTCCCACCAGCCTTTCCCTTGACGGCTCGGATGCGATGAATCCGGATCCCGATTATTCCGCGGCCTATGTGATCCTGGAAACGGACGTGCCGGACCTCTCCGGGCATGGCCTCACCTTCACTATCGGCCGCGGCAACGAGGTTTGCGTCGCGGCGATCGAAGCGCTGCGCCCCCTGGTGGTCGGCCAGTCGCTCGATGCGATCCGCGCCGAACCCGCGGCGTTCTGGCGGCACATTACCGGGGACAGCCAGCTGCGATGGATCGGCCCCGACAAGGGCGCCATCCATCTCGCGACGGGAGCGATCGTGAACGCGGTCTGGGATCTCTGGGCCAAGGCGGAACGCAAGCCGGTATGGCGCCTGGTCGCGGACATGTCGCCGGCCGAGCTCGTCCGCGCGATCGACTTCCGATACATAACCGATTGCATCACGCCGGAAGAGGCGCTCGCCCTTCTGGAAGCGCGCGCCGCCGACAAGGAGGAGCGCATCGGGCTGCTCCGGGCCGAGGGCTATCCCTGCTACACCACTTCGGCCGGCTGGCTGGGCTATGACGACGAAAAGCTGCGCCGCCTGGCGCAGGAAGCCGTCGATGCCGGCTTCCGCCACATCAAGCTCAAGGTCGGCGTCGATCAGGCGGACGATGTGCGGCGCGTCGCGATCGCGCGCGAAGTCCTGGGGCCCGAGGGCGTGCTGATGATCGACGCCAATCAGGTCTGGGAAGTCGAGCAGGCGATCGACTGGGTCAATGCCCTGGCCTTTGCCAGGCCCCTGTTCATCGAAGAGCCGACCAGCCCCGATGATGTGCTGGGGCACGTCCATATTCGCGCCGGCATCGCGCCCATCAAGGTCGCGACGGGCGAGATGTGCCAGAATCGCATTCTCTTCAAGCAGTTCATCATGAGCTACGCCATCGACGTGGTGCAGATCGACGCCTGTCGCCTGGGCGGTGTCAATGAAGTCCTGGCCGTCCTCCTGATGGCCGCGAAGTACGACTTGCCCGTATGGCCGCATGCGGGCGGCGTAGGCCTGTGCGAATATGTCCAGCACCTGGCGATGATCGACTATCTCTGCTTCGCCGGTACGCGCGACGGCCGCGTGATCGAATATGTCGATCATCTGCATGAGCATTTCATCGATCCCTGCGTGATCCGGTCGGCAGCCTATATGCCTCCCGAGAGGCCGGGCTTCTCGATCGAGATGAAGCCGGAAACGCTCACGCGTTACCGGTATGTGCCCGGTCGCGGGCAAGCGGCCTGAACGCCGGGATTCACTCGCCGAGCCTCTAGCGCGGGTCCAGCAGCGACATATCGACGTCCGCGATCGTGCGTGCACCCGCCAGTGCCAGCGTGGTGCGCATCTCCGCCGCGAAGAGGTCGAGCAGGCGCGCCACCCCCGCTTCGCCCGCCGCGGCCAGCGCATAGGCCCATGCGCGGCCCAGCAGGACCCCGTGCGCGCCCAGCGCGAGCATGCGCACGACATCGGCGCCGGACCGTATGCCGGAATCGGCCAGGACGGTCAGCCGATCCCCGACCGCTTCCGCCACCGACGGCAACGCCCGTGCCGTCGAAAGGGCGCCGTCGAGCTGCCGCCCGCCATGGTTGGAGACGACGATGCCATCGGCCCCGAGCCGTACGGCGTCCCTTGCGTCTTCGGGGTCCAATATGCCTTTGACGATCAAGGGGCCATCCCAGGCCTCGCGAATCCATTCCAGGTCGCGCCACTCGACAGTGGGATCGAAATTCGCGGCAAGCCAGCCCATGAAATCCTCCAGCCCGCTCGCCTTGCCGAGCACCGGGGCGACGTTGCCGAGGATATGCGGCCGCCCGCGGATGCCGACATCCCACGCCCAGCCGGGACGCCCGGCCGCCTGCAGGAGCCGCCGGATTCCCCCCCATGGCCCGGAAAGGCCGCTATGCGCATCCCGGCGCCGCATCCCGGGGACGGGCATGTCGACCGTGAACACCAGTGCGCGCGCGCCTTGCGCCTTGGCGCGGGCAAGCAGGTCCCGCATAAAGCCGCGGTCCCGAATGACATAGAGCTGGAACCAGATCGGTCCCGACGATGCCGCAACCACCTCGTCCAAGGCGCAGACCGAAACCGTGGAGAGACAGAAGGCGATGTCTCGATCGGCAGCCGCGCGCGCGGCCTGCGCTTCGCCACGACGTGCGTACATGCCCGTCAACCCGACCGGCCCCAGTACGATCGGCAAGGAAAGCCGTTGCGAGAACAGCGTGCAGGACAGATCGATCTCCCGCACGTCGCGAAGCACCCGCTGGCGAATTGCCAGGGCTTCCAGATCGGCCTCGTTGCGCCGCAGCGTCGCTTCCGCTCCGGCTCCGCCATCGACATAGTCGAACAGGAAGCGCGGCAACCGCCGCCGCGCCGCCAGGCGGAAGTCACCGGTCGAAGTCGCGATCATCGGGTTATCCTGATATTGTTTTTCTCTATGAACTTGTATTTTAAATACGCAAATTTAAAAGAGCATATTCCGCTCTGCCTCGGGGGAGGAAATCTGAGATGGCCAGCCGCGCGTTCCTTGCCGCACCGCCGATAGTGGAGCGCCGCTATGCGGTCGCGTTCGCGCTCGTCACGTCGCTTTTCTTCTCCTGGGCGTTGGCGGCGGCACTGAACGACGTGCTCATCCGGCAGTTTCAGAAGGCGCTGGACCTCACCCGCACGGAAGCGAGCCTGATCCAGTTCGCATTCTATATCGGCTATTTCTGCGCCGCGGTTCCCGCGGGCCTGATCATCCGCCGCCTGGGGTACAAGAACACGATCCTGATCGGCCTGGCCTGTTACGCGGGCGGCGCGTTCCTCTTCTATCCGGCGGCGTCCACCGAAATGTTCGGCCTGTTCCTCGCCGCCCTGTACGTGATCGCGATCGGGCTCGCTTTCCTCGAAACCGCCTCCAACCCCTATATAACGATCCTGGGAGCACGGGAGACGGCATCGGCGAGGCTGAACCTGGCCCAGTCCTTCTACGGCGTCGGCGCGATCATAGGCCCGATCGTCGGCGGGCTGTTCATCTTCTCCACGGACGAACGGACCCAGGCCCAGATCGCCGCGATGGCGCCGGCCGAACGCGCGGCATGGCGGTCCGCGGCGGCGGCGGCCGTGCAGGGCCCCTATGTCGCGATCGGCGTCGTAGTCTGCCTTCTCGCCCTGCTGATCGCCTGCACGCGCTTCCCGGCCCTCGATCGGGCGAAGACGATGCCCGGCAATGGCCGCTCCATGTTCGCGGTGCTCCGCCATCGCAGGCTGCTCGCCGCCATCGCCGCGCTCTTCCTCTATGTCGGGGCCCAGGTCGGCGTCTGGAGCTTCTTCATCGACTTCACCAAGATACAGGCTCCGCACCTGAGCGAGCGCACCGCCGCGTTCCTGCTCTCCGGCAGCCTGGGCATGTTGATGATCGGCCGCTTCAGCGGCGCGTTCCTGCAGAAGCGGATCGCACCGGCGCGGCTGCTCGCGATCTACGCGGCGGCGAACATAGTGCTGTGCGGCTTCGCCGCGATCGCCACCGGCATGCCGGCGGTGGGTGCGCTCTGGCTCACCAGCTTCTTCATGTCGATCATGTTCCCGACGATCTTCGCGCTCGGCATCGAAGGGCTGGACGACGAGACCGAGAGCGGGGCGGCCTTTCTGGTGATGGCGATCATCGGCGGCGCGTTGGTCCCTCCCCTCATGGGCATCGTTTCCGAGGGCATCGGCGGCATCCACCATATGATGTTCGTGCCGATGCTCGCCTTTGTCGGCGTGCTGGCCTTTGCCCTGCTGCGGCTTCGCGAAGGGGGTGCCGCGTGACGCGCGCCCTGTTCGTCCTCGATCTGGAAAATGATCCGGAACTGATCTCCGCCTATGAGGCGCGCCACGCGCCCGGCGCCGTTTGGCCGCAGGTGATTCGCGCCATCCATCAGCTTGGATATCGCGACATGGAGATCTGGCGCGCCGCGGACCGCCTGGTCATGCTCGCCGAAATCGCGCCGGCCGGCCTGGCTTCCCTCGATTCCGATCTCCAGCCGATCGTGGCGCAATGGGAAGCCGAGATGAGCGCCTATCAGCGACCCATCCTGCCCGATGGCCCGAAATGGCTGCCCATGACGCGGATATTCGCGCTCGACGAGCAGCCCGCGCCATGATTCCGCGCCGGCCCATTCCCCGCGCGGGGATAGAAGTCAGCGAGATCGGATTCGGCGCGGCGCCTCTCGGCAATCTCTATCACCCGATCACCGATCTCCAGGCGAGGACCACGCTCGAGTGCGCGCTCACGGCGGGGATGAGCTATGTCGACACCGCGCCGCATTATGGCCATGGCCTGAGCGAGCGGCGGGCCGGCGACGCGCTGCGCGAGCGGCCGGGCATCATATTGTCCACCAAGGTGGGACGATTGCTGCGCGCGGATCCCACGCTCCAGGGCGGTGCCGAGCGACAGGGCTTCCGCTCCGCCCTGCCCTTTGCCGGCCATTATGACTATACCTATGATGGCGTTCTGCGCTCGCATGAGGACAGCCTCCAGCGGCTGGGCCTGGCCAGGGTCGACCTGCTCTTCGTCCACGATATCGGCGCGAGAACGCACGGTGCGCGCAACGCGCATTATTTCGATCAGCTGACCAGCGGGCGAGGCTTCGAGGCGCTGCAGCGCCTGCGCGACGAGGGGGCCATTGCCGGCTTCGGCATCGGCGCGAATGAATGGCAGGCCGGCCTGGACGCGCTTGAACGGGCGGACTGCGACGTGATGCTGCTCGCCGGCCGCTATACGTTGCTCGAGCAGGGAGCACTCGACCAGTTCCTGCCGCGCTGCCTCGATCGGCAGGTCGCCGTCGTGATCGGCGGCGCCTATAATTCGGGCATTCTCGCAACCGGCACCATGCAGGGCGGGGAATTGCGCTACGATTATGGCGAAGCGCCGGCGGACATAGTGGCGCGCGTCGCCAGGCTCGAGGCCCATTGCCGGGACTTTCAGGTCCCGCTGGCAGCGGCGGCGCTGCAGTTCCCGCTGGCCCATCCCGCCGTCGCGAGCGTGATCCTGGGCCTCGGAGCGCCCGCGCAGGTCGACGAGACTCTCCAGCTCCACCGGCTTCGCATTCCGTCGCAATTCTGGCTGGCCCTTCGCGACGCCGGCCTGATCGCCGAAGACGCGCCCGTTCCGGCGGATCGCTAGATGCACATCGATTCCCACTTCCATCTCTGGCGGCCGGCACGTGGCGACTATGGCTGGCTGACCCCGGCAGCCGGCAGCCTCTATCGGGATTATGAGCCGGACGAATTCGCTCCCCTGCTGGCGACGCACGGCGTCGACGCCGCAATCCTTGTCCAGGCCGCCCCCAGCGCGGCGGAAACCGAGTTTCTGCTCGCCCATGCCGAGCGGCATCCCTGGATCGCCGGCGTCATCGGCTGGACCGACATGGCGGCGGGCGACGCCCCAGCCCGCATCGCCGCGCTGGCAGGAACGCCGAAACTGCTTGGTTTGCGCCCCATGCTGCAGGATCTGAGCGACCCGGCATGGATCCTGGACGACAGGATCCGTCCCGCCCTTCAGGCGATGGCGCGGCACGGCCTTGTCTTCGACGCGCTCGTCCGCGCGGCGCAGTTGCCTGCGATCCGGGTGCTCGCGGCGCGCCATCCCGATCTCTCGATCGTGCTCGATCACTTCGGCAAGCCGCGGATCGGCGATGCGCCCGCCGCTGCGTGGATGGACACGATCTCCGCCTTGGCCGACGCGCCCAATGTCGCGGTCAAGCTCTCGGGGCTGCTCACCGAGTCCCCCCCGGGCGCCGACGCGGCCACCCTCGCCCCCTTCTTCGACCATGTCGCGAGCCGGTTCGGTGCCGGCCGGATAATCTGGGGGAGCGACTGGCCGGTCCTGACCATGGCGGGCAGCTATGCGGACTGGCTCGCCATCTCGCACGCATTGCTCGCCCCGCTCGGCAGCGGCGCGCGCAAGGCAATCCTCGGTGCCAATGCGGCACGCATCTACAAGATCTGACGGAGACGATGATGACGAAGCCTGGGCGGCTGGCAGGGAGAACCGCGCTCGTGACCGCGGCGGCACAGGGAATTGGCCGGGCAACCGCGGAACTCTTCGCTGCCGAAGGGGCCCTGGTCTGGGCAACGGACGTGAATCTGGAGGGTCTGTCCGGCATCGCCGGCTGCGAGACGGCGCGGCTGGACGTTCGCGACGGGGGGTCGATCGCCGAGGCGCTGGAGCGGGCCGGCCCGCTCGACATCCTGTTCAATTGCGCGGGCACGGTGCCGAGCGGAACGATCCTCGATTGCGCGCCGGACGATTGGGCATTGGCCCATGATCTCAACCTTGCGAGCATGTATCGGATCGTTCGCGCCGCATTGCCCGCCATGATCGCGCGGGGTGGCGGAAGCATCATCAATATGTCCTCGGTCGCCAGTTCCATCAAGGGCGTCCCCAATCGGTTCGCCTATGGCGTCACCAAGGCCGGTGTCATCGGCCTGACCAAGGCGGTTGCGGCCGACTTTGTCGGCCACGGCATCCGGTGCAACGCGATCTGCCCGGGCACCATCGAAACGCCGTCCCTCCACGAGCGCCTGCGCGCGACGGGAGACTATGATGCTGCACTGGCCGCATTCGTCGCGCGCCAGCCAATGGCGAGGCTCGGCCTGGCTTCCGAAGTCGCCGCCCTTGCACTCTATCTGGCTTCGCCCGAGGCCGCGTTCACGACCGGCCAGATCCATGTGATCGATGGCGGCTGGACCAACTGATCAAGCGTTCAAAGGAGCTTCGCGTATGAAATTGCTGCGTTTCGGCCCGATCGGCAGCGAGAAACCGGGTCTTCTCGATGCCGCGGGCAATATCCGCGATCTGAGCGGAATTATCCCCGACATCGATGGCCGCACCGTCACGCCCGAAAGCCTGGCACGGCTGCGCGCGCTCGATCCCGCAGGCCTGCCCCTGGTCGAGGGAACCCCGCGGCTGGGCGCTTGCGTCGCGCGCCCGGGCAAGTTCGTCTGCATCGGGCTCAACTATGCCGACCATGCTGCCGAAACCGGCGCGGCGATTCCGGATGAGCCGATCGTGTTCATGAAGGCGACCAGCGCGCTTTCCGGACCGAACGACCCGATCCTGAAGCCCAGGGGGTCGACCAAGCTCGATTGGGAAGTCGAGCTGGCGTTCGTCGTCGGCAGCGATTGTCGCTATGTCGACGAAGCGGAGGCCGCTGCCGCGATCGCCGGCTATTTCGTCTGCAACGACGTTTCCGAACGCGCCTTCCAGCTGCAGTCCTCGCAATGGGACAAGGGGAAGGGCTGTGACAGCTTCGGTCCGATCGGGCCCTGGCTGGTGACGCCGGACGAGACTGGCGACATCGGCAACCTGCACATGTGGCTCGAAGTCAACGGGAAGCGGTTCCAGGACGGCACGACTTCGACGATGATCTTCCGGCCGGCTTTCATCCTGTCCTATCTGAGCCGTTTCATGAGCCTGCAGCCGGGCGACATCGTCACCACGGGCACGCCTCCGGGAGTCGGACTCGGGCAGAACCCCAATGTCTGGCTCAACAGCGGCGACAGGGTCTCGCTGGGGATCGCGGGCCTGGGCGAACAGCATCAGCTGGTCGTCGACGCCTAGTTCCGGTGCGCGTCCCGGGCCGCGGTTCGTCTCGACGCGGCCCGGGGATGTCGCCGCGATCAAGCGAAGCGCTTGGCGCCCGCCACGCAGAGAATGACGACTATGGTCGATGCGATCATCGTCCACGCAACGGGCTCGCCGAGCAGCAGGCTCGCAAGCAGCAAGCCGAAAAATGGCTGCATGAGCTGGAGCTGGCCGACGCCCGCGATGCCGCCGAGCGCGAGACCGCGATACCAGAACACGAAGCCCAGCATCATCGAGAACACCGAGACATAGGCGAACCCCGTCCAGGCGCGCCAGCCGATGTCCGCGAAACTCGCCGGCGTGGTGGCGAGCGCGATCACCGCCATGACGGGCAACGAAAGGAGCAGTGCCCAGCTGATGACCTGCCATCCGCCCAGGCGCCGCGAGAGCGTCGCGCCCTCGGCATAGCCGAGCCCGCACAACAGGATCGCGGCGACCATCAACAGGTCGCCGGCCATCGAGCCGCCGCCGCTCTGATAGAGCGCGAAGCCCGCAACCGTCGCGGCGCCGATCGACGAGAAGATCCAGAAGACCGGCTTGGGCCGCTCGCCGCCCCGCAGAACCCCGAAGAGGGCAGTGGACAACGGCAACAGGCCGATGAACACCACCGAATGCGCCGCGGTGATGTGCTGCAGAGCGAACCCGGTCAGCAGCGGGAAGCCGACGACCACCCCGATCGCGACGATGAGGAGCGGCAGGAGGTCTCCGCGCGCCGGCATGGCCTGGCGCAACCCCAGCAGGAAAGCCGCCCCCAGCAGCGCCGCGATGGCCGCGCGGCCGGAAGTCACGAACAGCGGGGTGAACTCCGCAACTGCGACACGGGTCGCCGGCAAGGACCCGCTGAAGATGACGACGCCCAGAAGCCCGCTTCCCCAGCCGGCGGTAGTTCTTTCCATCATTCCCTCGCTTTCGGCGCGCGGGATAGGACGCCACTACTGGCCATGACAGCAACAATGCCCTACAATGTGCAGAAACTGTATGGTTGAATTGGTCCATACACATGCGCGAGCCAGGCAATTGAAACCGCATCGGCGCGTCGGCACGCGCACGGAAGAGCTGATGGATGCGATCCGCACCAGGATTGCGGGCCGCGCACTCGCGACCGGCGATCGTCTGCCGTCGGTGCGGGCATTCGCCGAGACGATGGGCGTATCGCCATCCACCGTCGTCGAAGCCTATGACCGGCTGGCCGCGGAAGGAGTCATCAAGGCGCGCCGGGGTTCGGGTTTCTATGTAACCGGCGCGAACATGCCTCCCTTGTCGGTGGGCGAAATCGGGCCACGACGCGACCGCGCGGTCGACCCGTTCTGGGTATCCCGCCAGTCGCTGGACGCCGACGCGACGATGGCGATGCCGGGATGCGGCTGGCTTCCCGCCGACTGGATGCCGAATGCGGCGCTCCGGCGCGGGCTGCGCGAGCTCGCGCGTTCCGATTCCTCCCTATTGTGCGACTATGGCAGCACGCGCGGATCGCTGAAGCTGCGCCGCCTCCTCCTCGGCCGCTTCGCCGACGAAGGCATCGAGGCCGGCGCGAACCAGCTGCTCCTGACCGGGTCCGGCACCCAGGCGATCGATCTGATCTGCCGCTATCTGCTGCATCCCGGCGACACGGTGCTGATCGACGATCCGGGTTATTTCAATTTCCAGGCGCTGCTTCGCGCGCATCGAGTCGAGATCGTCGGCATCCCCCACACGCAGTCGGGCCCGGATATCGCGGCATTCGAGGCGGCGCTGCACGCATATCGGCCGCGGCTCTACATCACCAATGCCGCGCTGCACAATCCGACGGGGGCGACCATGTCGCCCCGGACCGCGCATCGATTGCTGAGCGCCGCGGCCGCCCATGATCTGGTGATCGTGGAGGACGATATCCTGGTCGAATTCGAACCTTCCCCCTCGCCGCGCCTCGCCGTTCTCGACGGGCTGGATCGCGTCATCCGGATCGGCAGTTTCTCCAAGACGCTCTCAGCGTCCGCGCGCTGCGGCTATATCGCAGCCCGTGCCGACTGGATCGACGGGCTGGTCGACCTCCAGGTGGCGACGAGTTTCGGCGGTCCGAGCCCCATGGCAACCGAATTGCTCGCGGATGTCCTCGCGGGCGGAAGCTATCGCAAGCACATCGCCGAGTTGCGGCAGCGCCTGGCCCGTTCGCGCGATCAGGCTGCGCAGCGCCTGGCGCCCCTGGGCATCGTTCCGTGGACGATGCCCAGGGGCGGCTTCTACCTATGGTGCCGCCTGCCCGAAGGGCTGGACTCCGCCGACATCGCCCGCCGCTGCATGGACGCGGGCGTGATTCTCGCCCCCGGCAATGTATTCAGCATCTCGCAATCCGCGGCCCCGTTCGTCCGCTTCAATGTCGCGCAAATGGAAGGCGACCGCGTCTACGAGGCGCTTCACGTCGCCATGGCGACCGCCCGCTAAGTTGTCCGTGCAGGTTGGAGCGCCGCTGGACCGAGGGCGCTCGACCACCAACCTTCATCGGCCGGCAGCCATGTGGATCAATTCGGCGCCGGGGACCCCAAGCGCGCCGCGGTGAGCACGGCGTGACGCGTGACCTTGCCGGTATCGTCCCTGTAGACGACATCCGTCGAGAAACCGTCCGGGCGAAGCGTGTCGGTCAACACGCCCGTGCGGCCCGGGCTGGGGTTGAGCAGCGTCCAGGTCATGGTTTTCGTCGCGCCGTCCCAACGGCCCACGAACTCGCTGGCGAGGCCGATCGATGAGAAATACCAGCGCCGGTAAACGCGCCGGGCGGAATCATATCGGTACAGCACGACATATTCCTCCCGCTCCTTGCCGTCCGAGGCACTGCCGTCGAGCTGGATGAACTGGCCGTTATAGGCCAGCCGCGCCCGGGCCTTTCCGGCAAAGCGAAGTTCCCGGCCCGGGGATTCGGCGGTTTGCACGCGCGTGGCGATGCTCCAGTCGCCCAGCAACGGCGCCAGCACCTGCAGTTCCGCCGGAGCGGGGCTCCCCATATAGGGCAACTCTGTCTCCTGCGCGGGGGTCGATTGCGGCGGGGGCAGGACATCCCCCCATGCGGGGCCGGCAAGGGCCGTCAGGATGAGAAAGGCGTGCGGCAACACGGTACGAGACATCCGCCGGCTCCCTGATGGCCAGCCCCATCATGGCGGTCCACCGGTTCAACTATGGTCCGGCGATGATGGTCGCCCTGGTGGATTACCCAAGCATAGGTAGGGCAAGGCATCGAAGCCAGGCAAGATGGCTTGGGCGACCCAGCCTTCGCCGGCGCGGGGCGCTACACCGCCTGTTCAAGCCGTTGGAGGATGGCAGCGCCCGGCAGGCCCCAACCCGGATCGAACCCGTTGGCGACGAACGCGAGCCCGCGTCCGAGATCCCGACGGAGCAGGAGATGCGCGAACGTCCCGCCGGTCGAGCCGGAGTGGCTGAGGCGCCGCCCGTCCTCCTCGACGAACCAGCCCATGCCGTAGCGCCATTCGGCCTGCGCCAGCGGCGGCGGCCCGACCGGCAGATGGGTTTCGGCGACGGGATGGTTCGGCTGGCCGCATGCGATATCCAATTGCCAGCGCCCATAGGCCGCGAAATCGCCCAGCGTACACGTCACCGATCCCGATGGGCGAATGATCGGCAGATCATCGACGGCCCGCGCGCCCTGCCGCACCAATCGCCATTTCGACCCGAGCAAGCGCCGATGTTCGAACGGCGCCGAGCCATCCTGCGGGGGAATGCCATAATATGCCCGCTTCATGCCGGACGGCTCGATGACATGGGTCCGGACAAGGTCCTCGAAGGATTGCCCGGCCGCGCGGCTCGCCATCACGCCGGCAAAGCCATAGCCGATATTGGAATAATGGAAGCGTGTTCCGGGCGGTGCATCAGGTGCCCGCCGCAGCAGGGCCGCGGCCATGCTTTCCGATGCAGCCAGCGGATCGCCGCCCAAACCCATATAAGCTGCCAGGCGCCACCATGCAGGATTGCTCGGCAACCCGGCGCGATGGGAGAGAAGCTCCTGCAGCGTCACCGGCGCGAACCGGCTCGCCGCGCCATCGGGCAACAATGCGCCGAGCCTGTCGGTGAAGTGCAACGTCCCGGCACCGACGACGCTGGCGATCATGGCGCTGGTTATGGACTTGCCGCACGAGCCGATATGCCAGAAGTCATCAAGTGTCGCCGCGGCGCCGCCAGCTCTGCGCAATCCGGTGACCGCGACATCGCCGATGCCGGACAGATCGAAACGCGCGACGCCCAGGGCTGGCACGCCGGTCATCGCGGCGAGATCGGCAAGCACAGCTTCCACCACCAAACTCCTGAACGGGGACGGATGTCAGGGCCACGATCCTGGCCGAACAACCCGGGGAAAGTCACTGATTCGGGTACGACAGCTTACGCCGCTACGGGGAAGCCGTGACATGGATATAACGTTCATCGCCGTCCGGCCTTGACCGCCGCTCGCCCCCGCCGGGCGCGTTTCGCACCGACATGGTTTCGTCTCCTGCCTTCTCTATGTCGAACTGCGGCAATATCGGGATCTGAGGAGCAACCACCATGAGCATAGCGAGCGACGCGCGTTTCTGGGATCGGGCCGCGCGGAAATACGCCAAGAGCCCGATCGCGGACCAGGCCGGCTATGAGCGCACGCTGGACCGGACCCGCTCGCTGTTGAGGCCGCGCGACAGCGTGCTGGAACTGGGCTGCGGAACGGGAACGACAGCACTCCGGCTCGCGGGCGCGGTGCAGGACTATCTTGCGACGGATATCTCCGCCGCAATGATCGCGATCGCCGACGGGAAGCATGCCGCCGCCCCGGTCCCGGCCCTTGCCTTCCGTTCCACCACCGCGGAAGCGCTCGCATCCGACGCCGTGCGGTTCAACGAGGTTCTCGGCTTCAACTATCTCCACATGGTCCGCGACCTGCCCGGCACTTTGCGCGGCATCCATACGCTGCTCGCGCCCGAGGGCCTGTTCATTTCGAAAACCCCGTGCGTCGGAGACATGAACCCGCTCATCCGGCTTGCCCTGCCGGCCATGCGCGCTATCGGAAAGGCGCCCCATGTGGGGGTATTTCGCGCGGAGGAGCTGAGCCGGCACATAAGCGCCGCGGGCTTCGACATTCTCGCCACCGAGAACCACGCGACAAAGGGCAATGACCATCGCCCCTACATCGTGGCCCGCAGGAAATGACGAGCGGCAGCGCCCGCCACTAGCCGCTCCGGAACTGCTTGACCGCATAGTCCGCAGCCCGCGCCGTCAACGCCATGAAGGTGAGGGACGGGTTCACGCAGGAAACGGATGCCATCTGCGCGCCGTCGGTGACGAACAGGTTCGCGGCATCATGCGCCTGGCTCCATTTGTTCAGAACGGAGGACCGGGGGTCCGTGCCCATGCGCGCGCCGCCCATTTCGTGGATGGCGTCGCCGGGCACATGCTCGTCCTCATGGCTCCTGACATTGGCCAGGCCCACGGCCCTGAGCATCGCTTCGCCCTGCGCGCGCGCATCGGACATCATCCGCAGCTCGTTCTCGCGGAAGCGCACGTCGAAGCGCATCAGGGGCACCCCGAAGCGATCGACCTTGTCGGGATGCAGCGACACGCGGTTGTCCTCATAGGGAAGGCATTCGCCGAACGCGCCCATGCCGAACTTCCAGCCGCCATATTTGCGCATCCCATGCTTCATCGACGCGCCGAACCCGACCGGCGGCGCCGGGTCGCGCCGGGCGCTGCCCTGATAGCCATAGCCGCGCTTGAAGCCCGCCCCCTCGTCGCCATCGAGATTGCGGAAGCGGGGAATGTAGACGCCGCCCGGCCGGCGGCCATATTCGATGAACTCCTCCATCCCCGGAATGTCGCCGTCGATCGACACCCGGAAGATATGGTCCATCACATATTTGCCGAGCGTCCCGCTGGTATCGAAATGGCTGCGCCCGCTGCCGGCCGGCCGTGAATTCAGCAGGATCTGGTTCGAAGCCATCGCCGACGCGCAGAGGAACACCAGCCCCGCATTGACCACTTCCGCCTGCCCGGTCTTCGCATCGATGAACCGGACCCCCGTCACACGCTTCTTCGCGGCGTCATATTCGAGGTTGGTCACCACCGCATCCGCGCGCAGGGTCAGCCGCCCGGTCGCGCGCGCGGCTGGCAGCGTCACCGCCTGGGTCGAGAAATAGGCGCCGAACGAGCAGCCATTACCGCACTGGTTGCGGAACTGGCACTTCGTCCGGTTCTGGTCCGGCTTGTCCTCTGTCATGTTGGACAGGCGGGTATGGATGAGCTTGCGGCCGGGAAACTGCGTCTCGAGCCGCTGCTTGAGCCATTTCTCGGCGATGTTCATCGGCATCGGCGGCTGGAATTCGCTGTCCGGCAGATAGGGCAGGTTCTCGCGCGAGCCCGACACGCCGATATATTTCTCGACATAGCTGTACCAGGGCGCGAGGTCGTCATAGCGGATCGGCCAGTCGCCATCGATCCCTTCGCGCTTGTTCGCCTCGAAATCCGCGGGGCTCCAGCGGAAGCTCCAGCGCCCCCAGATCAGCGATTTGCCGCCCACCGCGCCGGGCCGGATCCAGTAGAATTTGCTGCTTTCGTCAAAGGCATAGGGATTCAGCCGATCGTCGTTGTAGAAGGCTCGATTGCTCGGCGAAACATAGCCGTGCTTCGCGATGAAATAATCGCTCTCGAGCAAGGCCGCGGGCATCATGTTGCGCGCCGGAATCTCATAGGCGGGCTTTCCGTCATAGGCATAGCCTTCGCCATGCTCGACCATCACGCCGCGATCGAGCATGAGAACGCGCAGCCCCTTCTCGGTGAGTTCCTTGGCGGCGAACCCGCCGCTCACGCCCGATCCGATGACGATCGCATCGAACCTGTCGGTCGAAGCCATGATCTTCCCCTCCCCGTCCGGTCAGAAACGCAGCGCGTGCAGCGTCTGGTAGCTTGTCGTGATGTCGGGAACATAGGGCGCGGGCGCCCGGTCGTTCTCGACATAGAAGTGCCGGACGCCGGCACTCCCCTTCCGCTTGAAGAGCCCGGCGAAATCGATGGTGCCCTGCCCCACCGCGGCCATGCTGCGATCCGCGCGCATGTCCTTGACGTGATAGGCGTAGATCCGCTGCGACAGCCGATCGATCAGCGACGCCAGATCCTCGCCGGCATGCGCCGCCCAATAGAGATCGAGCTCGACCTTCACGAGCGCGGCATCGGTCTCCTTGAGGAAGCGATCGTACAGGCTGGTGCCGCCCGGCCGGTTCGTGAACTCGAAATCATGATTGTGATAGGCGAAGCCGAGCCCCGCCTTTTTCAGCTCCGCGGCGAAGCGATTGAAGTTCGGCAGCACCGCCTGCCAGCCCTGCTCGGTGCGGTGCTCGTCGGTCATATAGGGCAGCACGATCGTGTCGGCGCCGAGCGCCTTCGCCATCGTCACCGATTTTTCGAACTGCCCGAGCAGCGCGTCATAGCCGATATGGAGCGACGGGGCCTTCAGGCCGAGCCGGTCCATCGTCCCGCGCAACAGCGCGTGATCCATGGCGTCATAGCCGCCACCGCCGAATTCCACTTCGCGATAGCCGATCCGCGCGACTTGCTCGAGCGTGCCGACCGGATCCTTCGCGAAGATGTCGCGGACCGTGTAGAGTTGGAGCCCGATCGCCTTTGGCTGCGCGGCGGATGCCGGCGCGATCACGGCGTCGGCCAGGGAAAGCGCGGCGACACTGCCGGCGCCCGCGAGCAGGTTTCTGCGGCTGATGATCATGCGGAGTACACCTTGTTGACCTGGGAATAGGGGAAGGCGCCGTCATATTCGCCCGGCACCGGCAGATATTCGCGTTCCTGGGTGATGCCGATCTCGGACGTGTAGTAGCCGGCGATGACGAGCTGCCGGAACGCTTCGAAAAAGGCCTTGCCGGACGGCAGCTGGCCGTTCATCGCCAGGGTCAGGAGCGCATCCTGCTGCTCCGCGGTCGCCTGCGTGCCCGCGACCTTGTAGTCCTGCAAGCTCCGCGCCTCGATCGCGTCGAGCCCGGCCAGGATCGGAACCCGGTCCGCCGGCTTCGCCCAGTCGGCGAGCAACTTCTCGATAAAGGCGGGCACGCCTGCCGCGATCGCCCCCGGCGTGTCGGTCGTGGGAAGGACGCGCTCGCTGAGCGCGGTCATCAGTGCGCGCTGGGGCGGCGTGAACACCGCCACGCTCGGCGGTCCCTCGCTGATCACGGGCACGTTCGACGCCTTGCCCGCACGGGCGGCGCGGGCGAGCGGCGCGAATGCCGCCGCGCCGAACATGCCGACGACCCCGGCAAGCGCGGTCCGGCGATCGATCACTTCGCTTCTCCCGGAAGGTCCTGCGCGATCGCGGCCTCGGGCAACGGGCGCACCCAGATGTTGCGGAACGAGACCGGCGAACCATGGTCCTGCAGTTGCAGCGGCGCCGCATCGCCATGCGCCTGATAGCTGGCGACCTTGCGCCAGACCGTGGTGCCAAGCAGCGCCTGATGGTTCTGCACCAGCACGCCGTTCAGCAAGACCGTGACATAGGCCGGACGCAGCAGCTTGCCGTCCGCCGCGAAGCGCGGACGCTCGAACAGGATGTCGTAGCTTTGCCACTCGCCGGGCTTGCGTGCGGCATTCACGAGCGGCGGCTTCCAGCCATAGACGGCCCCCACCGTCCCGTCCGCATAGGTGGGGTTCCGATAGCCGTCGAGGATCTGGACCTCGTAACGCTGCATGAACCAGACGCCGCTGTTGCCCCGGTCCTGCGACGTGCCCGACGGCGGATTGGGCGCGCGGAACTCGAGATGGAGCTGGACGTCGCCAAAGCCCTGGCGCGAGACGAGATTGCTCTCCCTGGCGCCCTGCGCCCGCGCCGGAACCGTCATCACGCCATTCTCGACATGCCAGGGCGCGGCTTCGGCCTGCCATGCGTCGGGAGCCAGCACGATCGCGTCGGAAGGCGCCCCGCCCGGAATCGCGGCCGGCGTGCTCACCGCCGGCGCCGGCCGGTCGGCGTCATGGACCCGCCATTTGCCGTCCGGCAGCATCGGCGTGTCCCTGAAGCCAGGCTTCTCTTGGGCAAAGGCCAGCACGCCCGTCATCGCGACCAGCCCTGCCGCAAGGCATCCCGCCAAGCGCATACGCGTCATACGTTCCCTCCTTGTCGATCGATCTCGCGATAGGCGGCGATCAGGCGCTCCTCGCCCGCCCGGCCAGCCAGCGAATTGCCATGTTCCATGCCGATCACGCCGGCGTAGCGCCGGGCGCGGAGCCACCGGACGATCGCGGCGAAATTGACTTCGCCGGTCCCAGGCTCGTTGCGGCCCGGATTGTCGCCGAACTGGAGATAGCCGATCTCGCTCCAGCACATCTCCAGCGCGGGGATCAGGTTCCCGGACTGGATCTGCTCGTGATAGAGGTCGGCCAAAATCTTCACGGCGGGGCTGTTCACCCCCCGCGCGACGGCGAAGCCCTGCGCGATCGTCTGCATGTAGACGCCCGGATGGTTGGTGCGTGTGTTCAGCGGCTCCATCACCATCGCCACCCCGTGCGGCGCCACGATATCGCCGGCCCGGCGCATCACGTCGATGATCCGCGCGGTCTGGATATCGACCGGCACCTTCGGATCCAGGAAGCCGGTGACTATGGTCATGCGCGTGGCGTCGAGGCGCCTGGCGACATCGATCGAGGTGCGGATATCGGCAAGGAAAGCCTCGCGCTCGGCATCGTCATTGCCGCCCAGCAGCGGCCGCGACTGCGCCCATCGGGGCATGCTGGCGACGAACACGCCCATCTTCATGCCGCGCTGCGCCAGCGCCCGCGCCATCCGCTCCTGCTCGGCCACCGGCCGGCTACGCGCTTCATTGTCCTCCCAGGCAGTGAAGCCCTGGTCGGCGGCAAAGGCGATCTGCTCGAGCAGCCCGCCCCGGCTCGCGAAGCTGCCCTCGTGCGGCGCATAGCCCAGCGAGAAGCGCGCCGCGTTCGAGCGCGGGGGCCGCGATCCCGCCAGCGCCGGCGCCAACGACGACGCGGCGGCGCCCATGGCAAGCAGCGTGCGACGCGACAGCGTCATGCCGGCACCGCGATCATTGCGCGCTCCCTGCCTTGAGATACGCGATGATCGCCGCGCGCTTCACCGGGTCGGGCATGCCGATGGGCATCCGCGATCCGGGGATCTTCTTGCCCGGCGCCGCCAGATACTCGTCGAGCGTCTTCTCGTCCCAGCGCAGCTTCGATGCCTTCATCGCCGGCGAATAGTCGAAGCCCGGCGTGACGCCCGCCGTCCGCCCGACCACACCGTGGAGATTGGGACCGACGCCGTTCCTGCCGCCCTTCTCCACCGTATGGCAGGCGCGGCAGGCATTGAACGCCGGCGGCGGCGCGCCCGGCGCGGTTTGCGCAATGCCGGGCACGCCGGCGACGATCAGCGCCGCCATCGCGACGCCGCCTGTTCCCAGGCACATGAGAAGCTTCATTCTTTCACTCCCGGATCAATCCTCGTCCATTTCCGGTCCGATGCCGCATTGGCGATTGCCGCCTCGACGAACCGCATCGTTCGCAGCCCGTCGGCAACACCGGGAAACCAGCGATCCCCGCCGCCGCGGATCGCCGCGGCAAAGGCGCGATACAGGTTGGCGAAAGCCTCGACATAGCCTTCGGGATGGCCGGACGGGGTGCGCAGCAGGTGCATCGTGCGCGCATCCAGCCCCGGCCCGCCGGCACGCAGGACCTCGGCCGGGCGATCGAGCCAGCGCAAGATCAACGTATTGGGCTCCATCTGCGCCCATTCGATGCCGCCGCGCTCGCCATGGATGCGCAGCCTGAGCCCGTTCTCCTCGCCCGCCGCCACCTGGCTTGCCTTGAGCAGGCCACGCGCCCCGCCCGCGAAACGCAGCAACGCGCCGACATCGTCGTCGAGCCGGCGGCCCGGCACATGGGTGGCGAGATCGGCGGATACCGCCTCCACCCGCAATCCGGAGACATGCTCGGCAAGCTGGAAGGCGTGCGTACCGATATCGCCAAGGCATCCGCCGGGCCCGGCACGTGCCGGATCCGTCCGCCATTCGGCCTGCTTGTTGCCCTCGCCGTCGATCGGCAGGCTGAGCCAGCCTTGCAGATACTCGACCTGGACGAGCCGGATCGCGCCCAGATCGCCCCGCGCGATCCTGACGCGCGCCTCCTCGACGAGCGGATAGCCGCTATAGGTGAAGGCGAGCGCGAAGCGGCACCCGCTCCTCCCGGCGGCTTCGGCGATGGCCTGGGCCTCCGCGACGCTCATCGCCATCGGCTTCTCGCAGAAGACATGGAAACCGGCATCGAGCGCGGCGATCGCCATCGGCGCGTGGAGATGGTTGGGCGTCACGATCGCCAGCGCATCCATGCGCTCGCCGGCGGGCAGCGCGTGCTCCTGCGCGATCATCGCCTCGATCGATGCGTAGACGCGCCGCGGGTCGAGCCCCAGCGCCTCGCCGGTCCGCGCACTGCGGCCCTCGTCCGTGCTGAAGGCTCCGGCGACCAGCCGCCAATCGCCGTCGAGCGCCGCGGCCATGCGGTGGACCGCGCCGATAAAGGCGCCTTCCCCGCCACCCACCATGCCAAGTCGAAGCGCGTGCCGAGCCATGAAACGCCTATTCCCAACCGACGAGTTCGAGTTCAGTTCTGCCGCGGTGAAAGCCCCAGCAGCGCGCGGATCGCGTCCCGATCGACACCGCTCGCCGCGAAATCGTCGAACGGGCGCTCGGTCACGCGGATGATGTGATCGCGAATGAAGGGGGCGCCTTCGCGCGCGCCGTCCTCGGACCGCTTGAGCGCGCATTCCCATTCGAGCACGGCCCAGCCCGCATAGCCATATTGCGCCAGCCTGCTGAAGATGCCGACGAAATCGACCTGCCCATCGCCCAGCGAGCGGAAGCGGCCGGCGCGATTCACCCAGCTCTCATAGCCGCCATAGACACCCGTCCGCCCGGTCGGGTTGAACTCGGCATCCTTCACATGGAAGCATGCGATGCGGTCATGATAGCGGTCGATGAAGTCGAGATAGTCGAGCTGCTGCAGAACATAGTGCGACGGATCGAACAGGATGCGCGCACGGGGATGGTTGCCGACCGCCTCGAGGAATCGCTCCCAGGTCGCGCCGTCATGGATATCCTCGCCCGGATGGATCTCGAAGGCGCAGTCGACCCCCGCCTCCTCGAACACATCGAGGATCGGCGTCCAGCGCCGGGCAAGCTCGGCAAAGGCTTCCTCGATCAGCCCCGCCGGCCGCTGCGGCCAGGGATAGACATAGGGCCAGGCCAGCGCCCCCGAAAAGGTCGCATGCGCGCTCAGCCCGAGATTGGCGCTTGCCCTGGCGGCGAGCTTGACCTGCTCGACCGCCCAGGCCTGGCGCTCCGCCGGCCTGCCCCGCAGCTCGGTCGGCGCGAACCCGTCGAACAGCGGGTCATAGGCCGGGTGGACCGCGACGAGTTGCCCCTGCAGGTGCGTGGAGAGCTCGGTCGGCTCCACCCCGAACCCGGCGAGCTCGCCGCGCAGGTCGTCGCAATAGGCCTTGCTCTCGGCGGCCAGGCGCAGGTCGATCAGCCGCGGATCGCAGGGGATCTGGATGCCGGCATAGCCGAGATCCCCCGCCCATTTCGCCAGCCCGTCCAGCGTATCGAACGGCGCCGCATCGCCCAGGAACTGGGCGAGGAAGATCGCCGGCCCCTTCATCCCGCTCATGCCGCGCCCTTCTCCCGGCTGTCATCGTGGAAGAAGAGCTGGAACAGCACGGCGATGACGGCAGCCGCGATCGCCGGATACCACCACATATGCTGCCAGTCGGCGATGGTCTGCACCGCCGGCAACTGCGCATAGAGCAGCCCGCCGATCTGCGAGCCGAGCAGCATGCCGACGCCATAGGTGAACAGCGTCAGCATGCCCTGCGCCTGGGCATTGACGCCCTTGGGCGAGGCGATGGTGCCGGTATAGATCGCGCCGGCAACGAAGAAGAAGTCGTAGCACACGCCGTGCAGCGCCACGCCGAGATAGATGACCCAGAGCGAGCCGCCCCCGTCGCCGATCGCGAACAACGCGTAACGCAGGGCCCAGGCCGCCATGCCGACCAGCAGCAGCGGCTTCACGCCGAACCGGCGATAGAGCCAGGGCATGGAGAACATGAACACCAGCTCGGACATCTGCCCGATGGCCATGGTGCCGCCGACATTCTCGATGCCCGCCGCCCCAAGATAGGCCGAGGCATAGGCATAGTACATTGCCAGCGGGACCGAGATCAGCGTCGCCGCGAGGATGAAGATCAGATAGGAGCGTTGCCGCATCAGGCCGAACGCCTCGACGCACAGCACCTGACGCACCAGCCCCTCGTCGCGCGGCGCGTCGGGCTCGACGTTGGGCAGGGTCAGGCTGTAGAGGCCGAGCGCGATCGAGACGATCGCGGCAACGCGGAATATCTCGGGACTGGCCGACAGGCCCATCCAGCCGATGATCAGGCCCGCGACGATCCAGCCCAGCGTGCCGAACGCGCGGACGAAGGGAAACCGGTCCGCGCGCTCGCCGAAGCTCTTCAACGCGATCGTGTTCGCGAGGCCGACCGTCGGCATGTAGAGGATCATGTAGCCGAGCAGCAGCCAGACGAAGGTGCCGCCGGTTTCCGGCGTCACGAGCAACGGCATCGCCAACAGGATCGCGCCGCCGACCAGGTGCAGAGCCACCATCAGCGCCTTGGGACTGAGATAGCGTGTCGCGGCCATGCCGAGCAGGAAGGATCCGGCGATCGACGCGATCGGACCTACCGAAAAGGCATTGGCGATGAGGCTGCCGATCCCGACGGTCTGCATCACCAGGCCAAGCGTCACATTCCACGCCCCCCAGACGAAGAACTGCATGAACATGAGCGCGCTCAGGCGCCCCATCAGCATGCCCGATGCCGGACGCCGTGACGCATCCGGCGCATCCTTGCCCAAGCTGGCCATGCGCCCCTCTCCCTCGCCGCAGTCTTTCTGCTTGCCCGCGCCGAGGCTACGCAGGTCAAAAGTCTGTGTAAAGGATTACATGGCGCCGGCGATGGGATATTCCCTGCGCGATCCATGGTTCGTGCGTCAGGGTGCCCTTCGGGGGTGCGCGTCGAACTCCGGGATTGGCCTGTGTCCGGAGCCTAGACGAGACAGAGGATCAACGCGACGGCCGCCATGGGTAGGCGCGGGGCCAATGCGGTTTCCGGCCATCGCGAGAAGACAAGGACGAAGGCGATGCCGCTTGCCGACAACAGCGCGAGCCATGCGACGATGCCCTGACCGGCGCCGAACCGATGCGTGGCGGCGAGGAAGGACAGGAATAGCAGGATGCCACCCGCGGCACGCAGCCGCCCCCTGTCTCGAGATGATCTTGCCGCGCCCGCGCCGCGCACCTTGCTCCGCGCGAGATTGGCGAAGCCGGCATAGCCGAACAGGGCGATTTCAAGCGACATCGGCAAGTTCCTCGACCACGGGGCTTCCGCTCGGCCGCCGCCGGCGCGGACGTTCTTCGACGCGTGGCGCGGCTATGCGGCGCGCGGCGAAGCCGAGCAGCACCGCCAGCAGGACCATGGTTGCGTCGAACGCGAGCGAGAGGCTGTCCCTCGACCGCGATGGCGAGAAGAGCCCCGGACCGGCGAGCAGGTCGGCGATCGGAATCGCTGCGAAAAGCGCCGCGCCGATCGCCAGCGTCTCGATCCAGGCCCGGCCCACCGGACGAAGAAGCGACAGCCCGGCGAGCCCGAACCAGGTCCAGAACATCGCGGAGACCTCCAGATCGGCGCGGCCGTCCAGCATCGGCGGAAGCAATCTGTTGGCGAGCAGGAAAGCGGCCATTCCGGCGGGCAGGCAGGCGACGGCACCGATGTTGAGCCGCTCGACGAGCGCAAGGCCGAAGAACCGCCGCGCCCCCGGCTTTCGACGCTTCGCGGTCCACAGGACCAGTCCGGTCGCCACCATCGCGCTCCCGGTGAGGCCAAGCAGGAAGCAGACATAGCGCAGCAGCGGCCCCGCGAACCATGCCATGTGCAGCCCGAGCATCACGCCGGCAGTCTGGACGGCGGGTCCGGGGGCCGGCGATGCGGACAGCCGCTTGCCGGACGAACCGGCAAAGGTGATCGAGGCGCCGCGCGCATTCAGCCGGTCGTCGCTCGAACGGATGACGGTGACCGTCGATTCCGCATCGTCCGGGTTGCCGATGATCAGCCGCGAGGCGCGGGCGCCGCCCCATTCCGCGGAAGCGCGTTCGGTGAACCGGGTAATGTCCATGAGCCGCCCGGGCCGACCCGATGCGCGTTGGTCGGACGTGTCGCCATAAAGGTCGGCCGAGAAGGCCGCAGGCTTCTCGTAATTGGCCATGATCGGCCAGGGCATGTACATGACGACGAGAGTGATGAGGCCGGTATAGGTGATCATCGCGTGATAGGGCAGCGCCAGCACGGCGGAGACGTTGTGGGCGTCGAGCCAGCTCCGTTGCCCCTTGCCCCAGCGCAGCGTGAAGAAGTCGGCGAAGATCCGCTTGTGCGTGATCACCCCCGACACGATCGCGCCGAGCATGAACATCGCGCATATCCCGGCGAGCCAGCGGCCCCAGGGGTGCGGCAATTGCAGCTGGAAGTGAAAGCGATAAAAGAACTCGCCGCCGCGCGTCGCCCGCGCCTCGACCGGCACGCCCGTGGCGGGATCGAGGCGCGTTTCCGGCCGACGCGGCGGGCGCGGCGCCTTCGGATCGGGATTGGCGCGGGCACGCGTGAAGATTCGCGTAGCGGGCGTGCGCTCGCCCGGCAGGTAGATCGTCCATTGCTCGTCATGCGGCGCGTTCTTCCGCAGCCAGGCGATGGCGGTCTGCGCGGCTTCCGCGTCGGTTGCGCGGCGCGGCTGAAACTCCGGCTGCATCCACTGCGTGATCTCCGGGCGGAAATAGCTCGCCGTGCCGGTGAGGAACATCGCGAACAGGATCCAGCCGGCCACCAGGCCGAGCCAGCCATGGATCCACGCCATCGACTGGCGCACGCCATTGCCCTTCACGGCCGGACGCCGAGCAGCAGCGCCGCCCCGATCGCGGCGATCGCCAGGCTCCAGATCGCGCCGGCAACCCGCGCGAGCCGCGGTTCATGGAAAGCCCATAGTCCGATCGCGGCGTAGAGCGGAAACGCGACTATCATCGCCCACGCCGTGGCTTCGACCCGCGCGATCGGCAGGAGCCTTGCCGCCAGCGTCGCCAGGCCCGCCGCCGCGGCATAGCCGCCGACCAGGGCCGTCAGGCAACGCCAGGCCATCGACCATCGCCGTTGCCCGGCCCTATGGGCGCCCGCCATTCCGATCCCCCTTTTCCCGTCTTGCGTCAGCCGCGGAACGCCCCTAGCAGCAATTGCGAATCGTTAGCAATAATAAAGGGGGTTCCGTGACCACTGCTTTCCGTCGCCCGCATTTCCGGGACTTCATCGCGCATTCGGCATTGATCCCGGCGCTCGCGCTGCTCCCCGCGCTGGCGCATGCCAAGGACGAACCGGAAGAGGACAAGGCACAGGATTCCGCGATCGTGGTGACGGGCCTGCGCGGGAAGCAGGCGGGCTCCGGCACGAAGACCGACACGCCGTTGATGGAGACGCCGCAGACCATCACGGTGCTCGACAATGACGAACTTGCCCGCCGCAATGCGCTGTCGATCAACCAGGCGCTCGGCTATGTCGCCGGCGTCGCCGCCAACCAGCGCGGCGGCACCGTCACCCGCTACGACCAGCTCATCCTGCGCGGCTTCGCTCCCGGGGTTTACCTCGACGGCATGCGGCTGCTCGCCGGCCCCTATTCGATGCCACAGATCGACTTCAATCGCGTCGACCATATCGACGTCGTGAAGGGCCCTGCATCGGTGCTGTACGGCAACTCGACGCCGGGCGGGCTGGTCAACCTGACGAGCAAGCTGCCCGAGCCCGTCGCCGCCGGCCGCTTCGAGCTGCAGCTCGGCAACTACGACACGATCCGCGCGGTGGCGGATATCAACCAGCCCCTCGATGCCGACGGCAAGTGGCGTGCGCGCATCGTCGGCGGCTGGCAGAAGGGAGACGGGTTCACCCGGGGAACCTTCTCCGAACGCTATCACGTCAGCCCGATGCTGACCTTCGCGCCCGACGATGCGACCAGCCTGACGCTGGTCGCTTCCTATCAGCGCTCGCCCAGCGGCGGCGGCTATTCCGGCGTCCCGGCCTATGGCTCGGTGCTGGCCAACCCCAACGGCCGGTTGCCGCGCGATATCAATACCGGCGATCCCGGCTATGAGCGTTACGATCACCGGGCCAAGTCGATCGAAGCGCTGTTCCGCCACGATTTCAACGCGCATCTCTCCTTCCGGTCGAGCGCGCGCTTCCAGAACAACTGGCTGAGCTATCGCCAGATCTACGTGGCGGGCTTCGCGACCACCGGAACCGGCGCGAACCGCAACACCGACTATGCCACCATCATCCGCGGCGGCGGCGGCGCGGACGAGAATTTCGACACGCTGACGCTCGACAACAGCCTCAACGCGAAGTTCGAGACCGGCCCGCTCAGGCACAATGTGCTGGCCGGCATCGACTATCAGCATATCGCGGGCGAGAATCTCCAGCAGTTCAACACCGGCGTGTCGAGCAATCCGCTCACCAGCATCCCCAATCTCAGCCTGTATCGCCCGGTCTATGGCGGCACGCTGCCCAGTTTCGACCTTACCAGGCTCTCGAGCGCCTATACCAACAGCTACAGCAAGCGCGACCAGGTCGGCGTGTATCTGCAGGACCAGATCGCGATCGGACGGCTCCAGCTCATCGCGAGCGGGCGGTACGACTGGTACGACCAGACCACGCTCAACAAGCGCAACAATGCGATGACTCCCTTCGGCCAGACCGCGTTCACCGGCCGGCTCGGTGCGCTGTACGAGCTGCCGCTCGGCGTCTCGCCCTATGTCAGCTATTCGGAATCGTTCGAGCCGCAGACGGGCACCACCTGGGACGGCGTTCCGTTCGACCCGGTCACCGGGCGCCAATATGAGGTAGGCGTCAAATATCAGCCGCGCGGCACCAATGCGCTCTTCACGGTCTCGGCCTATGACCTGCGCCGCCAGAAGGTGCCGGTGGGAGATCCGCGCGCGGGCACCGGGGGAATCCCCACGACCGCGCAGATCCAGATCGGCGAAGTGCGGGTGCGCGGTATCGAGTTCGAGGGCCGCGGCGAAGTGGCGCCGGGCTTCGACCTGGTGGTCGCCGCTGCCTATACCGATGCGATCCTCACCCAGGGCGCCCCCGCGGTGGCCCCGACCGCGACCAGCAGCGGCACGCCGACCACCACCGGAACCCGCCAGCTCGGCACGCCCGAATGGACCGCCTCGACCTTCCTGTCCTATGATTTCGGCAAGGGCGCACGCAGCACCGGTCCTCTGGGCGGATTGAGCGCGGGGATCGGCGTTCGATATGTCGGCGGCTCGGACGGCACCACGACCTACAAGGTGATCAACGGCGTGACGACGTTCCAGCGCTTCACGACCGGAAGCTTCACTTTGGTCGATGCCGTGCTGGGCTATGATCTGGCCAGGGCACTGCCGGCGCTCAAGGGCTTCTCGCTCGCGCTCAACGCGTCGAACCTGTTCGACAAAAACTATGTGACCGCCTGCCCCTTCAGCAACAGCTGCTATTTCGGCGCGGGGCGGACCGTGGTCGGCTCGTTGCGTTTCCGCTGGTGAGCCGCGTGCAGTGAGCTGATCGCGGGCGGGCCGCGACCAGCTTCCGCCACACCCGGCTTTGGCCGTCATCGCCATCGCGATGTTGCTGCTTGCCGTTTCGGTCGCGGCATTGGCCGCCCGCGCGGCCGAAGCGCAGACCGATGGGGTTCGCCGCGCGCTGTTCCGGCAACGAGCCGCCGCTTGACAGAGGCCGGCCGCCGCGCCCATTTTGAGGCCATGGGGAATGCGATCTCCCCATGAGGCGTCAGCCAAAGCATCGCGTCCTGGTTTTCGATGAAGGACGCATCATGCCTGCATTCAACAGCATATCCGCTGACAAACTGTCCCGCCTGATCGGCACTGCCGCCGCTCCGGCGCTCATCGACATTCGCGAGGATCGCGGAACCGGTCTGGTTCCCGCCTCGCTGCCTTTGCCTGCCGACGACTTCCCGCGCTGGTCCGCCGACTTCGCCGGCCGGCCGGTCGTGGTCATCGACCAGGACGGCGCGCGGGCGGCGCCGGGTCTCGCCGCCTGGTTGCGCAGCGCGTCGATCGAGGCCGAAGTGCTCGAAGGCGGGTTCGCCGCCTGGGCGGATGCCGGCCAGCCTCTCCTCTCGACGGTTCGCCTGCCCAAGCGCGATGCCGAGGGACGCACCGTCTGGGTGACGCGTGCCCGGCCCAAGGTCGATCGCATCGCCTGCCCCTGGCTGATCCGCCGCTTCGTCGATCCGCGCGCCCGCTTCCTGTTCGTGCCGCCCAACGATGTGCTGGAGGCAGCCCGCCGGTTCGATGCCGCCCCCTTCGACGTGGCGCATGACGAGGTGTTCTGGAGCCATCGCGGCGACCATTGCACCTTCGACCTGATGGTCGAGACCTTCGGCCTGGGCGGCATGCCCGCGCTCGACTATCTGGCGCGGATCGTGCGCGGAGCCGATACGGCGCATCCGGAGATCGTGCCCGAAGCCGCCGGCCTCCTCGCCATTTCGCTGGGGCTCTCCCGCGTCCATGCCGACGATCTGGAGCAGCTGGAGGTCGGCATGGCGATCTACGACGCGCTCTATCGCTGGTGCCGCGACGCGCGATCCGAGACGCACGACTGGACCTCGCACAAGCCGCGACAGGTGCAGGCGTGAGCGCCGCGGTCCTTGCGGGGGCCGCGGCCCCCGCCCGCCCCGCTCCCGTATCGCTCGGCGAAGCCTTCTGGGTCTGGCTGCGGATCGCCGCGCTCTCCTTTGGCGGGCCGGCCGGCCAGATCGCGGTGATGCACCGCATCCTGGTCGACGAGAAACGCTGGATCGGCGAGCAACGATTCCTCCACGCCCTCAATTATTGCATGCTGCTGCCCGGCCCCGAGGCGCAGCAGCTCGCCACCTATATCGGCTGGCTGCTCCACAAGACGAAAGGCGGCGTGATCGCCGGCACGCTGTTCGTGCTGCCCGGCATGGTCTCGATCATGGCGCTGAGCTGGATCTATGTCCTCTACGGCAAGCTCGGCTTCGTCTCGGCGCTGTTCTTCGGCTTGAAGGCGGCGGTGCTGGCGGTGGTGCTCCAGGCCGTGGTGCGGATCGGCGGCCGGGCGCTGCGCAGCACCGCATCGCGCCTGCTGGCGGCTGCCGCCTTCGTGCTGATCTTCTTCCTGGGCATGCCCTTTCCGCTGATCATCCTGGCCGCCGGCCTGATCGGCTGGTGGTCCGGCCGCAGCGGATCGAGCGCGTTCAAGGGCGGCGGGCATGGCGGGCCGAAGGGCGGCACGATCGTCGCCGATGCCGACACGCTGCTCGGCGAGGAGCTGCCTGCCCACGCCCATGCATCGTGGCGGCAAACCGCACGCGCGGTGCTGACCTGCCTCGCGCTGTGGCTGGTGCCGGTTGCCGCGCTCGTGCTGCTGCTCGGGCCGACCAATGTCTTCTCCAGCATCGCGGTCTTCTTTTCGAAGATGGCGGTGGCGACGTTCGGTGGCGCCTATGCGGTGCTCGCCTATGTCGCCCAGCAGGCGGTCGAGCAATATCGCTGGCTCACGCCCGGCGAGATGCTCGACGGGCTCGGCATGGCCGAGACCACGCCGGGGCCGTTGATCATGGTGCTCCAGTTCGTCGGCTTCCTCGGCGCCTATCGCGAGCCGGGCCTGCTCGCGCCACTGCTCGCGGGCACGCTTGGCGGCTTGCTGGCGACCTGGGTGACGTTCGTGCCCTGCTTCCTGTGGATATTCCTCGGCGCGCCGTACATCGAGCGGCTGCGCGGCAACGCGGCGGTCTCGGGCGCGCTCTCGGCGATCACCGCCGCGGTGGTGGGCGTGGTGCTCAACCTTGCCATCTGGTTCGCGATCCACACGCTGTTCCGCCAGACCCTGCCCGTCGACCTCGGGCCGATCCGCTTCGCCGCACCGGTGCCCGCCAGCCTCGACCCCTGGGCGCTGGCGCTCTCGGCGGGTGCGATCCTCGCAATCTTTCTGCTGCGCACCGGCGTGATCGTCACGCTGGCCATCACCGCGTGCCTGGGCGTGGCGCTGCACTTCGCTGGATTTCTGGGCTGAAGAGCTGGACATGACGGAACTCAATCGACGCACCCTGATGGCGGGCGGCATCGGCGCGGGCATCGTGCTGAACGGGCTGAAGCGCGAGGAATTGATCGCGTGGAACTCGATGATCCTGCACGAGATCTATTTCTCCAGCCTCGGCCCGCCCACCAGGCCCGGCGCGGCGCTGGCGGCGGCAATCGAGGCCATGTCGCAGTGGCTGCCGGGCTCAAAAGCCGGTTCTGCATATCCTGCTATGCCGAACGGTTCGGCTTCAACTTCATTTTCGTAAATCCGGGGGTCGGAAATTCCGCGCCCAAGCATCTATAGTTTTAAGAAGATAAAAGGGAGGGGCTGCGGATCGTGGGGCAGGATCGCGCCGAACTGGTGGCCTGGGTTGCGGGGAATGTCGTTCCGCACGAAAGCGCCGTACGCGACAAGCTGCGCTCGGTCGGCGTGCCCGAACATGAGATCGACGATATCATGCAGGACGCATATTTGAGAATCTCGCACCTCGATAGTGTGGCCCATATTCGCAATGGGCGTGGCTATCTCTTCACCGTGGCGCGCTCGATGATGCTGTTGCGCGTGCGGCGCGAGCGGATCGTGCGGATCGACAGTCTCTCCGATTATGATGTGCTGACGCTCGCTGACGACGATCCGGGACCCGAACGCCATACGGCAGCAAGGATCGATCTTGAGCGCGTCCATCAGATGATCGCGTCCCTGCCCTCGCCCTGCCGGGAGATTTTCGAGATGCGGCGGGTCCAAGGTGTGCCGCAGCGAGAGATTGCTGCTCGGATGGGCGTCTCGGAGCATATCGTCGAAAAGCTCTCGGCCCGCGGATTGAGATTGATCCTGAAGGCCATCGCGGGCGGCAATCGTGAGCCCGCCAGCCCCGCAAGACAGCGTATCGAAAGGAAACTGCGTGACGTCGGCTTCGAATGACAGCGAAGCGGCGGATTGGGCCATTCGCCGTGAGAATGGTCCGCTGTCCGAGCCGGAACAACGCGCGTTCGAAACGTGGCTTGCAGGCGACGAGCGGCGTGCCGGTGCGTTGTTGCGCGCAGATGCCGCGCTGGCCTTTCTCGATCGCGGTCGTGCGCTCGCTGGGCTGAGCTTCAACGAAGTACCACATGCGTCGGGATATGTGCCGGATTCGGAGCCCGAATTCGGAGAGGGTATCGAGCAGGCACATTGGCTGTCGCGCCGAAAGCTGGTTGGCAGCGGGATGGCTGCGCTGGTCGCGGTCGGGATAACGAGCTTTCTGGCGCTGCCGCGCACCGAGAAGATCGTAACCCAATTGGGCGAGGTCAAGCGAACACCCCTCGCCGACGGATCCGTTGCAACCGTCAATACGGCCAGCCGCATCACCGTCGCGATGTCGAAGAATATGCGCAACATTTCGCTGGACGATGGCGAAGCCTGGTTCGAGGTCGCGCATGACCGCGCGCGACCGTTCGTGGTCAGGGCCGGCGACGTCAGCATAAGGGCGGTCGGAACGGCCTTTTCGGTGCGCCGGACCGATGGTGGGGTGGATATTCTGGTAACGGAGGGCGTCGTCGAGGCGTGGCGCGACGATCAATCCGCGACACCCTCACGTATCGCGCAAGGCGAACGCGCCTTTGTCGCAGATGCGAAAGGAAGCAACGTCAATATCGCTCAGAACGCCGTGGCAGTGCGAGCCGATAGCGAGATCGACCGTACATTGGCATGGCGTAATGGCGACCTAGCCCTCAACGGCGAGACGCTCGATTACGCGGTCGAGGAGCTCAATCGGTACAATCGACGTAAAATTATCGTCGGTGACAGGGAATTGGGGCGTTCGCCGATCGTTGGATACTTCAAGGTCAATGAGCCCGAAAATTTCGCGCATTCCGTAGCGTCATTGTTCAATGCCCGCGCTCAATTCGGCCGGGAAGTCATTAGAATAGATACAAATCAGAAATAAATCTCTTTGGACGGGAGGGTCGGAAACTCTTCGCCCAAGCATCTCTATATAGGGGAGCGCAATGCACGCTTCCCAATTTGGGGGAGGGGTAGCGGGTGAAAGGTATATCGTCGGCATTTTATTGCAGCGCGGCAATTGCCGCCATCGTGGCGAGCAGTCCGGTTGCAGCACAAACACGATCATTCGATCTTTCGGCAGGGGTAGCCGAGCAAAGCATTCCCGCCTTTGCGAAACAGGCCGGTATCCAGATCATGGCCGACGGCAGGCTCGTGCGCGGCAAGCGCACCAATGCCGTACGCGGAACCAAATCGGTGGAAGAGGGCCTGCGCGAACTGCTCGCGGGAACGAATCTTTTCGCCGAACTGCAACCGGGCCGGACAGGCTCCTTCATCATCCGGGCGGGAGGCGCGGCATCTGCCGCCCCAAAAGCGCAGCCCGTGGCGCCCGCGCCACAGACCGCGTCAGTCGAGGAGCCCGCAAGCGGGCAGCAGGCGACATTCAGCAATGATATCATCGTGACCGCGCAGAAGCGCCGGGAATCGATGCAGAGCGTGCCGATCGCGATGAGCGCGTTCACTTCGAAAACGCTTGATGAAATGAAGATCGAGGGGGGCTCGGAACTTGTCCGCGCAGTGCCCAACATCTCATTCTCAAAGTCGAATTTCGCGAGCTACAATTTCTCGATCCGCGGCGTCGGCACCAAGGCGTTATCAGTCGCGTCCGATCCTGGTGTGGCGGTCAGTTTCAACAACACCCCATTGATCCGCAATCGTCTGTTCGAACAGGAATATTTCGACGTGCAACGCGTCGAAGTGCTGCGCGGGCCACAAGGCACGCTCTATGGCCGCAACGCAACCGCGGGCGTGGTCAACATGATCCCGAATTTCGCCAACCCCGACAAGCTTGCCGCCGAGTTCAAGCTGGAAACGGGCAATTACAAGTCGATGCGGGCAGCCGGCATGGTCAATCTGCCGCTCACCGATACGCTCGCCGTGCGCGCCGCCGGCGCTTGGACGAACCGCGACGGATATGACTACAACACCGTCACCGATCAGCGCGTCAATGGCCGCAACCTTTGGGGCAGCCGCGTCACCGCGGCCTGGCAGCCAAGCCGCAGTTTCAAAATCAATGCCGCGTGGGAACATTTCTACGAAGACGACGATCGCTCGCGCACGGGCAAGCAGCTTTGTCACACCGATCCCGGGCCGGCTTCAATGGGTGGCAAGACCCTTACCCCCGTGATCAGGGGCGCCCTAAGCCAGGGTTGCTCGCCAGGCTCGCTCTATGACGACGGCGCTTATGGAGTTCCGAACGGCTTCTCCCTGCCCTACATCAACGCAGCCGCCTCCGTGATCGCATTGGGGTACAAGGCCGGAGCTGTGGGCGGAGCCGCTCCGGTCATGTTGATCGACGACACGCGAGATCCTTACGCGAGCGTCACGCAATCCCGCAATCTCCGAGAGATCGCGACCGCCATAGACCCCAAGTTTCGTGCGAAGAACGATATCCTTCAGCTTAATATCGAGGTGGGCCTGGGGAAGAATCTGAAATTCTATTCCAACACCTCATATTCTGAGGATTCGTACTATTCATTTCAGGATTACAATAGATTCAATAGCGGTAGCGTGTTCAACGATTCGAGCGTTTTGTTTGCTCTCAGAACAAGGCCGTTGGCGACCAAGGGTATCTCTATCGGAGGCATCCTGGACGATCCCCAATTGGGAGCCTCGTCCAACATCCTCGGCGCGGACATGGTCAATTCTCATAGCAAGCAATGGTATCAGGAGTTCCGCCTGCAATCATCATTCGACGGAAGGCTCGAATTTAATCTTGGAGTTAACTATCTAAATTTCAAGATAAAAGAAGATTATTACGTATTCAATAATCTATTCACCGCAATAGCCAGAACGGTTCTGGGCACAGGGAATACCAGCGGCGTCGTTAGAGATTGCACCGGGTGGACCGGGGGAGCGGATTGCACCTATGTTGATGCGAATCCATTGAATTCTCTCAACGGAAACGGCCACAATTATTTCCGTAGCCAGAATATCGCCAGAACGGAATCCTATGCGGGATTCGGCGAAATCTATTTCAAAGCCGCCGACCGGCTGAAAGTTACGGCAGGGCTTCGCTACACTGATGACAAGAAGACGGCGACCCCCATCCCAACGCAGCTACTCCTCGGAACGGGGATTCTGGGATTTGGCCTGATCAATGAGGGATATCAGGCGTCTCCGGATATCGTGCAGAAATGGGGCCGCGTAACGGGAAGGCTTGTCGTGGATTGGAAGCCGCGCCTCGCCTTCACGGACGAGACCCTGCTCTACGCATCCTTTGCCCATGGCTACAAGGGAGGTGGCACCAACCCTCCGGGAATTGGGGCCAATCCGGCCTATCTGCAATTCTTTCCCGCACCTCAAACCTTCAGGCCCGAAAGCGTCAATGCGTTCGAGGTCGGCACGAAGAATGCCCTGGACGGTGGGCGGCTGACGCTGAACGCAACCGCCTTCTATTACAAATATAAGGATTATCAGGTTTCCCAGATCGTCGACCGCATTGCCCTGAACGAAAATTATAATGCCGATATCTGGGGTGCCGAACTCGAAATGCTGTGGCGGCCAACGCGACGCATCAGCCTGAACGCCAATGTCGGATATCTCGGCACGCGCATCGCGAACGGCATGAAGTCGGTCGACGTCATGGATCGCACGCAGGGAAATCCGGATTGGGTCATCGTCAAACCCTGGATTCAACTTGCCTCCAATTGCATTGCGCCCCGCGCGCTCGTTGAGAAGATCATCAAACGATCATCATTCAACAATGCAAGTGGCCCGGGAGATCTTTCGACATTCTGCGGCGGGCAAGTCGGCAAGAATTTCACCGCCGGAAGTTATTTCTCCAATCTTACCGGGATTATATACGACCCAGCAACCGACGCACCAAACAATGGCAGAGGTTTCTACGCTGATCTTGGGGGGAATGAGTTGCCAAACTCTCCCCACTGGACGGTTAATCTTGGCGCGCAATATGTGCTGCCTATCAGCGAATGGAATCTCGCATTTAGGGGTGACTATTATCGCCAAAGCTCGAGCTGGTCACGCGTGTACAACATATCGATCGATCGTTTGCGGTCTTGGGACAATGCGAACATCTCCGTAACACTCGATCGCCCGGAAAGCGGATTCTCGATGCAGTTCTACATTAAGAACCTATTCAACAAAACTCCTATTACGGACGCATTCATCAATAGTGATGACAGCGGCTTGACTGCAAATGTATTTACGCTTGATCCAAGAATAATCGGCTTTAACATGACGAAGAAATTCTGACGACTCGCCTTCAGTGAGTTAAAAGTTCTGCGTCATTCTATCATATTTACTAGAATTTCTGGGATCGCTCTATGAACATGAGCGATGATGTTCGCGGGGAAGCACAAAATGTCTGCGAACATCTGGGAGGCGACACCTTTATGTCGCGCACAAAGAGGAGAAGGATTATGTTGAAGGCTTCTATCAGCACAATCGCCGTGCTTGTCGGGGTGAGCGCAATGCCCGCCTATGCCCAGAGCTTCACTCCGGCGCCGACGACGGTTTCCGGCACCGGTACGGGATATGTAAATGGTACCCCCTGCACCGGCGCAACTGTCAACGGGTCGGTAAATTCGTCCGGCACTTATGCGGATGTGACGTTTGATAATTCGGCAACTGCTTGCTCTGCTTACGGAGTCACCGCCCGCGTCTGGGCGAACGGTACGTTGAGCAACGTAGTTGTCACCTATCTTCCTACGTCCACCGTCATTTGTAGCAGCGGGACCACGACCTACCCGGGCGTGGTCGAGTATACCAATGTAACCGGCACCACGGTGAACGCCTATGTCGACCCTTCGGCACCCGTCAGCGTCGGCGCTTGCGCAGTGGCGGCCGACATGACCGTGGGCACCCTGCAGTTCGTGCCGTAAGGTACGATTGTTCAATGCAGTAGGCGGATGCTCCGACCGACGGATCGCCGATTGAAGCACCCGCACCAAGACCCGCCCAACTGGCACCGCGTCGTTCCAAGCGGCGCGGTGCCATTTCCATCTGAGATGGCACGGATGGGAATTGCCGCGTTAGGGTGCGCCAACGGATTTTGCAATGTGCGCTGGTCCAGACGATCAATTGCTGGCGTTGTCCTCACGCTCAATTTGGCGCCGGCTACCGCCGATGGCATGATAGCGGCTCGTGAAGTCGCGACCGAACGCGCGAGCGATCAGGCGCAGCGCAATGCGCATGATCAAGAGGCGGGGCAGGATGAAATTGTCGTCACGGCGCCCCGGCGCGGCGATGCGCAAATCGCTGCCGAAACCGAATTCAGCGAGGATCAGATAGCCTCCCAGGGCATGGACTCGATCGATGACCTGCTGTTGCATCTTCGGCCCTTTCTCGGCCCCGACGGCGAGGAACCCGTTTTGCTGATCAACGGCAAGCCGGCTGGCTTTGATCGCTCAATTCTCGGCTATCCACCCGAGGCCCTCACCCGGCTGGCCATTCTCAAACCGGAAGCGGCAGCGCGCTATGGCGCCACCCCCGGAAGGCGCGTCGTCAATCTCGTGCTCAAACAACATTTCGCCAGCCTCGATCTGGATGCCAGCACGTCCGCCCCTCTTCGCGGTGGCCAGATGAGCAATGGCCTTATCCCGGCCCGCACCATCATCGACGGGGATACGCGCTGGAATATTCGCGCGAACATCGGGCGTGACGGCGGCATGCGCAAGAATGCCCGGTCCATCCCGCAGGACGCTGGGATCCATGACCGGTCAGGCTTCATCTCCGCCCCCGATGGAGGTGAGATTGATCCCGCGCTCAGCGCTGCGGCCGGATCGACGATAGCAACCGCCGCTCTTCGAGGCCTCTCGCTTGCCACCCCGCCTTCGCTGGCAGATTTTGTCGCTACCGCCGGGCAGAGTGACCCGTTCGATCCAAACGCCTATACTTCGCTACAGTCCGCGCGAAGATCGGTGAGCCTGGCGATCGGCATGGCGCGACCCGTCGGACCGTTCGGCCTGTCGGTCTCGCTCGCGGCCAATAGCCTCCGCAGTGAAGCGCTGCGCGGGGTTCCAATGGCATCGGTGGTGTTGCCAGCGGGTAATCCCTGGTCACCCTTCTCGCGCGACGTTCTGCTGACACGACCGCTTGATGGCATCAACGCGCTGCGTGCCGACAATCTTGCCCAATCATTGACGGGTTCTCTGACGTTGAACGGTTCGGTCGCCGGATGGCAAGCCAACCTGGGCATGAGCTACCGTATCAGCCGGAACGACAATCTCCTGGAGACCGGCATCGATACTCAAAGCGTGCAGCATCTGCTGGATATCGGGGACCCAGCCTTCAATCCCTACGCCCCCTGGCCCCGGCATTTGCTACGGGGGACAAGAACAAGAACCGTGTCCGATGACTGGAGCGCGCGCGCCGATCTCCAGAAAGGCATCGTTCAATTGCCGGCGGGGCCGCTGACGATCAGCCTCTCGGGCAATGCCAACCGCGCCGCCACGCACATGCGTCAGCACGATGCCAGGGGGAATGTGGTATCGACCAATGACAGGTCACGGGACCAGGCAAACCTGCAGGCCGCGCTCACTGTCCCGATCGCACGACGCGGCAACGAATCCCCATTTCCGATCGGAGACCTGTCCGTTGACCTGACGGCGGGATGGCAGTCGATGAGCGAAAGCAAGGCACAATGGCGCCTTAGCAGCGGTGTCACCTGGTCCCCCATCCGAGCGGTCCAGTTCCGGGCAATGTTCGATGACCAGCAAGCCTCGCCATCGGTGGCGGAGTTGGACGGGCCCATCATCACGACCGTCACGCGAATGTTCGATTACGCCAAACAGGTTGTTGCCGAGCCCATCATAATCACGGGAGGCAATCCGGCGCTCAAAGGTGGCAGCCGCCAAGAAGTGAGGGTCTCGGCGATGGTGCGCCCCCTGAAAAGCGGAATGCTGACCTTCAATGTCGGATATCGTCAAACGGTCTCGAGAAACATGCCGAGCCCGCTGCCAGAGTTGACGCCGGCGATCGAAGCGGCATTCAAAGACCGCATTGCCCGTGACGCGGACGGCAATCTCGTATCGATTGACGCGCGATCGATCAATATCGCCAGGGATCGCATCGCCGACCTATCGGGTGGCCTGGCGCTGCGCTTTGCCGGTGGCAGCACAACGGCCATCCCCGGCCCACGTGCGGATCCCGTTCAATACACACTCGCACTGAACGAGATCTACCATCTGAAAAGCGACATGCTCGTCAAAGCGGGATTACCCGTCATCGATCGCTTGAGGGGAGGGAGTGGCCTGTCGCGTCACACGGTCAGCCTGCAATTTGATGTCGGAACGCGCGGTCTTGGGGCTTCGCTCAGTGCAAACTGGAACAGCGCTGCGCGCATCGATGGTCCCGGATCCAATCCGGACCAGGTGTTTCGGGTCACCCCGCCGCTGACGCTCAATCTTTCCACTTTCCTGAGCCCGGACAACATCTTCAAGGGCTGGCGCCATAATCCTTTGACCAAAGGCTGGAAGATATCGGTAGCAGTCCAGAACCTGCTCAACAGGTATCGGCGCGTCGCGCTCGTCAACGGCCAGGTCCCCGCAGGCTATACCCATGATGAAATCGATCCTTTGGGCCGAACGATCCGACTTCAAATCCGGAAGAGATTCTAACAATACACGCTGCTGTCTGCTCGGTGCACTGCCGTTATCAGGCTCATAGATACCGAGCAGGATCTTGAGCAGAGTGGATTTGCCGCCGCCGCTGGGGCTGGTATGCGGAGATTCTCGGTCGCGAGCAGGGCCAGTCCATCACCGACCCCGTGAAGCGGATCGTGCCGATGCTCGAACATTTCATCGCCACCGACCGGGGCTTTGCAAAGGCCCGGCGGGCGTTCGGAAGCTAGGCTCAGGACTCACTGATCAGAGCCAAAAGATGACGGTGGCGGCGAGCGCGAGGCCGGAAACGCAAGAAGCCCCGCGAAGTCGTGGGGCTTGCGGGGATGAGGGTGTGTGCTGATTTGGTTGCGGGAGGTTGCAATCCTCTCAAATTGCGAGGGGCGAAGCCGGGCATCCGGCCCAGCTACGGAACTTGCCATAGCAGCCAGGAACGAACTGCTCCGTGCGGCAGCATAACGCGACGTACATCAATGTCGCGGCGGCCTGCAAAACGGCGCTCCACTCCGCGCTTGCATCAAGGCTGCGCTTGCCTGAGCTCCCTTGGCGGCCGCAGGCAGATTACCCCTGTCGCCACCCAGGGCGACGCCGCGTACTTTCGCGGCTTGCAGCGCAGCCCTGGTACGCTCGGAGGTCATTCTCTGCCTGCCCGCCGAAATCCGAAGATAGGAAACGAGATGGATCGGAGCCGGTGGAAAACCACCGTCCTCGACCCCCAGATCGTCGTCACGCCCTCCCCTCGCCCACCATGGAGCGACCGGAACTGGCAGAGCGCGACGCCAAGTCATTGGCGACGGCCGGAAGAGCGACGAGCGGCGCTTCTTCCGCAATGAAGCGGCCCTGGACATGCGTTGCACGGGCAAGGAGAGCGTTCTTGAAGTGCTCCGGCGTCTCCACCCCTTCGACGACCACATGCCTGACATGCGCACGAGCGTAGGACACCAGGCGCTTCAGAGCATCCAGACGATGGACGTAGGAGGCATCGATCTTGACGATGTCGATGTCGAGTTTCACCAGACGATATGGCGTAGCAAAGGCGAACAACTATGATCCGAACCGCAATATTCCGCTGACGCTGGTCTCGATCCATCCGCATTCCGGATCGACCCATGGCTCGATCGTCAGCAGCAGGCCGGTGACGTTCAGCGCGCCCTATGCCGGCACCGCAAGCTTCGCCGCCAGTCCTGACGCCCTTGCGCCAGCGAACCCGCGCTGATCGATGCACGGTGCCCCCTTTCCCGGTCGGCACGGACCCCTATTCACCGGGTCGCGTCAGCCTCGCCCGGCGGACAATTTCGCCGTCGCAACCGGCACGAGATGGGGAACCCCCAACGAGAACTCCCCTGCCTTGGCCGGATCGAGGACGATCGGGATCAGCTGCGCATCGATGAAACGTCCTTCGGCAAAACGGGCATCGACGATCATCGATCTCCAGGTTTCCGCGCCATATACCCCATCGGCCTTGCGCGTCTGGAAGATGAAATTGCCAAGACCGTGGAAGAGTGGGGCGCCGCGATAGAATTCGTGCGCCTGCATCATCGGTGCACCGTGCCCCACGAAAGCAGCAGCGCCGGCATCGACGCAGGCGCGCGCGAAATCCCGCTGCCAGGCCGGCGTGTCGGCAGGCCGGGGTTCCCAGTAGTGATTGTGGAGGCACATCAGCACCGTCGCGCCTGCGGCACGGGCTGAGCGGATCGCGCACAGAACCCGCTCGACATCCACCGGCTCGAGTGCGCCATCGGCGTTCCGGCGAAGCTCATTGACGCCGGGGCGATCAGCGGTGGCCGCCGCCCCTTCCCGGATCGCGCCGGCTGCCGCGGCGACCAGCGCGAATTTGCCATGCGGCGTCGACTGGATCGCCGGCGCTGCAGCCGATGCCAGATCGGCTCCGCTGCCGGCATGGACGACACCGCGCCGGTCAAGCTCGGCGATGCTCGCCATGATCCCCGCCGTCCCCAGGTCCCAGGCATGATTATTGGCGGTGGTGACCATGGTGACGCCCAAGCCGCGCAGGCAATCGATCACTTCCGGTCGCGCCGCATGGAGCACTTCCCCGCTCCGCGTCGGCGCGCCGGCACCGGGGACATCGATCGCAGTCTCGAGGTCAGTGAATACCACATCGGCGCGGTGCAGCCGGTCGGCTATGGCCGCTCTGCCGGGCCATCCAATGGCGCAAAGATCCTGCTGGATCAGCGACTGCCCCAGCAGCATTACGCGCAGGGGCGAGCAACCGCGTGCCATGGCTGCAGGTGCCACGCCAAGCCCGGCAAAGGCGCCGAGTGCGCCCAGCAGTTGCCGCCGATCCGGATGGTGTCGCATCGTTCCCCTCGCTTCTCTGGTCGGACACCATAATCAATCAAGCCAAACAACCAGCAATGACATACCGAATTGGATATACCTCGATGATGTTCCGCCATCAGCTATCGCTCCGGTGCAACTTGGATAGTTTTTGCCCGAATCAATAAGAATGCACGGGGAGTAGACATGATCGAACGGGGTGCTTCGGGGCGCGTAGCCGCCAGTTGTCGTGCGATGATGCTGGGTGCGAGCCTGGCAACGATCGCGATGGTCACGCCAGCAAGCGCTCAGGAAGCGCCGCCTGCCGCGGAGCCGGCGCCGGCGGATACGGCAATCTCGCCGCAGGGCGAGATCATTGTCACCGGCTCGCGCATCCAGCGCCGCGATGCCGCCAGCGTCGGCCCGCTCCTGACGATCACCTCGGACGACATCGCCAAGTCCGGCAGCGCATCGCTTGGCGACCTGCTCCAGAAACTGCCCTCGGCCGGCGTCAGCCTGAACTCCAACGGCACCCAGGGCACCTCCTATGGCGCCTCGTCGATCAACCTGCGTTATCTCGGCGGCGCCGAAGGCAGCGGCAACCGCGTGCTGGTGCTGGTCGACGGACATCGCTGGGTCGACGCGGTCGGCCAGCGCGGCTTCCGCGATTTCGTCGACCTGAACACCATCCCGATGGGGATGATCGACGGGATCGAGGTGCTGAAGGACGGCGCCTCGGCAATCTACGGCGCCGACGCGATCGCCGGCGTCGTCAACATCAAGACGATCCAGCCGTTCGACGGCATCCGCGCCGCGACCCGGGCGGGCGTGACCGACAAGGGCGACGGCGCCGAATATTCGGCGACGCTCAATGTCGGAAAGCGCTTCGGCCGCGCCTCGATCATCCTGTCGGGCAGCTATTACCAGTCGACCTCGATTCGCACCGACGACCGGCCGCTCACCACCACTTCGCTAGTTCCGGTAACCACGCCCGGCACGAGCCCGGCCGGCCTCTACATCCTGCCGGGCCTCGCCAATAACGCCTATTTCGGTACCGCGGCGGGCTTCGCCGGCACCAGCGCGCCCGTCGCGCTCAATGGCGCGGGCACGGTCTACGGCACCGGCGCGAGCGCGGACAACGCGTTCCACACCGCGGCGCTGCCGGGCGATTATTACAATACCCAGGCCCAGGGCATCTATTCGGCCGGGCCGTCCAAGCGCTACGGCTTCTACGGCCGGTTCGACTATGAACTCAGCGATAGCGTCAAGTTCCGGGTCGAAGGCCTGTACAACGACCGCAAGTCGGACCAGCTGTTCTCGCCCGTGCTGCTCGACATCGGCGGCACCGCAGGCACCGTCCGCGGCTTCTACATCCCCAACAACCAGGCGTTCAATCCGTTCGGCACCGCCAATGGCGTGCCCACCGCCAACGCGCTCGCCTTTGCCGCCAACTCGGCCTTCCGCATCCGCAAGGTGATGAGCGACGTCGGCAATCGCGACAATGTCCAGGACGTCGAGACCTGGCGCGTCGCGGGCGGCTTCGACGGCAGCTTCGGCCTGTTCGGCAACCGCTGGCACTGGGACACGTTCGCCAGCTATTCGAAGAACCGCATCGAGACCTCGGCTCTCAACGGCATCAACTACGACAATCTCTATCTCGCGCTGGGCAATCCGGCGACCTGCGCCGCGACGGCAGGCTGCGTGCCGGTCAACCTGTTCGGCCCGATGACGGCGGACCAGGCCAATTACATCCGCTTCACCGCGCGCGAGAGCAACTACACCGAGTTGTTCGATGCGACCGCCAACGCCACGGGCACGCTGTTCAACCTGCCCGCCGGCGAGGTCGCGCTCGCGGTTGGCTATGAGTATCGCCGCAACCGCGGCGTCGACAATCCCGATCCGGTGGCGAACGCCCTTCCGACCTATCTGAACGGCGCGCTCTACACCAAGACCACCGTCCAGACCCGCACGCCGACCAGCGGCAGCTATGACCTGCACGAAATTTATGGTGAGCTCTCGGTTCCGATCCTGAAGGACTCGCCGCTCGGCAAGAGCTTCGACATCAGCCTGGCCGGCCGCTATTCGCGCTATTCGACCGTCGGCGGCAAGGCGACCTTCAAGGCCGGTGCCGGCTATCGTCCGATCGAGGGCGTGCTGCTGCGCGGCACCTATGCCCAGGGCTTCCGCGCTCCTTCGATCCTCGAGCTCTACCAGGGCGCGCGCCAGACTAGCTTCCAGGGGACCGATCCGTGCAATGGCGGCGCCAGCGCCAATAGCGGCAAGCCCGGCTGCGCGGGCGTTCCGACGGGCTACAACCAGGCGAACTACAATCTCAACGGCCTGATCCCCGGCGTGATCAGCGGCAATCGCGACCTGCGGCCGGAGACGTCGGACAGCATCAGTGCAGGCATCGCGCTGACGCCGCTGCGCGGGCTGTCGGTGACGGTCGATTACTACAGCATCAAGATCAAGAACGCGATCGCGGCACAGACGCCGACGCAGATCCTCCAGCTGTGCGCCCTTCGCGGCGGTGTGTTCTGCGATCTTGTCCAGCGCGACGCCAGCACCGGCGCGGTGCTGAACCTGCTGCAGGGCGCCCAGAACCTCAATTCTATCAAGACCGACGGCATCGACGCAACGGTGCGCTATGATTTCCGCACGGGCATCGGCAAGATCGCCGCCGTCACCGACGTGTCGTATCTCGGCTCGTTCCGCACCGTCGCGCCCGATCCCGCGACCGGCGGCACGATCATCGACAACCGCGCCGGCAAGGGCGACACGCCACGCGCGACCTATCCGCGCTGGAAGGGCCAAGCCTCGCTGAGCTGGGATGGCGAAGGCGCCAACGCGGTGCTGCGCGCGCGCTATATCGGCCAGACCACCGACGTGGTGAACCCGGTGAAGGACGCCAAGACCAAGGCGGTGACCTATTTCGACGCCGAAGTCGGCTTCGATGTCTCCGAGGGCAAGGCGCGCTTCGGCCTGGGCGTGAACAACCTGTTCGATACCCAGCCGCCGGCTTCCTATGCCAACGCGCCGATCAACTACGACATCTACACCTATGACGCGCGCGGACGGTTCCTCTACGCCCGTTTCTCGGTGAAGCTCTGAACGACAACGCGATATTGGGGCGTCCGAGATGAACCAACCGGCCGCAACCGGGCAGCATAAGCGCCACGGCGCGCTCGACCCGGTGCTGATGATGCTGGCGGCGATGGCTTTCGCTATCCTGCTGACCTGGATCATTCCGTCAGGGCAACACCAGCGCGTCTCCGAAAAGGAGAACGCGCCGGTGATCGCCGGCACCTACAAGATGCTGCCCAAGCCGGTCGGCATCGACTCCGTCCTGCCCGGAAAGGCTCCCCCCGGCGAAGCGCGACCGGTCAGCCCGGTCGCGCTCGCCACCTCGATTCCCGAAGGCCTCAAGCGCTCGGCGCCCCTGATCTTCATGATCCTGGCGCTGGGCGGCATGTTCGGGGTGATGCGCTCGACCGGCGCGCTGGATGCCGGCATCCAGCGGCTGATCGGGCTCAGCCGCGGGCGCATGGTGATCCTCGTGCCCCTGTTGATGCTCGCCTTCTCGGCGGGCAGCACTTTCCTGGGCATGATCTCCGAATATCTGCTGCTGATCCCGGTGATGATCGCGCTCGCCGAACGGCTCGGGCGGAGCCGGATGTTCGGCTTCGCCATCGTGACCCTCGCGGCCAAGGTCGGCTATCTGGCATCGGTGACCAGCCCGGTCGCGCTGCTGATCGCCCAGCCGATCGTCAATGTGCCGGTGTTCAGCGGGCTGGGCTTCCGCCTGGCCATCTGGCTGACCTTCCTTGCCATCGCGATGCTCTATGCCCTGCGTGAATCGCGGATCGTTGCCGAGCCGGCGCCGATCGAGGACCAGCGCCTTTCCCCCCGGCACCTGGCGATCCTGCTGATCGCGGGCGCGACGCTGGCCTTGCTGGTGATCGGCTCGCTCGAATTCGGCTGGGACGATGGCGAGTTCACCGCGCTGTTCCTGACCGCCGCCGCGGCGATGACCTTCGCCGCCGGCATCCGCGCAAGCGCCGGGATCAGTCTGTTCGTCGAGGGCATGAAGGCAATGATGCTCGCGGCCCTGCTGATCGGCATGGGCCGGGCAGTCGAGGTGATCCTGCGCGAAGGCCAGATCCTCGACACGATCATCGAGGCGGTATCGGCCCAGATCCACGGCCTGTCGCCGGTGCTGGTGGCGCCGATCATCATGCTGGTGGAAATGGTGCTGACGCTGCTCATTCCCTCGACCTCGGCCAAGGCGGCGCTCAGCATCCCGGTGCTGGGTCCGATCGGCGCGGCGGCAGGGGTATCGGGCCAGACGACGGTGCTCGCCTTCCTGCTCGGCAACGGGCTGGTCAACATGCTGGCGCCGACCTCGGGCATGCTGCTCGCCTTTCTGGCCGCCGCCGGGATTCCTTATAATCGCTGGTTCCGGTTCGCCGCGCCGCTGTTCGGTATCCTCACTCTCCTGTCGATCGGCGCGCTGATGATCGCCGTGTTGATCGGCTATTGACGATGACGACGACCAAAAGCGTGCGCGAGCTCGCCGACCTGATGGTGGCGATGCGCGACGATGTGCATCTGGCGACCGATGTCTACCTGCCCGAAGGCCCGGGGCCCTTCCCCGTGCTGCTTGAGCGCACCCCCTATGACAAGCGCGGCACCAACCACGGCGATTTCACCCGTGCGGCCCCCGAACCGCGCTCGAAGCCCGAAATCGCGCGCTGGTTCGTCGAGGCGGGTTATGTCTTCGTGCTGCAGGACTGCCGGGGCAGGTTCGGCTCCGAGGGCAGGTTCACCAAATATCTGAGCGAAGCCGAAGACGGCGCGGACACCCTCGCCTGGCTGCTCGCCCAGCCCTGGTGCGACGGGCGGATCGGCACGCTCGGCCTGTCCTATGGCGCGCATGTCCAGAATGCGCTGGCCTGCCTCGATCCGCCCGGGCTTGCCGCGATGTTCCTCGATTCAGGCGGCTTCTCGAGCGCCTATCACGGCGGCGCGCGCCAGGGCGGTGCGTTCGAGCTCAAGCAGCTCACCTGGGCGCGCAAGCACGCGCTGCTTTCCCCCGAGACAGCCGCCAACCCCGCGCGCCGCGAAGCGCTGGAGCGCGAGGCGATCGAGGACTGGATCGGCCGGCGCTGGCGGATCGGCTATTCGCCGCTTTCGGCCGCGCCCGAATATGAAGCCTATGTCGTCGAGCAGTGGGACAATGACCGGCTGACCGATTTCTGGAAGCAGCGTGGCATCTATGCGCTCGACAGCTATGCCCAATATGCCGATGTGCCGGCAGTGCATCTGTCGAGCTGGTACGATCCCTATTCGCAGACCGCGATCGACAACTATTTGAGCCTCACGCCGATCAAGCGCGGCCCGATCAAGCTGGTGCTGGGCCCATGGACCCATGGCCAGCGGTCCGTCACCTATGCCGGCGACGTCGATTTCGGCCCGCAGGCCACGCTCGATGGGCAGTTTGGTGATGACTATTTCACGCTCCGCCGCGACTGGTTCGATCGTCACATGCTGGGCCGCCAAGATGTGCCCGAACCCCTGCCCGCCCCGGTCCGGATCTTCGTGATGGGCGGCGGCAGCGGACGGCGGACCGCCAGTGGGCGGCTCGATCATGGCGGCGCCTGGCGGGACGAGCAGGCCTGGCCGCTCGCGCGGACGCGGCCGACCAGCCTCTACCTTCACGGCGACGGCGGCCTGCGCGAGGCGATGCCCGAGGCCGGAATCGCACCCCTGTCCTACGACTTCGATCCGTCCGACCCGGTGCCGACAATCGGAGGCGCGATCGCATCGGGTGCGCCGGTGATGTTCGCGGGCGGATTCGACCAGCGCGAGACCGAGGGGCTGTTCGGCGCTCGCCATCCCGGGCGCGCCTTGGCCGATCGCCCCGACGTGCTGGTGTTCGAAACCGCGCCGCTGGCACACGACACGGAAGTGACGGGCGACGTCGTCGCGCACCTGATGGTCGCGTCCTCCGCAGTCGATACCGACTTCACGATCAAGCTGCTCGATGTCCATCCGGCGAACCCGGACTATCCGGAGGGCTATGCGCTCAATCTCGCGCATGGCATCCTTCGCGCGCGTTTCCGCAACGCGTTCGAAGATCCCCAGCCGATGGAGCCCGGCCAGGTTCATGCCCTTACCATCCGGACTTTCCCGACCAGCAACCTGTTCCTCGCCGGGCATCGGATCCGGATCGAAGTGTCGAGCAGCAACTTCCCGCATTTCGACGTCAATCCGAACAGCGACTGGCGCGTCCCCGACGCGCCGCCGCGGATCGCGCGCAACAGCGTCTTCGTCGACCGCGACCGTCCCTCGCACATCGTCCTGCCGGTCATTCCCGACGCAGGGGGCTGACCGGTGAGGCCGGGAGCGCGCCGGCCCCTGTCGACCCTTGGCGTGCGGGCGCTCGAGACGCTGGCCGAGGTGATGCGCACCGGCTCCGCCACCTCGGCGGCGACCAGCCTCGGCATGACCCAGCCCGGGGTCAGCCGAACGCTGGCACAGATCGAGAGCGCGATCGGCTTCGAGCTCTTCTACCGCGACCGCGGCAAACTCGTACCGACCAAGGACGGGCTGCTGCTCGCGGAGGAAGTCGAGTTCGCGCTGGCCGGGCTCCGCCGCGTGTCGAACCTTGCCAACGACATCGCGAATTCGGCGGCCGGCGAACTCCGCGTAGTGGCGCCGCCCAGCTTCACCGACGGCGTGTTGCCCGATATCGTCGCGAGCTTCCTGCGCAAGCATCCGGGCGTCCGCTTCAACCTCGATTCACGCAGCCTCGAGACGAGCAAGGCGCTGATCGCGACGCGGGTCGTCGATTGCGGGTTCATGAAGATGCCCGTGGCCGGCGGCGACCTGCATTGCGAGCCGCTGGTATCGAGCGGATCGGGCTGCGTGCTGCGCGCCGACCATCCGCTTGCGGCGCATGCGGTGCTCACTCCGGGGCTGCTGCGCGGCGAACCGCTGATCCTGCTCGGCTCCGGCCGCCAGTGGCGCATCCAGGTCGATCAGGCCTTCGCCACCTTCAACCTGCGCCCGACAGTCGCGATCGAGACGCACACCCATGGATCCGCCTGTGCGCTGGCATCGCGCGGCGTGGGGGTCGCGATCGTCAACACGTTGCTCGCACAAAGCTATGTGCGCGAGGGGCTCGTGCTGCGGACCTTCGATCCGCCGATCCTGCATCAATATGCCTTCGTCACTGCGGTGAATGCGCAGCCGTCTCGCCTGGTGGCGGCATTCCTGGAGGAAGCGCGCGCCGCCCTGTCCCGCCATTCATCTTCCTAGGCAGGACCAGCGCGCGTAACCTGGGCTCGCCGCAAGGTTCATGGACAGATGCCGCGCGACACTCTATCAGCCCGCCTAGGCGCGCGCCTCTTTCGGGTTTCCGGCTTTCGCGTCCTTCCTTCCGAGCCCGTGAAACTGGAGATGCGCCATGGCGTGGCTCGTGCTCGGCATTGCCGTGATCACTGAAATCATCTGGGCGCTCAGCCTCAAATGGGCGGCCATGCAAGGCAATTGGATGGCATCGGCGGTGCCGATCGTCCTCAGCTTCGTGAATATGGGCCTGCTCGCGCTCGCAATGCGTGGCCTGCCGGCGGGCACCGCCTATGCCATATGGACGGGCCTGGGCGCGGTGGGCGTGACCATCTTCGGCATCCTGCTGTTCGGCGAGAAGCTCAACCCGGTGCAGATGGGCTTTATCGGCCTGATCATCGTCGGCGTGGTGGGCACCAAGCTCTTCGCCAGCGCCTGAGCGCGGCGACACCCGAAACGACACGGGAGGGCATCGGGACCGGCCCGATGCCCTCTCGCTTCCCGTCACACCCGGTCGCCCTCAGAACCGGCCGCGAATGCCGATGCGGAACTGGCGGTCGGAGATCTCGTAGCCGTTCACCGCGTCGATCACCTGATTGTAGTTGGTGCGGCCCGACTTCTTGTAGAGCAGGTTGGTCACGCCCGCCGAGAGAGTTGCATATTTGGTGAGCTTCAGGCCGAGCGACAGGTCGACCTGGTCGTCCGACGAATACCAGTTCGGCCGCAGCTGGCCGGTCGCCGGCGTGGTGGTGAAGCCCAGCGCCGACTTGCTGCGCCAGTTATAGGCGACGCGCGCCGTGAACGCCCCCCGCTCATAATAGAGAATGCCGTTATAGGTCGTCTTGGACAGCCCCAGCACGGGCTGGTTGTCCGACGACGAGGTGTCGATGAAAGTGGCGTTGATCTGGGTTCCGAAGCCCGAGAGCAGGCCCGGCAGGAAAGTGAAGGCCTGCTGGTAGTTGAGCTCGATGCCCTTCACCTTGGCGACGCCGAGGTTGATCGGCAGCGAACGCTGCAGCGGGCCATAGGATTCGAAGCCCGGGATCACCTCGACGATCGTGGTGCGCGCCACCTGATCGGTGATGTTCTTGTAGAAGGCGGTGGCCGAGGCGATGCCGCCGCCCGGGATGTAATATTCGAGGGCCGCGTCGAGCTGGTCCGCCCGGGTCGGGTGCAGATCGGAATTGCCGCCCGACGCGGTGCCGAGCGGCCCATTGACCGCAAGGCGCGGCGCCAGGTCCTGGAGCTTGGCGCGCGACATCACCTTGGATGCCGCCAGGCGCAGCACCAGGTCCCGCGCCAGCGAGAACTTGATGTTCGCGCTCGGCAGCAGGTTGGAATAATGGCTGGTGTCGTGGCGCGGCACCATCACGCCGCCGCCGACATCGGCGGTGGTGTCGACCGCGAAGTCGGTCCACACCGCGCGCAGGCCGATATTGCCCCGGAAGCCCATACCGAACAGTTCGCCGTCGAGATTGGCCCGGCCGTAGATCGCCTTGGTCTTCTCGCCGATGTAATAGCTCGTCGTCGGCCGGGGCCGGGTCGGGCGGTAGTTGCCGAGCAGGAGGGAATCCTCTCCGGTTCCGCCGGCATAGACGTCGGGCACCAGGAACAGGCTGGGGAAATTGCCCGACGCGCCGGGATAGCCCGGGTTGTTCGACAGGACGAAATAGGCGTCCGGGAGCGTGGCGATGTTCGGATTGGTCGCGCCCAGCTTCGCCTGATAATCCCGATAGTCGGAAGTCAGATCGGCGTAGCGGCCGCCGAACTGGAGCGACTTGAACATGCCCCAGTCGAGATCATAGCTGCCGTCGAGTCGATAGGCGGTCTCGAGCGTGTGGACGACCGTATCATTGGCCGCGCTGTTCGAGCGCGTGGGGAAGGACGCGCGCGAAGTGAGGTCGAAGCCGGCCGGCAAGGTGATGTTGGGCACGTTGCCGGTGCGATAGTCATAATTGATCGTCAACCCGCGCGAGGCCAGCTCCAGAAAGTCCTGGCGATAGGTGTAATCGCCCACCGACTTGCCGAAATCGGCCTTCAGGTTGAGCCGCCCGACCTTCCACACCGCGCCACCGCCCGCGACCAGCGAGCTGGTCGGCTCGTTGCGCTCGACCCCGCCGACGCGGACGCGCTGGTTGGTCAACGTGCCGGCGACCACGTAATTGCCCTCCATCACGCCGTTGGTGAGGGTGGACGCGGTAGTGCCGGTGTCGGTGGTCTGGATCGCGAGATATTCGATGTGCCGCTGCGTCTCGAGATGCGTGTAGAGCGCATCGGCATAGAACATCAGATTGTCGGTCGCCTGGAACTGCAACGTCCCGCCCGCGCCGAAGCGCTTGCGCTTGATGTTGTAGAATTCCGAGCGGGCGATCTGCGGAGTATAGTCGAGCTGGCCGTCGCCGTTGAAATCGGTCTTCATGCCGGCGGTGGTGCCGGGGTTCCACACGCCGCGGATGAATTGCGACGAGCCGATCTCGCGATCCGAATAGGCGACGTTCACGGCGACCCCCAGCCGGTCGTCGAACAGCCGGGTCGTGCCGAACAGCGCGAGGTTATAGCCGTTGCGGTTCCGCGCGAGATTGGTGTTGGTGTACTCGGCCAGATAGCTGACCGTCGGCTTCTTGAAGTCGAAGGGGCGCGGCGTGGTCATGCTGATGAAGCCGCCCAGCCCGCCCTCGATCTGATCCGCGGTCGGCGACTTGTAGACCGACAAGCGGCTGAACAGCGTCGAGGATTGCTGCTCGAGCCCGGTAGAACGGCCCGACGGATCCGAGCCGGTGGCACCCACCGAGATGCCGAGGTTCGAGCGGCCGTTCAGCTCGACGCGGACATTGGAAAGACCGCGCACGGTGACCTGGGCGCCCTCGCCGAAGTTGCGCTCGATCTGCACGCCCGGCACGCGCTGCAGATTCTCGGCGACGTTCGCATCGGGGAGCTTGCCGAGGTCCTCGGCGGCGACGATGTCCGCCACCTGATCGGCGTTCCGCTTGGCGTTGACCGCGGACTGGATCGAGGCGCGCACGCCGGTGACCACGATCGAGTCGGTAGCCTGATCGGCGGCGGGAACGCTCGCCGGCCCGTCGGCCTGCTGCGCCTGCGCGGCGGCCGGAACGGCCAGTACGATGCACGCGATCGATGAAAGCATGGTGGCTTTGACGGACATTGAGACCTCCCCAAATCGCCGCACTTCTGGCGGCTCGTTTGACGACTCGTTATCCATCCGAATTGGCGCTGTCTAGTATGTTCATCATGTCATCATACCATTTTGCGTGACGCGCCGGCGATGCGCTGCTAGTCCGAATCCCGACAAGGCGAGCCAATCGTCGCTACAGGGAGTTGGAAGCGGTGGAAGTTCAGGAGATTCGCGAAGGACAGCGCACGACGCGGCGGGAGATGCTGCTCGCGGCGGGAGCGACCTGCCTGGTCGCGGCCGCGCCGCAGACCGCGCCCACGAGCGATGCGGAGGGCGTGCCCGATGTTGGCGGCAAGGACCGGCGCTGGGACGCGGACATCGGCATGCTCGGCGAGAAATCGGGCGGCCAAGGCTATTCCACACGGCTGCCGCGCGGCACCTGGGTACACGCCTCGCGCTCCAATCTCGACTATGCGCAGCGCCTGCTCGACACGGGCTCCGCTCCCGCGCTTGCCCGGGCCGAGCTGGTGATCGGCAAGGTGATCGCGCTGCAGGACATCGATCCAGCGAGCCCCACTTATGGCATCTGGTCCTATTATCTGGAGGAAACGCTGGCGCAGATGGACCCGCCCGACTGGAACTGGGCAGACTTCAACGGCGCGCGGCTGACCGCGATGATCGGCCGCCACGGCGATCGGCTGAACCCAGCCCTCCTCACGGGCATGCGCAAGGCTGTCGGCCGCGCGGGCGAGGCGATCATGCGCCGCGATGTCGGGCCGGCCTACACCAACATCTCGGTGATGGGCGCGCGCGTCACGCTGGCGGCGGGCGAACTGATGCAGGACCCGAAGCTCCTCGCCTATGGCCGCAAGCGCCTGCTCGGCCTGCTCGACTACACGCGCCAGCAAGGCTCGTTCAACGAGTATAACAGCCCGACCTATACCATGGTCGCGCTCGAGGAGATCGAGGCGATCCTTTCCTTCATCAAGGATGGCGAGGCACGTTCCGCCGCGGCGGAATTGCATCGCATCACCTGGGAGATGATCGCCGGCCACTGGCATCCCGGCACCAACCAATGGGCCGGGCCGCATTCGCGCGCCTATTATGACCGCACCCCCAACCCGACGCTGGACGGCCTCTCGGCTCGGCTTGGCCACTCCCTGCGCCCCGGCATGGCGGTGCCGCCCCGCGAAGTCCCGATGCTGCCCTGCCCGCCCGCGCTGGCGCCGCGCTTCGCAGCGCTGCCCAAGCCGGACATGCAGGTGCGCCAACGCTTCATCCGCGCCGAGGACGATGGCCGATCGGTATATGGCACCACCTGGCTCGACGACGCCGCCTGCCTGGGCTCGGCCAATGCCGAGAGCTTCTGGACCCAGCGCCACCCGCTCATCGCCTTCTGGCGGACGGCCCGGCGCGGCCCGACCCCGGTGTTCCGCGTGCGCTGCGAGAAGGACGGGCGCGACTTCGCCTCGTTCGGCATGGTCGCGGCGCAACAGGGACAGCGCGTGCTGATGTCGGCGCATCCGATCGCCAATTCAGGCGACTGGCACATCACGCTCGATCGCGCCGCCAGCTTTCCCGGACAGGAATTGCAGCTGCGCTTCGTCCTAGACGGACCGGGTGCCACTGCCCGCGCGCTCGACGAATATAGGGTCGAGCTTGTCGCAGGCGAATGGAAGGCGGTGATCCATATGGGCCAGGCGATCTGGAACAACGGCGTGGGACCCCAGGGCCGCTGGACAATCGAGAAGCGCGAGGGCGCGGCGCATGTCGCCTATGTCGTCCCGCTGGGCGGCAGCATCGCACCGACCCTGCTGGGCCGCACCTCGCTTCCGGCCGCGATCGAGATTCTTCCCGTTTCGGCCAAGCCAAGCAAGGACCGGATCGAGGTCACCCCGAATGCCGGTGGGCGCCTGCTGCGCTGGAACGGAATCGAACTGGCCGCGCCGGTCAGCCCGCCCGCACCCATCGCACGGATCTCGTGAGTATGACGGCACCGCGCTTCGCCGGGATCGACGCCGGCGGCACGAGCTTCAAGCTCGCGGTGGCGAGCGACCTCGACACCGTGCATGCCGAGACCCGCATTCCGACCACCACGCCGGAGGAAACGCTCGACCGGGTCGGCCGCTGGCTGGCCGAACAGGGGCCGCTCGCGCGCGTGGGCCTGGGCGCGTTCGGGCCGGTGGGCATTGCGCCGGGGGCAAATCACGGCCGGCTGTTCGTCACTCCCAAGCCGGGCTGGAGCGGAATCGATCTCCTCGCTCCCCTCGCCCGCCATATCGACGCACCGATCGCGCTCGATACAGACGTCAATGCCGCTGCGCTCGCCGAGCAGCGACGAGGCGCAGGGCAAGGTGTCGAGAGCTTCGCCTATGTGACGATCGGCACCGGTGTGGGGCTCGGGCTGATCGTTGGCGGCAGGATGGCCCGCAGCCTCCTGCATCCCGAAGCGGGCCACATCCTCGTGCCGCACCATCCCGCGCGCGGCCGCTTCCCGGGCGTCTGCGGGCTGCACGGCAGCTGCGTCGAAGGCATGGTCTGCAGCGCCGCGATCGAAGCGCTCTGGGGTGCGGGCCCAGACAGCCTGCCCGACGAGCATCCCGCCTGGGAGATGGCCGGCCATTATCTCGGCCATCTCGCCTTCAACGCAGTGATGGTTGCGGGGGCGGACCGGGTGGTCCTGGGCGGCGGCATCGGGACGCGCCCGATCCTCGCGACGCACGTCACTTCGACGCTCGACCAGCTGGTCGGCGGCTATTCGGCGATCACCGAAGCGCGCGGCGGCGTGGAGCAGATGGTTCGCACCGCCGCGCTCGGCCCCCGCGCCGGCATGCTCGGCGCGCTGTTGCTGGCGATGGACGCGGCGGCCTAGACCGCCGCCGCGACACCTTCCCGACCGCCGGGTGCCGCATGCGGCACCTCGAGCTGACCGGCCCAGAGCCTTTCCGGCGGCTGGCCAGTCAGATCGCCGACCACCGCCGCCGCCTCGCCAACCGGCGGCGTGCGATCGCCCGCACGGAAGCGCGCAATCTCCGCCATCAGCACCGAATGGCTATGCTCGTTGAGCCGGAACCGCCGGGCGATCGGTATGCCGAGCGCGAGCGCCAGCAGCGGACAGAGCGTGAGCGCGCCGAGGATGGCGAGCTGCGCGCCATGCGGCTGGCTTGCCGCCAGGGGGCGGAATCCGCCCGCTTCGAGCAGCAGCCCGACCAGCATCACGGCACCCGCGCCCACCGCCTTGCGCACCATCGTCATCACCCCCGCGAAGATGCCCTCGCGCCGCTGGGTGCTGACGATCTCGTCGACATCGGCGACGTAATTGTAGGTATTCCAGGGAATATAGACGAGCCCGCCACGGCCGATCCCCGCGCACATTGCGACCGGATAGATCCACCAGAGCGGCGCCGGAAACCCAGGCAGCGCGAGCATTGCCATCAGCAGGATGCCGAGCGCGGAGAAGGCAGCGGCAAGCTGGAAGGCAGGTCCCGGATGGAGCCGCACCGTCAGATGCACGAAGGTTGCGGCGGAAACGAACTGGGTCGCGGTCATCACCCCGAGTACGGTCGAGGCGGTGGCGACGTTCGCGCCGAGCACGAAGACGACATAATAGCTGAGCACCGCGATCAGCACATCATTGGCGGTGAAACCGCTCAGATACATGCCCAGGTGCAGGCGAAAGGCGCGGATGCGCAGGGTCAGCGCAATGTTGCGGAAGATCTGCATCGGACCAAATGGCGCCCGGGCGGGCACGAACGCATCCTCCGGACGACGCTCGCGCTCCCAGGTGAAGAGATAGGTGGTCAGGATTGCGCCGATGAAGATGACCGTGAAGATGCCCCCCATCAGAAGGAAGGTATCCGCCGTCGCGTCCTTGGTGCCGCCGGTGATGAAGCGCGGCAGCACGCTGGCGAGGAACACGGCCGCCTGCCCGGTGAGGATGCGGGCGCCGGCGAAGCGCGCGCGGGTGCGGTAATCGTCCGACATCTCGGCGGCAAGCGTCTCATAGGGGATCAGCACCGCCGCATAGACCACCTCGAAGAACACATAGGTGGCGAGATAGTAGAGATAGGATTGGCCGCTCACCCACATCAGCGCGAAGCTCGGCATCAGCGGCAGCGAGAAGAGCAGGAACATCCGGCGGCGGCCGAAGCGCCGGGCCAGCCGGCTGTTGCCGATCGTATCAGAGACATGGCCGATAAAGGTGCCGCCCACCGCGTCGAGGATGCGCGCGATCGCGAAGATCGACGTCGCCTCGACCGCGCTCAGACCGCAGAAGCTGGTGTAGAAGAACAGGATCCAGCCGCCGATGACCGCCATCGCGCCGCTGCCGAACAGATCGGTGATGCCATAGGCGAAATAGGTGAACGGCTTGACCTGGCGCGGCGCGCGGGCGAGCGGAGCGCTCACGGATGCAGCCTCCGCGCCTCGTCGAGCGCCAGGATCGCCATCGCCTGGCCATAGGGCATGGTGGTGATCGGCACCTGCTTATATTCCTCCACCGTCGCGAAGATCGGTGTGCCGAACGAGACCTGGGTGAGCTGGCCCTGTGCGTCGATATGCGCGATCACCGCCTCGGCCGCGCGCAATCCCGTCTCGAGATAGTCTGCCGGCAGCAAACCGAGGCGCACCGCCTTGAGCAGGCCATAGGCGATGCCGGCGGTCGCCGACGCCTCGCCATAGGATTCCGCATCGTCGAGGATCGTCGGCCACAACCCGTCGGCGCGCTGGCAGGCGCGCAGTGCCGCCACCTGTGCCTCGAGCGTGGCGAGCAGGAAGGCGCGCAGCCCGTCATCCTCCGGCAGGTCGAGCAGCTCGATGAAATCCGGGATCGCCATGGTGATCCAGCTATTGCCCCGCGCCCAGAGCGCGGCGGACAAATGATTGCGCCCGTCAAAGGTCCAGCCATGGAACCACAGCCCGGTCGCGCGATCGGCGAGATACTTCACATGCAGCATGAACTGCCGCTTCGCCTCCTCCACATAGGCGGGTCGGCCGAGCAGCAGGCCGATCTTGGCCAGCGGCATCACCGTCATCATCAGCGTGTCGTCCCAGAGCTGCTGCTCGTTGGCGAGATCGATCACGATGTGCTGGAAGCCGCCTTCCTCGGTGCGCGGCAGCTCGTGCATCGCCCATTCCGCCCATTCGGCGAGCAGCGGATGCCAGCTGTCGTCCGCGCTCCAATCGGCAAGGCATGCCAGCGCGAGCATCGGTGCCATGGTGTTGATCGTCTTGGTGACCGCCGGCTCGTCGAAGCGGCTACGGAACCAGTGCTCGACATGGCTGCGCACCAGCGGGTCGCGGCCGCGCTCGTACATGCGCGCCAGGCCATACAGCCCCACGCCCTGCGTCCAGTCCCAATTATGCCAGCTCTTGATGTCGTACCGACGGCCCTCGATCATGCTGACCAGGAATTCGCCGCCCGCATCCTCGATGCCGACAAGGCTGCGCACCAGTGCCGCCATCAGCGAATCGATCTCCGCAGGACCATGCTGCGCGCGAAAACGCTCGGCCTCACCACTCAGCGCGCGCGCGCCACTCGCATCCAGCATCCCGTCCTCCGATTTTTGGCCGGCCTAGACCCGATCGGCGCGGCTGTCCACGAACTTATAATGTCATCATACCATTTATTGAAACAACCGGAGGGCGGTTGCACCGGACACGGCAACCGCGTTACTGGTCTGACCATATGGCGATAATCAAAATGCCCGAGCGCCGCTCGATGGCGGCAGACCTGGTCGATCAGCTGCGCGAGAAGATTCGCAGCGGTGAGCTTTCGCCCGGCGACAAGCTGCCGACCGAGCGCGCCCTGGTGGAGGACCTGGGCATCAGCCGCACGGTCGTGCGCGAGGCCGTGGCGCGCCTCTCGGCCGAAGGCTGGGTGGAGGCGCGCCAGGGATCGGGTGTCTTCATCAAGGAGCCGCCCCAGGCCTTCCAGATCGATCCCAACGAACTGGCCGACCTGCACGACGTGCTCCAGCTCCTCGAGCTGCGGCTCGCAGTGGAGACCGAGATGGCTGGCCTGGCCGCCGAACGGCGCACCGAGGCGGACATCACCGAGCTGGAAAAGTGGCTGGAGATATTGCGCGACGCCAGCACCTCGGAGGATGGCGGTGTGAAGGCCGACGCGGCGCTGCACGCCAGCATCGCGCGCGCTGCCGGCAATCAGTATTTCGTGCGCTTCGTCGAATTCCTCGGCTCCAAGCTCGTGCCGCGGCGCGACGCCGCGATGGTGAAGCGGACCGAGGAAAAGCAGCGGCGCTACCTCGATACGATCCAGGAAGAGCATGCCGCGATCGTCGATGCGATCCGTGCGGGCGACCCCCGTGCCGCGCGCAGCGCCGCGCGCCGCCATCTCGAGCGCAGCCTCAAGCGTGCGCGGCGCATCGCCGATACGGTCGCGGACCTCCCTGCCCTGACCAGCTAGGCCTGGTCGGCCGGCGCGTCGCGGTGCGCGAGGAAATCCTCCAGCCGTGCGCGGGCATGTTCCAGATGCCGCCGCACCGCTTCGCGCGCGCCATCGACATCGCGGCGCGCGATCGCCTCGACCAGCTCGACATGCTCGTCATGCACCTTGGCCAGATAGGCGCCGTCATCCTCGGCCGACTGCCGCAACAGCCCGCGCCGCGGCACCAGCCCCATTTCGAGGAACTCGAGGAAGCGCCCGAAATAGCGATTGCCCGATGCCTGGGCGATCAGGCCGTGCAGCGCCTCGTCCGCCGCGCTGCCATCCCCCGTCGCGGCGCTGTCCAGGGCGATGCGCTGAATCAGCACGCGCATCTCGGCAATGTCCGCCTCGCTGCGCCGGCGCGCCGCGAGGCCCGCCATCTCGATCTCCACCGCCAGGCGCAGTTCGAGCAGGCGGCTCACCTCGACCAGGTCGTCGAACTCGCCCTGCGACACATGGAACGCCGTGGTGCGCGGTTCGGTGACGAACACGCCCGATCCCTGGCGCGGCTCCAGCAGCCCTTCCGCGGTAAGCCGTGCAATCGCCTCGCGCACCACCGTGCGGCTGACGCCCGACCCCTCCACCAGCTCGCGCTCCGTCGGAATACGGTCGCCCGGGGCCAGCGCCCCCGACTCGATCTGGCCGCGCAGATGGTCGACCAGCTCGGAGGCGAGCGACCTTTTTGGCCGCATCTTCAATTCCATCCGCTCCCCCTTGTGCATCGTCGGTCCCGGCCGAGCTAACCGAAATATTCCGGCTTGTCACGGATTGTTCATGTCATATTATGACCTGATAAAAATGTTCATCTTGAACGGGCGAGGACCCATCTCATGCGCAAGCTGATTGCCGCGATGCTTCTGGCAGGCACCGCAACCACGATCGCCGCGGCGACTGCGCCGGCACAGGAGGCGCCGGCCGCGGCCCGGACCTGGGGTGCCGATAAGGCGGCGGGCGGCCGCGAGCTCGATGCGATGTGGCCACGGGTAGCCCAGCCCGACGACCAGGTCGGCATTCGCGGAGTCTTCCGCTTTGCTCTCGAGAGTGCTGGACTGAACTGGCGCCCCGAAAGGATCGCGCCCGCGCTCGATCTTGCGCGGCGGATGCAGGATCTCGATCCGGCATCGAAGACCTATGGCAATTTCCGCTGGCGCTATGGGCAGAGCGCGGTGTTCGACGTGAACGGCGTCGAATTCAGCATGTTCCAGGCCGGCCTCATGCACCGCCTGTTCGGCGATCGACTGCCCGCCGATGCCCGGACCAAGCTCGAGGCGCTGATCGATACCGGCATCGAGGGCATGCAGCGCCATCCGGTGAAGCTCGACTATACCAACATCTACCTGACCCAGGCCGCAAACCTCATCCTGTGCGGCGAGGCGGCGAACCGCCCGGAGATCGCGGCGCAGGGCTATGCCCGGCTCGACGCCTGGCTGGCCTTCACCGCCGAGCACGGCGTCACCGAGTTCGATTCGCCGACCTATTACGGCATCGACATCGAGGCACTGGCCGCGATCGCCCGCTATGCCGCACGTGCGGAAGGGCGCGCGCAGGCCGCCGTGGCGCTGCGCTATTTCTGGGCGGACGTCGCCGCCAACTGGTGGGCGCCGGGCGACCGGCTGGGCGGCGCCAATGCGCGCAGCTATGATTATCTCTGGGGACGCGGCTATCTCGAAGCACAGACCTGGCCCGCCGGCTGGCTGCGCGCCCTGCCGGAGCTGGAAGGCGCGGGCTGGATCGCGGGACCGCGGGCCAATCTGGTATCGATGCTCGATGCCGCCGAATGGGGACCTGACCAGGAACAGGCAGACGCGTTGCGCCGCCAGGTCCCGCGGACCGTGGTGCAGAAATGGGGTGCGGAGCCCGAGCGCATCGCGACCCAGTATGTCGGCCGGTCGTTCAGCCTGGGCTCGGCGGGGGCCGGGCGCGGCGGCGACGACCGGATGCTGGTCGGCAATATCGGCAATTCGCCGGACTTTGCCCAGATGATCCTGTTCATGGACGGCCGCGGCGATCCCTTTGGCCGCAACAAGCAGGCAGAGCGCCAGGGTGCGATGAAGGCGCTGCACCTGGTGCCCTTCCTCGCCACCGTCCAGCGCGGCCCCGAAATCCTTCAGCTTCTGGCAGCCGGCCCCGGCATCGAGATGAAGAATGGCGACAAGCTCGACCGCCTGCTCACCCAGTTCACCATCCCCGCACAGGCGGAAATCTGGGTGGGCGACAAACGCGTCCAGCCGGGCACGCCCCAGACGCCGACGCGAATTCCCGCCGGCGCCCTGGTCTCGGTCCGCTGGAAGGACGCGGTGATCGGCCTGCGCATCCTGCTCGCGACTGCCGCCACGTCGGAAGGCGGCGGTGCCGCGATCGAGCTGGTGCGAGAGAAGGTTGGCGATCCCGCTTCCCGCCTGACCATCGTCCATGCCGCCCACGAACCAACCGGCCAGGGGCTCGCGGCACTGTGGCTCCGCGGAGCCGAAGGAATCGATGCGCGGAGCTTCGCGCGTTGGCGCAAAGCCTTTGCGGCTGCCGAAGCCCATGTCGAACAGCACGGCGGCGTGGTTCGCCTCGACGTCGCCGGAACACGCGGTCCGATGCGGATCGAAGCAGATCCCACCCACGGAAACCGCATCCGCACCGAAGGCGCCGAGCCTGCCCCGAAGCTCCTCAGCGTGAACGGTCGGGAAGTCGGATATCCGATCCTGACTCGTGCCGCTCGGCGTATCGTTCAATGATTTACTACCCGCACTGCGATATCGAGTTCCGGGATTCTGGTGGGCGGCCACTCGCTGACACAGGGTATCGCCAGCCCTCCTGAGGAATGATCAAGTTTCCAGAGCTGCGTTGCTGCGGAGATTGAAGCAAGATGGCCCTGCACTCAAGACACCGCGACCGTGGCGGATTCCGCAAGTCGGGTCGGCCTGCAAAACGGCGCTCCACTCCGCGCTTGCATCAAGGCTGCGCTTGCCTGAGCTCCCTTGGCGGCCGCAGGCAGATTACCCCTGTCGCCATCCAGGGCGACGCCGCGTACCTTCGCGGCTTGCAGCGCAGCCCTGGTACGCTCGGAGGTCATTCTCTGCCTGCCCGCCGAAACCCGAAGATAGGAAACGAGATGGATCGGAGCCGGTGGAAAACCACCGTCCTCGACCTCTAGATCGCCGTCACGCCCTACCCTCGCCCACCATGGAGCGACCGGAATTGGTAGAGCGCGACGCCAAGTCATTGGCTGCTATCAACCAGTCTTCCACGAAAGCCGACCTGAACCCGCTGCCTGATCGAATGGCTTGAATTAGGCCGGTTGCGGACTCGCAACGGTCGGCTCAGGAAGGTGAGGGTGGCGCAATCTTCCGATTGCCCGCGCTTGTGAGGTGCCTCGTGGCAAGAAACCGTATCGCAGAAATCGGTGAGGTTAGAGCCCGTAAGGGAAAGCATGGCGCGAGGTTCCGCGCTGAAACTGAGATCGACCGTATACTCGCGCTCGTGAGCAACGGGAGCTTACCTGAGGATGCCGATCATCTACCGGTGCGCCTCGTCACCGCGCTTGAGGTGTTCACCCGTGAACGCGTCGCCGAACTCATAGATCACGGCGAACCGTATATTGACCGGGCACGTGAACTAACCGTCGATTTCAAATTCGACTTCGACCTCACGCGCGCCTTGGTTGGCAAGTCGATCAGCTTTGGCGAACTGATGAGTCACGCCGTACCTCTAAACGGCGTTGCCGACCTCGATAAAGTCTTCAAATCGCTGACAGAGAAGCCGCTAACCTCGCTCCTCAACGGCGTGCATGATTGGGTTCATGTTGAGATAGACGGAGATTCCCCGGCACCTATCGTGGCCGACGTGGACGAGATGAAGGCAAATCTAAATCTCTTATTCAAGGCAAGACACGTCTTGGTGCACGAGATGCCCGAAACGAGGCCTTTCACCGACGATCAGCTGAAACAATTCGCCCGCGCGTCATTCGAGTTCACGCACGCAATCGACCAAGCTATCACCAAATTGCTTTACGGCAATTATCCGTTAACTCAGATCGAGATCAATCAGCGTGCAAGTGAGAGAGCTCAGCAAAGTAAGCAGGATCTAGGGGCCCTTCTTGATCACGTGAACCCGGGAGGTACTAGCGAAAGACTGAAGAAGGCGCAGGCGGTATGGGTAAGCTACGTTGAGAGTGAAGCGACCTTCCTTTCGCGAATGGACATGGAACGGCACGAGCACGGAAGCATCGCGCCTTCGATATATTGGTCTGTAGCAGATGAGCTGACCAAAGAACGGATCGCATGGATCACGCGCAGCTACGGGGAAGGTTGGGGACCACTGGACTAGCGCGCATCGAATCCAATCACCGAGCTCGACAAGTAGGCTACGCAACCGCTGCCAAGCGCCAACTGAATTTCCCACGGTAGATTGAGCAGCTTTTCATCCATGCCGCTGCGTAGCACGACCCGACCGACGACGCCCGCCCTACAGTCTGTCAGATTTTGAACCGCACTGTTTGTCGGCCGTGAATGGATGGCAGCTTTCAGATTCATCAAAGAGATCGGCGAAGGACCGCCATTGGGGCGCGAAACAACCCTTTGGTCGGCGCGGCCTTCTCTATCCGGCGGCGGACTTAGCTGGCACTCGCACTAGAACCGTAACCGGTTCCATGGCATGTCGGCGCCCAATCAATGGGAGGCATCGGGCATGTTCAGGCCGATCTCGACGGCGCTTCTTGCGATATCCCTCGCAGCGCCTGTGCAGGCGCTGGGTCCGGACCCCGGCCTGACCCAAAGACCCGGTCAGGTCCGCACCGAATTCGACCTCGAAACCGCCACCGTGACCGACATCAATCGAGCGATCGACAGGGGCGCCCTGACCTCGGAGCAGCTCGTCCGCTTGTCGCTAGCCCGCATTCGAGCTTACGAACCGAAACTCCACGCGATCATCACGCTGAATCCGCACGCGCTCGACGAGGCGCGAGCCCTGGACGCGGAGCGGCGGCGGAAAGGCCGCAGGTCGCTGCTCCACGGCATTCCCGTGCTCATCAAGGACAACATCAACACCCGCGATCTCCCCACCACGCTCGGCTTCTATGGGTTGAAAGGCGCGCGCGCCGCCTCAGACGCGGCTGTCGTCACAAGGCTGCGCACAGCCGGCGCAATCATCCTCGCCAAGACCAATCTCAGCGAACTCGCCTCCGGGCCCCCGATGAGTTCGCTGGGCGGACAGACGCGCAATCCCTACAACCTCGCCTATAGTCCGGCGGGATCGTCGAACGGGACCGCGGTGGGAATCGCCGCGGGCTATGCACCGATCGGCATCGCCACCGATACGACCGGTTCGGCGCGCTGGCCTGCGGCGACTAACGGCGTGGTGGGGATGCGCCCGACGATGGGCCTTTTCAGCGCCACGGGGGTCCAGCCGAACGCAGTGACGCTCGACACGGTTGGAGCCATGGCGCGATCGGTCGCCGACGTGGCGCTCGTCACGCGGATCCTGGCAGACAGGCAACTGCCGGCGGAACCGAAGCTCGACCCTGGGGCCCTGCGCGGCGTGCGGATCGGTTTTCCCCGCGCTGCCTTCTCGGGAGACGATCCCGAGATCGATGCAGTGACGGCCCGCGCACTCGAGACACTTCGGGCAAGTGGTGCGACCGTGATCGACATTGAGCTGCCAGATTGGCTCATCCACCTTTCCGACAGCTTGCAGGCGTTATTGGTCCAGTCCGAGTCCGTCCCGAGCCTCGACGCCTATCTGTCGGCATCCTTTCCGTCTCCCTGGCCGCGGAGCCATGCGGCGATCCTGACGATGAGCGAGGCGCTGACGCGAGCCCCCGTCCCGGGCGCATTCGCGAACCCAGGCCGGCTCGGCGGATATCGCTGGGAGGCGGCGGCGCTGCCGTTCGACGACCCTCTGTACGTGGCCGCACGCACGGACGGACGCCAATTCTTCCGAACCTCGCTGCTCGCAATCCTGAAACGCTACAATGTGAGCACGATCGTCTATCCGACCCAGACGATGCGCATCAACAGGCTGGCGGAGGGGCCGGTGCGCAACAAGCGCGGGCTGTTCGGCAATTTCGGCCCCACTCTCGCGAGCATCGCGGGATGGCCGGATATCACGGTGCCGGCCGGGGCGACGCCGGAGGGGCTGCCCGTGGGGGTTTCGTTCCTCGGACCCGCGTCCAGCGACGGGCAGGTCCTGTCCTGGGCATTCGCCTTCGAGCAGCAGGCGCATGGCCTGCGCCAGCCAGCCGCGACGCCGCCGCTGCGGGGCGAACGATTTGTCTATTAGGAGTGCCGGGATGAGATCAGGCCAGCTGGCGCGGTACGGACTGAGCGCCACAGCAATGCTCCTGATGGGGGCTGCATCGGTTCGGGGCGGCCTCTACGGCGCGAGCCATATGACCGATGCGGCTGCGGCAAAGCATAGCGTCCTCACCTGGGCGGATCGCAACAGGACCTATCGCTGGGACGGCGAAGGCATTGCCGGAATGCCGATCCTCATCAAGGACAATATCGAGACGCGCGACATGCCGACGACGGCCGGATCGCTCGCCCTGTCGCAAAATTCCCCCGGCAGGGACTCGCCGCTGGTCGCGCGCCTGCGCACGGCTGGAGCGGTGATCCTCGGTAAGACCAACCTTTCAGAGTGGGCCAATTTCCGCTCCTCGGCGTCGATCCCCGGATGGAGCGCGGTGGGGGGACAGACGGAGAATGCGTTCGACGCCGCAAGAACGCCGTGCGGCTCCTCAGCCGGAAGCGCGGTGGCAGTCGCTATTGGCTTGGCTCCCGCGGCCATAGGAACCGAAACCGACGGCTCCATCACCTGTCCGGCATCGGTCAACGGCGTGGTCGGCTTCAAGCCGACGGTCGGGCTGGTCAGCCGTACCCATGTCATTCCCATCGCTGCCTCGCAAGACACGCCCGGCCCGATCGCCCGAACGGTGCGGGAGGTGAGCTGGGTACTAACCGCGATCGCCGGCAGCGACCCACGCGATCCGGCCACCGTCGAGGCCGATGCCCGAAAGCGGGACTATGCCGCCATCCTGAACCGCAGGGCACTGCACGGCGCACGCATCGGGGCCATGCGCTTCTCGCTTTCCACCTATTCCGCGGAGACCAGGGCGCTGTTCGAGCTCGCGGTGCGGCGGATGCGCGCCGCGGGGGCGGAGATCGTCGACGTCACCCAGGGGCCGGCTGACCATGAGAAGATCGGCAACTGGGAATTCCAGGTTCTCGTGACCGAGTTCAAGCACGGATTGAACGCCTATCTCGCGTCCACGCGACCCGACCAGGTGAAAGCGCGGACGCTGCGCCAGCTCATAGCCTTCAACGCCTCGCAACCGCGGGAGATGCAGTTCTTCGGACAGGAGATGTTCGAACGCGCGCAGGCGGCGCCGGACATTGACGCCCCGGCCTATCTTGAAGCCCGCGCGCGATCCCGCCGCGCGGCTGGGCCGGACGGCATCGACCGGATGATGTCGAGATATCGCGTCGTCGCACTGATCGCGCCCACGACGTCACGCGCCGCAACGCTGGACCGCAACGACAATGATCGTATGCAGGGTTCTGCAAGCCAGTTGCCCGCGGTAGCTGGCTATCCGCACCTAACCGTTCCGATGGGGCGGGATCGCGGGATGCCCGTGGGCATCAGCTTCATCGCGGGCAAATGGCAGGATGCTCGCGTGCTGACGCTCGGTTACGCCTTTGAATATGTGAATCGATCAAATGGCGTGGTGAAGTGAAATGATGGCGGCCAAGTCATCCCATAACGGACAAGCGTATGCCTGTCTGACGAATGGCGGCTTCTAGAACTGCCTGCGGATCGCCGGGACGACCGCTATTGGCGCGCATTGCCGACCTGCGACTCATGCGAATTACTGCCTGGCGGCTCGCGGGCCGCCTCCAGCATGTCCGCTTCCAGAAAGGCAATTAGCAGCCATTCAGTCGAGCTAACCCCTGCAGCCAACATCGCCCCGTAGACCGTCAAGTTGCGGGCACCGCAAGCCGGCCTGCATCATCGAGCATGACCCGCGACCCTGCCCGATATCTCTAAGTCTTCCCTATCAAGGCTCCTTGACCAGCGCGGCGCCGACGATTGCGAGATGCGTGGCGATCAGAGTCCGGAGGTCCGCGCTGTCGGTCGCAATATCCTTGAAGCCCTTGAGAGCGTAGACAATCGATCGCGCAATACTCTCCGGCGACAGATCGAGAGCGGATCGGTCAACCGCGATTCTCAATATGTCGACCAGCTGATTCTCGAAAACCTGATAGCCAGTGCAGACGGCTTTGAAACCGAGGTCGAACATATCACGCGCGTCGGGGTGCGCCTGCATCAGCTCGTATCCCTCAACCGCCCAGGCGTTACAGGCATAGAGAAGCTTCTCCTCGACCGTCGGCAGGTCCGAAATCCCGGTTCGGATCTGCGCTATCTTCTCTTCGACAGTCGCTTCGACGACCGCCTGGAACACGGATTCCTTGTCCGGGAAGGTGAGATAGAGGGTCGGTCGCGTCAGGCCCGAGGCTTGGGCAATATCCGCCATCGTCGTCCGGCCGAACCCGTAACGCAGAAATACCGGCCTCGCCGCCCCGACAATATGCGACCGGCGAATGTTCGCTGAATCATTCATACCTGACATTCTGACATATTGACCAGTCATGTCAATGATGCTATCTGACACATAGACTAAAAGTGTCATAATGTCGCAAAGGACAATCATCATGAGCAAGATCTGGTTTATCACGGGCGCTGGACGCGGCTTCGGCCGCCTCTGGGCGGAGGGTGCTCTCGCGCGCGGCGACAAGGTTGTCGCCGCGGTGCGCAATCTGGATGCCATCGCCGACATGGTCAGCACCTATGGCGATCAGGTATTGCCGTTGCGTCTCGACGTCACCGACCGCGACGCCGTGTTCGAGGCGGTGGCAACGGCACATGCCCATTTCGGCCGGCTCGATATCATTTTGAGCAATGCCGGTTACGGCCTCATGGGCACAGTCGAGGAGCTGAAGATTGCCGATATGCGGGCTGTCTTCGAGACGAATGTCTTCGGCACGATTTCCCTCGTTCAGGCCGCATTGCCGTTCCTTCGCGCCCAGGGCAGCGGTCATATCCTTCCCGTTTCGAGCGTGGCCGGCTTGCACACCTTTCCGACCGTGGCGATCTACGCCGCGACGAAGTTCGCCATCGAGGGCTTTGCCGAAGGGCTCGCTGCCGAGGTCGGAGCCTTCGGAATCAAAACGACACTCATCGAGCCGGGAGCCTATGCGACCGAGTTCGGTACTTCGCTGCAAGTCGCAGAGCCGATTGCGGCGTACGACAATGTGCGGGACGATCTCGCCCAGCTGATGACAACCATCGTGTTCGGCGATCCGGCAGCGACCTGGCCGGCCATCGCGAAGCTCGTGGATTCCGACAATCCGCCTTTGCGACTGCTGCTGGGCGATGGCCTGCCGCTGGTCCGTCACGTCTATGACGAGCGGATGAAAACCTGGGAAGCGTGGGAGGATGTCTCCAAGGCCGCGCACCGCGGGTAGTTTGATCAATAGCCCGGCTGCGTTGACGTACGCGCAGGCGGAATTCAGCCACGATCGTAGCCATGAACCGACGGTTCATGGCTACATCTCGCATGCGCGGTGCTATGGACGACGACGCCAAACCCGTAGAGCGCCACCCCACCGCGACGTGGACTGGCGCATCTTTCCCGGAGCCGCCCTGCCCTGGCGCGCCAACGCCGGATTCCTTGCCTGCGCGGCCATCACCGCGTTTGCGATGTGCGCGATGCGCCCATCGCGGTCAAAGTCGTCACCGAATTTCCTTTATCACGACAATATCGAGCCGTGCTGCGCGCCCCGTCCTGCGAAGCAGTCCGGGCAAGAGCGCACGACAAGATCAGCGTCTGCTCCGCCGCAACGTTACGACGACACGGACGTCGCGCTTGGCTGATTGCTCCGCGTTTCAAAGATCGATCCCTTCGTTTTCTCAGACACAGACAAGCAATTTCACCCGCTGCGCCCGCCCGAGCATGAAGCGCCATCGACGGCCAAGACAGGCACGGCGGTAAAAAGAGGAAATCGTCTATGAAAATCTCCGCATACTCCGCCAGGCTCGCAGTGCGCGCCTCGATCAGCTTGCTCGCGCTCTCCGGCGGCACCGCGTTTGCGCAGTCCGGCGACCTGCAGGTTGCACCGCGGATGAACACCGTGATGCTTCCGGCCGACGCGGGAACGACGATGGAGGTCCCGGCAAGTTCCGCACCGGCGACGGCGTCAAACATGACCCGGGACAACGGCGCACCGATCGGCGCCAACCGCAACAGCAAGACCCCCGGTGATCATGGCCCGGTGCTGCTGGAGGATACGACGCTCCTTGAAAAACTCGCGCGCTTCGACCGCGAACGCATTCCCGAACGCGTCGTGCATCCGCGCGGCACCGGCGCCCATGGCGTATTCCGGGCGACCGCGGACATTGCCGATATCACCAAGGCTTCGCTTTTCCAGGCAGGAAAGGAAACGCCGGTCTTCGTCCGCTTCTCGAGCGTCATCCATCCCTCGGGAAGCCCCGAGGGATTGCGCGACCCGCGCGGGTTCGCGACGAAATTCTACACGGACCAGGGCAACTGGGATCTCGTCGGCAACAATCTTCCGGTCTTCTTCATTCGCGACGCGATCCAGTTTCCGGACATGGTTCATTCGCTGAAGCCGTCGCCAGTGACCAACAAGCAGGACCCGAACCGCTTTTTCGATTTCTTCTCGGCAACGCCCGAGGCCACCAACATGCTCACGCATGTCTATTCGAACCTCGGCACACCCGCTTCCTATCGATTGATGGACGGAAATGGCGTCCACGCTTTCAAGCTCGTGAGCAGCGAGGGTAAAATCACCTTCGCCAAGTTCCGCTGGGTCAGCCGGCAGGGCGTGAAGAATCTCACCGCAAAGGATGCCGGAGCGGCTCCCTTCAACTTCATGACGGACGATCTGTACCGCGAGGTCGGCAAAGGGAATTTTCCGACCTGGGACCTGATGATCCAGACCATGACGGCGGATCAGTTCGCCTCGCTGAACTACAATCCGTTCGACGATACCAAGGAATGGCTGGGCGTGCCGTTCCGCAAGATCGGCGAGATGACGTTGAACCGGATGCCGGCCAACTTCTTCGAATTCACCGAACAATCGGCCTTTGCGCCGGCAAATATGGTGCCGGGGATCGAAGCGTCGCCCGACAGGATGCTCCAGGGCCGCCTGTTCAGCTATTCGGACACGCAGCGCTACCGGGTCGGTGCCAACGTCATGCAGTTGCCGGTCAACAGGCCGCTCGTCCCCGTCGTGAACAATTCTCAGGACGGTGTCCTCGATCAGTCAGGCAGCGCTTCGAATGTGAATTATTTCCCCGCTGTCGAAGCAAGGCAGGTTGCCCCGCAATTTGCGCAGTCGACCTATGCGGTCAATGCCACGGTCGATGCGCGACCGATCGAAAAGAGCAACAATTTCGAGCAGGCCGGCATCTTCTACCGCTCGCTTTCAGCGAAGGATAAGACGGATCTCGTCGCCAATCTGGCGGGCGACCTGAGCCAGGTACGATCCGACCGGACCCGCACGATCATGGTCAGCTATTTCTACCAGGCCGACCCCGATTACGGGAAACGCCTCGCACTGGCGGCGAATGTAAAACTGGCCGAAGTCGCCAAGGCGGTGGCGGAATATGAGACCGCCTATCCACAGCAACGCCTGGCGGTGCGCTGAGTCAAGTTGAGCCCATCCTCCGGGGCGGCTTCACCGCCGTTCCCGGAGCCTCTTTCCCTGGAGCTAATTCCGATGCTTGGCATCCTGTTCTACGCATCCTTCACGATCCTTGTCCCCGCCCAGGCGACCACCGGTGGCATGCCGTCGCCCGAGCGGCGGCAAGAGCTGTTGTTCGAGGCTGCCCGTCTGGGCCGTTCGGAAATGATCCCGCCACTTCTCAAAGCCGGTGCCGATATCGATCGCTATGATGCCCGCGGTTTCACCCCGCTTATTCTTGCGGCCTATAACGGCCATGCCGCAGCCGTCGATGTTCTGATCGCGCAGGGAGCAGATGCGTGCAAGCCGGATGGCACACAGGGCAACACCGCTCAAATGGGCGTTGCATTCAAAGGCCATGACGAGATTGCGGCGCGCCTGTTGAAGGCCGGATGCGACGTCAATGCGCGTAACAAGGCAGGCCAGACAGCGATCATGATGGCCGCACTCTTTGGGCGGACCGCGCAGGTCGACATGCTCCTGAAGGCCGGGGCAGACCCGGCAATCGTCGACAACGCTGGCCGCACGGCGCGTAGCGTGGCAGCCGGGCAAGGCGCCGAAGCCGTCGTGCGCCGTCTCGACCGGAGCAACTAGCGCGCCGCGATCGACCGCGCCCAACCCCTTCAAAGCCAGCCGGCCAGGAATTTTCCGGAGCCCTCAATCATGCACGATCCTGGTGCCGGTCTGTCCGGGTAGGAAGCAGCTGAAAACCTGACGATCCACGGGCGAGCCCCAGGCGACCCCCAATACCACAAGCAACCTGCCGCTCTCGGTCGAGCGGCGGGATGGAGCGGATTTGCGTCAATTTCCGGGAGCCATCCCATGATGAAAGAGAGTCGCCACACGATGAAATTGCAAAGCATAAGGACAAAACTCCTCACCGCCGCCGCGATCGTAGCGAGCACCTGCAGCACCGCGGCCCAGGCCCAATCCGAGGCGGACGCCGCCGATGAGATCGTGGTCACTGCCGAGAAGCGCGAAACGCGCCTGTTGGACGTGGCCGCTCCGATCTCGGTAATCAACGGCGAACGCATCGCCGAACGCGGCGTCTCCGATTTCGAGGGCCTGGTCGAACAAATCCCGGGCGTCAGCATCACCGCCGACTATGGTAGCGGGGCGTCGAAGGTGATCAGCATCCGCGGCGTTGGCGGATCGGATGACTACCGCCCGAACGGCAGTCCCTCCGTGGCGCTGCATGTCGATAACATCTACCAGTCGTCCAACGCCTTCCTGGTCATGCCCTTCTTCGACGTCGAACGCGTCGAGGTGCTGAAGGGGCCGCAAGGCACCCTCTATGGCCGCAACAGCACGGCCGGCGTGATCGACCTGATCACGCGCTCCAAGAGCGACGAATTCAATGGCTACGCCACCGGCCAGTATGAGAGCTTCGATCGCGTGAAGGTGGAAGGCGCGGTCGGCATTCCGATCGCTCCGGGAATCGGCCTGCGCCTGGCCGGCCTTGTCGACCAGGGCGGCGGCTTCCAGAAGGGCAAGGGCGCCGGCACGCTTGCGGGCCGCACCCTCTTCCCCGGCGCGCCCGCGATTTCCGATCCCGGCACCCGCGACGGCTGGGGCGACCGCGACCTGTTCGCCGGCCGCGCCACGCTCGACGCCGCGTTCTCGGCCGACACCCATCTGGTCCTGAAGCTGTTCGGCAGCCGCGATCGCGGCGAGAACCAAGTGCCGGACTCGCGCGACGGCAAGTCCAATCTAGGCTTTGTCGAACCCGACAACGACCCATACACCTTCTACTCTGATCGCTATCCGAACCGGTCGACCGACCTCTGGGGCGCCTCCGCCTCGTTCTCGCAAAAGCTCGGCGACGCGATGACGCTCGACCTGGTCGGCGGTTACCAGGCGGCGGACCGCTACATCGAAGGCGAAGGCTTTGGCACACCCGCTCGTATCTTCGACTTCAACTTCTCCGACCGCATCCGGCAACATTCGCTCGAGGCGCGTCTGTCACGCCGTGACAAGGGCCCGATCGATTGGGTCATCGGTGGCTACTATATCAAGGACAAGGTCGACTTTCGCAGCGACCTGATCTCTACGGACCAACTCGGCAGCACCGTGATGAGCGACTATCATCAGGAGCGCGAGAGCAAGGCGGTGTTCGGCCAGGCGGACCTGAAGCTCACCTCGCGCATCACGCTTTCGGGCGGCCTGCGCTACACCGCCGACAACTCCAGCTTCGCCGGCGCCACGACCGACACCAATCCGCTGGGCATCTCGATCGTACGGGTCGCCCTGCCGAGCGTTCCCGTGGTCTTCGACCAGGACTTCGACGAAGACAATCTGTCTGGACGCGCCACGCTTTCGTTCCGCCCCACCGACAACACCAACCTCTGGGCTTCGTTCGGCAAGGGCTACAAGGCCGGCGGCTTCGATGGTTCGACGATCTGGAGCGCCGTCGAGGCGCTGCCGTTCAAATCGGAGAATGTGCTGGCCTATGAGGCCGGGTTCAAATTCTCCGGCAGGAGCGGCCTGTTCCTCAATATCGACGGCTTCTACTACAAGTTCGACGATCTTCAGGCCAACACCACGACGCTCATCCCGGGCACGACGACGCCGGCCAACGTCCGCACGAATGTCGCCGAGGCGCGCGTCTATGGCGTCGATATCGCCGCCGGCGCCACGCTGCTGCGTTCCGGCCCCCACCGCCTGAAGGTCGATGGCGGAGTGACGCTCCTCGCCTCGAAGATCCTGAAGTTCGACTCCTCGAACCCCGCCATCGTCGCCGTCAACCTGGGCAACGACCTGCCGGCCTCGCCGAAATTCTCCGGCAACGCCCAGGCCGCCTATAGCTATGTCGCCGATCGATGGACCATGACGGCGACCATCGATGCGCGCCACAAGAGCAGCGAGTTCAAGCGGCTGAACAACACGCCGGGCACCGAGGCGCCGGCCTATACGCTGCTCAATGCGCGGCTCGACCTGAGGCTGACCCAGAGCGGACTGGGCTTCTTCGTCTACGGCCGCAACCTGACCGACGAAGTCTATTACGCCGATATCGCCGCCGCCAACCGGCTCTCCGGCTCGCCGCGCGTCTTCGGCGCCGGCATCAACCTGCAATTTTGAAGAAGGAACCAGGAATGCGCTTTCAACATTGCGCCGCGCTGCTGGCGCTGGCCTTGGGCTCGACGGCGAGCATCGCGCCGGTCACCGCCAATGAGACCGGCAAACGCGACCCCGGCAGCTTCACCATCGCCGTGATCCCGGACACCCAGAACTATCTCGACTATGCGCACCAGACCGAGGAGGGCTTCCCCTTCAACGCGCGCGAAATCTTCTATGACCAGATGGCCTATATCGCCCGCAACGCGCAGTCCGAAGGCGGCGATATCGCCTTCGCCGTCGCGGTCGGCGACGTCTGGCAGCACGCCACAAGCAAGATGGATGACGCCCATGCCCGTATGGGGCTGAAGGCCATTCCCAACAAATTGGCCGATTCCATTCTCGCGCCGGATCAACGCGCGGTCACGGTCGAGATGCCGATCGCCCGCAAGGGGTATCGCATGATCGCCGGCAAGCTGCCCTTCGCGGTGGTGCCCGGCAATCACGATTATGACGCCAACTGGTCCGACAGCCGCTTCCCGCCCGCCGAGGACTATCGCAATCCGGGCACCAACAAATATCCCTATGGCCAGCTCCATTATGGCGGCCTGGCGAACTTCAACGCCGTGTTCGGGAAGGACAGCGACCTCTTCAAAGGCAAGCCCTGGTATGTCGGCAGCCACAATGGCGGAGCCAACAGCGCGGCCCTGTTCACCGCGGGCGGCTATCGCTTCCTGCACATCGGGCTGGAGATGGCGCCGACCGACGAGGTCCTGGCCTGGGCGGAGGCGCAAGTGAAGGCCCATCCCGGCCTGCCGACGATCGTCACCATCCACGACCATCTGAGCCCGGCTGGCAAGCGCGAGCCGATATCCGTCGTGGACTTCAAGGCGGTGCATTCCGAGCACAACAATGCCGAAGACCTGTGGACCAAGTTCCTTTCGCGGCACGACCAGATCTTCCTGGTGCTGAGCGGTCACCAGCACGGCCAGGCGCACCGGGTCGACAAGAACGCGATGGGCCATGATGTCCACCAGGTGCTGGCCGACTATCAGGACCGCCACCAAAGCCTGATCCAGGCCGCGCCCGGCGTGAAGCCGCGGCTGGGACTGGGCATCGGCGACGGCTGGCTGCGCCTGATGCGCTTCGAACTGGGCGGTGCCGCGCCGCGTATCGTCGTCAGCACCTATTCGACGCTGTACAAGAGCAACGCGGCACAGCTCCCAACCTATTCGGCCTTCTACAAGGCGAAGGAAAAGCCGGAACTCAGCGACGCCGCTTTCGTGGGCGAGGAAGAGTTCACGCTGCCGCTCGACGGTTTCGCGAACCGGTTTGCGCGCGCCCGAACGAAGTGACGAAAGAAGGCGGGTCTCCTTCGTGAGGCCCGCCTTCTAGCCCGGCCGGCGACGAGACGATTGCGCCGTTGATGGGTCAGCCTGAACGCGCAGCATAAGCCGCCTCCAGCTTGTCGAGAAAGCCGTATAGCTTCCCATTCATCTCGCCATAGTCATGACCTCGCAGCGCATCGGGTTGCTGAACGAAGCGATGGTCACTCAGCGTCGCCAGCTCGCTTTCGGAGGCAGCGATCAGCAGTTCGATAACCTCGGGCGTGAATTCCATATGGCACTGAAAGCCGTAGACCAGATCGCCATATTCGACGATCTGACGTGGACAACCTTCGCTGGTGGCGATGATTTTTGCGGTCGCGGTCAGGCCGGGCATGTCGTTGTGCCAGTGGCCGACCGCCAGTTCAGAGCCGAAGTCGGCGAACCTGGGGTGGGCTCGCCCCTCAGCTGTCAGCGCGATCGGAAACTTGCCGATCTCCTTTTCCGGGCTGTGCTCATGCGGCGCGCCAAGCGCCTCGCCGATCAGCTGCGAACCGAGGCAAATGCCGACCACCGGCTTGCCCGCCTCGATGAACCGGGCGATCAGCCCGCGTTCGGCTGTCGCATCGAAGTGCGGGCATTCGTCCGTGGTGGTCGCAGGCGATTGCGGGCCGCCCATGACGATTAGCATGTCATGATCGTTGGCCGAGATCGGGAGCCGGCCACCGTCATACAAGCGCGTGAACGACGCTGCGTGGCCGCGCGCTCTTGCCCAGATTTCATAGGCTCCGGGCGCTTCGAATGCCTCATGCATGACGAAATGAACCTTCATCGCACCACTCCTGTCGTGCTTTCCTTCCAGAGTTCGGTCAGCCTCCACGTCCGGTCGGGCTCGAACGCCGAAATACAGTTTATCCCGCAAGGGTCTTGGCAACATCCGTCGCCGGGGATGCCCTGCAACAACGCGGCGCGCCACAGCCGCTCCGTAGCGCGGTCGAACCGTTTCTGATCGAAGCCCGACCGTTCATGCAAATGTTCGCCGCTCCCCGCCCCCTGATCGAGCAGGGCGAGGAGCGCTCGTTCATCCGCTGTCAGGGCGATCGGACGAGTTCCCATCCTCAGTCGCCGATCGCCGGCAGGTCGAAACCGGTCAGCAGTCTCGACAGTGTTTCGGCATCTGCTGCCGGTAGCGGCTGTAGCGGAAGACGAGGGCCACCGACTTCAAGACCACGGATCGCCAGACCGGCCTTGATTGTGGTGGGCAATCCGCCTGCCACGACGAACCGGAGCACCGGCAGAATGCGATAGAACAAGGTGCGCGCCGCGCCGATGTCTCCCGTCGCCATCAGGTTGAACAACTGCCGGGGCAGGTCGCCAAGCAAGTTAGGTGCGGCTGTGCACCAGCCTGAAGCCCCGGCTGCTAGCACTTCCAGCGCCATGTGGTTGGCGCCGTTGTAGAAGGGGATGCTGTCCTCCGAGAGCGTCCTGATCGCGTGTATGCGATTGAGGTCGCCGCTGCTCTCCTTGATGTAGCGGACCGTCTCGATCTCCCGCACCAGGCGGACCAGGAGCGCCGGCGCCATATCGACGCCGCTCGTGGCGGGGTTGTTGTAGGCCATGATCGGCAGGTCGGTCGCAGCGGCTATGGCGGCATAGTGATCGAAGATCTCGGTCTCGGTCAGCTTCCAATAGGCGATGGGGATGACCATCAGCATGTCCGCGCCGACCTCGGCCGCGAAGCGCGCCTTGGCGATAGCCGCCGCCGTCGTCAGCTCGCTGATGCCGACGATGACCGGAATCCGACCAGCCACTATATCGACCCCGAGCCGCGCGCATTTGCGCCATTCCTCGCCGCTGAGATAGGCGCTTTCACCAGCGCTACCGAGGAAGGCGATGGCGGAGGGTTTGTCCACCAGCAGGTTTTCGGTGACTTGCCGAAATGCGGTCCCGTCGATGCTGTCGCCGTCCGCCGTAAAGGGCGTGACGGGATAGGCGATAATGCCGTTTATGGGGGCGTCGCTATTCATTTCGCTTCCTCTCTGATCGCCAGGCCACCGGCATTCTGGAGCATCGGGGCGTTCTCGCAGGCGAGGTATCGAGCGGGGTTGTTCTGATCCGCGTTGACGTGGTGATGCCAAGCCCAGACCGGGATATAGAGCGCGTCGCCCACTTCCCATTCGATCCGGCGATCCTCGATCATCGAATAGCCGCGCCCTTCGAGCACGTAGAGGATCGTCTCATAGGTATGCCGATGCCGGCCAGAGCGGCCGCCCGGGTTGAGACCGCCGATCGTCATGCTGATCGCATGCGACGGCAGGTCGACGATATGGACCGGGTGCTTGCGCTCGGCCGAGAAACCGTCGCTGATGTCATCCTTCTCGACGCCCGGATGGGCGAGCCGCTCGGGCATATGCACCTGAATTGAGGGCGGAGTCTTGCCGAAGTCGGCCGATCCGAATTTTGTCTGTGGTTGCATGGCTACCTCCGTGTTGGAGGCGACCTACCGCGAGACGGTTCCATTGGTCCAAGACGATATTCTGATTGAAGCAATCGGCTTTTCCTATACCACTATCGAATGGACCTGAGGCGCCTCCGTTTCATTGTTCGTGTATCGGATGAGAGCAGTTTCACCCGGGCGGCTCAGTCGTTGAATGTTTCGCAGCCAACCCTCTCGCAACAGGTCCGCGACCTCGAACGGGAGCTCGGCGTTGAGCTGTTTCACCGAGGATCACGACGCGTCGAGACGACCCAAGCTGGCAGGCTGGTGGTACAGCACGCCCGCATCGTCTTGGGCGCGGTAGAGGCTCTTAAGGAGGCTGTTGTCGAGCACCGCGGCCTGAAGCGCGGCAGTCTCCACATCGGCGTGACGCAGACGTTCAACGCGCTATATCTGCCGCCAATCCTGACGGCCTTCGCGAGCGACTATCCCACGATCGACCTGGAGGTTAGCGAACTCGCGAATGCCGAGATCGTGGACGGGATCATCTCGGGCACGTTGCATCTTGGTGTTGGCATCCCGCAGGATGCTGAACTGGAGCATATCGAACCACTCTATCGCGACCAGCTGATGTTCGTCTGCCATTCCAGTCACCGGCTGGCACGTGCCAGAACCGTGGCGATCAGGGAGATTGCTGAGGAAAGTCTTGCCCTGCTCGGCGAGCGCTTCCGAACGCGCACCGCGGTCGATTCCTATCTGGAGGGCCAAGGCGTGGCACCTCGACGGGTGCTCGTCTTCAATACATTCGCCGGAATTCTTCAAACCGTCTCGCGTGGCGGGCATTCAACTATAATGCCGGCAGACGTCAGCCGGGGAGCCGGGGCCAACGACCTGCGCTTCGTACCGCTGGATCCTGCCCCGATTGAACGAGTGGTCTGCCTACTTTCTCCTGTCGTCGGCCTTCGGTCACCTGCGTCCATCGAGATGGCACGGCGCATCAGGTCGCGGTTCGCCGCACCATACGAAGGTACGGATTAACCGCCACTACTCCCGGAAGCGGGAATGGCGGCAATGGCGGGAATGTTCCCACTTCTCACCGTTCTTGCTGTCACCTTGAGCCAGATGAACGAACGGCAGCTCTTGGGAGGGTACCGGGGCCGGCTGAACGGCTAGTATTGGGGCGCATTACAGCCTGGCTGCTTTTGGGCCGTAAGCGGGCCGTCGGCTTTGCGTCTGCTTCGGAGATTGGCGGACGAAAGACCCGCCCTGCAACAGAATGGGCATTGGGCGGTACGCATAAATTTCGTCCTATGCCATCGGCTTACAATCCAATATCTCGGTACTCTATCTCCGATCAGGATAGTCTGCCCGCTCCATTGCCGCCACGTCCCGCGAGAGGAAGGGCATGGTCCGCTGCGCGATCCGCAGTTCTTCGAGTGCCGCCTTGCGTTGACCGACCGCAAGCAAGGCGCGCGCCAGCGAATAGTGGAATTCACCGATATCGGGATGCGCGGCGACAAGCCGATCGGCGTCGCGCCAGGCCTGGCGGGCGAGGCCGATATCGCCGGCATGGATCAGCACCAGATCAGCCTTGACCCGTATGAGCAGGGCTTCGGCCACCGGAACCGCGCCACGCTCGGCCAGCAGCCGCTCCAGTATCGATCGCGCAGCGACAAGGCCTTGCCGATCGCCTCGGCGCCATAGCCCGAAGGCACGGGCATAGTCGGCTCGAACCGCATCTGGTTGCGCAAGGATGCCGCCATTGCCAGGTTGCAGCGACAACGCGGTTATGATGGCGTATGCGTTGTTGGCGAAATGCGTGAGCGGGCGATCGATACTTGCCGGCGCATAGCGATAGGATTCCGCGAACAGAACCGCGCTCGACTGGCCGTCGAGCAACTCGGTCGACAGGCGCAGCCCGGCACCATCGCGATCGAGCGTCAGCCTGGCCAGCAAGGAGGGCGGGTTGCCCGGCGGCCGCCGGTCGAGCACGCGCACGCCAGCGATCTTCGAGAAATCTCGAACGAGCATCCGGCTAGCGCCTTCCCAGCCAGCGCTATCGACGCCAGCGGGGAGTGGCATGCTTTCTATCACGAGCGTGGGAACCGCCGACGGGCTGGCTGGCCGTGCCAGCAAGAAGATGGCTGTCGCCGCTGCGGCCATCAGGCCGGTCGCGATTACCGCGAGGATGAGACGACGGCCGCTCCAGCCAGCGCGCGATTCCACCAACCCGATATCGAGGGTGGTGCGATAGCCGATGTTGCGGACCGCCTCGATCGCTTTTTCGGGCACGCCCAGCGGCGCAAGGCTCTCGCGCAGGAGTTTGACGCGCTGCTTGATCGTCTCGCGCGTCACCTGAGCTCGCCAGACGACGCTCTCGATCTCGGCATAGGAGGCGTCGCCGGGCGCACGGGTGGCAAGCAAGTCGATCAGGCGGAAGGACAGGTCCGGAAGCCGCACTTCCCGTGATCCCGCCATGACGGCACGCCGCTGGCGGCATAGTCGCAGCATGGGTATCGGAGCGCCGGTCCTGCTCATTTCACCAAATTTCACTTTTCTTTTCTTGCTGGTCTCGAGGCGGCGGCCGCAACCCGGTTTGCGCGGACGCCGGCGTGCGGCCGTCTACATCATATCGAGGTTCCATGAGATCGCTGCCCATGCTGAACGCATTCATCGCCCTGGCACTGTTCGGATGCAAGGCGTCCGCCGAGCCAGCCGAGGACAATGGGCAAGCAGCACATCGCATCGCCGATGCCATCCTCGCCGCACAGGTCGAGGCGAACGGCGTGCCCGGCATGGGTGCTGCGGTGTGGCTCGATGGCGCACTCGCCTGGAGCGGCTCGGCGGGGCAAGCCGACCGGGAAGCTCGCCGCCCGGTAACCGCCGATACGGTCTTCCGCCTTGCCAGCCTCTCGAAACTGTTCGCCGCGACCGCCGCCGCAAAGTTGCGTGAAGAGGGCAAGCTCGACACCGCGTCGCCGGTGGGGCCCGTGCTGCCGTGGTTATCCAACCGATGGCCCGCGATCACCAGTGCGCAGCTGGCGGCGCATATCTCCGGGCTGCCGCACTATCAGCCGGTGGACGAAGGCCGCGGCGCGCGCGCGTTCACGTCGACGCGCGAAGCAGTGAGCGTCTTCCAGGACCGCGCGCTGCTCAGTCCACCTGGTACACGCTACGAATACTCGACCTGGGGCTATACGCTGCTGAGCGCGGTGATCGAGCAGGCGGCCCATCGCCCCTATCTGGATTATCTTCATGCGCAGATCACGGCCGGGCTGGAGATCGGCGCCGATCACACCGGCACGGACCCCGCGGCATCGGTCGCCTATGCTTTTGCCGAGGATGGGCAGATCGTTCGCAGTGCACCGCACGACTATAGCTACAGCTGGGGCGGCGCCGGCCTGTCCGCCACCATGCCCGGCCTCGCTCGATGGGGCGGGCGAATTCTGGACGGCAAAATCGTCTCGCGAGCGACGCTCGACTGGATGCTGACCCCGGCAAAACTGGCGGACGGAAATGATGTGCAGGAAGGCGGCTCCGCCATCGGCTTCGGCTGGCGGACGCTGCGCGACACCGACGGGCAGCTCGTCGCGCATCATGCCGGTGCCGCGGAGGGCGCGCGGAGCGCGCTGGCCCTTTATCCTGACCGCGGGTTGGCTGTCAGCCTCGGGTCGAACGCGCTGTGGACTTCGGCGATCGAGCAGACCGCCCAGATGCTCGCCGCGCCCTTTCTTACCGATGCGAGCGCAGTGCGCTGCCCGGCCGGAGTCGCCAGCTATCGCGGCGACTATGATGGTCAGGCGATTTCCGGGTCGGCGCGCTTCGGCCTGCACGACGGCATATGCACAGGGACAATAGCGCTCGGGTCCGACAATGCGTTCGGCACATGGTTGAACGGCTTTCCGCAGCGCGATGCTCGCGCGCTGGCGCTCATCGGCGTCGAACCGTCGCACGGAGGTGGACGCTTCGCCCTGATCACGCCGGTCGGCACCTATGATCTGCGCAGTGCCGACGGGCGTCGCTACGCGGCTGCGCTTGGAAGCGGCCATGGCCTGACTCTGAACCTGCAATAGCTGCACGGCGCAAGGAGGAATTCAATGATCCGTATCGCACTCGCCTCTGCGTTGCTGACAGCCGCCCCCGGCGCGCAAGTCATCTACAGCCGAACGGAGGCCGAGCGGGACGTACACGCAGTGATGGAGACATTCCGTACCGCGATCATCCGTCGCGACAAGGCCGCGTTCCTCGCATTGTTCCACGACGGCCCGGTTATCTGGCAAGGCGTCGACAGTGACGCTCTGGCTGCCAAATCGAAGCGGCGGCCGGGCATGGATACCAAGGTCGCCTTCGACCCGGGAAAAACGCCCGCTTCCTTCATCGACGACATCGCGAACGAGAAACGCAGCAGCGAGGAGCGCTACGAGAATGTGGCGATCGACACCGACGGTGATGTTGCATCGGTTACCTTTGACTTCGTTTACCTGCTTGGCGACCGCTCGATCAATGCCGGCAAGGAGGCGTGGCATCTGGTGCGTACCGAACGTGGTTGGAAGATTGTGTCGGTAATCTATTCGAACCGGGATCCCGCCTAGGCCGGCCGCCCTGATTTCGTTGCCGAGGCGCATGCGCTGGCTCGCTTCGCCTCCCAACTCGCATGCGAGCGGATTGGCACTGAATGACTCCGGTCTGGGATCGGCACGCAAGACCGGTCGCCGTTTCCGCGAGATTGTGCGCGGGAATACCCGCTGGATTGCTTCCGCTATGCTTCCGGAGCGATTCCGGTGCGGTGGAGGCCGGAAATGGAAAACCCCGCGAAGTCGTGTGACTTGCGGGGATGAGGGTGTGTGCTGAGTTGGTTGCGGG
>NZ_NFUR01000009.1 GCF_002127225.1 Sphingomonas sp. IBVSS2
GGGCGGCGGGTGCGGTGAGGTCGGGCGCGGTGACGGTCACCGGGGTGGAGACGTTATGGGCGGCATCGGCCTGGGTGACCTGCAGCAGCTGGCCATTGGTCTGCGGGGTGGTGAGCGTGGCGGTATAGCTGCCGTTCGCGGCCACGGTCGCGGTGCCGATCGCCGTGCCGGCGGGATCGCGCACCGTCACCGTCGCGCCGGGCTCGCCGCTGCCGGTGACCACCGCGCCGCCGGCGCCTATCGCCGCCGTGAGGCCGAGCGGAGCGGTGATGTCGGGCGCGTGCACCGCCACTTCGGGCGAGGCGTTGCCCGCCGGGTCGGTCTGCGAGACTTCCAGCAGCTGGCCATTGGCCTGGGGCGTGGTGAGGGTGACGCTGAAGCTGCCATCGGCCGCCACCGTGCCGGTGCCGAGCGGATTACCCGCGGCATCATGGACGGTCACCGTTGCGCCGGGCTCGCCGGTGCCGGTCACTGCCGTGCCGTCCGCCGAGACGCTCGCCACAGGGGCGGCGGGTGCGGTGAGGTCGGGCGCGGTGACGGTCACCGGGGTGGAGACGTTATGGGCGGCATCGGCCTGGGTGACCTGCAGCAGCTGGCCATTGGTCTGCGGGGTGGTGAGCGTGGCAGTATAGCTGCCATTCGCCGCCACGGTCGCGGTACCGAGCGGATTGCCGGCGGCGTCATGGACGGTCACCGTTGCGCCGGGCTCGCCGGTGCCCGTCACTGTGGTGCCGTCCGCCGAGACGCTCGCCGCGGGGGCGGCGGGCGGTGTGATGTCCGGTGCGGCCAGGCTGACGGTCGGCGAATGGTTGCCGGCGCCATCGGTCTGCCCGACCGTCAACGTTCCGCCATTGGCCTGGGGCGGGGCGAGCGGGACGAAATAGCTGCCATTGCCCGTGACCACCGCCGTGCCGACGGTCACGCCGCCCGGGCCGGTGATGGTCACGGTGGCGCCCGGCTCGCCGGTGCCGGTGACCGCCGTGCCATCCGCCGCGATCGTCGCGGTGGGTGCCGCGGGGGCGACGACATCCGGCGTCGTCACGCTGGTGGGGGGCGAGACGTTGCCGCTCGGATCCGTCTGGGTGACCGTCAGCGTGCCGCCGTCCGACACGCCCGGCGCCAGCGGCACCGTGTAGCTGCCGTTCGAGCCGACGACCGCGGTGCCGACCGAGGTGCCGGTGTCGGGATCGCGCACGGTGACGGTGGCGCCGGGCTCGCCGGTGCCGGTCACCGCCGTGCCGTCCGGCGTGACGCCGGCCGTCGGCGCGGCGGGGGGCGAGAGGTCGGGCGCCGTGACGATCGTCGGCGGCGAGTGGTTGCCGGCCGGATCGGTCTGCACCACCGTCACCGGCTCGCCGTCGAACACGGCGGGCGGAAGCGAAATCGAATAGCCGCCATCCGCATTGGCGACGGTGCCGCCCAGCGGCCTGCCATCGGCATCCGTCACCGTCACCGTCGCGCCGGGCTCGGCGCTTCCCGAGACGGTGAAGGTGTGCGGGTCCATTATCGCGGTGGGCGCGCTGGGCGGCGTGATGTCGGGCGCCGCGAGGTTGATCGGATTCGATCCATTGCCCGCCGCATCCGTCTGCGCGACGGTGAGGGTGCCGCCATTGTTCTGCGGCGTGGTCAGCGTCACCGAGTAATTGCCCTGCGCGTTGACGACGGCGGTGCCGATCACGGCATCGCTGCCGTTGCGCACGGTCACCGTCGCCCCGGGCTCGCCGGTGCCGGTGACGATCGTGCCGTTGGGATTTACCGTGCCGGTGGGCGCGGCCGGCGGCGTGGTGTCGGGCGCGTGCGCCGTGGTGGGGGCGGAGACGTTGCCGGCCGGATCGGCCTGTGTGACGGTGACCGTCTGGCCATTGGTCTGCGGCTGGGTGAGCGTCACCGAATAGCTGCCGTTGCTGCCGACCGTGCCGCTGCCGAGCAGCGCGCCCGAGGCGTCGCGCACCTGCACGGTGGCGCCGGCTTCGCCCGTGCCGGTGACGCTGGCGCCGTTGCCGCTCACCGTCGCGGTGGGCGCGGTGGGCGGAGTGGTGTCCACGGTAGTGCCCGGGCCGCTGCTGCCACGGCTCGAGCCGCCGCCGCCCGCCAGCGCCGCCGCGCCCCCGGCCACGGCGGCGCCCCCCAGCAGCACGGGGAGCAGGGCGCCGCCACCGCCGCCGGCTGCCTCCGCCCCGGCTCCGATCAGCAGGTCGTCGATCCCGTGCAGCGCCGCGAACCGGGCCGGCCCCGAGGCCGCGGTGTTCGCCAGCCAGAGATGATCGCCTTCGCGGACCACGAGATCGCTCGCGGCGCCATTGGTCTGGACATAGAAATTGGAGACACGGATCGTCTCGCCATTGGCGAGATGCACGATCAGGTCGTTGCCTTGCCGCTCCAGCGCGGTGATCTGCGAACGGTCGATGTCGAGCCGAACGACGCTGGGGCTTGATAGATCGATGGAGTCCCCGGGAACATGAACAATATTACCCGTCGATTTATCGATCACATCGGCACGCATAACAGTCTCCTCCCAGAGAAATCTACGCAACTTCGCCGAAACCGACTGGTTAACATCTGCGCAAGTATTTAGTTTAAATTTAGTAACCTGCGAAACGTTGTTGGAAGGTCCGGTAATTCGCTCAAACCTTACGGGAGCGATTTCGATGCAATTCTTCCGGAATCGGAATCAATCGATCTACTATGCGACCGGGTACCGGGTCATCCGCAGTCGCTTGCGGGGGCCGGCCGGCGCGTGCGTGGCGATGGGATCCCGGCCTTGGGCGAGGTGTTCTTCAGCCGCGATGCCGCGTCTCGGCGAGATCGAGTTCGCGCGTCAGCTTGCGGGCGGTTTCGCTGCCGATCGCGCGCGCCCTGCCGAGCTCCAGCAGCCGCGCGCGCTCGGCCTGGATGCCGACGAGCCTGAGCTCGCTGGCCAGCCTTTCCTGTGCGCGTGCCTCGCCCGCCACGCCGTCGCCCAGGCCCTCGATGCGCTCACGGTAGAAACCCATCACGCGGGCGCCTGCCGCCGCATAGAGATCGGGATCGCCATGCGCCTCGCCCAGCGCGTGCTGATGCCGCTCGACGGCGCGGATGGCGGCCTCCGCAGTGGCGACGCGGGCGGAATCCTCTTCCGCCTGCCGCGACGGCTCCGGGGGCAGGACCAGTCCCTTGAGCAGGATCGGCAGCGCGATGCTGGCGATGACCAGCGACACGATGATCACGCCGGCCGCGAGGAAGATCGCCAGGTCGCGCGCCGGGAAGGGCGTGCCGTCCCGCAGCACCAGCGGCAGGGTGAGCACGCCGGCAAGCGTGATCGCGCCGCGCACGCCGGCGAAGGAAGTGGCCGCGACCAGCCGCCAATTGGGGCTGCGCATCGCCGCGGCACCTTCGCGCTTGCGCAGGATCGTCAGCCGCAGCGACGTCCACACCCAAGCGAAGCGCAGCGCCGCCAGCCCGGCGACGATCCCCACGACATAGACCGCCAGCCACCAGGGCGAGGCATGGCCGGTCAGCAGCACGGTCTGCTTGGCGCCTGCGACGATACCGGGCAATTGCTCGCCCAGCAGCACGAAGATGACGCCGTTCAGCGCGAACTGGAGCGTGTCCCACACCGAGTTCCGGCGCATGCGGGTGACCGCCATTGCCTGACGCGAGATTTCGGCGAAGGTCATGGTCACCCCCGCCGCCACGGCGGCCAGGATGCCCGACGCATGGAAATGCTCGGCGAGCAGATAGGAGCCGAAGGGGATCAGCAGGCTGACGAGGATCTGCGAACCGGTATCCTCGCCCCAGCGCCGGGTGACCCAGGCCTTGGCGCGCGAGGCGGCGAGCGTGACCAGCACGCCGATGGCGAGCCCCGCGCCCGCGACCCAGAGGAAGGTGAGCGCGGCCTGGCCCGCGGAGAAGCTGCCGGTCAGCGCGGCGGCGACGGCGAAGCGCAGGCAGACCAGGCCCGAGGCGTCGTTGAGCAGCGATTCGCCTTCGAGGATGTGCATCATGCGCTTCGGGATGGGCACGCGCGCGGCGATCGCCGACACCGCGATGGGATCGGTGGGCGAGATCACCGCCGCCAGCGCGAACGCCACCGCCAGCGGCATGGCGGGGATCATCCAGTGGATGAGCAGCCCCATGCCGATCACGGTCAGCAGCACCAGCCCGAGCGCCAGCTCGACCACGGTGGACAGGTCCTTGAACAGCTCGTCCTTGGGAATGCGCCAGCCGTCGAAGAACAGGAGCGGCGGCAGGAACAGGAACATGAACAGCTCGGGATCGAGCTCGACGCGGTGCGAGGTCGACAGGCCGATCGCCGCGCCCAGCACGATCTGCACCAGCGGGGTGGGCACGCCGAACGGCAGCATCCGGGCGACCGCGCCGCTGACGACGACGGCGAGCAGGAGGAACAGGATGATCGAAACGGTTTCCACGGCTCTGCCTTGTTCTGCGCGGCCCGGCGGCCGCCGCTGGGTTGCTTGTCCCGGCATGGGCCGGGGATGTCGCGGGAATTCAGCTCGCGCTGGCGAGCCGATAGCCGACTCCGGGCTCGGTCGCGAGCAACCGTGGATCGCTCGGGTCCTCTTCGATCTTCTGGCGGAGCAGGCCGATATAGACGCGCAGATACTGGCTGTCGGCGGTGTCGCTGCCCCAGCCCACGGCGAGCAGCCGCTTGTGCGTCACCACCTGGCCGGCGCTGAGCGCCAGCGTCCGCAGCAGGTCATATTCCTTCGGCGAAAGCTTCACGACATCTCCGCCCAGCGACACGCGCCGTGCCTGGAAGTCGATCTCCAGCGGGCCGCTGCGATAGGTGGCGGGCGTGTTCTTCAGGCTCGAGCTGCGCCGGATCGCCGCGCGGATGCGCGCCATCAGCTCGCCGATCTCGAACGGCTTGTTCACATAGTCGTCGGCCCCGTGATCGAGCGCGGCGATCTTCTCGCCTTCCTGGTGGCGCGCGGAGATGACGATGATCGGCACTTCGCTCGTCGCGCGCAGGGCGCGGATGACGTCCTTGCCGTCGATGTCGGGCAGGCCGAGGTCGAGCAGCACCACATCGGGCCTGATGTCCTCGGCCATGCGCAGCGCCGGCACGCCGCCCGAGGCGACGGCGACGCTATAGCCTTCGGCGCCGAGCACCGGTTCGAGCACCGCGATCAGCGCGGGCTCGTCGTCGACGAGGAGGATGTTGGTCATGCTTGCAGTGCCTCGGCGAGCGGAAGTCGGATGGTGATGCGGGTGCCGCGGCCGTCCAGCCCGGGAATGGTGGCGTGGATGGTGCCGCCCAGCGCTTCCACGAAGCCCTTCGCGATCGCCAGCCCCAGCCCGCTGCCGCGTCCGGTCGCATCGGGCCTGCCGGCACGGTAGAAGCGCTCGAACACCCGCTGGAGCGCATGTTCCGGTATCCCCTGGCCGCTGTCCGCGATGTCGATCCGGCAAGCGCCGTCCTCGGCGGATATGGCGATTTCCACTCGGGCGCCCTCGTCGCTATAGAGGATCGCATTGTCGAGGATGTTGAGCAGCACCAGCTCGAAAAGGGCTGGGTTGGCGGCGACCGGCAGGTCCGGGTCCGGCGCGTGCAGCGTCACGTGCCGCCCGCCCGCGCGCGGCCGGATCCGGTGCAGCGCCGCGCCGGCCATTTCGGCGGCGCCCAGGATCTGGAGCGGCTGCGCGATGCCGCCGGCTTCCATCCGGCTCATCTCGAGCAGGTTTGCGGTATAGCGATTGAGGCGCTCGCACTCGTCGACCACGCCGCGCAGCAGGCGCGCGGAGGTTTCGGCGTCGAGCTTCTCGCCATAGGCGATCAGGCTGGATGCCGACGCGCTGATCGCGGTGAGGGGGGTGCGGAAATCATGGCTGACCGAGGCGAGCAGCGCGCTCTTCAGCTTCTCCGCGCGGGCGACGGCGCGGCGCTCGGTGATCTGTTCGGACAGCGCCGCGCGCTCCAGCGTCAGCGCGACCAGGTTGGCGACCGCGTCGATGAAGGCCGGCTTGATCTTCCCCGGCCGCAGCGGCTCGATCACGAGCACGGTGACCGGCGCATTCGCGAGTTCGAGGCGCCTGCCGATCAGCGGGCTGTCTCCGGAGGCCTGGGGAGCATGCGCGATCCCGTTCGCGAAGTCGTGCCAGCTCGCCTCGCACGGCAATGCCGAGAGGCAGTGCAGCCCGTCGTCATCGGCCTGGAAGAGCGTTGCCCGGGCACCGAGGATCCGGTGCACGGCCCGCTCGACGGTGACGACGACATCGGAAGGGCGCGCTGCGGACTGGAGTTCCTGGCTGAGCGCCAGCAGGCTGTTGAGCTGGAGATTGCTCGATCGGGCAGCCAGGGCATGATCCTTGAGCTGCCCGGCAAGCACACCGGAAACCAGCGCGCACAGGTTGAACACCACAAGCGGCGCGAGGTCGCCGCCCGTCGCGATCCGGAAGGTGAGGGCAGGCTCGGTCAGGTAGAAATTGTAGATCAGGAAGGCGGCGAGCGCGGCGATCAGTGCCGATGCGAGCCCGCTCAGCGCTCCCGCCACCGTGATGCCGAGCACGAACACCAGCGCCGAGGCGACTTCGCCCAGCGGATGGACGGCGAACGCCGCCATGGCGGACAGAGTGAGGACGATCGCGGTGCGGAGCAGGCCGGCGCGATCGAGATGCAGCCGCGCCGTCAGGAAACCGATGAGGGGATTTGGTCGTCCGGTCGTCATCGAACTCCTGATACTCCCGGGCGGCTGGTCCGGGCGGCGGGCTGGGGCCGGGAGCCCTTTGTGCCCGCCGCCGCGGTAGGAACGCGCGCCTCTCTTGGGGGGAGGCCTGCATGAGGGGGTGCAAAAGCGCGCTCTCGCCTAGTGCCTATGGCGGCGGCCGGTCTCGGTCCATGCATAAAAAACCTATAGTAACGCTCGCCCGCCAGGCTTCTCTAGGGATGTTTCCGAAACATTTCTTGGAGAAGTTATGCGTAGGGAACTCGTGCTGGCGGTGATGATGGGTGCGGCGGCCCTTGGCGGCTGCACCAAGCGGACGCACCCCGGCAATGCGTCGGACGGGTCCAATACGGGCGGCGGCGGCGAGCCCTATGCCGAGAATGGGGAAGATCCGGCGCTGGCCCGGCTGCAGGCGGACCTGGTGGCGAGCGCGGGCAGCGACCGCGTCTTCTTCACCTTCGATGCCTTCAGCCTCTCGCCCGAGGCGCGCGCCACGCTGACGCGCCAGGCGCAGTGGCTGCGCCAGCATCCGCGAGTGGGCTTCCTGGTGGAGGGGCATGCCGACGAGCGCGGCACGCGCGAGTATAATCTGGCGCTGGGCGACCGCCGCGCGCGGGCCGCAGCCGACTTCCTGTCGCTGCAGGGGATCGCACCGAACCGGATCACGACCATTTCCTATGGCAAGGAACGGCCCGAGGCGCTAGGCTCCGACGAAGCCTCGCACGCGCAGAATCGGCGTGCCGTGTCAGTCGTCATTCATCTGCCGTAACGGATATGGGGGCTGCCGGAGGAACGTCATCGTTTCGCAGGCGACCCATGCTATCCGATTGTCCAAGATGAAGATGTCACTGGTCAACCACAGCCGCGCAGATGCGCCCGCCTCGCGGGCCGGGCGCTCCGCGCTCGTCCGCCCGATGGGGCCTTCCGATTCGGTTGCGTGCGAGCCGGGTGCGACCCGCCCGGCCAACGACGCGATGCCCGCTGCCGGCATGCGGGTCGCCCTCTTCTCGGGCAACTATAACTGCGTGCGCGACGGCGCGAACCGCGCGCTCAACCGGTTGGTCGATCACCTGCTCGCGCGGGGGGCAGCCGTGCGGGTCTATTCGCCCACGATCGCCGATCCGGCCTTCGTGCCCGCGGGAGATCTCGTATCGGTTCCGTCGCTGCCGATCCCCGGGCGCAGCGAGTTCCGAGTGGCGCTCGGCCTGCCGGCATCGGTGCGCATGGACGTCGAGCGCTTCGCGCCGAACCTCGTGCACGTGTCCGCGCCCGACCTGCTCGGGACCGGTGCGCAGAAACTGGCGCGCAGGCTGGGCGTGCCGGTGGTGGCCAGCCTGCACACGCGGTTCGAGACCTATTTCGACTATTATGGCCTGGGCGCCTTGCGGCACTGGGGCGAGCGCCGGTTGCGGCGTTTCTATCGCGCGAGCGACTGCGTGCTGGCGCCGAATGCCGACTCGGCGGAGAGCCTGGCCGCGATGGGCGTGCCGGACGACGACATCGCCATCTGGGGCCGCGGCGTCGACCCCGCGGCCTTTTCGCCGGCGTTGCGCGACCTGAACTGGCGGCGCGGCCTGGGATATCGCGACGACGAGATCGTGCCGATCTTTTTCGGCCGGCTGGTCCTCGAAAAGGGGATCGCCACCTTTGCCGATACCATCCATGCGCTGCACGCGCGCGGCTATCCGCTGCGTCCGCTGATCGTCGGCGCGGGGCCGGCCGAGGCACGCTTCCGGGCATTGCTGCCCGACGCGGTCTTTGCCGGCCATCTCGACGGTGCCGCGCTGGGCCGCGCGGTGGCGAGCGCCGACATCCTGATCAACCCGAGCATGACCGAGGCCTTTGGCAACGTGAACCTGGAGGCGATGGCTTCCGGCCTAGCGGTGGTCAGCGCCGATGCGGGCAGCGCCCGCGCGCTCATTGCCTCCGGCAAGTCAGGCCTGCTGACGCCGCCCGAGGCGAACCGCCTCGCCGACGCCGTGGCGCAGCTCGTCGAGCGCCCGGACCTTCGATTCGCGATGGCGGCGGCGGCCCATGCCGAGGCGCGGGGCTATCGCTGGTCCGAGATCCTGGACAAGGTGGTCGCCAGCTATGCCGATCTGCTGGGCTTGCGACGCAGGGCAAGCGTCGCCGCGTAGATCGTAGACTCATAAAAGCGGCCTGTCGATAAACGCCCCAGCTGCGGACATCCGAGATATCTCGCTGCGTTCAATTCATGCGAGCATGCACCCGTATATCGCAATAACAGGGGCAAGGCAGAGCGCCGACACAGCAAGAAGATTCCAACCAGGCTGGAACAACGCCCAAATGGACAGCCCGATGGAAATCAAAACTAATCCCAGAAGTAAGCAGATCAGCGCAAAAAATGCCAATCCGTTCATCATGGCCATAGCTGCTCCAAACGCAGCCATCGGACCTAACGCGCCGGCAATGAGAAGGGTGATTAATGCGCCGATGCGTATGCGCGCTTCCCTGCTGAGCCGAAGCGCTGTTGGCGAGATCATGTTTTGCTCCCTAGGGAGCATTGTTGTCATTGGTGCCCCGCGCTGGCAAGCGGCGGCTTCCCACCCACGATCGGCCGATTAATCCGATATACCGAAAGCGGTCGCTTATGGGTTCACAACCTGGGTTGGGGACTCATATTCCCTCTCCCGTCATCCCCGCGAAGGCGGGGATGACGGTTGAAGGGATAGCGGGGATGACGGTCGAGGGAATATGGGGCCCCGACCAGGGTGGTGACTTCCCCCCCGGCCGGTCAACCGCTCAGTTCGATTTCGCCGTGCCTTCCCAGGCGGGGGTGGGCTTGCGATAGTCGAGCGCGGGCGCCCGCTTGCCCAGCAGCGCATCATATTGGAACGCCGGGCCGCGTGCCTTGTCGAGTTCGGCCTTCGCCGCTGCCAGCGTCTCGGGGCTCAGGAACAGGTCCGCCGCCGTCAGCGCGATCGTCTTGGCCGCGACCGCGGCGCCCTTGATCCCGATCGAAGAGCCGGACGCCGCCACGGCCTGCCAGCTGTGCGCGGGCGTGCCGGGGACCCAGGTGGCGGCGTTGAGGCCGATCGTCGGCACCGTCCAGCTGATGTCGGACACGTCGGTCGAGCCGCCGCCGTCCGGGCCGCGCTCGCGCGAGCCGGTCTGCCGTACCGAATCCAGTGGCTTCTGCGTCGGCAGCGTCTTCTGCAGCTCGGTCGCCCAGGCGATCTCCTGCGGCGTCCACTGTTCGCCGCCCACCGCGTCGAGGTTGCGCGTCATCACCTTGGCGAGCGTCTCGCTCGCCAGCATCGAATAGACGCCGCCGGTGATCTCGTTATCGACCGTGGTGCCCGTCGCCATCGCCGAGCCTTCGGCCGCCTTCACCACGCGGGCCCACACGTCGCGCACGATCGCGGGATCGACGTTGCGGACATAATAATAGCTCTCGGCGAAATCGGGCACCACGTTCGGCGCCTCGCCGCCCGCGGTGATGATGTTGTGGATGCGGGTCGAGGACGGGATGTGCTCGCGCATGAAATTCACCGCGACGTCCATCACCTCGACGCCGTCGAGCGCCGAGCGACCCTTGTCGGGCGACGCCGCCGCATGGGCGCTGATGCCGTGGAAGCGGAACTTGCCGGAGATGTTGGCCATGCTCTTGCCGGTCGAGACGCCGTTCGCGTCGCCCGGATGCCAGTGGAGCACCGCCGAGACATCGTCGAACAGGCCGGCGCGGACGAGATAGACCTTGCCCGAGCCGCCTTCCTCGGCAGGCGAGCCATAGACGCGCAGCTCGCCCTGCACCTTGTTTGCGATCATCCATTCCCGGATCGCGATGGCCGCCTCGACGCTCGCCGCGCCGAACAGATTGTGGCCGCAGCCATGGCCGGCCGCCTTGCCCGGGATCGCCGTCTTGGTCGGCGCGGTGGTCTGGGCGAGGCCGGGCAGGGCGTCATATTCGGCGAGGATGCCGATGACCGGGCCCGAGCCCTGCTTGAAGCTGGCGACGAAGGCGGTGGGCATGCCGGCGACGCCGGGGGTGACGGCGAAGCCCGCCTTCTTCAGCCGCGCCTGGAGCAGCGCCGACGACTTGTTCTCCTGATAGCCGACTTCGGACCAGCCCCAGATCGTCTTGGCGGTGCTCTCCAGTTCGGGCGCATGCTTGTCGATGGCGGCGAGCATGGCGCTGCGCTGCGCCTCGGGCACGCCCTGCGCATGGGCCGAAAGCGGCGTGAGCGCAGCGGCGAGCAGCAGCGCGGTCTTGATCGTCATCTCGTGCACTCTCCTATGTTCTACTTGGCGCCGACGGCCGCGGCATCGGGCCGGCGCGTGTCCGCCGATCCCAGGAACCTGTCGCCCTCGACCATGATCGACTGGACCGAGCCCATGGTGTTCGACGCGCGTACCTTGTGCCCCTTCGCCTCGAGCAGGGGAATGATGTCCGGCGAGAAACCCTCTTCCAGTTCGAGCGGCCCGTCGCCGCCCGACTGGTTGATCCGCGGACGCTCGGCGGCTTCCGCCACGTTCAGGCGGTGATCGATGACGTTGGAGAGCATCTGCACCATCGTCGCGATGATGTAGCCGCCGCCAGGCGTGCCGGTGACCAGCCAGGGCCTGTCGTCCTTGAACACGATCATCGGCGTGATCGTCGAGCCAACGCGCTTGCCGGGGACGGGCTGGGTGGCCTTCCATTCCTCGCCGCGCCGGCCCCAGGCGAGGTTGCCGAGCGAGTTGTTGAGCAGGATGCCCGTGCCCGGCGCCACGACGTGCGCGCCATAGGAGGCGGAGAGGGTGTAGGTGTTGCTCACGGCATTGCCCGCCGCGTCCACGACCGAGAAGTGGGTCGTGTCCTTGCTCTCGAACGGATAGGGATTGCCGTCGGGCAGGGTCTTGGCGTCGAGCGAACCTTCGGCGCGGATCAGCTTCGCGCGTTCGGCCGCATATTCCTTGCTGGCAAGGCCCTTTGCCGGGGTCCGCCAGTCCGGCCCGCCGCCGACCAGCCGGCGGTCCGACCAGACGATCTTCAGCGTCTCGGCGAGGAGGTGGAGATTGGCGACGCTGCCCCAGCGCTGCTCGCGCACCGGGAAGCGCTCGAGGATGTTCATCGCCTCGGCGAGGCTGACGCCCGAAGCGGTGGGCGGCATATAGGCGATCGGCATGCCCCGGTAGCTCGACCAGATCGGCTCGGAGATCACCGGCTGGTACTCGGCCAGGTCCTTCGCGTCGATCACGCCGCCGCCCGCCTTCATGCCCGCCGCGATCTTCTGGGCGATGGCGCCGGTGTAGAAGCCGTCGCGGCCCCGGGCGGCGATGACCTGCAGCGTCGCCGCGAGGTCCGGCTGCTTCCAGCGCTCGCCAGGGGCATAGGCGCTGCCGTCCGGCTTGAAGAAGACGGCGAGCGCGGCGGCATCGTCGTGCATCGCCTTCTTCTGCTCGGCATTGGCCTGGGCTTCGTCGTCGGACAGGATCACGCCGTCCCGCGCCATGGCGATCGCCGGCGCGATCAGCGTGCCCCAGGGCAGCGCGCCGAAGCGCCTGTGCGCTTCCCACAGGCCCGCGACCGTGCCGGGGATGGCGACGCCCTTCATCGAATAGCTCTTGGCGGGATCCATCTTGCCGTTGGCGCCCAGCAGCAGGTCCGGCGTCGTGTTGCGCGAGGCCTGGCCATAATAGTCGATCGCGATCGTCCGGGCGGGCTTGCCGTCCTTCGCCGCCATGTGGATCAGCATGTAGCCGCCGCCGCCGACATTGCCGGCGCGCGGCAGCGTCACCGCCAGCGCGAAGGCGGTGGCGATCGCGGCATCGACCGCATTGCCGCCCTTGCGCAGGATCGCGGCGCCCACTTCCGCCGCGATCCTGTTCTGGCTCACGACCATGCCGCCGCGCCCGATCGCGGGCTTGTGGATCTGGTCATAGGCGACGATGTCGCCACCGGAGACGCGCTGCGTGGCGGGCGCCTCCGGTGCTTCCTGGGCGAAGGCCGGCGTCGCGAGCGACGCCAGCGCCAGGGCGAGCGCGATGCGCATCAGAAGCTCGCCCGCATGTTGGCGTACCAGTAGCGGCCATAGGGGCTGTAGAGCGAGCCGAGGAAGCCGTTCGAGCTGAGCGGCGGCGACTCGTTGGTGAGGTTGCGCACGCCGATGCGCAGGCGGTAGCGGCCGCCATTGTCGCGCTTGCCGACCGTGACCTGGCCATAGAGGTTGAAGGTCATCCGATCCTCGATCAGCCAGGCGGCGCCGGCCGAATCGAGCAGGTTCGTGTCCAGGACGTCGCTGGTATATTGGGTGAAGCCGCCGATCTGGAACGGTCCCTTCTCCCAGGTGATCGATCCGGTGACCTTCCAGCGCGGCTTGCCGTTCTGGCGGACCAGGTCGCCCGCATCGGCGATGGTGGTGCCCGCGTTGATCGTCCCCGCGGCCCGCGCGGCGATCAGGTTCTGGATCGGCGGCGAGGGCTCGAGGAAGAACTTGTCGAGATAGGCGGCGTTCGCGTTCAGGCTGATCCTGCCCGCGCCGAAATCGGGCAGGCGCCAGTTGAAGCCGAGATCGACGCCCGCGGCCTCCTGCGGCAGCAGGTTGACGTACTTGTCGTTGACGTAGAGCACGCGGCCGACCGGCGCCAGCCCGGTGCCGGCGAACAGCGCGGCATCCTCCGCCGTCGGCGCGGCGCGGATGACATTGGGGTCGCTCGATCCCTGCACGCGCAGCAGATAGTCGTTGATCAGCGCATTGCCCTCGCCGAACAGGCCGACGATGCCCTTCTGGCTGACGTGCCAATAGTCGGCGGTGAAGGTCATCCGGCCGACCGCGGCATCGAGGAAGTGCGGCTCGAGCACCACGCCGACGGTCCAGGTCTTGGACTGTTCCGGCTTCAGGTCGGGATTGCCAGAGCGCCGCGCGGTGGTGGCGAAGCCCTGCGAGCAATTGGCGAAGCTGCTGATGCGGAGCGGATTGGGCGTGACGCCGTCGGGCAGGAGCGCCGGCTGGCGCAGCTGCGCCTCGCAGCGCACCCAGTCGGTGCGGGTGTTCGAGCGGGTGACCATCGTCGCGTTGATCTGCTCGAGGTTCGGCGCCTTGAAGCCCTCGGCGTAGGAACCGCGCAGGCGCAGGCCGCGCACGATGTCCCAGGCGGCCGCGATCTTCGGCTTGGCGACCGAGCCGACGTCCGAATAATTTTCGAAGCGGCCGGCGAGCTGGAGCTCGATGTTGCGGACCAGCGGGATGTGCATGTCCGGCGAGACCACCGGCACCGCCAGTTCGAGATAGGCCGCGGCGACGGTGCGCCGCCCGCTGGTATCGGGCGAGGGGCTGGTGCCGACCAGGTCGGAGCCGTTGACCGCGCCGGTGATCGAATCGGTGAACTGGATCGTCCCGTCGACGCGCGGGTCGCGATCGTCGCGCTGGGTCTCGCGGCGCACTTCGCCGCCGATCGCGATGCCGACATTGCCGCCGGGCAGACGGATCAGGTCGGTGGTCGAGCCCTTGATGTCCCACATCGCCAGCGTCGACGTGCTGACGCGGGTGGTCTTGATCCGGATCGCGTTGATCGCGGCAAGGCTGCTCGGCGTGTTGTCCGCGCCGCTCGGCGGGGTGAGGCCGCTGCCGTTGAACGGGTTGTAGGCATCCGGCGTGGTCAGGTTGATCTGGCGCTGGAGCAAGGTCTGGCTGATGCCGTCGGACGTGTCGCGCACGCGCGCTTCCGAATAGAGCGCGGCGCTCTCCCATTCGAAGCCGAGCGCCTTGAACCGCAGGCCGCCGAGCAGGCGATACTGGGTGTTGAGCACGTCGACATGGTTGGGGCCGACATCGGCGAAATTGTAGCTCGACAGCGTGATCGCCTGGCCGGCCGCCGCGGCGTTGATGCCGGGCAGGCGGTTGGGGCTGCCGACCGGGCCGAACGGATTGTAATAGGCGTTGGCGGCGATCGTCAGCGGGCCCGAGGACAGAGTGCCGCTCGATGCCTGGATGCTGTCGCTCTTGCCGTTGTAATAGCCGGCCTCGCCGAACAGCTCGACGCCGCCGCCCAGCTCGTAATGGCCGTTCAGGAACAGGTTGATGCGGCGGATATTGGGCGTGACGTTGGTGTTGAAGGCAAGCGGCGCGTCGAAGCGCAGCTCGCGGATGCCCGCCGCCGAGCTGGTGCCGGTGGCGACGCAGTTGGTGCCGCCGATGATGCCGGCGCCGGCGGCCGGGCAGCCGGTGAAGCTGGTCGGCTGGATGTGGAACTGGCCCGAGGTGTTGGTCAGCGCGGTCGTGCCCTGGCGCACCACCACGTTGCCCACCGTCTGGAACGAGCCCCAGGGCGTGATGGTCGAGCGGCCGTCGAGCGAGGTCGCCCCTTCGAAGCGGGTGCCGACGAAGAGCGGGCGGTTGTCGTTCGAGCGGGTATAGTCGAAGTCGCTCGCGAGCACGCCGTCGCGCTTGTCATAGCTGGCGAACAGCGTGATGTTGCCGCGATCGCCGAGGTTGCGGCCGGCGAGCAGATGGGTGTTGGTCTCGAACAGGTGCGAGCCTTCGCCCCAGCCGACCTGGCCCTCCAGCTCCACGCCGTGATAATCGGTCTTGAGCACGGTGTTGACCACGCCGGCCACGGCGTCCGAGCCGTAGATCGCGGCGGCGCCGTCGCGCAGCACTTCCATGCGCTCCAGCCCGAACACGGGGATGGCGTTGGTGTTGACCGTCAGTACCGGCACCAGATTGTCGTCGGCGCGGCTGGTCGGGTGATTGACCACGCGGCGGCCGTTGAGCAGCACCAGCGTGTTGCCGACGCCGAGGTTGCGCAGGTTGATCGAGCCGACATCACCGCGCGCCGAGTTGGAGCTGTTCGGCAGGTAGGAGCTGTTGAAGCTGACGTCGCCGAGCTGCGGGATCGAGCGGAACAGCTCGTCGCCCGACGTTGCGCCGGTGGCGCCGATCTGGGCCTCGTCGACCACGGTGACGGGAAGCGCGGCGGTCACCTTGCTGCCGCGGATCTGCGAGCCGACCACGACGATCTCGGGCGGCGGCGCCTCATCGCCATTCACGGCCTGCTCGACGCTGGCGGTCTCGGCCGCGGCCTGCTGGTCGCCGGTGGGCGCGGGGGCCGGGCTGTCCTGGTAGAGCGCGACCGGGCGAGGCGCCGGCTGGGCGTCGCCGCGCGGCATCACGCGCACGCTGTTCGGGCCGGTGAAGCGATAGGTGTAGCGGCTGTTGGCGAGCAGCAGCTCGAGCGCGTCGCGGATAGTGTAGCGGCCATCGAGCTTCGGTGCCTTGATCCGGGCGATCGCGGGATCGGTGAAGACCAGCTGGACGCCGGTCTGCTGGGCGACCTGCATCAGCGCGCTGTCCAGGCTTCCGCCCGAGAAATGGATCTCGTGGCGCACCGCCTCGCGCGCCTGCGCGGCGGCGGGAACGGCGACGAAGGCGGCAACGGTGGCGAGAAGCAACTGGCGTGTGTTCATGGTTATCGACCCCCCTGAATCGATGCCTGGACGTGGCAATCATGGTTTATGACGCTGGGACTCCCCACACGCGAACCAAAGTGGACCAAATTTTTTTCGGGTGTTGCGTCCGTGCAAGGTTCGCCTTTGCCGTAACCGCGCGTCATGGCAGGAGGAATATGCGCGGGTGCGCGACAGGGGAGATGCGGGCTTGGCCGCCGGACGACCAGAAATGCAGGCGGCGGAGGCGGACGACGGCAGGTTCGACGCCTATCGCGCGGCGCTGCGCGCGTTCGTCGCGCGCCGGGTCGACGATGCGTCCGAAGTCGAGGACCTGGTGCAGGAAGCCTGCGCCCGGCTGGTCGCGAGCGCGCGCGAGCGGACCGTCGACGAGCCCCAGGCCTATCTCTTCCGCATCGCCGCCAACCTGATTGCCGATCGCCATCGCCATCGCCGCGCGTTGCCGGTCGTGCCGCTCGGGCCCGAGATCCACCCGCCGGTGCGGCCGGCGCAGGAGGACCGGCGCCGCGTCGCCGATCTCCAGACCGCGCTCGAGGCCGCGCTGGACGAGTTGTCGCCCCGGTGCCGGGAAGTGTTCGTGATGCGCCGCTTCGACGAACGTGGCACCGGCGAGATCGCCCGCGAGCTCGGCATCTCTCCGCGCATGGTGCAGAAGCACCTCAACCACGCGGTGGCGCATCTCTACGACAGGCTCGCCCATCTGATGGAGCGCGGCGCATGAGCGAGCGCAATCTCGGCAAGCGCGCCTCGGCCGTGTTCGAGGCGTTCCTGGATGGGCGGGACGGCGACCTCCATCCGGCGGACCGGGCCGAGGCATCGGCCTTCTGGAACTGGCTCGGCGAGTTCGAGCGTCCGGGCGCGGCGCCGGTGCGGCAGCGTCCCGCCTGGCTGGGCCGGGTGGCGGCGGGCATTGCCGCGCTGGCCGTTGTCGGCGGCACCTTGTGGCTGTCGCATCCGCGGCCCGTGCGCGAGACGGTGCAGAGCGTGGCGACCGGCCATGCCGAGCGCCGCCGGATCGCGTTCAGCGACGGATCGGTGGTGACGCTGGCGGCGGACAGCCGAGTCGACGTCGCCTATGCCCCGCGCGAGCGCCGGCTGCGGCTGATGGCCGGCGAGGCGCTGTTCAAGGTGGCGCACGACAAGAGCCGGCCCTTCGTGGTCGAGACCCGGCACGGCGAGGTCGTGGCCGTCGGCACCATGTTCGACGTGAGCGTGGGCAGGCGCGAGGCGAAGGTGACCGTGGTGGAGGGCGTGGTGCGCGTCGCCTTGTCCGAGCCCGGGCGGCCGGGCACTTCCGAGCCCATCGAGAAGCTGGCGCGCAAGGGCGAGCGCCTGTCGTTCGGCATCGCCAAGGGCACGGGCGGCGATACGGGCTTCATCCGGCAGGCGGCCGATATCGATGCCGACAGCGCCGTCGCCTGGACGCGTGGGCGGCTGGTCTTCCGGGGCGAGCCTCTGAGCGAGGTCATCGAGGAAGTGAACCGCTATGCGAAGGACCGCCTGGTCCTGGCCGATCCGCGCGCCGGGTCGGTGCGGGTCTATGGCGTGGTCAACCAGGGGGACACGGCGGCGATCCGCGACCTCATCGCCAATCCGGGCGCGGTTGCCATCGAATCCCGCCAGCGCTGAGGGGCTCCTCAGCGCTGGAGCTTGGTCGCCAGGATGACCGAGGAAGTGGTGCGCTCCACGCCTTCCATCGCCCCGATCGCATCGAGCAGGTCGTTCAGCCGGTTGACGTGCGGCGCCTCGATCACCGCGATCAGGTCGTACTCGCCGGAGATCGCATAGAGCCCGGCCACCGCGGGCATCGTCATCAGCTGGTCGATCGTCGCCTGGGTGGCCTTGGGATAGAGCTTCACCATCACATGGGCGCGGATGAGGCTGCGGTCATAATCCTCGCCCAGGCGCACCGTGTATCCGACGATCGTGCCCTGCCGCTCGAGCCGTTCGATGCTGCTGTAGATCGCGGTGCGGGAAACCCCCAGCAGCGTGGCCAGTTCGGAGACGTTGCGCCGGGCATCCTCGCGCAGCAGCGCCAGGATCTGGGGATCGATCTCTTCGGAGCGCAGCGTCATTTCGGCCCCGGTGCCCCGATCAGCCTGCCGCCGGCGACGCGCGCGACGCCGTTGAAGGCGGGGCGAATGACGCGGAGCGTGCCCAGGTCGATCGCGCCGTCGGGCCCGATTCCGGTGATCCGCACGCCTTCCCAGTCCAGCGGCTTGCCCGCGCGCAGGCGCGCCGTGCCACGGGGCTGGACCAGCCAGGCATGGCCACCCGGCGGGGCGTGGAGCTTCGCGCTGCCGTCCGCCTCGACGCAGAGTGCCGCGCCTTCGTCCACGCCGAGCCCGATCGCCCGCGGGTCGCGCAGCCGTGCCTTGGCGACGAACGCGACGAGCCGGCCGAGCCGGTCGCGCTTGGCGAAATGCGTGTCGGTGACGATATGGGCGAGCCGCGGCATGTGGAGGAAGCCGGTGACCAGCGTCACCGCCGGCCCGGCGGGATCGGCGAGCGCGGCCGGGCTGTCGATGCTGCCGCCATCCATCGCGCCATAGGCGGTGCCGCCCAGGATCGCGAGCCCCGCGCTGGTGCCCCCGAGCGGCCGCCCCTTGCGGACATGCGCGTCGAGCGCGCGGGCGACCGGCGTGTCCTTCCAGTAGCGGACGTAATTGGCCTGGTCGCCGCCCGCGATGAAGATGCCGTCGGCACGGGCGAGAATGTCGAGCACGCGCGCGTCGTTCGCCGCCGCGCGGCTGTGGAAGACGATCGTCTGGACCGAGGCGACTCCGCCGACCTGGCCGTAGATCTCCTCGCCCGCCTGGCCCTCGCCCGAGGCGCGCAGCACGACGATATGGCCGTGCCCGGCCCGTTCGGCGAACCAGCGGAAGGCGCCATAATCCCAGTCGCCGCCGCCGACGAGCATCAGTGCCGGGGCGGTCGGGCCGCTCCGCGCGGCGGCGAGATCGCCGATCGCATAATAGCTGTAGCTCTCACCCGGCCGGGCGGATGCCGCCGCCGGTGCGAGCAGGGCCAGCACGGCCAGGGCAAGGCGCAATAGTGTCTTCACGGCCATAGTCCTTTGCAATTCGTTCGTATGGCATAGCCAAACTGCATTTTTATTGTTTCATTTTGATCGCTCTCGTTATCAATATGTCACAAACGCATCAGGGGGTCGATATATGCGGTACATGAAGTTCGTGGCGGTGGCGCTGGCGGGGACCAGCATGGTCGCACTCCCGGTCGCGGCGATGGCGCAGGCGGTGTCGGGCGAGCAGAGCGTGCCGGCGACCGGCCAGGAAGCGAGCGAGGGCGAGGGCCAGATCGTCGTGCTCGGCTCGCGTATCCCGCGCATCCAGGGCGAAGGACCCGCGCCGGTGACGACGATCACCGCCGACGACATCCTGCGCGGCGGCTATCAGAGCGTGCCCGACGTGTTGCGCGCGATCACCCAGAATGGCGGCGAGACGCAGAGCCAGCAGAGCTTCTCGGGCGCGGACTTCACACCCGGCGCCCAGCAGGTCGATCTGCGCGGGCTCGGCCCCAACCACACGCTGGTGCTGGTCAATGGCCGCCGCATCGCCGACTTCCCGCTGCCCTTCAACGGCAACAGCAACTTCACCGACATCTCGAACATCCCGGTCGGGCTGATCGAGCGGGTGGAGATCCTCAGCGGCAGCGCCTCGGCGATCTATGGGTCGGACGCGATCTCGGGCGTGGTCAACTTCCAGCTCAAGTCCAAGCCCGACGGCACCCGCATCGACTATCGCTATGGGGCGACCGAGCATGGCGGCGGGTCGTCGCAGCGACTGAGCCTCACCACCGGCTGGGAGACCGGCGGCTTCCACGGCGTGGTCGGCCTCGAGCTGCTCGACCAGCGGCCGCTATGGCAATATCAGCGCAAGCTGCAGGACTCGACCGCCGACGACCCCACCGGGGCGCCGCTGGCCCGCCGGACCTTCCTGCGCGCCGACGAGTATCTCTATTACATCAACCCCGGCAAGGCGACGTGCGACCGGCTGTCGTCGCTCAACCGCGGCACCACCTATTACGCCGCGCGGCCGCGGCGCGACACCATCTCCGGCGACGGCTATTTCTGCGGCAGCAACGCATCGGTCGCCTACGGCACGATGCTCTCGAAGCGGCAATCGGCCAGCGGCTTCGGCACCATGGGCTATACGCTGAGCGATCGTGCCGAGCTGTTCCTCGATTTCCAGGCCAGCTATTCCAACCTCAAGCTGTTCCGCGACGTGCTTTCCTGGTCCTACGTCGCGCCCGACGGAAACGAGGAAGGCACCTTCTACAATCCCAATTATCTGGCGCCCGGCGACACCGACAGCGGCAACCAGCTCGACAACTGGTCGCGTCAGTTCACGCCCGAGGAAATGGGCGGGTTCGATGCGGGCATGACCCGCAACCGCTCGTTCAGCTACAATGTCACGCCGGGCATCAAGGGCAGCTTCGGCGGCACGTGGAACTATGAGTTCAGCCTCAACCACGCCGAATACAGCGCGCGGATTGCCTTCCCCCAGGTGGTGATCTCCAAGGCCAATGCCTTCTTCCTCGGCCCGCAGGTCGGCGTCGATCCGAACTCCGGCTATGCCCAGTTCAACGCCAATCCCACGCGGCTCTACACGCCGCTGACGCCGGCCGAATATCGCTCGATCACCGCCGATTCGATCTATCGGCCCAAATCCTGGGTCAACAACGTCGCCGCCACGGTGAACAATACCGAACTGTTCCGCCTGCCCGGCGGCCCGGTCGGCTTCGCTGTCAGCGCCGAAGTGGGGAACCAGGGCTATGACCTGAAGCCCGATCCGCTCGCGCTTACCCAATATTATGTCGGGCTGGTCGATTCGGACGGGAAGGGGACGCGCCAGCACTGGGGCGCCGGCGGCGAGCTGCGCATCCCGGCCTTCTCCTTCCTCGAGCTCGATGCCGCGGCGCGCTACGATCACTACAGCTTCGCCGGCAACGGCTTCGGCAAGTTCACCTACAATCTCGGTGCGGTGGTGCGGCCGACCAAGTCGCTGATGGTCCGCGGCGCCTATGGCACCGGCTTCCGCGCACCCGATCTCAACTATGTCTTCCGCGGGCCGGGCAACACCCACCCGTCCGGCACCGACTATTATCTGTGCCGCAGGGACGAGCCGGGCGTCGACATCCCCGATTGCAGCTATGCCGATCAGGGCATCGTCTCGCACCGCTCGGGCAACCGGCGGCTTCGGCCGGAGACTTCGACCTCGCTCAACGCGGGCATGGTGTGGCAGCCGTCGCGGCGCTTCGACATCTCGGTCGACTATTTCCGGGTCGCGATGAAGAACCAGGTGCTCGACATGAACATCGACAGCGTCCTGCGCGACGAGGCCGATTGCCGCCTCGGCCAGACCGCGGCGGGCAGCCCGGTCGACGGCAATTCGCCGACCTGCCTCGATGCCAAGGCGCGCGTGCAGCGCTATGTCGGCGGCGCGCTCGATGGCCAGCTCCAGGGCGTCTACATCAATCCGATCAACGTGGCGCGGGAGACCACCGACGGCATCGATTTCGCCGCGCACCTGCGCATCCCCACGACCGGGATCGGCACCTTCGCGCTCGCGGCGAGCTACACCTATGTGCTCAACCACACGATCCGCCAATATCCGGGCGATCCGGTGATCGACAAGCTGACCTATGACAGCGGCTACGACATCCCGCGCGACAAGGGCACCGCGAGCCTCAGCTGGGATCTCGGCAAATTCTCGACCACGCTGACCGGCCAGCGTCTGGGCAAGCTGCCCAATTACGACGAGAACGCCTTCATCAAGGCAAGCTACCTCTTCAACCTGTCGGCCCAGTACAACATCACCGAGCGCTTCCGCCTGTCGGGCACGATCAACAATCTGTTCGACCAGAACCCGATCAAGGACCGCACCTATGGCGCCTATCCCTATTACGACATCTCGTGGTTCGACGGGGTGGGACGGAGCTTCTACGTGCAGCTGACCTACAAGATGGGCGGGGCCAAGCTGTGATCCGCAGGGCCGGAGCGATCCTTCTCGCCTCCGCGCTGCTGGCGGGGGCGCCCGCCGCGGCACAGGGGCTGTCGAAGCCCGAAAAGGCGATCGACCGCACGGTCGATGCCGAGTTCGAGCGATCGGTGGCGCTGCTCGCCCGGCTGGTCGACCAGAACAGCGGCACGCTGAACCTGCAGGGCGTGGCGAAGGTCGGCGAGATGATGCGCGCCGAGCTCGAGCCGCTCGGCTTCGCCGTCAGCTGGAAGCCGATGGATGCCGTCCAGCGCGCCGGCCATCTGATCGCGGTCCATCGCGGCAAGCCGGGCGGCAGGCGCATCCTGCTGATCGGCCATCTCGACACGGTGTTCGAGCCGGGCTCGCCCTTCCAGAAGTTCGTCCGCACCGGCGACAAGGCCGTGGGCCCGGGCGCAGGCGACGACAAGGGCGGCATGGTCGTGATGGTCGCGGCGCTGCGGGCGATGCAGGCGGCGGGCACGCTCAAGGACGCGAATATCGAGATCGTGCTCACCGGTGACGAGGAGGATGCCGGGAGCCCGCAGAGCATCGCGCGCGCCGATCTGATCGCCGCGGGCAAGCGCGCCGACGTCGCGCTCGATTTCGAGGGACTGGTGATCGACGGCGGCAAGGACATGGGCTCGATCGCCCGCCGCTCGGTCACCGACTGGCGGATCACCGCGACCGGCAAGACCGGCCATAGCTCGCTGATCTTCGGCCCCGATTTCGGCGACGGCGCGATCAACGAGCTGGCGCGCATCCTCGCTGCCTTCCGCAAGGAGCTGCCCGAGCCCAACCTCACCTTCAACGCCGGAGTGATTGCCGGCGGCGCCAGCGCCACGATCGACGAGAGCGGCAATGCCAGGGCGGCCGGCAAGACCAACATCATCGCCGCCACCGCCGTCGCGACCGGCGATTTCCGCACGCTGAGCGTCGAGCAGACCGCGCGGGTCCGCGCGAGGATGGAGGCGATCGTCGCGGCGCACGCGCCGGGTACCGCTGCCAGGATCGAATTCGGCGAAGGCTATCCGGCGATGGCGCCGACCGCGGGCAACCAGGCGCTGCTGGCGGCGCTCAATGGCGTCAACCGCGATCTCGGCCTGGCCGAGATGGCGCCGCTCGACCCGCTCAAGCGCGGCGCCGGGGACATCTCGTTCGTCGCCCATGACGTCGACAGCCTGGCGGGCCTCGGCACCTACAGCACGGGCGATCATGCGCCGGGCGAGACCGTCGACCTCGCGAGCATCCGGCGCCAGGCCAAGCGGGCGGCCATCCTGATCACCCGCCTGGGCGCCGGGCGGCCGGCCAGGCGGTGAGGCGTAATCCAGCACCAATCGGCGCTTGAACGATCCTCCCCCCGGAGGGAGTTTCGGGTTGGATTGCCCCCGGCAATCCAAGCCCGTGCCCCGGGGCACGGGCGACGCGGCACTGGGGGCCAGCGAAGCGGGCGGAGGGGGAATGCTCGCGGCGTTTCCTCCCCCACGACTGCCTTCGGCGCGACATTATGTAACACGCGCACCAACGCAACCGTTGAAACTGAAAAGAACGGTCGATTCCGATGAATTGAGCCATTCTTCGGGAGACCAAGTAGTGACGGGATTATTTAGTGGTCCCGATAATTCTCATATCGGACCTATCTGCGGCGCCAATGCACTTCGCGCTCTCACAGATACAAGCAGCATATTGGTGGTATTGATGGAGTTATCCTGCTCAACGGATTCGACATTCTAAAAGAATGAGCGCATTTTCCCGGTAGCTATTGGGAGAGTCGAAATGGCAAGTGGTCCACCTACTACTACTCCGCCCACCTCAACGACATCGCCCGGGAGTGACGAGGATGGCCCCGCCACTACGGGGGACCCCTCGGACCCGAAATGGCAGGACCCTGAGGTGAAGTTCGAACAGGACTTGGAAAATAAGCTAAATATTCCCTTTCCCAAAACACCCACCGAAGGGACCGCTGCTGCTGAAAAGGCTACGCCCGCTGAGAGGAGTGGGGGCGGTGAGAAAGGAGGCGGCGGCGATGACGGTCCGCACGGCGGTATTTCCCAGGGGCGATTCGGCGGAATGGATGGAAACTAGCCAGCAGTTGCGCCGCCATCGCGGCGATTATCTGCTACCTGGTGCATTTGCTGCATGTTTCGCTGCGGTGGCGATCCCCCTCTTCCTTCGGGAGAGGGGTATGGGTGGCACCTCATATCGCTGAACTAGAAACGCTTCCGGATGGACAGGCGCACGGTGCGCCCCAGCGGATCGATCTGGTGGCGCGTGTATCCGGCCGGGATGCTGCCATCGTCCAGCGTCGCCCGGCGATAGCCGTCGAACAGGTTCCGGATGTCGAGCGACAGCTTCACATTCTTCAGCCAGGGCGTCTTCGCCGCGCCGGGCAGGATGTGTTCCGGCTCGACGAAGAGCGACAGGTTGAGGATCGACGAGGGGGCGAAGCGATAGGCGCCGCCGGGCCCGGCGTTGCGCAGGCGCGCGGAACCGCTCCAGTTCCCGTTCAGCGTTGCGCCGATACCGCGCTTCCCGGCGGTGGCCTGGAGCGAGACGAAATCGCGGGACTGGCCGCTGTCGGGGCCGAGCTGGTCGATCGGCGGGATGCCGGCGCGCGTCAGCAATTCGCTCTTCAGGCGGCGGCGATAGTTGAGCGAGATGCTCCAGCGCACCGGATCGGCGCTCGCCCCGGCGGGCCTGGCCTTGCCGCGGCGCGGCAGCAGCAGCGCGATGCCCGAAGTCAGCTCCGCGCTGGTATCGCGGGCGAGATTGATGGCACGCGCGTCGACCGAGACCAGATGGCCGGCGGCATCTCGCGTCACGCGCTCCGGAAATGCGGCCTCGATCGCCGGCGTCAGTTCGGGGAAGGGCGCGACGCCGCCCTTCGCGACCTGCTCGCTATAGCCGAAGTTCAGCGTCAGCGTCTGGTCCTCCAGCGGGCGCACCATTGCCGTCAGCGCGCGGCTCTGGCGCCGGCCGCGGCCTAGATTGGGGTTCCCGCCCAGGATCCATATGGCATCGACCGCTTCCTGCCGCGCATAGTCGTAGATCCGGTTGATCGTCGTGACGACGGGGCCGTCGAGCTGTTCGGGCGAGGGGGCCGCCTCGACATCCTCCAGCGTGCCGCGAAGCTGGAGGACGGGATGCGGCGTCCAGGTGAGCCCGGCGCCGAACCGCTTCTGCAGGCTGCCGCCCGAGAGCGACTGGCCGCCCGCCAGCAGGGTGAGCGCCAGGTCGCCCAGCGGGCCGGCGCCCTCCTTTCCGCGCCGGGACAGCGGGACGTTCAGGGAGATCTGTCCGTCGATCCGGCTGGATGCCCGATCGGTGACGACGGGATTGCCCGAGAGGTCCCCGTTGCGGCTTTCCAGGCTGTTGCGGCTGGCATTGATCGAGACATTGGCGGTCAGGGGGCCGGCCGGGAGATCGATGGCCGTCTTGATGACGTTGAGCCGGGCGGAGAGATTGTCGCCATGCGCGCGATTGCGCCCTGCCAGCAGGAACTGCCTGCCCCACGGGACATAGGGATTGAACGCGGGATCGCCGGCGGCGACCAGTTGCTGCACCCTGCGCGTGTCAATTCCACGCTCGAGCAGGCTGTCCGTCCAATTGCGTCCATAGCCGCCGGAGAGCGTGACCTGCCAATCCGCGATCCGGCCCGTCAGCGTCAGCGAGGTGGCCAGCGTTTGCGCGCTGTTGTCGTTGCGCAGCGCCCGCTCGCCGGCAAGGGGGCGCACCAGGAGCACGTCGCTGCCGAAGGGCGACCAGGGGCTGCCGGCCGGGATCGCGATCGAAGCCATGGGCAGCCCGCGCAGCCCGTTGCTCTCGATGCTGGTGGCGTTGAGGTTCAGCGATGCCGAGAACGTTCCCAGCGGGCGGGTGACGCCGGCACTGAGCAGTATCGAGCGCTTCGACGGCAGCAATGTCTCATATGCGTCGGGATCGACCGGATGCGTGCGGTCTGCGGTGGCGGCGAAGTCCGCGAGCGTCGGCGCCTGCGATGCCGCTCCCGGGGGAATGGCGGCGAGGCTGACCGGCCGGCCGGCGAGCAGGCTGAGCGCCGGGTCGATCTCCCCGCCGCCGGGCGCGGTGACATAGCCCGTGCCGTCGAAGATGCCCGCGGCCGCGGGGAGGCTGCGCGCGCTCTTGCGGAGTGCCGAGTCCCGGCTGATGCGCGCCTGCACGTTCCAGCGGGTCGGCCCGTCGATCGTCACCCGGCCCGCGGAAAGATCGCCGCCATATTGCCCTCCCGCGGTCGCCGCGGTCATGCCCGCATCCAGGTTCAGGCTGGCGAAGTGCTGCTTCAGGACCAGGTTCACGACCCGCCGGCCGGGCGGATAGCCATATTGCGCCGCGGCATCCGGCTTCAGCACGGCGAGGCGGTTCAGCGCTTCCGCCGGATAGGACAGGATCGAGCGGTCGCCGTCCGCCGGCCGGCCGTTGATGAGCAGGACCGGTTCGTCGTCGCCGCCGCCATTGCCGATGAAGGGCGTCAGGCGCGCGAGCAGGTCCTGGATGCTGTCCGCGCCGTGGCTGGCGATCTCGTCCTCGCCGAACTCCGTCTCGGCGGCCACCCTGGCTTCGCCATAGCGCCGGGCGGTGACGACGATCTCGTCGCCCGGCTGCGCTTCGGGGGGAGAGGGGTGGTCCTGGGGGCCGGTGGCCGCGCCCAGCTTCTCGCCCGCTGCCTGCGCCCGGGCACCCTGGGGCAGCGTCATGGGCAGTGCGAGGGACAGCAGCACGGAGAAACGGGCCAGAGGCGTCATAGACCGCGTACTTTCCGCACTCCGGATTCCCCCGATACGACGCCGTGGACCCGTAATGACTAATGCTCCGGTCAAATCAAGGCGCGCTGCCTTGTGGCCGGAGGCAAGGACGATGATGGCACCGCATGACGTGGGTGTGCCCGCAATGCAGGGAAATGAAGCGGGCGCACCGAAGCAATGCGCCCGCCGAGTTTCAGTGTTGAGAGGGTGAGTGCACCTTCATTCAGGCGGCAAAGCCATCGACCGTGCAGGCCGGACCACCCGTGTGGGGCGGAAGGACGGCGCCGCTGATGGTCAGAGTGCTGCCATCCCAGGTGCCGCTGATGTCGCCATAGCAGTCACCGATGGTGATCGTGGTCACATCGACGTTCTTGAACGTCAGGACGCCGGCCGAATAGGTCGTCGTGTACGGCATGTTGTTGAAGTGCAGCGCGGCGCAGTTCGTGTCGCCGGGGTTCATCTCGATCGAGCCCTTGTTGTTGGCCGCATCGAGCGTGAGCTTGAGGTCGCACGTGACGGTGATGCCCTTGGTGGCGACGACGACGCCGTTCAGAACGCCATTCGGCGCGGCCTGAGCCATGGCCGCCGAACCGAAGAACGTCGAACCAACAACAGCCGATGAAATCAGGACGAGTTTGTTGAGCCTGTTCATTTATCATCTCCCGCGTTATTTGATTCGCACTGTTTTATCAGTGCGACTCGACTATAACTAATCTGTAATTTTATTCAAGAGTATTCAGATTTAACGTACAATTAATTGCGTTGAACGGTTCGTCTCAGAATCGCTTCATGATGTTGAATCCCACGATGCGGGGATCCAGCGTGAAGACGTTGGTCGTCAGGCCAGTATCATCGGCATTCGTGAAGAAGTCCGTGATCGGCGTGTTGTTGAAAAGGTTCTTCACGTATAGCTGAAATGTAATGTCAGATTTTGGCCGAGACAAAGTCAGGGCTGCATTTACGTTGTCCCATGCCTTAAGGCGGTCGTAGGCGGTGTTATAAACGCGCGCATAGCTTTTTGACTGTCGGTAATAGTCACCGCGCAGCGTGAGTTCCCAGTCCCCGCCATCGAGGAAGAAAGTGTATTGCGCGCCGACATTCGCGGTCCAGCGCGGGGCGTTGGGCAGCTCGTTGCCGGTGAGGTCGGCGGCGAAGCCGCGCCCGCCATTGGGCGCGCCGCTACCGCCCTGGGCGATGTTCAGGCCGACCGTGCTCGCATTGTAGGGCGCGAACGGATCATAGGTGAAGCCATAGGTGTTGTAGAGCTTGAACTTGCTGTCCACCGCCGGGTTGTAGGAGCCGATGCGAGTCGCGCCCGGGCAGAGTGCGGCCAGCGCGATCTCGTTGCCCGACGGCAGGACCTTCTCCACCAGCGCGCGCGGCGCGATGCAGTTCGAGGGGACCTGCAGCCAGGGCCGCAGCACCACCCAGTCCGGATCGCCCTGCGTCCGGTTCATCACGTCGATCGACTCCGAGCCCTTTTTCAGCCGCGTCTTGAGCAGGCCGAAATTGCCGTCGATGCGAAAGGCGCGGGAGGGGCGCCATGCCGCCTCCAGCTCCAATCCCATGCTCGTGGCGCCGAAATTCTCGTTATAGGCAATCCGGTCGACGATCTGCGAGATCTGATAATCCTTGTAATCGTACAGGAATGCCGTGGCGTTCAGAGTCAGCTTGCGGCCGGCAAAGGCGTTCTTGGTGCCGATTTCGAAGGCGTTGACATATTCCGGCCGAAAGGTCTGCGGCAGGAACTGATACTGCACGATCGCCGGGTTGAAATCGACGCGGGGCGGATTGACGCCGCCGCCCTTGTAGCCGCGGGCCGCCGAAAGATAGAGGAGCGTGTCGTCGGTGAAGCTGAGCGTCGGCTTCCAGTCGATCACCGCGCGCCCGGTGAACTTCCCCCATTTCTGGTGGATGTCGGGCAGGGCGGGATAGCCGCTGTTCACCCGGCCGCCGGTGGTGTCCCCGGGGAACGGCGTACCGGTGCCGCCGCCCAGCAGCAGCTGGCTGGGGATCTGGGTCGAGACCTTCTCGTCCTGCGTGTAGCGCAGGCCGACGGTCAGCTTCAGATTGTCGGCAGCGTTCCAGTAAAGCTCGCCAAAGGCGGCCTTGCTTTTGATCCGCACGCCATTCTGGCTCAGGAAATAGTTGTGGCCCTGATTGTCGAGGCTTCCCAGCGGATTGCGGTCGACATAGGGGCATTCGCGCCCTTCGAAGCCAAGGCCGCAGGGCGCGACCGCCGGCTTGAGCGTCGTGCCGCCGCGGCTGTAATACCAGTCGGCGATCAGGGTGAACATGTTGTTGAAGACGTAGTAATCATCCTTGGATTTGAAATAGAGATAGTTCAATCCAAAGTTGAAATTAAGTGGTCCGCTAAAGCTCGATTGAAGCCGGAACTCCTGAGACCATTGGCGATTTCGCGAACGACTTATGTCGACCGAGACCATCCGGTCGGAGCAGCCGAGCTGGGGATCGCAATAGATTCCGCCCGGCGTGGGCAGTTCCGACGTGTCCATGGTCCGGCCGAGCACGTCGAGGAGGAGTTGCGAGGAGTCGTTGAAGATCGGGTTGCTGACGAACCGGTTATAGTCCTGCGACGAATAATAGCGGTCGCGGGCATAGGCGGTCTGCGACACCAGCTTCAGCCCTTCGGCGGGCACGAACTCGAGGTTGAGCTGGTAGACGTCGTTCGTCGCGCGGAACACCGGGTCGTAGCTGGTCGATATCTCACGCAGGTTCCGCGACTGCGTCACTCCGGCAAAAGGGTCGGCGTCCTTGAGGACGTTGACGCGCGGGCCGCCGCGCCGGTCGGGGCGGGCGGGGTTCGGCTGGAAGCCGAGCAGGATGTCGGAGGGCACCTTCAGATAGACGAGGCTGCGCCCGTTGGGCACGCCATAGGCTGCATCGTCATAGAGCGAGCCCGGCAGGCAACCCTGGCTCAGCTTGCCGCGCAGGCTCGGATTGGTGATCGTGACGTTGCCGACCTTCGCCGGGCCCGGATCGGTGGTGCACAGCTGCTTGCCCGTGCGCGCCCGGTTGTCGTCCTCGTCGAAATGCTGCCAGATCAGGTTCGCGCGAAACCGGTCGCTGGGAATCCATTGCACCGTTCCGCGGGTCGACCACAGGTTGCGCCCGTTGACGTCCCGCTTGGTGAAGCTGTTGTAGTCGAAGCCCTCGCGGCTGGTCCAGGCGCCGGCGACGCGGATGCCCAGCGTGTCGCCGATCGGAATGTTGAGCATGCCGTTCAGGCGCATCGTGCCGTAGTTGCCGACCTCGGCCTTCACCTCGGCGCCGAAATGGGCGTCCGGCAGCGCGGGGATCACATTGACCACGCCGGCTGTCGCGTTGCGGCCATAGAGCGTGCCTTGCGGGCCGCGCAGCACCTCGACGCGGGCCAGATCGAAGAATTCCGATTCGAACAGCCGGTTGCGCACCAGCGGCGTGTTGTTGAAGCTCACTGCGACCGCCGGGTCGCTCGACGCCGAAATCGCCTTGGTCCCGATCCCGCGGATCGAGAAATTGTACATGCTGAAATTGCTTTTCGAGAAGGTGACGTTCGGAATGGCCCGCAGCAGTTCCGAGCCGCCTTCGATCTTCCGGTCGTCGAGCGCCTGGGCGGAGAATGCGGACACCGCGATCGGCACGTCCCGGATCGATTCCTCGCGCTTCTGCGCGGTGACGATGATCTCGGTCGGGCTATCGTCCTGCGCCACGCCCGGCGCTTCGCTGGTGCCCGAGACCTGGGTGGGCCGGGCGGGGGCGGGCGGGGCGCTGGAGGTGGGCGTCACCGCGCCGGCGGCGGGCAGCACCACATAGGTCTTGGCGCCGGTCTGGCGCGCGACCAGCCCCGTGCCCTCGAGCAGCGCGCCGAGCGCCTGGTCGATCGTCATCTCGCCATGCACGGAGGCGGTGCGCTTCCCGCTGGTATATTTGCGGGCGGCGATGATCTGGATGTCGGCCTGATGGCCCAGCGCGACGATGCCGGTTTCCGCGGCCTGCGCCGACACGTCGAAGCTGCGCCGCTGCGCCGAAGCCGCCGGCGCCGTCATTACGAAGATACAGGCAGTCGCCCCCAACAGGGCGGCACGCCCCCGCATAATCCCCATGTTTTTCCTCTCCCTTGCGGGCTTTTTTGCGCCCGTTATTCCGCAAGAGTCCCCGGCGGCGATTTTCCTTATTTTCGCGGGCGGCCGAGGCGAATTTCGTTCGGATCGCTCAGGTCGATCGGTACGCCCAGGCTTTCCTGCACGGCCATGGCGAAGCCTTCGAGGTCGTCGGTGCGCAGCGTGCCGTCGAAGCTTTCCCGGGCGATGCCGGGGTCGACGATGACGAGCTGGCGGCGATTGTAGCGGTTGAACTCCGCGGCCGCGTCGGCGAGCGTGACGCCGGCAAGGTCGATCTTGCCTTCGCGCCAGGCAAGCGCCCGATAGACCGAGCTCGCGCTCGCAGGCGCGCGGACGACCGCGGCATCGTCGGCCAGGAAGGCATGCTCGCCCGCGGCGATGCGGATATGCGGCGCGGCGGCGCCGTTCGCCCAGGCTTCCACCACGCCTTCGGTCACGGTGATGTCGGCCCCTGCCTGGCGGCGGCGGACGGCGAAGGCGGTTCCCACGGCCTGCACGCGGATCTTTCCCGCCTCGACGAGGAAGGGGCGTTTCGAATCCTTGGCGACCTGGAACCACAGCTCGCCCTGCCGGATCCGGACCAGGCGGCGCGCCTCCTCGAGATCGACCGAGGCCAGGCTGGCGGTGTTGATCACCATCGTCGAGCCATCGGCCAGCGGCACGCGGCGGATCTCGCCGATCTGCGTGCCATATTCGGTGCCGCGGTCGAGCAGGAACGCCCCGCCTGCAAGCGATGCCGCGATTGCCGCGCCGCCACCGATCAGGAAACGCCGCCGGCCCGTGCGGGCGCGGTCGATCGGCGCGTCGGCTTCCGCGTCGTCGGCATTGGCCGGGCGCAGGGGATCGAGCGTCGCCCAGGCCGCCTGGGCCTGCAGCAGCGCGCCCCGCCGCCGCGGATCCACTTCGAGCCAGAGCCCGAGCTCGGCTTCGTCGATGTCGTTCCATTCGGACCCGTCCATCCGCGCGACCCAGCGCGTGGCTTCGTCCTGGATCTCGCGGGCGCTCTGGTGCGTCATGACCGGCGCGCCCCGTCGGCGCGCGGCGTGCCGGCCTCGAAGCCGTTCAGCCACGCCGTCACCCGGCGATCCTCGTCGCGCCAGACGCGCAGGATCGTCTGGATGCCCTGATGGACGTCGTTCTCGACCACGCTCTCGCTGACGCCCACGCGGCGCGCGATCTCCTTCTGGGAGATGCCCTCGATCTTGCGCATCTCGACGATGCGCCGGCAGCGTTCGGGCAGGCCGGCCATGATCGCGCGCAATCGCGCATAGTCCAGCCGGCCCGCGGCTTCGCGTTCGGGCGAGGGGCTGTCGTCGATCGCATAGGTTTCGATCTCGGCGATCATGTCGATCGACACGATCCGGCCGCGCTTGAGGCGCTGCAGCAGCAGGTTGCGTACGATCGAGAAGAAATAGGCGCCCGGACGCGTGATATGGTCGACCGTGTCGAGCGCGGCGAGGCGGCAATAGGCTTCCTGAACGATGTCATCGATATCCTCCTCCGAAACGCGCGCGCGCACCAGCCATGCCCGTACCGTGCTCTCGTACGGGATCACCGTTTCCGCCACCCACGTCGCCCTCAGGCGGCGTCGTTCGAAGTTCGCCTCCTTCTTCGTCGTGCCTCTCCTGCTTTTTTGTTCTTTTCTACGCGGCTTCTTGTCGTCCGTACTGCACAGATACCTGACCAGTGAATTTCCTTATTGCAACCCGCGGTATTTTTACGCGGCACGCATCTCAACTCCGCCTGTCCATAACGAATGGTTATGCTGCAGCGCGGCCTTCGAACGTGGCGCCGGCCCGTGTTTCGGCAATCATGCGATCCGCGGCATCAATCGGGGTTTTCAATGATTGCCAGTCCTTATCTCCTGTATCTCGGCCATTCGAACGACGAGGTGGGCATCAAGACCTCTCGCGGGCTGGCGGTGTTCCGGCCGGACGATTGCGTCGGCGAATTTCGGCACGACGATTGCGGATTGACGCTCGACCTGCCGCGCATGGGCTTTGCGGAGGCGGTTGCCGCCGGGGCCAGGACCCTGGTGCTCGGCATCGCCAATGCCGGCGGCCGGATGAGCGCCGACCTCGTGGCCGATGCCATCGCGGCGATCGAAGCGGGGCTCGACGTGGCGTCCGGCCTGCACCACCGGCTGCGCGAGGAGCCGGCGATCGTCGCGGCGGCGGCGCGCCATGGGCGCAAGCTGCACGATGTGCGCGATCCCCGGCCCGGCATCCCCGTCGGCAATGGCAAGCGGCGCGCGGGCAAGCGACTGCTCACCGTCGGCACCGATTGCTCGGTGGGCAAGATGTACGCGACGCTCTGCCTCGAGCGCGGCATGCGCGCGCGGGGCATGGCCGCCGATTTCCGCGCGACCGGCCAGACCGGTATCCTGATCGCGGGCAGCGGCGTGCCGCTCGATGCGGTGATCGCCGATTTCATCTCGGGCGCGATCGAGGACATCTCGCCCGCGCGCACCGATGACGGCTGGGATCTGATCGAGGGGCAGGGTTCGCTGTTCCACCCCTCCTTCGCGGGCGTCTCCACCGGCCTGCTGCACGGTGCGCAGCCGGCGGCGCTGGTGCTCTGCCACGATCCGATGCGCGCCCATATGCGCGGCCTGCCGCATTATCCGGTGCCGGGGCTCAGGGAGACGCTGGAGGCCAATCTGGCCGTCGCGCGCCTCACCAGCCCCGAGGTCCAGGCGGTCGGCGTCGCGCTCAACACGTCCAAGCTGCCGCGCGCGGAAGCGGAGCGGCTCTGTGCCGAGACCGCCGATGCGCTCGGCCTGCCCTGCACGGACCCCTTCGCCATGGGTGTGGACTCCATCATCGACAGGATCGACCAATGTTTCGAAGCCTCGCCGCGCGTAGCGACGCTTTCGCTCTAGCCACGCCCTTCCGCATCTCGCGGGGCGTGAAGACGGTCGCCGATGTGGTGACCGTCTCGATCGCGGCCGAGGGCGCGGTCGGGTGGGGAGAGGGGGTGCCCTATCCGCGCTATGGCGAGTCGATCGCGGGCGCCCTGGCGGAGATCGCGGCGGTGCGCGGCGCGATCGAGGGTGGCGCCTCCCGCGAGGAACTGCTCACCCTGATGCCGGCCGGCGCGGCGCGCAACGCAGTCGATTGCGCGCTGTGGGACCTCGAGGCGAAGCTGGCCGGGCGCAGCGTGACCGAGTTGCTCGGCATGGCGCCGCTGGGGCCGACCGCGACGGCCATGACCGTCAGCCTGGATACGCCCGAGGCAATGGCGGCGGCGGCCCGGCGCCTGGCGGACGTGCCGCTGATCAAGATCAAGGTCGATCGCAGCGACCCCGAGGCCCAGATCCGCCGCGTGCGCGAGGTGGCGCCGGGGCCGCGCGTGATCGTCGACCCGAACGAGAGCTGGACGATCGCCGAGATCGAGCGGCTGCAGCCGATGCTGGTCGAGCTGCGCGTCGATCTGCTCGAACAGCCGCTGCCGGCGGGGGAGGATGATGCGCTGGAGGGGTTCGCGCCGCTGATCCCGATCGCGGCGGACGAATCCGCGCACATCGCCGACGATGTCGCGGCGCTCGCGGGCAGATATCAGGTGATCAACATCAAGCTCGACAAGACGGGCGGCCTCACCGGTGCGCTCGCGCTGGCGGAGGCCGCCGCGGCGGCCGGGCTCGGCGTGATGACGGGCAGCATGATCTCGACCTCGCTGTCGATCGCGCCCGCGCTGGTGATCGCCGCCCGTTCGGGTTTCGTCGATCTCGACGGGCCGCTGTGGCTGGCGGAAGACCGGCCGGGCGGCGTGCGTGGCGAACGGGGCGTGCTGTCGCCGCCGGAACCCGGATTCTGGGGAGCGCCATAGCCGGAAGCAACAGGCAACAAGGGGAGAGGCGTCGGATGGTTCGGGGTGGAAAGCTGAAGATTGGCGTGGCGGCGGGCATCCTGCTGGCCACCGCCGCCGGAGTTGCCCTCGCACGCGGAGGCGGTCCGGAACCGGGCGCCGACCTGATCCTGCGCGGCGGCACCATCTATCCGGGCAATGCCGCGCCGTTCAAAGGCGATGTGGCGATCCGCGGCGATCGCATCGTCTATGTCGGGCCCAGGGCGCAGGGCAGCGCCAGGAGGATCATCGATGCGACCGGCCTGATCGTCGCGCCCGGCTTCATCGACACCCACACCCATGTGAACGGCGCCCTGGCGTCCGGCGATCCCGCGGCGCGGCTGGTGCTGCCGTTCCTCACCCAGGGCGTGACGACTGGCTTTATCGGCGTGGACGGCGGCGGCGACCCCGATGTCGCCCGGACCTTCGGCCGCGAAAAGGGAGGCTCGGGCGGTGACGGAGAGGCCGCGCTGGGCCAGTCGAGCCGCGATTATGGCATCAACTTCGCCACCTATGTCGGCCTGGGCGCGGTGCGGCTGAAGGTGATCGGCCCCGACGATCGCGCGCCGACCCCGGAAGAACTCGCCCGGATGCAGGGTCTGGTCTCCACGGCCATGTGCCAGGGCGCCCTCGGCCTCTCGACCGGCCTGTTCTACGCCCCCCAGAGCTTCGCCAGGCGCGACGAGGTGGTGGCGCTGGCCCGGGTCGCCGCGGAGAAGGGCGGCATCTATGACAGCCATCTGCGCGACGAATCCTCCTACACGATCGGCCTGAAGGGCGCGGTGGCGGAGGCGATCGAGATCGGGCGCGAGGCCGGCATCCCGGTGCACATCGCCCATATCAAGGCGCTGGGCGTCGACGTGCAGGGTCAGGCCGGGGCGATCATCGCCCAGATCGAAGCTGCCCATAAGGCCGGGCAGGTGGTCCATGCCGATCAATATCCCTGGTCCGCCTCGGGGACCGGGCTGTCGGCGGCGCTGATGCCGCGCTGGGCGCAGGATGGCGGCCGCGCCGCGATGCTCCGGCGCTTCGACGACCCCGCCGCGATGGCGCGGATGCGGCCGGAGATCGCCGACAATCTGCGCCGGCGCGGCGGCCCCGCGTCGCTGCTCATCACTTCGGGCCCGGCCGATGCGGAGGGCAGGACGCTCGCGCAGATCGCCACGAGCACCGGCGCCGACCCGATCGACGCCGCCATCGCGATCCTGCGGAAGCGCGAGGCGGGCGTGGCGTCGTTCAACCAGAGCGAGGCGGACATCGCCGCCTTCATGCGGCAGCCCTGGGTAGTGACGAGCTCGGACGCGTCGCAGGGGCATCCGCGCTATTATGCGTCCTTCGCCCGCAAATACGCGACCTATGTGAAGGAGAAGCAGGTCATCGACTTGCGCGCCTTCATCGATCGCAGCACCGCCGTGACGGCGGCGATGTTCGGCCTGGAGGGGCGGGGCCAGCTCAAGGCCGGCGCCTTTGCCGACGTCATCGCGTTCGACCCCGGCAGCTTCGCGCCGCGGGCCGATTATGTCCATCCCGCGCGGTTCTCCACGGGCATGCGCACCGTGATCGTCAACGGCGTGGTCGCCATCGACAATGGCGCACCCACCGGTGCCGCCGGGGGCCGCCCGCTGCCGCGCCAGCCAAGGCCGGGGAGCTGCCGATAAGCGACTGACGGGAACCGCAGGAAGGAGCCGATGCGGTGCAGCCGGAGCAACCGGCGCACGAATGGCATCATCGCTCGACTACACCGAGGAAGGGGAAGAAATCATGACAAGATCGACGAGGGCCGCCTCTCTGTCCGCGCTGGCGATCGCGCTGCTGTGGAACGGTGCGGCACATGCGCAGGATGCGCAGAACGCCGAGCCGGCAGCCGAGGCGCCGCAGACCGAGATCACCGTCACCGGCACGCGCATTCAGCGCAACGGCTATCAGGCGCCAACGCCCCTCACGGTGATCAATGCGGAGGACATGGCGGCGAGCGCGCCCGCCAACGTGGCCGACTATGTCAACGAGATCCCGTCGCTGGTCGGCAGCGTGACGCCGGCCAATTCCAACCTCAACATCTCGGCCGGCACCGCGGGCGTCAACGCGCTCAACCTGCGCGCGCTCGGCACTGCGCGCACGCTGGTGCTGCTGGACGGTCAACGCTCCGTGGGGTCGACCGTCGGGGGCCTGGTCGACGTCAACACCTTTCCGCAGGGGCTGATCAAGAGCGTCGAGATCGTCACCGGCGGCGCCTCGGCCGCCTATGGCTCGGACGCGGTGTCGGGCGTGGTCAACTTCATCCTCGACAAGGAATATACCGGCCTCAAGGGCACGGTCGAATATGGCATCTCCACTTATGGCGATGCGCCCAATTACCGCGCGACGCTGACCGCCGGCACCGGCTTCGCCGGCGGGCGCGGCCATATCCTGCTCAACGGCGAGATCGCAGTGAAGGAAGGGCTGCACGGCGTCCCGCGCGACTGGAACAACCGCGGCTGGTACATGATCAACAACCCCGCCTATGCGGCGAGCAACGGCCAGCCCGAGCGCCTTGTCGTGTCCGGGGCGGGCCTCAGCCAGGCGACGCGGGGCGGCGTCATCCTCAACACCGTGCTGCGCGGCACCCAGTTCGGCTATGGCGGCGCGGTCAGCCAGTATAATTTCGGCACCAATCGCGACCCCTGGCAGATCGGCGGCGACTGGCAATCGACCCAGGTCAACGGCTTCCAGTCGCTCGATCCGGAGGAGAACCGCAAGAGCCTGTTCGGGCGGGTGAGCTTCGAAGTCGCCGACTGGCTCAACCTGTTCGGCCAGGCCTCCTATGCCAAGTCGCAGAATCTCGGCTGGCTCGGCGTCCAGCTGAACCAGGCGAACGTCACGATCAGTTCCGGCAACGCGTATCTCCCGGCCGCGCTGCGAACCCAGCTGAACAACCTCAACATCGCCAGCTTCACGCTCGGCACCAGCAATGCCGACCTGCCGATCCGCAAGAACGATACCGAGCGCGAGCTGCAGCGCTATGTCGTCGGCGCCAATGGCAGCTTCCCGCTGTTCGCCGGCACCGCGCGCTGGGACGTCTATTACCAGAAGGGCGTCAGCCGCACGCGCGAGATGGCGCGCGATATCACCAACAATGCCCGGCTCGCGTTGGCGCAGGACGCAGTGTTCGCCCCGGCGGGCAATGCGATCGGCGTGCCGGCGGGCACGATCGTGTGCCGTTCGACGCTGACGGCGCCGACCAATGGCTGCGTGCCGCTGAACCGCCTCGGCATCGGCGTCGCCAGCCCCGAAGCGCTCGCCTATGTCCTCGGCAATCCCTATCGCCGGCAGAAGTTCGAGCAGGACGTCGTCGCCGCCAACCTGGCGTTCGACGCATTCTCGCTGCCGGCCGGGCCGGTCTCCGTCTCGGTCGGCGGCGAGCATCGCCGCGAGAAGGTGAGTGGCTTCGTGCCGACCGAATATCAGACCGGCTGGTTCGTCGGGAATTTCCTGCCCAGCTTCGGCCAGTACAGCGTGACCGAAGGCTATGTCGAACTCGCCGTGCCGGTGATCAAGGGCCTCGACCTAAACGGCGCGGTGCGCGGGACCGACTATTCGACTTCGGGCTATGTCACCACCTGGAAGGCCGGCCTGACCTTCCAGCCGATCCCCGACATCCGTTTCCGCGCCACCCGCTCGCGCGACATCCGCGCGCCCAATCTGGGCGAATTGTTCACCGCCGGATCGACCCGCATCAACGTGCTGATCGATTCCTCGCAGAACAATGCCTCGGTCACCTTTGCCGGCACGACGCGCGGCAACGCGCTGCTCCAGCCCGAAAAGGCCGATCAATGGGGCGTCGGCGTGGTGCTGCAGCCGAGCTTCCTGCGCGGTTTCGCGATGTCGGTCGATTACTACAACATCAAGATCAACGGCGCGATCGGGTCGGTCGCGGCCCAGACGATCGTCGATCGCTGCAACGAAGGCATCCAGGCGTTCTGCGCCGCCGTGGTTCGCGGGCCCAATGCCTTCGGCAACAACCTGCAGGTGTATGAGAGCCCGTTCAACTTCGCGGTGCAGAAGGCGCAGGGCATCGATTTCGAGGCCTCGTACCGGACCCGCGTCGGCCCCGGCAACTTCTCGCTGCGCGGCATGGCAACCCGCTACATCAAGAATTATTTCGACAATGGCATCGACGCGCCGACCGACACGGTGGGCCAGAACGCTCCCGGCGGCACGCCCAAATGGCTCTACCGCGCCCAGGCCAGCTATGACGTGGACGACTTCAACTTCACGCTGATCGGGCGCGGGGTGAGCGATGGCGTGTACGACAACAGCTTCGTCGAGTGCACCAGCGCCTGCCCGGCCTCCACCGTCACCCACCGCACGATCAACGACAATCGGATCAAGGGCGCCTTCTATCTCGACACCTCGATCACCCAGGGTTTCAAGATGGGCGGCAGGGACGTGCAGCTGTTCTTCAACGTCTCCAACCTGCTCGACAAGGATCCGCCGGTGGTGGCGCCGGGCCCGGCGGGCAGCGCCTATGCGACGCCGGCCACCAACCAGTCGATCTATGACCTGCTGGGGCGGACCTTCCGCATCGGCGCCCGGTTCAAGATGTAAGGGGAGGGGAGAGATGCAGAGGCTGATCCTCTCGGCCGTCGCGCTGCTCGCGGCGGCCTCCCCGGCGCTCGCGCAGGACTATGACGTGCTGATCCGCGGCGGCACGGTCTATGACGGCAGCGGCGCGCCCGGCCGGAGCGCCGATGTCGCGATCCGCGGCGATCGCATCGTCGCGGTGGGAACCGTCCCCGCCTCGGCGACCGCGAGGACCATGGTCGATGCGCGCGGCAGGATCGTCGCGCCGGGCTTCATCGATCCGCATTCGCACGCGGCGCCCAACATCCAGACGCCCGAACTCGCCGCCGCGCTGCCGATGCTCCATCAGGGCATCACCACCCTGTTCCTCAATCCCGACGGCGGCGGCCCGGCCGACCTGGCGCCGCAGATCGCCGACCTCAGGGCCAATATCCCCGGCGTGAACGTCGCCCCGATGATCGGCCACAATGCCGTGCGCGCGGCGGTGATGGGCAATGTCGATCGCCTCGCCACGCCTGGGGAGCAGGCGAAGATGGAAGGGCTGGTCACCGCGGCGATGAAGCTGGGCGCCTTCGGCCTGTCCGACGGGCCCTTCTACATCCCGGCCAAATATTCGAACACCGCCGAGATCGTCGGCCTGGCCAGGGCAGCCGGCGCCTTCCCGCATGCCTTTTACGAGAGCCATATCCGCGACGAGGGCAATTACGATATCGGCGTGGTCGCGGCGGTGGAGGAAGTGATCACCGTCGCGCGGGAGGCCGGGATCCCCGGCGTGGTCACCCATATCAAGGTGCTCGGGCCGCAGGTCTGGGGCAAGTCGGCCGAAGTGATCGCGCATATCGACAAGGCGCGGGCCGACGGCGTGCAGGTCTGGGCCGATCAATATCCCTATACCGCCTCCGGCTCGAGCCTGATGGCGTCGCTCGTCCCCGGCTGGGCGCAGGAGGGCGGGGCGGAGGCGCTGGCCAAGCGGCTCGAGGACCCGGCGATGCGTGCCCGCATCCGCGCCGAGATGGCCCCCAATCTCGCCCGCCGCGCCGGGCCGCACGCGATCCAGATCCGCGCCTACAAGGCCGATCCGTCGCTCGACGGCAAGCGGCTCGACGAAGTCGGCGCGATCCTGAAGCTCGATCCGCTCGACGCGGCGATCGAGATGCTCAAGCAGGGCGGGGCGCCCACCGTGTCGTTCAACATGAGCGACACGGACGTCGAGGCGTTCATGCGGCAGCCCTGGACGATGACGTCCACCGATGGCGGCCTGCCGCTCTTCGGCAAGACCGCGGAGCATCCGCGCGCCTATGGTGCCTTTCCCCGCAAGCTGCGCAACTATGTGATCGACAAGCCGGTGATCTCGATGGCCCAGGCGATCCATGCCGCCACCGGGCTGCCGGCCCGGGTCTTCGCGATTCCCGATCGCGGGGCGCTGCGCAAGGGCGCCTTTGCCGATGTGATCGTCTTCGATCCGGCGACGGTGCGCGACATGGCGACCTATGCGAAGCCGCATGCCTATGCCCAGGGCATGGACTATGTCTTCGTCAACGGGCGGGCCGCGCTGGTGCAGGGCAAGCCGGTGCCGGCGCGGTTCGGCAGGGTGCTGCTGCGCGCGCCCTGATCCTTCGGCGCGGGCCTCAGGCGATGATCAGCTTCACGCCCGCCTGTTCGATCATCCGCGCGTGCGCATCGCCGATCGCCGCATCGGTCACGATCACGTCGAGCTCGTCGAGCCCGCACACAACCGAGCCCGAGGGCGCGGCGAACTTGGAGCTGTCGACGAGCAGCGCCACCCATTCGGCGCGGTCGATCATCTGGCGTTCGGCGGCGGCGAGCACGACGTCCGCCTGCATCACGCCCTGCGCGCCGACGAACGCCGCGCCCATGAACAGGCGCGGGGCATGGACGCGCGGCATGCATTCCTCGCCGCCGATGCCGAGGATGATGTTCTGTTCGCGAAACACCGATCCGCCGGGCACGGCGATGCGGGTGCCCGGCTGGGGCAGCAGCGCGCTCACCACATGGAGCGAATTGGTGAGGACCTGGAGGTTGAGGCCGGCCAGGTGGCGGCACATCTGCAGCGTCGTCGAGCCGCCGTCGATGATGATCGATTCGCCCGGCTGGCAGAGCGTGGCGGCGGCGCGGCCGATCGCTTCCTTCTGCTTGCGGTTGCGATCGATATTCTCGTGGAAAGGCACGCCGGCGAGCGACTGCACGTCGGTGCGCTCGCCCGCCTCGTCTTCCACCAGCCGCGCCCCGCCGCGCACGCGCTGGATCACGCCCTTGCCCTCCAGCCGGTCGAGGTCGCGGCGCAGCGTGGCGGGCGAAGCCGGTACGGTCGCCTCCAGGCTCTTGAACGACACGAAGCCGGTTTTCCCGATCAGATCGAGGATCAGGCTATCGCGCTCTTCGACATGCATTTCCGGTGGAGCCCCAAATTTCCTGGGGTCTTGTGCCGGGCAAATCTGCCGAAATCAATCTTTTCCGCTCAAACGATGCCAGCGCCCAGTCCCACGGCCGTCCGCTCCTGTGCCTTGCGGGCCCGCCAGCCGCTGTCGCGGTAAGCGACGATCGCATCGATTGCCCCGCCGGCCTCCATCCGCGCCATGGCGAGGATCGGCGACACGTCGGTGCGATAGGCCTTTCGCAGCGTGAGGAAGGCCAGCATCGTGTCATTGGCCTGCTGCGCGGCGGCAAGCGCCTCGCGATCGACCAGGCTGGCCTTGGCGAAGGCGCCCGCGATCGCCTCGGCCGACGAGATCATGCTCTCGATCGGATCGGTGACGTTGTGCGACTGGTCGATCATATATGCCGGATCGAACCCGTCGCGCGGGTTGAGCTCGGCCTCGATCAGCTCGTTGAAGACCAGGAAGAGCTGGTGCGGGTTGATCGATCCGCTGTCGAGATCGTCGTCGCCATATTTGCTGTCGTTGAAGTGGAAGCCGCCCAGCTTGCCGAAGCGGTGGAGCCGGGCGACGATCTGCTCGATGTTCACGTTCGGCGCGTGATGGCCGAGATCGACCAGGCACTTCGCCTTGGGGCCCAGTTCCTGCGCGGCGAGGATCGACGAGCCCCAGTCCGAGATCACGGTGGAGTAGAAGGCCGGCTCGAACATCTTGTGCTCGAGCAGCATGCGCCAGTCGTCGGGCAGCGCGGCATAGACTTGCGCCGCCGCCTCCAGATAGCGGTCGAGCGACTTGGCGAGGTCCTGCTGGCCGGGAAAGTTGGTGCCGTCGCCCACCCAGACCGTGAGCGCGGCCGCGCCGAGCTGCCGGCCGATCTCGATGCACTCGATATTATGCTCCACCGCCTGGGCGCGCACGCCCGCATCGCCGGCCGAGAGGCTGCCGTCGCGGTAGCTCAGCTTCTGGCCGGGCTGGTCCTGGAAGGTATTCGAGTTGATCGCGTCGAAGCCCAGGCCGAGCGCCGCCGCCGCCTCGCGCAGCGCCGCATAGTCGCCCACCTTGTCCCAGGGGAAATGCGGGCTGACGCGCGGCGTGACGGTGGAGAGCTGGTGGATCACCGCGCAATCCGCCAGCTTCTCGTGGATGGTCGTGGGCTCGCCGGCGATCGGAAACTTGGCGAAGCGGGTGCCGCCGCGGCCTGCGCCCCAGCTCGGCACCGCGACCGCGAAGCCGGCGACGCGCGCCTTCACGGCATCGATGTCGATCCCGCGGCGCCCGAGCGCACGGCCCAGGCTGTCATATTCGTCCCGCAGCGCTTCGACGCGCGTCGCATTGTGGCTTTCGATCTGGTCGACCGAAAGCGGCAGTTCCTTCGCCATTGCACCCTCTTGTTCTTATCGGGGGAACGCCTGCGCGTTCCCGGCATCCACATTGACGATGTTGCCCGTCGATTTGGAAGAGGCTTCGGAGGCGAAGAAATGCACCGCCTCCGCCACGTCCTCGGGCAGCACGTCGCGCTTGAGCATCGATCGGTTGCGATAATGCTCCTCCAGCTCCGATCCCGGATCGATGCCGTGCGCGCCTGCGCGTTCCTTGCGCCAGTCGCCGTCCCAGATCCGCGAGCCCTTGATCACCGCGTCCGGATTGACCGTGTTGACGCGGATGCCGTGCGGCGCTCCCTCCAGCGCCAGGCAGCGGGCGAGGTGCAGCGATGCCGCCTTGGCCGAGGCATAGGCCGAGGCGTTGACCGCCGCGGCCAGCGCGTTCTTCGAGCCGATGAACACGATCGACCCGCCGCCGACCGCGCGCATCAGCGGAAAGGCCGCGCGGGCGCTGAGGAAATAGCCCTCGGTCAGCACGTCGTAGTTGCGGCGCCACAGCGCGACGCTGGTATCCTCCACCGAGGCGGAAGAGGCGATGCCGGCATTGGCGACCAGGATGTCGAGCCCGCCGAACTCGCGGGTGCACGCCTCGAACGCGGCGGCGACCTGCGCCTCGTCGGTGACGTCGCAGGTCTCGGCGCGCACCACGTCCTGGCCAAAGGCCTGGGCCATTTCGGCGCGGACCCGCTCGGCGGCGTCCGCGTCGCGGTCGACCAGCATCACGCAGGCCCCGTCCTGGAGCAGGCGCCGCACCGTCGCCGCGCCGATGCCGCCGGCACCGCCGCTCACCAGCGCGATGCGGCCGACCAGCGGCTTGGGCTTGGGCATGCGCTGGAGCTTGGCTTCCTCGAGCGCCCAATATTCGATGCCGTACGCTTCCTTCTCGGGCAGGCCGACATAGTCGCCGATCGCCTCGGCGCCGCGCATCACGTTGATCGCGTTGCCGTAGAATTCGCCGGCGAGGCGCGCGGTGGTCTTGTCGGCGGCGAAGGTGATGCGGCCGATGCCGGGGATCAGCACCACCACCGGATTGGGATCGCGCATCGCCGGATCGCCGGGCTCGGCGCAGCGCTGGTAATAGGCGGCATAGCCCTGGCGATAGGCCTCCAGCGCATCCGCCAGATAGGCCTCGTCGTCGAGCCGCGCGGGATCGAGCGTGAGCGGCGCGATCTTGGTGCGCAGGAAGTGATCGGGGCACGAGGTGCCGATCGCGGCGAGCCGGGCGAAATCGCGGCTGCCGGCGAATTCCAGCGTCTCGGGATCGTCGGAGAAATGGCCGATCTTGCCGCGCGCGCCGCGCATCAGGCCGCGCAGCCGGGGCATGAGCGCGGCGGCGATGACGGCGCGGTCGTCGGCGGCAAGGGGCGGGGCCACTTCGCCGCCGAACGCCGGGCCCTGGGCCAGGCGTTCGTTGAGATAGGCGGCGGCGTCCGCGATCAGCGCGATCGTGTTGTCGTAGCAATCCTTGGCGGTGTCGCCCCAGCAGATGATGCCATGGCCCTCCAGCATCACGCCGCGCAGGCCCGGCCGTTCGGACGCGAGCTGGCGGAGCTGCAGGCCGAGCTCGAAGCCCGGGCGCTTCCAGGGCAGCCAGCCAATCGCCCCGCCCCAGATCGCGTCGGTCGCATCCTTGCCCGCGCTCGATGCCGCCAGCGCGATGATCGCATCGGGATGGACGTGATCGACATGTGCGTAGGGCAGATAGCCGTGCAGCGGCGTATCGATCGAGGCCGCCCGCGCGTTCAGGTTGAACGTGCAGTGCGGCAGGTAGGCGACCATCTCGTCCTCGAACGCCACGCCGCGATAGCGCGATTCGAGGCCGAGCAGCTTGTCGAGATAGAGGGTGGCGAAGCCATCGAGCTTCATCGAGCCGATATCGCCGCCCGAGCCCTTCACCCACAGCACCGTCGCCGGCGCGCCGGTGAGCGGATCGGCCATCTCGATCTTCGCCGAAGTGTTGCCGCCGCCGAAATTGGTGACGGTCAGGTCCGAACCCAGCAGGTTCGAGCGGTAGAGCAGCAGGCCCTCCGGCGACATGCCGGCAGCCTCCGCATCGGACCAGCGGTTACGCGGCACGGCGAATGGAATGGCGGTCACGCCCCGGCGCACCCTTGTCTCGTCTTCAAGCATCCGGAATTACTCTCCCCCAGCGCCCGTTTCGGCGCGAGCTTCTCTATCAAGGTGTCTAGCCAGATACAATCAACTTCGCTAAATATCAATCATAACAAATTGGGGAGGCAGCATTGGGTGATGGGCTGAGCGTGGTGCTCGATCTGGGTAAGACCTTGTCGAAGCTCAGTCTCTGGGATGCGTCGGGGGCGATGCTGGCCCGGCGGACGCGGCCCAATGACCGGTCCGTGGCGGTGCTGGGCGGCGAGAGCCTCCGCACGCTCGACGCGGCCGGGATCGAGGGCTGGGCCGAGGAAGCGCTGCGCGCCTTTGCGGGGCTCGGCCGCGTGGCGCGGATCATTCCCGTCGGGCATGGCGCCGCCGCCGCGATCGTGCGCGACGGGGCACTGGCGGCGCCGCCGCTCGACTATGAGCAGGCGATACCCGCCGAATGCGCCGCTGCCTATCACGGCCAGCGCGATCCCTTTGCCCGCACCGGTTCGCCCGTGCTGCCCGACGGGCTCAATCTCGGGCTGCAGCTGCATTTCCTCGAGTCGCTCGATCCGGCGCTGCTGCGCGGCGACGCGACGATCCTGCCCTGGCCGCAATATTGGGCATGGCGCTTCTCGGGCGTCGCGACGTCGGAGGTGACGAGCCTGGGCTGCCACAGCGATCTCTGGTGCCCCGCCTCGGGCAAACCGTCGGCACTTGCCGAACGGCGTGGCTGGGCCGCACGGCTCGCGCCGCTCCGCCATGCCGGCGAGGCGATCGGCGCGATCAGCGCGGAATGGGCCGAGCGCACCGGCCTGCCCGCCGATGTCGCGGTGCATTGCGGGTTGCACGATTCGAACGCGGCGCTGCTCGCGGCGCGGGGCTTTGCCGATATCGCGGAACAGGAAGCGACGGTGCTGTCGACCGGCACCTGGTTCGTCGCGATGCGGACTCCGGGCAAGGGCGCGCGCGTCGACCTGGCGGGCCTGCCCGAAATGCGCGACTGCCTTGTCAATGTCGACGCCCATGGCAGCCCGATCCCCTCGGCCCGGTTCATGGGCGGGCGCGAGATCGAACTGCTGACCGGGATCGACACGCGGCGCGTCGACATCACTCCCGATCAGCCGGCGATCCTCGCGGCGCTCCCCGGCGTCGTCGCGAGCGGCACGATGGTGCTGCCGACACTGACCCCCGGCGTGGGGCCGTTTCCCGGCGGTGCGACGCGCTGGATCAACCGGCCGGCCGAATCGATGGGGCTGCGCGCGGCGGTGTGCCTCTATGCCGCGCTGGTCGCCGACGCGATGCTCGACCTGATCGGGACGCGGGAGCGCGTGCTGGTCGAGGGGCGGTTCGGCGAGGCCCAGGCCTTTGTCCGCGCGCTTGCCACGTTGCGGCCGGACCTGCACGTCTTCGTCTCCAACGAGCACAACGACGTGTCCTATGGGGCATTGCGCCTGATCGATCCGGCGCTGGCACCGCCCTCGGCGCTCACGCGGGTGGCGCCGCTCGATTGCGACCTTGCCGGCTATGCCGCGCGCTGGCGGGCTCTGGCCGCCGGCAGCAGCGAGGCGGCATGAAGGCGGCGTCGATCTCCGACTATCGCGCGCTGGCGCGGCACAGGCTGCCGCGCTTCCTGTTCGAATATATCGATGGCGGTTCCTATGCCGAAGTGACGCTGGGCCGGAACGTCGCCGATCTCGAGGCCGTGGCGCTGCGGCAGCGGGTGCTGCGCGACATTTCGGACATCGACCTGTCGACGAGCCTGTTCGGGCAGAAGCTGGCGATGCCGGTGGCGCTCGGGCCTGTCGGGCTGGCGGGGCTCAATGCGCGGCGCGGCGAAGTGCAGGCGGCGCGGGCGGCGGAGGCGGCGGGCGTGCCCTTCACGCTGTCGACCGTCTCGGCCTGTCCGCTCGCCGAAGTGGCAGGGGCGGTGGGCACGCCGCCCTGGTTCCAGCTCTACATGATCCGCGACCGCGGCTTCATGATCGACCTGATGGCGCAGGCGCGCGCCGCGGGCTGCCCGGTGCTGGTCTTCACCGTCGACATGCCGGTGCCGGGCACGCGCTACCGCGACTATCGCTCGGGGCTGGCGGGGGCGCCGGGCCTGGGCGGATCGCTGCGGCGATTCGGCCAGGCGCTGACGCATCCGCGCTGGGCCTGGGACGTGGGCCTGTGGGGCCGGCCGCACCATCTCGGCAATGTCGCGCCGGTGCTCGCCGGCAAGACCGGGCTCAACGACTTCTTCGCCTGGATGCGCGACAATTTCGATCCCGCGATCGGCTGGGACGACCTGGATTTCGTGCGCAAGCACTGGAACGGGCCGATCCTGCTCAAGGGAATCCTGGATCCGGAAGACGCCCGCGAAGCCGCGGCGCGGGGCGTGGAGGGCGTGATCGTCTCCAACCATGGCGGCCGGCAGCTCGACGGGGTGCCTTCGACTGCCCATGCGCTGCCGGCGATCGCCGATGCGGCGGGCGACCGGTTGACGCTGCTGGCCGACGGCGGCATCCGATCAGGGCTCGACGTGGTGCGGATGCTCGCGTTGGGTGCCCGGGGCGTGCTGCTCGGCCGCGCCTGGGCCTGGGCGCTGGGCGGCGCGGGGCAGGCGGGCGTGGCGCATGTGCTGGCGCTGCTCGCTGCCGAGATGCGCGTCGCCATGGGACTGACCGGCGTGACGCGCATCGAGCAGATCAACGAAAAGATACTCGCGGGGAGGGAATAAGCATGGGCGGAAATCCGCTGATTGGCGTTTTGTTTCATTGGCTTGGCGGGCTTTCTTCCGCCAGCTTCTATGTTCCCTATCGCCGCATCCGGGCCTGGTCCTGGGAGATATTCTGGCTGGTCGGCGGCGTCTTCTCCTGGCTGATCGCGCCCTGGCTGTTCGCATCGATCCAGACGCACGACCTACTCGGCGTGCTGGCGCGGACCCCGAGCAGCACCTGGTTCTGGTGCTGGTTCTGGGGCGCGATGTGGGGCTTTGGCGGGCTGACCTTCGGGCTGACCATGCGCTATCTCGGCCTGTCGCTCGGCATGGCCGTCGCGCTTGGGCTGACCACCGTGATCGGGACGATGGGCCCGCCGATCTTCCACGGGACGCTGGGGCAGCTCGCAGAGACGTCGAGCGGGCAGATGACCTTTTTCGGCATCGTGATCACGCTTGCCGGCATCCTGGTGGTCGCCGCCGCCGGGCGCCGCAAGGAGCGCGAGATGGCGGGCGCTGCGGCGGCGAGCCAGAGCGTGAGCGAATTCAACCTGCCCAAGGGGCTCGCCATCGCGGTGTTCTCCGGCATCATGTCGGGCTGCTTCGCCTGGGGGCTCGACGCCGGCGCGCCGATTCGCGCGGCCACGGTGGCGGCCGGGACCGATCCGCTGTGGCAGGGGCTGCCGGTGCTGTGCGTCGTGCTGCTCGGCGGCTTCACCACCAATTTCGTCTGGTGCGGCTGGCTGATCCTGCGCAACCGGTCGGCCGGGCAGATCGTCGGCGCCAATGCCTCGGGCGAGAAGCTGCCGCTGCTGCGCAACTATCTCCTCGCCGCGCTGGGCGGCACGCTCTGGTACTTCCAGTTCTTCTTCTACACGATGGGCGAGAGCCAGATGGGGAAGTACGGCTTCTCCTCCTGGACGCTGCACATGGCGAGCATCATCCTGTTCTCCACGCTCTGGGGCTTCGCGCTCAAGGAATGGGCGGGAGTGCGGCTGGGCACGCGCACGCTGGTGTGGCTGGGCATCGGCGCGCTGCTGCTCTCCACCGTGGTGATCGGCGTCGGCAACTATCTCGCGGCATGACCAGGGCGACGGGGCGCCCGCTGATCCTGGGCAATTGGAAGATGCACGGCACGGGCTCCGACCTGGCCGAGGTCGAGCGAGTCGACGCCGCGGTGCAGGAGCTCGGCGTCGAGGCGGGGCTGATGCTGCCGGCGACACTGATCGAGCGCGCGGCACGCCGGGCGCGGGCTGTCGCGATCGGCGGGCAGGATTGCCATGCCGCTGCCGGGGGCGCACATACCGGCGGCGTCTCGGCGGCGATGCTGCGCGAGAGCGGGGCGACCATGGTGCTGGCCGGGCACAGCGAGACTCGTGCCGGCGATGCCAGCAGCGTGGCGGCCAAGGCGCATGCCGCGCAGGCGGCGGGGCTGGCGGTGGTGATCTGCGTGGGCGAATGGGAGCGTTCGGCCGATGCGCGGGCGCTGGTGGCGGCGCAGCTCCGTGCCTCGCTGCCACCCGGGCTCGACTGGTCGCGCGCCGCGATCGCCTATGAGCCGGTCTGGTGCATCGGCGGGAGCGCGGTGCCGGACGCGGCGCATCTTGCCCGGATCTTCGAGATGCTGCGTGCCGAGGCGGGCGAGGCCCGGCTGCTCTATGGCGGCGCGGTCGACGGCGGCAATGCGGCGGAACTGCTGGCGCTGCCTGGGATCGACGGGCTGCTCGTCGGCCGGGCCAGCCGGTCGGCCGCCGATTTCGTGCCGGTGCTGGAGGCGGCGGCGGGGGTCTAGGGCGCCCTGCAAGGCGATGTGCAGATCTTCCGCCCTGCTGAACCAACTCTTCACCAGCGGTATCGCTGCCGGCACCTTGGACCCTGAAACAAGTTCAGGGTGACGGAGGAGGTTGGTTCGACGAGTTCTCACCTCGAGCCATTCCCGCGGCGCGACGGAAACTAGGTCTGCATTGCAGAAAATAGCCGTCACCCCGGCCCCTTCGGTCGCCTGCGGGGCAAGCAGCCGAAGGGGCCGGGGTGACGAAGTTGGTGGGTCAGTCGATCGGCTTGGTCGCGGTGACGCGGATGTCCTTCTTCAGCCGGATATCGTCCGAGGCGCTGCCGACGAGCAGCTGATAGGCCCCGGCGCGCGCCACCCAGTGATGCGTGGCGGCATCCCAATAGCCGAACGCCCGCGGATCGAGGCTCAACTCGACGGTGCGGCTCTCGCCCGGCGCCAGCGCGACCTTGGCGAAGGCCGCGAGCTGCTTGATCGGCTCCTCGGCCGTGCGATCCGCCCGCGCGACGTAGAGCTGGACGACTTCCTTGCCGGCCAGCTTGCCCGTGTTGCGGAGCGACAGGCGGACCTTGGCCGTGGCGCCGGGCGCGATCGTCGCGGGCGCGGCGAGGGCGGCATAGCCGAAGCTGGTATAGGACAGGCCATGGCCGAAGGCGAAGAGCGGCGCCACGCCGCGCGCCTCATAGCCGCGATAGCCAACCAGCAGCCCCTCGGCATATTGGGTCTTCATGTCGGTCAGCCGCACCGGATCGTCGGTGCTGCGCAGCGGGAAGGTCACCGGCAGCTTGCCGGACGGGTTGACCTTGCCGGTCAGGATGCCGGCGAGCGCGGCCGCGCCCTCCTGGCCCGGCAGCCACATGCCCAGGATGCCCGGCACTTCCTTTGCCCAGGGCATGGTCATCGCCGCACCGGCGTTGATGACCACCACGGTCGACGGGTTGGCCGCCGCCACCGCCGCGATCAGCTTGTCCTGGTCGCCCGGCAGGTCGAAATTGGCGCGGTCATAGCCTTCGCCCTCGGTGAGCGAGGCGGAGCCGCCGACCACGATCGCCGCATCGGCGCGCTTCGCCGCGGCGACCGCCGCATCGAAGTCCGGCCGGGGCACGCGCACGCCGAACTTCAGTGCCTCATAGGGCGTCTGGCCGGTCACATAGTCGAGCTGGATCGGATAGGCCTTGCCGCCCTCGAGCTGGACCTGGACGGTCCGCTGGGGAACGGGGAAGCCGATCACGTCGCGATTGTCCGGCTTTGCCGGCGTCGCCTTGTCGAGGATCGCCTTGCCGTCGAGCGTCAGCACGCCCGTGCCGGTGCCGCGCACGCTGAATTCATAGGTGCCGGTGGCCGGCGCGCGCAGCACGCCCGCCCAGCGCATCGATGCATAGCCGATCACCTTGGCGCTCGCGATATTGGCGCTGATCCGCTTGGTGAAGTCGGTGGCGCGCTCGCGCTTCACCGGGTCGCCGCTGAAATCGGCACTGGCGTAATAGGTGGCGGCCAGGCCGGTCTCGCTGCTGTCGGCCGAGGGGCTGAACAGCGCGGGTGCGGCGGTGGGCGGCGTTTCCTCGCTGTCGACGCCCTTCTCGTAGATCACCTCGACACCGGGCAGCGCGGCGCGGATCGCTTCGAGCGGGGTCACCAGCTTGTCGAACGGCGCCACCGCCGAGCTGCCGCCGCCCTGGATGCGGGCGATATCGGCATTGGGGCCGATCACCGCGAGCGTCTTGATGCCCGGCTTCAGCGGAAGCACGCCGGCGTTCTTGAGCAGGACGATCGCCTCCTCGGCCGCCGCGCGGGCGGCCGCGCGATGGCGCTCGCCGCCGATCTCGCCCTTGGGCTGCGGCCCGTCGAGCGCGCCGCTGCGGACGATCAGGCGCACGATGCGCCGGGCATTGTCGTCGAGCTGCGCCTCGCTCACTTCGCCGGCGCGGACGGCGGCGAGCAGCTTGGCGCCGAAATGCTGGGCGGGGCCGGGCATCTCCAGGTCGAGCCCGGCATTGGCCGCGGGCGCGGTGCTGTGGGTCGCGCCCCAGTCGGAGACGACGAAGCCCTTGTAGTTCCATTCCTTCTTGAGCAGGTCGGTGAGCAGCCAGCGATTCTCGCTCGCATAGGTGCCGTTGACCTTGTTGTACGAGGCCATGACCGACCAGGGATCGGCCCGCTTCACCACCATCTCGAAGGCGGGAAGATAGATTTCGCGCAACGTCCGCTCGTCGATGACGGAATCGACGAAGAAGCGGTTGGTCTCGTGGTTGTTCACCGCGAAATGCTTGATCGAGACGCCGATGCCCTTGCCCTGGACGCCGGCGACATAGCCGAGCCCAAGCTTGCCGGCGAGGAGCGGGTCCTCCGAATAGGTCTCGAAATTGCGGCCCCAGCGCGGGGTGCGGACGATGTTCACCGTCGGCGCCAGCAGCACCGCGGCGCCATAGCCGCGCGATTCCTCCGCGATCGCGGCGCCCACCGCCTTGGCGATCTCCGGATTCCAGGTCGCGGCGATGGCGACGCCGACCGGGAAGACGGTGGCGGGCTTGCCCTCGGGCGAGCGCACGCCGGTGGGGCCGTCGGTCACCTTGATCGCGGGGATGCCCAGCCGCGGGACGGAATGCAGCGTCATCGAGCTTTCGCCGGCGAGCAGCGACACCTTCTCCTCCAGCGTGAGCCGGTGCATCAGGTCGTCGACGCGCTGCTCGATCGGCGCGCTCTTCTCACGATAGGTCATGCGTTCGTTCTGGGCCTGGGCGAGTGCGGGTGCACTCGCCATCAACGCCGTCGCGGCGACGCAGGCAAGGAAATTGGCGCGAGTCATCACTTGATCGCGGCGAGATCGGTAGCGGTCTTGGCGAGGATCTCGTCGGTGAGCTTGCCGTCCGAATAGGCCTTGAGCTGGTTGAGGCTCAGCCCCTTGAACATGTCGTACTGCGGCAGGCCGATCAGGCCGGGCAGGTTCTTGTCGATCGCGGCCTTGCCCTGCGCGTCGGCCACGATCTCCTGGATCGGGGTGTCGAGCGTGAACTTCGGCGCGGCGGCCGGAGCGGCGGGCGCGGGCGCCGGCGCGGTCTGGGCGAGGGCGGTGCCCGGCAGGGCGAGCAGGGCGGCGAGCAGCAGCTTGTTCATCATCATCTTCTTCATCCTTGGCTGGTGGTTTCGAGACCCAGCTCGGCGATCATCGCCTCGCGGATCAGATATTTCTGGACCTTGCCGGTCACGGTGGTGGGGAAGGTGTCGACGAAGCGGACGTAGCGGGGCACCTTGTAATGGGCGATCCGGCCGCGGCAGAAGGCGCGGACCTCCTCCGCGTCGCCCGAAGAGCCGGCGCGCAGCCGGATCCAGGCGCAGAGCTCTTCCCCCATGCGCGCGTCGGGCACGCCGACCACCGCCACGTCCTCCACCGCCGGATGGCCGTAGAGGAACTCCTCGATCTCGCGCGGATAGATGTTCTCGCCGCCGCGGATCACCATGTCCTTCAGCCGGCCGACGACATTGCCATAACCGGCCGCGTCGATCACCGCGAGGTCGCCGGAATGCATCCAGCCCTCGGCATCGAGCACCGCCGCGGTCTTCTCCGGCTCGTCCCAATAGCCGAGCATCACCGAATAGCCGCGCGTGCACAGCTCGCCCGGCGTGCCGGCGGGCACCACTTCGCCGTCCTCGTCGACGATCTTGCATTCGAGATGCGGCTGGACCCGGCCGATCGAGCCGATGCGGCGCTCGAACGGATCGTCCACCGCCGTCTGGAAGCTGACCGGGCTGGTCTCGGTCATGCCATAGGCGATGGTGACCTGGGGCATGTGCAGCCGCTCGTTCACGGCGCGCATCAGCGGCTCGGGGCAGACCGCGCCCGCCATCACGCCGGTGCGCAGCGAGCCGATGTCGAACCGCTCGAACTCCGGATGGGCGAGCACCGCGATGAACATGGTCGGCACGCCGTAGAGCGCGGTGCAGCGCTCGCGCTCGATCGCTGCCAGGGTCGCGCCCGGATCGAAGCCGGCGGCGGGATAGACCATCGTCGCGCCATGGGTGAGCGCGGCGAGGTTGCCCATCACCATGCCGAAGCAATGATAGAGCGGCACCGGGATGCAGACGCGGTCGCCGGGCTGGAGGCGCTGGGCCAGGCCGACGAAATAGCCGTTGTTGAGGATGTTGCGATGGCTGAGCGTCGCGCCCTTGGGCTGGCCGGTGGTGCCGCTGGTGAACTGGATGTTGATCGCGTCGATGGCGCGCAGCTCGGGGCCGATCGCCGCGAGCATCCGGCGGCTGGCATCGTCCGCATGGCCGGCGACCTGGTCGAAGGCGATCCAGCCGGGCCGGGTCGCGGCACCGATGCAGAAGATGCGGCGGAGCGCGGGCAGCCCGGGCGCGATCTCGGCGACCATCGCGGCATAGTCGCTGGTCTTGAAGCGATCCATGAAGACCAGCGCGGCCAGGCCGACCTTGGCCATGGTGAAGCTGGCCTCGGATGTCCGGTAGGCGGGGTTGATCGTGACCAGGATCAGCCCGGCGCGCGCGGCGGCGAACTGGGTGAGCGTCCATTCGATGCAATTGGGCGCCCAGATGCCGATCCGCTCGCCCGGTTCCAGCCCGAGCGCGAGCAGCCCGGCGGCGAAGGCGTCGGCCCGTTCGAGCAGCTCGGCGAAGGTCCAGCGGATATCCTGCTCGACCGAGACCAGCGCCTCGCGCTCGCCCCAGCGGGCGGCGGCCAGCGCCAGCGCCGCGCCGATCGTATGCTCGATCAGCGGCGGCGCATCGGCACCCCGGACCAGGCTGGCGGCCGGGCTCATCGCTTCGCGCCGGGCGCGACGCAGACGAAGTTCGCCGCCTCGTCGGTCGAGCCCTTGCCCGTCCAGCGCGCGACCTTGGGATAGGCGCACAAGGGGCGGGTGCGGACCGGCTTGGCCGGGAAGCCGAGATAGCCGAACAGGTCGTTGTCGTACTTGGTGGCGATCATCGTCTCGGGCGCGGGGCCGCCCTGGCGCCACTTGTCGATCGTGCCGAGGGTATCGAGCACGTTCGGGCCGGGGCCGGCCAGGCAGTGCGACATGCCGGGGACCATGAACAGGCGCACCGAGTCCTTCGCGGCGGCGCCGACGCGCTTCTGCACGGCCTGATAATAGTCGATCGTGTTCTCGGGCGCGATCGCGGCGTCGTTCCAGCCATGATAGAGGATCAGCTTGCCGCCGCGCTTCAGGAACGGGCGGATGTCCGGATTGTCGCTGTCGAGCACCGGGGCGAGGCGGCGGGCCGCGGCATGGTCGCGCGTCACGTCGAACGAGGCGGGCTGCCATTCGGGGTCCGAATAGACCATGTTGCGGAAGAACTCGCTGGCGAAGATGCCGTGCTGCGCCTTGGGGCCGGTGAGCCACAGGTCCCAGGCGCCGGGAACGGCCTCGGCCCCGGGCATATAGCCGGGGAAGAATTTCCTGCCCTTGGCATCGAAGGTGCCGCGATAGAGCGAACGCGCCGCAGTGACCTGACCGGCGGTGAGGCACGAGGGGCCGTCGCCTGCCTTGCACTGGAGCACGGCCGGATCGAAGCCGCACTGGCGCGGATCGTCGAGAACGCCGTCCTTCACCCCGTCCTTCGCGTCGCACTGGGCGAGCGCGGCGTCCTGGAGCAGCTTGAGCTTCGCGTTGGGGATCAGCGTCTCGGGGCGGGCGAACACCGCGCGGTCGGTGGCCATGAACGAAGTCATCAGCCGGCTCCAGGCATTGGCCGGAGCGCCCGCGACGATCGCGTCATAATCCTCGGGATAGCGCTGCGCCTCCATCAGCGCTTCGCGGCCGCCGTCGGAGCAGCCCTGGAAATAGGACGCCTTGGGCGCATTGCCGTAATAGGCGGCGATGACGGCCTTGCCGACGCCGGAGGCGAGGTGGTTGGCGCGATGGCCGAAATCCACGATCCGCTCGGGCTGATGCAGCGCCCATTTGGCGTCGGTATCGGCGGTGCCGACATGGCCCATGTCGGTGCCGACCGTGGCATAGCCCTTGCCCAGCGCGCCCTGCATGGTGAGCTGGGGGAGCAGCATCGAGCCGCCATAGCCGCCATTGCCGGCGCCGAGCAGCTTGCCGTTCCAGGCGGCGGGAGCGGGCAGCCACACCTCCACCTTGATCTCGGAGCGCGGCGTGGGCGCCAGCACCGCATAGACGCGGCAGAAACCGGCCTGGGCGGGGAGTCCGGGCGTACCCTCCTTGGTGTTGACCATGCCGCCCTTGGCGACTTCCTCGGCCTTCACCACCTTGCCGTCGGCAAGCGCCAGGCCGGCGAGCGCGGCGCAGGCGCTGGTGGGTGGAGTCGCCGCGACGGGCTCGGGATTGCTGCCCGAGACGAGCAGCGCGGTGGCGACGGCGCCCAGCGCGCCGATATGGGCTATCCGGTTCATTTGTTGAGCAACCCCTTGGCCTGGAACCATTTCTGCGCATGCTCGGGCCAGGCGTCCGACGCCTTGCCGCTCTTGGTGATGCCGAAGCCGTGGCCGCCCTTGGGGAAAGTCACCAGCATCGCGTCGGCGCCCGCCGCTTTCCAGGCATCGACCAGCCGGCCGGCCTCGGGGCGGACGATGGGATCGTCCTCGGCGACCATGGCGAGCAGCGGCGGGGCCTTGGCCGGGACGGTCAGCGGATTGCCGACCAGGCCGGGATACATGGCGACGATGAAGTCCGGCCGGCTGGCGGGCTTGTTGCCCAGCACCGTCCACATCGTCACCGCGCCGCCGGCCGAGAAGCCCATCATGCCGATCCGGCCGGGCTTCACGCCATATTTCGCCGCATGGGCGCGGACATAGCGCATTGCCTCCTCGCCATCGGCGGTGGCGAGCGGGCGGAGCGGCACGATCGCGGCCTCGAGCGATTTGAAGTTCATAAGCCGGCGGATCATCACCATGCCGAAATCGTCGCCAGTGGGCAGCAGGCGATAGCGCAGGACGAAGGCCGTGATGCCTTGGCTGTTCAGCCACCTGGCGACGCCGTCGCCTTCATTGCCGATCGAGAGCAGATGGAAGCCGCCGCCTGGGGCGACGATCACCGCGGTGCCGTTGGCGATTTTCGGATCGGGCCGGAACACGGTGAGCGTCGGCTCGGAGACGTTGCGGGTGATCAGCCCATAGGGTTTCTTGTCGGCGGTGGTCTCCGCCTGCATCGGGCCCATCGAGCCCGGCGCGCCGTTCGGCCAGAGCCGGATCGTCTCCTGGGCATGGGCGGTGACGCTGCCGGCGAACAGCGCGAACGGCGCCAGGATCCGGAAGAGGGTACGCATGGACTTCCTCATTTCTGCTTGGCCGCGTCGCGAGCGGCGGCAATTGCCGAGATCTCGGGCGTGCCGGCGGGCGCGGTGGTGCTTCCGTTATTGCTAATCACCAGCATCTGCTCCCCGGGCGTGAACCTTGCCCAGCCCGGGTCGCCGGTCCTGGCGAACTTAACCCAATGGTCCGCGACCAGCTTCGCCGCGGCCATGTCGGCGGGGCCGGGCTTGCCGCCCGCCGCGGCGAGATTGTCGAACTGATAGGGCACGTCGGTGGCGTGCGAGGCGCCGGCGAGGGTCGCGCGCTTTTCCTCGGCGACATAGCCGAAGCGATAGAGCCAGGTCGGGGTGTGCGCGGCTTGCCGCCTGGCGAGCGAGAAGGCGGGCTCGGTGAAGGTATAGTCGCTCGGGATGTGGCGGTCATAGGCCTCGGCCGAGCCATAGGCGGCACGCACCACAGCGGCGCCGGCACCGAGCTTCTCGGTCGCCTTGGCGACGAAGCCCTTCATGAACGGCGCGGGGATGAAGCCGAGTTCGTCGCTGTTCGAGCCGGAGATATAGCGGATGCCGCGCGCCTTGCCGGCGGTGAGCAGCGCATCGGTGTCGCCGGTGACGATCCGGCCGTCGGTCATCGGGCCGGAATAATGCGCCTCGTCGCCGTTGAGCAGGTTGATGCCGCCCTGCACCGTGTCGGCGGGCAGCGCGCGGAGCGCGGCGAGATCCCCGGCACCGGCGCGCTTCGCGAAGGCCAGGCCCTTCGCCTCTCCGGCGGCGAGGTCCGGCCAGCTGTCGCGGCCGCCGCCCGACGCGGCGATCGCCTTGGCGAACAGGCCCTTGGCGGCCGGCGAGACCATCAGCCGGCCGACCGACTCCCCGCCCGCGGACTCGCCGAAGATGGTCATGTTGGCCGGATCGCCGCCGAACGCGGCGATGTTGCGCTTCACCCAGCGCAGCGCGGCGAGCTGGTCCATCAGCGCCCAGTTGCCGGTGGGGCCGGCGCCGGCCTCCCTGGTCAGCGCGGGATGGGCGAAGAAGCCGAACCGGCCGAGGCGATAGTTGAAGGTGACGACCACCACGCCGCGCCCGGCCAGGCGGGTGCCGTCGAGGATCGCGGCGCTGCCCGATCCGGTGGAGAAGCCGCCGCCATGGATATAGACCATCACCGGCAGTTTCGCTCCGGCGCGGGGCCGGGGCGTCCAGACGTTGAGGAACAGGCAGTCCTCGCTCATCGGCAGCGTGGTGTTGGCGACGTCGCCGGGCATTCGCGCCTGGACGCAGTCATTGCCATAGCCGGTCGCGGCGCGCGTGCCGGTCCAGGCCGGCGCCGGCATCGGCGCGTGCCAGCGCAGCGGACCGACCGGGGCGGCGGCATAGGGAATGCCCTTGAAGCTGGCCACGCCCTCGGCGGTCGTGCCGTGCAGGGTGCCGGCGGGTGCGCGGACCTCCTGTGCCTGGGCGGTGCCGGCAAGGGATAGCGACAGGGCGAGCAGGGACAGGGCGATCAGCGAAGTCTTCATTTCCGGCCCTCGGTGACGAAGGTGAAGCTGCCGGCACCGGTGGCGTAGACGGTTGCGGCATCGGTCTTGCGGAGCAGTGTTGCGCCTTCGGGCAGCGTGGCGGGTGCGCCGAAGCGAAGGGGTACCCAGATCTCGCCCACTGCGTTCATCGGCACGGTGGCGCTGAGGGTCAGGCGGCCATTCTCGACCTGCCATTCCGCCCGTGCCTCACCCTGGGGGGTCGCCATGGTCGCCGCGGCCGAAGCCAGGCCCTGGGGGATTTCCGGGCGGACCAGCACGGTGCGATAGCCCGGCGCACCGGGGCGCAGGCCGGCGAGGCGCTGGCGCATCCAGTCCGCGATCGAGCCGAAATAATGATGGTCGCGCGAGCGGGCATTGAGGCCCCAGGATTCGAACATCGTCTTGTGGCCGCTCTTCAGCCAGAAGCCCCAGCTCGGCTCGTCGGTGCGCGTCGCCAGGCGATAGGCGAGGTCGGCATGGCCATAGTCGCTGAGGATCTCGAGCAGGTAGCGCGTGCCGAACACCCCGGCGCGCAGGCCGCGGGCCTCGACATCCTTCGCGATCGTGTCGGCGATCTTCTGTGCCGTTCCCGCGGGCGCCATGCCGAAGGCGAGCGGCAGGATGTTCTGCGACTGGGTGGGGCCCTTGGTCGCGCCCTTGTCGTCCAGGGTGCGGTACCAGCCGTTCGCCGCATCCCAATAGCGGGCGTTATAGGCGCGGCGGATATCGGCGGCGAGCGCGGCATAGCGGTCCGCATCCGCCCGGTTGCCGATCACCGCCGAGGATCTGGCCAGCAGGTCGGCCTCGTGGAAGAAATAGGCGGTGGTGATCGCGTCGATCCCGCCATTGTTGGTGGCGAAGATGTCGAGCGGGCCGGGGGCGCTCCATTCGCTCAGGCCCCGGTCGTGGCGATAGTCGGGCGCCTTGAAGACGGTGGCGGTATAGTCGACCAGCCGCTTCTGCATGGCGTGCATGCGCGCCAGGATGCGGGTGTCGCCTTCGGTCTGGTAGAGTTCCCAGGGCAGGATCATCGCCGCGACGTCCCAGGGCGTCGACGGTCCCCAGACGAACGACCAGCCGGGCGTGCCCTCATAGCCGTAGAAGGGCGTGGCGGGCACGATCTCGGGCAGCTCGCCGCTGGGCGCCTGCGCGTCGGGATAGTCGTTCAGCCATTTGGTCCAGACGCGGGCGATGCCCAGGCTGCGCGCGGCAGCGCCGGCCGATGCCTGGGCGTCGCCGGTCCAGCCATTCTTCTCATAGGTCGGCGTATCGGTCTGATAGCCGTGCATGTTGTTCAGGATCGTGCGGATCGCGGCCTGGTCGATCTCGTTCAGCAGCGGATCGGCGCTGGCGAAGCTGCCGGTGCGGGCGACGGCGCTATGGGCGATCTTGCCGGTGAGCGTCGCCAGCGTCGGCGTGCCGGGATAGCCGCGCAGCTCGACATAGCGGAAGCCGCGATAGCCGAAGCTCGGCTCCCAATGCTCGGCTCCCGATCCGGCGAGCGTGTAGCGGTCGGTCTGCAGCTGCGCGTCGATCAGGCCCGAAGCGGGGACGACCATGCCGTCGTCGCCGATCCGCTCGCTGGCGACGAGCGATACGGTGGTGCCGCGCGGTCCGCGAACGTCGAGCGCGGTCCAGCCCGAGAAGATACGCCCGAAATCATAGACCCAGACGCCCGGCTTCACCTGGGTGAGCGAGGCGGGCGCGACTTGTTCGACCGGCGCGATCGGCTCGACATTGGCGGCCTGGAGGAAACCGTTCGGACCGTCCACTTGCCGCGCGGCGGTCCAGTCCTTGCCCGCGAAGCCCGGCCTGTCCCAGCCGGTGGGGCGCAGGCGCGCGTCGTAGCGCTCGCCGCGATGGACGGAATCGTTGCGGGTGGGGCCGGAGATGGTCCGCCAGCTGGCGTCGGTGGGGACCGACTGGCGCGATCCGTCGGCAAAGGTGATTTCGAGCTGGGCCTTGAGCGCCGGCTCGCCGTGCCAGGGCGCCTGGTCGAAATACCATTCGTTGGGATCGGTCAACCCGTACCAGCCGCGCCCCAGCTCGGCGCCGAGCACGTTCTGCCCGGCGCGAACGCGGTCGGTCACGTCATAGGTCTGGTAGAGGACGCGCTTGTCATAGGCGGTGAAGCCGCTGGCCATCGCGCTGGCGCCGACCGTGCCGCCGTTGAGATGCATGCGCGACCAGCCCGCGCCGGCGACATAGAGCCGCGCCGCCGCGATCTTCTTCGCGGGCAGGGTAAAGGCCTTGCGGGCCAGTGGGGCGGGGGCCTCGATCGGCAGGACGATGTCGATGTTCGGGACGCCGGCCGCGACGGTGAGGCCGTCCGCCTCGACGGTGCCGCCGACAAAGGGGTTGTCGTTGGCCGGGAAGCGGGTGGCGAAGGCCGGGCTGCCGGTGCCGGTGACGCTGACCGCGTGGATCGTCGCGGCGGCGGCTTCCCGGGACGAGAAGCCGATCGTGCCGTGCGGCTGGCTGGCATCGGTGAGCAGGTCGACCTGCCTGCCGTCGATCGCGGTGGCGATGCTGCTGCCCCGCGCGGTGATCGTGACCTTGTGGCGCACGCCCTTCAGCGTGATGCCGGTCAGCGGCACGCGCTTGAGCTCGGTGAGCTTGACGCCCGAGCTGCTGCCGCCCGGATAATGGCGGACGCGGGCGATCAGCACCGGGCCGGCCTTTTCCTCGGCCAGGGTCCAGACATAGGCTTCGCCATAGGTCTTGCCGGCGGCGCGGGCGCGGAAGAGCAGGTCGACCGAGCTGCCGGTGAGCGTCAGGTCGCTCTCGAAGCGGAGGTCGCTCCAGTCATGGTCGCGGCGGGCGGGGCCGGCGATCCAGCCCGCCGTCCAGTCGGCCGGGGCGAGCAGGCCCATCTCCCACCAGCCGGGCCGGCTCCAGCCGCTCTCGCGGCCATCGGCATCCCAGGTCCTGACCTGCCAGGAATAGCGGGTGCGCGCGGCCAGGGCGGGCCCCGCATAGGGGATCTGCGCATTGTCGGCCGAAGCCACCTTGCCGCTGTCCCAGATGGGCTTGCCCCCGGCCGTGACGCGGATCTGATAGGCCGCCTGGCGCTTCGCCGGGGAATGCCAGGCGAGGCGCGGGGCGGGTTCGTCGATGCCCAGTGCGGCATCGGAATATTCGACCGTCAGCCGGGTGGGTGCCGGACCGTCCTCCTGGGCGGATGCGGCCATGGCGGCGAGAAGCGCCATGGCCGCCGTACCCGAGACCAACAAGCTACGCATTGTCAGGACAGACGACGGAAGCGACACCCGATCCCTTTCCCTCAGAACTTGGTCCGGATGCCGAACGTGACGAGCCGTCCCAAGGTGCTGCCATTGGTATAGGCGGCGGCGCTGTTCAGCCAGGGCGGATCCCGGTCGAAGATGTTGTCGACGTTCAGCGTGAGCATCGCGTTCTTGATGAAGCCGTGCGCGCCAAGGTCATAGGCGAGGAAGGCGTCCACCGTCTGGAAGGCGCCCACCCGGGTCTGCGGCGAAACGCCGAGGATCGGGAAACCGCCCTTGTAGTTGTACGAGGCCGAGGCGATGAAGCCGCCCGACTTGCCGCCCAGCGTGGCAACGAAGGCAGTGCGGCCGACGCCGTTCTTCAGATCGTCCGTGAACGGCCCGCCGGAAACCGCCTGCGACTTGCGGCTGAGCGTGTAGGTGCCCGCGATGCTGGCGTTGAACGCGCCGAAGCCGGTCAGCCGGGTATAGGCCAGGTTGAAGTCGAGCCCGTCGGTGTTGACCGCGCCCAGATTGTTGCGGCGCGCATCGATCAGCACATAGGGGCTGAGCGGGCCGGCATAGAGGCTGGCGATGCTCGGCGCGCCGACCACGGCGAGGTTGCCCACCGCTGCCTGGGCCTGGGCCAGCGTCGGCCGCAGGATGTAGAAATTGGCATAGTTGGTGTTGGTGAACAGCGTCGGCGAGAGGAACGGCGCCAGGCCGATCGCGTCCTTGAACTTCACATTGTAGTAAGTGAGGTTCGCCACCAGGCCCGGGACCGCCTTCGGCGTCCAGTCGAAGCCGGCGGACCAGGTATCGGCGCGCTCGGGCTTCAGATTCGGGTTGCCGCCCGCCAGCACTATCGTCGCACGCGCCGGGTCGATGGGGGTGGCGCCCGGTGCGAGGAACGGGCTGTAGGGCAGCACGGTCGCGCGCGAGTCCGAGGTGTTCGTCGTATCGGCAAGGCTCGGCGCGTGGAACGAAGTGCCCCAATTGCCCCGGATCGTCAGGTCGATGAACGGCTTGTAGCTCACGCCGATCTTCGGATTGGTGGTGCCGCCCTGGTCGCTATAGTCGTCGTAGCGGACCGATGCCGAGAGCTGCAGCCCACGCAGGCCGGGGCTGCCGTTGCCGGCGCCGACGATCGGGATCATCAGCTCGCCAAAGGCCGAGCGCACGTCGCGCGAAGCGCGCGAGGTCTTGGCATTGGCATAGGAGCCGACCGCGCCCTGGGCGATGCGCGAGGAGATGTTCTCGTAATGATATTCCGCGCCCACCGCGAGGCGGACGTCGCCGCCCGCAAGATGCGCCAGCGAACCGTCGAGGATCAGCCGGCCCTCCGCCAGTTCCTGGGTGGCATCGCCGTAATTCTCGTAGTTCCGGATGGCGGCGAGGGCAGCGGGGCTGCTGGCCGCGAGGTCATAGGGATTGAGCGCCATGCCGGGGATCAGGCCGGCGAGCGCGAGCGACGCGGTGGTGGTGTCGAGCGCGGCTTCGCGCACGAGGTTGGTGCTGCGCCCGAAATTGCTCTCCGCCCGCAACTGCCACTTGTCGCCGATCGCGAAGGAGAAGCTGGGGGTGACGCCATAGGATTCGAAGCGCTGGCGGCTGGTCAGGCTGTTCCCATAGACGCTGGCGAACGAGAAGCTGGCGGTCTGCGAGGTCAGGCCCGCGATCGGACGGAAGAAGGGATTAAGCGCGGTGATCGTGCTCGAGAGCATGCCCTGGGCCTGGTTCACCACCGTGTCGCGCCGCGACCAATAGGCAGTCAAGCCGAAGGCGACATTGTCGTCGAGCTGCTGGGTCAGCGAGCCGAAGACCGAGTTGCGCTCCTCGCGCGGGAACAGGTCGGCATAGGCGTTCTGGTCGCACTTGTTGACCGTGCCGGGAGTGAGGCCGGGCACGGCATAGGTCGTCGTGCCGATCTGGATGTTGCCGGGCGCGCAGGTGCTGACGCGGAAATCGCCGCCGCCCTTCGAGCGGCGATCGGCCGAGGCATAGTCGCGATCGATGCCGAGGACATTGTCGTGCCAGACATGGGCGTAGGAGAGGAACAGCGAGCCGCTGCCCCAGTCCTTGCCGACGGTCAGGTTGCCGTCGACCGTCTTGTACTTGTCGGCGAAGCCGTAGCGCAGATTGGCGGAGACGCCGTCGAAGCGCTTGCGGGTGATGAAGTTCACCACGCCGCCGATCGCGTCCGAGCCGTAGATGGCCGAGCCGCCGTCCGGCACCACTTCGACGCGCTCGAGCACGTCGGGCGGCAGGATCGAGGGATCGACGGTGGTCTGCAGAATGCCCGCGCCGACGCCGCGATGGCCGTTGATCAGCACCAGCGTGGTGCTGCCGCCCGAAGCGCCGAGGTTGCGGATATTGGGACGCAGAACCGGCAGGCCGAACGATGCCGAGCCGACCGGGATCGTGCCGAAATTGCCGACCTGCGGGATCTTCGCGAGCAGATCGTTGGAGGAAGCGACGCCGCGCGCGGTGATCGTGTCGCGGGTGACGCCGATCACGTTGGTGCCGGTGGGCGCGACGCCGCGCAGCAGGGTGCCGGTGACGACGATGTTGCCCTGGGCTTCATCGCTGCCCTCATCGGCCGGCTGGGCCTCGGCCTGCGCGGCGTCGGGACCCGCCGGGGCGGTCTGCGCATGCGCTGTGCCGGCACAAGCCAGCATGGTGGCGAGGGCCAGCATCGAAAGCCCCGCCTGCTTCGCGAATCCGCGGACGCGCGGCTCCATGATCTCGGTGTTCATATTCCCTCCCCAATTGGTCCTTCGGACTCTCGTTTCCCGCGGGGTCATCGCCTTGCGCGGGATGGAATCACCCGTCCGAGCGATTTTCCACAATCATTCAATCTCGATCTTTTTCGATCATGTCAATGATCAAATTAGATTGCCGCAGAGGGGTCTGGGTGTCGGAAACCGGCGGGTATCCTGCTCATTCTCAATCGGCAAGGTGGGGGCGACGTGGCAAACCGGCGCGCACGACAAGCCCCGCCATCGGCGCCATGGCCGGAGTGCGCGGTCGCCCAGAGGCGGAAGGCCGGGCGAAATGGCTTGGGGCGCGCACCCGGCACGCCCCATCCTCACATTGTCATCGCAATCGTCTTCGCGTCTCGCGCCAAGGGGATCAGCGCGGCACATCCGATAATGGGACATGCCGCCAGAATCCGCGGATCTCGTCGTCATTGCCGGTAAGGTCGTAGCGCAGCAGCGAAACCGGCAGGCGGCCGGTGTTCATCAGATAGTCGTGATAGTCCCGGATCGAGAAGGCGTCGCCAAGCTGGCGGCGGCGATCGACCAGCAGCTTCTGGAGCTGCATCGCGCCGATCGTATAGGTCATGCCATAGCCCGGCGGACGGCGGATATAGATCCCCGCATCGGCGCGCGCGACATTGTCGTCCAGCCACGGCGTCCATTGCTTCCAGAACCGCATGGTCTCGCCCACGGTCATCTCGTTGCGCTGCATCTTCACGTCGCCGATCGTGCGCGCCGCGCGGAACAGGCCGAAGATATAGATCAGCTCGCGCGTGCGGGGCCGGTCGTCGAACAGGCCGAGCTGGAGCGCCGTCTCCTCGAGATAGAAGCCCCAGCCTTCGGTGCGCCCGCTGTCGTTCACCCGGCCGCGGATCGGATCGGTAACGCGCTTGCCGGTCATCCCGTCGAAGCGGTGGCCGGGGAAGGTGGCGTGGAGATGGTCCGGCGAGGCGTCGCGGAACTGGATCTGCTCCCAGAACATCGGTCCGGTGGGGCGCACGATCCAGGGCGCGTTGAAGCCCACTTCCTGATACGTGCCCGGGATATAGTCCGGGATGGTGATGATCTCCTCGTCCTTCAGCCATTTGCGGATCTTGGCATCGGTGCCGGCGAGCTGTGCTTCATATTCCTCGGCCGACTTGGGCAGCTGCAGCTCGGGGAGCTTGCGGTTGCGGTGCCGCTCGGTGGCATAGTCCGCCCAGAAGCGCGTGAGCTCGCGCTCGGCCAGCGTCACCACTTCGTCCGAGGTATAGGGCATCAGCCGCACATTGGTGAGGAACCAGTCATAGGCCGGCTTGCCGACCCCGGCACGGGCGGTCATCGCGGGGCGGGCAGCGGCGAGCCAGTCGCGAAAGCCGCGGATCGCGCCTTCGGCTGCCCCGATGTCCGCGAGCAGCGCGGGCTGCTGCTTCTGCGCGCGGCCGCGCAGGTCGGCGAACCAGCCGATCAGCCCCTCCGGTTCCACTGCGCGGTACGGCATGCCATGGCCCACGCCGTCACCGTGTGAGAGGCTGTGGAGCGCGAGATCGGCATAGTCCGCCGCCACCGAATCGAGATTGACTCGCGCCTGGGCCAGATAGGCGGGGATCGCCTTCAGCCGGATGCGGAAGCCGGCGAGCGCTTCGCCCTTCAGCGGCAGGTCGGCATAGGCCAGGCGTTGCAGGGCATCGACGTACATGCCCGGATCGCGCGCCCAGGGCTTGAGGATGTTCAGATTGAAATCCTCAAGGTCCATCTGTGCGCGGACGGCGAGATAATCGACCTGCTGGTGGCGATCCCAGCGCGCCACGGCGAAATCCGGGAGCTGGGCCTGGAAGCCGCGCAGCTCGATGCGGCGCTTCTCGACCGCCGCAGCTCCATAGTCGACCACGCCGTCCGCCGTCGGCGGCGTGCGCCAGGCATCGAAGGCCGTGAACAGCTTGACCAGATCGGCGTGACTGCGCGTGCCCTCGGGCGGCCCGTCGGGCTGGGCGGCAGCCCGTTTCGCGCTAGCCGGCACGATGCCGAACGCCGCCGGCGCGGCGCTCCCGGCCAGGAGCATCGCGATCACCAGTCCCCTTGCGCGCATGTCGATCTCCCCTTCGGTCTCCGGGCGCCCGGTGTTCGGGCGCCGCATCGTTCGGAATAAAACTAAAAACATGTGATTTGTAATGTGATGATCCCATGGCCGGCACTGGTCAAGAGGCACCGAATCGGTGTTATCTCGGCGGCATGCGGAGTGCCCCAGACCAGTCCGAAACGGTGCGAATCGGCAGGAAACCAAGAGTTTCCGGCCTTTGTTCCGGGGTTTGGAGAGGGCATGCTGCGGCTCGTCTGCCCCGCCGGAGCGATCCTCCGGCCCGGAAAAAACCGTGCGCAATCGCGGGTTTCCCGGCAGCTTTGTTACCAAGAAGCGACACTTTTCACATTTTTTCGTTACCCCGAATTGACCCTTCGTCCTTGATATGCTCAAAATCACGCACTTGTTCACGGAAATGGCGCGACCAACGACGCCGGAGCGGAGCGAGGCAGGTGGGCGTATCCATTCGGGGAGACACGGACATGGGCAGTAAGCGGGTTGCGGTGATGCGGGCGGGATTGCGGGGCGGCTCCGCGCTGTTCGCCACGATGATGATGATGGGCACGGCGATGGCGCAGACCGCCGAGCCGGAGGCGCAGGAAGCCGAGGCGATCGTCGTCACCGGCTCGCGCATCCCGCGTCCGGACGTCGATTCGAACAGCCCGGTCAACGTGATCGGCAGCGAGGAAATCCGCCAGACCGGCACGGCCGAGACCGAGCAGCTGCTCAACGCGCTGCCCCAGGCGGTCGCCGGCTCGGGCGCCCAGTCCAATGCGGGCAACGGCTCGGCCACGGTCAACCTGCGCAACCTCGGTGCGGCGCGCACCCTGGTGCTCCAGAACGGCCGCCGCATCGTCGGCGCCAGCCAGGACGGCGTCGTCGACATCAACATGATCCCGCCCTCGCTGATCGAGCGTGTCGAAGTCGTCACCGGCGGCGCTTCGGCGGTCTATGGCTCGGACGCGATGGCCGGCGTGGTGAACTTCGTCACCAAGACCAATTTCCAGGGCCTCGAAGTCAGCGGCCAATATGGCATCAGCGAGCGGGGCGATGCCGAGCGCTACAATATCGACTTCACCGTCGGCGGCAATTTCGGCGACGGCCGCGGCAACATCGTGTTCAACGGCAGCTATTACGACCGTTCGATGGTGAAGGGCGCCGCGCGCGACCACGCCTCGCTCTATCTGGTCGATGCCGTGCAGAACGGCAAGGGCGTGCTCGTCCCCGGCGGCAACGGCGTCACGCCGCAGGGCACCATCTTCACCCCGGCGCTGGTCGGCAAGCTGGATCAGTTCGGCAACACGATCGGCACCGCCGGCATCTTCTTCGCGCCCGAGGGGTGGCGTGCCTACAAGACCAGCGACGGCTTCAACGACCGTCCCTATACCAACCTCCAGATGCCGATGAAGCGCTGGTCGGGGGCGATCACCGGCCATTACGACGTGACCGACAACGTCACGGCCTTCTGGGAAGGCAATTACGTCCGCAGCGAGATCAACTCGACGCTGGGCGCGGTGCCGATGAGCAGCTCGGGCTTCCTGCCCAACTTCCAGTTCGATTTGCGCAATCCCTATCTGTCGTCGTCGCTGCGCGAGTTCCTGCGCACCAATCTCGACGGCGATGGCGACAATCTGGTCTCGCTCAACATCAATCGCCGCCTGCTCGACTTCGGTTCGCGCACCGACGACCAGACCCGCGAATTCTCGCGCTTCGTCGTCGGGCTGAAGGGCGCGTTGACCGACAAGCTGAACTGGGAAGCCTTCTACAATCAGGGCCATGTCCGGATCACCGAGGTCCAGGGCGGCGGCGTGCTGATCGACAATTTCGCCAATGCGTTCCTGACTAACCCCAGCAATCCCTATGCCTGCAAGGTGGCCGATCCGCGCTGCGTCACGATCAACCCGTTCGGGCTGATGTCGATGACCAAGCCGATGATCGACTATATCTACACCAACCTCACCAACATCACCGTCGTCGACCAGAAACAGGCCGGCGCCAGCATCACCGGCACGCTGTTCAAGCTGCCCGCCGGCAATGTCGGCATCTCGGTGGGTGCGGAATATCGCAAGGAAAGCTCCACCTTCACCCCCGACCAGCTCTACATCCAGGGCAAGGCGCTCTCGCGCTCGGCGGGCATCCAGGCGACCGGCGGCAGCTTCGACGTCAAGGAAGTCTATGGCGAGCTCGTCGTGCCGATCCTGGCCGATCTGCCCTTCGTCCACCTCCTCGCCTTCGAGGGCGGCATCCGCTACTCGGATTATTCCACCGCGGGTGGCGTGACGTCGTGGAAGGCGGGCGGCGAGTTCTCGCCGGTGAAGAGCCTGAAGATCCGCGGCCTCTATCAGCGGGCGGTGCGCGCGCCGAACGTGATCGAGCTCTATTCGGGCGCGACCAACACCGCGCCGCAGGCGACCGACTTCTGCAACGCCACCGGCGCCAACCGCACCGCGGCCGAGCGCAGCTTCTGCATCAACTCGCTGGGCGTGCCGGCGAGCGTGATCGATGTGTTCCAGCAGGAGAATGTCCAGATCCGCGCGATCACCGGCGGCAATCCCAACCTGAAGGAAGAGACTTCGGACACCTGGTCGCTCGGCGCGGTGTTCCGTCCGGAGTTCGTGCCGAACCTCCAGCTCACCGTCGACTATTACAACATCAAGATCGACGGCGCGATCGCGGCGTTCGGCGGCGGCCTCCAGTCGGTGATCACCGCCTGTCGCGCCAATCTGTCGATGAGCAACATCTTCTGCCAGCCGCTCAACCACCGCTCGTCGGACGGGCAGCTCTATGACGTGCCGCTGCTCAACGCGAACATCGCCTCGATGAAGACCGCGGGCGTCGATTTCCGCCTCGACTATCGCCACGACATCGGTTCGCTGGGCCGGCTGAGCTATTATCTGGCCGGCAGCTATCTGATCAACAGCATCGTGCAGAGCAGCCCGATCGTCGCGGCGGTCGATTGCGCGGGCTATATCGGCGGCGGCACCTGCGGCAACGCCAATCCCAAGTGGCGCTTCACCCAGCGCCTGACCTGGGACGTCTCCGATGCCTTCCAGGTTTCGCTGCGGCACCGGTTCCTCGGCTCGGCGAAGGACGGGCGGATCGCCGCCGCCAAGGCCTCGGGCGGGGCGATGCCGCTGCTCGCGGTGCCGGAGACCGGGCAGATCAGCTATTTCGACCTGAGCGCGTCCTACGACATCGACAAGAGCCTGAGCATCTACGGCATGATCGACAATCTCGGCGATCACAACCCGCCGTTCCAATTGTACGAGCGCGATACCTATGATGCGATCGGTCGCCGGTTCACGATCGGCTTCCGCAAGAAGTTCTGATGCCCCAAGTCCGGCGGCGGCGGCGATCCCCCGCCGCCGCCGGCAACCGGCTCCGGCAGCGTCGACAAGTGGTGAAGGTGTTGGGAAGATGATCAAGTTCAGCGTTTCCGTCCGGGCGATGTCGGTGGCTCTCATGATCGCCTCGCCGGGCGCGGCGGCCCCCGCACTCGCCCAGCAACCGGCCCAGGGGCCGGTCCGGGGTGCCGCCGGCGTGCCCGGTACCAGCTTCTCGATCGACGAACTCTATCGCTACAAGAGCCTCGTGGGGCTCGACCCCCAGGGCTATAGCTGGGCGGCGGACGGCAGCGCCGTGCTCTTCCTGTGGAACGACGAAGGCTATTCGTTCCGCGACATCTGGTCCTGGTCGCCCAGGACCGGGCAGAAGACCCGGCTGACCTTCCTCGGCAAGGACAGCAAGCCCGAGGCGGAGCAGCGGGGCATCGCCCAGGCGGTGTTCCTCGACAAGGGACGCGTCGCCTTCACCCTGGGCGGGCAGCTCCATATCCGTGAGGCGGATGGTAGGATCGCGAAAGTGGAGGCCGACAAGCGCGGCATCCGCAAGCTCGCCGTCTCGCCCGACGGCGGCAAGCTCGCCTTTGTCGCGGCTGCGCCTGCCGCAACCCCGGTGGCCGCCGGCGGCCAGCTCTGGGTGCGGAGCGCGGCGGCGGGGGAGGGGGGCAGCGCCACCCGCCTGATCGGCAGCGACGATCCCAAACTCTATATCGAAGACTATAAATGGGCCGATAGCGGCACGGCGATCGCCTTCCAGCAGGCCGACGACCGCGCCATGCCCGAGCGCGACATCTACTACGACGCCAAGGGCAAGCTGCAGAACAATCGCGTGATCCGCGCCTTTCCGGGCGAGGAGACCAGCAAGACGGCGATCGGCGTGGTCGATCTGGCGACGGGCCGGTCCCGCCTGTTCGAGCGCCCGGATGCCAAGCACGATGTCTGGGGCTATGGCCTGTCGCATGACGGCAAGCGGCTGTTCGTCAGCAGCGCCGACATGGAGGCCAAGGAACACAGCATATATCTCTATGACGCCGCCACCGGCGCGCGCGAGACCTTCTACCAGCTGCGCGAGCCCAGGCACCTCCGGCCCGACTGGCAAGTCGCCTGGGCGCCGGGCGACGACGGCCTGATCCTCCTCACCGATCGCGACGGCTGGCTCCAGCTCTACCACCAGCGCAAGGCCGGCGAGACGCCGCGCCAGATCACCAGCGGCAAGTGGGAAATCGCCTCGTTCGCGGTCGATGCGAAGAACAGGCAGCTCTATTTCACCGCCAACAAGTCGGCGTTGCAGGACCGCCAACTCTACCGGGTGCCGGTCGCGGGCGGAGAGATCGAGCAGATGAGCGGTCCGGCCGGCGGCACGCACGAGCCGGTCTATTCCCCCGATTTCAGCAAGATCGCCGACTGGTACAGCAATGACGACCTGCCGCCCGAGCTGTTCGTCATCGATACGGCGAAGCCGGGCAAGGCGGCACAGGTCACCAAGTCGCCCCAGCCCGATTTCTACGGCCAGACCTGGGCGAAGACCAGCTATGTCCAGTTCCCTAGCCATGTCGACGGGATCAACCTGCTCGGCCGCGTCAGCGTCCCCGCCGATTTCGATCCGGCGAAGAAATATCCGGTGATCGTCGGCTCGGTCTATTCGGACGCGGTCCACAACCAATGGGGCGGCCGCCGCGCCCACCCGACCTGGGGGCTCGACCAGTATCTGGTTGCGCAGGGCTATATCGTCCTGACGGTCAACATCCGCGGCTCCTGGGGGCAGGGACGGGAGCACAACCAGACGCAATATCAGAGCTATGGCGAGACCGACATCAACGATCTGGAGAGCGGCGTCCGCTATCTGATCGCCCAGGGCTATGCCGATCCGAAGCGCATCGGCATCTGGGGCTCCAGCTATGGCGGGCTGATGACGATCATGTCGCTGTCGAAGAAACCCGGACTCTATGCCGCGGGCATTGCCGGCGCGCCCGCCACCAATGTCTGGCACGCCTTCCCGGCGCAGATGTGGATCATGGGGCCGCCCGAGGGGCCGGACATGCCCGGGCGCTACGAGGCGCAGTCGGCGCTCTATCAGGCCAAGGGGATCAGGGACCCGCTGATGATCATCCATGGCACTCGCGATTCCGTGGTGCTCTATTCGGACACGATGGCGCTGGCCGAGCAGATGATCCAGCGCGAGCAGATGTTCGAGCTGGTGACGCTGCCCGGCGCCAACCACCCCTGGGACGCCGAGAACATCCCGCAGACGCGCTTCTCGTTCAAGAAGATGGTCGAATTCTTCGATCGTAACGTGAAGAACCGGAAGTAGCATGCTGGGTCGGGGCATCGCGGCATTGATGGGAGGCGCCACTTTGCTGGTGGCCCAGGTGGCTGCCCGGCCGGCGACTGCCCAGCCGGCCGTCCAGCAGCTGGGCGCGGATTTCTGGGCCTGGCGCGGCATCACCCAGCCCGCGAGCAGCGACGACATCCCACGCATCGCGCGGCCCGCCGGCTGGCTGCCCGACTGGTCGCCCGCCGCCGTCGCCGCCCAGCGCCGGCAGCTCGCCACGTTCGAGGCGCGCTGGAAGGCGCTGGAGCGCGCTCCGCAAAGCATCGGCGAGAAGGTCGATTACCGGCTGGTCGGTTCGGCGCTCGCCCGTGTCCATTGGGAAATGGATCACATCGCCGCCTGGCGCCGACAGCCGCATTTCTACACCGCCCAGGCGCTGAACCCGGTGTTCGAGGTCTTGCTGCCCAAGCCGCCGGTCTCGCATGCGCGGCTGGACGAAGTGATCCACCTGCTCGGCAACGCCCCGGCGATCCTCGCGGCCGGCCGTGCAAACCTGAACGACATGCGCGGACCGTTCGTGGACGTCGCGCTCGGCCAGCTCGCCGACGTGCCGGAGAGCCTGCGCGGCATGGCGACCGGGCTCGCCCCCTATGCCGATGCCGCGCAGAGGAAGCGGCTCGGTGTCGTGGTCGAGAAGGCGATTGCGGCGTTCGCGGGGTACACCGCGTTCCTCAAGTCGAAGCGCGCCGGCCTGTCCGAGCAGACCGCTGTCGGCCGGGAGTCCTATCTCTATTTCCTCGGCAATGTCGGCATCTATCCCTATTCGCCCGAGCAGCTCGTCGCGATGGGCCGCCAGGAATGGGCACGCTCGGTGCTGTTCGAAACGCTCGAGCGCAATCGCAATGCCGGGCTCCCCGAGCTGCCGATCGGCCCTTCGATCGGCGCGGTCACGACGCAGCTCGATGCGGATGAGCTGAAGGTCCGCAAGTTCCTCACCGACAAGAACCTCCTCACGGTTCCGGACTGGGTCGGCCACTACAAGGCCCAGCCTTTCCCCGCCTATCTGGCGCCGATCGGCTGGCTGGGGCGCACCTTCGACTTCACCAGCATCGATCGCACGGGGCAGGACGCGACGGTCTATCTCCCCGATCCCTCGCCCAAGCTCGGCTATTTCAACCTTTCGATCGCGCGCGATCCGCGACCCATCATCGTGCATGAGGGCGTGCCGGGCCATTTCTTCCAGCTCAGCCTCAGCTGGCGGAACCCCGATCCGCTGCGCCGCCGCTATTACGATAGCGGCGCGAACGAAGGCACCGGCTTCTATGCCGAGGAGATGATGCTCCAGGCGGGCTTCTGGGCCGATGCGCCCAAGACGCGCGAGATCATCTATAATTTCGCACGGTTGCGTGCCCTTCGGGTCGAAGTGGACGTGAAGCTGGCGCTAGGTGAATTCACCATCGCCCAGGCTGCGGACTATCTGGAGAGGATGGTCCCGATGGACCGGGCGACGGCGCGCGAGGAAGCCACCTTCTTCGCCGCCGCGCCCGGCCAGGCGATCAGCTATCAGATCGGCAAGATGCAGACGACCGAGTTCCTCGCGGAAGCCCGGGTGCGCGAAGGCAAGTCCTTCGATCTCAAGCGCTTCCACGACTATCTCTGGACCAACGGCAATGTGCCGATCGCGCTGCAGCGGGAAGAATATCTGTCGATGGCGACGGGCGAATAGGGGGGTATGCTTTCGATGGATCTGGTACGTTTCACGGAGCCGAGATCGGGGCTGTCGGCCCGTTGCCGCCTGCTCCCGCAAGCGGCGCCGCAATCCTGCGCATTCCTGCGCGACCTCGCCGCGCGGCACGCATCGTTCGAGGCGATGCACGCGATCTGGACCGGGCCGGAGATCTCGATCCCGCTGCCGTCCGCCAGCCTGCCGGAGGGCATGGCCCAGCCGCCGATCCCGGCCGAGAACGCCACCTCCCATCCTGGCGCCGGCGACATCGTGCTCGCTTATCTCGCGCCGGGCAGCACCCAGGGCCTGCCGCCCGGGCCCTTTTACGACATCGGCATCTTCTACGGCGCCGGCGGGCGGCTGCTGATGCCGTTCGGCTGGATCCAGGCCAATGTCTGCGCCCGCATCCTCGACGAGGATCTGGAAAAGGCCGTGGCGGATTGCCGCGCGATCCGTCGCAGCGGCGCCTGCACCATCACTGTCGAGCCGGCCTGAGGGGGGCGGGACATGACCTATGCCGATCTGATGTCCTTTCTCGGGCACTGGGTGCTTCCCGGCTCGCTGATCGCGATCATGGCCTCGATGGGCCTGTCGCTCACCGCCGAGGATTTCCGCCAGGTTTTCCGCAACAAGCGCGCATTGATCTTCGGTGTCTGCTCGATGCTGATCGTGCCGCCGCTGATCGGGCTCACGCTCGCGCTCACCGTGGCGCCTACGCCGGCGCTGGCGGTCGGCTTCGTGCTGCTCGCCACCACCCCGGGCGGCATGCTCTCCAACCTGTTCACCGACATGGCCAAGGGCGATCTCGCCCTGTCGATGTCGATGACCTTGCTGCTCAGCATGATCTACATCTTCGCCGTGCCCTTCTACGCGCATTTCGCGCTGGCCCATTTCATGGGGCTGGAGGCGGATGTGAAGGTGCCGCTGGCCTCGTTCTTCTGGGACATCTTCTCGATCACGGTACTGCCCGCCGCCGCCGGCTTCACGCTGCGCGCGCTGCGCCCCGGCTTCGCGATCGCATTCAAGAAATACCTCAAGAACATCGCCACGATCGTGCTGTTCACCGCCTTCGGCTTCATCCTGTTCGACCAGGTGCCGGTGCTGCGCGAGAATCTGGGCGCGCTGTTCTGGATCACCGTGGCGCTCAACCTGATCATGGTCTGCGTGGTGATGACGATCGTGCGCTTCGCCGGCTTCACCCGGCGCGAGAACATCGCGATCGGGATCGAGCATCTGATGCGGCAGGAGGGCACCGCCATCTTCATCGCGGTGAGCATCGTCGGCAACAACGAGATGTCGCTGCCGATGATCATGAACACGCCGGTGGCGCTCTGCTTCGTGCTGGCCTTCGTCACCATCGCGCGCCGCACCGAGCGCGCGGGGAGAGCCACGCCCGGCGCCTGAGGTCCTTTTGAGAACAACGCCTCTTTCAGGGGCACGCAAACACCGCTCCCTCGCGGGGCGAACAGAGAGTTCGATAGTACATGCAAACGTCCCGTGTCACGGACGTCGCGGGGGCGCTTTTGTCCCTCGCGCCGGCCTCCAGCCTCACGCTCGTGAAGGCGTGGTGATGCAGCATCAGCTCATTTCCCCCCGCAAGGGAGAAGCGCCGTCGGCCGCGCCGCTGTGGGTCGCCACCGCGGCGCCGGGCCCGCGACTCGCCCCGCTCGGAGCCGAGATCGAAGCGGAGGTTCTCGTGATCGGAGGCGGTATCGCCGGCATGGCCACTGCGCTCCATCTGGCCGAGGCCGGCGTCGACACGGTGCTGCTCGAGGCTGGGCAGCCCGGCGACCAGGCGACCGGCTGGAGCGGCGGGCTCGTCGCGCCCGACTATATCCGCCACACGCCCGAGACGATCGGCACGATGCTCGGCCGCCATCATGGCGAAATGCTGACCCGGATGATCGGCGGATCGGCGCGCGCGGTGTTCGACCTGGTCGAGCGGCACGCGATCGACTGCGACGCCCGGCAGGACGGCTTCTACACGCCCGCGCACAGCGAAGGGCTGGCGGAGAGCCAGCGCGGCTATGCCGAGCAATGGCAATCGCGCGGCTATGACGTCCGCTTCGTCGAGGCGCGCGAGGCGCGGCATGCGTTCGGGGTGGAGCGTTATTGCGGCGCGCTGCGCTTCGGCGACGGCGGCAGCCTAAACCCGCTCGGCTATGTCCGCGGGCTCGCCCAGGCGGCGCTGAAGCAGGGGGCAAGGCTGTTCGGTGAGAGCCCGGTGCAGACGCTGCGGCGCGAAGGCGGCCGATGGGTCGCGCGGGCGCCCGGCGGCGCGGTATCGGCGCGGCGCGTGGTGCTGGCGGCGAATGGCGGCAATGCCCGGCTGCACCCGGCGCTGCGACGCACCGCCCTGCCGCTCCACGTCGTCCAGTTCGCGACCGCGCCGCTGGACGATGTGCAGCGCGCCACCATCCTGCCCGAGGGCGGCGCCTTCACCGACAAGGTCTCCTATCTCTTCACCGCGCGGCTCGATCCGCAGGGGCATCTGATCTCGGCCTTCCCGATGTCGTTCCTGCTGCGGGGCCACAAGGCGCATCTGCGCGAGGCGCGGCGCCGGCTCCGGCAGCATTTCGCTGCGCTGTCCGATCCCCGGATCGACCATATCTGGGAAGGGCTGGCCTGGGTGAACGCGTCGTTCCTGCCCGAGCTCTACGACCTGGGCGACGGCGCGCTGGCGATCCAGGCGGACAATGGCCGCGGCATCGGCATCAACACGCAACTGGGCATCGAAGTGGCCGCGGCGATCGCGTCGAACAGCCGCGATCGGCTTTCGGTCGTGCCGCGCACGCCGCATCCGATCCGGCTCCATGCCGGCGCGGCACTGCTGCCCAAGCTGCTGATGACGATGGCCTGGCTGTCCAACTGAGCGGGCGCCTGGCCGATCCTGGAGGAGACCGCGCGTGATCCGTGCCCTGCGATTGTTCCTGCTGCCGATCGGCGCCGTGCTGCTGCTCGGGGCGGGGTCGCCCGATCTCGATGCGCTGATCGCGCGCTACGAGCGCTTTTCGGAGCGCTTCCCGATGGAGGCGGGGCGCTCCGATCCTTCCCATTCCCCGCAAGGCTGGCCGGTCGAGACGCCCACCGGCATGGCCGCGCGCAAGGCCGAGTTGCTGGCGATCGACAAGGCGCTCGCCGCGCTGCCCGATGCGGCGCTGGCATCCGAGGACAGGAGCAACCGCGATTTCCTCCGTCATATCATCGGCTGGCGCGTGGAGGGGATCGATTTCGACGAACGCCGTTTCGCCTTTGTCGCGCATGAGGGCTTCTACAACACGCCCTATTATGCCGCGCGCGGCGTGGAAGTGCGGAGCGACGCGGATGGCAAGGCCTGGATCGCGCGGCTGCGCGGAGTGCCCGGCTATTTCGCCGAGCAGCGCGGCAATCTCGAGCGCGGCATCGCCACGGGCTGGACCCAGCCGGCGCAAGTGGTCGACGTCGCGGTGGCGGTGCTGCGCGCCCAGGTCGCACGGCCGGTGGCGGAGGACCCGCTGCTCGCGCCCCTCAAGGGGAGGGACGCGCTGCTCGCGGAAGCGCGCGGGGTGATCGAACGCGAAGTCCGCCCCGCGCAGCGCGAGATCCTGGCCTATGTCGACGGCCGCTACCGCGCGCATGCCCGCACCGGGCTCGGCATCGCAACCATCCGCGGCGGAAGGGACTATTACGACTTCCTCCTGCGCTATTACACGACCACCGATCTCACCGCCGAACAGGTCCATGCCCTCGGCCTCTCCGAGGTGAAGCGCATTCGCGGCGAAATGGACCGAGCTATCGCGGAAAGCGGTTTCAAGGGGAGCTTCTCCGAGTGGCTGCGCCATCTTCGCAGCGACCCGCGCTTCTATGCGCGCAGCCGCGAGGAACTGATCGAGAAATACAGCGCCGCGGCCAAGCGCATCGACGGCCTGCTTCCCCGCTGGTTCGCCACGCTGCCGCGCCAGCCCTTCACGGTCGAGCCGGTGCCGCTGGACCTGGAGGAAGGCTATACCACCGCGCGCTCGGGCGGCGGCGACTTCTCCAAGGGCTTTCCCGGCCGCTTCATCGTCAACACCTCGCATCTCGACCAGCGCCCGCTCTACGAGGTGCCGGCGCTGACGCTGCACGAGGCGGCGCCCGGCCATCACACCCATGCCGCGATCGCGCAGGAGCATCCCGAATGGCCGAGCTTCCGCCGCCAGCGCGACCTGCTCGCCTTTCGCGAGGGCTGGGCGCTCTATGCCGAGCGGCTGGGGCACGAGATGGGCGTATATCGCGATCCCTATGAAGCGTTCGGCAGCCTGTCGACCGAGATGTGGCGCGCCTGCCGGATGGTGGTGGACACCGGCATCCATGTGATGGGCTGGAGCTATGAACGGGCGCGGGCCTGCTTCACGGAGAACACTGCGCTGGCCGACATCAACATCGATACGGAACTGGCCCGCTATATCGGCGCGCCCGGCGGGGCGGTGGCGTACAAGGTCGGCGAACTGAAGATCGTCGCGCTGCGCCGCCGCGCGGAGACGGCGCTGGGCGACCGTTTCGACATCCGCGCCTTTCACGACCTGATCCTGGCCCAGGGCCAGTTGCCGATGACGATGCTGGAGACCGTGGTGGACGACTGGATCGCCGCGCGGAAATAGCGTTACTCCGGCTATATCGTCATCCCGGCTTTCGCCGGGATGACGATTGGGTGCAGCGTGTCCGCTGCTGGTTACGAAGCCAGCGCCTCCCCGAGCGCCGCGCCCTCCTCGTCCGCCAGCGCCGCCTCGCGCAGGCGCCGCAGCCCGGCCGCGTCCAGCCCCCCGGCCCGGTAGCGCTCGACGATGCGCGTATAGTTGCCCAGCCCCCGCGCGAACGTCTCGCCATAGCCCTTGATCAGCCTCTGGCAGCGGGCGAGTTCGATCGCGGCATCGGTGTCGCTGGCGCGGATCAGCGCGAGCCAGACCTCGATCCGCGCCTGCTCGACCTGGTAGCGCAGCGTGCCCCGCCGCCAGCGCCGCCAGCCGGCGAGCAGCGACAGCACCAGGAACCAGCGCAGGCTGGTCGTCTCGACATGGCGGCCCTTGGCGAACAACGGCTCCAGCCGGTGCGACCAGCGCTTGCTGGCGAGGAGGCGGCGGCCGATGCCGGCGGGCAGCGTCTCGCAGACTTCCTCCAGCCGCGGGTGCATATATTCGGTCAGCAGGACGATCTGGTCGTCCTTCGCGCGGACCTCGCCGCGGACGCGGGCGAAGCGGCTGGCGCGGACCTTGAGATCGGCGACGCGGATCGTGTCCTCGTACGACATCCACAGCGCGAGATGGCGGGCGGTCTCGGTGATGAGCTCGGCATTGCTGCCCAGGCTGTCGAGCCGGTCCAGATAGAGCCGGGCATAGGCGGCGTCCTGATAGTCCATCAGCCGGCGTACTCCCTCCAGCGCGAAGAACTGCGCCTCGCGCGGGAGATCGGCTTCGATCCTTGCGGCCAGGGCGCGGCCGGCGTCGGTGGTGGGGAGGATCGGCCGGGCTGTTTCCGCCCTTGGCTCTGCCTTCCCCCGGGCCGCGTCGAACCCCGCGGCGAAACCGCGCAGATTGGCCTCCACGGCCTTGCCGCCGGCGCGGATCGCGTCCTCGAAGGCGATGCGGGGGAAGGGGAGCGCATCGCTGCCGGCCAGCGCGCCGAACAGCACCGAGCTGATCACGCTGCCGGTGCGTTCGGCGACCGCGTCCATGTCGAAGCCGATGAAGCGCTTCGAGCGCTCCCCGGCGGCCGCCACGATGCGCTCCGCACTGGCACGGCCATCGCCCATCGCCGACTTCTCGGCGATGGCATAGACTCGGTGAATGGAGCCGATCAGTTCGGTGCGCTTCGTGACGAACCCGCGAAGGATCGCGCGGCCTGCTTCCATCAGCTCCGAGGCGACGACGATGTCGACATCCCCGGGGACCGGCGTGAGCGCCAGCACCGGCAGAGCCGTGCCGCCGGCCGGGATCATCTCGATATAGTAGGTGGTGGCGCCCGTCCGCTGGGCGACGCCGGGAACCGAAGTGCCCTGGGTCACATAGCCGCCCCGCGCGCCGAGCTGGACGATCCAGTCGGCAAGCACGCCGCCACCCTGGCCGCCCAGGCCGAGCACCGCGAGGGTGATGCGCTTGCGATCCGCCATCAGAAGCTCCTCGCGGCGATCGCGCGCGCCGCGCGGCGCTGGAGCGCACCGATCGCCCAGCCGCGCAGGCGCTGGCCGAAGCGGTCGCGGCGATCGGGATTGGCGATGATCCGGGCCTTGTAGAAGGAGGGGCAAAGCACCGCGGCATGGCTCACTTCGCCGCACACGCCGCAGCCCACACAGCTGTTCTCGACATGGGCTATCGGATCCTGGCGCAAGGGATCGGGATTGGGCCGTATCGTGAGCGAAGGGCAACCGGAAAGGCGGATGCAGCTATGGTCCCCGGTGCAGGTGTCGGGATCGACGCCGAAGCGTTCGCGCACCACCCGCTGCCCGGCCTTCATCGCCTTCGCCATTTGCGGCTTCACCCGGCGCTGGCGGTTGAGCTGGCATTCGGACTGGGCGACCAGGACCTTGGGGCCTTTCTCCGGGCTGGTCAGCGCCTCGCGGATCGCGTCGCGCATGCCGGCCACGTCATAGGTGCGCGTCATCGTCCGCGCCCAGCCGATGCCGATGCCGCGCACGGCCTTCTCGATCGGATTGTTGGTCTTGCGGCCCGGCGGCCTGGCGCGGGAAGAGAGGATGTCCTGGCCTCCCGTGGCGGCCGAATAGCCATTGTCGACGATGATCGTCAGATTGTCGTCCTGGTTGAAGACCGCGTTGCCGATGCCCGAGGTCAGTCCGTTGTGCCAGAAGCCGCCATCGCCCATGATCGCGATCGCCCGCTTGTCGCGGGGCTTGAACGCGGAGGCGCCGGCGGTGCCCAGGCCATAGCCCATCGTCGTGTTGCCGATATGGAAGGGCGGCAGGATCGAGAACAGGTGGCAGCCGATATCGGCCGAGACGTGGAAGGCGCCGAGCTCCTTCTGCACCAGCTTCATGGCCGAGAAGATCGGGCGCTCAGGGCAGCCGGTGCAGAAGCCGGCCGGACGCTGCGGCACCGCGCCGGGCGGCAGGGCAGGGGCGGCGGCCACGGGCTCCTCGGCTGGCGCCCGTTCGGGGGCATGGGTGCGGAGGAACCGCGCCACCCCGTCGCGGATCACCGCGCCGCCATATTCCCCGGCGCGGGGCAGGATTTCCTTGCCGACGATCCGCGTGGCGAGCCCGGCACGCCGGACCAGGGTGTTCAGCTCGTGCTCGATGAATTCGGGCTGCCCTTCCTCGACCACCAGCACCGCGCGCTTGCCGGCGCAGAAGTCGCGGATCTCGTCGGGGATCAGCGGATAGGCGACGTTGAGGACATGGATGGGGATCGCTGCATTCCCATAGGCGTCGGACAGGTCGAGCAGCTCCAGCGCGCGGTTGAGGGAGTTGAACAGCCCGCCCTGGACGATGATGCCGATCTCGTCGACCTCGGGCCCGAAATGCTCGTTCAGCTTGTGCTCCTGCACGAAGCGGATGGCGGCGGGCCAGCGCTGCTCGATCTTCTCCACCTCGTGGAGGAAATTGGCGGGGGGCAGCACGATCCGGTCGGGATCGCGCACCGGCGCCTCGGCCGCTTCCGCCACGGTGAGCCCGGGGCGCCGATTGTCGCGCGCGACGAAGCTGCCGGTGACGTGGCAGGCCCGCACGCGCAGCTCGAGCATCACCGGCGTGTTCGAGGCTTCGGAGAGCGCGAACCCCTTTTCCACCATGTCGACGATCACCGGCAGGCTGGGCCGGGGATCGAGCAGCCACATCTGCGACTTCATCGCAAAGGCATGGGTGCGCTCCTGCATGATCGAGGAGCCCTCGCCATAGTCCTCGCCCAGGATGATCAGCGCCCCGCCGGTCACGCCGCCCGAAGCGACGTTGGACAGCGCGTCCGAGGCGACGTTCGTGCCGACCACCGATTTCCACGCGACCGCGCCGCGCAGCGGATAGTTGACCGAGGCCGCCAGCATCGCCGCCGCCGTCGCTTCGCTCGCCGAACTCTCGAAATGGACGCCGAGCTCGCCCATCAGTTCGTTCGCGTCGGCGAATACGTCCATCAGATGGCTGATCGGCGAGCCCTGATAGCCGCCGACATAGGCCACCCCGGCCTGGAGCAGCGCCTTGGTGACGGCAAGGATGCCCTCGCCATGGAAGGTCTCGCCGTCTCCCAGCCGCAATTGCTCGACTTCCGCCTTGAACGAACGCTCGGCCATCCGCTCAGCCCGCCACCAGCGCCAGGACGCGCAATGGGCTGCCCGAGCCGCCCCGGATCTTGAGCGGCGTGGCGAGGATCACCGTGCCGGTCGGTGGCAGCAGGTCGAGATTCTCCAGGCACTGGAGCCCGTAGCGCCCCGCCGCATGGAACAGCGTATGCGCCGGATAGGCCGGGTCTAGGAGATGCGCCTGGCCGGCATCGGTGCCGATCGTCTCGACGCCGAGCCCATGCGCGTCGCGCGCGTCGATCAGGAACCGGACCGCTTCCGCCGAGGGCCCGGGGGTATGCGCCCCGTCCTCGCGGCGATTGACATAGGCATCGACGTCGCGCTTCGACCAGTCGGTGCGCAGCAGGATCCAGCTGCGCGGCGGGATGCGGCCATGCTCGGCTTCCCAGGCCTGGATATCCGCCACGGTAAGGAGATAGTCGGGATTCACCGCCGATCTGGCCGATATGTCGATCACCACGGCCGGCGCGATGAAGTCGGCGGGCGGCACCGTGTCGACGGCGTTGTTGGGCAGGTCCTTGCCGGTGATCCAGTGGATCGGCGCGTCGAAATGGGTGCCGGTATGCTCGCTGACGGTGAAGTTGTTCCAGTACCAGGCGACGCCGCGTTCGTCATAGCGGGAGATCTCCTCCTGGCTGAACCCGGCGCACTGGCCGAACTCGGGCGGGAGGACGAGCGTGGGCGTGTCGGGCGACAGCGTCTGGGTGAGGTCGATGGTGCGGATCGCACCCGATGCGATGCCGGCGGCGAAACTCTCGAGCGTCTGGCTGGTCATGTCTGTCCTCCCTGGGGCTGGTTGTGCTCGCGCCTGGTCATGCCGGCACGATGTCGAAGGCGATGGTGGTGCGGTGGCCGGAATCCTCGAACGGCACCGTCCCGTGGTAGAAATAGGAAGGGAACAGCACGAGCAGGCCCGGCTCGGGCCGGATCATGCGGGTGATCCGTTCGCGCTCCCCCAGGCGAAGGCCGGTCTCGCCGAACTTGAGCCAGCCCTGGCGGTGGTAGTCGACCGCCTGGGGCAGGGCGACATAATAGCAGGCGCTGATCCAGCCCTGGGGGTGGATGTGGTTCTCGTGGAAGCCGGCGCTGCGCAGCCGCACCGACCAGGAGCCGGAAAAGGCGAACCGGCCCGTATTGCGGCGAAGGAAGGGGTGGTCCGTGTCTGCCGGCAGTGCGGCCAGCCAGCGACGGACCTGCGCCTCGATCATCGCGCGCACCGCGGCGATCATCGGATCGGGCAGGGTGAACAGGTCGTCGCTGGTCTGGGTGCCGCCGCGTAGCGTCTGCCCGAGCGGATGCCGCTGGTCGCGGTGACGCGCGGTGAGCGCAGCATCCAGCCGCGCGTTGAAGCCGGCGGTGTCGCCGTCGGGCGGTGCCAGCAGGCGCGCCGAGACGAGGCGCTCGACATCGTTCAGCCAGGCTTCGCGCGGATCGCCCGTGAAGCGCCAGGCTAGGCCCTGGAGCGCGAGCGCCTGCTGGTCGAACGGATCGGCGGCGAGCAGTGGCTCCAGCCGGGCCAGTGCCTCGACGGGACGATCGAGGACGATATGCGATCGGGCCGCCTCGCGTGCGGCGGGGGCGAAACCGGGATCGCGGGCGAGCGCGGCGTCGAACGCCAGGAGCGCCGCTTCTACTTCGCCCAGCGACCAGCGAGCCCGGCCGAGCTGGTAACGCAGCTCCGGCCCCGCGCGATCGGCGTGCGGCGCGAGCAGCGCGGCGGCGCCTGCGGCGTCCCCGGCGAGCAGCAGCCGGTCGGTCAGGTCGCATAGCAACCCTTCATTGCCCGGAAAGCGGGCCAGCGCGGTGCGATAGCTGGCCAGCCAGGCCGCGCTGCGGCCCTGCCGCCACAGCAGATCGTTGAGCGATTCATGCGCGGCGCGATCGGTGGGGCGCAAGGTGATCGCGCGTTCATAGGAGACGATGGCGGCGTCCACCCGGCCAAGGTCCTGCAGGCAATGGCCCAGGACATAGGCGATCTCCGGATTGGCCGGATCGATCTCGGCCGCGCGGGCGAGCAGGGGCAGGGCTTCCTCCGGCCAGCCGGCAAGGCGCAGCGCAACACCCAGATTGAGCAGCGTGGCGACATGGCCGGGCCGCAGCGTGAGCGCGGTGCGGAAGGCGGCGATGGCGTGATCGAGCTCGCCATTTTCCCGCCGCGCCTGGCCGAGTATGGCCCAGGCGCGTGCGTTGCGCGGATCGCGGCGCAGCAGCGGGGCGAGCGTCTCGCAGGCGGATCGCGGTTCCCCGGCGGCGAGCAGCGCGATCGACAAGTTCACCCGAGCCTCGTCATAGGCGGGCGCGAGCGACAGCGCCTCGCGATAGGCGTGTGCCGCGCCGGTGGGATCGCCCAGGTCGCCAAGGCTGTTGCCGAGATTGTTGTGCACATGGGGCTGGTTCGGGGCGGCCGCGAGCGAGCGGCGGAAGAGCACCACCGCTGCCTCGTGCCGGCCTGCCCCTCGCGCGATCATGCCGAGCAACTGGAGCGCGTCGGGATTCTCGGGAGCGAGATCCAGCACATGCAGCAGGATGGTTTCGGCCGCTCCTGCCTGGCCGTCGCGCGCCAGCCCCATGGCATGCTGCAGGGCTTCGCCAAGCGCCTGCGCGCCGAGGCCGCTCGGCTCCGCTGGCGGAAGTGCCGGGCCTTGCTGTCGCGGTGCCTGTTCCATCGAGCGCGATTCCCATGGCGGATGTCCTTCCGGGAGCCCGCCGAAGGGGAAAGGTTGCAAATGCCCCTTGTTTCGTCAAGGGAATCACGCTTTAAATCATGTGTAATTGGGAATGATAAGGGTGTCGCCATGAGGGGATCGGGGAAGCACGGTGCGGTTCGGAAGCAGCTTCTGCGCGGGGCGGCGATCTCGGCGGCGCTGCTGATCGGGGTGCTGACGCCGCATCTCGCGCATGCGCAGCGCGCGATTCCCGAGACGACGGACGATGTCCGCCGCCTGCCGATCCCGCCGATCGATCGCAGCCACGAGCCGGTGATCGCGCTCACCGGCGGAACCCTGCTCGACGGCCGGGGCGGTGCGCCGATCCCGAACGCAGTGATCGTGCTCCAGGGCGACCGCATCCTCGCCGCCGGGCCGGCCGGCACGCCCGTGCCCGCCAATGCGGCGCGGACGATCGATGCGCGAGGGTTGTGGATCCTGCCGGGCCTGATCGACCTCCACATCCATTTCACCCAGCAGCGCGGCACCGACATGGGCCGCTATTCGGACAGCCCGGCCGCCGCGGCGATCCGCGGCACGGTGCTGGCCGAGCAGATGGTCACCGCGGGCATCACCGCCGCGCGCGACGTCGGCACGATGGATGACGTGGCGTTGCGCATCAAGGAAGCGGTCGATCGCGGCATGATCCGGGGCCCGCGCGTGCTGTGGAGCGGCAAGCTGATCGCCAGCACGGGTGGCCATGGCGACGAAGTGACCTCCACCGCCACCGGCCGCGAAAAGCCCAATCTCGGCGGCGATCCGCACGGGGTCGACGGGCCGTGGGAATGGCGCAAGGCGGTGCGCGAGCAGGTCCGGCGCCTGTCCGACTGGATCAAGATCAGCGCACCCGCCGCCAGGGAGGAACTGGCCGCGGCGATCGACGAGGCGCATTCGCTCGGCGTGCCGGTGGCGATCGACAGCTATGGCAAATATACCGATTGGGCGATCGAGGCGGGTGTCGACACGCTCGAGCATCCGCTGTTGCTCAGCGACCAGGCGGTAGCGCTGATGAAGAAGCACGGCACCGCCTTCGTGCCGACGATCGGCGCCTTCGACAACCTGTTGGAGGGCGGCTACCCGACCGCGGGCATCCCCGGCGGCGGCTTCTATTACACCCATTCGCGCCGCTTCGTGATCAACCAGCAGGATCATCTGAAGCGCGTGAACGAAGCCTGGCGCGCCGGCGTGCCGATCGGCGTGGGCACCGATATCCCGTTCGAGAATGAATGGCGCTATCCGGACGCCTATTTCCGCGAGCTCGATTATCTCCGCCAGGCAGGCATGACCAATGCCGATGTGCTCGCCGCGGCCACCAGCACCGGCGCAAGGATCATGCGCATGGGCGACAAGCTGGGCACGATCGAGCCGGGCAAGATCGCCGATATCCTGGTTATCGGCGCCAATCCGCTGGATTCGCTGAAGAATCTACGCGACGTCCGCTATGTCATCGCCGATGGCAAGGTCGTGGTGGACGGCGGGGGCCGGTAGGGCGTGCCGATATTCGGCTTTCACCCCGCCGCTTCCGGTTGGCGGGGAGGGAAACGCAATGTCGAAGCCTCTCCCTTCCGTCATGCTGAACTTGTTTCAGCATCCAATTCTCCACCCGCGATATCGCCCGTGGCACGTTGGACCCTGAAACGAGTTCAGGGTGACGATGGAATTTGGCTCGAAGCGTTGCGGCTCGATCGCTCCGCGTCCCCTCGTCACTCGATCGGCAGCTTGCTCAGGTTCGCGCTGATCTTCTGCAGCGTGCGCAGCAAATGGGCGATGTCGCGGTCGCTCACCCCGTCCATCGCGCGGCTGAACTGGCGGCCGACGATCGGGGTCAGTTTCCGCAGGGTCTGCTGGCCGGCTGGAGTCAGCGTCACTTCGGTGATGCGATTGTCTTCCGGATTGGGCTCGGTGGTGACGAGGCCCTGCTCGACCATCCGGTCGATGATCCGGCTGATCGTCGAGCGCTTGGTCAGCGCCGCCTCGGCGATCGCGCCGATGCTGGCCGGCTGGCGCTCGCGGAGCACCGTCATCACGCGATAGATCGGCTTGGACACGCCATGCTTGTGCAGCACGATGTCCATGTCCTCGTGATATTTGAAATCGGCATGCGCCATCAGGTAGAAAGGCGAGTTCTCGAGGCGGAAATTGGGGCTGCTCGGGTCGTAGACGCTGCGATTGTCCATCAGATCCTCTGCCGTTCTCGCCGTTTTCTTCACCGCGCTGGTGGCCATGTTTCCCTCAATCTTTCCGCAGGATCAAGACGTTGCGCCGGGCCGGACGGCATCCGGCAGGCGAATTAGCCGAAAACATATGTTTCTACACCTATCAATCGTCATTTGTGCCGGATCGGTTGCGTGGCGGAAGCGCCATGGACGGCTCCTGCCATGCGGGAAGGCGGGCCCATGCCGAACACGCAGTGAAATATCAACGAAAATTGCGTGATTATTGTTCCATTTCCGTTGCGGGCCTGTCACGCTTCCGGAGTGAAATCATGGGAGAACAAGCGTGTCGTCGAAGCGCTTCCGTCGTCTGGCCCTGCCGTTCGCCATCCTGCCCTTGCTCGCGGCGGCGCCCGTGCAGGGCCAGGAGGCGAAGCGGCGCTGGGACCAGATGTGCCAGATCCGCAAGGACAAGCTCGACCTGATCCTGCCCGAAGCGATGCGCGAGAACCGCATCGACATGTGGATCGTCGCCTCGCGCGAGGGGCATGACGACCCCAATGCCGCACTGCTCGGCGGCGGCTATGTGGGCGATGTCGGCTATCATGTCTTCACCGACCGCACCGGCAGTGGCCGGATCGAGCGCGCGGCGATGGGAATCGGCGGCGCGGCGTTCGACCAATGCCCGCTCTACGACCTGAAGCTCTCGCCCGCCGAACTGCGCAGGTTCGTCGAGGCGCGCGATCCCAGGCGGATCGGCATCGACGTCGCCAGCGAGATCGGCACCGCCGACGGGCTCAGCCATTCGCTGCACGCGAAGCTGGTGGAGACGCTCGGCCCGGTGCTGGCGGCGCGGCTGGTCCCGGCCGAGAAGCTGGTCTCCGACTTTCGTGCGCGCCATTCGATCAACGAAATCGCGGCCTTCGCCAAGGCGGGGGAATATTCGCGCACCATCCTGGAGCGTGCGCTCTCCAGCGAAGTGATCGTGCCCGGCCACACCACCACCGGCGACGTCGCCTGGTGGATGATGGAGCAGCTCCACAAGGAGGGGCTGGGCAGCAGTTTCGGCCTGCCGAGCATCTACATACTGGGTCCGGGCGAGCGTGGCCCGGTCTCGGGCGACCATGTGATCCAGCCGGGGGACCTGATCACGGTCGACTGGGGCGTGAACTATCTCTTCTATTACACCGATATGAAACGCATGGCCTATGTGCTCAGGCCCGGCGAGAACGTGCCGCCGCCCGGCGTGCAACGCGCCTATGACAAGGCGCAGGGCATCCGCAGGATGATCCTCGACGTGATCCGCCCGGGCGTGACCGCCGGGGATGCGCTCGCCGCGGTCAACAGGCGTGTCGCGGCGACGCCGGGGCTGGTGCTCGGCCGTTATGACGATCCGAGCAAGGACATGAAGGTCTCCGACGTGGTGATCGGCAGCCATTCGGTGGGCGATTGGGGGCATGGCTCGGGCCCGTCGATCGCCGACTTCAACCCGCTGCGCATGACCTACACGTTGCGGCCGAGCAATTTCCTGTCGATCGAGCTGTTCCTCTACACGCCGGTGCCCGAATGGGGCGGGCGCAAGATCAAGATCCCGCTGGAGGACAATGGCGTCGTCACCGAGCGCGGCTTCGAATGGGCCTATCCGCCCAACAGCCGGATCCTGCTGGTGAAGTGAGGGCGGGGCGGCCGGGAGATCCGGCCGCCCTTCTCGTTTCAGAAGGCGGCGATCCCGGTGATCGCGCGGCCCAGGATCAGGGCATGGACGTCGTGCGTGCCCTCATAGGTGTTGACCGTTTCCAGGTTCATCAGGTGGCGCATCACCTGGAACTCGCCGGAGATGCCGTTGCCGCCGTGCATGTCGCGCGCAGCCCGGGCGATGTCGAGCGCCTTGCCGACATTGTTGCGCTTGACGATCGAGATCATCTCGGGCGCGAACCGGCCGGCGTCGATCAGCCGCCCGACGCGCAACGAGGCCTGGAGGCCGAGCGCGATCTCGGTCTCCATGTCCGCCAGCTTCTTCTGGAAGAGCTGGGTGGCGGCAAGCGGCTTGCCGAACTGGTGCCGGTCGAGCCCATATTGGCGGGCCGCGTGGAAGCAGAACTCGGCGGCGCCGAGCGCACCCCAGCTGATCCCGTAGCGCGCGCGATTGAGGCAGGAGAAGGGGCCCTTGAGGCCCTCTATCTCGGGCAGCAGCGCGTCTTCGCCCACCTCGACATCGTCGAGCTGGATCATGCCGGTGATCGAGGCGCGCAGGCTCAGCTTGCCCTCGATCTTCGGCGCCGAGAGGCCCTTCATGCCCTTTTCGAGCACGAAGCCGCGGATCGCGCCGCCATGCGCGTCCGACTTGGCCCAGACCACGAACACGTCCGCGATCGGCGCGTTGGAGATCCAGGTCTTGGCGCCGTTCAGCCGATAGCCGCCGTCGATCCTGGTCGCGCGGGTGCGCATGCCGCCGGGATCGGAGCCGGCATCGGGCTCGGTCAGGCCGAAGCAGCCGATCCATTCGCCGGTCGCCAACCTGGGCAGGTATCTCCGCTTCTGCGCCTCCGATCCGAAGGCGTGGATCGGGTACATGACCAGGCTCGACTGGACGCTCATCATCGAGCGATAGCCCGAATCCACCCGCTCCACCTCGCGGGCGATCAGGCCATAGGCGACATAGGAAGCGCCGACGCCGCCATAGGCCTCGGGCACGGTGGGGCCCAGCAGGCCCAGCGCACCCATTTCGCGGAAGATCTCGGGGTCGGTCGTTTCCTTGTCGAAGGCCTCGATCGCCCGAGGCGCGAGCCGGGCCTGGGCATAGTCACGCGCGGTATCGCGGATCATCCGCTCCTCGTCCTCCAGCTGCGCGTCGAGCAGCAGGGGATCGGCCCAGTCGAATTTCTGCATGTCGGAGTTCCTCAGGCGGTGGGGACGATCGCGATCGTCTCGATCTCGACCTTGGCTTCGGCCTCGACCAGCGCGGCGACTTCGACCACGGCCATCGCCGGATAGTTGCGGCCGATCAGCTCGCGATACGCTGCGCCGATCTCGGCGATCTGGGCGAGATATTCGTCGCGGCTGGTGACGTACCAGGTCATGCGCGCGATATGCTCGGGGCCCGCGCCGCCCTCGGCGAGGATCGCCAGCGTGTTGACCAGCACCTGGCGGAACTGGCCGGCGAGATCGGAGGCGACGAAACGCTCCTCGGCGTCCCAGCCGACCACGCCGGCGGTGAACACCATCCGGCCGCTCGCGGCGATCCCGTTGGCATAGCCGCGCGGGCGCTTCCAGCCGGGGGGCAACAGGCTCCGATGTACGGTCATTGGCATTCCATTTCAAGGCGTTGGCGATATTCGGCGGGCCAGGGCAGCGACGTGCCGCCGGCAAGCTCGATCAGTACCTGGGTGAGGTGGACCGAGAAGCGCGGCGTGCCGTTGCAGGTCACATCGACTTCAAGGTCGATCGAGCTGCGGCCCACTCGCGTGAGCTTGACGGTGAAATCGAGCAGGTCGCCCAGCCTGCTCGGCGCGGTGAAGGTGGAGGCAAGGCTGACGGTGGGCAGGCCGAGGCCGCGGCCCATGTGCATCGCCCGCCGGTCGTCGCCCAGCACCGCCGGGGTCCAGTCCTCGACAGCGGCGTCGCATAGCTCGAGGCAGCGCGGATAGAAGGCGATCCCTGCCGGGTCGCAATGCGCGAAGCGCAGCGGGTAGGCGACGCGGAACATCAGCCCGCGCTCTGCGCCAGATGCTGGCGGGCGATGACGATCTTCTGCACTTCGGAGGCGCCTTCGTAGATGCGCAGCGCCCGCACTTCGCGGTACAGCGCCTCGACCGGGGCGCCGACGGTGACTCCCAGGCCGCCGAAGATCTGCACCGCCTTGTCGATCACCTGCTGGGCGCTGTCGGTGGCGTGCAGCTTGGCGAGTGCGGCCTCACGGGTATTGCGCTGGCCCCGCACGTCGCGCAGCCAGCCGGCGCGGTAGATGAGCAGCGCGGAGGTATCGATGTCGAGCACCATCTCGGCGAGCTTCGACTGGGTCACCGGATTGTCGGCGAGCGTGCCGTCGCCGAGCTTGCGGCTGCGGGCACGCATGGTCGCTTCGTCGAGCGCGCGGCGGGCGAAGCCGAGCGCGGCGGCGCCGACGGTGGTGCGGAAGATGTCCAGCGTCGCCATCGCCGCCGCGAAGCCGCGCCCGGGTTCGCCGAGCAGCGCGTCGGCGGGCAGCGCCATGTCGGCGAATTCGAGCGTGGCGAGCGGGTGGGGGGCGATCACTTCGATGCGTTCGGTGACGCGCAGGCCCGCCGTGCCGGCATCGACGAGGAAGGCGGAAATGCCCTTGGCGCCCGGCGCCTCGCCGGTCCGGGCGAACAGGACGTAATAGTCGGCGATGCCGCCGTTCGAGATATAGGTCTTGGCGCCGTTCACGCGCCAGCCCCTGCCGTTGCGCTCGGCCAGCGTCTCCATCGCGGCGACGTCGGAGCCCGAGCCGGGCTCGGTGAGCGCGAAGGCGGCGATCTTCTCGCCGCGCGCCACGGCGGGGAGATAGGCCTGTTTCTGCGCCTCGGTGCCGAACAGCGAGATCGTGCCCGATCCCAGACCCTGCATGGCGAAGGCGAAGTCGGCCAGCCCCGAATGGCGCGCCAGCGTCTCGCGGATCAGCGCGAGCGAGCGGATGTCGAGCGTCTCGTGCATGCCGCCCCAGGCCGCAGGCACGCAGTAGCGCAGCCAGCCGCCGTCGCCGAGCGCGCGGACGAGCCTCCGGCATTCGGCGTCCACATCGGCGCCGTGATGGTCGCTGAGGTTGGCGATGCACCAGGCCTCCAGCGCGTCGGCCAGCTTGCGGTGGCCGTCGTCGAGGAAGGGCCAGTCGAGGAAGCTGCGGTCGGCCATCAATTGCCCTCGAACTCGGGAGTGCGCTTCTCCGCAAAGGCCTCGAAGGCGCGGCGGAAGTCCCGGGTCGCCATGCAGATCGCCTGGGCCTGGGCCTCCATCTCGATCGCGGTCTCGATGCTCACTGCCCATTCGGTGTTGAGCTGGGTCTTGGTGATGCCGTGCGCGAAACTGGGGCCGGTGGCGATGCTGCGGGCCAGCGTCCGGGCTTCGCCGAGCAGCGCGTCGGCGGGCACCAGCCGGTTGTGGAAGCCCCAGCGCTCGCCTTCCTCGGCGGACATCATCCGGCCGGTATAGAGCAGGTCGGCGGCGCGGCCCTGGCCGATGATCCGCGGCAGGATCGCGCAGGCGCCCATGTCGCAGCCGGCCAGGCCCACACGGGTGAACAGGAAGGCCGTCCTGGCCGCCGGCGTGGCGAGGCGCAGGTCCGATGCCATCGCCATGATCGCGCCGGCGCCCACGCAGATGCCGTCGATCGCCGCGACGATCGGCTGCGGGCAGGCGCGCATCGCCTTGACCAGGTCGCCGGTCATCCGGGTAAAGGCGAGCAGCTCGGGCATCGCCATTTCGGTCAGCGGCCCGATGATCTCATGGACGTCCCCGCCCGAGGAGAAATTGCCGCCCGCGCCGGTGACCACCACTGCCTTGACCTGCAGCGTGTAGACGAGGTCGCGAAAGGTATCGCGCAGCTCGGCATAGCTCTCGAAGGTGAGCGGGTTCTTTCGTTCCGGCCGGTCGAGCGTGATCGTCGCCACGCCCTCGGCGAAATGCCAGCCGAAATGCTGGGCCACGAAGCTGGTCGGATCCATGGTCATTCCTTCTCCCCATCTGCAGCGAGCGAGTCCTTGAGCACGCCCAGGAGCTGGTGAAGCTGGCCGCGCTCCTCGCGGCCCAGCCCGGCCAGCATCGCTTCGATCCATGCATGATGCGCTTCGGCCAGCCCGGCGAAGCATTCGCGCCCCAACTGGGTCAGCCGCGCGACCGAGGAGCGGCCATCGGTGGGCGAGGGCGCGAGGCTCACATAGCGGTCGCGCACCAGCGCCTGGACGACGCCGGTGACGTTGCCGTTCGAGACGAGCAGCGCCTGGGAGAGCTGGCCCATCGTCATCCCCTCGGGATGGCGATCGAGCGCGGCCATCACGTCGAAGCGGGGCAGGGTGATATCGTGTTTGTCGGCGAAGCCGCGCTTCAGCCGCTTCTCGATCACCGTGGTGCAGGTGAGCAGCCGCAGCCACAGCCGCACGCTGCCGCGATCGTCGAGCGCGCCGTCATGCTTTTCGCGCAAGGAAACAGCGCGGGTCACGTCACTTCTCCGCCGGCGATGGGGATGGCCTGGCCGGTGATCGAGGCGCTGGCGGGCAGGCAGAGCCACACCGCCGCCGCCGCGACTTCCTCGGGCGCGATCAGCCGCTTCTGGGGATTGTGGCGCGTGAGTTCGGCCAGGGCCTCGGCCTCGCTGCGGCCGGTGCGGCTGGCGATGGTCTCGATCGCCGTGGCGACGATATCGGTGTCGGTGAAGCCGGGGCAGAGCGCATTGGCGGTGAGCGGCGTGGCGGCGAACTCGGCGGCGAGCGCGCGCATCAGCCCGATCGCGCCGTGCTTCGAGGCGACATAAGGCGCGGTATAGCCATAGCCCTTGAGCCCGGCGGTGGAGGCGATGGTGACGATCCGCCCCGCCGGGGCCGCGAGCAGGTCCGGCAGCGCGGCCTGGCAGCAATGGAACAGCGCATCGAGATTGGTCGCCATCGTCGCGCGCCAGGCATCCGCCGTCACCCTGGCGAAGGGCGCGCTGGGAGCGATGCCGGCATTGTTGACCAGGATGCCGATCGGCCCATGCGCCGCGCGGGCGGCATCGAAGGCCGCATCGATCGAGGCGCGATCGGTCACATCGGCGGGCAGGGCGATCGCGCCGGGGATCGTCGCGGCGACGGCCTCGAGCGGATCGGGCCGGCGCCCGATCAGCGTCAGGCGCGCGCCTTCTCCGGCGAGTGCCCGGGCGATCGCCGCGCCGATCCCCGATCCCCCGCCGGTGACGACCGCATGGATGTCCTTCAGGCGCATAGGGCTCAGCTCCGGAGCGCCGCGCCGGCCTCGGCGGCGCGCTGCAGGTTGCGGGCGAGCTGGCTCATCCCGCCCAGATATTGCGGCGGCACGCGCACGCCGCGATAGCCATGCTGGGCGGCGGCGCGCAGCGTCCACATCGGATCGACCATGTGCGGCCGCCCGATCGCGACCAGGTCGGCCCGGCCGGCGGCGAGGATCGAATTGGCATGGTCGGTCTCGAAGATGTTGCCCACCGCCATGGTCGAGACGCGCGCCTCGTTGCGGATCTGGTCGGCAAAGGGCGTCTGGAACATGCGGCCATAGACCGGCTTGCACTCGGCCCAGGTCTGGCCGGCCGAGACGTCGATCAGATCCGCGCCCGCTTCGTCGAAGGCGCGGGCGATCGCCACCGCTTCGTCGGGCGTGACGCCCTGGTCGCCCATCCAGTCGGTCGCCGAGATGCGGACGGACATCGGTCGCTCGGCGGGCCAGGCGGCGCGCATCGCCGCGAACACTTCGAGCGGGTAGCGCAGGCGGTTCTCCAGGCTGCCGCCATAGTCGTCGCTACGGTTATTTTGGAGCGGCGTGATGAAGCTGGAGAGCAGATAGCCGTGGGCGGCGTGCAGCTCGATCATGTCGAAGCCGGCTTCCACCGCCATGCGCGCGGCGGCGACGAACTGGTCGCGCACCGCGTCCATATCGGCGCGGGTCATGGGGCGGGGCGCCGCGTTGCCCGCGCTCCACGGCACGTCGGAGGCGGCGATCAGCGGCCAATTGCCCTCGGGCAGGGGCTGATCCATGCCCTCCCAGCCGATCTTGGTGGAGCCCTTGGCGCCAGAATGGCCGAGCTGGAGGCAGATCTTCGCGCTGCTGTTCGCATGGACGAAATCGGTGACCCGCCGCCACGCCGCCACATGTTCGGGCGCGTACATGCCGGGGCAGCCCGGGGTGATGCGTCCTTCGGGCGAGACGCAGGTCATTTCGGTATAGACCAGCCCCGCGCCGCCCTGGGCGCGGGTGCCGTAATGGACGAGATGGAAGTCGGTCGGGGTGCCGTCCACGGCCGAATACATGGCCATGGGCGAGACCACGACGCGATTGTCCAGCGCCATGTCGCGCAGCTTGTACGGCGCGAACATCGGCGGGACCGGCTTGCCACCCCGGCCACCCGGTGCCTGGGTCTGGAACCAGCGCTCCACGCCTTCGAGCCATTCCGGATCGCGCAGGCGGAGATTCTCGTGGCTGACCCGCTGCGAACGCGTGAGCAGCGAATAGGCGAACTGGATCGGCGCGAAGGGCAGATAACGGTCGAGTGTCTCGAACCACTCCGTCGAGTTGCGCGCGCTGTTCTGCAGCTTGAGCACCTCGACATTGCGCTCGGCCTGATATTCCTCCAGCGCCTGGGCGCGGCCTAGCCCGGGGCGGTTGAGCACCTCGGCCAGCTTGATCGCATCCTCCAGCGCCAGCTTGGTGCCCGATCCGATCGAGAAATGCGCGGTGTGCGCCGCATCGCCGAGCAGGACGAACTTGTCGTGCGACCAGCGGCCAGTGACGATCCGGCGGAAGTTGAGCCAGGCCTGGGGGCCGGGCAGGTGAGTCGCGTTCGACATCAGGCCATGGCCGTCCAGATGCCGGGCGAAGATCCGCTCGCACAGCGCGATCGCCTCGGGCTGGTCCATCGCATCGAGGCCCAGGCCGTGCCAGGTCTCGGGGTCCATCTCGACGATGAAGGTCGAGAGATTGTCGTCGAAGCGATAGGCATGCGCCCATACCCAGCCCGCCTCGGTCTCCTCGAAGGCGAAGGTGAAGGCGTCGAACATCTTGCGGGTGCCGAACCAGAAGAACTTGTTCCTGCGCACCTGGATATCGACGTCGAAATGCTCGGCGTGCGCGTTGCGGATACGGCTGTTGGCGCCGTCGGCGGCGATGACGAGATCATAGTCCGCCCAATCGGCCAGGTCCGGTCCCGCCTCGTGCTGGAAATGCAGCACCACGCCCAGTTCGCGGGCGCGCGCCTGCAGGATCGCCAGCAGCCGCTTGCGGCCGATGCCGATGAAGCCGTGCCCCGAGGAGCGGATGCACTCGCCATGGATGTGCACGTCGATATCGTCCCAATGCGCGAACTCGCCGCGGATCGTCTCGCCGCTGACGGGGTCGTTCGCCATCAGGTTCTCGACCGTCTGGTCCGAGAATACGACGCCCCAGCCGAACGTGTCGTCGGGGCGGTTGCGCTCGAACACATGGATGTCGTGGCCGGCATCGCGCACCTTCATCGAGATGGCGAAATAGAGGCCCGCCGGCCCGCCGCCCACGCATGCGATCTTCATCGGCCAGAACTCCTTCGCGGCGACTCCGTCCGTGTCACCTAACGGCCGGGCCCTAGATATTTCAAGCCTAAAATTTCAAGCTTGAAATATCATATATCACGCAATTATTCACAGGTAATGGAATCGCGGGAGATCGAAGGATGAAGTGGCCGGCACAGCGCCTGACGGGCGGATCGAAGAAGAGCTTCGGCATGTATGACGAGGCGGCGAAGCTGGACGCGGCGGGGGTGGACCTGATCCATCTCGAGTTCGGCCGGCCGCACGCGGATACGCCTGCGCACATCAAGACGGCTGCCAAGGCAGCGCTCGACGCGGGCATCGTCCACTACGGCGATTTCCGCGGCACGCTCTCCTTCCGCCAGGCGCTGGTGGAGAAGCTCGCCGCGTTCAACGGCCTGGACTATGGCGTCGACGAGGTGCTGGTGTGCAACGGGCTCACCCATGCCTCCTTCGCCGCCTTCATGGCCGCGATCGATCCGGGCGACGAAGTGATCCTGCTCGATCCCTATTATCCCCAGCATATCGGCAAGACCGAGCTGGCCGGCGGCAAGGTGGTGATCGCCGCGCTCGACAAGGCGGACAATTTCGCGATCTCGAAGGAGAAGATCGCCGCGAAGATCACCGATCGCACGCGGATGATCGTGCTGGTCAACCCGGCCAATCCGACGGGCCGCGTCTATAGCCGCGCGGAGCTGCAACATGTCGCCGACCTGGCGATCGCGCACGACCTGCTGGTGCTCTCCGACGAGGTCTATGAATATATCACCTATGGCAAGGCCGAGCATGTCAGCATCGCCAGCCTGCCGGGCATGCGCGACCGGACGATCACCTGCTTCGCCTTCACCAAGGCCTATTCGATGGACGGCTGGCGGATCGGCTATCTGACCGCCGATGCGAAGCTGATGCCCGCGATCCTGCGCATCACCATGACCGACGTGACGCACGTCAACGTCTTCATCCAGGAAGGTGCCCGCGCCGCCGTGGAGGGGCCGCAGGACGCGATGCGGGCGATGGTCGAGGCCGATCGCCGCAAGCGCGACATCGTCGTCCAGGCGCTGAACCAGATGCCGGGCGTCACCTGCGCCGAGCCGGAAGGGACCATCTATGCCTTTCCGGACATCAGCGGCACCGGCCGCTCCTCGCAGGATCTCGCCATGGCGATCCTGAAGGAGGCGCATGTCGTGGTCGAATCCGGCAGCTTCTACGGCCCGGGCGGGGAGGGGCATCTGCGCGTCTGCTTCGGATCGGAATCCGAGGCGCGGGTGGCCGAGGCGATGGAGCGGCTGGGGCGGTTCTTCAACGCGCTCTGAGAGGCGCAGGGACAGGGGAGTTGTGGGGAATGGTCATGAAGCATCGTCTTATCCTGGCCGCGGCGCTGTTCGCCGCGGCAGCCGTGCCGTTCCTCGCACAGCCCGCGCGCGCCCAGGGCGAGGCCGCCGCGCCGCAGGGCTATGACGCGCTGCTTGCGCTCTACCAGGAATTCCGCGCCTTCGTGCCGCCGCCAATGGTGAAGGGCGTACCCGATTATTCGCCGGAGGCGATGGCGCGCCACTATGCCGGGCTTCAGCGCTTCGAGGCGCGGCTGGCCGCGATCGACGACAGCGCCTGGCCGATCCCGCAGCGCGTCGATTACATGGTGGTGCTGGCCGAGATGCGCGGGCTGGAATTCCAGCACCGGGTGATGCAGCCCTGGAAGCGCGATCCGGCCTTCTACAGCACCACCAATCTCGGCTTCGGGCCGAAGATGCACGGTGCCATCGCCATCCCGGCGCTGCCGATCGCCAAGGACAAGGCGGCGGAACTGGCCGCCCGGCTGAACGCGGTGCCCGAGGCGCTGCGCCGGGCGCGAGCGAACCTCACCGACGCGCGGGGCGACCTCGCCCGGCTGGCGATCGTGCAGAAGCAGGTGGAAGTGAACGTCTATGGCGCGCTGGCCGCCGAGGCGGCGAAGCGCCAGCCCTCGCTCGTCGCCCCGGCGAAGCGGGCCCAGGCCGCCGCGGCCGCGTTCAAGGCGTGGCTCGAGGGCATCGAGGCCGGGCTCCCTGCCCATGGCGGCGTGGGGGCGGAGAATTACGCCTGGTATCTCAGGCACGTGCTGCTGCTGCCCTATACGCCCGAGGAGATCCGGGTGATCGGCGAGCGCGAATATCAGCGCCAGCTCGCCTTCCTGAAGATCGAGGAGCATCGCAACCGCGCCATCCCGATGCCCGAGCCGGTCAAGACCCGCGCCGCGTTCGACGCCAAGCGCAAGGCGGAGGACGAAGACCTGCTCAGGTTCCTGCGCGACGGCCAATGGGTGACGATCCCGGACTACGTGAAGCATGATCCGGAGGAGGGGCCGTACCAGTTCCCCTTCGAGAAGGACCCGTCCAGGCCGGGCCTGTTCGATGCGCCGCAGCATCTCCATTTCTTCTTCCAGGCCGAATTCCGCGACGGCCGGCCGCTGCGCGCGCACAATCTGCCCGGCCATGCCTTTGACGAGCTCCAGGCGGCGCGCGACACGCGCCCGGTGCGCGGTCAGCAGCGGCTGTTCTTCGTCAACGGCCTGCGCAACGAAGGCTGGGCCTTTTACCTCGAGGAGTTCCTGATCCAGTCGGGCATGCTGGAGGGCCGGCCCAAGGCGCGCGAGATCGACTATATCCTGGGCGCCAAGCGCGCCGCGCGCATCCTGCCCGAGCTGAAGATGCAGGCGAACGAATGGACCTGGAAACAGGCCAATGCCTCGCTGATCTCGCGCACGCCGAAATGGATGCAGCCGGGCGACGCCGTCGCGCAGTTCGACATCGAACTGTACCTGCGCCAGCCGGGCTATGGCATCGGCTATTACATGGGCAAGGTGGAGCTGGAGAAGCTGCTCGCCGATGTGGCGATGCGCGAAGGCGACGGGTTCGACATCAAGACGTTCCATGACCGCTTCCGCGCGGCAGGCTCGATCCCGATCTCGCTGATTCGCTGGGAAATGACGGGCCGGGACGACGAGATCCGCACCATGCGATGAGGCATGGGGCGGGGGTGGGGGATGCGCGCCGGACTTCCTTCGTCATCCCCGCCTTCGCGGGGATGACGGGAAGGGGCGGGGCGACGGTGTTTGCCGATAGGGTCTCGACCCGATATCGACGGAGCTGCCCAGGACCGATCCCAAGCCCTGGGCAGCCCCCATGCGATCAGAAGCGGATGCGGGCGCTCAGGCTGGCGCGGTGGTCCGTGGTGCGCTTGCCGAACTCGCCGTCATAGCCGAGCCGCAACGACAGGTTCTCGTTGCCCACCACCCGCAGCTCCGCACCGACATGCGCGGCCTGGCGATCCATCAGCGTCGTGATCGTCGCCGGCGCGGCCGAAGCGTTGCCGCCGAGCAGGCGGAACGGCGCCGCGATCCGGTCGGTGGTGTTGAACACGCCACCGCCGGTGATCGCGAAGGTCGCGCTGGTCGGGCCGTTGCCGGCAAGCCGCACGCCCAGGCTCAGTTCGGGCGCGACGGTGCCGATCCACTGCGTATGGGAGAGGCTCTCGACGCCCAGGCCCGCGAGTCCGCGCTCCGTGAAGCCGCCCTGGCGCAGCGCGGTGACGAAGCCGCGCACCGCCGGCCGCGCGAACACCGTGCCCTGGCCGAGCACCCAGGCCGCCTCTGCACTGCCCTGGAGATAGCCGGTGCCCTGGTTGCCCACGCCCTGGCGCGGATCGAAGATGTTCACGCCGCGGCGCAACTCGGTCCATTGCCAGCCGCCGCTCACTGAGGCGGCGAACTGGGCGCCGCTCGCCCCCGCATAGCGCGCGCCGATGCCGGCATGGACGCCGTCGCCGTCCGAATTGGCGCGCAGCCCGTCGATCCTGGCATTGCCGAGGCTGTCATAGCCGATCGCGCCGCCGACCATCCAGTCGCCGCCCAGCGGCTTCTCGAAGCCGGCGCGGAAGCGGCCGTCGGTGTCGCCGCGGACGCTGGCATGCTCGCTATCGCCGCTGCGCCGGAAGACATGGCCGCCGGCCTGGCTCCACACGCAACCGGCACCCGCCGGACCGGCGAGCGTGCCGCAGCCGAACAGGTTGGACGAGAAGTCGCGCGCCGCGCCGAACTGGGTGAGCGAGGCGATCAGATAGGGCTCGGGGTTCAGCTGGTCGAAGATCGCGCGATACTGGGCCTCGCTGCCGGCCTGGATGTTGCCGAGCAGGGCGAGCAGGCGGCCGATCCCGGCCGAGCTGCCCGCCGTCACCGCGCGGTCCATATAGGCGCCGAGCGCGCGCTCGTTGCGATTGAGGAAGGGCTGGCCGAAATTGGTGTCGAAGGCGAGCTGGATGCCGGCGCTGTTCGCCAGCACGCGATAGTCGACCGCCAGCGTGTCGCGGATGGTGAGCCCGTTGTTGGTCGCCGTGCCCGCCGTGGCGAACAGGGTGACCGGGTTCTTGTCCTGCATCCAGGTGAGGATCACGTCGCCGGTGCCGGCCACGCTGGTGTTGCCGCTCACATTGACGCGGTCCGACGCATAGGGGCCGAAGGCGACGTCGAAGGCCATGTGGCCGGTCGCGCTCTGGGTGAAGTCGCCGTCGAGGTCGACCGTGTTGATGACGCGAGCGCCGTACAGCAGGTTGGTCGCGGGCGTTCCGACGCCGTCCAGATTGGCGAAGGTGGCGCCGTTCAGCAGGTCGATCGGGGTGCGGCTGGCGGCGAGGCCCATCTGGAAGTCGCCCGCATTGGCGAAGCTGCCGCTCGAGCCCGCGCCGTCGCGCAGGTCGATCCGGCTGAAGGCGATGAAGATGCCGTTCGCGTTGTTGACCAGCGCGTTGGCCCCGCTGCCCAGGTCGACATTGCCGATGATCGTGCCGCTATTCTCCACCCGGTCGTTGCCCGCGCCCGTGTCGATCGCGAGGCCGGAGACCGCGCTGATCGAGCCGGAGGTGAGCTGGATCAGGTTGGCCGCGCCGCCGGCCAGGCGGATGCCCGCGCCGGTGCCGCCGCCGCCGCGCACCAGGTTGTTGGCGGTGACGCGGATATTGCCCGCGCCGGTGCTGCCCTGGCTCTGGGCGAAGATGCCGGTCGAATTCAGGCCGGCCGCGAAGACCGAGCCCGAAAGGCGCAAGTCGATCGCGCCGCCGGCACCGGAGCCGGTGCCGTTGCCGGCGAAGATCCCCTCGACCCAGCCGCCGCCGCCGCCGAGCGACTGCGCGACCACGCCGATCGAATTGGCGCCGAGCACCGCGATGTTGCCGGTCTGGTCGAAGCGGATCGCGCCGCCATTGCCGGTGTTGGCCGCGTTGAAGGCGATGCTGGCGGAATCGATTGCGCCCAGCACCGCGCCGCCGCCGCCGCCGATCGACTGGAGGAACACGCCATGCGCATGGTTGCCGGCGGTCTGGATGGCGCCGTTGTTCGACACGGTGACGCTGCCGCCATTGCCGCTCGCGCCGCCGCTGCCGCCCAGGGTGACGCTGGCGCTGCCGCCGGTGAGGCGAACCTCGCCGCCGCCCGCGCCGATCGACTGGACGACCAGCGCCGGCGAATAGTCGCCCAGCGTGGTGAAGCCGCCGGCATAGGCGAGGGTGACCGTGCCGCCGTCGAGCCCGGCGCCGCCATTGGCGCCGAGCGCGATCACGGTCGGCGGAACCGCGGGCGGCGCAACCGCCAGCGGATCCGCGCCGGCGCCCGCCAGCCAATAGGCCAGCGCGCGCTGGCTTTCGGGGGCGAGGCCCGCGCTGGGGCCGGTGCCGGGCGCGGTGGCGTCGACGTTGAGCACGCTGGGCGCGGCCGCCGTGGCGCCGGTGCCCAGGGCGATCTCGACGATCGCCGAGCCGCCGCCACCGCCGATCGACTGGACGATCGCGCCGGGGGCGAACTTGCCGGTGGTGCTGATCGCACCGGTCATGCCGCGCTGGATCGCGCCGCCCGAGGCGCCGGTGGTGCCGTCGGCGCCGAGCGTGACCGAGGCGCCGGCGAAGAAGGAGGCGAGCTGCGCGGTCACGTCGATGATGCCGCGGCCGCCGCCGCCGCCGATCGACTGGGTGAGCGCGCCCGCGGCGCCGTCGCCATTGGTGGTGACGCTGCCCGCATGGCTGCCGGTGATGTCGCCGCCGTCATTGTCGGCGCCGCCCAGGCCGCCCAGCGCCAGCCGGACGCCGATGGGCGCCTGCGGGTCGGTGACCGTGGGGTCGTGGAGCGCGACGATGTCGAGGTCGATGTCGATCGTGCCGCCGCCGCCGCCGATCGCCTGGTTGCTGATGCCGACGCCGTTGCGCCCGCCCGCGCCGATCGTGCCGTTCGAATTCACCGTCACCTTGCCGGCGTTCATGCCGGAAGCGCCGTCGGCGCCCGCGCGGGCGACGAGCAGCGGATTGGGCCGCTGAGTATTGCCGCCGGGGCCGACCACGGGCAGGCCCGGCAGGCCGGTGATGCCGCTGAAGTCGAAGCCCAGCGTGCCGCCGCCGCCATTGATGCTATCGGCGACGATCGCCTGCGAGCCGGCACCGAGCACGGTGATGTCGCCGGTCTGGTTGACGGTGACCGCGCCGCCGGTGCCGCCCGTGCCGCCGCCGGTGAGGCCGACGATCAGCGCGATCTCGTTGGACAGGGTGAGGCTGGCCGGCTCGGGCGTGAGCGCCGCGCCCAGCCCGGCATTGCCGCCGCCGCCGCCGATGCTCTGCGCCACGATGCCGTTCGCCTTGGCGCCGCGGGTGAGGATCGAGCCGCTGTTGGTCACGGTGACCGCGCCGCCATTGCCGCCATTGCCGCCCACGCCGCCGATCGCGATCAGCGGCGCCGAGGTCGGCGCGCCGATCAGGAGGCTGCCGGTGAGCGCCATCCCGCCATTGCCGCCGCCGCCGCCGATTGACTGGGCGAGGATGCCGTGCGCGCCTTCGCCCTTGGTCTCGATCGTGCCGGCATTGGTCACGTCGACCACGCCGCCGACATTGCCGCTGCCGCCGACCGCGCCGAAATTGAACCCGAAGGTGGCGCTGTCCTTGCCGGAGGCGACGCCGGTCAGCGCGAGAATGGTCGAGCTGTTGCCGCCGCCGCCGCCCAGCGACTGGGCGAAGATGCCGTAGGCGCCCTTGCCCTCGGTGAGGATGTCGCCCGAATTGGTGCCGCCGGTGTCGCGGTTGACCACGGTGACCTTGCCGCCCGCGCCGCCGCTGCCGCCATTGCCGCCGATGGTGACGCGTGCGCTGTGCGTCTGCTTGTCCGCGCCCGTGGCGCCCACCGCGAGCTGGAGCACAAGCCCCGCATCGCCGCCGCCGCCGCCGATCGAATTGGCGCTGATGCCCGCGGCATCCTCGCCCTTGGTCCAGATCAGGCCCTCGTTGGTGACCGAGACGTCGCCCGCCTTCTCCCCCGTGCCGCCGGCGCCGCCGACATTGACGTTGATCGAGTTGTTGGCGCTCTTGCCCTGGGCGCGGAAGTCGATGACTGCGCCGCCGATGCCGCCGCCGCCGCCGATCGACTGGGCGCGGATGCCGAAGGCGCGCGCGCCGCTGGTGGCGATCACGCCGGTGTTGGTCACCGTCACCGTGTCGCCGATGCCCGCGGTGCCGCCCGAGCCGCCCACGGCGATGCCCATGGTGTTCGAGGTGTTGCCGCTGCCCTTGTACTGGAGCGCGACGCTCGCCGCGAAGCCGCCGGTGCCGCCGCCGCCGCCGATCGACTGGGCGAGGATGCCGTCCGCATCGTCGCCGCCGGTGACGATCCGCGCGCTGTTGCCGACATCGACCGTCGAGCTCTTCGAGCCGACGCCGCCGGTGCCGCCCACCGCGACCGTGAGCGCCGCCGTGGTGTTGACCATCACGCCGGTGCCGCTGCCGCCCGCGCCGCCCGATCCGCCGATGCTCTGCGCCCAGATGCCGCGCGATTCGACGCCGCGCGTGGTGAGGTTCGCCGCGTTGACGACCGAGACCGCGCCGCCGGTCGCCCCCACGCCGCCGTCCAGGCCGACGCCGACGCTGCCGGCGAAGCTCTGCGCCGAACTGCCGCTGCCGGTGCCCACCGTGCCGCCGATCTTGAACGAGCCGCTGTTGCCGCCGCCGCCGCCGACGGACTGGGCGAAGATCGCCGAGGAATAGCCGCCGCTGGTGTCGATCGCGCCCGCGGCGTTCACCGTCACTTCGCCGCCGGTGCCGCCGGTGCCGCCCGACTGGCCGAGGCTCAGCGCGAACTGGTTCTTGGCGCCCGGCACCAGGCCGAAATCGAACGAGGCGTTGCCGCCGCCGCCGCCGATCGACTGGGCATGGATGCCGATCGAACGCTCGCCGGTGGTGACGATGGCGCCGTCATGGTCGACCTCGACATCGCCGGCCTCGCCGCCGATGCCGCCGCGCCCGCCGATGCTGAGGTTGAGCTGGTTGGCGTCGCGGGTATAGCCGCCGGCCAGGTTGAAGGTGCCGTTGCCGCCGCCCTTGCTGATCGACTGGGCGAGGATGCCGTCGCTCAGCGCGCCGCTGGTGCCGATGTCGCCGCGGTGCCGCAGCGTGACGTCGCCGCCCGCGCCCGCGTCGCCGCCCGCGCCGCCGACATTGACCACCGCCGCGAACGGGCTGTTGCCGGCCGGCGCCAGCGTGACGTCGAGCACCAGGTTGAAGCCGGCATTGCCGCCGCCGCCGCCGATCGACTGCACGGTCATGCCGTTCGATTCGTCGCCGAAGGTGCGGATCAGGCCGGGCGTTTCGGTCTCGACGCCGCCGACCATGGTGTAGCCGCGCGTCACCGTCACGTCGCCGGCATTGCCGCCCGCGCCGCCGGTGCCGCCGATGCCGAGTGCGATCGGCGCGCCCTGGCGCGAGACCGCGCCGGCCACGTCGATGCCGCCCTGGCCGCCGCCGCCGCCCACCGACTGGACGAGGATGCCCGTCGCCTTGCCGACATAGTCGGTCGCCGAAAGCGTGACCGCGCCGCCCGCGCCGGTGGTCACCTTGGTGTTGACCAGCACGTTGCCGTTGCTGGTGAAGGTGACGTCGCCCGCATCCGCGCCGGTGCCGCCGGTGCCGCCCAGGCCCGCGGCGAGCGCGACGCCGGTGAGCTTCGACTTGCCGGCGCCGGCATTGTTCAGCGCCGCCGAGACGTTGAGCCCGCCATCGCCGCCGCCGCCCGCGACCGACTGGACGATGATGCCGGTGGCCTCATAGCCGTCGACCATCACCTGGCCGTTCTGGGTGGCGATCACGTCGCCGCTGGCATTGCCCGCGCCGCCGAAGCCGCCGATGCCGAAGACGAGCGTCGGCTCGGTCGCGGTGGTGTCGGCGGTGATCCCGCCCGAGATGTTGATGCCGCCGGTGCCGCCGCCGCCGCCCACCGACTGGACGAGCAGGCCGCGCGCCTTGGTGCCCTGCGCAAACAGGTCGGCATCGACATTGGCGGTCACCTTGCGGCCCAGGCCGCCATCGCCGCCGAAGCCGCCGATCCCGACGGTGAGCTGGCCGTCGAGCGAGATGCCGCCCGATACGTTGATCCCGCCGATGCCGCCGCTGCCGCCGAGCGACTGGGCGATAACCGCCGAGCGCTCGTCGCCCGAAGCGACGACCTGCACGCGATCGGTGCCCGGCGCCTTCACGCTCAGCTCGACCGTGCCGGCATTGCCGCCATCGCCGCCGAAGCCGCCGATGCCCAGCGAGGCGACGCGGCTCGCGCTGCTCGAGCCGGGTGAGGTGAGGGCGATCTGGCCGGTGACGTTGAGCCCGCCCTGGCCGCCGCCGCCGCCCACGCTCTGGGCGATCACGCCGTTCGAGCCGTGCGCGATGGTGCGATAGGCGGGGAAGGTGAAGTCGAAGCCGAGGAAGTTGATCGTCTGCGCCGCATGCGCGACCACGCCGCCATTGCCGGTGGCGAGCACATTGCCGGTCACGCGCGCGGTGACGTTGCCTGCCTCGCCGCCGCCGCCGCCGAAGCCGCCAAGGCCGAAGCCGAACGAGCCGGTGCTGCCGCCGGTGCTGCCCGAGATGCCGCCTGCCACGTTCATCCCGCCGCGGCCGCCGCCGCCGCCGATGCTCTGCGCGACGACGCCGTCGGAATCGGCGCCGCTGGTCACGGTGTTTCCGGTGCGGGTCAGCTCGACGTCGCCGGCCTTGCCGCCATCGCCGCCAAAGCCGCCGATGCCGATCGAGGCAGTGCCCGCGGTGCCGGTGGAGAGGGCGATCGCGCCGGAGATGTTGATACCGCCCGCGCCGCCGCCGCCCGCGATGCTCTGCGCCACCACGCCGGCCGAATCGCTGCCCCGGGTCCGATAGTCGCCGGCGACGCTGGCGGTGACCTTCTGGCTGATGCCGCCGTCGCCGCCAAAGCCGCCAATGCCGATCGCGGCACCGATGGAGGTGTTGTTGCCCGCCGAGATCGAGAGCGAGCCGGTGACGTTGAACCCGCCATTGCCGCCGCCGCCGCCCAGGCTCTGGATCAGCGCGCCGGCCGATTCCGCGCCGCTGGTGGCGACATTGCCCGAAAGCGTGGCGTCGACCGTGGCCGCGTCGCCGCCATCGCCGCCAAAGCCGCCGATACCAACGCCGAGCGTGCCGGTGCCGCCGCTGGAAAGGGCGATGCTGCCGGTGACGTTGAATCCGCCATTGCCGCCGCCGCCGCCGGCCGACTGGATCAGGATCGCGCCGCTGCGCGCGCCGAGCGTAGCGACGTCGCCGGTGAGCGCCGCCGTCACTGCCTTGGCATTGCCCCCGCTGTCGCCAAAGCCGCCGACGCCCACGCCCAGCGTGCCGGAGCTGCCATCGCCGGCGCTGAGGCTGAGGCCGCCGGTGACGTTGAACGCGCCGTTGCCGCCGCTGCCGCCCAGGCTCTGCACGGTCAGGCCAAGCGAATCGTCGCCCCTGGTGCCGATGTCGCTGGTCAGGGTCGCGTTGACCGTGCCCGCATCGCCGCCCGCGCCGCCGAACCCGCCGACGCCGACCAGCACGTTGCCGGTGAGTTCCTTCGAGACCGCGATGCCGCCCGAGATGTTGAACCCGCCATTGCCGCCGCCGCCGCCGACTGACTGGATCAGCGCGCCGCCCGAGCGCGCGCCGCGCGTGGCGACGTCGCCGTTGATGTTGGCGATCACGGCTTCGGCATAGCCCGCGGTGGCGCCGGCGCCGCCGATGCCCACGCCGATATTGCCGGCGCCGCTCTTCGAGCCGGCGATGCCGCCGGTGACGTTGAACGCGCCGTTGCCGCCGCCGCCGCCCAGGCTCTGCGCGACGATGCCGCGCGCGTCGTCGCCTTCGGTCGAGACCGCGACCAGGGTATCGGCGGTGTCGGCAACGCCCTGGTTGACGTTGAGCGTGACCGCCTTGCCGTCGCCGCCGCTGCCGCCCGCGCCGCCCAGGCCGATGCCGAGCGTGCCGGCGCCGTCCTTGGCCACTGCGATCCCGCCCGAGACGTTGAACGCGCCCGCGCCGCCGCCGCCGCCCACGCTCTGCGCCAGGATGCCGTCGCTCTTGTCGCCCGCGGTCGCGGTGGTGCCGGTGACGGTGAGCGTGACCTTGCCGGCGTCGCCGCCGGAACCGCCCGATCCGCCGATGCCGACATTGATCGCGCCGGCAATGGTGCCCGAAATGCCGATGCCGCCGGAGACGTTGAACCCGCCGGTGCCGCCGCCGCCGCCCAGGCTCTGCGCGGTGATCGCGGTCGACTGGTCGCCGAGCGTGACGACATTGCCGGTCACCGTCGCGCCGACGCGCATGGCGTCGCCGCCGCCGCCGCCCGAGCCGCCCAGGCCGACCGAGAGCGCGCCCGCAGCGGTGCCGCCGAAGCTCACGCCGCCCGCGACGTTGAACCCGCCTGCGCCGCCGCCGCCGCCTGCGCTCTGCGCGAGGAAACCGCCCGACTGGTTGCCCTCGGTCAGGATCGAGACCGCGCTCGCATCGACTTCGCCGCCATTGCCGGCCCCGCCGCCGGAGCCGCCCAGGCCGATATTGACGGACGCGCCATAGCTGCCCGAGCCGCCGATGCTGCCGGAGACGTTGAATGCGCCCGCGCCACCGCCGCCGCCGTTCGACTGGACCACCACGCCGCGCGACTGGTCGCCGAGCGTGTGGACCGCGGCGAGCGCGCTGCCCGTCGCATGCAATGCATTGCCGCCGGTGCCGCCCGCGCCGCCCAGGCCGACGGACAGGCCGCCGCCAAAGGTCGCGCTGCCCGCGATCGAGCCGGAGATGTTGAACCCGCCCGATCCGCCGCCGCCGCCCAGGCTCTGGACGAGCAGGCCGTCGGACTGGTCGCCCGAAGTGTAGATCGTGCCCGCCGCGGTGCCGGTGACGTCGCCGCCGCCGCCGCCGCCCGCGCCCGCGCCGCCCAGGCCGACGGAGATGCCGCCAGCATAGGAGCCGCTGCCCGAGATCGAGCCCGCGATGTTGAACCCGCCATTGCCGCCGCCGCCGCCGGCCGACTGGATGAGCACGCCGGTCGCGCGGTCGCCCGTGGTCTGGACGTTGCCGCCGACGCGGCCGGTCACCTTGCCGCCGTCGCCACCGCCGCCGCCCGCGCCGCCGATGCCCACCGCGACGCCCACGCTGGTGGTGCCCGCGAAGCTCACCGCGCCCGAGACGTTGAAGCCGCCCGAGCCGCCGGCGCCGCCGACCGACTGGATTACGGCACCGCCGGCATCGTCGCCGCCGGTCGAGATCGTGCCGTCGAAATCGGTGTCGACCACGCCGCCATTGCCGGCATTGGCGCCCTTGCCGCCAATGCCGACGGCGAAGGAGACCGCGCCGCCGCCGCCCGCCGCGACGGCCGCCGAGACGTTGAACCCGCCATTGCCGCCGCCGCCGCCGACCGACTGGGTGAGCAGTCCGGTCGAGAAGTCGCCATCGGTCTGGATCGCGCCGCCCGACCTGATCTCGACCAGGCCGCCATTGCCGCCGGTGCCGCCCGATCCGCCGATGCCGAGCGAGACCGCTGCGCCCAGCGCCGGGCCCGCCGCCGCCGCGACCGAGACGGTGAAGCCGCCCGCGCCGCCGCCGCCGCCCACCGACTGGGCGAGGATGCCCTGCGCATTGTCGCCGGTGGTGAGGATCACCGCATCGCCGTCGAGCGTGACGTGCCCGCCCGTGCCGCCGGTCCCGCCGCTGCCGCCGATCGCCACGCTCGCGCCACCGAAGAAGCCGCCGGTCGCCTGGACCGCGAAGCCGCCATTGCCGCCGCCGCCGCCGATCGACTGGAGCTGGATGCCGCGCGAGCGGTCGCCGCTGGTCGCGATGAACGGATCGAGCTGGGTCGGCACGCCGCCGACCATCACCGAGCGGGGCGTGAGGTTGACGTCGACGGTGCCGCCATTGCCGCCGGCCGACCCGGCTCCGCCGATCGCGACGCCGACGAACGCGCTCAGCGACGCGCTCGCGCCGCCATTGCCGCCGCCGCCGCCGATCGACTGGGCGAAGATGCCGTTCGAATCATTGCCGCCGGTGCCGATATTGCCGCTGTGGTTGACGGTCACGATGCCGGCATTGCCGCCGCTCGCGCCCTTGCCGCCGATGGTGAGGAGCACGCCGCCGGTGGTGCCGCCGTCGCCGCCACCGCCGCCGACCGACTGGGCGAAGATCGCCGTGGCGTTGTTGCGCAACGTGGTGACGCTGCCGGTGTTGGTGATGGTCACCGTGCCGCCGGTGCTTGCCGCCGAGCCGTTGCCGCCGATGGTGACCAGGCCGCCGCTGTCGCCGCCCTTGCCGCCGCCGCCGCCCACCGACTGGGCGAAGATGCCGCGGGCGCCGTCGCCTTCGGTGCGGACGGTGCCGGCATTGCCGACCGTGACCGTGCCGCCATTGCCGCCGGTGCCGCCGGTTCCCCCGAGCGCGACCACGCCGCCCGAGCCCGAGCCCGCGCCGCCGCCGCCGCCCACCGATTGCACGAACACCGCGTCGGCGCCCTTGCCGGTGGTGACGACGCTGCCGGTCGCGGTGATGCTGGCCGAGGCGCTGCCCGCTAGGCCGCCGCCGGTGCCGCTGCCGCCGATCGAGACGAGGCCGCCCGTGCCCTCGGCCGAGCCGCCGCCGCCGCCGACGGACTGGACGAACACGCCGCGCGCGTCGACGCCGCCGGTGCGGACCGCGCCGCCGATGGTGGCGCTCGCCGCGCCGCCGGTGCCGCCGGACCCGCCCTTGCCGCCGACCGCGACCGCGCCGCCCGAGGCGCCGCCCGCGCCGCCGCCGCCGCCCACCGATTCGACGAACACGCCATGCGCGTTGGCGCCGCCGGTGGTGATGGTCGCGCCGGCCTCGACCAGCGCCGAGGCGCTGCCGCCATTGCCGGCGGTGCTGCCGTCCGATCCGAAGGCGACCAGGCCGCCCGATCCGCCCGCCGAGCCGCCGCCGCCGCCGATCGACTGGGCGAAGACACCATAGGCGCCGCTGTTGGTGGTGGTGACTTCGGCCCCGGCGCGCACGTTGATCGTCGCGCTGCCGCCATTGCCGCCATTGCCGGCGGTTCCGCCGAACGCGACGATCCCGCCGGTCCCGCCGACATTGCCGCCCGAACCGCCGATCGACTGGGCCTGGATGCCCACGGCGTCCACGCCCTCGGTGCGAACGATTCCGCTGTGCTCGACGGTGACGTTGCCGCCGTCGCCGCCCACGCTGCCGGCGCCCGGGTTGCCGACGATGCCGTAGCTCCCGCCGCTGGTGCCGGCATTGCCGCCAAGGCTCTGCGCCAGGATGCCGATCGCACCGGTGTTGGTGGTCTTGATCTGGCCCGAATTGCTGACATTGACCGTGCCGCCCTGCGCGGCCGGGCCCGAGGCGCCGCCGCCCGAGAAGAGATACCCGGTGCCGCCCGCGCCCCCGCGCCCGGCGACGCTCTGCGCCAGGATGCCATAGCTGCGCACGCCCGAGGTGGCGATGGTCACGCTCGAGCTCAGGTCGACATTGCCGCCGCGACCCGCGCCGCCGCCCGCGCCGCCGCGGACATTGCCGGCGCCGTCGCCGCCCTTGCCGCCATTGCCGCCCGCGCTGATCGCCGCGATGCCCGGGAGATTGTCCGAGATGGTGGTGATGTTGCCGTTGTTGGCGGGAGTCACCGTCGCGGCGATGTTCGGCCCGTTGGCGCCGCCGCCGCCGGCCGAGGCATTGGCGCCGATCGTGAAGCAGCCGCCGAAGATGCAGATCTCGACGCCGGCGCCGAAGCTGCCATTGCCGCCGTTCGCACCGCGCTGGACGTTCGAATATTGATGCAGGTCGCCCGCCGCGGCCGGGAAGGTGAAGCCCGAACTCGTCGATCCGGTCGATCCGTTGCCCTGCGGCGGCGGGGCCGAGCCGATGCCCGCGCTCACATCGGTGACGATCGGCGTGGTGACCGTGCCGCCGCCGGTCTTGTCGAGCGTGACGCCGGTGACCCTGCCCGAGGTCAGCTGGACCGCGCTCACCGTGTAGGTGATGTTGGTATTGGTATCGGTGAAGGTCTGGCCGATGGTGTTGGCGAGCAGGATCGTGTTGTTCTGGTCGGTGCGGACCAGCGCGTCGTTGATCACTTCGACCACGCGCTCATTGGCATTGGTGACCGGATTCAGAACCATGTCGCCGACATGGACCGGCGGTATCGCCGGCGGCGTGGGCATCGGTGCCATCATCGCCTTGGCGAGCGCCATGCGCGATACGCTGGTATTGGCCGCGGCGGTGGTCGCCCAGGCGGCGGTGCCCATGGCGAGCAGCAGGCCGATGCGCTTCAGGTGGCGGGCGAGCGTGCCGAACAGCTTGCGGTCGGCCTGGCGCGGGCGGCGGGGGACGCCGGCACCGGCGATGCGATCGCGCAGCCGCTCGAGCGCATGCGACAACGCCGCCGACCGATCGGCGAGCAGCGAGAGGACGGCGCCGATCTCCGAAATGAAATCCGATCGCTGGATGCGGCTCAACCGATCGGCATCGACCGCATCGCCCGTCGCATCCACCAGCGCCGCGAGCCGCGCGAGCCGCACAGCATCCGTTCGCCGAACCATCGTAATTCCCCCGAAATACCTGAGTCGAACTTGGATCATATCATGCTGAACAAGTAATTACCTTTGTTCGCACATGGTTTCCGTAGCGGCATCTGTCCCGTATCCGTGCAGTCGGAGCATGGGAAGTCGGCCGTGATCAGCCGGTTTCACCAGGGAGCGGCGAACGGATATGTCCGATTTGTTTCCAGAATGGCCCGCGCAATTGGGGTCGCCGCGGCCGCCGCTCCCGGCTTGTGCCTGGGACTGTGTTCCATTTGAGGAAGGGGAAGGGGAAGGGAAAGGGAAAGGGAAAGGGAAAGGGGAAGGGCGAGGGGCTTTCCCTCCCTGCGCGGCGCCCTCGCTCCGTCCGCGACGGCGATCCGGGGCGGAGACCGCCGGTCGAACGGAAAAAATGCGAGGATCGGAAAAAAGTGCATTTTTCGGGTTGACGGGAATCGGTCCGGCACATAGATGGCGCCCTCCCGGCAGCGAGGCGCTCGCTTCTCTGCTCTGACCGGCCTCCGGTTGGGACGTTCTTCAATCGGTTGCGCGGCTTCGGCGGCGCTGACTGTTTCCCCTCCAAGGGGTGCTCGTGGCGACGCTTCGGGCAGGAACGTGCTCTTTGACATAGTGATTTAGATGAAGGGACATGTGGGCGGCGGCCCTGGGTTCTGACGGCTTCTAGGCGTTGGATACTCAGAGAAAGACAAGCCGTTCCAAGGTCTTCCGGTTTTTGGC